>NZ_MBRK01000001.1:3691078-3907900 GCF_002224835.1 Paenibacillus sp. SSG-1
GGCCGGCTGCGCAGCCGGCCGGGTTGGGGCGCTCACCCGCGGCAGGGTGCCGGGGGTGAGCGCCTGGTGCGGCGGCAGCAGGCGCGCCGCCGCTTCCTTGCGCGCCGCGATGGCCGCTGCCAGCTCCGTGTAGCGGGCCATCGCGGCGGACTGCTCCTGCAGCGCGGCCAGATCCTGCTGTGCGCGCTGCTTGGCGGGCGCGGCGGATGCCTCGACATCCGCCAGCATCTCTTCCACCGCGTCCAGCGCAGCGCGGCGGTACAGCGCCTTGATTTCTGCCGACAGCTTGCGGCAGTAATTCAGCAGGTATTCGCCGGACAGCACCGCTCCCGGCTCCACCGTGCCCTCCAGCAGTTCCGGCCCGATGACCGGCATCCGATCAGCAAGCTGCTGATCGCGATCCTCGTTCCAAATCCGGTGGGACTGTCCCCAGCGGCGCAGCAGCTCCTGAAGATGCCACCCGATCTGGGAGGCGCACTGCTCGCGCAGCGAAGACAGAAAACCGTCCAAGCGCTCCTGCTTCTCCTGCTCCGTCTTCGCCCCGGAGAACAGAAAGCCCTTCTTGAAGCCCGGCTTGCGGCTTTCGAGAAACAGCTGCGCCCGATCCCGCAGATCGGCCGGCGTCAGGTTGGCATTCTCGAGCAGTCCTTCCGCCTCACGGCGAACCGCTTCCCGCTCCAGCTGCCGGATATTCTCAAACCGGTCGATCTCCTCCCTGAGGGCGCCCATTTCCCGTTCCAGCTCCGCCGCCTTCTCGGCGCCTCCCATCTCCTGCATCAGCTGCTCCATGTCCTCCTGCAGCGAATCGGCGAACTGCGCCGTATGCTGCTCGGCGATATGATGCGCGGAGCACTCGATGCTGTAAGACAATAGCGGTGCCCGCTTGGCGATCAGCTCCTGCACCAGGCCATCCAGCTGAGCCCGCTGGTTATACGGATGCTCCGGATTCTTCAGCGAGATAAACAGCAAATTCTCGTAATGCACCTGCCACCGCTTGAAAGCCGCCTCCACTTCTTGGCGGTAGGTATCAAAGGATAGCTCCCGCTCCCGGTGCTTATCGATTTGGTTGACTATCAGATATAGCGGTTTGCCCCAATCCGACAGGCTCTTGGCAAACACCAAATTGTTTTCGGACTGGACATGGTTATAGTCCATCACATACAGAACGACATCCGCCAAATGAAGCGCGGAGTGGGTCGCTTTTTGATGGCCGTCGTCCGTCGAATCCACGCCGGGTGTATCCATGAAGACGCCGTGCTCCCCAAGCAGGGGGACTTGATCCCACACTTCCACCGATGAATAGTCACCACCGTTGGTGCAGTAATCGTACAGTTCCTTAAGCGAGACTTGAAGCGGGTCCGCGGTCTCTCTCGGGGCTTCATCCCCTGCGCCTGCGGCCGGATAGATCAGGGCGCGCGGCTCGCCATTGCGGATGGAGACGACGTTGGCGCTGGTCGGCACCGGACCGGATGGTAGCACCTTTCGTCCGCATAAGGAATTGATCAGGCTGGATTTCCCCGCCGAGAAATGGCCGCAAAAGGCGATGGTCATTTCCCCGGCGTCTGCTTTATGTATTAAATCGTCGATAAGACTCGCCGATCTCGCATCGCCCCAAGCGGCAAGCTGCTCTTTCAGAGGCTGCAGCGCAATAGATCCTTGGCTGGCTGTAGTTTGGACAGTGAACGACATGCTGACTACTCTCCCTTGTGTCAATTGACCGAATGAGGCGGCTCATGACGCTTTTTGCCGGAAAACCCATTCAAATAGTTTTATTTTAACATTCCACTGATGGGTTGGAAATCATTTTGCCGGACAAAAAAAATAAAACCGAATACCATTCGGTTTTATCCTGGGCCTTACGCTGCATATACAGGCCGTTAAATCGACGCGCTTTCGAGTTCCGGAATCAAAATTTCAAAAACTTTGCCGTGCTGCAAAATCGTCAAGCCCCGGGACTTGTCCTTCATGACAACGACTTCAGGCTTAACGGACATCCGGTCCAGGTAATGCTCAGGCACGTCGCCCGAATGGCTCACCGTGATTCCTTCGACTTCCTTCTCTTCGTTTTCGCTCAGTTTGCTTTCCACAACCGCATCAAAAATATCGGAAAACATTTCAAAATTGTCTGTGTACACCGAAATGCATTTCATCTAAATCCCATCCTTCTCCATCTTTGTTCTTCCTATCCTGTATGTTCCTTATCTTTTCTGATTTGGGACGTCTTCATACGTTTTTTTCCTTCACGGCACACATCGAGCAGCGGACATACCTGACATTTCGGATTCTGTGCCTTGCAGTGATACCGGCCGAAGAAGATGAGCCTGTGGTGCGTGATCGTCCACTCATCCTTGGGCACCCGCTTCATCAGCTTTTTCTCCACTTCGAGCACCGAGTCCTTCCAGCCCGCAAGGGCAAGCCGCTTGGAAACCCGCTCGACGTGTGTATCCACCGCAATCGCCGGAACGTCAAAAGCATTCGACACCACCACATTGGCCGTCTTGCGTCCTACGCCGGGAAGCTGTACCAGCTTGTCATGCTCTCGTGGAACCTCTCCGCCGTACTGTTCGATCAGAATGCGGCACAGATTGTGGATGTGTTTGGCTTTGTTCCGGTACAGGCCGATCCGGCGGATATCCTGTTCGAGCTCCTCCAAGGGAACCGAAACATAATCCTCAGGCGTTTTATACTTTTGAAAAAGATCCTTGGTTACCTTGTTTACCGTTTCGTCCGTACACTGGGCGGACAACAGAACCGCGATCGTCAGCTCGAACGCATTGCTGTGGTTTAATTCACAATGCGCGTCAGGAAACATCGCTCCGATCGTGTCCAAAATATAGCGAACGGTTTCAGCCTTCATGCGAAGTACCTCCTGCAAAAAAAAACGTCCTGACGCGGGTAAGAACCCCGCATCAAGACGGTGTATCTTATGACCATTCCCAAAGCATACTATTGTTTCTGTATTTCTACAATCGTTCCATTGTTTAAATACAATACAATAGTATCATTTTCTTTCAGGGATTGCACGGTCAATATCGTGTCACCTTGGTGAATATATGCGCCAGGCGAAAGCTTGTATAGGTTGGCATCATTGACATTTTGCCGTTTCACATATATTTCCTTCGCATAACTGTCATATTTCCAGTAGGTCTGGGTCGTTACGTTCAGCACCTTGACCACGGCATTGCCGCTTTCGTCCTTGCGGACTTCGACGCGGTTTCCCGCAGCCAGGTTGCCCAGGCTCAGCGCGCTGCCGGCGTCATTGACGATTTTCGACCCGGTTCCCAGCTTGAACGTTTCCGTCGTGCCGGCATAATCCTTCACCGTAATGCTTGGCGATGCCGCAGAAGAATCCACCGCCGTGATTTGGCCCGTCGTCAGCTTCACGATTTGTGCGGCAGCCGCGTTTGTTCCGTTAAACGTCACGTTGAGGATCTGTCCGGCACGAATATCCGCAAGCTCAACAGCCTGTCCGTTATCTCCTGTCAGTGCGGCCTTGTCCAGATAGAACTGGCTCGTCACGCCATCCTTCTTCACCGTAATTCGGCTGCTGGTATAGTTCATGTCCACGACTTCAAATTGAACCGTCGATTTCAATAGAATGGACGAAATGGCATCTTGCGTCGCATTCAGCACGAGGGCGACATCACTGCCGATCTTCACGTCGGACATCGACGCGTTGCTCTTGCCGTATGCCTGTACAGCAGGATTACTGTATGGCAGCACGAGTGTTTCCCCGCCAGGGGTTACCACAGTTATCTTCTTGGCAGCCGTATCGATCGCGGTTACCTTGCCGTCGTACTGGTAGATGACTTCAAGCGACAGCGCCCGGTTCGTCAGATAGCTGACGTTCACTTTACGGCCGGTCGTCAGCAGCGATTCGATGCCGGACAGTGTCGGATTGGCCGTGTTGTACACCAGCTTGGTTTTATCGTCAAGCGTCACAACGAACGGTTTTTTGTTGGCGTCCATCAGCGTGAGCAGCTTCGTCTTCGGTTCATAGGATACAACCGAGGCTCCGCGTTTTTGCTCCATCTGGCGGTTCAGCACTTCGATTTTGGTTACCTGCTCGTCAGGATTCAGCGTAATTTGCACCTGGTCGCCAGCGGTGGAATCCGCGATCAGATCGCTAAGAAGCGGTGCGCTGATGCCGCTGATGACGATTTCCGGCTTGCTGGCAAGAAGCTTCACTTCAAGTGCTCCGCCGTCCCGCTTGTAGGTGATGGTCGAGCCGTTTGCTCCAACCTCATACAAGGATCCGCGGATCGTACGCTCCACTCCCTGTTTTAATTCAATGGATTGAATCATGTTGTTTCTGATCGTGTAATTAATGGTCGAGCCCGCTTTCAGTTCGGATGGAGACAGAATCTCATTCTGGTAACTGAAGAACGAGTTGGCATCCCAAGTGTAGCTCTCGAGATTGCCCGCGTCATTTTTGATAACGAGCGACTTGGTGGCCGTATCGATGCTCTGCAGCGTTCCGGTGCCCGTCTTGTTCACGATCCCCGATTTCACTTGAACGATGACCGTTTTCTTCGCGGAGCTGAACGTTTCACGAGATACCGATACCTTGCTGCCGACCGCGATGGCGGAAGGATCGATCTTCGCACCGTTCTGATCCAGGAACGTCGTGCCCGCATCATATGTAAACTGCTGGAACGTGCTGTTCGTTTCGATCCAGAGAATGTTCCCCGGAGACAGCTTCTGGAACGTTCCTTCCGTGCTTTCCAGCTGAACGGTTGGATCCGTCACTTCCACATACCCTGCCTTCGTCCCGCTGCCGATGACCATCACTTTGGTGTACGGCTTCAGTTCCGTAAAGGCAATCTTCGTTTCCGAATCCTTTGTAAAATATCCGGTTGTCGCATCAAGGGCGTAGCTCTTCACACTGCCGTCTACATACAAATCAAGCTTATTATCGCTCAGCCCGGTGATGATGCCTTCGGCGGAGTTGTCGTACTTAATGTTGTTGTAGGCTTCGGCCCGGCTGAAAAAGGTCGCCAGCTGGGCGCGCGTAACCGAACCTTGCGGATCAAAGCGGTTACCATCCACACCATTCGTCAATCCCAGCTCCAGTGCCACGTTCACAAAGCCGCGTTTTGAAGCGGAAATCTTGCCGTTATCGGCAAACGTCGTGGCCTTCGAGGCTGCGGCGGAAGCTTGGCTTTCCTTGCCCAGAGCGCGGACGAGCACTTCGGTGATCCACTCCCGGCTCGCCTTCCGCTCGCCCCAGTTTCCCTTTTGACCGGTGGCCGCGCTTTCGGATGCCTTGTTCAGCAGGCTTTGCTGGAAAGCGAGTGCAACGTATGGCTTGAAATAATTATTTACGACGACATTCTCCGGCAGCGCAACGGCCGTGTCCGTGCTCAGCTTGTTCTGAAGCCCGGCAAAACGGATCGCCATCGTAACAGCTTCCTGCTGGGTCACATAATCGTTTGGACGGAACAGCCCTTTATCACCGAGGATGATGCCTTGGGCAGCAAGCTTGTATATATGCTTCTCAGCCCAGAATCCGCTCTTGACGTCACTGAACTGGCCGGCAGAAGCTGCTGTTACACTTGCTCCGGTCGTCGCCGGGGTATCCGCGAATACGGCTGTGCCCGAGCTTAATGCCATCATACCGACCAGGACGGCGGAGACGACTTTTTTAGAAGGTAAGGAATGATTGCTGCGTTTCTGAACCATGATAGTGCCCCTCTCTGAAATAAATAGAAAGAACTAAAGCGGAGGCGCCCGTTCCCCAGGAATCATAGCTCCCACAAAGGATGCGCGACGCTCCAACTTTAGTTCGATACTATCAGCCATGCTCTAGCTGTATATAATTCGACATCCAGGAGCCGAGCTCCTGCTATATTTCCTGAAATTCCCCAAAAAAATCAGTGTCTTGTCATCGGATGCTCCAAATCGACATGCCCCATCAGGCTTTCCACCTTGGCGCCGTCAACCAGCAGTTCGATCGACTTCACTTCGTCAAACTGGAACAGCGTGTTGTCGAGCGCGTCCAAGGCGAACTGCTCGCCCCCTGCACCAAGACGGGCCTCATCCGGCATATGAATGTCGATGGTGAGCTGACCGTCCTTCATGCTCAGCGATTTAAGTTCCACCTTGCCCCAGAGAGGAACGAGGTCCGATTTGTCGCTGGCCTGCAGCGCTTCGAACGCCTTCTTATACTTTTCATCATCGCTGCTGAAGCTGATTTCCTTCTGGACTTTGTGCAAATCCAGCTCCTCAGGATCTGTATAATAGACATCGATATTCAAGCTTTTTTGGTTCGAATTCGTCGTTTGTGTGGACGTGGATTGGCCCTGGCCAGTCGACTCTTGACCCTGTCCTTGCCCTTGCGAACCGGATGAGGTCTGACCTTGGTCTGAACCTTGGTCCTGCCCGCTGTCGGAAGTAACGGCACCGTTGGTGCCTTCGGTTCCCGTTTCTCCGGCTGCCGTATCTCCGCCGCTTCCAGTCACCTGCTGATCGGAGGCCGTCTCCTGCTGCTGCTCTGGTGAGGCGGTCGGCTTCTGGCCGCAGCCTGCCAAAGCAACCAACGCCAGAGCCAGAACCCCTGCACACCAAACTTTTTTATTCATTGACTTCCCGCCTCCTTGTTCCTGCGACTCATCATGATTTCACACCTAAATACTCTTTAATACCACTGACAATGCCTTTGGCAACCCGCTGCTGGAAGCTTTCCGAGAAAAGGGCAGCCTCGTCGTTTTTGTTGCTCAGATAACCGACTTCCAGCAGCACAGCCGGCATCTTCGTCTCGCGAATGACGTGGAAATTGCCGTAGCGAACGCCGCGGTCCTTCAGTCCGGTGGCTTGTACCAGGTACTTATGCATCACGTTGGCCAGCGCCTTGCTGGCATCCCGCTGATAATAGGTTTCACTTCCTGTTGCCACAGAGGAGCCTGCACTGTTCGCATGAATGGAAATAAACACATCCGCCTTCAAATCGTTGGCGATCTTTACCCGTTCGCTCAGTTCAAGGAACGTATCGTCACTGCGGGTAAGTACGACATCGATGTTAGGATCATTTTTGAGCAGAGCCCCTACTTTGAGGGCAACCGCCAAGTTAAACGCTTTTTCTTTTTTGCCGGAAACGCCTGATGCGCCAGGATCCTGATCGCCATGGCCTGCATCAATGACGACGATTTTTTTGCCGCCTCCGCCAACTGGAGTGGAAGGAGTGCCGCTGTCTGATGTGTTCAAGTCGATGATATACATCCCGTTTTCATTGGTCAGCTTATAATTTTTTGCATAATTCAGATCAATGACCACGCGTACCGTGGAAGGATTATCGTTATACAGCGAGTAACGGACTTTGGATACATCCGGATAGCCGCTGACGTTGATTGAGCCGTTATAATTGCTGTCCAGCGGAGAAGAACCGCTGAATTGATCCGAAAATTTCGCGTTCGTCAGATCGATGACGACCCGATCGGGACCAGTCATTTTAAAACTGCTGGCCTTAACCGACCCGCTGGTTGCGATCAGCAGCCGGTTGTCGCTGAAGCTGAGTCCATTGACGAGCCCGACGCTGCTGTCGTTATCGCCGCTGCCGCTGCCGGGTACGGTTGTCCCGCCGTTGCCTGCACCGGTGCCGGCATTTCCGCTGTTTCCGGCATTCGAATCCGGGGTAATTAAATATACCACTTTCTTCACATTATCCCAGCTGACGGTCAGTCCCATTTGCTCACTCACAAAGCGAAGCGGGACGATGACCGTGTCGGTGCGCAGAATCGGCGCGATATTAAGTGCAACCTTACTGCCGTTAACCGTAGCATTCTTTTGATTAACAACAAGCTTTATGACTGTCGAGTCCTTTTGTATGGTTACCGTGCCGGTCTTCTGCTCCCATGCGACTTCAAATCCCAGACTCTCTCCGACCACACGAAATGGGATCATCGTATTACCCTTCACATTTTCAACCACTGCATTACCTGTTAGCTTCAGCTCATTGTCATTCAAAAAAATCTTTGTGCTCCCTGCCGCAGCCTGTCCATTATGAGGAAACGCCAAAATGAAGACAAATATAAACGCAAACAAAAAACCAAACTTCTTCATTATTCACCCCTACCATTCTCAAATTTTTCAACTGCTTTTTGACGTTTCGGCTTCGGCATCTTCGACATCACCAGACATTTATTAGACGCGAGCCCCCTTGAAAAGTTGCGAATATATTCCTCTATATGCAAAAGTTTTACTATGACTTTGGATGGACAAAACCGGGATTTTATGTATTATCGATTCAAACACCCCTGCTGAAAAGCATGGTTCCCGCAAAAAAAGCATGCCGACTCCCAATAGGAATCGGCATGCTTCTTCGTTACGATTGAAACGATGATCTACTCGCCTCTCTTGATCGGATGGTCGAGATCCATGTGGCCCATCAGACTCTCCACGGCTTGGCCGTCGACGAGGATGTCGATCGCTTTGATTTCGTCGAATTGAAACATCGTTTGCTTGAGCGAGTCGAGGGCAAATTGTTCCCCGCCCGATCCCAGCCGTGCTTCGTCCGGGATATGAATATCCATATGCAGGAGTCCCGTATCCGTGTCCAGCGACATTTTGGTCAATTCGATTTTCCCCCACAGCGGAACGAGGTCGGTGCTGCCGCTGTCTTGAAGCGCTTTGAACGCCTCAACGTATTTCTCAAGAGGAACCTGGTAGCTGATCTCCTTCTGGGCTTTCTTCAGCTCCATTTCCTGCGGGTCGGTGTAATATACATCAATGGTCAATTTCTGAAAGCTGGGTTGATCCTTAGCTGCCTCACCGGTTGAATCACCCTTGGGTTCCCCGGTCCCTCCACTGCTGTCACTGCCCGAATTGCTGCCTGCCGTGCTGTCATCCGGAGCAGTACTTTCCGTAACCGGCGGCGATGTGCTCTCGTCCGCTTGAACCGAGCTCGGTTCGGAAGCGCTCGCTGGGGGTGGAGGAGCCGTCTTCGCTTTCTGACCGCAGCCTGCTCCCACAATCATCACAGCGGACAGAAGAACTGCGCACCATATTTTTTTATTCACCATAACACTCCTTTCAGCCAAGTTCCGAATTCTATAATCCCAAATATTCCTTAATGCCGCTCACAATTCCCTGCGCGACGGACTGCTGGACGTTTTCGGAGAACAAGGTTGCCTCATCCTTCGGATTGCTCAGATAACCAACCTCCAGGAGAACAGCCGGCATTTTGGTCTCCCGAATGACGTGGAAGTTGCCGTATCTCACTCCCCGGTCCGCCAGGCCGGTAGCCTGAACCAAATACTTGTGCAGCACGTTCGCCAGCGATTTGCTTGCATCACGCTGATAATAGGTTTCGCTGCCGCTCGCCGCAGACGAGCCTGCGCTGTTCGCATGAATGGATACAAATACGTCGGCATTCAGATCGTTGGCTATTTTAACACGGTCCTTCAACTCGAGGAAAGTGTCATCGCTTCTCGTCAGAACAAAATCGATATTCGGCTCGCTCCCGAGAAGCTGTCCGACCTTCAGGGCAACCGCCAAGTTGAAGTCCTTCTCCTTCGTTTTCGAATAGCCGATCGTCCCGGGATCCTTGGCACCGTGCCCGGCGTCGATCACGACGACCTTCTTCCCGCTGCCCCCGACCGGAACCGACGGCGTCTCGGAAGCTAAATTCAAATCGACGATAAACATCCCGCTTCCGGACGGATCCGGGTAAGCGGCATAGTTTTTGGCATAGTTCAAATCAATCACGATCCGAACGGTGGACGGACTGCTGCTGAACAACGAATACCGGATCCCGGAAACGTCGGGATACCCGCTGACGTCCAGTTTCCCTTGAGCGTCAGCGCTCAAGGGAAGCGTCTCGCCCAGTGCTCCTGAGAATTGGGTCTGCGGCAGATCCACGACGATGCGGTCCGGATTTTTCATCGAAAACACTTTCGGGACCACATTTCCATTACCGGAGGTAGCGATCATCAGGCGGTTGTCGCTAAAACTGATGCCAGTCAGCTCGTCAGTCCCCTCCTGGCCGGTCACGCCGGATCCTTCAGAACCGCCTGACGGAGCGGTGCCTTCCGGATTGCCGTTCCCCGTATCAGGAACCGGTATTGTGCCTCCACTCCCTGCTCCTGTTCCCGGATCGGCTCCCGACGGATTCGATCCATCCGTCGACAGATACACAGTTTTGTTGACGCCATCCCAACTGACCGCAAGACCCATTTGTTCGCTCACGAACCGGATCGGCACAACGACGCTGCCCTTCTGCAGGAGCGGCGGCTGATCCAGGCTCACCTTTTTGCCGTTCACGGTTGCCGATTTCTGCTTCACGACTAGCAGCATCTTGGTGCTGCCTTTCTGAATCGTGACCTTCTGCGACTTCTGCTCCCAATCTACGGCAAATCCAAGATTTTCACCGACCACGCGGAAGGGAACCATAATGCTCCCGTTCACGTTGACAACCCCTGCGTCCGCAGGCATGTCCAGTTGTTTCCCGTCCAGCACGATCTCCGTGCCGCTTGCCGCCGATACCGACGGCGCCTGGGCGCCGACAATAAAGGCGAACATTAATAAAAACAGTAAAAAGCCGAATTTCTTCATGTTCCACCTCTGACAAACTGATTTTTTGCTGCTGCTCGTGACAAGCCGCAGAATGTATGTATAAAAAAAACATTAACGGTATTTGACCTGTAACAATTTCTGTGCGCTAAGCTTATATTCCTGCTTGATTTTACAAATTTTTACCTGTTTTGTTTCCCGATTTATCCAAATATCGACCTCCCTTGACTCCTTCGGCTCCTCGGGTATACTCCAGCGCCCAGCAAAAAAGCCCCCACACTCCTTATCGGAGCATGGGAGCTTATAATGAAGGGCAGTGCCCATCCGGCTGGATAAGTTACGCGAACAAGCGATCCGCGTGCTTTTGCTCATAGGCGGAGATGGCGTCTTCATGCTGAAGGGTCAGGCCGATATCGTCCAGGCCTTGCAGCAGGAATTGCCGGCGGTGCTCATCCAGGTCGAAATCGATACGCAGTCCTTGGGCATCCGTGATCGTTTTGTTTTCCAGGTCGACGTTCAGCTCGTAGCCTTCATTTGCTGCCGTACGCTGGAACAGGTCTTCCACCTGCTCTTCAGACAGTTTGATCGGCAGAATGCCGTTCTTAAAGCAGTTGTTGTAGAAAATGTCTGCGAACGATGGAGCGATGATGCATCTGAACCCGTAATCCATGATCGCCCATGGCGCATGCTCACGGGAAGAACCGCAGCCGAAGTTCGCTCTGGAGATCAGAACCGAAGCTCCTTTATAGCGCGGCTGGTTCAGCGAAAACTGCGGGATGTCGTTGCCCTGCTCATCGAATCTCCATTCATAGAACAGAAATTGTCCGAAACCGGTGCGTTCGATCCGCTTCAAAAATTGTTTAGGAATGATGGCATCCGTATCCACGTTCACCCGGTCTACCGGAGCGACGAGACCTGTTAATTTCGTAAAAGCTTCCATGTTTATTCTCCTCCTTAGCTGCTGACCGCTTCCGTTTTGAAGTTCCAATCACGGACATCCGTGAACCGACCCTTGATCGCTGCTGCTGCAGCCATTGCCGGAGACACGAGGTGCGTGCGTCCGCCGCGGCCTTGACGGCCTTCGAAGTTCCGGTTGGACGTCGATGCGCAGCGCTGTCCCGGCTGGAGAACGTCCGGGTTCATCGCCAGGCACATGCTGCATCCGGCATCGCGCCATTCGAAGCCCGCTTCGGTGAAAATTTTGTCCAGTCCTTCCTTCTCCGCCTGGATCTTGACGCGTCCCGAACCCGGAACGACGATCGCCGTTACCCGGTCGGACACTTTGTGCCCCTTGGCTACCTGGGCCGCAGCGCGCAGATCCTCGATCCGGCCGTTGGTGCAGGAACCGATAAACACGTAGTCGATTTCGATTTCCGACATCGGCGTTCCCGGCGTCAGGCCCATATATTCAATCGCTTTTTCAGCTGCTTTGCGTTCGTTTTCGGTCGGCAGTTCCGCCGGCACCGGCACGCGAGACGTAATGTCCGTACCCATACCCGGGCTCGTTCCCCAGGTCACTTGCGGGATCAGGGTTTCCACGTCAAACTCTACAACGCGGTCGTATGCTGCGCCTTCGTCGGTGACGAGCTGCTTCCACTGCTCCACCGCTTGGTCAAAGTCGCTGCCTTGCGGCACGTATTGGCGTCCGCGCAAGTATTCGAATGTCGTTTCATCCGGAGCGATCATGCCCGCTCTCGCACCGCCTTCGATCGACATGTTGCAGACGGTCATGCGCTCTTCCATCGACAGCTCGCGAATCGCTTCGCCCGTGTACTCAATGACATAACCTGTAGCAAAATCCGTGCCATACTTGGCAATAACGCCGAGGATCATGTCTTTCGCCGTTACGCCGGGGTTGCGCTTGCCGACGAAGCGCACTTCCATCGTCTTCGCTTTGGCCTGCTGCAAGCATTGGGTAGCCAGCACGTGTTCCACTTCGCTTGTGCCGATCCCGAATGCCAGAGCGCCGAATGCGCCGTGAGTCGAGGTGTGGCTGTCCCCGCAGACGATCGTTTTGCCCGGATGGGTCAGACCGAGTTCCGGCCCCATAACGTGCACGACCCCTTGATCAATCGTATCCAGATCAAAGAGGGTGACGCCGAAGTCGCGGCAGTTCTGCGACAGCGTGTCGATCTGCTGCTTGGAGATCGGGTCTTTAATGTTAAAGCGGTCCTTCGTCGGTACGTTATGGTCCATCGTTGCGAACGTCAGCTCCGGACGGCGCACCTTGCGGCCGCTCAGGCGCAGGCCCTCGAAGGCTTGCGGGGACGTTACCTCGTGGACGAGGTGCAAATCGATGTACAAAATGCTCGGCTTGCCTTCTTCCTGATGAATCACGTGGTTATCCCAGATTTTCTCAAACATCGTTCTTTTACTCATCACTGTCACCTCTTCATGGTTTCGTTCCTTGGAAGAGACGCCGGACAGAAGTCGATTCAGCCCGGCAGCCTCTTGAATTAAACTAAATATAGCATTTGCAGCTTAATTGATCCAAGATATAATATCTATAAAAGTAATAGGAATTAACTATCAAGCAAAGCGTGGTTTATCCGCTACTTTATAGAAAGCAAAGGAAGGTGTCTCATGGAACTTAGACAGCTGCAATACGCACTCCAAATCGCCCAAGAGCGAAATTTTTCCCGGGCCGCCGAGAAGCTGCACATCGCCCAGCCCTCCTTGAGCCAACAGCTGTCCAAGCTGGAGAAAGAGCTCGGGGTGCTGCTGTTCCAGCGCAATACAAGCACAGTGGAACTGACGCATGCCGGGGCTTCCTTCATGGAGCAGGCCCAAAAAATTATAGACGCCGTGGAGCTGCTGCGCCAGGAAATGGCTGATATATCCCAGCTGAAGAGCGGCAAGGTGGTCATCGGCAGCATGCCGATTACAGGCGCGCACTTGCTTCCGCATGTGCTTCCCACATTCAAACGCCAGTACCCTGACATCGAAATCACCCTGCTGGAGGACTCCTCTATGAACCTGGAAAAGCTTACGGCGGGAGGCAAGTCGGACCTCAGCCTGCTCTCCCTGCCGCTGCAGGAGCCTTCGCTGACATACGAGGTAATCGGCGAAGAAAAGATCGACCTTGCCGTACCGGAATCGCATCCGCTCGCTGCCAGAGCCAAAGCCGGGAAGCCGGTTCCGGTCCGGATCGATGAGCTGAGCGGGGAATCGTTTATCGTGCTCAAAAAGGGACAGGGCTTCCGCAAAATAACCTTCGACCTGTGCCAGCAGGCCGGTTTCGAGCCCAAGGTCGTCTTTGAGAGCAACAACATGGAGACGATCCAGTCGCTCGTCGCCACGGGCATGGGCATCACGCTGGTACCGCGTTTTATCGCGCGGGCACCGCGAAGCGAATTCGTGCCGGTATACCTTCCCCTTGCCGAGCCGGTGCCGAGCCGGACACTTGTGGTCGCATACCGGCGCGGACGGTATTTGTCCAAAGCGGCGGAGGCTTTTATCGAAACGTTCAAGGATACGCTGAATGATCTGGTCTAAAAAACGTGTAAAGGCCCGGGCGGATAGCCCGGACCTTTTTTCCATGTGCAGTTTCCGGTTTGATGATTGAGGTTTGAGGTTTGAGGTTACGGTTTACGGTAAATATCGGGGCGACGGTCCTCGAACACCGGAATCCGGCCTCTCACTTCATCGACCAGCCCAAGATCGAGTTCACCGGTCACGATCTCTTCGCCTTCGCCGCCCTCAGCCACAATCTCGCCCCAGGGGTCGATGATGAGCGAATGTCCGAAGAACTCGGTGCTTCCGCTCACCCCGACGCGGTTGCAGGCGATGACATACATCTGGTTCTCGATCGCCCGGGCCATCAGCAGCGTGCGCCAGTGGTGAAGGCGCGGATTCGGCCATTCGGCAGGCACGATCAGCACCTTTACCCCGTTCAGCGCCTGGGTGCGGGCCAGTTCCGGAAAACGGATGTCGTAGCAGATTGAAGCGCCGGCCTGAAAGCCCTCACGCAATGTAAAGCTGACAATTTCATCGCCGGCCTCTAGATGCTTCTCCTCGTCCATCAGCCGGAACAGGTGAATCTTGGAATATTGGGCCGTCGTGTCACCTTGTTCATTAAAAACGTACATCGTGTTGTAGATGCCGCCGTCCTTCTTCTCCGCGATGGAGCCACCAACGATCGTCACCCCGTGCCGCTTGGCAAAAGCCGATAACCATTCCCGGCTCTCCCTGCCATCCGGATCCGCAAGCTCCTGGATCTGCTCCAGCGCGTAACCAGTATTCCACATTTCGGGCAGCACCAGCAGTTCCGGCTTCGGCTCCGCAGACACCGCCTGTTCCAGCAGGACTTCCATATGGCGGCGGTTCGCCTCCGGCTGGCCGATTTGAATATCGGCCTGTATTAAAGCGGCTCGCAGCACCGCGCGTTCATTTAAAGGCATGATTGGTTCCTCCCCTGGATCATGGCGCGAACGGCTTGATCCGCAAATCTCATTTGTATACCATCATAGTCCCTGCCCATTCCGCGTGCAAGCAGTCATTTCCCTCTATACAGCCCTGATAAATCGTGATAGATTTAAACATATTATTCTCGAGTCCAGACCGGAGTGATTTGATATGCATTCATCAGAGGACAACGCACGTCCGACATCCGCTTTTCCCATCGTACCCGCCGAAGTGATGACCCAGCTGCCGACCCAGTTTTTCGCTACCCTCGTGCAGAAGGTGAACCGGGAAATCGCCGCTGGGCATGACGTCATCAATCTGGGGCAGGGCAATCCCGATACACCCACGCCGGGACACATCGTATCCGCGCTGCAGGAGGCGGCAGCCAACCCGCTCTATCATAAATATTCGCCGTTTACCGGCTTTGCCTTTTTAAAGGAAGCGATCGCGAAGCGCTATCTCGAGGATTATGGCGTGGAGCTTGACCCTGAGAAAGAGGTTGCCATTTTGTTCGGCGGCAAAACGGGACTCGTGCAGCTCCCGCAGATTTTGCTCAATCCCGGCGATCTGTGCCTCGTTCCGGATCCGGGATACCCCGATTACTGGTCCGGCGTAGCGCTGGCCAAAGCCGAAATGTCGTTTATGCCGCTGCTGGCGGACAACGCCTTCCTGCCGGATTACGGCCGGATCAGCCCGGCGGACCGGGCACGCGCCAAGCTGATGTTCCTGAATTATCCGAACAATCCGACATCGGCCGTCGCCCCGCTAAGCTTCTATGAGGACACGGTCCGCTTCGCCAGAGAGCACGGCATCGTCGTCGCAAGCGACTTTGCTTACGGTGCCATCGGCTTTGACGGCGAGCGCCCCGTCAGCTTCCTGCAGGCACCAGGCGCCAAGGAAGTCGGCATCGAATTCTACACCCTGTCCAAAACGTACAACATGGCTGGCTGGCGTGTCGGATTTGCGCTGGGCAACAGGGACGTGATTTCGCTCATCAACAACCTGCAGGATCATATTTACGTCAGTCTGTTCGGCGGCATCCAAGCCGCTGCTGCTGCGGCGCTCACCTCCTCCCAGGACTGCGTACAGCAGCTCGTGCAGCGGTATGAATCGCGTCGCAACGCCTTTTTCGACGGTCTCGGCCGCATCGGCTGGGCGGCGGAGAAGCCGGGCGGTTCCTTCTTCAGCTGGCTGCCGGTGCCCAATGGCTTTACGTCGGAGTCGTTTGCCGACCTCCTGCTGAAAGAAGCCAAGGTGGCCGTTGCTCCCGGCATCGGTTTCGGCCGGCATGGCGAAGGCTACGTCCGCGTCGGGCTGCTGACCTCCGAGGAGAGGCTGCAGGAAGCAGCCGAGCGGATCGGACGGCTGAATCTGTTCGTATAACCTTTTGCAAAGACCGCCGCTTCGTGGTATTCTAGGTGAAAATAAAGCGGATGAACCAAAGGAAGCATCGTTGAAACATAATGAAACGCGTTGACGGGACCAGTAAGAACGGCAACTCGCGCCCAGAGAGTAAATTCCACCGGCTGAAAGAATTTACCGCGAGCCCTTCCGAAACCTACCCCTGAGCGGCCTGCCTGTGTGCAGGACAGTGCCTTCTGTTACAGGGCCCAAAGCCGGATGATCCAATCATCAATAAAGGTGGTACCGCGGAAGTATAAACTTTCGTCCTTTACTCCAAAGGACGAAAGTTTTTTTGTTGTACCAAGAAGTTTTTATGAGGAAAACAGAGCAGTCTTATATTAGAAAAGGAACGTGATATCATATGCCATCTCGAGTCGTCGTCAAAATCGGCAGCAGCTCGCTCACTAGCGTTGAAGGCGGACTGAACCGCGATGCGGTCGCTTTCTTTGCGGGCGAAATTGCAGCACTCATCAAAGCCGGATGCGAAGTGCTGCTGGTCACCTCCGGTGCCGTCGCGGCCGGTTTCCGGGCGATCGGCTACAGCTTCCGGCCCAAGCTTCTGCACGAAAAGCAGGCCGCAGCCTCCGTCGGCCAGGCGCTGCTTATGCAGGCGTACCAGGAAGCATTCGCCTCGCACGGCATCACCGCCGCGCAAATCCTGCTGACCCGCACCGACTTTTGCAGCCGCAAGCGCATGAACAATGCCAGCATGACCGTCGAGGAGCTGCTGAAGCAGGGGGCGGTCCCCATATTCAACGAGAACGATACCGTTTCGGTGGATGAGCTGAAATTCGGCGACAACGACACGCTGTCGGCGCTCGTCGCCAACCTGGTCAAAGCCCAGCACCTGCTGATCCTGACCGATACGGACGGTCTTTATACGGCCGATCCGCGGAATAATCCGAATGCGATCCGGTTTGACCATGTCGGAGAAATTACCGAGGAGATCTACTCCATTGCCGGCGGCGCCGGTTCATCCGTCGGTACGGGCGGTATGCGTTCCAAAGTAGATGCAGCCAAAATCGCCACCCGCGGCGGCGTGCCGGTCTTCGTGGGCCGCGTGACCGAGAACGGCGATCTTCGCAGCGCCATGGAAGGCCGCGGCAAAGGAACCTACTTCGACACCGAGCTGCACTCGCTGCCGATGAAAAAACAGTGGCTCGGATTCATGTCCACGCCGCTTGGCACTCTCTACGTGGACCGGGGAGCAGAGGAAGCGCTCGTTCATGGCGGCCACAGCCTTCTCCCCGTTGGCGTGAAGCAGGTCGAAGGCCAGTTTCATGCCGGCGACGTCGTCGAGGTGCTGAACCTGGAAGGGACGGTATGCGGCCGCGGCATCGTCAATTATGACGATGAGCAGCTCAGGCGGATTCAGGGCTTGGGCAGCGCTGAAGTGATCCGGACGCTGGATACCGTTCACCGGCTCGAAGTGATTCATAGGGATGAGTGGATTACCTTAAAATAGGTTACTCACATAATAAGGACAAGGAGGCATTTATGATATGAGTGAAGTACGATCAAAAGCAGAACGCGCCGGTGCTGCTGCCGCCGTATTAAACCGGCTGAGCACCGACGAGAAAAATCAGGCGCTGCTTCGCATGGCCGAGGCGCTGCGTCAGAAGCAGGATGAAATTATCGCGGCCAACGCCGAAGACCTTGAGCGCGGCCGCCAGCAGGGAACTTCATCCTCGCTGCTCGACCGCCTGGCCCTTAATCCGCAGCGGATCGACGCTATCGCCGCAGGGCTCGAGCAAATCGTCGAGCTCCCCGATCCGGTCGGCGACGAGCTGGAGAATATCGAACGGCCAAACGGGCTCCGTATCCGCAAATACCGCGTACCGCTTGGCGTTATCGGCATCATTTACGAAGCGCGCCCGAACGTGACCGTCGACGCCGCCGGCCTGTGTCTGAAGACAGGAAATGCCGTGGTGCTGCGGGGCGGTTCCTCCGCCCTCTCCTCCAACCGCAAAATCGTCGAGGTGCTCCATGGTGCCCTCGCCTCCACCGCGATTCCGCCGGAGGCGCTGCAGCTGATCGAGGATCCGAACCGTTCCTCGGTCGACGAGATGCTGAAGCTGAACGGCCTGCTCGACGTCGTTATACCTCGCGGCGGCAGCTCGCTCATCCGCACCGTAGTGGAAAACGCCACCGTGCCGGTCATCGAAACGGGCGCCGGCATCTGCCATACGTATCTGGATGAGACGGCCGATCCCGTGATGGCCGAGGAGATCTCGATCAATGCCAAGGTACAGCGTCCGTCGGTCTGCAATTCGATGGAGACGCTGATCGTGCACCAGGCGTTTGCCCGGGAACATCTTTTGGCACTGGCAGGAACATTCAAGGAAGCCGGCGTCGAGCTGCGCGGCGACGAAGAAACCCGCAGAATCGTCGACTGGGCTCTCCCGGTCACAGAAGAAGATTATGCAACGGAGTACAATGATTACATTTTGAACGTAAAAATTGTAGAATCGATAGATGAGGCCATGCAGCACATTGCTGCTTACGGTACCAAGCATTCCGAATGCATCGTTACCGCCGATCAGCGCCATGCCGAACGTTTTCTTCACGAAGTGGACGCTGCCGCCGTATACCATAACGCTTCCACCCGCTTTACGGACGGCTTCGAATTCGGATTTGGCGCGGAGATCGGCATCAGCACGCAAAAGCTGCACGCCCGCGGCCCGATGGGCCTGCCGGCTCTGACTTCCACGAAATACATCATCCATGGAAATGGACAAATTCGCGGGTAATACCGGAGCTTTACAATACCGGCTTACCGCGCAAGGAGGAATTATAATGAGTCAACAACAGGCCATGATTGCCCAGCCCATTACCTTTTACGGTGCAGGAGCGATGGCGGAAGCCATCGTCAGAGGATTGATCGGAAGATCGGTCGTCAATGCCGGAAGCCTGACCATGCTGAACCGCTCCAACTCGGGGCGGCTCGAAGAGCTCAAGCACCGCTACAATGTCAAAACGAACAATGACCCGGCGGAAACGACGGAAATTTTGCGTGAATCTCCGATTATCGTGCTCGCTATCAAGCCGAAGGATGCGGCTAACGTGCTGCGCAAACTCGGTCCGCTGCTCTCCGATAACACGCTGATCGTATCCGTCATCGCAGGTCTCACCATCCGCACGATCCAGGATCTGCTCGGACGCAAGCAGCCCGTCGCCCGCACGATGCCGAACACCTCCAGCTCCATCGGCCTCGGCGCAACCGGCGTCTCCTTCTCCAAGGAAATCAACGACCAGGACCGCCAGACGGTCATGACGCTGTTCCAGGCTGTCGGTACGGTAACGGTCGTGGAAGAAGACAAGCTGGAAATTTTGACCGGCATCTCCGGCAGCGGCCCCGCTTATATCTATTACATGATGGAAGCGATGATGGCTGCCGGCATCCGCGGCGGACTGACGCCGCAGCAGTGCAAGGAACTTACGGTGCAGACGGTTCTTGGCGCCGCACGGATGGTGCAGCAGACTGGCGAAGAGCCTGCCGCCCTCCGGGCGAAGGTGACATCGCCGAACGGCTCCACCCAGGCGGCACTGGAGACGCTTGACAAAGGCGATTTCTTCGAAACAGTGATCGCTGCCGTGAACCGCTGCGCGGAACGCTCCCGGGAAATGGGGGCCGCGCTGAAGGAGGGAATTTCATGAGCCGCTGCACAGCCACGTACCGGCTGTATGACGACAAGGCCGACTTTCGTAAAAAGGCCGAATCGATCGCTGTCGGCATGACCGTCGGCAGCTGGACCGAGCTTCCCCAAGCAAAGCGGGAATCAATGCAGAAGCATCTTGGCGAAGTGCTCCAGGTGGACGTGCATGAGCCGGAAGGCGCCGCACCCGGCGAGCGGTACGCCGACGTCACCATCGCGTACCCGGACATCAACTTCAGCCGCGACATTCCGGCCCTGCTTGTCACCGTTTTCGGCAAAATCTCGATGGACGGCAAAATCAAGCTGAACCGCCTCGGCTTTTCAGATCATTTCGTGCAGGGTTTCCCCGGCCCCAAATTCGGCATTGCCGGCATTCGGGACATTCTCGGCGTCCATGACCGGCCGCTTCTGATGAGCATTTTCAAGTCCGTCATCGGCCTGAATGCGGACGAGCTGCGTGAGCAGTTTCTGAGACAAGCCCTCGGGGGAGTCGACCTGATTAAAGACGACGAGATCCTGTTCGAAAACGAACTGACGCCGATCGAAAAGCGCGTGGAAGTATGCCTGAAGGCGGCAGAAGCGGCGCAGAAGGAAACAGGCAAGAAGCTGCTGTATGCGGCCAATTTGACCGGACCGACGTCCAGCTTGAAGAGCCAAGCGAAGAAGGCGATCGGCGCCGGCGCGAACGCGCTGCTGTTCAACGTCTTGTCCTACGGCTACGACGTGCTGCATGAACTGAGCAGCGATCCGGAGATCAACGTACCGATCGCCGCGCATCCGGCGCTCGCGGGAGCCTTCTACCCGTCGCCGCATTATGGTATCTCTGCCTCGGTGCTGCTCGGCCAGCTTATGCGGCTCGCCGGCGCGGATCTGGTGCTCTTCCCTTCCCCTTACGGATCCGTGACGATGCCTAAGGCGGAAAACATGGCGATCCGTGACGAGCTGATCAGCCGTGAACTGCCACTGAAGGCCAGCATGCCTGTGCCTTCGGCGGGAATTCACCCCGGACTCGTGCCGCTCATCCTGCGGGATTTCGGAACCGACGTCGTCGTGAACGCCGGCGGCGGCATTCACGGCCATCCGATGGGTACGGAGGCCGGCGGACGGGCGTTTGTACAGGCGATTGCTGCGGCGCAGCAGTCCATTCCGCTCGCCCAGTATGCCGAAGACGGCCATCCTGAGCTGAAGGCCGCCCTGGACGCCTGGGGAGGCGAACGATGACAGCCAAGAAACGCGTAATCTTTTGCGATTTTGACGGCACGATCACACTGTCGGATAACATCGTGGCGATCATGAAGCATTTTGACCCGGCCGGGTACAAGCCGATCATGGAAGATACGGTCAGCCAGAAGATCACCCTGCGCGAAGGCGTCGGCGCCATGTTCGCCCTGCTGCCTTCTTCGATGAAGGACGAAATTGTCAGCTACGTCTTAAGCCGGGCGGGCATTCGCGACGGCTTCCGTGAGTTTCTGGACTACGCCAAAGAGGAAAATATCGGCTTTTACGTGACCAGCGGCGGCATGGACTTTTTTATCGATCCGCTCCTCGAGCCGTTCGGGATTCCGTCCGACCATATTTTCTGCAACAGCGCCGATTTCAGCGGAGAGCGGATCGAGATTCTCTGGCCGCACCCTTGCCAGGATCCCTGCCATAACGGCTGCGGGATGTGCAAAACGACGGTCATGCGGCGGTTCCCGGAAGACGAATACGAGCGGATTCTGATCGGCGACAGCCTGACCGACTTCGAAGGCGCCAAAATCGCCGACCTCGTCTACTCCCGCTCCATCCTGACGGACAAATGCGCGGAGCTTGGCGTGAAGCATGTTCCTTTTGAAACCTTTTTTGACATTATCGAGGACATGAAGAAGAAACAACGACAAGGAGTGCTGTAGACATGACCTTTGCCGGCATTAGCCTGGAGCATAAGCAGCAGGTTCTCGGAGAGTTGAGCCTGATCAAACAGCAGTTTGCCGCGAAGAACTGGTTCCCGGGGACCAGCGGCAATCTTTCGATGCGGGTGGGCGAATTTGACCCGGAAGCCTTTTATTTCGCCATTACGGCGAGCGGTAAAGACAAGTCGCTGACGACGCCGGAAGACTTTTTGTTCGTGGACAAAAGCGGCCGGGCGGTGGAAACGACCTCGCTGAAGCCCAGCGCGGAGACGCAAATCCATTGCAAAATATACCGTCTCACCGGCTGCGGCGCCGTGTTCCATGTGCATACGATCTTTAACAACCTGATCAGCGAATGGTTCGGGGAGGCCGGAGCCGTGCCGGCTCAGGGCATCGAGTTGATTAAAGCGTTCAACATTTGGGAGGAGAATGCGCCGATTTCCATCCCTGTGCTTCCGAACTATGCGGATATTCCCCGCATTGCCGAACTCGTGGAAGGCGTGCTGAACCCGGCCGTACCGGGAATCCTGCTGCGCAACCACGGCATTTATGCGTGGGGTAAAAACGCGTTTGAAGCGAAAAAGCATCTGGAGGCGTTTGAATTCATTTTTGAATATTTGTACCGCAGCATGCTTCTTCAGAACAGTGCCGCCCCGCTTACGCTGGATGGCCGGCGTTAAGCAACCGCGGAAGCAGCCTTGCTGCTCTTGATGAAACAAGCAAAAAATCCTTATTCCATACCGGATCTGCCGGCGTCGGAATAAGGATTTTTTTGTCCGGTTAAATACCCGATTCGATTGTTTTGAAAAGGATGGTATAGGCGTTCTCCAGGTTTGAGAAAGGGTCGTTTTGTTCGTCCAAGACTAAGGAAAATGTTTTATTCTGCTCTCCCTTCTTCACATAACCTAACGCAAATTCATTAGATTCGGAAGTATTCTTCCGGAGCAAGCCCTCGCCGCTCAAGAGAGGATCCGGTATATTCGAAGATTGTAAAAAAAAGATCGGAACGCCGTCCTCTAAGTTCAGTTCATTTTTTTCCATAAGAGCTTCAAAATGAGAGACATGCTTCTTCATGATAAACACGGCATCATAGCCGGTTAAATTCGCGGTACCTTTCTCCAGATCTGCTTTATTTAAGGTTACAAAGCTAACGTTGTTCTCCCTTACAGAAGGCGCCCCTCCAACCACTCCGATCGTTAAGCTTCTGCCCTTATACTCAGGCATGCTGTAAGATTGGGGGACGGGAGCACATCCGGTAAGTAACAGTAGAAGCACTAACAGCGAGCAGCCGATGATTTTCAGGACATGTTCCTCCTTATTCAATACGATATTACCATCTATAGCCCGGTTTCGATCTGCCTGAAGATATCGGAGTAAGCGCTTTTGACATTCGTCTCGTTTTTGGTGTCGTTGTATAAACCTGTGCCAAACTGGTGCCGTGTCCCTCCGTCGTATCCAAGTACGAAGAAACCGGGCCCCATGTCAGGCCAATCCTCGTAAGAAATCGTAGCATCTATATAGGTGGCAAGATATCTGGAAGATTCGAAGAAAAAAAACGGAATTCCAGCAAGTTTATATATTTTGGCGTACTGCGGCGATGCGGCTGTCGGCAGCTCCTCTTTCATGATAAAAACGGCGTCGTATGAGGATAAGAACGAATCTCCTTTTTCCAAATCATCAAACGTAATTTGCTTAAAAGTAACATTACTCTCCCGCACCATCGGAACATCACCAATCACCCCGATCTTCAAGCTTCGGCCTTGATACAGCGGGGAGCTGAACGTATTCCTTTCCGGGCTGCAGCCCGCTAACACCAACACTGTCAGCAGGATCGCCGGCAATATAAATTTCAATAGAGCGCCCCCTTCAAACGCGATCTGTACGTCATTCTCTTTGTATAAAACGCTTTAAGTGAGAGGAAAGTAACGCCTGTTTGCATTATGTAGGCCTGTCAAGACATCGAACATCCAGGCTATAATGGGATAAAGGAAAATTCTAGCACTGTGAACTTTATCTGATAAACAAAGGGGAAATATATCGTGTTGAAAAAATGGTTTATCGGCGCGTCGGGAGCCTTGGTTCTGCTATCCATTATACTGTGGCTCATGCTTCAGACCCATCTTCTATACCCGGCTTTTCCGCTTCAAGGGATCGACAAAAAGACGGCATGGAATCAGGGCATGCAGTCCGGCGATACGCCTGCTGTCCTGCTGTCAGATGGGGAAAATACTTGGTATATCAGCCGGCTCAATTCTCAGCAGAATGGTCAGCGCATCATTTCCATGCTGGAGAAGCAGGGGTGGGACTATAAGGAGCATGAAGGGAGCGGCTATTTTTTTACGAAAGGAGACCGCACCCTCATCGCCACTACCCAAAGATGGGGCAGCCGGTTTGAGCTAACCAAAATCCCCGACAGTTAAGTCGAGGTTTACTGCCTAACACTCGGGCAGCTGGCACCAACATTCTTAACAGGTTGGGGGGCGCTTTTCAAAAAAGTTTCATCCGTCCCGTTGGACCACGACCATACGCTTCCCGAGGATCATTATCGGCCGCTTCAATCACCGGACAAAGCCCGGCGAATACTGGCCCGCGCTTCTTCCGCCACCCCGGCATCCTTGATTTGAACCGCCTGAGCCAAAAGGAGCATCGGAATAAACACGCCGATCAGCTTGGCCAGCAGCCTGGTTTCCTCATCCACTTCGCCATACTGTTCGAAGAACAACTGCCTCTCTGCCGGCCCCAAAAAGCTGTAAGCGATATTGAGATCGCAGCCCGGATGGCCGACATTCAGATCTCCCCAGTCGATCACGCCGCTGATTTGTCCACGCTCGTCTGCCAGCATATTTTTAAAGTGCAGATCGCCATGGAGCATTACTTCCTTCGGGGTAATCCGGTCCACGGTAACATGGTGGTTCAAATATTTCTGGATGGCATCATGCTCCTCCCTTGGCAGATGAGGCTTCAGGCTGGACAGGATGTCTACCATTTTCATCTTGCGTGAAGTTACGTCCGTCAGGTTCCGGTGGTCTTCCGAAGCCCCCGCTTCCCTTGCAATTCCCACCGGAAACGAATGAAGTTTACGCAGAAAGCTTCCTAAAGAAGCCGCCGATAAACGCCGCTGTTCATCGGTCAGTCCAACGGGAAACGTTCCGGGAATATAAGTGTAACCCAGAAACGGAAACGGATATGCCTCGCTTTCCAGTCCGTAAAACACCGGTTTGGGATAGGGAAACGTAATGTAATCACGAAGGAGCGGCAGCAGCCTCCCTTCTGTGCGCAGAAATTCTACGGCGATGCTTCTTCTTGGAAAACGGAACGTATAGCGGTCTCCCACCCGATAAACGGCGTTGTCCCAGCCTTCCCCAATCTGCCTGATCCGAAGTCCCGCCAGATCCGGGAACTGGCTTTCGATCAGCTCGCAGACCAAAGCGTCCGTGATGTGAATATCGGCATCCCACTGGTTCATACGTACGATAACACCTCCATCTCAGTTATGTCCTGGGCAAGCTGTGGGCTTTCATGATAAAAACCTTCATACCCGATTCCGACCCGAACTCATGCTAGAGCATGGGCTATCATACCATTTCCTGAAACAGGAAAGCAATCGATATCGTGCTCCATTGGTTACCGCTATAAGTCATTTGCTCGTAAGGCCCCAATGCCACCATATTTATCCTCTTTAATCCCCATAAAAAAAACAGCCTGACTCAAGTCAGGCTGCATGAAGTGCCGAACAGTATTTTAGAGTGAATATCCGTTTAAAAATCCCCGTGGCTTCTCTCCCGGCCGCTAGGTTTAGGCCCGGTTAACAGCCGGATGCCTACGCCGATTAGCAGCAGGGCCACGATGGCTGTTTTCAAGTAATGCGAAATCCGGTAATCGATATGGAACTCTGGAAAACGTGCTTCAAGCTCGGGAATGATCAGGCTCGTGGCGATATAATACACGCCGAGTGCCATTAGGCCAATGCCAAGCCACTTCTGGTGCAGTTTGATGCCTTCAATGACAGGCCGGTCGATGAGGGGCTCCCGCCCGTATCGGCTCGTCTGCTGCAGCCCGTCGAAGAAGGCGTAAAACCAGATGAGCGGAATGAGAAACATGAACAAGGACAGACGCAGCAAATCCAAAATGTAGACGCTCCCCAGGAAAATCACCATCAGCTGCAGCCCTCTTTTTTGCAGGCCCAGATACATATGTCCGGCTCCCGGGAAAGCAGACAGCAGCGTGGCGAGCACTTTGCTGCGGCGTCCTTCCGCACGGCCGGCCTCCATCTCGTCGAACAGGGTGCGGTCCTCAACCCGTTCGCCGGCCTGCTTGCGGTGGATCAGCTGCACGGCGTCAAACATGCAGTACAGCCAGATGATCGGCAGGATGCCGAGAAACAGCATAAAGAACGCATGGCTGGTCAGGCCGGTCAGGAAGAACATGACGGTCCCCAGCCCAAAAAAGGCGATCAGGAACGACAGGCCCCGCTGCATCAATCCCATATGAAGATGTCCAAGCCCTGGAATAAAGGAGAGCAGAATGGTAAAGAAGCGCTCGTTCTCCGGGCTGGGCTGCGGATAAGGGGGGTACGGCTGCTGCGCATACATTCCTTCCTGGGCAAATTCGGGTCCATTCCCCGGAAACCCAGGCTGCCCCTGCCCGCTGTATCCTCCCGGATAAGGACCTGCCCCCGGTTCCCAATGCGGAGGATAAGGCTGCGGCGGATACCCCGGTTGCGGAGCAGGCAAGCGCACCAGATACACGATCAGGTCCAGCATGCAGATTCCCCATAGTATAGCCGCACACAGCAGGGTAAAAGCAAAAAACATGCCGCCTTCACCCAGTGCGATCGCCACCATCACCCCAAACAAAATACCTCCAAAAAACAGCATAGGGTATATAACCCCTCTCAGCCTCCGTCCCATGTAGTAGTGGCCGAGGCCCGGGATGAAATTGAGAATAAAAGCAGCCATCTTACTGCGTTGTGGATACAAAGTCATCGTTCCTTTCCTTTGTTCTGAATGGTCATCTGTTCTCTCTTTTTTATGGCTTCAGCCGGTCCAGCCAGCCTGTCGTCACATGAACGAGCTTTTCACCATACGTCGGCTGGCCGCCGGTCCCCGCCTTGTGCAGCGTTTCCGGGCCCAGCTTGTCAAACCATCCGGTCGACAGGAATACGAGCGTAATGCAGGCCGCCACGGCGTAATGGAACATGCGATGCTCGTACCACCGCCGGCGCCAAATTTCGTTTGCTCCGCGCTCCGCATCCTTATCTTCGGAAGGAAGAGCATCCATGACGTTGTCGATGAACCGCTGCTCATATTCGAGACCGGGCAGCTTCGGTCCCAGATCATTCATGACCTGCATGTATGCCGCCAGGGCCGTATCGTCCTCCATCAGCAGCGACTCCAGCGAATCCGCTTTTTCCGGGGAGCAATCCCCCTGTATGTACTCCACCCAATCCTGCGTCACCGGCTGGGAGCGTCCTTTGTGACTCATTACCACTCCTCCTCCTTCCAATGGGTGCGGACCCAGCTTCTCGCCCGGTACAGCCGGGATTCCACCGTTTTGACGGCAATTCCCTGCTCCTTGGCGATCTGCTCGTAATTTTTTTCCTGAATATAAAAATGAATCAAAATTTCGCGGTGCTGCTGCGGCAGGCGATGTAACCTCCGCTCCAGCGTCTCTTTTTTCTCCTTCTTGACCAGCTGGGCCAGCAGATCCGCTTCACCGGAAGGCCACTGGTTCAGCTGCTCTGCATCCGCAAGCTGGTCTTCCCTGCGCCTTCCCAGCTTTCTTTTAGCATCGATGGCTTTATGTAAAGCAATGCGGGTCAACCACGTCTTGAATCCTTGGGACCGGTATTCGGAGAGAGATTTATACACTTGTATAAAGGCTTCCTGGGCCGCGTCCTCGGCTTCCTTGGCATCTTTCAGCACCGAGTAGGCCGTATGGAACACATGCTGTCCGTAACGCTCCACGAGCGTGCGGAACGCGCTTTGGTCGCCATCACGAATTTGCTCGATCAATGCTTCCTCGTCAATAACTCTCTCCTCCTTCCCGTATCTATAGACGCCGGCCCTCCGGGTTAACCCTGCATGTTTTTCAAAAAAAATTCGTGCCAATATCATCCAAAAGAAAAACAGCCCCTCCCCGAAGGAAGAGGCTGCCCTAAATTGTTTAATGAATCCGTGCCTGGCTGCCCCAGGCCAGCTGAAGCGCCGCAAATCTTTTTCTAAACATTCTCCTGCTGAGATAGCTGCTTGATCAAAGCCGGAACCCACGAGCGGATCGGCTTAAACGAATATCCCAGCCGTTCCGCCTTGGAGGTATCCATCGTCCAGGACTCCGGAACGCCAAAAGGAGAAGCATTTTCTTTCGCCGACTCCCGCTGGATGATGGCTTTACGTCCCGTTTCCTTCTCGATCCAGCCGATGATGTCCGATAGTTTGACATCCCCCTGCGAGCAGGCATTGATCGGCCCTTCCACGCGCTGGGTTCTCAGCCAGCTCAGGAAAGTAGCCGCATCTTCAGAATCGATCAACGACAGCTTGGCGCTCAGATTCGGCATGCCGATCGGCGTACCGCTTTGTACCCGCCGGATATGGAATTCAAGCCGCTCCGTGTAATCATCCTCCCCCAGCACGATCGGGAAGCGGACGGCGCATACCGGGAAGTCGGCCTTTTGGAAAAAGACAGCCTCGGCGAGCCGCTTGCCTTCTGCATAGGAGAAATCATCCTTGCCTCCCATCGTGATCGGATAAATGTACGGGTTGACGTCCTTCTCCTGATTCCGGTGCGAAGAAGGATCGTACACCGACAAGGACGAGGTAAGTATGTATCTTTTGACTTTTCCCTGAAATACGTCACAGGCATCCTGGGCCGCTTGAGGGGAGTAGCAGATGTTGTCGTATACGACCTCCCACACCCTGCCGTCTGCCACGGCCAGGGCCAGAGATTCCTTATTCTCGCGATCCAGCACCAGCCGCTCTACCCTGTCGCCAAAGGGATCCGGCGTGTTTCCTCTTGTCGCGATGGTGACTTCATGCCCATCCTCCAGCAGCCGCTCAACAAGCCGTTTGCCGAAAAAACGGGTACCGCCAAGGATCAGTATGTTCTTCATGGATATCCTCCTTTAACATATAAAAGCTTACAGCCCAGCTTCTTAAACACTATGAAATATTGTACCATACTCCTGCCTGCCGATCATGTTCCCGCCGCCCGCCGATCCGCCTTTTTTATATGGAAACGTCCATCGAACCGGCGCATAATCAGACGGAAACCAAACCGCTTCCAAGCAGCAGCTGTCCTTACACCTGATTCAAACCACACGGCCTAACCGTTCTGTTCAGACGCTAAAAAAGCGTACCCTTCCGTTTAACCGGAAAGGCACGCTTCCAACTCTCTGATGTCAGGCTCTGCCGCCGCCGCGGAACTTCTGCGTGTAGGCTCTGGCGTCCTCGGCACTACGCACCCGGTTGCGGCTCCATTCCAGCAGGATCCGGTCTATGTACCGAAAATGGACCTTGCCGGCAAAGACCGCCTCCTTCAGCGCCATGCGGATGAGCTCTTCAGGGTAACGGTCCTGGTCCATCCAACCCGAAATCGTTTCGCATTCCATCGGTGAGAGAGGGCGGCCGAATTCCTTTTCGAAAACGGTAAACATATTGCTGCTGTCCGTCTCCGGCTTGGCCGCCTTCTTCGTCCGTCTGTTCGCAGCCTGGGTCCGCTGCTTCTCCTCGCTCGCCAGGCACAGGCTCAGCTGATGATACAGGCCGGACAAGTTGTACCGTTCATATTGAATGCCGCGCAGCTCGTCCAGCTCCTCATCGATGGCGATGAACCCTGCCCTCATCAGCTTCTGCAGTGACTCCGCAATCGACTGGGCGCCGGATCCCGTAACCTCCTCCAGCTCCTCCATCGTCGGAAAGTCCTTCTGCTCGACCTGCTTGAACGCGATCAGGTGAACGAGCAGCATCGCTTCGCTATCCGACAGCTTTAGCTTGCGGTAATGGCGAAGCAGCACATACGGAATGACCGCCATGCCTGCCCCGAGTCCGGATGATGCTCCCTCGGCCCATGTTTTCCAACCTGCATTGTCCATGAGCTCCACCTCTTCCGGCATTATGGGTACAAGCGGTACAGCGTCCGCGGGAACGGAATCGTCTCGCGAACATGATCCAGACCGCAAATCCAGGCTACCGTCCGTTCCAGTCCGAGACCAAATCCGGAATGCGGCACAGTCCCGTATTTACGCAGGTCCAGATACCATTGGTAGGCGTCCGTGGACAGCTCATGCTCCTTGAAGCGTTCCTCCAGCAGCTCCGGATCGTCGATCCGCTGCGAGCCGCCGATAATTTCGCCGTATCCTTCCGGAGCGATCATGTCAGCGCACAGCACGACGTCCGGACGGTTCGGATCCGGCTTCATATAGAACGCCTTGATGCCGACCGGATAGTGTGTAATGAACACCGGCTTGTCATAATTTTCAGCAATCGCCGTTTCATGCGGAGCGCCGAAATCCTCGCCCCAAGGGATATCGAAGCCTTGTCCATGCAAAAATTCGATCGCTTCATCGTACGTGATGCGCGGGAACGGCGCCTGGATGTTCTCCAGCTTGGATACATCGCGTCCAACCGCTTCCAGCTCTGCCCGGCAGTTTTTGACGACGGACTGCACCACATGCGTAATGAACTGCTCCTGCACACGAAGGCTCTCTTCGTGATCCGTAAATGCCATTTCCGGCTCGATCATCCAGAACTCGATCAAATGGCGGCGGGTTTTGGACTTCTCGGCACGGAAAGTCGGTCCGAACGAATACACTTTCCCGAGGGCCATCGCCGCGGCTTCCATGTACAGCTGACCGCTCTGTGTGAGATAGGCGTCCTCCTCGAAGTATTTCGTGTGGAACAGATTCGTTGTCCCTTCGGCCGACGTCGGCGTCAAGATCGGCGGGGCCCCCAGAGTAAAGCCGTTCTGGTCAAAGAACTCCTGCACAGCGCGGATAATTTCGGCGCGGATCACCAGGATCGCCCGCTGCTTGGACGATCTGAGCCACAGGTGGCGGTGATCCATCAAGAAGTCGACGCCATGCTCTTTCGGCGTAATCGGATAGTTCTCCGTCAGATGAATGATTTCCACATCCGTTACCGTCATTTCATAACCGGACGGGCTGCGCGGTTCTTCGCGCACGACGCCTGTGACATACAGGGAGCTCTCCTGCGTCAAGCTTTTTGCGTCTTCCCACACTTTATCGGTGACTTCGCTCTTGACGACGACGCCCTGGATGTATCCGGTGCCGTCGCGCAGCTGCAAAAATTGAATTTTACCGCTGGAACGCTTGTTGTTGATCCAGCTGCCAATCGTGACGGTTTCGCCCACGTGCTTGCTTACGTCACGAATTACACATTTGGTGGCCATGCTTCAATCTCTCCCTTAACTTTACTTGCCTGTATCCCTTCAGCCTAGGCGTTCAAGGATTGAACGATCCGGTTGGTATCGCGGGCGATCACCAGTTCCTCGTTCGTCGGAACGACCAGCACTTCCACCTTGGAGTTCTTGGAAGAAATGCGGCGCGGTTCGCCGGAACGGACGGCGTTCAGTTCTTCGTCCAATTCCACGCCCAGGTAAGTCAAATTTTCGCATACTTTTTTACGCAAAACAACCGAATTCTCACCGACGCCCGCCGTAAAGACGATCACGTCTACGCCGTTCAGCGCGGCTGCGTATGAACCGATGTACTTGCGCAGACGGTATTCGTACATGTCAAAGGCCAGCTTGGAATGGGCATCGCCCTTCTCCATCCCTTCGGTAATTTCTCGCATGTCGCTGCTGATGCCGGAAATGGCCAATAGACCGCTGTGCTTGTTCAGCATGGAGTTCACTTCGTTGACCGTCAGCTCTTCCTTGTTCATCACGTAAGGAACGATCGCCGGATCCAGGTCACCGCTGCGCGTACCCATCATCAAGCCTTCGAGCGGTGTCATGCCCATGGAGGTGTCGACCGATTTTCCGCCATCCACGGCGGTTAGGCTCGCCCCGTTACCGATGTGGCAGGTAATGATCTTCAGATCTTCCAGCGGCCGGCCAAGGAAGTCAGCCGCAGCTTTGCTGACAAAATCATGCGAGGTGCCGTGCATACCGTAACGTCTGACTTTGTATTTGTTGTACAGCACTCTCGGAATGGCATACAAATAAGCCGTCTCCGGCATGGTCTGATGGAAGGCGGTATCAAACACGACAACCTGCGGAACGCCAGGCATATTCGCCTCCGTTGCTTTGATTCCCAGCATGGATGCAGGGTTATGAAGCGGCGCCAGATCGAACAGCTGGCGGATTTTAGACTTGGCTTCCGCATCCACCAGAGCGGATTCCTTGAAGAATTCTCCCCCGTGCACGACCCGGTGGCCGACCGCCTGGATTTCATCCACGGATTCGATCACACCGTTCTCTTTATCCGTCAGCAGGGCAAGCACTTTGCGGATCGCCGTCGTATGCTCCAGAATTTCGCTGACCTCGGTCACGTCCGGACGGCCGGTAGGTTTATGGGTAACGATGGATGAGTCCATGCCGATCCGTTCTACGAGTCCTTTTGCAAGTACGCTTTCGTCTGTCATATCATACAGCTGGTATTTCAGCGATGAGCTGCCAGCATTGATCACCAAAATTTTCATACGCGGTCACCATCCTTATCATACTTGAAGAAGCCCACTCCTGTTTTCACGCCCAAATGCCCGGCACGAACCATTTTCTTCAGCACGATGGACGGGCGGTATTTCAGCTCGCCGAACTCGCGGAACATGCGCTCCAGAGCGGCCAGAACCGAATCCAGACCGAAGCGGTCCGCCATTTCGAGCGGTCCGTGCTGGAACGAATAGCCGATCCGCATAGCATCGTCAATATCTTCCGCGGAGGCGACGCCTTCCTGCAGGATATGCAGCGCTTCGTTAATCATCAGGCAGATCATGCGGCTCGTCACAAAGCCTGGGGACTCATAGACCATGATCCCTTTCTTGTCCACGACTTCCTCCACAAAACGCTTCGTTTCCCCGAACGTAGAGTCAGACGTCTTCAGGCCGCGGATAATTTCCACGAGGTCAACCTTGCTGACAGGATGGATAAAGTGCAGGCCGATGACACGCTCCGGATACATCGTCGTGCTCGCAAGCTCCGTTAAGCTGAGCGTAGAAGTATTGCTGGCGAGAATAATATGATTAGGACACACTTGATCCAACTGGGCAAATACTTCCTTCTTCGCTTCGAGATCCTCCGAAATGGTCTCAATGACCATATCGCAGCTCCCCAGCTCAGCAAAATGGACCACCTTTTGGATTCGGCCCAAAATGAGCTTTTTCTCCGCCTGGGTGATCGCCCATTTCTCCAGCTGCTTATCGAGACTCGTTTCGATCATGCTGTACGAATAATCGAGTTTCTCCGGCGTTTTCTCGACCAGCAGAACGTCCAGGCCTCTGGCGGCCAGCATTTCGGCTATGCCTTGGCCCATCGTCCCCCCGCCGATAACACCAATTTTTTTAAAGTACATGTTTCTGCTCCACCTTCCATGGTCTTCTATATTTATTGTACCCTTCTTGTCGAAAAATACATTTACGACCCAACTTATAATAATAACGCAGCATTAAAAAAAAGTAAAAAAAAGAGCCAGCGCATTAGGCTGGCAGTAGTGAAAACTCATGAAACAGCTTGCGGAATTGTTCGCCGGACAGCGTTTCTTCTGCCAGCAAAATATCCAGAGATTTGTCGAAAATGATCCGGTGGTTCTCCAGAAGGCTGCGCGTTCTGCCCATCAGGTCTTCCAGAATCTCATTGTTCACCTTCATCAGCTCTTCGGTCGTAACCATATCCATGTTTACGATGCCAAGAGACGTAAGGCCGGATCTCATCATCGTCTTGACGATGTCGAGCGCCTGTTCAAAGTCGTTGCTCGAACCGGTGCTGCGTCCGCCGTAGAAAATTTCCTCCGACGCCGCGCCGCCGAGAGCGATCATGATCTGCTCTTCCAGGAACGATTTCGTATACAGGTACTGCTCCGACTGCGGGTTATGGCGCACGTAACCGAGCGCCTTGCCGCGTGGGCTGAGGGCCACCTGGCTGACACTGCCCGGACGCACCAGCTCTGCCATGATGGCATGTCCAAGCTCATGGATGGCGACGCGTTTCTTCTCTTCAATCGTCGATTCACGGTCGGTGCGCTCACCCATCATCACCTTGTCGATGGACATGGACAGATGGCGCTGCTCGATCTCTTTCAGACCTTCACGCATCGTGTAGATCGCGGCTTCGTTCATAACGCTCTCCAGCTGGGCGCCGGAGAAGCCGTAGGATTCCTCGGCGATTTTATCGAGGTTGACATCCCCGTGCAGCGGCTTGTTCTTCGCATGCAGCTCCAGGATGTGCTTGCGTCCCTTCTTGTCAGGCAGGTCCACCTGAATATGACGGTCGAACCGTCCCGGACGCAGCAGCGCGCTGTCCAGCATCTCCTTGCGGTTGGTCGCCGCAATCAAAAGGATTCTCGGGCTGTCCGACGAATAGATGCCGTCCATCTCGGTCAGCAGCTGGTTCAGCGTCTGATCGTATTCGCGCTGCTGCCCGCCTTCGCGCTTGCCGCCGATGACGTCGATCTCATCGATGAAAATGATTGCGCTCTGCTTGTTCTCCTTGGCTGCCCGGTTTCTCGCATCGCGGAACAGATCCCGGACACGGCCCGCGCCGACGCCGACGTACATTTCTACGAACTCACTGCCGGATGCGGCAACGAATACCGAATCCGTGTAATGTGCGGCCGCTTTGGCCATCAGCGTCTTCCCTGTTCCGGGAGGTCCCGTCAGCAGAATTCCTTTCAACGGGCGAATGCCGAGCTTCTGGATTTCATCATGACGGATCAGGAAGTCCAGTGCCTCGCGCAGCTCCTGCTTCGCATTATCCTGGCCGCCGATTTCTTCAAAAGTGAGCTTCTTCGGCCCGCCCTTTTTACGCTTGCGTTCCGAAGCCGCACCTACCGTCAGTCCGCCTCTCATATTGGTCATAAACAGGAGTCCGCCGATCATCAGGCCGGCGATAATGAGAGGGATGACATTGACCCCTACAAAAGCTAGAAAAATGAATAATACCGGCACAAATCCGATCAAAATTTCCTTCAGCAATTTAGGCATTATTCCCACACTCCCATCTTGCCGGGATCACGGGGCAGAACAAGAAACTTGCTTGAGCTGCCGTCCGTCAGCGTAATATAGACATTTTTCGTGTCCATTTCGGCTTTCGTCTGAATTCCGGTACCCTTAGCCAGATACTGCAGCTTGACCGGAATTTCCGTATAGCGCTTGTTTTCCATCGCTTCGGCTACAGAGAACATCGCTTTATCCCAATACTGGTTAAGCTTGTCCGATGAATGATCCACAAAATCGAACTTCAGTGTCCGGGTGCCGACGACGGATTTGCCTTCGGTGGAGATTTTATCCGCCAAATCAGCCAAATTTACATTCGGCTTCAAATCGAGTTTCAAATCCACCTGATCGCGGGTAATATTAAAATGTGCGTTATTCACGCCCTGATAATTGCTGACGATTTTTTGCAGCGGACCCTGCAGGGTCGTTTGCCGATAAAAGAACCAGCCGCCAAACAGTACGGCTACCGAAACCACAACAGTTATAATAATAGGCAATGGACGCAATTTCACTTGTTGTCCCCCTTTCGAAATGGTAAAGCAAAAAAAAGTAAACTTTAGATGACAAAAATAAATATTTCGTTAGCGGTTCAAGTCCATTGGTCGGTCACCATGCTTCTGTTCCAGTCCGATTCGATGGATGGTTTTGCGCTTGTCGCGAAACACAAGCATCTCTTCGTTAGATACACGCATCTGACCGCACTTCTATATACCATGTTTTTCAATAAAGAGCAGAAAAATCTTGTTCCAAGCTGAAGCGGGCTGCTGAATTTTACTGAAAAACGCTATCCTCTAATTATAGTACAATCCGGGCTGTTCGTCATATATATCTCTTCAATACAAATAAGAGTATATCACATTGTATATACTAAATCGAAGGTAAAGTGTGAATATATTTTAAATATTATCCTTTGTAAGCCAAAGAACCCCATTTGAGGATGGGGTTCTTTCTGCATGATATGGCCGTTTAAACAAAATCATCGATTGGGCAGCGTGAACGGGCTGCCGATTTCCGCTCCGTCGCTGAACCGGTAAAATTGATAGTAATAGTGATCTTTCACCTTATAGAACAGCTGCCATACGTATTCTCCGTTATAGACACCCGGTACGAGGCGCATATCTTTAATGCCGGGAATGGAGCTTTTGATTTTGGCCTTCATCTTCTCTTTGGACATACCGCTGCTCAAAAGCTCTTGATGTACGGTATTTTGGCCTTCCTTGGGTTTTCCCTGATCGGTGAACTGCACCCAGACCATGACCTCCTGGCCCGTCTTGTTCGTCCCTTCCACGACCCAGTAGATGCTGTTCTGGTCCCACACCGACTTTTGGGCATCGGCGACCGACACGATTCCGGCTTCCTGCTTCGCTTTGGCAATAGCGGTGTCCTTTTCGCTCCATTGATCCTGCAGCACGTAAATAAAATAACGGTAAGCGCCGAAAATGATCAGCAGCAGGGCGACAATGCCGAGAAAGATCCATTTTTTCTTGTTCTTCAACCTGAACTTCCTTTCTGAAAGGTGAGCTAATCATCCCGGTCTTATCGGGAGAGAAGACCTTCAAAAGCCGCTTGGGCTTCCCTGCGGATGCGTTCCTCGTCCAGGGTGAGACAGCTGCCGTGCTTCACGACCTGCTTCCCGTCCACCCAGACATGCTCAACGTCCTTCGCGCTGGCCGAATAAATGACGTGTGAAATGAAGTCCGTACGCGGCAGAAAATGAGCCTGATCCGTATTCACCGCGATAAAATCCGCCTTCATCCCGGCCTCAAGTGCACCGACTCCCTCCAGGAACAAGGATTGGGCTCCGTAGATCGTGCCCATACGCAGTGCTTCCGCCGCGGGAACCGCCGTCGGATCTCCCGAGACGCCCTTATGTATCAAAGCGGCAAGGCGCATTTCTTCAAACATGTCCAAATTGTTGTTGCTCGCCGCACTGTCGGTTCCCAGGGAAACCGTAATGCCTGCCTGCATCATGTCGGTAACGCGGGCCACACCGCTCGCCAGCTTCAGGTTGCTGCCAGGGTTGTGTGATACCGTCACGTGATGCTTCGCCAAAATGTCGATTTCCTCGTCTGTTAAATGGACCGCGTGTGCCAGAATCGTCGGCCGTGAGAACATGCCGAGCTTCTCCAAATGAATCGCCGGACGCGTTCCATAATCGCGTACATTTTGCTCCACTTCCGCCTTGGTCTCCGACATATGCGTATGCATCGGCAGATCCAGGTCATGCGCCGCCTGAACGAACTTCTCGATAAAATCAGGAGGGCATGTGTACGGGGCATGCGGAGAAATCATCGCCGTGATCCGGCCGTCTGCCTGCCCGTGCCAGTCCTTGGCGAACTGAATGGCTTCGTTCAGCTTGTGACGCTGCACATCCTCCGGGCACAGACCGATGACACCGCGGGTCAGGGCAGCGCGCATGCCGGATTCAGTCACCACTTTGCCCACCTGATCCATATGATCGTACATATCGAGGAACGTCGTCGTACCGCCCTTCAGCATTTCAAGCACGGACAGCGAAGTCCCCCAGTAGACGTCACTGGACGTGAATTTCGCTTCCATCGGCCACATTTTTTCCTGCAGCCATTCCTGGAGCACCATGTCATCTCCGTAACCTCGCAGCAGCGACATGGCGGTATGTCCATGGGTGTTGATCAGGCCCGGCATAAAAAATAAATGCGTGCCGTCGACGACCTGTACGCCCTCCTCCAGCTGCGGCTCCTCTTCACCGATATAGGTGATGCGGTCGCCCTCAATGACCATCCAGCCGTGCAATACCGGCTGCTCCGGCCGCAAAACGGCAAAGCTGCCGTTCTTGATGGCCCATTTAGGATTGGCGCTCCGGCTGCTGGAGCTCTTCAAATTGTCCGTCATCTTCCGTGTCGTCCTTTCCGTTGTTCAAATAATAAGCGAGGCTGAGCAAATCCGTCGTAAAATCGGCGGCATGGATCCGGATGCTAGCCGGCGCCTTCAGAATCGTCGGCGCAAAATTCAGAATCGCCTCGATCCCGGCCGCAATCAGCTGATCGGCGACGTTTTGTGCTTCGAAATCCGGGACTGTAATGATCCCGATCCGGATATTTTTGCTTTGTATCGTTTCTTTCAGCTCATCCATGGCCTGTACCGTCAAGGTGTTGATCCGTGTGCCGATTTTGGACGGATTGGCGTCAAACACGGCCACGATCTTCATATTTTCCTTCAGGTAAAAGTTATAGTTGGACAAAGCTTGACCAAGATTCCCCGCTCCGACCAGCACCGCGTTGATCTGCTGGTCCAAATTCAAAATTTGACGGATCTTCTCGATGAGATAGGATACGTCATACCCTATCCCCTTACGGCCAAAATCCCCGAAATACGCCAAATCCTTACGGATCTGCGCCGGGTTGAGATCCAGCTTCTGCCCGAGCTCCTGGGAGGAGACCGTGGCCACCTCCCGCTTGTTCAGCTCATTTAGATATCTAAGATATATAGGCAATCTGCGGACAACCGCCTCGGATATTTTCTCCGATTTCATGCATGTTCCCCCTATTGAACGGCTTGAATATTTATTTGGTTATATAGATTGAACTAAAGTTTTGCATTGAATTTCCTGTTCTAACCGCTTTAGTTCAATCTATCTAATGGACTCATTTAAGACACACCGTCCTGATGAAGCCATTCAGAGATGCGCGGAACCATCTGGTCTGTCTGCATATGCTCCATTTTCGGTCCAGGCAGCGAGTACAGGAAGTACTTCCCGTAATACGATTCGATGACGCGCGTATCGTATACGATGACGATGCCCCGGTCATGGGCGGTGCGGACCAGCCGCCCGAAGCCCTGCTTGAAGCGGATGACGGCCTGCGGGACCGACAGCTTCATGAACGGGTTCTTCTTCTGGCGCTGCAGCAGCTCGCTCTTCGCTTCCACCAGCGGATGGTTCGGCGGCTGGAACGGGAGCCGGACGATGGCCAGGCAAGTCAGCGCTTCACCCGGGATGTCCACGCCTTCCCAGAAGCTGCTCGTTCCAAGCAGCACCGAAGCGCTGCTGTCCGTAAACCGCCGGATCAGCTTCGTGCGGCTGCCGCTGTCAACGCCCTGTCCAAGCACGGCGATGTCGCTTTGTGCAAGGGCTTCTTTCAGCGGCTCGTATACCTGGCGCAGCATGCGGTACGAGGTGAACAGCACCAGCATCCGGCCGTGGGTGGCGATCGCGGCGTCCGCCAGTGAGCGGGCCAGCGTTTCGACAAACAGGGCGTCCCCGACGCTTCCCTTCACGCTTGGAAAATCCCGCGGAATGACGAGCAGCGCCTGGTCCCTGTACCGGAACGGGGACGGAAGCTGGACCGTCACAAGGCGTCCGCTGTCCTGGTCCTCCTGTAGTCCGAGGTTATCGATCATATACTGGAACGATTTATCTACGGATAAGGTGGCGGACGTCAGGATGACGCTCTTTTTCTTATCAAAAAACAGCTCCTTGAGCTGCTTGCTGACGTCAACCGGAACAGCGTACAGCTGGAGCGATTTGCTGCGGAAATGGCCGCTCGCTTCCATCCAGTACACGACGGTTTCGTCGTTCAGCGTCATAAAGAACCGGAGATTCTCCCGTTCGGAGCTGAGGTCCTTGAGCAGCCCGCCGATATCGGTGATCAGGCTGTCGGAACCGTAATCATCCTGCTCCTCCTTGTATTCGGCCAGCATCTTTTCGCCTTTGCGGACGATTTCCCCCACCGTGACAAAGATCTGGTTTTCGAGCGCCGCCAGCGTCTCCCACTCTTTCGGCTTTTTCCCCGGCTGAAGGCGCAGCGTATACTGGCCGCCGTCGCCGGGAGCAGCGTCGCTCCGTTCCGGAAGCAGGCCGAAGAGCAATTCGCTCAGCTTGTCCCAGTGCTCTTTGACATCGACCAAATCCTCGCTCATCCGGTCGATCACGGCGGTCCATTCACCGGCCTGCTCATAGGCCGACGATTGAAGCAGCTGGCGAAGCGCCGGCAGCTGCCCGCTCCGGGCGTCCTTATAGAGCCGTGTCAGCGTATGGACGACCGTAAAGTACTTCAAATGAAGTCCGAGATGCTTGCCGGCAACGTCTTCCAGGTGATGGGCTTCGTCGATCACGAGCCGCTCGTAGGATGGCAGCAGCTGATGGCCTGCCTTGACGTCCGTAAACAGCTTGGAATGGTTCGTTATGACGACATCCGCGATTCCGGCTTCATGCTTGGCCCGATGGTAATAGCATTTGCGGAACCAAGGGCAGGCACGGCCCTGACAGGAGTCCGAGTCGCTGCTTACGGTCTCCCAGAAGTCTCCCGCACGGCCGCCGAGGCTCAGCTCCTCGTCATCACCCGATTCGGTCTGGGCGAGCCAGACGATCATCTGGGCGGCTGTGATGGTGTCTTCCTTCGGATTGATAAAGTCTCTTCTGTTTATTTTATGTTCAAATTTTCTCAAACACAAATAGTGCTGTCTGCCCTTGAACACGGCTGCCTTGAAAGGGAATGGCACGACCTGCGTCAAGAGGGGGATATCCCGCTCCCGGAGCTGCTCCTGCAGGTTGATCGTATGCGTGCTGACCATCACCTTCTGGTCCTGCTTCACGCTCTGATAAATCGAGGGGATCAGGTAGCCGAGCGACTTGCCCGTCCCTGTCCCGGCTTCGATCAGCAGATGCTTGTCCTGATCCAGCGCATTCATCACCTGGTCGAACATGATCGTCTGCGGCTCACGCTCCTCGTAATGAGGCATAATATCGCGCAGCCGTTTTTCGATCTCGGCCAAATATTCCTTAAACTCGACGCCTTTGAGCGGATTGTCGTCCACGTCATCTCGCGGCGGTGCCATTTCGGTCCAGTCATCCACCTTAAGCGCCAGCTGGCGGTAAAAGGTGTGGCTGTTCAGATCTTGAGCGGGTTCCCGCTCCTTCTCCTGGCAGAGACCGTCGAAATACCAGCCGAGGTCGCTGTCCTCATCAGCAAACAGCTCGGCCAGCCGCTGCAGCGTAATCAACGGCAGGCTGTTCAGCTCATCCAGGCACTTCAGCAGAACGTATGCCGTCGCCAAAGCGTCGCTGTCGGCCTGATGCGGCCGGTCATGCTGAAGACCGAAGTGTCCGGTCACCATGCCCAGCTGATAGGAAGTCAGCGAAGGGAAGCATATTTTGAGCAGGTCGAGCGTGTCCAGAATCCGCCCAGAGAACGGCAAATAGCCGCACCGGTCGAGTGCGTTTTGCAAAAAATTAAAATCGAATGCTACATTATGCCCTACCAGGACCACGTCGTCGAGCAGCGGCACGAGCTCCATCATCATTTCTTCCAGGGCCGGAGCTGCGGCCACATCCTCATTCGTAATGCCGGTAAGTCCCGTAATAAACGGAGGGATTTCGATACCCGGGTTGACATAAGAGCCATACACCTTTGAAATCGTCCCATCCTCTTCTATAATGGCAAGTCCAACTTGAATAATTTCGTCTGCGGACTGGTTGCCTGTCGTTTCGAAGTCAAGTACGGCAAATTTCATGATTCCTAAATCCTTTCGTCCAGTCTCCTTAACAGCATAACAGAAGATTTCACATTTGAAAATTCAAGGAAGGAAAAACTTGAACTTCCGGTTCTATAGAAAAAGACGACACCCGGCGCTTTCCGTGCAGCGGGCATCGTCTTCTCACATGCATTACATCAGCGATATTAACTGGCTTCCATAATGAAGCTGACCGCACTGTTGCTGGCAAACCTGCAGATTCATTAGCGGATCCGGGAACGAGGGATCATGCGAAAGCGCCAGCGTAAAATAATCCTGGGCCTTGCCAAGCTGCCCTTGCATCGCCTCGACACAGCCAAGCGCATTCAGCACCATCGCCTTCAGCTTGGGATGCTGGGCAAGCGGCAGAATCCACTGGAAATGATGGCGGGCTTCCGCCGGCTCCTCCAGGTGCAAATACGCCATAGCCAAGTACATCCGGGCCAAATAGCTGTCGGGAAATTCGAGGATCACCTGCGCAAATTGCTGGGCCGCCTGCCTGTACATCAGCAGCTTGAAATATCCCTGCCCCCGGATAAAGGAATCCATCTCGACCTCGGGCGTTTCATGCTGCGGAAATACAGGCGCGATCTTGGCCTGCTCCCGGAAAGCGCCCATTTTCTCTTCAAAAGACAACCATTCTTCTATGATGCCGTCGCTCATCGTTTTGAGCAAATTCCACTTTTGGATCAGCTGATGCTTTTGGGCCTCCTGCGCTGTGGGGTAATGTTTCACGATTTCGTCTAACATGTTGTTCATTTCCGCGAATACATGCTGAAACATGGCTGCATCCCACCTTAAACAAAAATGAAATCAGTGCGGTCACCTGAACTCATTTTTTGTTAACCCGGGCTTTTTCATTCCCGCTCCGGGCTGCCATTCCTTGTCTTAGCTTCCCCGCGCATACCCGACAAGTCCTTAAATAATCGTGGCGTGAACCTCTTTGCTCATCGTGTTCATCGGCTTGTTGGATTCATTCACAAAAACTACCGTCGGCTTGTGGCTCTTGATTTCTTCATCGGACATGACGGCGTAGGATATAATAATGACGGTGTCACCGGGCTGAACCATGCGGGCTGCCGCCCCGTTTAAACAAATCACACCGCTCCCGCGGGGACCTGGGATGACATAGGTTTCCAGACGCGCCCCGTTATTGTTATCCACCACTTGGACCTTTTCGTTCTCCAGCAGGTCGGCGGCTTCCATCAAATCTTCATCGATCGTAATGCTTCCCACATAATTCAAATTCGCTTCGGTTACGGTCGCACGGTGGATTTTGGATTTCATCATCGTTCTGTACATCGGTCAATTCGCCTCCTTGGGATTAAATAAACGGTTATCGATCAGGCGCGTCCGACCGAAACGGACGGCTAGGGCCATCAGGACGGCCTCGTCCTTCCGGCTGATTTCTTCGTCATCGGGATAAGGCTGCAGTCCTGGGAAAGACACGACCTCGGCGTATTCGATATCGGCCAGCGGAGACTGGCTGATGACGCGCTGCAGGAGGTTTCGAATGTCCCCGGCGGTTACCGCCGTCCCCTCGCTCACAGCGGCCGCAGCCTCGACCAGAGAGCGTGACAGCACAAGCGCCTGCCGGCGTTCCTCTTCGCTCAGGTACACGTTGCGTGAGCTTAGAGCTAGGCCGTCTTCCTCACGTACGATCGGGCAGGGAACAATCTCCACGTTCATGTTGAGATCCTGTACCATCTGCTGAAGCACAGCGACCTGCTGTACATCTTTCATGCCAAAATAACCTTTATCGGGCTGAACGATGTTGAACAGCTTGCTCACCACCGTCGTCACGCCGTCAAAATGTCCCGGACGGGAGGCGCCGCACAAACGGGTCGTAATGTCCGATACCATGATTTTGGTCTTGGTCGGCTGCGGATACATCGTCTCCACCGACGGAAGGAAGACCAGGTCCGCTCCTTCCGCTTCGGCCAGTGCCAGATCTCTTGCTTCGTCACGCGGATAAGTTTCGTAGTCCTCGCCCGGACCGAACTGGATCGGGTTGACGAAGATGCTGACGACGACAATTCCGTTATCTTTGCGGGCACGGCGGATTAAGCTGCCATGCCCCTCATGCAAATAACCCATCGTAGGAACCAGGCCGACCGTGGCTTCCGGTCCCAAATTTATTTGTAGCGCCCGTATACCGCTGCGCAGTTCTTCAATCGTTCTTACAGCTTTCATGCGCGTCCCACCTTCTCCTTTCCTTTGCCGTACAAGTTCTCGACGACCTGATCGTCTGCCGTAAATACATGGGTCTCATCCGGAAAAGAGCGGCTCTTCACGTCATGAACGTACTGGCTGATCCCGTCGCGAACGATCGTTCCGATGTCACCATAGGTTTTGACAAAACGCTTATCGCGATACGGGGATGCGTACTTAAACAAATCATGGAATACGAGCACCTGGCCGTCGACATACCGCCCGGCGCCAATCCCGATGGTGGGAATCGACAGCTGTTCGGAAATAAAGCGGGCCACTTCCTCCGTTACCAGTTCAAGCACGACGCCGAAGGCCCCTGCTTTTTCGAGAGCCTTCGCATCTTCCAGCAATCTGGCGGCGTCCGCCTCGTCTTTACCTTGAATCCGGTAACCCCCGATTTGGTTCACTGACTGCGGCGTTAAGCCGATGTGGCCAAGCACGGGAACGCCTGCTTTGACGATCGTTTCCACCGCGGTGCAGATTTCGCGTCCGCCTTCCATTTTCACAGCATGGGCATGACCGTCCTGCATCAGGCGTTTGACGTTGTCCAGCGTGCTGTCGATGCTTCCGTGGTACGTCATAAACGGCATATCAGCCACGATAAATGTATGTCCGGCGCCTCTGACAACCGATCTCGTATGGTACACCATGTCGTCGATCGTCACCGGCAGCGTGGAATCATAACCGAGCACCACGTTCCCGAGCGAATCTCCGACCAGGATCATGTCCACGCCGGCTTCCTCCGCCAAGCTCGCCGAAGGATAGTCATAGGCAGTTACCATGGAGAGCGGAATGCCATCCGCCTTCATCTTTTTCATTTTCACGATATTCAGTGGTTGTTTGTTTGCCATTGTGCTTCTTCCCCTTTCGATGAGTGTGAAAAATAGGATAAAAACAAAAAAACCTTTTAGTGAGTCACTAAAAAGGTCCGAAAGGGCATAAAGGGTCACTTGCGATCGTCCCTTCTGTCTCGGTCCTTCCGGCTCAGAGCAGAATCCAACGTAACGGCAATATTCCATTTGCAGTTATGAGGGTGTTCTTCAAACAAAAACATGCAGAGTGCAGTTCGATCATCCGTCGATACCGCCTCTACATGTCAGTATACCAAAAGTTCATAATATTTTCATCGTCTAAGTTCGACATCTCCGGAAAAAACAGGAATCTGCTCGCCCGAATCGGTACGAACCCGAAGCGCGCCGCTTGCATCGAGCCCGTCGGCCATCCCTTCGATCGGCCCGCGTGCGGTCTGAATCGACACACGCTTGCCCAACGTTACCGACAGCGCCTCCCACAGCGAGGCGACCGGCTGAAATCCGTCTTTGCGGTACAGCTCGTACAGCATTTCAAACTCTTCCATCACCGTGGCGATGAGGGACATCCGGTCGATCGGCTCACCCGCCTCGATCTTCAGGGAAGTTCCGACCCCGGTCAGCTCTTCCGGATAATCGCCAGGGTCCAGGTTGGCGCTGATTCCGATGCCGGCAATGCAGTAGCGGACATGCTCGTCCTCCGCCGCCGACTCCAGCAAGATGCCGCAAATTTTCCGCCCGTCGACCAGCAGGTCGTTCGGCCATTTCAGGCCGGCCATGACGCCGGTCACCTTGCGGACCGCCCGGCACACCGCCACTCCGGTCAAGAGCGTAAGCTGCGGTGTGTAATGGAGCGGCTGCTCGGGCCGAAGGACCAGGCTCATCCAGATGCCTTTTCCATAGGGCGAAAACCATTTGCGGCCCATCCTCCCCTTGCCACCGGTCTGTTCTTCGGCAATGACCAGGGTGCCTTCCGGCGCCCCCTCCTCAGCCAGCGCTTTCGCTTCTTCCTGCGTCGATACCGTCGTCCCCAATATTTTCAGCTGCGATCCCATCACTTTAGACTGTATCCGCTGCGCCAGCTCCTGCTGATCCAGCAGGTCCGGCTTGCTGACAATCCGGTAGCCTTTATGAGGAACCGCTTCAAATTCGTACCCTGCCTCACGGAGCTTGTTGATCTGTTTCCAGACCGCGGTTCTGCTGACCGACAGCCGCCGGCTGATCTCCTCGCCCGAAACAAATTCATCCGCATCCAGCAGTATATCCAAAAGGGTCTCAGCCTTTTTCATCGGTAACCATCACCCGTCTCACTTCTTCTGTCAAATCCAATTTCGTATTGGGCAGCATGCCTGCCGCCGCTTTAAACAGCAATTGCTTCAGCAGTTCTCCCACCCAAGGTCCGCCCCTCCTGCCCGAAATCGCGATCAAATCGGAGCCGCCGATCTGGAGCTCGTGCAGGTGGAAAATCTTCATTTCGTCCATCCAACCCAGCCCGTGGGCCAGCAGCTCATCCGCTGCCGTCCCCCTGTGTTCCTGTGGCAGTACTGAGCGAAGCAGGAGCCAGCGCCGGATAGATTCTTTACCGTATTTCAGTACCAGACCTACCCACTGCTCTCTAAGATGGGTCTCGCCACTCAACCCTTTTACCTCTTCGTCCAAATACAAAAGGGCTTCAACCCTCTCGCGGGCATCGTTGGAAAACGTATACTGGCGCATCAGGTTTCCGGCATCCTGTCCGGATAAGCCGCAGGCCAGCATAAGCAGGGCCCATCTGACAGCGGTCTCCTTGGAAGGGATGTCGCCGATCCTGGACAGGGAGGCGTCCACGGTGCTAGATGTAAACGGTACCCGGGCTTTTTCCAGCAATCGGCTCCTTCCCAGCAGGCCCAGGCCGAGATAAGGATGAGGGCCCTCCATCATTTTGTCGAGCTCCGCCCGGATCCGCTCCAGCGCGATATACTGAATTCCTTCTCTTTCCAGGAGAAGGCCTTTCCAGGTGTTAAAGGCAATGCGGTAACCGAACACCGAGGCAAATCGGATGCACCGCACCATCCGCAGGGCATCCTCCTGAAAGCGGACGCGGGCCTCTCCAACGCAGCGGATGATCCCTTTTCGAATGTCGTTTTCACCATGGTAAGGGTCAACGATCCGTCCCTGCCGGTCACAGGCAATCGCGTTCATCGTGAAATCCCGGCGGCGCAAATCCTCGGACAGATTTCGCACAAAGGCCACTTCCGCCGGCCGGCGGTGATTTTCGTAAGAACCCTCCACCCGGTATGTAGTAACCTCAAAGGCGTAGTTTCCAACCAGAACGGTGACCGTTCCGTGCTCAATCCCCGTAGGCACCGTCCGTTCAAAGAGCCGAGTCACTTCATCGGGGCGGGCCGAAGTCGTGATATCCATGTCGTTGACCGGCCGGCCCATCAGTTCATCACGCACGCATCCGCCGACCCAATACGCTTCATGCCCATGCGCTTCGAGGACGGACAGCACCTGCTCGGCGCAACCCGCCATCCCGGCATCCGCCTGCTTCCATTTCATAACTTTCCATGACCCCCTAAATGACTACCTCTTATCTGCACACCGCATCCAGCTGGGGCACCTCGCGTCCGAGAACGCGATAATAGATCTGTTCATACTTGCGTGTGATTAATGCGTCGGAAAATTCCCGGCATGCCCGTGTCAGACAGGCCTCGCGGAACCGTGCGGCAAGATCGCTGTCCGTCAGCAGCCGCAGCACTTGATCGGCCATCTGGTCCGTATCTCCGATCGGTGACAGGAACCCGGTCTCACCGTGAACCACCAGTTCGGGAATTCCACCGGCGAGCGATCCCACCGTCGGAACGCCGCATGCCATCGCTTCAAGCGCAACCAGGCCGAAGCTTTCTTTTTCCGATGGAAGAAGAAGCACGTCAGCCAATGAGATGACTTGTGCGATCTCGTCCTGCTTGCCCAAAAAGTGGACTTTATGTTCCAGTCCGAGCTCCTTGATCTTGCATTGGACCTTCGGCAGCTCCGGACCTTCCCCGACGAACAGCAGCTTGGAAGGCATCCGCTCGTTGACTTTGGCGAAGATGTCCACGACGTCACCGACGCGTTTGACCGGGCGGAAGTTGGAAATATGCATCAAAATTTTCTCGTCCGGTTCGGCATAGTCGCCGCGAAGCGAGGACGTATCGCGCGGATAATAGATGCGCTTATCCACAAAATTGTACGTCAGATCGATATCGCGGCTGATATCCAGCACTTCACGGGTTTCCCGGATCAAGTCTCCGGATACCGCCGTGACCGCATCGCTTTCGTTGATCGCAAGGCGAATCAGATCCTTTAACGATTCGTCCTGCGCCAGTACCGTTATATCCGTGCCATGAAGCGTCGTGACCACCTTCAGGTTGCTTCCTACCATCTGCTTGGCCAAGAAGGCGCACACCGCGTGAGGAACCGCGTAATGGACGTGCAAAATGTCCAGCTGCTGCATATTGGCCACTTGTGCCATTTTGGTCGCAAGGGATAAGTCATAAGGAGGATAGCGGAATACGTAATAATCACTGACTTCAACCTCATGATAAAAAATGTTTTTATGGAATTGCCCTCCCAGCCGGAATGGAATGCTGTGGGCAATAAAATGTACCTGGTGGCCCTTTTCGGCCAGCAGCTTGCCGAGCTCGGTCGCGACTACACCTGAGCCTCCGAGTGACGGATAGCAGGTGATGCCAATTTTAAGTGATTGACCCAAGCTTCGTGTCCCCCCTTCTTTACATGCCTTCTCTATATTATGTACCCAGAGAATATTAAAAACGTCTGGCGACGTTTCATTTTACAGCGGACAACCGCTCTACCGGGTATTTCGATTGCGCGCTTTCAGCTTATAAAAAGTCAGAACTGAAATCAAGCCTAAAGATTGGGCGCTTGACTTCAGTCCTGTCTATCGGTCATTATTCGGATCCTCCAATGAACATGTCCACGACGTAAGGCGACTTGATCGCAAAGCCTTCCGCGTAGGGAATGAGCCTGCGCTGGCCGGTCAGCCGGTCGCGGGATCTGACGCGTTCGATATATCCCTGATTCAGCGGGGTAACCACCGTTTCTCCTTCAACCGGAGTCATCTCAAACTGCGACCGGTAACACAGGAGCGCCTGTTCCTTTATTTCCTGCTGTGCGGTAATATCCACCATCAAATCGGCTCTGCCCATATCATTAATGAAGTAAAAATACAGCTGCTCCACCTGTACAGGCGGCTTGTCCGGCATGTACCGGCGCAGTTTGGCGTTGAACACCGCTTCCTCAACCAGCCTACTGCAGGCTACATGATCGGGATGGCGGTCTTCCCAATACGGAGCGAATACGACCCTCGGCGCATGACGGCGGATTTCCGTCGTGATGGCCTCCACATGTTCCGGAGTGATGAACAGTCCACGGTCCGGCAGTCCAAGGCTGCTCCGCATGGAAAGACCAAGAACGCCAGCCGCGGCCGCCGCTTCCTGCTTTCTGCGCTCGACCGTTCCATTAGAGGACATTTCCGCATAGGTCAAATCGCAGATCCCCACTTTAAGCCCGGCCTGCACATGTTTGATGATCGTGCCGCCCATCCCGATTTCGGCATCGTCCGCATGGGCGCCGAAAATCAGAATATCCAGCCGTTCACTCATATTTCAGCACCCGGCTTATATTTATGTACCAGCTCGCGCCAGGCAAAATCTCCGCGGTCCAGCGCCTTGACCAAAATTTCGGCCGTTGCGATGTTGGTCGCAAGCGGAATCCCCTGGACGTCACTAAGACGGAGAAGCGCATTGATGTCCGGCTCGTGAGGCTGAGCCATCAGCGGATCCCGCAGGAAAATAATGAGGTCCATCTCATTCTCGGCCACGAGCGCCCCGATCTGCTGGTCACCGCCGAGCGGACCCGACATGAACCGGTGGATTTTCAGGTTGGTGCCCTCCATAATCCGCTGTCCGGTCGTTCCTGTGGAATACAGCTGGTGTCCCTCAAACACATGCTCATAAGCCGTGACAAAGTTGACCATCTCGTCTTTTTTTCGGTCGTGTGCGATGAATGCGATTTTTAGCATGTTGTAACCCCTCCTGAACTACTCTATAAAATGGTCAAACCCGTAAACCATACCCTCGTACGTCATAACCTTCTCGACCGCCATTTTGACGCCAGGCATATATCCTGCCCGCTCATAGGAATCGTGGCGGATCTTCAGCGTTTGGCCAAAGCCTCCAAACAATACCTCCTGCTGGGCGAACACGCCAGGAAGGCGGACGCTGTGAATGCGGAAACCGTTATAATATCCTCCGCGCGAGCCTTCAATCGTCTCTTCCTCGTTCGGATTTCCCTGGCGGATCTCCTGGCGGTTCTGAGCAATCATCTCAGCCGTTTTGATGGCGGTGCCGGAAGGCGCGTCGAGCTTCTGATCCCCATGGAATTCCATGATTTCGAGATGAGGAAAATACTTGGCTGCCTGCGCGGCAAATTTCATCATCAGTATGGCCCCGATGGAGAAATTCGGTGCGATCAGCCCGCCGATCCCTTTCTCCTTGCACTGCTTGTCCAACTCTTCGATTTGTTCCGGGGTGAAGCCTGTCGTGCCGATCACGGGACGAACCCCATGGGCTACGGCCAAAGTCGTGTTGGGGTATGCGAACTGCGGTGTCGTAAAGTCCACCAGCACGTCCGGCTTTCCTTCGACCAATGCCATCTCCAGATCGGAGGTCAGCTTCACGCCGCATTCCGGCAGCCCGGCCAAAATGCCCGCGTCCGTCCCCTCACCGGACCGTCCGACGGCGGCAACCAGCTCCAGATCGGAATCCTCGAGTACCAGTTTGACGACTTCCTTGCCCATTCTGCCGGCTGCTCCTGCGACGGCTACTTTGATGGTTGACATGTTAGCTCCCCACTTTCTCATGATTTATAGAATGAACTAAAGAAAGTCCTTTTCTGACACGGAAAAATGACCCGGGGATCCAGACATTACATGAGATAAACTTTAGTTCATTCTATTTAGGTGGATGAATCGTATAAATACGAGTTTAGCCGGCCTTTTAACTGCTCCAGCATATCCTGCAGGCCGTGGTCATGGGGTTGAAGGGCGATGACTTCCTTGATAGCCGATATGGCAAGCGCGTGCTCGTTAAGCTGGCTGTAGGCAAGCGCAAGCCAAATATACGCCTCCCCGTAGAGCGGGTCGAGCCGCACCGCTTCCTTCAAAATAGATACCGTTTCATACAATTGATTGGCAGGTGCTACATCGGGAGAATCGATCGTTTTCTTCGCATCCTGCACGATGCGCATCGCCTGCAAATGCTGAACATACAAACCGTATTCCGACTTATCGGGTGCAAGCCTGGAGGCTTCTAGCGCACGTTCCATGGCCTTATCCAGCCGGTTGCTTCTTGCATAGGTTACGGAGCATCTATAATGAATTTCTGCATCCTCGGGGTTTTCGGCGATCGCTGCTTCAAACCAATGAAGTGCTTCTTCAAAATCGTTTTGCAAAATACAATGGTAAGCCTTTTGGACAAAAGGTTCGGACTGCATAGCTGCTCCCCCCGTTCAGGCGGTTTTCCTACAGCATATGTTCATTTCGCCTAATCGGTGTCCTTTTTCGTCCAACGGTCCTTATCGCGCGTATTGAATTTGTGCATGACCTTGTCATGCGCTTCCGTCAGGTCGATCCCCAGCGAATTCGCAAAGCACATCGTTATGAACAATATATCTCCGAGCTCAAGCTCAATGGAATTATCCGCTTCGGAAGGCTTCTTTGGCTTTTCCCCAAACCGGTGGTTCACCTCGCGGGCCAGCTCACCGACCTCTTCGGACATCCTTGCCAGCATCGATAACGGACTGAAATACCCTTCTTTGAACTGGGAGATGTACCGGTCGACTTCCCGCTGCATCTCTGCCAATGACTTCTCCATGATACCGAACCGTCCCCCTCTTTCGTATGTACAATGCTTCACGTCACGCCGGACGCTAGTTTACTCCATATGTTATCGCAAAGCGGAAATGAAAACAAATATTTTTTAATCGCCGGGGAAAAAGGTATACTATGGAATGGAGCGAAGAAAAACCATTCTTCCTACTTCTGGTATTGCGGGGGATTTCATGAGTTCATCCAAGTTGTTTATTCAGCTCAAGCTCGTATTGCCCATCATTTTGGGCTCTGCCGTATATGCCTTCGGCCTGCTTTATTTCATTATCCCTAACCAGCTGATGGAAGGGGGCGTTACTGGGGTAACGGTCCTCCTGAATTATGCATTTTCCATTCCGCCGTCCCTGTCGACCCTGGTGCTGAACATCCCGCTCTTCCTTCTCGGCTGGAAGATCCTTGGCGGCAGACAGATGATTTATACGGGCGTCGGGATCGCATCGCTGACGTTTTTTCTGTGGTTCATCGAAAAGCTGATTGATGCCGGGTGGATCACGCCGTTTCAAACGGAAAGAGACTACATATTGGCTTCCCTGTATGCAGGCGTCACTCTCGGAGCCGGACTGGGCGTCGTATTCCGCTTCGGCGGGACGACCGGCGGATCCGATATCATTGCACGCATTTGCAACCGGCGATTTGGCTGGAGCATGGGACGGGTTATCCTCGTGATCGATATTATCATTATCGGGGCTTCCCTGTTCTTCATCCCTAGAGAACGGATCCTGTACACCTTCGTAGCCGTCTTCATCGCCTCCAGGGTGATTGACTTTATCCAGGAAGGTGCCTATGCAGCCAAAGCCTTTACGATTATTAGCGACCACGCCCAGGAAATCGCCGACCAAATCACGGTCGAGATGGAGCGGGGCGTTACGCTGATTCCGGCCATAGGCGTGTACTCCAAGCAGGCCAAGCATATGGCCTACTGCGTCGTCGGACGCCAGGAGATCCGCAGGCTCAACGATATTGTGAAATCGGTGGACCCGCGGGCATTCGTCATCATTAGTGATGTGCATGACGTTCACGGCGAAGGTTTTAAGGAAGAATAATTCGGAAGCACAAAAAAAGCCCGCCGGCTCTTGAAGCTAGCGGGCTTTTTCAATGGACAGCAAATGTGGCCCATTACCCCATATGAACTACAGTTCTTTGGGCTTCACGCTTTTAAAGCTGTCCCGCTCCCCTTTATATTTCCGGTAACCGGTATAAGTCAGGATCAGGATGATAAACGAGCCGGCCCAGAAGGTCCACGGCCACAGTCCGTTAACCTCGTCAATGGGGGCGAAAGCCGGGTTATCGTCTTTTTTCTTACCGAATAAGCCGTTAAACACTTCCTCGCCGGAAGTCACGACATCCTGAATTTCGGCAGCCGAGGACGATGAAGACTGAACCAAGCCGCCTGCATAAGATACCCAGGCATCCGCTGCTGTGATTTCCTCCGGCTTACGCTGAATGATCACGGCCGGGCGGATGATCTCATAATGGTTCTGCAGGCTCTCGTAAGCCGCTTTCATCCCCCGGGAGTCGGCAGCGGCCGCCCGGGCCTTCATTTCGCTCAGGTCCTCACGAAGCACCTTGTAGTACTGCATCCACATCGGCTGTTTGGGGTGACTTAAGCTGTCCGCTGCCAACCGGAATTTGGCCGAAGCCGTCTGCCATTGTTCCTGCTGGATTTGCGCCTGATTCGTCGCTTCCTTCATTTCCACCAAGCTCTCCGATAAGGCATGAAATCCTTCCACACTCGTCAAGCCTTGAAAGGATGAATGCTCAAATATATCGCTGGCCTGCAGAATTTCCTGCCGGACGAGATTGATGTTACCCTCCAGTACATGCTGATAAAGCGAGTCGGCCAGCAGATCGAGCTGCTCCGCCTGCTTCACCGCCTCCGCATTCCCGTCTGAGCCTCCTGCAGCCGACAGCGTATCGGCGTCCGCCGCCACCCAGGATAGACTGCAGCCGAGTCCAAGCAGCACCATGATGACCGCCAGGCTCCATCTGGCAGCCGTGCCTCTACGTAACATGGGACATCCCTCCTACCGTATATGTATGGCAGAAGGGATGTCCCTAGAACTGAACTTCAAGTCAGCGCCTTGCCTGTCTGATGACAAGCCAAGCCAGCAGCGCGCTGAACAGCGTCAAACCGAAAGTAAAATATTGTACGCTCGCGATATCGTCCATCAGCTGAACGGGCAGCCAAGGAAATACCCCGTATGTATAATCCACCGTATCGTTCAGGAATGTCCAGGCCACAGCCGGAATCAGCATCGTCTCGCCTAACTTGAACAGGCGGACGTACAGCAGCGCTTCAATGGCCATCGCTGAATGGGAGAGGACCAGCATCCAGTCCTGCCATACCAGCGGGGAACCCTGTGCATATCCGGCAAATATGATGCTCACCGCCCAGATGCCGTATTTCACCGACGTGACGACGGCCAGCGCCTCAATTAGCAACCGGAATCCGTATCCGAACTTTGTCCTAGGCGGATACAGCAGCATATAGACTGCGATCGTAAAAAATAAGCTTGCCGTCGGACTGTCCGGAACGAAAATGACCTGCCAGAAGGGGTTGTTCGCCACGGTATATTCCATTTGTTCCGCATACCAATAGTAACCGTATACTGTTCCGAGCAGGTTACACCATAACAGGAGCCATAAAAATCCCCGGTTTCCGAGGAGCGAACGGCTCCAGAAATAAGCGATCGACACGCTTGTCCCTCCTTGTACTCCCACGATCCCTTTACCGCTAAAGCTGGGTTATTGAGCTTCGTTCATTGTGTTTTTAGCATGTAAGCATACTTTCTGATCTCTTAAAAAAACCTGATCGTAAATACGATCAGGTTTTCATAAGTATGGCCGCTTATTGCTCTGCCTTTTGCTTCGAAAGCCATTCTGCCAAATGATCAATGTCTTTGTCGGTCAGGCCTGCAGCGATTGCTGAGTCGTACATGGCAGGCATCTTACCTTCATAGCCCTCTTTGATGATTTTCAGAATGTCTTCTTTGTTATGTTTGTCGCCGACTCCACGGAGAGACGGACCCGCAGCACCTTTCATATCCGCTGCGTGGCAGGTAATGCAGCCAGCTTTTTTATAAGATTCCATTGCCGGATCTTCTTTATCGACGATCGCGATCTCTTTTTGCTGGTTCGCGCTGGTCGTCGGAAGTCCTTTTGCCTTGTTTTCGGCAGCTTTCTCTTCACGCTGGATGTTCTCCGGAATTTGACCGGTTGCAGCCATTTCTTCTTTGTAGTGGTGCCATGCGGAGTTCGTCAGGTACACCACGGCGATCAAAGAGAGAAACATCAGCGAGGAAGCGATCGGTCTGCGGTAAAAACGGCGCTCTTTGCCAGTGTCCAGGAAAGGAGCCAGCAGCAGTGAACCAAACGCTACACCGCTTACACCAATCGTGCCGAGAACGACGTAACTTCCGGATGCGTACGGCAATTTCAGATATTGGTACAAGAACAAGAAGTACCAGTCAGGCATCGGGATAATGGACGCACTTGGGTTCGCAGGGAACCACAGTGGAGCCGGCTCCGCAATGGTGAGCACCAGAAATCCGACAAGTACGACAACACCGACCATCCATTCTTTCAAAAGAAAGTTAGGGATAAACGCTTCCGATTTGCCTGGATACGACGTGTAGTCCGGCGGTGTAATGAACCCGTTGCCTTTACGGACGCGCGAGTCGCCAACATACACCACTTTTTCTTTTGAATTGTTACCGTGTGCCATCGATATTCCTCCCTTCTTATTATAGTGGACCGGAAATGCCCTGTCTGCGGATCATGATAAAATGTCCGACCAGAAGAATGAGCAACACGGCCGGGAGGAAAAAGACGTGAAGTGCGAAGAAACGCGTTAACGTCTCGGCACCTACAATCGTACCGCCCTGCAGGAATTCCTTAATGATCGGCCCAAGCCATGGAACGGAATTCGCAATTTCCAGCGTAACCTTTGTTGCAAAGTAGGCTTTGTTATCCCAAGGAAGGAGATAGCCTGTCAGGCCCAAGCCCAGCATGATAAAGAAAATCAGCATACCCACAACCCAGTTCATTTCGCGAGGCGCCTTATAGGAACCTGTGAAGAACACGCGCATGGTATGTAGGAACATCATAACGATAACCAAGCTCGCCCCCCAGTGGTGCATACCGCGGACGATTTGCCCGAAGGCTACTTTCGTCTGTAGGTACTCAACGCTGGCGTAGGCGTTAATGATGTCCGGAACGTAATACATGGTCAGGAACATCCCCGACAGGATCTGGATGACCGTGATAAAAAACGTCAATCCGCCAAAACAGTATACAAACGCAGAGAAATGATGCGCCGGGTTAACGTGCTCCGGCACTTCATGGTCCGCCACGTCTCTCCAAATCGGCGTGACATCAAGACGTTCATCAATCCAGTTGTAGACATTCTTAAACATCCGATTCTACGCCTCCTATTTCACTTCAGTATTCGGCTCGACTCCGCCAAGGTACACCCAACCGTTTTCAATCTTTATTTTGTAAGTGTCGAGCGGCTTTGGCGCAACGGCCAAGTTCTTGCCTTCTTTGGTATAACGCGCCCCGTGGCATGGGCAATGGTATTCATCCGGGAAGCTTTTATCATTGTTCCAGCCGACCGTACAGCCCAAATGCTTACAGATCGGGGACAGCGCATAGATTTTTCCCTGTTCATCCTTGCGTATCCAAGCAGTTAGTGTAGCAGTGCTTGCATACCATCCATCCTGCTGCTTCAGCTCAAAAGAGAATTCTTGAGGCTCGTCGGTAATTTTGCTTTCTTCGACAACTTTAATGAACTCTCCCTCGCCCTTCTTGTGCAGGATCGGATCCACAGCAAAACGCACCATCGGCAGGACTGCACCGGCTGCCATGTAAGCAGTGGCACCGCCCAATGTATAAGTCAGAAATTGTCGACGGGACATTTCTTTACGACCGGGTGGTTTGTGAGATGGTTCATGGTGCTCATTTTGGTTGCTCATAATGTCTTCAACCCCCTTTGTCAACCAAGTCTTAAAGTGCTTTCAATGATTATTATCACACGACTTACTAGGACATAATAATAATATATTAGCCTTATAAGACCGTCAAGAATATCCAACTCTTTTATCAGGCGGAAGAAGATTTAGCCAATTAAATTGTTGAATTTCTGTCACATTTCCTTCTTGCTGTCACGCTGCCACATTTCCTGTATTTTATCCTTAATCTGGCCTGCTATACCTGCTCCGCCCGTTTCTTCATTGTATACTTTTCGGGACAGAACCAAATCGCAGCCTTCAATCTTTCCTTGGATCAGCTCGATGTCTGCCGTCATGACAATGACGTAAGCAAAGCCCGCTTCCCTAACATTGCGACAAACTTCCTGCAATAACGACAGATCCTCTCCTTGGCCGTATTGTACGGCCGGATATGTAATGATCCTCCCTTTAAACGGGATCTCGACCAGGTCCATAAAATCCCGCAGCCTCGCCAGCGCCTCCGTCGCTTCTATGGGAGACTCTTTGCCCGACAGGCCGGTGTAAGGGATGAGGCAGGTGTCGAAATAGGGGGAGAGCTCACTCCATGTTGCCTCTTCCACTTCGCTGAACTTCATTCAAGGGTTCACCCTTTCCATTATTTTTCACCATTCCATTCTATAATATGCTTGTTACCCTGTCAGCAATTTGTAAAATTCATTCGCGCAGGCCGTCCCAACAAAAAAGAAATGCAGCATGAAAGCCTGCATTTCTTTTCATTTATTCCACTTAATTAAGCAACTTCAGTTCATCCGTCAGGTTACGGAAAGCCGCCTCGTCTCCGGATGCCAGAGCCCTGTCTATTTCGCGGTAAAGCTCCTCGCTCCGGTGTTTTCGCAACGCTTCGTCCCATACCATTTCAGCCGCCAGCCCCAACATGACTTCATAAGTAGCTTTCATCTTATCCATTAGGATGCACCTCCGAACCTTTGATTAGAACATCCTATACTCTTTACCCTTGTCCACATAGTTTTGAGTGGTACGATACATTCTGCGCAAGTCTTCTTCGGTTAATTCACGGACCACTCTCGCCGGCGAACCCAGAGAAAGCGTATAGGGTGGTATTTTTTTATTTTCAGTAACGATAGATCCTGCCCCTATTAAAGCATATTCACCAATCTCGGCCCCGTTCAGTACGATGGCCCCCATTCCGATTAATGTACCTTTGCCTATTGTGCAGCCGTGAACGATGGCGGCATGTCCGACGGAGACGTCGTCCTCCAGAATCAGCGGCTCGTCCGTATTGACGTGACCTACCGCTCCATCCTGAATATTGCACCGGTCACCGATCACAATGGGTGCCATATCACCTCGAAGCACGGCGTTAAACCATACGCTTGATTGCTGTCCAATTTGAACGTCACCGACAATTTTGGCACCCTCCGCGACATAGACGGACGGGTGGATTTTTGGCAGATGCTGGCCGTAAGGTAACAGCATGTTTTCATCACCCCTTAACTTTGGGAGTGATTGTAACAAGGCGGCTATGACTTGTCAATGAGCGGTTCCAGCTCGCCGCTTCCGAGGTTCAGGCTTTTGCTGGCCAGCTTTTGTCCGAAAGCGGTCATCTTCAAAACCATGCCGCTCTCCGGACTTTCTCCGATGCGGATCAGCCCAAGATGCATCATCATCGCGATAATTCTTTCATTTAATATCGACTCTGCAGTGTCGTAATAAAACGGTTTGATCAGCCAGCCCAAAGCATCATGCAGGGAAGCGGCGGTTACCCATTCCTTGGCGCATTCCCCGGTCCAATATACGAGGGATGCCAAGTTAGGTATGGCGCTTTTATAAAGTTTTAACCAAAAGCGGAAAATTTGTACCATGCTCTCTTTCGTCCCGCTTTCCAGCAGCTCTGCGCCCTTGCCCGACAGTTCCAGCCGGCTGCCGTTTTCTTCGATATATCTATGGTAGAACGCATAGTCATACAGAAGCGCCATCCGGTTGGGGTATGCATTGAAGCTCCTGCCGTAGCCAAAGCGCCATCCCCCTTTGGTCAGCAGAGGCTCGCTGACATGGAACATGTCCATTAACTGCTGCTGGTATCGCTTGTACATTACGAATTCCTGATTCAGCTCGATCTCCTGCTGGTTCACATACTTCAGCATGTACATCAGATCCTCGGCGCACAGATCCTGCTCTTCCCGGTAAACCGGAGGCTCTCCGGATTTAACGACCTTTCGCTTCAGCGCGTGTCCAAGCTCGGCCCGGAACCGGTCCTTCAGATCACTCGGCATTTGAAACAGATACTTGGTGCTTGATGTCATTCCGTTGAACAGCCAGCCGCTGCGCTTATAGCGGGCGATAGCTTCCCTCGGGGTTTCATGCACTTCGTTTGCCGGGAGGTCAAAAGCCGTCTGCCGGACGACAGCCGCCAGATCTTCTACGCTGTAAAACGATCTGCTGTCAAACAAGACTGAGTTCAGAAAGCGTAAATCTTGAAGGGAAACCGTGTTGACCTGCTGCGCAATAAACTCCCTTCGGTTCAGCGTGACCAGGATGCTCTGGATCAGTTCATGCTTGGAATTCCGTTTGCACTGGCATTGGTAGTGGCTTGCAATGGTAGTCAGCTGGCCGATATCCGCATACGAAAGCATATCCGCTAAATTCATGTCATCATCGCCTCGCCGTTTTACTACCATTATGGGAATTATTACAATTTTTATTCGATCCGGGCAAAAAAAATAACCCGGCGCTTGTCCGAGTTATCCGTTCTTTTCCGCCAAATGGCGGGTGCAGTTATAGAGGAGCGGGATCCAGTCGATATCCTTTTTCTCCAGGATCGTAAGCGACAGGTTGCCAATCCGTTCCGTATATTTATCCCTGTACAATGACTTGTACAGCTGTGCCAGCAGCCCGCCGTGACTCACGACGAGCATGTTTATATCGGGGTAAGCCGTCCACATATCCTCCATAAACGCCAAAGCTCTAGCCTCAATCTGCTCGATCGTCTCCTGGCCCAGGTCATGCACATCCCACTGCTTGCCCCAGCGGCTTTCCCGCTCATCGGCCGTCAGTCCCTCCGCTTGCCCAAAACTCCGTTCATTCAGCCGCTCATCAGGCTCAAGTAGCGGAATGTGGAGCTTGTCGGCCAGAATTTGCCCGGTTTCCCGCGCGCGGGAGAGCTTGCTGCTGATGATAAAATCCCAGTGGTACGGTTCGTGAAGCAGCCTTTCCCCAAGCCGCTCCGCCTGCTGTCTGCCCTCTTCATTCAAAGGGATATCGCTCTGTCCCTGAATTTTGCCGAGCTTATTCCAATCCGTCAGGCCGTGGCGGATCAAACCGATCATCATACGCGTATCCCCTTTCTTCTATATATATATGCGAAAGAACCTATTTTCTGATACGGCTGACCCTTCCCAATGAAAAGAGGGCCATTCCTACCCCGAGTACCGACAGGATCATCCAGTACTGTGGATGGGTCGGACCCATGCCGGCGACAAGCGGCTCGATAATCCCGCTGTTCGTCTTCGGGATCACATAACTGACCTGTTCCGTCACCACGGACGAACCCGCAACGCCGGTCGGAAGAATCCCGGTAGGTACCGCTTCGGCTGTCTCTTTAGCAAACGGCTTATCCATGATGGCCCAATACAGAAAGCTCACCAAAAATACCATGACAAACCCGGCAATCCACCAGGACATGCGTTTTCGGGTAGATGCAGGTACGGCAAAAGGTTTGCTCTGGTCCGGAATCAGCCACGGGGACTCCCGGTATATACGGTCCATGACGTTCCGGTTGATTTCTTCCGCCTGTTCTTCCGTCGGCTCCTCCTGCAATTCCATCATGAGAACCCGGCTTTCTTTCCATAACGCCAATTCTGCTTGGCAATCACTGCAAGTGGCTGTATGCTGTTCGAGCTCAATCCGTCTCGGATCGTCTTCTTCCAAATCCAAAACGATGCCGAACAGGCTGTGAGCCTCATCGCAATTCATTTGCTTTTCATCCCTTCATATTCTTCATACGTCAGCTCGTAAAAATACGGCTCCAGCTGAACTTTTACACTGGACCTTGCCCGGAATAGAAGAGATTTTACAGAGCTGACGCTTTGACCTAAAATGTCGGCAATCTCCTGGTAATCGAGCTGATCGTATTCCCGTAAAATGAGCGCGGATCGCTGCTTTTCCGGCAGGTTGTTAATGGCCTCGCGAACCAGCTCCACCTTCTCGGTGCGCAAAATGGCCTGCTCCGGCGCCACCTCCATCGGCGCAACCGGTGTAACCCCGCTCTCCTCCAGCGGCACATTGGCGCTGCGCTGCTTTCTCAGCTCGCTGAGCACCGTGTTCCGGGCAATCGTATAGAGCCATGTGGAGAACGATGCGTCGACCTCACGAAACGAATGCAGGCTCTTGAAAGCCTTGTAAAACGTCTCTGAACACAGGTCTTCCGCCATTAACTCCAAATGTGAACTTTTAAGCATATGATATACAAAAGCCAATATTTTCCGCTGATAACGGCGCATCAATTCAGAGAAGAGCTCTACATTGCCCTTCTTGATGTCCTGTATCATCTGCGAATCCGTCATTTCCATTGTGACCTCCTCGACCGTACACAAGCATCCCCGTTCGATTCAGTTATATGTTTGTACTGAACAGGTGATGAAAAGTTGCGGTATTTACGCCACCGCGCGGCAGTATAAACGTCCAAAAAGCTATGTATTCGGCAAAATCGGCAACGATTCTACAAATATATCATTTCCATTGTAACATATTAATTCCTACTAGTCAGTCGAACCTCAAGAAGAATTGCCAAATCCAAGGAGAAAATAACTCTTTTTGGGACACGCTGAATCATCACTAATCTCTTAATAGACGAATTTCGCCCCGTAAATGTTGCTAGATTATAGAAAAAAATGGCCGCAAAATAAAAAAAAGGCAAAAAAAAACCACCCGCATCGGGTGGCTGCACAAAGTGCCATTTATTTGGATAGGAGTGGAGAGAAACCATACTGTACTTTTATTATATGTATACGTTTTCATTTTGTCAACACTAAAGTAAGCGTTTTTTTGTAAACGTTTTAAAATTTACTGCGATACCTGATAACTCATGGATTGCAGCAGTTCCTTGGCCCGCTCCAAATCATGTTCCTGCCTGAAGGACAGGCGCAGAATGCCCGGGACGTCCTCCCGGCTCTCGATGATCTGCATGTTGCTGAGGTTGATGTGCCTAACGCCCAGCTCCGTGGCGATTTTCCCGATAATACCGGGCGTATCCGGTACGTCGAGGTACAGATCAAAACTAGGCGTAATCATGCCCTTGCGGCGCTCCGGAAGCTCGCTGCGGAAATCGTTCGCCTTGGCAAACGCCTCTTGAATGGCCTGTCCATCGCCCTCCTCCAGCATCTCTACGAACGCGGCGATGCCTTCATTCCAGTCCTTGAGCTGTCTGAGCAGCACGTTTTTGTTGCCCAGCAGAATGTCGCGCCAAATCAGCGGATCGCTGGATGCGATCCGGGTAATGTCACGAAAACCGCCTGCCGCGAGCAGCCGGTATAAGGAATTGGAATGATTGTAATCGCACACCTGGTTCACGAGCGCCACTGCGATGATATGCGGCAGATGGCTGATCGCCCCGACGATTTCATCGTGCAGGACCGGATCCACCTTGACGATTTGAGCGCGGGTGTAAGACAGCAGCTGCGCCAGCGCGTCATAAGCATGATCAGGCGTGCCCGGAGGCGGAGTCAGCACGTAATACGCGTTCTCAAACAGCAGCGGCGTGGCCGCCTCTACACCGGAACGCTCGGAGCCGGCCATCGGGTGCCCGCCGATGAAGTAAAAGTCCTTGAAATCATGCGCGCGCGCCGCCTGCGCGATGCTTGCCTTCGTGCTGCCCACATCGGTGATGATGCAGCCCTTTTTCAATGGGAGTGCGCTTAACCGGTCCAGGTATTCTTCCAGCATACCGACAGGAACGCACAAAAAAATGAAGTCCGCATCAAGTGCGGCTTCTTCCATGGACAGCGTCGCTGCGTCGACGACGCCGCGGCTCATATATTTGTCGGCCAATTCAGGGAGATGGGCATGGCCCACGACGGTTAAGCCGGGCTTCCCTTTAAAGCAAAGCGCCAGCGAACCGCCGATCAGACCCACTCCAAATATAGCAATCTTCGTTGTATTCATGTTCCCTCACTCGTTTGTTCGCACTTACTGCACTTGGGCCTTATCTTCGCTCAATACCTGCTCCAATGCGTGAATAAATGCTTTATTTTGTTCCTCGGATCCAACGGTTACACGAACATGGTTCGGATACTTGCCGAATCCGGCGCGAACGATGATCCCCTTCTGAAGCAGCGATTGGAACATTTCCACCGCAGGCTTACGCACATTGACCATAATAAAGTTGCCGTGCGCGGGGAAGTAATCGAGGCTTAGCCGGTCGAACTCAGCCTGCAGCTGCTTGATGCCCTCCGCGTTCGCGATGCGGCAGTTGGCCACGTATTCCTGATCGGCAAGCGCCGCTTTGGCCGCTGCCTGGGCTGCCCGCGTTGTGTTGAACGGTTCGCGCACACGGTTGATCAGCTGAATGACCTCAGGCTGAGCTACGCCGTAGCCGATCCGCAGGGAAGCCATGCCGTAGATCTTCGAGAAGGTCCGGAGAACGACCAGGTTTGGATATTGGGATAGGAGCTTGCTTCCGTCCGGGTAGGAGAGGTCGGTTACATACTCGAAGTAAGCCTCATCCAGCACGACCATCACATTCGATGGAACTTGATCCAGGAAACCGGTCAATTCGGTTTCGGAGAGAATGGTTCCCGTCGGGTTGTTCGGGTTGCAAATCCAAACGATTTTCGTCTTGCTGCTGAGCTTGGCGAGCATCGCTTCAAGATCATGCTTTCCGTCCACCAGCGGAACCTCGATGCTGACGGCCCCTTCGATGTCGGCGTTGCTTTTATACACGGAGAAGGTTTGATCCGCCATGATGGTTTCGTCGCCGGAAACCAAGAACGCGCGGCAGATCAGGGCGATGACTTCGTCCGATCCGCAGCCGAAAATGATTTGCCCGGGCTCAACACCCAGGAAGCGGGCTACTTCCGCCGTAAGCTCCACCGCGCCTCCGTCCGGGTACAGACTGATGTTGTCGAGCTCGGCAAGCACCGCCTCCTTCACACGCGGCGAAGCGCCGTAAGGATTTTCGTTGGAAGCCAGCTTGATGACTTCGCTGAGACCAAGCTCCCGCTTGACTTCTTCAATCGGTTTGCCCGGCTCATAGACCGGAATGTTCACTATCTGGGATTTTGGTTTCACCGTATCCCCCCTCACTTTCAACTCAAGATTATGGTTTTAATTGTGCCACAAATTCACGGATTTGCAAAAGGCCCTGTTCATGCGTATCTCCGCCCTGCAGCAGCGGAATGGCCTCTTCGACCTTGCGGACGATGGCGCTGCCCACGACGACACCGTCGCAGATCCGGGAAAAGCGCACCGCCTGCTCCCTGTTTGAAATACCGAAGCCGATCGCCACCGGAATGTCCGTATACTTCTTCACGCTGGCGATGAAATCTTCCACGCCTTCGTGGAAGCTCGCCCGCTCACCCGTCACGCCAAGCGAGGATACGCAGTAAATGAAGCCTCTGGCTCCTTCCACGATCGATTTGATCCGCTCATGGGAGGTCGGAGCCACCAGCGGAACGACATGAATATCCGAGCGCTCGGCCCGGGCGCGTACGTCAGCTGACTCCTCAATCGGCAGATCCGGAATGATAATGCCGCTGATGTCATGTGCTTTGACCTCTTCAAAAAAGCGGTCCAGCCCGAACTGAAGCACCGGATTATAATAAGTAAACAGGATGAATGGCAGCTTCACCCCTGCCTTTCGTGCTCTGACCGCCGTTTCCATGCAGGTTTTGATCGTCACCTGATGCTTCAGCGCCCGCTCGGAAGCCCGCTGAATAACCGGGCCGTCGGCCAAGGGGTCCGAATACGGCACGCCCAGCTCGATCATGTCGGCTCCGGCCGCTTCGAGACCGGCTATAATTTCAACCGACGTATCGGGATCCGGGTCACCGATGGTCAGAAACGGAATCAGCGCCGTTTGATTCTCCTGTTTAAGACGGGCAAACGTTTGATCCATCAAATTCATGCCTGTTTACCTCCCGTATAAGCCATGATGGACTCCACGTCCTTGTCTCCCCGTCCGGACAGGCAGATGACGACGATGTCGTCCTCTCCGAGCCGCGGCGCCATCTTCACCACTTCAGCGATCGCATGTGCGGATTCCAGAGCCGGAATGATCCCTTCCGTCCGGCATAGCAGCTGAAGCGCATCAAGCGCTTCCTGGTCCGTGATCGGAACGTATTGGGCGCGCTCAATATCCTTAAGGTAAGAGTGCTCCGGTCCGACGCCCGGATAATCCAGACCGGCCGATATGGAGTGGGCTTCCTGCACCTGGCCGAAATCGTCCTGCAGCAGATAGCTCATAGACCCTTGGAAGACGCCATGAGTGCCTTTGCTCATCGTCGCGGCGTGGAAGGCGGTCTCCACACCCTTACCAGCGGCCTCTACGCCGATCAACCGGACGTCCTTGTCCTCGATAAACGGAAAGAACATGCCGATCGCATTGCTGCCGCCGCCGATGGCTGCGACAACATAGTCCGGAAGACGCCCTTCCGCCTCCTGGATCTGGCGGCGCGTCTCGTCGCCGATAATCCGCTGGAAGTTGCGCACCATCATCGGATATGGATGCGGCCCTACGGCAGAGCCAAGGATGTAGAACGTATCGTCGACATGGCTGACCCAGTACCGCAGCGCCTCGTTGCCGGCGTCCTTCAGCGTCCGCGAACCGGACGTAACGGGTACGACTTCGGCGCCCAGCATCTGCATCCGGAATACGTTCAGCGCCTGCCGTTTCGTATCCTCTTCCCCCATGAACACCTTGCATTCCATTCCAAGGAGTGCGGCTACGGTTGCCGTTGCCACACCATGCTGGCCTGCTCCCGTCTCGGCAATGACCTTCGTCTTGCCCATTCGTTTGGCGAGAACGCCTTGTCCGAGCGCGTTGTTGATTTTATGGGCGCCGGTGTGGTTGAGATCTTCCCGTTTCAGGTAGATCTTCGCCTGCCCCAAATGCTTGCTGAGACGCTCCGCATAGTACAGGGGCGTCTCACGGCCGGAGTACTGCTTAAGCAGATAGTTCAGCTCCTCCTGAAAGCTCGGGTCGTCCGAATATCGGTTGTATGACTCCTCGAGCTCGATCAGCGCGTTCATGAGCGTCTCGGGAACGAATCTTCCGCCAAACGGTCCGAAGCGCCCGTTCTTGTCTGGTAATTGTGTTGTCATGCCTGCTTCACCCTTCCCACAAATGCTGCGATTTTGTCTATATCCTTCACTCCGTCACTTTCCACGCCGCTGGAAACGTCTACGCCGTCCGGGCTGTACTTATCGATCAGCTCGGCCACGTTGGACGGCAGAAGGCCTCCGGCTACAAACAGCGGAATCCCTTGGGCTTTCGCCCAATCGCGGTATGCCGGTATCTCCTCCCAGGCAAACGTGCTTCCCGATCCTCCGCCATACACAGGATCGAATGTATCAAGCAGCAGGCCATCGATCAAGCCTGCGTAAAGTTCATGATTTATAGATAATTCGGAATTCTCATTAAGGGATTGAACTGATAGTACCTTGAACACCCGGGTCCCCAAACGCTCCTTGACCTCCCGGCAAAATTGCGGGCTTTCCTGTCCATGGAGCTGAACGACGTCGAGCCGGGCCTCCTCCACGATCGCGGCAAGCTCTTCCAGGTCCGGGTTGACGAACACGCCGACGCTTTGCGGAATTTCGGGCGTCTTCCACGCCTTCAGCTGTGCTGAAAGCAGGGCAGCCTGCTCAGGCGTTACCCGGCGCCGGCTCGGCGCGAATACGAATCCGATATAATCCACAGGCAAGTTTACCATTGATTTTAGCACTTCAACGTCCTGAAGTCCACAAATTTTTACCGCCGTCTCACCCACGATGCTTCACTTCTTCCCCGGATAAGGTCGGCCCCATCAAGTCACGGACCGCCTCCGCGATGTCGTCCCGGCGCATGAAATACTCTCCGATCAGCACGCCGCTTGCTCCCGCCTGCTCCAAATACGCCATATCTTCTTTGCCCGCGATGCCGCTCTCACTGATGACCGGAATCCCTTGTGGAATCAGCTCCCGAAGCTTTGCCGTTGCCTCCAGGGAAGTCTCGAACGTATGCAGATTCCGGTTGTTGATCCCGATCAGCGCTCCTTGGTGCAGATCCGCTCCGAGGCCAAGCACGGCTTCGAGCTCTTTCCGGCTGTGAACTTCAATCAGGGCGTCGAGCCCGAGCGCACCCGCCCGCTGCAGGTAAGCGGCGATTTGATCGGGCTCCAGAATGGCCGCGATCAGCAGCACCGCGTCCGCACCGAGGAGGCGGGCTTCATAAATTTGCCGCTCGTCGATGATGAAGTCCTTCCGCAGCAGCGGAAGGTCCACCGCGGCGCGCACATCGCGCAAATACTGCCCGCTCCCCTGGAAGTATTCGACGTCCGTCAGAACCGACAGGCAGTCGGCCCCTGCCGCTTCATAAGCCTGGGCGATACGCACCGGATGAAAATCCGGACGGATGAGACCCTTGGAAGGCGACGCCTTCTTTACCTCGGCGATCAGCCCCATGCTCCGCTTGCGTCCTTCAGTCAGCGCCCGGTGGAATCCTCTGGTCGCGGGCATCGCCGCGATTTGGCGCTCCGCTTCCACAAGTGAAAAATGCTCGGCGAGTCGGGCCACCTCGGTCCGTTTGGTTTGTACGATTTTATCAAGATACATAGCTCAGCTCTCCTGTCATTTGGATCAGTTGCTCAAGTTTGGCCGATGCGCTGCCGTTGTCGATGGCCCGAGCCGCCGCCTGCACGCCTTCCGCGATGCTGTCTGCAAGCCCCGCGACATAGATACATGCCCCCGCGTTGGCCAGCACGATGTCGCGGTACGGGCTCTTCTCGCCTGCCAGCACCGAGCGGATAATGGCGGCATTCTGAACTGCATCTCCGCCCAGAACGGCTTCCAGCGGGTGGACGTCCAACCCGAGATCATGCGGGTGAATCTGATAGGTCCGCACTTCGCCGTGACGCAGTTCGGAAATTTGCGTCGGCCCCGAGATGCTGATTTCGTCCAGACCTTCCAGGCTGGTCACAACGAGCGCCCGTTTGGAGCCGAGCTCCTTCAGAACGTTTGCGATCGTTTCGGTCTTGTTCCGGTCGTAGATTCCCAGCAGCTGACGGTCGGCTCCGGCTGGATTCGTCAGAGGTCCCAGCATATTAAATACCGTCCGCACGCCGAGCTCCTTGCGCGGAGCGGCTGCATGTTTCATGGACGGATGGTAGATTTGGGCGAACAGGAAGCAGATACCGATTTCCTCGAGGCACCGTTTAGCCTGTTCACTGCTCAAGTGAATGTTAACGCCGAGCGCCTCCAGCACATCGGCGCTGCCCGCGCGGCCTGAAGCCGAGCGGTTGCCGTGTTTAGCCACCCGGACCGAAACGGAAGAAGAAATAATCGCCGAGACGGTGGAAATGTTGAATTTGTGGATCCCCGATCCGCCCGTTCCGCAGGTATCCAGCAGCCTTGCGTTATCGGTCGCTACATGGCTCGCGACGCTTCTCATCGCTTCGGCAAACCCTGTGATTTCCTCCACGGTCTCCCCTTTGATCCGCAGCGCTGTCAGCAGCGCCCCGATCTGGGAAGATGTCGCCGCTCCCTCCATGATGCACTGCATCAGTCCGCGGGCTTCCTCCCTTGAAAGATCCGCGCCTCCGATTAATTGTGACAAACTCGCATGTATCAATTCGCTTGCGCTCATGCTCTTTCCTCTCCTTTCCGGTCCATTAAGGTGTATATTCAAAGAAATAATCCTGATTGGTCACTTCCCGCTCCAGTTTAACCGGCGGGAACATCGCTTCCGCCGTCCGGATCGATTTCAGGAGCGCTTTGGCTTTATTCATCGTCTCCTCATACTCTTTCTCCGGAACGGAGTCCCACACGATGCCTGCGCCCGCCTGCACGTACGCCTTGCCCTTGCGGAATATGATCGTCCGGATCGTAATACAGGAGTCCATGTTGGCGTTAAATCCCAGATACCCGATGGCACCGGCATAAGCGCCGCGCGCCTCCCGCTCCATCTCGGCGATGATCTCCATCGCTCTCAGCTTCGGTGCTCCGGACACCGTTCCCGCCGGCAGGCAGGACAGAAAGGCATCGAAGAAATCTTTGTCGTCCCGCAGCGTCCCCGACACATTCGAAACCATGTGCATCACATGCGAATACTTCTCAATTTCCATAAAGCTGTCGCATTTCACGGTGCCGAACGCCGACACCCTGCCAAGATCGTTGCGTCCCAAATCCACGAGCATCAAATGCTCGGCGCGCTCCTTCTCGTCAGCGAGCAGCTCGGCGGCAAGGCGGCTGTCTTCGGCCTCATCGGCTCCCCGCGGCCGCGTGCCGGCGATCGGCCGGGTGCTGACCCGGTTGCCGTCGACCTTGACCAGCGCCTCGGGTGAGGTGCCGACAATGATTTCTTCATGCATTTTCAAATAATACATATAAGGCGAAGGATTCAGTGTTCTCAGCACCCGGTACACATGCAGCGGGGACACCTCCGTCTCGATATGAAAGCGCTGGGACAGCACCACCTGAAAAATGTCCCCTGCGCGAATATACTCCTGCGCTTGGCGAACGTTCGCCATATACTGCTCCTTGGTCATGTTAGACTTGATTTCGCCGAGGTCGATATCCACCGGAATGCTGCGGCCGTTGACATTCTCTCGCGGACCCTGCTCTTGCAGCTGCCCCGCGATCTCCTCCAGCCTGCGGTCCACCTCGTCATACGTTTTGCGGATCGCTTCGTCGTTGTCCCCTTCCTTTACATGCACGTTACCGACCAGCAAAATTTGCTGCTTCACATGATCGAACACGATGACGGTGTCGCAGAACATGAAGCGGATGTCGTCCATCCCCAGATCGTCGACCTGATGCGCGGGAAGCTTCTCATAATACTGCAGCAGATCGTATCCGAAGAAGCCGATCGCTCCTCCCGTGAATGGAGGAAGATCATCGAGTTTCGGGCTTCGATATGTGCGAAGCAGCGCTTTGAGCTCCTCAACAGGCTTCCCTTTCATGAGCTGCTTCTGTCCGCCCTGCTCCAGCACGATTTCCCCCTTCTTGCCGGAGATCATCATGAACGGGTCCGTCCCGATAAACGAATAACGGGCCCACTGGCTTCCTCCCTCTACACTCTCAAGCAGAAATGCGCATTCCCGCTGGGCATAGCGCTGAAATATACGGATTGGCGTTTCCATGTCGGCCAGCAGCCGCTTGACAACCGGGATCAGATTGTACTGCCCGGCCAGGGCGATGACCTGCTCTTTACTAGGATTCAACATCGTGTACCCTCCTTCGATTGATCAGGACTTTGTTGAGCAGCAGACTCGAAAGCAACAAAAAAACCTCTACCGAAGTAGAGGTTTGGATTTCAATAAGTATATGAAAGAGTCCGACAGCATGAACCGCATCAGCATTCACCTGTTCCCTAATACAAGGAAACGCCTTGACTGCCTTAGCACGGACATGTTGACGAAATATATATGCAACCTTATGGACTCTGCTCTTCTATACTTAACTCATCTCATCTAAACTCTACTCATCTCAACTACCTACACTATACAGGAACATTCCCTGTTATGGCAACCATGTTTTTCAAATCAGGCTTTGGGTGCGGCCAAATCCGGGCGCAGCTTCTTCGCTTCATTCAGGTAGACGTGGTTGATCTCTGCCTGGCCCTTCTCGGTATTGACCGTCACCATAAGACGGATGCAGCGCGGCAGGCTTCCCTTGACAGGCACCTCCATCGAACACATCAGCGGCACAAGCTCCCAGCCTTCCAGCTGGCGGATTGCTTTGGCCGGAAATGCTGCATCCAGATCTTGGGTCAGCGTAATCCAGATGCTGCAAATGTCTTCCGGATTGATCTCGTTGCGCTCAGCAATTTCCTTCATCAAACGAAGGGTTTCATCCAGAATTTCTTGTTCGTCGTTGCGGGTTACTGTCGTTGCTCCCCGTATTCCCCGGTTATACATGCTCAGGCTCCTTTCTTCTCAGCTCTTCGATCACTTCGCGGACCAGAGCCTCCGGAATGTCTTTCACAATGCTGACCTCCCCGATCCGATCCGGGACGATAAACACCATGGTGCCTTCCGTAAATTTCTTGTCATGCTTCATCGCCGCGATCAGCTTATCCGTGGACAAGTGCTCCGGCAGTACGACCGGAAGCTTCAGTGCCTTCAGCATGGACACCGTTTCCGGAAAGATGGAGGCATCGCGTCCCAGTTTGACAGCCAGCATTGCTGAGCCCGCCATCCCGATGGAAATCGCCTCACCGTGCAAAAATTCTCCGTAACCCCCCACCGCTTCAATCGCATGGCCAATCGTATGGCCCAGATTCAAAATGGCGCGCAGGCCGCCCTCGCGTTCATCGGCCGACACGACATCGGCCTTGATGGAGCAGCCGCGTTCCAATCCGTACGCCAGCGCCTCCCGGTCCAGGGACAGCAGCTCAGACGCGTGGTCGCGGCACCAGCCGGCAAACTCCGCATCCCGGATCAGGCCGTGCTTAACCATCTCGGCAAGACCGGCGGATACTTCGCGCGCCGGGAGCGTCTGCAGCGTATCCATGTCGTATAGCACCAGCTCGGGCTGGTGGAAGGCGCCGATCATGTTTTTGGCGAGCCGGTGGTTGACGGCTACCTTCCCGCCGACACTGCTGTCATGCGCCAGAATCGTGGTCGGAATCTGCACGAACTTGACGCCGCGCATATATGTAGCAGCCACGAAGCCGGCAAGGTCTCCGACTACGCCTCCGCCGAGTGCCAGAACGGCCGAGCTGCGATCCAGACCACCCTGGATGGCCGTCGTCATCACTTCTTCATACACTGCGAGGGATTTGGACGTTTCCCCCGATTTGACGATCGAGACGACCGCTGTATATCCCCGGCTTTCCAGACTTTGCTTGAGGGTGTCCAGATGGCGGGCCGCAACCTGCTCATCCGTGACGATCAGATGCATGCTTTTCTTGGTCAGCCCATGCTTCTCCAGAAAACTTCCCGTTTCGGGAAGAAGGGACGGGCCAATATAGATCGGATACGAACGTTCGCCAAGCTCCACTTGTACGGTTCTCATCATTAGTACCTCTCCACTTGGGCAAGGTAATTTTCATAGTTGGCTTTGATTTCGTCCATGGAATCGCCGCCGAACTTCTCCAGGAACGCCTTGGCGATTTCCCATGCGACCACATGCTCCATCACCACGCTCGCCGCCGGAACGGCACAGGCGTCCGAACGCTCTACCTGAGCGGTGTACGGCTCTTTCGTGTCAATATCCACGGTCTGCAGCGGTTTGTACAGCGTCGGGATGGGCTTCATCACGCCCCGGACGACAACTGGCATGCCGTTGGTCATGCCGCCCTCAAAACCGCCCAGGCGGTTGCTGGCTCGGGTATATCCCTTGCCTTCCTCGTACAGGATCTCGTCGTGAACCTGGGATCCGCGCAGCACGCCGGCCTCAAACCCGATGCCGATCTCGACGCCTTTAAACGCGTTGATCGACATGACCGCCTGAGCGATCCGTCCGTCCAGCTTGCGGTCGTACTGGACGTAACTCCCCAGACCGACCGGAACGCCCTCAACGACGCACTCCACGATCCCCCCGATGGAATCGCCTTCTTTCTTGATTTCATCGATGTAGGCTTCCATTTTCGCTTCCGTCTCAGGATCTACCACCCGAACCGAAGAAGCCTCGGTGCGTTCGATCAGTTCGTCGACGCTCAGGTTGTTGGCCGGCGCTTCAATCTCGCCGATCCGGATGACCTGCCCGGCAATTTTGATGCCGAAAGCTTCGAGAAACTGGCGGGCGATCGCCCCGCAGGCAACGCGTGCCGCCGTCTCGCGCGCGCTGGAGCGCTCCAGCACGTTCCGCAGGTCTTTATGATTGTATTTCAGGCCTCCGTTCAGGTCGGCATGTCCCGGGCGGGGACGGTGAACGCGGCGTTTCTCTTCATCCGACCCTTCGATCGGCTCCACGTTCATGATGCTGCTCCAGCTCGCCCAGTCCTTGTTCTCAACCACGAGGGCAACAGGCGCTCCCGTCGTATAACCGTGCCGGACACCGCCTACAATATTCGCCGTATCCTTCTCGATTTGCATGCGGCGCCCGCGTCCATGCCCCTTCTGTCTGCGTGCAAGCTGAAAATTGATGGCTTCAAAGTCCAGTTTCAACTGGCTCGGCAATCCTTCGATAATGGCCGTGAGTTGAGGTCCGTGCGTCTCCCCCGCCGTTAAGTAGCGTATACTCATGGTGCTTTCCCCCTTTAAACTGTTAAACATTAACTGGCTAAAATCCGCAGATATCTTTTGCCATTATAGTATAGGTGCCACGCTTTGACAAGAAACCCCTACAGCTATATACAATGTGCTAAAGCTAGGGAAAACACTTCGCTGTATTGAAGATGATTCAAGGAGAAGCTTGGTTCAAATTAGCCCGTTATATTGAAATCCCACGATCAAGGCCAGCTGTTCGGTTCGTTTACAGCTTCAGCCCGTTGCATAGGGGCACCGAAACAATAGCCCCGTAACCAAGCACAAAAAAGCACCGTCTTTCCTAGTGAAAGAGCGGTGCTTATTAGCGCCAGCTTCCGCCTGCCTACCGGCTTACCGGCTGGCTGCTTCGCTGCGTATTCTTCTGACCTTCCAGGGAATCCTGTACCAGGCGGCTCAGCTGGACGCTCTCAATGCCCAGAATCTGTCCGCATTCCTGAATGGTAATAAACCCGCGCTGATACGCGGTAATTACCTTTCGTTTGTCCATGATGTGCAAACCTCCGCTTTGTCTGATGCCGTAATATAATCGTAGTATCGCAAAGAGAAGGTTTGAATATACCTTGACACCTTAAGCGTCAGCCTTTTTCCGGTAAAAAAAGGTTTCGGTCGGCTCGAGCCCGTATTGGCCGGGCGTAAAAATTTGCTCGGTGCTCCCCACAAAAAGATATCCCCCTGGACGCAGGGCAGAGGCAAATTTATGGTAAAGCTTGGCTTTGGCTTCTTCAGTAAAATAAATCATTACATTCCGGCAGACGATGAGATCGTGATTCTGCTCAAACGTGTCGGTCAGCAGATTCTGCTTACGAAATTGGACGTTTGCCTTGAGCCCTTCGCTGAACTTGTACATCGGACCTTCCTGGGAAAAATACCGGGCCGCGACTTCCTTCGGCACGTCCTTCAGCGAACGCTCGAGGTACAAGCCCTGTTTCGCTTTGGCCAGCGCGCCCTCATCGATATCGGTGGCGACCAGCGTACTCGTCTGCAGCAGCCCTTTGCCGTCCAAAATCATGGCCAGCGTATAGGGCTCCTCTCCCGTGGAACATGCGGCGCTCCATACCTTAAGCCTGGACCGCGCACCTGCGGTCAATTCGGGAAGGATCACATCGCGCAGCACTTCCCAGCGGTTCGGGTTGCGCCAAAATTCCGAGACGTTGATCGTCATCCGGTCCAGAAACTCATGAAACAAGCGCTTATCCTTTTGCAGCGCCTCGAAAAACTCCGCAAAACTGCTGTATCCGTTCTTTACCCTGAGCGTCGTCAGACGCCGCTTCATTTGGGCTTCCTTATAGTCCGACAGGTCGATTCCCGTGCTTCGCTTAATATTCTGGATAAACCCTATGTAATCCGGGTCGGGCGTCCCTGGCTCTTCCGACGCGCCGTTATTATATAAAACTGGCTTTACATCCACGGCGTAATGCTGCGGTCGTAATCCACCAGTTCATGCGCTTCGAAGAAATTGGCGATTTCGCGTGCGCTGCTCTCCGGTGAATCCGAGCCGTGAATCAGATTATGGGGCGTATGGGAAGCGTAGTCCCCGCGGATGGTGCCCGGCAGAGCCTCCGTGACTTCTGTTTTGCCCATCAGAATGCGGGACAATTGAATAATGTTATCCCCTTCCCATACCATGGCGAACACAGGGCCGGACGTGATGAACTTTACCAGATTGTCATAAAAGTCCTTGCCCTCATGCTCCGCGTAATGACGCTTGGCCTGCTCGTCCGACACCTGCACCAGCTTGCCGGCCACCATTTTGAAACCTTTGTCTTCCAATCTGCCGATAATTTTACCGATTAAACCACGCTGCACTCCATCAGGCTTGATCATTAAAAAAGTTCGCTGCATAAACTCACTCTCCATTTCCTCAAGTCATTGCGAATGTTGTACATAGTTATGATTTGTATTGTAAACAGAAAGTCGGATCAGCGGAAGTATCAATACGAACGTTTGGTCACAAAATGGGCGATATCGCGCAAATTTTTCTTCGTCCGCTGGTTCGGAAGCCGGTCGAGCGCCTCCAGCGCCTTGTTGATATAGCGCGTAGCCAGCTCCTCCGCCCGGGCGATTCCCGTGCTTGATTTGATGAGCGAAACCGCTGCGGAAACGTCGCATTCCCCGTTCTGTTCCCGGATGACGGCGATCTCCTTCAGCAGCGGTTCCCGAACCGCTTCGTCCTCCAGGGCATACAGCACAGGCAGCGTAATGTTGCCCTGCCGGATATCGCTTCCAGGCGGTTTGCCGATTTGTTTCTCCGTTCCGCACAGATCCAGGAGATCGTCCTGAATCTGGAATGCCATCCCTACGTTGTAGCCGTAGCGGTAGAGCAGGTTGCCTACCTTCGGCTCCGCGTCAGCCGCAACCGCTCCCAGCTGGCAGCTGATCGCGATCAGAAGGGCGGTTTTGCGCCGGATACGGAGAAGGTAACGACGGATGCTCTGTTCCGTATTGAAAAAGTCCCGGATTTGCTCCATTTCCCCGATGGACATTTCGACCATCGCTTTGGAGAGGATTTGATGAATCTTCGGGTTCTCCAGCTTGGTGGCAAGCAGCAGCGCCCGGGCGTATATATAGTCCCCCGTATACATCGCGATTTTATTATCCCACTTGGACTTGACGGTCAATTGACCGCGGCGCGTCTCGGCGTCGTCAATGACGTCGTCGTGCACCAAGGAAGCCATGTGGATCAGCTCCAGGGGAACGGCCACATGCTTCAGCTTGTCCAGGTCATAGCTGCCGAACTTGCCGCCCATCAGCACAAACACCGGGCGCAGCCGCTTGCCGCCTGCCTTCAGCAGGTGCATGGACGTCTCGTTCAACAGCTCGTGATCGCCCTCAATGCTGCGAAAGAGCTCTTGTTCGATTTGATTCATATCTTTTTTCAGTAAGCCGAATATGTCTAATCTCTTCATTCCTTCACCCGTATCAGCGTAATGTTACTCCGCATTTCCCTGTCCGTTCATGTTCAAATCATCGGCTTGAGCATGGCCCGCATAGCAGAAACAAAGAGCACTGGCGTTCTTCCATTCATTTTCATCTTATTTAAATCATAGCATACAATTCGTGCTGCACGAATGGGTTTGGAGGACTGTCTATTCTTTGGTACCGGACTCTGCAGCTTTGGCCTGTCCGGCCAGCCCGCCGTCCCAACGCCTGAACAGCTCATGCTCGATCCGCATCATATCAAGCACCTTTCCCACCTGGAAGTCGATCAAATCCTCGATCGTCCGGGGATGAAAGTAAAAAGCCGGCATCGCCGGAATCATCTTCACCCCGAGCCTGGCGAGCTTCAGCATATTTTCCAGGTGTATGGCATGCAGCGGCGTCTCACGGGGCACCAAAATCAGCGGCCTTCCTTCTTTCAGCATGACGTCTGCAGCGCGGGTCATCAAATTGTCGGACGATCCGTTAGCTACAGCGGACAGTGTCCCCATTGAGCATGGCGCAATCACCATACCCTCCACCTGATAGGAGCCGCTGGCAATCGTTGCTCCGATATCCGCCACCGGATGGTAATAGACGCTGCCCGGATGGCCGCCGAATTTCTCGCTTAGCACAAGCTCCCTTTGAGCTGTTTTCCAGCCGAGCTCCTCGCCAAGCACCCGCCAGCCTGCATTCGAGACGACGATGTGTACGTCATAGCCCTGCTTCAGCAGAACCTCCGTTAACCGAACCCCATACACCGAACCGCTGGCGCCGGTAATCCCGACGACCCAGCTTCTTCTCTTGTTCTCCGTCTGCGTCACAAGTACTGCACCACCAAATCAATCAGGGTGAATACGAATACGAGAATGCTGAGGACGCTGTTCATCGTAAAGAAGGCGACCTGCAGCTTGCTCATGTCATTCGGGGACAAAATAAAATGCTCGTAGAAGAGAATAATATAAGCGATCAGCATCCCACCAAAATACCACCAGCTCAGCTCGGTCGTAAAGAACAGGATAACGAATCCGATCGCGGTAATGAAATGAAAATACCGTGCAATGAGCAGAGACTTGCGGACGCCGAAGCGCGCCGGAATGGAGTACAAGCCTTCCTTCCGGTCAAAATCGATATCCTGGATCGCATAAATGATATCAAAGCCGGCAGTCCAGAAAGCGACCGAGATGTACAGCACGATGGACGGCCAGTCGATTTCGTTAGTCACGGCCACCCAGCCGCCGAGCGGGGCAAGCGCGATCGTTAAGCCGAGCACGATATGGCACAGCCAGGTAAACCGTTTCGTGTAGGAATAAATGACGAGAAAAAACACGGCGATCGGAAGCAGTTTGAGCGCCAGCGGAGACAGCTCATAGGCCGCCCACAGCAGAAGCAGGAAGCAAACGACCGTAAACAGGATCACTTCCGCGCTCTTCAGCAGCCCTGCCGGAATGGCCCGGTTCGCCGTCCGCGGATTTTTCTTGTCGATCACCTGATCGATCATCCGGTTCAAGCCGAAGGCCGCGCTTCTGGCTCCGAACATGGCTAACAGGACCCAGCCGATCTGGGCCCATGATGGAAGGTGACCGTTTACGACGACCGATCCGAGGATCGCGCCCATAAACGCAAAAGGTAACGCAAATAATGTGTGCTCAATTTTGATCATTTCTAGAAAAATGCCGATTTTCTTAAACATGCCGATTCTCCTTGATCCCAATATGTAATGCTGCGACGCCGCCAGTTAGGGGATAGGCTTCGACATTCTGAAGACCGATGCTGCGGAATATGCTTGCCAGTTCCTCTCTTCCCGGGAAAAGAGCCAACGATTCCGGCAGCCATTTGTACTGCTCATACCTTTTGGCCAACACCTTTCCGAGTCCAGGCAGTATATACTTGAAATAAGAATAATAAATTCCTTTGAAAGGCTGCCACGTCGGCTTGGACACCTCCAGGCATACAACCATGCCTCCAGGCTTGACTACCCTCTGCATTTCTTTCAGCACCTGCACCAGGTCAGGCACGTTCCGCAGACCAAAGCCGATGGTGGCGTAGTCAAAACGGTTATCCTCAAACGGCAAATTCATGGCATCCCCCTGAACCAGCGTAATCTGATCCTCGAGGTGTCTCGCCTTGATTTTGTCCATGCCGACCTTCAGCATGTTCGGGCTGAAATCGAGGCCGACCATCTGCCCCGTGCCGCTGGCTTCCGCCATGCTCAACGTCCAGTCGCAAGTCCCGCAGCACAGGTCAACCGCCGTATCTCCGGGTTTCATCGCCATTTTCTTCATCGTGAACTTCCGCCAGGCCTTGTGCCTGCGAAAGCTTATAATATCGTTCATCACATCGTACTTCGGTGCTATGCTCTCAAAAACGGATTGGACATGTGAGTATTTGTTTTCCGTCTTCGTGTCCCGTTCACTCATGCTGGTATTCATCCTCTCGCCAATCCCTCCCCTACTGCGGATCCCGGTGTGTTAAGCTGACGAAGGAACGGGTCAAGCACCTGTCCGATCTCCCGGAACATTCCGTCTCCCTTAACCATTTTCAGGATGGACTGCACGCTGTTCACCGCCTGCTGCAGCTTATCCGCCAAATGTTCTCCGGCCTTGTACTTAAGCAGCATCTTCTTCCAGTCTTTCGGCTCAACCCGGTTTTCCTTCAGGGCCAGCTTGTCTTCATCCGAGGCCACATCCAGGATGTGCCAGAACGAATAGCTGTACAAGAATGGCTCCGAGCCTGAGCTCAGCTGCATTTCACGAACGACCGTTTCGCATTCGCTGAAGCCGCGGAGAAGCGATTTCCACAGTTCTTTTAACGAATCATCCAGAAAAGGGGTAAAAGAAAGAAACAGCTGCATATTCAGCTGTACCCGTTGCCGTAAGTATTCCTCCGCTGACAGGAGAAGGCTTTTCATTTTGCCGTACAGATTCATTTTCAAAATATTCACATCGCAAATGGCCGCGCTCAGCGTCGATACAGCCTCGATTTGCCCCTTCTGGGACAGAAGCTGATAGAACCGGCTGCTGAAATAGTCTCCCGCGAGCACTTTAAGCTGACGGGAACGCATTTCTCCCTCGTTCTGTTTGCCCTGGATGGTGTCGATCGTTTCATGCGTGTCAATACCCATCTGAACGAGCGACGTGACAAGCGCCAGCAGCTCTGTATGCACGGAAGGCTTGCGGCTTCCCTGGTTCAGAAAAATATATAGAAGATGAACACGGGCATCCGGATAGGGCGGCAGCTCCGTATGGGTTTGGATCATGTCGTAATCGACATATTTCTTTGCTAGTTGGGGTATGCGGTACGGTTTCATCGTCAGCCTCCGAGCCTATAACTTTCTCACTTCTATGTCGTCTGTTGCGAGCAAGAACTTTTGTTCACAATCTTTTTTATTATAGCACAACTTGTCAGACCACGCACAGTATGCTTACTTCTTTTTACCCGTTTTCCTGCGGATCGAACCGGTCTCTCCACAGTTTCGTTTCGGTGAGGTGGAATCGGGATTTGATATCGTCCGCAAGCGGGCTTTCTCCCGCTTCGCCAAGCGCCTGTTTCAGCTCCGGACTCCACTCCGTCCGCCGGACATCCGCAGCAAGCAGCAGATGCCTTGTGCCGAGCCATTTGTCTTCTGCGACGAGCCGAAGGAGAATCTGGTCGACATTGGAAGTGCCGTCAAAGCTAAATGTGAGGATCTCGGCGATATTCGAATAGATTTCAGACACGGACACCTCCGGTGTGGCCACTTTCAGGTCAACCGTCAGCACGCGGGATTCCCACTCCACCTTGCGGATCGGCAGCGTAAGGGGAAGGCTGTCCAGCGCATCCACGATATTCGCATTGTCGAGCGTCCAGCCCGATTGGGGATGAAACGCGGCCAAAGCCCGGCTTTCCCGGGCAAATGTGTGCTCCGCATGATACAGTGCAGGCAGGATGAGGACCGAGCCCAGCGTAACGGCAAGCACCAGGCCAGGAATGAAAAATCGTTTCAAGTACAGCCCTCCCATCGTCATAGTATCCCTTAGTTTCGTCCGGACACGTGCTGTCCATACCTCATTCTACAACGAAAAAAAGCAGGCTATGCCTGCGTTTGTACAGATTGCGCTTAAGGTAATTTGCCATCCCCTGACCAGCAGCTAATTTGCATTCAAGAGCTGTTTTTTTGAGCTCCCTGCTATTAGCTGTCGCTTTCGAGACTTCCGTGTTTCGTCCACACTTCGGCTTTGCCGCGGATTTTAATGGCGGAGGTATGGTCCGTAAACTGGGCGATCAGCACTTCGCCTTTGTCCAGCTTCTCCGTGTGATGAAACCGGGTATCCTGGCCTCGGGTCAGTCCAATGACCTGCACCCCTTGATCCTTCGCCTTGATCACGATAAAATCGCTGTTCCCCGTATTCCCTTTATTTTCCATGAGTGTATCCTCCTTTTTTCAGCGAGCCTTACACACAGCGTATAATTATTTTAAAATCCTCTGGCTATACTACCCAATGTAATAAAGTCCAAGGAGTTGAGAACATGCAATATGAACCGGCGCCCTTGCGGGAAGGGCAAATTTCCAAGCTTCGCGAATACGAACAGCAGCTGAGCCAGCTGACGGGTTCTCCCGTCATCCTGATCGCCTATTCGGAAAAGGACGACAACGGCAATCCTCTCGAAGGACATGTCAGCCCTACAGAAAAGAAAAGGCCGTGAACGAGCGTCACGGTCCTCTTCTTGCGTATGGAATATGTAGAAATCTTATTTAATTCCGTCTTTGAGCGCTTTACCAGGCTTGAATGCCGGAATTTTGCTCGAAGGGATTTCGATTTCTTCACCGGTTTGCGGGTTGCGGCCTTTACGTGCGGAACGCTCGCGCACTTCAAAGTTACCAAATCCAACGAGTTGGACTTTGTCCCCGTTTTGCAGAGCCTGTGCGATGGATTCGAATACAGCGTCAACCGCTTTCGTCGCATCCTTCTTGGACAGTTCTGTCGTTTCAGCTACTTGGGAAATCAGTTCGGACTTGTTCACTATCATTTCACCTCCCAAAATAATAAATCGATGTTATCAATCTTTCCGTTTTGCCGTAAAATATACGTTCATCTGTGAGATTTACAGATAGAATCGCCATATAGACCGTATTCAGCCGCAGGCGCGGAACAAACTTATAGTAATACAGCAACCGCAGAATTTCAAGAGTTTTACGTTCGCGAGCGGTTTAAAACGTAAAAAGTGACGGCAAGTGCGAGGACAAGAACGATCCCTTTGACGATATCATGTGTAAAATACTGCAAATTCATCATGGTCAGTCCGTTGACCAGTACCCCGATCAATACCGACCCGATAAATGTGCCGATGACGTTGGGCTTGCCGGCGCCAAAGACCGAAAAACCGACGAACACAGCCGCCACGGATTCCATCAAGAGCGGCGATCCCGCGTCGATTTGACCGGATCCGACCCGGGAGGCGTAAATAATCCCGCCAATCGCGGCGAACACGCCGGAAGCGACGTACGCCAGCGTACGCACCCTTTTCACCTTGATTCCGGACAGGCGCGCCGCTTCCTCATTACCGCCCGTGACGTACATTTGGCGGCCGTATTTGGTCCGCGTCAGAAAAATATGCACAAGCGCCACAGCAATAATGAGGAGGACGGCCGAAATCGGAATGCCGAACCATTTGCCCTGTCCAAGCTGCAGAAAGGCGGCGCTCATCTCGCCGGGGGCTTTGGTGCCGTCCGGAAATTCCATATGGTTGTAAATCGTATAACCCGCGGCATACGTTTTGTGAATCCCGCCGACAATGTACATCACGGCAAGAGTCGCCAGAAGATCCGGAATCCGCAGCTTGACGATCAGGAAGGCGTTAACGAGCCCGATGATGGCACCCAGGATGAGCGGCACGATGATGACGACCCACAGCGGCTGCTCATACCATATCATCAGCGACGCAGCGCCTACGGTGGTCAGCGACACGGTTGAGCCTACCGACAGGTCAAAGCCGTCCACGACCAGCGACAAGGTCACCCCAATCGCCACAAAGGTCACGATCGTGATCGAGCCCAGAATGTCGGTCAGGTTCCCGTACGTGAAGAAATAAGGCAGTCTGAACGAAAAAAATGCAATAACCCCGATGATAACGACAACCGCCCCGTACCGGAACGCCAAGTTTAACAGTTTATCCTTCATGGTCTTCCTCCAAGCCTCCGCTCGCATAATATAGGAGCTGGGCTTGCGTCGCTTCTCCCCGAGCAAATACTTTGCTGATGGTTCCGCCGCTCATGACGGCGATCCGGTCGCCGATTCCCAGTCCTTCTGCCAATTCGCAGGTAAAATACAAAATGCCCTTGCCGGCATCCGCCAAATCTCCGATGATGCGGAATATATCGCTTTTCGCGCCGATATCGACCCCTTTGGTCGGTTCGTCAAAAATAAAAACTTCCGCCCCGCTGTCCAGCCATTTGCCGATCGCCAGCTTCTGCTGGTTGCCGCCGCTCAGAAACTTCACCAGCTGGCTGCCGGAGGCGGCCTTGACTCCAAGGGCACCGATCATTTTGGCGGATAAAGCCTTCTCCTTCTTCCGCGAGATGAACCCCAGCCTGCTGACTTGGTTCAGCACCGGTATGGACAGGTTCAAATCCACCGATTCGTGGATAAAGATTCCCTCTTTCCGGCGCTCCTCCGGGATGGAGACGATTCCCGCGGATACCGCGTCCGCCGGTTGCTTAAGCGACAGCTTACTCCCTTTCAGATGGATGCTGCCTTCGTCCGGCTGATCCGCACCGCTCAGGATCCGAGCCAGTTCGGTTTTACCGGCGCCCACCAGGCCGACTACGGCCACAATTTCACCGCGGCGGACCTCAAGATCCGCGCCCCGCACCTTGTGTCCGCGCTTGACGCCTTCCGCCTGAAGGAGCACTTCCCCGATCACGGTATCCTTTTTCGGAAACTCTTCTTCAAACGTTTTACCGAGCATGTGCCCGATAATGCCTTCCCCGGTGATGTCCTGTGTCCGGCCGGTGTAAACCTTCCTGCCGTCACGCATCACGGTCACCATATCGCTGTGCTGCAGCACTTCCGGCAGGCGGTGTGTAATAAAGATGCACGCCACACCGGCGTCCTTCAGCGAGTGCATCATCCGAAAAAAAGCCTCGCATTCGCTGTCGCTCAGCGGAGCGGTCGGCTCGTCGAATATAATCACCTTGGCGTCCTGGGACAAAATGCGGGCCAGCAGGACAATCTGTTTTTGAGCAAGCGACAGCTCGTACACCTTTTTATGAATGTCTATACTGTCATCCAGCCTGGATAAAATCGCCTTGACCTGTTTGTCCATAGACCGGTAATTGACCCACATGCTTCCCCGGCCTGAAGACAAGGCGTCCAGCATGACGTTTTCGGCGACGCTCAGCTGCGGGACGAGGGCTGAATCGACCTCCTGATACACGCAGTGAATGCCGTGCTGCTTGGCCGCGGCCGGAGAGGTGATATGCAGCTCCGTGCCGTTTGCCGCAATGCGTCCGCTGTCCGGCTGATAAGCGCCCGACAGAATCTTCATCAACGTGCTCTTCCCGGCGCCGTTGGCACCGAGCAGCGCATGAATCTGGCCGCCGTGAACCGAAAAATCCACCGCATGCAGCGCAGAAACGCCGCCAAATTGTTTGCCGATTCCGCTCATTTCCAGCTGAAATGATGATGTCACACGGCATTCCTCCTTCAAAAAGTAACCCCACAAAGTGGAGTGCAGCTTTGAATATTATTCAAGTACTTTGCGGGGAGCCCCGAAATAATAACCACACAAAGTGATGATCTGCTGCGATGTTGTTCAAGTACTTTGCGGGGAGCCCCAAAATAATAACCCCACAAAGTGGGGTGCAGCTTAGCCCCTGTTCCTGAAAAAGGGCAGCGCCTCAGCACCACCCCAAGACTTGCATTTGCCGGTTTGACCGGATCTTTTTTACTTGCTGTACTCGTTCATCCAGTCCTGAAGCCCTTGCTTGCTGGCACCCCAGCCGTCTACATATTGGGACAGCTCGGTAGTGGAAATTTGCTCCTTAGGAAGCGCGTCGCGGGAAACGTACACCGGATTCAGAACGACCTTGTCCTCGGTTTGATCCCCATGCAGCTTCTGGTAGCCATAACGGACCTGGATGCGTCCGATATCCTTTGGATCGACAGCGGCGGATGCGACCCACGGGTTGCTAGGATCCTGGATCATTTGCAGGTCCTCGTCGCTCATATCGATGCCATACACCTTGATTTCATCGCGTCCGGCCTGCTGGATGGCGCGCGCCGCCCCTTTTGCGAACTCGTCCCATGCAGCCCAAACGGCCGAAATCTGTCCCTTCGGATACTGCTTCAGAATCGCTTCCATCTGGGTCTGCGTGTCCAGTGCCGGGTTATTCGCGGTGCCGAACGTAGCGATTTCCTTGATATCCGGATTCTCTTTCATAAATTTCGCGTAAGAGATTTGGCGCCGTTCCATCGGTGCGAATCCGGCCACCCATACTTTAACGATGTTGCCCTTGCCCCCGATGTTCTCCTTCATTTGCTGCAGCGTCAGGTCGGCCATCTTCTGGTCGTCCTGAGAGAGCACTGTCGCGCCGGGAACGTTCACGTCAGCGTCGAAGACGACGACAGGGATCTTCTGCTCCACCGCCTTGCGAAGGCCAGGTTCGAGGAGCGAATCACCGTGGTCGGTCAGAATCAAGTCAAAATGCTGCGTGATGGCCGAATCCAGCAGAGACGCCATTTTTGCTTTATCGTTGGCGGCCACGAACTTCGTCAGCTTTCCGCCGAATTTCTCCACTTCCTCGGTTACCCCTTGAACGTATTGCTGGGAAAACGTCCCTGTGTTAAACTCCATGATAAGCGCAACTCGTTTGCCAGCCAGAGGCTTGTCCGAATTGGCACCGGATGCACTCCCCGAGTCCGATGCCGGCGGCGCGTTATGACCGCAGGCGCTCATCACCATCGACAGCACCAGCAGAACGGATGCCAACACGAAACCCCTTTTTTTACCTCTTAAACGCATTTCTCTCTTCCCCCTTAAAAGCTTCACTATGTTAAAATGTTATACACTAATATAAAGCCTATATCCAAGTATGTAAATAGGTTTTTAAGAGTTTGTATAAATACTTTCTTTTTTTCATAAAAAACCTGTCATAACGGTCCCTTAACTCGGCTCCGAGCAGCCATTTGCTTATTTTTATGTATAAAACAGGAATTACTATCAACAGGTATCCATTTCTGCATTCAAGCACAAAAAAACCGCAAGCAAGCGGGCGCCTGCCTACGGTTTTTTACTTCACGCTGATGGGTTACAAAATAATCGCGATCAATCCGCCAGAGCCTTCATTGATAATGCGTCCGAGCGTCTCCTGCAGTTTATATCTCGCATTATCCGGCATCATTGCGATCTTGCCTTGAATGCCTTCCCGTACGATAGAGTGCAGCGATCTGCCGAAAATGTCTGAATCCCAGATCTTGATCGGATCGTTTTCGAAGTCCTGGATGAGGTAGCGCACGAGTTCCTCGGACTGTTTCTCCGTACCGATGATCGGTGAGAATTCCGACTCGACATCGACGCGGATCATATGGATCGAAGGCGCCGTCGCCTTCAAGCGAACCCCGAAACGGGATCCTTGGCGGATCAGCTCCGGCTCATCGAGCGACATTTCGGCCAGCGACGGAGCGGCGATGCCGTAACCGGTCGTCTTGACCATCTCCAGCGCCTCGGCGAACCGGTCGTACTCCCGCTTGGCATGCGAGAATTCCTGCATCAGCTGCAACAGGTGGTCCTTACCGCGGATTTCCACCCCGACCACTTCCATCAGGATTTGATCGTACAGTTCATCCGGAGCGAACAGGTCGATCTCGGCTACCCCTTGGCCCATATTCATGCCGCTGAGCGCCGCACGGTTGATGAAGTCGTAGTCCATGAACTGGGTAACCACCCGGTCCACGTCGCGCAAACGGCGGATATCCTTGACCGTATCGCGTACGGAATTTTCATAGTTGCTGCGCAGCCAGTGCTTCTCGTTCAGCACCATAACCCAGCTAGGCAGGTTGACGTTGACTTCGTGCACCGGGAATTCGTACAGCACTTCGCGCAGGACGCCGGTGACGTCATCCTCCGTCATTGTGGCCGCACTGAGCGCCATGACCGGAATGTCGTATTTCTCGGCGAGCTCATTGCGCAGCTGCAGCGTTTCTTCGCTCCGCGGCTTCGTGGAGTTGATGACCAGCACAAACGGCTTGCCGACTTCCTTCAGCTCGGCGACGACGCGTTCTTCGGCTTCCACATAGGAGTGGCGTGGAATTTCGGCAATCGTGCCGTCCGTGGTCACCACAACGCCCAGCGTAGAGTGCTCCTGAATCACTTTCCGCGTCCCGATTTCGGCGGCCTCCTGGAACGGGATCGGCTCCTCGAACCATGGCGTCGATATCATGCGCGGACCGTTTTCATCCTCATAGCCTTTGGCGCCTTCCACCGCGTAGCCTACGCAGTCCACGAGGCGGACGTTCACTTCCAGACCTTCGGTGACCTTCAGCTGCACCGCATTGTTCGGTACAAACTTCGGCTCGGTGGTCATAATCGTCTTCCCGGCAGCGCTCTGCGGGAGCTCATCGACCGCTCTGGCGCGGTCTGCTTCGCTTGCAATGTTCGGCAGTACGATTGTTTCCATAAACCGTTTAATAAATGTTGACTTTCCTGTGCGGACGGCGCCGACGACACCCAGGTAAATGTCCCCGCCAGTTCGTTCGGCAATGTCTTTAAAAATGTCCACTTTTTCCAAAAGAGATCCCCTCCTCATTTACTCCGAAGGAAAAATGCTTTAAGAGCATCCGCTTCGTGTTCCATCTGGAGCCTCGAGCCATTGCAACGGATTTGAGCCTTACAATGTCGTCAGTAGTCCGCCGCCGGTAGTCAGGTAGGATGGGAAACGGCAAAGCGGCGTTACTCCGTAGGCATTTGGACTAGTATCATAGTATGTACCTATTAAAAACAATATGACGGGTATTCGGAATAAAATTCATATAATCCCTGCGTCGTTCGCATGCCCCTCGTCATCCCTCTCAGATATATGCCGGGGCAGAAATAAATATGTATATGAAGCATGCAGCACAACATAACTACCTGCGCACAGCCGCTTATCCACTTGTTGATGCTGTTTTGCTAGCGGGAATGCCGAAAAACATAGCAATACGCATAAAAAAAACCTGCTGTTTCCAGCAGGCCTTTCACTTCCAATCTGTACGTTCAGCTTCACGCCCCTGTCTCCGATTTGGCGACTGGCGCATCCCCGGACCACTCGTACGGCAGCGACTTCACCGGTACATAATCGGAAGACTTGATGAGGTAATCTCGTAAATCCTCGTCTTTGGAAGGCTTCACGCCTTCCTTGTCGATCAACTGCATAATATCAAACGCATAATCCGCGTACACTATGCCCTTGGCATCCATAATAAAGCTCATGTCCTGACCCGAATATACGCTCTTCAGCTCAACATTGTTTGTGCCGGCCAGATCCGGGTCAACGGTATGGATGCCGGGATATATTTCTTCGCCGGCCGGCAGCTGCCCATCATGCTTGGACTTATACAAATCGACAGCCCGCTGCACGTCGTTGACCTTTTGCACCGTGACGAGATCCATGACCTTAACGGTCGGGTCGGTCTCTTCGTTCTGTACCAGAAAGTATGCGCTTCCGCCTTTCTCAAAGGCGGTCGTCGGGATATCGTCCAAGTAGCCCCGCTTTTGGAGCTGGTCCAGGTCGATACGGAACTTCTCAAAGCGCGGCGTCGTTTCATCCGCATTGATGATCGGCAGGATCCCCTGGTCCTTTTGAAAATCGTCCATCGCGGACTGGATGCGCTTCACGCTTTCACGGTAGGATACCCTCGTCTCACCGCTCTTCTGATCCGGATACATGCAGGCAGTGGCGGTCATGATCAACAGCAGCACCATGACAGCCGTCGCCGCCTTCCGGGTTCCCTTCATCATCTTGTTGGTCAAAGCCGGTGTCATCAACAAATATCACCCTTTGCATATAGTAAAGCCGATTGATACATCAAGCAGCCTGTAGCGTGTTTGTCCTGCCTGCCGCTACCACAGGTCGTCCTCCCTGTCACGGTTCCTTGCTGCTTCCAGCTGCTTGCGGACCGCCGCCTTCAGTTTGTCTTCCGGGACTGTCACCGTCACTGCCCCGCGCACTCTGGCTTGACAAGACAGCCTGGTACCGCTGCGGATCAGGGAACCGAGCTTGCGCTTCTCCGCCTCGGCGGGAGGGGTAAGCTGTCCGGCGCTGGCGGCGTCAACCTGAACTTTGCACATCAAACAGCCCATTTTGCCCCCGCATCGCGTGGGTATGTATACACCTGCATCCCTGGCCGCATGGAGCAGCGATATGCCTTCACGGACGAGAACGCTTTTGCCTGACGGCTGGAACGTAACTTTATGATTCATAGGCGTTCCCGCCCGGCATGGCCTGAATCCCGCCCGTTTACCGCAAATCGTACTAATGACTCGGTATGGAGTAGTTGGGAAATGATCTGAATGTGTTCGGATTGGAACGCATTATCCGAGAGCAGATCCTCAAGAAGCGGTAAATGGGCCTGCAAATCTGCCCGCATGGCAGCAGCAATCGCCGTGTACCGGTCCTCCCGGTTCCGAAGTACATTAAACAGCAGCTCATGGCTGAGCGGCATCAGCGGAATCCGTATTGAGTTGAGTTTCGCATGGACGCCCGCAGAGGCCAGCCTCCGGTTAATTTCAACCTTATAATGCGAACCCTCCGCCTGAACTTCGAACCCTCCCACCAGTTCCAGCGTGTATCGGCTCAACTTATAATGGCTTAACACGGACCGGTATTGATCCGTAACGCTCAGGACCGGCTGATCCACCTCCCACCCTGCGAGGGCATGATGAAGCTCCGATACGGAGGCCGAATCGGCGTAGATGTCGATATCGCGTGGCGGTTTATCCAAATGCACGTCCTGAAGCAATAGCCCGCAGCTTCCGCCAATCAACCAGCAGGATGAAGTTTGCGACAGCGCATGAGAGGCGTCATGCAGGGCTTGCTGTAATTCGGCTGGGATCTGCACGGCACACACTCCAATCTTCCGGTCCATTTAAAAATACGTTTTGTTTCTGGCTACGATTTTTCCCGCCGTCTTAACCACGGCTTGGCACCCTAGACGATAGCCCTCGTCAAACTCTTCCGGGTCGAGGCGAAGATGTTCCGCTTTCGTCGGTTCCTCCAGGTGCTCCGCCCCCTCGGAAATCAGACAACGGCAGCGGGCACAAGTACCGCGGGTGCAGAGGTGCTGCCAGTCCACTTTGTTGTCCTTCGCATGCTGAAGGATGCTTTTGCCCGGTTCAGGCACGACGGTTTTCTCGATTGTTCTTCCAATAAGCTGTAATGCTGCTTCCATGTTCGTTATCCACCGTTCCTTTGCTACATTAATGCTGCCATGCCGCCCAAAAATCCGACCACCATAATGACAAATGCGACCAAAGAGAGGGCTCCCCGAAGAACCCCCTTTGTTTTGGTTCGGGCGAAGGTAATGAGAAAGACGGATAGCCCCATAATCAAGATGGCGATCAGGGATACCCACATTTTTGTCATTGGATCCATACGCTAAAACTCTCCAATCTGTTCCATCATTAACCGTATTATAACACGAAACTTGTCCAATTTCGCAAAATGCGCCCACAAAGTAAGGCTCGGTCAGCAGTCCCCGTACTTCTTCCTCTCATCGGAACAGCAGAGACGATTTGACACATATAAAAAAAGAGCGAAAAGCCCTGCAGCCTCCGGCTCCAAAGACTTCATGCTCTTTTTTCGTCAGACCTATATGATTATTTCTTCATCATCATTTTCATCAACGCTTCCATGTTTTCAGGATTCATCCCGCTTTTCTTCACGGCGCTGATGATATCCTTGATGGTTTCCTCGCTGACGGGAACGTTGGCCATCGCGGATACTTGTTTAATCAGCTGACGGAGCTGGGCCTCGTTTTGCATGGTCGACGGCTTAACCGTGCTGGCCAGTTTTTTGACGGCACTTTCAGAGATGTTTTTGCCCGTTTTCTTATTGATCGCCTTCAGCGCATCCCTAGAAATGTTTTTGCTCAATGTCTTCTCCCCTCCTCCGGCATTCCTCAACCCTAATATATGAGGAAGTGCGGAAAAAGGTGAATAAGCATTAACGGTGCCACTGCTCCCACGTTTCCAGCTTCATCGTCTCCATTTCGGTCTTCGGGTCCCGGCCCATGAGCGCCTCAACGGCAATGCGCGGATTCCGGTTCAAAAAGAGCACGTGGTACAGCTGATCGGCTATCGGCATCTGTACGCCGTATTTTTTCGAGATGTCATGCGCCGCTTGGGTCGTCCGGACACCTTCCACCACCATGCCCATCGAATCCAGCACCTCATCGAGGTTTTTGCCTTGACCGAGCATGGAGCCTGCCCGCCAGTTCCGGCTGTGCCTGCTCGTTGCCGTGGCCACCAGGTCCCCGACGCCCGCGAGGCCGGAGAACGTGAGCGGGTTCGCTCCCATTTCCACGCCGATCCGGGTGATTTCAGCCAAACCTCGCGTCAGCAGCGCCGCTTTTGCGTTGTCCCCGAAGCCAAGGCCATCCGACATGCCCGCGCCGAGGGCAATGATGTTCTTCAGCGCTCCCGCGAGCTCGACCCCGACCATATCCCGGTTCGTGTATACGCGGAAGTCGGAATTCATAAACAAGTCCTGCGCGGCGACCGCCTCGCTCTCGGTCAGTGATGCGACCACAACGGTGGTCGGGCACCGCTTGACGACCTCCTCCGCATGGCTTGGACCGGACATGACTACGATTCTTCCCTCTTCGCAGCCCAGCTCTTCAGCGATGACCGTAGACATCCGCTTCAACGTTTCGGTCTCAAAACCTTTCGTCGCGTGGATCACGAGCATATCCTTCTGCCAATGAGCGCTTAAGTCCCGCGCCACCTGCCGCATCGCTTTGGATGGGGCAACGATCACTACGGCCTTCGCCCCCGACACCGCTTCCCCCATGTCGCTTGTCGCTTTCAGATTGACCGGCAGCTGAGCGTCCGGCAGATAGCGGTTGTTGGTATGCTGCTCATTGATTTCCTTGACCTGATCCGGATTTCGGCTCCACAGCACCACCTCCGGATGGTTTGCAGCGAGCACGCTGGCCAAAGCCGTTCCCCAGCTGCCCGCGACCAATACAGCCACTTTATTTGACAATCCCTTTACCCCCTTTGGGCCCTCCGGATCCGATTTTGTTTTCCCGACCCTGAAGAATTTTCACAATATTGCTCCGATGTCTCCAGAAGGCAAATAAACAAATAATGAGACTGGTCCAAAAAATCGGCCAGGCATAACCCAAAATGAGCAAAAATACAGGCGTAAGCGCCACGAACACCAGCGATCCCAGCGACACGTACCGTGTAACCACGATTAGCAGAATGGCGATAATGCCGGCATACAGTGCTGGCAGAAAGCTCAGTGTCGCCATGACGCCAATGGTCGTCGCAATGCCTTTGCCCCCGCGGAAGTGAAAATACACCGGCCAATTATGCCCGACGATCGCACCGATGCCGCATAATGCGGGAACCCATGCCTCGCCTCCACCCATCCACACGCCGATCCACACCGCCGCGATTCCTTTGAGGACGTCCAGCGCCAGAACCAGAACGGCCGGCCCCTTTCCCAGTATGCGCAGCGTATTCGTCGCTCCCGCATTACCGCTGCCGTGCTGACGGATGTCGATCCCTTTCAGCAGCTTGGCAAGGACGACGCTGAAGCTGATGGAACCGAGCAAGTAACTCAGTATAATGGCGATGATCTGTAGAACCAAGCTATTCTCCCCTAACTTTCATCCGATTTGCGCCGAGTAAAGATGCGTATAGGCGTTCCTTCAAAATCAAAAGCAGACCGGATCTTGTTCTCCAAATAACGCTCGTAAGAGAAGTGCATCAGTTCCGGATCGTTCACGAAAATGACCATCGTCGGCGGCTTGACCGCAACCTGCGTCGCATAGTTGATACGCAGACGGCGCCCCTTGTCCGTCGGAGGCGGATTAATCGCCACGGCGTCAGATACGACGTCATTCAATAGATGCGTCTGCACCCGCAGCGAATGCTGCTCGGCGACGTGCTGAACGACCGGCAGAAGCTTGTGGAGCCGCTGCTTCGTTTTGGCGGACAGAAACAGAATCGGCGCGTAGGTCATAAACAGGAAGTGATCGCGGATCTTTTTCTCAAACTGGTGCATCGTCTTGTCATCCTTCTCGACGGCGTCCCATTTATTGACGACAAAAAGAGAAGCTTTGCCGGCCTCGTAAGCGTAACCAGCAATATGCTTATCCTGGTCAATGATCCCTTCTTCACCGTTAATGACGACAAGCACCACGTCCGCTCTTTCGATGGCGCGCATCGCCCGCATAACGCTGTACTTCTCGGTCGTTTCGTATACTTTTCCGCGTTTACGCATACCGGCGGTATCGATCAGCACGTAACGCTGCCCGTCCCGCTCAAACGGAGTGTCAATGGCATCCCGGGTCGTTCCCGCAATATCGCTGACAATGACGCGTTCTTCGCCAAGGATCGCATTCACGAGCGACGATTTGCCGACATTCGGCCGTCCGATCAGTGCAACCCGAATCACGTCCTCATCGTACTCGTCATCCGTCAGGTCTGGCAAAATATCTACAATAGCGTCCAGAAGATCGCCGATCCCGGTTCCGTGACTGCCGGATATCGCGATCGGGTCCCCAAAACCGAGGCTGTAAAACTCGTAAATGTCGTCATTGCGCTGCAAATTGTCCACTTTGTTTACGGCCAGCACGATCGGTTTTCCGGAACGGAAAAGCATCTGGGCTACTTCTTCGTCAGATTGGGTTACGCCGCTCTTGGCATCGCACATAAAGACGATGACGTCGGCTTCTTCGATAGCAAGCTCAGCCTGCATACGGATCGATTTCAAAATTACATCGTCACCGTCAATTTCAATACCTCCCGTGTCAATGACACTGAAAGGTTTGCCGTTCCATTCGGCAACGCTGTAAATCCGGTCACGCGTCACGCCCGGCTTATCTTCTACAATGGCCAGCCTGTCCCCGACCAAACGGTTAAAAATGGTGGATTTCCCCACATTAGGCCTGCCCACGATTGCCACTACGGGTCTTGCCATAGTCACTCCTCCTGTCAATTCTTACGATAATCATCATAGCAAAAAACGTTTCTTTTGGCTAACCTTTCATAGGAATAGCCGAATGTTAATTGTATTTTTCCAAAGCATACACCGAACCATGCATGGCCGATTCTTTGGCTTTCATGATCGAACATCTCGTACCAATTTCCCCGAGTCAGCATACTTGCTAATCTAAAAAAAAATCGGTAAACCCGTGTAAGGGTTCACCGATTTCAATTTTGGAGGCCCAAATCATTTAAATTTGCTGAGTTTGTCTCCAAAACGTTCACCGAGTGTAATGCTGAGGCCTTGGTTGCTGAGCGATACGTTCGGGTTGTCTTTCAGATCATCCTTGTGCGCGCTGCTCTTCGGTGCTCTTTCCGGTCTTGGAGCTGCCGCAGGAGCTTCCTCGGTTTCCTTGATGCTCAGGCTTACGCGCTTTTCAGCCGTGTTGATGTCCAAGATTTTGACTTGAACTTCTTGGCCTTCTTTGAGCACTTCATGCGGTGTACCGATGTGCTTATGGGAAATTTGCGAAATATGAACAAGTCCTTCGACACCTGGCGCCAGCTCAACGAAAGCACCGAAAGTGACAAGACGCTTCACTTCGCCTGTTACTACATCGCCGGTATGGAACTTGTCGGCTGCGGATTCCCACGGTCCTGGCTGGGCAGCCTTGATGCTCAGGCTGATTTTGCCTTTTTCCGGATCAACTTTGAGAACTTTTACCTTCACTTGGTCGCCTTCGGACACGACATCGGAAGGTTTGTCCACATGATGCCAAGCCATTTCGGACACGTGAACCAGTCCGTCAACGCCGCCCACATCAACAAAGGCGCCGAATTGAGTCAGACGTTGAACCGTACCTTCGATTTCTTGTCCTTCTTGAAGTTCACCCATCACTTTTTGCTTGTTGGCTTCGAACTCTTCTTCGAGAACGTCTTTTTGCGACAGGATCACTTTGTTGTTCTCACGGTCAAGCTCTTTTACCTTCACGCGCAGCGTGCGGCCTTTGTAGTCGCTGAAGTCTTCAACGAAATGACGCTCAACCATGGAAGCCGGGATAAATCCGCGTGCGCCCACGTCTGCGACGAGACCGCCTTTTACCACGTCAGCTACGGTAACTTCGAAAGCGTCCTGAGCTTCGAAATGCTTCTCGAGCTCATCCCAAGCATTCTCGCTGTCGATCGCACGCTTGGAAAGAACGAGTCTTTCCTTCTCGTCGTCGATGCTGACAACCTTGCATTCCACTTCCTGACCAACCTGCACCGCTTCAGATGCGTTGTCAAGGTGTACGGAAGACAGTTCGCGGACCGGAATGACGCCGTCATATTTATATCCAATGCTTACATAAGCCTGGTTGTCCTCCAGTTTGACGATCGTGCCTTTCACGGTGTCCCCTTTTTTCAAGGATACGAATTGATCCAATTCCTCTTGGTTTACCGCTTCTGCAGTTTCTTGATTTTTCGTTTCTTCCGACATGTCAATACCCTCCTCAATTCAAAAAAACCCATTTATTCAAACCTGCTGACGCAGAGTTCAAAACATCATAAAGCAGTACGAATCATATGTTTCCAATAAGTGCTTGTGTTCATGCACGCCCGGCTAATTCCCCGAAGGTCTTCCGGTCTTCTCCATTTCATGGATCCGGTCCATGATGCGTTCTGTCACCAGCTCGAGCGGATCGCCATCCACCTCGCCGCTTTTCAGGTCATCCAGGACGATAGGTTGTCCATACACGATTTTCATTTTTCTGAAAATCTTGTAATCGCCGATAATCGCGGCCGGCACGACGGCGGCATTGCCGCGGAGCGCAAACATGGCAGCCCCTTTCTTGGCGGCGCCAGTATCGGAGAAGCGCGTGCCTACCGGAAAGATGCCCATGATTTCACCGCCGCGCAAAATGGAGATGGAGGTCTTGAAAGACTCTTTGCTGACTCCCCCCCGCTTGACGGGAAACGCTCCGAACTGGGTGATCAGCCATCCCAGTACAGGAACTTTGAACAATTCTTCCTTGGCCATGAACTTGACCTGCCGCTTCACCTTGATCCCGACGGATATCGGATCGAGCAGACTTTTGTGATTGGAGCAGAGCAGCACCCCGCCTTCTTTGGGGATATTCTCCGTGCCGACCGCTTCAAAGCGGTACAACAAGGTGAATATGGCCCTAAGGATATCCCGGCAAAAAACGTAAATCTTCAATTCTTCTCCCCACCCCTGTACGTTTTGCAGTAATCAACGATGGTGTCGACAACCTGAGGTATATCCATGTGCGTCGTATCCAGGACAATGGCGTCATCGGCGCAGCGAAGCGGCGAAATTTCGCGCTCTGCGTCCAGACGGTCACGTCTTTCGATATCCTTCTCAAGCTGTTCAAGTGTCAATCCTTCCGCATCGTTCATTTCCTTGTACCGGCGGAGAGCACGCTCTTTGACGCTTGCCGTCATGAAAATCTTCACTTCGGCATCGGGAAGCACGGTCGTTCCGATATCTCGTCCATCCATCACTATGCCCTTGTGCAGAGCCATCTGCTGCTGCAGCGCAACGAGGTGGCGTCTTACTCCTTCAATCTGCGAGTATTGGGATACCATCCCGTTCACCTGCAAAGAACGGATGTAAGGGGTCACATCTTCGCCGTTGACCAGAACTTTCTGCCCGTCTTCCCCGGGTATTAATTCAATCACCATCTTTTGGGTGAGTTGAAGCACTTTTTCAGGAAATTCCGGTCCAATTCCTTGTTCCATCATAAACCACGTTACGGCCCGATACATGGCTCCGGTGTCCACGTATATGTACGAGAGGGCTCTCGCCACCAGGCGGGCAATCGTGCTTTTGCCGGCCCCGGCAGGTCCATCGATCGCAATGTTGATTTTCAAGTTATCCTCTGTCCCCTGCCTAACCAAAGGGGCATTCCTCCTCAAACATAAGCCTCAAGAAAAAAGCAGGCATTGCCTGCGTCGAGAAAATTATACCACACAACGTATTCCGATGCAAAAACGTCCCTCCATTTTACTCTTTCCAATCCCTGACATCCCGCTCTTTGACAGGGATGCCGTCAAGCTTGTACACCGGGGACAAGTATGGTCTGACCTGCTTGATATGAAGCGCCCCCTGTATGAGGATCAGCATAACGACAAGCACAATCAAAGCCCTTTTCACCCATTTGGACAAAACGTTAAAGCATTCCCCGAACAGCCGGAGATACTGCCGAACGCGATCCTGTTCATCCATCAGATACACTCCCTGCATTTTCCTACTAGTGTATCCTTGGCATTGCAAAATATTCCCTCACCCGATCTCTCAGCGGTTCCGGAAATCAAACTGGCGCTCGAAGCAGTACCGGATCAGCTTTTGCCGCTCCATATCCGTAATCGCTTCAAACTTCAGCATCATGATTTTCCGGCCGTTGTCGAGCTGCTGGATCCGGACGACGCTGCCTTTAAACGGAACGTGCTCCAGGTTTCCGTTCTTATACGGTACGAGCACCCAGCAGGACAGCATGTCACCTTCCCGGATCGCCATGTCGGCGTCGCTATAAAAGGAAATGCCGCCCCCGCCGACATCTTCTGTACGCGTGACGAAGCGGATATTGTGTTCGGTCTGGACCGCCACCTCCAAACCGGCATTGACGCGCAAAAAGCTTCGGCGCTGGACTTTGCCGATCGACTCGGGCTCAGGCCTGCGGATCCGCACCATCCGGACGACGTCTTCCTTGAAGCCGAGCACGTAAGTATTGAAAAAATTTTTAACGCCGCCGTCGGTCAAAAAATACACCGAAAGCTCGTCACCCATGTGCAGCCGCTTCAGCTGCCCGGTCTTTTCCTGGATGGGCACTTCCATCAGAATGGACTCGTCCTCCAAATCCGTGATGCGGGACTTGTACTCCATCCCCGCTTCTTTCTGGTCTCCGGAATCCACGGAGATAAACAATTGATCGCTGATTTTAGGAAACAACAAACTCACCGCCAGCCTGTAAAATAGCATTCTATCCTGATTATACCATGTCTTTGTTCATAGGTAAGCAGTGTTTTTGCGCAATAAAAAAAGCCCCTCGACTGATCCGAGAGGCTTTGCTCATCACTTGATCCTTGCAACTTTTTGCCTATTTCACCGCTTTTTTATCCGAATCCTTGAGTTCCTCTACGACCCGTTCAGAGCCGTCATTGGCATCCATGTATATCCGGTATCTGGAGCCGTTAATGTTGCCTCCGAATTCGTAGCACAGAGCTTCCTGGCCCGAATCATCCTTGATCAGCGCCAGCCGGTTGTAGTTTTCCTTAAACTCGGGATTCAGCTTCTTCCGCGCCTGGCTCAAGGTCAGCTTCGGTTTTGGAATTTTACGCGCCTGGGATTGCTCGTAAACGAGATCGCTGGCTTGGAACCCGGTCACCTCGCCGTTATCGAGCCCGACCCGAACCGTCATTTTTTCCGGGTACACCAGTACGCCGTCCTGCTTGCGCACATATGTGAAGTTGCCCATATTATCATACTGGTCTGCTGTAACGGCCGTCATATCCTTATAGCCTTTACTTTGCAGAAACTGATCGGCCTTCTTGCGGGCTTCTTCCATCGTAACCGCCTTCGGTCCGACTTCCCGGTTATCGGAAAAGGAAATCAAGTGCCCGCCTTGACGGGTGAAGTTCAGCGACAGCGGAGCAGGCCGGTTGTTGGAGCTGACGGTGGCGGTGTAGGACGCCCATTCGGTTCCTTTCCCGTTTTCGGTAACTTGAACGTTGGATTGGCCTCCTCCCGCGCCGGCAAAATCGGCTGCTTTCCGCTTGATATCCTCGGGAGATACCGGCTGTGCGGACAGCTTTTTCACTGATCGCTTGTCATAGATGCTGGATACCGACGGACCCCAGTTCAATTCCGGGTACTCGCCGACCCTTTTGTCTACCGTTTTGAAGCCGTCGATAATGGTGTTGTCCAGCTTCTTGTCTTCCGTGGCCATCGCGCTTTCCACGTCCATCCAGCGCAGCCGGTTGCTGATCACCTTGGACTGCACGTCCTGGAGATCCTTGGTGATTTGTCCGGAGTTGGCGTAGAGCGCCTTCAGGTTTTTGATCTCCTCATTTGACAGCGGCTCTTTCTCCAAATTCCGCATGGAGGTCTGGTAGGAAAACTTCGATATTTTGGACAGAAACTCTTCGGTTTTGTTAAACGGCAACATGGTGAGCGGCAGCTGGTTGATTTCGTTCTGCGCTTCGCTTGTCAGCCGCCACACGTTGACCAGCCCTTTCCGGTGCATCGCATTGGAAGCCGAGCTTACGGCCAGCGTATTGCCAAGCTCGCTGTGCAGGCGGTCCATATGATAGGAGAGGTCATGAAAAGCCCGCTGATACTGGTTTTCCGCCTTGATCAGCACGGCGTTCTTCTCCTGGTTCTCTTGGTACCCCCACACAAACGCTCCGATCATAAACAGGGTGACTATGGGAAATAAAACAGCGCTTAATCGCTTGTACATGTGAAGTCTCCTTTCATCAACTTAAAGCTGGTGTTAGTTTGACTAGAAGAAAGGAGTCTTATGCATCGTTTCCCAGGTATCGGTTCAAAACGGGTCTTCTTCGATATCGAACTGGCTTTGGTTGTTGCACAGGCACTGCTTGAAGCCGGTTTCGATCTTCCCGCGTTCTTTTTTGCCGCGCAGCACGTAGCGTTCCCCGCATTGCCTGCAGACGATTTTTACTTTGACACGCAAAAAAGGACACCTCCATCCTAAAAAGATTGTATCCGAATGCGGATTGTAACTTCTTAGGATAAAGTGTGCCCAATTTAATTACGTATTAACCTCTTCCTCCCGCTTCAGGAAACGGAACGGGGAGCGGTTGTTGGCCCGGTATACCTTGCCCATGCCTCCGTACCATAAAAAAGCCATCAGCGGGACGATAAACCAGATCCAATAATGCGTCATCGTGCTTAAAATAAAGTCGTAGACCCCGTGCCAGAACCACGGGATGATCATCGAATAGACCAGAAAACGCTTGGCCTTGGCTCCGGTCGAAAACCTCGCTCTGCCGAGGTAATAACCCATCATCACCCCGAACATGGCATGCCCCGATACCGGAAGCAGCGCCCGCAGGAACATCGCCCCGAAGGATGCGTGGCTGTACCAGGCATACATCACATTCTCCACAGTCGCGAAACCAAGCGAAATCGCTACGGCATACACGATTCCGTCGTACGGCTCGTCAAACTCCGTATGGTTGTATATCATGTGAAACAGCACGAACCATTTCAAAAATTCCTCAACAAACGCCGATATGACAAAAGAATCCAGATACGGATTGCCGCCGAGCCCCGTTGTAAGGCCCCGCTGGATGATCATGACCGGAACCACGATCATAAAACCAAGCAGAAACACCTTGATCACCATAAGCAGCGGTTCCTGATCGTATCTGTCCTTTAAATAAAAATAGGTCAGTAGGGCAAGACCCGGCGCCAATGCCGACGCAATAACCGAAAACAAAAGCACCGTTCTTAATCCCTCCACTTCCTGGCAGTGACCTTAAGCGGCCCTGCCGAATGTAACTCCAGCTTCAAAGCAAAGTTCATCCCATGAAGATGAATCCTCATGGGATGTCTCAATCAGGACAACGGTGTTAATCCTGGCGCTTGAAATGTGTGCAAATGACGTCAACCGCATTCTCGGCAATGACGACTTTGCCATATTCCTCAAGTACGGCTTCCGTATAGGATGCAGCTTCTCCGAACTCGGCAAGAACCGCGATCAGCGAAGGAAGCTGATTAGCGTCGATTTCTTCGGGGTCCATGTACAGTACCCATTTATCTCTATAATGATAAAGCCGCCCGGCTTCGGTGATATGTCGTTGAAGTACGTGTGCAGCTTCGATCAGCACTTCGAAGTCGTTAAAAGCATACACGATGGAGTCGCTTTGTTCAAGCGTGACTTCCATTTCGTAAACTTCTTCAGGGAGTTCATCTTCACCCAGTTGACTGTACTGATGATGATCGTATTTCCCCCGGGTCACGATGACGACCATTCCTTGAGCAGGAAGGGCAAACACTTCCACGGCGAGCGGTCCCGTTGCATCAAAGCCCAGTTCGTTATAGGCCTGATCCATCATTTCGGTAAACAGCTCGTGCACCTTCGGGATTTCTTGCCACATGTCCTCCTTCTGGATGCCCCGTTCACTCAGGTCGTCAAACGTAAGGAAAATCCGTATCTTATCTGAGCTTAAGCGTTCTATTTTCATGACAGGATCCTCCTTGTAAGCATTGTTATAACAAATTATGATGTCTCCCATAATATGTGCTGAAAATAGTTCTATGTAAGTATGTTATCATTATATAACCATAAATGCACGCTGTAAAATGGACAAAAAAAGAATCATTTGGAGCGGATAACCGCCCTTTAAATGATTCTAATGGGTTTGACGCGTTTACAATCCAGGTATCACCGTATTTGTCTCTTTCAGAATCATGTCCACTTCCCGCTTGACATCCGGATTGGTGCGGATAAAATCTTTAATCTGGGTAACGCTCGATCCCTTGGAATACGAATCGTTGTGGGAACCATGAGCGTCGTGACGATGGGACGAGCCCATGCCGATGTTCGCCATATCCATCATTTTGTCCTTGGCATTGCCGCCAATGACAGACGTAATCATGTTGCGTCCCCGGTTTCTGGACAAGAGCGTCGTTGCAGCAGCACCAATCAAAATACCGCCAATAAAAGCAGAAGTGTTCATTTAGGTACAACCTCCTTATGGGATGAAGTCGAATATATTTTGAGCGAATATGGTCCTGCTCATGCGGCATAAATTCAGGAAAGCGAGATGAAATCATGGTTAAAATCACGGCGGCGCTGGCTCTATGCTCCCTGCTCATCCTTAGCGCCTGCGGAAACGAGGGACAAAAAGACCAAAAGGCGGTCCCTCCGGCTCAAACAAACGAAGTACATACAAACCATCCAGGCAGCACCACAACAAACGGGACGTCCGGCGTTCAACCCGGCGGATCGGTACCGGAAAGTTCTCCGGAAACGAATAAGGATCAAACGAATAACGATCAAACGAATAACGATCAAACGAATCAAGGCAGCGCATCCAAGCCGGATTCCAACGATCAGCAGTCGGGTACAAAAGCGGTAAAGGTGCAGTATCGCATGAATAAAGCTTACGATATCGTTCCGAGTGTTGAAGGGGTTTCGAAAAAAGTCGTACTGCTAACCTTCGACGACGGCCCTAAAAAGGCCGAAATGATCAACGGGTTGATCGATACGCTGGACAAGCATCACGCCAAGGCGATATTTTTTGTCAATGGATACCGCGTCAAGCAGCATCCCGAGCTGTTGAAATTAATAGCGGACCGCGGGCAGACCATCGGCAACCACAGCTGGGACCATATCATCCTCAAAAATAAGCCTGAAGCGGAAGTACGCAGACAAATCGAGGATACGCAGCAGATCGTCAAGGCAACCGTTGGCAAAGCGCCGGTATTTTTCCGTCCCCCCAATGGGGCTGGCGGTGATACCGGCAAGAAAATCGCCAAGGAGAACGGTCTCCTGTACATGACCTGGTCCAACGGTTCGCTCGATTGGACGATGAGCTCCAAAAGCAGCGGCAATGCCGACAAGGTTATCTCACACGTGCTGGACCAGCTGCACAGCGGCAGCAACATTTTAATGCATGAGCTTCCGTGGACCGTCGAAGCGCTGGATACGCTCCTTACCAAGCTGGAAAGCAAAGGCTACACCTTTGTAGATCCCGAAAGCATCGATACTCAAATCAAGTAAGGAATCATGCAATGCATAAAAAAGCAGCCGGCATATCGGCTGCTTTTACTCGTTTATCTGTGTTTTTTCTATGGATTCTGTCCTTAGCGTAAGGACATGCATTTCTGCAGGGCAGCACAGGCGGAGCGGAACGCGTCTTGTGCCGAAACCGCGGCTGATCAGCATGCGCGGCCGGCGGACCTCCGCTTCCGGCTGCTCCCATTCAAACCATCCCGAAGCATACTTGCGGTAAAATTGATTCAGCCGGATCGGTCCGAGCCAAGGCAGCGTAATTTGTCCGCCATGGGTATGGCCGGCAAGCACAAGGTCCGCCTGGATCGTCTTCTGCTTCTGAAGCCAGGCTGGGTCATGAACGGCCAGGATGCGGCATTCCGCACCGGCGTCACGGACAGGCAGCTGTGGAACCGGAGGATAATCGTTTCGTTTGTACCGCGGATAATCAACACCGGTTAACCAGAGGCGCGCGCCGTTTCGCAGGAGAGGAACGTTCTCATCCCGCAGCAAAGTGACTCCGCATGCGTTCATCAGCTTTTCCAAACCTTCGGGATCGGCCTTATAATCATGGTTGCCGTATACGGCATATACCGGGGCGATTTCGGCGAGCAGCCTTAAGTTGTGCTCCACCTGGCTCAGCGGTACATTCCGTTCCATAATATCCCCGCCAAGGATCACCCAATCAACCGTTCCGGCCAGCTGCCGTATCGTCTTCCCCGTCAGCCTTCTGCTATGCAGATCCGATATGAACAGAAGCTTGCAGCCGTCAAAGGGCTTTGGCAGCCTCTCCAGCCTCACGTCGGCCTGCTGAACCAGCTCTAGCCTCGCTTCATACGACATCCTGGCGTAAAGCGCTGCAGCCGCAGCCGCGACGCCTGCCCCTGCCCAGACGAGCCAGGGGGCTACCATAGGTCCTCCAGCGGGGGGGCGCCCTTAATTCCCCAATAAACAAGAAATGCCGTTAAACCGATAAATAAAAAGATTAAAGAGTTCGTAAAATATTTACTGATCTTGATGCGCCGGGAACCGTAAGTGTCCGCTCTTGCCGGAACGGCGGATTCCTCGCCTGCCTCTCTTTTTCCGGCAGTCCGGTTACTCCGCCGGGACTGCGGGGCTGCCCCCGAGCCGGAAGCGGCTGCAGCAGTTCTGGCTGCCGCCGGCCGCTTCCCTGCATTTCCTGCCGTTTTTCCGCGTCTCAGCGTTCCGGCCGCCCGTGTTGAAGACGTCTCTGCTGCCTTGGACTTGGGCGGAGTCCGTTGACCGGCACCGGCTGAAGGCGCCTTTTTTACTGGGGTCTTCTTCCGATTTTTTCTGTACGTTTCAACTCTGCTCAATTCGCTGTTCATGCTTCCCTCCGAAATCGAATCACTAGCCCGGATACACAATCAATCATAAAATGGCATAAGACCGGGGCAAGCAGTGTTCCGGAATGTATGTAGATATATCCGAGGCCGTAACTGCTCAAAAAAACCCAGCCGGTTGGAATCCAGTGCTTCAAATACCGGACGTGAATGACCGCAAATAATATACTGGTCCAATACGGACCGAATGCATGCTGTACGGCTCCACGGAACAGCAGCTCCTCGCATACCGCCACGACCGCGGAGATGACTATAATATGCCATACGGGACGGCGCTGGAACAGCATGTTGTTGATTCCGCCGTCATCCATCACTTCCTCCGGCGTAATCCGGGAGACGAGGAAATCGACGGCAAACATAACGGCGGCCAGCCCAAGCCCCCATGCGACAACTTGTCCGGGATGCTGAAGCTGAAACAAGGCAAGCGGATTTCTTCGCTGCAGCAGAATCCATACGAGACCGATCAATAAGGTTAGGCCCTGGGTGATATACAGATTGATCAGAAGTAGACGGTCATTCAGCTGTTCAGGCTTAGCCTGCTGAATTTTGGGTAATTTCCATTTCCTTTTTTTCATGATGAGGCCTGCCTGTCTATTAAGTTTCTGTTACTAGAGTAGTTGCAAACATCCCACAACGTGAAGGCTTTACTCCAACATCTGTTTGTGTTCTGCGGGACCCCCGAAATATACGAATTAACTTTGTTAAAAAAGTCCTCCCAGCATTAGAATCATAGCAGATTAAGAGCAGAACATTCAAGGGAAGCACTTTTACCTATTGACACGCCTGATAGGCCCGTGATACATTATGGAAAAATTAATTGAGCGAAACACGATGAAGGAAAGAAGAGGCTTTATCGTCTCCAGAGAGCCGGTGGTTGGTGCAAACCGGTGACAGAGAAGTCATCTTTAGCGTTCCAGAGCAACTGCATTGAACTACCCAGTAGGTGCAGTCGGATGATTCCGTTATCAATCAGGTCTCCAATCGGAAGACCTTAAGGCTGCCGTTCGCGAAGACGGCGGTGAATTAGGGTGGCACCACGATAACTCTCGTCCCTTACTACGGAAGTAGTATGCGGATCGGGAGTTTTTTTGTTGTCCAACTAAGAATAAGGAGAAAAATCCGGCCAGCTGCACGTTCATCCTTTGGCACAGTACCGCGTTGCTTTACGGAATGAACTTAGGTATCCGCCTGATTGTCTCCCATAGGCTGCTCAGCGGCTCCACTTTCGGCTTCACGGATATGTTCCTATCGGACATGTCCTTATATATAAGCGTTCTAGATATTTAAGGAGGATGGAAACCAATGTTTAAAGTGTTAGTATCGGATCCGATCAGCGATCTCGGAATCCAGCAGTTAGTCGATGCACCTGATGTCACGGTAGAGAAAAATACAGGGCTCTCCGAAGACGAGCTTGCGGCGATCATCGGGGATTATGACGCCCTTCTCGTTCGCAGCCAAACGCGTGTTACCGAAAAAATTATGGCCGCGGGAACCCGCCTGAAAGTCGTCGGCCGCGCCGGCGTCGGCGTGGACAACATCGACCTCGAAGCGGCAACCCAACGCGGCATCATCGTTATTAATGCCCCTGACGGCAATACGATCACCACCTGCGAGCATACCTTTGCGATGATGATGGCACTGGCCCGTCACATCCCTCAAGCTTATGCCAAAACGATCGGCGGAACCTGGGACCGCAAATCGTTCCTTGGCGTCGAGCTTCGCAACAAAACGCTTGGCGTACTAGGTATGGGACGGATCGGCAGCGAGGTGGCCAAACGTGCCAAAGCGTTCGGCATGAACATTCTGGCATTCGACCCTTTCCTGACCCAGGAACGCGCCGAGAAGCTCGAAGTAAAGCTGGCAACGGTGGACGATATTATCCGGAATGCCGATTTTATGACAGTGCATACGCCGCTTACGCCGGAGACCCGCCATATGATTTCCCGTCCGCAATTTGAAGTGATGAAAAAGGGTATGCGCATCATCAACTGCGCCCGCGGTGGCGTCATTGACGAGATGGCCCTGGTTGAAGCGATCGACGAAGGCATCGTTGCCGGCGCCGCATTCGACGTGTTTGAATCGGAGCCGCCGCAGCAGGACCATCCGTTCCTGAACCATCCGAAAATTATCGTTACGCCTCACCTCGGCGCTTCCACCATCGAAGCCCAGGAGAACGTAGCCATTGACGTGTCCGAAGAAGTGCTGCATATTCTGCGCGACGAGCCGTTCAAGAACGCCGTCAACATGCCGCCGGTGGCACCGAGCATCATGAGCCGTCTGCAGCCTTACTTCTCGCTCGGGGAGAAACTGGGCAGCTTTGCCGCCCAAATTACGAAAAACCAGGCGATCCATGAAATTCATGTGGACTACGCGGGAGATTTGTCCGACATCGACACCCTTCCGCTGACCCGCTATATCGTCAAAGGCGTGCTTGCCCATCACCTTGGCAGCGAAGTCAATATCGTCAACTGCATGCATCTCGCCAAAAATCGTGAAGTCAACGTGGCCGTATCCACGGCTCCTAAATCCAAAGGCTTTACGAACCTGCTTACCGTGACCCTCAAAACCTCCGAGAACGAAGAGCGTCTGGTAGCGGGCACGCTGCTTAACGGCTATGGCGAGCGGATCGTGCAGCTGAACAAGTTCCCTGTCGATATCGCTCCGGAGGGTCATCAAATCCTGATTTCCCATAACGACAAACCGGGTATTATCGGCCAAGTCGGAACGCTGCTCGGCAAGAACGACGTTAACATCGCTTCGATGCAGGTCGGCCGAAAAATTATCGGCGGCGAAGCCATCATGATTCTGACCGTCGACAAAGGCGTGCAGAAAGAAGTGCTGAGTGAGCTGACGACGATTCCTGAGCTCAACAGTGCCGTCGAAATCGTCCTTTCCTAATCGATCTATACTTTATGAAGAACAGCGTAAGCAGGTTCAAGTGAGCCTGGCTTACGCTGTTTTTTGTTGGTGGGAAACAAGCGATGTTCCACGTTGAACAAGATTAATCTTTTTTCTTCAACAAAAAAACACCCCGTCAGAGGTGTTTCCTGTTCTTTTTCCATTATTTACGGCTTTCGACAGGCAGCAGCATCGTAAAGGCCGTTCCTTCGCCCAGGATGCTGTCCACCTGAATGCTGCCCTGGTGCGATTCTACGATGTTTTTGACAATGGCTAGCCCAAGACCCGTACCGACCGATTCCCCGCGTACCCGTGCCTTGTCCGCCTTGTAAAACCGTTCAAACACGAACGGCAGATCCTCCGGCGGAATGCCTACGCCCTCGTCCTTCACCACGATTCGGATCATCGGCTTTTTGTCCGACAGGACACGGTCGGCAAGGATGCTGATCTTCTTCTCTTCTGGCGTGTGCCTGAACGCATTGTCCAGCAGGTTGGTCATCACCTGCTCCAAACGGTCTTCATCGGCCTCCTCAAGCACCATATCCTCCGTCTTGCGGTCATAAAGGAGCTCGATATTCCGTTCCTTGGCCCGTACCGTAAACTTGCGGTATACGCGCTCGAGCAGCTCGTTGAGGTCAAGCTGCTTTTTGGCCATGTCGACATGCCCCGCTTCCATCCGCGCCATGTCAAGCAGATCCTTAACCAACCGCCCCATGCGAAGGGATTCGTCATGAATGACCTGAATCAGTTCCTGGCTCTCTTCCGGCGACGCCGCCATGCCATCCAGCAGCGCTTCGCTGTATCCCTGCATCATGGACAGCGGCGTACGGATCTCATGCGACACGTTGGCAACGAAGTCCTGGCGCATTTTCTCCAGCTGCACTTCCTCGGTTACGTTGCGGAGCACCGCAACCGCCCCTCGGATGTCGTTATCCGAATACAGAGGCGCCATATGAACCGACCAGACGCCCTGCTTGACGTGAAGATTCGTGCTCGTGTCGCCGCTGCCCTCCAGCATATTGTCGAACAGGTCCAGCAAAGGCTCGGGTACCTGCTGTTCTTCCTCCCCTTCGGCGTCCTCCTGGTCCAAGTTCCAGTGGATATCCTTCCATTGGGTGATCAGCTTCTGTCCCGGTGGATTCGTCAAGATCACCTTGCCTGAAGTATCGAACGTAATGACGCCGTCGCTCATACTTCGGAGGACGCTCGCCAAATGCTCCTTTTCCTGGTTCAAGTTGCGGATATTGTCTTCCAGCTCAGCCGCCATATGATTGAACGTGTTCGCCAGCTTCCCGATCTCGTCGCTCGTATTGATCGACAAGCGCGTGTTGTACTCGCCTTTACGGATCGCTTCGGTAGCCTGAATCATCTGCTGCATCGGCTGCGTAATCTTCGTCAGCAGAAACAGCGCAAAGAAGGTCGTCATTGAAAACCCGATGATAGCTGTGTACGTAAACAGCCGCTTGATGTCCCCGGAGTTCGAATAATTCATATCGATGTATGGAAGCAGAAATAACCCGAGAATAATCAGGATGCATGCTACCAGGCAGATGATGGTCGCCCAGAGCTTCCCGACAAGAGAGGTCCAGAAATTCATGTTATTTCGGTACCTCGAGCTTGTAGCCTACGCCCCAGACGGTGGTGATCATCGCCGCCGACTCCGGTGATACCTTGTTCAGCTTCTCCCGCAGGCGCTTTACGTGCGTGTCGACCGTCCGCAGGTCGCCGAAAAATTCATAGTTCCATACATCCTTCAGCAATTCTTCCCGGGAAAAAACCTTGTCCGGCGAGACCGCCAGGTAATGCAGCAGCTCGTATTCCTTAGGTGTCAAGCTGACCTCTTGTCCGTTCGCTGTCACCCGGTGGGCATCGTGCTCAATCACAAGATGCGGAAACACGATGTTGTTGCTCGAATTCGTTTCCTTCGATAGGTACGCCGTTGCCGAAGAGCGCCGCAAAATCGCTTTTACCCGGTAAATGACTTCCCTCGGGCTGAATGGCTTCACGACATAATCGTCCGCGCCGACTTCAAAGCCTTGAACCCGGTTGATCTCCTCGCCCTTGGCGGTCAGCATCAACACCGGCGTCGATTTGAGCTGGCGCAGCCGGTTGCACACCTCGATGCCGTCCATGCCGGGCAGCATCAAGTCCAGCATGATCAGGCCATAATCCTGATTGGAAGCTTTACGGAGCGCGGTTTCGCCGTCCTCGGCCTCCTCGACTTCATAGCCTTCCTTCTCCAAATACATTTTCAGCAGGCGGCGGATCCGTTCCTCGTCGTCCACGACCAGGATCCGGTTTGTATGTTCTGACATAAGACAACCTCAACCCCTTCTATGTTTCTGTGAAGAACTTGTCATAACTCCATGCTAATCTTAACAAAAATCCGTTTCAACATCCAAGCGAGCAATGTGAAACGGATTATTCAGTGCTAAATGGATTGAACTAGAGTAACAATTGGCTCCAGTTCAATCTATATAAATTGTCATAACTGGATCAGTTTGTACCCGCATAGGAGTGAAGTCCGGCAATGACCAGGTTCACGCCGACGAGGGTAAACATGACTACCAGGAACCCGAGAACCGACAGCCATGACGACTGGCGCCCCTGCCAGCCTCGGGACAATCTGAGGTGCAGGTAGGCACTGTAGAACAGCCAGCAGATGAGCGCCCACACTTCTTTCGGATCCCATCCCCAGAAGCGTCCCCAGGCCACCTGAGCCCAAATCATTGCAAAGATCAAGGCGCCGAGCGTAAAGATCGGAAACCCGATGGCGATCGCACGGTAGCTGATCTCATCCAAATCATCAGGGTCGATCCCGTCCAGGAACGGAGAGGCCGCACGTCCAAGCGGCTTGCGCGCGATCAACCGGAGGATTCCGTACAGGATAATGCCGGAGATCACCGTCCAAATTATCGTGTTGAACTTGCGTCCCGCGTTGATCCCGTTCATCCAGGACGGAGCGCTGAACAGCGGCTTCGTCATGCCGAGGAACGGCTGATAGCTTTCGACCTTGCTGTGGTAAGGCGCTACGATCGGCGGCAGCTTGTATTCGACGGTCTGCGTAACGCTCGCCGTTTGCCCGGCCGTTCCGGAAGCCTTCGTCTGGGTGAACACGGATTCATAACCGGCTGCACGGAAGGCAAAGACCGTAATGATAAACGAGATAACCAGAATGATCGAGAAAAATACGATTTCGACCCAGCGCTGCTGGCGTCTGTCCTTTTTATCCGTGCTGCTGAAATTCACCGTGCGCAGCAGGTACATAAAGCCTGCCGCAAATGCGATCGCGAAGAACGACTCTCCGGCCGCCGCCATCGTGACGTGGATTTTCAGCCAATAGGACTGCAGCGACGGAATCAGCGGCTGCACCTCCTGCGGAAACACCGCGGCGTATGCCATAATGATGATCGTGATCGGAACCGCGAACAAGCCGAGTATCGTTTTGCGGTAAATGAGATATACCACCGTAAACGCCACCATGACCATCATCGAAAGGAATGACATGAATTCGTACATGTTGCTGACGGGAATATGTCCGCCGCCCGCCCACCGGGTAAAGAAGTACGTTAGCTCCAGCACCAGGCCGAGAGAGGATACCCCGAACGCAATATTCCCCCACTTCCTGCGGTGCGACTCCGGATCCCTGTTGCTCCACCGGCGGCCCATAATGGCGACCGCGAACAGGATGAACGCCGCGCAGTACAGGAAGAATGCGACGACGAACATGTTGCTGCTGAAATTTAACAATCCACTCATGAGTGATTCCCTCCGTTATCCAAGGACTTCTCGTCCACTTCCAGATTCATTTTGCGAAGTATTGCCGCAATCTCCCGGCGGATGCCGAACCAGTTCTTGTTGGTATGCGCACCGAGGGTCAGGTTCCCGTCGTCAATCCGCAGCCAGATCCGGCGGTGCTGCCAATAGAAGCCGAGTACAAGTCCAAGCATGACGATGGCTGCGCCTACCCAGACAAAAGGCATCGCTTTGTCCACCCGGATGTTCAAATAGGTGGTCGACATCGATAAGTCCACATTTCCCATTCCTTTGACATCCAGCTCAAGCGGAACGCTGCCGCCGTTCATTTTGGCGTTTATGGCATCCTGCTGGAAGCGCTCCTTGTCGATTTGTTTCGGGAAATAGAAATAATGTACGCCTTCGGCTGGCAAATTCGGCCCTTTAATCAGGAAGAGAAAAGCCGGCGCGTTTGGATTCGGAGTTTTCGTGACGGGCTGACCGTTCTCGTCCAGCCCAAAATCGTTGTACTTCTCCTTCAACTCAAGCGAATATGGCCCTACCTTGTAGTTCCGCTCTGGATCCTTGATCTTCAGCTGGAACGTTCCGTAATCTTTGCCGGTCTTCTTGTCCACCAGGGAAGGCTTGACCGAACGGAGGACCGGTGTCAAATCGTAGTCAAACTGATAGGCCTTCAGGCCTTTGTAATCCATCGGGTCATTAACCTCAATATTGTGATGGTCAACGGCCTTCAGCGTAGGCTGTTTGGACGGATCATTGCAGTTGGCCGTACACTCGTACAGGGTCGCCTGCGTCTTGAACAGTTTTGGAAGCACCTTGTTTTTGCCCTGAAATTCCTTTGGCAAATCTTGTTCCGAGTAATATTCAACCGTAAACTTCTCGTTCTTCAAATAATACGACGTATTCGGAATGTGCTTGATTTCGCCTTCTGGAAAAGCGACATGCTGATCCATGTGCAGACCGGGCAAGCCGCGGGCCAGCACGGCCAGCAGGAAAATGATCAGCCCGATATGGATGACGTATGGTCCCCAGCGGCTGAAGCGGTACTTTTCTGCGAGTAAAGCGTTATCCAAGGTATGTACACGGTAGCCTCTTTTCTTGATATGGACGGATACCTGCTCCACCCATTCCTTGGACTCCAGCTCTATCGGTCCCTGATACACCACGCGCTGACGGGTCAGGAACTGCTTATGCTTCAAAATTCTTTGCTTGGTAAGCGCTTTGTACAGCGGCAGCACCCGGTCCAGGCTGCAGATGACCAGCGACGCGCCGATCATGACGAGCAGAAGGACAAACCACCAGGATTCGTACGTATGCGACAGGCCCAGCTTGTAATAAATCAATCCGGGCGTGCCGTAAGTTTCCTTGTAGTACGTTGAGGGATCGATGTTCAGAAATGTGTTTTCCTGGGGGAAAATCGTCCCGAGCATCGATCCGAGCAGGGTCAGGATAATCATGTATACGGCGATCTTTACAGACGAAAAGAAGTTCCAGATCCGGTCTATGAAATTCGGGTTGGCACGCTGAGAGCGTCGTGCCATCCCGTCATAGCGCATCTCCAGAACTTCGTTGGACTCGCGGTCTTGTTCTTCCAATGGCCTTCCGCAAGCCTCGCAGAGCACCGTCCCCACGGGGTTTTGGTGCCCGCACTCGCACTTGGTGTTCTTGAATGCAATAACTTCCTTCATCATCAGGAATTCACCAACTCTTCAATTTGCTGATCGAGAGTTTGCAAATCCAGCTGTCCCAGATGGATCTTATTGATCTTCCCGTTAGGCGAGACAAAAAACGTCGTGGGCAGCGGGGATATTCCGTAGGATTGAATGGCGTCCTTCTCGGGATCCAGCATTACCGGGAAGCTGACATGGACCTGCTTCACAAAATTTTCCACGGCCATTTTGTCCTCACCGGCGTTGATGCCAACGATGACGACATCCTTATCCTTCCACTTATCATACTGGGCCTGCAGGGCGGGCATTTCCTTCACGCATGGTTCGCACCAGGTTCCCCAGAAATTGACAACAAGCGCCTTGCCTTTATATTCATCGAGCGTATGAACCTTGCCGTCCAGCCCGAGCAAGTCAAAGTTCGGCGCCTTACTGCCTTCCGTCGGTTTGCCATTAGAGCCCGAAACCTGTGTCGTAATGGCGTAACCGCCCAAAATGACAATCAACAGCAGGATAATGATTTGAACCTTTTTTCTAGATTTACCCATGCCAAAAGCTCCCTTTCCATGACAAATCACATATTTTAAGCGCAGAGTTTGAACAACCTATGAACAATTATAGCGAAATAATGTCACAGGTGCTCCGGGAGTATTTGAAAATTATGTGTCCTTCCGTTCTATCTTTTGTTTAAATTTCCCGATTTAGCCATATTTAATAAACTTTGTACTTCATCCTTTGTCAGATGGCGGTACAAGCCCCGCTTCAAATTGTGCAGCAGCAGGTCGCCGAACGCCACACGTTTCAGCCGGATCACCGGGTGCTTGATCGCATCAAACATCCGTCTGACCTGCCGGTTGCGGCCTTCATGAATCGTGATGCTGATTACGGCTTCGTTCTTCTCCGTGTCGATATCTTTATATTCGACTTCGGCAGGGGCCGTCATACCGTCCTCCAGCTGAATGCCGGCTTTGAGCTTGTCCAGGTCGCTGCCATGCGGGATCCCCTCCACCGTCGCCAGATACGTTTTGGGCACATGATGACGCGGGTGAGTCAGCAGATTGGCAAATTCGCCGTCATTGGTCAGCAGCAGCAGACCTTCGGTATCATAGTCCAGACGGCCGACCGGATAAACCCGCTCTTTGATGCCTTTCAAATAATCGGTTACGATTTTTCGTCCTTCCGGGTCGGACGCGCTGGTAATAACCCCTTTCGGCTTGTTGAACACGATGTAAATCTTCTGCTCGTGTTTGATCGGTTTGCCATTCACCTTGATGATATCTTGATTCGGGTCCGCCTTGGTCCCCAGCGTGGTTACGGTTTCCCCGTTAACTTCCACTTTGCCAGCCAGAATCAATTCTTCGCACTTACGGCGCGAAGCGATACCGGCCTGCGCTAACACTTTCTGTAATCTCTCCATGTTCAATAGGTCACCTCAACCCTAATGATAACCATCAACCGGATAAATCACAAGTTCGTTCCATGGAAAATCCGCTCCTGGGCAGGTGTCGGAGTGAGGATACAAATAGAGGGGGGAAATGTTGTAGCGGCGTGCCAGCTCCATAATAAGCTTGCTGGCAACGAACAGCTGCTGTTTTTCGGCAGCGCGAAACAGGGTGTATTCGCGGTTGAAATCACCCTGGAGGCAAATATGGATATGGGACGGATCGGTGACGTAAGGGGAAGAAACGACCGAGGCATCCTCCCCGATCCAAAAATCATACCCTTTTCCGTTGATGGAAGGGCATACGGAATGATGAATGATAAAGCCTTCGAATGTCATGCGGATCACCTCATTTAAACTAGCCTGAGCTTGGTACAGTATATGAGGTGTCCATGAAACCGTTCCACACGGCTGGCCGGTTATCCGAAGAACAGCAGGCAGACGGCAATAGCTGCTGCAAATCCTACCGCATCCGATAAGAGACCGACCTTAAGCGCATATCGCCCGTTGCGGATTCCGACCGCACCCAAATAAACAGTGAGCACGTACAGCGTCGTATCCGTACTCCCTTGAATCGTTGAAGCCATCCGTCCGATCATGGAATCCGGGCCGTACACCGAGATCAGATCGGTGGCGAATGCGAGGGACCCTGTTCCTGTCAGCGGCCGCAGCAGACCCAGGGGCAATATTTCGCTCGGAACGCCCAAATGCTGAAGGAAGGGACCTGTCCAGCCCACAAAAAAATCAAGGGCCCCTGAGGCCCGGAAAATACTGATCCCTACCATCATCCCGACCAGGTTAGGAATGATTTGAATGGCCGTTTGAAATCCCTCTTTGGCTCCGTCGACGAAGGACTCGTACACCGGCACCTTCTTGGTAAAAGCATAAAGGGGAATAAACGCGATTAGTACGGGGATCGCCCAGGCCGATATCAAATTGATGAACGCCACCATACGCCCTGCTCACCCTTTCAGCTCGGATTGGGAGGAAGAAACGGGACCCGAGTGCACCGGCGGCTTCTTCGGCCTGCTGCGCATAAATTTGCGCCGGTACCAGCGGTCCATCACGATGGCGGCCAACGTGGCCACGGCGGTCGCCATTAGCGTTGTGCCGACGATATCCGTCGGATTGGCGGACTGATAGTTCATCCGGATCGCGATCAGCGTTGTCGGAATCAAGGTGATGCTGGCCGTATTGAGCGCCAGCAGCGTGCACATCGCCGGGCTGGCGGCCGTCTTATCGGGATTCAGCGTCTGCAGCTCCTGCATCGCCTTGATGCCCATTGGCGTGGCTGCGTTGCCTAGACCGAGCAGATTCGCGCTCATATTGGACAATATGTAACCCATGGCAGGATGGTTTTTCGGTACATCCGGAAATAAAAAGGTGACGATCGGGCTCAGCAGCCGGGCTATTTTTTTCAGCAGACCCGAATCTTCCGCAAGGCGCATCATACCGAGCCAGAAGACCAGCACGCTGATTAACCCGAAACATACTGTCACCCCGGTCTTAGCCCCGTCGAAGGCCGCAGAAGTGACCAGTTCAATCTTCCCCTGGGCTGCTGCAAAACCGAATCCAATCAGAATAAGCCCCAGCCAAATCGCATTGATCATTTCGTATCCCCTCTCCCCAGGTTGTTACGTTAACATCAGGCCCCAGGCTGAAGCAGACGCTTCAGCACTACGCTGAACCATTGTCCCCAATTGCTTTTGTGAACGGGTGCCATCGTCTGCTCGGCAGCTGTTCCGGACGCCGTTCGTTCCGGCAGCACGCTTCCTTTTCTGTAGACCGGGATTTCTCCGATCTTTTCCCCTTTCAGCGACACCTCGATTTTCCCTCTCAGCCCGAATCTCAAATCCGGTGCTCCTTCCTCCGCTTCAGGATAGAGCACCAGCTTCTTGTTGACCTGAGCTTCCTCGCCATCGGCAAAAGGGTACTGGAACGTTTGGCTGACGACCAAATCCTGACCCTGTACCGACTCCCCTTTTTCGGTCAGCTGTTTCAGCGGGTAATATTCAAACCCGTAATCCAGCATTCTGCCGTGGTCGTTCCAGTCGTCCCCGTCGTTCAGTGTCACGGCGACCAGCTGCTGGCCGTTGCGGGTTGCCGAGCTGACCAGGCACCGGAACGCCTTTTTGGTATAGCCGGTCTTGACCCCGTCCGCTCCTTCATAAAGGCGGAGCATTTTATTTTTGTTATCCCATTTGTAGTCCCAGGATTCATTCGGATTCGGAACCTTCTTCGTCGGCGTCTTCACGATTTCCTTAAAAACCGGATTATGCAGGGCATATGCCGTCAGCTTGGCCAAATCGTTGGCCGATGAATAATGGCCTTCCTCGTCCAGTCCGTGCGGATTCATAAAATGCGAATGGGAAAGGCCCAGCATACGGGCTTTCTCGTTCATCAAATAGACGAACCCCTCCACAGAACCGCCGACGTGCTCGGCAATCGCCGTGGCCGCGTCATTGCCTGAACGCAACATCAGTCCGTACAGCATATTTTCCAGGGTCATTTCTTCCCCCAGCTTGAGATAGATGGAAGACCCTTCTTTGCCAAAGGCGTTTTTGCTGACCTTCACTTCGCTGTCCAGCTTGCCATGCTCAATCGCTACGATCGCGGTCATGATTTTCGTCAGGCTGGCGATCCGGAGCTCATCGTCCCCGTGGCTGGAATACAGCAGCCTGCCTGATGTGACATCGATCAAGGCTGCGGCCTGAGCGTGGGTGCCGAGAGCGGGTAAATTTTTCGCGGCCGATGCCCGGCTTGTACCGGCAAAGCCGCTGGCGATGAGCGTGATGACCGCAATCCAGCTCCATATTCGTTTATGCTTGATCCACATGTTATCTTTCCTTTCGGTTCGGAAAATCTTGTACAAGTATATGCTTGGCCTAACTCGGGTATGCCAAACGTGCAAACCAGAAAAAATCGATGCCCTTTTTCAGAAACCGTTTCTTCACAAAAAATCCCTCCCGGCTGACGGAAGGGATTGGCACAGGCTTAAAACAATGAAGGATTGATCTCCGAAGTCGTCGTTTGGGCTGGATTGACAGCACCCGTTTGCGTATTCGTTTGGAACATCGACGTGATTTTATCCACCATAGACGGTGCGGAATCAATTAATTTCTCGAATAAATGCGTTTGATTATCGAGCGGAACGATATTCACGCCTGCTTTGCCGACAACGAGAAACGCGATCGGACGAATCGAAACTCCGCCGCCGCTGCCTCCGCCAAACGGCAAGGACTTGGATTCATGTCCGGGTGCCGCGCTCACGCTTTTACTGATATCATCCGCGTTAAAATCACTTCCCCCTGCGGCAAAGCCAAAGCCCACCTTACTGATCGGAAGGATGACGCTGCCGTCAGGAGTTTCTACAGGGTCGCCGACGATTGTGTTGACATCAACCATGCCTTTGATGTTTTCCATCGCAGTCTGCATTAAGCCTTGAATCGGATGCTCTGCCATGATGATTCCTCCTAGTGTGTTGATAATAAGCTCTGAGCCACAGATGTTAGCTTGCCCATATCCCATAGAAGTATGTAGCTCGGCCTGCGCGACCGGTACCGTTAAATTAAGTAAGCCTTTGTTATCGCAGAACCTGTTTGGCCAATCGGAACCAATGGATCGGACCTCCCGGTACTTTGAGAATTCGGGCCATCAGCATAATGCCGGCATACAAGGCATAACCGCAGGATATGCGGGCGACGCAGGACAGCTCGGTGGCAAACTGCGGCTCATCCTTAAACACCGGAACGACAAAGAGCCTTGGATTGTTTCGCATGCGTACTTTAAAGGAAAGCCAGCCCACAAGGGTCGTTTTGAGCCCCCACACGGTTCCCGTTGCAATCGCAGTCCATGCTGCATCGCCGGTTGATAAATTGGTAGACCAATCCAGCTTCATAATGTTCACATGCTGCATGGTACGGTAAAACCATTCCTTTAACGAAGCCGTCGACCGGAGCATAATCCTCACTTCATCTGCCCAATGGTCCAGCCGTCTTTTGTTAATATGCGCTTTTCCGACGGTTTGGCCGTTACGGAAACTGTTTTTGCTCTCAAGCCGGAGCATAAAGCCCTTTTTCATATTGGCAAACACCAGGGAAGGCATTTCATAATGCATCTTTACGATTCCATACAGCATCTTGACGTCCAATACGGCCTTGTCATCCTTATTGTGCTTGCTGTACCATAATGTAATGGTAATGCTTGACATTATGACCGCAACCAGAAGAATGATCAGGAGAACAATAATGGCGACTACAATCCACACGTATAAACCCCCAAGTCTGTCCATAAATCTTCCTGTGCATAGTATGGCATTCCCCAATGGAAAAGATTCGGCCACAAGCTTTTTTTGAACGCCAAAGACCCACCCGGGGAATCCGGATGGGTCTTGTTGTTTATGCAGTTTTACGGCACATCGTCAAACGTCAGCTGTTTTCCGTCCAGCTTCTCGAACAAGAGCTGGGTTTCTTCCTCCAGATTATCCGTATCTTCAAAAATAGCCGGCTCCGGGAGCGCCTGAATATTCGGCAGGCCAAAGTAATCGAGGAACGACTTGGTCGTACCGTACAAAATCGGACGTCCGATCGCCTCCGCCCGTCCCGTCTCCTCGATCAGGTCCTTGTTGACCAGCGTCTGGATCGCCCGCTCGGATTTGACGCCGCGGATCTCTTCGATTTCCACCCGGGTAATCGGCTGCCGGTAGGCCACGATGGCCAGCGTCTCGAGTGCCGCCTGCGACAGCGAGGATCGGGATGGGGAATAAGCGAGCCGCTCAAAATACGGGGCGTGATCGGGCAGCGTAGCCAGCTGATAGCTGCCGGCAATCTGGACGACCTGGATCCCCCTTTTCTCCCTGACAAAATCCTCCTTCATTTCCTCCAGGGCGTCGGTCACCAGCTCGGGACGGTGCTCGACGACCTCGGCAATCTGCTTGGCCGTCAGCCCTTCATCCCCCGCCAAAAAGAGCAGACCCTCAATAATCGATTTCAATGTCGGAAAGTCCATTCGAGAGACCTCCCCCTTTCCATTCCATCACAATGTCGTCGAACAGCTTTTCCTGATAACAAATAATTTGTTTCATCTTCATCAGTTCCAAAATGGCCAGAAACGTCACGACGATTTCATGCCGTACCATCTCATCATGCAGCAGCTTGGAAAACAATAGCTTGCCGCCGGGCCCGCTGGATTCCAGGGCATTCACCACCTCGCGGATGCGATCCTTCACCGAAATTTCGTCCCGCTGGATTTTGGCGTAGCTGGTCCGCTTCGACGCCTTGCGCAGCGCCTTCTGAAATGCCGCGACCAAATCGGAGGCGTGCAGGCCTTTGACCGGATTGTCCGACACGCGCGGAACCCACGGCGTCAAATCCTCGGGCTCCTTGGAGTAGATCAGGCTCCGTTCAAATTCCTTTTCCTGCAAATGCTTGGCAATCCCTTTATATTTGCGGTATTCGATCAGCTTCTGCACGAGCTCCGCCCGCGGATCGATTTCTTCTTCTTCATAAAAGTCAAACTCGTCCATTTCAAATACCGGAGGCTTCGGCAGCAGGAGCTTGCTCTTGATCGACAGCAGCGTGGCCGCCATAACCAGAAACTCGCTGGTGATATCCAATTCGAGCTCCTGCATGCTCTGCAAATATTCCATATATTGATCGGTAATCTCACTGACGGGGATATCCTGGATGTCGATTTCCGCTTTGTCAATCAGGTGCAGCAGCAAATCAAGCGGACCTTCAAACGTCTCCAGCTTATATAATACGGTGTTCACGGCTTATCCTCCCGTCACATAAAGTACGCCCGCCAAGCGGGGCTGTGTCCCAATGGGCCCGTAAGGCACTTTGCGGACATAAAAAATGCAGTACCCGGAAAAAGGGTACTACATTAAATAAGCACTATTTTAACTGTTTCGTCAAGTTGGCCATTTCAATTGCCGCCACCGCAGCATCGTATCCTTTGTTTCCGGCCTTCGTTCCGGCCCGTTCCACCGCCTGCTCGATGTTCTCTGTCGTCAAGACGCCGAAAATGGTAGGAACGCCGGTTTTCAGATTGATCGCCGCCACGCCTTTGGCCACCTCGTTGCACACGTAGTCGTAATGGGAGGTTGACCCCCGGATAACCGTGCCGAGCGTAATGACGGCGTCGTACTTGCCGCTTTCGGCCATCTTCTGGGCAATCAACGGGATTTCGAAAGCGCCCGGAACCCACGCCACGTCCACTTCTTCTTCCTTGGCGCCGTGCCGCTTCAATCCGTCGAGTGCGCCGCCCAGCAGCTTGCTGGTGATAAACTCATTGAATCTTCCAACCACGATGCCGTATTTTAATCCTTCGGATACCAAATTTCCTTCATAAATGTGTGCCATGCTTCATCAGCCTCCTGTAATTATTCGGTAGTCGTCGTCAATGAATCGGGCTGCTCAAACTTCAGCATGTGCCCCAGCTTCATTTGCTTCGTATGCAAGTAGTTCTCATTATCCTTATTGGCCTGCATTTGGATCGGCACGCGCTCGACGATTTCCAGCCCGTAGCCCTCCAGGCCCTTGATTTTGCGCGGATTGTTCGTCAGCAGCCGAATTTGTCGAATGCCGAGATCTTTCAATATTTGAGCTCCGATGCCGTAATCGCGAAGATCCGCGGGGAATCCGAGCTTCAGGTTGGCATCGACCGTATCAAGGCCCTCTTCCTGGAGCTTATAGGCTCTCAGCTTGTTAAGGAGCCCGATGCCGCGTCCCTCCTGGCGCATGTACAGCAGCACGCCGCGGCCTTCTTCGTTGATCTGCCGGAGTGCGGCTTCAAACTGCGGGCCGCAATCGCAGCGATGGGAATGGAACACGTCCCCTGTCAGGCATTCGGAATGGACGCGGGTGAGCACCGGCTCCCCGGATGCGATGTCCCCTTTGACGAGCGCCAAATGCTCTTTATTGTCCACCGCATTCGTATAGGCGACGACCTGGAACTCGCCGAAGTCCGTCGGCATCCGCACCGAAACCTCGCGGGTAACGAGCTTTTCCTTATTGTTGCGGTACTGGATCAAATCCTTGATGCTGATCAGCTTGAGGCCATGTTTCTTGGCGATCTGCACCAGATCCGGCAGCCGTGCCATCGTCCCGTCCTCTTTGATAATCTCGCAGATCACCCCGGCCGGGAACGATCCGCTGAGACGGGCGAGATCCACCGCCGCTTCAGTATGGCCGGCGCGCCGGAGCACGCCGCCGGTTTTGGCAATCAGCGGAAACATGTGGCCGGGGCGCCGGAAATCGGCTGCGGTCGCTTCCGGATCGGCGAGCGCTTTGGCGGTCAGGGACCGCTCATAAGCGGAGATGCCCGTCGTCGTCTCCTTGTGGTCGATGGAGACGGTAAAAGCCGTGCCGTGATGGTCCGTATTGTTCGATACCATCGGCTTCAGGCCGAGCTCAGCGGCTCTTTCCTCGGTAATCGGCATGCAGACCAGTCCGCGTCCTTCCGTGATCATGAAGTTGATGACTTCAGGCGTTGCCTGATCCGCCAAGGCGATAAAATCGCCTTCGTTCTCGCGGTCCTCGTCGTCCACGACGATAACGACCTTGCCTGCCGACAAGTCGGACACCGCATCTTCAATGCGGTCAAACACAAAATCCTCCTTCATGGGTTTCCCTCCTATTCCTGCATGGGCTTATTGGCCTGTCTGTCCTCTTGCCTGCCTCATGCAAATCCGTGTTGTGCTAGCAGCTCCATGCTGATTCCCGAAGGTTCAGGACGTCCGTTCCCTTCCCCTGTTCGGTAGTGAAGCAAATGGTCCACATATTTTCCGAGAATGTCGCATTCCAGATTCAGCGCACTTCCAGGCTTTTTGTCTGCCAGACTTGTCTCCGCAAGCGTATGCGGGATAATGGAAACGGTGAATGTCTTGGCGCTCGTCTTGACTACCGTCAAGCTGATGCCGTCCAGGGTAATAGATCCTTGCGGGATGATGTAGCGGAGCAGAGCGGTATCTTCCGGCTCCACTTCGATCAACACCGCATTCTGATCCCGGTCCATCGCCCGGATCGTCCCCGTCCCGTCGGCATGTCCCTGCACGATATGTCCGCCGAAGCGGGCACCCACCTGCATGGCGCGCTCCAAATTCACCCGGCTTCCGGCCCCCAGCGATTTCAAGTTGGAGTGGCGGTACGTTTGCGGCATGACGTCCACCGCGAACGAACGGGCTCCAATCTCGACAGCCGTGAGGCAGACGCCATTGACTGAGACGCTGTCCCCGATTTTGAGATCGCCCATAATCCGGGAGGCCTCAATATGCAGGATCATCGCTTCCCCTTTGCTGGAGACACCCCGCATGACGCCGACCTCTTCAACCAAACCGGTAAACATCGCAACCGCTCCTTTCTGTCCTGTAAAGAAGTATTTCATACGATTCATATCGTTAACCGTGTGCAGCCTTAAAAAGTTAAGTATCGTTTTTCCGGATCAGGTCATGCCGGCCAAACCGGCTTTCCGCTGATACAGACGTTATCCCCGAGCACTTCGGTCTCTACGTCTTCCAGCCGGACGGCGTCCGCCATCTTGTCGGCGCCACGCAGCGAGAAGTTGACGGGGGCCGCCGGACCTCCAACGATTTTCGGTGCGAAATAGAGCACGATCCGGTCGATCAGCCGGGTCTCCAGCAAGGCACCGTTCAGCCGGCCGCCGCCTTCCACCAGAATCGAACCGATCTCACGTTTGCCCAGCTCCTGCATCGCCAGGCGAAGATCGACCTGCGGGCCTGATCCGCAGCGGATCGTTTCTACGCCGATCTTCTTAAGGGCTTCCGCCTTATCCAGATCGGCGCGTTCCGTCGTCAAAATGACGGTCGGCGCAGCTCCATCCCGAACCACCTTCGACTCAAGCGGTATCCGCAGTAAGGAATCGACGATGATCCGCACAGGATTCAGACCGATGGCGCCCTGCAGCCGGGTGGTCAGCTGCGGATTGTCCGCGATCACCGTATTTACACCAACCATAATCCCTTGATGCCGGTGGCGGAGCGTATGAACCTGCTCCCGGGCCGCTTCGTTCGTGATCCATTTACTGTCTCCCGATTCGGCCGCGATGCGCCCGTCCAGCGTGCTTGCTGTCTTGACCGTCAAATAGGGAAGCCCGGTTGTAATATACTTGATAAACTTTTCGTTCAAGCGGCGGGACCTGTCACCGAGCAGCCCAACCTCCACCTCAATCCCGCTTCGGCGGAGCAGATCGATTCCTCTGCCCGCCACCTGGGGGTTGGGGTCTTCGCAGGCCACGACGACCCGCTTCACCTTCTCGCGTATGAGGCGTTCGCTGCATGGCGGCGTTTTTCCGTAATGGCTGCAGGGCTCCAGCGTTACATAGACCGTACTCCCTTCCGCACGGTCACCCGCCATATTCAGCGCATGTACTTCCGCATGAGCGGTTCCCCGCTGCAAATGCGTTCCAAGCCCAACCATAGCCCCGTCTTTAACGACAACGCAGCCGACAACCGGATTGATTCCGGTCTGACCCTGTGCCCGCTCCGCCATATCGAGCGCAAGCGCCATATAAAATTCATCGTTGATGATGCCGTCCATTCATCTCCCCCCTTGTTCGGAATCGGGACATCCCCTCAAAGCTAAGTCTCGGCTTCGAGCGCTTTGCGGATACTTCGCATGTTGGAATTTCCATGGTAAATCACTATACCATGCACAGCTTTGGCTCCGCGCTGTTCAAACCGGTACTCTCCAGGGATCCCTAGGTCTTTGTAAAAAAGCAAAAAGCCCCGGGATGGCTTAAACCATCCTCGGGGCTGTGAAAGACAAGTCAGATACACTCCAATAAGGCTGCAGAATCCCAAAAATCAGGATCAGCCAAATAAGTCATCGGTAACGTAAAGTCATCAGTAAACAGAAGCCGTCCCTCCAGGGACAACCTTCTACTATGTGAAAACAACCACGTACACGTGACATCTTATTGGACAGCTGCACTCCGAACTGAAGTGCACGCTTTCTCTCCTTCTCCCATCCAGACTATACTGTCGGTCCCGGATTTGCACCAGGTCCACCGTACGCTAATCGTCAAACGAAGCGTCCGGGTCACGGACTGAGACGGGCGCCAGAACTGATCGGCTGCCGCGTCATCACCGCCGGTAGGGAATTTCACCCTGCCCCGAAGGATAAAACCAATATCAATATGCAATTGTCAGATGGAATGGCTGCCTAGTGGAAGCCCCATCTATACTAGGAAATGTTAACACTGCCTCGGCAAAAAATCAATACGCCCCTTTTCCCGGCCCTGAACAAAAAGCCGCTTGTCCCTCTTTGAAACAGGGAAAGCGGCTGATAAATCGTGCGCGACTCGCAGATTAAGCTTCGTATACTTCGACCGTCTTCATCACGTCGCGGCCTTGGAACGCGTCGACGTATTCCATGCCCTTCGTCACTTTGCCGAATACGGTATGCTGTCCGTCGAGATGCGGCTGCGGCTGGTAGCAGATGTAGAACTGGCTTCCGCCGGTGTTGCGGCCGGCATGTGCCATCGCCAGCGATCCGCGCTCGTGTTTGTTCGGGTTGATTTCGCAGTTGATTGTGTAGCCAGGGCCGCCGGTACCGGTGCCGTTCGGGCATCCGCCCTGCGCAACGAATCCCGGAATGACGCGGTGGAACACCAGACCGTTGTAAAAACCGGAGTTTGCCAGTTTTTCAAAGTTCGCCACCGTGTTCGGAGCGTCTTTTTCAAACAGATCGAGCAGCACTTCGCCGCCGTTTTCAAGAGTGATTTTTGCTTGCTTGGCCATTATGTCAATGACTCCTTTCATGTCTTTCCTGAGTGTTAACAGACATCTTCTAGTTTACTATGAAATCCCGGGCGAAGCAAAATAATTCCGCATTTCTCCTCGTTCTATAAACGCGCAAAAGGACCCCTCTGCATTCCCCAATACAGAGATGATCCTTTATACTGCGCACCAATTCATTTACCAGAGGCGCTGGCGAACAGCGCCTGCCCCCTTAATGCATCTCCTTACTTAAGCACAGCCTGCTTTGCGATCCGCTCAGGAATGACATCGTGGCCGATGATATCCTGAAGGCTCTCGCGGCGAACGACCAGGTCGCTTTGACCTTGGTTCACGAACACGACCGCCGGTTTGCGGATCCGGTTGTAGTTGCTCGCCATCGAATAATTGTAGGCCCCTGTGCACGAAACGGCGAGCAGGTCACCGTTATTGACTTTCGGAAGCTCTGCATCCCAAATCAGCATATCGCCGCTCTCGCAGCATTTGCCGGCTATGGACACGGTTTCTTCCGGCTTGTCGTTGGCACGGTTGGCCAGCATGGCCTCATACTTCGACTCGTACAGCGCCGGGCGCGGGTTGTCCGTCATGCCGCCATCCACGGCCACGTACTTGCGCACACCCGGAATATCCTTGCTGGTGCCGACGGTGTACAAGGTTGTCCCCGCATCGCCCACGATGCTGCGGCCCGGTTCCACCCAAATTTCCGGCAGCTCGCTTCCCCACTCGGCAAAATGCGTTTTCACCGCGTCGGTAATCGCCTTCACGTACTGGCTGACTTCAAGCGGCGTGTCGCCTTCAACGTAACGGATGCCAAAGCCTCCGCCGAGGTTCACTACTTTGAACTGCACGCCCAGCTGTTCTTTGACACTCTTGGCAAATTCGGCTACACGCTGAACCGCCATCTGAAATCCGTCGACCTCGAAGATCTGCGACCCGATATGGGAATGTACGCCGAGAAGCTCCAGATGCTCCTGAGCGGCAGCTGCTTTGACTGCTTCAAACGCAGAGCCGTTACCGATGTCGAAACCGAATTTCGAGTCGGTTTGGCCGGTTGAAATATATTCATGCGTATGAGCTTCAACCCCTGGTGTGACGCGGAGCAAAATGTTGACCTTCACCTTTTTCTCAGCCGCCACCGATTCCAGCACATGCAGCTCAACAAAATTGTCTACGACGAAGCAGCCGATGCCGGCGTCGATCGCCATTTCCATCTCTTCCACCGTCTTGTTGTTGCCGTGGAAATGGATGCGCTTGGCCGGGAAGCCTGCCTGAAGCGCCGTGAACAATTCGCCGTCGGACACGACGTCTAGGGACATGTCCTCTTCCTCTGCGATCCGGCACATGGCCATGACGCAGAACGCCTTGCTGGCGTAAGCCACCTGGAATTTCAGTCCGGACGCGCGGAACGCATCGACGTATTCGCGGCACCGCGTGCGGACCAGCTCCTCGTCGACGATATAAAGCGGCGTACCATACTGCTTCTTCAGCTCGGTAACGTCACAGCCACCGATTTCCAGGTGACCGTCCGCATTGATTTTACTTGTACCATGTAGAAACATATTATGCATCCCTTCGCTTTCCTTGGAAATGTAAATATTCCATGTGAACTTTTACATCAGTATACCAGACAAGGGAAGAGAATGAATGGATTTTTTTGCACAACATTTGTGTTTTCCTACGACTGTTCGCGGTTGTCCGGGTTCTTCGCCATCCGCGTATTATCCCTCGTTTTGTTGAAAGACGGCCTTTTCTTGCTCTCAAGCACCGGGAAGCGCAGCAGCACTTCAGACAGAGCCTTTGCATTAAAAGGTATAAACGGCCATAGATAAGACGAGTTGTAAGACCGGTGCAGCGTTAGCAGCAGGATCAGCAGCGTCGTCCCGACAACGAATCCCTGCACTTTGAAAATGGCCACCGCGACCAGCAGCACAAGCCTCACCATCCGGTTGGCCAACCCCAGCTCATAGCTCGGCGTGGCGAACATGCCGATGGCCGCTACGGCCATGTATAAGACGACCTCATTGACGAACAAGCCTGTTTTCACCGCGATATCCCCGACGAGGATCGCTGCGATGAGGCCCATGGCCGAAGCCAGCGGGGTCGGCGTGTGCACAGCGGCCAATCGTAGGAGATCGACGCCGAACTCGACCAGCAGAAACTGGGCGATAAGCGGAATTTTGCCCGTATCGTGCGGCCCGATGAAATTTAATTCCGGAGGCTTCAGGTGCGGATCGATCACAAGCAGCATCCAGAGCGGAAGCAGAAACATGGAGGCGAAAATGCCCAGAAACCGGACCCATCTGAGGTAGGTTCCCATAAAGGCCGTCTGCCGGTTCTCTTCGGCATGCTGGCACAGGTCGAAAAACGTAGTCGGCATGACCATCACGCTCGGCGAGGTGTCCACGAACACCACTACCCTGCCTTCCATGATATGCGAAGCGACCACGTCCGGTCTCTCCGAATATCTGACCAGCGGATACGGATGCCATCCCTTATTGATAATCGCTTCCTCCAGCTGTTTGTCGCCTTGGGGAAGCCCGTCGATGTCGAGACTTTTGATTTTTTTCCGGATGGAGTCCACTTGAACCTTATCCACAATGTCGTCGATATAGGCAATACAGACGTCCGTCCGCGTCCGCCGCCCGACCTGCACCAGCTCGCTTTTGAATCCGGGGTCGCGGATCCGCCGCCGCACAAGGGCGATGTTGGTAAGCAGCGTTTCGGTGAACCCGTCGCGTGCACCCCGCACCACCCGTTCTATACTTGGTTCTTCGGGACTACGGACCGGATAATTCCGGGTATCTAAAATGATGCACGCCCGTTCTCCCTCGATGAATAGAGCGGACATCCCCATCAGTACTTTATTGACTGCCGCGCTGAGCTTGTCGACAATCTCGACCTGAATATGCGGGATGTAAAATTCAAAAAAGGACTTAAGCGCATCCGAAGTAAGCTGGTCGGCGGACAAATAGGTAAGCCGCTTCAGTATTTCCAGCATGATGTTGTCTTTGGCAAAGCCGTTAATGAAGAACAATCCCGTGTTCTGGCCGGCGAGGGTCATTTCGCGAAACACGATGTCAAAGGATGAACCCAGGCCCACCACTTCCTTGAGCGTGTTTTTGGTCGTCTCCAGGCTTTCCGGGATGACATCCTTATCCTGCCAATAGATGATGGATTCCTCGACCGTATCGGACCTTTCCCGGTCGCGTTTTTCCTGCATCCGCTTATCTTCTCCGCCGTCACCCGCTGCCTTATGCTCATCCTCAGCCTGTTCTTCACCGCCTTCACGCCGGCTCGCCGTCCTCCGGGGCTCCTTCCCCTCCTCCGACGGATGAGAAGCGTCTTCCTTCTTTTCTTTCGATTCGTCCCCGTACTGCATGATCATCGCAATACCCGCAGGGTCCTCTACGTTGATTTCCTGATCCTTGTCATCTCTCACGAAGCGTTCCTCCTTACTTTCTGTAAACAAACCAGTCAAACAGGGAACCCGCCACTTTTCCCGTGACCATCGCCATCAAAAAACCAAACAAGTAGCGGGTCATCTGCAGCCTTTTAGCCAAAATGGGCAGCACGTTGAGCACTTCGGTGAGCGCGGCGGCCAGCATACCGACGAATATCCCGTTAAACAGCCCGATCAAGAGGCTCGCCAGCGGTCCCAAGGATAGTTTCCAGTTCCAAAAGTCAAACACGGTCCCGACCAGCGACCCCGTTACCATCGCCCCTTCGTACCAGTGAACCCGGTTATAGGATGAAGTCAGTTGAGCCAGCCTTGGAATCATGTCGAGGACGATGAACAGCGCGATAACGCCGCCGCCAACCGCAATTCCCCCGGCAATCCCGAGCAGTATTTGGATGAACCAGCCGACCAGAATCAAGACGAATCCCCCTGACGGCTCGCGGTTTTCATCCGTTTATATTCCTCGGCAACGACGTACTGGTCGATATTTTCCTGGTACAGAAACATTTCCACTTCCAGCGGGGTCGGCTCCTCGTTCCACTTCTTTTTGAATAAATGGTTGAAGAAAACGACCATGCCAAATCCGATGCCGAAGGAATAAGCCGTCTGGAACAGGTAGGGATGCTCATCCCGGCGGCCGGTCACCATTTCCACCGTACGGATTTGCACCTCCTGCATGTTCACGTCCGCATGGAAATTCATGATCGTCAGCGCTGACCCGAAGAAAAGGAGGAGCCAGACGAGGAGGAATAGGATCAGTGACGGTTTCTTCTCCTTTTTTACCACTTCCACCAGGGAGTGCTTGTTTCCCATCGACTCTATGCGGACGCCCGGAATGAGCTCCTGGATCTTCGGTATGATGTGCATCATGTCAATTAACAACAAATTTCCATCCCACTTATGGGGATGAACCAGCTCCAGGCTGCGGAGCGAAGATTCCCACTCGGGGTCGCATAAAATCCGGGCGATGTGGCCGAGGGTCACGACCCTTCCATGGGAAATCGGTACGCGGCTGCGCAGCTGCAGGTAGACCGTAGGCAATCCGTGATCAGACATCCAATCACTCCTTTTGCTGCTGAATTACCGTTAGTATAGGAAAAAGGTCTACTTTCTAGTCCGATTTGCATCGCTGCCCAAAAAAAGGAACCGCCTTCCCATACGGAAGACGGTTCCTTGTTCACTGGGCAATCTGATCGCGGATCAGCTGCAGTATTTTTTTCTCGAGGCGCGAAACCTGTACCTGGGATATCCCGAGCCGGGTGGCTACCTCCGATTGGGTCTGGTCGCGGTAGTACCTTAAATAGACGATCAGCTTTTCCCGCTCCGACAGGCCGTCGATTGCTTCGTTCAGCGCCAGTTTATCAAACCAGCGTTCCTGGGATTCGTCGGCGATCTGGTCCATTAGCGTAATGGGATCCCCGTCATTTTCGAACACGGTCTCGTGGATCGAGGTCGGCGGCTTGTTGGCCTCTTGGGCGAACACAACTTCCTCCGGCGTCACCCCAAGCTCCTCGGCCACTTCCTTGACGGTCGGCAGCCGGTCCAGGTGCTTCGACAGCTCGTCCCTTTTCTTGCGTACCTTGTTGGCCATTTCCTTCAGCGACCGGCTGACCTTCAGCGTTCCGTCATCGCGGAGAAAGCGCTGGATCTCGCCGATAATCATCGGAACAGCATAGGTGGAAAACTTGACGTCATAGCTTAAATCGAATTTGTCGACCGATTTCAGCAGGCCGATGCATCCGATCTGGAACAGATCCTCGGGTTCGTACCCCCGGTTCATAAACCTTTGCACGACAGACCAGACGAGGCGGATGTTGCAGTTTACCAGCGTATCGCGGGCCAAGCTGTCCCCGGTCTGGCTGAGTGCGATCAGACGTTTGACTTCGGCATCATCCAAATAAGTCTGCGAACCTTTCTTCACATCAGCATCCATGCGCCCAACCCCTAATTATACAAAGCTTTCTTAGATTCGATCCTCTTCTTCATCTTGATTGATGTTCCGGAACCGGGCTCGCTGGATACCTCGAATTCATCCATAAAGTTCTCCATGATCGTAAAGCCCATGCCCGACCGTTCCAGCTCCGGTTTCGACGTATAGAGGGGCTGCTTGGCAAGCTCCAGGTCTTCGATGCCTCTTCCCCGATCCTCCACGGTCAGCGTGACGGTATCTCCCACAATTTCCGCAGTGATCGTGACGATCCCCTCGGGATCGCTGTCGTACCCGTGAATGATGCTGTTGGTCACCGCTTCGGAAACGACCGTCTTCAGGTCGCTCAGCTCATCCATGGTCGGGTCCAGCTGTGAAATGAAGGCGGCCACCGTCACACGAGCGAACGATTCGTTTTCCGACTTGGCTGCGAATTGGAGCGTCATGAAATTGCGTTCCATGGCCTTTTCTTTACTCATGACACGACCTCCAGACCCGAGAGTGCATGACCCTCGTTATCGTAAATGGGCATAATTTTGAACAAGCCGGACATATCGAGCAGCCGGTAGACGGTAGGATTGACGTCGCACACCGCCATTTTGCCGCCCTTGGCCTTGATCAGCTTATACCTTCCGAGGATCACACCCAGGCCTGAGCTGTCCATGAACTGTAAATTTTTCAGGCTGAGCACCAGATGGTCTGTCAGTCCGCGCTGGATCGTCTCATCCATTTTCATGCGGACATGGTCAGCCGTATGGTGATCGAGCTCTCCCGATAAGCGCACAATCAAGATGTTGCGGTGATGCTCCATTTCCACTTGCAGATTCACGTTTGCTCACTCTCCTCCCTGTCATGAACAACGATTTCTACGGAGTAAAACCGGATTCCTGCATCACGACAAAACTAGAAGAAAACCGCTATCAATCTACAAGAAACAATTTTGATGTCGTCCGTTTAAACAGCTTCCACCATCCGGCCTTGCCCACCGTCTCCGGCGACTTCAGCTCGAATTCCTTCAGCACCTTGCCGCCTTCATAGACGACCAGTTTACCGAGAACCTGTCCCTGTTGGACCGGAGCCTTGATCTCCTTCGGAACGACCATTTCGTGGCGGATGTCCGCTGCCTTGGCGTTTTTCTTTGTCAGAACGCTGTAGGTTTGTCCGGCCTTCAAAGTCAGTTCCTTCGAATTGCCCTTGTTCACCTTCACCGTACCCATCACGTCACCCGGATTGAAAATGGTATGCGTGCTGTACTGGGCAAACATATAGTCGAACATTTTGGACACTTCTTCGTTCCGTGTCTTGGTGTTAGGCTCGCCCAGCACCACGGCGATCGCTCTCAGGTTGCCGTTCTTGGCCGTAGCCGAGAGGCAGAACTTCGCCTCGGAGGTATACCCCGTTTTGAGACCGTCGGCCCCAGTATAGAAGCGGACCAGCTTGTTCGTATTCACGAGCCAGAAGGGCTTTTCGGAATCTTTCCGTAAATAATCCTGATAGGAACCAGTGTATTTCGTAATTTCCGAATGCTTCAACAGTTCACGGCTGATCACCGCGATATCGTGCGCCGAAGAGTAATGGTTCTCGGCAGGAAGCCCGTTACAGTTCACGAAATGGGTATCCTTCAGCCCCAGCTCCTGTGCCTTGTCGTTCATCATTTGGACAAAGGCCTGCTCCGTTCCGGCGATTTTTTCGGCCATCGCCACCGAGGCATCGTTGCCGGATGCCATTGCGATGCCCTTGAGCATTTCGTTGACCGTCATCTCTTCACCCGGCTCAAGGAATATTTGCGAACCGCCCATCGATGCCGCATATTCGCTCGTCCGGACCATATCGGTCATTTTCAGCTTGCCCTCGTCGATGGCCTCCATGGTCAGCAGCATGGTCATAATTTTCGTAATGCTTGCCGGCGGAAGTTTATCATGGCTGTTCTTCTCATAAATAACCGTTCCCGTATCCGCATCCATAAGGATGGCTGACCTAGCATTCGCCGCCAGCTCCACGCCCGGAGCCTGACCGCCTTTTGGCGCTTCTTCGGCATACCCCAGATAAGGCAGCGCCACCGTGGACAGCCCGAAGGACAGCGCGAGCGCCAGTATCGTTTTTTTCAAAATAAGTCCCCTCCTGACCTATTGTATAGATTGAACTAAAGCTTCTTCATTGAACTTCCTGTTATTAAGGCCTGATACGGCCTATAACTTTCGTTTCTTTAGTTCATGTCTATATGGTTCAATTGAAATGGTTACTGTCTTTCAGTTTCGTCAGGATCACAGGAAAATATTCCATGCCAGGGGCGGCTTACGCCGAATTATTTTTGAAAAATGCAAAAGCCCCCGCAGGATCACTCCTGCGGGGGCTGCTTTGAATAAACGGGGCGTGCATATTACATATGAGGGATGACCGCAAGCACCAGGCCGAGGAACTTCTCGCGGACTCTTTCGGTCGTTTCCATGACCTCTTCATGGGACAAAGGCTGGTCCAGAATGCCCGCCGCCATGTTGCTGATGCAGGAAATGCCGAGCACTTCCAGGCCGGCGTGCCGGGCCACGATCGTCTCCGAAACCGTCGACATGCCGACAGCGTCTGCACCCAGCGTGCGCAGCATACGGATTTCGGCCGGCGTTTCGTAGGTCGGTCCAAGCAGACCGGCATATACGCCTTCGCGAATCGGAATGTTCTTCGACGCGGCCGTGTCCTTCAACAGCTGGCGAAGCCGCCGGCTGTACGCCTCGGACATATCGGGGAAGCGGACGCCAAGCGCAGGGTCGTTCGCGCCGATGAGCGGATTCCGGCCGGTCAGGTTCAGATGGTCGGTCAGGACCATCAGGTCTCCCGGCTCGAAAGCCGTGTTGATTCCGCCGGCCGCATTGGTCACCAGCAGGCTCTTCACGCCGAGCTCTTTCATGACCCTTACCGGGAAAGCCGTCACTTCCGGGCCGTAACCCTCATACATGTGGAAGCGTCCCTTCATTAAGACGACGCTTCGTCCTTCAATCGTACCGAGCAGAAGCTCTCCCGCATGGCCTTCCACCGTCGACACCGGAAAATGAGGGATATCCTCGTAGGCAATGGATATGCCGTCCTGGATCAGGTCAGCCAGTATTCCGAGACCGGAACCGAGTATGAGGCCCACTTCCGGTTGAACGCCTCCCTTGCTCTGGATAAAGGCGGCTGCCTCTTGAATTTGCTTCAGCTGTGTCGTTGACATGCGTATAATCTCTCCTAATCGGTATTGGAATGATCCCGTCCACGGGGATGGTGCTCTTCATAAACGTCCTTCATCGTTCTTTTCGTACTTGTGGTGTACATTTGAGTCGTCGCCATATCGGCATGCCCCAGCATCTCCTGTACGGAGCGCAGATCGGCTCCGTTCTCCAGCAGGTGCGCGGCAAATGAATGCCTGAGCGTATGCGGCGTAATCTCGCCTTCAATCTCCGCATCGGCGGCGTATTTTTTCAACACCTTCCAGAATCCTTGGCGCGTCAGGCGGCTGCCGGTCAGGTTCAGAAACAGGGCTCTGTCGTCCGAGGAGGTTTCCCGTACGAGCGGATCCCGCATTCCGGTTATATACTCCTTGACCGCCCCGGCCGAAATCCCATTGATCGGAAGCACCCGTTCCTTGCCTGCGCTGCCTGTGCAGCGGAGGAAATGCATGTCCAAATTGACATCGTCCACATTCAGGGAGATTAGCTCCGATACTTTCAAACCGGTACCGTAGAGCAGTTCCAGCATGGCTTTGTCCCGAAGCCCCTGCGGTGCGGAAACATCGGGGGCTTCCAGCAGCCGGTTCACTTCCCCGATGGACAAAACTCTTGGAGGCTTCTTCTCCAGCCGGGGAGCGTCGAGTCCAAGACTCGGATCCTGCCGGATGACGGATTCCCGGATCAAATAATGAATAAAAGACCGCACGGAAACCAGCTTGCGGGCGAGCGTAGCCGGGGCCATGCGCTCCTGCTTCTTCAGGTTCAAATACATTTGGATATGCGTCCGTTTGACCTGATCCGCCGAGTTCAGCCCCCGTTCCTCTACAAATTCCACAAACTGACGGACATCACGGGTGTACGATTCAAGTGTGTTACTGGACAGCCCTTTCTCCTCACGGATGTACCGAATGAAGGGCTGTACATACTGCATCATGTTGTGAAACAGCTCCTTCGGGTTCATTTTGGATTGACGTATCTTCGTCCTGTTCTACTTCGACAGCAGGGCGGACGTCCCCTGCCGGAGGCATTATTCACCGTACCAAAAATAAAAACGGAGCCTGTCCCCCATCCGCTCACCATCCTGCTTCCCGTCACCGGACTGGAACGCCTTGACGGCATGCCCCTCCGGAATGCGGTAATGGTCCACCGGCGTGATCCATGCGGTGAACAGGGTCAGCACATGGTAGAACATATAGGCCAAAGAAACGAACACGATCAGAAACTTTAGCACGGACAGCCATTTTCGCAGCGGAATGATCATCCCGGAAGCACCTCACATTCTTGAAGGAGACGCCTCTCCTTCCCGTTCATCCTTGCTATATCCAGCATATGAACGTTTGTCCTTATGTATGCCCCAGGACGCCCCGACCAAAAAAGCCCCCTTCCGGCAGCATGCCGGGCAGAGAGCTTTGATCGTCAAGATCATATTATAAAATCGTTGTATGATTACTTGTCATCGCTGCCGCCGTTGTCTTCCTTCGCCTTACAGCGGTAGCATACCCCGTGGAAATCAAGACGGTGGTCCGAGACGGTGAAATTGAATTCCCGTTCAACCCGCTCTTCCAGCGGTCCAAGCCAGTCCTCGCGGATCTCATCCATGCTCCCGCATTTCACGCAGATCATATGATGATGGTGATGCTTGGCCGTATCGGTGCGTAGATCGTATCTGGCTACACCGTCGCCAAAGTTGATCTTCTCGACGACATGCAGCTCACTCAGCAGCTCCAAGGTACGGTACACGGTTGCCAGACCGATTTCCGGAGCCTTTTCTTTCACAAGCATAAATACGTCTTCCGCACTCAGATGGTCTTCTTCATTCTCCAATAGTACTCTAAGGGTAGCTTCCCGCTGGGGTGTCAGCTTATAGCCCTGGGATTGTAATTGTTGTTTGATTTTATCGATCCGTGCTTCCATTGTCTCCCTCCCCACAGGAAAATCTCTGCACCTATCTATAACCGCTTCTCTCATTATATGGGGAGTTGCCAAACAAAGTCAAACGCTTTTGCCTCACATGCCGGAGATGGCCGGAGCGTGGATCAGCATGGGCGTCACCCATCTCATCATCGTGGGAGTCACCCAGGTTTCAAACGAGGAGATGCCCAGCATGATCAGGCCCATGACGAGCGTCATCCCGACATACGATGCAAATGGGCGGGTAATGTTGCCCGGACGCTGGAGCATCACCCGGTTTTTAATAATATGAAGCGAAAAGGCGATCGCCGATACGCTGCAAACGATCAGCACCGGAATGATAAGCAGGTTCGGCGGAGCCACCGACACCAGCGCAAACAGCAGACCGTGCCACGAAAACTGGCCAACCAGGTAGCCAACCGTAAAGCCGACCAGAACGCCTTTCAAAAAATCGAGGATCAGAATGCCCGGCAGGCCGATGACCGACAGGCCGAGAATCCAAATCAGCCCAACCCATTTCAAATGCAGCCCGGCGATGTCCCAGTAGGAGTGCGCAGGCTGTCCGGCCTCCGCTCCCTGATTAACGGTTACGAAAAAATTGCCCAAATACCGTCCCAAGTCCTGCTGCTGTTCAAGGGAAAGAGCATTGACCATGAGCGCGCCGAAGATAACTCCAACCAGAAACAGTACGGCGACAAAAATATACAGGATGTTTTGTTCTTTCAGGGCATGGCGGAAAGCTCGCATGCAGTTTCTCCCCTTTCCATTCGCATACCCTTACTGTATGAAAGCAAGTCCCAAACTATGTCTTGGACACGGAAGCCCCTTCCACTTTCCCGTAAGTTCCCCCTCCGCCCGAGGTCAGCTTCAGGGTGCCGTTTCTGGCCATGACGATCATCCGCGCCAAATCGGTGCCCACGACCTCGGCAATTTCTGCTTCAGCCGCATGGTGGAGAATCGACATTTCTGTACCGAACCGCTCCAGCAGCTGCTTCATTTTGGCCTTGCCGAGACCCGGAATGAACTCAAGCGGGACCTGGTAATGATATGCCGGCCGGAAGGCAGGCATGTACGGCTCCTTGCGGTCGGCGATATCGAGGATCCGGTCGAGCACCCCCTGTACCCGCTTGGTGCTGCCGCAGAACGGGCAGCCTGCGCCCCCATGTTCGATGTCCAACACGCGGCTGCAGCCATGGCAATAGGTACGGTGGTACTTGCCCAGGCGCGGATTGAGGCCGTAGTTCCCTGTCACGCACCTGCCGTCTGCCCTCTCCAGCGCCTTGCGGAATTCGGCAAAGTTGGGCTCCGCCAAACGGATCCGGTTGTATTCGCGGGCGATTTTACCCAGGGAATGGGCATCGGAGTTGGTTACAAATGTATACGGATCGAGCTCCGATATCAGTCCGGCCATTTCCGAATCGGAGCTCAGCCCAAGCTCGATTCCGCTCACAAGCCCCGGGTCGAGCACTTGCTCCATTCGCGGCGTCATGCTGCCGTACAAGCCTTTATGCGGAGTGAACACGTGGGCGGGAATCATGATGCCTCCCATGTCGTATACCTTGGCCTGCAGCTCCCGTCCCGAAACGTAAATGCGCTGTGAGCTGAGGTTTACGTTTTTCATATGGCCCGACATCCAGGCCGTAAAGGCCTGCATCGTCGGCAGGTCCGCAAAATAAACGAGCAAATGCGCAGCGCCCTTACCCTGTTCATAGATTTCAATTTCGGAGCCCAGAAGAATCGTGGTTCCCCGGTAGGCGATCCCGCCGCCCTTCACTTCATTCATTTCACCGGATTCCAGGCAGTCGATAATGTCCTTCTGGACGACCGGCGAGTGGCAGTCGATAATGCCCACCAGCTCGATCCCTTTGCGCTCCGACGCTTCCTTGGCGATGTTCGCGAACGTCAGATTGGAGCTGCCGCTGATTTTGACCGCATGCCCGTCGTTCGTCCTGCCGATATGGATGTGCAGATCTGCAAAGTATTCGCTTAAAATATCCGACTCGTATGCAAGCTCTTGGTGACTGACACGTTCCGGACGGCTCATACGCGGAATTCACCCGTCAGCTTGTTCAACTTCCAGGCGTACACCGCCATAAGTGTCTTGGCGTCGCTGATCCGGCCTTGCGAAATCGCCTCAAGCGCCTCTTCCATCGTCAATTCCAGCAGCTCCACAAACTCGTCTTCGTCCGGCGCCGCATCGCCCTCTTGAAGATCATGAGCCACGTAGAGGTGGATCACCTCATCGGCAAACCCCGGAGAGGTATAGAAGGAATGGAGCAGCTCCAGGCGGCCGCATGTATACCCCGTTTCCTCCACAAGCTCGCGCTTGGCCGCTTCCAACGGGTCCTCCCCTGGCTCGAGCTTCCCTGCCGGGATTTCAAGCTCGCACCGTCCCATGGGCTGGCGATACTGGTCGACCAGAATGATCCGGTCATCCTTGATGGCCAGAACAGCTACCGCACCGGGGTGGCGGATGATTTCCCGTGTAGCTGTTTTGCCGTCGGGAAGCCGGACCTTGTCAATCTGCAAAGATACGACCTTTCCCTGAAAAATAGATTCGGTGGACAGGGTCTCTTCCTCGAGATGTTTGGACGGTTTCTTCATATGTGGCAAAGACTCTTTCATTCTATGATCCTCCTTATAGTACGTGCTCAACAACCTCTTATATTTAAAACCTAGCATTTTTGGCCATGCTGACACATATGGTCTTATTATAACAAACTTCACCCCAAGGAAAGAGGGATCCCTTCATGAAAAGTTACCGTACAGCGAACTCGGTCCATATGGTAGGACGGGCCTGGCAGATTAAAATCATGCTCCGCCAATTGCAGAAGGAATGGAACCCTGACACGCCGCTGCAGCATATTTTGCAATCGCTCGCGTCCTCCCGGCGGGATCATTAAGGGACGGATGAATCTTTGTCCTTTAATATCCCCCGAAATCTCCAGGTTTTTCGGATATGATCTGAAAACGATAAGCGATCTAACTTTTTAAACATTTTTTTAGCATTCCGACCAACTATTCACTCACCAGGTTGTTCTATATATTGGAGGGTACAATTATGACCAAAGATGAATTGATGACGCTGCTGCAAGCCTACCCGAATTCCCCGTCCCTGCATTTTAAGCTGGGATTATGGTATAAATCGCGCGGACACAACAGTGAGGCGATGACGCACATTCGGACGGCTCTGACGCATGCACATGATGACTCCGGAAGTTTGCCCCATGCTGAAAGCTTTGACGAAGCGCAGGGATGGCTCGAGTACGGAAGGCTCTTATATGCATGCAGCCGTACCGAGGAAGCCGAAGAAGCTTTCCGCCGGGCGATCAATCTCGGACAGCATCATCGGAAAACGCTCGCAGAGTGGGGAGCACTGCTCTACGACGCAGGAAAAACAGATGCGGACATAGGCCAGTGCCTTCTGGAAATGGTCCCGCTCTCAGACACGACCGAACTGCAGGTCGGCCAAACGCTGGCGGATCTGGGGGCGTTCGAGGAAGCCTTTGGCATCCTAAGCCGTTATACGAATGACGTACGGTTCAATGAATCTCTTCAACTCGTTTATATTTTGTGCCTTATTCACACCCATCAATTCAAGGAAGCGCACGCGCGGCTGACGCAGCGCACGATGGATCCGGACAAGGTCGTGGTCAAATCAGCTTCCCATTCTGTTACCGCATCCCATGCGGCGTATTTGTGCTGCCGTGCGCTTCAGGAGGGCCGGGGATTGCCTGAATTGTCCAGGTTTAACCGGCTGGAAACAGCCAAGTCCGCGATCGTGCTCGGCATGGTGGACATTGGGATGTCCCTTCAGCCCGAACCCTCGTTCCATGAATCCAGCGAATTGATTTATACCCTTTACCGGGAGGGCTATGTGGGACAGGCCAAAACGCTCCTGAACAAACTGGAGGGAATTCCGACGCACGACAGAAGCCAGAGCTCGCTCGATCTTTGCTTTATCGCTGCTGAAATGCTGTACGATCAAGGTGACTTCGCCAAAGCAGCGCAGCTGTTCGAGTCGATTTATGCAACGGATCCATCCCACTCCTTGGCACGGTTTGCGGCAGCCTCCTGCTTCCTGGAGGAGACCCGTACCTCTTTGGATCACAGACAGGAACGTCAAGTGATCGGAAGTGATCTGTATTTTCAAATTGACGAATATTTGACGAATATCACCCTGGCCCTGCAAATTATCCAATCCACCAGCTGGCATACAGTATGGACCCCGGCACAGCGCAGAAATCATCCTGCCGCCGATCGCCGGCGTTATGTTCACTAACCTGCAAGCCTACCCGTTTGCCCGTGAAGAAGGTTAAGCCCAGCAAAAAAGCTGTTCCAGCGCGGTTTGCCGCATGCATGGAACAGCCTGTTTGTGCAGGTTTATTCTGCTGTATAGGGTTAAAGCTCTATTTGACGGTTTCCTGAATGATGCTGAGCACCATTTCAGCCGCTTTGACCATATCCTCCGCGCGGATCCGTTCCTTCGTCGTATGTATGTCCTCATAGCCGATGGCCAGATTCACCGTAGGAACTCCAAGCCCGTTGAAAATGTTGGCATCGCTGCCGCCGCCCGAACGGAACACTCTTCCGCTCAGTCCAAGGCGCTCAATGGCACGTTTGGCCAGGCTCACCACAGGATCGTTTTCGTTGAAATTAAAAGCGGGATACACGATTTCGCTCCGGAACTCACACTGGGCGCCGAACTCGCGGACGGTCGTTTCGAGCGCTTCCCGCATGTGGGCGATCTGCTGATCGACCTTTTCCTGAACGATGCTGCGCGCTTCCGCATCGAGCTGGACAAAATCGCACACGACATTGGTCGCTCCACCGCCGGAAAATTTACCGATGTTGGCTGTCGTCTCCTGGTCGAGACGGCCCAGCTTCATTCGCGATACCGCTTTGGAGGCGACCTGAATGGCGCTGATTCCGTCTTCCGGATTCACGCCGGCATGCGCCGATTTGCCAAAAATCTTCATTTGGATTTTAGCCTGGGTTGGTGCCGCAACGGCAATCGATCCGACCTCTCCATTGGAATCGAGAGCAAATCCAAGCTCGGCATCCAAATGCTGCGGATCCATCGAACGTGCTCCCAGCAGTCCGGACTCCTCACCTACGGTAATTACGAATTGGATCTGTCCATGGGGAAGCTGCTGCTCCTGGATAACGCGGATCGTCTCAAGCAGCACCGCCAGGCCCGCTTTATCGTCCGACCCCAGAATCGTCGTCCCGTCACTGCGGATCCAACCGTCTTCTCCCAGGATTGGCTTGATTCCTTTACCTGGGGCTACGGTATCCATATGGCAGGTGAACAATAGCTTCGGGGCTTCCGCGCCGCCTTCCCCCTTCCAGGTCACGATCAGGTTGCCGGCGCCGTGTCCGGTTTTGGCCTGGGAGTCGTCTTCAACGACCTCCAGTCCAAGCTGAGTAAATTTCTGTTTGAGCAGCGCGGCGATCTCCGCTTCATGGCCTGTTTCGCTGTCCACCTGAACCAATTCCATAAACTCCTGTATCAAATGGTCTTGTTTAATCAATGGACTTTCCTCTCCTTCGGCGTTAAGTTACAATAGTACATAGGTTGTCCCGGCTCGACATCGAGCCTTCATTAATGATGAATAAAGGAGCTATTTATGCAACGAAAAAAATGGTTTCGCGTTTTTGTATACCTCATGCTCATTGCCATGGTCGGATCCGTCGTGTTTGGGCTCGTCGAGTCCTTAATGGCCCGCTGATTTCAGCGGGCTTTCCTCTGCCCCGTGGGCTGAAACGGCCTCAAATCCGAATACCTCGGTAAAGAACGGAACAATCTCCTCCGCCACCTGCTCGACCGCGATCGGCTTTCCAATGCAGTCCTCAAGCGACGTGACGCCATACTCCTGAATTCCGCACGGTATAATTCCCTGAAAGCCTTCGTTTTGAATGCCGGACGTTATGTTGAAGGCAAACCCGTGGCTGGTCACGAACCCTCTTTGGTGTTTGCACTTGTTGAATTTGACCCCGATCGCGCAAATTTTCAGATCGCCTACCCAGACCCCCGTATATTCGGGCTTGCGGCCTGCCTCGATCCCGTAATGCGCAAGGTAATTGATGATGACCTGCTCCAGATTGCGCAAATAGCCGTGCAGATCCAGCCCTTCCTTGCCCGCCAGCAGCAGCAGCGGATACCCGACCAGCTGCCCCGGACCGTGATAGGTAATGTCGCCGCCGCGGTCGATTTCAAACAGCCCGATGCCCTGCTGCTCCAGCTGATCCTTGCTGAGCAAGAGATGCTCCGGGTGCCGCTGCGATCCGATCGTATACGTCGGTGGATGCTGCAAGAGCAGCAGGGTTTCCTGCTGCTCTCCAAGGTCTATGCGGCTGACGATGCTTTTCTGCAAATCCCAGGCCGCACCATAATCCATCATCGGCGTATAGGATACTTCAAGTTTGGTTGTCATGACTGCTTCACGCCCTTTCAGATGATGACCAAGCTTTCGTAGACTTTTCATTAGTAAACTTTGGTATCCAGCGTATAGCCCTCCACGTTTTCCTTCACGCGCTGCAGGAAGCGCCCGCAGATGACTCCGTCCAAAATCCGGTGGTCCAGCGACAGGCAGATATTCGCCATCGAACGGACGGCGATCATGTCGTTAATCACGACAGGCCGCTTCACGATTGATTCGAAGGTCAGGATGGCTGCCTGCGGATAGTTGATAATCGGGTAAGACAGGATCGAACCGAACGATCCGGTATTATTCACCGTAAAGGTGCCGCCCTGCATATCCTCCAGCTTGAGCTTGCCCTGCCGCGTTTTGGTCGCCAGTTCTTCGATTTCACGGGCGAGACCGGCAATGTTTTTCTGATCGGCCCGTTGAATAACCGGTGTCATAACGGAGTCTTCCGTCCCGACGGCGAGAGAAATGTTGATGTCCCGTTTCACAATAATCTTATTGACCGCCCAGACCGAGTTCATGATCGGGTAATCCTTGATCGCATTGACCACAGCCTTCAGAAGAAACGCCAGATAGGTTAAATTATAGCCCTCTCTGCGCTTAAATTCATCCTTCAATTTGTTGCGCAGCAGCACCAGGTTGGTCACGTCGACTTCGATCATCGTCCAGGCATGCGGAATTTCCGACACACTTTGGCGCATGTTCGTCGCAATGGCGTTGCGGATCGGGGTGACATCGATCATCGTCTCGGCGCGCCCGTTCTGGTCCTCGAGTTCCACGGCCGGAATACGCGGCGACTCGGTCATATGCAGACCTGACTGCCGGCTGGATGCCGGCGGAACCGGGATGTACTGCTCCGGACGGACCGCAGGATTGGCATGCGGCAGCCCTTCGAACGGAGAATGAACCTCTCTCTTCGCCGGAGCTTCCTCAGCCCGGCCGGTTTCCGCTGCCGCACCGCCGTTTTCGATATAAGCAAGGACATCCTTACGGGTGATCCGTCCACCCATGCCTGTTCCTTGGACGGCGCTCAGGTTCACGCCATGCTCGGCTGCAAGGCTTTGCACCGCCGGAGAATACCGGCCGCGCATCGACTGGTCTCCAGAGGCTTCAGCCTGTACTGAGGCCGGTGTAGTACGCGGCTCCGCCTGCGGCCGTTCCTCCGCCGGAGCCCCCGCGGCGCCTGCCGCCGCAATGCGGCAGATGACCTCGCCGACGGCGACGGTCTGGCCTTCCTCGGCGACCCATTCTCCCATTATCCCGTCCACCGTGGACGGGATTTCCGCGTTGACCTTATCGGTGATGACCTCACAGATCGGCTCATACTGTTCCACCTTATCGCCAGGCTGCTTCAGCCATTTGGCGATGGTGGCGGACACAAGCGATTCTGCCAGCTGCGGCATCACCATATCGGTAAACTTTTGATTTGACATATTTTCACTCCTTCACTCGGCAATTCTCAATAAACCGCCAGTTCGTGCATGGCTTGCTTGACCTTATCCTTGCTCAGCATAAAGAACTTCTCCATCGGCGGACTGATCGGCATGGCCGGTACGTCCGGACCGCACAGCCGCTTGATCGGCGCATCGAGGTCGAACAGGCATTCTTCCGAAATAATGGCGGACACTTCGGCGCCCACACCGCCCGTTTTGTTGTCTTCGTGTACGATCAGCACCTTGCCGGTTTTGCGGACCGCCTCAATGATGGCGTCACGGTCCAGCGGCTGCAGGGATCGCAGATCCAGAATATGGGCCGAGATGCCTTCTTCTTTCTCCAGCTCTTCGGCGGCTTGAAGGCAGAAGTGCAGCGGCATGCTGTAGCCGATGACCGTGATGTCGGTCCCCTCGCGCAGCACGTTAGCTTTGCCGATCGGTACAGTATAGTCGTCCAAAGGCACGTCGCCTTTGATCATGCGGTAGCATTTTTTATTTTCAAAAAACAGCACCGGGTCCGGATCGTTGATCGCAGCTTTCAGCAGTCCTTTCGCGTCATAGGCGGTAAAAGGCGCTACGATTTTCAAACCGGGGGTGCCGAAGAAGATCGATTCCGGGCATTGGGAATGGTATAATCCCCCGAAAATGCCTCCGCCGATTGGCGCACGAACGACGACCGGACAGCTCCAGTCGTTGTTGGAACGATAGCGGATTTTCGCGGCTTCACTAATAATTTGGTTCGTTGCCGGCAGCATGAAGTCGGAGTACTGCATTTCCGCGATCGGCTTCATGCCGACCATGGCCGCGCCGATCGCAACGCCGGCGATGGCGGATTCCGCCAGCGGCGTGTCGATGACCCGCTCCTCGCCGAACTGGTCCTGCAGGCCTTTGGTCGTAGTGAACACGCCGCCTTTAACGCCGACATCCTCACCGAGGACAAACACGTTTTCGTCTTTTTCCATTTCTTCTTTCATTGCCAGACGAATCGCATCGATATATTCCATTTCGGCCATTAGTATACCCCCTCTTCGCTATCGCCCGCATACACATGCTTCAGCGTATCCTCGGGTTTCGGGAACGGAGCATTGTCGGCCGATTCGGTTGCTTCCTTGATCTCAAGAGCCAACTGCGCTTGCAAGTCCGCATCCTTTTCTTCATCCCAAATGCCGCAGCTGATCAAATATTGTTTAAAACGGACAATGCCGTCTTTTTTCCAGTTCTCTTCCACTTCTTCTTTCGTACGGTATGCCAAGTCGTTATCCGAGGTGGAGTGCGGAGACAAGCGGTACATCATGGCTTCGATCAGCGTAGGTCCTTCACCGCGTACAGCACGTTCACGCGCTTCCTTCACGGCTTTGTAGACCGCAAGCGCATCGTTGCCGTCCACCCGTATGCCCGGAAACCCATAACCAAGCGCACGGTCGCTGACTTTGCCGCTGATCTGCTTATGAAGCGGTACCGAAATGGCATACTGGTTGTTTTCGCACATAAAAATCACAGGCAGCTTATGAACGCCCGCAAAGTTGGCTCCCTCGTGGAAGTCCCCCTGATTGCTCGAGCCTTCGCCAAAAGTGACAAACGAAACGAAATCCTGTTTCCTCATCTTGGCGGACAAGGCTACGCCTACGGCGTGGGGCACTTGGGTCGTGACGGGGCTTGAGCCCGTTACGATCCGCAGCCGCTTGCTGCCAAAGTGTCCAGGCATTTGCCGCCCGCCGCTGTTCGGATCGTCAGCCTTCGCAAAGGCCGACAGCATCAGTTCGTACGGAGTCATTCCTACCGATAACACAAATGAATAGTCGCGATAATAAGGCAAAAAGTAATCCTTTTCCCGATCCAGCGCAAACGCCGCGGCGGCCTGGGCCGCTTCCTGACCGATTCCCGATACGTGAAAGTTAATCTTGCCAGCCCGCTGCAGCAGCAGGTTACGCTCGTCAAATTTGCGCCCGAGCAGCATATATCTGTACATGTCGATGACTTGGCCATTGGTGAGTCCAAGCTGCTCATGCTCATGTGGCGTGTGAACAGTACCCTGATCATTCATGGGAGGTACCTCCTTATTTTAGAGCCTGCAGTCTGTCCCTGATCTACTATTAAAACCTGGTACTAAGACTTGGCTTAACCCTATTATAATCATAACCGCGGCGAAAAGAAAAGAACCGATTCTAAATTTTGGTCTTACATTCCGATGGATTTGCCGTCTACCGCCAGCATCGCCTCGCCCAAAATTTCCGAGAGCGTCGGATGCGGATGCACCATCTGTCCGATCTCCCAAGGGGTTGCATTCAAAAATTGGGCCAATGCCGCCTCGCTGATCAGGTCGGTCGCATGGGCTCCGATCATTTGAACTCCTAAAATGTCGTTTGTCTTAGGATCAGCTACTACTTTTACGAATCCTTCCTTGCTCCCCTGTACCAACGCCTTCCCGATGGCCTGGAACGGGAATTTGCCGACCTTAACCTCGAATCCGCGGCTGCGGGCTTCCTTCTCGGTGATGCCGACGCTGGCCACTTCGGGTCTTGTGTACACGCACCTTGGAATCAGATCCGCATCCCCCGGGTGAACTTCTTCTCCTGCCAAATGGTTGACGGCCGCAATTCCTTCATGGCTTGCCGCATGCGCGAGCTGCAGTCCGCCAATGACGTCGCCGATGGCATAAATATGGGATTCGCCGGTTTGATAATGTTTATTGACAGCTATAAAACCGCGCTCCACCCGGACATCCGTGTTCTCCAGACCGATGTTCTCCACATTCGCCTGGCGGCCGATCGACACAAGCAGCTTGTCCGCTTGAAGCCGTTCGTTTTTTTCCCCAACACGCACATCGATCTGCACCTGATGATCCGCTGCTTCGTATGTCTCCGTCTGCAGCTGGGCCCCGGTAATAATTTTGATGCCCCGGCGCGAAAACGACTTCTGAAGCTCACGGGCCACCTCTTCATCTTCTGCGGGCAGCAGCTGGCCTGCCGCCTCCACAACGGTAACCTCTACGCCGAAATCGTTCAGCATCGAAGCCCATTCGACACCGATCACGCCGCCGCCGACGATGATGATGGACTTCGGAAGCTCCTCCATTTGTAGTGCCTCGTCGCTGGTCAAAATATGTATTCCGTTGGGTTCAAGTCCTGGCAGCACTCTTGGACGGGAGCCTGTGGCGATAATCAAATGCGTCGGAACCACCGTCTCCATCTCCCCATCCGCAAGCTCCACAGCAACGGCACCGCTTTTCGGCGAAAAAATGGAAGGACCGATGACCCGCCCTTTTCCATGAACCACCTGAATTTTATTTTTACGCATCAGGTATTGAACCCCTTGGTGCAGCTGATCTACGATCGCTTCCTTCCGCGCCTGAACCTTGGGAAATTGGAGTGCGGCCCCTGCTGTTTGGATGCCGTAGCTCTCGCTTTCTTTGATCTCTGCGTATACTTCCGCGCTCCGCAGCAAAGACTTACTTGGGATACAGCCGCGGTGCAGGCATGTTCCTCCCAGCTTGTCCGCTTCGATAATAACGACTTCCTTGCCCAGCTGAGCTGCGCGGATTGCAGCCACATAACCGCCGGTACCGCCGCCCAGAACGGCTACGTCACATGATATAGTCATTGTCCATCCCCCATATTAACATGTTTATATTGAAACCATTTGGCGCATAACTTATGACAAGTTGTGCCCGGAGTAAGAAGCACTCCATCGCTTTTATATTGTACTCGGTTTTCACCGCATTACAAAATGTTATCACATGTCCGGAAATAGACAAAGATTCGCCGGACGAGTTATGATATAGTGGACTAAAACAGGCCAACAGGAAGGGATTTTTCATGAAACTGATTATTTCCCGCTTTATCGCCATCCTGATCCTCGTCATTCCGGGACTGGCGGCAATGACCGGATTTTTGTTTATGAAAGATGCGGTATTCGAATATTATTCGCTCCACGGCGATGCGAGCGTCGCCCATCCGTCGTTTGCGTGGGGACATTTTGTGCTCGGCCTGCTCCTGTTCGTGGCAGGGATGAGCTTTCTAGGCGGCTGGATTCTGTTCCGGGACCGCAAACGAAACTATGTAGGGCCGCGTTTCAAGGAGAAGCGCAAGCCCAAACCGCCCGTACAATCTTCATAATGCCAGATTCCAAGACCAGGAATCGAACAAAGAACCCCGGACTGCAGATTTATCTCAGAACGGGGTTTTGTTGTTGGTCCGAATCTTGATCGGTTTCGCTGGCGATAATGTCAAGAACGATGTCCTCCTTCACCAATCCGTACTCCGGATTGCCCAGCACCGGAAGATTCGTCAGCGTTCTGCTCGTTAAGACGACCTTCAGCTCGTTATCGCGGTTGTAAAGCACAGATTCGACCACAAAGAAATTGTTCAGTAATCCCGCAATGATGGCGATTTGCTGCGGGCTCAATTTCGGCGGGGGCACGCCGGCTTTGGCATACTTTACAACCGGTTTTGCCGGCTTTCGCCGTTTCTTGTTATCCGTGGACCGGTTCACCCAATCACCCCGCTTCAATGTATTCCTGCTCACTTTAGGATATAGCGGATCGTGTGAATTGGTGTATCCCAATTTGCCGCAAAAGCTGCAGCAAGCACCTAGACATGAACCGGACCGGATAAATTATTCGTACAGCGCCTCTCTCAGCTTGGTGGACATCCGTGATTCCTTCGATGAAGACTTCAGCAGCGTGAGCCGCAGTTTATGGTTTTGCTGAACCGCTTCTTCGAGGTCCGCGAGCAGACTGCTGACCAATTCTTCCACTTGCGGCTCCTTGCCGAGCTCTGCTGTCAGTTCAGCGATCCTTGCTTTATAAGCTTCTATTTTTTCCTGCATGATGCCGTCTCCTCCAAATGCTCATTCGATCCTTCTTTATATTAACCATACCACGGCCAAACGCCTGCACGCCACTTTCGGTTATTTTTGTAGCCATGTCCGTTTTAATTGTGGTACTCTATAAAAGTCGCAATTTTTCGTGTTTTGTCATCATATAGAACATGAACGGGTTATGCTAACGGGAAAGGAGCAGGCTGAACGTGAATAAAGGACGGATTACCGTAATTACGGGACCCATGTTTAGCGAAAAATCGGGTGAACTTATCCGCCGGTGCCAAAAACTGATCCAATACGGGCGGAAAAAGCTGGTGGCTTACAAGCCCGAGGAGGATCAGCGCTACGCGAAGGACGAAATCGTAAGCCGGATCGGATACCGGCTGCCAGCCATCTCCATTCCGCGGCAGTTGACCGCTGACATCACCGCCAAAATCTTGGCGGAAACCGCTGACGCGGATGTGGTCGCTTTTGACGAGGTTCAGTTCTTCAGCAAGCCGATCCTGGGCCTGGTGGAAGAGCTGGCATACAGCGGGAAGCATGTCATTGTGGACGGACTGAATCTGGACTATCGTGGAAAAGAATTCGGCTACATAGGCGGGCTGCTGGCCATGGCCGACGACATCCAGCTGCTGACCGCCTTTTGTGCGGTATGCGGCAGCCCGGAAGCCGTGTTCACACAGCGGATTGTCAACGGCCACCCCGCTCCGCTGGGCTCGGTCATCATGATCGGGGATTCCGATGATTACGAGCCGCGGTGCCGGTGCTGTTTTGTTCCACCGCATAAGGTCAGTGCCAAAGGAAGCGCCTGATCATACAAAAAAACTCTTCGGGATGATGAGCAAGATCGATCAGCACATCATCCGGCGAAGAGTTTTTTTATAATATCAGAAAGCATAAATTGCAGAGCCATTCCTTCCTGATATTGCAAGAAAAACCTCCTCTAAACGCGGTCTGTCTTCTTTGAAGGTACATCGATAGACGTTTTTCTTATGATTCCCAAACATCGTCCATCAGCTTTTTGATTTCGTCCGTGCGCCGTTTGGTTGCAGCCGGATCGGTCACCCATTTTCCGTCCTTCAGTTCCACAGCGTCTCCTGCCTTCACTTGAGGATCCACTTGTTCACGGGGAACGGCCTGGATCTTACCGTCCACTTCAATGCGGCAATACGGTCCTTCATAGCTTTCGACATATCCCGTCATCGTTCTCACCTTTCCGTTCGGAATGTCACCTTCTGCCCATTCGACTCCGCTTCAATCGTTCCCTGAAGATCGTTACGGTATACCTTGACGCCCTGCTGCTTCAGCCGGTTTAGAATGACGCTTTTCGGATGGCCGTATGTATTGTCTGCACCTACCTGTATCACCGCATACTTCGGATGAACCCGTTTGAGAAATGCAAGCGTGGTCGACGATTTGGAGCCGTGGTGCCCCACCAGCATAACATCCGCCTGCAAATCCGTTCCGGCGTCAAGCATATCCCGTTCGCTGTCCGCCTCCGCGTCACCGGTCAACAAAAAAGAAGTGCGGCCGTACGTTATTTTCACCACGGCGCTCATGTTATTCGAGTCGTCATAACTTTTGCGGGGCGCCAGCATATCGACATGAACCTCATCGTCCATCTCCCAAGAGATCCCGGCCTTCGCCGTTTGTACCTTCAGTTTGGCATTTTTTACGGCACGCAGAACGGATTCAAACGTTTTCGTATTGGCCTGTGCTCTCGGCATATAAATGCGGCCCACCGGAATGTGGTTAATGACCGCATCCAGTCCGCCGATATGGTCGGCATCCGGATGAGTTCCGATGACCGTGTCGAGCTTGGTGATGCCGTATTGCTCCATATATTGCAGCATCAGCTCTTCTTTGTCATTGTTCCCGGCATCAATCAGCATCGTTTTACCGGAAGGGGAAATAATAAGCTGAGAAGCTCCCTGCCCTACATCAAGAAAAACGACTCGAAGGTTCCCCCCGGTGCTCGCTGGGGTGCTGTTGTTCTCCGGTGCCGGGTTGATCTCCAGACTGCATCCGCTCAGGATCAGCAACGCCGTGATGACGCCTGTCAGCAGTAAAGTGGTTATCTTGGATGTCTTCATCATCGTTCCTTTCACGGCTGTAGCCTTAACAAGTTAGTAATAACTGCCAGAACGTTATCTTATCACGAACCGTACTCGGGGTACAAGGCGAACTGAGCATCACCTGCTTGAAGAAGACCGTTTTTAAACGTGTAGCTTAAGGTTAAATCGCCGATAAATTCGGCAGGGGACACCTGCACGGCCGTAGTCGCTTTCAGGGTATTCCCCTCAAGGGTATAAGTCATAACGCTTCCGATCCCCAGCGGGTGCTTTACAGGGCCGGACTGCAGTTTGGATATAGGGATGACCGTCCGCTCGCCGCGAATATCCAGCTCGACTTGCTTGTCCGTCACTTTACTGTCGAACTGTTTTAAAAATGCCGTATATGCGTCCTCTACAGGTATGGGTTCTGCTGTTTCGGCATACACGAGCGGATTGGAAGTATAAACGCCGGTTCCATATCCTGTCGTTAAAATGATAACAATATCCTTCTTGCCGTCACCCGTCAAATCGGCCCTTTCGATGATTGGAGCATAGCTTGGATTGTCCACATTGTACCCAGGGATGTGACGGCTGAAAGTCTGAGTCTTCAGCGTTAAGTTTTCATAGGTTCCCGATTCGCTGGCATCTCCGCTGATCTGTATCGTCTGGTCGTCGGATTGCGCAAAGGGAACCTGTTTCTTGTCATCAATTCGAACCGTGTTGCTTTGGCTGTCATAGGTGACTTGTTTGCCAAAAAGCTTTCCGAAGGTTTGCAAGGGTATCATAATTTCATCATCTATGTGAACGGGTGCCGCTTCCGTCACCCACTCGGTTCCGTTGAGCATCACTTTGATGGGGTCCGGTTTCGCCATGACCATTATTGACGTTGCCGACAACACCATCGCAGCCGTGGTGGCAATGATCCATCCTTTTGCTTTCAATGTTAAACTCCTTCCCGTATTCGCCCAGCAAGGTTTCCAATTTTTGATAACAATTTAAGTGTAATTTTAATCAGGCTTGATATCCAGATAAAACTTTGTAACTATATGGAATGAACGAAGAAACTGCAAAATTTTAGTTCAATCTATATATTATTACCCTTCTCAAGATGAAAATAATGGATATCGAAATTTTTCTGGAACAGATGGATCTTCATCAAATAAAAAAACGCCATACTATGATCATCGTCATAGTATGGCGTATTCTTTAGGGTCATGCTATTCCTTTCACGACACCTTATGCTCAATGCGCAGCTTGTCGGCCACCATCGCGATAAACTCGCTGTTGGTCGGCTTCGATTTGCTGATGTTGATGGTGTAACCGAACAGATGGCTGATCGAATCGATGTTGCCGCGCGTCCAGGCGACTTCAATCGCATGACGGATCGCCCGCTCGACCCGGGATGGCGTCGTTTTGAACTTTTCGGCGATCGCCGGATACAGCGTTTTGGTAATGGCACCGAGGATTTCGATGTTGTTGTACACCATCGTAATCGCTTCGCGCAAATATTGGTAACCTTTGATATGGGCCGGAACGCCGATCTCATGAATGATGGACGTAATATTGGCGTCAAGGTTTTTCCCTTTCGCCATCGGAACCACATTGGATTTGGTCGTTGATACCGTCATATTGCCTGTCGTGATATGCTGCTGCCCCACGAGCTGACGAATACGGCTGGCTAGAACCTCCATGTCAAACGGCTTAAGAATGTAGTATGAAGCACCGAGTTGTACCGCTCTTTGGGTGATGTTCTCCTGGCCGAAAGCAGTCAGCATAATGATTTTAGGCTGCGGGGACAGATTCATCTCGCGCAGTCTTTCGAGAACGCCCAATCCGTCCAGATGCGGCATAATAATGTCCAAAATCAATACGTCCGGTATTTTTCTCGATTCACTGATCATATTTAGCACTTCCTCGCCATTATAGGCGATTCCCGTTACCATCATATCGTCTTGCTCGGTAATATATTCCGCAAGCAAATTCGTGAATTCCCGGTTGTCATCCGCCAACAATACCTCTATTTTTTGCACTGGCTGCTTCCTCCTTAGAATCGTATTCCCTTATTTTTCTGCAGAGATAAGTTTTCGACACCCAACATTAAATTCCTTCTGTCGAAAATTATTTTTGTTTATTTTTTTACCTTGTTGAATTATAATTAATATTTTCATCCATTATTCTAACTATTTCGCGATGAAACGACAAAAAGTCTTAAGGCTACACGGCCTTAAGACTTTTTTGAGTACTTTTCGATTGAGGGAGAACTCCGGAATCCTGAAGCATCCACTCGATGAAGCATCCGTAACCGGACCGCGGATCGTTAACGAACACGTGGGTCACTGCTCCGACCAATTTGCCGTCCTGCACGATTGGGCTTCCGCTCATCCCTTGGACGATGCCCCCGGTCTTCTCCAGCAGCCGCGGATCGGTAATTCGGATGACCAGTCCTTTGGTGGCCGGCGATTCCTGCTTCGCTACATGGACAATATTGACCTTGAACCGTTCGACCTGCTGCCCATCCACCACAGTTAAAATTTCGGCCGGGCCTTCTTTAACCTCCTGGGCGAATGCTACCGGGATGCCTTCTTTATACAAACTGTGCTCCGGATTCTGATTCATCTTGCCGAAGATTCCGAAATGCGTGTTGCGCTCAATATTACCGAGGATTTTACTTTCCTTGAGAAAATGCGCTCTCTTCTCGCCAGGTTCGCCATCTTGGCTCTTCGATATCGAGGTTACGCTGGATTGCAAAATTTCCCCGCTGCCGACGGAAATCGGCGTTTGCGTGTTCATATCCGTAATAACATGGCCCAGCGCCCCATAAACGCCTTGATCGGGAGCATAGAAGGTTAACGTTCCGACACCTGCGGCTGAGTCGCGAATATACAGTCCTAATCGCCACACCCTGTCTTCCTGGTCATAGGCGGGGGACAGCTTCGTGCTCATCTCTTTGTTTCCGCGTTTGAATTTGATTTCGACCGGTCGCTTGCTTTTGCCCGCCTCTTCGACTACTTTGGCAACTTTTGCGACATCGTCCATCGGAACCCCATTCATGTGGGTCATTAAATCACCCAGCTGGATTCCGGCATTCTCGCCAGGGGACACCTTTGTATCGGCATCCACGCTGACCAGATGATGCCCAACGACCAAAATGCCTGCCGATTTCACCTTCACTCCAATGGTTTGTCCTCCCGGTATAACCTTGAGTCCGGGAACGACATGGATCTGAACGGTTTTAAAAGGGATGGTTCCGAATAATTTCAAGGTTACTTTCGCCATTCCGCTGTGCTGAGGCGTCAGCTGCAATGGACGCCCTGGAGTCACCTTGGCGGTGACAGCGGAACCGTTGAGATGCAGAACGCCCGGACGGTCGACGGTAGCTTGGGCCGTCACCGGCATGGAGAGCGCTTGTGCCGTTCCCGCAAACATCCTGATTTCATTCGGGATGGCGGCCAGGCTTTGTACCGGCTCTGTTGTTCCTAAAAAACAAAGAAAGAAGACAATGAAAAGACCGAGCATTTTATTCCTGAGGCTGGAGTTCAATGGCTGTCACGCTCCCTTTTGCTTCTTTCGCTTGACGAAAGGTGGTCGCCAATTGCGTACCTTTAAGATTACCCCGCCTCTAGGCTTTTATTACTGTCAATCATTACTCTGGTGCGGATTTGACGGCTTTCCGCTCGTCCGCCAGCTTCAGCATTTCTTGGGCATGATGGAGCGTTTTCTTCGTGATTTCCACCCCGCCGAGCATGCGGGCCAATTCTTCAACCCGGCCCTTCGTCGAGAGCTCTTCCACGTGCGTCATTGTACGTCCTTCATCCACATTCTTTTCGATTAAATACTGATGATCCGCCATGCAGGCCACTTGCGGAAGATGGGTAATCGAAAACACCTGGCAGGTCTCAGCCAGCTTGTTCAGCTTCTCGGCGATGGATTGTGCCGCTCTTCCGCTGACCCCCGTGTCCACTTCGTCAAAGATCAGGACCGGAATGCGGTCATGGCGGGCAAAGATGCTCTTCATCGCCAGCATCATCCGGGATAACTCACCGCCTGACGCGATCTTGCTGAGCGGCCGCAGCGGCTCGCCCGGGTTCGGGGATATCATAAACTCAGCGGTATCAAGTCCCTGTCTGGTGAGCCGGATCTTCCGGCCGTCGACCTCGATCCCCCGGGGATCGTCAAGCCGCTCCAGACGGACTTCCAGTGACGTTCGCTCCATGTGCAGGTCCTTCAGCTCGGCCTCGACCTGTCGGGCGAGATCCGCAGCGGACTGCTGTCTTGCTTCGCTTAGCTCCAGGGCGGATTCAACCAGTCCGTTCAGCAGTCCTTCCCTTTGGGATTTCAGCTGCTCCAGACGCTCATCCTTGTTCTCCAGCAGGCTCGTTTCCTGCAGGATCGACTCGTAATAGGCCAGAATCTGCTCTACGCTGTCCCCGTATTTTCGTCGGAGTGTGGAGATGAGATCCAAACGCTGCTCCACCTCTTCCAGCCGTTCGGGGTTAAACTCGACCTGATCCCTGTAATCCCGGAGCTGAAAGGCAGCGTCCTCCAGCTGGTAAAAAGCGGACTGCAGCTGCTCAAGTACCGGCTTCAGACCCTTCTCATCATACTTCATAACGTCTTCCAGACGGGAAATGGCCGTGCTGATCACGCTGATTCCCTGATGCCCGTTCAGCAGCTCATAGGATCCCGATACTGCATCCATCATTTTCTCGCTATGGGATAGCTTGACCCTTTCTTCGCCCAGCCATTCATCTTCTCCGGATTTTAATGAAGCGGCTGAGATTTCTTCCAGCTGGAAACGATAGAGATCGAGCATCTGATACGCTTTCTGGCTGGATTCCATCAGCTCCCGCAGCTCCTTCTCCACTTTGGAGAACGCCGCATACCGTTCCTGATATTCCCGTTTGATGGGTCCGATCAGCGTATCCCCGTAAGTATCCAGCAAGCTGAGATGCCTGTCTGCGCGCAACAGGTTCTGATGCTCATGCTGGCCATGAATGTTGACCAGCTGCTCGCCGACTTCCCGCAGCATCGTCAAGTTAACGAGCTGCCCGTTGATTCTTGACGTGCTCTTACCCTGGGACGTCAGTTCCCTGCGGATAATTAAATGCTCATCATGACTTCCTCCGACACCGATCTTGGCCAAGGCTTCCCACACGGGATGGCCTTCCTGCAGCTCGAACATCGCTTCAATCTCCGCCTTGTCGCAGCCGTAGCGGATCAAGTCCGCCGAGCCTCTTCCTCCGGCAATCAGCCCCAAAGCATCGATAATGATGGATTTCCCGGCACCGGTCTCCCCGGTCAGCACGTGAAAGCCGGGATGAAAATGGACGTCGACGGATTCGACGACCGCCAAGTTTCGGATACTCAATGTTAAAAGCATGATAAAAAGCGCACCTCCGCTAAGGCAAATCTATAATTTGTACTATGAAATAAAGCTGTTGATCATCTGGACCAGCCGCTCGCTGTCCTCATTCGTCCGGCAAATGATCAGCGCCGTGTCATCGCCGCAGATCGTTCCCATGATTTCGTTCCATTCCATGTTATCCAGCAGAACGGCAACGGCATTGGCCGTTCCCGGCAGGCACTTCATGACGACCAGGTTGTTCGTGTAATCGATGTGCACGAAGTTGTCCACCAGCGCGCGCTTAAGCTTCTGAACCGGATTGTAGCGCTGATCCGTCGGCAGTGAATATTTATACCTGCCGTCATCCATCGGCACCTTGATCAGCAGCAGTTCTTTGATGTCCCTTGACACGGTTGCCTGGGTCACCTGAAAACCCGCTTCACGCAGAGCCTCCACCAGCTCGTCCTGGGTCTCGATCTCCTGCTGGGTGATAATCTCGCGTATTTTGATATGGCGTTGTCCTTTCATAGTAGCCTCCCAAATGTTAGTTGCTCATATTTAATCATCATAACCATTCCAGTCCTCTTCATCCCAATCAAAATGAATACGCCGGATTTCCCCTTCGTCGGCATCGACGAAGAGCACGCCGCCTGAGCCCGGATACAGCAGAAAATAGGGCAGCAGACGGTCGCGCAGACCGGATCCGGTCCATTCCAGGGGCAGACGCCTTCTGGCGACTTTCACAAGGTACAATACCTCATCATCGTCCCTCACGACATAATCGATAAACAGGCGGCTGTGATATTCCTCCCCGTCCGCCTCAAACAGCAGCGGGATCTTGATTTTGCCGCCGATCACTTCATAGCCTGCCTCCTCCAGCAGATCTACCGCGGGATGGTCATGTATCTGTTCGTTAATCGGCATTTCCGGTACGCGGGCAGGCAGAGGGTTAAACAGCCATGATCTCAGACCGTACGCGATCCAAATGATCAGGAGCACGCCGATCAGCACCATGACCAGCAAGTCTGCACGTCCCTCCATCCTCATCACCTCGCCTTGGTATTCGCGGAAATGCGGAAGAATCCCTTTTTTAAATGTATAAAAATCCGTTTTTCGAATGTATAAACGCATATAAACAAGCTCATTATAACCCAAACAAACGTTCTCATCAATCGTTATTCCAAAGTTTTTGTTTCAGCAGAATGATGACCGTCCCTACAAAAAGAACTCATCCCTTGGATGAGTTCCCTGTAAACGTATGGCGTGCCTGCGCAACTACATCAGCAACCAAAGCCTGCAGTTCTTCTTCAGCTACAGGTTGTCCTGCTGTATCCGGTGGGCTCGCGGGCACATGCCAATGCGCGAGAAATTCGATATTTCCTTCACCGCCGGTGATCGGCGAAAACGTTAGTCCTTTTAGAATAAAGCCTAACTCCGCGGCAATAGACAGCACGTTCATCAGCACCTCGCGGTGAACTTCAGGTTCCCGGACGACGCCGGACTTTCCGACCTTCTCCCTGCCGGCTTCAAACTGCGGCTTAATCAGCGCAGCTACGTCGGCCGGTTTGTTCAGGAGCGCCATCAGCGGGGGCAGGATGATGCGCAGCGAAATGAAGGATACATCGATGCTGGCAAAATCCGGGGCCGGGCCTTTCAGATCCTCGGGCGTCATATAGCGGAAGTTGGTCCGTTCCATCACGCATACCCGCTCGTCATTTCGCAGCGACCAATCCAGTTGATTGTACCCGACATCAATGGCGTACACATAGCTGGCTCCGTTCTGAAGCGCGCAATCGGTAAAGCCGCCTGTGGAAGACCCGATATCCAGCATCGTTCTGCCGGTCAGATCGATCCCGAAGGTGCGGAGCGCCTTCTCCAGCTTCAAACCGCCGCGGCTGACATACGGGTGCACCGCTCCCTTGACCCTAAGCGGCGTATCGCGCGGAATTTTCGTTCCCGCCTTTTCGACCGGTTCTTCTGCGGCTAAGACCAGCCCGGCCATAATCGCCGCCTTGGCTTTTTCCCGGCTCTCGTAAAAGCCCTGCTCAACGAGCAGGACATCGATTCGTTCTTTAGGCAAATTCATCGTTATCTCCTGACTGCACGGCGATTTCGGCGTCCATTAGGAAGGAAACTGGGTTTTGCCGATCTCGTAAGGATGCAGGGACATCAGCTTCTTGATTTCGCCGACGACTCCTGCTGCCGTTAGACCGGTCTCCTCCCGCTGCTCCTTCACGCTGCCATGCTCGATAAAGCGGTCGGGCACACCCATCAAGGACACTTTCGTGTCAAATATATGCTTCGAAGCATAAAACTCCAGTACGGCGCTGCCCAAGCTGCCCGCTTCGCTGGCTTCCTCAAGCACCACCATATTCGTGCCGTTCTCGGCTAGCTCCAGCAGCATTTCTTCATCCAGCGGCTTCATGAACCGGGCGTTGACCACCTGAAGGTGAATACCTTCCCGTTTCAGCTGGTCTGCTGCCTCGAGCGCAACCTGAACCATCGGGCCGCAGGCCAAGACGGCGTACCCTTCGCCTTCACGGACGGTTTCCCATTTACCGATCGGAATCGGCACAAGCTCCTCGTCCAGATGAACCCCCAGGCCGTTGATCCGCGGGTAGCGGTAAGCAATCGGTCCGTCGTTATACTCCAGGGCGGTTTTCATCATATGTCTCAGTTCGTTTTCATCCTTCGGCATCATCATGACCATGTTCGGAATGTGGCGCATAAACGCGATGTCAAACACACCCTGATGCGTCTCGCCGTCGGCTCCTACGAAACCTGCCCGGTCGATGGCGAACATGACATTGGCGTTGTGGCGGCAAATATCGTGAACGATCTGGTCATACGCACGCTGCATGAACGTGGAATAGACGGCGAACACCGGCTTCATGCCCTCCATCGCCAACGCGGCGCACATCGTCGCCGCGTGCTGCTCCGCAATGCCGACGTCGATCATGCGGTCCGGAAACCGTTCGCTGAACGGAATGAGACCTGAACCGCTTGGCATTGCAGGAGTTACCGCAATCAGACGCGGATCCTGCTCCCCAAGCTCGATCAGCGTCTTGCCGAACACGTCGGTGTACATCGGATTTCCTACCGATTTGAGCACCTGGCCCGTTTCGATTTTGTATGGTGATGCCCCGTGCCATTTATATGAATCCGCTTCTGCGGGTTTATATCCTTTGCCTTTGGTGGTAAGCACATGCACGAATACCGGTCCGCGCACGTTGTCGGCCTGCTTGAACGTTTCGATCAGCTTGTGGATATCATGGCCGTCCACCGGTCCGAGATAAGTTAAGCCCAGCTCTTCGAACAGCACGCCGGGAACCATCATGTATTTGAGGCTTTCCTTCAGCCTGGATCCGGTCTTAGCCAGCATGCCGCCGATCGCCGGGATCTTCTTCAGCATCATCTCAAGCTCGTCTTTTGCACGCAAATAATGGCGGTCCGAGCGGATTTTGCTCAAATAGTTATGCATGGCGCCGACGTTCGGCGCAATCGACATCTCGTTGTCGTTCAGAATGACCATCAGGTCCTTCTGTTCATGTCCGATATGGTTCAAGGCTTCGAATGCCATGCCGCCGGTGAGCGCACCGTCCCCGATCATGGCGATCACTTTGTTGTTTTCCCCTTTTAAGTCCCGGGCAACGGCCATGCCGATAGCCGCGGACAATGAGGTGCTGCTGTGCCCGGCTTCCCAGACGTCATGCTCGCTTTCGCTGCGTTTGACAAAGCCGCACATCCCCTTGTATTTCCGCAGCGTGTCGAACTGATCCATCCGGCCCGTCAGCATCTTGTGTACGTACGCCTGATGTCCTACATCAAAAATAAATTTATCGCGCGGGCTGTTGTAGCAATAGTGCAGGGCCAGCGTGAGTTCCACCACTCCCAGATTTGATGCGAGATGCCCCCCGGTGACCGACAGCTTCTCAATCAGAAATTGACGGATTTCGGCCGCCAGAGAAGTGAGCTCGTCAACCGATAGTGATTTCAATTGTCCTGGCTCGTTAATTTGTGGAAGCAGCACGGCAATCTCCCCGCTTTCCTTCGTAATTAGTGTATGGTTATCCATGACATTCTTCCATGATTAGATTCTTTTCGCCATTATATCATAAAATGCCCATCATACATAAAGCATCATGCTCTAATGGTCCCTGTGCATTAAATAATCGGCGATCTCCAGCAGGCGCTCCGGATCCTGAAAACCGGCGTTCAAGACAGCCGCTTTGGCTTCTCGAGTCAATAATTCGACCTGCTGCTGCGAAGCTTCCAGGCCGATAAAATAAGGATATGTCACCTTCTCCTGCTTGATGTCGCTCTGTGTCTTCTTACCCAGTTTTGCCTCGTCTCCAACCAGGTCCAGGATATCGTCCTGAATTTGAAAGGCGAGCCCCAGGCGGCTGCCAAACGTACGCAGCGCTTCCAACTCGCGCTCCGAGCCTCCGGCAATCCGTCCGCCGGCAAGGAGGGAGAAAATAATCAGATCGCCCGTCTTGTGCTGGTGGATATACTGAAGATGCTCCAGATCCGTGACTCCCTGCTCCCCTTCCATATCGGCCGCCTGTCCGCCAACCATGCCTCTTGGACCGGCCATTTCCGCGAGGTCCTGCACAATGGCCAATATCGGGGCCGCATCAATGCCATGCTTCGCCGAGATTCGGGCGATCGTATAAAAGGCATGCGTCAGCAGGGCGTCTCCGGCCAGAATGGCGGTAGCTTCGCCATATACTTTATGATTGGTCAGTTTGCCCCGGCGGTAGTCATCATTATCCATAGCTGGCAAATCATCATGAATGAGCGAGTAGGTATGCACCATTTCAACGGCGCATGCCGCATCAAGGGCCGCCTCCCCATTGCCTCCGAGCGCTTCGCATGCCGCAATCACCAGCAGCGGACGGAGTCGCTTTCCTCCGGCCATCAAGGAATACGTCATGGATTCCTTTAAAGAAGAAGGAACCTGCCAATGATGCGGCAGGCTGTCCTCCAACGAGGCGGTTACTTTCTCGGAAATCTGCTGCATGTATTCCTGGAACGAAACCCGGTCACTCAAAAACTTCACCGCCGCTCTGATCGAGCTGTCCGCCGCCGAACGGCTTCTTGCGAAGCTCTCCATCCTCTTCAACGATCATCTCGATTTTCTGTTCCACCTGTTCGAGCTTCTGCCCGCACAGCTGGGACAGCTTCATTCCCTGCTGGAACAGCTCGATCGCCTTTTCGAGCGGAACGTCGCCGTGCTCCAGTTCTCCGACGATATCCTCGAGCTGAATCATTGCGTCCTCAAAGCTGAGCTCTTTTTCATTCCCCATGTTCCTGTGCATCCTCCTTCAGTTCCCATACCTGGCAGGATAACTGGCCGTCGTTCACTTTGATCTGGACCACGTCGCCAGGCTGTACCTCATGAATCGATTTAATTAAACGCTTCTCCTGCTCGTCATAAACGAGGCTGTAGCCGCGGGCCATCACCTTCAGCGGACTGAGGGCATCCAGATGGCGCACGCTGGAAGTAAGCTGGGATTTCTTGTCTTTCAGTATGTTCTGCATCGACTGAAGCAGCTGCCGGCGCGCCGCATCGTTGCGGCTCCGGGCCCCTGTCAGCTGCTCCTGCGGATTGTACCGCATCAGCGCATGGTACATGCGGCTTCTCTTTTCCCGGTTCAGCTGAACCCGGGAACGCAGGTTGCCGCTCAGCCGCTGGCGCAGCATGTCCAGGCGCTCCGCATGCTGCAGCATGTAGCGCCGCGGATGCAGCAGCACGGGCGAGCGCTGCAGTGACGCCAGCTGCTGGCGGCTGCGCTTCACCCGCTGCTGAAGCAGCTGGAGCAGCAGCCGTTCCCGCTGCTGCAGCCGCGCCTTCAGCTCGCCTGCATGCGGCACGGCCAGCTCCGCGGCCGCGGTCGGAGTCGCCGCTCTCAGGTCTGCAGCGAAGTCCGCGATCGTGAAGTCGGTTTCGTGCCCAACGGCCGAAATGACCGGAATATGCGAGGCGCGGATCGCCCGCGCGACCATTTCTTCATTAAAGGCCCACAGCTCCTCCAGTGAGCCGCCGCCGCGGCCGACGATCAGCACGTCCGCTTCATCCAGCTCGTTCATCGTGCGAATGGCCTTCACGATCGAAGGAGCGGCCCCTTTTCCCTGGACTAGGACAGGGGCGAGAATGATCCGCGCCCGCGGGTAACGCCGCTCAAGCGTCGTCATAATATCGCGTACGGCCGCACCTGTCGGTGATGTGATGACGCCGATCGTCTCCGGAAACTCCGGAATCGGCCGCTTGCGGTCTGCAGCAAACAGCCCTTCTTTCTCCAGCTTTTCCTTAAGCTGCTCATAAGCCAAATACAGACTGCCGATCCCATCGGGCTGCATTTGGGTGGCATAAAATTGGTACTGCCCATCCCGCTCGTATACCGTAACATTCCCTCTAGCGATGACCCTTGAGCCTTCCTTGGGTCGAAACGGCAGCCGCTGGTTGTGGGAGGCAAACATGATCGCTTTGATGCGGCTCCCTTCATCCTTGAGCGTGAAATACATATGCCCGCTGGAATGGTGGGTAAAATTCGATATTTCACCCCGGATCCAGACGTCGGACAGCAGACTGTCCGAGTCCATCTTCATCCGGATATAACGATTCAAGTCCTTGATTGAAAAAATACGCTGCGGTTCCATGGCATCCGCTCCGTTATGCCAATCCGTGGTGGCGTTTGGCCGCGATCAAGGTGTTCTGCATCAGCATCGTAATCGTCATCGGTCCTACACCGCCAGGCACCGGCGTGATCGGGCCAGATACTTCCTTAACGCTTTCGAAATCCACGTCTCCGGCCAGTTTGCCGTTCTCCAGCCGGTTCATGCCCACGTCGATGACGACGGCACCCGGTTTCACAAAGCTTGCATCGATGAAATTGGCCCGGCCGATCGCAACGACCAGAATGTCGGCCTGACGCGCAATGTCCGCCATGCCGATCGTCCGGGAGTGGCACATCGTCACGGTCGCGTTTTCGCGCTGAAGCAGCAGCGAAACCGGTTTGCCGACGATATTGCTGCGGCCGATGACAACGGCATGCTTACCGGCCAGCTCTACACCCGCACGCTTGATCAGCTCGATGACGCCTGCCGGCGTGCATGGAAGAAGGCTGTCATCTCCGATGACCAGGTTGCCGACGTTTACCGGATGGAATCCGTCAACGTCCTTGTCTACCGCGATCGCGTTAATGACCGCCTTCTCGTCAATATGCCCGGGAAGCGGCAGCTGGACGAGGATGCCGTCAATGGTGTCCTGCTTGTTCAGCTTGTCCACCAATGCAAGCAAATCCTCCTGAGTTGTCGAAGCCGGAAGCCGGTGAACCTCCGAATAGTATCCGAGGTCGTGGCACGCTTTTTCCTTGTTTCGCACATAAACCTGGGAAGCCGGATCCTCGCCTACCAGCACGACGGCAAGCCCCGGAGTGACGCCTTTGGCGGCCAGCTCCTTGACTTCGGCGGCAATTCCGGTCCGGATATCCTCAGAAACCTGTTTTCCATTGATAATAGATGCTGTCATGTCGCTCTCTCCCCTATGTTTTAGATTGGCAAAGCGGACGGCTAAACGTCCTTATGCAAGACTATGACTTCAATTGATCCAGCTCGCGGATCATGTTCCCCAGAACTCCGTTAACAAACTTGCCCGAATCCTCGGTTCCGAAATGCTTGGCCAGCTCGATCGCCTCATTGACGGCAACCTTGGCCGGCACGTCATCGCGATACAGCATTTCATAGGCGGCGAGGCGGAGGATTTGGCGGTCCACCTTGGAGAGGCGGCTCATTTGCCAGCCCTTCAAATAATTTTCCAGCAGGTCGTCCACCGCTTTTTTGCTGCCCCAAATGCCGTTTACGAGCCCCAGCACAAATTCCTTCAGTTCCGCTTCATCGGTGATGGTCCGCTCGGTATCATTTTCTTCAGCGGCATCCTCCAGCAGCATTTCCAGCGCTTCTTCGCTTGTTGCTTCGTTCATTTCCATCTGATACAGGCACTGAACGACCAGTTCCCTGGCTACACGTCTTTTCATTATGTTCCTCCTAGAACCTTGAAATTTCCTCTTGTCCTTATTATGGGTCACCGCGGGAATAAAAACATCGTGATTTGCACAAAAAAAACCGTGAGCATGTCAATCTCCAGAATATGGGCTTCAAGAAGCTGCAGCTCTTTTTCCGGAGAAAGGCATATCACGGGTTCATTTAAAGGGGCGCCAGCGCTCGGAGAGCCACTGACCCATTTCCCGCCAGCGGAAAAAGGAATCCATCCGAAGATCCTTCCTTTTGCCGGCAGAATATCCTATGAACACTACCAATGCAAAGAACAACATATCCCAAAAACCCGCAAACAAATAAATAAAACCGAAAAAAATACCGCCGGCAATACCGGTAATCCGTCCTTTGTGACTCTCCCAAATTTCTTTCCAGATCACTCGGAGAATTCACCTCTATTCCACTCTACTCTTGATCACTGGTGCGTGGGCCACATTCGCTATATATACCGCCACGTTAGAGACCGGAATGCCTGTCGTTTCCTGAAGGTGATCATGAACCTGCTTCTGCACGTCGGTGGTCATGGCCGGGATAGACACATCGCCGTCAACGACGGCACGAATCATAATTTCAAGGCCCGCTTCCGTCACATGGATTCTGGCCTTCAGGTCCTTGACGCCCCTCACCCGCGAAGCCGCCTTGAGACACAGGTTCTCGATCGTCTCGACCGAGATCTGAATGTCGCCGAATTCGGTCCTCTGGTCAATCGAGTGGACATGCGTTCTGTCCGGGCGAATCGAGATATAGAAAAAGCGGATACTGAGTAAAAAGAGGATCACCGCTGCCACGATGACCGTCAGCTGAAGCTCGGCTGTGTTCAGCAGTTCATCCGGAGATGGAACCAAATCACTCATGAGGAGGATGGCAAATACACATATTACTCCGATACTCAAGCTGTAAATAAACAGCAGAAGTCTGTCCAGTATCTTAGCCACGAACAGCACAGCCTCCTTAAATTAGAGTAAACCCTCGACATTTCGGGTGTCGGGGGTTATGGTGACCAATTGAATCCTTTATTTTACGCGCTGACTGTAATCAACGTCTTCGGCTCTCTCCGCGTTTTTGAAGTAAACATCATGGATATGCACATTGACTTCAATGACCGTAAGGCCTGTCATCATTTCGATGGAGCGTTTGACATTGCGCTGGATTTCCGTCGCCACTTCCGGCAGGCGGTTTCCGTACTCGATAATCACCGAGACGTCCACAGCCGCTTCGCGCTGTCCGACTTCCACCTTCACGCCTTTGGACAAATTTTTGCGGCCAAGCAGCTCGGCGATGCCTCCGGCAAATCCGCCGCTCATGCCGGCGACGCCTTTCACTTCCACCGTAGCCAGACCCGCGATCACTTCAATCACTTCAGGTGCTATTTGAATTTCACCGATGTCCGTACGTTCAAATTCACTCGGTAATGTGCTCATCCCTGAATCAACACACCTTTCAGATAATATATAAAACCGCTTCAGACGAAAGCAGGATTGCCCCTAATCATTCATACTATACCATTTGGGGAACTTTATGACAAACAATCCGAAGCTGGCGTCAGATTTCGTTTTCCTCTAAAAACTTGATGTCAAAATCGCCGCGGTTGAACACCGGATGCTCCATCAGCTTCTGATGGAACGGAATGGTGGTGTGCACGCCCTCGATTACGAATTCGGACAGCGCCCGTTTCATCTTGGCAATCGCTTCCTGACGCGTCGGCGCCCATACGATCAGCTTCGCGATCATGGAATCGTAGAACGGAGGAATGCTGTAGCCCGGATAGGCTGCGCTGTCCACCCGTACACCAGGACCGCCCGGAGGCAGGTAAAACTGGATTTTGCCCGGAGCCGGCATAAAGTTGCGGTCCGGATCTTCCGCGTTGACGCGGCATTCGATCGACCAGCCGTTAATTTGAACGTCTTCCTGCGTAAACGACAACGGGTGACCTTCCGCGACCGAAATCATCTCTTTGATCAAATCCACATTGGTGACCATTTCCGTAACCGGATGCTCCACCTGAATTCGGGTGTTCATTTCCATGAAGTAGAACTGGCCGTCGTTGCCGAGCAGAAACTCGAGCGTGCCCGCACCCGAATAGTTAACGGCAAGGGCTGCGCGGACTGCGGCTTCACCCATCCGCTGACGAATCTCGGGGGACAGCACCGGACAAGGCGCTTCCTCGATCAGTTTCTGGCGGCGGCGCTGTACGGAGCAGTCGCGTTCGCCCAGGTGAACGACGTTGCCGTGGTTGTCGGCAATCACTTGAATCTCAACGTGCTTCATGCCGGTCAAATATTTCTCCAGATAAACGCCGGCATTGCCGAACGCCTTTTGGGCTTCCTGCTGTGCCGCCGTGATTTGCTTAATCAGCGCCTGCTCGTCCTCAGCGATGCGGATTCCTTTTCCGCCGCCGCCGGCCGTCGCTTTGATGATCAATGGGTAGCCGATGTCCCGGCCGATCATTACAGCCTCATCCAAATCTTCAACCAGGCCGTCGGAACCCGGAATGACCGGTACGCCGGCGCTCTTCATCGTCTGCTTCGCAACCGCTTTGTCGCCCATCTTGTTGATGGCGTCGGCCGAAGGTCCGATAAAGGTAATGTTGCAGGACTCGCAAATTTCCGCGAAATCGGCATTCTCGGCGAGAAATCCGTATCCCGGATGAACGGCGTCGCACTCCGTCAACGTGGCGACGCTCATAATGTTGGTGAAATTCAGGTAACTGTCTTTCGAAAGCGTAGGGCCGATACAGTATGCCTCATCCGCCAAACGGACGTGCAGCGCTTCCTTGTCGGCCTCCGAATAAACCGCAACGGTGGAAATGCCGAGCTCGCGGCAGGCCCGGATAATCCGGACTGCGATTTCACCGCGGTTGGCAATCAGAATTTTTTGAAATTTCATGCAAGTAACCTCCTCCATTGTGCGGTGCCTATTCCGACTTCACCAGAAACAGAGGCTGCCCGTATTCCACCAGTTGTCCGTTCTCCGCAAGAATCTCAACGATGGTGCCTTTTACTTCTGCTTCGAGCTCATTCATCAGCTTCATCGCTTCAATAATGCAAACCGTCGTTTTCTCGTCAACGCGGTCACCGACGCTGACAAACGGCGCGGCGTCCGGAGAAGAGGCTTTGTAGAACGTTCCTACCATCGGGGAGACGATTTTATGTAGTGAGGAAGAAGCCGCATCCGGTGCTGCTGCCTGTCCTGCTGCAGGGGCCTGCGCATTGTCGGCGGGTGCCTGTACGTATTGCGGAGCCTGCTGTGCGGCAGGGGCCTGTACAAATTGAGGCGCAGCCTGAACGCTAACCACTTCGGTTTTGCCCGGCTTGCGGATGGAAAGGCGTGCTCCTTCTGATTCAAGTTCAAGTTCATGTACGGAGGTCTCATCGACCAGCTTGATCAATTCTTTTATCTCGTTCAATTTAAACATTCGCAATTCACTCCTTCAGCTGCGTGGAAGCCGTGGCTTCGGACAATTCATACACATAACGATAAGTATTATAACATAATCGGAAGAAATGGAAAGAGTCCTGGGCTGTCCCGGACTCTTTCGACGATATTTCTGTTTTTCCGCCATTTTACTCGGAGACGACTTTCACGCTGACTTTGTCCTGGGTCACTTTCAGCTCTTTCATCACCAGCTGAACGATGCCCGCTGCCTGCTTGGCATCCATTTTGTCGCTCAGGACGAGCACCTGGTACTTGTCGTCATTTTCCTTCACGAATGCGTTCGCAAAGGAGAATTTTTGCTCCAGCTCTTCCTCGATGCTTTCGATGATCGTCTCTTTGTTTTCGAGCGCCTGCAGTTCCTGGCTCGCCTTGGCCGAAGCTTCGCTGTCCTTGCTCATGTCATTGATCGCCGCCATCAGGTCATTTGTTTTTTGAGCATTCGTCTGCGACCGCTGCCATTGAAGAGATTCGAGCATGCTGCTGCCTGTCGAAGCCTGGGAAGCCACTTCCTTCAGGATCTCATCGTCCGTTTTTTCCGTACTTGCGGTTGTCTTGCCGGCGTCTGTTTTACTTGTGGATGCCGTTTTATCGTCCGCAGCTTTGTCGGTTGTCGCTGCGCTCTTTTGTCCGGCGTCAGCCGTATCCTTGGCTGTGTCTTTGGCTGCAGCGTCCTTATCGGCCGTGCTCCCAGCAGCTGCGGTATCCTTTGTCGCGTCCTTAGCCGCGTCTTCCTTCGACGTATCCTGGGCTGTATCCTTCGCGGCGGAACCGTCGGCCTTGCCCGCATCCGCAGTCTTGTCACCCGATTGGCCCGATGTCACGACTTCGTCTACGACAACCCCGTTGTCTTTGCTGCCGGCCGAGGCCGTCGTCTTGGCGTCTTTGTCTGTCTTGCTGTCCACCTGCTGGCTGTCGGCGACCGGCGTCTTCGACGTCCCGGAGTCCTCGGTAAACAGATAATAAGCGGACAGGACTACCATCAAACTGAGCATCGACACCAACCAAATCGTTTGTCTTTTACTGTTCATTCGTTAAATCCTCCTCATAAGTCAACTGGATTATATCGGGGAAATCGGCTTACCCCTGCTTGCGCGGAACGACGGAGATCCGGTAATCCGGTACGTTCAGGCCTTTTTCCACCGCGTCCACAATCAAGTTGCGAACCACTTCGTTCTCTGCACCTTTGGCTACGATCAGCACACCGCGAATTTGCGGCTTTACCTTTTTCGTAATGATCGGCGTCTGCGTTCCCGACTGCTCGTAGGTGACGATCTCGCCATCCCGGGTATACTGGGTCGTATGGCGCTGACCGCCGTTCGCGTCGTTTTCTTCCGACTGCTGCTGGGAGTCTTTCACATTCCGTTGATAGACGATTTCCTCCGTGGAATCCACCGTGACCATGACGTCCACCGTGCCTACGCCAACGATTTTCTCCAAAATGTCCTTCATCCTGCCTTCGGCCGTTTCCTCAATCGCTGCAAAGTCCGAAGTCTGACCTGCCGAGCTCTGGAACGTTTCCTGGGACTCAGCCCCAGCCGGAGGCTCCCTCCCTATGTTTTCGTTATCGAGTTTCTTCACATTGACAAAGGAGTTGAACAGCACGATTGCCACCCCGATCAAGCCGACGATAATCAGCCACCTGAACGTATGTACTCGCTTCGTCCCTCCCTGTCCGCCCCCCAGCCACTGCTCAAGCTTCTTCAGCCACTTCCCCATCGTTTCACCTCCGCCTTTATAACCGGGACTCCTGCCCGGATCCGCTTCGTACCGTGATTACTTCCGGATCGATATTCCATTCGCTTGCCAGCAGCTTGCGGACTTCGCCGGCGCTCTTGTCATCCACAGCGCCTGCGGCCTCCTGCGCTTGATCCTCACCCGGATCAGAATTCATTTGATCTGTTCCAGCCTGCTTCTCATCCGGCTCGATCGTGACCTGCACGTGAACCGGCTTCACCGGCTCGATCTGGATGCCGCTCTCCCCCCGGGTGCCGTCCGAACTGCCCGAATCGCCTTGCGAATCCCTCATTGTAACGGTGACTGCGCTAATGTATGGCTGTGACTGGCCGGCTCCGGCATTCGGATCGTCATTAGACTTCGGCAGTCCGAGAACAACCTGCACGTTCGCAGGTTCCTCGCCGGTTTGCTGCTTGATCTGTTCCTTCATGGTGGAAGCCACCTGCTCTCCCGCCCACTGGAGCGTTTGTTTCTGCTGCCGATGCTTGATCTGTTCGGCCTCGTCCATAATCTGCTCGAGGCTGGTTTTGGAGCCGCTGCCGCCCGGCTGCCGGTCCATCCGGCCGATCGCTGCGCTCAGCTTGTCGAGCGGCGCGTCAGTCACGATCCGGATCAGCGGATTGAGCAGGGTGACCAGCACGAGCAGGCTCAGGACCAGCTTGACGTATCGCTCCATGGATCTGCTCGGCAGCAGCATGTCGACGAAGGTGGCAAGCAGCACGACCATGACGACCTCTTTCAGCCAGTTTCCAAGCCATTCCACGGGCTTCCCCTCCCTTCACCGCATCATGACGGTCACGTTGCCAGCCGTCAGCATGATGGTGATCGCCAGGAAAAACATCAGTCCGACCGCCGCCAGGGCGGCAAAGACGTAAATCATGCATTTGCCGATCGTGTCCAGGCAGGCGGTGATCGGGGAATCGCCGAGCGGCTGCATGATGGCTGCCGATACTTTATAGATCAGCGCGAGCGTCAGGATTTTGATGGCCGGGAAGGCGCAAAGGAACAGGATGATGATGACGCCTGCCAGACCGATGGAGTTTTTCACCAGCAGCGATGCCGAGATCACCGTGTCCGTCGCATCCGCAAACATTTTGCCGACGACCGGAATGAAGCTTCCGGAGACGTATTTGGCCGCCCGGATCGTCACCCCGTCGGTGATGGATCCCGTGATGCCCTGCACGGAGATAACGCCGAGAAAGATCGTCAGCAGCACCCCGAGCAGCCCCACGCTGATGTTGCGCAGCAAGTTCGCCATCTGCGTCAGCTTGTACTTATCCGACAGCGAACTGACCAGATGAAGCACGGCTGAGAAGAAGAGCAGCGGAAACACCATGACGTGGATCAGCGTTCCGATCGTATTGATCATGAAGATGATCAGCGGATGCGTAACGGACACGGTGACGATGTTGCCCATTGAAGCCAGCAGTGCGAACAGCAGCGGTACCATCGCCATCATGAAGTCGATCATCCGGTCGATCGCCTCTTTGGCATATCCGATCGCGACGTTGAAGCTGTTGATGGCCAGCACGATGATAACCATATAGCATAGGGCGTATGCGACTTTGCTGACCGTTTTCCTCTCAAAAGCCGCCTGAAGCGTCTCCAGAATCATGCTCATGATGCTCAGGATGACGATCGTGACGAGCAGCTTGCCATTGTACAGCACCTCATGCCACATAAAGGTCCCTGCCGCGGTCAGCACCGATTTGAGGCTGAAGCCGCTGCCGCCGGGAAGGAGCATATCCATGAAGGATGGTGTTTTCTGGTCCGGAAAAAATCCCCCGTATTCCTTCATCAAGGTGTCCCAGTACTTCTCCACCTGATCCTTCGGCAAATTCTCCGCCTGGCTCTGGATCAGCTGATCCGTGGGTGAAGCCGCGAAGACCCGGGTGATCCCTGCCACCATGAACACGATAAACAAAATAACGATGTGCATCTTGTCCGGCAGCCTCCGCAGTCCCGGCATGTCTTCACCCCTCTCCTTCAGGCTGGCAGCAGCTTAAGCACCGTTTCGATGATAATGCCGATAATGGGGATGGCAAGCACCATGATCAGCACCTTGCCCGCGAGTTCGATTTTGGAAGCGATGCTTTCCTGCCCGGCGTCTCTGACGAGCTGCGCCCCAAACTCGGCGATATAAGCGATCCCTATAATTTTCAGTATCGTTTTCAGGTAGATCATCTGGACTCCCGACGCCTCGGCAAGCCGTTGGAGCTCCTGGATCACCATACCGATTTTGCCGATCAGGAACATGAAGATCAGCACGCCGGTCGCGGCGGCCAGGACGAAAGCGAACATCGGCTTGTGCTCCTTGATGACGAGGATCAGAATCGTGGACAGAAGCCCAAGGCCTACCACTTGAATAATTTCCATGGTTAGCAACCCCTACTGGAACAAAAAGATGGTTTTGATCTCCTGCAGCAGGTTATCGAGCAGCCGGACGACCATGAACAGCACCACGACAAAACCAATGACCGTCACCCAATGAGCCATATCCTCTTTTCCCATTTGCTTCAGCACTGTGTGAATCATGGCAATGATGATGCCGATTCCCGCAATCTGGAAAATTGCGTTCACTTCAAAGTTCATTCCTAGGCACCTCGCTAAAAGATCAAAATAACGATCAATGCTCCGATGAGCAGCCCGAGACTTTTACTGATCTTCTCGTATTTGGCCTGGTCGTCCCTGGCTGTTGCTTCTTCATGCTTCAACTGCTCGACGGCCAGCTGGATGTGCTTGATTTGGTCCTGTCGGTCGCTTGTCCCGAGCGTGAAGCTGAGCTGATGCAGCACCTCGCGTTCAGGTGCCTTCATGGAGGTCCGCTTCCAGTTCTCATGGAGAGAACGCTGGAGGCTCTCCTGGGCGGTCAGTCCTGTGGCCGGCCCCATCTCACGTGCTGCATTCAGAAAAAAGGTATGGAGAGGCTCCCGCATTTGATCCGCTATTTTGCGAAGTGCTTCCGGAAGTGGGGTAAATCCATAGGTGATTTCGGTAGACAGCCGCTGCAGGGCCAGGATCAGCTCCCGGATCTGCTTCGGCCGGCTGGCAAACTGCCTGGCCTGATGGAATCCGGCAAGTGTGCCGGACAGCAGAATCAGCACGGCGCCAAAAAGCTTAAGCAAGGAAGTTCACCCCTCTCTGGCTGCCCGTCTGAAGCTGCAGCGGCCGGTGCTGCTGGTCGAGGATCCGGCAGCTTAACCCTTGTGCCTTCCTTTTTAAAAGAACGTACCTCTCAAACATTCCGGTTTCTATGAGTCCGGCCAGGGCGGGCCGATGTTTCAGCTCTTCGATGCCGCCGGCATGCGCCGTGGCGACGACCGTAATGCCCGCATGCAGCGCCTCCGTCACCGATTCGGCGTCCTCTCCCCGGCCGATCTCATCCACCATGAGAACATCCGGCGACATGGACCGGATCATCATCATCATGCCTTCCGCCTTCGGACAGGCATCCATCACGTCGGTGCGGGGTCCGACGTCAAAGCTCGGCACGCCTTTGAGGCAGCCGGCGATTTCGGAACGCTCGTCGACGATGCCCACCTTCATCCCCGGCAGGCTGGATTTGCCCAGCCCGGGAAGCCCGCTGCTGATCTGTCTCGCCAAATCCCGCAGGAGGGTCGTCTTGCCCTGCTGCGGTGCCGAGAGCAGAAGCGTATGCCGAATCCTGTTTCCTTCCCTATCGATCAGAAAGGGGAGGATGCCGTCAGCGGCACCCTTCACTTCCCGGGCAATCCGCACATTGAATCCGCTGATATCGCGGATATGCTCGACATGTCCGGCGTGAAGCACCGTTCTACCTGCCAAACCGATGCGGTGTCCGCCGGGAATGGTGATAAAGCCTTTGCGAAGCTCTTCCTCCATCGTGTACAGCGAATGGTTGCTGATCAGATCGAGCAGCCTTCGGCTGACCTCCCGCTGCGGCTTGTACGCCTTGTCCGCATCCAGCGTCAGCGTGCTTTGTCCCGTAACATAGTGGTGTGAGCCTGCGCCGTTGATCTCCAGCGGCCTGCCTTCACGGATGCGTACCTCCTCCACAACGCTCAGAATATGGTGAGGGAGCTGGTGAAGGATCGATTTGACCGGCTCCGGAAATAATTCCAGCCAGTTTGGATTTGTAATAGGACCACCCCCGTGCTGCCTTTCTCCTGCAAGCTTGTTCAACTTCTGATGGATAAACTACTAGATGTTTTCTTACTTATGTCTATGCTTGGCCCCTAAATTTATGACCACAGTAATCTATCATTTTTTGAGAATGCCGATTAAGAGACAGGACACGCCGAAAAAGATCCACGCCATCTTTCCCCAGGAGAGCTTATCAGCCACGCCGATGAGCCCGATGGAAGTCGTCAGGATGAGCACCGTCGGCCCGACGAATGCCAGCAGGGAATTGACCGCCAGCGCCTTATCTACCTGAGCGAGCTTTAGCATCAGCAGCGCGGCGGCGATTTCCAGACTTCCGGAGATAAAACGCAGCGTAGCCATGCTGAGCACGAACTTGTCCACAAAAATGACCCCCTTTTGCGAGATTGTACTTCTAACCTCATAGATATGCGGGACTCTCTCTTTTTAGTTGTGTTTTACAAGAAAGATACGGAAAATAACTTGGCAAAACGGAGCTGCTTCACGGATTATCAAAAGAGTCATGACAAAGCCTCTATTTAATAACTCCTATATTCGGAACAAAATGCTCTGGGCTTGCATATATTGTTTGGTGAAATACCTATCCGCTTGTCAGTTGCCTGGGTTGGATCCGTCTGCAGACAAACTGCCTGCATCCGGCCAACCAAGAGAGGACCGTTCAACCATCGGCATCTTCAGGGCTAAGCAGCTGAAAGAGGTGTCGTATTATTTACAGATGCATAAGGAGGATTTATCCATGCGGGTGGATGTCATTGCCAATGTGGACGAAGTAAGATCGGAGGAGTTTGTGCACAAGAGCGCCGTTGTGATTGACGTGCTGCGGGCAACCAGTACGATGATTACGGCTCTGGCCCAAGGCGCTACCGGGCTGATGCCCGTGGAGACGGTTCCTCAAGCCCAGCAGATGCGGGGAGACCAAACGTTTGTCGGTGGAGAACGGTATTATAAAAAAATCCCCGGGTTTCAGGCCGGGAATTCGCCGCATGATTATATGACCCCTGAGGTTGCCGGAAAGCTGGTGGTGCTGACCACATCGAACGGGACCCGAGGGCTGCTCAAATCCCATAAGGCCGCCAGAATATTTGCCGCTTCATTTATGAATGGGACGGCCTGTGCGTCGGCTCTGTTATCGTTCGGGAAAGATGCCATCCTGCTGTGCTCGGGATGCCGCAACGATTTTTCGCTGGAGGATGGCCTGTGCGCGGGAATGATCATCGATGCGATGGAGTCCATTTCGGAAGCTCCGCTTCAGCTGAATGATCTGGGCCTGGCGATGAAGCATGCGTACCGGCAGTGCAAGGGATCCCTGTTTGAAACCGTAATGGAAGGATGCGCGGCGAAGCAGCTGGTCAAGCTGGGATTTACGCATGACGTCGAATACTGCACAGGGATCGACACGGTCCCTGTCGTGCCGTATGCGAAGTCGGAAATGATCCTGACGCCGTTGTTCGCAATTGCTGCGAACCGCGGATAATCCGAGCCGCGCTGAAATAAACAAAGCCGCCCCCTGCTGTGGGGACGGCTTTTTGTATGAGTATTTGCATTCTGACCTAGCGGCGGTCCTGTGGGCCTCCCACAAACACCTGCGCATCGGTATCGAGGTTGTAGGCGGTATGAAGCGCTCTGACGACCTGCTCCAGATTGCCGCCCTCGATGACGCAGGACGTTTTAATCTCGGACGTGCTGACCATTTTAATGCTGACGCCCTGCTTGGAAATGACATCGAACATTTCGGCGGCAACGCCGGGATGGCTGATCATGCCCGCACCTACGATCGATACTTTGACCAGATTGTCTTCCGAGGTGACTTCACGGTACGGAAGGGTGGATCTCAAATCCTTGATGACTTGAAGTGCCTGGCCGCTCTCCGACAAAGAGGTGGTAAAGGAAAAGTCCGCCTTGCCGTCCTGAACGCCGCTCTGCACGATAATGTCCACGTTGATGCCGGCGCCGGCGAGCGCTCCGAACACCGTGGCAAGAACACCGGGAACGTCTTCCACTCCCAAAATACTGATTCTGGCCACATTTTTATCATAAGCGATGCCGCTTACCACTACTCCCTGCTCCATGCTGGTTTCCTCCTTCACAACCGTGCCTTCATTATAGTTAAAGCTGGATCTGACGACGAGCTTCACCTGGTGATGCTTCGCGTACTCCACCGCGCGTGGATGAAGAACAGCCGCCCCCAGGTTGGCCAGCTCCAGCATTTCGTCATACGAAATTTCCTCAAGCTTGCGGGCGCATTTCACGATTCGCGGATCGGTCGAATAAATGCCGTCCACGTCGGTATAAATCTCGCACACGTCGGCGTTAATCGCCGCAGCCAGCGCAACGGCTGTCGTATCGGATCCCCCGCGGCCGAGCGTCGTGATTTCTCCTTCTTCGGTCATGCCCTGGAATCCGGCCACGATCACGATGTTTCCTTCCTGCAGGGCTCCGATCACCCGGTCCGGAATGATATCCATAATTCTCGCTTTGCCGTGCACCGGCTCTGTCCGGAATCCCGCCTGCCAGCCTGTCAGCGAAACGGCGCTGCGGCCAAGCTGATGAATGGCCATCGACAGAAGCGACATGGAAATCTGCTCCCCGGTGGTCATCAGCATATCCATCTCGCGTGCAGGCGGATTTGGATTGAGCAGCATCGCCTGATCGATCAAATCATCCGTCGTATCCCCCATCGCGGAAACGACTACTACACACTGGTGTCCTTCGTCCTGTTTCTCGACGATACGCCGGGCCACGCGCTGCATGCGCTCAATATCTCCGACGGAACTGCCTCCGAATTTCATGACGTACAGTGACAACTTCGATTCACTCCCCACTCATTGTACAACTGGGCATTATGCAATCATTTCCCACGCCGGTAAAACCGCCCGATCCTATTTCTATATGCGATCAGCACCCTTTTCGCCAATAGACTGGCCATGGTGAAAAAAGCAGGATCTCATGTTGCAAAATGCTGACAACTGTCTAATTTTACGCTTTAAACTAGTATAATACGAAAGTACGCCCGATTGTTAATGTTTTTTCATGGGATTATACAAAAAATCCTCCTTTCGGAAGGAAAGGAGGATCGGCTTAGCCCTGTCGGGTGTTAAGCAATTCTATCGCCGGCTTTACGCGCGGGAGATATATTTGCCTTCACGGGTATCGATCAGAAGCACATCGCCTTCATTGATGAACAAAGGCACCTGAACGTTCAGGCCTGTTTCCAGCTTCGCGTTCTTCGTCGCCCCTGTAGCCGTATTTCCTTTAATGCCCGGCTCGGTTTCAACAACCTTCAGCTCGACGCTGGTCGGCAGGTTGATTCCGAGAATTTCGCCCTGGTAGCTGACGATGTTCACGTTCATATTCTCTTTGAGGAAGTTCAGTTCCCACTCCAGCTGCTTGCTGTCCAGCGTGAACTGGTCGTAGGTTTCGTTGTCCATGAACGTATGCTCTTGACCGCTTGCATACAGATAAGAAACGCCGCGGTTTTCGATAATGGCACGGCCGATCGTTTCACCTGCCCGGAATGTGCGCTCAACGGTGTTGCCGTTACGGAGGTTTTTCAGCTTCGAACGTACGAAGGCTGCCCCTTTACCCGGTTTAACGTGCTGAAAATCGAGAACGGTAAAGATGTCGCCATCGACTTCCACCGTCAGACCTGTTTTAAAATCGTTAACTGAAATCACTGAAATGCCCTCCTAAAGGTTTAAGTATATATTGCATTTATCACGCCGGTAATACGGTGAAATCTTTAGACGAATGCGTCAAGATCACAATTCCCGTCTCCGTGATCACAATATCGTCTTCAATGCGCACGCCGCCGAGACCCGGCAGGTAAATTCCCGGTTCCACGGTCACGACCATACCCGGCTTAAGTACATCGTCGCTCAGCTTGGACAGGCGAGGCATTTCATGAACCTCCATGCCGAGGCCGTGCCCCGTGCTGTGGCCGAAATTGTCGCCGTAGCCGTACTTCGTGATGATATCGCGTGCAAGCGCGTCCGCTTCGCGGCCGGTCATCCCCGGCTTGATGTTCTGAAGTGTGTGGAGCTGGGCTTCCAGCACAATGTCATAAATTTCTTTAAGCTTCGGATCCGGATCCCCGATCGCAATCGTCCGCGTCAAATCGGAGCAGTATCCGTCAAGCAATGCTCCGAAATCGAACGTGATGAGCTCGTTTCCGGCAATCACCCGTTCGCTGGCAACGCCGTGCGGCATGGCGGAACGTTCTCCGGATGCGACGATCGTATCGAAGGAGGATGAAGTGGCACCGTGGCGGCGCATGTAAAACTCCATCTCCAGGTCGACTTCCCGCTCCGTCATTCCCGTCTTGATAAACCCGAGAATATGCTTGAACGTATCGTCGGCCAAGTCCGCCGCTCTCTGCATCACCTTCAGCTCTTCTTCATCCTTGAAGATACGAAGCTTCTCCACAAGGCCGGAAACCGGCACGAGCTGGATTGGCTTAAGCTGCTCCGCGTAAGCGGTGTATCCGGCAAAAGATACGTCATCCTGCTCGAAGCCAAGCTTGCCGATGTTTGCGGAAATCAGCAGCTCCTTTACCGTTTCCGTTACCTTCGGCCCGTGCTCGACGATCGTAAATCCCTTCGCTTGCTGCGGTGCCTGGGTCATGTAACGAAAGTCGGTCAGCAGGTACGCATCATGTAAAGTGATGAGGACGTATCCCGATGAACCGGTAAATCCCGTCAAATAACGGCGGTTAATGGAACTGGTTACAAACATGGCTTCCACATTGGATTGCTGCATCGCTTCACGCAGCTTGTTCACTCGATTGATGCTCATCGTTACACTCCTCTCTCATGTACAGCTTTCCCCGGGGAAAGAGGCAGCGACTACTGTCCCTGACTTTCCAAGTGGCGCAGCAGTGCCAACATGCCGAGTTCATAGCTGACAGCGCCGAATCCGGCAATTTGACCTACGGCCACGGGAACAATCACGGAAGTATGGCGGAACGTCTCCCTTGCGTGAATGTTCGACAAATGGACTTCCACCGTCGGAATTTTAACGGAACTGATGGCGTCCCGGACGGCATAGCTGTAATGAGTCAGCGCGCCCGGATTCAGAACGATGCCGTCGGCATGACCCAGCGCGGCATGGATCCTGTCAATGATATCTCCCTCATGGTTGGACTGATAAAATGTGACGGACACGCCCAGGGCCTCCGCTTTCTCAAGCAGGCCTTCTTCAATCGACGCAAGACTTTGAGAGCCGTACACGCCAGGCTCCCGGAGTCCGAGCAGATTCAGGTTCGGTCCGTTGATCACCCAAATGGTTCTCAAAATGGTATTCCCACCCTTTGTCGTCAAATAACCATCTGCTATTTTAACATAGGGGATGTCTTCTTGAGAAGTTTTTTTGCTCTAGTGCGCCTTCGCCCTGCCGGGTTCCCGTTTGCGCTCATCCGTAAATTCGAAAGCCGCCGTGTATCCGATGAACAGTCCCCACAGCAGGTACAAGCAAAATTCGGTGATGATCGTGTTCCATGTCAGATGGTTGAGACGATTCATCATACCGAGTGCGGGACCCGCCACAAACAGAACGGCCCACCAGCAGATACCGTATACGATACCCGGCCACGGACCGGCCAGCTTCCGGAACAGCAGCGTATAGATGACGGCCGCGACCATGGAAAACGCAATAAAAAAGAGCCAGCCAAGCAGATCTCCTGACCCGCTTTTCAAAAAAGAATGCTTGAAGAAAGGCTCGGCCAAAAAGGCCGGGATGACGATCGTGAACCGCAGCCAATGGAAAACCCAGTGGACCGCCCCCCAAAGCAACCCGGCAAAAAAGCCGAGCTCCAGCGAGAAGCTGAGCGGATTGGTATGGCCAGTATTCGTATGCTGCCGGATGGCAGCTCCCTGTGAACTCACTTTGAATATCACCCTTTTTGTTTTTCTTAGTATGTTCATTTGGGGCCGGGGCTAATCCAACTAGAAATCGCACGGGAAATTCGTTACAATAAAGGCATCACAACTAAACATTCGGGGAAGGTGAATTGTTTGTCGGAGCAATCCAAAACGGTCAGCTACGGTGGCCAAGCCGTCATTGAAGGCGTTATGTTTGGCGGTAAGCACGTCAATGTCACCGCTGTGCGGCGGAAGAATCAGGAGATTACATTTTTGGAGGTGCCGCGCGAGGATAAGCCTTGGGTCGGCAAATTGCGCAAAATCCCTTTCCTTCGCGGTATTGTCAGTATTATAGATGCAAGCGCCAAAGGTACGAAGCACCTGAATTACTCGGCGGAATCCTACGCGGATGACGAAGTGGAGCCGGAGGAGCGCGCCAAGCAAAAGCAGAAAGAAGAATCCGGCTGGAGCTTAGGGATGATTATCGGCGTTGCAGCGGTCGGCGTGCTTTCGTTTCTCGTGGGCAAGCTGGTGCTGACGCTGGTGCCTGTATTTTTAGAGAATTTCATTTTCGGCAAGATGTTTGACAACTATATCCTGCATAACCTTATAGAAGGCGGCATTAAACTGCTGCTGCTGCTCGTTTACCTATGGGGCATTTCCCAGACCCCGGTGATCAAGCGGTTGTTCCAGTACCATGGAGCGGAGCATAAGGTGATCAGCACCTATGAAGCGGGTGAAGAGCTGACGGTAGCCAACGTACAGAAGCACAGCCGTTTGCATTACCGCTGCGGCAGCAGCTTCATGATGCTGACGATCGTGCTGGGCGTACTGATTTATTCGCTCGTTCCGTGGGATAATATGACGCAGCGGGTTCTGCAGCGGATCATTCTGCTTCCGGTCGTCATCGCCATTTCGTTTGAGTTTCTGAAACTGACCAACGCGCTTCGCGACGTACCGGTGCTGCGGTATCTCGGTTACCCGGGCCTTTGGCTTCAGCTGTTGACGACGAAGGAACCGAAGGATGACCAGGTTGAGGTGTCCATCGCCTCCTTCAACCGCATGCTTGAGCTTGACGCCCAGATGGAGAAAGCTCCCGGGGCGGAACAACCTGTGAGAAACGGAGTCTTGGATCCCCTGAAAGGATGAGATGACATGAAAAGGCAGGCTGTAATTTTCTGGATTGCCATTGTACTGGCAGCCATCGGACTGCTCGGCAACATTTTGTTTGGCGGTGCAGGATCGCTTATGAATTTGCTTGTGCCCTTGATCGTGTTCGGTGTGGTTTTCCTGCTGTACAAATTCCCGCCTGCCCGTTACAACAAGCGGCCCAAGGTTAAGCCGTCCCAGCGGACGATGGAGAAATACAATGCGTCCAAACGCGGTCAATCTTCGGCCAAGCGCAAAAATTACCCTTTCCAGGTGATTGAAGGCTCAAAGGGTAAGAATGACGATCAACAACCGAAATACCACTAAGCGCAGTTTGAACATATCAAAAACAAGGCATTCGCTGGTCCTCCTTCTAAAAGGAGGACCAGCGAATGCCTTTTATTTTTTTCTTCGATGTCACGGCTTCCAGCCCGCAAAAAACTTTTTCCCTGCCTGCATGCCGGACTCATACAGCTGCTGGCTTTCTTCCGGTGTAATATGAAACTGCGTCGTTCCGACGCCGAGAGTCGGAATTTTGATCGTCCGGAAACGGTTTTCCTGCTCGATGTACCGCTCATCATGAGCGGACAGCATCGTTTCAAACATCGCCTGCAGCATGCTGAGAGGCCCGCGGATCAGATGCGGCTTGTTCGTCGTCCTGCCGACCATTTGGAATCCGATCGTCGGAACCGGCTTCTGACCGGCCCCTTCCGCAGCGTCGTCAAAGAGCCACAGCGGGAAGTTGCTGAGCAGCCCTCCGTCTACTATATAGACAAACTGGTCGACGAACGATTTTCCCCTGGCCGCTTCGCCTGTCATTCTCAGCATGACCGGATCAAAAAAGTAAGGAATGCTCGTACTCATCCGGATGGCCTTGGAAACCGCAAACCTGGACGGGTTGGCGCCCAGCTTGCCCAGGTCTTCGGGAAGCACCAGAATGCGCCCGTTCGTAATATCCGAGGCGATGATCATCAGCTTGCCTTGGGGGATATCAGCAAACGTCTTGACCCCTTTGGCCGCCAAAATATGGTGGATCCAGACTTCGAGCGCTTCTCCGGAATACAGCCCTTTCTTCAGAAACAAACGCGCGGCGGGTCCGATTACTTTGGTATTGAATATGGGCGCGCGGTGAAGAAAGGACTCAAAAGGGGTCGTCTTCACGATCTCGCTCATTTCGTCGGCCGAAAACCCTGCCGCCAGCAGCGCCGCCACAATGGAACCCGACGACGTACCCGCCACCCGGTTAAACACAACGCCGGCTTGCTCCGCAGCTTTGACGGCCCCCGCCAGTGATATTCCTTTCACTCCGCCGCCCTCGAACACCGCGTTGACGATCATAATAAAACCCCCGTGTCTCAATATCCCACAGTAAGATATGAGCACGGGGGTTCATTCATGACAATGTTCTATGAATTTATCATTGCTGGTAATAGGCGGTCAGTGCCTGAACGATGCCAAGTGGATTTTTGATCAAATCCTTGGCGCTGTAAAAAATGCTGCCTTTGACTGCGTCGTATTTGGTGTTGTATTGAAGCTGGTTGATGATCTCCTGCGCCGACTGCCACCCAGCCTCGGCGGTTCCCAGCTTGTACGGGGCATGGCCGATATAGAGATCCACGCCGGTGCCCTGCACTTCTTGCGCCCACCAGTCGACGAGCTTGTCGTACTGGGCGTTCTTGAAGGACATGCTCCAATAAATTTGCGGTGCCACGTAATCGATCCAGTGCTGCTTCACCCAGGTTCTCACATCCGCGGACATGGAGTCGTACGCTGTAACGCCCGCTTTGGTATCAGAACCCGTCGGATCGGTAGACTGGTTGCGCCATACGCCGAACGGGCTGATGCCAAACTGTACGGCCGGCTTGGACGCGTGAATCGACTGGCCCAGCTGCTGCACGAACTGGTTAATGTTATCGCGGCGCCAATCCGCTTTGCTCAAGCCCTGCGTATTGTATGCCTTGAAAGCATCATCATCGTTAAACGTTCCGCTCGACGGATAGAAATAATCGTCCAGATGGACGCCGTCGATATCGTACTTGCTTACCACTTCCATCACGACGTCGATAATATGCTGTCTCGCATCCGGAATACCCGGGTTGATGATCAGCTGGTTATTGACGGATACGACCCAGTCGGGATGCTGAACCGCCACGTGATTGGCCGCCAGCTTGCTTGTGGTCGTATCCAGATTGGCCCGGAACGGATTGAACCAGGCATGGAACTGCATCCCCCGCTTGTGGGTTTCCTCAATCATATACTGGAGCGGATCATATCCCGGATCCTTGCCTTGGGTGCCGGTAAGCACCTTCGACCACGGAACCAGATCCGACGGATACAGCGCATCGCCGGCCGTCCGAACCTGAACGAACACCGCGTTCAGCCCCATGGCCTGCAGCTTGTCGAGCAGAGCGGAATATTCCTGCTTCTGCTGCTCGATTTTGCCGTAAGAGGACGTTGTCGGCCAATCCAGGTTGTACACGGTCGAGATCCAGGCTCCCCTGAGCTGGCTGGAGCTGCTTCCCCCGCCCTCAGCAGGCGGCTCGGTAGGTATGTAAGCACTTGATGTTAAGGTAATCGTTCTTGCCACCTGGTCCCAGTCTACCTGCAGACCGAGCTGTTCGCCGACAAAACGGAGAGGGACCAGCACGCGGCCGCCCCGAAGCTGCACGGAGGCATCAAGGGCGACAGAGGCTCCATCCACCAAAGCCGTCTTTTTGCCGCTGGTCAACGTAATCGTATGACCTCCGCCCGAAATATCAGCGGTTTTCGCACTTTGTTTCCATGCGACGGCCGCCCCCAGCCCTTCGCTGATCACGCGGATCGGAACCATCGTCACATTCACTTTTGGCATGATGTACGGGGGGATATCGCTGACCAGCTGCTTCCCGTCCAGGACCATCGTGATGTTGTTTGCAGCCTTCGCCTGCTGCCCCGTAAACGGAATCAGCAGCACCAACAGCAGCGATGCCACGATCCACCTATGAAACTTCCGAAAACCCATTCTACTAATCCTCCACTATTGATAGATTTGCGGGTAAAAAAATCGGTCATTCGCGCTCTATCTAGAGATCACTAGCCGGCATCAGACAACCTTGAAATCATGATCTGCTGAATAAAGCGCAAACGACCGATCGGGCAGAAAAGCTGTAACCTTTGCTGCGTGTGCAATCCGGGTTTTGCCAGTCTTGGCTCTTAAAATTACCGGATTACGTGCTGGGAATGAAAGAGGCACCTGTCGTTTGAGGGTGCGGACAGATGCCTTGTTTACGAATCGCTGACCAATTCATTATGAATGTTCCGCAGCTCCTCCAGACGCTGTCCATCCCGGCGGAAATACTCCACCAGCGTCTCGATACGCGTTATGGAATCCCAGCTTAAGTGATGCTCGATGCCTTCGACATCTCCATAAATATTTTCCTGCTGAACCCCGATCATCGTCAGGAATTCCTCCAGAAGCTGATGCCGGTCAACCAGGCGTTTGCCCATTTTCTTACCTTTGCTAGTCAGAACAAGGCCGCGGTATTTTTCATAAATCAAATATTCGTCCTTGTCCAATTTCTGGATCATTTTGGTAACGGATGAGGGATGAACCTCCAAGCCTTCGGCAATGTCCGAAACACGCGCGTATCCCTTCTCGTCAATCAATTTATAGATACGCTCCAAATAATCCTCCATGCTGGGCGTTGGCATTATATTCCCTCTTTTCTGTAATAAACGTCAATCATCTGGCCCGATTACCTGCTCTTGTAATGATACATGTTCTCAAGAGGACTTGGCAAGTCCTGCCGCCTGCCGCGCTTCCCATCCTGGTCAGTAATTGCCACGGGTTGCCCCTGCTACCCGCACACATACTAAACTGAAGCACCATATTTTCCGCGAAAGGAGCCGTTCTATGGGTACTGGCGTTAAAGAAAAGCACCGGCGGACGCTGCGGCCGACCAAGCCGTTTGTCCCCGATCTTGTTTATTTTGAACCGGATGCGCTGAACTATCCCAAAGGCCAGCACATCATGGAATGGGTCAAGTCCAAAGACATCCCTTACCGTATGACCAGCTCTCATAACCGCATCACCAATTTACCAGGCGAAACCGATCAGGAAAAATACAGGAACGCCAAACGAACGCTCGTCGTCGGTGTGCGGAAAACGCTGAAGTTCGACCAGTCCAAGCCTTCGGCCGAATACGCCATCCCGATCTCAACCGGGTGCATGGGTCACTGCCATTACTGCTATCTGCAGACGACGCTCGGGGCCAAGCCCTATGTCCGTGTCTATGTCAACACACCCGATATCATTGGCGCTGCCAAGCAATACATTGAGGAACGCGCGCCGGAAATCACCCGGTTTGAAGCCGCTTGTACATCTGACCCGGTGGGACTGGAGCATATTACGGGCTCCCTCGCGGAGCTGATTACCTTCATGGCTGGCGAAGAATTCGGCAGACTCCGGTTCGTGACCAAGTATCATCATGTCGATCCGCTGCTCCCGCTGAAGCATAACGGCCATACCCGCATCCGGTTCAGCATCAACTCGGACTACGTCATCCGCAACTTCGAGCCATCCACGTCGCACTTTGAGGAACGGATCGAGGCCGCGGGAAAGGTCGCCAGGGCCGGCTATCCGCTCGGTTTCATCATCGCCCCGATCATTTGGTATGACGGCTGGCAGGACGGCTATGCCGAGCTTCTGAAGCGTCTGGCGGATACGCTCCCGGCCGAGGCAGCGAAGGATTTGACGTTCGAAATGATTCAGCACCGCTTTACGAAAACCGCCAAAAACATCATTGAGCAGCGCTATCCCAAAACCAAGCTGGAGATGGATATCGCGAGGCGCAAGCAAAAATGGGGACGCTGGGGCCAATTCAAATACGTGTACCCGGATGAACAGCAAAACGCCCTGCGCGAGTTTATCACAGAGCGGATTTTTGAGCATTTTCCGGAAGCTACCATCGACTACTTCACCTAAAACTTAAGCCATTCGGGCGTGATGGCCTGCAGCCAAATCGTAATTTTGGTCATTTGGTTCGTGAACAGCAGTACGCCCATAAACAGCATGAGCGCCCCGCCGATCTTCATCATCATCCCCGAGTACTTCACAATCCACTTGGTGGACCCGATGAAGAAGGCAAGCACAAAAAATGGAATGGCAAAGCCGACGGTATAGGCCGTAATCAGCGGAAACCAAGCACCGGGTTCGGTCGTTGCCAAAGCGATGATCGCCGCCAGGATCGGGCCGACGCAAGGAGACCATCCGGCAGAAAAGCCGATCCCGAAAATAAATGAACCTATGTAACCTGCGGGCTTGAACTTCAGATCCATCTTAAATTCACGCATCAAAAAGCGCGGCTGAAAGATGCCGATCAGAAACAGCCCCATCAAAATGATTAACAGCGCCGACAGCTGGCGGATCAGATCCCGGTTGTTGTTAAAGAAGCTGCCGAACAAGCCGGCTCCGACCCCGAGCGTATAGAATACGGCGGAAAAACCTAAAATAAAGGCCAGCGTATGACTCATCGTCCGGTAACGGACTTCTTTTTTGTTCTGCTCCGTCTTCAGCGTCTGTACCGACATCCCGGTAATATAAGAAATGTAGGACGGATACAGCGGCAGGCAGCACGGAGAAATAAAGGAAGCCAGTCCGGCGAAGAAGGCAAGCCATATATTCAAGTTTGACAAGGACAAGTACCTCCTACGTTGATAATCCCTTCTTGCCCGCCATCGTCAAGATCAGCAGCGCAATCAGCAGCAGCACGATGGTTGCTCCCGGAGCCAGGTTCCAAACGCCGGCAATCACAAGTCCCCCCACAACCGCAATCTCCGAAATGACCACCGACAGGATGACGGAAGATTTGAAGCTTCGGGCTATTAGGAGGCTGATAGCGACAGGAATGGTCAGCAGTGCCGATACGAGCAAAGCGCCGACGATTTTGATGGCCGTGCTGATGACGAGGGCCGTCAGGACGGTGATCAGCATGTTCATCATGCGCACAGGCAGACCGCTTACGCTTGCGGCGTCTTCTTCAAAGCTCAGCAGAAAAAACTCTTTGAAAAAGAGCGTAATAACGACCACGACAACCAGCGTCACAGTCCCTACCACGTACAGATCCTGGGTATCCAGCGTATAAATGCTGCCGAACAAATAGCTCATCACATCTGTATTGTAACCCATCCCGAGTGTGAAAAACAAAGAAGCCAGCGCAACGCCGCCGGACATAATGATCGCTATCGACAGCTCGGCATAGCTTTTATAAGCTTTTCTGAGCTTTTCTATCGCAAAGGAAGCCAGAACCGCAAATACAAGACCTGCCCCCAGGGGATACAGATTAATCAGAAAACCTAACGCCACCCCGGCGATCGTGACATGCGCAAGCGTGTCCCCGATCATGGACAGGCGCCGCAGCACGAGAAAAATGCCGATCAGCGGTGCGGTGATCCCGATCAGCAGACCGCCGGCCAGCGCCCTTTGAAAAAAATCACTGAGGATAATTTCTATAGCCAACAATAACGACTCCTTCGGATGCTTTTAATATTTTGTAAACGATCGTGCTTTTTATGACAATGAGTGCTGCAGGTCCTGAACCTCGCAGTCCTGAATCTCATGGGAATGTCTGACGAAAAATTCGATCTTGCCGTTCTTCTGCTTCGGCTTCTCGCCCAAATATCCCTCGATCATGTCCATATCGTGCGACACCATCAGCAGCGTCATATGATGATGCCGGTGCATGTGGGTAATCAGCTCGAAAAATCCGGCCTGCGTCTCCGCGTCAATGCCCACCGTAGGCTCGTCCAGGATGAGCAGATCCGGGTTGTTGATCAGCGCCCGCGCCAGGAAGGCGCGCTGCTGCTGACCGCCGGACAGCTCACCGATCCGTTTGCCGGCGATGTCTTGAATCCGCATCACCTCAAGCGCATCGTCACACTGCTGCTGCATGTGTCTGTTTACCCGGCGGAACAGGTTTTTGTTATTGTACAGCCCGGAAAGGACCACCTCGCGAACAGTAGCCGGGAACAACGGGTTAAACGAATTTTTCTGCGGGACATAGCCCACCCGCTCCCAGTCTTTAAACCTGCGGATCGGCTGGCCGAACAGCCGGATGCTGCCCTGGCCGCTGGGCAGAAGGCCGACGATCATCCGCAGCAGCGTCGTCTTGCCCGCCCCGTTGGAGCCGATAATGCCGACAAAATCGCGTTCTTTTACGGTAAAGTTCAGATCGTTGATGACCTTTTGGTCCCTGTATGAAAAGGAGATGTTCTCCATCTCGATAATCGGTTGATGACAATCGTCAATCATCGGCGTAAACATGCGAAATCCGCCTTTCTGTTAGCTGCTTCATTTATTGTAATGCGAGAATGAGATTATGCAAATTTTTGTCCATCAAGGTAAAATAGTCGTCGCCCTTCTCCTGCTCCTCCTGTGTCAGTCCCTCGAGGGGATTCAGGACGGACACGGTCGCTCCGGTCTCGGAAGCCAGCGTTTTGGCCAGCCGGTCGGAGACCAGCTCTTCGAAAAAGATATATTTGATTCCTTCCGACTTCACCAGGTTCGACAGCTCCACCAAATCGCGGGCCCGGGGCTCGGCATCCGGCGACAAGCCCATGATGGGATGCTGCTCCAAGCCGTAATCGCGGCACAAGTAGCCGAAGGCCTGATGGGATACGACGATTTTGTGATGCGGAACCTGCGCCAGCTCCGTCTCGAACTTGCGGTCAAGCTCCTGCAGCTTCCGGCTAAGCTCTGCGTACCGCGCTTCGTAAGCCTGTGCATGCTGTGGATCGGCCTCCACATAGCTATTCTTGATGTTCTCGGCCATAATGATGGCCGATTTCGGGCTGACCCAGGTGTGGGGGTCGATGTGATGCTTGTGCCCGGTCCCCATGCCCTCGCCTTCGAGATCATGCCCGCCGTCTTCTTCGCCTTCGATCAGCTGGATGCCCTGGCTGACCTCAACGGCTTTCACCTTGGAGTCCCGGTTCAGCCCTTTCAGAAAATTCGGTACCCAGCCTTCGAGTCCGGCTCCGTTATATAAAAACAATTGCGACTTGGACGTGTTCACGATATCCTGGCTCCGCGGCGTCCAATCATGCGGTTCGACGCCCGCCGGCAGTAAATTGATGACGTTGGCGTCCTCGCCGCCGATTTCCTTGGCAAACTCATAAATCGGATAGAACGTCGTCATGACATTCACTTTATCCGGATCCAGCTGTGCGTTCCCTGAGTTATCGCAGCCGGCAAAAACCAGCATGGCCATCAGAAGAAACGAAGGCGCCAGAATCCGCTTGATCACATTTCTCATATTCACAGTTGTACGCTCCCACTAATCGTAACTTTTACTAATAAGATTATGAATGGGCTTATTTTATTTGTCAACCTTGGGTGCAAAATTACCAGAGGAAAGCGAACGATACCTGCCGTGGAGTTCTTTGGAGCTTGGCGTCTCTCCCAAGAGATCGATATACCTGGATGACAAAAAGACGGAAACCCGCTGCTAACGGGATTCCGTCTTCCTATCGACCATACTTACTTATAGGTGCACTATACTATACTTCGCGCTCCTACTTCACAACCGCTCCGTTCGGCATGCTGTCTGGCACCGTCGCCAGCGTCAGCTGATCGCCTTGGGATGCCGCCAGAATCATGCCCTGCGACAGCTCGCCGCGCAGCTTCACCGGTTTCAGGTTGGTGACGCAGATGACCTTGCGTCCGACCAGCTCTTCCGGCGTATAGAACTTCGCGATGCCCGACACGACCTGCCGCTGCTCGAAGCCGAGATCCAGCTGCAGCTTGAGCAGCTTGTCGGCTTTCTTGACAGGCTCGCAGGCGATAACCTGAGCTACGCGCAGTTCGACCTTGGCAAAATCTTCGATGCCGATTTCTTCCTTCAGCTCAGGCGCTTCCTGCGGCGCAGCCGCTTCGGCCGCCTTGCCGGCTTCCGCTTCCTTCGCGGGAGTTTCAGATCCGGTCATTGCCTGCTTGATGTACGCCACCTCTTCTTCCGCGTCCAGGCGCGGGAAGATCGGGTTGCCCTTCACCAGCTGCGTTCCTTCAGGAATCAAGCCGAACGTCTTGCCGCTGTCCCATTCGGTCAGCTCGCCTTGCTGAATGCCCAGCTGCTCCCAAATCTTCAGCGGAGCCTGGGTCAGGAACGGCTGCAGCAGGATCGAGCCGATCCGCAGGCTTTCGACGAGGTGGGTCATGACAGACGCCAGCTCTTCGCGTTTGGACTCATCTTTTGCCAGCGCCCAAGGCTGCGTTTCGTCGATATATTTGTTGCTGCGGCTGATAAACTGGCCGATGGCCGTCAGCGCAACGGAGAACTCCATATTTTCCATCGCTTCTTCAACTTTTCCGTAAACATCCTTGGCCGCTTCCTCGAGCGACGCGTCAAACGGAGTCACGCCGGAGCGGTACGCAGGAACCCGTCCCTCGAAATATTTGTCCACCATCGCCACCGTCCGGTTCAGAAGGTTGCCGAGGTCATTGGCCAGATCGGAGTTGACGCGCTCCACGAAGCTCTCCGGCGTAAACGTGCCGTCCGCGCCAAACGGAACTTCGCGCAGCAGGTAATAGCGAAGGGCGTCCAGACCGTAACGGTCGATAAGCGTGACCGGATCGACGACGTTGCCTTTCGATTTGGACATCTTGCCGTCCTTCATCAGCAGCCAGCCGTGCGCAAACACTTTCTTCGGCAGCGGCAGGTCAAGCGCCATCAGGATGATCGGCCAGTAGATCGTATGGAAGCGGACGATTTCCTTGCTCATGAGATGAACGTCAGCCGGCCAGTACTTGTCGAACAGGCTCGTATCTTCCGAGCCGTAACCCAGTGCGGTGATATAGTTCAGCAGCGCGTCGATCCAGACGTAAACGACGTGCTTCGGATCGTTCTTCACCTTGACGCCCCATTCGTAGGTCGTACGGGACACCGCCAGGTCTTCCAGTCCCGGCTTGATGAAGTTGTTGATCATTTCGTTCTTGCGGGACACCGGCTGAATAAAGTCCGGATGGTCCTCATAGTATTGGAGAAGCCGGTCCACATATTTGCTCATCCGGAAGAAATAGCTCTCTTCCTTCACGCGTTCCACCGGCCGGCCGCAGTCCGGACATTTGCCGTCTACGAGCTGCCGTTCCAGGAAAAACGATTCATCCGGCGTACAGTACCAGCCTTCATACTCTCCCTTGTAGATATCGCCCTGCGCCTGCAGGCGTTCGAACACTTCCTGAACGACCTTCGTATGGCGAGGTTCCGTCGTCCGGATAAAGTCATCGTTGGAGATGTCGAGCTTCTTCCACAGCTCCTTGATCCCCGCCACGATGTCGTCGACGAACTGCTGCGGCGTTTTGCCCGCTTCAGCAGCCTTGCGTTCAATCTTCTGACCATGCTCGTCGGTTCCCGTCAAATAGCGCACATCGTAGCCGCGCAGCTTCTTGTAACGAACCATCGCGTCGCCGGCCACGGTCGTGTATGCATGCCCGATATGCAGCTTGTCGCTGGGATAATAGATCGGCGTCGTCAAATAAAATGTTTTCTTGTCAGCCATCGTTCATCTTCCTTTCCAAAATCGGCGTTCCTGTATCTTCTGTGTGAACACAAAATAACCCCACGAAGTGGGGCTTTTGCTGTGATACCCTGTTCAGGTACTATGCGGGGGCCCCGAGGATACAAAAAAACTCCCGCCCCTAATGGGACGAGAGATTCCTCACGTGTTACCACCCAAATTCCCTGCGCCCTCGCAGGCGGCAGGCTCCATCAGTACCGGCATGTCTCAGCCGCGCACTGTCCATTATCGCTGGATCACGCCGCTCCCTTACGCATCCTCTAATTCAGGATGCTGCTCGAAAGCGGTTCCTCCCGGACCATCTTCGGAGACTTCGCTTATACCGGCTCTCAGCTGCCCCGGCTCTCTGCAATAAGCTACTGTTCTCGTACTCATCCGTTCCTCGGAAATGTCATATATTCCATAATATACTGAACCCGGATGCCGCGTGTCAAGTCAGGTGTCCCTCGCCATCGGAAGGATGAGGGGCGCCTGCGCCCCCCTTCTCCTTCCGCGGGGGAACCAGATCCACGCCCCCCGGATGAAACGGATGGCACTTGGCGAGCCGTTTCATGGCGAGCCACGATCCTTTGGCGGCCCCGTGCACCTCGATCGCTTCCATTGCGTACGCCGAGCATGTCGGGTAGAAACGGCAGGTCGGCGGTTTTAACGGCGAAATGTATTTGCGGTAAATGACGATGGGGCCTTGGACGATTCTTCGGGATACGCCCATGGCATTAATGCTCCCCGGTGTGCCCGGACATCGGATTGACACTCAGCCCCGCATCCGCAGGCTGCCGGCAGTCTTTACAATATCCGAATACTTCAAATTTATGCTTCACGACCTGAAATTCGTCGGGCGTATCCGCCATCGACACTGGGCAGAAGCTGATCGGATACGTCTTCTCGCATTGCAGGCAGATCATGTGATGATGGTGGTGGTCTTCGCTGCAGCTGGCTTTGAATTTGACCCCGTCCTCAAACACGATCTGTTCGAGAACGCCCAGCTCCTGCATAACCCGCAGATTGCGGTATACGGTATCGAAACTGAGTCCGCTGTATTTTTTGCCCATAAACTCATAGACATCCTTGGCTGACAAATAACCCGAATGTTCACCAAATAATTTGGCGAGCGTCTTGCGCTGGTCGGTTATGCGCAGTCCCTGCTCGGACATGGCGTCAATAATCTTCTCCGTCGAAAGCATACGCTCATCCTCCCATTCTATGCTTAAAGCCGTAAGCCACTCTTGTTTACAACATTTGTCTACTATTAATAATGCCTCAAATCCGGGCCTCCGTCAATGAAGCAGGGGACCCCTGACGGAGCCCCCTGTGCGCTTAGATTTTATTTAAAGTAGGATGCCAGCTGGTCTAGCATCAGATTGGCCGCAAGGACCCCGCCTGCGGTGTTCCAGATGGCGTCGTCCACGCGGTGCGCGTTGCCCTTCTTGACCACCTCAAGGTTTTTCCAAAGTTTGTCTTCGGTCCATTCCTTCTCCATCTTGCTGCCTTCGCCGTCGCCGGTTTCATAAGTAAAGTAGAACAGAATGTCGCCGTTCATGTCCGGAATGCGCTCTTTGCCGACATCGTCGGAGAACCCGGGATTATCCTGCACCGCCGGACGGGCGAGGCCCACTTCCTTCAAAATGATGCCGGAGAACGTGTCGTTATAGTAAATCCGTGCCTTGCCCGGCATAAACCGGACCATCGACACTTTCGTGCTCAATTTGTCGCCGATTTGCGCTTTCACGTCAGCCACATGCTTATCATAGTCGGCCAGTACCTGGTCGCCCTTCTCTTTCTCATCGACCGCGTCGGCCCACAACTTGAAGTTCTCCTTCCACTCACCGCGGAGCGTTTCGGAAAATACGGTTGGAGCGATGGCGGACAGCTGCTCGTAAATTTTCTCCTGGCGCATTTTCGTGCCCAGGATGAGGTCCGGTTCGAGCGCAGCGATCGCTTCCACGTTCGGCTGGCCCTCGTCGCCTACATTTTCTACGCCCTGCATTTGATCCTTAATATGGGGATACCATGGATCGCCGGTCCAGGATTTGACGGCGCCCACCGGTTTGATGCCCATGGACAGCAGCGCCTCGGTTCCTTCATTGGTCAACACGACGATTTTCTTCGGATGTGCCGGTACTTTGACCTGCCCCATAACCGTCTCAATTGTGCGGTCTGCATCGTTCGCAGCTCCCGCTTCCGTACTGCTCTCTCCTGTACTTCCGGAAGCGGTGCTGCCGCTGCCGCTGTCTTTGCCGCATGCGGACAGTACCAGCACAGCAGCCAACAGCATAAGTATAATGCCGTTCCATTTTCTCATAAGTAAAAGCTCTCCCCTTCTAATCTCCTGATAATGATTCTCAGTATCGTCCTAATCCTAATTCATAGCGCCTGTAATGTCAATAAACTTCCTGTATGGAAGTGCAAAAAACGGATATTGAAATTGAGAATCAGCCTCATTGACAAGCCTATGCGCTCCACTTAAACTTTAATATGTTACATAGAATGAACTAAAGAAATGAATGATATAGGCCGTATTAGGCCCTTATAACAGGAAGTTCAATGCACAACTTTAGTTCAAACTATTTATTTACAGCCTGATTGAAAAGAGGGGTATGCCGTGCAGCCGGAATGGTTACATAGATCATCTGCCAAATGGACCGGTTTGATCGCAGGGCTCGTCCTCCTGCTCTTATGTGTTGCTGCGAGCATCCTCTTTGGCGTGCACAGCACCAATTGGAGGGAAGTTGTCGAAGCCTTTACTTCGTTTAATGGAAGCAATGAACACATTATCGTCCGGGACGTCCGCGTGCCGCGCGCGCTGATCGCCGCCTTCGTCGGCGGAAGCCTGGGAATTTGCGGCGTGCTGCTGCAATCCCTGACCAAAAATCCGCTTGCGGATGCAGGGATATTCGGCATTAATGCCGGCGCCTCCCTGCTTGTCGTAGCTTCATTCGTCCTGCTCGGCGTCAGCTCGCTTGCATCCTTCACCTGGATCGCTTTCCTCGGGGCGGCTGTCAGCTGCCTGTTCGTATTTATTCTCGGCTCCGCCGGGAGGCAAGGCTTAACGCCGCTGAAAATCACGCTCGCCGGGGCGGCCATTACCGCCTTCTGCAGCTCACTGACCAACGGCATGCTCATCATTAGCGGCCGGGCCATGGAGGAAGTGCTGTTCTGGATGTCCGGTTCCGTTGAAGGCCGGAGCCTGAGCATATTGCTGGGCCTTCTGCCTTACATGCTTGCCGCCTGGATTGTCGCCCTTCTTATCGCGTCGTCCGTCAACACGCTCATGCTCGGCGAGGACGTGGCACGCAGCCTAGGGCAGAAAACCGTACTCCTCAAGCTGACCATGGGACTGCTTATCGTCGTGCTGGCAGGCAGCTCGGTCGCCGTCGCCGGACCGATCGGGTTTGTCGGGCTCGTTATCCCGCACATCGCCAGAGCACTTGTCGGACGGGATACCCGCTGGCTGGTCGCCTACAGCGCTCTGCTGGGCGGCATTCTGCTCCTTCTTGCGGATATTGCGTCCCGCTTTATCGCCATGCCCCGGGAGATCCCCATCGGCGTCATGACGGCGATCATCGGAGTGCCATTCTTCATCCACGCTGCGAGAAAGGGGTTGCTTCGCCAATGAGCCGTTCATCCAGACCGAAAGGCCCCATCAGCGTCCGCATGGGCGGGGATGCGGTTTCCTTTCTCACATCGAAGCGCCAGATTGCCATTCTGTGCATTCTAGCCATTGTCCTTTTACTTGCGGTCATCATCAGCATCGGCTTCGGCACCAAATACGTGAATCCCTGGGAGGTGACCCAGGCGATCTTCGGCCAAGGGAACAAACTGGACGTTGTGGTCGTGCAGAAGCTCCGGCTTCCCAGGGTCATCGTCGGCGCATTGGTCGGGGCCTGCCTTGCCATGTCCGGGGCGATCACGCAGGGACTGATCCGGAATCCGCTGGCTTCTCCGGACGTCATGGGCGTCACGAGCGGCGCCTCTGTCGCGACGACGGCCATCATTACGCTGATTCCGTCGGCCAGCGTCTTCTGGCTGCCGCCGGCCGCCTTTGTCGGCGCCGCGCTCACCACGCTGCTGATTTATGTGCTCTCGTGGAAAAAGGGCGTCAACCCGCTCATGCTGGTCCTGATCGGCGTCGGCATCGGGGCGGTCGCTTCGGCCATCTCCACGATGCTGCTCGTCACAGGCCCGACGGACGTCGCCCAGAAAGCCTTCAACTGGCTGCTGGGCAGCGTATACGGCAGCTCCTGGAAGCATGTCAACATGATGCTGCCCTGGTTCATCGCGCTGGGCGCGCTCAGCCTGATCTTCGCCCGGCGCATCAACATGCTGCAGCTCGGCGACGACTTGGCCGCCGGGGCCGGCAGCCGGGTGGAGCGCGACCGGACGATCCTGCTCTTCATGGCCGTCGGGCTTGCCGGGGCCGGCATCTCCGTCGGCGGAGCGATCGGCTTTGTTGCCCTCCTCGCCCCCCACATCGCCCGGAAGCTGATCGGATCGTCTTACGGCTCCCTGCTTCCGGCCAGCGCTCTATGCGGGGCCATCATCGTTGTCGTGGCGGATGTCCTCGCCCGCAACCTGTTCACCCCGCTGGATATTCCGGTCGGCGTGTTTACATCGGCTGTCGGCGCGCCGTTCTTCATATTCCTGTTATGGAAGAGCCGCAGCTCTTCCTAGTACGAATACGGCAGCGAATGCATTATAAAAAAGACAAAGAAGACCCCCATCTACCGCAGCTGCAGTGGATGGGGGTCTTTTCATTGCCTATAAGAATAAGAAAGAATAATTGCTGTCTTCCATAATCATGATTCGTTTACTGCTTTCATTTACTGCTTCATCTGCGGCATCGGCATCAGGAGCAGGTTAATCGGCAGGTTGCTGCCCGGCGCCGCCGTGTACCAAATTTCTACGCTTTGCTCATAGTTTCCTGTACGGTACAGAACGCTCGTTTCGTTCGGGGCGTTGACATCCTGGGTGTTGTTCGCTGCCTGCACCTGCTGGCCGTTCACCAGAAAAATGCCGTTGTATACGCCGCCGCGAGGGTTAAGCGTAATCAGCGTATTCGGAGCGACGTGGTTCAGCTTGATTTTGTACAATACACCAAAGTTGCCTGCATTCGAAGCTTCGGTTCCATAGATTCCGTCCAGTCCCTTCAGGTTCGGATCGATGTTATTGTCGCCGAGAACGATACGTGTCTCGGTGCTGCCAAGCACTTCGTCGGTCGACATGTTCACGACGGAATTCGGATACGTGCCCCGGTTGTGTACGTCGCGGTCAAGGGCCGGAAGGAATGGCAGCGACTGCAGCGGATCCTTCGTGGCGTCGAGCATAATGACGCTGTATTTTACCGGATAGTTGCTGAATGCGTCCGCCAGAACGGAAATGCCTTCACCCGGTTTCATTTTAATGTTGTTGATATTTGTCATAATGACCTTGCTCTCGCCAGGGGCGAGGGTGATATCCTGACGGCCCGAACCGCTCGTCATGGAATCAAAGTAGCGCATCACGGATGCTCTGCCGTGGCCCGTCGCATACTGGCTAGGTCCCCCCATGCCGAAGTTCTGGATGTTGATCGTGTTGCTCATGTCCAGCATCGTGTTGGTGGCGATGACGTAAACCTGCATGTTTTTATTCGTAGCATTGACATGGTGGAGCATAAACCGGGTGCTTCCGAGCGCCGTTTCCTGATACAGGAGGCCTTCGGAATATACCGTCTCCGGACTGTTGCTGCGGATCAGCGTGGCTGGATCGGAAGTTGTCGTAAAGGTCGCCGTTTTCCAGCTAGGCACCGATCCGCCGTTGAACGTAAATTTGTCTCCTACCGGTGTAAAGAGCTTGTTGAACTCGTCTTCGGTGTACAACGTTTCGTTCGTAATGACAACGGTCTTCTGGAACTCGCTTATCGCGCCGTGTTTGTCCGTTACTTTGAGCCGGATTGTCTGCGGTCCAGGCTGGAAGAACGCCTTGCGGTCGTTCAGCCATTCGCGGCTGACGATCGCGTCTTCATCATCCGTACTCTGATCGGTAATGGTGATCAATTCACCCATTTTGTATTGTTCTTTGTCGGTTGTAAAACTAGCCACCGGCGGCTCGTTCGGCTTGAGCACGTTCACCGTGATGCTGTACGGATCACTCCACTGTCCGCTGGAATCCTGAACATAGTGGGTCACTGTATGCAGTCCGGGTTCTTGGAAAATGTCCTCTTTCCCTTCCCAGCGCTCGTCAACAATTGGCAGTCCGCTTGGAGAGGTCGCTTGGGAAATGTAGTTCACCGTCGTCTCACCTGCAAAAATTTCAGTTGGGCCAACGCTGAACGTGGCTACCGGCTTCGTCGACAGGTTCAGAATGACGCGCTTTCCGGGCTGGTCGACCGTGTAAGGAATGCCAAGCGCCTGCGTGATCGACGTGAGCGGAACCATAAACGTATTTTTGTACTGATACGCAGGGCCCTTCATCGGTTTCGCCACTCCGTTGACGCGGTAGCTGCTGCTGTTCGTTTTGAACCGGAGCTCGTTGTTATCTTTAATAATAATCGTTTCTTTCGTCTTGGCGTCATACGTCAGCTTCAGACCGACGCGCTCCACCATGGCGCGGATCGCCACGTAAGATACGCCGTTCTTGACGGCCATCGGCTGGCCGGCCAAGTACAGTTTGCCGTCCTGGTACATTTTGTTGCTGTTCATCATGAGGATCAGCTGGCCGGCCTGACCGGTTGTCGAGCTTCCCGTCGCCGTAATTCCCTGCGGATCGGTGGTTGTTGTGGTGCCGCCTGCCGTCCCTTCGGACTGTCCTTCGTTTCCTTGCGTGCCGGCATTTTGGCCGTCCGCCGCTTGGCCACCGTCATTCGTGTTCCCGGTGCTGCCATCGGTTTGACCGGAAGCGCTTGTTCCGTCTGTCGTGCCGCCGTTCTGCACAGCGCCTTGCCCGGTGTTACTTGTGTTTCCGGTCGTTCCTGCGGTTCCCGAGCCTGTGGAGTCTTGGCCGGAAGTTGTCGTAGTGGTGCTTGTACCGCTTTCCGTTCCCGTCGTGCCGTTCGTTCCCCCTGCATTTCCGGTTGTACCTGTCGTGCTGGACGTGCCTACAGTTCCTGTTGTTCCGTTCGTGCTTGCAGCGCCCGAATTGCTGGAATTGCCAGTATTGGTCGTGCTGCTCGTGATGTTATTGGTGACTGCGCTTGCCGCTGCATTGTCTACACCTTGGACCGTCCCCGCATTTTGCTGGACCTGTACCGCGGTTTCCGCGCTGGCCGGCAAGACCAGAGCGGTTTGTGATGCAGCTAACACTGCAATCATGGTCAATTTCTTGAAATTCATCTCCAGACTCCTTCTGCTCCCATTTTTAAATCACGTTCTGTTCTAACGAGCCTCCTGACCCCATACAAAAAAAAGAGGCTAACGCTAGTTCCCCCCGACATCAGATCCATCAAGCTTATTTTTTCTGATATCATTGAAAAGACATAGTATTAGACGCTTCATTCCCTGAAAAGTTGCTCTCGATTTTACAGATCTCCAAAAGAAAAAAGGAAGGATATCCCAAATGGGCATCCAACCTTTGGTAAATCTATACCGCACGCCTTTTTCTTGCGGATTATCACGCTCACTGGGACGCCGTGGTTTGACTGCCAAGGCTAACCGGCAGCGTCCCTCCGGCCTTAGCATGCCCCGTTAGAATGGAAGCCAGCCCTTCCATAAAATAAGGCGTATTTTCGTAGCAGCACAGGTATGCCGGCGAGGCCGGTACCGCTGCCAGATCGTACGGGTTGCGCGTGGAGGCCACCACGAGCCGCTGCGGCTGAAGCGCGATCAGCCCTTCGACGAGCTTGCGCTGACCTGCAGGAAGCTCGCTGCCGGCCGTGTATGTAGCGACGACGACCTGACGATATCCTTTGGCGGCGGCCAGCACCTGTTCAACCTCGTGCAGGTCCGGCTCCGCGCTGATCGTCAGCTCATTTACGTCCTGTATGTATTCCGACAGCGCCTGCCCGAGGGTCTTCGCTTCCGTCCATGGCTCATCCACCTGTGTTTCCGAGCGGAGCTCCGGCCACACGACAAGGACCGGCTCGTCTTCCTGAAGCGGCAGCTGACCATCGTCTTTGACGAGCGTAATGCTGCCCGCTGCCACTTCCCTCAGCAGCCGCTCGGTTTCCGGCTTTTCGTGCCGTTCAAGGAAGGCTGGCGCGCTTTCCTGGGTACCCGAAGGCTGCAGCCGCTTCTCCTTCAGTTTCAGAACCCGGCTCACCGCAGCGTCAATAACGCTCTCCGGAATTCTTCCGCTGCGCACAGCCGCCGTGACCGCTTCAACCGCTTCGATTTGATCCTGAAGCGTATGGCTGACCAAGACGATGTCCGCTCCCGCTTCCACGGCAAGCACCGCGCCTTCGCCCACGCCAAAATGCTTGGCAATCGCGTGCATTTCCAGGCAGTCGGTCACGATGACGCCCTCGTAACCGAGCTGGTCGCGGAGCAAACCGGTGAGCACCGCTTTGGACAACGTCGCCGGAACCGCCTCCTTCTCGATGGCAGGGAAGACGACATGTGCCGTCATAATGACGTCCACCCCGTCCCGAATCGCCCGGACGAACGGCTTCAGCTCCACCTCGCGCAGCCGCTCCATGCCGTGCTCTACCGATGCCAACCCCAGATGGCTGTCGACGCTGGTATCGCCATGCCCCGGAAAATGCTTCGCTGCCGCCGATACGCCGTGCTCCTGGTACGCCCGAATGGCGGCCGAGCCGTGCTCAGCCACCTGCTCCGGATCTTCGCCGAACGATCGGACGCCGATGACCGGATTCCGCGGGTTGTTGTTCACGTCAAGCACAGGCGCGAAGTTCATATTGATCCCAAGCGCATGCAGCTCCTGGGCACTTATAGCGGACACCCGGTAGGTAAAATCCGGGTTTCCCGTCGCCCCAAGTGACATGTTTCCCGGAATGCGGCTCACCCTGCGATGGTCGATGCGGGCCACCATGCCGCCTTCCTGGTCGATGGCGATCCACAGCGGCAGCTTCCCCTGCTTCGCGGCCATCTCCTGCAGGGAGGAAGACATCGCGGCCACCTGTTCCGGCTCACCGATGTTCCGGCGGAAATAGATGACGCCGCCTACATGGTACTCCTCGATCAGACGGCGGATTTGCTCATCCGGCTCCTGCGCGTGGAACCCGCAGATGAACATTTGCCCGATTTTTTGCTCAAGCGTTAGATCCGATACTAACATGACATGCCCACTCCCTATTCATATTTTGCTCCGCCGATCGTCCGCTAACCCGCCGTTCTTCCCTTCGTCTGGTCACGGAATTCGGACGGTGTCAGCCCGGTATGACGCTGGAACACTTTGGTAAAGTACCTCCGCTCCTGGTAGCCGATGCTGCTGCCGATTTGCGTGATGCTTTTGTCGCTGTGGGTAAGCAGATATTTAGCGGTTTCGATCCGTTTCCCTGTCAAATACTCGACAAAGGTGACGCCGAGATGATTTTTGAACAGCAGGCAAAAATAGCTGCAGCTGATGCCCAGGTGTCCCGCCAGCTCCTCGATGCCCAGATCGCTGCCCAGCCGTTCGCCGATATAAAGAATCGCTTCCGACATCAGCTGCTGCGGGGTCTTTCTTGCCCCGCTGTCGCTGCTGTCCTCCTCTATCCGGGCGACGGTCACCTGGAACGGATCGCTCCGCCGTTTCCGGAGAATATCCTCACGGGCGGAGCGGATCGTATTCTCCAGCTCCTTGTAATGGATCGGCTTGCAAATGTACTCCCTGACATTATACTTGATCGCCTGCCGGGCATACTCAAATTCCTGATATCCCGTTAGAAGAATGATTTCAGCGGCGGATCCGCCTTTGCGCAGCTCGCCGATCAGGGTCAGGCCGTCCATCACCGGCATGCGAATGTCGCACAGCACGATATCGGGGGTATGGAGACTGCAAATGTCCAACGCCTCCTGTCCGCTCCGGGCGGTATAGACCTGCATCTGCATGTCGTTCCACGGAATAACGCTTTTCAGATTGTTCAGAATCGGGGCTTCATCATCAACCAGCAGCACGTTCAGAATCATCCATGTCCCTCCACTCGTTGTCTGGTATGATACATTGGATTATCGTTCCGGTGGTCCCGGACGAACAAATGAACAACCCGTATACATCGCCGTAGTGAATCCGGATGCGGTCGGCAACACTGCGTACGCCGAGTCCCCTCCGCTCGTGGTTCACCTGCATATCCTTCGCTTCCGGCGGTTCCCCGCCATCGCTCTTCATGTATTCAAAAGCCGCCAGCTGCCGCGGACTGATGCCGATGCCGTTGTCCTGTACCTGCAGTACGAGCCGGCCGCGCTCTTTCCAGCAGGACACATAAATCATGCCCTTATAGCCGATCCCTTCAAAGCCGTGCTGGATGCAGTTCTCGACGAGCGGCTGCAGGGTCAGCTTCAGCACGCTGCGGCTCCGCAGCTCCGGCGGAATATCGATCTCATATTCAAACAAATCCTGAAACCTGAATTTCTGGATTTCCAAATAGCTCTGCAAATGCTCGATTTCCTGGCCAAGCGTAATCTCCTCATTGTCCTGGATGCTGATCCGCAAAATGTTGCCAAGCCGGTGCACCATTTCGCTGACCTTCTCCCCTTCGTTCTGAACCGCAAGGACGTTGATCGACTCGAGCGTATTGAACAGAAAATGCGGCTTGATCTGGGCCTGGAGCACCCGCAGCTCTGCCTTCGCCTTCTGCTTCTGCTCCTTCTGGATCTGTTGGAACAGGCCGTTGACCCGTTCAACCAGATCGTTAAAGCCCTTCGCCAGAATATGCAGCTCGTCTTTGCCCCGGTGGTGCACCTGGACATTGAAGTCCCCGCCTTCCACTTTACGCATGAAGCGGACGATGACCGCGATCGAGCCGGTAATCCGGTTCATGAAGACCATGTTGAAGGTCACCGCCGCCAAAAGGCAGACGAGCGTAATGCCGATAAACCATTTGGCAAAGACCAGCGTTTCCTGTGACAGGGAGCTCCACGAAGTGACGGAAACGAGACTCCAATTGTATTCTTTCATATGATAAATCGAAACGATGCTTTTTTCCCCGTTAAACGCCGTCTTGAAGCTCTGAAAATCACCGCCGAACTTGACGTCCCTCTTCATCACGGACTGGATTGGCTGGCCGTCCAGCACTTTATTCGGATCATACAGAATAAGTCCTTTATCGTTTACGAGCATAAAATCGGTGGACTGCATATCGCGGTTTAAAGAAAGGTTGCGGAAGATCAGCTCGATATCCCAGTTTTTGATTTGGGTCACCAAAATCCCGATATTTTTAAAATAGCTCAGCTCCTTGATAAGCCGAATTTGTGTAAACACCGGGTCGGATCCGGTGATTTCCGGGTATTCATGCGGTCCGAGCCATTTGGGGACCCCATTCAGGGCCATAACCTCTTGATAAAGCGGATGGGCTTTAAACTCTTCGAATGACAGCGTATTAAAGTCTTCCTTGGTGAAAATGGAGACCGTGCTCGACGGTCCGCTGCCCTGCAGGTTGTACAGATAGGCATAACTGATGGCAGGATGGTTGTACAGCAGGCTCCGGAAGTTGCGCTGGCTGTTGTTCAGGTTCAGCTGCTCGGCATCGTTCAAATCCTGTTTGGTCGGGTCCTTGGCGATGAGCGCCATATGAAACACCGAGGTCGCGATGCCGTTATCCGTCACGTTGTCCATCTGCTTCAGCACGCTGTTGATGCTGTAGCTGATCGCTTTAAGGGAATATTCCGTCTGCCGGCTGTATTTGGTCTCAATCGAATGAGAGGTCACCATAAAGGTAACGACGCCCAGCACGCACAGCGGAACGATGATCAGTGTAACAAATGCCGTAAACAATTTTACCCGCAAATTCATTGGCATTCATCCGTTTCTTCGCATGTTATCCCTTAACACTGCCTGCTGTAACGCCTTCAATGATTTTCTCCTGAAGGATCGCGTAAATCACGATGACAGGTACGACGCTGTAGACGATGCCGGCTGACATCTGCGCGTAATTCATCTGGTATTGATCCCGGAACTGCACCATCCCGACCGGGAGGGTCCGCAGCGAATCATTGGAGAGGAAGTAGTTGGCTAGCAAAAATTCGTTCCAGTTGCCGAGGAAGTTCACGATAAACACCGTAACCATGGCCGGAACCGTCAGGGGTACGACAATTCTAGCAAATATACCCTGGGCTTTCAACCCGTCCATGACGGCTGCTTCCTCGATTTCACCGGGCAGGGACCGCATGAACGCCGCCAGAATGATGACCGAGAACGGGAGCGCATTGGCGATGTAAGGAATGATGAGCGCCAGATGCGTATCCAGGATCCCAAGCTTGCGTACGAGCAGATAAATCGGGAGCATAAGCGCGTTGTTCGGGATGAGCATGCCGACCAGGATCAGGCCAGACAGCAGCGCGCTGATTTTGAAATGCCGCATGCGGGTTATCGCAAACGCAAACATCGCGGCGATCAGGATCGATACGACGGCCGACAGAATCGAGATATACAGACTGTTGAAAAAATAGGTGCTGATCTTGGCGTTGACCCATGCCTCCACGTAATTACCTAACGCAAACTGCTTTGGTATGCCGAACGGGTTCAGGGCGATCGCATTGTTATCCTTTTTGACCGACGAGAAAAGCACGAACAGGAACGGGAAAAGAATAACCAATAAGTAGGCCATCAAGACGATGTGGGGCAGCAGTTTTTTGAGCCTGGTCATCAGTATTCAATCCTTTCGCTGCGCCTTGCAATCAACAGTTGGTACAGGGCGGTCAGTATTAATGTAAAGACGAAGATGAGAACGGAAATGCTGTTGCCGTACCCGTATTTGAAGTTGGTAATGGCATATTTGATCATGTAGGTGGCCATCACGTCAGTCGAACCCGCCGGTCCGCCCTTCGTCATGACGATGACGATGTCCGCGGCTTTCATCGCGCCTGCGATGGACAGCATAATGACGACGGAGATGATCGGCTTAATGAGCGGCAGCGTAATGGAGAACGCCCGCTGTACAGCCGTTGCCCCGTCGATGGCGGCGGCTTCGTCCAGCTCGCGGGGAATGGAAATAATGGCGGCGAGAACCATGACGATATAAAAGCCGGTCCACTGCCAGGCATTGGTAATCAGGATGGACAGCATCGCGTATTTTTCGTCGGACAGCCAATACAGCGGTTCGATGCCGAACACTTTCAAAATATTGTTCAGCAGCCCGATGTTCGGCTCATAAATAAATCCCCAGAGGATGCCGATCACGGCTGTGGACATAATCGAAGGCAAAAATACTGCCGTCTTGTACAGCCCCTTCAATTTTTTGACATGGGCGATCAGGAGCGAAAAAAAGACGATCAGCGGCACTTGGATTCCGCAGGAAAACAAAATGAAATAGCCGTTGTTTCGGACTGCGGTCCAAAACCGCTTCTCCGTCAGCGCCTTCACGAAGTTGTCGAAGCCGATGAATTTCGGATCGCTGGATACGCCGTTCCAGCTCGTCAGGCTGTAACGGATCGAGCTTACAATCGGATACAGAAAAAACATGGCAAACAAAATCAAGCAGGGAAGAATAAACAGGACGTAGAGCGCAGGATTCTTCAATGCTTTGTTCATGGAGTTCCTCCCAACGCGGGCGCTTGGTCGTCCGCCCGAAAAAATGTCATGCTCCCTCAGACTTGAGGGGGTTGAGTAAAAAACAGGTGCCCCGGTTTGACCCGAGGCACACCGCATCAGCTGCCGTTATTCTTCCAGTGAATTCGCTTCCTCTTGTGCCTTCTGGAGCGCTTCGCCCATCTTCTCAGGCGTCGTCTGGTTGCCGATCAGCTTTTGAATCTGAATGTTGCTGATTTCCGTCGTCACGTCAGCCTGTACGAGCGAGTCGAATGCCGGGAAGGAGGATTGGGCCGAGTTCAGCACGTCGACGATTTGCTTCATCAGATCGTCAGTAATGCTCGACTCCAGCACAGATGCGTCCAGCTTCATGGCCGGCAGGACCCCGTCTTCCACCAAGCCGCGGATCTGCATTTCCTCATTAAACAGGTTCTTGATAAACGCTTTCACTGCTTCCAGCTTGCGCGGATCCTTGGCGACCGCGGACGAGAAGCCGTAGCCGTTGTTGACGTCGCGCATCAGCGCCGTCTGATCGCCTACACCGCCGTCCACCGGCGGAAGGTTGAAGAAGCCGACTTTACCGATCATGCCTTCGCCGGATTCCCCTTGCTTAAACACCGAAGACTTCCAGGTTCCGTCATACATCAGAATGGCTTCCCCGCTCGTAAATTGGGTCGTGTACTCGGCGTATTCAAAGCCCAGCTCGCCCTTTTTGAAATAGCCCTTGTCGACCCATTCCTTATGCTTCGCAAACGCCTTGACCATGTTCGGATCGTTCCATTTGGCTTCGCCTGTAGCGAATTTATTCGTAATGTCCGGTCCCGCGTAGCGCGACCACAGATGGTTGGTCAGCATCAGCGGCACCCAGCCTGCCTTGGAAGCTGCCGCCATAGGCACCTTGCCGTCGGCCTTGATCGCGGCCAGCTGCTCTTCCAGCTCGGCGAACGTTTTAGGCGGTGCCCAGCCCTTTTTATCGTAATACTCCTTGTTGTAGAAGAAGCCTTCGCCAGATCCGCCGATCGGCAGTCCGTAGACCTTACCTTCGTAAGTGAACGGCTCGAGCGAGCTGAACTTATCCTTGATCCCCAGCTCCTCAATGATCGGCGTCAAATCAAGCAGTTTGCCCTCCTTGGCGTACACTTTGGAATCGGGGCTGCCGAACAGGTCGAATATATCCGGCGGATTGCCTGCCGCCATTTCGCCGCGCAGCTTCTCTTTCCGGTTGACGTCGGATTCCACGCCATCCAGCTTGAACGTTAACCCTTCGATTTCGCCCTCCGTCTTTTTCACGACGTCCTGCAAAATGGCAAAACGCTTCTCTTTGTCCTGGCCAACCTGCGTATGTCTCAGTGTCAGCTCGAACGGTTCGGCCTTTTGCGCTTCCTCCGTCTTCGGCTCCGTTCCCGATGAACCCCCGCCCGTCTCTCCGGCCGATTTGTTATCGCTTCCACAACCGGATAACGCGAGCGACGCCGCAAAACATAACGAGATCAGCAGCATCAAACTTCTTTTCATCTTCATCTGGTTTAGCCCCCCTTAGCAATCTGGTTTACATGCTTAATTATAAGAAGCGGCCGCCAGATCCGTAAGGAGAATATTCCGCTAATGCAGGGGGAAAATCTTCTACATTAAGTGAAAATAATCACATTGTTAGAAATTTGACACTTTTCGCCCGCCCGGCGCGCACTCAGCCGCTCGTATTCCCGCTATAATATGGATAAAGGCAATCACATTACAGCAAGTCAAAAAGGGGAAATGAACGATGAGCACACTGCCTGCACTCGAGGACACGGTCCGGAATACATGCTGCTTCTCGGACACCAACTTCACACGGATGCTTTCCATGATGACGGAAATCAAGATGCCTGCGGGTTCCCACCTGTTCTGGGAAGGGGATGCTGCCGACAGATTTTACTATATCTACAGCGGATGCGTTAAATTAAGCAAATCCTCGGTCGAAGGGAAAGAGCTTATCGTCTATATGTATACAAGCGGCGATATCGTCGGCCAGGCCGACCCGATCGGCAGCCGTACGCACAGCTATACCGCCGAGGTGCTTGAGGACAGCGTCGTCGGCGTGATCGACCAGCAGGATATGGAATTCCTCATTTGCCAGGACGGCGCTTTTGCGATGGACTTTATGAAATGGATGGGCAATCATCATCGCCTCACGCAGACCAAGTTCCGGGATCTTATGATGTACGGCAAGCCCGGCGCGCTCTGTTCGACACTGATCCGGCTCGGCAATACGTACGGAGAACATACCGGAGGACGTATCATCATCCATAAAAAGCTTACCAACACGGATCTTTCGAACCTGATCGGAGCTACGCGCGAAAGCGTCAACCGGATGCTGGGCGACCTCCGCAAATGCGGTGCGGTGGACATTGTGGACGGCCTGATTGTCATTAACGACATTTCTCATCTGCAGGGCATCTGTCACTGTGAGCATTGCCCGAAGGAAATATGCCGGATTTAAGAGAAATCATCACTTCCCTCTGCGTGCAGCGCAGGGGGTTTTTCATGTGCTAAAAGGACTGTATCTCTTCGATTCCTTTCTACCACCCTCTAATTTTTCTCTTACCACCCTTCCAAATACCTATATTCATTAAAGCGCTTTCTTCATATACTATTAAATGATTCTTAAGACCTATATATAATGCGGAATAAAGAACCGATCAATTGGATAGCACCTATTTCCAAGGACTCATCCACTACGCAGATCTACCTATCGTGACGTGGGCCTGCTATCAGACTACAGATCCTTGTAAGGAGGACTGAGATCCGCCAAAACCAGGAACATCATATGTATTACCCGCTGCCAGATCTGGTCATAAGGAATCGTATTTGTCGTGAAAGAGGGTCCATTGAATCAGGTAGTACCGCATATCACATAAAGGAGTGTACGATTGTCATGTCAAGTAAATATTCATTGCGTTCAGGATGGATTGCTGCCTTCGTTGTATTATGGTTTGCCGCGGGTCTCTTCCCCGGAAATGAGGCTAAAGCGGAAGGTTACACCAAAGCCACCTGGCTGTGGAACACGGTGCTGATCAAGACGGAAGCCAAGGAGATGCTGAAATTTTCGGCCGATCACGGCGTCCGGACGATTTATCTCCAGACCAACAGCGATATTCCTGCTTCCTACTATAAGAGCTTCATCAAACAGGCCGGAGCTTTGGATATCCGGGTCGATGCGCTCAGCGGCGCCCCGTCCTGGGGACTTACGTCGGAACGTTACAAAATCACAAGCTTCCTCGATTGGGTGAAGGCGTACCAGAACGGCGCTGCAGAGGACGAGAAGTTCCAGGGCGTTCATGTCGACATCGAACCCCACGTGCTGCCTCAATGGAAGTCGGACCAGACCTCGGTCATCCGCCAATGGCAGGAGAACGTCCAGTATTTAACCGATAATGTGCGTGAAATGAATCTTCCAGTTGCCGCCGATATTCCGTTTTGGCTCTGCAACTATACGACAGCGGACGGAACAAGCACGCTGAGCCGCTTCATGATCAGCCAATATGACGCCGTTGCGATCATGTCCTACCGGGATACCGCCGACGGCATCTACAGCACCGCCAAGCGCGAACTGGAAGAGGCGAACTATCTCGGCAAGCCGGCCTTTGCTTCTGTCGAAACGAAGCCGAGCAGCGAAGGCGAATTTATTACCTTCTATGAGGAAGGAAAAGCTTATATGGACTCCCAGTTGGGCAAGCTGCAGCAATTGGCGCAGGTCAACACCTCATTCGCAGGGGTGTCCGTCCACGACCTCGACGGCTGGAGATCGCTTAATGATTAACCCGAACCGCACAAAAGCCCCTGAGTGCCTGAATAAACGGCGCCCGGGGGCTTTGTCTTTTATTTATGCGACCGGATCGATCTGTACGGCAGCCTGCTTGCCGCTCACCTGGATGCCTGTTTTGGCGCGTCCCCACTCCTTTAATTCCCGAACCAGGTCCTCCAGCAGAACCTTGGCGGCGGCACCCTCCTTACCCTGCACCCGGACCACCAGCATGACTGCATTTCCCGCTTGTAATATTCGCGCGGCCTGCTGCTTCTTCGTGTCCAGATCGTGCTCCTCGATGTTCGGGGTCAGCCGGATCTCCTTCACCTTTACTACCCGGTCGGAAGATTTGGCTTTGGCTGCCTGGGCTTCCTTCTTGGCGTCGGCGGCAGCCACCAGCCGGCACGGCGGCGGACTGCTCATCAGCGACGTGCAGACGAGGTCTACTTTCAGCTTGCGGGCCATGGCCAATGCTTCCCTGGTCGGGACGATTCCGATATCCTCGCCGTTTAAGCCGGTTAATTCCACCTCAGAAGCCTTGATCTTCTCATTCATCCACATAGGGGTACCCTTCCTTTTACTCACGACATATATCATTTATTCTGGATTTTCATTTCAAATTCGCTGTCAGCCCAATTCGGGCTTGTACATTTGCTTCTATTGGGTTTGTCCATTATACGCTTGCCCGTTCCAGCCTGATTTCCACTTCATCCTGCGGCGTCAGCTTCATTTCCAAACCGCTGTCCACCAGTTCCTTCCCGTTCACCTTGACGACCCACTTCTCCACCGATTTGGGACTGTACCCCTGGACGGTGTCTACGTACATTTTATTGTCCGTCAGCTTCACGAAACCGCTGTGCGCCATAACGTCCCTGACGCTTTGATTATTGGTGTAAGGAAATACATAAGAATGCGTCATATCAGGCTTCATGGACCCGCCGTCCAGCTTCAGCACGGTAAATTCGGGAGCCTTTGCATCTTTCCCGTCCTTTTTGGGATCAGCGTACTGAATGTTGATGGAAATTTCGTCATGGTCCTGCAGGACGGTGTCGAGATTCTCCTTGCCCAGCTTCTTGCCATTGATTTCAAATGCCCACTCAAATAAAGGATCCAGGGACACCTGGCTGATCGTCAGGACGCTTCCGTTGTCGCTAAAACCGACAATGCCGCTTCTCTTCAGCCCTTCCCGGACCGTCACGCCCTGCTGCAAATATTGCTGTAAATTTTGGATGACCGCCGGTGAGAAGAAGCCGTCTTTTTCCGAGAGAGAGACCTCCCCATTGACGTCATTCGAATAAACGTTGGCCGATGCCTCCTCCTGGTCGGCTTGTTTGCAGCCTGTCAGCAGCAGTGCTGCTATGATCAACATGATGAATGCAGCGTGTAAAACCGGCTTCCTCATCGAATAACCACCTTTGCTTCCGCAATCTCGCAGGACTCTTCCAAAACGCAAATAGAGCCCTCCCCTGAGGACTCTATTTTACCATATTCGAGCCGGGCCCGCATAATCCGCGCATTCCGGCAGATGTTTCCTATTAATCGATAAGAGGCTCCATGAACGTCCGAGTGCCGTCGGTATTTTTCAAATAAGGGCCCAAACCGAGAAAATTCGCCTGGTCCACGTATACGCCTGTCATCCACGTACCCTCCAGCACCTCTCCCCCAAACTGCAGCATCAGCGGCGGAGCTGAAATATATTCCTGGTAGATCGGAAATTTCGTGTTGTGTTTCTTGTAACTTTTGCCAAGCTGGATCAGAGGGGCTTCATGGACATAGGTAGGCACAAAATAAGTGGAGATGACCTCCAGTTCTTCTTCCGTGAAAAAAGGAGTGTCACCGAGAAAGGGGTGAAACATGGTGATTTCTTCGTACTGGGACCAAATGATGACCTGCAGCAGCATGCTCTGATACCGGCCGTTGTGAAAGATGTATTCATGCTTGGACGTTCCGTCCGAGGCATGATTCGCATCAAGGCTCTCGACATTATGCCGCTCACAGCCGATGCATTTCCAGCCCGTAGGACCTTGAATCCATTTCTGAAAAATCGTACTGCTCTTGTCTTTGTCTTCGTCGGCAGGTGACGCCTGAGCAGGCCTGTCTAAGGTCCAGCGTTTCCAAATCGATTCCGGCCAATACCGGCTCAGCATACTGAGTGTCTTGTCGTAAATGCCCCGAACCTTGACCGAAGCGCTTTCAAGCTCGTGTACATCGTCCTTGCCGTACCCGATTCCCTGGGAGAATATGATCTTCCTCATCGTCATCCGCCTCCTTATACGCCGAAAAGGCAGTTTTTTACCAATTATACTACAGACTCCGTCATTTGGTGCAAGTCTTTTCCTATAATTAACAAAAACCCTCCTTAATGGAAGGAAGGTTTGTCGTTAACGGGTTTCCCGTAGAACCGTACCTTTCGGACGGTTTTACAGCTCAACCCACTGTTCTGCCCACTCTTGAACCTGCTCCATAACGGGACGCAGCGCTCGGCCTTTATCCGTCAGCTCATATTCGATACGGACAGGCGTTTCGGGATAAACGTGCCGAACCAGAATTCCTTCCGTTTCCAAGTCTTTCATGCGTTCGGACAGCATCTTATCGCTCATCGAAGGAATTAATTTCGATATATCCTTGAACCGTTTCGGACCATCCATCAGGGAAAAGACGATCAAGCCGTTCCAGCGTTTCCCTAATATGGAGAAAGCATTTTCGAATCGCGGACACATGTTAAATTGTTGTTGATTCATGATCTTCACCTCTTTACAGAATCCATGTAAACAGTTACGTCTCATGAACGCTTACATTAAGTTAGTATATTTCATTTTACCACATTTTTGCGCAAAATGAAACAAGACAACTGCTGGAAAGCTCCGCAAATGTTCTCTCCCTTTCAAAACGGGACTCCCGATTCCTTGCTGATCCCATGATCTACAGATCATCCGAAAATCATGCATGCTCTGCAAGCAAGCAAAAAAGCGGCGGTTGGACCGCCGCTTTAGGCTGATGCGCCTTGCGAAAACTTACAATACTGCCGCCGGCTTCAGTTCTCTGACCGGCTGCATGTTGCCGAATACCGGAGCCGGCGTTTGGAGAGGATACGCCCAATTGATCGCGTTGGCGATGACTTTCAGGATTTCCGGCTGGTAATAGGTCGGGAACGTCTCATGGCCTGGACGGAAATAGAAGATCTTCCCTTGGCCTCTGCGGAAGGTGCATCCGCTTCTGAACACTTCGCCGCCTTCGAAATTACTGATAAACACGAGCTCATCCGGAGCCGGAATATCGAAAAATTCGCCGTACATTTCCTCATGCTCGAGGATAATTTTGGCGTCAATGCCCATGGAAATCGGATGGGACGGGTTCACGTTCCAAATGATCTCCTGCTCCCCTGCTTCTCTCCACTTGAGGTCGCAGGAGGTTCCCATCAACGCTTTAAACGGTTTGGAGAAATGGCCGGAGTGCAGCACGATGAGTCCCATGCCGCCAAGCACGCGTTTTACGACACGCGCCACCACTTCGTCGCTGACCTGGTCGTGGGCCATATGGCCCCACCATACGAGCACGTCCGTGGCATTCAGCACTTCTTCGGTCAATCCATGCTCCGGCTGGTCCAGCGTCGCCGTTGTAATCGCAAAGCCGTTCCCGTCCAGCCCTGCGGCCAGTGCGGCATGAATGCCTTCCGGATAGACTGCCTTCACTTCGTCGTGAATATTTTCATGAACGAATTCGTTCCAAATGGTTACATTAATCAATGGTTTATCCCCCTAGACCCACCACATCTCGCCGAGTGGCTCTTCAATAAGTACTTGCTGCAGGTTTTGAACGGCTTTGGAGAAGCCTTCTTCAACAGACATCAGGCCGTCTTCATGCTCGATGCTGACGACATAATCATAGCCGACGAGGCGCAGTGCGCTGATAATGTCAGCCCACGTTTTTACATCGTGTCCGTAGCCTACGCTGCGGAACTGCCAAGCGCGGTCCAGCATGTTCGTGTAGGACTGCATATCGGTCAGGCCGTATTTGTTAACATTGATCGGATCGATCACGGTATCCTTTGCATGGAAGTGATGGATCGCACCCTCACGGCCCAAAATGTGGATCGCCTGCACCGGATCGATGCCCTGCCACCACATGTGGCTCGGATCCAGGTTGGCGCCGATCGTTTCGCCGGCAGCTTCGCGCAGGCGGAGCAGTGTCGCAGGTGTATGCACCGAGAATCCGCCGTGGAGCTCAAGCGCGATTTTTACATTATGCTCTTTGGCAAACTTCGCTTGTTCGGTCCAGTAAGGGATAACTTTGTTCTCCCACTGCCATGCGAGCACTTCCTGATAATCGTTTGGCCAAGGCGCTACCGGCCAGTTCGGATATTTGGCATCCTCATGGTCGCCAGGGCATCCGGAGAACGTGGTGACCACTTCAACGCCCAATTTCTCAGCCAGCAGCACCGAGTTCACGAAATCCTCGTGGTCGGCCTGAGCCAGATGCTTCTGCGGATGCAGCGGGTTGCCGTGGCAGCTCAGCGAGCTGATCGTCAGGCCGCGGGACTCGATTGCGTCCTTGAATTGCTTCAATGCGGCTTCGTCCTTCAGCAGCTCCGCCGGCTTGCAGTGTGCGTTGCCGGGATTGCCCCCTGTTCCGATTTCAACAGCCTTCAATCCTTTGGAGACGACATAGTCCAAAGCGTCCTCCAGTTTGCGTCCACCAAACAATACCATAAATACTCCCAGTTTCAAGTGTACTCCTCCTCATTCTTGGTTATCGTAGCTATAAATAATTGCTTCTATGCAAAGGATGACTATTCCTCAAAATAAACGGCTTTGCCTGTTTTGGCAGACTCGTAAATGGCTTCGAGGATCTGCGTGACCACATAGGCCTGCTCCGGCTTGACCACCGGCTCTTTATCTTCCAGGATGGCTTCGAGCCACAGGCGCTGCTCCTTGTCGGCATCGGTCTCTGCCGACCCGGAGTAGAAGGCTACGCCGCCAGCGTTCAGATCCACCGTGGTTTCATAGAGGCGGCTCATTTTCTCGCCGTTGATGCGCAGGCCGTCCTTCATGTCGGCCCCGCCTTCCGTGCCGGCAAGAACCGTCTTCGCTTCCCCGGTTTCCACGACGTTCAGCGCCCAGCTGGACTCCAGCACGATCGTTGCGCCGTTCTGCATCGTGATGAAACCGAATGCGGAATCCTCTACCTTGAACTCTTCCGGATTCCAAGGGCCGAACGCGTTGGCCGCATTCTCTTTATGGCCCAGCTTGTGGAAGGTGCTCCCGAGCACGCTCTTCGGCTTATAGTTGTCCATCAGCCACAGCGTCAGGTCGAGCGCGTGGGTGCCGATATCGATCAGCGGTCCCCCGCCCTGCTTCTCTTCGTCAAGGAACACGCCCCAGGTCGGAACGGCACGGCGGCGGATGGCCAGCGCTTTACCGTAATAAATGTCGCCGAGCTCCCCGTTCTCGCACAGCTCCTTCAAGTATTGGCTGTCGTTGCGGAAGCGGTTCTGGTAGCCGATCGTCAGCTTCTTGCCGGTGCGCTTGGCGGCTTCCACCATCGCTTTGGCCTCGGCGGCCGTCTTGGCCATCGGCTTCTCGCACATGACATGCTTGCCGGCTTCCAGTGCCGCCACCGAAATGACGGAGTGGGAATCGTTCGGCGTACATACATGAATGACGTCGATCCTTGCGTCCTTCAGCAGTTCGCGGAAATCTGTATACACTTTGGCGCCTTCTGCGCCGAATTCGGCAGCGGCCTTCTCGGCGCGCTCCTGCACGATATCGCAAAACGCAACCATTTCCGCCTGTGGCTGCTTCTTGAGACTCGGCATATGCTTGCCGTTTGCGATTCCTCCGCAGCCGATGATGCCGATTTTCAGGGTTTTGCTTGAGCTAGACATTTACGGGTCCTCCGTTTCTGGCATAAGATTTGATCCATTCCATGCTGGCTGCAATGCTTTCGAGCGGTGGTCTTTCACAGAAATCCTGCTCCACAACGATCCATTCCACGCCGGCTTGGTCCGCTGCTTCGGCTACGGCTTCCAGGTTGACTTCGCCTGCGCCGAGCTCGACTGTCTGCGGCGTGCCGTCCTCTTTCCGCTTGACGTCCTTCCAGTGCACAATCGGAAGGCGTCCCGCATACTTCTCGATGTACTCCACCGGATCGTAGCCGGCAAAATATACCCAGCACGTATCCAGCTCCACCTTCAGCAGGTCGGCGGGCACCGCTTCGTACATCGCGTCGAACACCGTTTCCTCGCCGCGTGTTTCCGTAAATTCAAAATCGTGGTTATGGTACAGCAGTGTGGCCCCCTGCGCGGTGCATTTCTCACCGATACGCTTCAGGTTGTCAAACACTTCGTCCCACTTGCGCTGCTCCTCACCAAGGTAAGGAACGATCAGGCTGCTGCTGCCGATCTCCTTGTTATAGGCGATTTCCTCGTACAGTGCGTTTTGCATCCGGTCGTACGGCGTATGGGTCCCGATGGCGACCAGACCGTTCTCGTCCAGCAGCTTCTTGACCTCGGCGCTGGAGCGTCCGAAGAAGGTGTGGAATTCCACGCCCTGATAACCCAGCTCTGCTACTTTCTTCAACGTACCCTCAAAATCCTTTTCCATTTCTTCACGAACCGTATATAACTGCAGGCCAAGCTTCAACATATTGGTTCACCCCTGTATTCGCTTATAGGTCACCTTATTGGGATGACCGTTATTCATGGCTGCTCGCAAGTACGACATGGCTGCCGCTGATGGATGACTCTTCAAAAGCATACATGGCTTCCAGCACGTGGTAGGCCAGGTTGCCGTTGGCCCGGTGTTTACGCCCCGAGCGGATTGCTTCGACCATGTCGTTTACACCGCGGCCGCGTTCGTTCTGGGTGCTCTCAAAAACGGGCGTCAGCACTTCCCATTCGCTGGAACCGCTTCGGCGAAGCTTGACGTCGCCGTTAAAGAAGTTCGGATCCGGCAGGCTGAGCGTTCCTTCCGTACCGTAAATTTCAATCCACGGCAGATTGGCCCCGGCTTTAATATCAAAGCTGGTTATCATCGTGGCGATGGCGCCTTGTTTAAAATCGATGGTGCCTGCCAGATGGGTCGGTGTCTGCACCTGAATCTGCTGGCCGCTCTTCGGCCCCGAGCCGATGGTCCGCATCGGGATCTGGGCACCTACCGAGGCGCTGATCCGGCGGATCGAACCCAGCAGCTCAACCAGCGCCGTCAGGTAATACGGACCCATGTCCAGCATCGGACCGCCGCCCGGCGCGTAAAAAAATTCAGGGTCCGGATGCCAGCCCTCCGGGCCGCCGCCCATCATAAATGCGGTTGCCGCCACCGGTATGCCGATCTTCCCGGCTTCGATCGCCGCTTTGGCGGTCTGCACGCCTGATCCGAGGAACGTATCCGGCGCGCTTCCGGCGCGCAGTCCTTTCTGCTCGGCCAGTTCAACCACGCGCTTGCCGTCCTGCAGCGAGGTCGCCAGCGGCTTCTCTGCGTATACATGCTTGCCGGCTTCAAGCGCCGCCAAATCGATGGAGGCATGGCTGCCGGGAATCGTCAGGTTGATGACGAGCTCAATCTCTTTGTCACCGAGCAGCTCATCCACGGTGTATGCGTTTGCAATCCCAAACTCTTCAGCCCGCGCCTGGGCGCGTTCAGTCACCAGATCGGCAACCGCCACCACTTCAACAACCGGGCTTTTCTTTAAATTCTCCAGGTAAATGGCACTGATGTTGCCGCAGCCGATAATGCCGGTTTTCATTTTGTTCTCCACGAAAGTCACTCCTTACGATGCTGAATGCGTATTCAACAATCTAGTAACATGGTATTCCGAATTTATTTATATTAAAATGAATTATATGATCGAAACATGAACAATCTGGTCATTATTTTTTGGATTGCAAAGGGAGCCCTATCATGTCCACCCAAGATTCAGTGCACATTTATACAGCAGGATTTTCATTTCATCATAAACCGTTCTACATGAGCGAGATGGACGGCGTTAAAAATTACCTCATGCGTCTGCAGACCGACGGAAGATGCCGCGCACTGGTAGACGGTGAGCTTGTTCCCGTCGAATCGGGCGATCTGTTGATTTATTCCCCGGACGAGCCGTACGAGCTGTTGATCGGCGAGGAACCAAACGCTCAGGGTGAGCTTGCCGTAGAAAGCGGCGACTATCATATTTTCTTCGGCGGGGAATGGATCGACCAGTGGTGGGCCAAGCAGAAACGGCCGACGCGCATCCGCGTCCCGCTTAACGAGAGCCTGATCAGCCTGTTCCGCCAGATCGTGCTGGAGCAGCGGAGAATGTCCAACCCGTATCCCGAAATATCCGGATACTATATGCGGATTTTATGCCTCGAAACGGACCGCCTCCTTAGCGAGCATCCCTCCACGACCCCGAGAACGTACCTGGCTTACCGCATGAAGCATTTTATTGAAGAACACGCCTCGTTATCCTTCAAGCTGGAGGATGTCGCTTCACATGTCGGCATCAGCGTCTCGAGGGCGGTCCATCTGTTTAAGGAGGCCTTCGGGACGAGCATTATGCAATATACGCTGGACGTCCGGCTGGAAATGGCCCGCGAACGGATCGTGTTTAGTCCGATGTCGCTCGAAGACATTGCGGAAACTTCAGGATTCGGCAGCTATACGTACTTCCACCGGGTATTCCGGTCCCGGTTCGGCAAGTCGCCCAAGGAATACCGCATGGAGAACAGGGAGCAGATCCAGACCGGGATCGGCGTCCGTTCGCCAAACTAGAACATCGGATAAGACAGGCTGAAGCCGGCGCAGATAAGCGCCGGTTTTTTTGTGCTGCCGGCTTCAGCATCCGCCCTTTTTTTCCTTTTCAGGTCAGTTGTCCGTGGGGCAGCTTTCACGATACAACCATACACTGGTATGACACTATGCTAAGGCGATGAGGAGGGAAATCAAACGCCATGAACAAAAAAAGGAGCCGCGAGCGACCCCGCCGCAACCACATCCGTTTGCATCCCGTTACCGAGCAGCGCATCGCCAAAATAGTGGTCCGCGTGCTGAAGAAAAACGGCGGTGGAACACCACACGTACCAGCTCCCCTTCCCGGCGCAGCCCCAAGTCTGCCAGGCCCCCCCGTTGCTGCCGAAATAGAAACCGTCCCTTCCGAACAACCGGCCGCAGCGCCACCCGTTCTGGTTGAATTGGACGGAGCACGAACCCCCCCGGGCCCGGTGGATACCAAACAAATGAAAGTTCTTGTGCGGTCGCTGCTCTCAGAAGATAGCCATTGGCATACCGAACAGTCCATTCTTGACGGGCTCAGGCTGGTCACTCAGGCCGCCGCTCCCGTAAAGCACCTCTATAACCTGCCCGCAGGGCTGACTGCCATTCCGTTCGATCTCCTGCTGGTGCTCGGCAATCCCGATGCGAACTTTTTTGACGAATTGCGGGATCCGGTCCTGTCCGGCTCCCCAGTAAAAGCGGTCTGGCTAGCGGATGCCGCTGCGCCTGCCGAACAGCTGGCTTCGATTGCGGATGCATTCGACCTCGTATTCACGCAAAATATCAACCACATTCCTCTGTACCGCTATATGGGCTGCAGACAGATCGTATATTTGCCCTTTGCCGCGGATCCATCCGTGTATTTCCCCAAAGCCGTGAATATCGCGTATCAATCCGACATTCTGTTCATCGGAAATGCGGATCCGCGTACCCGGGAGATGTTCGCCGGCATGAAGCCGCTGCTCGCGGACAAAAAAGTGTTTGCCATGGGCTTAGGATGGCAGCCCGAAGACGGCGTAACCTGCGTGCGGCCGCTGGCCGATATCCAGGAATACTATAACGGCGCCACCGTAATCATTTATGCGCAGCCGGAGCCCGGGCAGGTTTTGGCCATTGGCGCATGCGGAGGCTTTCTGCTGGCGGAGAACGATCCCAATCTATACGAGTACATGCGGCCGGACGAAGATATCGTCATCTTCCGCTCCGCCGGCGACCTGCAGGAAAAACTCGGCTATTATTGGGACCGGCCTGAGCTCATGCGGTATGTGTCGACCAACGCTCTGTACGGCAGCAAATACCGCAATTCGTGCCTGCAAATGGTGCTGAAGCTGCTCCATCTCGCCGCTCAGCGCTAGGAATGCAAACCGTCCGGGCAGCCTGCCGGGATCAGGATTGAGCCGCCGTCGAAGTTGTATGGGAGGTAAGTCAACTTGAAGCTTATCGCATTTTTACTGCCGCAGTTTCACCCGATACCTGAAAACGATTTGTGGTGGGGGGAGGGTTTTACCGAGTGGACAAATACCCGAAAAGCCGTCCCCTTGTACCCGGGGCACAAGCAGCCCAATGAGCCCTTCGATCAGTATTACTACGATTTGACCGACCCTGCCGCGAGGATGTGGCAGGGGGGGACCGCCCCGACC
>NZ_MBRK01000001.1:3907910-3981729 GCF_002224835.1 Paenibacillus sp. SSG-1
TTACCACTACTGGTTCAAAGGAAAGCGGCTGCTCGAAAAGCCTTTTAACGAAGTGCTGCGGCTGGGTGAGCCCCGGATCCCGTTCTGCCTGTCCTGGGCCAACGAGCCATGGACCCGGAGGTGGGACGGCGGTGATCATCACCTGCTGATGCCGCAGGATTACGGAGATGAACGTGACTGGGAAGAGCACTTTTATGCGCTGCTGGATGCCTTCCGGGATGAGAGATACATCCGTGTTCAAGAGAAACCGATGTTTATCATCTATCGGCCCGGGAACATCCCCCACTGCGAGGAGATGATCCGGTTATGGAACGATTTGGCCCGGAGAAACGGGCTTGAAGGCATCTATTTTGTGCGCACGCTAGGGGGATTCCCCCTCCCCAACCAAGCTGGCTTCGAAGCAAGCCTGGAGTTCGAACCGCACTATACGTTCGGTCACAGCCGTTCCCAGCAAATCTGGAGCTATGTCAATACGTACGGCAGCGACCCGCACATCGTTGTGGATTATGATCATGTCTGGGAAAACATATTGAACCGTTCGCCTCATCGTGCCGGGGAGACGATTTTCCCGGGCGCTTTCGTCAACTGGGACAACACGCCGCGGCTCGGCGCCCATGGGCAAAGCAGCATGGGGGCTTCCCCGCGCAAGTTCGGCTGGTATCTGGCGAGACAGATCGAAAGGGCAAGCCGGCTGTACCGCAGCGAGTTTCTGTTTATCAACGCCTGGAACGAATGGGCAGAGGGAGCTTACCTTGAACCGGACCGGCATCACGGCTATCAATATTTGAAGGCGGTGAAAAGTGCGCTGGAAGCATCCGCGAGTTATACCGGCCGCAAATAACGCTCTCCCGCCCTATGAGCAAAGAAGCCATGCCCGGATATGGGGCATGGCTTCTGGGCTGCTTTTACCATTCAAGCTGCAGCCAAAGTGCTGGTGCTTATTTTTTGGCTCTCGCCGCGATCGTTTCGGATACGACAAACGCCAAGTCTTCGTTGCCGAACAGCGACAACACGCCAAGCACAGTATCGTCCGGAATCGGCCCGGCCTCCTCTTTAGGTACGGTCAGGTCCAGCACCCGCTGCAGTCGCTCGTTGTCACCCTGCTGCGGGTACGCCTGCCGGTACAGCTCCAGGGGGTCCAATCCGTGGTTAACGCACCACTGGGCAAAAACCAGGATCATCATATCCTCATCCTGCCGGTAGCTTTCCACGATGCCTTCTTCCAGCGACTTCTGCCGTTCATCCATTGTCAGTCCCCCCCTTCTGCTGCTCCGCCAGTCTTGATGCCAGCTCATGGCTGCGCATGACCCGCTCAGCGCGAATAGTACAGTCTTCCGGAGAAGCAAGATGTTCCAGAAAATGATCCACGGCCCCGCTGAAGCCGCGCCGATGCAGGATCGGTTCCCAGCTTCCAAATTCGCGAGTCTCGGGCGGCCTTCCATGCTCACACAGAACCGCACGCTCCAGATTTACGATTTCCGCCGACCGGCCGCTTCCGTGCAGCTCGAGCTTCTCCATATCCGCTCCGGCCTGCCGGATCATACTGTACCTTCCTGTGACGTTCCGACCGAGGCCAAGCTCGCCGGAGGTGTGCAGCAGCCGGCCCTGTTCATCTTCGCTTAGATGGTGATGAAGCAGCTCGTAGTCACTTCCGCCCAGCCAGAGCAGCAGGTCCAGCATATGGATCAGATCGTCGTAAATCGTGTCGCTGCTGCTCCCTTTCTGCAGGGTGGTCCGGTGCTTGGCTGCAGCGGCCTGGACAAATCCGCCGGTCTCCTCGACCCATGCCTTTGCCCGCACATATAATGGAGCAAACCGGCGGTTAAAGCCTACCGCGAGCAGCAGACCTTTCTTTGAAGCCAGGGCGGCCAGTTCCCTGGACTTGGCGAGATCCGTCGTCAGCGGCTTGTCGACATAGACGGATATCCCGCGTTCCAAACAAGCTTTAACCATGTCATAATGGGTTTCTGTCGGGCTGTGAACAAAAACGGCATCCAGGTCCCATGACAGCAGTTCTTCCAAATCGGTCGTCCCCTGAGGAAACCGGTAAGTCTGCGTCACGCGCTGGACCGTAGCTTCGGAGCGGCTCATCACCCCGGCAACCTCCACCTTCTCGTGGTGGGCCAGCAGCGGAAGATATACCTTGTGGGCGATATCACCGAGCCCCGCCAGCGCAACCTTCCGCTTACGGTTTATTACATTCATGCCTATGGTCCACCTTTCTTCCATCCAAACGAACCTTCCGGACATGCCGGACAGATACCCATTATACCGCTTTTGGCCGGCAAATTTAAGCCGTTACATCGACTCTGCCGCCCGGTTTTCCTTCTGCTTTTTCTTTTTGGTCATCAGTCCCAAAGCAACGACGGCGGCAATGACCACCACTTCAAACCCGTACTTCAGGATCGGGCTGGCAAACCAGTCGTGAATCAGCGGCTCTTCCACCAGCATTTTGGATGCCGTCCAGGCGAGCACCGCCGCACCGATCGTAATAATGACCGGGAAGCGTTCCGTCAGCTTCAGGATGATCGTGCTGCCCCATACCATAATCGGCACCGAAATCGCCAGTCCGATAATGACGAGCAGGAAGTCTCCATGGGCCGCTCCGGCTACCGCCAGCACGTTGTCGAGACCCATCATGGCATCGGCGATAATGATCGTGCGGATGGCCGCCCACATTTGGTTGCCTGCGGATATGTCATGCTTTTTTTCGTCAATCAGCAGCTTATACGCGATCCATACAAGCGCGATTCCCCCGACAAGCCGCAGTCCCGGAATCAGCAGCAGCTGCACGACGAGCAGCGTGGCGATGACCCGGATGACGACAGCGCCCACGGTCCCCCAAATAATGACTTTTTTCTGGTCTTCTTTTTTGACGTTCCGTGCGGCGAGCCCGATTACAATGGCGTTATCGCCGGCAAGAACCAGGTCAATGATGACGATGGACATGAGCGCTGCCCAAAATGCCATAGTAAACAATTCCATACGATTTCCACCTTTCTGTTGTTTGAGATAGAATGAACTAAAGTTTTACCTATAACGTTCATTTCTTTAGTTCATTCTATATAGATAGAATGATTAGTCGCCGCACTAAAAAAAGCGCCCCTTACCTTCATTAGGTAAAATGGCGCTTTTTTGCCCACCAAAAAAGACCTTTACCTAATGAAAAATCAGGCAAAGGTCTCGCAAAACAACATAATCGTTGCCAATAAAGCCGGGGATACCGATCCCGTAATGACGACTTTATTGCATGAGCTACTCCCCTTTGGGAACTATTCACTTGTTGGAACCATTATAGCAAAACTCTAAGGCAATTACTATGATTTTTATTCATTAATTTTTGGTATGATGGAGATTATAGGCTAAGTGGAAAGGAAATCACCATGAAAAAATGGCTGCTGCCCCTCTTGTACATCCTTCTGCTCGTTTGGGCTTTCCTGTACCGGGATGTGATCATGGAGGCGCTGGGCGAAAGGCCGTCTTTCCTTCTGCTGGTCGGAATTGCTGCCCTGGTCGCCCTGTTCCCTGTCGTTCCCTATAAGCTGGTCATCGCAGCGCTCGGTTACGCTTACGGGACCCTGTGGGCGGCGGTCGTCTCCTGGATCGGAACGATGCTGGCGGCCACGATTCTGTACGGACTTGTCCGCTACCTGTTACGGGACCGGGGCAGGAGGTATCTGGAACGGATCAAGCCGCTGCAGACTTTCACCGCATTCATTGAAACGCATCCGTTTGTCAGTATCGCAGCCGCGCGGGTTATTCCGATCGTTCCGCAGATGGCGGTCAATATATTCGCCGGGGCCGCCGCGCTTCCCTTCTGGAGCTACACCGCCGCTTCCGGGATCGGCAAAGTGCCGGGCATCCTGCTGTATGCCTACCTGGGCGGCAATCTGTCTGCGCACCCGTGGATCTCCGCCGCTGCGGCCTCCGCTTATGTCCTCTTGCTCGGACTGATCGCGGTAATGTACCGCCGCCTCTCCCGCACGAGACCGAAATAACCGGGCTCCTTGGTTCCCTTGCTCAGATGGATTATAATGGAGTTGTACACCTTACTTACGATTTGAAAGAAACGGAGTGATATCATGAGCGACGTACAGCCAGTTGAACATAAAGCCACTTTTGCGGGTGGATGCTTTTGGTGCATGGTAACCCCGTTTGAGGAGCTGCCGGGCATCGTCAGCATCGTGTCCGGGTATACCGGCGGCCATAAGCCGAACCCGACTTACGAGGAAGTATGCTCTGAAACGACGGGGCATGTGGAGGCAGTGCAGATTACGTTCAACCCGGACATTTTTCCTTATGAAAAGCTGCTCGAGCTGTTCTGGCAGCAGATCGATCCAACCGATGCGGGCGGGCAGTTCTACGATCGCGGTTCTTCCTACCAGACCGCTATTTTCTATCACAGCGAGGAGCAGCGCGAGAAGGCTGAAGCGTCCAAGCAGGCGCTCGAAAGAAGCGGCCGCTTTGACAAGCCGATCGTTACGCCGATTTTGCCTGCCGGCCCGTTCTATGAAGCGGAAGAGTACCATCAGGACTACCATAAGAAAAACCCTGGACATTACAAACGGTACCGGAAAGGATCGGGCCGCGATGACTTCCTGGAGAAGCACTGGGCTCCCAAGATAAACAAGGAAGAACTGAAACAGCGCCTGACGCCGCTTCAATACGAAGTCACCCAGAACAACGCCACGGAGCGGCCGTTCCAAAATGAGTTCTGGGATCATCACGGCGACGGCATTTACGTCGACATCGTGTCCGGCGAGCCGCTGTTCAGCTCCACGGACAAATATGATTCGGGCTGCGGCTGGCCGAGCTTTACCCGGCCGATCCGCGATTACCACATTAAAGAGAAGCTGGACCTGAGCCATATGATGGTACGGACCGAAGTGCGCAGCAAAGGCTCGGATTCCCATCTGGGCCATGTATTTGACGATGGGCCGGGGCCGAACGGCCTCCGCTACTGCATCAACTCCGCGGCGCTTCGCTTTATTCCGAAGGAAGACCTGGATAAGGAAGGATATTCCGAATATAAAGTGCTGTTTGAATAAACGGTACTGCTGTTCTATGCGATACCAGCAAGCGATAGGCGCTGGGGTTCGTTCTTTATACAAAAAGAGGGTAAGGCTTGCAGCCTTACCCTCTTTTTCATGCGCGTTCCTTATTTCCGGCTGCATTAGGTCAGCCGGAAATAAGCCAGCCGATCCAGAACGCGCAGGGAACGAGCAGCAGTTGGGCCGCGATCGTCCCCGCGCAGCGGGACACGAGCATCAGGCCGAGCACCTGATTCATCCGCCCCAGACGCGACTCTCCCCGCAATGTCCGGTCCGACAGCAGGGCGATCCGCGGGTCGACGAGCAGCGTCAGCAGAATTGTCGCCACCCCGTTGATCAGACCGGAGGAGGTCGATGCCGCCAGCCGGGAAGCCGGCCATAGATAGGCGGCATACAGCGCGGACAGCACGCCGACGGTATAAATGGCCGTGACGGCCATATTGATCGCCATCAGGCGTCTGGGCAGGCGGCCTTGAAAAAGGCTGCGCAGCATCTGGAGATTCGGCAGCTTGACGTACGCCGCCCCGTTCTTCCATTTTCGCCCGGCAGTCAGCTGCCTTACCATTTGCGGGATGGAACCGGCAGCTTCCAAATGGACGACCAGCCGCGAGCAAATCCGCACCACGCTCGGAAACAGCAGCATGGCTGCGGCTGTACCGGCTGTGGCGGCGGCGATGATCCAATGCAGCCTCGACTCCAAATGAAAGGAGGCCGACGCCAGCGCCTTGTCCACCATGCTGCCGACCATCGGCCCCTGCGCCATGTTGGAAGTCCTCGACACGATCACAAGCAGCCCCGACAAGGACAGGGCCAGCGTAATCCGCCGGCTGCGCAGCCCGCCGAGCCGCAGAGCATAGGAAAGGCTGTCCACGGTATGGATGATCCCCGTCAAGAGCAGTACCAGCAGCATCTGCATCATCACGCTTCCTCACTCCTTTATTCTCAATCTTTTCCATTATAATGCATATCGGGCGGATGAACATCGTTTGATTCGCGCGGCGCCGGGTAATATAGGAGTAAACGAGAACTGGTTTGGAGGGATTGACAATGCCTTGGAATAAGCATGATTACCCAGTATCCATGAAAAACTTGGAGCCCCGGGTGCGGAATAAGGCGGTCGAAATCGCCAATGCGCTGCTCGAGGAAGGCTATGAGGAAGGGCGCGCCATTGCCATCGGCACCGCTCAGGCGGAAAAGTGGAATGAGGACCACCCTGCCGGTGAGGAAGGGCAATCGAAGCATGCATCCGGCCGTTCGGATGACGAGCGGGACGAGCACGCAGGCAAGACTTCCCGTTCCCGCAGCGGCCGGGGCGGCGATGCCGACGTCCATGTCGTCACCCATGAGGACGGATGGGCGCTCAAGGTGGAAGGCAAAGACAAGCCCTTGTCGACTTTTGGATCGAAGAAGGAAGCCATGGACGAAGCGGAAGACTACGCCTCGAAACACGATGTCCATGCCATCGTTCACGGCAAAGACGGCAAAATCGAGAGCAATCGAAGTTATTCGTGATGCTGTTCGTGCCAGCGTTCACGCAAGACGGCAAAATCGAGCGATTCGTGGTATGTCTTCGCGGGGAGGCTCCTTACGGTGCCCCCGCCCTGCCATACCTGCCATAAACAGCAAACCGCCTGATTCCCTCAGGAACCAGGCGGTTATCTATCAGTGGACACTCCGAACTTTGTGAACGGGTTTGGCTGCAGGCTGTTTCTGACCCGCGGTCATCTTAGGTGCTGCATCTCCCGCTGCCGGCGAGGTACGATGCGCACGAAACGAGACCGTATACGTAATCATTTTCCCTGCAATACTCACGGCCAAAATCGTAAACAACGTTTCCTGCAGAGGCAGGTAGAACAAGGATACGAGCAGGACGGCCGCATCGAGCAGAATAAATACGGTGCCGACTTTAAGGCCGGTGAGACGGCTGAGCAGCAGTGACACGATATCGTCGCCGCCTGTCGCTCCTCCGAACCGCAGTACCAGTCCGGTTGCAAAGCCGGACAAGACGCCTGACAGCAGCGCTGCAAGCAGCAGGTTGCCGTGAAGATTGATGTCAAGCGCAGAGTAGCGTTCCATCAGATCGTAAAAAACGGAAAACGAAACGGTCGCCACAAGCGTGTTCACAATAAATTTGCGTCCATTCAGCAGCAGCGCAACGAGGATCACCGGAATATCCAGGATCAGCACGGTCACTGCCGGGTCAAATCCGAATGCGTACTTGCCGAGCAGCGACAGGCCAACGAAGCCGCCCTCGGACAGATGATTCTGAAAATTAATGTGATAATACGTAAAAGCCAGCAAAAAAGTACCTAACATCATAATAGCGATTGGTCGAAGCGTTGAAATTACATGGTCTTTCTTCCTCATACAGGTTACCCCTCATCGTAGTTAGTTGGTCAGGGACGCGACTAACTTCCGCGGGAAGAAACCTGTAGGACCGAGTCCTTCGCATCTTAAGCTTCCTTCTTTCGCGAGAAGTTTGTCACAACCCAATATCCGGGCGCTTGTTCTCTACGATGGAAGCTAAGTGTAAGAGAGATCATAACGTTTCCAAATCGTCCTTTGGGGAATGTTCCTTCGGGGACACATGGTATCCTGATCCTTTCTTTTGTTTGATAACTTCTATACTTATTATACCACAGTTGCACTGCCTGCTAAACAGCTTGCTGAGGAGAATGCGTTAGAAACGTCTATCGTCGTGCATTCCAAGAAGCCGGACCGCGTTTATATGATAGTTTTGGTTGCGATATAAGGAAACCAGTCTCCGAAACTTATACCTTTTCTTATATCTAAAAGAAGGGCTTCTATGCCGCAGGCGCTGTCATCCAGATTTCAGGAATGATACCGTGATACCGTGTCATATCCTATGCCCTATTCCGTCGGATCATGTCTTCAGAACGTAAATTCAAGTTCACACAATGTCAATTTTTTATGTGACTGAAATCACAATAAAGGGTGGTCGGCTTTTCTATACTTAACGTATGAAATCGTTAAATATTACGTTGAAAGAAGGAACCCTTTATGCTGAGCCAACAAACCATTGATACGATCAAATCGACCGTTCCGGTACTGGAAGTACACGGACAGTCCATTACATCCGTCTTTTATAACAATCTCTTCAAGGATCATCCGGAGCTTCTGAACATATTCAACCATGCCAACCAGCGTCAAGGACGGCAGTCGGCCGCCTTGGCTGGCGCCGTCTATGCCGCAGCCGCGCATATCGATCATCTCGAGGATATTATTCCAGCCGTCAAGCAGATCGGGCAGAAGCACCGGGCGCTGCAAATCAAGCCGGAGCATTACCCGATCGTCGGGCAGTATTTGCTTGGGGCCATCAAGGAAGTTCTTGGCGACGCGGCCACACCGGAAATTCTTGAAGCCTGGAAAGAGGCTTACGGCGTCATTGCAAACGCATTTATCAGCGTGGAAGCGGAAATGTACCGGGAAGCTGAAGCCGCACCGGGAGGCTGGTCCGGTTTCCGCCCATTCGTCGTGGAACGGAGAGTGAAGGAGAGCGAAGTGATCACTTCCTTCTATTTAAAACCGCAAGACGGCGGACCGATCGCCTCTTATTTACCGGGACAATACATCACGGTCCGCGTTCAGCCTGAAGGCCAGCCGTATACGCAGATCCGCCACTACAGCTTGTCCACTGCGCCGGGCGGTTCTTCCTACCGGATTTCGGTGCGCCGCGAAGATGCCGCGCCGGGTAAACCGGCAGGCGTCGTCTCCAACTATCTGCACGAGCATGCCCAAGAAGGCACCGTCCTTGAAATCAGTGCACCGGCAGGCACGTTTACGCTGGATCAGACCCAAGACATTCCCGTCGTGCTGATCAGCGGCGGGGTCGGCCTGACGCCAATGGTCAGCATGCTGGAGACGCTGCTGAAAGAACAGCCGGCCCGTAAAGTCACTTATGTTCACGCCGCGATAAACGGAAGCCATCATGCGATGAAGGAGCATATCGCCGACCTTGAAGGCGCGCATCCGCAAATGTCCTCCTACCTCTGCTATGAGACACCGCTTGAAGGCGACAGCTGCCATAAAACCGGATATATCGACGCTGCATGGCTGCAGCAAATCGTCGATCCAAACGCTGATTTTTACTTCTGCGGTCCGGTTCCGTTCATGCGCACCGTCTACAGCGCCCTTAAGGAGCTGGGAATCCCCGCAGAGCGGATCCATTACGAATTTTTCGGCCCGGCAGGCCAGCTCGACTAACGTATCGGCGGCGGGCCAAGCTCGGTTAGCTTGTCAGCTCGCGGGATAACCCGCCTATCGGACTACGGTGTCATTTGAAGCCAATGCAACGCACGGATTGGTCAATGCGATGCGCTGATTTAGCAAATGCAATGCACTGAGTTAGCCTATGCGATTTCCAAACCGGCCAATACGATTTACTAAAATGCACAAAAGGGCTGCCCCAGGTTCAGAGAACCTGAATGGGCAGCCCTTTTGTTTGTTTACCGGACCGTTTGCGTATGGCGGATGGGTGGATGGCGCTATGTTAATGCCCTCGAAGCAGCCGGTTGATCGTTTCCCTGCGTACCCCGATCAGCTGGCCGATCTCCTCCTGGGTCAGCAGCTCGGTAAAGTGGATACCGTGGGCGTAGCTGTCCAGCCAATCGGTCAGCAGCGCCAGCCTCTCGGCCGGAGTCCCGACGGTTAAGTGGTCGATCCGCTGCTGCATAAAGCGCACCTTTTCCTGCAGCAAAAGGGCGATTTCAAGCGCCTTCTCCGGGTGCTCACGGAGCTCGCGGTACCACTCCTCTGCCGGAATTTTCTCGACTTCGCTGCGCATCAGGGCCGTTGCCGTACCGTGGGTATCCTTCGGGGTGATCAACGAATGGTGAGGCACCGTTTCCCCCGGATAAAGCACGTTAAACAGAACGCTGTTCCCGTTTTTGTGGAGCCGTGTTACCTTGAACAAACCGCTCTTGATATGGTATAAAAACTCCCCGCTGTCCCCCTGTCTGAATAATATTTCTCCCTTGTTCAAAAACATGATTTTTCCTCCAACCTAAAGTTCCGCGATTCCAAGTTTCTTTTGTTCAATGCCGCTTCTGCGAAGCTACGATTCTCTTTATTATACCAAATCCACCCGTCCGGACCGAAACTCTGCGCGCTTCCATAAATTCGTTATTGCCTTCCCGAATACTTTTGCCTTAACATGAGTATAATTAGAACGTATGTTCCTATACTGTTAGTAAGGAAGTGCCATGCCTCATGAAAGCATCCCTCTCCCCTCCGGCCCCCTCGGAAGAAGACGGCCGTCTGGTCAAAGCCTACCTGCTGCACGTGGTTTTGCTTGATGCGCTGGAGCAGGACATTCGCCTGATCGGCACGGTCCCGCTGAAGATGGCACAGCTGTATATCCGCGCCCTGTCGTCCATCCAGGATCAGATTATGGCGAGCCTGACGTCGATCCGCCGCGAGATGAAGGCCCGAGGCATTCGGGTCTACGAGGAAACCCGGACCGCCAAGGGCATTGAGGCGTCGTATCTATGCCGCGGATACCAGCGGCGGTTCGCCATGCTCTGGACGTACGTGCAGGCGGAATCGGGCCTCGTGCTCAGCCGTTATCTCGGCATCCGGATGCCGGATGCCTGAAACGAAGCCCCCGGCAAGCGGGGCCTTTTATATCGGTGTGCGATGTGCGTTCAACCTTGTGCGGTGCCGAGGCTGCTCTCCATCCACGAAAAAAAGCGTGCGAATGGTTTCCCTCTTCGCACGCCTGATTCCATTTACTGATTGGACTTCTCGGGCTTCTCGTCCGAAGCCGCTGAAGCGATTTTGTCCTGCCAAATTTCATAATGGTGTACCGCCAGTCCGGCAAAGGAAGGATGGCTGTCGCCCAGACTGTTCACAGACTTCATCTCTTCCTCCATCACAGGCACGGCCTTGCCAAAAAACGTGATGTGCGAACCTTCTTCGGTGTCGCCCAGCTCCATGCCGATCCATACCGATTTACCGAGCTGGTCCGCTTCATCCAACTGCTCGCGGGCCACATCGTAAATCTTCCGTCCACTGTCCCGGTACGACATGACGGCGACGGCATCAAACTGGCTGATCATCCACCGGCTCAGGTTCCCGCTGCCGTTGGCATCCTTAACGTTGCCCAGCCAGAAGGGAACAGCCGCACTCATGTACAGGCCCTTCTCCTTGCCCTGGGCTACCCATTTTTCCACATTGCTGCTCCATTCGCGGACTACGCCGTCCTGATCCCTCTGCCAGCGTCTTAACTGATAGGGCTCCACATCCAGCTGGATGCCGGTAAACTTCTCGCTTGGGGCTGCTTTTGCATTATAATCAAACACCCACTGCAGAAATTGATCCGCCTCCCTGCTCTGGCGTTCATAGGCCCAATCGGGCTGCCCGTCCAGCGCGTGCACGGCAATGCCTTCCTCATAGGCTGCCGCAATAAAGCGGCGGTAGTCCTCATCGCTAACCTTTTTCTGAACCTGAAGGAAGATCGTGCCTACGTTCTGCTCCCTGCAGAATGCTATAATTTTGCCGGGATCCTTGATCAGCTCGGTATCCCACAGCCAGGTCGCTTTTTGATCTTCCATGGATGACGATTTTAACAGGAGAGGCAGGAGCAGCAAGCCGCAGATGACTATGATCACCGGGATTTTCGCTTTTTTGAGCAGCTCTCCCAAACCATCCCCTCCTTTATTATACGATTAACGCCACATCCGGCTCTTCCACGTGCTGCACCGAATGTCCGATTTTATAAATATGAGGCAGGGTGTAGTTTTTGAATGCATTGCGCGTATCGATGATCGGCACGCCCATCGCCGCGATTTCGCCGTAGTCGAGTCCGCTGTGATTGGTGATCAGCACCATGCAGTCGTATTTTTTAAACTGCGCCGGATCGTAGGCTACGCTGTGCACGGTCTCACCGTGTTTGTCGCGGAAGCTGACAGCGTACGGATCGTAGTATTCCACGTTCGCCCCGTTCTCTTTGAACAGCTCGTAGACTTCAAGCCCCGGAGATTCGCGCAGGTCGCTGATGTCCGGCTTGTAAGCCATGCCGAGGATGAGAATCGACGATTTCTTGATGGACTTCGCGTATTCGTTCAGAATCGTCGACGTCTTGCCGATAACGTAATACGGCATGTTGTCGTTGGTCGACTGTGCCAGCTCGATAAACTTGCTGTAGAAGCGGAAGCCCTTCGCCTTCCACGACAGGTACATCGGATCGAGCGGGATGCAGTGTCCGCCGATGCCAGGACCCGGATAGAACGGCATAAAGCCGAACGGCTTGGTTGCCGCTGCGTCGATGACTTCCCAAATATCGATGCCCATGCGGTCGCACATCATGGCCATTTCGTTGATGAAGGCGATGTTTACACTGCGGAACGTGTTTTCCAGCAGCTTGGACATTTCGGCCACTTTCGGCGAAGTGACGGGCACCACCGTCTGTACATACTGAGAGTAGAGCGCCGTCCCCAGCTCAAGGCAGGCCTCGGTCGTACCGCCGATAACTTTTGGCGTATTGAAGGTGTTAAAGCGCACATTGGAAGGGTCCACCCGCTCCGGAGAGAAGCAGAGGAAGAAGTCTTCGCCCACCTTGTAGCCGAGCGCTTCGATTTCCGTCTGGATCAGCTCTTCGGTCGTACCCGGGTAAGTCGTGCTTTCCAGGGTAATCAGCATGCCTTTTTTCATGTGCAGCTTGATTTGATCCACAACGCTCGTAATGTAGGACGTATCCGGATCCTGGTTTTCGCTGAGCGGTGTCGGCACGCAAATGCTGAGCGCGTCGATGACGGCGATCATGCTGTAGTCCGTCGTCGGCTTGAAGCGTCCGCTAGCCACGACCGCGGCCAAGTCTTCAGAAGAGATATCCGTGATATAGGATTCGCCCTGATAGATTTTATCGATTTTCGCAGGATCCACGTCGATACCGATTACGGTAAAGCCCTGCTTGACCATTTCCACGGCCAGCGGAAGTCCTACGTATCCCAGTCCTACTACGCCCAATACGGCCTTTTTGGTTTTAATTCCTTCCAACAACTGCTCATATTCGTGATTCACAAGCACTCAACCTCCATTAGATGTAAGTTTTGGTCTGCTGCTAAGTAACGCTCAAGAAAAGCGGATGATTTAGTGAAAGCACCGGTGTATACGGGCATCCAGCTCTACCGGAGAGAAAGGCTTGGTCACATAGTCGTCTACTCCGTGTTTAAAGCACTGGCTGATGGTTTGCTCCACGCGCTGTTCGGTCAGCACGACGATTTTCGGCGTGTTGTCGACCGGCAGCTGCTGGATTTGGTGAATGAACGGCAGCCCGTCAATCCCGTAAAGGTTGAGCTCCGTCAGCACCAGATCCGGCTCCCATTTCTCGATCAGTTCCAGGGCGGACGTGCCGTCATGAGCGGCCAGCGTCTCGTAGCCCTGCATTTTCAGACGAATCTGGAGAAACTCGCGGACGGTGGCGTCATTGTCGACGATCAAAATTCTTCCAGCCTCTTCCGCGGCCTCCTCTTTCGTAAATATATGAATATCGGACGATGTGCTGAGCTTTGTAGACTCGGCCATCTGTTTGAGAACGCCAGGCGTAGGTTCGACCTGCCCCGGGAATACAGTCAGCGTAATCCGCGGATCGGCATCCTTCACCGTCTCCTGCAGCTGCTGCTTCAGAAGCAGCGCCTGGTAATGGGCCGCATCCAGCGTAAGTCCCGGCAGCAGAATCGCCAGCGTCCGGGTTTGCGCATCCTTCAGCACCTCATAGTTGAGCCCGGAACCATGCTGCAAAATCTCCCGAACCCGCTCTTCCAGCTGCGGAGGGTTCGCACTGCTGTACAGAAACATGATTCCGCAAGTGTCCGGCGACGTTTCCTTCAAACGTTCTCCCAGATGGTGGTACACATCGGTCGTCTGTTCTCTCTGTAAAGTTACGGTTTGCGGCATAATCCACTCCCACCTCTCTCAAATGTATAAATCTTTGAATCGGGGCCCATCAGGCCGTTTTGCTTTCTTCGCTCCAGCTTTGCCGGGTCATCGTTCCCCAGGAATTGTTGTTCTGGAGATACTGGATATGTCCTTGGACGCGCCACAGCACGCCGAGCTGATGGTATCCGAAAAACTTCAGCGCGGAGAACAGCAGCATTTTCCACAGATCGGACAATTTCTTGTATCGCCGGAAGGCGATTTCCTCCAGGATGATGGCACCGACGCTGAGCAGATAGCCGCTCAGGAAGTTCAGAAGGAAGAAAGTCAATAGAATGCGCCAGTGAGTCATGTCCAGCAGCGTATATCCTACCAGAGCCAACAGGCCCGTGATTCTAAAATAAGGGTTTAACGTTTCAAACAGGACGTTGTAAGGCATCGTGATCATACCCATGACCTTGTACTTCGGATTGAACAGCATTCCGCGGTTCTCGATCATGTTCTTCAGATTTCCCCGCCCCCAGCGCTTGCGCTGGTTGGAGATAATCTTGTACGTATCCGGTGCCTGCGTCCAGCAGACCGCTTCAGGGCAAAAAGCTACCTTGTACGGGATTTTATGGCTGAGCATGTACCGGTGAAGCTTGATGATGATGTTCATGTCTTCTCCCGGATAACCGCCGCGGTACCCGCCGACAGCAATGACATAGTCCTTGCGGAACAGGCCGAATGCGCCCGAGACGATGATCAGGCCGTTCATGTGGCTCCAGCCGATCCGTCCGCCCAGGAAGGCTTTCATATACTCGATGGACTGGAACATCGGCCAGATTTTGCGCGGCAGCGACACTTTCTGCACCGCACCGTTCTCGATCAGACAGCCGTTGGCAATACGCACGTCGCCGCCGATCGCCACCATTTCCTCCGGATTCTCCATGTACATGCGGGCCATGCGGATCAGGGCATCCTTCTCCAGCAGCGAGTCCGCGTCGATGGAAGAGATCAGCGGATAATGCGACAAGTTGATACCGGCATTCAGCGAATCGGCCTTGCCGCCGTTTTCCTTATCTATTACAAACAGGGAGGGATAATCGGGATTATGATAAACGCCTCGAATCTCCTGCGTGTCGATCGTCCCCCGGAACTCCGGATTCGGCATTTTCTTGAGCCGGAACTCCTTGATGAGCACATCCACCGTATTGTCGCTGGACCCGTCGTTAATGACGATGACCTCGTAGGTCGGATAGTTGAGCGTCAGCAGGCAGTTGACGTTCTCGCTGATGGTCAGTTCCTCATTGAAGGCCGGCACCAGCAGCGATACCGGCGGCACCAGCTCGGAGCCGGACAGCGTATTGTAATTGGAATATTTGGACCTCCGGTAGATGGTCCCGATGTTCCGGTACGATAGGATCATAATGGTAAAGTACAAAATGTTAACGATCATGACGTAATACACGGCGACCATGCCGTAATACATAAGTATGTCTCTAAGCAGAGTAATCCCCTCCTACAGCGGCTACCCCGCCAACCCGTTTGGCCGGCTGCTTCACGCCGAAATAACGGTCGTACAGAAGCCGTTTCTTGTTGTAAGCCACCATTTGTTCGATCGCGCTGTGCTCGCGCTCCTTTTCCATCACCAGCTCGATCCGGTGCAGCGCAGCCTCGCGCTGGATGCCGGCACCGGTCAGCGCAGCCTGGCACAGGGCCTCAAAGCCGGCTTCACCCAGCTCCGCCAAGCTCTCGGCGCTGTTATAGCGCACCTTCCAGCTGGAGTCGCGGAGCGCATCGGTCAGCAGCGGAATGCTGCCTGCGGCGTGCAGCTGGCCAAGCGCTCTCGCCGCCTCGGCCCGGACCTCCCAGCTTCGGTCGCTCATCAGCTGGGCGATCGTATCGTCCTTGAGCGCTGGATTTGTAGTGAGATACAGCTTGACCGCTTCGGCGCGAACGTCCTTCTCTTCCGCACCGACCAAACGTCCCAGAACCGGCATGACTTCCGGTACAGCCTGTCCCCACATGGCCACCAGTCCCACCTTGACCAGCGCGGAATCGGAGTCGTTCAGCAGCTTGAGCAAAATCGCACTCGAATCGAGCCCCGTCTCCAGCATAATATCCGCCGCCAGGTTATGGATCGGCTTGCCGTGAGACAAGAGGGCGCGCAGCATCTGGAGCAGATCCTCGCTGTTATCCGCCGCTTTCGCAATAGAGCGGGCCAGAACGATCGACAGCGAGCTGTATTTGCGTTTTTGCAGGATGTTCTGCAGCATCGGCACCGCCTCCGGTGCGCGCATGCCTCCCAAACGGTAGGCCGCCTCCAGCCTCCGGCCGTACCGGATGCTGCGGAGTGCTTTCAGGTCCTCCTCCACAAAGCCGGCCTCACGGCACAGCTCGATCAGCTTGGAACGGTAATCCCCTTTAAACTGCTCGATCCACTCGATGAATTTATCTTGAATCACTCTCTTCTCAAGCTTCTTCAGCTTGCCGGGCGGAAGCCTCAATTCGACATTATCCTGCAGATTGGCTTGAACGTACACAAAGTAGTCATGATGCTTCTTCGCATACGCTTCACGGTTCCGCTGTTCCCGGTTATGCGATATTTTCATCTGGAACAACAGCAGAATCCCTAGGGCAATCAAGCCGAGGCACACATAGATGAAAATATAGGCAACGGTTAAATGAAACATGTTAGCAGGTTCCTCCTTTTTAGAAAGTCAATTCTCCTACTCCTTTTTCTCTTTAGGGCCGGAAATTTTCGTAAAAGCATCCTTCATGATGTAATAGCTCTGCTTCAACTGTTCACTGTACTGCACCGTGTCCCACTGCTTCCAGGTATACAGCGGCAGGCTTTGCACGTTCAGCGTCTTCTGGTCTCCTCCGGGCCAGGACACGCCGCTTCCGTCACGCTGGACGATCCACGGAATAAGCCGTATCCCGTCGGTTGTGGTCGTGCCGAAGTAACTCCGTTCCTTCAGCGGACCGTAGTCGATGACCTGAAGGGAGCTCGGATCCGAGAAGCCCAGCAGCATCCACGGGATTCGCATCTCTATCGAATCACCGCTGTACTGCCAAGAAGTCAGCGAGTCGAACGTCTCCTTGCTGCGGTCCGTCGTCCCTCTTTTCAGCGTACCAATCGTCTTGTCGATGAACGGATGCGAAAAGCGCGTATCCGGCGGATTCATGAGCAGGCTGATCGCCAGCTTCCACGGATGGAACGGCGCCGTGTTTCCTGCCTCCGCCTCGGGCAGCATCCAATAGCCGTCTTTGCCGTACAGCCGCTGGTGAAAATCATAATCGGCCGCGATTTCCACCTGGGACTCCTCGTCCTTGCCGATTTCGATCAGCGTCTCGGGCGCCCCGCCTTCCAGCTTCCTCCCGGGAAGCTGCTTCGCGGACGGCTGGTTGCCGCCTGTGATCGTGTCGGCACCGATGTAGAGCTTCGACTTGGCGGGATCAAATGGATGATCCAGCTTCATGCCGATGTACAGGTAGCCCTCATCATGCGTAATTTTCATATCCTGGACTCCCGGGATCTTGCCCTGCCAGTGCTGTACTTCCCCTTCCGGGAGCCTGTCCCAGTCGGTGAGATTGCCGTCAATCGTAATCAGCTTCTCCTTGCCCGGCAGCATGCCGAGCAGGCCGAACATTTTCTCATTGGTCAGAACATTGATCCAATAGGACCTCCGGTCTTCAGGCAGCTCCATCGGCATCGTGTTCCAGGTTTTCTTGAACCATTCGTCCTGCCACATGAACAGGATGGCGCCAGCGTAGCCTTCGTCGTGAATGTCTTTGGTCAGTGATGCATCGATCACTCCCTGTTCCTGTTCGTTATGGCCGCCTTGGTCGCGCCCTCCGGCGCCAAAATGCGACACGCCGACAGAAGAAGGAACACCGTACTCCGTGACCATCAGCGGCATGTCCTTATACTTGGCCTTTAGCTGACGGAGATAAGCTTTGTAGGTATTGTAGTTCCCCTGGTCGTCCTTGATCGTCTGGAGCGTCGAATCCGTCCGGAAAAAGTCCGGGTAATACGGATAGACGTGATAGGCCGCAAAATAACCGCCTTTCCAGCCGGTAGGCTGAACATGCCGGGCATCAACGCTCGCCATGTCTTCCTCGAACAGCGGTTCGCCAGGGTGGCTGAGCACATCGGTCGTGACCCAGTTGGTGAAAGTCACGGGATGCTCCCAACCGTAATGCTCCTCCTGCTCGGCCGTATAGTCAAGCAAGCTGGCCAGCCAGTTTTCGAACGGAGCCGCGTCTTTTGTACCCGAAAAATACTTGCCCTGATAAGCCTTCACGTCGCTGTGCACCTTGTTCGTATTTTTGACCATACCCGGGTCCCATTCGGTTCCAAGATGCCATGCCATCAAGTACTTGCCGGCATTCGCCTTGTACTCCCCGCTTGCCGCACCCTGCTTCTGCGGGATCGTGACATCGCCGTATACCGCGGCCACCGCTTTCTTGATTTCCTCTTTGAACTGTTTCGTAATATCCCCCGAATAGGCGTCCTGCTGCTCGATCAGCTGTTCTTCAGGCGACCAGATCCCCTGCATAAAATACAGAGGGTCGTCCCCCTTGTCTTTGTTGTACTTGACGAGAGCCTGATAGAATACGGGCTGGTGAATCGTATAGACCCGTATGACGTTAGCGCCCATGTCGTCAATTTCTTTAAACCAGCGCAGATAATCTTCCTCGGTCGCCGGCAGCTCCCCCGGAAAATGTCCCGGTACCGTGGCGCCAAGATTAACGCCTTTAACGAATATCTCTTTCCATGTCCCGTCCTTCTCGTACTTCAGGAAACGGTCCCCCTGGGTTTTAAACGTAAATCTCGTACCGTCCGGATCTTTGTAGGCCGCAGCCGTCGGGTTCTTCAACATCAGTCCCGCCGCCCCGCCTCCGGCTATGAGAACCGCAGCCGCCGTGATCCAAATAAATAGTGTTTTACGTCTGATCATCGCCTCTTCGTTCCCACCTCGTTTTCGATTTTTGCCTCATCGGTCCGGGGCTTGGCCTTCGCCTAAATCTAATTTTTAACTATTCGGCCCCGATCTGTAAACTAGGCTAGTAGTTGGAAATTTCCCACCCCGTCGACCTAGCCCGCCACTCCCTCGTGCGGACCATAGAGCCCTGCCATCCCCTGTCAACCGGCCCCGTTACGAATAACAAAGAAACGTAAACCAAGCCTTGAGGCGACAGGTTAACTGGACATTTATACGCCTCAAAATTGCTAAAGTTGTGGTCTATTTAACAGCTTTATCCATAAAGATTACAAAATTGATACCATAGTCCGATAAAGCGACAGCGAAAAACCGCGTCACATCAACGTTTGCCAATTTATGTCACATTACAAAAATGAGAACGTGGTCCCGGGTAGGACCTCCTGTCTTTTTTTCACCAAATCATTCCATTTACTGGATTTCAATTACCAGACTTTTCGGTCATTTTTGTGGTCCTTCCTCCCCGTTCCCCCGTTCCTTTTTGACTAGGATCATCGGGCAGGTTTTTCAAAAATCAATCGATATGGGGGCTTTTTTTAAAATCGCAATTTGTTGAAATTTACCATTGGCGGCCTTTTTCCCGCCGAATTGCAAAACGTATGATCCCCCGGATTTCCAAAATAGGAAACAGGCCCCATTCCGTTCCTGGGCGTTCCACTCCCATACCTACCCTGAATCCCGGCGGCTGAACCTGGTAATTTCTGCTGTACGCTTCCTTTCCATCGTTATGGCCACAGCGGCCTGGATGTCCGCCGATCCTGATCTCGCCCAGGTACGACACGGCCAAAAGCCCGTTGTCTCCCAGACAAGACAACGGGCTCCATTCGGTTATTTCTGCTTATGATCCTGCAGACGGGCGTACAATGCCGTAATCAGCCGGTCCGAGTACCGTCCGATTCTTACGCTGACCTCCGTGCGCATATAATCCCGCGTGATCGTGAAGGTATCCTCATACCCATGAAACGAATACCGGTACCAGATCATCTGGGTGTCCTTTCCCTCCTGGGTCAGATCGATGCGCTCATCGAGCATGGTTTGCTCCACCTTGGACAAATCCTTCTGGATGTCCTGCAGCAGGACCTGGGCCACCTTCGAATAAAGGTGTTTCAAAGCCTCGCTTGACGCCTCGATCGCCTGGATCCGCTTCTTCACAATCGATATCATGACCGGCAGCAGGATTCTGTCCCGCATCAGCTCCAGGTCCTCCCTGCGGGGCGGCCGGTGCTCCTCCGGCTGCTGCGAGCGCCGCTTCAGCAGTTCCTCCCGGTGCTGTGGCAGCATCATGCGGCTGGATTCCCAAATCCCGTTATTCTCAAGCTTCTTGCTCATTTATAATGCCCCCCGATTTTCATGGACCGCTCCGCCGCCTGGCCGGCGCCCGTAAGGGAAGAGGCTCTTACGATCGCCATGCTGCCGTACCGCTGCTTGATATGGTCCGTCGCCTTTTCCAGAGCCCGCAGCCGCTCCTGGTCTTCAAACAGCGTCAGCTGGTAATTCCGGTCGTCGCTGAGCTCGCTCAGCATGACCCCGGCGCGCCTAACGGGCATGCGGTCCCAGTGCTTATAAAAAATCGCTTTTACGGCTTCATACACCTTGTTCGTGTTGTTCGTGGGATCCGGCATCTTCATTTGCCGGGAAAAGCCTGTCGGCGCGTCATAAGGGCTGCACATGCAGCTGACCGTGACGACCGAACCCATATATCCCTTCCGGCGGCAGTCGCGGCATACTTCTTCCGTCAGCTCCAGCAGAATCGTGTCGACCTCCTTGGGGATGGCGTAGTCCCGGGGCAGCGTCATCATATGCCCGACCGATTTGGGAGGCTTGTCGAACGTTTCCGGGGTCACCTTGCTGTCGTCCATGCCGTTGGCGGTGCGCCACATCACTTCGGCCTGGATATCCGACTGCTTGCCGAACCGCGCCCGGAATTTATCCTTCAGCTGGGGAAGAGGCGTTCTCGCCACATCCCCGATCGTCGTCATGCCGAGCTTGGCAAAATGGGCCGTCATGCGCGAGCCCACTCCAAACATTTTATGGACCGGCTGCGGCCACAGATTCTTCTCGATGTCGGCTTTGGGCAGTATAAAAATGCCCTCCTTGTTCTTCTTCGCCCAAATGTCGGTGGCGATTTTGGCCAAAATTTTGTTCGAGCTGATGCCGACCCGTACCCAGACTCCCGTCTCCTCCATCACCTTCTGCTGGATCGACTTGGCAATGCTCACGGGGTCGCCGAAGAGAGCCAGGCTGCCGGTCACGTCCAGAAACTGCTCGTCGATGCTGAATATTTCGACCAGATCGGTATATTCCTCGTAAATCCGGGTAATCTGAAGCGAGACATCGATATAATGCTGCATTCTTGGACGCATAATGACGAGATCCGGGCACTTCTTGAGCGCCTCCCCCAGCCGTTCGGCGGTCGATACCCCGTAGCTCTTGGCGATCGGGCATGCGGCAAGAATGATGCCCGATCTGCGCATCGGGTCTCCGGCAACGGCGAGCGGCCTGTCTTTATACTCCGGATGATCCGCCTTCTCTACGCTTGCATAAAAGCTCTGACAATCGGCCAAAAATATAATTCTCTCCTTTGATCTGCTCAAGCGCACACACCCTCCACATCCACTTTGGCATTTCGTTAAACCGGTTTGGGCCGGGCAGCTCCGAGAAGCTCCAGCTCCCTAAAGACCGCTCGTCGAAAAAAACGATCCGGGCCGCTTCCCTCTCCACGAAGCATGCTCACTCGGTAAGCGAACGTATATTCGTATTATATACCAAACACATGTTCTCTATGCAAATGTATTTTTTGACAGCCTTCCCTTGCTGCTGGCAGACAGGCTGGCGTAAACCGGCATCCCGCGGTACACTGTTTACAACGATCATTCCACAAAAGGGGGAGTGCCTGATGTGCGGCCGTTATACACTGACCGTGTCGATGGAAGAATTGATGCTGCGCTATGAGCTTGAGCTTGCGCTGAACTTTCATCCCCGTTACAATATCGCTCCGGCGCAGAATGTACTGGCGGTCATTCATGACGGAAGCAGCCTTCGCGCCGGTCAGCTTAAATGGGGACTGGTCCCGTCCTGGGCCAAGGACAGCAGCATGGGGAGCAGGATGATCAACGCCAGAAGCGAAACGCTGGCGGACAAGCCGGCCTATAAGCTGCCTTTTGCGAGGAAGCGGTGCCTGATCCCCGCCGACGGATTTTATGAATGGATGAAAACCGACAGCGGCAAAGTCCCTTACCGGATTACCCTCCGGGGTGGGGGAATCTTCAGCATGGCCGGCCTCTACGACACCTGGCTGCAGGAGGACGGCAGCAAGCTGAGCACCTGCACGGTCATCACTTCCGGGCCCAATGCACTGATGGCGCCGATCCATGACCGGATGCCCGTCATTTTGCGCCCGGAGGACGAAATGGCCTGGCTGGACCGCGGGCAAACAGACGTGAACGCCCTGCAGAAGCTGCTGGTGCCCTATCCTGCCGAGGAAATGGAAGCTTACCCGGTCGCAAGGACGGTCAATTCGGTTAAAAACGATACGCCCGATTGCATCGAACGGGTGCCGGAAGGCGCGTAACCGTATATATGCAAAAAAAGCGCCGCCTTGCGCGAACCTTTACGGTCCGGCTGGGCGGCGCTTTCTCGATTCTGCCTCCTGTGTCGTCAGAAGGCAGTCCGGTGCTCCATCATCTGCCAAGTCAATTTATTCAACAATCAGGGTCCCTTTCATATCGCTGTGGCCGGCACCGCACATGACGGAGCAGTGGAACTCATGCTCACCTGCTTGATCGGCGGTAAATTCTGCCGAGCTTGGCTTCTGCAGGTCCACGTTGAAATCGGGAATAGCCAGACCGTGGTTTCCATCTTTGTTCTCCAGCGTAATTTTGACTTTTTCGCCCTTCTTGACCTTGATCTCGGATGGCTCAAACTTAAAGTTTGACGCCGTCACCTTAATTTCTTTCACGCCGTCAGAGCCGCCGGAAGACGAAGACTCGTCCGACGAGCCGCTCCCGCTTCCGCCGCTGCTTCCGCAGGCGCTAAGCACAAAAACCAGCAGCAGTGTAAGTCCCATCAGCATCCATTTTTTCATGTTAAATCCCTCCATTTAAAATAAATAAGTATGTGGTTCTGTTATCCTTCCTGGCGGCGCCCCGCATCTTGCTTCTCCTCATCCTCTTCCGTCAGTTGCCGCGCAGAGCTGCGGAATTCGTGAAGCGTCGTTCCCACCGCCTTGCCGAGCTGCGGCAGCTTGGACGGCCCGAACAGCAGCAGGACGAGCAGCAGCAACAGCAGCAGCCCCGGTATTCCGATCGTCGAAAGCATGGCCGATCCCTCCTTTTCCATTTTGAAGTTGCATGACCGTCACACAGTAGCCCGAAACCCGACAGCACTGCCAGTTCAGACAAGCATGCCTCCCTGTTTCAAATACTTCTGAATCCCTTCCGCCGCCCGGTAGGCAAGCGCGCCGACGGTATCGGTCGGATTGTAGCCGCTGTTATGCGGAAATGCCGAAGCACCTACCACAAACACGTTTTCCGCTTCCCACATCTGCAGATAACTGTTCACCGCCGACGTTTCCGGGTCCGCGCCCATAATGACCCCCCCGGTATTGTGGGTGGATTGGTAAGGAACGATATTGTACGGATCGAGCTTGTCCTTGACCTCCACATGGGAAGGACCCATCTCCTTCATGACCTCACCGGCCTTGTCTGCCAGAAACTTCGTCAGCTCACGGTCCTGATCTTCGAAATCAAACGTAATCCGCAGCAGCGGTTTGCCGTAAATGTCCTTATAGGTCGGATCGAGATCCAAATAGTGGTGCTTCCAGGGCAAGCTTGCCCCCTGCGTCGCTACGGTCAGCACGCGGTTAGCATATTTCAGTGTGGTCTTCTTCCACTCCTTGCCCCAGGTCGGCGTGCCCTTCGGCGCCGGATTGTTTTCGATCGGGCGCAGGCCGTTCTGGCTGATCCGGATGCCCGCCCCGTGCAGAAACTTCAAATCGGAATGGTCAAAGTTGTCCCCGTTGAAGTCGTCGAACTCCATCCCGAGCGCCCCGGCGCCCATGAACGTGCTGAATTCCTCATCATCGTAAAAGCCGACCGCGTGCCCGGAGTTGACCTGATACGCATAATTCCGGCCGATCGTTCCCCGGCCGGTTTTCCGGTCATAGGGCGTTCCGAGCTTGGAGCTCAGCAGCAGGCGCACGTTATTCAGCACAAAGCTGCCGAGAATGACCACGTCCGCCGGCTGGGTCACCTCTTCCCCGGTTACCGTGTTGATGTACACGACCCCGGTCGCCTTTTTGCCGTCATGGAGAATTTCGGTCACGTTTGAGAACGTACGCACCTCCAGCTTGCCGGTGGCCATCGCCGTCGGGATCACCGTCACGACCGGATCCGCCTTGGCGCCGTACTCGCAGCCGAACCGCTCGCAAAATCCGCAGTACTGGCAGGCCGCACGGGAGACGCCGTCCGGATTTTTGTAGTTCTCGCTCAGGTTGGCCGAAGGGATCATGTACGGATGGTACCCGAGCTTTTTGGAAGCCTCCTCGAACCTTTGCAGGATAGGCGTTTTTTTCATCGGCGGCGTCGGAAACGGGTGGGACCGTTTGCCAAGCATCGGGTTCGCTTCCGATTCCCCGGAAATGCCGGCCATCTGCTCGAACTTGTCGTAATACGGCTCGATTTCATCATACGTGATTCCCCAGTCCTGCAGCTGCATGCCGGCGGGAATTTTGCCTTTTCCATACCGATCGACCGTCTGGCTGTAAATCTCAAAGTCATACGGCAGGAAGCGGTGCGTCTGCCCGTTCCAATGCGATCCGGCGCCGCCGAGCCCGTCCCCCAGCAGGAAGGAGCCATAGCTGCGCATCGGCAGCGCCCTCATCGATTCCGTATTGCGGAACGTGATCGTTTCCTTGGACAAGTCCTGCATCAGTTCAAAACGCCGCGCATACCGCAGCTCATCATGATCCATGAAATAATCTTCCGTACTCCGGCTTTTTCCGCGCTCCAGTCCGACGACCTGGACGCCCGCTTTGGTCAGCTCGGCCGCAATGATGCCGCCGACCCAGCCCATTCCAACAATAACTACTGGTACTTTAGGTAATTTGGCCAATTCTGATGTCCCCTTATATCTGTGAAATTTATTCGCTCATGTGAGCCTGCAGGCTTTTCGGCTGGATCTGGACCAGCCCTTCCTTCGTAATCTGCTGGGCGTAGCTCATCTGGTTGCCCGGAAAATTCCGCATCTTCCACCCGTTCATATTCCGGTTGCCGCCATAGAGCGGATCGGCGTATACGCCCTCGATCGTCAAATTTTTCAGCATGTTGAAGAAGCTGCTGCTCGTCACCCCGCGCATGGGGAATTTGTCCCCTTTCTCCATGGCGGTCAGCACTTCGTCCTGCTGCTGGCCCTCAAGCTCCGTAAAAGCCTTTTGGTGCTTTTGCTGGCAGTAGCTCTTCAGTCCTTCCAGGCCCAGCGTGAACATCTCATTGCGCTTCAGCCGCGACTGCTCCCCCTGCGTTGCCTGGGCCTGGACAAAAGGACCCATCATATAGTCCCGCGCGTTATACCCCCATGGTCCTGCGAGCTGATGATCAATAAAAAAAGCGACGCCCAGCGCCTTGGCGCCGGGACCGTTCTCATCTTCGGGATAAATCCTTTCGGCCGCCGCTTCGGTCATTTTAAACTGCTCCTGGTTAAAGAACATCAGCGCGTCCTGCAGTGAAGCCTCAGGCTTGCTGTCGGCAGGCGCCGTCTTGGGGGCCTGATTTTTCTCCAGACTGTCCGTCAGGACGCCCCCGAACACACCGCCGACGACCAGACCGCCAAGCGTCATTCCCGAGGCTTTCAAAAATTTCCGCCGGGATTCATCCGGTTCTTTCGACCGGGCCGGCTTGCTGCTCTTCCCCAATTTCAGTCCTGGCAACATGATCCCTCCAATTATGAATATTGTGGATGCAATAAAGAAGACCACTTCGAATCAGTTACCCAAAATTTCTCTGTTTCAAACGCAATATCTGACATCAGACGTCATATTGCGACCAAATGACTAGGACGAACCTCGCGGTTTCCATCACAACCGCCGCATTGATTTTCAAAGGAAGAGAGTCCGCAAAACACCTGACAGCCTAATACGTCAAGGAGTTCTGGCAGGTCTCGCTGCTGCCTGCTTTGAATACAAAAAAAAGCCCCCCGGGTTTCTCCCGGAGGGCTGCATTCTAAGCGCTTGTATGCTTTTTTAGCGAAACATTCCCCACAACTTGATCAGGTGGAACGTATTATTGGGATCGATCTTTTGGGCGATCACAAACCGGACGATTTGTCCTTCCTCGGCGCCGGTCAGCTTCTCGTTCAGGATGGACGATGCCGACTTGACCAGCCGCTGTACCCTGGCCGGATCCTGCAGGTCCTGTTTGTTTACGCCTTCGATCAATTTTTTAATGCGCTCCTTGGTGGCCGGATTTTTCATCTTCAGCTTGATCCGTGCGACCAATTGGGGGCTGATTCCGTACTGCTGATAACCCATATTGGCACCTCCCGTCTAATGCAGTCCAACTAAGTATATGACGGGAGGGGTTGTCCACTGACCTAATCGACCAAATCTCCTTGAAAAATCTGCTCCTGCTGCAAATAGTCCCGCAGAGGCCCGTACGCCGGGGAGGTCCAAAACGCCGGATCCGCCACCAGCCGGGCGGCGTCATCCCTCGCCTGCTCCAGCACGGCAAAGTCGCTGACCATGTCCGCCAGGCGGAACTCGGGCAGACCGCTCTGCTTCGTGCCGAAGAAATCTCCTGGTCCGCGAAGATCCAGGTCGCGCCGGGATACTTCAAAGCCGTCGTCCGTCTCGGTCATGACGTTCATGCGCTCCTGACCGACCTCCGACTTCGGATCGGCGATCAGCACGCAGTAGGAAGCGTGCTCACCACGTCCGACACGGCCCCGAAGCTGATGCAGCTGCGACAGGCCGAAACGGTCCGCGTCCATAATGACCATCAGCGTCGCGTTCGGCACGTCCACCCCGACCTCGACGACCGTGGTCGAAACGAGCAGCTGCACCTCGTTTTCGTAGAAGGCCCGCATCACTTCCTCCTTCTCGGCCGGCGTCATACGGCCGTGCAGCAGGCCCACCTTGTAGGAAGGGAACGCCTGCTGCATTTGGACATGCAGATCGATCGCGTTCTGCACGTCCAGCTTGTCCGACTCCTCGATCAGCGGACAGATCAAGTACGCCTGGCGTCCCTGGTCCACCTCGCGGGCGATGAAGCCCAGCACCCGGTCGAGCATATTGTGCTTGACCCAGTACGTCGTGATCGGAATCCGTCCTTTCGGGCGCTCTGACAGCGTGGACACATCCATGTCGCCGAACGCTGTAATCGCCAGCGTCCGCGGGATCGGCGTCGCGGTCATCGTCAGCACGTCCGGATTATACCCCTTGCGCCGCAGAATGCCGCGCTGGTTGACACCGAAACGGTGCTGCTCGTCGGTAACCACCACGCCCAGCTTGCGGAAAAACACGTCCTCCTGGATCAGGGCATGCGTTCCGACGACGATGTCGGTCAAGCCCATCTGCAGCGAGGCGAGCAGATCCTTGCGCTTGCGCCCCGTAACGCTGCCGGTCAGCAGGCCGACGGTGATGCCGAACGGCTCAAACAGCTTCTGCAGCGAGCGCGTATGCTGCTCGGCCAAAATTTCGGTCGGCACCATCAGCGCGCCCTGATAGCCCGAACGCACCGACGCGTACAAGGCGATCGCGGCCAGCACCGTTTTGCCGGAGCCGACGTCTCCCTGCAGCAGCCGGTTCATGCAGTGCGGCGAGCGCATGTCCTGCAAAATTTCGAGCTCGACCTTCTTCTGCGCATCGGTGAGCTCGAACGGCAGGCTGCGCACGAACTCGCGCATCGTTTTGTTGTCCACCGTATGGACGACGCCGTCCATCCGCTCCCGGTTCAGGGCGCGGAACGCCTGCATTTTCAACTGAAACAGAAACAGCTCCTCATAGACCATCCGCTCGCGCCCCTGCTGCCCTTCCCCGGTATCCTGGGGCTGGTGGATCGTGGCGATCGCCTTTTTCCGCGGCATCAGATGGTACTTCCGCAGCAGTTCCTCCGGCAAAATTTCCGGGATCATTTCCCCGTACTGCTCGAGTGCCTGGGTCATCGTTTTGCGCATCCAGGTCTGCGTAATCTTGCCCCCGACCGAATAGACCGGCTGCACCGTACCGCTGCGCCATGCCCCCTGGTCCGGAAACTCCGATTCCGACACGGTCAGCTGCATACGGCGCTGGTCCCATTTGCCGACGAGCACGATTTCGCGCCCGGAGGTCAGCTGATCCTTCAGAAAATGCCGATTGAACCAGGTGGCGGTGAACATCCATTCCTCAGCCATCATTTTGCAGCTGAGGCGGGACTTTCGCCCGTACCGCTGCAGTACGGGAACGCCCATCACCTTCGCCTGGATCGTAATTTTGTCCCCGTCCTTCACGTCCTGCAGCGAACGAAGCCGGTAATCCTCGTACCGGAACGGATAATATTCCAGCAAATCCTTCACCGTAAAGATGCCAAAGGCGTGAAGCTCCCCTTCCTTGAGGGCGCTCACGCCGCGGACCTGCCGTACCGATATTTGTTCAAGACTCAAGCTCATGGTTATCCCTCATTTAAGCGGGCCATATAAACACGGCCAGCGTCCCGGGCCCGACATGGGTTCCGACGACCGGTCCGATGTTCGTCAGAACGACCTCCTGCAGCCGGAAGTCCCGCGACAGATCCTCAAGCACGGGCTCGGCTGAAGCCGGGTCGGCCGTATGGCCCACTGCCACATTGATGTTTTGAACGCCGCCCAAATCCTCCCGAAAACGCTCCAGGATCCGGGCCAGCGCCTTCTTGCGGCCTCTGACCTTCTCCACCGCATAAATAATGCCTTCTTCGTCAATGGACAGAATCGGCTTGATGTTCAGCAGGTTGCCGATCATGGCCGCCGCCTTGCCGATTCGTCCTCCCTTTTGCAAATATTCCAGCGTGTCCACGAGAAAATACAGCTTGCGCTGCCTGCGTACCTCTTCAACGGAACGCACGATCTCCTCTACAGTTTTGCCTTCGGCAGCCAGTCTGGCTGCATGCACGACCAGCAGGCCGAATCCGTAGGACGCCGATTTGGAATCGACGATCGTAATATCCGGGTCACCCTCCAGCATGGACTTGGCAATCGTGGCCGATTGATACGTGCCGCTCAGCCCGGAAGAAATATGAAAGGAAATAATCGGCGAGCCCGGATATTCGTTCATAATTTCTTGATAAACCTGCATATAATCTGCTGGAGAAGCCTGCGACGTAGTCGGAAGCTGCTCGGACTGGACAAGCCGTTTGTAGAACACCTCGGCGGAAATATCCACGCCGTCTTCAAAGGTATCCTCGCCGAACATCAGCCGGAGCGGAACGACGTGAATGTCATGCTGCTTCGCGATATCCTCGGGTATGTCGGCCGTACTGTCCGTTACAATTACCGGTTGGGTCATCGAATGGGGCCTCCTTCATTTTCATTCAAACTTCGATTTTCGGTCCCAAGGCTGCTCTTCAAGATTCCACTGAAAAAATGTAATAGTACAGCGGCTGTCCGCCCTGATGCACTTCAATTTCCGCATCCGGGTACTGCTCTGCCAGCCACGCAGCCAACTCGCCCGTCATTTCCGGGTTCGCCTCTTCCCCGGCGAGAATGGTCACAATTTCGTCCCCGTTCTCCAGCATCTTGGTCAAAAGCTCCTGGCATGCAGGCAGAAGACCTTCGGCAGCCGTCACGATCTTCGAATTTTCGATGCCGATAAACTGGCCGGCTTTAATATCCAGCTGATCGATTTGCGAGTCGCGCACGGCGTAGGTCACTTGACCCGACTTGATCCGGCCGATCGCTTCCAGCATGCTGCTCGTATTCGTCTCCTCGGAATCTTCCTCCGAAAAGGCGAATGCCGCGGCAATGCCCTGAGGCACCGTCTTGCTCGGAATGACCTTCACGCTGCGTTCGCCCTCAAGCAGTTCTCCCGCCTGCTGGGCGGCCAGCACGATATTGGAGTTGTTCGGCAAAATGTAAATATGGTGCGCGGAAATGGACGCGATCGCGTTCACAAAGTCCTCCGTGCTCGGGTTCATCGTCTGGCCCCCCGAGAGGACGACATCGACGCCCAGGCTCTTGAAAATGTCCGCAATACCCTGTCCGGAGGCCACAGCGATAAACCCGTAAGGTGCCAGTTCATCGGCCGGCGGCTCGGCGGGCGCCTCTTCCGGCGTCTGATCCATCGATTCGACCGGAATGTCGGCAAAAACCTCCGGCATCGGCGCGATGTCCATCCCGGCCGACAGCAGATCCCGGTGCTGCTCGCGCATATTCAGAATATGAATCTGGGTAATTTCACCGTAACGCAGTGCCAAATTCAGCACCTCGCCCGGTGCTTTGGAATGCACGTGAACCTTGATAATCTCGTCATCGGCAATGACGATAATCGAATCCCCGTTCATTGACAACGCTTTCCTGAATTGATCCTCGTCGAAATGCGTACCTGCCGCATCCCCTAACTTCCGGTTAATGAAAAATTCCATATCATATAAAAATTCGATGTCTTCCGTTTCCAGGCGGGACTGCGCAATATCCGGCACTTCTGTCGCCACGGGCGCTGGCTTAACCTGGGCTCTTGCTGCCGCCGGTTGATCCTGGGCGGGCTGTACCGCACTCGGTGCCGCAAAGGACTGGTAGTCATAGCCGCCTTCGCTGACGCTGTGCAAATATTGCAAAAATCCCTCGTAAATATAAACCAGACCTTGTCCCCCCGAATCGACAACCCCCACCTGCTTCAGGACAGGGAGCATCTCCGGAGTCTGGGCTAATGTTTCTTTTGCTTTGGTGAGCACCTGTTCCATGAGCTCCGTAATATCCGGTGTTCGCCGTGCCAAAAATACTGCATGCTTCGCGGCTTCCTTCGCAACCGTCAGGATCGTGCCCTCCACCGGCTTGACCACCGCCTTGTAAGCTGCGTCAACTCCGGTCTGCAGCGCCTGCGCGAACTGAACCGCATTCAGTTCATCATAGGTTGCGGCATAGCGTCCAAAGCCCCGGAACAATTGGGAGGTAATCACGCCGGAGTTCCCCCGCGCGCCCATGAGCAGTCCCTTGGACAGCACGCCTGCGCTGTGCCCGATCGAATTCGAATTGTTTCTCTTCAGTTCTGCTACACCGGCACCCATCGTCAGATTCATGTTCGTGCCCGTATCACCATCAGGTACCGGAAACACATTCAATGAATTGACATGCTCGGCATGCTGCTGCAATTGTTCCGCCCCAGCCAGAACCATAGCGGTAAAATCAGTTCCATTCAAAGAACGCTTACTCAATGATAAATCCCCTTCCTAGCTTGATCCCTAAGCCATTGGCGTCCTTATAAATACGAATCAATGCACGTTTTCGTTTCGCCATTCGTCCAATTTTCGGATAATCCTATTCAAAAAAATAAATGTTAATTGATCCCATCTCAAAATAGTATGGGCTAATCAACATTGTACTATAAGACACCCCAGAAATAAATGTTTTTGCAGGCGGTTGACGAAGCATTTTTTGCTATGATAAAATATACAAGTATTGTTTTATGCAGGTGTTTGGAGCTAAGGAGGTGTAATCTATGTCTCGCAAATGTTATGTGACTGGCAAAAAACCAGGCAGCGGTAACCACGTATCCCACGCTAACAACCGTAACCGTCGTTCTTGGGGTGTAAACGTTCAAAAGGTTCGTATCCTCGTTGACGGCAAACCGAAGCGCGTTTATGTAAGCACTCGCGCGTTGAAAGCAGGTAAAGTTACCCGCGTTTAGTAATGACATATAAGCAAAAAGCACCTAGTTTCCAGCAGGTGCTTTTTTAATGCCTTTGGCCGGTATCAGTTGGCAGCCATGCCGCTGGCATCTGTCAGAGGTTTTTTTTGAAATATAAGGGTCAATCCGCCTGTGTTCTTATACCGGCCTTATATTTCATCCGCGAAACGTGAGCTCCGCCTGTAAGAAAAACGTCTATTGATGCGCTCTCATGGGAAGACAGACCGCGTGAAGCAGAAGTTTTTCTTGCGATCATAGAATCGTTCAGCTCCGCTGAACCTTGTATGTTCTATGATCTTCAATAAGGCGAAGCCGTTTACGGTTGTGCAAGCGGCATACCAAAGGGTATCAAGATCAGCTTTTGTGAAACGTGTTTAAAAGAGCCTTCACGAATCCTCCCAAAAACTTTGGCAGCTTAAACGTATAAAATTTCATATCTCACCCTCCCCATCATTCTCATGTCATCACGGTATGGTATGCCCTGAACCAGATCAATGTTAAGACGGAACAAAAAAAAGGTTACATGAGAACCTTGACTCATGTAACCATATGTATGCTCAAAGAGCACGCCCTATGCCTTAAGCCTCAAGCTGAAGCCGGAGACAATTGATAAAATTGGTAGACCGACAGCATAAAGATAAACAGCAGGTAGTACAGGATCGAAAAGATGACGTAGCCGATCCTTAATCCCTTGCGTTCGTTTTTCCGGAAATAATAAATGGCCAGCACCACCGCAATCAGCGAGGCGATGGCATTAAACGGCGATTTCAGAATGGAAAATATACCGAGTAACAGGCCTGTTCCGATACTGGCCAAAGTCAGATACAGCGCGTCTTTGAATTTCATGAAATTATTTTCCCCCGACGCTGCGGCGAATGGCCGAAATGGCAGCAGCTCTGTCAGGCTGTGCGTACACGGCGCTTCCCGCCACCAGCACGTCGGCACCCGCCTCGGTGACCAGCGGCGCCGTCTCGGACGTAATGCCGCCATCCACTTCGATATGGACGTTAAACAGCGACAGTTCGTTGAGCCGCTGGCGGATTTGGCGGATTTTGTGAACGGTGCGCGGAATGAACGCCTGTCCGCCGAAGCCCGGGTTAACGGTCATGACCAGCACCAGGTCCAGATCCTCCAGCACTTCGCTGATCGCAGACGCCGGTGTGCCCGGATTCAGGGCAACCCCCGCCTTTACGCCCAGCTCTTTAATCATATGCACAACGCGGTGCAAATGCGTGCAGGCTTCCGCATGCACTGTAATGAAAGCCGCTCCCGCCTTGGCGAAATCCGGGATGTACCGCTCCGGATTCTCGATCATCAGATGCACATCCAGCGGCAGGGTCGTGTGGGGGGCAATAGCGCTGACGATCGGCGCCCCCAGCGTAATATTCGGCACAAAGTGCCCGTCCATGACATCCACATGAATCCAGTCGGCTCCGGACTTCTCCGCTTCGGCAACCTCCTGACCCAGTTTGGCGAAGTCCGCCGACAATATCGATGGTGCGATTTTAATCATCGTGTTAATACCTCCGCTTCTTTTCTTTCATTTCCGTATAAAACTGCACATAATGCTCGTAGCGGCTTGATGCGATATCCCCGCTCTCCTTCGCCTCAATGACTTTGCAGCCCGGTTCGTGCGTATGGCTGCAGCCGCGGAATTTGCATAGCTCCGCATAAGGCGCAAATTCCCGGAAGCAGGTGGACAATTCCTCGACGCCGAGCTCCAGGAAATCGAGCTGGCTGAACCCCGGTGTATCGGCGACAAACCCGCCGTTATCGAGCTCGATCAGCTCCACGTGGCGCGTCGTATGCTTCCCGCGCCCCAGTCTCATGCTGATGGCGCTCGTCTCGAGGGAAAGTCCGGGAACGAGCCGGTTCAGAAGCGAGGACTTGCCGACGCCCGATTGGCCCGAAAACACGCTGATGACGCCCGTAAGGCGTTCCTTCAGCTCGCTGCTTCCCAGGCCGGAACGTGAACTCGTAACCAGAACCTCATAGCCGATCCGCTCATAGAGCTCCTTGACAGCCATTACCGGGTCCTGGGCATCCGTATCCGCGGCAAGCAGATCCTGTTTGGTGAGACAAATGATCGTCTCCAGGCCGGAATGCTCAATATGGACCAGAAATTTGTCAAGCAGGGACAGGTTGAGATCCGGTTCACGAACGGAAAACAGCAGGACCGCAAGCTCCGCATTGGCAACGGGCGGGCGGATCAGTTCGGATCGGCGGGGCTTGATCTCATCCACCATCCCCTCACCATTCTCGGTAAGGGAGTACACCACATGGTCCCCGACAAGCGGAGAGGTGCCTCTCTTCTTGAAGATCCCCCGCGCGCGGCACTGTACGGCTTCGGCGCTTCCTACGGCTTTTCCGTTCTCCAGCGGTTTGACATAGTAGTATCCGCTCAGAGCTTTCACGATTACTCCATCAGGCATACATTGCAAGGCCTCTCTTTCTTTCCGGCTTCTGCCGATGAGGCAGGGCCGGAGATAATATGATTGTTAAAAGTTAACTAACTTTGACATCTATTCAATATGTCCGAATGACACGTTGGTTATCTGTAAATGACGTTTTCGGTGTCGGGCCCCTTACCCTTGTCCTTGCCTTTGCCCTTCCCCGGGTGGTCGTTCAGAAATCCGGTCTCGTCTGCTCCTTGACCATCCCCGTTGCCGGAATCTCCCTGATCACCGGGATCACCCTCATGGCCCGGATCGCCGGGATCCTCGCCTCCCATGGCCGGGAGCTCGATCTGCGGCACGGTGCCGTTCTGTACATCGGTGTACCGTACCGAATACGTATCGAACACCTGTCCGTCGCGAAGCACCGTGACGACGGCGTCCCTGTTCGGATCGACCACCAGTTCGATCGGCAGCACCTGCGTCGTTTGGACGGTCTTCGTTCCCCAATCGACCGTTTTGCCTTCGGTATGGGCGTCGGAGTATTTGATCTGGATTTTCGTATTTTTGCCTTCCTCGACCGGAGCCACAGGCAGGTTCAGCGTATAGTTCAGGGCATCCACCGGGTAGCCTTTGCTTATCGTGAGCGTGATTTCGGCGTTCGGCGTGGCCTGGGTATTCGGGTCAAACGGGAACTGCTTGATGACCTTCCCTTTTTCCACCGTATAGCTGTCTTCTTCGACGACCCGCAGCAGCTTCAGCTTCTTCTGCGTTAGAAGATCCTGTGCCTCCTGCAGTGTCTTGCCGATCAAATCGGGCATTTTTACGGTTTCTGGGCCTTGGCTGACCGTCAGGGTAATCTCCTGGTTATCCACATCGATTTCATCGTTAGCTCCAGGGTCAGAACTGATGATCAGTCCCTTTTCAACATTGTCGCTGAATTCCTCTTTCTTCTTGATGTTATCGTCTTTAATGCCCTTGGCATTCAGTGCTTTTCTCGCATCGTCAAACGTATAACCCTTGACGTCAGGCATCGGTACCTTCGGCTTCTCCGTGCTCACCGTCAGCTGAATCGCCGCGCCTTCTTTGACGACCGTGCCCTCCGGCCTGCTCTGTTTATAGACGATGCCATCGCCAAAGTCCTTGTTGTACTTCCGGATGACCGGATCTTCCACCAGCAGCCCCTTGTCGCTGAGCGCTTTGCGCGCCTGATCCTCGGTCATGTTAATGACGCTCGGCACGGTGACATTCGGCACGACCAGCTTCTGGTTGACGTACCACACCACACCGCCCAAAGCCAATAGAACGACCAGGGTTAAGCTGATCCACAGCGCCGCCCTGCCCGACTTTTTCTTCTTTGGCTTGCCTTTGCCGACCGCCGGCTCGTCCGCCTCGTCATCGTCCTCCACGGCCTGCGCTTTCGCTCTCGAAATGGAGCGCGGCTGTGGCTTGATGGCCGGAATGACGCGGGTCCGATCCTCATCGTCCATATCGTCAAACTCGATCTTCGGCTCATTCCGGCGCTCCGGCAGCAGACAGGTCTCCAGGTCCTGAAGCATTTCCTTGGCCGACTGGTAACGCTCCTGCGGATTTTTGCGCATCGATTTCAGAATAATGTTCTCGACACTCTGCGGAATGAGAGGATTCACCTCACGCGGCTCCTCAAACTCCTCTTGAAGATGCTTAAGCGCCACGCTGATCGGGCTCTCCCCCAAAAACGGCAGACGTGCGGTCAGCATCTGGTACAGTACGATACCAAGAGAATATAAATCCGACTTTTCCCCGGTCACCACGCCTTTGGCATGCTCCGGAGAAAAATAATGTACCGATCCGACCACCGAACCCGTCTGCGTAATTGTCGTCGACGTAACGGCACGGGCGATTCCGAAATCCGTTACCTTTACCCGGCCGTTGCGGCCGATCATAATGTTATGCGGCTTGATATCCCGGTGGATGATTTGATTCTGATGCGCATGATCCAGCGCGTCACAAATCTGTGAGGCGATTCGCACCGCTTCGTCCACCTGCAGGGGAGCCCGCTCCTTGATGATCTCGTCGAGATTATGTCCCTCGACGTATTCCATAACGATATAATGAATGTCGTCTTCCTGGCCCACATCATAAATGCTGACCACGTTCGAATGCGATAGCGAAGCCGCTGACTGTGCCTCCCGGCGGAAACGGCGAATAAATTCCTCATCGTGCACAAACTGTTGGCGCAGCACCTTAATGGCTACGTTCCTGCCCAATAAAATATCATGAGCTTTGTAAACGAGTGCCATTCCGCCGCCACCGATCCGCTCGATCACCTCATAACGACCGCCCAATTCGTGTCCGATCATGAATCCCACTCCTTTATGCTTTGCCCGGCGACTTCGTCTTGAAGTTCGAACAGGGCGACGGTAATGTTGTCATCGCCTCCGGCGAGAAGTGCCAGTTGAAGTAAACGGTCCGCTCTTTCTTCCAGCGGCAGCTCGCGGTTTCCGGATATTTGCCCGATGTGCTCGGAGCTGACCAGATCGCTTAAGCCGTCGCTGCACAAGAGCAGCACCTCTCCGGGGGAGAGGCAGATGGGATACAGGTCCACGGACACGTCGGCGTCCGTTCCAAGCGCGCGCGTAATCGCATTGCGCATCGGATGGACTTTCATGTTCTCCAGGCTGATTTGTCCGCGTTTGTACAATTCATACACCAGTTTATGGTCTTCCGTTAATTGGACGACCTCGCCGCCGGCAACCTTGTAGGCCCGGCTGTCGCCGATATGTCCAATGTAGCCGGATTCCCCGCTCAGGAGCAGGGCCACGACCGTCGTTCCCATATTGTAAAATTCCTCGTGTTTGGAGGCCTCGGTATAAATCACATCATTGGCGTGCAGGATGGCGTCGCTAAGCGCGGCCTTCAGGCCTTCCGGCGAAATGCCGGATTCTAGCGAGGACAGGTCGCCCGTCATGGTTTCGACGGCCAGCCGGCTGGCCGTATCGCCTGCCTGATGCCCTCCCATGCCGTCAGCGACGATCCCGAGGGTATAGCCCTGCGGCAGCTGGCCGACCCATACCGAGTCTTCATTGACCGAGCGAACCCGGCCAACGTTACTGACATGAACAGTTTTGATCAAATTCCTCTCACCTCAACTCCATGTGCTTGGCCCGCAGCTGTCCGCAGGCAGCCGCGATATCGTGGCCCTGCTCGCGGCGGATCGTCACGTTCACGCCGCTATCGGCGAGAACCCGTTGAAACTGGAATATATCGTTACGGGACGTTCTGACATACTTCCGCTCCGGTACGTGATTGACCGGAATCAGGTTGACGTGGCACAGCATATCCTTGAGCACGTTCGCCAGCTCCTGGGCATGCTCCGGACGGTCGTTAACACCGCCGATCAGCGCGTACTCAAACGTAATCCGCCGGCCTGTTTTGGCCAGGTAATAGCGAAGGGATTCCATAACATCCTCGAACGGATAACGGCGGTTCACGGGCATCAGCTTCGAGCGGAGCACATCGTTTGGCGCATGAATGGAAATCGCCAGATTGATCTGGGTGTCCTCGTTCGCGAATTTATAAATGTTCGGCACGATGCCGCTCGTGGAGACGGTAATATGCCGCTGCCCGATGTTCAGTCCTTTTTCATGAATCATAATACGCAGGAACTTCATCGTCGCTTCATAGTTTTCAAAAGGCTCGCCCGAGCCCATGATGACGATGCTGCTGACGCGCTCCCCTTTCTCGTCCAGAATCTTCTGGGCCTGCACCACCTGGGCCACGATCTCCCCGGCCGCCAGGTTCCGCTTCAGACCGCCCAGCGTCGAGGCGCAAAAGGTGCAGCCGATACGGCAGCCGACCTGGGTCGTGACACAGATGCTGTTGCCGTAGCTATGCTTCATGATGACCGTTTCAATCGCATGGTCGTCATGCAGGCCGAACAGAAACTTGACGGTTCCGTCCTTAGATTCCAGCTTCGTAATTTCCTGCAGCGTCACAAACTGGAACTGGTCGTCCAGCTTTTTGCGGAGCTCCTTGGAGAGGTTCGTCATTTCGTCAAAGCTGTTGACCCGTTTGACGTAGAGCCAGTCAAAAATCTGGCCGGCGCGGAACGCGGGCTCGCCGTTTTCCTTCGCCCAATCTTGCAGGTCTTCCAAATTCAAATCATATATAAAAGGTTTCATCTTCACCACACCTGTCTTTTCATTCATATGCTTATTGTTTCTCATTCTTCCTATTTTAACACAAATAAAAGTAGCGGTAAAAGAGAAAACCCGCCAAGCTCGCGCCCGGCGGGTTACAGGAAGCAGCGGCTGCCCGTGCGGGCGGTCCGCTAGTTTAGGAGAGTCTCTGAATCCGTGCAATGTAAAATCCGTCGCTATGAAAATGCTGGGGCAAAATCTGCACGCCGCCGCCCCGCGGCAGCGCCGTGCCCAGCAGCCGTTCCCAGGCAGGGGGCGCTTCCGGCGCTATGGCGAACTCCGGGTGGTTCCGCAGGAACCGCTCGACGTTCTCTTCGTTCTCCCGCGGCTCGATCGTACACGTGCTGTACACGAGAATGCCGCCGGGCCGGAGCAGAGCCGACACCGATTCCAGCAGCCGGTACTGCAGGGCCGCGATCTCCTCGATGTCCCCCGGGGTCTTGGCCCATTTCAGGTCCGGCTTGCGCCGGATAACGCCAAGGCCGGAGCATGGGGCATCCAGCAGAATGCGGTCGAAGGACGCCGCCGGATACCGTCCGGCCAGTTCCAGCGCATCGCCGGTTACCGGCTCGATGGCGTCCAGCCCGAGCCGCTCGGCCTGCTCGCGAATCAGCTTCTGCTTATGCTCGTGCAGATCGTTGGCGATGATTTTCCCCTCGTCCCGCATGAGCTCGGCCATATGCGCCGTCTTGCCTCCGGGAGCGGCACAGCAGTCGAGCACCCTCATGCCGGGCTCGGGACCTACCGCATCCCCGACCAGCATCGAGCTCTCGTCCTGCACGGACAGCTGGCCGTCCCGGTACCAGCCGGTCAGGGCCATGTTACCCCCGCTGCGGACGAGAATGCCTTCCGGCGTAAGCGGAGACGGCACCGCGTCCATGCCTTTCTCCTCCATCTCGCCAAGCAGGCCGTCGCGGCTGATCATCGTCGTGTTGACCCGGACGCTGACGGCCGGAGGCTCGTTGTTCGCCCGGCAGATCGCCTCGGCCGCTTCTTCCCCGTACTGCCCGATCCAGCGCTGAACGAGCCATTCGGGATGGGAATGCTCCAGCGCGATCCGTTCGGCCGGTCCGAGGCTTTCCGGCAGAACCAGCTTGTCGGGGCTGCGCAGCACGTTCCGAAGCACGCCATTCACCATGCCGGAAATGCCCTGGTGGCCGCGGCGCTTGGCCAAGTTCACAGCCTCATTAACCACGGCATGGGAAGGAATGCGGTCCAGGTACATGATCTGGTACAGACTGAGCCGCAGCAGGCTTCTCACCCAGGGCTGCAGCTTGCTCACGCCTTTGCTGACAAAGCGGTTCAGGAAATAATCCAGCGTGTTCATCCGGGAGATCGGACCGTACACGAGCTCGGTCGCAAGGCCGGCATCCTCGCGGGACAGGTTCGCTCGCTGCAGCGCAGCGTTAAGCTGCAGGTTGCTGTAGGCGCCTTCCTGCTCCACGCGCGTCAGGATATCCATCGCCAGTTCGCGTGCCGAGGGCTGGCGGCCCTTCCGTTCTTGGGTTCCGCGTCCGCTCATTTCAGCACCGTCCCGGGCGTCATGCTGGTTCCCCGGATAAACTGCCCGGCATCCATCGCCTTCTTGCCGCTCGGCTGAATATCGGTCAGCCACAGGGCCCCGTCGCCGGTTTTCACTTCAATGCCCTCCGGCGTAAGCTGAAGCACCGTTCCCGGAGCCGCTTCCTTGGAGGCCTTCTCTCCTTTGCGGGAGCCCCAGACCTTGAACACGTCGTCGTTCCAGAACGTAAACGCCCCGGAAAAAGGCACCAGGCCGCGAATTTGATTGTAAATATCACGCGTCGGCTTGCTCCAGTCGATTTTCTCGTCTTCACGCTTCAGGTTCGGGGCGTATGTAGCCTGCGAGTCATCCTGCACCGTCACCGGGACGCCGCCTTCCAGCAGCCGCGGCATCTGCTCCTTGAGCAGCGCCGCCCCGGCGGTGCTCAGCTTCTCGAACAGCGTTCCCGAGGTATCCTCGTCGGTGATGGGTACCTCCACTTGGGCGATCATGTCGCCCGTGTCCAGCCCTTCGGCCATGTACATGAGCGTAATGCCCGTCACCGTCTCACCATTGATGATGCAGCGCTGAATCGGTGCCCCGCCTCTGTATTTCGGCAAAAGCGAGCCGTGAACGTTGACGCAGCCCTTGGCCGGCAGATCCAGCACCGCTTTAGGCAAAATTTGCCCGTAAGCGGCCGTAACGATCAAGTCGGGCTTGTAAGCCGCGAGCTCGTTTACCGCTTCGGGATGGCGCATGCGCTGCGGCTGCAGCACCGGCAGGCCGTGCTCAAGCGCCACTTCCTTGACGGGCGTCGGCATCAGCACCTTCTTCCGTCCCTGTGGACGGTCCGGCTGCGTGACGACGGCCACGACGTTGTAGCCCTCCGCAAGCAGCATGCGGAGACTGGGAACGGCAAACGCGGGCGTCCCCATAAAAACGATATTCATCAGGCATTACTCCTTTCCGGCGCGTTCCGGCGTATACTCATACACTCTTTCTGCAATGTCGGTAAACAGCACGCCGTCCAAATGATCGATTTCGTGCTGGAAGCAGCGGGCCAACAGGCCAGTGCCCGTAATCGTCACTTCCTTGCCGTTCTCATCCAGCCCTTTCACCGTAACCTGCTCGGCACGGCGCACGTCTCCGTTTAATCCGGGAATGCTCAGGCAGCCCTCCGGGCCGAACTGTTCGCCGTCCTTGGCTACGATTTCCGGGTTGACCATCTTGATCAGGCCGTGCTCATCGCCGACATCGACGACGATCAGTCTCTTCAAAATGCCGACCTGCGGCGCGGCCAGGCCAACGCCCTCCGCGTCGTACATCGTGTCCGCCATGTCGTTCAGCAGCTTTTTGACATTAGGGGTAACTTCTTTCACTTCTTTAGCGGTTTTATGCAAAACCTCATCCGGTTCTTTCACAATAATTCGGATCGCCATGCTGACACCTTCCTTATCGGGTTCAAATATTCATTGTTGGTTATTCATCCATGATTCCATATGATGACGGTACGCCGCTTAAGAACGCTACATCAGCATTTGCGGGTCTACATCGATACTGATTTGAAGCTTCGGATTCTGCGCGGTATCCTCGAGCTGCTCGGCGGCTTCCCTGACCAGGCCGACAGCGTCGATGGTCCCACGCCATTTTATCATACATTGAAATCTGTATCTATTTTTTATCCGGGGCACAGGAGATGCCACCGGCCCCAGCACGTCAAAAGCGTCCGAGGTCAGCCGGTCCAGGCTGCCATACCAGCCCTTCTGCCGGGCTTTGCCCTGGAGGACGGATACCATGTTCTCCGCCATCCGGACAAGAAACGGCAGCTGCTCATGAGACAGCGTGACCAGAATCAGCCGGCAGTACGGCGGATAATGCAGGTTCCGCCGATGCTTCAGCTCCTCCCGGACAAACGAATCGTAGTCATGCCCGCTGGCGTGAATGATCGAATAATGATCCGGCGTATAGGACTGGATCATGACCTCCCCGGGGAGCTGGTGGCGGCCGGCGCGGCCGGCGACCTGGGTCAGCAGCTGGAACGTCTTCTCTGCGGCCCGGAAATCCGGCAGGTTGAGCGCCGAGTCGGCCGTAATGACGCCGACCAACGTTACGTCCGGAAAGTCGAGCCCTTTGGCCACCATCTGGGTGCCCAGCAGCACGTCCGCTTTTTTGTCCCGGAACTGCTTCAGCAGCTTCTCGTGCGATCCCTTCTCCGTCGTGGTATCCACGTCCATCCGGATCACCCGGATCCCCGGAAACAGCTTCGCAAGCTCTTCCTCAACGCGCTGTGTACCGGTGCCGAAATAGCGGATATGCTCGCTTCCGCATTCCGGGCACACGGACGGCGCCGGCTCGGCATAGCCGCAGTAATGGCAGCGGAGGTTGTTCGATTTCTGATGGTACGTCAGCGAAATGTCGCATTCGGGGCAGCCGGCCACGTAGCCGCAGCTGCGGCACATGACGAACGTGGAGTAGCCGCGCCGGTTGAGCAGCAGCACGGTCTGCTCCTTGCGTTCCAGCCGGGCCGCAACCGCCTGATGCAGTGAACGGCTGAACATGGAGCGGTTGCCTTCTTTTAATTCTTCCCGCATATCGATGATTTGTACTCCCGGCAGCTCATTGCCGAGCGCCCGAGCCTTCATCTCGAGCAGCATTGGCGCAAACTCGTCGTTCGCCTGCGATCTCGCGGCATGGTAGCTCTCAAGCGAAGGCGTCGCCGAGCCCAGAATGACCGCCGCGCCGTGCTGCATCGCCCGCTGGACGGCCACGTCCCGGGCATGGTATTTCGGGCTTTCTTCCTGCTTGTACGACGTTTCATGTTCCTCGTCCATAATGATGAGCCCGATCTTGGCAAACGGCGCGAACACCGCCGATCTGGCGCCGATGGCGACGGCAGCCCGGCCTTCGCGGATTTTACGCCATTCGTCGTAGCGCTCCCCGCCCGACAGGCGGCTGTGCATAACGGCGACCTGGTCGCCGAAGCGCCCTTTGAACCGTTCCACCATCTGCGGCGTCAGCGAAATTTCCGGCACGAGTACGATGGCCTGCCGGCCCTGCGCAATGCAGCGCTGGATGCTCTGCAGGTAGATTTCGGTCTTCCCGCTGCCTGTAACCCCATGCAGCAGAAACACCCCGTGCCGCTGCGCATCGAGCACCGAGACAATACGGTCATAGGCGTTCTGCTGCTCCGCGGTCAGCGGCAGCGGATCGCTTGGCTTAAACCAGCGACCCCGGTAAGGATCCCTGAACGCTTCTTTGTCCTCAATCGTAATGTAACCCTTATCCGCCAGCCCTTTCACGGTCGCGGCCGACACCTGCAGCGTCGCCAGGACATCCTTCAGCGCAAGCGGAAGCATCTCTTTCATTTCCACAATAAACTGCAGCACCTCGCGCTGACGCTGTGCTTTCGGCGCGAACGATGCCAGCGCGGCCTCAGCTTCGTCCGGCGTTACCGCCAGATCGACGGCTTTCAGCGTCTTGATCTGCAGCTTGTCCTTGATGGATTGGTTTTCCTGCAGCACGCCCCGGCGCAGCAGCGATTTGATCACCGGTGCGCTGTCCGGAAACTGTCTGCTCAGCTGCTTGGAGGTGACCTCACCCCTTTTTTCGACGAAATCAAGAATCGCCCGCTCGCTCCCGGAAGGCTCCAGTTCCAATTCGAACAAGCCGCCGGAATACAAATCCTCAGGCTCCTTCGGCTGCGGGGTTCCGAGCGAGATAAACCGTTCGGCCTTGCCCTTGAGGGCCGTAGGCACCATGACCTGAAGCGCCGTAATCATCCGGCAGGCATACCTGCGGCTCATCCACCCGGCCAGTTCAACCAGCTCTTCGGACAGCGGCGGAATGACGTCGAGCACTTCCTGGATGGCCTTAAGCTTCATGCCGGCAGCCGCCGGCTCCGGCTCAAGGCCGACCACGAATCCCTGGACCGTGCGGTGGCCGAACGGCACACCTACCCGGCTTCCCACCTCGATCCATGCCCGCATGGATTCGGGAATGAGATAGTCAAAGGGACGGTCGGTATCACGCACCGGGACGTCGACGATCACCTTTGCCACACGCATCTCCATCAGGACAAAGCCCCGTTCATCCGGGCCGCAGCGATCGTCAGCAGGCGCCGGGCCACTTCGTCCTTGGTCATTACGGGCATTTGTTCGACCAGTCCGCCGGCATCGTATACCTGAACGATGTTGGTATCGGATCTGAAGCCGGCTCCCTCCGCCGTTACGTCATTGGCCACGATCAGATCGGCGTTTTTCCGTTTCAGCTTATCCTGGGCATATTTCTCCACATCATTCGTCTCAGCTGCGAATCCGATCAAAAACTGCTTTGTCTTCGTCTTGCCGAGCTCCTCCAGAATATCCACCGTTTTGACGAGCTCGAGCGTCATCGTATCCCCCGACTTTTTCATTTTGCTTGCGGCCGTCACCTTCGGACGGTAATCCGCGACAGCCGCCGCCTTGATGACCAGGTCGCTGTCCTCCCAATGTTCCAGCACCGCCCGGTACATATCCTCGGCGGACTGGACTTTCACCGCGTCCACGTCCGAAGGGGGCTCAACGTCCGTATGGCCGTAAACGACATGCACCTCCGCGCCCATGTCTTTGGCGGCCTTGGCGATGGCAAACCCCATTTTCCCGGAAGAATCATTGGTGATGTAACGCACCGGGTCGATCCGTTCAACCGTTCCGCCTGAGGTGACGATGACCTTTTTCCCGCGGAGCAGACCCTGCCCTTGTACGGATTCATTGCGAGCCGTAAAAAAGCGCTCCACCACCTGGACGATCGTTTCCGGCTCCTCCAGCCGTCCCTTGCCCACATAGCCGCAGGCAAGCAGTCCTTCGCCGGGCTCGATCATCATCACGCCCCGGGACTCGAGCAGCCGCATATTGGCCTGAACCGCCGGATGGGCATACATATGCACGTTCATGGCCGGTGCGATCATGACCGGCGCCTCGGTGGCGAGCAGCGTCGTCGACAGCATGTCGTCCGCCAGACCATGGGCCATTTTTGCGATCATATTGGCTGTAGCCGGTGCGATGAGAACGAGGTCGGCCTCATCGGCCAAATGGATATGGGAGACAACGGATGGATCGCGCTCATCGAACGTGTCGCTGTATACCGGATTTTTGGACAGACTCTGAAAGGTCAGCTCCGTAATAAACTGCTTCGCCGATTCCGTCATGATCACGTGGACATCTGCGCCTTTTTGCACCAGCTTGCTGCACAGACTGGCCGCCTTGAACGCCGCGATTCCACCCGTCACGCCGAGCACGATGGTTTTGCCGGTTAACATACGATTTCCCCGCTTTCCGTTTCATTTAGATAGAGAAAAAAATACAACCTTGCGGTTGTATCTGGAAGACGTCTATACGCTCTTGCTGCAAACTTAATATGAGTTCTTGTTAGACCTGCCGCATAACAGCAGAAAAAGCCCCGTCCCGGGAAGAACAGGCTTACGCCTTATTCTCATCCCGTTCGGCGACCGGTTCCGGAATCACCCGAATCATATCCCCATAAATTTCCTCAAGCGCCACGCCCACGTATTTGTGGGATCTTGGATGCTTCAGGTCGGTCTTTGCGCCCTCGCGCAGCTGTCTCGCACGGCGGGAGGCCGCGACGACCAGCGAGTATTTACTGTCGACTTTATTCATCATTTCATCAATCGATGGGTACAACACTTGGCGACACCTCTTTTATTATTCTCAAATGGCTGCTGTCTTCGTTTATTGCTTGATTTTACAATGTTCGGCGATAATAATCGATTCTATTCGTTTGCAGGCGCAATCAATCTGATCGTTAACCACCGCATAGTCATAATGCTGCATCAAATTGATTTCGTCAACCGCCACCGTCATGCGGTGGTCGATCGTCGCCTGGTTCTCCGTACCGCGCCCGATGATCCGGTCCTTGAGTTCGTCCAGAGAAGGCGGCAGCAGGAAAATAAATACCCCCTCGGGAAACTTCTGTTTGACCTGAAGGGCACCCTGTACCTCAATTTCCAGAATAATATCGTTTCCGCTCTCCAGCGTCTTCTCTACGAAATCGCGCGGCGTTCCGTAATAGTTCCCCACGTACTCCGCATACTCCAGGAGCTGGTCATTCTGCATCATATCCAGAAACTCGTCACGGGTTTTGAAAAAATAATTGACCCCGTTCACTTCTCCCTGGCGCGGACTCCGTGTCGTCGCCGATACCGAATAGACCAAATCCGGCAGCTTCCCGCGCAGCGCGCTGCACACGGTTCCTTTACCGACCCCGGAAGGTCCTGACAATACAAACAATATTCCTTTTGACATATTACTCCCCATCTTGTTATTCGTCATTATCGTCATCTTTGCTGGACAGGCGATGAGCCACCGTCTCTGGCTGCACCGCTGACAGGATGACATGGTCGCTGTCCGTAATGATTACGGCGCGCGTCCTGCGCCCATAGGTCGCATCGATCAGCATGTGGCGATCTCTTGCTTCCTGAATAATCCGCTTAATAGGCGCTGATTCGGGGCTTACAATCGAAATGATACGGTTAGCCGATACAATATTCCCGAAGCCGATGTTAATGAGTTTGATTGCCATATTCAGGTTCTTCCCCCTATTCATTTGACTCTCTCCTGTTTTCTGTCGAAATTGTGCCTTACTCTATATTGGCCAGTTGCTCTCTAATTTTTTCCAGCTCCGCTTTCATTTCGACAACACGGTTTACCAGAGTCAGATGATTGGCCTTGGATCCAATCGTATTGACTTCCCTGTTCATTTCCTGAATCAGAAAATCGAGTTTTCTTCCGACCGGTTCATCCGCACGAAGTAATCCTTTGCATTGCTCAAAATGGCTGTGCAGACGTATCAATTCCTCATCGATATTGCAGCGGTCTGCAAAAATAGCAATTTCCATGCCAAATTTATGTTCATCAAAAGCAAACGAACCGTCATTCAGTTCAGTCAGCCTTTGTCTGAGCTTATTGCGGTATTCTTCGACTACGCTGGGTGCGAGCTGTACCATTTCTCCGTGAAGCTTCTCCAGCCGGTTCAGGCGCTGCTCCACATCACGGGCAAGGAAGCTTCCTTCGGAAGTCCTCATCGCGACGAGTCCTTCCATGGCCTTTACAAGACCTTCTTCAAGCACGCGTCCCCACTCTTCAGGCTCCGGATCCTGGTTTGTCCCGACTTCCTCGGGTGTGAGAAAGACGCCCGGCAGGGACAGCAGGTCTCTTACCGTCAGTTCGCCGTTCAGGCCATGCCTCTCGGATACCTCACGCGCCGCCTCCATATAAGTATTGACGGCTTTATGATTTAACAAAACAGGCGGAGCGGTATTCTCTTCCGCCTCCTTGTTAATAAAGACATCGATCCGGCCGCGCTTGACAAACCGCTGTACCGTTCTTCTCAAAGGGTCCTCAAAGCGTGTCCATTCACGCGGCAGGCGTATGACCACTTCGCAGTATCGGTGGTTCACGGATTTCACTTCAATTTCCACTTTATACCCTCCGAAATGAAGGGCGGATTGACCGTAACCGGTCATGCTGAAAGACATCGGCACCACATCCATTACACTATTGTAATTGATAACTATCTGTGAAACAAGGGGGACTGCCGGCGTCCGGATTTCTCCCACACATGGCTGATGAGCTGGGCGCTCATGTCATACAGCATAAACGGCGTCATTAAGTAAATTCCGTTAAAATGCTCCATCGCCACGTCGAGCAGCTCTTTGGCAATGGCAACCCCCATGGCTCTTCCTTCTTCGCCTTCCAGGCCGCTCATCCGGCGGCGCACATCGTCCGAGAGCTGAATTCCCGGCACCTCGTTGTGCAGGTATTCCGCATTGCGCCCGCTCGCCAGCGGCATGATGCCGAGGAAGATCGGAATGTCGAGGTGGCTCGTCGCTTCCTTCAGTGCGCGGATCAGCTCCGGATCGTACACCGGCTGGGTCATAATATAATCGGCGCCGGCAGCGATTTTGCGTTCCAATCGCAGCACGGCTTTATCGAGATGCTTCCCGTGAGGGTTAAACGCCGCGCCAACGACGAAGTTCGCCTTTTGCTTGAGCGGCTTGCCGGAGAAGGCGATTCCCTCATTTAACTGCTTGATCATTCGTATAATCTCAAAAGAAGTCAAATCGTATACGGAACTCGATCCCGGCAAATCCCCGAAGCGTGCGGGGTCGCCCGTGACAGCCAGCACGTGATCGATGCCAAGGGCGTCAAAGCCCATAAGGTGCGACTGCGTTCCGATCAGGTTGCGGTCCCGGCAGGCGATGTGCACCAGCGGGCGCAAACCGGTCTGAGCCTGCACCAGATGGCCGAGAGCCATATTGCTCATCCGCGTAACCGCAAGCGAGTTGTCGGCGAGGGTCAGCGCGTCCGTCCCGGCATCCTTCAGCACCTGCGCCCCCTTCATAAATTTGGCGATATCCAAGTCGCGCGGAGGGTCCAGCTCCACGATGACGGTGTGACGCTCTTTGACGAGGTCGACCAGGTTCGGGCTGCCGCCTTTGCCTTCACCGCCGCCGTCTGGCGCGAGATGTTCATGAATTTCGATCGGGGCAGGGGCGATGTCAATCGGCCCGTACGTAATCGGCTGCGGCTCGTAGCCCTGAAGCGCGGACGAAATCGCCGCGATATGCGCGGGTGTCGTCCCGCAGCAGCCGCCGATGATCCGGGAGCCGAGATCGGCGAATTTCACCGCCATCTGGCCGAAATAATCCGGCTTGGCCCCGTACTGATATTCCCCATCCACATAATCGGCGACCCCGGCATTCGGATACACCGACATCGGCACGGACAAGTGGCCGCCGAGGGTCTTCATCGCGCTCATGATGCCGTTAGGGCCCGTGCGGCAGTTGAAGCCGATCACGTCCGCGCCCTGCTGCTGCATCATCCGGAACGCTTCCGGCATCGTATAGCCGTCCAAGGTCCGGGCTACATCCTCAACCGCGAACTGGCAGATGACCGGCAGCGGGCTGAGCTTGCGCACAATAGACAAGGCCAGATACAGTTCTTCCACATCGTAGAAGGTTTCGAGCAGGATGCCGTCCACTCCTTCTTGCAGAAGGGCCTGAATCTGCTGCTCGAAATATTTCTTAAGCTCGGCCGTCGACACGTTGGTCCGTTTGCCGCCGCGGATGGAACCGATGGCTCCGACCACATAGCCGGCGGTTCCCGCTACTTCCCGTGCAATCCGGACACCCGCCCGGTTGATATCCTCCACCTTCGACTCCAGCCCGTATTTGGACAGCTTGTCGAAGTTGGCCGAAAACGTATTGGTCTCAATGATTTGAGCCCCGGCTTCCACATAACGCCGGTGAACATCTTTGATGACCTCCGGTGAGGTCAGGTTCAGTTCTTCATAGGAAATTCCCACAGGAAAGCCCATTTGATATAGAAAAGTGCCCATCGCTCCGTCGCCGATCAGCACCTGTTGATCCCACGCTTGACGCAAATCCGGTTTCATGTTGGCTCCTCCACCCCGAAAAAGTAGTTTCACATTAATGTATCATAAATCGGCGCCCAAGATAAGTCATAGAATCCTCCAGTTATTTTACTAGAGTCGGATTTGGACGATCTGCACCCCCGAGAAGCAGGAAAGCCCGGCGGATCGTATCCGCCGATACGCTCCCCGGGCTATTAAGGTGTTAACGCAGGTTTTTCAAAAGTCCGGGCGATTAAACGTCCTGGATACTTCCCGTATACACGACAGCCGCAGGGCCTGTCATATAGACGTGGTTGTCTTTCTCGCTCCACTCGATGAACAGGTCTCCGCCTTTCAGCCGGATCGATGCCGACCGGTCGGTTAAACCGTTCAGCACGGAGGATACGAGGGTTGCACACGCCCCGGTTCCGCAGGCCAGCGTCGGACCGGCGCCGCGCTCCCAGACGCGCATGTCCACGGTACCGCGGTCCTTCACGGTCGCGAATTCGACGTTCACCTTTTTCGGGAATACCGGGTGCACTTCCAGCTTTGGTCCCCAGGTGGCGAGGTCGAAGTTCACCGCATCGTCCACGTAAATGACACAGTGCGGATTGCCCATCGACACGGCCGTAAACCGGAACTGCCGGCCGTCAGCCTCGATCGGCGCATCCACGACCGGGTTCGCGTCAATCGTCGTCGGTACGCTCAATCCGTCGAGCACGGGCTCGCCCATATCCACCGTGACGGTGGCGGCCAGGCCGTTGTCCACATGGATCGTTACCGGCTGCACGCCGGCTCCAAGCGTTTCGATCGTAATTTGCTCACTGCTGACATAGCCGTGGTCGTACACGTATTTTGCCACGCAGCGGATGGCGTTGCCGCACTGCTCCGCTTCCGAGCCGTCCGAGTTGATGATGCGCATGCGGAAATCCGCCTTCTCCGACGGCAAAATATATACCAGTCCGTCCGCTCCGATGCCGAAATAGCGGTCGCACCATTTCAAGGCGAGCTCTGCCGCGTTGTCCGGCAGAGCCTTCTCGCCGTAGATAACGATAAAGTCGTTCCCGAGTCCGTGCATTTTTGTAAATTCCATGGATGGTGCCACTCCTTTGTTATGCTAGCTTTTTACTGTCCACTAGCATACCTCAAAGGACCGGGCCGTGCTATTGACTTTATGCAGAAATGTTTGTACTTTTCGCCACGAGGCGGCCGCTTCCCCGCCGCTTGTTGCGTCTTCCGCCCCATACGCTGCCGATGCCCATCAAGAAGGTAGGCACGCCGGCGCCGACGATCGTAATGCACCATTCGCGGAAGCCGAGCGGCACGGTTTTAAAGATCGGCTGAAGCGGCTCGATGTACATGACGCCGAGCATGAGCAGGACCGAGGACAGCACCGCCAGCACCAGGTACTTGTTTTGCAGCGGGTTGCGGTGGAAGATCGATCTGGAGCTCCGGCAGTCGAACACGTGGATGAGCTGGGCCATAACGAGCGTGGCGAAAGCTACCGATTGGGCTTTGGTGACCTGAGCGGCGTTGTGCGGATCCACGCGGAGAGTGAGCCAGAACGCGCCGAGCGTGCACAGACCGATCAGGAAGCCGCGGCTGATGATTTTCCATCCCAGCCGGCGGGCGAATATATTTTCTTTGGCCCCGCGCGGCTTGTGCTCCATGAGGTCCTTCTCCGGCTGATCCACGCCCAGAGCCATCGCCGGCAGGCCGTCGGTCACGAGGTTGACCCACAAAATCTGGATCGGCAGCAGCGGCAGCGGCAGGGCGAGCATCATCGCAAAGAACATCGTCAAGATTTCGCCGACGTTCGATGCAAGCAAATACCGGATGAATTTGCGGATATTCTCATAGATGCTCCGGCCTTCCTCGATTGCCGCCACGATCGTCGAGAAGTTGTCGTCGCTCAGGATGAGCGCCGATGCTTCCTTGGTGACGTCGGTACCGGTAATGCCCATGGCAATGCCGATGTCCGCCGCCTTGATGGCAGGCGCATCGTTGACGCCGTCGCCGGTCATGGCGACGACATGGCCTTTGCGCTGCAGTGATTTGACGATGCGCAGCTTATGTTCAGGAGATACGCGCGAGTACACGTACACGTTGTCGACCTTCGCATCGAGCTCCTGGTCGTCGATCTGCGACAGCTCCCGGCCGGACATGGCTTCGCCTCCGCGCGGCATAATGCCAAGCTGCTGGGCGATCGCCTCGGCAGTCGTGCCATGGTCGCCGGTGATCATCACCGTCTTGATGCCCGCGCGGCGGCAGGTGCTGATCGCATCGCGCACTTCGCGGCGCGGCGGATCGATCATGCCGGCGAGGCCGACGAAGACGAGCTGGCTCTCGGCGTCCGCTTCGCTGTCCAGTGAATCATGCGGGCGCAGGTCGCGGTATGCCGTCCCCAGCACGCGAAGCGCGGAGGAAGCCATCTCTTCGTTGGCGGCAAGCACCTTCTGCCGGAGCGTGCCGGTAAACGGCACAACGTTGCCTTCCCACAATATATAAGTGCACTGGTTCAACAGCACGTCAGGCGCGCCCTTAGTGCATAAAATTTTACCGCCCTGGTGGCTCACCACGACCGACATCAGCTTCCGTTCGGAATCAAACGGAAATTCCTTATCCCGCTGATACAGTGCCGACAAGGACTGCGTCGTCATCCCCATTTTGGAAGCGAGGGTAATGAGCGCCCCTTCGGTCGGATCCCCTTTCAGCTCCCATACCGGGCCTTGAGGCTCATCCTTGCCTTTGCGCTTGCCGTGCGACTCCGGAGCCGCCGTTTCGTAAATTTCCGCATTGTTGCACAGCGCGCTGATCTGGAGCAGCCTGCGCAGCCCCTGGTCGTTCTTCACGTCGACCGGCTTCTTCTCTTCGAGGATTTGTCCGGTTGGCGCATAACCGTCGCCGGTGACCTCCAGGCTTCTTCCCCCGACCCATACGCGAGTAACGGTCATTTTGTTCTGCGTCAGCGTTCCGGTTTTATCGGAGCAGATAACCGATGCGCAGCCCAGCGTTTCGACCGACGGCAGCTTGCGCACGATCGCTTTCCGCTTGATCATCCGCTGCACGCCGAGCGCCAGCGCCACGGTCACGATGGCAGGCAGTCCTTCGGGAATCGCCGCTACGGCCAGGCTGACGCCGGCCAGGAACATGCCGACGGCAGGCTGTCCATGCAAAATTCCGGCAACGACGACCATGACCGTAAGCCCCAGCGACAGGATGATGAGCATTTTGCCGAGCTGCTCCAGGCGGTGCTGAAGCGGCGTTTCCTGCGAGTCTGTATTCTGGATCAGATCGGCGATTTTCCCCATTTCCGTATCCATGCCAGTGCGTACGACAACGCCTTTGGCGGTCCCCCGCGTCATCATGGTTCCCATGAAGCCGGTGTTCTTCTGATCGCCCAGGGGCACGTCCGCTTCTTGAATAGGCTTGGCATGCTTGCCTACCGGCACCGATTCCCCGGTCAGCGCGGATTCTTCAATGTAACAGCTGCTCGTTTCCAGCCAGCGGACATCGGCGGGCACACGGTCCCCGCTTTCCAGCAGAACAACGTCCCCGGGAACGAGCATTTTGGCCGGCACCTGAACTACCTTGCCTCCGCGAAGCACCTTCGCTCCCGGAGCGGACAGCTGCTTCAGCGCGCGCAGGGAGCGTTCCGCTTTGAACTCCTGGATGAAGCCGAGGACCCCGTTCAGCAGAATGATGGCGATAATGGTGATGGCGTCCAGGTATTCGCCGAGGAGGCCCGAAACCAGCGTTGCCCCCATCAGCACCAGCACCATGAAATCTTTAAATTGGTTCAAAAATAAGGCCAAAGGAGAAATACGCTTTCCTTCCGAAAGCTCGTTCCATCCGTTTTTCTTCCGTCTTTCCTCCGCCTCTTCTTCCGAAAGGCCCTGATGCGGGTGAACGCCGAGGACATGCTGCAGTTCTTCCGCGTCCAACTGATGCCATTTTTTTTGTTCCATAGCTTCCCTTTCCCTCCCGGTCTTTGTGCGCTGCGGGTGTTCAACAGCTTTTCCACCTGTTCTATCGTAAATGTATTCGGACAGGGCCTAAAATATCACAAGCCTGGCCTCTTAAGTTTTTGGCCAAACTATGGCATCATAGTATGGAGGCAATCGTAACCAAGTACAGCGTAAAGATGGGAGATACACTATGGCATTAGATGGAATCGTAACGCGGGCCCTTGTCCATGAGCTGCAAAGCATTCAGGGCGCCCGGATCAGTAAAATATACCAGCCCAACGATCACGACCTGCTCTTTCACCTCCGGACCCGGGAGGGCAACGCCAAGCTGCTGCTGTCAGCCAACCCGACGTATCCGCGGGTGCACTTCACCGAACGAAGCTTTCTGAATCCGCAGGAGGCGCCGATGTTCTGCATGCTGCTGCGCAAGCACTGCGAAGGAGGCATCATCGAAAACATCCGGCAGGTTGGAATGGAGCGGATCATTCATATTACCGTCAGACAGCGGGATGAGCTGGGGGATGTGTCCTCAAAGCAGCTCATCATCGAATTGATGGGCCGGCACAGCAACATTATTTTGTCAGACCCTTCGAGCGGGACGATTCTGGACGGCATCCACCATGTCACCCCGAGCATCAGCAGCTACCGAGTCGTCATGCCGGGCTTTTCCTATACGGAGCCTCCGCAGCAGCATAAGCTGAATCCGCTTGAGGTTACAGGAGAGCTATTTGCACAAAAATATACCGAGGAAGCGGATGCCGAACCGATCTCGTGGATCGTGGATACGTTCAGCGGCGTAAGCCCGCTGGTTGCGCAGGAGATCGTGCACCGCGCCGGCCTTCAGTCCTACTCGGAAGAAGGGCCCGAAGCTGGCGAAGCACGCCGAAGCGCCCTATGGAACGCCTTTACCGGGCTGATGGACAGCGTCAGACAGCAGGCGTACCAGCCGATGTCAGGGGCGAACGCCAAGGGGAAAATGGTTTTTTCCGCCGTCGAGCTGACGATGATTCAGGAAGAGGTCAAACGCTATGAATCCATCAGCACATGCATGGAGGATTATTACGGTGAAAAAGCCGAGCGCGACACCGTCAAGCAAAAAACGAGCGATCTGCTGCGTTTCCTGCACAATGAGCGCGCCAAAAACATTAAAAAGCTGGACCACCTGCACGCCGATCTGGAGGAAGCCGCCGATGCGGACCAATACCGGATTTACGGCGAGCTGCTGTTTGCCTCCCTGCATACGATTGCAAAGGGGGACAAGGAAGCGGTGCTGACCAACTTCTATGACGAGGAACAGAAGGAAGTGGCCATTCCGCTGGACCCGCTGCTCAGCCCTTCCGATAACGCACAGCGGTATTTCAAGAAATATAATAAGTACAAAAACAGTCTGGCCGTCATCGACGAGCAGCTTGCTATAACGAAGGAAGAGATCCGCTACATGGACGACCTGCTCCAACAGCTGGCCCATGCATCCATGAACGATATCGACGAAATCCGTGAGGAGCTCGTTCTGCAGGGATATCTCCGCGACCGCAGCAAAAAAACGCGCAAAAAGAAGAAAAACGACCGCCCTACGCTGCATGTGTTCACATCATCCGAGGGCATCGAAATTTACGTAGGTAAAAACAACCTGCAGAACGAATACGTGACCAACAAGCTGGCCAGCGGCAGTGATACGTGGCTGCACACCAAGGATATCCCCGGGTCCCACGTCGTCATCCGCAGCAGCCAGTTCGGGGACCAGACCCTGGAGGAAGCCGCCCAATTGGCCGCTTACTTCAGCCAGGCCAAGGAATCCAGCAGTGTACCGGTCGACTGCACCCTCATCCGCCATGTGCATAAGCCGAGCGGCGCCAAACCGGGCTTTGTCATTTATGATCACCAGCGGACGCTGATCGTCACGCCTGACGAGGAATTGATCAAGTCGCTTCCGAGCGTCATTAAATAATCATACAAAGCTTTAGATTTCTAAATATAGAAAGAAGACGTTTGAGCCGTGCTCAATGAACGTCCGTAAGCTTTAACGCCCATAATAGAAAAGGCTATATCCTCCGTTCCTGAGAGCGGGTGGGATACAGCCTTTTTTGATGTCTTCCTGATTTAATGTCTGTCCGGTTTATTTCTCCCGGATTTCCCGGTTTAGTCGCTCGATGATATCCGGCAGCTTCTGCATGCCAAGATCCCCTTCGCCCCGCTTGCGGACCGCCGCTGCACCCGCCTCCTGCTCGCTCTTGCCGACGACGAGCACGTACGGCACTTTTTCCAGCTCGGCTTCGCGGATTTTATAGCCCAGCTTCTCGTTTTTGGCGCTGACCTCAACCCGAATGCCCTCTTTCGCAAGCGACTGCTTAACCTGATAAGCATAATCCAGATCGTGCTCGGATACCGGGACGACCTTGGCCTGGACCGGTGCCAGCCACAGCGGAAAAGCTCCCGAGTAATGCTCCGTCAGAATGCCGATGAAACGGTCGATGGAGCCGTAGACGGCGCGGTGAATGATGACCGGGCGATGCTTCTGGTTGTATTCACCGACATAGCTGAGACCAAACTTCTCCGGCATTTGAAAATCGAGCTGGATCGTCCCGCACTGCCAGCTGCGCTTCAGAGCATCGAGAATATGAAAATCGATTTTCGGACCGTAGAAAGCTCCGTCCCCCTCGTTCAGGCGGTATTCGATCCCCCTCCGCTCGAGCACGCTGCGCAGCGACTGCTCGGCCTGCTCCCACAGCTCATCCGAGCCCATGGAATCCTCCGGCCGCGTCGACAGTTCGATCCGGTATGAGAAGCCGAATATGGCGTACATATGGTCGATCAGGTCGATGACGCCGGCAATTTCCTCCTCGATTTGGTCAGGTCTGACAAAGAGGTGAGCGTCATCCTGGCAAAACGTCCGCACACGCATCATGCCGCTCAGCGCGCCCGAATATTCGTGGCGGTGAACCTGTCCGAACTCGGCCAGCCGGATCGGCAGCTCGCGGTAGGAGCGGAGGCCGCTCTTGAAAATCAGCATATGCCCAGGGCAGTTCATCGGCTTCAGCGCATATTCCGTCTCGTCCACCTGGGTAAAATACATGTTGTCCTTGTAGTGATCCCAGTGCCCGGATTCCTCCCACATCCGCTTGTTCATCATAAGCGGCGTGCGGACCTCTTCATATCCTCTAGCGGCGTTCAGCTCACGCTCCAGCTTCTCCAGCTCGTTGCGGATGGTCATGCCTTTAGGGAGGTAAAACGGCATGCCCGGCGCTTCCTCCGAAAACAGGAACAACCCCTGCTCCTTGCCCAGCTTGCGATGGTCGCGTTTCTTCGCTTCCTCGAGCATGTGAAGATGCTCGTCAAGCTGCGCCTTCTTGGGGAAGGCGGTGCCGTAAATCCGCTGCAGCATCTTGTTGTCCGAGCTTCCGCGCCAATAGGCTCCGGCTACGCTCAGCAGCTTGAACGCTTTGATTTTACCCGTGGAAGGAAGGTGCGGTCCTCGGCACAGGTCCACAAACTCTCCCTGCTCGTAAATCGAAATTTCGGCGTCCTCGGGCAGGTCCCGGATAATCTCAAGCTTCAGCGGCTCCTGCAGCTGCGCGAACAGGTCCAGCGCTTCCTTCCGGCTGACCGCCTTCCGCCGTATCGGCAGATCCTCTTCCGCAATCCGCTTCATTTCCCGTTCGATCCGGGATAAATCATCGCTCGTCAGCGGGCTTGGAAGATCCATGTCGTAATAAAATCCGTCCTCGATGACCGGCCCGATCCCCAGCTTGACGGAAGATGCTCCGAATAAACGCTTCACAGCCTGCGCCAATAAATGCGCTGTGCTGTGCCGGTACACCCCGATCCCTTCCGGACTGTCCACCGTCACGATTTCAATGCTGCTGTCCTGCTCCACCAGCGTACTGAGATCCACCAGGATCCCGTCAATTTTGCCTGCTGCGGCATTTTTCACGAGGCTGCTGCTGATCGATTCGGCGATGCTCTCCAGCCGGACGCCTTGCTCGAATGCTCTTACCGAGCCGTCCGGCAGCTTGACTTGTATTTCCTTGTTCATGTTCTTCCCTCCGTCAAATTCGGTCGATTTGGTGAACGCAAAAAAACGCATCTCATCCCAAGGGACGAGTGCGTTCAGCTCGTGGTTCCACCCTAATTCGACCTGCATCCGACGGTTCATCCGAACACGTACATATGCAAAGTCCTTATTAAGCATCCGATATCGGGGATTAACCGGTTCCTTCTACTGCCGCCGCTTGGGACAGCGGGTTCAAAGGGACAGCTGCAAAGGGGTAATTTCTGAACCGGTGTCAGGAGAAGCTTGCACCACTCACTTCTCTCTCTGGGCAGTCCTGGATCGAAATCATGTCTTTGGTCATCGCCTTACAAGTTTGTGTTTGTTGCTTGGTTCAACATTATAGTACGGCCTGCAAGCCCGGCGCAAGCCCAATTTTCCAATTTTGCAAAAAAAGGTTAAAACCCGCCCGGGTACCCATGACTATTTTGTTCCCCGTTGAAGCTGTTCCAATACAGTCACCGGGATTGTACGGCTGCCGATATCGCCATGGAAGACGACGCCCTGCCGTTCCCCGTGAAAATCGGAGCCCGCCGTGACGATCAGCCCATGCTCATCAGCCATCCTCAGGTACCGTTTCTCATCGGCCGGGCCGTGGTCGGAATGGTAGACTTCGATTCCGGCAGGTTTCGCTTCCCTAACAATCCGCTCCACCAGCGCGTCGTCGCCGTAGATCCCCGGATGGGCCAGCACAGGCGTTCCGCCGGCTTCCCGGATCCAGGCGCAGGCATCCGCGGGCGTGATCCGCGGAACGGATACGTAGGCAGGCGCATCCTCGCCCAAAAAGCGGTTAAAGGCGTCCCGCATGTCAGAGGCATAGCCCTTCTTGACCAATACATCGGCCATATGCGGCCGCCCGACGCTTTCATCCGGCTTCAGCTCGCGCCCCAGCCCGGCAATGACCTCCTCGAGCGTGATGGAAATTCCAAGCTGCTGCAGCTTCGCGATCATCTGATCGTTACGCCGTTCCCGGGTCTGTCTCAGCTCGGCGAGATGGTTCAAAAACGGCTCATGTGTTATGTCGATGTAATAGCCCAGAACGTGTATATCCTTGCCGCCGGCACGGGTGCTGATTTCGACGCCGGGAACGACGGTGATGCCGAGCCGCTGCCCGGCTTCCAGTGCTTCCGGAATGCCTCCCACGGTGTCATGGTCGGTAATCGCCACAGCTGCTAGCCCTTTCTCATGAGCTATCCGAACGTTCTCTGCGGGTGGCTGCATACCGTCGGAAGCCGTCGTGTGCGTATGCAGGTCACCGTATTTCTGATCTGCGGACAAGTCCATTCCTCCTTCACTCATTCAGTGTTTTAAGCTGTAATATTCCTTTAACTGTCGGCTTGGCCCTATTCCCCCAGCTGTTCCTGCTGCTGTTTAAGAAAATTCAGAAAGGTCACGGCAGACAGCGGAAGCAGGGTGGATTTCAAATGAATGGCATAAAACTGCCGCTTAAATTCGGCGTCCCGGATCGGAATGATGGTAACCAGGTTCAGTGCGGTTTCATGCTTGACCGAGGCCGGCGACAGCATCGTAATGCCGAAACCGGCCTCGACGGCGGATTTCACCGCTCCCGTGCTGCCAAGCTCCATCGCGGTCTGCAGGCTTTGCGGATCGATCCCCTTGTGGATCAGCACACTTTCCATCACCTGGCGCGTGCCCGACCCTTTTTCCCGCAGCACAAACGGATAGGCAAGCACTTCCTCCAGCTCGACCGATTCCCGTTCCGCCAAGGGATGGCCGATGGGGACGATCAGCTTCAGCTCGTCCTGCATGACGGGATCGATGACCATATCCGGATGGTGGATCGTCGCCTCGATCAGGCCGAAATTCAGCTGATGCTTCGTAATCTCTTCGATGATCTGTGTGGTGTTCATCACTTTCATCATAATGCTGATGTGCGGATACTGCTGTCCAAACGGACCGAGCAGCCGCGGCAGGAAGTATTCGCCGATCGTGAGGCTGGAGCCGAGCTGAAGCCGGTCCTGCAGCATATGGGTATGCGATGCCATCGCATTGTCCGTTTCCTTGACCAGGGCGATGCTCTTTGCCGCATACGGCAAAAGGGTGATCCCCGCTTCGGTCAGCTCGATCTTCTTGGTGGAGCGGATCAGCAGGCGAGTCCCGAAATATTCTTCCAGGGACTGAATCTGCATCGTAACGGCCGGCTGGGTCATGTGCAGCGCGCTCGCCGCCGCCGAGAAGCTCCCACGTTCCGCCACGGTATAAAAAATGTGGAGCTGGTGAAAATTCATGGCATGCTCTCCCCCTCGTCGTTCTTATATTGTATCCGATTCGGCCGTGAACCACCAACGCCGTTTAACATTTCAGCGGCAGATAAAGACTGCGAAACCCGGCACATGAATCAACAAAAATGAGCATGGCTTCCCGGAGGGGGAATCCATGCTCACGCTTACAAAACGCGGTTATTTCCGCTTGCGAGTATTTTTAATCAACGTCATTCTCCGCGAATGGCGCAGCCAGGAATAATAAGACTTCAGGTCCCTCAGTTCGATCGTCTCCGACATTTTGCCAAGGAACGTCACGATAATCATCTTGTGCAGCGGATTTCCGCTGATGTCGGTTTCCCCTTCGATCTCCGCAAATTCCGCGACGACGACAAGATCCTCGTCAATCAGGTAAACGTCCTTCTCATTCCGGTAGTAGGGAGCGATCCGGCCCTGCTTCAGGCACTCCCACATCCATGCGGCTATATCATCTATACTATGGATATCACTATGAATCCGGTCGTTGTACCTTGTCTTCGCATGATGGGTAATGACGATGTCGGCCACCCGCTTATCCCCTAAGGTCACAAAAAAAGGTTCATAGGTGCTCCATCTTTCCATTCCTTTGTCGCGCATGGACTATCACTCTCCACTACATAGGACTTTGTATCTATGTATTTATGCCTATTATATTACATCATTACCACGTTCTTCACAAGCTCCAAACTACGTATCCCGGCATATTTTCATATACATAAAAGAGGACCGACACATCTAGGCAGTCTATATCCGTGCAAATCGGATATTTACTTGATGATGCACAGGCTTTGCCGGCGCTGAAGCCGGAAGCCATGATCTAAAAAAAGAAGCAGCCGAATTCGGCTGCTTCCTGACCATACGATTACTTTCCAGGTGGGATTGAAACTGATGACAGGCAGATGAACCTCCTACTATAAGCCATAAAATCTGGTCTTATCCGTTACGTCGCTCGAATATTCCGTTTTGATCTCGTTGCGGTAGGAGCGTTCGATTTTACGCACATAGGAAAGGCGCCGGATATTTTTGGCTACTTCCTCAGCCCGGTCCGCATTCACGTACATGACGACATAGTGCATCCGGCGAGATATATAGTGAACGGTCCCGTACTTCTCCAAATTCCGCGCTGCCTTGATATCGCTAACCCAAATGATATACCCCGTCCGTTCTGCAAACATGATTTCCCACCTCACTTATACTGGCTCTCTATATTTTACCCGCCGCAGGAGCATTTGCCCCCGCCGCCGCATCCTTTCAGATGCGAATCGTTGCCCGGCACCTTGATCGTATCCGATACGGAATAAGCGATCATTTCGGACATTTGGTGCAGCATGTCATCCAAGTTCTGCTCGGCCAGCTTGAAGCGTCTCACTTCCTCGAACTGCTCCAGCTGCTGCTCCACTGCCTTGACCTCATCCTTGGCACTGTGGTAATTCGGATGGAAATGGCCGAAACGCTGGGTCTCTTCGAAAAGCTCCTTCTTCTTCGCCAGAAGCCGGACCAGCTCCTGTACGGCCGGATTGCTGCCAACCTGCTGCTTCCAATATAAATAATCGGACACCTCAACCGACTGATTGATCATATCGCCTAATTCATAGGCGTTCATCAGCACGGCTGCCATGTCGACCGTGTTGATCTCCGATACGCTCATGAACTTCATCCCAATTCTATAAGAATGTTCTCCTCCGTCTGGAGTAGACTCTTTTATCATATCATAACCTTTGGCCCATAAGAAGAGGTTTGAATGCACTTCCTGCTGATACCCTCAGGTGAAAGAAGGCACAATCAGCCGGATTTGCTCCCAATCCCCCGGTGAGAGCAGAGCCCCGTCCTCATAACCGTCCCGTTCCGGATCAAAGAGAGTTCCTTCCACCGCCCAAGGGTGGCTCCGAATCGCCCGGGGGATGAATTCCAAACGGCTGCCTCCGCGGGATATGAGCACCTTGGTCTGCCATTCCAAGGCCTGTTCCATAATGTGCTGGGCCGTCGTTCCGTGATAGTTCCGGAAATCCTGCGTCCACATTTTCGGAACCTGCCCGTACCCCGGGAACAGGGACTCCGGCTTCGGAATGTCGGAATCCTGCTCGAAATACTGGATATTCCGGCCGCTGTACACGAGACCGCCGGCGGCGGAAAGCCCGGTTTGGCGGAACTTTTCTTCATGGATCCGCTGCCCCGCCAGGTCCGGTGTGGAGTCATGGATCAGCGGATATGCGGAAACGGTCCGGCCGGGTTCAGCGATCGCCTTTAAGGGCGAAAGTCCAGACGAATCCAGAATTTTCCGCACTTCCGGCACCGCGCCAGGGTTCACGAGAAAATGCTTCGGACCGATCCGCTGCAAATGCCCCTTCAGCTTCGGATGCGCTTCGATCCGATCGCTGTCTTCTTCAGCCGAACACGACAGCAGCATGGCTTCCTCAAAGCGGGTCCGGCCGATTTCCCGGCCCCACTGCTCCAAAGCCAGCCTTACGTTCTCCGGAACGCCACCGCTCGAGAAGTTGTCCAGCAGCTGCGTCATTTCGGCCGCGCTCATGCCGTTCTCCACCGCCCGGGCCGTGCTGCTGCGGGTCAAACGGTATATGGACATCCGTTCACTCTGTACCCGCTCCGAGCAGGCAAGCAGCTTCCATCGGATCCGGTACGGCACATCCGGTGGAACGATGACGTCAAAATCCGGCTGAACATAGAAGCGACCCTCTTCCGCCATCTCTCGATCTTCGCCGCCCGAAACCAGAACGAAGGCCGGATCCATGGCCCACCGGAAACAGCAGCGTCCGCTGCCGTCCTCACCGGTATCGCCCCAGCCAAACCCCGCCATCGCCGTCATCCATGCCCGGGCTCCCGCTTCCGAAACGGACCGGGTGAGCAGAACCTCCCGCTCCATCCAATCCAGCATTTTCGTCATATCGTACCAGACGCCGGGTTGGAAAGAAGGATGGCAAAGAAGGTAACGGAAATGCTGCAGCGCCGGTCTGCTCATGCCATATCGGTCCAACACCGCCGGGAGCAGCACCCGGTTCATCTCCTGTTCAGACAGCCCCAGCCACTCGCCGAGCTGCTCTTCTTCCAGCAGAATCCCCTGGCTTTCTTTCACCGCAAGGCCGAGGCACAGCATCATATCGAGCAGCACCGCAGCCACGAGCGGATAGGTTTCAGCATGCGCGTATTGGAGCTGCAGCGCTTCAAGGTCGGAATCTTTCAGGTGCACGGCTTCCAGCAGCTTCTGGATATTTTTCTTATGTACCGTTCCTTTCGCCGTTAAGGGAAGCCCGTGCTCGGCCGCAGCCGCAAGCGCATGCAGCAGATCCAAGGCGAGGCCCGGCTTGGCTTCGCTGATCCGATGCACATTTGAATCCGGGACGGCTTCTGCTTCGGGGGTGAAAAACTGCAGATACAATAGACCCAGGCTTTCCAGGGGAATGTAGTAGAGCTTTTCTCCCCAAGCCTTTTTCACCGCCTGGATCAGGCCGGCTCGTCTCAAGCGGATAAAGGACAACTCGAGCTCCGCACCGCTCCGGCCGCTGCTCTTCACCGTGATCCGGGCATCGTCGCTGAACGGCTGCCCGGCAAAACGGACAATCAGCCGTTTAAGCAGCTCGGCATCCTCCGGAGCCAGCGTACGCAGGATGGACCGGATCGCGGATTCCTGCGGCCGGTCTTCGTTCATTTCAGTGCTCATGGTCGGGATGATGCCTCCTTTAAGTCTGGAATGGGACGGTCCTTCGCAGGACGGGAAGAAGCCCGCTCATGACTGGGCCCAGAACGAAACAGCCCGGGATCCGAATCATATCGGACGGAATACTCGTACCCCTGTTCGACAAGGAACAGCTGGCGGCGGATGGCAAAGTCCTCTTCTTTGCTTTCTTGGGACACCAGGGCGTAAAAATATGCCCGGTTGTTTCCGGTTTTCGGACGCAAAATCCGTCCCAAGCGCTGGGCCTCCTCCTGCCTGGAGCCGAAGCTGCCTGATATTTCAATCGCCACGGAAGCGTCCGGCAGGTCGACGGCGAAATTGGCTACCTTGGAAACGGCCAGCACTCTGATCTCTCCCCGTTTAAAAGACTCGTAGAGCCTTCCGCGTTCCTTGTGCGCCATTCGCCCCGAAATCAGCGGAATGCCCAGCGATTCGGACAGCTGCTTCAGCTGATCGATATACTGGCCGATAATGAGGATGCTCTCCTCTGGATGCTTAGCGAGCAGCCTGCGGACGACCTCGAGCTTGCCGGGATTTTCGGCGGCGATGCGGAACTTCTCCTTGCCCTCCGCATACGCGTATGCTTCACGCAGCTCCGGCTCCATCGCCACCCGGACTTCCGTGCATTCAACCTTCGCAATCCAGCCCATGGACTCCAGCTCCTTCCAGGCCATCTCGTAGCGTTTCGGCCCGATCAGCGAAAACACATCCTGCTCGCAGCCGTCCTCCCGTACGAGCGTAGCGGTCAGTCCCAGCCGGCGGGTCGCCTGGATATCGGCCGTCGCCCGGAATACCGGAGCCGGCAGCAGATGCACCTCATCGTAAATGATGAGCCCCCAGTTCCGTTCGTTAAACAGACGCATATGCTCAAACTCGTCCTCTTTGGAGCGGCGGTGCGTCAAAATTTGATAGGTGGCCACGGTGACCGGGCGCACCTCCTTTTTCTGCCCCGTATACTCCCCAATCTGGGAAGGATCGAGCGTCGTCTTGTCGGTCAGCTCGGCGATCCACTGTCCGACGGAGGTCGCGTTCGACGTCAGAATCAGACACTCGCACTGCTGCTTCTCCAGCACGCCAAGGCCGATGACCGTTTTCCCGGCTCCGCAAGGGAGCACCAGCACCCCGCTGCCTCCGCTCCCAGCCACCCCCTCAAAAGCGTCGGCCGCCGCCTGCTGGTAGTCCCTCAGCGCAAATGAGCCGCCCTGAGCATTCCAGCCCAACTGCAGCGGCTGTCCCTCATGATATCCGGCCAAGTCCAGGACCGGATATCCGAGCCGCATCAGCTCCTGCTTAATCCGTCCGCGGCGGACCGCATCAAGCTCGGCCTGCTCCGGCGCGGCGCGCCGCAGCCCGCTGGCCTGCACGGCGGGGATCGCCAGCACTTCATCCAGCAGCTGCGGGTCGGATGCCGTCAGCCGGAGCTTCCCGGCTTCCGCCTTCCCCGCCTCGATCCGGAGCTTCCCGTATCTGCCCACCAGGCTGCGGATGTCCTGAATTAACGCGGATGGAACCTCCCATCTGGAAATCGAAGCCAGGGCGTCGACGACTTCCTCCGCGGTCCATCCCAGCGAAGCGGCATTCCACAGCGATAACGGAGTGATCCGGTACGTATAAAACGCAGAAGGACTCTTGACCAGCTCTGCAAAATGGGCCAGCTTCCCGCGGGCTTCCTCAAACCCCGGATGTCCGCATTCCAGCAGGACGGTCCGGTCCCGCTGCACGATGCACGCTTTTGTATCGCTCATCAAATCCCCTTCTTTCAATCCGAATGGTTCTTTCAGCCTTCAAACATATGAAAAAGTTCATCTCCTAGAGCGGAAATGAACTTTTCCTCTTCCATTTCAAGTTTTCCCATCGTCCGCCAAAACATTCGTGCCTTCAGGAACCCACTCCTGCAAGACCGGGGAGACTCGGCGGCCCGAGCCTGCCTATTCCCATCCCTGATAGGATTGGGTCATCGTCACCAGCAGCTTGGCGGCGCTCAGCATGGCCGATTCGTCAAAGTCAAACCTTGGATGATGGTGCGGGTAGACGGCCTGAAGCTCTTCGTTGCCTGCGCCCACAAACATAAAGCACCCGGGGATTTCCTGCAAATAATATGCGAAGTCCTCCGCAGGCATAATCTTCTCGCAGCGCTCCACCTTCGACTCCCCGAACACCTTCGGCGCTTCGCGGAAAAACCTTTCCGTCTCCGCTTCATCATTCACAAGCGGCGGGTAACCCATCAAATATTGAATTTTCGACTCCGCTCCATAAGTCTGCGCCGTAAGTCGGGTTATTTCTTCGATCCGTTCGCGGATAAATTGGCGCGTCTCCTCATCAAAAGTCCGTACGGTCCCGGTAATCCGGCACGATTCGGCAATGACGTTCTGCGCGCTTCCGCCCTGGATCGTTCCGATCGTAACGACCGCCGGCCGAAGCGGGTTGACCGAACGGCTGACGATGCTCTGCAGCTGCATGACCAGCGCCGATCCGGCCACCACGCTGTCCACCGTCACGTGCGGCATGCCACCGTGGCCGCCTTTACCGATGATATCGATAAAGAACTCATCCGCTGCCGCCATCATCGGCCCCGGCGTGCTGGCCGCGGTTCCTGCCGGGAACGGCGTCCATAAGTGCACGCCGTACACCGCGTCTGCCCCCTCCAGAACGCCGGCCTCGATCATCCCCTTGGCTCCGCCCGGACATACCTCCTCCGCCGGTTGAAATACGAACCGGATCTCTCCGGGAAGATCTTCCTTCCGGGCGCTGAAGTATGTCGCCACCGCCAGCAGGATCGACGTATGCCCGTCGTGACCGCAAGCATGCATGACGCCCGGAACTTCGGACGAATAATCGCACGACTTTTCATCCTGGATCGGAAGCGCGTCCATGTCCGCCCGCAGCACGACCGTTTTCCCCGGCTTGCTTCCTTTTAATACGCCGACTACCCCGTATCCGCCGCCAAACCGCGTCCGGACGTCGATCCCCAGCTCCCGCAGCCTGTCCGCCACGAACGCCGACGTCTTCTCCTCGTGGTAAGACAGCTCCGGATGCCGGTGCAGATACCGTCTCCACTCCACCATTTGCGGCTGCAGCTTGCTCAGCAATGCTTCTTCTTTCATATGTATCCGTCCTCTCGCCATAGAATGGATGTTAAGTTGCCGATATGTCATCCCACATCGCGGTTGTGAACCCTTTTTTCTATTGTAGCAGAAACGCTTAAGATGGGGTATCGCCCCAATACTGCCAAGGCTTGCACAAGTGTTTAAAACATAATATCATGAGTAAAGAACTTTACAGGCAACCAATAGAGGAGGATTTAGTAACCATGATTTTTGAAAATACGGGACTGGACGGCATCAAAGCCGACCTGGCGTTTATGGACGAAGTAGCCGAGAAAGTAGGCTTTGTCCGCTGGCAGTGGGAATACTACCGCGCTACATATGACTATAAGATCGAAGATAAAAACACCAATTCGGAGTATTTCGTACGGATCAACACCCGTGCGGTGGAGGGCAAGCTGGAACACCCAAGCGCTGTGCTGCAAATTGAAGCCGTGTACATGGGCAAAGCAACCTTCCCTCACGGGCTGGAATACGAATCTCCGATTCCGTCGTCCATCATGGGGATTGCAACCAAGAAGCTTCAGCAGTTTAAAGCCGCTCTGGAAGCCTAGTCAGGTCTCTTATGAGAGAAGAAAAACCCCAACAAACCAAGAGAGGGACGCCGGATTTCCAACTGCTCATCCTTACCTTGCTGTTGGTTGGTTTTGGGCTGGTCATGGTATTCAGCGCCAGTTCGAGCTTGGCCATCGCCAGTGAGAAGTTTCACTACGACTCACTGTACTTTACTAAGAGGCAGTTCGTATGGGCAGTTCTGGGCACTGTCGCCATGTTCGTCGCGATGAACATTCCTTATTCCAGGTACAAGAAGCTGTTTGCCCCGCTGTTTATTGTGACAGTCATTATGCTAGTGCTGGTACTTTTCATAGGGAAAAGCCTAAACGGTGCCCGAAGCTGGTTCGGTGTCGGATCTCTCGGTATCCAGCCGACAGAAATCGCGAAGATCGCGATCATCCTGTACCTTTCCGCTTTGATCAGCAAAAAAGGGGAGCGCTTCCGCGACCTGCGGACAGGCTATATCCCGGTCATGGTTATTGTCGGCTTCGTCGCTGGGCTCATCATGATGCAGCCGGACCTCGGCTCCTGCCTCATTCTGGTGGCCACGAGCGCCCTGATCATCTATGCCGGCGGCGCGAGCCTCAAGCATATGATAGGGTCAGCCCTGCTGCTGATCCTCGGTGCAAGCCTCGTGCTCGGAGCTAACGCCCTGATCAAGTCGGTGTCCCATAGCGGGGAGCAGGCAGTGCAATCGAGCAACTATAAGCTCGGCCGGATTAACGCCTTCTTGGACCCGACTAAGGATCCTCAGGGGGAGGGCTACAATCTGCTGCAGTCGCTGACCGCTATCGGTGAAGGGCAGTTGACCGGAGCCGGATTCGGCAAAAGCGTCCAGAAGCTTCATTATTTGCCTAATCCCTATAACGACTTTATCTTCTCCGTCATCGGCGAAGAGTTCGGATTTATCGGAACGTCGATCTTCCTGATCGTCTATATTTACTTCATCTGGCGCGGAATCATCATCGCGCTGAGGTGCCCCGATCCGTTCGGAACGCTTGTCGGCATCGGGATTATGGGCTTGATTGCCATCCAGGCGTTCATCAACATCGGAGGCGTCACCCAAACGATCCCGCTGACCGGGGTAACCCTGCCGTTCATCAGTTACGGAGGAACTTCCCTGCTGATCATGATGGCGAGCATGGGGATCATGCTCAGCATCTCGCGGATCAGTACGCTGCCGTCGAAGCAGGAACAGGTGAAGTCGGTGACCGTCAAGAAACCGTCGGTCGCCGTCTCCTCCCGCAATCAGACGCGCCGCTTTAACTGAACCTTCAGGGGATACCCTGAAGCGACTCATACCAAAAAGACTAGAGGACGCCTAAGTCCCCTAGTCTTTTTTTCGTCTTATTCGTGTGCTTATTTGGTGCGCGTAGGTACCTCTTCAATCATGTCATCTTTAAAAGCGACGCCTTCCACTTTCACGTTCACTTCGACCACACGCAGACCGGTCATGCTTTCGACAGCTTCACGCACGTTTTGCTGAAGCATGCGGGATACTTCGTGAATCGGGGTTTCGTACAGCACGATGATTCGCAGGTCAATGGCCGCTTCCAGCTGGCCAACCTCCACCGTGACACCCTTCTGCACGTTTTTTCCGCTCAGGCGCTTGGCCCATCCTTCCGACAAACCACCCGACATAGCTGCGATCCCTGGTGTTTCGAGTGCGGCCAGTCCGGCGATTTTCGCTACGACATCATCTGCAATCCGTATGGTTCCATTCTCTAGTTGGAGTTGTTCCGACATGCTCCATCCTCCTTTACATCCATTATCCGTTATTGTAAATCCTAACAGGCCCAAAAAGCAAATCCCAAGCCCTGCCGATTTGTTTACAACCTTATGCAATTTGGGTATATTGAATAAGAATCGAACTTACATAAGGCAAGAGGTGTCAAAAATTGAAAAAATGGATCAGCCCCACCCTGCTCATCGCCTTCTTTATCCTTAGTGCTGTGGGACATTTCGCAGGCTGGGACGCAACGCTGCAGTTTATTCTGTCCGCGATTTCTGTCATCTTTGTGGCCGGATTTTTGGGCAAAGCGACGGAGAACGTATCGCATTATGCCGGACAGCGGCTCGGTGGATTCCTGAACGCCACCTTCGGTAACGCAGCGGAGCTGATTATCGCCATCTTCCTCGTGAAGGAAGGCTTGTTCGACATGGTCAAAGCCAGTCTGACCGGCTCGGTAATCGGAAACTTGCTGCTGGTACTGGGACTCAGCATTTTTGCCGGGGGACTGAAGTTTAAAGTTCAGAGCTTCAACGTATCATTGGCGGGTATGAACGGCTCGCTGATGCTCGTCGCCGTGATCGCTCTGATCGTGCCTGCGGTCTTCCTGCGCAGCCATTCCATTACCGGAAGCGATACCCAGCTGCTGAGCCTTATCGTAGCTTGTATCTTAATTGTGGCTTACCTTGCCTGGCTGGTCTTCTCGATGATTACGCACAAGAAATACTTGGCGGATGTCACCGACGAAGAAGATGAAGAGCTGCCTCATGAACGCGAGCCGGAATGGTCCAAGGGCAAATCGATCCTGTATCTCCTTCTGGCGACCGTTATGGTCGCTTTCGTGAGTGAATGGCTGGTAGATACGCTGGAGACCTTTACGACGCGATTTGGGCTTAGTGAGCTGTTCGTAGGTGCGTTCCTCGTGGCCATCATCGGGAATGCGGCAGAGCACAGTGCGGCCGTCATGCTGGCTATGAAGAACAAGATCGGCGCAGCGGTCGAGATCGCCGTAGGCAGCAGCCTGCAGATCGCTTTGTTCGTCGCCCCCGTGCTGGTGCTGGTCAGCTACTTCTTCGGGCCTACCACGATGGACCTGGTGTTTACGACCATAGAGCTGCTTGCGATTGGCGTGTCGGTATTTATCGCCAAGTCTATTATCCAGGATGGCAAAACGAACTGGTATGAAGGTCTGCTGCTGCTGGTCGTATACGTTATTTTGGGCGTATCGTTTTTCTTGGTGTAGCAAGGCAGCTTAAGCTCTTAACCCTGCATAGCAGGGAAACGCAAAAAAGGCATGCGCTCCAGCGGAGTGCATGCCTTTTTATACGTATAAATTTATAAATCTCGGGACCTCCAATGTGAAGGCCAAGCTGCAACTACTCATCATCGTGTGATACAGAAACACAGGTGGTCTGTATTCTGCATCTTATGTAAGCCTGCTTGCGACAGGCTGATGATTTAGGCTTCCCTGTTGTTCAGGGCTTCATAGAGGTTGGCCAGGTTCTTCTCCAGCTCACTGACCAGTTGTTTGCCAGTAAGTTCGGGCACAAGACCGGCACGTACGGCAAAATCAACCTCACGTGAAAATCCGTACATCTGGGTGTCCAGCACTTCCTCATAGAGAGGGCAATAGCGTGTGGCCAGATTCTCCATTTGTACTTCAATAAGCTTCTCTATTTTCTCTGCATCATCTTTCAGCAGATTAATCGCCTTAATATTCAACTGCTCCTGCAGCTCAGATGAAGTCATGCATCTTCCCCCCTATGTCCAAAATCCTACAATTACACCCTTGTATTCTATTCTTAATATTAGACGAAATTGAACACCAATACAAGAACCTGGCCCAGAAAAACGTCCCCGGGAAGCCGAAGGAACAGAAAACTCTGGCCCATCGTCCGCAAAGACCCCGGGTTTCAATGCCAAGCGCGGCGCAAAGGGACTCTAAGGGGAAGGCTGGCGGCGGTGCAAGGTTCTAGAATAACCCCGGTACATATCAAGGTTATGACTTTAAAAAAAGCGCCCTTACTGTTGCCAGCAGGTGCGCTCTTCTTCATCGCTTACTCAGAGACCACGTTGACGTTCAGGCCGTGTTTGGCAAACACTTCCTTCATCGCCGTTTTAGCCTCGTCCGCATCCGGTCCATGAACATGAAGCTCATAGCTTTGGCTGCTTACGAGTGTCGTAAACAGACCGAGGATACTTTTGACATCGATGTACTTGTTTTCCGCTTGAAGTACGATCGAAGAGGTAAATTGGCTTGCCGTTTGGGCGATTTCTACAACAGCTGCGTTGTTACTGGACATAGGATCCCTCCGTAGCTTTTGATATCAAGTATACTATGATTTTACCACTTTTATGATACATTGAATCCGCTTTCTCGCGCAAGGAATTTCTGAAAAGCGCTAAACCGTGGGCCTCACGGGCCGGGTTCCCTTCTTCAGCTATTCTTATTTCAAGTTTTCAGGATTCAGCCCCTGCAGTTCCGGAATGACGAAGATGCCGTCTTTGCGGATCAGCACGTCGTCGAAGTAGATCTCCCCGCCGCCGTAGTCTTCACGCTGAATCAGCACGATATCCCAGTGGATGGAGGAGCGGTTGCCGTTATCCGTTACTTCATAGGCTTGACCCGGGGTGAAGTGGATGCTGCCGGCAATTTTTTCGTCGAACAGAATGTCCTTCATCGGGTGCAAAATGTACGGATTAAACCCGATCGCGAATTCGCCGATATAACGTGCCCCTTCATCCGAGTCCAAAATGTTGTTCAGGCGCTCGGTATCGTTGCTGGTCGCTTCCACGATCTTTCCGTCCTTGAAGGTAAACTTGATATTTTCGAACGAAATGCCGTTGTATACCGTGCTGGTGTTGTAGCTGATCGTGCCGTTGACGGAATCACGTACCGGTGCGCTGTATACCTCGCCGTCCGGAATGTTCTTCTCGCCTGCGCATTTTTCGGCGCCGATTCCCTTGATGGAAAAGCTGAGATCGGTGCCCGGCCCGACGATACGGACCTTGTCCGTCTTTCTCATCAGCTCGGCAAGCGGATCCTGCGCTTTGTCCATCTTGGCGTAATCGAGGTTGCATACGTCAAAATAGAAGTCCTCAAAGGCTTCCGTGCTCATATTGGCCAACTGCGCCATGCTTGGGTTCGGATAACGCAGCACCACCCATTTGGTGTGGTTGACACGCTGCCCGCTATGTACCGGATGATTATAGAGCGAATTGAACAGTTTTACCTTTTCGTCAGGAACGTCGGCCAGATCGTTGACGTTCTCTCCGGCGCGGATGCCGATATAGCAGTCCATCTGCTTCATCCGGTTCAGGTCGATGTCCGCCCATGTCTTGAGCATCTCTTCGCTCGCGTTCATCAGCATCGTACGCTGCACCGATTTGTCGGTTATTTGTACGAACGGACGTCCTCCCCGTTTGCCGACTTCATCAATGACGGCCTTCAGCAGGTCGCGCTCCGAGCCGATCATCTCGACAAGGACGTTCTCCCCCGGCTGTACGTTCACGGAATAACCGACGAGGTTTTCCGCCAGTTTTTGAATTCTAGGATCACGCATTACTTATTTCCTCCCCTTGACATAACCTGTAAGCTATTTATTTGAACAAAGGTTAATTCATTCAGACTTATTGTAGCACGCATGGCAAGTCCCGTCAGCATGAGCCCGCCGGATGCAAGCGGAAAGCCCCAAGTCTGCCGGTCGGATGATGACCAGATGAGCAGCCGCCCGATCGTCCGGTGTGGAACTTGTCGTCACTGGGCAAGCCTAAGGCTGGAATGATACATCATTGACCATCGTCTCCCGCGTCTGCACACCGTCCAGATTGATATAGTCAATCGCGCTCTCGGAGGTCAGACGGACCGGAAATCCGGACTTGCGGTTAATCGTCATATGATAGACCGTGCTGACCTGGGCGTCGTTCAGCATCTGCCGCAGCTGCTTGTCCCCCTGATTCCAGAGCGTCTGCAGCTTTTGCTTTTGCCCGGACTGTGCATGGGTGTATCCCGGCTGCTTGCGGAGACCCTCCATTTCCGATTCAAGCTGCTTCGCCAAAAAGTCCTTTGCGCTGGAGCCTTCCAGTTCGATCCGCAGCACTTTGGTGCCGCGGCCCGCGCTGGACTCCACCTTGATGCTTTTGGGAAGCCCATGAATGCCGTCGAGCTGCTGCAGAGGGTTTAACCGGGTTAATGAAGGAGAGTTATCCTCAGGGTTCGCTTCGCTCGACAGCCTCACCCATCCCCCGTCCTGCCTGCGGAAATTCGTCACCTTTACGGTCTTCCCGGTGATTCCCCGTGCCTGGAGTCCCGTGGTCTGAACCGCCTCCCCAGTAGGGATCACGCTCTCCATGGTCAGCTGGTCGTGCCCCGTGAGCCTGCCGGTGTAAGCAAAGTTCTGCACCTGCCCCTGATCCTGGGCACGAACCGAAGCCAGGCCGCTAAATGAAAACGAATCGATGCCGGCAAGTCCGGTAATCGTCTGGGAAAACCACTCCTCCGGCGATTTCGAGTCCTGAAACATGCCGCAGCCTGTCAAACCGCCGCAAAGGCCGAGCAGCAGCAAGGCGGGAAGTACCATTTTTTTCATCATGGGAAAACTGCCTTTCCGGACAAAATGAACCAAGGTTCATTTTTCGATCATAGGTCCTTTTTGCTTTATAGGCTGTCCCCCGCCCGGCCAGTTCATGCAAAAATAAGGCGCCCCCACCCGAGAGTGAGGCCGCCTGCTACATATCGTTCATGTTTTCCATTTGGATTTGGTTGCGTCCGCTGTTCTTTGCCCTGTAGAGGGCCATATCCGCTCTGTAGAACAAGCTGTCTACACTCACCTGCGGGTCCGTCCAGCACCATTCCGCGATTCCGCTTGAAATCGTTACGGACGGGCTTGTCTCCCGGGCGACCCGGCTTCGGATCACTTCAGCGACTTTGACCGCCTGGTGCACCCCTAGCTGCGGCATATACACAGCCAGCTCTTCCCCGCCCCAGCGTGCAGGCACGTCTTCCTCCCGGATGGAGGATTTCACGATTTCGCTGACCTGCCTGAGAATGTCGTCCCCTTTCTGGTGGCCGTATGTATCGTTAACCTGTTTGAATTCATCAATGTCCACCACGATCAGAGACCCGCAAAAATCGCTCACTTGATACTGCTGAATCATCTTATCGAGGTAATGGCGGGGGGGGGGGGCGGGGGGGAGGGG
>NZ_MBRK01000001.1:3981739-4066530 GCF_002224835.1 Paenibacillus sp. SSG-1
GGTTGGCCATCCGTCTCAGCTCGGCGTGGAGCAGCGCGTTGCTCACCGACAGTCCGATGTGGCTGGACAAGGTCTGCAGAAGCCGGTAGTTGTCATAGGAAAAATAATGAGGGCTGCGGTGCGTCAGCAGAATCGCCCCCATTACCTTGCCGTTTACGGTCAGCGGTGAAGCGATGAGGGATTGCGAATGCGTGATTTCCATCAGCTTTGAGGGGACTTTGCCGTTCAGCGAATAGTCTGACAGAATTACAGGTTCCTTTTTATGAAAGACAAGTCCGCCGAAGCCGTACTCTGCGTCAAAAGACGGGGCAAGACCGGGAACGTTGGATGCCATGACCTCCAGAACGTCCCGCTCCTCATTGTACTGCAGGAAGCAGCAGTAATCCGCCTGAAAAATATCCAGCATCTCCTCGCTGGCAAACTTGTAGATATCCCCCAGCTTGAGGCTCTGGTTCAGCCGCTGGGTCAATTCGTTAATGAGGCGCAGCTCATGAATCAGCAGGTTCGACTGCTCGTAGAGCTTCGCATTCTCGAACGCGTTCCCCGCCGTGTCGACCACCATGCTGATCAGCTGCAGATCTAAATCTTCCCGGAGCTCCCGGGACATCACAAGATGCAGCACCCCGTAGACGCCCTGCTTGCCGCCGAGCGGTATGGCGATTTCGGTCTGGCCTTCCATTCCTTCGCCGCTGCCATCCTGCATCATGAGCCTTCCATCCATAAAAGACCTGACGCAGATATCCTCGCCCCAGGGATGAAACACGAGCGGTTCTACCCGCGGATTGCGGCTTTGGTGGTCCTGGGACATGAGCAGCCTCGCCCGGATAGTGGGGTACAGTACTTCAAGGCTGTCCAGAACTTCCGTCAGCACGGTTTCGACGTCGATCTGATCATGCATCCGCTGCATGATTTGGAACAGGATGGACCGGCGGTTGGCTTCCCGTTCCGTGCTTTCCTGTACCTTCAGAATATCCGATACGAGGGCAAACTTAAAGCTTTTGTACAGGCAGGAACGATAGTGAAGCGCCATCGCGGCAACGGTGTCCCGGATTCCTTCATCAAAAAAGCGTGCGGGGATTCCGCAGACCATAAGGCATACCAGCGCATGGTCCCGGCGTGTAAAGACCGGAATAACCGTCGTGACCCAGGAGCTTCCGCGATCCGCCGGGTCATCAGGATGGACCCAGACTTGTTCCCCGGACTCCAGGCAGCGCCCGATCTCTCCCGTCAAACCGCAGAAAGGTTCCGCAAGGAGAGCTTCATCGCCTTCGATCCACCGCCCCTCGTAATCTGTCACGGCCCATAGGGCTTGTCCGCTTAACGTCAGCGCCTGCCCTTCGGTGCTCCATTGGAGAAAGGCTTCCTGAATCACGTGATCCACATAGGGCAAATCATGAATGGACAAGTCGATCTCCTGCAGCCAGGAAGTAGCCGACTCTGAGGGAAACGCCAGCTCGGTATTCGTCTGGAACAGGCTTTGATGCTTGGTTGTTTCTCGTTGGTGTTCTGACATAGACAGGCGCTCCTTTACACCGTGCCCAGAGGGTGTCTTTCAAGGCACCATAGAATCACAATCAATCATTGTCATCCTTGCAATATGAAAATCCCCTGACAAAGTCGGGTTATGTCGGATGTGTTATAATAATCATATTCTACTCTGTTCCAAGCAATTTTGCACTCATATTTCAGATATTCGTCCTACTTTTTTAGGACTATAGCCCTATCGACAAAATTAGACTTTTCCAGCACAATGTCAGGCCTTGACTTTTGCCTACTCTATAATATAAAATCTATTGTTGAAAAAGACTGCAATATAGTCTTGATTTGGGCGTAACGTTGTGTCACCCTCACGTCATTTGTTGCTGACAGGACAGCGGCTGAACTTTCCCGTCAGTTGTGCGGTTCGTATTAGAACGCACAGGTAAACAAATACGGCGCAAATAGAGCCCTACTGTAAATTATTCGAAAAATAAAGGAGTCTACTATAACATGGCACGTTACACAGGTCCAAAGTTCAAATTGAGCCGTCGTCTGGGAATTTCCCTGAGCGGTACTGGTAAAGAATTGAAACGCCCTTTTCCTCCGGGACAACACGGTCCTAACCAACGGAGAAAAATGAGCAACTACGGTATGCAGCTTCAAGAAAAACAAAAATTGCGCCACATGTACGGTTTGGGTGAAAAGCAATTCCGCACGCTGTTCGACAGAGCGCAAAAAATGCAAGGTATTGCCGGTGAAAACTTCATGTTCTTGCTGGAAAGCCGTTTGGACAACCTTGTTTACCGTCTTGGTTTCGCTAACTCCCGTGCAGGAGCGCGCCAATTGGTCGCTCACGGTCACGTGACTGTTAACGGCAAGAAAGTAAACGTTGCTTCCTACCAAGTAAGCACAGGCGACGTGATCGGTCTTCGCGAAAGAAGCCGCAGCCTCTCTTCTATTAAAGAAGCGCTGGAAAACCGTACGCATCTGCCAGGCTACCTGGAGTACAACGATGGAGCTTTGGAAGGTAAATACATCCGTTTCCCAGAGCGCGCCGAGCTTTCCCAAGACATCGACGAAAGACAAATCGTCGAATTCTACAACCGTTAATATTTGCTGCAACCAAGCCTGGAACTTTATGTTCCGGGCTTTTTTGTTTGTTCTGGATGAAAAACAGGGCCGACTGGCAGCCCTGTGTATCGTGGTAGTATCCCCCCGGCCTCTCCCAGCCTTCTCACGGCTTCTTACATCTTCTATAGCAGCCGGAGCTTGGCAAATTTGCGTCTTCCCGCTTGAACGATATCGCCGTCCCGGACCGCGATCTCCGCATGGGGATCCTCGATTTTCACTTCATTCAGCTTGACCGATCCTTGCTGAATGCTCCTTCTGGCTTCACTGTTGGAAGAAGCAAATCCGATGAGGGTCAGCAGCCGGACCAGCCGGATGGCCCCTCCCTGCAGCTCGTTTTCGGGGATATCGCGCAGCTCGATATCTTCAGGAAGCGCACGCTGCTGAAAGACCGTGACGAAATGCTGCCGGGCCGCTTCGGCCGCCTCCTGCCCGTGGTACATCCGGACAAAGGCTGCCGCCAGGCTCATTTTGGCATCCCTTGGGTGGATACGGCCGCCTTCCAATCCTTCGCGCAGAATCCGAAGGTCTTCATTCGTTATATCCGTGGCCAGCTCGAAGTATTTCACCATCAGACCATCCGGCACCGACATCGTTTTGCCGAACATTTCGTTCGGTGCGTCATCGATTCCGATGTAATTGCCGAGGCTTTTGCTCATCTTCTGCACGCCATCCAGCCCTTCCAGCAGCGGAAGCGTGACCGCCACCTGCGGCTCTGCCCCGTATTCCTTCTGCAAGGTGCGGCCCATCATGAGATTAAACGTCTGATCCGTACCGCCGATCTCGATATCCGTCTCCAGCGCCACCGAATCCATGCCCTGCATCAGCGGGTAGAAAAACTCGTGAATGCTGATCGGGAGACCGCCGGCATACCGTTTGGAAAAATCGTCTCGCTCCAGCATCCGGGCCACCGTCACTTTGGAACCGAGCCCGATCACGTCGGCAAAGGTCATCGGTCCGAGCCATTCGGAGTTGTAGTATACCTTCGCTTTGTCCGGACTTAATATTTTGAACGCCTGAGCCTGGTACGTTTCCGCATTCCGCTTCACGTCCTCTTCCGTCAGCTGCCTGCGGGTTTCCGATTTCCCGGTCGGGTCGCCGATCCGGCCCGTGAAATCCCCGATGATCAGCTGCACCTCATGGCCCAGCTCCTGAAACTGCCGCAGCTTGTGCAGCACTACCGTGTGCCCCATATGAATGTCCGGAGCGGATGGATCAAGACCCAGCTTTACCTTGAGCGGCCGTCCTTGCACAACCGACCGGATCACCTTGCGTTCCAGCTCTTCGTTCGGCAGGATTTCGACCGTCCCCCTCCTGATGACAGCCAGTTGGCGTTCAACCTCTTCCTTCTGGGCCGGCATGAGTTGTTCCCAGTTCATCGTCATCAACCTCTCTCTGATCCGTTAGAATGTACAGCAAAAAGGCTCCTTCTCGTCCCAAGGGACGAGAAGGAGCCTGCTCGCGTTACCACCCTAATTAAAGCAGCCGTTTCGGGGACGATCCCCTTCCACCCACTGCTTTCACTTCATTACGATAACGGACTGCCAGGTCCGGTGCCAGACTACTTACGCTCCAGGTGACGCGCGTTCCTCCGGACGGCTCAAGACGGTAATTCAAAGGGAGAGGCTGCCGGTTTGCACCACCCACCGGCTCTCTGATCAGCCCAGGCTCCCTTCTACTGGAGTCTTTCTTTGCCTTTTGACGATATGTTCTTTTTGGATTAACCCTATTTATACCACACACCCGAAAAAAGTCAATGATTGCCATCCATTTGGCCACGATTCGATCTCTGCATTCAAAATACGCAATTTATGCTATAATAGTTCCGTCAAAAGGAGGATAGCCACGAATGGTTGAAGATAACAAACAAAAGCCGGAAGAGCAGACCGCTCCGAAAAAACGGTCCTACGGCCGCATCATCGGCCTTACCGCGATGTGGACGCTGGTCGTTATCGTTATGGGAGCGCTGTTCGCCGGCGGTACGGCAGCCGGGTACCTCACTTCCATCGTGAAGGATGATCCGGTCCGTTCCAGGGCATTGATTGACCAGAAGATGAGCGAGAACTCCATTACGGGATTCGCCTACTTCCGTGACGGCACCCCCATCGGACAGCTTCGGACCGATGAGGACAGACGCCCCGTGGAGTATAAGCAGATACCGCCCATCGTCATCGACGCCGTCGTATCGATTGAAGACAATAACTTTTTTACACATAAGGGTGTTGACATCAAGGGCACGCTCCGTGCCGTCAAACAGAAGCTTCTGCATGAATCCGTGCAGACCGGAGGAAGCACGCTCACCCAGCAACTGGCCAGACGCGTTTTCCTGAACCTGGACAAAACGGAAGACCGGAAATTCAAGGAAATTTTGCTCGCGCTCCGGCTGGAGCGGTTTATGACGAAAGAAGAAATTTTAACGGCATACTTAAACAAGGTTCCGTTCGGCAACGGATCCAGCGGCTACAATCTGTACGGTATTCAGGCCGCAGCCAAAGGCATTTTTAATATTAGTGATCTCAGTAAATTGAACGTCGCCGAGGCGGCTTATTTGGCCGGTCTTCCTCAGCTGCCTTCCAGATATTCGGCCTTCAACGGCAAAGGCGAGTTTAACGAAGCCAACTTTAAACGCGCCATCGACCGGCAGCATTTGGTGCTCCGGCGGATGCTTGAGGAGAACAAAATCACGGAGGCGCAGTACAAGGAAGCGCTCGCTTTCGACATCCGTAAGCAGCTGGCTCCCCATGTGGAGAAGGCATACGCCACCTTCCCTTATCTGATGATGGAAACGGAGCGCCAAGGCGCCCAAATCATCATGCAGCTGAATGAGCAGGCGGAAGGCAAGGTTCCCGGGGACGATGCGAAGCAGGACGGCGACCTGCTTGAAGAAGCCCGGCAGCAGCTCAGCACGGGCGGGTATCGGATCTATACCACCATTGATAAAAAGGTGTACAATACGATGCATAAAATCGCCGAGGATGACAGCAACTTCTCCCCTGACAGCAAAACCAAGGGGGCCGAGCAAACGGCGGCCATGATGATCAACAACAAGACCGGCGCCATTCTCGGCATGATCGAGGGCCGTGATTTTAACAAAGAACAGATGAACTATGCGACCCAGATGATCCGCCAGCCGGGATCGACGATGAAGCCGATTGCGGCTTACCTGCCGGCGATTGAGTCCGGCGCAATTCAACCGGCAAGCGTGGTTGACGATTCGCCGATCATTTTGCCGGACTGGCAAAAAGGGTATCATATTCCCAAAAACTCAACTTCGGGATATAAAGGATTGATGACGGCGCGCTCCGCACTCAACAATTCCGTGAATACGGTCGCGCTTAAACTATACAATAACGTTGTCGGAATCCAGAACGCCTGGAGCTTTGCCAAGAAGCTCGGGATCACGACCCTGCAACCGGATGATTATGGTGCAAAGACCGGCGTGCTGGGCGGCCTCGTTTACGGTGTGACGGTTGAAGAGCTGACCAATGCTTACAGCGCCATTGCGAACAACGGCCAGTTTAACGACGCCTACATGATCGAGAAAATCACCGACTCCAAAGGCAACATCGTGTATCAGCACGAAGCCAAGCCGGTGCAGGCTTTTTCCAAGCAGACGGCCTATCTGATGACCGACATGCTGCGGACCGTCATCACCGAAGGAACCGGCGATGTCGTCCGCAAAAATTACAAGCATTTTAAAAACGTGCCGATCGTCGGCAAAACGGGTACGACCCAGAATTACGGAGACGTCTGGTTTTTGGGCTATTCCCCTGACGTGACGCTTGGGGTCTGGGCAGGCTATAAGGAACAAAAGAACACCTTGACCACCAAGGCGGCGAAGAAACGCGCCCAGTCGATCTGGACCCTCGTGATGAACGAGGTGATCGACAGAGAACCGGAGCTGTTCAAGACTTCGAAGTTCGATAAACCGGACGGCATCGTAACCAAGACGGTGTCCGCCTACAGCGGCAAATTGCCGACATCGCTCACGGACCGGTTCGTGACCGACATTTTCAACAGCAAATACGTTCCGACGGAAAGCGACGACGGCATCGCCAAGGAGAAGTACATTACCTACAACGGCGTAAACTATATCCCGCAGGATGGTACGCCGGATGACATGCTCAAGGAGAAGGTCGTCGTCAAACGGGAAAAACCGATTTCCGAGCTGATCAAAGAGCTGGAGAACGCGTTTGCCAAAATGAAGGGCGGCCACAATGCGCTGTCTTACTACATCCCGAGGGATGCCAACAGCGACATGCCGACCAAGATCGATCCGCGCGTAGACGACGGCGCCGCACCGGCTGCCCCATCGAACGCTTCGATCTCGTGGAACGGCAGCAAGGCCGTCATCTCCTTCAGCCCTACCGGACAATCCGATGTCGTCGGCTACCGGCTGTACCGCTCGGATAACGGCGGCTCCTACCGGAGACAGGCCAGCCTTCTCGTGGGAGAAGGGTCATCCTTTACCAGCGCTGCGAGCGGCGGATCCAGCTTCTATGTCACGGCCGTGGACGTGGCCGGCAAGGAGTCCGCACCGAGCATGACCGTGGGCCTGGGAGGCGGATTGACCAACATTATCGGAGGCACGGACAATCCGGACGGGGAACAAGGACAAAACGACGGGCAGGACAATCCGGACGGCGGTGTGGCATCCGGAGAGACACCGGGAACGGAACAGGCGCCTCAGACGGCTCCAGCCGCCCCTAGCGGGCTTCAAATGGCTGCTACGGAGACCGGAATCCAATTCCAGTGGACCGCCGCAGGAGCCCAGGAAATGGTCACAGAGTACGATGTTTATTACAGTACGAATCCGAACGGTCCGTATGTTAAATTAGGCACCAGCACGGAGCCTGGCTTATCGTACACCACATCGACTCCAATCAAAGGTTACTTCTTCGTATCTGCGGTAAATAGTGCAGGCGAATCGCCAAAATCGCCGGGCGCCTACTTTGAGAAAAAGTAATGGACCTGGCAAGCAGATATAGCATCACAAGAGGCAATCCCGGTATGGGATTGCCTCTTGTATTGTATAGAGCGGTTTATCTTAAAAATCGGGATAACGAAAACAGCCGGCTGTCAGGGTATAACCCTGGGCAACCGGCTGTTCTTTATTCTGTTTACGGCGTTATCCCTTACCGTTAGCAAAGGTAACGCTAGATTCAGTGCTTAGTCTTCAATTGTGGACAAATCGCCTGTCGGAAGGTTTAACTCCCACGCCTTCAGCACGCGCCGCATAATTTTACCGGAACGCGTCTTCGGCAGTTTATCCTTGAACTCAATTTCGCGCGGTGCAGCATGGGCCGATAATCCCTCTTTGACGAAGCGGTAGATCTCGTCCTTAAGCTCCTGCGACTCGGTGTAACCTTCGCGAAGCGAGATAAACGCCTTGATGATTTCGCCTCTCGTCGCATCCGGCTTGCCGATGACGCCGGCTTCTGCAACCGCCGGGTGCTCGACAAGCTTGCTCTCGACTTCGAACGGTCCGATCCGCTCGCCGGACGAGTTGATGACATCGTCGATCCGGCCTTGGAACCAGAAATAACCTTCTTCGTCCATGTATGCCGAGTCCCCGGAAATATACCAGCCGGGAATTCTGAAATACTCCTGATACTTGGCCGGGTTTTTCCAAATCTGGTTCATCATCGACGGCCAAGGGGCCTTAATGGCCAGATTGCCCATCGTATATGGCGCCACTTCCTTGCCATTATCGTCCAGGATAGCGGCCTCGATCCCTGGAAGCGGGCGTCCCATCGAGCCAGGCTTGATGGCCATGGAAGGATAGTTACAGATCAGCTGCCCGCCCGTTTCGGTCATCCACCATGTATCGTGAATGCGCTGCCCGTATACCTTCTCGCCCCAGCGGACGACTTCAGGGTTCAGCGGCTCGCCAACGGACAGAACGTGGCGGAGGCTGCTGAGGTCAAACTGGGAGATCACATCGGCCCCGGCCCCCATCAGCATCCGGAAAGCGGTCGGAGCGCTGTACCACACCGTGACTTTGTATTTATCAATCGTTCCGTACCAATCCTGCGGGCTGAAGCGTCCGCCGCGGATGACATTGGTTACCCCGTTCAGCCATGGGGCAAAAATGCCGTACGATGTCCCTGTTACCCAGCCCGGGTCAGCCGTACACCAATAGGTATCGTCTTCCCGAAGATCAAGGACGATCCGCCCCGTATAGTAATGCTGAATCATCGCATTCTGAACGTGGTATACGCCCTTCGGCTTGCCGGTGGAGCCGGAAGTATAATGAATAATCAATCCGTCGCTGCGGTCCAGCCATTCGATCTGCAGGTCCGCAGGCGCTTCGTTCATTTCCTGCTTAAAATCAATAATGCTGTCGTCCGTCTGTACATTGTCGCCAACGACGAAAATATGCTTCAAGTCGGGAAGCTCATCCTTCTTGACGCGCCCAAGCAGCTGCGGCGTCGTAATCAGGGCGACGGCCCCGCTGTCTTCGAGCCGATCCTTGACGGCCGTCTCCATAAACGCTTCAAAGAGCGGTCCAACGACGGCTCCCACTTTCAAAATACCCATGAGGGAGAAATAAAGCTCCGGACTCCGCGGCATAAAAATAAACACCCGGTCTCCCTTACCGATACCGTATTTGCGCAGCACGTTACCGAATTTGTCGGACTGCTCCTTCATCTCCGCAAAGGTATATGACTCGTCACGGGAAGCATCGCTGTACAGGAGCGCCGTCTTCGATCCGCGTCCTTCCGCCACATGGCGGTCAATTGCCTCGTAAGCCATATTTACCTTGCCTGTGTCATACCAGGTGAAATGTTTCTCCACATCTTCCCATTGAAACTCGGAACGAGCCTGTTCATAATCGCCCATATTGGATGATGAAACCACGCTCGGCAAGATTTCATTGTGAATTTGATCCATACTTTCATCCTCCCTCTGTTCTCCCATGCTAGGGCAGCGCTTACAATCTTGTATGAGTTCATGCCAATAGATTGACACCATACACATCATGACTTGATTTACGAGAGTTTTGAATGATTGCTGAAAGGGTATAGCATACAGGTTAAGCACTTACGGAAACAGCAAAAAATGTGACTAATTTATGTCAGAGATATTATAGCACAGGATGTATGCCCCTGCCATTCCCTTTTCATTTATTTGTTTTTTTGCTATAAGTAGGTTAGAAGCAGAAAGGAGCGTCCAGATGGAACACCTCAAACTGTATCATGTCCATCCGCTGTCCCGCGAGGACCGCTGCCTGATTGTCGAAGGTCCCGTACCGCCGGGAAGACTCGCGGAGCTTACGATGCATCCGGATCTCGACGCTTTCCGCAGGCCGGCCGAGCAGCACAAGGCGTTGATCGAAATCGCCGGCCTTCCGGAAGGGAGAATCATCATTACCCGGGATGAAAACGTGATCGTCGGCTATGTCACCTTCCATTACCCGGACGAGCAGGAACGCTGGTCGCAGGGCCATATGGCCGACCTGATCGAGCTGGGAGCGATTGAGGTGGCCAACAGCTACCGTTCGCTGGGACTCGGGCAGAAAATGATCACAACCGCTTTTGAAGGCGGCCAAATGGAGCCCTACATTGTCTTTACGACCGAGTATTATTGGCATTGGGACCTCAAATCCAGCGGCCTCAGCGTATGGGACTATCGCAAAATGATGGAGCGGCTGATGAAAGTCGTGGACATGGTATGGTACGCCACCGACGATCCGGAGATCTGTTCCCATCCGGCCAACTGCCTTATGGTCCGCATCGGCCGGGACGTTCCGCTATCCTCCAAGGAACAGTTTGACCGGATCCGTTTCCAGCAGCGATTTATGTATTAACCATATACACAATGTTTCGGAGATGGCCTTTGCCATATGCCGGACAAGCCGAAAAAATCCCCGGTCTCCCGGAAGAGGGACGAAGCGAGCCGATCATCGTGCGGCTCCATCCTCTCTTCAAGGGACTGGGGATTTTTAGTTAGATTCCAATCGTTTCGATGCTTGTCGAGCCGCCGACTACAACCGCTGCACCATGTAATCCAAAATCGCATGGGAGCGGCGTGACGACGCCACCGTAAATTCAGCAAAATTGGCATGTGCCGAACCGTCGGCCTTGTCGGACATCGACCGGATCACAACAAACGGCACGCCGTTCATATAGCAGACTTGGGCTACGGCAGAGCCTTCCATTTCGACGCAGGCTCCTTCCATATGCTCATAAAACCAGGATACCTGATCGACGTTCGCGATAAACTGGTCCCCTGAGAGAACACGTCCCACCTTGCAGTTGACCTCTCCAAGAGCCTGGCAAGCTTCCTGCGCCAAAGCGATGAGACTTGCGTCCGCCTTGAACTCCGATACTTCCTGGTAAGGGATTACGCCACGTGCATATCCGAGCGGGCTGACATCCATATCATGCTGCACGCAGTCCGACGAAATGACGATATCGCCGATGTTCAGTTCGGGATGAACGGCTCCGGCCACACCGGTAAACAGCACTTTGCCGACGCCAAACTGGTCGATCAAAATTTGCGTCGTTACCGCCGCATTGACTTTGCCCACGCCGGATTTGCAAACGATAACCGGCTTGCCTCTGTAAGTACCCCGGGCATATTTGACGCCCGCTTTCGTAACCGTCTCCGCCCCTTCCATCCCGGCAAGGAGCAGTTCCACTTCCTCATCCATGGCTCCAATGATTCCTATCATTTCTGGCATGTCATCTCCAATCCTTTCAAGCAGTCAGTTCTCGATGATGCTATTTGTGTGCAAAAATATGATTTCAGACGATTAGGACTTAATGGCTATGAAAACAGGCACATGGCCGCATCGTATCTGTTAATAGCCGCACATCCCAAAAAAAGCTCCCTGAAGGAGCTTTTTTCACGAGTATTCAACCTTTTTCATATTTGGATATGTCTATTTATTCCTCGTTCACATGACTTACGGAGAGCCGCAAAATCGTTTCGTGAGGAAGAATGACCCGAGGGTTGTCCACATTTTCTTTCTTCATCAGCTTGGTCAAGAGACGCATCGCTACCGCACCCAAATCGTACATCGGCTGCGCTACAGTCGTCAGCTGCGGACGAACCATCGAAGCCATGCGGATGTTATCCACACTGATGATCGAGAAGTCATCGGGAACCTTCAGACCTTCGTCTTGAATGCTGTGAATGGCGCCGATCGCCATCTCGTCGGTGGCCGCAAAGATCGCCGTAGGCTTCTTCTTCAGCCCGAGGAAATACTTCATCGCTTCCACACCGGACTCGTACCGGTAGTTGCCGATGCGAACCAGGTCTTCCTGATACTCGATGCCGGCAGCTTCCAGCGCTCTCTTGTAGCCTTGGAAACGAGCATAGCCGTTCGCCGGGTCCTGGAGCGTTCCGCTGATCATGGCGATGTCCCGGTGACCGTGACGAATCAGCGTATTTACCGCGTCAAAGGCGGCCGCCTCATGATCGATATCCACGGAAGGATAAATGCCGTTCTCGTCGCGCGTCGCACAGAGCACGATCGGCACAGCCGAAGTCTGGAATGCCTGAATATGCTCGTCCGTTACGGTTCCGCCCATGAAGAGCAGCCCGTCCACCTGCTTCTCAAGCAGCGTGTTGATGACGCGAATTTCCTTGTCTTTTCTCTTGTCAGCGTTACACAAAATGATATTGTAGTGGTACATATTGGCGATATCTTCGATACCCCGGGCGATCTCCGCAAAAATGGAGTTGGATATGTCCGGAATCACGACACCCACGGTTGTCGTTTTCTTGCTGGCAAGTCCTCTTGCCACTGCGTTCGGACGATATCCTAAACGTTCAATTGCTTCATATACTTTCTTCCGGGTCTGAGGCTTCACGTTCGGATTGTTGTTGACAACCCGCGATACCGTGGCCATCGATACGCCTGCTTCACGCGCCACATCGTAAATGGTTACCGTCAAATTCCTTCTCTCCATTGCAAATAAATTTTCATTCGTCAACCCATTAAACTCAATGATACGACAAAATTTTGCATTGTGCAATGATTACACTTACAGCTGTTGCAAATGCTCTTTAATCACTTCAGAAGTAATATGAGAATGAGACGTATGCCAGATGGGCGCCTGATTTTGAACCAGAATAACCTGAGGCGATTCATGCTGCACCCCAAGACGATCCGCCGCTTCCATCGATACCGGACGGTCTTCGACAACATGGATCAGACCATACTGTACGGCTTCATTCGGCTGATCTTCCAAGTAAGACATCATTTCCCGATACGCACCGGCGCTGATCGGGCAGCGTGTACTGTGCTTAAACAGCAGCAGAGGCTTATCTGTGGAGGCTTCCAATGCGGATTGCAGCTGATCGCTAGTAGTCAGTTTAGTCATTGTCGCCATTTGATATACATCCCCTTTTTTCGATTCAAATCCTGAATCTATCGTATCAAAAAGCTCGTGAAAAATCCAACATACCTAGCGAAAAACCCGAAAAAATGCAGTAAAACGTAAATCAGGCGTAAAATTGGTTCAATTCAGGGAGCATCGCCGACAGCTGGGACAGCCGCTCCCGGATATTTTCCACCCACTCGTGGTCCTCAGTCTGTTCGGCAAAGCTGTATAAGTCCAGAAGCAGGTTGATACGGTCCCTGACCTCGGTTTCAATCTGCAGCTCCAAATCTTCGCGGGACAGGCTTTCGGGACGCAGGAACACCTCGCGAACCATTCCTGCCAGCTCATGGTGGTCTGCCAAAGAAAAGCTTCGACGGGAAGGACGCTCCCCGAGCGTCTCGACGCATTTCTTCAGCACCGGTCTCATGCATGGCAGCAGCTCATAATTCGAACAATCGTCACAAGCAAGCACCGGAACATGCCGTATGATTACATTACGGGTATACATCACCGTGCGGAGGTCAAGTCTAAGGACTTCCCCACATTTACATTTTGATCCCATATTTCCACCCCATATATCTTTTTACATCTTTATATAGTCATTGTAAAAATCGTCGTTCCCCTTCGTATTCGCCCTGCCCGCGCTGGATTCCTTCCTCTCCAGCCCACCTGTTTTATTTACCAAACGGCCCATCCCTTTCTTGTAAAGCATGATTGTTCTATTCATTTTTGTTACACTGGAAACATAGGGACATTTACTCAGGAGGGAGCATGCTGAACATGAGATTAGCCGGAAAGAAGGTCATTGCGCTCGTCGATGACCAGTTTGAAGACTTGGAGCTGTGGTATCCCGTATACCGGGTGAGGGAGGAAGGCGCCGAGGTGCACCTGGTCGGGGACAAAAAGGGACATTCCTACATCGGCAAATATGGCGTTCCTTCCGTATCGGACTATTCGTTTGAAGAAGTGGACAGCCGGGATTACGACGGCATTTTGGTGCCCGGGGGCTGGGCGCCGGACAAGCTGCGCCGCTACGGAAAGGTGCTGCAGCTGGTGCAGGAAATGCACGAGGACCGCAAGCCGATCGGGCAAATCTGCCATGCAGGCTGGGTGCTGGTCTCGGCTAAAATTTTGCAGGGCGTTACCGTGACCTCCACTCCGGGCATCCGGGACGATATGGAGAACGCCGGCGCGATCTGGAAGGATGAGGCGGTCGTCACTGACGGACATATCGTGTCCGCCCGCCGTCCGCCGGATCTTCCGCCTTACGGCAAAGCCTTTTGCGATGCGCTTGCGGGGCAATAAGCAGCAGGCCATAGGCAGTCAGCCGGGTCAAAAAAAGAGCCTGACCGTCCACTTGGTGGATCGGCGGGCTCTTTTCTGTATTTAGACGGCAGGGGCAGGCAGGCGGTCAGGAAGCGTTGCTGCCCTTTTCGCCCCGAGGCTGATTTACGCTTTCGTTATTTGCGCAAGCAGGCTCGGCAAATTCGGTCAGCAGGCGTTCGATTTCGACGCTGCTCTTCAACTGGTAGCATGTCTGCGCCGTCCGCTTCGCATCGGAAGCCGTCGTGTTAAGTATCCGATGCTTCAGCTTCAGCAGGGACTGGATCGACATGCTCAGATGGTCCACGCCCAGCTCCAGCCAGATCGGTACCGAGCGTTCATCGCCGGCCATTTCGCCGCACACGCTGACGGGAATGCCCGCCCGGTGCGCGGCTTCCACCGTCGTGCGCAGCATCCGCAGAATCGCCGGATGGAACGGATGATACATATGGGCGATCTGCTCGTTCATCCGGTCAACAGCCAATACGTACTGCACCAGATCGTTCGTGCCGATGCTGAAAAAGTCGCATTCTTCCGCGAGCAGATCGGCGATGATGACCGCGGCGGGAATCTCGATCATGATGCCGACCGGGATGTCCTTGTCGTAAGCGATGCCCCTTGCGTCAAGATCGGCCATGGCCCGATGCAGCACTTCATTGGCTTGTCTGATTTCGTCGACCGATGAAATCATCGGGTACATAATTTTCACCCTGCCGAACGCGCTCGCCCGAAGAATGGCGGTCAGCTGCGTCTGAAAAAGCTCCTGGCGGTCAAGGCTGATCCGGATCGCCCGGTAGCCTAGAACCGGGTTATCCTCATCCGGCAGCGCAAAATAATCCAGCTGCTTGTCGCCGCCGATGTCGAGCGTGCGGATCACCGCCCCAAGCTCACCCACTTGCTGGGCTACCTGGCGGTACACCTCAAACTGTTCTTCTTCGCTCGGAAACGTGCTGCGGTCCATGTACAAAAATTCCGTCCGGAACAGCCCTACGCCATTGGCGCCGTATTTCAAGGCCGATTCCACTTCTTTGGCGGAGCTGATGTTCGCGGCCAGGTGAAGCTCGCAGCCGTCCTTCGTGATCGCTTCGACGGCAGCCAGCAGCTCCAGCTGCTCCTTCTTCGCCAGCTGGCGCTCCCGGATCCGCACATATTCTTCCACGAGCGTTTCATCCGGATTGAGATACAGCGCTCCTGTATCTCCGTCAATGACCAGCAAATCCCCGGTCTGGATCGGATCCTTCAGCTTGTTCTCCAGCCCCGCAACGAGCGGGATACCGAGAGCCCGTGCCATAATGGCCGAATGGGACGTCTTCCCGCCGACCATCGTCACGATGCCGAGCACGTGGGAAGGATTCAAATGCGCCAGCTGGGACGGGGACAGCTCCTTGGCCACGAGGATATACGGCTGGGTATCCGCAGGCAGCGTAATCTCCGGTGCGCCGAGCAGATGCTTGAGCAGGCGGTTGCCGACATCCTTGATGTCCATCGCCCGCTCCTTCATGTATTCGTCATCCAGCAGGTCGAACATCGTGACGAAATGATCGATCGCCTCTTTTACCGCGACCTCGGCCGCTTTATACTGGCGCTCAATGACGCCCTGGATTTCATTCATGAACACCGGATCGTCCAGGATGGCCAAATGGGCGTCAAAAATGCTCGACTCCTCTTCCCCGACCATATCCCTGAACTCGTTTTTAATAAACTCAATCTCATTTTTGGAGGTGCGTATCCCCTCATACAGCCGTTCAAATTCGTTGGCCAGATCTACTGCGTCGATCCCGGTCTCGGGCAGGTCCCATTCCCAGTTCGGCAGTACAAATGCTTTTCCAATCGCTACCCCGGCAGATGCACCGATGCCTTGTATCATGATTCCAAACCTCCAACATTTCTGTCGTGTAATACTACGGACATAACCGACGTCTGCCCCTTCTTGACGGCTTTGAACGGAGCGAAGCTCCATGACTTAACGCGGTCCGGGTTGGTGATCACCATCGGCGTGGCAAGCGATGAAGCATGACTTCGGATATAGTTGATATCAAATTTAACCAGCAGCTGGCCGGGCTCCACCGCGTCTCCTTCTTGTACGACCGCAGTAAAATGCCCGCCCTTGAGCTGGGACGTATCGATGCCGATGTGAAGCAGCACCTCGAGCCCTTCCGGTGTCGAGATCCCGATGGCATGCATCGTCGGGTACAGGTGCATGATTGTCCCGTATACCGGAGACACGAGCTCCCCTTTCTCCGGCATGAACGCCACCCCGTCTCCCACCAGCTTCGCGGCGAAAATATGATCGGGCACTTCTTCGATCGGGATCATTTTCCCTTGGACCGGCGCGCTGAACAGAACCTGCGGCAAATCCCGGTGCAGCAGCTTGTTCACTTCCTCGCGGATCAGCTCCGAATAGGTGCCGAATACGACCTGCACGTTGCCCCCGCCGAGCTTGATCAGCCCCGCGGAGCCGAGCAGCTTCAGCGCATTGCTGTCGATCATGCGGTCGTTCTTGACCGTCAGCCGCAGCCGGGTGATGCAGGATTCCACCTGAACGATGTTGTCCTTGCCCCCGAGCGCTTCCAGAATGAGCGGCGCCTGATAAGGGATGTTGCCTGCCCAGTCCTCCAGCGTGGAGCCTTCCTCGCGTCCGGGAGTCGGAATCTGAAACCGCCGAATGGCCCAGCGGAACAGAAAATAGTACATAAGGCCGTATCCGAGCCCGATCGGAATTATCAGAAGCGCGTTATGCGACAGATGGAAGTTCAGCAGATAATCGATCGCCCCTGCGGAATAGGAAAACCCGTGATGAATATCGAGCGCATACGTAATCCACATCGCGATCCCCGACAGGATCGAATGCAGGATGAACAAATAAGGCGCTGCGAACAAGAAGGCAAACTCGATCTGTTCGGACACCCCGGTCAAAAAGCAGACCAAGGCCGCCGTCAAAAACGTCTTCTTGACCTTCGGCTTCAGGTCTTCCCGCGCTTCCTGGATGATCGCCAAGGCGATGCCCGGCAGTGCGAACATCATAATTGGGAAAAGTCCGGCCATGAATGTACCGGCGGTCGGATCCCCCGCAAAATAACGCGGCAAATCCCCCTGCACGATGCTGCCCGACGGGGTTTTGTAAGTTCCCAGCTGGAACCAGAAAACATTGTTGAGCAGATGATGAAGGCCGAACGCCGTCAGGATCCGGTACAAAATGCCGTATAAAAACAGACCGAATCCGCCCATATGCGCCATGAGCATGGTCAGCTCGTTCAGCGCCTTCTGCAGCAGCGGAGCGATGAAGACCATTACCCACGAAAACAAGGCGGAGAACAGCCCCATAAACAAAAGCACGAAGCGCGAGCCGCCAAAAAACTGGACAATCTCAGGCAGCTTGATATGTTTATACCGGTTATAGGCAGAGCCGGCGATCATGCCGAAAATGATGCCGATCAGCGTGGAAGGCTGAATGCCACCATTACCCAGATGCCTCGTAATTTGATCATAGATAAACATCCCGGCCAGAGCCCCAAGGCCAGCCGGTCCCGCCTGGTTCGCCAGTCCCCAGGCCACTCCTACCGCAAACAGATACGGGAGGAAATAAAAAATACCCTGTCCTGCCCAAGTGCACACCTCTGCGACGCCCGGCAGCCCCCAGGCTGCCCATGGCAGACTGCCGACACACAGCAGTATGGCGGCCGACGGCAGAACCATCGTAGGCAGCATCACTGCTCTGCCGAGCTGCTGCAGCGATCCAAGCCAGTTCAAGACATGCACTCTCCTCTCAACACACACACACATATTTAAAATGGTACGCGTTGTTCAACTTTTTGTCAAAAAGAAAAAAGGACCTGCAGATTGCTCTGCACGGCCCTGTCTTGCCTCGTATTCAGTGAAGGTATTATCCGTTCTTTTGGCCGGGACGGTTCGGCCGGGTTACGGAGTCCTCCACCTTGATGCAGCGGTCCATAATGACCCGCATGCCGTTTTCTTCGCCGATGCTGGCGGCTTCATCGCTGACAACGCCGAGCTGCAGCCACAGTACCCGCGCGCCGATGTCGGCAGCCTCCCTGGCCACGTCCGCGCAGTATTCGCTGCGCCGGAACACATCGACAATATCAACGGGTTCGGGAATGTCTTTCAGCGAGGCGTAGACCGTTTCGCCAAGGATGGTTCCCTGAACGGTCGGGTTCACGGGAATGATTCGGTAGCCGCGCTGCTGCATCGCTTCCGCAATCATATAAGAAGTGCGGTCCGGCTTGTCGGACAGGCCGACGACCGCAATGTTGCCGGCCTGCTCCAGAATTTCCTTGATTTCTTCCCGGGTCGGATTTTCAAATGACATCGTTCATCCCGCCTTTGCTCTATTTTCTTCAAGAATCGGATTTACCTGAACTTATATAACTTATGAGTTACTTTACCCATTCCACCTGGGCGCCAAGCGCCTTCATATGGTCGAAGAACTGCGGATACGATTTGGCGACGTGGTGCGCGTCCTTGATCCGCAGCGGCTGCTTGGAGCGCAGGCCGACGATGGTCAGCGCCATAATGACCCGGTGGTCGTAATGGGCGTTGATCTCGACGCCCCCCTCGACCCCTTCCGGCCGCCCGTGGACGATGATCTCCGCCTGGCGCTCCTCCACGTTGGCCCCGGCTTTGCGCAGCTCAGCCAGGTAATCGGTGATGCGGTCGCATTCCTTGTAGCGCAGATTTTCCACGTTATAGAAGCGGGAGGTTCCTTCCGCAAACACGGCAGCCGCCACCATGGCCAGCACGGCATCCGTGGCTGCGTCCCCGTCAAACTCGACGGCTTTGAGCTTCCCGTTGCCGCGAACATGAACTTCGTCGTTCTCATGCGTCAGGGGAGTCTGCATCATCTGAAGCACGTCGACAACCGCGCGCTCTCCCTGCTTGCTCTGCACAGGCAGGCGCTTGATCAGCACGTCCGATTCCGTGACCGCTGCCGCGGCCAGCACCGCCGCCGATCCGGGGTAGTCGCCCTGAACGGTATAGGTTTTCGCCTGATAGGACTGGTTGCCGGGAACGCGGAAATGCGTGTAGTCGTCGCTGGCATGAATGACGATCCCTGCCTGCTCCAGCACTTCCAGCGTCTGACCGATGACGACTTTCGATTTCAGGTCGCCCGTCACCTCAATCTCGCTGTCCTCCGCCAGCAGCGGCGTCAGGAACAGCAGAGAGCTCAAGTACTGCGAGCTTACTTCGCCCGATACCGTAATTCGGCCGCCTTTCGCCTGCCCGCCTCGAATCGTGATCGGCAGGCGCCCGTTGTTGTGCTCCACCTGCACGCCGATTTGCTCAAGCGCGGTGATCAGGTCGTCGTGCGGGCGCTTGCCCAGCGAGTCCGGATACGTATTGACGAACGTCACCTCCGGGCAGAGGGCGGCGGTCCCCATCAGGAAGCGCAGCACCGCGCCGGCATTGCCGACGTTCAGCTCCTTGACGTCACGCGGATGCCTGCCGAAGCCGGTAATGACGGCCTTCTCGTCGTCTTCGACGAGCGTGGCGCCGAGGTCCTGGATACAGCGGCGCATGGCGTCGCTGTCCTCGCTGTGAGCCGGGAAGTATACCGTGCTTGTCCCTTCGGCCAGCGCCGCCACCAGCAGGTAGCGGGTCGTATAGTTTTTGGATGAGAGAGCTCCGATTTCCCCGCTCAGCCGGGGAGTCGGATGTACGATCATGTCCATGTGTAATCTCCTTTGCAATAGTCGGTAGTATGGCTCTTCCCGCGGGTCTGTCCGGATTGACAGCCGATTTACTGCTTGGTTATCATAGGTGATGAACAGTATGATTACAGTCGAAAAGAGGTTTTAACATTGTCAATGTTTCGTGAAATAGAGCCTTCTGAGGTGAGACGCCGCCTGCTTGCCGGCGAGTCCCTGCAGATGATTGACGTCCGTGAGGACGATGAAGTGGCCCAGGGCATGATCAGCGGCGCCAAGCATATCCCGCTGGGTGAAATCCCCGCCCGTCTCGACGAAATCCCGAGAGACGGCGAAGTCATCATGATCTGCCGCAGCGGCGGCCGCAGCATGCGCGCCTGCCAGTACCTGTCGCAGCACGGCATCGACTGCGTCAACATGGTCGGCGGCATGCTTCAATGGAACGAGGAAGAAGAAGAATAATTATCCCCACAAAGTGATGTTATTGCTTCGATGCCTATTCAGGTACTTTGCGGGGGGCCCCGGAAATCATATCCCCACAAAGTGATGTTATTGCTTCGATGCCTATTCAGGTACTTTGCGGGGAGCCCCGAAAACATTATCCCCACAAAGTGAAGCTTTTGCTTCGATGCCTATTCAGGTACTTTGCGGGGAGCACCCGGAAACCTCATCCCCACAAAGGGAAGTTATGGCTTGGATGCCCTTCCGCAACCTAAGCTACTGAAGCAGCAGCTTGACCCCGGTCAGGCTGCTGCTTTTTCACAGAGATAAGCTTAGACGCGGTAATGCGCTAAAATTGCACGCATGACTTCTTCCGCCGCAAGGCCCGATGTGTCCACCGTGCAGTGGGCAAAGCGATATGCGTCTCTCCGCTCCTCAAGCAGCGCTCTCACCCGCTCCTCCGCATTGCCCGCAAGCAGCGGCCGGTTCCGGTCCCCCTGGACCCTGGCAATAATATGCTCCGCATTCGCGGTAAGCGCCACGACGAGACCGCCCTGCAGCATCAGCTCGCAGTTGTCCGGGCGCAGCACCGCTCCGCCTCCCGTGGCGACGATTACTCCTTCTTCGGAGGCGAGCACCTGCCGCAGCGTCTCGTTCTCGAGCTCGCGGAAATGCGGCTCACCATGCCGCTCGAAGATCTCCGGGATCGTCATGCCGGCCTTTTCCACGACGGCGGCATCCAGATCGATCAGCCGGTATCCGAGCTCCATAGCCAGCAGATCGCCTACAGTTGACTTGCCCGTGCCCATCATACCGATCAAGATAATATTTTGTTTAGTCCGGTTCAATAGAACACCCCTTTTTGCACTTGCTGCTGCCCATGCCGTTACTTGCTACATATCATAACACAGGCCAAAAACTTTCGACAATGCCGTCCTTCGCCTGCAAGTCTATTTGCAGGAACTCTATCATATACATACATCAACTTGATAACCAGTAGAATATGAGGAGTGGTCGAGAGGAGCCATGCATGATTCCCATAGCCCTTTACTAGGAGGCCCCAAACGGATAGAGCAAATTTTCGATCCCCAGCACATTTTGTGCCGGGACGATCTGCTCTGGGTGCTTCATTACGTCCAAAAAAAAGTGGCTCAGAAAGATCCAGCCCTGCTGGAGCTTCCCAAGCCACGTCTAATGCGCAATTTTCAATATTTCGGCGAGGCCGCCGTCCTCCTGCTCAGCCGGTCATCTGCCCAAGGGCTCGACAACGAGAGGATCCGCGTCTGCCTGCTGGAGGCGATGCACGGTCTTTTCCAGAGCGGAGAAAACGAAGCGGCTCCCCCAAGTAACGATTACTCCTGAATCCAGTTGTGATGGAAGACGCCTTCCTTGTCCACGCGCTTGAACGTGTGGGCCCCGAAGTAATCGCGCTGCGCCTGAAGCAGGTTCGCCGGCAGCCGCTCCGTGCGGTAGCTGTCGAAATAGGCCAGGGCGCTGGCGAAGCCGGGAACCGGAACGCCTTGAGCCACGGCCGTCGCTACCGTCGTACGCCATGCTTCCTGGTAGTTCTCGATGATGTCCTTGAAGAACGGATCCAGAAGCAGGTTTTTCAGGCCCGGATCTTTCTCGTAGGCGTCGGTGATGTTCTGCAGGAAGCGGGAGCGGATGATGCAGCCGCCGCGCCAGATTTTCGCCAGGTTGCCGTACTGCAGATCCCAGCCGTACTCGTCGGAAGCGACGCGCAGCTGCGCGAAGCCTTGGGCGTAGGATACGATTTTACTTGCAAACAGCGCTTTGCGGACGTTCTCGATAAACTCGGCTTTGTCTCCTTGGAACGGCGCTTTTTTCGGGCCGTTCAAAATTTTGCTCGCTTCTACGCGTTCATCCTTCATGGCCGACAGGAAGCGGGAGAATACGGATTCCGTGATCATAGACAGCGGCACGCCCAAATCCAGGGAGCTTTGGCTTGTCCACTTGCCCGTGCCTTTTTGGCCGGCTGAGTCCAAAATAACGTCCACCATCGGTTTGCCCGTCTCCGGATCCTTTTGCGCGAAAATATCGGCCGTAATTTCGATCAGGTAGCTGTCGAGCTCGCCCTTGTTCCAGTCGGAGAAAATTTCATGCAGTTCTTCGGCGCTCAAATCCAGCGTATCCTTCAGAAGCTGGTAAGCTTCGCAGATCAGCTGCATGTCGCCGTATTCGATGCCGTTATGCACCATTTTTACGTAATGTCCGGCACCGTCCGGTCCGATATATGTACAGCAAGGCTCCCCGTTCACTTTGGCGGAAATCGCCGTCAGAATCGGTTCCACCAGTTCGTAGGCGCTTCTTTGTCCCCCAGGCATAATGGAAGGTCCCTTCAGAGCTCCCTCTTCCCCGCCGGATACGCCTGTCCCGATAAAGCGCAGTCCTTTTCCTTCCAGCTCCGCGCTGCGGCGCTGTGTATCCGGGAAGTACGCGTTGCCTCCGTCGATGATGATGTCCCCTTCGTCCAAGTGAGGCACCAGCTGCTCGATCGTGGCGTCGGTCGCCTTGCCGGCTTGTACCATAATTAAAATTTTTCGCGGTGTTTCCAGCGAGTTCACAAATTCCTCAATCGAGAAAGTCCCCGTCAGATTTTTTCCTTCGGCTTCCTTCAAAAGATCATGCGTTTTTTCTGGAGAGCGGTTAAACACGGAAACGGTGAAGCCTCTGCTCTCAATGTTGAGTGCCAGATTTTTGCCCATGACAGCAAGGCCGATGACACCAATTTGTTGTTTCGACATATGTTTTTTCTCCATTCTTTGCGATTTTTTGATGAAAATTTTAGAACAAGCCTATTTTAACGTGTTTACGCGTGAAAGTGAAGTCCGGGTTCGGCAGTCAGCTGCCCGTGATAAAACACCCCGCAGCGCATCCGAGGTGTTTATGAACGATCTTCCATTCTATTGTCGTACAAAAGGTAAGTTACCATTCAAGCATCATTAAATCCTTGGACAAGGCGGCGAGCTTCTCCTTGCTTTTCTCCGCTTTTTCGGCATCTCCAGCCTGCATCGCCTCGTACAGGCGCTCCAGCTCGTCATCCAGCTCAAGCCTCAGGAGCTGCAGGCGCAGGTCGCCCTCTTTGGAGAAATACATTTTGGAAATCTCCTGCTCCGTCATAAAAGGACCCTTCTGATACAATACTTTTTGCTGATAGCCTGAAATTTCGACAAGCCGGATCACCTCGCCGAATAGAATGCTCTCGATCAGAATTTGGCGGTCCTTGAAACGTTTGACGATCGCGTGACCGCGGGTATCCTCGATCAGCTTCTCCATCCATTCCGCCAGCTTGGCGTCCCGGATCGTGTAATCTCCAACCATCTTATAACCGTTTTTCGTCCGGTTAAACCGCAGCTTGACGAGTTTGCGCCCCGTTCGGACGGAGATGATGAACAGGGTTTCGTTTTCGCTCCAGTACAACGAATAGCCGTCTTGAATCAAATCCTTGATCAGGTCCTGAATATGCCGCCGGTTAAACCGAAGCTCCAAATTGCAGTATTCCACTTCATAGCTCTTATTCACGGCACTCCCTCCTTCAAAATTGGACCGCCTTTGGCTATTTCCTTCTCCCGCTTCTTAAGACCGGCGGGCTGGAATCGGCCGGTGATTCTTCAGCTTCGTTATCAAGCTGATGGCTAAACAGCTTTGCTATATTTTATACTTTATCCTATGTAACGGTAACTTGGTTTATTGACTATTTTTACCCGACAGGGCGCAGCATCAAACGGAAAAGACCGGCCGGAAGCCCTGCCAATTAAAGATCCGCCGCGGATTGTGGTATAATGGGACAAAAATTCAACACGCATTTGGATGGAGGAGGCAGCAAGAATGCCGTTTGCAGGATTTAACGCGCAGGATTTTGAAGTGTTTAATGTGGAGGGACTGGAGCCCCGGATGGAAGTGCTCATTGAGCGGGTTCGCCCCAAACTTGAAATATTAGGCAGCGAAATCGTACCCTTCCTGTCCGCGCTCTGCGGAGAGGAAATGTTCGTTCACGTGGCCAAGCATGCCCGCCGGACGGTAAACCCGCCGAACGATACCTGGGTGGCTTGGGCGGCCAACAAACGCGGCTACAAAGCCCTCCCCCATTTTCAGGTGGGCATGTTCGGCACGCATCTGTTCATCATCTTTGCGATCATTTACGAGAGCACGAACAAGTCGGTATTCGCCGAGCATCTGGAAGGGAAGAAAGGAATCGCGGCTGTCAAAAAGCTCCCCAAAACGTTCTATTGGTCGATGGACCATATGGATCCCGGCTTTACCCCGCAGTCTGAAATGACGGCCGCAGACTTCGCCAAAATGGCGGACAAGCTGAAGAACGTCAAAAAATCCGAGGTGCTGTGCGGACTCCGGATTGAAAAAGGGGACCCCGTGCTAGAGGACAGAGACCAATTGGTGTCCGTCATTCATTCCACCTTTGAACAGCTGCTGCCGCTGTATAAAATGGCGTTCTAACCGCCGCTTACGGTGCAGCCAAATATTAAAGGATAGAGCAGCCAGTACGCATAAGCGCGCTGGCACCCTATCCTTTTTTTTGTTTGTTACGGCGCCTCTGCCCGCTTCTTGCGCGACAAAACGAGGTGGATCACAAACAGCACGGCCATGACGATGCTGCTGGCGACAAAAGGCACTGAATGCCCGATACGGTCCCAGAGCTGACCTGAAACGATCGGCCCGACAACCATGCCCGAGCCCTGGAGGGTGAGGAAAAATCCCCAGACCGCTCCCCGCTCGCCTTTCGGCACATGTGTCGATACAAAGGTATTCCAGGCAGGCAGGATCATGGCATAGCTGATGCCCACCACGCCTACGGTGGCGAACACAACTGGCAGCGAGCGCACCGCCGAGAACATGATGAGGGAAATAGCCGCCAGCAGAAACCCGGCATTCAGGAAGGGGGCGGTTCCGAACCGGTCGACCAGCTTCCCGCATGGAATGATCGCCAGCATCGTAATGCCTCCGCCCGCGATCAGCAGCAGGCTGTACATATTTGGAGACAGGTGCAGCTCATTTTGAACGTACAGCGTGATCACCGGGCTGAGCAGCCCGATGACGAAGGATTGGAGAAACAGCGCCGGAAATACCAGCCAGCTGACCTTCAGGTTGTGCCTGATTTCGTACAGCGTCTTGCGGATGCTGGCAAAAAGATGATTCACCTTCCCGAGCAGTTGGGGAAGGACCCCCCTCGCAGATTCCGTCCTTCTTTCCATCCCCTGCCCATTGGCCTTGACTCTTCCCGGGAGGAGCAATGCAACCAGAACTACGATGATGCAGCAGCCGATAAGGATAAAAAATAGCGTCTGATAATTTTTGTTCGTACGGTCCATCAAAAAATTCATGACGATCGGTCCTGCACCTGTTCCGCCCAGCGAAGCGATCTCAAGCATGCCGATCATTTGTCCGCTGTTGCCTCTCGGACCCGAAATGGCCGTCGTCCCGGTCATGGCGCATGGCCACAGCGGCGAAGTGCCTACCCCAAGAATAAAACAGGCAAGCGACAGCCAGCCTGCGCCGGATAAGAAGGCGATCATGCCAACCGCGACGATGGTCAGCACCAGCGCCCCTGTCAGCGTTCTGCGGTACCCCAGCCGCTCGGCGATCCAGCCCGACGGGCTGCGGAACAGGTTGTCTCCGATATATTGAAGGGAAAAAGCGAGACCGATCGTATGGGCGCCGAGACCGAGCGAGTTTTTCATATAAACCGGCAAAATGGCCACCAAAAGCGACCCTTTCATAAATTCCACGAGAAATAGAATCGTCAGCAGCCCGATGAAAAAGGGCGAAATCAGCCGGCGGGCTGCCGCCGCTTCCGTTATTTGCGACACGCGTTTCACCACTTCCCTATTTTGGTTTGTGCGAATCCTCCCAGCAGTATGGTCTATACTAATAGTGTACCCCATATGGGGACGAGATTTTCACAGGGTCAAAAAGCCGCTTGCATTCGCCCCCCGATTTGCTATACTGAGCTTTGTAATTTTAACAGATGAAAGGTTGTGACAGCATACATGGACCATAGCCGTACCCCTTTATTTACAGCACTCACACAGCACGCGGCAAAAAATCCCGTTCAGTTCCATATTCCCGGCCACAAGAAGGGAATGGGGACCGATACCGAATTCAGAGAATTTATCGGCGATAACGCCCTCTCTATAGATTTGATCAATATTGCCCCGCTGGACGACCTTCACCAGCCGACGGGCGTCATCGAGGAAGCCCAGATTCTGGCTGCTGACGCCTTCGGCGCCGATTACACGTATTTCAGCGTACAGGGGACCAGCGGCGCGATCATGACCATGATTCTGACGATGTGCTCTCCCGGCGACAAAATCATCGTTCCCCGGAATGTCCATAAGTCGGTCATGTCCGCGATTATTTTCTCCGGTGCCAAGCCCGTCTTCGTTTCGCCGGCCCGCGACGAAAATTTAGGGATCGACCACGGCATTACCGTCCGCTCCGTGCAGCGGGCCCTGGACCGTCATCCGGACACCAAGGCGGTTCTCGTCATTAATCCGACGTACTTCGGCGTCTCCGCCAATCTGAAGGAGATCGTGGACCTCGCCCACAGCCGGCATGTACCCGTCCTCGTGGACGAAGCCCACGGCGTGCTGACCCATTTCCATCCGGAACTGCCGATGTCCGCTATGGATGCCGGAGCGGATATGGCCGCGACGAGCGTGCATAAGCTGGGCGGCTCCATGACGCAGAGCTCCGTGCTGAATTTGAACACGAAGAACGGCTATGTCAATCCGCAGCGCGTGCAAACGATCATCAGTATGCTGACCACGACGTCGACTTCCTACATTTTGCTCGCTTCGCTGGATACCTCCAGACGGAACCTGGCGCTGAACGGATATGCCATGGCCCAAAGTGCCATCGACATGGCGCAGTCCGCCCGCAAGCAAATCAATGAAATTGAAGGTCTCTACTGCTTCGGCAAGGAAATTCTCGGCGGGGAAGCGACTTACGATTATGATCCGACCAAGCTGACCATCCATGTCCGCCACCTGGGCATCACCGGTTATGAGACCGAAAACTGGCTTCGCGAAAAGTATAATATCGAAGTCGAGCTGAGCGACATGTACAACATCCTGTGCCTGATTACGCCAGGGGATAACGAGGAGACCATCTCCATCCTGGTGAATGCGCTCCGCGAGCTGGCACAGACCTACTATAATGTAAACACAGCCAACGAGCTGGTTGTTAAAATTCCGGAAATTCCGCAGCTGTCCCTCATTCCAAGGGATGCCTTCTATGGGGATACGGAAGTCATTCCGTTCAAGGAATCGGCCGGACGCATTATCGCCGAGTTTATTTATGTGTATCCGCCGGGCATTCCGATCCTTCTTCCGGGAGAGGTTATCTCCCAGGACAATATCGACTACATTGTCGACCATGTGGACGTCGGGCTGCCGGTAAAAGGACCGGAAGACCGGTATATCCAAAACGTCAAGGTCATTGTGGAAACCGATCCGATTTTTTAATACGCGCGGCTCTTTACCGCCTGCACCAAAAAAAGAAACCCCCGGTCCCGCTTTCGCTGCGGTTCGGGGGTTTCTTGGTGTAGGGCTTGTGGCGAAAAGGATTACTCCTGGTCCAACTGGGCAACCAGCTCGTTATAAGCGGCTTCCACTTTGTTCCATTCTTCTTCGTCTTCAATATTGTAAAGCATCATTTCCTCGTCCTCTTCCTCGACGCGAAGGATGATGCCGTCCGCTTCAGGATTCTCACGTTCCAGCAGCAGTGCATAAACGTTCTCGCCTACATCGAATGTTTCGACAAGAACCATTTCCACGTCTTTGCCGTTCTCATCTGTCAGCGTCAGAACAAATTCCTCATGCTCGTGATCATGGTCATGATCATGATTGCAGGCTTCGCCGTGTTCATGCTTGTGATCGCTCATTTTAACAAAAACCTCACTTATGGTTGGAATGGATCATACCACCGTATCGTATCACGTCCGCATGATCTGGTCAATTTATCCTCCTCGGGGGTTGTCAGTTCAGCGCAGTGATCACTTTTTGCGATACGAGGACGTAATCGCTGGTCTTGGTGGCTTTAATGTAGAACCCCACTTTATATTTGCCCGCGCTGCTGAAATCATACGTAAAATCGTAAGTCCGGAACCAGAAATTATCCTTCTGGCTGCCGCTCACGTCCTGAGACTGGATATCCTTGACCTTTCCCGAAGGATCTGTAATAGCCACCTTTACGCTCGCCACATCGTCCGATAGGCTGTCCACCTGGCAGAATACGTTAAACTTGAGCTTCCCTTTATTGACGTTACCGAAGACGGTATCTCCATTAAACAGAAATATATGTACGTTAGGCTTAATGAATTCAACCTTGTTCGTATCTGAATTAAACTTTACGACCCCGTCAAACTCCCGAATCGGGACATAGGTTTTGCCGTCGATGATATAACCGCCGTCCTGGATTTCCTTGCCGTTCATCCACACCCTGACTTTTTGGGTAATTGAATCTGCAAACACAGAACCCCCCATCAGGGAAAAGGCGAATACGCATACCATAACTTTCTTCCAATTCATCTTGTTCGTTTCCCTCCATTTCCATCGTGATGTTGTATGTATATACGAAAAGTACAAACGCAAGTTGCGCTGTCCATACGGGCAAAACTCACATTTTTTCTCAAAAGTGAAGGAATTTTGTTCCAGGGATACAAAAAAAAGCCCCACCTTGTGGGACTATAGCTCCAAATTTTGGCTCAGTTCCTAATTTCTCTCCTTATTTCTTGGTTAAAATACAGGGCACCCCTTTGCCGATCGCACCCGGAACTCTCATCCGTGCCGCGTACGCCATTCCCCGGGCACAGGGCGTTTTACAGGCCTCGCATACGTCGGAGGTCACGAGCCTCATGCCTCGAATGACCTTTTCCCCTTTGGCTTGTGCTGGTTTTTTGCTTTTTCCCTTCGCCATGACAAAACCCCATTTCGCGCGTTTACAGCATATTATGGGGGTAGATGGAAATTGGGAACTGTGGTGTATAATGAAAGAAAAAAATACGAACGGCATGCTCGGCATGCCGCTCATTCACAGGAGGATCAACCGATGAGCTTGCAGCTTCAGATGCTGGGGACAGGCAGCGCTTTTGCCAAAAAGTATTTCAACAATAATGCCCTGCTCGGGGACGGGTCGTTCACTTTGATGATCGATTGCGGAATTACGGCCCCCCTCGCCCTTCACCAACTGGGCAAAACGTTTAATGACTTGGATGCCGTGCTGATCACCCATATTCATGGCGATCATGTCGGCGGCCTGGAGGAGCTTGCCTTCCAGATGAAATATGCGTACCATCGCAAAATGAAGCTTTATATCGCGGAAGCTTTGCGTGATGTGCTGTGGGAGCACACGCTGAAGGGCGGTCTGTCCCAACCCGGCCAAATCACCTGCCTCGAGGACGCCTTCGATGTACATACGCTTCAACCGGGAGTTCCCTGCCGCCTGTCGGAGCAAATCGAGCTGGAGCTCATCCCGAACCGCCACATTCCGGGCAAAGACAGCTTCTCCCTCTATATTAACGGCCGGATTTTCTACAGCGCGGACATGACCTTCGACCCCGGGCTGCTGGACAAGCTCGTAGGGGAACGCGGCTGTGATACGATCCTGCACGAGGTCCAGCTGGAAGGACCGGGCGAGGTGCATACGACGCTCAGCGAGCTCCTATCGCTGCCGGAGCCGGTTCAGCGTATGATCCGATTGATGCATTATGCAGATAATAAAGACAAGTTTGTAGGAAAAACCGGAGAAATGACCTTCCTTGAGCAAGGGCACGTATATACGCTGTAACCCTTGCTGGACGATGTGGATTACGGGTGAAAAAACACAGCCGGCTGCAGAAAGATGAACCTTCTCTGCAGCCGGCTGTTATTTTTGGAAACATGACGCTCGTCTTTTATTCAAAAGTAGGCAAGTTATCGAGATTATTCGACGGATCGCCGTCGGCGTCCCCGCGGATGTACATCTCGCCGTCACGGCCTTTAAAGACGTTTACTCCGGCAATGGCGCCCGCTTTTACTTCCTGCAGCGCCTGCTCGTAATCGAGCACCCGGCCCGACGACGTTTGAAAGGCCGTCAAGTCGCCGTCACCGTTCTTCTGTACTGCGATAAATTGTTCTCTTCCCGGGTTTCCCATCGATATCCACTCCTTAAGTTGTCATGATATATCAAGGTGACATATGGATATCGTTCCCTGAGAACATGGATTTATACGAAGAAATGAAGCCTACAGTGTTTTCTTCATACGGACATGCGGAATGCCCGCGTCATCGAACGGCTCCTTGGAAATGACCTCGTAGCCTTGTTTTGCATAGAACTGTTCAGCTTGGCACTGAGCATCCAGGATGGAATAGGCCAGCCCCAGTTCCCTCGCACGCTCTTCCATCGCCATCAGCAAAATGCGGCCGAACCCGTGGGTGCGGAACTCGCGGCGAACCGCGATTCGCTGCATCTTGGCAGTATCGCTGTTATAATAAATGATCCGGCCGGTGGCCACATACTGATCCTTGTCCTGAAGGAGGATATGATGAACATTGTCGCTGATCACATCGTATTCGTCGATCTCCAGGTCGGCGGGCACGTTTTGTTCCTTGACGAACACCTCCTGGCGGATGTCCAGCGCATGTTCCAGCTGCTCGGGGGTCGTCACGTATACTATTTCTGCAGGCATCGGTTACCCTCTCTTTCATGCAATCAATATAAAAAACACGATTGAATCATTATACAAAAAAATGATTTTCCTGTATAGTTGACTCATGAGAGCTCTATGGAAGGGAGACCATGGATCGTTATGGGCATGACCATTGCGCTGATCGTCATTTTATCAGCCATCTTGATCTATTCATTCATTTATGTCATCCAAAAAGGGTATTCACGCAAATGGGATGAGGAATAAGAAAAACGTTTATCGACGAACACTCACGGAAGATAGAACCGTGTTTTGCGGAAGTTTTTCATGCGATATAAGGAAACCGAATCTCCGATGCAAATACTTTCCTATATCGAAAAAAACAGGGCCGGTGCAGTCGGAGCACGGGCCCTTGTCTTGTCCAAAGAATCAGGGCGGCGTAATAGGGCCCTTGGAATACACATCCTCGCTGACCGATTTGCCGTAAACGTCCAGCATAATCGGTGAGTCGGCCATTGTTGAACCGGGCTTGATCGGCTCCTGCGCATCCGAAAACTCACCCGCGGGGGAGCATCCGGCAAGCAGCAGGCACATCCCTGCCGCGAGCAGCCCGCCTTTGTTCGGCATACCGTGCCACTCCTTCTGATTCGAAATATACTTTAGTTTTCGCCCGTTTGGATAGCTTCTAATCATGAGCGGCAAACAAATTGTGCATGCCATTCACCGTGAGCAAAATAAAATGATTGACAGCTAACTATGGCGCTGTTATTATATTAAATGTATCTGACTTATACGATCTGCTAGCTCAGCTGGGAGAGCACCATCTTGACAGGGTGGGGGTCAGTGGTTCGAGCCCACTGCAGATCATCTATAGAAACTCTTGAAGCTTAAGGCTTCAAGAGTTTTTTTGTTCACAATTAGCCGCAGAGTTTTGGCCCTGTCCCGTTAAGATAATCATCTATTTTGTTCCCACATGGACCTCCGCCGTGTTTGCGAAGGAAACCATTACATACGATATCTCAGGTTTCACATTTTCCAACAAAGGTGGGGTAACCAAATGGGTAAATTCTTTTTCCACGAACATGATCACCGTCGTGACTGCCATGTCCGCAGACCAAAACCAGTCATCCTTAAAAAAGAAATCAAGAAAACGATATTCGTCAAAGTGGACTGGGAGCCTGTAATCAAAAAGGTCCACAAAGAAAAGCATGTTTCCTGCCATAAGATTCACAAACAGCACCACCACTTCAAAAAACGCCACCATAAAAGATGCCACTGTCGCGATCACTTCGGTGGAGACATGTATTAATTCCGGATTTTTCGGATGAAATCAGCATGACACCTCCCTGATCGCACGCCCGGGAACTTGGTTCCCGGGCGGCATCTATTTTATAAATCACACCGAAAATCCGATAACATAGATGTTACCCATTTTACATAGAGGAGGCTTATGATGGATATCCCTGCTTTATCGATGGCCATGAGCCAGTCCCGGCTGGCTCAAAATGTGAGCATCCAGGTGCTTAAAATCGCTAAGGATCAAGCCTCGCAGGACGGTCAATCCCTGGTCAAAATGCTGGATAGCAGCGCCGCACCCCATTTGGGAAACCGTCTAGACATCCGGATTTAACTGCTCGGCATTTTTTTCTGCCCCTCCAGACGGAGGGTTTTTTTATTTTTCAGCACAACTGTTCAAATTAAATTTATATTTTAGGTCCATATCCCCACCAATCAAACATTCGTTCTCTATCCAACAGACGAAAATTATCTTATGATAAAGATAGTTATTGATACAAAAGTCTTACCAGTATGTGGATACGGGAGAATAGTCTCATGGAAAAGGAAATTGAAATGGCGATCCGCCGCGGCCATCAATTATTCGTTCAAAATTTGGATGGTGAATCCATTACCGGCATCCCCGAGAAATCCGATGATCCGGGCACTTTAAAGATGCGGACGGTGTACGGCTCCATGTGGATTCCGCTGGATGAAGTCGGCCATCTGTCACGCCTCATTCATATTCGTTAATATTCGCTGCCTTGACTGGGCAGCTTTATTTTTTTATATAACGATTAACCTTTCGTCTCGGAAGGTGCAGGAAAATGTGGTTCAGCAGCACTTGGAACGGTTTATCCTTACATATAAGGAACACACTATGGAAGTACCAACGATTCTATAGGAAGGACGTGTGGCGATGAATACACCGAATGAAGAGGATCGTTTCCCCGGGGTCGATCCCATTCCGGATCCCGATCATGAAACGCCGTCATCCACGGACATGATTGAAGACGTGCTGGAAGAAGGGGCGCGGGAATTGAAGAAAGGTAAACATCCGTCGAACGGGGATTCACCGGATCATCAAGGGTGACGCGTTCCCTCACTGTTCTGGAGACGTTTACGGGCACAAAATAACCCGATGCCGCCGTGGCATCGGGTTATCGGTGTTTAAGAGCGCACTGAAGCGCTCAGCAGCGCAGCCAGCTTATCCGGGTAGTCGGTGATGATCCCCGCTGCCCCTGCGTCGATAAGACGCCGCATTTCCTCTTCTTCGTTGACCGTCCATGGGTGGTATACCTTACCGGCCGCCTTCGCTCCCGCCACAAATTCAGGCAGCACCGCAAAATGGTAGGCGTGCAGGGCGTCGGCTTCAACGCTGCGGGCATATTCCCACGGCTCATACAGTCCCTCCATGTACAAAATGCCGGTGCGGATTTCTGGCGCGAGCTGCTTGCAGAGCCGCAGGGAATAGTGATTGAAGCTTGAGATGACGATTCGCTCACTCAGGTTATAGCTTCTTACCATGTCGATGACCTTCTCCTCAAGCCCTGCATAAGGTACCTTCGTATTTTTCAACTCGATGTTGACGACGGTCCCGGTGTCCTGAACCAGCTCCAGCAGCTCTTCCAGCAGCGGAAGGCGCTCCTCCGCAAAATCGGGATGGAACCAGCTGCCGGCGTCCAGCTTGCGCAGCTCTTCCAGGTCATGGTCTTTGACCCACCCGCTCCCGTTTGTCGTACGGGACAACGTTTCGTCGTGAATCAGGACAAGCCGGCCGTCCCGGGTTAACTGAACATCGGTTTCAATCCCTGTGGCACCAAGCTCCAAACTGCGGGCAAAAGCGGCCATCGTATTTTCCGGACATACCGCAGATGCGCCCCGGTGGGCAAAATTAATAATCGAATCCAATTTCTCTCAACCTCCCGACTGGTATTCTCGCAAACCTTACCAACTTATCGTACCCGTCATATGTAATGCGAGTATAAACCGTAGAGTTTACAAACCGCTCCATCCAAATTGATTCCTCTCTGATGGTTGTATTTTATCATGGATTTATCCCGCATATAAGGAGGTATTCGATCATGATCGTGTTTGACGTCATCGTCCACGGAGAAGTCAAAGAAACCATCCGGCCGGCCACCCAGCGGCTGCAGCATATCCTCGCCTACGTCACCGAAGAGGCCAAGATCCTCAGCAAAAAATACGGAACGGCCGTTAACTTAAGTCGGAGAATCATTTATTGACCGGAAGGGGATCGGTACTCGATCGCCTTTTTTTTATGTCGATACACGCTTTTCTTTTCTCGTCTCTACGCACGGATGGGCCTCAAGAACATGCTGCGCCTCGATGCTTCGCTCCTTACTGCACTCCACTATGACCATAAAATGCCCCTGAATCAGCAGCTTCTCATAGTTTTCTGCATCCCCTTCGGGGACGCCAATCCCCACCAGACTGACAATCAGCCCGTCGTTCTTCCCCCCGACTTCCGCCCCCCCAAGTTTGGCCGCTGCCGGTCCCGATGCCCAGGTGACTTGATCCCGCAGAGTCAGGCTAGAGGTTAAATCCCGGATTTCGCCGAACAACCCGCTGGTACCATGCCTGGACACGGGTTCTTTCAAGCCGGTATCCCGGCATACGATAGATAACTGTCTCTTGTCAAGGGCAAGCAGCGACACGTCCTTTTTGTCAAAATGACGCTCCCAAAGCGCGCTGACCGCCAGCGCCGTATCCTGTCTCGTCCGGAACAATGCGATCACGAGTTGGTTCATCCTCAATCCCTCCCAGGTTAAATGACTGTATGTAATTAGGTAAACTAACGCGGGCATAAAAAAACATCCCGGCCGAATACCGCCAGGATGTGTTGTGTTACGCCTTAACAAAAACAGGAGCTCAAAATAATGACCAAAAGGATGAAAAGGACCAAGATCGCTCCCGTCGATTTGAAAACTCCGCCTGGATAACCAACGCCGCCTACGACTCCGCTCATAGGTTTGAACCTCCTTTTTCATGGGGTCAACCTATATTATGTAGTTCACCTGCGGTTTGACTGTACGAATACCCGGATTGCCTCAAACAGTTACCGCGTCCAGAAGCGATGGCAGGAGCTCCCTGAATCATCCTTATGACATTTGGTTAATGGGTTGTAAAAGAGGAAACAGACCGTTACATAGGCTGGTCCATGAAGGCTGGGGGGATTTGATTGCTGCAGAGCAAATATTTTCGTACATGTCTGGGTATCATCGCGGCACTTTTAATTATTTATTTGGGTGCCAAAGTAAAGTTTATTTTCAATCCGATCGTGCTGCTGTTCAAGCTGCTGCTGGTCCCGGTGATGCTGGCCGGTTTCATGTATTACTTGCTGAGGCCTATCGTGAATTACTTGGAAAAGCACCACTGGAAAAGGTCGCTTTCGATTCTGTCGATCTACCTCGTTTTCGTTGGTCTGATCGCCCTGTTTTCGGTGCTGGTATGGCCAACGCTGCGCGAGCAGGTGATCACTTTTGCCGAAAACGCGCCTTATTTCGTGGAAGATTTGCAGAAGCAGTTTGAGGCGCTTCAGAAAAACAGCTTTTTCGCCAAGGCGCTGCCAAGCGAGTCGGAAATTTATGCCCGCGTGAGTGAATATCTCAACGGTCTAATTATGGCCGTAACGGATTCGATCTCCAATTTTATATCCGTCGTATCCAATGTCGTGGTCATTATTGCTACCGTTCCGATCGTGCTGTATTACATGCTGAAAGAAAGCAGCAAGCTTCCCCCTAAAATTTTGCATATCCTTCCACGGAAATACCGGAAGGAAGGGAAAGAAGCGCTGCGGGAAATCGATACGGCGCTCAGCAACTTTATCGTCGGCAGGGTCGTGCTGAATCTCATTCTAGGCGTGCTGATGTACATCGGCTTCCTCATTATCGGGCTTCCGTACTCTCTCCTGCTCGCGCTGATCTCGATTGTCCTGAACCTGATTCCATACGTAGGTGCGATCATCGCTGCCGTTCCGGTCGTTATCATCGGTTTTATCGATTCGCCTTCCGTTGCCGTATGGTCGCTCGTCGTGATCATCATCTCCCAGCAGATCCAGGATAATCTGCTGACGCCGATTATTTACGGCAAGCAGCTGGACATTCATCCGATGACGGCCATCGTCCTGCTGCTGATCGGCGGAGACGTATCCGGGATCGTCGGCGTCATTTTGGCCATTCCCGTCTATATGATCGCCAAGATTATTATCGTCCGGGGGTATGGTCTGTTTTTGGCGGAAAAGGTAGATGACATGAAAGAGTGAGGAAAAAAAGCATGCCGCAAGACCAATGTCTCACAGCATGCCCCGCAATGACCTGACAACGCAAGTGCACTCCGCTTTCCGATAAGTCCGGCCGTCCGACAGGGTCACCGTCTCCGCATTATGCGAGCTCAGGGTGGCCCTGTATGCTTCCAGACGGTCCTTCCGCCAGATCATGACCTCGGACCCGAACAACACGGCGTTATCGAACTGCCGTTTGTCCTTCATGATATATCCGACCGAATGAGGCGCGGCGTCAGGGGCATTTTTCCCTTCGGGAAGAAGCCGGATCGTACAAACCTCGCCAAACGGCAGCTTCAGGTCGTGCGGCCCGAGCACGAGCCATTCGTTATGTTCATCCCACTTGCGAAGCGTCCCCTTGACCCGGGAATGCAGCTTGTCGTTGCACAGGATAGTAACCCGCCTGCCGATCCAGTTCTTCATGGCCCTTTCGCCTCCTTTCGCATGAAAATGAGTTACCTGTCAGGAATCGCCCAATCGACCGGCTTGATCCCATGGGCTGCTAAAAACGCGTTGGCTTTGGAAAACGGCCTGCTTCCAAAAAAACCGCGGTGCACCGACAGCGGACTCGGGTGAACCGATTGGATCACCAGATGCTTTTTCCGATCGATAAAAGCTCCTTTTTTCTGGGCATGGCTTCCCCATAGAATGAACACGACCGGCTTATCCCGCTCATTCAGCTTCTCAATGACAGCATCGGTAAATCGCTCCCATCCTAATCCTTTATGCGAATTTGCCTCGCCATCCCGGACGGTCAGCACCGTATTAAGCAGCAGCACCCCTTGCTCGGCCCAATGCACCAGCGTTCCATGGTTTGGAATCGGCACACCAAGATCGCTGTGCAGCTCTTTGTAAATGTTCACGAGGGAAGGCGGAATCCGCACGCCGGGTTTGACCGAAAAGCTAAGGCCGTGGGCCTGTCCGGGTCCATGATAAGGATCCTGTCCCAAAATGACCACTTTGGTATCCTCGTATGGGGTCAGCTTGAGCGCTTTAAAGAGGTCCTCTTTCGGCGGGTACACTTTGTGAAGCTTGTATTCCTTGGCCAGTTTATAACGGAGTTCCTGAAAATAGTCCTTTTCGGTTTCTTCCTTCAGCTGCTCGTCCCAATCGTTATTAAATATCATGAAGCATTTCTCCTCTCTCGTAAATATATAAACCTATTTTTATAGAAAAACGTCTTCCGACGCACAATCAATAAAAGTCAGACCGCATTGAACGGCAGCTAAAAAAATAAGCCGGCCCCGATCCGGACCAGCTTACCCTGTTCATCTTGTTCCAATCCAATGCCGAGAACCGGGCTCGAACCGGTACGGTAGTCACCTACCGCAGGATTTTAAGTCCTGTGCGTCTGCCAATTCCGCCATCCCGGCTTGTCTATCACTTTTGTGACGACAAAATTTAATATAACATGTTTTGCCTATACCGGCAATCCTTTAATTGCCATTCCTTTTACCGCCCATGAGCACAAAAAAACCGGCTCAGTCAAAGACTGAACCGGCTTCCTTCGAATGGTTTACCTGTATGCCGAGGACCGGGCTCGAACCGGTACGGTAGTCACCTACCGCAGGATTTTAAGTCCTGTGCGTCTGCCAATTCCGCCACCCCGGCATGCTGTTTCTTACATATTGCTATATGGTGGGCCCTGAGGGACTCGAACCCCCGACCAGTCGGTTATGAGCCGACCGCTCTAACCAACTGAGCTAAGGGCCCTGATCAAGTATATACCGTACAGATAATGGCTGTTAAATTGGTTGCGGGGGCAGGATTTGAACCTGCGGCCTTCGGGTTATGAGCCCGACGAGCTACCGGACTGCTCCACCCCGCGTCATTAACCATATCAAATAGCGACAAGAATTAATATACAGCATATGTACCCACTGCGTCAAGTATTTATTTATGGAATTGGTGTTAGGACACCCTGGAGCCTGCCATGTCACGGCAAGAAGCGGACACCGTACCTGCCTCTCCTTGAACGGAAAATTTCAACGAGCCGCGGCTCTTCATAACCGTAAATCCAGCTGTCCTGCTCCAGCCTCTTCGCCAGGCACCCTGCCTGGAACTTCGTCCGGTAGAGCTTGCCGAAATACACCCACCGCATTACTGCTAACCCTCCTTTCATAGATGAGCTGTTTTGATGCCTATTGTTGCCGCAAACGCCATGGTTCATTCATAGCAGCAGAAATCTCGGTTAGTAAAATGTCGAAAACGTTCGAAAAAAAGCGAGATTGCTTTGTGCTGAGCGGAAAAATCGTTTATACTGATAACTAAGTTGTTTAACATTTTAATTTTCAGGAAAGCGGGGAATGTCCATGGCAAAAACACATAAAAAGCTGTCTTTTGCGGATCTGGTCAAAAAATTTGTATTTATTACGGTGGGCGCCGTGCTTATGGCCGTCGCGCTCGAGGTATTTCTGGTTCCCAATGAAATCATCGATGGCGGCATCACCGGGATTTCGATCGTCTTATCCAAAGTAACGACCTTTCCGCTCGGTATTTTTCTGTTTATTATCAACCTTCCCTTTTTATTTCTGGGATACAAGCAGATCGGAAAAACGTTCGCCTTTTCTACCCTTTACGGCATCGCCGTCATGTCTGTAACGACGCAGCTGCTGCATCATGTCAGTCCTTTTACCAATGAGAAAATATTAGCGGTCCTGTTCGGCGGCCTTATTCTGGGCCTTGGCGTCGGACTCGTCATCCGTTTCGGCGGCTCGCTCGACGGAACCGAAATTGTCGCGATTCTGCTGTCTAAAAAGCTCCGCATGCCGGTCGGCCAAATCATCATGATCATGAACGTCTTCATTTTCATTGTTGCCGGATTCGTTTTCGGTTGGGATTCCGCGATGTACTCCATATTTACATACTATATGGCCTCCAAAGTAATGGATATCGTGGTCGAGGGCTTGAACGAGTCCAAGTCGGTCACCATCATCTCGAACGAATACGAGGAAATTTCCCAAACGATTCAGGATCGGCTGGGACGCAGCACGACCTTCATGTACGCCAGAGGCGGCTACTCGAAGGAAGATACACAAGTCATCTATTGCGTCGTCACCCGGCTTGAGCTGGCCAAACTGAAGGCGCTCGTGCAGGAGATCGATCCCAAAGCCTTTATTGCCATTGAGCATGTGTCCGATGTGCTCGGCGGCAATTTTGAGAAAAATGCCATCCACTAAATCATTTGCAACTTCAAGCCTAAGGTTACAGCAAGGTCGATCATCCATTAAAAAGGCAGCCCTCAGGGGCTGCCTTTGCTGTATCATTTTATAAATCCATTTGAGGAAATTCACACAAGCGTCGTCCTCTTAGTTTCCGAACGATGACGGATCTTCTCTCCACGCTTTGAGCGCTTTGACGTCCTCCTGCTGAATGGCTCCCTTTTCCAGGGCCACTTCCATCAGCGCCGCATAGTTGGACAACGTCTGCAGCGGAATCCCCGCTTCGGCAAAGGCTTGTACCCCTTTATCGAGCTGATAGCTGAAGATGGCGAGCACGGCGAGCGGCTCGGCACCGGCTTCCTTCACGGCTACTGCCGCTTTGAGCGAGCTGCCGCCGGTCGAGATCAAGTCTTCGATGACAACGACTTTTTGCCCCGGCTTGATGATGCCCTCGATCAGGTTCTCCTTGCCGTGCCCCTTCGCTTTGTCGCGGATATAGGCCATCGGCAGATTCAGCTTCTGGGCAACCCACGCCGCATGAGGGATACCGGCCGTCGCGGTTCCCGCTATGACTTCCGCGTCCGGATACTGCGCCCGGATGATCGCAGCGAACGATTCGGCGATAAGCTCGCGGATTTCAGGGTAAGACATCGTCAGACGGTTATCGCAGTAGATAGGCGACTTGATGCCCGAGGTCCAAGTGAACGGCTGTTTAGGCCGGAGCGCCACCGCTCCGATCTCAAGCAAATGGGATGCGATACGGGCTGGAATTTCTGCTAGGGTAGTCAAGCTTCGATCATCTCCTTGATAATGTGTTCGGCAGCTTCACGCGGGTTTTCCGCCGCCGTAATCGGACGCCCGACGACGATGTAATGGCTGCCTTGGCGAATGGCTTCGCCCGGCGTCAGGATGCGCGCCTGGTCGCCTGCTGCGGAGCCCGCAGGCCGGATACCCGGCGTAACGGTGATAAATTGCTGGCCGCAAGCCTCGCGGATCAGCGCCGATTCCTGGGCCGAGGCAACGACGCCGTCCAGTCCGGCCGACTGCGTCAGCTTGGCGTAGTGTACCACGGCGTCCTGCACGCTGCCTTGAATGCCGATCTCGCTGTTGAGCGTCTCCTGGCTGGTGCTGGTCAGCTGGGTGACCGCGATAATGACCGGCCTGCTCAGGCCGGGATCGGCCGCAAGCGCGGATTCAGCTCCATCAAGCGCGGCTTTCATCATCGCCGTACCTCCGGCAGCATGGACGTTAAACATGTCCACACCAAGACGGGTGATGCTTTCTGCGCCACCCCTTACGGTGTTGGGTATGTCGTGCATTTTCAGATCAAGAAATACGCTGTAGCCTTTAGACTTCAATTCCCGCACAAAAGCAGGCCCTGCAGCATAGTACAGCTGCATGCCCACCTTCAAGTAGCAGGGAATCCCTTCAAGTTCGCTGACCAGCGCGGATGCCGCTTCGGCATCCGGGTAGTCCAGGGCCACGATCAAGCGGCCCGCCATTTCTGTATACTTATCATTCATACTTCTCGTATTTCCCCCTTCTCAGTTCGCAAAAGCCGGCATGGCCTGCGAAGAGAAGTTGAGGGTATCCAGCATATTCATCAGCGCTCTGACCGTGTCCAGCGAGGTCATGCAGACTACGCCGTTCTCTACCGCTTCCCGGCGGATACGGAATCCGTCGCGCTGCGGCGTTTTCCCTTTGGTCAGGGTGTTGAACACGAACTGCGCTTCACCATTGCGGATCAGATCCAGGATGTTCGGTGTGCCGTCGCTGAGCTTCTGCACGGTCGTTACGTTGAGTCCGGCTTCGTTCAAAGCTTGAGCCGTACCTTCGGTTGCATAGATCTTGTAGCCAAGGCGCTTGTAGCCCTTCATGAGCTCCACAGCTTCTTCCTTATCCTTGTCGGCCACGGTGACGATGATCGCACCCGATGCCGGAATTTTCATGCCTGCGCCGATCAAGCCTTTGTACAGCGCTTTGGCGTACTGCAGGTCGCGGCCCATGACTTCGCCGGTCGACTTCATTTCTGGTCCGAGTGTCGGCTCGACTCTGCGCAGCTTCGCGAAGGAGAACACCGGCACTTTGACGGAAACGTAGTCGCTTTCCGGCCAGAGGCCTTCTTTGTAGCCTGCGTCCTTCAGCTTGCGGCCGAGAATGGCCTGCGTGGCCAGGTTCGCCATCGGAATCGTCGTCACTTTGCTCAGGAACGGTACCGTCCGGGAAGAGCGCGGGTTTACCTCGATGACATACACTTCGTCGTTGTAAATGACGAACTGGATGTTGACCAGGCCGATCGTTTTCAGTTCCTTCGCAATCCGTGTCGTGATGGACACGATCTTCTTCTTGAGATGCTCCTCCAGGTGCTGCGGCGGATATACCGCGATCGAGTCGCCGGAGTGCACGCCTGCGCGCTCGATATGCTCCATGATGCCCGGGATGACCACGGTTTCGCCGTCGCAGATCGCGTCGACTTCCACCTCTTTACCCAGCATGTAGCGGTCGATCAAGACCGGATGCTCCGGATTGATCTTAACAGCCTGCTCCATATAGCTCAGCAGCTCGTCATCGGAGTAGACGATTTCCATCGCGCGTCCGCCAAGGACGTAGGATGGACGGACCAGCACCGGATAGCCGAGCGATTGGGCCGTGTCTACGGCTTCGTCGACCGATGTAACCGTGCTGCCTTTCGGCTGGGCGATTTGCAGTCTCGAGAGCAACGCCTCAAACTTCTTGCGGTCCTCCGCCTCGTCGATACTTTCGAGGCTGGTGCCGAGAATGTTCACGCCCGCTCTGCTCAGCGGTCCGGCCAGGTTGATGGCCGTTTGGCCGCCGAACTGCACGATGACGCCGATCGGCTTCTCCTGCTCGATAACGTTCATGACGTCCTCGAAGAACAGCGGCTCGAAGTACAGGCGGTCTGACGTGTTGAAGTCCGTGGATACCGTTTCCGGGTTATTGTTGATGATAACCGCTTCGTATCCGGCCTTCTGAATTGCCCACACGGCGTGTACGGTCGAGTAGTCGAACTCGATGCCTTGGCCGATCCGGATCGGTCCGGAGCCCAGCACGACCACTTTCTCCTTGTTGGACGGCGTTACTTCGTTCTCCGTCTCGTAGGTCGAGTAGTAGTAAGGCGTTGTCGCTTCGAATTCTGCCGCGCAGGTGTCAACCATTTTGTAGACCGGACGCAGACCGTTCGAGAGGCGGAACTCGCGAACTTCCGTCTCCGTCGTCAGGCTTCCAGCCTGGCTCTGGCTGCGGATCTCGGCAATCGCCCGGTCGGTGAAACCGCGGCGTTTCGCCAGGTACAGCGTTTCATAAGAAAGCGTGTCTTCCTGAAGCTGCTCTTCGAACGCGATCAGTCCCTGGATTTTATCGAGGAACCACCAGTCGATCTTGGTCAGGTCCTGAACTTCCTGCAAGCCGTAGCCGCGGCGGAACGCTTCCGCGATCAGGAAGATCCGCTCGTCGTCGGCTTTGATGAGGCGCTCGCGGAGCACTTCCTCGCTCAGCTCTTCCGTACCTTTCAGATAGAAGCGGTGCACTCCGATTTCCAGGGAGCGGATCGCTTTATGGATCGATTCCTCGAACGTGCGGCCGATAGCCATCACTTCGCCGGTCGCTTTCATTTGCGTGCCCAGCTTGCGGTTCGCCTGTACGAATTTATCGAACGGCCAGCGCGGAATTTTGCTGACGATGTAGTCCAGCGTTGGCTCGAAGCAAGCGTAAGTCTGCCCGGTCACCGGGTTGACGATTTCGTCCAGGGTGTAGCCGAGGGCGATCTTTGCCGCCATCTTGGCGATCGGGTACCCGGTCGCTTTGGAAGCGAGCGCCGAAGAGCGGCTGACGCGAGGGTTAACCTCGATGACATAGTATTGGTAGCTGTGCGGATCCAGGGCGAACTGCACGTTACATCCGCCTTCGATGTTCAGCGCGCGGATAATTTTCAGCGACGCCGATCTCAGCATTTGGTATTCACGGTCCGAGAGCGTTTGGGACGGGGCTACGACGATACTGTCCCCGGTGTGAACGCCAACCGGATCAAAGTTCTCCATGTTACATACGACGATGCAGTTGTCATTGGCATCGCGCATGACTTCGTATTCGACTTCCTTCATACCCGCGATGCTCTTCTCGATTAGGCACTGGCCGATCGGGCTGTAACGGATACCGGAACTTACCGTCTCACGCAGTTCTTCTTCATTCGCGCAGATGCCGCCGCCGGTTCCGCCGAGCGTGTACGCCGGACGGACGATCAGCGGGTAGCCGATCTCTTCGGCGAAGTCGAGCGCTTCTTCCAGTGTAGTGACGATCGTGCTTTCCGGTACCGGCTGTTCCAGCTCGCGCATCAGTTCGCGGAACAGGTCGCGGTCTTCGGCTTTTTCGATCGAATGAAGCTGGGTGCCCAGCAGTTTAACGTTTTCCTGCTCCAGCACGCCTGCTCTCGCCAGTTCCACCGCCATGTTAAGGCCGGTCTGGCCGCCGAGCGTCGGCAGCAGTCCGTCCGGGCGCTCCTGGCGGATGACCTGGGTTACGAAGTCCAGGGTGATCGGCTCGATGTATACTTTATCCGCCGTGTTCGTGTCGGTCATGATGGTCGCCGGGTTGCTGTTGATCAGGACAACCTCGACACCTTCCTCTTTCAGCGCTTCGCATGCCTGCGTGCCCGCATAGTCGAACTCAGCCGCCTGGCCGATGACGATCGGTCCAGAACCGATAACGAGGATTTTCTTAAGCTGTTTATTGATAGGCATATTATCGTGCTCCTTTCACGGCTGCAGCCAGTTCAGCCTGGCGCGGTTTTGCAGGTTTTTGCTGTTTATGATCGGCAATCATTTTCAAGAACTCGTCAAACAGATAGCTGTTGTCGTAAGGGCCAGGGGCCGCTTCCGGATGGTATTGCACGGTAAAGGCCGGGTATTTCTTATGTTTGAGCCCTTCCACCGTCTTGTCGTTGTTGTTGATATGCGTAACCTCGAGTTCTGTGCCGGCAATGGAGTCATCCTTAACCGTGTAGCCATGGTTCTGCGATGTGATATAGCAGCGGTTCGTCGCCAAATCCTTCACCGGATGGTTGCCGCCGCGATGGCCGAATTTCAGCTTCTCGGTGTCGGCGCCGCAAGCCAGGGCGAACAGCTGGTGACCCAGGCAGATGCCGAAGATCGGATATTCGCCGAGCAGTTCCTTGATCGTCTGGATCGCGTGCGGTACATCTTTAGGATCCCCAGGGCCGTTGGACAGCTGAATGCCATCCGGATTCAGGCGGCGGATTTCCTCGGCCGTCGTATCATGCGGAACAACCACCACGTCGCAGCCGCGGGAAGTCAGTTCGCGCAAAATACCGCTTTTGGCGCCGTAGTCGATAAGTACGATCCGCTCTCTAGCGCCCGGGCTGCTGTAAGTATGCTTCGTGGACACGCGCGACACCTGATCGGTCATCAGGGTGCTCGCAGCAAGACGCTCTCTCAGTTCCTCGACGGACTGAGCGGATGTCGTCAGAATCCCCTTCATCGTGCCGTGGCTGCGGATTAGGCGGGTCAGCATGCGCGTATCGATGTCGCTGATGCCGACGATCCCGTATTCCTTCAGCAGCGTATCCACGCTGTACTCGGCGCGCCAGTTGCTCGGCACCGTTTCATGGCGGCGTACGACAAATCCGTGCACATATGGCGCAACCGACTCAAAATCGTCGCGCGTAATGCCGTAGTTGCCGATCAGCGGGAACGTCATCGTGACGATTTGCCCGCAGTACGAAGGGTCTGACAGCACCTCTTGATATCCCGTAATCCCTGTATTAAACACGACTTCGCCCGTCGTTTCACCTTCTGCTCCGAAAGCACTGCCCGTAAACAGTGTTCCGTCCTCCAGCAGCAATCTTGCCTGCATCCCACTCACTCCTCTGTCAAATTACGTTAAGTTAGTATCTAGTAGTATCTATATCTGTTTCTTTTTTATCAACCGATCCGGCCCGGTTATATCCGGTTTTAGGCTTCAAACACGACTTTGCCGTCCATCCAGGTTTTAACCGGCCAGCCCTTCAGCTTCCACCCGGTAAACGGCGTGTTCCGTCCCTTTGAGGCAAACTCTTCCGGATTCACCGCTTTTTCGGTTTCCAGGTCAATCATCGTCAGGTCAGCAGGAGCGCCTTCCTCAAGCCGCCCGGTGTTCAAACCGAACACCCGCGCCGGATCGGAAGTCATCCGCTGAACCAGCGTGGCCAGATCCCATTTGCCAGTCGCCACAAATTTGGTGTACAAGAGCGGGAAGGCCGTCTCGAAGCCAACGATGCCAAAAGGCGCCATTTCCATGCCTTTTGCTTTCTCTTCCGCCGCATGCGGCGCATGGTCCGTCACGATGATGTCGAGCGTTCCGTCCAGCAGCCCTTCGATGCAGGCTTCCACGTCCCGCGGCGAGCGCAGCGGAGGATTCATTTTCCAGTTGGCGTCCAGCCCCGGAATGTCTTCATCCGACAGCAGCAGATGGTGCGGACACACCTCGGCGGTGACGTGAATGCCGACTTCCTTGGCCTGGCGGATCAGCCGGACCGATTGTTCCGTGCTGACGTGGCATACATGGTAGTGCACGCCCGTCGCTTCTGCCAGCAGGATGTCCCGCCCCACATGAATCGCTTCCGACTCGTTCGGAATACCGATCAGTCCGTGCTGCTCGGCAAACTTGCCTTCCGTCACGCTACCCCCTTCGACCAGGGAGTTCTCTTCACAGTGCGCAATCACCGGCATATTCAGCTCTTTCGCCCGGCGCATGGCGTCTTTCATCATCTTGGCGTTCTGTACGCCAACGCCGTCGTCGGTGAAGCCGACCGCCCCCGCTGCTTTGAGCGCTTCAAAATCCGTCAGCTCCCGTCCGAGCTCCCGTACCGTTATCGCTGCATAAGGGAGCACCTTCACGATTCCCGCCTCGCGGGCCTTCTCCAGCACCAGCTGGACCGTTTCCGGGTTGTCGGTCACCGGTTTCGTGTTCGGCATGCAGGCGATGGTCGTGAAGCCGCCTTTGGCAGCCGAGCGGCTCCCGGTCTCGATCGTTTCCTTATGTTCAAATCCAGGTTCGCGCAGATGGACATGCATATCGATCAAGCCGGGCGTAACCAGCTTGCCGGCAGCGTCCGTCACTTCGGCCCCTTCGGGAGCACTCCAGCCGGCATCGGGTTCGACCAATGTTTTGATGATGCCGTCCTTGATGACGATATGCTTGCTTACCTGTTCCCCTTGTTCGTTCAGTACGCTGGCGTTCGTTATGATCTGTATCATGAGTACCTCCGGTCGTTGATTGGCACTGTGGCTTCCAATCTATTGTATAATAATAATTCATTTTTGTGTATATTTATTAATAAAATTTGTGTATGCCTATATATCCCTGATTATTTCATCGCCCGTTCCATGACCGCCATACGGATCGGAACGCCGTTGCTCATTTGCGGGAAGATCGCCGACTGTTCACTCTCGACAACCGCATCGTCGATCTCCACGTTCCGGTTCACCGGAGCAGGATGCATAATTAGTGTATGCTTGGACAATTTGGAAGCCCGCTCCTCCGTCAATCCGTACTGCGCTCTGTATTCCTCCGCCGATTTCAGCATGCCGGTCGCATGACGCTCAAGCTGAACCCGCAGCATCATGACCACATCCGAGCGGAGCGCCTCTTCCATCGTTACGTATCTGGCAAACGGCTCCAGCTCCGGTGCCGTCATATTATTCGGCGCGCAGAATTTGACTTCGGCCCCGAACTTGCGCAGCGCCCACAGGTCCGATCGGGCCACCCGGCTGTGCTTAATGTCGCCGATGATCGACACCGTCAGGCCTTGAAGGCTGCCGAACCGTTTCTTCATCGTGTACAGGTCGAGCAGCGCCTGCGTCGGATGCTCATTGTTTCCGTCCCCTGCATTGATGAGCGGAACCGAGATTTTGCTGGACAGCTCCTCCAGTACCCCGGCCGGCTTCAGCCGGATGACGCCTGCGTCAATCCCCATCGATTCGAGCGTTCTTACCGTGTCGTAGATCGATTCGCCTTTCTCTACGCTCGAAGCAGCCGCCGTAAAGTTCAGCACCTGGGCACCCAGGCGTTTCTCTGCCATTTCGAAGGAAAAGCGCGTCCGCGTGCTGTTCTCAAAAAACATGTTGGCTACGAATTTGGAGGCCAGCACCGGCACCAGCTTTTCGTGCTGTGCTTCCCAGTATGCGGCCCGGTTCAGGATCGATTCGATTTCGTCGCGGCCCAGATCCTTCAGTCCGAGCAGGCTCCGGTCCTTCAGCTGCGTCATCGTTAGCATGTTATTTCTCCTCCCGGTTTTGCATAATCGTCACTTCGTCCTTGCCGTCCGTTTCCGTGAGGGCTACTTCAATTTGCTCGGACCTTGCCGTCGGTACGTTCTTGCCGATGTAATCCGGCCGGATTGGCAGCTCCCGGTGTCCCCGGTCCGCCAGCACCGCCAGCTGGATCATCTGCGGCCGGCCGCAGTCCATCAGGGCGTCCATTGCGGCGCGGATCGTCCGTCCCGTGTACAGCACGTCGTCGAACAAAATCACTTTTTTATCATGAATATCGAGCTTTTCCAGGGCTATGTTTGCTTCAGTCAGGGAAGCTGCGCTGTCTTTCTGGTCGTCCCGGTACCGGGTGACGTCAACAGCGCCCCATGGAACCGGTGTGCCTTCGATTTCGAGAATTTTGCCGGCGATGCGCTGGGCCAGAAATTCTCCCCGGGTTTTGATGCCGATGAACACGCAATTTTCAATCCCCTTGTTCCTCTCCAGTATTTCGTGTGCAATCCTTGTCAGTGCACGGCGGATTGCCGTTTCATCCATAATGACATGCACCTCGTTGCTCATGCTCCACACTCCTTCTTCCGTCTAAAAGGGATTTAAATAGCTGACCCGTGAAGGTTCTCCACAAAGCGAGGCTTTGATGCCTCTTCAGATGCTTGGAGGGGACCCAGATAACAAAAAAACTCCATGCCCGTAGGCAAGGAGTTAGAAGCCATCAGCATGCGCTGATAGACATAGAGATTCGCTGGGCGGCTTAAAGCAGACAGTATGCTGCCGCGAAGTGAACCTCGGTTCACGTTACCTTGCCAGTCTCACGGGACTGATTTAAAGGTGCTATTCAACTAAAGATGATTATGACAGACTGAACGTCTGCTGTCAACCGAGCTTAGCCTTCCCGATCCGTGGAATTTTATTCCGGCAGACGCGGGGATGCGGCGGATTCCGTCCGAGCCGCCTGAGGCTGCTGCCCCTGTTCCGTTACGGGCTCCTGGGCGGAGTTGCGCTTCTGGCGCGGCGAGTCGCCCATAATGTCGCTCATTTCGTTTTTAAATTCCCGCAGCATGCGTCCGGCCGAGCGGCCCAGTCCGGGCAGCTTGTTTGGTCCAAATAATAGCAGCGCAAGCACGGCCAGCAATATGAAACCCGGCAAACCGATATCGCTTAGCATAACGTAAATCGTCCTCCCTTAAAACCCAATTTATAAACCATCTTCTCCACTTGATTTCAGTACACTTTCAACGCCCACGGTCGAACCTGCATTAAGCAGATCCATAATTCATCCGATCCTTGGTTCCCGCATCCATCTGCATTTGCTTGCGGTATACCAGCTTGGACATCAAAACGCTGATTTCGTACAGCAGAATAAACGGTACCGACACCGAAATATGCGAAAAAAACTCCGGTGGAGAAATCATACACGCGATGAAGACCAGCACCATGTACGAGACTTTACGCATTTTACCCAGCAGTCCCGGGTTGATGACACGCAGCCTTGTCAGCAGCATCACCAGCACCGGCAGCTCAAAGGCAAGCGACACCGGAACCACGATGTTGGTCAGAAACGTAAAGTACTGCGCAATGCCGTACGTCTCCACCAATCCCAGGTTTTTGGTCATACTCGTCGTAAAGCGAAACGCCATCGGGAACACGACAAAATAGGCAAAAGCAAACCCGACAAGCAGCAGTACGAACGCAGCCGGCACATACTTTAGCGCCGCTTTCTGCTCGCTCTTGCGCAGTCCCTTTTTGGCAAAAGCCCAAATTTGCAGCATCGTAAAAGGTACCGCTACGACCAGCGACAAGGCTGCGGCAATGTACATATACATGCGAACGCCCTCCCACGGGCTGAACGCGTTCCATTCGACCAGTGAGGCCGGCGGCCTGCCCCTCAAGAAATGAAGCACGTCGCCCACCACGAACAGCGCCGCGATCATTGACACCAAAAACGCGCCCAAAATCCAGAACAGGCGCTTCCGCAATTCGCCCAAATGTTCGACATACAAATCCCATTTCCAATGTTTAAACAGAGCTGCTCAACTCCCACTTCAGGCCTTGTTCTCAAAAACAAGCGCCCGTATTGCTATGTCCACTTTACCATGTTTGGCCGCAAAAATCATGGGCTTGTTTCCAGTTCCTTCAGCCGCTCCAGCAGGCTGTATAACGCTGCGGCAAAAAAAAAGATCCGCCCTGCATGTCAGGGACGGATCTTGCTGCACATTGAATTAAAACTCGAATTCCACGTCGCTCAGGCGGCGTTTAATTTCGGCAATGACGCGCTTCTCGTCTTCTTGGCCCTTCGCTTCGAAAGTGACGGAGAAACGGACAAAGCTGCCGGCATCATCCCAAGGCACGGTGGAGATCAGCTTCTCGCGGATCAAGAACTGAGAGAAGTCCTCGCCGGAATTGAAGCGGATTCCGCCTTTAATGCCTTTAGGCGCTTCCACATAGAGGAAGAAGGAGCCTTTCGGTTTCTCGGCCTGGAAGCCCAGCTCGTTCAGCGCGGCTACCAGCATATCGTGGCGGCGGGAATACTTCTCCGCAATTTTCTCGGTAATTTCCGGATGGGCAAGACCGTAAGCGGCCGCTTTCTGAATGGCAATAAACTGGCCGGAGTCGTTGTTGTCCTTCACGTCGCCGAAGGCTTTCACGACAAGCGGGTTACCGGCGATAAAGCCGATCCGCCAGCCGGTCATGTTGTAGGATTTGGACAGGGAGTGCAGCTCGACACCTACGTCCTTCGCACCTGGAATCGACAGGAAGCTCAGCGGCTTCAGTCCGTCATAAGTCAGGGCTGCGTAAGGAGCATCATGAACGACGACGATGTCGTACTTCTTCGCCCATTCCACCACTTCGGTGAAGAACTCGACCGTGGCGCTTGCGCCCGTCGGGTTGTTCGGATAGTTCAGGTAGATCAGCTTGGCGCGTTGAGCGATCTCTTCCGGAATGCTCTTCAGATCCGGCAGGAAGTTGTTTTCCTTCTTCAGCTCAACGGTGTATACTTCCCCGCCGAGGTATTTCGTGTGGGTTCCTAGAACCGGATAACCCGGCACGGTGATGATGGTCACGTCGCCAGGGTTGATGAACACCGATGGAAGCATCGCCAGAGCCGGCTTGGAGCCGATGGAGTGAAGCACTTCTGTCTGCGGATCGATGCCGTCCACGTTGAAAACTTCCATCAAGTATTTGGCCGCCGCTTCCTTGAATTCAGGAATTCCGTTATCTGCATAGCCGCGGTTCTCCGGCTTGGCCGCTTCTTCCGCAAGCTTGGCCACGATGCCGGCGTCAGCCATTTCATCCGGTTCGCCTACGCCAAGGTCGATCAGTTCTACGTCCGGGAAATCCTTTTTAGCCTGGGCTTTGGCCCGCTTGATTTTTTCAAATTTATAGATGGCTGTGTCTTTACCATAATTGGAACCGCCGATCCGGTCCGCAAAGCTGTTCTGAATGTACGTTTGCTGGTACTGTTCGATACTCATGTATTCTTTCATCTCCTACTTCAATTTCTACACCCCTAAATATGAAGGAATCCATGGCTGAATGCCATGGACTAATTATCGTATGATTTGTACTTTCAACGGCTGCGCAGCGATGTCAGCAGATCCTCCATATCGCCGGGAATCGGCGCTGAGAACTCCATATATTCGCCGCTTGCCGGATGGATGAACCCAAGCACGCCGGCGTGCAGCGCTTGTCCGTTCATTTTGATGCCTTTGCTCCGTCCGTACACCGGATCTCCGACGAGCGGATGGCCGATGAACTTCATGTGCACCCGGATCTGGTGAGTCCGCCCGGTTTCGAGCTGAAGCTCCAGCAGGGTGTAGTCGCCAAAGCGCTCCTTGACCGTAAAATGGGTGACGGCGTGCTTGCTGTTCTTCTCCGTCACGGTATACATTTTGCGGTCGATTGGATCGCGCCCGATCGGAGCGTCTATCGTTCCTTGATCATGGCTGACATTGCCGTGGACCAGGGCATAATAGCGCCGGGTCACGCTGTGGTCTTTGAGCTGGGCGGCCAAAGAGGCGTGGGCCATATCGTTCTTTGCGGCCATGATCAAGCCGGAAGTGTCCTTATCGATCCGGTGAACGATGCCTGGACGCAGCTCCCCGTTAATGCCGGACAAATCCTTACAGTGGTACATCAGCGCATTCACCAGAGTCCCCGAGGCATGCCCGGGCGCAGGATGAACGACCATCCCCCGCGGCTTGTTGACCACGATGACATCCTTGTCCTCGAAAGCGACATTCAGTGGAATGTTTTCCGGTACGATCTCGACGGCGGCCGGCTCCGGGACGGTCACTTCCAAGCGGTCGCCCGCCGCCAGCTTATAATTGGCTTTGACCGGCTGACCGTTCACAAGCACATGGCCTGCGCTGATCCAGAGCTGGACCTGGGACCGGGAAATGTCCTCCTCCCAGGATTCCGTAATATATTTATCGATGCGTTCTTTGGCATGGACAGGGTCAACGACCCACTCCCTGATATCCGCACTCTCCGGGTTTCCCCCCGCTCCGGATGTTTGTTCTTCGATCAAACCGGTTCATTCCCTTCATTGCTCTTGTTGTTCGATTCGGTTCGGTTCATGTCCATCAGCGAATCCAGTATAATGAGCGCCACCCCGATCACGATGCAGGAGTCGGCCACATTAAAAATCGGAAACGTATAGCTGCCGAAATTGAATTGTAAAAAGTCCACCACTTCGCCGTTCAGCGCACGGTCGAGAAAGTTGCCGATCGCCCCTCCCAGGACGAGGCTAAGCGCTACCGGAAGCAGCTTGCGCGAAGACGATTTTCTCACCCGGTTCATATACCAGATAATCGCCACCACCACGACGATGGTAATCACGATAAAAAACCAGCGCTGGTTGGGAAGAATACCGAAGGCTGCACCCGTGTTCCGGTGGGAGGTAATCAGAAAAAAGTTGCCAATCACCGGAATTTCCTCTGCTAATTCCAATCTGGTGGCAATTAAATACTTGGCGCCCTGATCCACCAAAAACACGATTAAAGCGATTAAGTAGTACACCACAGCCATTTGTCACTCCGTTCTTATTCATTAGGCCCGTCCGCTCGGACACAGCCTTTCACGTCATGTAAAGACTTGTTTATTGTAGCATAGGGCGCCGGAAACCGTCCATAAACGGGGAATGGCGAAAACAATTTCCTTCTGTAAAACAGGCTTCATCCGCACATTCTAGATATGAAAAGAAATCGTCTTTATCGTTTTGTTGATCCGAAGCGGAAAGGGGCTTTGTCATGCAGCATCTCACACAATCACAGCTGGATCATTTGCACAGCATGCTTAAGGAACAGCAGGAATCCATCCGCCAAAAGGATGACAGCAACGAGCATTACGGCCTGGAAGACTCCATGCGCGACCAGACCGGCGAGCTGTCGAACATCGACAACCATCCCGGCGATGTGGCTACCGAGCTTTACTCCAGGGAAGTCGATTTAACGCTGCAGGACCATGATGACCATCACATGGACCGCATTGAAATGGCGCTGGACCGATTCCAGCAGGGAACCTATGGCGTCTGCGAGGAATGCGGAAAGCCAATCCCGTACGAGCGGTTGGAAGCCGTTCCGACGACGTCTTTTTGCAAAGAGCATTCGCCTAAAGTGCATGTCGAGAATTACCGCCCGGTTGAAGAGGAATTTCTGATGCCTCCTTTTGGCCGGACGAGCCTGGACGAACGTGATGACCAGAACGGTTTCGACGGCGAAGACGCGTGGCAAATCGTAGAAAACTTCGGCAGCTCCACAAGTCCGGCTTATGCAGAAGACCGTGAGGTCCACAGCTACAACGAGCTCGAAATCGAAGCTTCCGACGAGCTGGAAGGCTGCGTAGAGCCGTATGAAGCTTTTGTCGCCACCGATATTTACGGGAATCAGATCGAATTTGTCCGTAACCAAGAGTACCGAAAATATATGGACCAAGGCGAAGGGGTCAGTATGGACCAGCTCGGCGAAGAGGACGAAGGGTTCATTTAATACGTTTTCAGCTCAAGCTGCCGCTGGACGATCCGGACGATATCGGCAATATAGTCTCCGATAATCGGAAGATTGAGCGCTCCCAGCACCTGCAGCACATAAATAATTGTAGCGGCAAAAAAGGTGAACCCGATGGCGACCCCGACGCCGCGCGCCGCACCGGACAGCAGGTTTAACATAATCAACCGGAAAGGTCTGTGCAAAAGCTGGGTATATTCCGCAATCCGGGCCTGCTCCAATTCTTCGGCAATTCGCACGGTCAAACGGTACACAACGTTCAGCTTCTCCTCTTCCGATTCGGGAATGATGCTCTTCTTATTCGCCATCTCTGCATTCTCCTCTCGGATCAGCGCGGTATCCATCGTTCCGATGAACAACAAACGAGCCGAAGCCGGCGCGAAAATGGTCTTTCATTTCCGCACGGGCCAGAAGGCTCGTTTGTTCGTTTGTTGTGCTATTATGCGCCAAAGCGGCGATTGCCATTCAATGGCGGTAAAAAGGCAGATTATCCGGCAATGCGGATACCCAGCGTTTTGCCTGCGAGATCAACGCGCTCCATTTCGGCTTCTTGCCCGAACGCAAGCTCGTTCACCAGCACGTTTTCCCGGAGCACATGCTCAAATGCCTGGATGGCAGCCGTCAATTCTTCATCCGCATCAAGAACCAGGGTGACGCGTTTTTCGATCGGCAGGTCGAGTTTTTTGCGGTAGTCCTGTACGGCACGCACCACTTCGCGGACCCAGCCTTCCTGTTCCAGTTCAGGCGTGATCTCCGTATTGAGGGCAACGGTGATGCCATAGCCCGAGGCCGATGCAAATCCGGCTTTCGCCTGCTTCTCGACGAGCAGCTCGTCGGCTGTAATCTGAAGCTCATCACCATCCGGCGAAGTGACGTTCAGGCTGCCGGTATTGACGACGTTCCGCGTATCCTCCGGACTCATCGCTTTCAGGAAGCCCTGGAGGAACCCGATGTTTTTACCGTATTTCTTGCCGGCTACCTTCAGGTTCATCTTCAGCGTAAAGTCGACGAATCCACTGTCGCTCGTCTCCACGACGATGTTCTTCACGTTGATTTCTTCCTTGATGATCTCCTCGTATCCGGCCACATCAAAATCGCGGTCCAGCGACACAATCAGCTCGGACAACGGCTGGCGGGTCTTGATTCCCGTTTCGTTCCGCACGTTGCGGGCGAGCTCGACGACCTGGCGGGCGGTTTCCATATCTTCCTCGAGCGCCTTGTCGATCCGGGCCTCATCGGCAACCGGATAGTCGGTCAGATGAACGCTTTCCCCGCCGGTCAGGTTCGTGTAGATATCTTCCGACAGCAGCGGCGTGTATGGCGCCATTAGTTGGGCCAGCGTGACCAGCACATGCGTCAGTGTGCCGTAAGCGGCCAGTTTGTCTTCTCCGAGTCCGCTGCCCCAGAAGCGGTCGCGCGAACGGCGGATATACCAGTTGCTCAGCTCGTCGACGAATCCTTCGATGGCCTTGGCCGAGTTGAGGAAGTCGTTGCTTTCCAGCGCTTTGTCAACCAGCAGGATCAGGCTGTTCAGACGGGACAGGATCCAGCGGTCGAGTTTGTTTTCCGACGGTTGGTACGGATGCTCCGCCGGGTTGTAGCCGTCGATGTTCGCATACAGCGTCAGGAACGCGTGCGTGTTGACCAGCGTGTCGATCACTTTGGATTTGGCTTCACCGACGATGCCTTTGGAGAAGCGTTTGCTGTTCCAAGGCGCACTGTCCGAAAGGAGCGCCCAGCGGAACGCGTCCGTGCCGTATTCGTTGATGATGTCCCAAGGGTCGATGACGTTGCCCTTCGATTTGGACATTTTTTGGCCGTTTTCGTCCAGGATATGCCCCGTAGCGATGACCGATTTGTAAGGCGCAACGCCTTTGAACAGGGTGGAGACCGCCAGCAGGCTGTAGAACCAGCCGCGGGTCTGGTCGATCCCTTCGCAGATCATATCCGCCGGGAACTGCTCCTCGAACGTGTCCACGTTCTCAAACGGATAATGGTGCTGTGCGAACGGCATCGAGCCGCTGTCGAACCAAACGTCGATCACTTCGGACGTCCGCTCCATCACGCCGCCTTCGCAGTGCGGACAGCGCACTTTGACCTCATCGACATAAGGCTTATGCAGCTCCAGATCGTCGCTGATTTCGCCGACCGCCTGCGCCTTCAGCTCCGCAAAGCTGTGCGGCGAAAATTCGCCTTTACACGATTCACAGACCCAAACGTTCAGCGGCGTGCCCCAATAGCGGTTACGGCTGATATTCCAATCCACCAGCTCTTCCAGGAACTTGCCGAAGCGACCTTCACGGACATGGCCCGGATACCAGGTAACGCCATTGTTGTTGGCGATTAGCTGATCCTTGACGGCCGTCGTTTCGATAAACCAGCTCTCCATCGCATAATAGAGAAGCGGAGACTTACAGCGCCAGCAGAACGGATAGCTGTGCTCATATTTTTCCTTGCTGTACAACGTTCCTTTTTCCGACATCATCTTCACGATGTCCAGATCGCAATCTTTTACAAAGCGTCCGGCGAAGTCGGTAACCTCATCGGTATAGCGCCCTTGGGCGTTCACTACGCTCACGAAGCTGATGCCGTTTTCCCGGCAGGTTTTGTAGTCGTCTTCCCCGTGGGCCGGCGCCATATGCACGATCCCCGTACCACTCGAATCCGTAACAAAGGATGCGCCGACGATGATGTTGCCTTTTTCCGGCTTGAAGTAAGTAAACGGCGGCGTGTAGCTCTGGCCGACAAATTCGGAGCCTTTGTGTGTGGACAAAACCGTATAGTCGCCTTTCATCACGTCTTCAACCAGGTTTTTGGCGACGATGTAGACGCCGTCTTCCTGCTGGACGCGGGCATATTCCATATCCGGGTTCATGGCCAGCGCCACGTGGGAAGGCAGCGTCCAAGGCGTGGTCGTCCAGGCCAGCACATAATCGCCGCTGTCATGCAGCTTGAATTTGGCCGTAGCACTCAAATCCTTGACGTCTTCGTAGCCCTGCGCCACTTCGTGGGAGCTGAGCGTCGTCTGGCAGCAAGGGCAGTACGGGCTGACGCGATGTCCGCGGTACAGCAGCCCTTTGCCGTGAATCGTGGACAGGATGTTCCATACGCTCTCGATGTAATTGTTCTCCAGCGTGATGTACGGATGGTCCAGATCCGTCCAGTAGCCGATCGCTTCGGTCAGCTCTCTCCACTGCTTCTCGTACTCAAACACGCTGTCCTTACATTTCTTCACAAACTCTTCCACGCCGTATTTCTCGATATCCTGCTTACCGGAGATGCCGAGCTGCTTCTCTACGCCGAGCTCCACCGGCAGACCGTGGGTGTCCCAGCCGGCTTTACGCACGACGCGGTAGCCCTTCATCGTTTTGTAACGCGGCACAAAATCCTTGATCACGCGCCCCAGCACGTGCCCGATATGCGGAGCCCCGTTGGCTGTCGGCGGGCCTTCGAAAAATACGAAGTTCGGCTTACCCGAACGGTTTTCGATGGATTTTTTGAAGGTGCCTTCTTCGTTCCATTTTTTCAGGATGCGCTGATCTCTCGTGCGCGCTTTTTCTTTGACATCGACCTTATGCATGATTATCCAACCTTTCGTAATCTTTAAAAGATTTCCCATCTCCCTAAATCAAAAACCTTTCCATCTCCCTAAATCCCTCTTCATAAGAGGGACCCCGAGGGCGCTGCCCTCTGGACACCCGGAAACCTCCGTGGCGCATCATTTAGAGCGGACTTAGTTGTCTTTGAGCGTATCCCCGCTTGCCGCCCATCTTCCTTTGCCCCGCAAAGTGAAGATGGGCACGCTTGACGTTGGTGTTACCTTGTTACTAATTAAGAAACGCTCCTCCAATTTCCAGCCTGATCACCACTCAGTACGCCAAATGGTTCTCACAAGCCCGGCACACAGCCTGCGCATGTGCCCCAGGTCGAGCGGGTGCGGAGCCGCGTAAGACCCATCTCGTATGAGAGGTTCCGAAGGCGGTCCCCTAAAGGGGGGCAGCCGGAGAGGAACCGGGCACCTCACCAACCGTCGCATCAATACTCCAAACCAGCTCCGTCCTCGGAGACTTTCGGGTGTCCAGAGGGTAGAACCCTCTGGGGTCCCCCTTAGGATAAGGGGGATTTAGGGGGATCCGAAACAAAACAAATAAGCCTCATCCCCTAAGGGACGAGGCTTCTGCTCGCGTGACCACCCTAATTCCATTCTTTCAACAATCGTCCTTGAACCGCAAGGTCAAGCACATTGATCAAAGAATGACTCCTCAGTCCATGCCAAGCTTCCGGCATGGAGCCGATATAACGTTCGGCGGCCCGGTTCGGCTTACGCACGCAAACCTGCGTTTCAGCTTCACTTCTCAGGGAGGATCTTCGGCTTCGGTTTGAACATTGGCTTTCAGCATACGCCAACTCTCTGGGGAACAAATCCCAAGCTTACTTATCCCGTCATCGAATTCATATTACGTTTCAAGTCTAACCCAATTACTTGCAAAAAAACCGATATGAATATATTTATATTCCTTTTTCCCGCAAAAGTCAACCAAGCAGAAGCCTAGTATACTTCGTTCGCTTCACGCGTCTCCCGGGTTTCCAGCGCTTCCCATCCATCCTGGCTGAGCAGCTCGAGCTGGGCTTCCACCAGCGTCCGGAAACGGGTACGGTAAATCGATGCTTGCTTCTTCAGCTCTTCGACTTCCATCGCGATCTTGCGGGCCTTCGACAAGGATTCGTTAATGATGCGGTCAGCATTCTTCTCCGATTCCTTGATGATGAGCTGCGCTTCCTTCTTCGCGTTGTTCTTCACTTCATCCGCAGCTTCCTGCGCAACGATGATGGTCTTGGACAGCGTCTCCTCGATGTTCACGAAATGGTCAAGTCTTTCCTGCAATGAGGCCAGCTGACCTTGAAGTTCCTTGTTCTCGCGGATCACGCTCTCATAATCCTTAATGACTTGGTCGAGAAACTCGTTCACTTCATCTTCGTCATAACCCCGGATTCGGCGGGCAAACTCCTTGTTATGTATATCCAGTGGTGTTAATGGCATTGATGCGCACCTCCTAAAATGTTCAGATTTCCCTGTCGACGAGCGGTCCTGATGGGCCTCACCCAAATGTATCGGTCAAAAGTTACGATATCTTTAATATTCTTGGATAATTCATTTCGACAGCAAAAAGACAATTCCTGCTGTAGGTCTACACAAATTTCCCTATTTTTACGCGCTGGCGTCCTTTTTTCGTCATGCCGCCCGCTTCGATCACTTTAAACCGCCCAAACCCCTGCATTGAAACGAGATCCCCTTCTTTCAGCAGATAGGAAGGATCCTCGACGACTTTCCAATTGACGCGGCAGCGGCCGGCGCGGATGGGAACGACCACTTTGGTCCGGCTGATGCGGTAAGCATCAGAAGCAATTCCATCTAAACGCAAAGAAGCGACCGTAATATCCTGCAGCTCCAGCTCAACCTGGCTTGTCCGCAGTTGTTCGATCGGCAAAATTTCGCGCAGCACGTGAATCCGGTGCACCTGTGTGAAGTTCATGTCGAGAAACGTACTGATCTCTTCGCAAACCACGGTGTGGCATCCATCCTCAAGGACATGGATATCCCCGATTTTGCTTCGTTTTACGCCGAGTCCCAGAATGGAGCCCATATAATCGCCGTGCTCCAGCGATAAAAATTTCTGATCCCCGGAGTAGATGCTAAGCACCTTCAATCCCATATCCTCTTGGCTTAAATCCCGGTAATCGGGAGCCACCAGCGCCCGGCAGCGCTCCGCTCCCTCATATCCGCCGTCCAGGCGCACCTGAACGTCGGGGTGTCGGTTCACCAGCGACTGCAAAATAAAAGCCTGCCGCGGGTCCAAAAAATCGGTAAGCTTGACTTCGTGATATTCCCCGGCGTGAACGACCCATTCCCATGCCCGATCCACAAACTCACGTTCATCCGGGTGAAAGTGATCATAGATGTCTAATTTCATCTCAGTCACCTAAAACAATAGTGAAAAAATAATGAACCGCAATCCCTGCATAGCGAACTGGAGCACGAACAGAGCGACGATCGGGGAAATATCCAGCATGCCGAAGATTGGCGGGATAATTTTGCGGAAAGGGGACAGGTATGGCTCCACGAGCTTGCCGAGCAGCTCACCGATAAAGCTCTCGCGAATGTTCGGAAGCCATGACATGAGAACATAGATGATGATCATGTAGAAGTAGATATTAAAGAGCAGCGTTAAAATCGTATCAATGTTTTGGGCCAAACTTGGCTCACCTCATTCTGTTGTAATCATGTTCCTCGGATAATAATTCCGAAATGGCACCCTGAATTTCGACCGTATCCGGTGTGCACAAAAAGATGTTATGGCCGATCTTGGAAATACCGCCGTTCAGGGCATAAACCGTCCCACTGAGAAAATCGATAATGCGGAGCGCCTGATCCGAACGGACCCGCTGCAGATTGACAACCACCGTGCGGTGCGCACGCAGATGGTCGGCAATGGCCTGTGCTTCGTCATACGAATGCGGCTCATGCAAAATGACCTTTACATTTTTCTGGGAGTGAATGCTGACCACATTGTTGGTTCTAGTATTTCTACGTGTCTCAATGCTCGGGGTTTCAACTTCTTCTTCCTCCACCGGCAGCTGCTCCCGTTCTACGACTTCCTCCTGCTCTTGTAATCCCAAAAAAGACATAAACTTGTTCATCACGCTCATCATTCCCCTTCCTGTTTACCTACTAGAATCGAGCCCAAACGGATCCAGGTGGCTCCCTCTTCAATGGCCACTTCGAAATCGTTGGACATTCCCATGGAAAGATCGATTAATGGCTCTCGCGTAATTGCCTGCCGGTTTATGTCGTCTCTTAGCTCCCGCAGCCCGCGAAAAACGGGCCGGGTATCCTCCGCCTCCCCTTCAAAGGGGGCCATGGTCATCAAGCCGGCGACCTTGATATGAGGAAATTGATGAAGTTCTTTCAAAAAAGGGACGGCCTGCTCCGGCTCCAAACCGTATTTGGTATCTTCTCCAGAAATGTTAACCTGAACAAAGGTTTTAATTTCCAGATTTCGGGCTGACGCCACCTTCTCCAGCTCTTTGGCTAATGAAAGCCGGTCCAGCGAATGTATATATTCGAATTTGCCTGCCACGTCTTTGACTTTGTTGGTCTGCAGATGTCCAATAAAATGCCAGGTCCCGCGGGAACCAAGCGCATTCCATTTCTCCTCGGCGTTCTGCCAGCGATTCTCGCCGATATGCGTCAAACCGCTATCCAGCACTCGTTCTGTCATGGATGTCGACACGTACTTGGTTACAGCGATCACATTGACGTCTTCCCTGGATCTTCCGCTGCGAAGGCAGGCTTCCTCGATGCGCGCGTTGACTTCTCTTATCCGTTCTTCCAATGTCAAGGAAGATTCACCCCTTCTCTAAGCCCGATCCAACTCGCCATACGCCCTGTCGTTCCACCGTCTTTTCTGTAGGAAAAGAACAAATCGTTGCGACAGCTCGTACACCATGATGTACATTCGATATGAGTCGGCAATATTCCTGCTTTCATCATAATCTGTCGATTTAATTCTTTCAAGTTCAGCATGCTTTTGCCGTCGGGTTTGACAACGTAAAAATCGGCAGGGGAGTACTGTTCATTACCCAGGAAATGACTTGCCAAATCGTGCACATGACTCATCACTTTGTCATCTACCTCGTAACAGCAGGAGCCGATGGACGGACCGATTGCGGCGCGTATCTCCTCAGGCCGGCTCCCATAAGCCTGCCCCATCTTCTCCACCATAGCCGCGGCGATCCGGGCCACAGTCCCTTTCCATCCGGCATGGGCCAGTCCGACAGCCTGGTGAACGGGATCGTAAAAATATAGCGGTACACAGTCCGCATAAAACGACGTCAGCAGCACCCCGGGCACGTTTGTCAGAAGCCCGTCTGTATCCTGAAATCCCGACTCTCTGTTCCGGCTGCCGCGTCCACGGCCTTCATTCGTCACCACCGCGATGTCCGCCCGGTGAACCTGTTCCCCGCACGTCCAGTCATCCAACGTAAAGCCCAGCTCTTCCGCAACCTTCAAGCGGTTGGCTACCACTGTCTCCGGCTGGTCTCCCACATGAAAGGCGGTGTTAAGCGTATCGTAAGGCGCGCTTCCCGCGCCGCCATGCCGTCCGGTAAATCCGGCGCTGATGCCGTTCCATTCATGAACCCACGGCTCCAGCATAAATAACGAAGGGCGCGAATCGCCCTCTTTTAACTTGAACGGTTCCAATTTCAATCACCTCAACCTCCAGTGTACCACATGGACACGGCTTGCATAAAACCAAAATGGTTGGTTTGACAAGGCGGTCCTTTCCTTACACATCCCGGTAGCCGCGGCGGTCCGCCTGCTCCGTTCTCTCTCTGTAGGAGGCGGCTTCCTTCTCGTCCTGGAGCGTCCGCAGTTCCTCCATCTTGACGAGGACGACATCCGATCCGATTTTGACGATATTGCTCCAAGGAATGATCAGGTCGCTGCCGCCTCCGAACAGCCCCCTGAACTTGCTGTAGCTTGGGACAACGATCGCTTCGATCCGCCCCTGGCGGAGATCGAGCTCCAGATCGCTGATCTGCCCCAGCCTCTTGCCGTCCACGATGTTGATGACATCCTTCGTTTGAAAATCGGATATTTTCATGTTTCTGTCCACCGCCCAACGTTCTGGATTCACATGTTCCTCTCCTTTAGCAGTCTATTCATCAGACTCGTTCAATATATATGATTAATATATGCCGGCGCCGGGCAAAATGCCCATGTTTTGAAGCGAAATGCTCCGCAATACTCAGCCTCTCCGTGTTGGTTTGAAGGGTCTTTGTGTACGGTTTCTCGGAGCTTTAAGTTGACGACCCATGACAGAAGCCGAGCAGCAGTCAGCATCTCATCCATAAAAAAAAGACGGCCCGTAGCGCGGACCGCCTTGCTTTACTTCATCTATTCACGATTTCACGTGCTTTTGCATTTGCTGGATGGCCGATTTTTCAAGACGTGATACCTGAGCTTGGGAAATGCCGATTTCGTCGGCGACCTCCATCTGGGTTTTGCCTTCGAAGAAGCGCATGGACAAAATCATTTTTTCCCGCTGACCCAGTCTCTGCATCGCTTCACGCAGAGCGATCTCCTCAATCCAGGAGACGTCCTTGTTTTTGTCGTCGCTGATCTGGTCCATCACGTAGATCGGGTCGCCGCCGTCATGGTAGATCGGTTCGAACAGCGACACCGGGTCCTGGATGGCATCCAGTGCGAAGACGACGTCCTCTTTGGGGACGTTCAGCACTTCCGAAATTTCGAAAATCGTCGGTTCCCTTGAGTTTTGATTCGTTAAGGAATCACGAACCTGCAGCGCTTTGTACGCAATATCCCGCAGCGATCGGGATACCCGGATCGGGTTGTTGTCCCGCAAATACCTGCGAATTTCCCCGATGATCATCGGCACCGCATAGGTTGAGAATTTCACATTTTGAGACAAATCAAAATTATCAATGGCTTTCATTAGTCCGATACAGCCCACCTGAAACAAATCGTCGACAAACTCCCCCCGATTGTTGAACCGCTGGATGACGCTGAGCACCAGTCTCAGGTTGCCGTTCACCAGCTTTTCTCTGGCTGTACGTTCGTTGTTTTGCTGTAAGTCATGGAACAGCTCCCGCATTTCCACATTGGTCAGGACGGGCAGCTTCGAAGTATCCACACCGCAGATCTCGACTTTGTTTCGGGTCATGATGATATACCTCCCAAGGAGAAACTAATGTACATTATCTCCCTGGAGGGTCATTTTATTCCTGATAAAAATTTTGCCTAGACCATTTTGTTGAACTCCTTGCGCAGCCGCTTGATGATGCGTTTTTCAAGTCGGGAAATGTAGGATTGGGAAATGCCGAGCATATCCGCAACGTCCTTTTGCGTCTTCTCCTCCCCGTCCTGAAGGCCAAAACGCAGCTCCATAATGGTTCGCTCCCGGTCGGTCAGCTTGTCGAGTGCCTTGTGCAAAAGCTTGCGGTCGACCTGCTCTTCAATATTCCGGTAAATCGTATCATTTTCGGTTCCGAGCACATCGGAAAGCAGCAGCTCGTTTCCATCCCAATCGATATTGAGCGGCTCATCGAAGGATACCTCGCTCCGGATTTTGCTGTTTCGCCGCAGATACATCAAAATTTCATTTTCGATGCAGCGGGAGGCATACGTGGCCAGTTTGATTTTTTTCTCCGGGTCAAACGTGTTGACCGCCTTAATCAGACCGATCGCTCCGATGGACACCAGGTCCTCGATATTGATGCCCGTATTCTCGAACTTGCGAGCGATGTACACGACGAGCCGCAGGTTGCGCTCGATCAGCATCGCCCGGATGGCCGCATCCCCGGTGGACAGCCGCTGGAGCAAATATTCTTCCTCTTCGCGTGTCAGGGGAGGAGGGAGAGCCTCGCTGCCGCCTATGTAATAGATTTCTTCGCTTTTGAGTCCTAAGAGAAACAGGAATCTGTAGTACTGCAGCTGCGCCACCAATCTCCATTTCACACGCATAATTGATCCTCCTATACGTTTTCCGCAGGAAAACGATCTTCGTAAGCATAAGCCATTAGTTTTCCGCAGGAAAACTCTCATGTTAGCATAAGCATTAGTTTTCCATAGGAAAACGATCTTCGTAAGCGTCTGTTTCGTCTTCCGCAGGCAAACAGGTCTTCGACCTTTCCCTGCGATCACAGGTTACCCGCCGTTTCCAATGGCTCCGCTGCTGGACTCTGGACATCATCCTCAACCAGCTTCGGATGGATAATGGCCTGATACGACCGGTCGCCCGACAGCTGCCCGCCGTCCAGGCCGATTAGCACCTTGCTGGAACGATGGACGCCGTCGCCGATCCGAACCTCAACGGTGTCCGGCTTGATGGCCAGCATGAATGAGGCGCTGCGGTTCACCCCCCGATAGGGAACGAGACGAAGCCGGTCCTGCCACGCAAAATCCATATGTTCCAGTTCCATTACCAGTTTGTCCGGCTCTCCATCGGCCAGTCTTTCGCACCATCCCGAAGGCAGGCGGTCCGCCCACAGCGAAGCTTCCATGACCATCACCGGCGTTCTCGTCAGCGGATCGCTCAGCTGATTGCCCGTATCCAGCAGCCCTCTGCAGCTCACCCGGTGACCGCCGATCTCGACGGCGACCTCGCCCATAAATACGGAACGGCTTTCCAGCTGCTTCCGGGTCGAGTGAACCATTTTGAACCACAGCAGCATGCCAAACACCCCGATGAAGGTAAACCAGAACCCGATCTTCAGCTCAAACGACATGCCGCCGGAAGCCGTGAACCAAATCCCGTTAAAAATTTCTCCCGAATTTTGCAGCAAATAATGTATCCCGATAATCCCCCCGGCCACCGCAAAATTGATAATATAAAAGGCCCCCATATTCCGGATATAGTTTTGAAGACTTCCAAAACCGAAGGTTATCCATAACATCAGCAGGGATAAACCCAGCTTGACTAAAAAGGTATACATAAACGAGAGCTGCGGCACAAACATCATGACGACATACAGGGCACCCACCACAGCCGCCACAATCAATCTCCACCACGGGGGCTTCAGCTTCCGCATCCAGGCTGTAAGCCAGAGCAGTGCACCGTCGATCAGCAGATTCGTGATGAATATCAAATCAATATACACAACCAGTGCTTATCACCTGCCTGACGCCTTTCATGTTTATGGAATGATTGGATCCATAACGCATACACGGTACCGCCGATATTCTCTTAAGCATTTTTGGGAGATGTGATTAGTATAAAAACAATACGGTTCAAAGTCTGTCTAAAATTGGAAGGGACTCCTGAACTTTTTTTGTCGAGTTCCGTTCTTTTATAGAGGAAGTTTCGGGGAAAAAGAAGCATAAGCCGCCGTTGGCATGGGATTCGACACTCCCATATCTATCATCAAATTGTTATAAGTATTACATCCGGCTTTAATGACATATGATGAACTCTGTAAAGAGGAACGCCTTCAGGCACTGGCACGGATGACAGAAATGACCGAGCCCGCTCACACAAAAGTTTTTTGAGCAGCGATGTTTCGTTTCCTACGGATTCCCGTTTCCACAAAAAAAACACCCGCATTTCCGAAGAAATGCGGGTGTTTGACGGATGGAATGACATCCTTAGTCGTTATTGTTCTGACGGGAACGATTCCGCAGGAACGTTGGAATGTCCAATTGATCGCTGCTTGTCTGGTTCCCGAACGGACGCAGATTGTTCGTGTTGTTGCTGCGCGATTCCGCAGGTTCCGACGGCGCCGGTGTTCCCTGCTTGCGCACCTGAGGCTGCTGCACAGGACGGTTCTCAAACCCGGTCGCGATGACCGTTACTTTGATTTCATCCTTCATGCTCTCTTCAATAATAGCACCGAAGATCATATTGACCTCCGGATCCGATGCCGAGGTAACGATTTCCGCTGCTTCATTGACTTCATACAGCGACAAATTCGCGCCTCCCGTAATGTTCATGATGACGCCAAGTGCGCCTTCGATCGAAGTTTCGAGCAGCGGGCTCATAATCGCTTTACGTGCAGCTTCGGCTGCACGGTTTTCGCCTGTCGCTATGCCGATCCCCATCAAAGCCGAACCGCGTTCGGTCATGATCGTTTTGACGTCGGCGAAGTCAAGGTTGATCAGGCCGGGCACCTTGATCAAGTCCGAAATGCCCTGCACCGCTTGACGCAGCACGTTGTCCGCCTCGCGGAATGCCTCCATCATCGGTGTTTTTTTATCAACGATTTCTAATAGCCGATCATTCGGAATAACGATAAGTGTATCGACTTTTTCCTTTAAGGCTTCGATACCGAGCACAGCCTGGGTGGAACGCTTGCGTCCTTCAAATGTAAACGGCCGTGTTACCACACCGACCGTCAGTGCGCCGCATTCCTTGGCGATTTCCGCGATGACAGGAGCGGCACCCGTTCCGGTACCTCCGCCCATCCCCGCAGTAACGAAGACCATGTCTGCACCCTTCAGCGTATTCATAATCAAATCGCGGGATTCTTCGGCTGCTTTCTTGCCGACCTCCGGATTTGCGCCTGCGCCCAATCCGCGGGTCAGTTTGTCCCCGATTTGCAGTTTGTGTTCCGATTTGGCCATATGCAATGCTTGGGCGTCTGTGTTCACCGTAATGAATTCTACGCCTTGCACGCCATTCTCGATCATCCGGTTTACAGCGTTGCTGCCGCCGCCGCCCACACCGATCACTTTAATTTGAGCCAAGCTCTCCATTTCAAAATCAAATTCCAACATATTTCCCCATCTCCCCCTCATTGTGCATGGATGGCCCGTCCACGTTATATGGAAAACCTGCTTAGATGAATTCGCTGAACATTTTCTTCAACCGTTCGATAATACCCGGATTCTGGGCTGACTCCGAGTTGGTAGCAGGATTCGCTTTCGGTCGGTTCACTGTTTTCTTCACATTGCTGGTATTGGCACTCGCCGTGTTGTTGGTGCTGCGTACGCGAATGTTGCGGATCACGTTGTGCAGTACCCCCACACCGCTCGTATATCCGGGATCTCTGACCCCGATATAATCAGGCACGGCGATTCGGACCGAAGCCGCCAGCTCGCCCTGTGCCACCTGAAGCACACCAGGCATGGAAACAGTTCCGCCTGTAAGAATATAACCTCCAGGCAGCTCGCTGTAACCAAGACGCTTCACTTCTTCGCGGATCAGGTGGAAAATTTCCTGTACCCGGGGCTCAACGATAGCCGCCAAGTCCTCCTGGGTAAACTCCTTCTCCACGTTGCTTCCGATGCGGACCACCTTGAAGGTGACGTCCGGAGCGGCATCGGCCATTAACGCACAGCCGTATTTCAGTTTCACTTTCTCGGCCTGGTCGGTCAGCGTCCGCAACCCGTAAGCAATATCGTTGGTTACGAATTCCCCGCCGATCGGCAAAGAGGATGTCGCTGCGATCGTTCCCGCTTCAAACACGGCAATCGTCGTTGAGCCCGCTCCGATGTCGACCAGAACGGATCCCATCGTCTTCTCATCCTTGGACAAAGCCAGCTGACCCGCTCCCAAAGACATCAGGACCAAATCCTTAATCTTGAGTCCTGCCTTCTCCACACAGCGCAAAAGATTATGTATGGCTGTCTTAGCGCCGGTAATAATGATGGCCTCCACTTCCAAGCGGACACCGATCATGCCGCGCGGGTCATGAATTCCCTCCAGCCCGTCTACAACATATTGTTTGGCAACTACATCAATAATTTCCCGGTCCGGCGGTAGAGCGACAACTTCAGCGGCCTTAAGCACGCGTTCGATGTCTTCCTCGCCGATTTCCCGATCCTCATTCGATACCGCCACAACACCGTGGCTTGATTGAAGTCCGATAGTATTCCCCGAAATGCCGACATAGACCTCCGATATTTGAATACCGACCATACGCTCCGCGTGGTCAACGGCACTGCGGATGGATTGTACAGTCTGGTCAATATCTACGATTGCACCCTTGCGAATTCCTTCCGAGTCGGCAGATCCAACTCCAATAATATTAAAGGTTCCATTATTAACTTCCCCAATAATAGCACGAACTTTGGATGTACCGATGTCCAAACTAACAATGATGTCATTGTTGCTCAACCGTGGCACCTCCTGTTTTTATAAAATAACTGCGTAAAAAGACACTCAACTTTACATATTCAACATACATGATTCTTTCCCTCTTTTTTCTACAAATTTTTCAATTGCCAATCTTTGTTACGAATCTCTTCAAAATCAGAAGAAAAAAGAGGGAGATTTCATACTTGTCCGTAATTTTAATTGTAGCATTTTTTACTATTCATGAGTAGTGGCATTTTGGTCGCCGTTTTCCTCGCCGGAAGGCTCGAAAGGAACGTAGGAATCAGCCTCCAGCATAGTGATGATACCCGGCTCTTCCGTCTCTATGACTTGGTTAAGATATTCGACCTTGTCTTTTAATAGCGAGATGGCCGTAATGACCTCAAACCGCGAGCGGGTGTACAGCTTGATCCGGTCCGGAAAGGACTCCGTCGGCGACGGGATGATCTCCGAGATGTCGGAGGTCAGTTCATTCGGAATTTGCCCCAGCACCTTGCAGAGCGCGGCTTTGTTCGGATCGGAGGCATTCCACTTCGTCAGGATCGGCTTCTCCACCGCGATTCCGGTGTTGTTCACCGACACCGTCGCACCGCTGGAAAGGATCGCCTGCAGATCCCCCTCCGCGGCAAGCTCGTACGCAACGGTAGGATACTCCTCGATCGTGACGTTAATGACGCCCGGAAACTGCTTGTCCACCGTCGCCTTTTGGATCGATTTCACCTTAAGCAGGCTGCTCTCCACCTTGGACGGAGATACGCCGAAGAACTGGCTGCCAACCTGAAGACCGCTGGCCTTCAGCAGCTCGTCCCTTGTCGTAAATGTATTGCCTTTGAAATGAACCTCCGTAACCTGGCTCATCGTCGAACGAAAGAACAGAACGGATAGGATCACGATAAATAGCAGCAGCAGGATCCAAATAATACGTTTGCTGGCTTTTCTTTTAGGCTTGTCTTCTTTTAAAACAGGAATTTGGGCGTTAGGCATAGGATACTCTCCATAAAATGCCTCTTATCCCCTTCAACTGGCGAAGGGGATAAGCGTGGCGTTAATTAGCTAAATCAAGCGGTTTGGGTACCGGCGTAAACCGATGTATATCCGCTCCGAGTTTTTGGAACAGCATTTCGATATGATCATAACCGCGGTCGATATGATGCACCTGCTCCACAACCGTTTTGCCCTGCGCAGCCAGACCGGCAATGACCAGCGCCGCGCCGGCCCGCAAGTCCGTGGCTTCAACCGTGGCCCCGTATAGGCGCTGCACCCCGCGGATAAAAGCGCTGTTCAGGTCGATTGTAATATCCGCGCCCATACGGGTCAGCTCGTCGACATGCTTGAACCGGCCTTCAAATACCGTCTCCTTCATGACGCTGAAACCGTCGGCTAACGACAGCAGCACCATGACCTGGGACTGCAAGTCGGTGGGAAACGACGGATACGGTGATGTTACGATCCGTTCCACCGCTTTGGGGCGGCTCATGCAGCTTACGCTCATTATATCATTGAGAATACTGATTTGAACACCAGCGCGCTTCAGCACGTGGATAAGCGAAGACAAGTGCGCGGGATTGCAGTGTGTCAAAGTGACGTTCCCCCGCGTCGCCGCCGCGGCAATCATGACGGTTCCGGCTACGATCCGGTCAGGAATAATTTCATAAGTGCACGGGGTCAGCTGCTGAACCCCTTGGATCGTGATCGTATCGGTACCCGCGCCGATAATGCTGGCTCCCATCCTGTTCAAGAAGTTGGCCAAGTCCTGGATTTCCGGTTCGCGCGCAGCGTTCGAAATCGTCGTCGTTCCACTGGCGGTGGCCGCCGCCATCATAATGTTTTCGGTAGCCCCTACGCTGGGAAAATCCAAATGGATGTCGGCACCGGTTAATTTGCGCGCCCTGCAAATAATTTGCTGATCTCTCTCCTCAATTTCCGCACCAAGCTCCTGAAGCCCCCGCAGATGAAGGTCGATTTTCCGTTCGCCAATCGCACATCCGCCCGGCTGATAAACGGCAACCTCGCCGAACCTGGCCAGAAGGGGACCCATCAGAAATATGGAGGAACGCATTTGCCCCATTAAGTCTTCCGGCACATGAAACGAATTGGCGGACGATGTATCCACGGTGACCGTCTCCTGCTCATGCAGCGTCTTGCAGCCGATCCTTTCGAGAATGCCCAGCATCACATCAATGTCCAGCAGCCGGGGGACATTATTCAGCCGAACTTCGCCTGCGGCCAGCAAGCTTGCTGCCAAAATCGGCAATGCGGCATTTTTTGCTCCATGGATACGTATGGTTCCTGATAGGGCTTTGCCACCCTCAATCACCAATTTGTCCAATGTATCACCTCCGAGTTTACCGCTCACCAACCGCATACACTTCCGGCATCAGTTCGATGCCGTATTCAGTTTGAATCGTCTCCTGAATGTGATGCATTAATGTGAGCACGTCCTCTGCTGTCGCTTGACCGGTGTTTACAATGAAATTGGCGTGCTGCATGGACACTTCTGCCCCTCCGATCCGTTTGCCCTTCAAACCGGCATGCTCCACCAGCCTGGCGGCATGATCGCCTGGAGGATTGCGGAACACGCTCCCCGCGCAGGCCATCTGCAGCGGCTGGGTGCAGCGCCGGTATTCTTTGAAGCGGGCCATCGCTTCCGCAATTTGCTTGCGGTCTCCAGGCCGCAGCTCAAACACGGCTCTTGCCACGATCCCTTTGCGCTCATGAAGGATGGAGTGACGATAGGCAAAAGCCATCTCTTCTGCAGTGTAAGTCACCAATTCTCCTGTATCCAGTACAATCTCAGCGGACTTGAATATGCGTGACACATCAGACCCGTGGGCTCCGGCGTTCATATACACGGCACCGCCTGCGCTTCCGGGTATCCCTCCCGCAAACTCGAGGCCTGTTAAACCTTCTTTTCCGGCCAGGACACTAAGCTTTACGAGGGAGAAGCCTCCTCCGGCGGTAACCCGGTTTCCCTGAAAATGGGCATGATCGAGCTCCCCGCCCAGTTTAATCACGACGCCGCGAAAGCCTTTGTCGGCAACGAGCAGGTTGGAGCCGCGGCCGATCTGCAGCCAGGGGATTTGATTCGCATGCAGCAGGGAAATCAGGCTTACCAGCTGCTCCACGCTGCCCGGGATGACAAACGCGTCGGCAGGACCGCCGATTTTCCAGGTGGTATAGCTCTCCAGAGGTTCATTCCAGCGAATCGTTCCGACATGGGCTTCGGACAGTAGGGACTTCCACTGCTGCATCGCAAAGCATCCTCCTTTATCGTTAAGCGGGAAAGAAGCGGTATGGACCGGTATACTGCGGCCGATCGTAGAACCGTGCCGGTATTCCATGGGTGATTGTCACGATTATAGAGTATCTTATGTAGTACATACCGCGTGTGTGACAATCGCCCACGGCTTTCAGCGGCCCCGCGACAGTCGGCGCATTTCTTCAACGATCACCTTGGCCGAATCCGGTTTGCCCAAGCTCCGGGAGCTTGCGGACATTTCCTGCTGCAGATTGTAATTCATCATGATATCTTCAATGGACTCATAGAGCCGCTTACCCGTCAGTTCTTTCTCCAGGATGACTTTGGCCGCGCCGGCCTTCTCCAGCTGTCTTGCGTTGGCCACCTGATGGTTATTGGTCACATTCGGGGAAGGAATGAGAACGGATGGAATCCCGAGCGATGTGATCTCCGCCAGGAACGAAGCCCCTGCACGGTTGACGATCAGGGAAGTCGCCGCAAGCACTTCCGGCATGTTATGAATATACGGCAAAACGTGAAGATGATTAGGAAGGCTTCCAAGCCGGCTCCTGATATCCTCACGCGTTTGGTCAAAATAAGTTTCTCCGGTCACGTAAACGAAATGGATATGCTTCAGCTTCTCAAGCCGCGGCGCCATTTCGATCATGGCGTCGTTAATCGCCTTGGCACCTCTGCTGCCGCCCACAATCAGAACGACGGAGCTGTTCATCGGAATGCCCAGGGTGGCAAAACCTCTTTCCCGGTTCGCCGTCTGAACCGTCGTCGCCCGCGGATTCCCGGTGTAAATCACCCGTTTGGCTTTGGGAAAGGCGCCTTCGGAACCTTCAAAGCTTACGGCGACCGTGCTGACGTACCGGCTCAGAAACTGATTCGTCAGCCCGGGGATGGCGTTCTGTTCATGAATGATGCTCGGAATGCCGAGCTTCGCAGCCGCGTACACCACAGGACCGCAGACATAGCCGCCGGTGCCGATGACAACGTCCGGCTTAAATTTCTTCAGCAGCTTCTTGGATGTTTGGACTCCTTTTAGAAAACGCATAACCGTTTTCACATTGTCCATCGATAGCTTACGGCGAAACCCCGTAATGTCGATGGCTTCGAAAGGGAGATTTTCTTGAGGGACGAGCTTGCTCTCCAGCCCCCGGGTACCGCCAATATATAAAAATTCGGAATCAGGATCTTCCGCTTCACATTGTCTCGCGACAGCGACGGCCGGGTAAATATGTCCTCCCGTTCCGCCGCCGGATAATACGACGCGCAATGTATTCACCTCGCATAACGTGATAGATTAAGTAAAATGCCGAGCGCGGTCAGCATCAGAGTTAACGACGAGCCTCCGTAACTGATCAGCGGGAGCGTAATTCCGGTGACCGGCATCATGCCGATAACCACGCCGATGTTAATGACGACCTGGACGGCAACCATGCCGATGATGCCCACGGCCAGCAGGCTTCCGAACCGGTCGGGGATCGTCATGGCCACCCGCATCCCCCGCCATACGAGCACGAGGAACAGCAGCAGTACGATCAGACCGCCGATAAATCCGAGCTCCTCCGCCAGGATGGAGAAAATAAAGTCGGTCTGGGGCTCCGGCACGTAGCTGTATTTCTGCCGGCTCATCCCGAGTCCGAGCCCCCCGAGTCCGCCGGGGCCGATCGCATACAGCGACTGGATGATCTGGTAGCCGGCGCCGAGCGGATCCGACCATGGGTCAAGAAAAGCGGTAATACGCTTCAACCGGTAGGGCGCGGCAATGATCAGGCCCGCAAAGCCGGCTACCCCGCCGAGCCCGAGAAAGCCCAGATGGCTCAGCTTGGCCCCTGCCGTAAAAACGATCATCATCGACGCGCCCAGCATCACCGTACCGGTTCCCAAATCCGGCTGCATCATGATCAGCCCGAAGGCCAGTCCAATCAGACCGAGAGGCGGGAGCAGGCCTTTGCCAAATGCCGTAATGTTGAAGTTCTCGCTGCTCAGCCACTTGGACAGGAACAGAATCATCCCGAGCTTCATAAATTCCGAGGGCTGAATGCCGAAGGAGCTGATCCCGAGCCAGCTCCGTGCACCCCCGCGCACAACGCCGATGCCCGGAATCAGGACGATGACGAGCAGCCCGAAGCAGATGATCAGTCCCGCCTTGGCGTATTTTTTCCATACATGGTAGTCCAAATTTGCGGTAAAAAACATCGCGACCAGTCCGAGTCCGGCAAACAGCATCTGTCGCTTGACGAAATAGAATGAGTCGCCGTAATCGTGAAAGCCCAGTACGGAGCCTGCACTGTATACCATGATCATGCCGATCGTCAGCAGGCCCAAAATACAAAGAAGGAGCCACAGATCCGGCGCCGGTCGTGTCTTGTTCATGAGGAGGCCACCTTTTGCCAGGAAGTAGGGGCTTATCCACCCCCCTACTTAAAGATTATGCACCGCCTCTTTAAAAATGCGTCCGCGCTCCTCATATGAGGTAAACATGTCCCAGCTCGCGCAGGCCGGCGAGAGCAAAACGACATCCCCGGCTTCGGCGAGAGCTGCGGCCTCTTGTACCGCGGAACGCAGCACAGCGGCGGCGTCCTCACCAGTATCGGCCTTGCGGATATGCTTTAATCCGGCCATTTCGGCAACTTTCGCGATTTTATCCGCCGTTTCGCCGAGCACCACAACCGCCTTGACGTGCTCGCTCAGCAGCGGCATCAGCTCCATGTAATCCGAGCCGCGATCCAGACCGCCGGCAATCAGCACGACCGGCTGATGGAACGAGGTGAGCGCCATGCCTGTCGCTTTGGCGTTCGTCGCTTTGGAATTGTTGTAATAGGCAGCGCCGCCGACGTCTCTGACATACTCCAAGCGGTGCTCCACCCCGTGGAACGAAGCCAGGGGTTCGGCCAAGCGTTCTGGTGCGGCGCCGGCTGCGATGGCGATCGCGCAGGCCGCTGCGGCATTTGCGACGTTAAACCGGCCGGGAATACCGATTTCCTTCACGGGGATGATTACCTGGGACCGCCCGTCCGAATCGCGGTATACGATGCTGCGCTCTAGGTCGTCTTCCGTGTCCGGAATATAAGGCGGGCTCACATACACGCCGACTTGCAGTTCTTCCGTCACCGAGAACGGAAGCAGCTTGGCCTTTATATAAGGCACCAGGCTGCGGCAGTATGAATCATCCCAATTGAGGACCGCGGTATCATCCTCTTTCTGGTTGGCGAACATTTTCGCTTTGGAAGAAGCATAGTCTTCCATGCTGCCATGATAATCAAGATGGGTTTCCGTCAGGTTCAGCAGGCAGCCGATACGCGGACGGAAATCCGTCGTTCCTTTCAGCTGGAAGCTGCTGAGCTCGGTCACCATCCAGTTGCCTGCATCGGCATGCTGCGCCGCTTCACACAGCGGCGTGCCGATGTTGCCGGCGACGATCGGACGCATACCGGCCGCTTCCAGCATGTTGCCCACCCACGTCGTGGTGGTCGTTTTGCCGTTGGAGCCGGTGATCCCGATAATCGGCGCCTCGCAGATGTGATAGGCGACTTCCACCTCGGTCACCACTTCGATCCCGAGCTTCAGTGCCTCCTGCACCGGCGGAGCTGTGTACGGAATCCCCGGATTTTTGACGAGCAGAGAAATACCGGGATGAACCAGCCCCTCGGGATGACCACCGCAAATGACGGTGATTCCCAAGGGCTCCAGTTCCCCGGCTTCGGGACATTGATCCTTTTCCTTTCGATCATTCACAGTAACAATCGCTCCGGCCTGGTGCAGTACTTTGGCGACCTGCACGCCGCTTCGGGCAAGCCCGAGCACTACGATTTCTTTACCCCTGTACGAATCTGGATGCTTCATCTTCTACAACCCCTTGTTCAAGTAAAGTCCAAGTCCCGCGAGCACGATGCCTACCGCCCAGAAGGTCATGACAACCCGCCATTCGGACCATCCGGTCAGCTCGAAGTGATGGTGAATCGGACTCATTTTAAAGATGCGTTTGCCCCGGGTCTTAAATGATGCGACCTGAAGAACGACGGACAGCATTTCGATGACGAACACGCCGCCGATCACGATAAATAGCAGCTCGGTTTTGGTGACGATGGCGATGCCGCCGATGGCTCCGCCAATGCCGAGCGAACCTGTATCCCCCATGAATACTTTGGCCGGGTGGGCGTTAAATACAAGAAACCCGAGCACCGCCCCGATCATGGCAGCGGCACAAACGGCGGCCGACAGCGAGGTCGCCTGCATGGCGACGATGGCGAATGCGGCAAAAGCGATGGCGCTGACGCCGGACAGCAGTCCGTCGACCCCGTCCGTGAAATTGACCGCGTTGGTCACGGCCATCATCATAATGACGATGAACGGATAATAGAACCATCCGCCCCAGTCAAACGACCACGACGTTCCCGGCACGCTGATCGCCGTGCTGTGACCGTTCTTGATAAGCAGGTAACACATGATCGCGGCGAAGAGCAGCTGCAGGATAAGCTTCTGTTTCGCCGTCAGTCCGAGCGAACGCTTGAACACGATTTTAATATAATCATCAAGAAATCCGATCAGACCGAAGCCAAGTGTGGCTACGAGCAGCACATAAAAATCCGTATTAATGACGGAAAATTTCAGAAAAGCAAGCGTAAAAGCCAAAATAATGACGATTCCGCCCATTGTCGGCGTTCCCGCCTTCTTCAAATGGGTTTGCGGCCCGTCGTCGCGGACCTGCTGGCCGAACTTCATACGCCTGAGCAGCGGAATAAGCAGCGGAGCGGCAATCACCGCCAGAATAAAAGATACACCGATCGTTAACAGCAATAGTTGATAGTCCATGGATTCACCCCCTCGTGCGCTATTTCTGCAAGTTTTCCTTAACTAGAGCATCCACAATTTCTTCGAGCTTCATACCCCGCGACGCCTTGACAAGCACCACATCTTTGGCATGAACGCGCTTGATGAGATGAGGGATCAGCTCAGCTTTATCCGTAAAAGAAAATACGCTCAGGTCCGGACGAATCTTCCGGGCCGCTTCAGCGGTCTCCTCCGACAACGGTCCGTACGTGTACAGCACATCCACCCGGTCCGCCGCAGCATACTGCCCGATCTCGGCATGGAACTCCTTCTCCTGCGGCCCAAGCTCCAGCATGTCCCCCAGCACGGCTACCTTGTGATGATAGCCTTTGAGACTATGAAGCGCGTCGATCGCGGCCTTCATGGAGGTCGGGCTGGCGTTGTAGGCGTCGTTCAGAATGGTCAGCCCGCTCGGCGCCACGATTTGCTCGATCCGCATCCCGGTCAAATGCAGTCCGGTCAGTCCCGTGCGGATGTTCTCCTCGGTAATGCCGAAATGGCGGGCCACCGCGAGAGCCGCAAGGCAGTTAATGACGTTATGCTGGCCAAGCAGCGGCAGATCCAGCCCCTCCTCCGGATGCAGCAGTGACGTAAAAATAATCCCCTTGCTGTGGAACATCATCCCTGTGGGGTAATCATCGTTGCTCTGATCCAACCCGAACGTAAAGGTCCGGAGCCCATCGGGTTTCACCGTCTCGGCTTCGCCGAGCACTGTAGGAATCAACGGCTCGTCGCCATGGTAGATCAGCAAGCCGCCGGGCTTCATGCCGCTGATAATTTCCACCTTGGCCCGGGCGATTTCATGTCTTGAACCGAGCTGAAGCAGATGCGCTTCCCCGATATTTGTAATAACCGCCACATCAGGACGGGCGATTTGGGAGAGACGCTCGATCTCATGCCGGCCGCTCATTCCCATCTCCAATACGGCGATTTCCGTATCCGCCGGCATCTCTAAAATGGTTAAGGGCAGTCCAATATGATTATTGAAATTGCCCCCGGTTTTATGAACTTTATAGGTCGTAGACAGAAGGGTATACACCATATCCTTCGTCGTCGTTTTGCCGTTGCTGCCCGTAATGCCGACTACGCGGCAGCCTACTTCCGCCAAATAGGCCTCAGCCAGGGTCTGCAGCGCCGCAAGCGTATCATCGACAAGAATGACAGCTCCCGTCGGCGCCTCGCCCCGGTCGCGCTGCCACAGCGTCGCGCCCGCTCCGTCCTTCAGTACGGATTCGGCATAAGCGTGCCCGTCAAAACGTTCCCCGACGAGCGGGACGAACAGGCTTCCTTGCTTTATTTGTCGGGAGTCCGTAAACACGCCTTGAATCGGCAGCTCCCGGTGTTGTTCCTGCGAGAGTGTTCCTCCGCACATGGCGGCCATTTGGCCTAAAGTCGTCGTAATCACTTATCCAATCCCCTTATCGCTTCCTTGGCAACTTCACGGTCGTCGAAGTCATAATTCGTCGTACCAATGGTTTGATAGGTCTCATGACCTTTCCCCGCAATCAATACTACATCCTGAGGGCTTGCCATTTCAATAGCCTTTTGTATAGCCGTCCGCCGGTCCACGATCATCTCGTAGCGCTCCTGCGGAACGCTGTCATCCTTCAGACCCTGCTCGATGTCCTTCAGAATCAGCTCCGGATCTTCCGTTCTCGGGTTGTCGGATGTGACAAAAATGAAGTCGCTGTACTTGGCCGCGATTTTGCCCATGATCGGACGTTTGGTCCGGTCCCGGTCTCCGCCGCAGCCAAACACGGTGATGACCCGGCCTTCAGCGAATTCGTTGACCGTCTTCAGCACGTTCTCCAGACCGTCAGGCGTATGCGCGTAATCGACGATAACGGCAAAAGGCTGTCCGGCATCCACCGATTCGACCCGTCCGTCCACGCCCGGTACCGATTCAAGGCTGCGCTTGATATTTTCCAGTTCAATGCCTTCCAGCAAGCCGGCGGTGATGGCGGCCAGCGCATTGTAGACGTTGAACTTGCCGACCATTCTCAGCTGGATATCGGCACTGCCCCGGAAGGTGTCCACATGGAAGGAAGTTCCCTGCGCCGTTACCTTGACGCCGGTTGCCCGGACGTCCGCGCTGTTCTCAACACCGTATGTAATGACTTCGGCTGCCGTAATTTTGGCGAAGTAGGAGGATGCTTCATCATCCGCATTCAGCACGGCAAACTTGCGCTGCTCCGGCTGATGGGCGAATTTGTTGCCCAGGCGGGCGAAAAACAAGCCTTTGGCCGCGCGGTATTCCTCCATCGTTTTATGATAATCGAGGTGGTCCTGCGTCAGGTTGGTGAAAATGGCGGTACGGAAGTCGGTGCCCTTTACCCGTCCCTGCTCCAGCGCATGGGAGGAAACCTCCATCACGCAGCACTCTACGCCGTTCGCCGTCATGTCATCCAGGGAACGCTGAAGCTCCAGCGCTTCCGGCGTCGTGCCCGACATCGGGAAGGTCCGTCCGCCGTAGCGCATCTGGATCGTGCCGATCAGACCGGTGTTGACCCCTTGGTCGCTCATCATTTTTTCGATGAGGTAGGTTGTAGTCGTCTTGCCGTTGGTTCCCGTCACGCCAATCATTTTCATATGGGAGCTCGGCGACCCGAAAAACGCATCGGCCAGAACGGCCATGGCAAAACGGCAGTCCTTGACCACGATCTGCGGGAGGTCAATGTCCAGCTTCCGCTCGACAACGAGCGCCACCGCCCCTTGTTCCGCAGCCTGGCCGGCATAGTCATGACCGTCGACCGTGTGGCCCGGGAGGCAGATAAACAGGTCTCCCGGCGCCACTTTACGCGAATCCACCTGGATGTTCGTAATCGTAATGTCGCCGTCTCCGATAATTTGTGCCGTCGTTAATGCTGATGCCAGTTCATTTAGTTTCATCTCTTGATCCCTCACTCTAGTTCTATTAGTCTCGAATATCGCCGCAATCAATTATGGGTTGAGGCATCATTCTGCTGTGTGCCGGTTCCGTCCTGAGGCGCTTCCGGATCATCCTGCGCTTCGTCCGCATCGCTATGATCCTTCACGTCAGCGTCCGTTCCCATATAAATCCGGATCGTCGACCCCCGCTCGACCCGGCTGCCCGGTTTGGGCGCCTGGCTGATGACCGTGTTCCCGGTACCGGACTTAGCCAGCGTAAAATTCATGTTCAGATCCTCATATAAATCTTGAACCGTTGCCCCTACCAGGTCAGGAACGGTGTCGATCGGCGTATCCCCGTATTTATAAGTTTTCGGCAGCTGATCCTTTCGCTCCGGCACCTTCAGCACATGCAGCGAATCCTCGAGAATGTGCTGGACAATCGGCGCCGCCACGACGCCGCCGAATTGAATGCCGGCCGGATTATCCACCGCGGTGTAAACAACGATTTGCGGGTCGTCCGCCGGTGCAAAGCCGATGAACGAAACGATATGCTCCGTGGAGGAGTAGCGGCCGTTGACGACGATCTGGGCGGTACCCGTCTTGCCGCCGACACGGTATCCGTCGATGAAAGCGGGTCTGCCCGTCCCTTTGGCCACTACGCTCTCCAGCGCTTCGCGCACCTGCTTGGACGTATCCTCCGATATAACTTGTCTGACCAGCGTCGGTTTCGTTTCGCTCACCGTTTCGCCGGTCTCCGGATTAATCCAGGCTTTGGCAACGTAAGGCTTAAACAGCTTGCCCCCGTTGACGGCAGCCGACACGGCGGCCACCTGCTGGATCGGCGTCACGGACACCCCTTGTCCGAAAGCCGTCGTGGCCAGTTCGACCGGGCCCACCTGGGACGGCTTGAACAGGATGCCGTTCTCTTCTCCATTCAGATCGATGCCCGTTTTGGAGCCGAATCCGAAATTGCGGATATAGTTAAACAGCGAATCTTTGCCCAACCGCTGGCCCAGAACGACAAAACCCGGGTTACAGGAGTTTTCCACGACCTGCAGGAACGTTTCGCTGCCGTGGCCGCCCCGCTTCCAGCACCTCAGGCTGGCTCCCCCGACCTTGATATATCCCGGATCAAAAAACTGCTCATTCTTGAGGTCCACCTTCTTCTCCTGAAGGGCGGCCGCCAGCGTAATAATCTTGAAGGTCGAACCGGGCTCGTACGTCATCCAGATCGGCAGGTTCCGGTTATACACTTCGGAAGGGTATTCCTGATAGTTCGCCGGCTCAAATCCCGGACGGCTGGCCATTCCCAGAATCTCTCCGGTTTTCGGGTTCATGGCGATCGACCAGGCGCCTCGGGCCTGGTACTGAACCATAGCCTGATCCAGCTCCCTCTCCATAATCGACTGAATCGATTTGTCGATCGTCAGCTGGAGGTTAAGGCCGTCTCTGGGCTCCTCGTATTTCTCGGAAGATCCCGGCATGAGCCTGCCCCCCGCATCGGACAAGTAGGAGACGCTGCCGTTAATCCCCTGCAGCTTGGTGTCATATCTCTGCTCGATCCCGGTCAAGCCCTGGTTGTCGATGCCCGTAAAGCCCAGAATGTGCCCGGCCAGGTCGCCGTAGGGGTAAAACCGCTTATTGTCCTCAGCAACGACGATACCCGGCAGCTCTAAATCACGAATTTTCTGAGCAAGCTCCATCGTAATTTTGCGTCCACCGGGTTGCAGTCGTTCAATCCTTGATTTCTTCGTAATAGACTTCATAATCTTGTCTTCGCTCATACCCAGCAGAGGAGCCAGCGTCTTCGCCGTTTTCTCGGGCTCCTTGATCTGAACAGGGATCGCCATGATCGTCGGCGTGCTTATATTATAAGCCAAGGGCGTCCCATTGCGGTCCTGAATCTCGCCCCTCTTGGCCGTTGACGGAATTTCCCGGCGCCAGTTCTCCTCGGCCTTGGCGGATAATTCGCTGCTCTTTCCAAGCTGCACATAGGCTAGCCTCACGATCAGAGCAGCGAACAACAGGCACAGGATCAGCAAGCTCCACAGCAGCCTCCGCCTCATGGTGACGTTTGAAACCTTCATTTGTTATCCCTCCCCGCTTCCCTACAGCTTCATGACTGTTCATATCATGAATATTCGGGACAACCAGGGGATAGAACAAGCTGTTGCCGCTTATCAGTTATCGCTGGCTTCTTCGCCGGACTTGCCGTCGGCCGAATCGCCGGCCGACGTATCCTTCGAACCGGAATCGTCCTCCGTGGAGGAGGATGAGGTATCCTGCGATGCCTCTTCATCCTTGACCGGCTTCAGCGTCAGCTGGACGGAACGCTTGCCGTTCTTGTCCGTGACCAGCTGCTCGCTGACGTATCCTTGGCCTTCGACGGTAACCGAGCATTTCAGCAAGGTCAAAATATCCAGCGCATCACGCAGCGATTCGCCTTTTAGGTCCGGCACGGTCATCTTGTCGGTCTCCTCGGTGAGCAGATAGATACGCTGCCCCGGACTCATCGGCGTTCCCGCTGCCGGATACTGCCGGATGACCGAGGTACCCTTGCCGATCGTCTCGAAGTCAATGCCTGCGTTCAGCAGCTTTTGCTTCGCGTCCTTCACGGCCAGCTTCGTGAGCGTCGGAGCGGCTGGGCGATCCACAGACGTTTTGCCGTCCGACGTCTTCTTCGTGGTGGCCTTCGGCACGCCCATGTACGGCAAAGCCTGGGACACGATTTTCTTAAAGATCGGCGCCGCCACCGTGCCCCCGCCGACATCAGGGTCATTCGGCTGGTCCACAATGACAATAAGGGCGATCTTCGGATCGTTCACCGGAGCAAACCCGATAAAGGAGACGACGGATTTCGAATAATCCGGTTTGCCGTCGGCGCCGTATTTGACCGCGGTTCCGGTTTTACCGGCAACGCGGTACCCGTCGATGTAGGCGTTGCGCCCGGTACCTTTTACCTGGTCCGCGACGACCTGTTCCAGGTAGCTGCTCGTTTCCTTGGCGGCTTCCGGTGAGATAACCTGACGGACGACCTTGCTCGTATCCGGAGCTAATACAACTTTGCCTGTATCCGGATCGGTAATCTCTTTGATGATATGCGGTGTTTTCAATTTGCCGCCGTTCGCCACCGCGCTGATCGCCGCCAGCTGCTGGATCGGCGTCACGGACACACCGTGTCCGTAGGAAGCGGTCGCCACTTCGACCGGACCCGGCAGATTGATCGTCGTGGTTACTTCGCCGGGAAGCTCGATGCCCGTCTTCTTACCGAAACCGAAGTCGTTGATATATTTCAGCAGGCGCTCTTTCCCGAGCATTTCCGAGCCCAGCTTGACGAAGGCAACGTTACTGGAACGCTTGACACCTTCCAGGAACGTGATCGGTCCCCATCCGGAACGGTTGATATCATGAAGGTACGTATGAGTCCCTTTAACCTGGATCTGCCCGGACTGGTAGATCGCATTTGGATTAAACAGCTTTTCCTGCACCGCCCCTGCCAGCGTTACGATTTTGAACGTGGAGCCCGGCTCGTACGTAGCTTTTACGGCATAGTTGAAGAAGTCCTTTTGGTCCTTCGTGTTCCAGTACGTATTCGGGTTGAATGTCGGCAGGTTGGCCATCCCGAGTATTTCCATCGTCTTCGGATCGGCCGCAATGACCGTCATGCTGATCGGTTGGTACTTTTCGTACGTCTCTTTCATCGCGTCTTCGATATAATACTGGATCGTGTCGTCGATCGTCAGCTTTAAATTTTTACCATTGACAGCCGGCTTGTACACCATATTCGCTTCGGGAAGCTGGTCCCCTTGCCGGTCGCTTTCGTATTTCATGAGTCCTGAGGTGCCTTTGAGGTAATCATCTAGACTTGCCTCAAGTCCGGCGACAGCCTCACCATCCCGGTTCGTGTAACCCAAAATATGAGCCGCAAGCGTCCCCTTCGGATAATAGCGCTTCTGCTCCTTGATCATGTCCAGCCCGGTTTCAAGCACCTTTTTTTCTTTTTTAAGCTGTGCCTTCAACTCTTTGTTGAGATCTTCGATCCGGGCCTTCTTCGTTTCGTCAATTTTCCACCCTTCGTTCCGGACCTCCCGGTTGGTAAGGTATTCCCCGTCCTTGTCTTTGGCGTTTACAAGTTCCTTAAGCTCGCTTTCATCCTTGCCTAAAATCTTGTGCAGCCCTTCGATGATTTCGTTCTCCAGCCCATTCTCGTGGATAACGGCCGGATTGACGATAACGGTATAGGCCGGGACGTCGGATGCGAGAATATCGCCATTGCGGTCCGTAATCGTGCCGCGGGATGCCGGAATCGGGACTTTTTTCGTCCACTGGGCGACCGCCCGATCATGCCAGTCATCCCCGTTAACCACCTGCAGTGCAAATACCCGAATTAACAGAACAACAAAAAGGAGGGTGATGAATCCTCCTAGGAGCAGTGTGCGAAGTTTTATTCTTTTTACCATGCTCAACCCTCACAAGCTCTATTTTTTTGCCGTTTCCGACCCTGTTCCGGCGTTATCCGTACTTGTCGTATTGGAACGCGGAACGGTAAGCGCCTCCTTGCCCGGTTCTTGGTAACCAAGCTGGATCGCTTTCTCACGGATTCCGACCTCAAGGCGCTGCTTCTCCGCCTTAAGCTCTTTAATCGTCACGTTCATGTTCTTAATGTTCTTGTCGACCTTCTGCCCCTGCTTGTTCAGGTCGTAAATGTTGGCGTTCTGCCAGATGATCAGGCTCGCCACCATGACGCATATTCCAACCGTCAGCAAATAGAGCAGCTTTTCCTTGATCGGCAGATATGTACGGTGAGTAACGACTTTCGTCTTCTCCCGGTACCCGGGAGATGTTCGTTCAGCGACCTTCTCCTTAACTGCCAGGTTACCACGCGTATAGGCCATGTCTGATTCCCCTTTGTCTTAGTCTCTACGCCCTGAACATGAGTCCTTGCCTTCAAAAATATGAATCGTGTGTCAGATGCGTTAGGTTATATTTTCTCAGCAACTCTCAGCTTGGCTGAACGCGCACGCGGGTTCTGTGCAAGTTCATCTTCACCCGGCACGATCGGCTTGCGGTTGACCAGTTTCATTTCACCCTTCCCGCCGCACACGCACATCGGAAAGTCCGGCGGGCAGGTGCATTTGCCTACGTAGCTGTTCAAAATTTGCTTG
>NZ_MBRK01000001.1:4066540-4394040 GCF_002224835.1 Paenibacillus sp. SSG-1
GGGCAGGTGCATTTGCCTACGTAGCTGTTCAAAATTTGCTTGCATATCCGGTCCTCCAGCGAATGGAACGTAATCACCGATACCCTTCCGCCGGGAGCAAGACAGCGCACCGCTTGATGCAGCGCTTCTTCAAAAGCGCCAAGCTCGTCGTTCACCGCGATCCGAAGGGCCTGGAAGCTTCGTTTGGCCGGATGACCGCCTGTTCTCCGCGCTGCCGCCGGAATGCCTTCTTTAATAATATCGACCAACTCGCCCGTTGTTTGAATGGCTTTCTGCGCTCTGCGCTCGCTGATCACTCTGGCAATCCGTCTTGAGAACTTTTCCTCCCCGTATTGGAACAAAATCCGGGCAATTTCCTGTTCAGGCCATTCGTTTACAATTTCGGCAGCCGTTAAAGACGCCGACTGATCCATCCGCATATCGAGCGGCGCATCGTAATTGTAGCTGAATCCCCGGTCCCCTTCGTCAAACTGGGGAGATGACACGCCCAGATCGAACAAAATGCCGTCCACCTGCGGAATGCCGTCCTTGCTCGGAACAGCCAGCTCCCGGAGGGTTTCCTCCAGATGCCGGAAATTCGTCTTGACCAGGGATACGCGGTCTGCGTACGGGGCCAGCCTTTCCTTTGCGTTATCGAGCGCCCAGTCATCCTGGTCCAACGCGATCAGCCTGCCGTATTCCCCCAGCTTGGACGCGATCAGGGAACTGTGCCCCGCACCCCCAAGCGTGCAATCGACATAAATGCCGTCTCTCTTCACGCGCAGCCCTTCTGTCGCTTCTTCTTTAAGCACCGTGATGTGATGAAACAAGCTGCAGCCCTCCAAACTCTCTACAAATCAAAATTCAAATCAACCAGCTTCTCAGCAATATCGTTAAACGTCTCTTCGGATTGCTGGAAGTATTCCTCCCAAGTATCCTTGCTCCAAATCTCCACCCGGTTCGATACGCCGAGCACCACGCATTCTTTCTCCAGCTTTGCGTATTGGCGGAGATTCCCCGGTAAATTTACCCTTCCCTGTTTATCCCATTCGCATTCCGTTGCACCCGAGAAAAAAAACCGGGTAAACGCACGCGCGTCGGATTTCATCAGGGACAGTGACTTCAGCTTTTGTTCCAAAATTTGCCATTCATTCATAGGATATACAAATAGGCATTGGTCCAAGCCCCGGGTGACCACAAATGAGGAGCCAAGCAGCTCGCGGAATTTGGCAGGGATGGTGACGCGGCCTTTATCGTCTAAGCTGTGTTGATATTCCCCCATAAACACCGTTCACTCACCCCTTTAACCCCAAATCCCCACTTTGCACCACTTTCCACCACTTAAGGATACTAGATTCGCCGGATAAAATCAAAATCCTGCCTTATCCACATGTTTTTTTGTGGATAATTCCATCCCCGTCCTGCGCGGAAAAACAGCAAAAACCCCCTGATTCGCGAAGAATCAAGGGGGTTTTCCACATGTGGATAACCACAATTTACCGATTATTCGTGGGTGGACCAGCTGTCCAAATACCGGATCTGCTCCTGGCTCAGCCGGTCGATCTGAATCCCCAGGCTTGCCAATTTATGGCGTGCGACCTGCTCGTCGATTTCGAGCGGCACATTCAGCACCTGAGCACCCAGGTTTTGATAGTTGTCATTCACGTATTTCAGAGACATCGCCTGGAGGGCGAACGTCATATCCATAATTTCCGCCGGATGCCCGTCTCCCGCCCCAAGATTGACAAGGCGGCCTTCGGCCAGAAGGTAAATTTTGCGGCCGTCCGTCAGCTTGTATTCTTCAATGTTGCGGCGCACGGTGCGTACCGACTCGGCTCGTGCCGCCAGCTCCGGTTTGTTGACTTCGACATCGAAGTGGCCGGCGTTCGACAGGATCGCCCCGTCCTTCATCACGTCGTAATGCTCACCGGTGATGACGTCCCGGTTGCCCGTCACGGTCACGAAGAAATCGCCGTGCTTCGCGGCTTCCAGCATCGGCATGACTTCAAAGCCGTCCATATGTGCTTCCACCGCGCGGATTGCATTGACTTCCGTCACGATAACTTTGGCGCCGAGTCCTTTGGCCCGCATCGCTACGCCTTTGCCGCACCATCCGTAGCCTACAACGACAACGGTTTTGCCGGCTACGACGAGGTTTGTCGTACGGTTGATCGCATCGAATACCGATTGTCCCGTACCGTAACGGTTATCGAATAAATACTTGCAGTAAGCGTCATTAACGGCCACCATCGGAAACTTCAGCAGCCCGTCTTTTTCCAAGGCCTTCAAGCGAATAATGCCCGTCGTTGTCTCTTCCGCGCCCCCGCGGATCGTCTCCAGCAGGTCCGGCCGTTCCGAGTGAAGGATCGTCACCAGGTCTCCACCGTCATCGATAATGAGGTTGGGTTTGGTCTCCAGCGCCCGGATCAGAAATTCCTTGTACTCCACCGGATCCGGATTGTATTTGGCCAGCACGGTCACACCGTCTTCCACAAGCGCCGCACAGACATCATCCTGTGTGGACAACGGGTTGCTGCCTGTGATCGTTACTTCCGCACCGCCGGCCTTTACCACTTTAGCCAGGTATGCCGTCTTGGCCTCCAAATGCAGCGAAATGGTGACCTTCAGCCCCTTAAACGGCTGCTCCGCTTCAAACTGCTTGCGGATTTCGTTTAACACCGGCATATGGGCCTCCACCCAATCGATTTTCAAATGGCCTTCCGGTGCCAGCGCCATATCCTTGACTACGCTGTTTTGCAGTGAAGATGAACTCATCTCATTGCCTCCCTATCCTCTTTTTGATTAACATTCGATAATGCGGTGCTCCGCCGTAAAATGATCCGAGGTGCGGATCAAATCATGAATCCATTCGAGGCCGTAGCGGTTTAAATAGTAGAAAATATTAAACACCCGTTCCTGCGGCTTGCCCAGCGGAAACAGGGAGACACCGATCCGGTCCCACTGCCGCAGCTCGGCTTCATGCTTCTTCTCCACCGCTTCGCGTGTTTTGCGTTCCAGATAAGAAATTTGCTCCAAAATTTTGCCCTTGTTTTTCTCGCTGAGCGGGATCAAACCGGACTGAATCGTACCCAGCTCGCGGATCAGCGGTTCGTACAGCTGCTCAAAAGCCCGGCGCGTCTCGGCGAATTTCGGCTCGATATGGAATTCCTCCTGGCTCGAAAGCCACTGCTGGCGGGCTTCTGCAAACCGGTGCTGAACATCCTGGAAGGTCACGCCGAACTTATCCATGTATTTCTGCAAGGCGCCTTCGATCAAGGTAAAGGACATGCGCGGCAGCAGGATCGGCATCCGGAGCCCAAGGATTTCGAAAGCCTGCTTCGTAATAGCCCAATAGGAAATTTCCCCTTGGCCAAGCACGGTACAAAGTACCGGGAACAGCGATTCCTGCATCATCGGGCGCGTCAGCACATTGTTGCTGAACCGCTCCGGATGAGTGCGAAGCTGCTCCAGCAGCTCACTCTGGCTTAAGCTGACGATCCCTTTGCGATCAGTGAACTTGCCATCCTGTTTATACAGCAGCAGACGGTTTCCTTCATATATATAGAACAAATTGGCCCCGCCGGCCGCAACTTCCGCCTGAAGCGAGTAGCCTTTGCTTCTAATACACGCCGCCGCCTGCTGATAAGCCTGTTCCAGCCCGTCGTTGCGCTCGATCATTTTTTCAAACACCGGAACTTCCAGCTTGCGCAGTTCAGGATCCGCCGAATCGAGCAGAATCAAGCCGTACTCGCCAAACAACCGGCCCAGCAGCTTGGCGAAAGCGTCGCTGAGATTATCCGACTGCTCCGACGCCTCATGGATCCATTTCAAAATCTCCGGCTTGTTTTCACTGTCCGGAAGCCATCTGCCCAGCTGGTCGAAGGACTGCTTCCATTCGTTTGGACCGATCGGAATCGCACTCACCGACGAGCGGGGTCCCGGCTTCGCTTCCATCTTGATTTTGGCGACCTTCAGCTCCGGTGTCATGACGTACGTATGGTTCACTTCATCGAAGTCATGGTCCTCACCCGCGATCCAGAATACGGGCACCACCGGCCGGTTGAATTTCTTGGCCGCTTCTTGCGCCGACTGGATTATGGTCATGGCTTTATAGATCACCAGCAGCGAACCGGTAAACAATCCGCTCTGCTGTCCCCCCACCACGGCCAGCGTTCCTTCCTTCGCCAGCAAATCCAGTGCATTATGTACCGCCTGATGGTTATTGTGCCGGCTGTTATACCGCCGTAAAACTTCTGCCAATTCGCCCCGGTTTACCCGGACGGACTCCGATTGGTCAAGCCATTCCACACGTTTCAGCCAGCTTGCTTCATCGCGAAAATCTTCACCGTATAAAGGCTGTACTTCGCTAAAACGGTTTATATAATCATCTGCAAGAGCCGAACCGCTCTTGAGTGAGTCGGAAACCACATTCATGGGTATGCCTCCTATTCTGTGCCCAATCACTTCCGTGCTTACTTTATACTACCGCAATCTTTCTTGATTGTAACCAATGTTGTTGTATCCGTCAAAGCAAACAAAAAACCGCCGGGATCACCCGGCGGTAAAGCTGTCATAGCTTAGGCATATGGAGCAGCGACCCAATGGCCTTTGGAAACTTCCACAAGTCTCGTGTCTTCCTGATCCGCTGCATCTCCGCCTTTGGCGGAGTGAATCGGACCCGACTTTTCGTCATTCATCAAGATCCGCTTCTTGTTCTCCTCCACTTCGGGATCCGGGATCGGAATCGCCGAGAGGAGCGTTTTTGTATACGGGTGAATCGGATTGGCGTACAGTTCCTCACTGTCGGCCAGCTCTACCATTTTGCCCAGGTACATCACCGCTACGCGGTCACTGATATGCTTGACCATCGACAGGTCATGGGCAATGAACAGATAGGTCAGCCCAAGCCGGTCCTGCAAATCCTTCAGCAGGTTGACGACCTGTGCCTGAATGGACACGTCCAGCGCCGAGATCGGCTCGTCGCAAATAATGAACTTCGGATTGACGGCAAGCGCACGGGCAATCCCGATCCGCTGCCGCTGACCGCCGGAGAACTCATGTGGATAACGAGTGGCATGGTCCGGATTCAGACCGACCATATCCAGCAATTCCTCCACGCGCTTCTTCCGCTCTTTGCGGCTGCCGGCCAGGTTGTGGATATCCAGCGCTTCGCCGATAATGTCCGACACGGTAAACCGCGGGTTCAAGGAAGCGTATGGATCCTGGAAAATCATCTGCATGTCGCGGCGCATCGCTTTCATCTTGGAAGGCGACAGCTTGTAAATATCCGTTCCGTTAAACTTGACGCTGCCGGCAGTCGGCTCGTACAGGCGGAGAATCGTACGGCCCGCGGTCGACTTGCCGCAGCCCGATTCGCCCACCATGCCGAGCGTTTCGCCTTCGCGGATGAAAAAGTTAATGTTGTCCACGGCTTTGACGATCTTGCCGCCGCCGACGTTAAAGTATTTCTTGAGGCCTTCGACTTCGATCAAATGGTTCTCTTTCATGACGATTGAACCTCCTTGGCCATCGGATGAAGATTCCAGCAGCGCGCCATTTGGGTGTCGCTGAATACCGTCGCTCCCGGATTGATCCGTTCGCATACTTTCATCGCTTCATCGCAGCGGGCGCAGAACGCGCAGCCGACCGGCGGTTTAATCAGGTCCGGCGGCGTACCGATAATCGGAATCAGCGGTTCGCCCTTCTTCTGGTCAAGACGCGGCATCGAACGCAGCAGGCCTTTTGTGTACGGGTGCTGCGGGTTTTTAAAAATCTCCCACTTCGTCCCCGTCTCTACCACTTCACCGGCGTACATGACGATAACGCGGTCACACATGCCGGCAACGACGCCGAGGTCATGCGTAATCAGGATAATGGAAGTTCCGAGCTTCTGCTGCATTTCCTTCATGACGTCCATGATCTGCGCCTGGATCGTCACGTCCAGCGCTGTCGTCGGTTCGTCGGCGATCAGGAGCGCCGGGCGGCACGCCAAGGCGATTGCAATCATGACGCGCTGGCGCATCCCGCCGGAGAATTCGTGCGGGTATTGATTGAAGCGTTCTTCCGGGTTCTTGATGCCGACAAGTCTCAGCATTTCCAGACCGCGCTCTTTCGCTTCCGCGGAGGACAGCTTTTGATGCTTGATCAGAACCTCGGTAATTTGCTTGCCGACCTTAATCGTCGGATTCAGGGAAGTCATCGGATCCTGGAAAATCATGCCGATGTCTTTCCCGCGGATCGCTTCCATTTCTTTATTGGTTTTCTTCAGAATATCTTCGCCCTGGAAAATAATCTGGCCGCTCTTGATGTCAGAAGGAGGAGACGGGATCAAGCGCATGATCGTCTGCGCGGTCACACTCTTACCACTGCCGGACTCACCGACGATCGCCACCGTTTCTCCTCTGCCTATTTCAAAATTCATGCCGCGGACGGCTTTGACTTCGCCGCCTTTGACGTGAAAGGATACATGCAGGTCTTTTACTTGTAAAATCGGCTCCATGATCTCACCTCCTGTTATTTCAATTTCGGATCGAGCGCATCGCGGAGGCCATCACCGAAAATGTTAAATGCGAGCATTGTCAAACTGATCAGAATGGCCGGGAACAGCATCCGCCAAGGATAGTACATCCAGCCGGTCAGTGCGTCGTTGACCATCGAACCGAGCGAAGCGATCGGTGCCCGGACACCGAGACCGAGGAAGCTAAGGAAGGCTTCCGAGAAAATCGCGTTCGGTACCGACAGCGTCAAGGTGACGATGATCGGACCAACCGCATTCGGCAGCAGGTGGCGGAACAGCAGCCGGCCGGAGCCTGCTCCCATGGAGCGGGATGCCAGAACGTATTCCCTGTTCTTCAGCTGCATGATTTCACCGCGGACGATCCACGACATGTTAATCCAGCCGGTAATGGTCAGCGCCAGAATAATCGTTCCGATACTCGGCTCAAAGACGACGAGCAGCAGAATCGTAACCAGCATATAAGGAATGGAATACAAAATTTCGGAAAACTTGTTCATGATGGCGTCGACGCGTCCACCAAAATACCCCATGATGCCGCCGTAAATGACACCGATCAAAAGGTCAATGAGTGCGGCAGCCAGACCGACGACCAAGGAAATACGGGCGCCCATCCACGTCCGGACGAACATATCGCGGCCCAAGTCGTCGGTGCCGAACCAGTGCTCCTTGGAAGGAGGCTGATTCGTGGCCAGCAAATCGTTGGTTGCCGAATCGAATTTCGAAATGATCGGCCCGATAATCGCAGCCAGAATGATCAAGATGAGAACGACCAAGCTCGCCATGGCGAGTTTATTTTTACGTAGACGCTGCCACGCGTCTCTCCACGCCGAAATACTTTCCCGCTGAATAATTTCAGCCTCTTTCTCATCGGTACCGATTTTCCGGAAGTCTTCGGGCGTCAGCTCTACGTTGTTATTCATCAAGGTTGGATCCTGTACAGCCATCGTTAGCCCTCCTTCCCGCCGGTTAATTTAATGCGCGGATCAACCAGCACGTATACGATATCGGTGATGAAACGGGCCAGCATCAGCAGAACGCCGTAGAAAATCGTCACACCCATAATCATCGTGTAATCCCGGTTGGTAATACATTCGACGAACACTTTACCAATCCCGCCGATCCCGAAAATCTGCTCGATAACGACGGAACCCGTAATGACATTGGCGGTCATCGGTCCGATATAAGTAACCACCGGCAAAATGCCGTTACGGATCACGTGCTTGAACATAATGGTCATCCAGTTGAGGCCTTTGGCCTTGGCTGTCTTGATGTAATCCGCATGCAGCACTTCGAGCATGCTCGAGCGCGTCAAGCGGGCGATAAAGGCAATCGGCTGCGCCGACAACGCGGCGACCGGCAGAACGTAGTCAAGCGGGCCGTCAAAGCCCATGACGTTGAACCAGCCCAGCTTCTGCGCAAACAGATACTGGATCAGCGATGCCAGCACGAAGCTCGGAACGGCGATGCCCAGCACCGCCAGCACCATAGCGATATTATCAATAAGCTTTCGGTGGTACAGCGCGGCGAGCATGCCGAGGAGCACACCGACAATTACGGAAATAACGATGGCGAAGATACCCAGTTTCAGGGATGCAGAGAAGGTCTGCAGAATAATGCCCCCTACCTCCTGGTTCTGATGCTTCATGGAAATCCCCAGGTCACCTGTTGCAATATCCCCCAAGTATTTGAAGTATTGCTGATATACCGGCTTGTCCAATCCATACTGTTCCATCAGCCGGGCTTGGATTTCAGGCGGTACATTTTTCTCGGACATAAAAGGGTTACCAGGAATGGCCTTCATCAGAAAAAATGTAGCCGATATCAAAATAAAGAGCGATACCAGCATATAGAAAAACTTGCTCAGTACGTAACGTACCATGTCCGATTTACCCTCCCCGCTAAACTTCATATAACATGGCACCAACCATCGCGGACCATATTTTAATTTTAAAGAATGCCGAATCTATTTGTCCATGCTATATATTTCAAATTGAAGAAATCCTTGGTAAAGATATATACTAAGCAAAAAAAACGGGATATATATGGAAGCTCCACACATATATCCCGAACAGTATTTATCAAGCTAAGCTGCTTTTGTTAGACCATTCGAAATTTATTCGAAATAAGCTCTTGTAAAGTCTACTTGACCGGCATAGTCAATAACAACGCCTTTAAGATTCGGTTTGATCAAGGCAACGTTTGTATAGTAGTAAATTGGCAGCACGACCTGCTGATCTTTAATAATCATCGTTTCAGCCTTTTTAAAATCTTCCATACGTTTTGCTGTGTCAGGTGTAGAGAATGCGTCTTTGATCAAAGCATCATACTCTTTGTTTTTGAAGCCGGAATCGTTGTTGCCGCTGGTCGAAGTCCACAGATCGAAGAAAGTCATCGGATCGTTGTAGTCCGGGCTCCAGCCGGCACGTGCGATTTGGTAGTTCAGGTTTTGACGGTTCTTGAGGAACACGCCCCATTCTTGGTTTTCGGTTTTCACTTCAACGCCAAGATTTTTCTTCCACATATCTGCAATGGCAAGCGCAATTTTCTTATGCTTGTCATCGGAGTTGTAGATCAAAGTGATCGGAGGAAGCGTCGTGTATCCTTCTTCCTGCATGCCTTCAGCAAGCAGCTTCTTGGCTTCTTCCATATCTTCGGTGAAGAAATCGTCCTTGAACTCGGTACGGTATTCACCCTTGTCACCGGAAATGCCTGGCGGCACGAATCCGAACGCAGGGGTTTCTTCACTCATCGTTACTTTATCGACGATATCCTGACGGCTGATGGCCATCGAGAACGCCTTACGGATTTTTACGTTGTCAAACGGTTTCGCTGTTGTGTTGAACACGTAGTAGTAAATGCTGCCGATCGGTTTCAAATCGAGCTCGTCCTTCAGCTCGTTCTTCACTGCAGGCATTTGGTCCGTAGGAATCGTTCCGTTCGGGTTACCTGCATAGTCAAGCTGGCCAGCCTTATAGCTGGACAGTTCCGTTGCACTGCTATTGGACAGCGACATCGTAACTTTGGTCAGCTTGATGTTCTGGTTATCCCAGTAGTTTGCGTTTTTGGTCACTTCGATCTTCTGACCGGTTGTCCAAGTTGTGAGCGTGAATGGTCCGTTCGTTACCATCAGCTTCGGATCGGTTGCCCATTTGGCGTTGTCTTTCACCGATTGATGCACCGGATAGAACGTGTAGAACGAAGTCAGACCCAGGAAATAAGGAGTCGGATTGTTCAGGGTTACTTCCAGTGTGTTGTCATCTGTCGCTTTTACGCCAACTTGGTTAAAGTCGGTAATTTTTTTGCTGTTGTAGTCTTCTGCGCCTTTAATGTAATAAAGCTGATATGCATAAGGCGGTGCTGGGCTTGTAGCCGGATTCAAAACCCGCTCCCAAGCGAAGACGAAGTCTTTTGCCGTTACAGGGTCGCCGTTGCTCCACTTCGCGTCTTTACGCAGATGGAACACGTACTTCAGACCGTCGGAGGAAACATCCCACTTCTCGGCCACACCCGGAATCGGGTTGTTATCCTTGTCAATACGCACAAGGCCTTCGTACATCATTTTCAGTACGGTGTTAGCTTGAGTGTCCTGGGCTTGCGCCGGGTCAAACGTTGGCGGCTCAGCGCTCAGGTTAATGTGAAGTACTTGTTCTTTAGCAGCCGACGAACTTCCTTTGTCGCCGCCGCTAGCCGTGCTTCCGCCATTGTCATTCTTGGAACCGCACCCAGCAAGTACAGTGCCAACAACGAGGATCAGCGTCAGAAGCATGAGCAGGCTTTTCCTTTTCATTAACTGTTCCCCCTAAAGGTAAATTAATTATGTGTATGGTAAGAAATTATACAACCAGTGGTCAAAAAAATCTACACAGAAAAACATGAAAATTTTACTTTCTTGTGACAAACGGCCAAAAACAAGGGTTTTTCCAGTCATTTTGTTGATTAAAATTGTAAAATATTAGGCCCCAGTCTGTATTATGTATTTAAAAATACCGATTAATGTAAAGATGATGTAGCTTGCACTCATGAGCATAAAGGACATTCTCCATACGACTTTGGCGATTTTCCTGGCATCAATCCTGCCTTTGAGCCGGTTCTGCGCCCCGCCGATCAACCCCACCGCGATGAGCATGAACAAGAGGATCAAATAAAAGCCGAACCGGGTATGGAACGTATTGTTGAACAGCGCCGCAACGGAAAAGATCAAAAACAATGTAGTGACGTCCATGGCCAGCAGCAGCGCGCGGTTTCTGCTGTTTTTCCGCCAGTAATATCCTCCTAAATACACGAGCAAAAACGGGAAAAACGGAAGGATGCTCAAAAAAATAAATGAATTTCTCAAGAAATCCAAGATTCCTCACTCCTCCTCTGCGATTATTCCTTCGATGAGCCGGGTCACCAGCTCGTTGACAGGAGCCTGAACCCCCGCCTTCCGCGCCATGTCCGCGATGCTTCCATTAATCCAGCCGATTTCCGTCGGCGAACCGGCAAGCACATCCTTCAGCATGGACGAGGTGTTCCCGGAAGTCGCTCTGCACACATTCAATATTTGATCCCACATGTCTTCTTCATACCGGATTCCGCATGCGTCGTAAACGGCCAGCGTCTCTTCATACAATTCCTTCATCAGCTTCAACCTCGCCGGACTTTTCAACAGCTCACCGTTCGGAATCCTCCAGAGTGCGGTCAGCGGATTGATCACCGCGTTGATCAGCAATTTACGAAACATCATGTTATCGATGTCATTCGACAATACCGGGTAAAATCCTGCTTGTTTCAGGGCTTGAACAAGATTTAACCACCGGCCGCCAATCTCCCTGGAGACATGCCCAATACCGCTCTCGCCGATCACCGTATCCCCGGATCCCGCATGAAACACTTCTGTATACGATGTTCTCTTTGCACCTTCAGTCGTCACCGCAGCCAGCATAGTCCATCCGGGCAGAATCGCCTTCAGCCTGTCCATATGCCCGTAGCCGTTTTGAAAACAAACGACGACCGGCCGGCTGGATCCTTGCGGAAGCCTGACTTGTGATAAATAGCGGCATAGCGCCTCCGTATCCTTTTGTTTGGTCATCACAAGCACATAATCTCCCGGCTTCGTCTCCCAAGCTTGTCCGAGCTGTTCGACCGTATCGGATTGAAAATGCGCGGGGTCCACCTTTAATCCGCTCTCACCGTCTTTGGCGATATGAATACCGGAATGACGGAGCTCCTCCGCCTGCCCGGCGCTGCGGCTCCAGATCCGCACCCGGCTGCCGGACCCGGCCAATTTTCCCCCAAACAGCAGTCCGAGCGATCCCGCGCCCACAATATCGATCAGCATTAGCCTGCCCTCCGTGTCTAATGGTTACTATCCGTGTCCCTATTATAGCGCATCCGGCATCACATAAGGCTTACACGCACGAAAAAACCCGTTCGGTCTGCGCAAACTTCACGCATCCGCACGGGATCTGTATTGCATCGTTGCGTATGACTTTTACTCAATTCGCTCCAGATTGCCGTTGGCATCCATCTTGAACCGCGACTTCAGCTCCTCGTCCTCTTCGTTCAAAAAGGCAAGCCTCCGTGCACGGTCCATAATTTGAATAAGCGCTTTGTAGTCGTCATTAACGACCCTGTAATCGGTTTGGACTTCACTGACTTCCCTGGAGAGCCGCTCGTTGACCCTTCTCAAATTGTTCAGCTCTTCTTCCTTTTCACGGAGCTCCTTCTCCAGCATTTTCAGCTGGCGTCCGTTTTCCTGGAGGCTCCCTTTCCACTGCTTCAAAAAGCGGATGACCGCATCGATGGAGAGTGTCTCTTCACTGGCTCCCTCCATTTTGTAATAACCCGCCTCAGCTTCGGACAGACCTAAACCGGCCACCTGGATCCCCGAATTTGCCGGCTGCTTCTTATAGTAGCTCCGTTTCTGGCGCTGCGTCTTGGCCAGGCTGATTGCTTCCTCATACTTTTTACGGACACAGCTGTTCCATCGGAATCCGCAGGCTGCCGCCGTCCTTCCGATTTTTTCGCCTACTTCCTCAAAAGCGGCCAGCTGAGTGCTTCCTTCCCGGATATGCCTTAAGGTTACTTCCGCCAAAATAAGGTCATCCTCGCTGCTCCATGCATCTTGTCTAACTGCTGTCATGCAACAAAACCCTCCTAACAACATCCTAAAATAACCCGTCTCCATAACCGGATTGTTCACCGGGTACTGAATAAGGTATAACAGCTGCTTATTTTCATTTCTATGCTTCTCATAGAGTTCATAGAATCTATTTGATACTAAATTGTATTGCCAATTTGCAAAGTGCTCATACCCTCATATTGGAAATTTGCCGATGCATGGCGATGTATACTTTGTCATCATGGGACCACAATAATAAAAAGCAACTTTTTCGTTTACACAATTTTGGGTTAACGATATAATGATACGTAGCTTAGCTATGACCGTACATAAGGAGAGGGGGATATAACGTGGCACGCATGTTTCGAGTACTCGGGTTCTTTACGCTCGCAATCGGGCTTATGGCATATGCCGGCAACATGGTCGAGATGGCTCTGTTGTTCTTCGTACAGACCGCATTTTTCGTCATCTTGGGGTATCTGAAATTTACGGAGAGAACTTACATTCTTCTCTTCTGGGGCTATATGATCGTGACGTTTACCGGTTTCAGCTATTGGACAGTATTCAAAATGGGCTTACCGCTTTAATCCGATCATTAGAGAACCCAAAGGAAAGCGATCCGACATCCAATGCCGGGTCGCTTTTTTCGCTTTTGCCGACTTTTATCGGGGGCACCTGCATAAATCTGTATCTGCCTGCTGGGGTTATTGGGCTTGCCAAATCTGACAGGCTCCAAGAGAGATGATATTTTTTACCGTTGAATCATATATTTACAATGGACAACCATGGGGGAGGGATCAAATCCATTGAAGCCTTACAATCGACGCCTGCGAATCCTCTGCCTGCTTCTGCCGATGCTCTGCCTGTCGCTGCTCCGCCCCGTACCAGAACTTCGGGCCGACCCGTCCGCCGGCGCCAGCACAGACGACCGAGAAATATTGCAGAACAGCCTGTCTGTTGTGGAAATCGACCGGGAGATTGAGCGGATCACCGCGCAGCAGGAGACCATCCAGCAGGAGCTGAACAAGCTGTCCGGGCAGCTGGAAGACAAGCTGCTTCAGATCCAGGATCAGCAGAGCCGCGCGGGAGCCGTCATTCGTTCTTATTACATGGGGGAAAGGGAAGGCCTGCTCGTTGCCGTGCTGTCCGCCAAAGATTTGGGCAGCCTCATTCATATGTATGATGTCTACGATATGATCATGGAGCATGACCGCACGGTTCTTGATGCGTATCAATCGGAGTATAAGGAGATTAAAAACACGAAGCTGGCCATGGAGAAAAAGACGGCCGATCTGGAAGAAATGAAGTCCAATCTCATTGAGCAGCGGGCAAGGGTATCGGCCCTGCAGCAAAAGGTCGATCAGGGAATCGCCTCCAGCAGCGATCCGGAAGCGCTCAAGAACATGATTGAGGAATTTACGCTTTATTGGGAAAATGTCGGGCTTAACGAGGTAAAAACCTATTTTGACGCGCTCGCCTCAGCCATGAACGACCTCCCGGAGTTTATTCAGAATCAGGACGGAGCGATCCGCACCAACGGAACGACCTATAATATCGACATCAAGGAGGACGATCTGAACGCTTTCCTCCGCTCCAAAAACGATCTGTTCAAACAGTTTGCCTTCCACTTTGGCGAAGACGAGATTACGGCCTCCGGCCAAAGCGGCACGCTGTCCCTCGAAGTTCAGGGCCACTACAGCGTCGAGGAGCAGCCGCAGAACTCCATCATGTTCCATGTGGATAAGCTCGTATTTAACGGCTATGAACTGCCCGATACGACATGCCGCCAAATGGAGGAAGAGTTCGATTTGGGATTTTATCCGCAGCAAATCGTCTCCTTCGTAAAGGCGACCGAGGTGAAAAGTACGGATAAAAACCTCCATGTTACGCTTAAGCTGTCCATGTAACACAAAAAAGCCGGAGACGAACTGCCCGCGAGTATCGGATCAGCTTCCTCCGGCTTCCCCTCTAACAGCCTCAACGTAATCTGCGGCCGCAGATTTGCCTGTAATATAATCGCCTGATGCTTTGACAAACACATCCCATTTCGCCTGCAGCCTGCCTGTGTCCTTATCGGTACCTGCCGTCTGAAGCAGGGAGTTGAGATGGAACGGCAGTCCGGCCGGATTGAATACCGTATCGTCGTACAGGCTCTTCAGCGCCGGAAGTTTACCCGTAGCCTGGTACCATTCCTGCTGAACGACTGCCGAGCTCATATACGCGATCCATTCGGCCGCTTCCTTGGCATGCTGCGATCCCGCCGATACGGCGTAGCTTCGGCTGCGCAGGAGCGACGGATAGATGGCGTACAGCTGCTCGGGCATCCGCAGTTCCGTATTTGCTGTCTGGGACTTTGCCGCTTCCGAAACGGCGGAAATGGTTAGCGGAAGCTGGGCTCCGTCAGCGCCTTGCTCGGTCTGATCGATTTGCATGAATGCGCGTGCCTTGTCGATCCATTCCAGGGATGCCTGGCTCGGGCTTAACGGATCGGTGCCCAGTGCTCCCATCAAAGCTGCAGCATCATAGCCGTCCCCGGACGAAATCTCAAGCAGCTGCTGATGTCCTCGGTTCTTCGCTTTGCTCAGCAGCTCTTTCCAACTGCTAATACCGCCTGGAATATCCGTCACTCCAAGCGAATTCAGCTCTTTCATATTCCATGCCAGCACATAAGGATCCATGTCGGCGGGCGTTCCCCACTGGTAGCCGTTCCATTCCACCTCTTGCAGCAGCGGGTTGATGGTATCACTATCCGCACGATTGCTTGTATAGAATTCGACTGGCAGCAGGTAGCCTCGGGAAGCCATCGGGCGGACCCACGAGCTGTTGATGAGCATGACATCGGGGCCTTCCCCTACGGCCAAAGCGGACGTCAGCTGAAGGTACGCATCGGCATCCGGGATGTTGTTCAATTCCACCGTGGCCCCGGTATCGGTGACATATGTATGATTCAGCTCCTCGAGCTGCTTAAAATCCTCATCGCTCAGGTGCACGGTGACCCGGATGGGAGATTGGGACGTTCGCTCTTGTGTGGAAGGCTGCGGAAACAGAGACGCGTCATCTTCCTCTTCATGACCCGATGGGGTCTGCGATAAATCCTGCCCCTGGGATAAAGCGGTTAAAGAGAGCAGCAAAATGGCAAACAGAAGCCAGTAATTTTTCCGCCTCAAGTCTCTAGGCCTCCCTTCACAATACTTATACAATATTTTAGCAAATTCATAGGGCGCTTGTCCTATTTTTTTCTGGAAATGTTTAACGGACGGGCAAGAAATAAGCCGATGAGCCACACCTTGAGGCTAACTACGAATCTACGCCTGCGAATGTCCTTATTGTAATTCGAGTATATTTGATCCGGTGCCTGAAATTGTTAAAACTAAAGAAAGACGTCTATCGACATATCTTCTAAGAAGACTGACCGCTTTAAGTGGAAATTTCCTTACGAGATCAAGAAGTGGAGGCTCTGAAACTGATACGTTCTGATCTCCTCTAAAAAAGCCCCCAGCCGGTTCCAATGAACCGGACAAGGGGGACTTCTTTTTATGTGCTGGCAGGTGGTGGCATCATTTCTCGGGAAATAGTACCAGCTTATGAAATCACAGCAGATCGGCTGCGAGCTGGGCCAGCTTGGAGCGCTCGCCCTTTTCCAAGGTAATGTGCCCGCTGATCCCTTCCTGCTTGAATTTCTCCACGATATATGACAGGCCGTTGCTCGATGCATCCAGATACGGGTGATCGATTTGCTCGGGGTCCCCCATCAGAATAATCTTGCTTCCCTCCCCTACCCTGGAAACGATCGTTTTTACTTCGTGGCGGGACAGGTTCTGGGCTTCGTCCACGATGATAAACTGGCCGGGGATGGAGCGTCCGCGGATATACGTGAGCGCCTCGACCTGAATGCTGCCCAGACCCATTAATATTTTATCGATATCGCCCGACTTTTTCGTATCAAACAAAAACTCCAGGTTGTCGTAAATCGGCTGCATCCACGGACGGAGCTTCTCTTCTTTCTCACCGGGCAAATAACCGATATCCTTGCCCATCGGAACGACCGGCCTTGCGATCAGCAGCTTTTTGTACTTATGCTCATCTTCGACCTTCATCAGCCCGGCTGCCAAGGCAAGCAGCGTTTTGCCCGTACCGGCCTTTCCGGTAATCGTTACGATCGGAATATCGTCGTTCAGCAGCAGCTCCAGCGCCATGCGCTGTTGTGCGTTGCGTGCGCTGATTCCCCATACGGACTCATTGCTCAAAAAGAGCGGCTCCAGCCGGAGCGCATCCGTATTCACCTTCAGCAAGGCCGATTTCGTGCTCCCCATCTCGTCCTTTAGGATGACGAATTCATGCGGATACAGCGGATATGGCAGCTGCAGCGGCTTGATGGACAAAAAACGGTACGAATAAAACTCGTCGATGATGGAAGGATGCACCTTAAGCGTAGAATATCCGGTATACAGATCTCCGGGACCTACGGTGCGGTCGGATAAGTAATCCTGGGTCACCAGACCAAGCACGTCCGCCTTGATGCGAACAAGCACGTCCTTGCTTACCAGCACTACCGACGTCGGGTCCTCCTTGCCCTGCTCCTCCAGATGATAATTTAAGGCGACTGCCAAAATGCGGTTATCATTGGACATTTCGCCGAACATTTCTTGTACTTTCACAAAACTGCGGTGATTCAGCTCCACTTTCAGGCTGCCTTTGTTTTCCAAAAGCACCCCGCTGTGCAAATGGCCGCCGTTTTCCCTCAATCCGTCCAGCAGGCGGGACACCGTCCGCGCATTTCTCCCGATTTCGTCGGCATTCCGTTTCTTGGAGTCTATTTCTTCCAGTACGACGGCCGGAATCACGATTTCATGTTCATCAAACGCAAATATCGCCCGGGGATCATGCAGCAGCACATTGGTATCCAGTACAAATATCTTTCTCATACTTTCTCCCTCCACTGAACTCATAATAAACACATAAATTATTTCGTCATGGACATCCTAAGTTACAACCCGTCATGCCAATTTATGACCTGGAAAGGACGATCACATATGAGAATGTTTTTGCTCGTTGTGTTAACTATGGCTCTACTGAGCGGTTGTAATCATCAGAACACTGCATCACCCTCTCCTCAAAGTCAACAGGGGCCGACAGCCGCATCAACCGGCGACCATCACCGCCTTTCACTCCGGTCTGCAGGAAACACAGCCGTGCGTTCCGCAGAAGATACAACGGACCTGGCATTAAAAGACCATTTGGAAAACATCGCCGAAAAGGTGAACGGTGTGAAAAAAGCGCATGCAGTCGTGTTAGGCAATACTGCCGTTGTGGGCATCGACGTAGACGGCAATTTGACGCGTTCCCGCGTCGGAACCATCAAATATACCGTTGCCGAAGCACTCAAAAAGGATCCTCGGGGCAAAAACGCCCTCGTGACGGCCGATATGGATTTATCCAGCCGGATTGCCGAAATCGGTCAGCATATTCAAAAAGGGGAACCCGTATCGGGATTCGCTTCCGAACTGGCGGATATTGTCGGCCGGATTGTGCCGCAGCTCCCGCGCGATGTCAAATCGCGTCAGAACAGCCCTTCTTCGCCAAGCCCAACCCGCTAAAGTATAGGACAGGCGAAATACCAGCCGAATCAACAAATTTTGCAAAAAAAGAAAAAAGCCCAGTGATCAGATCACTAGGCTTTTTTGCATGGCGCGTCAAAACATACACCGGATTCAGCAGAAGTCGGCACAGAGAGATGAACAGCTGGTTGACGTTGCATTTCATATATTGGAGTCCACTTCGTAACCGTCTCGGACATCGCACTGACCTCCTGTACAGGTTCCATTGTACTCTAGTATATTATATGTCGTCCCAAAACTTGCACCCAACTTTACGGATTCGAGCTTTCATCCGCTGAAGTACCGGCTTCCACGGCAGCCTTGCCGGCAAGCTCGTCCTTCAATGCCTGCTTTGCTTTATCCAGCTCGTCATCGTCTACATACACATAAGGACTTTTCCAGTTGCCGGTAATCGGCATGAATTTGACGTCTTCTTTTTTAATTTTCCAATAGGTTGCAATCATGTTCTTCAATTGATCCTTCTCGATGTCGGTTTCCATGTTGTTATTCATGGCATCCAGCACTCCGCCCAGGCTCGTAACGCCCTTGAACGTCTGCATCTTGTCGATCAGGGAGTGAAGAACTTCGTTCTGTCTGCGGTTGCGGTCAAAATCGTCGGAAGCGTCCGTTCTCGGACGGCAGTTGGACTTCCGGTACCGCACAAAATCGAGCGCCTGCTTCCCGTTCAGTTCCTGCTCACCCTTCTTCAGGTTGATGTCCGTTCCGTCGGCTTTATCCCGGTAGCACATGTTCTTGTCGACTGTCACGTCAACGCCGCCCAGTGCATCTACCGCATCACGGAAGGCCTGGAAATTCAGCACCGTCACGTAATCGATATCGATGTCCAAATACTTGGAGAACATCGTCTTCATCTCATCGGTCGCCTTGATCCCGGATTGCTTCTCATCGGCCAGGAAATTCGGATAATAGGCATTGGCCTTGTTCTCCCGGTAGCCCTTCAGCTCGATCTTGGTATCGCGCGGCACCGACACTAACGTTGCCGATTTCGTATCCGGATTAAAGGCGGCGATCATGATGACGTCAGACAAGTGTGTCTTCGTCTCCGGACGATAGTCCGTTCCAAGCAGCAGCATTGTAATCGGTTTGACCTTGGCGGATTGGGAAGGAGCGACCGGTGCATCTACACCTGTGTCCAGAACGCCATGATCCGCTTTATAGTACAAATATCCCGCGTATCCCGCTACGGCGAGTACAGCTAATATAATCAGAATCAATACGAATTTCAAAAACGTTTTGAACCCGCTTTTCTTCTTTTTCTTCTTTGGAGGCACTTTCCCTTTCGGGGTGCCGCCATGAGATCTTGGAGGTAGACTCGTATTGCTGGGACTCATCTCAAACACCTTTTTCATTTATTTTGAGGTAATCTCTCTATAAACGATGACGACCTTCGTAATGTTGCAAAGAGCCGGGCCACAGCGGGCGCGTTACACCCGCTTGGCAGACGCTTCGGCTTTCTTCTTCTGCCGCGCTTCCACGAAATAGCGGATACGCACCGTGAACATCAGAGCTACCGCGACAAGCAGACATTGGATGATCGGAAGCTTGTCGTGCTGAAAAATCAGCAGCATCCCGGAGCCGATGGCCATCAGAATATACAGCAGAATCTCTTTGAGAAGCGGAAGCTTCTGTTTGACCCGAAACACCTTGTTGTATACATAGGTGATCAGCACAAAGATGATGATGTAGGAGATAATCGGATGCGCTGCTAACCAAGCTTGCACGGACAGTTCACTCCTTCCAGAAATGAGGTGAGGACCTTACCCGGATTACATGTTGGCTTCGGCCATCTTGCGGTGCTTCTCGGCACGTTCGCGCTCACTCTTGTTCAGAATCTTCTTGCGCAGACGGACCGATTTCGGCGTGATTTCACAGTACTCGTCGTCATTCAAATATTCAAGCGCCTGTTCAAGTGAGAATAGACGAGGCGTCTTCATTTTTACTGTATCATCTTTTGTCGCGGAACGCACGTTTGTCAGCTGCTTCTCTTTGCAGATATTTACGACGATGTCGTTATCGCGCGTATGCTCGCCGACGATCATGCCTTCATAAATTTCAGTTCCGGGCTCCAGGAACAGGATACCCCGGTCTTCGACGCCCATCATGCCGTAGAAGGTGCTCGTTCCGGTCTCGCTGGAAACCAGCACGCCCTGATGGCGTCCGCCGACTTGGCCGCTGTGCAGCGGACCGTAGCTGTCAAACGCATGGTTCATGACGCCATAACCACGGGTCAGCGTCAGGAAGTGCGTACGATAACCGATCAGACCACGTGCCGGAATCAGGAACTCCAGACGCACCTGTCCGTTGCCGGTGTTGACCATGTTCACCATTTCGGCCTTACGGGAACCGAGGCTTTCCATAACCGCGCCCATGCTCTCTTCAGGCACATCGATCAGAAGGCGCTCGATCGGCTCCATCTTGGCTCCGTCGATTTCCTTGACGATAACTTCAGGCTTGGAAACCTGCATTTCGTACCCTTCGCGGCGCATGTTCTCGATCAGGATGCCGAGGTGAAGCTCACCGCGTCCCGACACGATAAACGCATCCGGACTGTCCGTCTCCTCAACGCGCAGGCTGACGTCTGTCTCCAGTTCCTTCATCAGACGCTCACGCAGCTTGCGGGACGTAACCCACTTGCCCTCGCGTCCGGCAAACGGGCTGTTGTTGACCAGGAAGGTCATTTGCAGGGTCGGCTCGTCAATCTTAAGAACCGGCAGTGCTTCAGGATGGTTCGGATCGGCGATCGTCTCCCCGATATTGATGTCCTTGATCCCGGCAATCGCGATAATGTCGCCTGCTCCGGCTTCTTCCTGCTCCACACGCTTCAGTCCTTGGAAGCCGAACAGCTTCTCGATCCGGGCGGATTTGCTCTTGCCGTCGCGCATGATGACCGTAACGGCTTGGCCTTGCTTGATCACGCCGCGGTTAACCCGGCCGATCGCAATCCGGCCAAGGTACTCATTGTAGTCCATCAGTGTAACGAGGAACTGGAGCGGCTCATCAACCTTCTCTGTCGGAGAAGGAATGTGCTCGGTAATCGTTTCATATAGGGCAAGCATGTTGTCGTCCTGCTTGTCCGGATCCAGGCTCGAGGTTCCGTTCAGCGCCGAAGCGTAAACGACCGGGAAGTTCAGCTGGTCGTCGTTTGCTTCAAGCTCGATAAAGAGGTCGAGCACTTCGTCAATAACTTCGGCCGGACGGGCTGCCGGACGGTCGATCTTGTTGACGACGACGATCGGCGTCAGATTCGCCTCAAGCGCTTTGCGGAGCACGAATTTGGTCTGAGGCATGCAGCCTTCATATGCATCAACGACGAGCAGTACGCCGTCGACCATCTTCATAATCCGTTCCACCTCGCCGCCGAAGTCGGCGTGTCCCGGGGTGTCCACAATGTTAATCAGAAAATCTTTATACGTAATGGCCGTGTTCTTGGCCAGGATGGTAATGCCGCGTTCGCGCTCCAAATCGTTGGAGTCCATGGCGCGTTCCTGCAGGTGTTCGTGCTTGGCGAATATCCCCGATTGCTGCAGCAACTGGTCAACCAGGGTCGTCTTGCCGTGGTCAACGTGCGCAATAATCGCAATGTTGCGAATTTTATCTCTTGAATGCATGGCTTTTATCCAGATCCTTTCCCTTTCAAATCGTAACGAAGTCTTTCAACAAATGAAGCGTCAGGCGGTAGCGCCGACGCTTCTACATCCCTTATATTATAATGAAGTTTCAGAAAAAAACAAGTGTTTTACAGAAAATAGAAGGCCTGATTTACCAGCCGCTCTTCCACTTCCGGTTTCTGGATTTCCCCCTTCCGGCAATCAGCCAAATGCCCAAGGCAATCAGAAGCACGGCGAGGATATAGATCACCGCGGTATGAAGAAGGCTGATGAAGAACAGTACCAGCGAAGCCAGTCCCAAAATGACAGAGGCAGGAAGCAAGGAGGACGGACGCGGCTTTTCAAACAGGTAATACTCGTACAACCCGACCGCGATCCCGAGCAGAAGGGCGGGCCACAAGTAGGACATCAGCCCCCAGCTGATCGTGCTGCACAGTAAAAAGAGCAGCCCGTACACCGTCAAAATACCGCCGGGTACAAGCACCGTTGCACGCGCCCGGTTGCCGAAAAACAGCATATGCAGAACCAGTCCGGGAATCAAAAGGACCAGCGGCCACAGCGTGCGGCCCAAAAAACCGAAAACTCCAAGCTTGCCAAGCAAAATGACGATCCCAGCAATGACAATGAACAGGCCCAGCTTCAAGTCGTTCCTTGAGGACATTCTCCCACCCTCTTCTCTATAGCCGTCCCTTACGCCATACGCAAAAAACGACATATTTTCATCTTTAGTTTATCTGAAACGTGTGAAAAAAACCAGATTGCGCCTGCAATTTTTTAGGCACTGCAGGCCAAAATAACCCCGGAAAGGAAAGGTCCTGCCGCAAGCCCGAATGAGTCCAATATTTTGCGATTTTTATGTCCATAACAAGAAAAAAACCGGGTTCAGCCCGGTTTTTAACGAGATTGTCCTGCTTATGAGCGCGGCCGCAGCAGCAGCTGCTTGATACCGCCGGAGACGATCACCAAGCCGGCCAATACGCCGGGAATGAGATGGTGGAGTTCCGGCAGAGATGCGGAGAGGAGAGCCCCAAGCCTGTGGTCCTGGAGGAGCATCTCACCGGCTGTATAAGCTAGAATGCCCGCCCCGATGTACACGAGCACCGGGAAACGGTGAAGCCAGGTGACGATCAAATTGCTGCCCCAGACGACGATCGGTATGCTGATCGCAATGCCGATCACGATCAGTGCGAGATCGCCGTTGGCGAGTCCGGCAATGGCCAGTACGTTGTCGAGGCTCATAATGAAATCCGCCGCAAGAATAGTCCTGACCGCTTTCCAGATGGTGGAGGATTCCTGCAGCCGGAGCTCATCCTTGTTTTCGATCAGCAGATTTAAGGCGATCCAGATGAGCATGAACCCGCCGACCGCCTGAACATAAGGGATTTTCAGCAGAATGACCGCAATAAAAGTCAACAAGCACCTTAGGATAACAGCGCCGAGCGCTCCCCACCATACCGCCTGTTTACGCTGCTTCTCCGGCAGGTCCTTGCTCGCCAGAGCAATCACGACGGCATTGTCGCCGCTTAGGACCAAATTGATCATCAGGATCTGAATGAGCAGCCAAATCGATTCCAAAGGTCAACACCCCCACTCTACATCTATGTGGGAGTTGGCCAGGCTATGCTTGACTTCACATGAAAAATTAGCCTATAATGAATCGATTTGCTATTGAACTCCGTATACAGTCATAATAAGGAGTGACCTGACTTGGACAGTGTAACAGAATTTTTAGTTAATTTGATCAAAATCGTCTTTTTGGATTTAATATTGGCTGGCGATAACGCCATCGTAATTGGCCTTGCTGCGAGGAATCTTGCCCCCTCGACTCAGAAAAAGGCTATTTTTTATGGAACCGGAGGCGCAGTCCTGCTTCGCATCATTGCGACGATCGTCGTCGTCTGGCTGCTGAAAGTGCCGTGGCTGCTTGCCGTGGGCGGTATCATGCTCGTATGGATCGCCTACAAGCTGCTGGCCGATAACGACGATCACACGGACATCAAGGCAGGCCAAACCTTATGGGGAGCTGTACGGACTATCATCGTAGCGGATGCCGCGATGGGCCTGGACAATGTGATCGCCGTGGCCGGCGCAGCCGAGCAGAATATCATCCTCGTCATTCTCGGACTGCTTATCAGCGTTCCGATTGTCGTTTGGGGAAGCACCCTGTTTATTAAGCTGATTAACAAGTTTCCATGGATTATTTACCTTGGTTCGGCGGTACTCGGTTACACGGCATCCAACATGATTACGGAAGAAAAGCGGTTTGCTCCGTTTTTTGAACAATATCCGGTTCTCCGGGTGCTGTTTATCGTGATCGTCGTCATAGCCATTCTTGCCCTCGGATACCTGAAACGCGCGTCGATGAAGAAACGGAAAGACGAACATTCGTATAGTTAGAACACACATATCCGGCTTGTTGTCATAAAAAAGGAGGCTCTTCAATGAAGAGCCTCCTTTTTTTTGTTTCCTAATCCTCTGAGTTTTAGAACCAATCCTCGTTAACGCCGCCTGCTTCTTCTTCCTCTCCAATCACATAATCCTTGGTGAGCACCAAAGTTTCGGTCCGCTCAAAGGCGTCTTGGATCAGCTCAGGGAGCTTCTCGATCGACGCCTCCACATTCTCGACAACCCGCAAATTCGGATTCGTCGTCGGTGACTTGGGCACGAACAGCGTGCAGCAGTCTTCATAAGGAAGAATCGAGGTTTCGTATGTGCCGATCTCTTTTGAAATCCGGATGATCTCGTTTTTGTCCATCATGATCAGCGGCCGCAGAAGCGGCAGCTCGGTCGCCCGGCCGATCACGTTCATGCTTGGCAGGGTTTGGCTGGCGACCTGCCCGAGGCTGTCTCCGGTAACGATCGCAAGTGCCCCTTCACGCTTGGCCAGCAGTTCGGCAATTCTGAGCATCGAACGCCGCATCAGGGTAATGATCAAATTGTCCTGTCCAATGCCCGTAAAGGACGTCTGCACTTCGGTAAACGGCACCAGATGAATCTTGATCTCCCCTGCATATCCTGAGAGTACCTTCGCCAGCTCGATGACCTTCTCTTTGGCGAGCCGGCTTGTAAACGGGTAGCTGTAGAAGTGAACGCACTCCACTTCCAGCCCTCTGCGCATGGAGGACCACCCTGCAACCGGGCTGTCGATTCCGCCGGAGAGGAGCAGCATGGCCTTGCCGTTGCTTCCCCGCGGAAATCCGCCGACGGCGGGAATCGTCTGACAGAATATATAGGTTCCCTGCTCGCGGATCTCCACTTGCAAAGTGAGCTCGGGATCCTTCATGCTCACTTTTAACAGGGGATACTTCTTCAGCAGCGGCGCACCCACCAGATGGTTCATCTCATGGGACGAGTGCGGGAAAGCCTTCCACACTCTGCGGGCATGAACCTTAAAGGTGACCTCTTCATCCATGTCCATCTGCCCGATAAATGCTGATGAAGCTTCCAAAATAGAATCCAGCTCCGTAGAGCTGACAACTACCGGGCTGATCGACGTCAGCCCGAATATTTTTTGGAGCGAGGCGATCAGTGGTTCCGCCTCTTCCCCGTTCAGTTCAACGTACAGTCTTCCGTATTCCTTGCGAATTTTCGCTTTGGGAAAATCCTTAAGAACGGACCGGATATGCGAGATCACCGCATTTTCGAAGCGCCCCCGATTTTTTCCCTTGAGTGTAATTTCTCCATAACGGAGCAGAAGCATATCATATTTCAATGGATTTCATTCCTTCCTGTCATTAAAGGCGTCAGCCGTTCGACCGCATCCTGAAGCGCGTTCTTCAACCGCTCTACATCATTCTTGGTGTTGGTAAGTCCCATGCTGATCCGGATTGCGCTGGAGGCCTCATCCTCGCTCCGTCCCATGGCAAGCAGGACACGGCTTGGCTCCGCCGTCTTGGAAGAGCAGGCCGATTTGGTGGACACGAGCATGCCTTGCTCCTCAAGCGAATGCAGAAGGACCTCGGCTTTCATTCCGGAAAAGGACACGTTAACGATATGCGGCGCCCCGTCTTCGTCGCTGTTCAGCGCAAGGGCCGGTATCGTTCGGATAAATGCGAGCAATTCGTCCCGCAGCGCCCCGACCTGCTCACTGAAAGTCCCTAACTGCTGTTTAGCCATCCGCATGGCTTTGGCCATGGCGACGATCCCCGGATAATTTTCCGTCCCCGAGCGCATGCCGGACTCCTGCTTGCCTCCCGACAGCAGCGGATGAAGCTGAACGCCTTCCCTTCGAAATAATACGCCGGCTCCTTTGGGACCGCGGAGTTTGTGTGCGGATAACGTATATAAGTCTGCCTGCCACGCCTGCAGGTCGACAGGCAGCTTGCCGAAGCCCTGAACACCGTCCACATGGAACAGGGTCAGCGGGTTGCACTGTTTAATGATCCGCCCCGCCGCCTCCAGCGGCTGCACGGCTCCGGTCTCATTGTTGACATGCATGATGCTGACCAGGATGGTGTCCTTTCTAATGAGGCTGCGCAGCTGGTCAGGATTGATCCGGCCTTTCTGGTCCACATCAAGAAAGGTTACCTCGAATCCGTGTTCCCGAAGATATAAACAACTGTCGTAGACGGACGGATGCTCCGTTGCAGTTGTTATGATGTGCTCGCCCCTGCCGGCATATTGAAAGGCTGTGCCTTTAATGGCCATATTGTTGCCTTCCGTTGCGCCTGAGGTCAAGATGATCTCGGCCGGTTTAACACCAAGGGCGGCGGCGCATACTTCCCGGGAACGCTTGATTAGCTTGGCAGCGTCCTCGCCCATCCGGTGAATGGATGAAGGATTGCCGTAATGCTGTCTCATCACTTCCGCCATCGTCTGGATCACTTCTTCATAGGGTGGCGTACTTGCCGCATGGTCCCAATAGATCATCACGTTTCCTCCTTTACACGGATCACCCGAAGCAATATAAAGAGATCAAACATCGGAAGAAGCGCTTCATATCGAGCCGCTTCCCGTTCTCCCGAGTTTGATCCCGTAACTTAAAACGCTATGCGATTGGTATTAACCTTCATATTTTGCCCTGGCATCCGCAATTTTACGGATATAGTTCCTTGTTTCTGCAGGAAGCCGGTCCAATTGCTGCATCAATTCGGCATCGGTCGATACTCCGAGTTTGAGCACCCGGTTAGGCCCCGCATTGTATGCCGCCAGCGCCATATTTTCCTGCCCACCGAAACGGCTCAGCTGATACGAAAGGTATTTCGTGCCGGCATCGATGTTCTGCGCCGGGTCGAACGGATCGCTGACCCCGAGTCCTTGCGCCGTGCCGTCCATCAGCTGCATCAGGCCTTTGGCCCCCGCAGAAGATACGACATTCGGATTAAAGGTGGACTCCGTCTCGATGACGGCCTTGATTAGCGATTCGGACACACCGTACTTGCGGCTTGCCTGTTCAATCAAGTCGTTGTAAGCGGTCGATTTGCCGGAGCCGGAATCGGAATGCGCCGGCTTGGACACTTCGTCAACGTGTTCCACCGGCGAGGTATTCGCCTCTCCCAGCTGCTGCCACAGCAGACCGTCACTCCACGATACGCCGGGCACCGTCGGTTGTACGGAAGCATCGATTTCTGCAGCTGCCGCGCTGGAGTCATCCAGCAGCTGGTTCAGAATAACACCAAAATCAGAGGTGCTGCCATTCTCGATAATGTCCTGGAGAAGCTCGTCTCTATTTTGAATACGGCTGTTGTCCTGCATTGCCAACAACTGCTGCGCTGCAGCCGGATCGATTTGCATCATCTCAAACCTCATTTTCCCTCATAATCTCGTCCATGCGGATTGGATTTATTTTACCATGATTCCGCCGTCTTGCGCCAGACCTCTTCCAAAAAACGCTGACATGAAAAAAGCGCCCTCAGCCGCTTCATCAGCGGCCAAAGACGCTTTATGCCCGTTTGATTTACCGTGCGAATGGAACCAGCACAAAGTAGCTGATCGTCGCCAAAATGCCGAGTCCCATCGCCCATCCGCCCCATACCTTGCTGCCTTGGCTGTACGCATAAAAGCCGATGACCGCAGCCAGCGGGCCCAGGATAATGGACCACATAAACAAGGACAGGACGCCGAAGCCTACACCGACATAACCGGCTGTACGTCCATAGTTTTGAACGGCGTTCCGGTTTTCGGCATCATCCGAGGTACGGACCTCGTCCCTGCGGACCGATGGTGCTGGAGCTACTTCTGCCGCGTACTCCTCGCGGTCTTTTTTGTACAAATCCGTTCTCTTCACAGCGGCATCCGCCTTCCGGTCGTCCCGGACCGAATATCCGGCCTCACGGCTTGTGACTTCAGGGGATGTTACCTCTGAGGCATACTCCTCTTTATGGGCGTCCCTGCGCGGGTAATCGGTACGGATCCGTGTGGCGATCGCCTGCCGGAACTCGTTATCCCGGGTTGCAGAGGGAGTAGTACCCGCTTCAGCTGCATATTCTTCTCGGTGATTCGTGCGGGAAACGTTATTCGTTGAAACGGGAGTGATTCCTTGTCCTGCGAATGGGCTGTCCGTCTTGTGTTCCTGCTCTCGTTTGTTGAATTCATCCATGATTAGAAGCCTCCTCACGACAAATGGATAAGTGCATAAATGAAGTCGGGCGCTTGAATTAAGAAGTTTTGGGCTTGAAGGTCAGACAGCAGGTAGCCGAAGAATTTACAGCCCGGTCTTTGTGCTCTCCAAGCTCGCTGCCGTACTCCTCGCTGTACTTGGCGGAGGCGTGCTTGTCGATTTCGATCAGGATTTGCTCGGCTTTGCAGACGTTCTCTTCACCCCAGTAGCTGCAGTTGCTGACGCTGCATTTTACGTAGGTTCTTGGATCCTTCATTATTTATCACCTCAAGCTTCATTGTCCCCTGCTCCATATCGGCGTATCCCTGCTGCATCTTGTCAGTTGATGGTCGTCATGAGGAAAATAAAAAAAGATGCCATCATCAGGCATCTTTGGTGTAATCGTATAAGGTTTAAGCGTGCGAACGCTGGTTGTGCATCCGGCGCTCCGTTAAATAATCGCTTTCGTAATAAGTCAGATCGTCCCGAAGCTCTTCATATACTTTGGTGATATCGAGAATGATGTCTCTTACCGGCCGAACCGGTTTTACCCGGAAACGGATAGCGTCCTGTCCCGTGTATGCATAACGCCCATCTTCGGAATAGCTTTCGCTTTTCGGATAAAAGAAGTTGTTAACGCAATGATGATACACATTATAGAGAGCTTTTTCAGCAAAATCAGTGTCAAAATTGGCACGGCGCAACGCAATTCCCAGTTTCTCGGCTGATACTTCGGAGAAAACCAGAAGATGCCGCAGGTCAGACAAAAATCCTTTGTAAAATTGCAGCGTTTCCTCATTATTGTCTGGCGCAAGCTGCGGAATCGAATTCTCATTGAGGAATTGTTCCAGTTTCTCGATCGCGGATTTCAGCTTCTCTTTCGTGGTCTCACACAATTTTTGAACATTACCTGCTGACATAGCTAATTAGCTCCCCCTTAATTTGTTCCTTTCGGTCCTGGAGAGGATCCGAAATTTCATCACCATCGTTTGAAACAAGGATCAATTTTCATGTACTATCCTAACATAAAACAAACTGGAACGGTATCCCTTTCTGGTCACGATTTGGACGAATTGAGCAGGTTTTTGCCTGAGTCGGCCGCCGGGGTATAAAATAGCTTCCCATTTCTCACGCTAAAGGTACTTATCATTCTCAAGGAGGTACTTTTTATGTCGAAAGGAAAATGGGTGGGCATCGGAACGGCAACCGTTTGCGGCGCGCTCGCGTTATTTTTGCTGCTCCCGCGCTCGGACAGCCGGCAGCAGGCCGCCGAATCCCCTCCGGTTCCGGCTCCGCATCAGGAGCATCGTTTAAAGAACAGCATGATGGCGCAGGATATCGCTTCAACCGACCATTTGACCCGGCTGGATGCGAGACAGCATCTGACGGCGATGATGAACAATCTGGGCAGCGCAAAGCCAAAGCAGATTACCGATTATGTACGGAATTTGCAGAAAACTCATGACCATTTTTCCATGCTGGTGTGGCAGGATCCTAAGCTGAATCAACCGCTTAAATTTGCCAAAAAAGAAGACTCTTGGACCTCCCAGGACAGGAAAAGGCTGGATCATTATTTAAGTATAGCCAAGCAGCAGGTAAAGAATCACCAGTCGTACCAGTCCCCCTCCTTCAAAATGGCGGGCAAGCAGTACTTCGTCATCGCAGAACCGTCGGCCAAAAGCAATCAGAGCGTCATCGCCTTAATGAATCAAAAAATACTGCTCGACGTGGAAAATCATCAGAAGAAAAACCTGCGGCTGATCCCTTACCCGAGAGAGGGCAAATTTAAAGTCGAATCGGTTCACGCCGACACGCTGCGCGATTTGACCGTCAAGACGGGACATGATAACGAAAACGCAAGCCACTTCTACGAGAACGAAATCGTCGTCCGCTTCCGCCAGGACCCGTCTCCGGACGAGATGAACCGGATCAAAGGTGACGTCAAAGCGGAATCCGCCCGAAAACTCGGATATGCTTACGTCTTCCGTTCCAGTACGATGGATTACAGCCAGTTGAAGGTATATTTCTTAAACCACTGGAATCCGCATTATGTAGAACCGCATTATTTATATTTAACCAACGATACCGTGCCGGAAACAGGCAGCCTTCCGAACGTGCCGAATGACCTGCTGTTTGCGAAGTACCAGTGGAACCTCCCAGCGATCGAAACGAACCAGGGCTGGGATTTATCCAAAGGAAGCAACGATGTTATTGTCGGTATCGTGGACACCGGTGCAGACATTAACCATCCGGATCTTCAAGGCCAGCTGCTGTCCGGCTACAACGTCGTGGATCCCGGCAGCGACCCGCTGGACGATGTAGGTCACGGCACGCATGTGGCCGGCATCATCGGGGCCGTCGTCAACAATAATGAAGGCGTGGCCGGCATCAGCTGGTATAACAAAATATTGCCGGTGAAGGCGCTCGATAAATCCGGATCGGGCACGACCTATTCGGTGTCGGAAGGCATCATCTGGGCGGCGGATCATGGAGCCAAAGTCATTAATCTGAGCTTGGGCAACTACGCCGATTCCCAGTTCCTGCACGATGCGGTGAGATACGCCTACGACAAGGACGTCGTGCTCGTTTCCGCGGCAGGGAACGACAACACCGAGCGGCCGGGCTTCCCTGCGGCCTATCCCGAAGTACTCGCCGTTGCTGCGACCGATGCGAACATGAAGAAAGCCTCCTATTCCAATTACGGGGATTATATCGACGTAGCCGCGCCAGGGACGAGCATTGCCAGCACCTATCCGGGTAACCAGTACGCCGCCCTGTCCGGTACGTCGATGGCCAGTCCGCATGTCGCTGCCATGGCCGCGCTGATCCGCTCGCGGAACCCGGACTTGACCAATAAACAAGTGATGGACATTATGTGCCAAAGCACCATTGATCTTGGGCCGAAAGGACATGACAAATATTACGGCAACGGTCAAATTGATATCTATAGAGCGCTGCAGGCAGCAGGTGGCGGCAATTCTCCGCTTCAGTTGTGGCCTCAGCATGTACAGAACCAGATGAATTCGATCATGGGCAGTGAGAGCATGAAAACCAAATAAATTCCGGCAAAAAAAGGTAATCCGCCCCTATCAGGAGCGGGTTGCCTTTTTTAGAGCACGAGTTACCGTGTACGTTTGGCTCTCGACTTGCGGGCTGCGCGTTTCGGACCTCTGTAAGCGGAAACGGTACCTATAATGTTTTCGTCGCGAACGACATAGTTATAGCAGTGTTTAGGGACGGGAACACAGTGATGTCTTTTTACAATTTCAACCGTGTGGACAATCGGAACGACCTGCGGATAGTAATAATCTTGATAAACCACAGTCGGATCGGTATAAACCGGATCTGCAGGAGGACAATTAAAGCAGTGGCTCATTCGATAAGCATCTCCCTTCATAAATTTAATATAGTCTATTATGGAGATCCTAATCGGGATTGTACGTTTGTCCTTAGCTGAAAGGTATCCGTCTAAAACAGGCTTGGCCCGGTGATCGGACGGCAAAAAGGCGGTATCCCGTAAAATTACGGGATACCGCCTTGATTACGTCATCCTAATAAGAACTGTTGGCAGTTAGGAAAGTTTTACGTAAGCCGGGTTCTGTGCTCGTCGTGGTGCATTCGGGAACTACCCTCCCACGGATAAGCGACAATCATCTATCTAGGCCAACCATTACTGATTGGCTCCAGCGACCAACCCGAACGCGCCTCGGGCAAAGGCTGCTTCTCGAAGAAGCTGCGTTCCATTAGGTCTTGCTCCAGGTGGGGTTTACCAGGAACGAAGTCACCAACGCTCCTCGGGGTCTCTTACACCTCGGTTCCATCCTTGCCTGTGCTGCTGCAAGCAGCAGCCATCGGCGGTCCATTTCTGTGGCACTATCCTTCAACTCGCGCTGACTGGACGTTATCCAGCACCCTGCCCTACGGAGCCCGGACTTTCCTCTCGCGGCGCCTTACGCGCCGCCAGCGATTGTCTGTCAAACTTTCCGGACAACAAAAAATATTATACTAGGAATTGCCGCCGGACACAATGGCAAATGCCTATTAATTTAACGGAAATTACCGTTTTTACATAAAGCGGAACGGCTCGGTGTTGATTTGGGACGCGGCGACTTTCGTATCATAGCGGCTGTCCGACAGCTTGGCCTGCAGCCATTCGGCTGTTTTGGCCTTCATGATTTTCTCGGCATTGTGCCCCGGATCGATCAGGGCAATCCCGGCCATCAGCGCATCCTGCGCGGTGTGATAATCGATGTCTCCGGTCACGAGCACGTCAGCCCCCCGGAATATCGCGGAATTCACGTAGCGGCTGCCAGATCCGCCAAGAACGGCGGCCTTGCCGATCTTACGGTTCAAGTCGCCAACGACCCGGACATGCGGCACATCCAGCTTTTCCTTGACCACGTCGACGAATTCGGCCAGCGTCACCGGTTCCCGAAGCTTTCCTACCCGGCCAAGCCCGTAACTGCGCCCTTTCAAGTCAACCGGATACAGATCGTAAGCCACCTCTTCATAAGGATGCGCCTTGATCATCGCCTGAACGATCTTGTTTCGGATCCCCTGGGGGACGATGGTCTCGATCCGAACCTCTTCCACCTGCTCCAGCTTCCCTGGCTTGCCGATATAAGGTTCCGTTCCTTCCTGTGGCAAAAAGGTGCCCGTGCCCTGCACGTTAAAGCTGCAGTGGCTGTAATTACCGATAGCACCCGCTCCTGCGTCCAGCATGGCGGTCCGGACCTTCTCTGCATTGGCGGCCGGAACAAACACGACGAGCTTGTACAGCTTCTCAGCATGCACCTCATCCAGCGGTACGCCGTCGGCAATGCCAAGCGCTTCAGCCATCCAGTCGTTCATGCCTCCCTCGGCAATATCGAGATTGGTGTGGCTGATATAGACGGCGATGTCATGCTTGATCAGCTTCTCATACATTTTTCCCATCGGGGTGTCGGTCTGAAGCTGTTTGAGCGGACGGAAAATGATGGCGTGATGAGCTACGATCAAATCCGCGCCCATCGCAATAGCCTCCTCGACCACCTCGTCATTGACATCCAGCGCCACCAGCACGCTCCGGATCTCCTTCTGCAGGCTGCCCAGCTGCAGCCCGATCCGGTCGTCCGGCACCGCCAAGTGCTTGGGGGCCAGCTGCTCCATATATTGAATTACCGTTTGTCCTTTTGCAAACATGCAAGCACCTCCGTGATTTGTTTCATTTCTTCGGTCAGCTCTCTGGCCTTGGCTGCAGCAGAGGGTAACTTGGAGGACGACACGGACTTCAGGATGCCTTCCATCTTCACCAGTTCGCCCTGCCATTTGGCCACAAACACTTCATTTGGCTGCTCCAGCAGCCAAGGACCCATGCGGATCAACAGCTCCCTCGAAAGGATTACGTCCCCGCTGGCTTCCCCGCCCTTCCATGAGCGCTCCCGGTACAACTCCTCATTCGACCGTAGGGGTGATGAATGCTCCGGTACAGCTGTCAAAATCTCATATATTTTGCCGTCTTCCTCGATAATCATCTCGGACACCAGCACCCAGGCATGATCGAGCAGCCACCGGCGCAGCAAATCTTCGCCGACGTTCGGCTGCAGGATGAGCCGCTTCACCCCGGACAGTTTGTCCTGCCCCTCGTTTAAAATGCTCGCGATCAGGCTCCCGCCCATGCCGGCGATCGTAATCACATCCACTTCCCCCGGCGAAATGACCGCCAGACCGTCTCCGAGCCGCACCGAAATGTCCTCGCCCCGTCCAGCTTCGGCTACCTGCTTGGCCGCCGCCTGTAGCGGGCCTTGATTGACTTCTCCCGCCACGGCCTTTATAGCTCGCCCCGCCTCAACGGCTGCTACCGGCAGAAGCGCGTGGTCCGAGCCAATATCCGCGAGGCGGCTTCCATCGGGAATCTGCTCCATAATAAGCTGTAATCTTCTTGATAATTTCATATGTCCACCGTCACCATCAGTTATTTTTATCCCTTCCTTTACCCTACCAAACGGCAGGTCCTCTCTGCAAATCGGCAGCGGCAGAGGCGGAAGCGGCCCCCTGCAATACACACTTCCAATCTTTGGATAAATGTCCAGATCATTTGCATTGGCTCGTTAAAAGCGCTAAAATAAAAACAAATTAAGGAAATAATTCTAAAAGAAAACAGAACTTACAAGCAGGCTGTCCGGCCGAAGCCTAAGAAATACATAGCCTGCTCGCTGCGATATAAGAAAGCCCAACCTCCAAAGCTTATATCCAATCTTATATCTAAAAAAAGGACCTTGCTGGCGGCACGCCGCAGAAGGTCCAAGTTGGTTTCGCTATTCGAGAAAATCCTTAAGCCGTTTGCTGCGGCTTGGATGGCGAAGCTTCCGGAGCGCTTTGGCTTCGATTTGGCGAATCCGTTCACGGGTAACGCCAAACACTTTGCCCACTTCTTCAAGCGTCCGGGTCCGGCCGTCATCCAGACCGAAACGAAGCCGGAGCACATTCTCCTCACGTTCAGTCAGCGTATCGAGCACGTCTTCCAGCTGTTCCTTCAGCAGCTCGTAGGCCGCCGCATCCGCAGGAGCAAGCGCCTCCTGATCCTCGATAAAATCCCCCAGGTGGGAATCATCCTCTTCCCCGATCGGCGTCTCAAGCGACACCGGCTCTTGGGCAATCTTCATGATTTCCCGAACCTTCTCCACACTGAGTTCCATCTCGGCCGCGATTTCCTCCGGCGTTGGTTCGCGCCCCAATTCCTGCAGCAGCTGACGGGATACCCGGATCAGCTTGTTGATCGTTTCCACCATATGAACCGGAATCCGGATCGTTCTCGCTTGGTCCGCGATCGCGCGCGTAATGGCCTGGCGAATCCACCAAGTGGCATACGTACTGAATTTGAACCCTTTATTATGGTCAAATTTCTCAACGGCCTTGATCAGGCCCATGTTGCCTTCCTGAATCAAATCAAGGAAGAGCATGCCGCGGCCGACGTAGCGTTTGGCGATACTGACAACGAGACGCAGGTTCGCTTCAGCCAGCCGGCGCTTCGCTTCCTCGTCCCCGTTCATAATCCGCTTAGCCAGTTCCACCTCATCGTCAGCGGACAAGAGAGGCACCCGGCCGATTTCCTTGAGATACATCCGTACGGGATCGTTGATCTTAATGCCTGGCGGCAAAGACAGGTCATCGTCAAAATTAAAGTCGTCGTTGTCGCTACCTTCATGGTCGTCGCCTTGACGCAAATTGCTGACTTCCTCGTCATTCTCATTGACCACTTCAATACCCAAATCGCCCAGATGCTCATAGAACTCATCCATCTGTTCAGGGTCTTGGTCGAACGGCGATAGTTTTTCCATAATATCTTTGTAATTCAGTGACGATCTCTTTTTACCCTGCTCAATCAGCTGATCCTTTACCTGATCAAGCGTAAATTCTGTCTCTAGTTCAGTATGCTGATCATTCGCCATATTTCGACTCCCTCCTCCCTAGAAACCATCGAAGCCAACGATTACTGTCTCTCTAGGGCTATAATCTCACTTGCAATTTGTGCAGCACGCAAAAAGTCTCCGGACCGTTCGGCAGATATCATTTCTTCTTTCTTCTGCTCTATTTTCCGTTGTTGCGGGACCTTTTGTACCTCCCGAATGCAATCATCCAGCTCTTGCACGCTCCACTCCCGCGGCATATCCATCATGGAGATGGAGCTGACGGTTTTCTCGAGGCGATCGTCGTGGAGCGACGACATAAACCGGCTGATATCCGGTGATTTGCCCTGTGCATAATAGGCATATAGATAAGCAGCAATCGCTGCATGATCATCAATGTTAAACGCGTCCCCAAGCCGTTCTTCCACGTAGCGGGCGGCCTCGGCATCCTGCAGCATCATGGCTAAAAGGCGACGTTCTCCGGTATGATAAGCCGGCAGTAATGTCGGCGCGGGAACATGCCCTTTTTTATGCCTACCATTATTCCACCTTTTGTCGTTATTATCCCCATCCGGCATGTTTTTTTGCATCGACTGGCGGATCTCGTTGCAATCCTGCTTCAAGCTGTCAAAGGAAAGCTGCAATTCTGAAGATAATTCCCTTAAATATACTTCCCGTTCGGTGGAAGAAGGCAGCACCGCGATGATGGGCAGGACTTCCTTCGTGTAGGCGATTTTTCCATCTTCTTCTAGGAGTATATGGTTTTTTTTCAGATATATAAGCTTAAATTTTGTAGTTGAAACGGCGCCCTCGATAATCTGCCGCATGAACCGTTCCGCCCCGTATTTACGGATGAATTCGTCAGGATCCAGCCCATCGCTGAGCACCGCGATCCTGATGTTCAGCCCCACGTTTTCAAGCAGCGGAATCACCTTCATTGCCGCAGCTTGTCCGGCCCGGTCTCCGTCGTAACACACCAGCACTTCGTCCGCCATCGTCTTCATCAGAGAGGCGTGATTCTCCGTTAAGGACGTCCCCATCGTGGCTACGCCGTTCTGAACCCCTGCCTCCCATGCCGAGATCACGTCCCCGTATCCTTCAAAAAGAACGATCTGCCGCGATTTGCGAATGGACGGTCTGGCCTGATGCAGGTTGTACAGCGTCCGGCTTTTGTTAAAGAGCTTGCTCTCAGGCGAATTCAAATACTTCGGCTGCCCTTCGCCGAGAATCCTGCCGGCGAAAGCGATCACCTTGCCGCTGCGGTCATGGATCGGAAACATGATCCGGTCCCGGAAACGGTCCAAGTAATCCCCGCCGTCACTGCGCTTGGTCAGCAATCCGCCCTTCTCCGCCTCTTCGAGATCAAAGGAGCGCCTGGACAGAAACTGGACCAGCGTATTCCACGTATCCGGAGCGTACCCGATCTGGAACAAATCGATCATCTTGTCAGTGAAGCCCCGCTGCCGCAAATAATCCATGGCTGCCTTGCCATGCTCCGTATTTTTCAGTAAATAGTGATAAAACTTCGCTGTCCATTCGTAGGCCTGAAGCAGGCGGTCTCTCTCGGGATTCGGCTGATGCGCCGGTCCCCCCAGCCCTTCCGGTACCGCGATGTGGCTCTCTTCCGCCATGACTTTAACGGCTTCGGGAAAAGATAATCCTTCGATTTCCATCCTGAATTTGATGGCATTTCCACCCTTGCCGCAGCCGTAGCAGTAAAAGATTTGCCGCTCAGGCGTGACCGTGAAAGACGGTGTTTTCTCCGAATGAAACGGGCAGAGGCCTTTCATGTATTTCCCCTGCTTGGTCAGATGAACGTACCTGCTTACCGTATCGACGATATCATGCTGCTCCAGCACCGCGTCGATGACCTTCTCCGGAATGCTTCCATGTCCGGCACTCATCATAACCACCTTCATCTCTTTTTGCACGTAAAATATAATTCGCTATCGTTATACGTTCTCCTGCAAATCCTGCAAAAGTTTTGTCAGTTTCTGTTGAAAAATTCTTTTATCCTCCGCCGTGATCGGTTTCGGACCTTTGGAATGCTTGCCGCTCCTACGCGCTTTGGCCTGATGGTGCCTGCGGTCGAGCATAAACTCGATGTCCTCGTTATGAAACTCCATGCCCCGAAAGGAGAGCACATAGCAATGTTTCGACAAGGCCAAGGCGGCCAGTCCGTAGTCCTGGGTAATCACAACGTCCCCCCGGCGGATATGATTGGCGATGTATAGGTCGGCGCTCTGATCGCTCCGGTCCACCTGAACGGTCCGCACACCCTCCCCGGCCTGGATCAAGTGATCGAACGAAGAGACCATCAGCACGGGAACGCCCAAAGCCTTAGCTGCTGCGGCAATCTCCTGTTTCACCGGACAGGCATCGCCGTCCACAACGATTTGTCTGTCATCCATAGCCGATTCGAGCCCACCTGTCATTCTTGGTATTCCGTACTATTATATACGAGCCTGTCCTATAAAAATCCTTCCGGGACGGACATTACAACTTCTGACAGTGCTGCAGGAAACTTTTGGGTGCATAGAATGAACTAAAGAAAAATAAAACAGGAAGCTGAATGAAAAACTTCAGTTCAATCTATATACATGAAAAAGATACGAAAACGGGACCGATTTGTTTCGTCCCGCTTCCGTATTCTTTTACCCGAAACCTTTACAGGTTTACCACACCAGCTTGTTAAAATCGGCAAACTGCTTCAAATCGCGGTCGATCGATGCCAATAGACCCAGACGGTTAGCCCGGACCCGCTCATCCTCGGCCATGACCATGACGGAATCGAAAAACTTCGTAACGGCTTCCTTAATGTCGGCAAGAAGCGCAAGGGCTTTGGCGCCATCCCGCTCCGACAGCGCTGCATGGTAATCGTCGGTGATGGACTGCCATGCGCGGAACAGATTAGACTCGGCCTCTTCCACGAAGAGCGGCTCCTGAACTTCTGCCTTTTCCGCTTTGGCTGCCAGATTGCTGACCCGATTGAAGGATTCAACCGTCGTCTTGAAGTCGTCTCCGCTGTTAACCGCCTGCATCAGCGCTTCCCCGCGGGATACAACGGAGATGACATCGTCGAATCCGGCGGAAATGACCGCGTCCACCACGTCGTAGCGGAGCGTCTCGGAGAGCAGTTTCTTCACGCGGAGGCTGAAGAACTCGGCCAGATCCTTGCGGATGTCGTCCGGCTGGCGGTCCAAGCTGCGAAGCTCTGCATGCACGCCGAGCGCGATGCCGAACAGCTGGGACAGCGTGAGCGGCATCTGCTTAGCCAGCAAAATCTGCACGATGCCCTGGGACTGGCGTCTCAGCGCATAAGGGTCCTGGGAGCCGGTCGGGATGATGCCGATCGAGAAGCAGCCGACGATCGTGTCGATTTTGTCCGCAATGCTGACGATGGAACCCACCAGGCTGGACGGAACGTCGTCCGATGCCGAACGCGGCTGGTAATGCTCGAATACCGCCTTCGCGACGTCTTCCCGTTCGCCGGCTTTGCGGGCATAGTCTTCGCCCATGACCCCTTGCAGTTCAGGGAATTCATACACCATTTGCGTAACGAGGTCGAACTTGCAGATGTCCGCAGCACGGCTTACCGATTCGCTGTCCGTGCCGGAAATTTGCAGCGCTTCTCCGATCTGGTCGGCGATACGGCGGATCCGGCGGACCTTATCGCCAACCGTGCCGATTTCCTCGTGGAAGACGATGCTTTCCAGTTTGGAGAGCGCGTCCTTGATCTCCAGCTTCTGGTCTTCCTCATAGAAGAACTTGGCGTCCGACAGGCGGGCGCGAAGCACCTTTTCGTTCCCTTTGGCGATCACGTCAAGCGACCGCTTGTCGCCGTTGCGCACCGTTACGAAGAACGGCAGCAGCTGCCCCTGCCCATCCAGAACAGGGAAGTAACGCTGATGCTCCCGCATGGAAGTGATCAGTACTTCTTGTGGAATGTTCAGGAAGGACGGATCGAATGTTCCGAAAAGCACCGTCGGGGTTTCCACCAGGAACAGCACTTCCTCCAGCAGATCGTCCTTGACCGCAATGGTCCAGTTTTTCTCTGCAGCAAGCGACTCGATCTGCTCCAGAATCATGCCTTCGCGTTCCTTCACGTCTACGATGACGTGCTGGCCGCGCAATACTTCCTGGTAAGCGCCGGCTTCCGGCACGACGGCTTCCGTTCCGAGGAAACGGTGGCCGCGGGTCACGTTGCCCGACTTCACGCCGGTCACTTCCAGATTAATCACGTCTGTGCCGAACAGGGCTGTAATCCAGCGGATCGGACGGATAAATTTATATTCATAGCTGCCCCAGCGCATATGCTTAGGGAATGTCATCGAAGAGAGGATGCCGAGCAGTGCCTCAGACAGCAGCGCAGAAGTCTCAACACCGTTGCTGCTCTTCGTGACGTAAATATATTCCACGCCGTTCAGCTCTTTGAACGTAAACTGCTCGGGATCTACGCCTTGTCCGCGGGCGAAGCCAAGCGCGGCTTTGCTCCAGTTGCCGTTCTCGTCGAGGGCGATTTTGCGGGACGGGCCCTTCACTTCCTCCTGCACGTCCTCCTGCTTCTCCGCTACCGATTTAACAAGCACGGCCAAGCGGCGGGGGGTTGCGTAGGAGTGAACTTCGCCGTAGGCGATCCGGGACTGCTCCAGCCATTTCACCATACGTTCTTCCAATTGCTCCATCGCTGCGCGTAAAAACCGTGCCGGCACTTCCTCCAGGCCGATTTCAAACAACAGGTCCTTAGACATTCAGGTCGCCTCCTTTCTTCAGCAGCGGGAAGCCGAGCTTCTCGCGCTCCTCCATGTAGGTTGCCGCCACCTGGCGGGCCAGATTGCGCACCCGCGTAATATAGCCGGTACGCTCCGTAACGCTAATGGCTCCCCTTGCGTCGAGAAGGTTGAACGTGTGCGAGCATTTCAGGACGTAGTCGTATGCCGGAAATACGAGATTCCGCTCCATCGCCTTGCCTGCTTCCTGCTCGTACATGTTAAACAGCGTAAACAGCATTTTCACGTCGGACACTTCAAACGTATACGTGGAATGCTCCACTTCCGCTTGATGGAACACATCACCGTAAGAAATGCCGTCAACCCACTCCAGGTCAAATACGTTCTCCTTCTCCTGAATGTAGGAAGCCAGGCGCTCCATCCCGTAGGTAATTTCCACGGCGACCGGGTTCGTTTCGATACCGCCCACCTGCTGGAAGTATGTGAACTGGGTAATTTCCATACCGTCCAGCCATACTTCCCAGCCGAGACCCGCGCATCCTAGCGAAGGGTTCTCCCAGTTGTCCTCGACAAAGCGGATATCGTGGTCGAGCGCATCCACTCCGAGCGCCTTCAGGCTGTCGAGATACAGCTCCTGAATGTTGTCCGGGCTCGGCTTGATGATCACCTGGAACTGGTGATGCTGATAGAGCCGGTTCGGGTTCTCCCCGTAACGGCCGTCCGATGGCCGGCGGGAAGGTTCTACATACGCTACCTTCCAGGGTTCCGGTCCGAGAGAACGCAAAAACGTCATCGGGTTCATCGTGCCGGCCCCTTTTTCCGTATCATAGGGATTCACGATAATGCAATTCTGATTGGCCCAGAACTGCTGCAGCGTCAGAATCATCTGCTGAAAGTTCATATACGACTCTCCTTCATTGAAAATTGGGGGGAATGGACGGATACCCGTCAATAATGATCACATTTCTGTACAACAAAAAGCTCCCGCCCTATGCCTGTTGTACAGACATAGGGACGAGAGCTGATCCCGCGGTTCCACCCTACTTGGCTGCCCCTCGCTTGAGCTAGGAACAACCCACTTTTCCGATTTCATTTCACACTCCCGAAGTGCCGATTCATGGATTCCTTCCGCCAGGCTTGCACCCTCCCCGGCTCGCTAACAGGAATGGAAGACCCACTACTTCTTCGATCATTGCGTGTCAGACAATTTAATTAGAAACTTAATATATACTACAGGAAATGATTCCGATAGTCAAGATCTCCTGCAACAGATCCTACAGCCCGTACTTCTCCATCTGATCGAGGAAACCCCGCGACTTCAAATTCAGCCCCAGCTGCATATCCATAAATACCCGCATGACGGCTTTCAGCTCCGCCTTGGTCTCTTCCTTCACATCGACGTGGCCGAGGCGCCGCAAATCGAGCTGGGCAAACAGACGCAGCAGCTTCATCGTCCGGGGCGAAATCCCCATGGCCTGAGAATCCAGGTGCTTGCACGCCCGGCACAGTACGCCTCCGAGCCGCGGACTCACCCAATACCGTTCCTCCTGTGGTGAAATATCCCTTCCACAAGAAATGCAGGATGACAGTTCGGGACCGTATCCTGCAGTCTGCAATATTTTCATCTCATACAAGTTGATAATGACGGCGGGGTCTTTGCCATCTTCCAGCGCATCTAGACACGCCTTAAGCTGCTGGAACCAGAAGCTCCCCGTCTCCTCGTCCTGAAGCACGCGGTCAAGCAGCTCGCAGGCGTAGGAGGCATAAGCGGCAAGAACGATGTCCTCGCGCAGCACGTGATGGGACTGCATAATTTCCCCTGCGTTCAGCGTGCCGAGTCCCGTGCCGTTTCTGAAAAATACGTATTCCGCTGTCGTAAACAGCTGTGTCAGTGCAGCATGGCGGCTTTTCACCTTTTTGGCGCCACGGACAAGTACGCCTACTTTACCCGCGTTTTCGGTGCAAATCGTAATAATTTTGTTCCCTTCGCCGTAGTCCATGCTGCGGATGACGATCCCTTCCACCCTGTATAGCATGCTTCTTCCCCCAGCCATTCCCGGAGCAGCCAAAGATCATTCGTTCTCTTCATAGGTATCCGTCTCATCCAACAGCTGCGTCGCAGCCGCCGTCTCCGCTTCATCCGCCGTCATGCCGGCGGCCTGTTTATAGAGCAAGTAAGCATCCACATCTCCAGTCATCGCAAAATACTTCCACGAAAAATCTCGCATTCGTATTCATCCTTTCTTCGGAAATGGCGTCTGCATCTTCAAAAAATAGGATGTTACGAAAGCCGTGAAACTATGTGTTGCAATTCCTGCCAAGCCGGGATTCCCCCCGCCTGGCATCGGATGCTCACTAGTCGCGGTTAAAGCCCAGATCGCGAAGAACCCGCTCTTGGTTGCGCCAGTCTTTTTTCACTTTTACCCACAGCTCGAGGAAAATTTTCGAGCCAAGCAGGTTTTGGATATCCTGCCGCGCCTGCTTGCCGACTTCCTTCAGCAGCGAGCCCTGCTTGCCGATAATGATACCCTTCTGCGAATCCCGTTCCACGAAAATCACCGCCGAAATATACACGACGCCGTTGTCCTGCACGCGCATATCTTCGATCGTGACCGCGATGGAATGCGGAACCTCTTCGCGGGTCATATGCAAAATTTTCTCCCGGATCAGCTCCGCGCAGACGAACTGCTCGGGATGGTCCGTGACCTGATCTTCCGGATAGTACTGCGGCCCTTCGGGCAAATACTTCTCCACCTGCTCGAGCAAGGTGTTCACGTTATTGCCCAGCATGGCCGAAATCGGCACGATTTCGGCGAAATCATGCAGCTTGCGGTACTCCTCGATAATCGGAAGCAGCGCCGGAGGCTCGATTTTGTCAATTTTGTTGAGCACGAGAATGACCGGCGTCTTCACCTTCTTCAGCTGCTCGATGATATAGCGGTCGCCGCCCCCGAAACCTTCGGACGTATCGGCCAGGAACAGTACGGCCTCGACCTCCTGCAGTGTATTCAGCGCGGTATTGTTCATGAAATCGCCAAGCTTGGACTGGCGCTTGTGAATACCCGGCGTATCAAGAAACACGATTTGGGAGTGATCCGTCGTATATACGCCGTGAATTTTGTTGCGCGTCGTTTGCGGTTTATCCGACATGATGGCGATTTTCTGGCCGATGACTTGATTCATCAGCGTCGATTTCCCCACGTTCGGTCTGCCAATAATGGCTACAAAGCCTGATTTGAATGACGGTTTCGCCATGTAAGTCATTACCCTCCTATAATGCTTCCTTAAGCAGGAAGACCATCAGGGCCCGCATTCTTCGTACCGCGGCGAAGCATTGATGCTCACCGGCTGCCAAAGATGGGGCCCCAGGTTTTATATGTGTGTATTCCAATAGATCGTGCAGCTTATTCGTTGTCACTGTGTTTCAAGTCGGAAGGTCCAAACGCACCCGGCAGCAGATCCCGCACCGTGGTTTCCTGGATGTCCCCCTTCAGATTGCCCATGATGACTTTCATGTCGGGAGCACACAGCTCCACCAGGACCTGGCGGCACACGCCGCACGGCGAGATCGGACCTTCGGTATCTCCAACAACGGCAATCGCCTGGAAGCTGCCCGGCTGATGTCCGTCTGCGACAGCGCGAAACAGCGCGGTCCGTTCCGCACAGTTGGTCGGCCCGTACGCCGCGTTCTCCACGTTGCAGCCGTGATGGATATGGCCCTCGGCGTCCAGCAGGGCCGCTCCTACGCCGAAGTGGGAATAAGGGGTGTAGGCCTTGGTCCGTGCCTTGATCGCTTCTTGCATTAATTGAGCTGTGTCCATAGTATGATTCCTCCTGTAACTTCTAATGTTGACTTCCCAGCCATGCTGCGACAGGCTGATAGAACACAATAATGGCGACGACGACGGCAAAGATAGCCGTCAGCAGCACGGCGCCGGCTGCGGTATCTTTCGCCGCCTTCGCCATAGGATGCGGCTCCGGTGAAACCATATCCACAACGACCTCGACGGCGGTGTTCAGCAGCTCGGCGGCCATCACCATCGTGATCGCGACGAGCAGGAACAGCCACCTCTGCCACGTCAGCTGCAGCAGGGCGGCAGCGGCAATGACCACAACCGCCGCCACGGCATGAAACCGCATGTTCCGCTGGGTTTTCAATGCGTATCCGATTCCTTCCGCGGCATAACTGAATGAAGCAAGGAAGGAGCGCTTGGCCATTACCGAGTCAACCCCACCTGGGCCAGGACAGCCTCCTGTTTGCCCATCATCTCCGCTTCGCTTTCCGCATCCTGATGGTCGTACCCGAGCAAGTGCAGAAATCCGTGAACGAACAGGAAGCCGATTTCACGCTCCACGGAGTGACCGTATTCTTCACTTTGCGCCTTGGCCCGGTCGAGGGAGATAATGATGTCGCCGAGCACCTCCGGCATATCATGCAGCTCCTCGTCCTGTTCCAGCTCATACACGATGTCCAGCTCTTCGTCCAGGCTCTCGTTCATTGCGAAGGACAAGACGTCCGTCGGACGGTCGATGCCTCGGTACTCGAGGTTCAGCTCATGAATCTGCTTATCGTCGACGAATGTGAGCGCCACTTCGCCGTCCTCCACGCCTTCCGCTTCTCCCGCCTTCTGCAGGATGACCTCCAGCGTGGCAATCAGCTCCTCGCTGACCGGATGCTCATTTTGTTCATTGTTCCAAGCCAGATGCAGACCCATCTTTCAACCGCTCCTTCTATTCTCTTCATCCATCTTCGTTTTCTTAATCTCTTCCGGATACTCGATCCGGGAGTGGAAAATCCCCATGACGCTTTCTTTCAGCGTCTTTGCGATAATATCCAATTCCTTCATCGTCAGATCGCACTCGTTAAACTGGTGATCGTCCAGCCGGCTCTTGATGATTTTCTCGATCACCGATTCCACCTGAGTGACGGTCGGATTACGGAGGGACCGCACGGCAGCTTCGACGCTGTCCGCGATACCGATGACGGCCGACTCTTTGGACTGAGCCTTCGGACCGGGGTAACGGAAATCCTCTTCCGTGAAATCCGGCTCTTTGCCCTGCTCCTCCGCCAGACGAAGCGCCTTGTGGTAGAAGAAATGCAGGAAGGTGGTGCCATGGTGCTGCTCGGCGATATCACGAATCGGCTTCGGCAGCTTATAATCCTTGAGCATTTCGACCCCGTCCCTCGCATGCGCAATAATGATCGACTTGCTCAGCTTCGGATCGATCGAGTCGTGGGGGTTCTCCATATTGTTCTGGTTTTCTATAAAATAGCTTGGCCGTTTCGTCTTCCCAATATCATGGTAATACGATCCGACCCGGCACAGCAGCCCGTTGGCGCCGATCGCTTCGGCCGCCGCCTCCGACAAATTGCCAACCATGACGCTGTGGTGGTACGTTCCCGGCGTTTCGGTAAGCAGCTTACGCAGAAGCGGGTGATTCGGATTCGACAGCTCCACCAACTTCAGGGCTGACAGAATGCCGAACGTGACCTCAAAAAACGGCATGAGGCCGATGACCAGAATCGCAGTCAGCAGTCCGCCTGCAAAGGCAAACCCCAGCGCGTACAGCGTCGACATTTGCTGCCAGTCATCATTGTCGATCAAATTAATCAAAAATACAGTCAACGAGCCGAACAAGCAAACCATGATCCCGCCCTTCAGCAGGGTCGACCGCTGGCTTGCCTTATGGATCGTAAAAATCGCCACGTAGGATACGATCAGCGAGAACAAGCCGAACTTAAAATCAAACATTTGCCCCTGATGCACATTCAGGATGACGCTGGATAGAATACTGAAGATCATGGCGCAGAAAAACGCGAGCGACATGTCCAGCAGCAGCGTGACCAGCATCGAACCGATGGCAACCGGCGCCAAATAGCCCAGATAGGGGCGCTCGCTGCTCTGCAAAATGCCGGCGACATGCATGGAAACGATCGTAATAATAAAAATAAGAACAAGCATCAGCAGCTGGGAATTGTTATACCCAAACTTGCCCCCGTTAAGCTGGCGGATAAACATCATGAGTCCTAAGGCCAGCAGAAGAGACAAAAGCAGCAGCCCAAACTGCGGCCAATAGTTGACGTCATTTTTGAGCAGGCCGTTATCATCCAGCAGGTTGTACAGCTCTTCCGTAATCAGCTCGCCTTTGGCGACAAGCACGCCGCCCTGCTTGATATATACCGTAGGGGTATTTTCCCGGGCCTGAACTTTGGCTTCCTTCGTCGCCTCTTCGTCATAGAACTTGTTGGCCGTAATCGCGATCTTCGACAGCTCCTGCACTACCTCGCGCGCGGTGCGCTGGCTCAGAGAGCTCGTGCTGACCAGCTCGGCCACCTTGGCCCTTGCGGTCTGGGCGTCCACGATCTGGTCGTTGGTCAGCCGCGATACGATTTCGCGCGCCACCGGCTTCATCTCGGTAATATCGGAAGAGGTCAGACGCGGAATTTTGATGAAGGTCTCTTCCGGAATTTTATAGACCTGCTGGTTGGTCACCCTCAGCATTTCGTTCAGCAGCGCTTCGGAATAGGTACCCGAACTCCGCGTATTATTGACGTAGTTCTGCACAAAGTCCTGGGCGCGCTGCGGAATCTCCTGACGGTAGATCGCCACCTTGTCCTCCCGGGAAACCTGGTCGTCCTGATTGAGCTTGTCGATCCGGTCAAGCAGCGAGGCGATCAGGCTGTCGTTCCGGATCGGAACGATGGTATAAATCGGCTGCACGCGTTCGGCAGCTTCCTCCTGCGCCTTCAGGGTCGCTTTGTTGTTCGGAATCTGCATCGGCGCCGTAATTTCCTTCTCGCTGTGCGTGCCGACCTGAATATTGTATTTTTCCGGAAGCAGATCCGGCGCCAGGCTCACGTAGAACAGAATGGCCAGACATAAAAAGAGAACATAGCGGGTTGCCGCGCTATGTTTCCATCCGATATTTTTAGTTGAGAAAGATTTGCCTGATGACGCTTCTTTCGAAGTCATAAAGATAATCCCCTCTAATCTTGGTTTTCTGCAGCTTTGTCGTAAGCAACAATGATTTTCTGCACTAGGGAGTGACGCACGACATCCTGCTCGGCGAACTGCACAAACCCGATCTCTTCAATGCCGCTCAAGATCGACTTGGCTTCAACCAGCCCGGACTTCTTGCCTCTCGGCAGGTCAATCTGGGTTACGTCGCCCGTGATGACCATCTTCGAGCCGAACCCAAGACGGGTAAGAAACATTTTCATTTGTTCAGGTGTCGTGTTCTGGGCCTCGTCCAATATGATAAAAGAATCATCCAGCGTCCGTCCCCGCATATAGGCGAGCGGAGCGATCTCAATCAATCCCCGTTCCAGCGACTTTGCAGTCTGTTCAGGTCCCATAACGTCATAGAGCGCATCGTACAGCGGACGCAAATACGGGTCTACCTTCTCCTGAAGGTCACCCGGCAGAAAGCCCAGGCTTTCCCCCGCTTCGACAGCCGGACGCGTCAGCACGATCCGCTTGACGGAGCCCTCCTTCAAGGCCGCAACCGCCAAAACAACCGCTAGATAGGTCTTGCCTGTTCCCGCAGGCCCGATGCCGAATACAATGTCACGCTTGCGGATCGTGGTGACGTAGTGCTTCTGGCCGATCGTCTTGACCCGGATCGGTTTGCCCCGGAACGTGGTCGTGATTTCACCCTTGAACAGGTCGAGCAGCTGATCCGCCCGGAAGTCCTTCGCCAAATCGATCGCATAGGATACGTCGCGTTCGGTCAGAATGTAACCGTTGCGGACAAGCTGGAGAAGCACCTCAAACAGCTCGGTCAGCACCTGCACGTCGCGGTCGCTGCCGCGGACGGTAATTTCCGCTTCCCTCGACACGATCTGGGCGGGAATCTCCGCTTCGATCATCTTCAGAAAGGTGTCTTGCGGTCCGAAAATGGACATCCCTTCGCTTGCACTTTGAAGTAAGATTTGTGCGCTGTGATTTTTTTCTGACAAATAGCCTCATTCTCCTTGGTTGTGAACTATGGGAAGCTCTTCGGCAATCTTCTCTTCCACCTCGAAAAGCACTTTCATATAAACTTTACCATTCTCTTTCTTCTCATGCAAAATTTTTTGGCTGATGATCTGCGAATCCGTCCCATATTTCGCCAAAATATCCCGCACGGCTCCGTCCAATCCCTGTTTTTTGGCCTCTTCGACGGTCAGTGTTTCTTGGCTTTCCCGCACTTCCATGACTTTTTCCGTCATCCATCCGACGGGGAGCTTGAAGGAGCGCCAGGTCAGAGGATCATGCTCCGTTAGCGTTTCGGAAGCCTTGTACGGATCCTTTCCGTAGCCCCACAGCTGCACCGCGCGGTCACCGATCACAAAATAAGACTTGGTCTTTCTTTCCCCGGTGTACACTTTATGCTTCTGGACTAGCGGAACCGTAAGGCTGTATTCGTGCCAAACCAGCCCTTTGACCTCCCCTTTGGCCACGACGACCTCGGTGTTTCCACCGTCAACGCCAAGAATGCCCGATATGAGCACCTGTCCCTTTTTCACACGGGAGTTCTTCTCGACGAGCGGCCGACCCTGCTCCGCATAGATGCTCGTGACGACCGCGTCCGTCCGGCTGACCAGATGGCGCGGGTCGGTCAGCGGCTGCTTCGGCGGTTCGGCCGCCTCCACGATCTGGATCGTAATGGTGGTGCCCTTGCGCTCCACCCCGATCCAGGACGTGCCCGGAAGCCGGATGCTCAGCTCACGCGACAGCTTGTCCGGCGAATCTAAGCGAAAAATCCACTGGAACGGGCGGACCCCCTCCTTCTTCGCCGCTTCGAGCACGTCTTCGGTCGCGATCTTTTCGTTGCCGGTTACCCTGACGTTCCACACCATCGACGACAGCAGGAAGAGCAGAACGAAAAAAAGCACGATGCCCACCATAAAAAACTTGCGCTTATACAGCTTGACCAGCGTAAAGGGCAAACCGATCCGGCCCTGTACATGCACCCGGCAGCCTGTCCGTTTCAACAAGGGACGAAGAGCATGAAAATCCCTCAGCAGCACCTTCATCTCTGCCAAATTTCCGTTTTTGGGCTCGATGTCCCATACCGGTACACCGTTCTCCGCCAATGCATTGATGAAATACTCCACATGCTCCCCCCGGACAGCAATCCGCACGCAGCCGCGAACCCGGGTTAACGTCGGGATTTTCATGGACTCTCCTCCGTTCCTGTATATTTAATGTTCGTTACCGATCCTTCGATCATCACTTCTTCCGGCAGAATCGACCGGATCATAAGCCCGGAGCCTTCGATCTCGAGCAGTCCCTGGGACAGGGAAAGGACCATTTTATCGGGTGAAAAATGCCGGACGCCCCGATGATTTTCGATATAGAGTTCTTTGTTTCCCACCATAGTGATGCGCGGCAGATCGAACAAAACGTCCTGCGGAACATCCAGCATTTCGTTCGTCCACTTCCGCAGCCTGCGGCTGATCCCGGCCATACGAAGGTCTTCCCCCTTCCTGTACTCTACACCTTATGCGCGCAAAGCCCGGTTTATGAAGCTTTCCAGGGAAGTTCAAGCCAGAAAGATCACACGCCTTTCGCAGCACGAAAAAAACGCCTCTCGGCGTTAGATCACAGCGGACAGGCTGTGCGATCCAAAATGAAAAGCCTCTTCCGCTGCCCGAAAAGATATCATGATCTTCCCGGGCCGAAAGAAGCCTCACTTCTAAATTATCGTTATTTTCGCGGATTCAACGGGCGTTTGGAGCGGGGCGGGCCGAGAATTTCAGCCCAGATGATCCCTTGTCTGGCCTGCTCGGCCAAAGGGGATACCGGGACAACTGCCTCACGGTCAGCCGCCCTGTCAGCCCCCATATCCATTTGCGTCGATATTTTGTCCAGAGAAGCGTTCACCCTGTTGATCTCCTGCTGCATGGTACGGGTTCGATCCTCCAGCGTAGCCTGTACCGGGGACGGCTTCTCCTCCGCCCACATCGAGGATACTCCTTCGCCGGTATCATAGTCCGGAGCCGGACGGTAGTCTTGGGAATATACTGGCGGTTCAGGGGCTGACGAATCATACGATCCGAACGGAGAGCTCCTTCTGCCGGCAGGTTCCTGGGGCCGTGGCCGGGAGCCGTATGCCGGATCTGGACGGCCCTCATCGTATTCCTCATCCTCGTCCTCATCGTAATCGTCCGCTTCGTCCCGTCGTTGATACGGGCGGCCTTCTCCCCCGAACGTGGGCATGCCCCGGGGCTGCTGCCTCTGCTTCGATTTGTTTCCTCTTTTGCTCAGCGCAGAGATGACCGCAAATCCAATGATCAGGATCCAGTAAAAGTGTTCAATGATCCACATGGATGCTCATTCCCTACTTGTTATTTTTCGGACTGCCGCCGCCATCTCCGCTATCCCCCATTTTGCCCAGCGAGCCGCGCATTTGGGTATCGGCTTCAATATTCTTCAGGTTCATGTAATCCATGACGCCAATCTTTCCTGAGCGAAGGGCTTCCGCCATGGCGAGCGGCACTTCGGATTCGGATTCCACAACCCGCGCTCTCATCTCGACGACGCGTGCCTTCATTTCCTGTTCTTGAGCTACCGCCATCGCACGGCGTTCCTCGGCTTTCGCCTGGGCGATCCGCTTATCGGCTTCGGCCTGCTCGGTCTGCAGGTAAGCCCCGATGTTCTTGCCTACATCCACGTCGGCGATATCGATCGACAGAATTTCAAAAGCGGTTCCCGCATCCAGCCCCTTGGCCAATACGGTCCGGGAAATGGAGTCCGGGTTCTCCAGTACGTCCTTGTGCATGTCACTGGAACCGACGGTCGTTACGATCCCTTCCCCTACGCGGGCAATAATCGTTTCTTCACCCGCACCGCCGACGAGACGGTCGATATTGGCACGGACCGTAACCCGGGCCTTAACCTTCACTTCAATCCCGTTCTTCGCAACGGCGGCTACGACCGGAGTCTCAATGACTCTCGGGTTGACGCTCATCTGAACGGCCTGCAGTACGTCGCGGCCAGCCAGGTCGATGGCGGCGGCGCGCGTAAATTCGAGCGGAATGTTGGCGCGCTGGGCCGCAATGAGGGCGTTAACTACCCGGTCCACGTTACCACCGGCCAAATAGTGACTTTCCAGCTGATTGATGTTAAGACCCAGCCCCGCCTTCGTCGCCTTGATGAGCGGATTGACGATCCGGCTCGGCGTGACGCGCCGCAGTCTCATGGCCACCAGCGTAATAATTCCGATCCGGACGCCGGACGCCAAAGCCGAGATCCAGAGCATGACCGGGAAAAAGCTGAAAAATACGCTGAGCACAATAATGATGACAACCGCAATCAGTAATACCGTGATAAGAGAAGTTCCATCCATACTGCCTATCAACCTCCAGGTAATCAATTGGTTTCATGTGACATTCTTTCCAGGTTCTTTACAACATGTTACACGAATCTCGCTAAAAAGCCAGCATTATTCCGGCTTTACGACAATTCTCGCACCTTCGACGCGAACGACCTTGACCGGTGTGCCCGCCGCAACAAACTCTCCGTCCGTTACGACGTCGATCCGCTCGCCTTCCACATCCACGGTACCGGCCGGACGGAGCGGAGTCACGCTAACGCCTGATTTTCCAAGCAAATCCTCCTTCGCATCGGTCGGAACGAAGCCCTGCTCCTTGGTCAGCGATTCTTTCAGGATGAAGCGGTTCCAAATGCCCTTCTCCTTAAATATGATCGCGACGATCACCACGACCACGACGGCCGCCGCAAATGCGATCCCGAGCGAGAACAAGGCGTGCGTCGTATCGTAAGCTGCCCGGACAACGCCCGCAATCAGGCTGACAGCGCCCAGAATACCGAGGATGCCGAAGCTCGGGACAAACATTTCTAGAATCATAAGAATGAGCCCGATAATAAAGAGCAGCCACGTCTCGGATCCTGCGAATCCCGCCACATAGTTACCGAAGAAATACAGTACAAAGGCCACTACGCCTACGATCCCCGGAACGCCAAAGCCAGGTATCATTAGCTCGATGACGACACCGGCGATCCCCAGGAACAGCAAAATGATCATTACGGTTGGATGTGTCAGAAAGGCTGCGACCTTCTCCGCACCGGTATGCTCGACCCGGAAAACGTCATCCGTCGAGTACCCCATCCATTGAATCGCTTCTTCAGGCGTTGATGCGATATGATCGGCATATCCGACCTTCAAAGCCTGTTCGCTCGACAAGGCGATAATATCGCCTTTCTCTTTCTTCTCACCGATCGCCGGCATGTCGACGACCATGTTGATATCCGCCATACCCTCGGCGATTTTGCTGTCCCGTCCGCTGGACTCAGCCGCTGCGCTCATTTTCGACTTCCAGTACGCGACCAGCTTGGCATCATCCACGCGTTTTCCTGTACGGTCCACCATGGCGGCGGCACCGATCATGCTGCCTGGCTTCATGGCGATTTTATCCGCATTCAGCGCGATATAGCTGCCGGCCGAAGCGGCATTGCCTTGAATGTAAGCAAGCGTAGGGATCTTGCTGTCACGGATCATCTGCCCGATTTTGTCGGCGGTATCGACAAGCCCGCCCGGCGTGTTGATCTCGAGCACAACGAGCCCGGCATTCATCTTGGCCGCTTCGTTAAAACCGCGGCGCATGAACTTCTCAAGCCCCGTCTCAATTTCCTGGTCTACCGGTATAATATAGACCGGGCCGCTCTTCTCACCGGTTTCGGCGGATGCCCGCCCGGGAAGCCAATTGCCGGCAACCAAAAATATGAGCATCAGCATCATTACGAGAGACTTAAGCCCCTTTTTGGCCAAATTCACCTTACCCCTCCTTTCCACATTCCCGTTATATTGTCCATCATATGGTAGTTATTACGCATCATAGAAGGGAATCGTTTCAGAAAATGAAAAAACACCCCTGAAATCAGGGGTGTTTCACTTATGTTTATTGCAGAAATTGTTGAACCACTTGGTTCACAAGTTTGCCGTCTGAGCGTCCCTTTACCTTCGGCATGAGCGCGCTCATCACTTTCCCCATGTCGGCTTTCGAAGAAGCACCGGTTTCCTGGATGGTCTGCTGTACAATAACTTTAATTTCTTCTTCGGAAAGCTGTGCGGGAAGATACTGACCGATAATCTCGATTTCTGCTTTTGCATGTTCCGCAAGGTCCTCGCGGTCTGCTTTTTGAAATTCTTGGAGGGCATCTTTGCGCTGTTTGATTTCACGACTGAGGATATCAAGCACTTCGTTGTCATCCAAAGTTCTTTTCAAATCTATTTCAAGATTCTTGATCGTCGAACGAACCATTCGAATCGTGGAGAGTTTGAACTTGTCTTTACTCTTCATCGCCTGCTTCATATCTTCGTTCAATCGTTCGCTAAGATTCATGCTAGTTCAAATCCTCCTAAAACTTTCTCTTACGAGCAGCCTCGGACTTTTTCTTGCGCTTTACGCTTGGCTTTTCATAATGCTTACGTTTCTTCACCTCAGCCAATACGCCATCCTTAGCGATGGAGCGCTTAAAGCGGCGAAGTGCAGCATCAATAGTCTCGTTTTTGCGAACTTTAGTTTCAGACACCAGTTTTCCCTCCCTCCGACCAGACCGTCCAAGAGCAATAACACGGTTCATCAAACTTAATTATAGGTGAAAGAGAAATAGGGTGTCAACCTCAGGGCCTATTTTTTCACCAAAGGCCGGATTTGCCGGGGTACAAGCTTATGCGTGAGAGTCGGAAATTCCGGTCAGGGCGCCCAGTTTGGCCCCTCCGAGCAGGTGATAGTGGATATGGTGGACCGCTTGTCCGCTATCCGGTCCGCAATTGTTGATGAGCCGGTATCCCGACTCATTGACGCCCAGATCCTTGGCGACCTGCTGGGCCACCTGATGCATTTCGGCGATCAGCGGGAGATCCTCCTCCTGAACCTCGTTCATTGAGGCGATATGCTTTTTCGGGATGATCAGCACGTGAACCGGCGCGGCCGGCTGAATGTCACGAAATACCAGGATCCGTTCGTTTTCAAAGACTTTCTGGGAAGGGATGCTCCCTTCAACGATTTTGCAAAACAGGCAATCCATCGGATTGTTGCCTCCTTTAATATGTAAGAGATTTTCTTTTCTTATCATACCGGATATAAAATGACCCGTCCAATGTCCCCGCTGTATCCTACTTAGAAATAGTTCGGCTGGCGCGCCGAATCCAAAAGAAAAGGGACACCGGTTCTCCCGGTATCCCTCTTCAGATTCGTACGTTATATCAGATATTAAAAAAATGGCAGCAGCGACAGCGCCGTCAATCCGGCCAGAGGCAGAATCAAACGGTTAAAGCGGCGTCCGTAGAACGGGTACCCAAAGCCGTAGCCGTATCCAAACGGAGGATAGAACCCTGGGAAAAATGCTCGGTAGTCATATCCCGGGAAACCTCCGCAAGGGTGGTAGCAGCCATGATGGACCGGCATCACCGCTGGCGCCACGTTGGCCGGAGCTACATGAGCCGGAGCCACGTTTGGTGACACGTTAGCAGGCGACACATACGTCGGAGCTACGTTTGCGTTCGGTGACACGTTTGCAGGCGACACATACGTCGGAGCTACGTTCGCGTTCGGCGACACATGTGCAGGTGACACATACGTCGGAGCTACGTTCGCATTCGGCGACACATGTGCAGGCGACACGTTTTCATGGCCGACCGGTACTGCCAGATACAGCTTCTCCTCATCAACACTTTCCACAAATCCGTCATGTACGCTTCCGTCCGCCATTGTCGCGCGGACATAGCGGTACATATGTTTTTTGCATAACTCTATGGCCTCAAACTTTTCCATTGCCCTTCACAGCCTCCCAATTTCAGAAGATTTACATCAACATCGTATTCAAGGCTGGGCGAATGGCTACTGTCTTTTTCAAAAAATTATGGATGATGGCCTACAGCGTTTCAGGAACGATCCGCGAGCCGCCTCCGGCCTGCTCGGCAGGCATCACGATCAGCTTGCGCGGAAGACGGGCCCGCAGCTCGGGCACATGGCTGATGATGCCGACCGACAAATGATCGTTATGCAGCTTCTCCAAAGAAGTGATTACCGTATCGAGCAGCTCGGGATCCAGCGTCCCGAAACCTTCGTCAAGGAAGAAAAACTGCAAAGGATATTGGCCCCGGAGCTGAATTTGCGCAGACAGGGCCAGCGCAAGGGACAGGGAGGTCAAGAAGGTCTCGCCTCCGGACAGGGTAGACACCGGACGGCGCACCCCGCCGTTGGCGTCATCCCGAATCAGGAAGCCTCCCCCGGAATCGACCTCCAGCGCATAGCGCTGCTTGGTCAAGAAGCGCAGACGCTGCGAAGCAGCCTGGCTGACCTGCATCAGCTGCTCCTCGGCAATGTATTCGACGAAGGCATTGCCCCGGAGACAGGACTGCAGCTTGGAGAGCTTCTCGGCTTCCTGCTGCCGCTGCTTGCGTACTAGCTCCAGCTGCGACCAGCGGACATGACGCTTCTCCACGTCGTCCAGGTCTCGCTCCGCCCTTGCCCGCTGCTGAAGCGCCGTCTCATCGCGCTCCCGGCAGGCAGCCAGCTCCGCGGAGATCCGCTGCCACTCTTCTTCGGTCACGCCGCGGCCGTCCAGCTGCTCTGCCAAATGGCGGAGCTGCACCTTAATCTCCTGCTCCCGTTCGCGGTGCAGCCGGACCCGCTCCGCGCTGTGCACTTCTTCGTCAGGCGGCATGCAGGCGTCTGCCACTTCCTCCGACGTGGCGAACGGAGAAGCCGCCAACTGCTCGTCCCAGCGGGCCTGCGCTTTTCGGCAGTGCTCCTCCGCGGATTCCGCCGCCTGGGCTGCCATCGCCGCCGCTTTGGCTGCTTCATGCTTAAGCTGCTCGGCTGCCTGACGCTTCTCTTTGGAGCGCGCCGCAGCTTCCCGAAGGGAGAGCAGGCGCTGCTTGCAGCCTTCCAGCAGCCGGTCGGCGGACTCGCTGCCGACCCAGGCCTGAAGGCGCCGCTCCTTCTCGGCCAGCAAATCCTGCTTGCCCTGCAGCTGGGCATCCCATTGAATGAGCGACTTGTCGAGATCGTTGATCTGCCGCTCCAGCGATTGGACCGAGGCCGTTTTCTCCTCGATAAAAGGGATGCTGATCTGCAGCCGCTCGCGGATCTCTTCGGCCTGCGCATCCTTCTGCTGGATTTCCGCGGACAAACGGTCCGCCTGCTCCGGCTGAAGGTCCGGAAGCTCCCGGCGCCACTCCTCCTGAAGCCTTAGGTATTCCCGCTTCTCCGTTTCAAATCGGTCGCCCAGCTTGGTGAACGTTTCCCGAAGCGACTCGATTTCAGCCGTCCGCTTCACCTGCAGCGCGCTCAGCGCTTCCCCCCGCTCCTTCAGCGCGGCATGCTCGCGCTGAAGCTGTCTCGTGGAGGATGCCAACGCTTCGGCGTCCTCCTCCATTTTCCGGATCCGGGATTCCCACGCGGGCCTGGAAAATGACTCCACTTGCTCCGGATCCGAGACCAGTTCGAGAGCAGCGGCCGCTTCGCCTGCGCCTTCCAGCGGGCCAGAACCGGCCTTGAAGGGAGCCCCTGCCCCCACCTGGACCCCGGGCTCGTACGATTCCAGCAAGCTCCGGGTCTCATGTACAAGCTGGCGCCCGCTCAGCCGCAGCTCCTGCAGCTGCTGGCGGAGAAGCCGCAGCAGTTCCAGCAGACCGTCATCCGCAACAGGCGCATCCTGATCCGGAGATACCGGTGCCGGATGATGGGATGAACCGCATACCGGACACGGTTCTCCCGGGCGCAGCTCGGCGGCCAGCGCCAGCGAAAGCGCGTGGAGCTCCCGCTCTTTGGAGGAAGAACGGACCAGCGCCTCTTCCTGGTCGAGGCGGGACAACGCCGCCTCCATCCGGCTGTCATGGCCCAGAACCTGCTCCATATGGGCCGAAACCGCGAGCGCGAACCGCTTCTGCTCCTGCAAATGCTGCTCCCGCTCCTGCGCAGCCTGCTGCAACAGCGCTTCGGCTCTGCTTTGCTTCTCGCTATGCTCTTTAAATTCATCCTCAGCGCTCCGCAGCCGCTGCTCGCTTGCTCCCAGCTGCTGAACGTGCCGCATCGCCTTATGCAGCCGTTCACGGTCCTTCGCTTTCACTTCCAGCCCCTTCAGGCTTTCCTGCAGCTCGGACTGCCGCTTGAGCCCTTTGGCAAGCAGCTCCTGCTCCTTGGCCAGAGCTTCAGTCCGTTCCTTGCTTTCATGGGCCGTCTTTGACCGCTGCTCAGCCAGCTGCTGCAGCACAGTCTTCAGCTCGTCCCGCTCCCGCTGCAGCAGTACCGCCTGCTCCAGCTGCTCCTGGCGCTGCAGCAGCTTCGGCTCCTCAGCGGCAAGCTCCCGGTGCGACGCATCATCGGCGGCAGCGGCCTCCCGGGCCGCCGTATCCGCGGCCGCAGCCTTCGTCTGAAGCTGCTCCGCCTCCCGGGTGCGGTTGTCCCATTCCTGCCTGCTGTCCGTCCACTGCGTATACAAAGGCATGATTGCCCGGGCCGCAGCAGACTGTCCCAGCCGGCGCTCCAGCCGGACAATCGCTTCTTCTTCGGCGGACAGCCGTTGGAGCTCCTGTTCACGCCGCTCCTTCTCCAGCTGCATCTCCCTGAATTTGCCGGTCTTCTCGGCCTCCTCGGTCATTTGCCGCAGCTTCAGCCGCGAGGCCTCTGCCTCCAAGGCGGCTTCCTTGAGTCTGTTCCTCGCTTCGTCCACCGCTTCCGCGCCTGCGCTGCCGAGGCCTTGCTGCTCCGCCTCCACTTCCTTCAGCGCAGCATCGTTGTCCTTCACCCGCCGGCTGAGCTTCTGCGCGAGCAGGTCGCCGTATTTTTCCAAATGGAACAGGCGCTGCAGCATCTGCCTGCGCTCACTGCCCTTCAGCGACAGAAACTCGGCGAACTTCCCCTGGGGAAGGACGACGGCCCGCGTAAAGTCTTCCATTTTCAGACCGATTTTGTCTTCCACGCAGCGGGTGACTTCAGCCAGCTTGTCTGCCATAACCGTTTCACCTTCCGCGGTGACCTCGATAAACCGGCTAACCGTATTGCTGACTGAGAGCTCGTTGGTTCTTTTAAAACGGCGCTCCACTCTGTACCGCTTCGGTCCGTCCGCGGAACTGAGTTCAAAGGTAAAGGAGACGTACAGTGCATCTTCCGAATGGTTCATGATGCCCTGCGTGCCGTTCACCGCACGTTCGACTTTGCCGTACAGAGCCAGGGTCATCGCGTCCAGAAGCGTCGATTTGCCGCTGCCCGTCGGTCCAAAAATACCGAACAGCCCCATCTGGCACAGCTCGTCAAAATCGATCTGCTGCATTTCGCGATAGCTCTGCAGACCCGACAACTTCAGTGTGATCGGCTTCATGTTACACTTCCTCCTTTACCTCTGCGTCTTCCGAAGTGAGCGCAAGGAACAATTCAACGAGCGCATCATCCGGCTCGGCTCCTCCGGTCTGGCGCTGGTAGAACTTCCGGAACAGCTCAGGCACCGGCAGGCTCGACCGGCTGTACTCCACCTCGACCTGTTCCATCTCAGGATACACGGGACGGATATGTACGAACCCTTCGTGACTTTTGCGCAGCCTGTGAATATCCCCAAGAGACATTGCTTCGGTCAGCGAAATCTCCAGATCGATAAAACCGTTCGCATCCCTGCCTTCATCCAGCCAGCGATGAACTTCCTCCAGTCCACCCTTTGCTTTCCACCGGATTAACGGCCGGCCGCAGGACAAATAAACCTCCTCCATTACGGGCTGCTGCCCCGGGGCCACATCGATGATGGAAACGGACTTCGCTTGACCGGCCTCGGAAAAGCTGTAGGCGAGCGGGGACCCGCTGTAGCGGATCATTCCATCACCCTTGACCGCCTGAGGCCGGTGCAGGTGGCCAAGCGCCGTATACTGGGCTCCAACCGCAAGCGCCGATGGGTCCACCGTATACGCGCCTCCGACCTGTATCGGCCGTTCCGAGTCGCTTTCCACGCCGCCAAGCACGTAAATGTGGCTCATGGCCAAATTGACGGTCTCGGGCGTAAAGCTTGACGCCAATTTCCGCATCAGCATGCCTACGCGGGCGCTGTATGCGCGGCGGAGCTCCTCTTCGTCGCCTTCGGCGGCGAGCAGCTCATTTAAGCGGGCTTCGGACGGATAAGGGAGCGCCGCAATCTTGGCGATCTCCCCGGTCCGGACCGCTTGAACCGTGACGGCTTCGGCCACGGGAAGCCCGACCAGCGTGATCCCTTGCCGGGCGACCAGCGGCGTTACCGACGAAACCCGCTCGGGCTGATCATGATTGCCCGCAATGACCACGAGCGGCGTCCCTCCTTCCGTCAGCCGGGCCGCCGCCTCATAAAACAGCTGTTCCGCTGCCGCCGGCGGATTGACCGAATCATAGACATCCCCGGCCATCATGACCACATCAATCTTCTGATCGTGTACGATCCGGACCAGTTCCTCAACGAAATCTTCCTGCTCTTTCATCCGGCTCCGGCCCTCGAGCGTCCGTCCAAAGTGCCAGTCACCCGTGTGAAGTATGCGCATCCTGCTTCTCCCTCCTGAACTTGCTTTCGCGCAAGCCGTGAACCCAGACGGATTCATGCCGTGTATGGGTCACACCTAAAAATGAAAACACTCAGCCAACGATCCATTCCTAAACCCGATCGCGTCTAAGAATACAATCGAATTCTATTAAACTATTGATTCCATTAAACTATCGACTACTATCGACTCTATTAAATATCGATTCTAAAAAACGATCAAACTGCCATTTTAAAAAACGATCAGATCAAGAAATCTATCAACCGAAGAAACCTGTCCAATCGAAAATACTACCAAATCAAAAAGCACATGTCTTATTTAATTTAAATATATGAGCTTTGAACACTCCACTACAGCAACACGGACTGCTTAGCATCCACAAAGTACAGCCATTTCTCCTGGACCGCCTCACCTAATATATCTTCCAGCGCCCGGGCATACAGTTCCAGCTGGAACCGATAGCTCTCCGCCAGAGCGGCTATTCCGCCGCGGTGTTCCAGCACCCGGTCGGTTTTATAGTCGACGATGACATATTTACCGTCCTGACGGAACAGACAGTCGACGATCCCCTGAATGAGCACCACTTCGTCCGAAGCCTGGGTTTCTGCATCCGTTGCCTTCATCGGTATGATGTTCCCCTCGTTAAAACGCTCGGTCGCAAGCAGCGCTTGGTGCGCCTCATGAGCCGGAAGACCGTAGCTGAAAGGCATTTCCCTCGACACCCACTCCGCCGACTGCAGTCTCTTGCCGATGTCGCTGTCAAAAAAGGAGGCGATTTGCTCCGGCTCCACGATCTCCGCCTGCGAGCTTGTAAGGATCGACAGGTCGACCAATCGCTGCAGCGTGGCTTCAACGACCCGCAAATCTACCAATCCCGCATCCAGAGGGATGTGCTGCATGACGGTATGGTACACCGTTCCCCGTTCCGTAGGACTCATCCGGCTCTGCTCCATAAATTTGGGCCGGCGCAGGGCAAGCGTACCTGTCTGCTGGGAGGCAGGCAAACTGTGCTCCCGCCGAACCCGGGTCTCCTCGACCCAGTCCAGCGTGGGCCCGTCCTGCAGGGCAAGCAGCCTTTTCATTTCGGTCACGGACGTTTTGGCCGAGAGCCGGCTGGCGGCAGCATGCGGATACTGCCAGTTCAGCCGGGCGGATATTTGGTCAGGTGACAAGAAAGAACCTCCATCCGGCACATCGCTGCCCGGGAATATCGTCTCTCTGCGAAGAAGCGAATTCAGCTTGCGCCGGCGCTCCGGCGTCGATTCTTCCGCTATCTCCCAGCCCCCAAGCGCCGCCAGCGTGAGATCCTCTGGGGAGAGGATCGAAATGCGCCAATCCGCCGGATCGCTCTCCAGCGCGGAGGCTGTCTCGCCTTCCAAACCGCCGAGCTCGCGCAGCTTGGCGGCCGCCGGGTGGCGGATCAGCGCAGGCCCGACCCAGTCGAGGTAGCTTCTGCCCCTTGCCAAGAGGTAATCGGGGAGCATCAGCTCCGGCCGGCTCTGCACCTGGGCCCAGGAGGACACCTTTTTCTCCAGATCCTTCACCGTCCCGATCAAGATCATCTTTTCTTTCGGCCGGGTCAGGCCGACGTAGAGCACACGCATTTCCTCGGCAAGCAGCTCAAGCTGGGATCGGCGGCGGATGGCCAGGTTCGGGAGCGTCGGATAGCTGACCCTCTTCTCGGTATCCACAAATTTCGGTCCGAAGCCAAGCTCTTTATGCATCAGGAACGATGCGTTCAAATCCTGCTGGTTGAACATTTTGGACATGCCTGCCAAAAACACGACCGGAAATTCGAGGCCCTTACTCTTATGGATTGTCATAATCCGCACTGCGTTGTCCCGGCTTTCAGCCGTGCCTGGTCCGCCCAAATCTGATCCGTTGTCACGCAGTCTGGAAATAAACGTCAAAAAGCGGAACAGTCCGCGGGAAGATGTCGTCTGTTCAAACTGGACCGCCCGGTCGTGCAGCGCCTTCAGATTGTCCTGCCGCTGCATTCCTCCGGGAAGGCCGCCTACCCAATCCAAATATCCCGTTTCCCGGTACAGCAGCCAGATCAGATCCCCCAGGCCGCCTTGACGGGCAATATTTCGCCAGCGTTCCAGCGAAGCCAGGAACCCTGCCAGCTTCCGCTGCAGTTCTGGAGAGAGGCTGAATTCCTCATCCACTGCTTCCGTTTGTTCCGCCCACTCCAGGGCGGCGGCACTTTCAGCGTATGCAGGGAGCATCCCTTCCTCGTCCGGAATCGAAATTGAATCTCCAGGCTCCGCAGACGCGGGAACCGTCCCTCCTGCAGCCGCCATGACGGCCTCATAGAACGTCCCCTTCCCGCATAACCGGACCTGTGCCAGATCTTCTTCGGTCAGGCCGACGATCGGCGAGCGCAGCACGCCTGCAAGCGGAATGTCCTGCCGGGGGTTATCGATAATCTGGAGCAGGGACAGCATAATTTCCACTTCGGTCGCCTGGAAATACCCCTGATTCTGCTCCCCGTCGGCAGGGATGCCGAGCTGGCGCAGCTCCTCCATGATCAGCGGCCCCCAAATATAGGCGGACCGAAGCAGGATGACCATGTCGCCGTAACGGACAGGCCGCATCGCTTTGGTCTCCTTGTCGAACACCTGCATCGGCCTAGGCGATGTGTCACCCAAGATAGCGCGTATTTTTTTGGCAATCGCTCTGGCCTCAAGCTGAGCCGTCTCCATTTCGGCGGCCTCGCTCTCCTGGATCAGACCTCCGTTGTCGCTGTCCTGAGGCTCTTCCTCAGACGCCTCCCCGCCTCTGGCCTTGTCAATCAGCACCAGCTCCGGCACGTACGGAGACGGCCCTGAAGCCCCTTCAGGCTGGGCTTCCGGATAAGAAGCTCCGTAAACGAGCTCCGCCCGCTCATCGTAGCTGATCTCCGCCACCGTCTCATTCATCAGCTGGCGGAACACCATGTTCACGGCATGCACCACTTCCAGCCGGCTGCGGAAGTTACGGGCAAGGTCGATACGGATGCCGCCGCCCTCGGCGGAAGCATACCTGCGGTACTTGTCCAAGAACAGGCTAGGCTCCGCCAGACGGAAGCGGTAGATGCTCTGCTTGACGTCGCCGACCATGAACCGGTTCCCCGGCAGCTCGCGCGAAATCAGCTTGACGATATCTTCCTGCACGCTGTTGGTGTCCTGATACTCGTCCAGCAGCACCTCGTCGAACTGTTCCTGATATTCCATGGCTGCGTCCGAAGGGAGCGGCTGACCCGGCACCGAATCCGGGTGGCGCAAAATTTGCAGGCAGTAGTGCTCCAGATCGCTGAAATCCACCGCGTTTCTTCTCTGCTTTTCATGAAGATAGCGGTCGCCGAACTCAATGACGAGCTCCGCCAGCTCCTTCATGAGCGGCGCCGCCCGGTGCAGCTCGGCCAGAAAGGCATCGGCCGGCCGGCCAAACAACGCCCCTTTCAGATCCTGCACCGTTTTCTTGACCGCTTCCCGCAGCTCCTTGACCCTCTCCTGCAGTGCCGGGTCGGTCTCCTCCTTGCGGCAGCTCTTCAGCTTGCTGAACGAAACTGTCTGAAAGCGTTCGAACAGCTCGTCCCACGGACGGTTGTCCAGCGCATCCCTGAGCGACTGGACTACCTCCAGATCGGCGTTCAGGTTATCCAGATAGGGCCCCGGTCCTCCGGGCAGCAGTGTCAGACGCCGGGCCTGCTCCAGCAGTCCTTCGGCCCCGGCAAGCGCCAGCCTCGCATCCTGAAGGATGCTTTTGACCCACTGGCTTTCGCCCAGACTTGCCGTATCCGGCAGCAAAAAGGACTCGGCCATATCCCGCAGCCACTGATCGGGCCAGGAGTGGCTGCGTGAGAAATCATAAAGCCTCTGTACCAAATGGTGGACGGCATCGTCCGTACGCTCACCGCTGAACCAATCCACCAGCGCGATAAAATCGCTGTCCTCCGGCTGCTCCCCGTATTTCTCCTCGAACAACTCCTCCAGGATTTCCTGGCGCATAAGCTCGGCTTCATTCTCGTTCAGGATCCGGAACCCCGGATCAATCGGAATCATCTGATAGTACCTGCGGATCACTTCAAGACAGAAGGAGTGAAGCGTCGTGATGGAAGCACGCCCGAGCAGGGACAGCTGCCGCCGGAGATGGGTATTCTCCGGATCCTTCTCCAGCTGCCGATCCAGCGCGTCGCGGATGCGCTCACGCATCTCGGCCGCAGCCGCCTTAGTGAACGTGGCGACAAGCAGCCGGTCCACGCTGAAGCCCTGCTCCTCATTCAAAATTTTCCGGATGATCCGTTCGACCAGTACGGCCGTTTTCCCTGAGCCTGCCGCCGCCGCGACCAGAATGTGATCGCCGTGAAGCGAAATCGCCTTCCACTGATCGTCGCTCCACATGCTGCCTGCCGGCTTTTCAATTTCGATCATGCGCATCTCCTCCTTGGCGGCTGGACATCATTTCCCATACCTGCGATTTATTTGGCTTGCCGAGCAAATGGTAATGGTTGCCCTCGACATTTTCGTCAAACTGGCACACCGGCTTAAACGGACAGAACGTGCATGCCGTCTCCTGCTGGATGCGGTAAGGCTCGATGTCCACGTCCCCTTCAGTAATTCTCGTTCCGATCCGGGTGATATTGTCCCTAACGGAAGACAGCAGCGTATCCCACTGATCCGGCGTAGCGACCGATGCGGAGCTGTAGAAGCTTCCGTCCGATTTGACGGCAACCGGAAGGATGGATGAATGGCCTTTGTCCAGAGATGCGTCCATTTTGGATATGACGTCGCGGTCGGCCAGCAGCAGCCCCTTCATTTTAAACCGTTTGAGCAGCTCTTCCGCCGCCTGCTCCATCGTCAGCCCGTTGCTCGACTGCAGGATCGGATCATGCACGTGAAAATACAGCGTTCCCGCCGGCAGCGCCTTGCTGCCCAGCCAGTGCTCCGCATAGGTCAACAGCACGTCCAGATAGGTCAGCATCTGCAGGGACAAGCCGTAGTACACCTCATGAAGCCGCAGGTCCTTCTGTCCGGACTTATAATCGATTACGCGCAGCAGCAGTCCGTTTTCGCCTTGGGCCATATCCACCCGGTCGATTCGCCCGATGACCTCCATCACCGTTCCGTTCTCAAGGGAGAAGGTCAGCGGAGGCAGCGGTTTACCGGGGCCAAAATCCAGCTCCAGGCCGACCGGCTCAAAGCTACCCCGCCGTGCCTGCTCGCCCAGAATGACGGAGGCGCGGCTGACGATATTTTTGAGCTTGCGCGAAATGTAGCCGTAGCGCTTGCTGCTCATCAAAATTTCTCCCTGCAGCATCGGAGCGAGGCGCTCTACCGTTGTTTCCGCTTCGCGCCGGCACTCTTCGGCCGTCAGGCTTCCCCAGCTCCGTTTCTGTTCCTGCAGCCGCAGCGCCATTTGGGTCAGCGCCGCGTGGAACAGCTGGCCGATATCCGGCGCCTGCAGGCGGTACAGCTGCCGTTCGCGCAGCTTCAGCCCGTGTGAAGCAAAGTGCGAAAACGGGCAGGCCACGAACCGCTCCATGCGGGATACGCTCGTCCGGATTTTGGCACCGTACAGCCTGCGGCTGGTCTGCGGCTCCAGCTGGCGGGTATCGTTGCGGTAAAACAGCGACCGCAGCAGCATATCCAGCGGTCCCTTCCATTCCCGTTCCCGGATATACCAGTTGTACACATCCCACCACAGCTGCGGAATTTCCGCGCCCTGCTTCCATTTGCGCAGCTGAATGATCAAATGGCTGAGGCTCTGGCGGGGGTGGGACAAATACGCAAGCAGCTCTTCTTCCCGCTGCTCTGCCGATGGCTGCGCCGACAGGCGGCGAACCGGCAGACCCGGGAACATTTTACGGACATGCCTCACTACTTCAGACGGCAGCAGCTCCTTGCCCTCATCGTCTGCGGCCGGATAGCTGACCCATACATGCCTGCTGGCCGAGGTCAAGGCGTTGTAAATCAGGAACCGTTCGTCGAGCAGCTTGCGCGAAATGCCAGGCGCCAGCTCCATTCCGGTTTGCGACAGCAGGGAGCGCTCCTGTTCGGTCAGCACCCCGTCATCCTGAAACACAGCCGGGATGACTCCATCGTTGACGCCAAGCAGAAACGCGTACTTTACGCCGCCCGTCCGCGTCCGGTCCATATTGCCGACCAGCACCTGATCGAGCGCAGGCGGAACGAGGCCCAGCTTCAGTTCGCTCAGCCCCGTTTCCAGAATGCCGGCAAACAGCTCGAAGGCCATCTTCTCCGTACCCATCATTTCCACAATCTGATCCAGCAGCTCCAGGACCGCATCCCACAGCTGGCGGTGTTCCCTCGCCGCCTCCGGACGCCCGGACTCCAGCGCTTCGCGGCTCCACAGGTCCAGCTTCTCGGGAATGTCGGCTTCCTCAAGCAGACGGAAGACCGCTGTACTGAGCTCCTCGGCGCTGCCCGCCTTCTTCACCCGCTTGCCAAATGCCAATAGCGGCTCGCTGACCACCCTCCGACAGTGCTCCATCAGGCTGAGAAGCTGCTCTCCGGATCTGCGTCGCTCTCCGCCGTTTTCCTCCAGGGACAGGCTCGGAACGGCTTTCCACGGGCGGCCGTCCGTCCAGCGGTATCCCTGAATTCCGCAGGCGAGGGCGTAGTTCTCGAGCACGTCCATCTCCTCCCGCCCCAGCGACCCGTCCAGCGGAAGCAGCAGGTCGCTCTTGATGCAGCGGAATACGTCCTCATGCCGCCAGTTCCGGCGCACGACATCCAGTGCGGAACGAATAAACTCCACCAGCGGATGGTGCAGCTCGCTTCGCTTCTGGTCGAGAAAGAACGGAATGCCGTAGTCCCGGAACAGGGGCTCCACCAAATGCTCGTAATCGCCCAAATTACGGACGAACACGGCCATTTCGCGGTATCTCGCCCCTTCCTCCCTGGCCAGGCGCAGCATCTCCCTCAAAGCCCCTTCCACTTCGGTGCGCCGATTCTCGGCGGCATAGAGGGAAATCCCTTCGATTTCCTGAACCTGCTCTTTCTCCTGCCCCTTCCAGGGAATCCGCCGGTCATAACCGCGCTCTAAATGAGCAAGCCGCGGGCTGAGGCGGAATTTGGGCAGGTCCGATGCCGGCAGTATCGAATCGTTCGTTTCGATGCCCAGCTCATCGGCCATTCCTCTCAGCTTGATGTAAGTCGTGGCGGTCGGGTGAAACAGGTCCAGCTCATGCGGCTGCATGCTGCCGTGGTACGGCTTGTCCAGCGTGAGCGCAATGGTGACCGATGACGCATGGGCCATCAGCTCGCGAACAACCCCGTATTCCTGCGGAGTCATCCCGTGGAAGCCGTCGATCCATACGTCCGCACCTTTGACATACGACGAGCTGCGAATCCCTTCAGCCAAAGTGACGAGCGTATCTTCATCATCTATATAAAGCGGTGATATTTCCTGTTCAAAGTCGCGGTACACCGTCCATAAATCCTCCAGCTTATAGCGCAGGATCGGCGCGGCCGCCTTCTGCTCCGTCAGCTGGGTCAAATGCTCTTCCAGCACGGCGGAATCTACGCAGTACCGCTTGAGCTCGGTATACAGCTCGTTCAGCTTGCCTATGAAACCCAGCTGGTCACCGGAGGCACCGAACAGCTTCAGCTCCTCTTTGCGGCGCTGAATGATTTTGTACAGCAGCATTTTTTTGCCTTCTTCGCTGATGCCGACTCTCGCCGACCCGCCGGTCTCCTGCATCACCCGGTACGCCAGGCGCCGGAAGCTGAGAACCTGCGCACGGACGCTGCCTTTGACAGCGCCCGACGATACCAGGCTGTGCTCCGCCTGGAATGAGCCCTGCTCGGGAACGAGCAGGATCAGCGGGCTGCCCTTAGGCTCTGTTTGCAGCCGGGACGTAATCTCGCTTAGGATCGCCGTCGTCTTGCCGCTACCGGATCGTCCGATCAGAAAATGAACCGACATGGTGTTGCCTCCTTCGTATGTAAACCTCGAAAACTATTAAATATAAGTATAACACAACCTTTTTTGAAAAGAACGTATGTTTGCGGAACTGTAAAAAGGAGGCACTTGCCGTTTTTTGCAATTATCCGATACGCTCAACCCGAAAGGACGCCGTTTCCCGGCATGCCAAACAGCGGTACAGAAGGATGTGATCCTCTTGTACCGCTGTCTCTTGTTTCGCTTGATTTTTACGAATGCTAGTTTCCAGCCTCCCGGCCATCATGCAGGGATCATGGTTCAGTATAGAGCGATTGAATCACCGGCTAATCTTGTTCCTTCTCCTTATCCACAAGGGTCAGCGGAGCAGGGAAGCGTTCGGAACCATCCGACTCCACGAAGTGCTGCAGGGCTGCCATCTTGTTCTCCCAGAAGCGTTCAAAATAGGAGTACCAATCCTTGAGCTCCTGCAAAGGCCCCGGGTCCAGCCGGTACCTCGTCTCGCGGCCGACCTTCCTTTCCTTCACCAGCCCTGCCTCCGACAGAATCCGCAGATGCTTGGAAACCGCCGTCCGGCTCATCGGAAAATGGCTGCTGAGAACCGTTACGGGCATCTCCTGAACGGACAGCAGCTTCAGCAGCTGGCGCCGGGTAGGATCGGCCACGGCCTGAAACACGTCGTGCTTGGACGCAGTCGCCGTCATGCTTACGCCTCGACGTATCTGCCCAGCTTCTGGTGGAGTCCGGCCCAGCCTTGGTCCATCGTCTCGCGCACAATCGTGTGCGGCTGGTTGAACTCGGTCACTTGGTCCGCGCTCCAGCCGGAGTGGATGAGCGTCACTTCCGTTTTGCCGTCCAGCTCCTTCAGCTCGAAAGCAAGCGTCCAGTCCTTGCCCCAGCGGAACGCCAGCCGGTGCGGCGGATCCACTTCGGTCACCTTGCACGGCGACATGCCGTACGGACCGGCATTAATGTGAAATTCGTGGCCTACGACGGGCTGCATGTCATTGGGCATGAACCAGGCGGACAGCCCTTCGGGAGTCGCCACCGCCTCCCACACTTTCTGGATCGGAGCCTGGAATACGCCGGTGTGGCGAATATCAGGCAAAGCATTGTTTGTTGAGTTTTCCATGTATAAGTACCTCCATATGCAGTCAATCAACCCGGTTTACATTCGAATGCGAAACCATTTGGTTTCACATGAATTATACGAAACCTTTTGGTTTCATGTCAACCCCTTGTCCTTCTGCGGGCCGTATGCCGGAATCCAACGAAAAAAGGAGCCTTTCGGCTCCTTATATTGCTATTATAGCTCATATTTCCAAAAACAAACAGTCTACCATTTTTCACCTGACATTCTATAATGAGGACGTTCCCACTTTAAGGCAAAGGGAGGAAATACGGTGGATATCAAGGATTTTTCAAGCTCGTCTGAAAATCAGCCCGGAACGGTCGGTTCAGCAAGAGCCGCTGCAGCGGACTGGGTGATGCACCAAGCCTCAAAGGAAAAAGGATTTATGGGCGCTTATTTTACGGGTTCCACGATCGGAATGCCGGAAGATGCCCCGATGTCTCCAAGCTCCGATATCGACGTGATGGTCGTGTCCGAACTGGCGGAGCCGCCGTTAAAACCGGGTAAGTTCATATATCGGAATACCCTGATCGAAGGCTCTTACATCTCCCTATCCGAGCTGTCCTCGGTGCAAAAGGTGCTCGTCTCACACCATCTGGCAGGCCCGTTCCGGGTGAATACGATCATCTCCGATCCCCATGGCCATTTGCATCGCCTGTATTCAGAAGTATCCCGGCATTTTGCCGATGAGGTCTGGGTGCGGCAGCGGTGCGAAAACGTCCTGCAGCAAATCAAGCGTTCTCTGCTCGGCCTCGACTTGTCCCTGCCCCTGCATGACTTGTTCACATCCTGGCTCTTCCCTACGGGCATCACCACGCATGTGCTGCTGCTCGCCGCCCTGAAAAACCCGACGGTGCGGCTCCGTTATGCAGCCGTCCGCGGCGTATTGAAAGATTATAGCCTAAGCTCGCTGTACCTCGAGCTGCTTCGCCATCTCGGCTGTGCCGATTTGGAGCCGGAGCGGGCGATGCAGCATGTCAGGTCGCTCGAGCGGACCTTCGACACCGCGGCTGCGGTCGCCAAAACGCCCTTTTTCTTCAGCAGCGATATTTCCCCGGTTTCCCGCCCGATCGCCATCGACGGGAGCATAACGTTAATTGAACAAGGACTCCACCGCGAGGCGGTGTTTTGGATGGGCGCCACCTTCGCGCGCTGCCACAAAATTCTCGCCGCAGACAGCGATCCGAAAGTGCAAAAGGAGCTTGCCCCCGGTCTGGAAGCATTTCTGGCCGATCTCGGCTTTCACACCGTCCAGGACTTCAGCACGCGTGCCGCTGCGGTCATCGACTTTTTGCCGGAGGTATGGCGCGCGGCGGAAACCATCATGGCGTCCAACCCTGAAATTACCGGCCGTTCCACGTGATCTCCTAGCAGCCTGTTCGGACTTCCCTTCCTTTCAATGATTTTTCAGTCTATTTAATGTGTACCAAAATGTAAATAATGGTTTTTGCCCTCAATCCAGCCTTTGAATAACTCACCAACCTCTTGCCTCCATCCCTTATACTTATAGAAATGCCTATCACTAGAACACGAATTGCAGGAGGAGGCGGAAACTGTGGATGTGAACGCATTTCAGCAGTGGGTCAAGGAGTATTACGAACAGCGAGGCTGGTCGGAGCTCGATATCTTTATCCGGATCGGCTTTTTGGCGGAGGAGACCGGCGAAGTAGCCCGGGCGATTCGGGCGCTTGAAATCGGCCGGGACCGGCCGGATGAGGCCGTGGGTACGTATGACGAGCATAAGCAGGAGCTTGTGGAAGAACTTGGCGACGTGCTGGGGAATCTGATTGTGATCGCGAACAAATACGACATCGGACTGGAGGACATTTTTGCTTCCCACCGGGACAAGCTGGTCCATCGCTATGAGCAGGAATGATGGTAACCCGGACAAAGCAATAGCGCTAGCCCTGGAATTGAAAAAGCACACTAGCCTGGGTAAAAAATTCAAAAATCCCTTTTCGCATCCGGCGAGAAGGGATTTTTAACATTTTGGCGTTCGGGGTTTGGATAAATGATACGCGGATCATCGAATGCATCATCATTTTGCCTCGCATGGCATATTACATACCGCTGTAATAGACCGGCAGCTCCGAGCGGTTGGCCGCCAGCCACAGCCGGTTCTCCCTCGTCCAGCTCAGCGGATAGCCGACGCCGGCTTCGAGCGCCTTCCCTTTCAGAATATCGACAATCCATACGTCACGATTGGCCAGTTGGACCGCATACAAACCGGAGGGATTCCCGGATGCGGCGGTAAAGCTGGTGATGTCCGTTTCCTTTGCAACCCTTGCGTGCTGTGCTAATATTCGCCTGGCCGCGGCCGGCAGCTTAGGATCGGTTTCGTAGGACGCCCCCTCCCGGTTCAGACGGATATGTAGAACGCCACGGGTTCGGCCCTCCTTGATCCGTCAACAGGGACCGTAACGGTCTCGTTATCGTTCCAGGCTAAAGGATAAATAAACAGGAATCCGTCGCTGTGTGACAAATAGCTCACTCTCGGCCGGTGGAGCAGCTTGTTCCCGTCCCGGTCCAGCACAATCAAGTCGGCATCCGGGCCAAACGTGTCGTCCGAAGCAACCAGCAGCGCCACACGATCGTTGTCAGGTGATGCGGCTATACCGTAGATCGGGCGGGCGGACTCGTACAGCTCCAGGGACACTCCGGATCGGGTATTTACCCGGTACAGCTTCAAATGGCCGTTGACGGCATAGATCTCGTTCTGGACAAGCCGGTCCGCATATTGAACATTCAGCCCAAAATCGTTCGTAAACTCCACCTGAGGCGGCGCCCATTTCGGCTGGGATAGCACGCTTATCGAACCGTTCTGCTGCAAAATCGAAGGCAGCCTGCCATTCAAGCTGTACACCAGCATCCCGGGCCCATGTTCCTCCTCATCGTCCCAAACGGGTTGATACGATGTTAAGGAATCTAGCGGCCACTCCTGAACGGTCGTTCCGTCCCGGTTCAGAAGGCGCACGCCATAGAACGGCTCCCGCACCCCGATCGGACCGATGGCTTTCTGTTCTAAATTCGAAAAGCCTGCAGCGTCCCGATATTGCCCCGGCGCCGTTTGGCTAACCGGGTTTGTACAGCACCCTTCCGAATGGTTGGCAGCTGGTGAGGTGCAGCCTGAGGCTGTTATTGTTAACATCATCAGTAAGGTTAATGCGATGATTGCTTTTTTCATTGCGTCACCCCGTCGTATGCTGAATCCCTTTTTTTGGAACGTCTTACTTCCTAGACGCTAACAATCCCCCGAAGGTTACGCTTGCTTCTCTTTCAGACGAGCTTGCCGCTGCGAAAACAAAAAAACCTTTCCGTCCATCACGGAAAGGTTTGGTTTTTCAAGATCAAAGTTAAGCCCTGCTGCGAACTTCAAATACAGCAAACTTGAGGTAATGGCCTTCATCGACGCCGAGAATTTGCGGGTGGTCCTTGCCGGCCGCACGCCATTCGATCAGGCGCAAAATTTTGCCGGCATCGGCCGCCGCTTCCTGGATCGTGGCCAGGAACAGGTCCGGGCGCATATGGTACGAGCAGCTGGCCGTGACGAGGTATCCTCCCTCGTTCACCAGCTTCATGCCGTGCAGGTTGATATCCTTATAGCCGCGGCAGGCGCCCTTCACGGCGCTTTTCGTCTTGGCAAATGCCGGTGGGTCCAAAATAACGACGTCCCACGTCCGGCCGCCCCCTGCGGTCATTTTCTTCGAGGTATCGACCTTCTCCTCGTTCCCTGCGGCCCGCTGCCGCCGTTCCTCCACTCCTTTGACCTGATCACGCAAATATTGGAAGGCGTCGGCGACAACAAATTCCACCCGGTCCTCAAAGCCGTTCAGCACGACGTTTTCCCTGGCGCTCTCAATCGCGTGCTGGGAAATATCGAGGCAGGTGACCTTCTTGGCTCCGTACTTGCAGGCATTCAGCGTGAAGCTGCCCGTATGCGAAAAGCATTCCAGCACTGTGGCCCCGTCCCAATAAGGGAAGGTAACGACTTTGCCGCTTTTGTTCACCGGAAGGCTGACGCGCTCTCCGTCCTGTTCTACTTCCTGCAGCGTAATCCCGCTGCGGCCTCCCCAGCCGGTCATCAGCGGAGCGATCGAAGCCCGGTTTTCCCGCTGGTCGAAGAAATAGCCCGTTTTCTGGCCTTCTTCAATGTCGACCTTCACGAACAGACCGTTCTCCGTCACGGTCACGTGGCGCGGGCATTCCCCGTACAGCGGTCCCTTGGTCTGCTCAAGCCCTTCCAGCTCGCGCACGGGAACGTCGCTGCGTTCATAGATTCCCTGCGGGTTCAGCACCTCGACCAGCGCGTCGACGATGTCCGTACGATGCACGTCCATGCCCAGCGTCAGCAGCTGTACGACCAGCACATCGCCGAAGCGGTCCACGATCAGCCCGGGAAGAAAATCCGCTTCCCCATACACGAGGCGGTAAGCATTGTCTCCTTTCAGAAATCGCTCACGGTGCTCAAGGCAGCCGCGGAAGCGTTCGGCAAAGAAGGCACGATCCATCGTCTCGACGGGATGGTACGAGATGACCCGGACCGTAATTTGCGAGGCCGGATTGTAATAGCCTGTGGCCAGGTACCGCCCTTGATGATTGACCACATTCACGAGGTCGCCCGGCTCCGGGCTGCCCTCCACCGAGGCAATTTCATTGTTGTAAATCCAGGGATGCCCCTGTTCCAGCCGCTTCTTCCGGCTGCGCTCCAATACGACGGATGCCAATCGATTCACTCCTTCAACGTTTCAAAAATGATATATGGATTCCGGCAAGTCCCCGGCTGAAGCCCCTCTTGGAGTCATGGTTGTCCAGGGCTGGACATATACGTAACTATGGTTGACTCCATAAACAACCCCAAGGAGGACTTGCCGCGTGTTTCAAACTGTTGTGTTTCCCGTCGTGTACGGGTTTGTTATTTTTATGGCCGGCATGAAGGTGATGGAGGCGGCCCTCGGCAAATGGGCAGGGCCCCTCCTGTCCGCCTTCCTGCAAAAGGCTACCGCTTCGCCGCTGAAGGGGCTCCTCTTCAGCACCGGCATCACGGCCGTCTTGCAGAGCAGCACGGCCGTCACCGTCATTACGATGGGCCTGGTCAACGCCGGGCTGCTGACGTACGAACGCACCCTCGGCATTATACTCGGCAGCAACATCGGCACCTGCCTGACCACCGAGCTGATCGGCCTGCAGATCGGACGGATCGCCCTGCCGCTCTTGACCGTCTCCCTGGTCGTGTGGGCGGCCGCCGTCATTTTCAGCGAGAGCTCCCCGCCGGGAATCCGCCGCATTCAGCACCTGATGATGCCCGTCCAGTTTCTGTCGCTGGCGATCGCCGGCTTTGCCCTGGTCATGCTGGGCATCCGCGTCATGCAGAAGATTGGTCCGGCCCTGGAGCAGTCCGGTCTGTTCAGCTGGTTCCTGGACCGCGCAGCCGACAGCGTATGGTGGGGCATTGCCGCCGGCGCGGTACTAACCGCCCTGATGCACAGCAGCGCCGCCGTCATCGGCCTGGCGATCGCGCTGGCCTCCTCGGGAACGCTGCCGGTCGACGTCGGCATCGCCATCGTGCTCGGCGCGAACGTCGGCACCTGCGTGACCGCGGTTCTCGCCTCCATCGGCAGCTCTGCCTCTGGCCGATTCGTCGCCTGGACCCATGTGGTTCTGAACGTCGGCGGAGCCCTCGTCTTCATGCCCTTGATTCCGCAGCTGCACTGGGCTGTAGCGGCCATCACCGGCAGTGAAGGCGCGCAAATCGCCCACGCGCAGACGCTGTTTAATGTGATCAGCTCCCTGGCCGCTCTGCCTCTATGCTACCTGCCGATCTGGAAAAAAGCCGCACACGCCTGAGTGTACAGCTCACCTTTAAGCGCTTGGTAGGAGGACAGTTCCTCAGGCCGACCTAAGATAAGTCTTAAACCTCGATGCCGAGCAGGGACAGCCCTTTCCGCACGATCCGGTCATTATTATCATACCCGTTCTGATCCTGCCGGAGCCATGCCTCCAGCGGCTCATACCAGGCCACACCGCTGATCTCCTCCACCTGAGGCCGATGCGATCCGCCGACCGCCTCCACCAGGTAATAATGAACTTCTTTTTGAACCTGGCCATGAATCGGATGGTTGTACATATATTTAATGATGTCCACGGGGGAAATGATACTGCCGATAATGCCCGTCTCTTCCTCGATTTCGCGCAGCGCGGTCTGCTCAACGGTTTCGCCCGGCTCCATTTTGCCTTTGGCCATCGAAATTTTGCCGTAGCGGTCCAGAATCAGCTGAATCTCCAGCTGGCCGCCGATGCGGCGGAACACGACACCTCCTGCCGATATTTCCTTCCTCATCACCCGCTCCTCCTCCTCATGCCCTAGTACAAACAAGGATTTCACCTCCGGTGCTGCCGGAAATGAAATCCTTGCCATTCGCCCAAGATCCCGCAATGCATAGGGACCTTGCTATATACAAATTAAACCGCTTGTCCCGGTCTTTCGTCCAGCACACGCACCAGCTGGCCTTCGCACTCGTGAACGCCGGCTTTGGTCAGCTTAACTCGGCACAGCTTGCCTTGCAGGTCTTCCGGACCGTCAAAGATCAGCTGCAGATAGTTATCGCTGAAGCCATGCATTTTGCCCGGACCATGGGTTCCTTTGGAAGTGCCTTCCGGAATGACGTCCAGCACCTGGCCGACGAATTTTTGGGCATACGCCAGCTGCATCTGCTCGGACAGCGCGATTAATTCGCGCACCCGCGCATGCTTCACTTCTTCGCTCACCTGGTCGGTCATCCGCGCGGCCGGCGTGCCGTTCCGCTGGGAATACGGGAAGACGTGCATTTCCGAGAACCCGATCGCCTTCATCAGCTCATAGCCGTTCCGGTACATTTCGTCCGTTTCGCCCGGGAACCCGACGATAACGTCCGTCGTAATGCCGACATCCGGCATCGCCTGGCGGATCAGCTGCATTTTGTTGTAAAACTCTTCTGTCGTATACTTGCGGCGCATCCGCTTGAGCACCGTGTCATCCCCCGCTTGCAGCGGAATGTGCAGGTGGCGGCACATTTTCGAGGAACGGTTCAGCACGTCGAGCATCCGCTCGTCGATTTGGCTAGCCTCGATGGAGCTGATGCGTACGCGTTCCAGCCCGTCCACCTTGTCGAGATCCCACAGCAGGTCCGACAGGCGGTAACTGTCCAGGTCGTCGCCGTAGCCGCCGGTATGGATGCCGGTCAGGACGATTTCCTTGTATCCCGCTTCCACCAGCTGATGCGCCTGAGTCACGATGCTCTTCGGATCCCGGCTGCGTGAAAGCCCCCGCGACCATGGAATGATGCAGAACGTGCAGAAGTTGTTGCAGCCGTCCTGGATTTTCAGAAACGCCCGGGTTCTGTCAGCAAAATCAGGAACGTCCATTTCTTCAAATACGCGCGTCTTCATAATGTTGCGTACCGCATTGATCGGCTCGCGGGACTGGCGGATTTGATTCACGTACGGAATGATTTTATCCCGATCCTGGTTCCCGATGACGAGGTCAACCCCGGGAATGTCCAAAATTTCGGCCGGTGAGGTCTGCGCATAACAGCCCGTCACGGCGACGATCGCTTCCGGATTTTGGCGCACGGCGCGGCGGATGATCTGCCGGCTCTTCTTATCGCCTGTATTGGTTACGGTACAGGTATTAATTAAATAAACGTCTGCGTTTTGTTCGAAATCCACCTGCTCGTAGCCTTCATTTTTAAACAGCTGCCAAATGGCCTCTGTATCGTAAAAATTCACTTTACAGCCCAACGTATAAAATGCAACGGATGGCATGTTCAAGCTCCCCCCATTTCTCCGGATTCATAAAGTATGCAGGCCAGGGCAACCATACCCGCCGTCTCGCAGCGCAGGATTCTCCGTCCCAGGCCGATGCTGACCGCGCCGGCTTCCTCCGCCGCCCGGCACTCCTCTTCGCTGAAGCCGCCTTCCGGCCCCACGATCAGAAGCACCTGCAGGCCTGCGGCAGCGCCGGTCTTCTCTATCCAAGGCTTCACTGCATCCCGCAGCTGAAGACCGTGTTCTTTCTCATAGCAGAAATATACCGCATCATACGCCGAAAACGAAGCCAGCAGGTTTTTCCAATGGATCGGATAACCGACCTCGGGCACCCGGTTGCGGTGGCTCTGTTCAGCCGCCTCTTTGGCGATTTTACTCCAGCGGACGATGCGCTTCTCTTCCTTCTTGGCATCGTACTGCACGATGGTTCGCTCCGACAAAAAAGGAACAAATGCCGCCGCACCGATCTCGGTGCATTTCTGGATCACCGTCTCCATCTTGTCTCCTTTAGGGAGGCTCTGGGCAATAGTGACTTTAACCCGCGGCTCCTGGGTCATCGCCAGCATCTCGACGACAGCGGTGGTGACAACCCCCTGGTCGATCGACCGGATTTCCACCAGCGCTTCCCGCTCGCGTCCATCGCTGACGATAAAGGTGTCCCCTTCTTTGCTGCGCATAACCTTGGCGATATGCCGTGCATCCTCACCGGTAATCTCGACGGTATCGCCTTTAAACTGCTCCTGTGATACAAAATATCTCTGCACCTTTATCAACATCCTATTTCCAAAATCACAAACTTCATCATACAACTTTTAGGTTCGCATGACCAGACCCTATTCAACAAGCGAATACGGCCTCGAACGTTCGCGTTCCCGCTCCGATTATATCGACACGCCGAACAATTTCAGGAAGGAGAACACGAACTGGTAGTTGATGCTGTTAGCCCACATATACAGCGGACTGATTGTATACATCTGCAGCACCGGAATGAACAGAATCAGCAGGAAAATAAAGATGGACCACTGCTCAAACTGCTGCAGCTTCATCCGTACCCGCGGCGGAACGATATCTTCGACGATGCGGTATCCGTCCAGCGGCGGAAGCGGGATAAGGTTGAATAAGAACAGGAAAAAGTTCATGAAGCAGAAATAGCGCAAAAACGTCGTGATCGCGAACAGCAGCCTTTCGTTCGTAATCCCGTCCAGCACCCCCGTGGCGATCAGGAGGGCGTAAATGAATGCCCCGATGATACCCAGAACGAAGTTGCTCAGCGGCCCCGCCGCCGACACGACCACGCCCATGAGGCGGGGGTTTTTGAAGTTGTCGCGGTTGACCGGGACCGGTCTGGCCCAGCCAAACCCTGCGATCACCAGCAGCAGGACGCCGAGAAAATCGAAGTGAACCGCCGGATTCAGCGTTACCCTGCCCAGCAGTTTGGCTGTAGGATCTCCAAATTTATAGGCAAAATACGCATGCGAAAATTCATGCACCGTAAAGGCAATCACCAGCACGATCAGGACGAACGGAAGCTCTTCCAGCGGAAACCTGAGAATATTGTTCAGAAAATCCATTACGACCTCTTTCTCGCGACAAAGGCTACCCAGTCTTCGTCACGGCAAACGTCCTCGATCTCAAACCCGGAGTCCTTCAGCGCCTGCTGAACGACGTCTTCCTTATTTTTGTAAATGCCTGAGGCGATGTAGACGCCTCCCGGCTCGAGTGCACGGTACACGTCGTCGATAAAGAGCAGAATGATTTCGGCCAAAATGTTGGCGACGATCACTTGGACCGGCAGGGTAACGCCCAGATCTTCGCGCTGGTCACCGCTTAACAGGGACAGCAGATCGCTTTCCTTGACCGTAATCTGATGATCCAGCATGCCGTTTAATTGGCTGTTTTCCTTGGCGCTCGACACCGCCACCGGATCCAGGTCCAGTGCAAGCACATGCTTCGCGCCGAGCAGGACGGCCCCAATGGCCAAAATGCCGGAGCCCGTTCCGACGTCGATGACTTCCTCCCCGCCCCGGATGACCTTCTCCAGCGTGCGCAGGCAGAGCGCCGTCGTCGGATGGGTTCCTGTGCCGAACGCCATTCCGGGATCGAGCTCGATGATTTTCTCCGCCTCGTTCGCCGGCGTGTAGTCCTCCCAGGTCGGCTTGATCGTCAGCCGCTCCGATACCTTCAGCGGTTTAAAGTAAGCTTTCCAGGCGGTAGCCCAGTCGTCCTCATTCACTGTCTTGAGCTCATAACGCAGCTCTCCCGTGTCGATTCCGTACTCATGCAGCTGCCCGATCCGTTCCTTAACCTCGGCAATGATCTGCTCCACAGGGGACTCCTCCGAAAAATACCCTTTGATTTCCGCCTGTCCTTCCGGAATATCGTTGAGAGGCATCTCGTACCATTGCCCGAACGACGTATCCCGTTTCTTGTTCAGGGTTCCCGACTCTTCGATGGATACACCGCCGGCGCCGGCCTCATGCAAAAAATTTGAAATCATTTCCACGGCTTCTTCCGTGGTATGTATTGTAAATTCATGCCATAACATAATTCGTTAAATTCCTCCTCGACCTATGCATAAGTACCATTGTACTATACATCGGCGGCCGAGTACAAAATTTAGGGCTCCCCGCTAACAAAAAAACCGCAGGTCCGCATCGCGCTTCCCCACGGTTTTAGGCATTCTTAATCTTCATCCGTCCAGCCGGTATCCATTTTGCGGAGCTGACGCTCGTCAGCCTCCTCGCTGCGGCGGAGCGCTTCCACATCGTCCGCATCGGCCAGAACGCCTGAGAACTCGACATCCTCGTTTTTCATCGACATCAGTTCCTTGATTTTTTCCGTCTTGGTCATGATTTTGCCTTTTTTATCGCGGCTAGCCATCAAGCTCCCATCCTTTCCTTGAACGAACTATTCACTTTCAGAAAATGTTACGGTCCCACTTTCACGCCTAGACGAAGCCGCCGGCTTCCTCGACGATTCTCCTTGCCTTCTCGAACGACTCTTCCTCGACCACAACGCTCAGAATGATATCCCGGCCGGTTGGCCCTCCCTGTCCGCCGTCGCTCATCCCGCTTGCGGACGGATCGGCTGCAGCCAGAATGGAGACATCCTTATCGCTGTATGTTGTGCCATAGGTCACAGACGTCAGGCTGGGCATCCCACCCGTAAATGGGCCGGTGCTGTACATCGAAGCCCCCGGAAACCGGCTGAAGCGGTCGATGGACAGGTCCACCACCCGCAGGGCACGCAGCTTTTTTGCTACGCCCTCGGCTTCTTCCGGACTTTTAAAATAGGCCAGAATGCTCTTTTCAGACACTTGCTTCACCTGCTTTTTATATGGATTAAGCGTTTACGGCTTCTCACGTGCGGTTTTAGGCTGTGCAAGCGCGGTCCCTTTTATGCGCAGGAAACAACCGGGCCGGGAACTGGAAACGTCTATGGGTTTGCATGCAAAAAAAGCCCGGCCGCCACGGCCGGACTTTCTAAATACGGTCCATCTTCCTGAAGGTTGTCGGAAGACGAATTACCTATATACTGCATTGCGCGGTTACTCCCCGCGGAACGCTTTTTTCATGCGGTCAAAAAAAGACTGCTCCTGCTCATGCGTCTGCTCGCCGTCCAGGGAGGCAAACTGGCGCAGCAGGTCCTTCTGCTCGTCGCTGAGCTTGCTAGGCGTAACGACGACGACCTTCACGTGCTGGTCGCCCTGTCCGATGCCGCGCAAACGCGGAACGCCTTTGCCTTTGAGCCGGAAGAACGTACCCGTTTGTGTACCGGCCGGAATTTTCAGCTTGACCTTCTCGGTCAGCGTCGGGATCTCGATCTCGTCGCCAAGCGCCGCCTGGGCAAACGTGAGCGGAACCTCGCAGTAAATATCGTCGCCTTCACGCTCGAAGAAGTCGTGAGGCTTCACGCGGATGACGATGTACAAGTCGCCCGACGGGCCGCCCCGCAGACCGCCTTCCCCTTCGCCGGTCATGCGCAGCTGGGCGCCGTCGTCCACGCCCGCAGGAATGCGCACGTGAATTTTGCGCTGCTTTTTCACTTTGCCGCTGCCGTGGCAGGTCGTACATTTGTCCTTGATGATTTGACCCGTACCGTTACAGTTGGAGCAGGTACGACGGTTGACCATCCGTCCGAACGGCGTGTTCTGGACGACTTCCTGCTGCCCGCTGCCGTGGCAGACGGAACAGGTTTGCGGTTTCGTTCCCGGTTTGGCTCCAGAGCCGTGGCAAGTGTCACAGTTTTCGGTTCTAGGAATGGTAATATCCGATTCCTTGCCGAATACCGCTTCCTTGAACTCGATCGTCATCGTATACTGCAGGTCGTTCCCCCGCTGCGGCGCGTTCGGGTCACGGCGTCCTCCGCCCCCGAAGAACATGTCGAAAATATCGCCGATGCCGCCGAAGTCCGCACCGGAGAATCCTCCGCCCATGCCCTGGTTCGGATCGATATGGCCGTACTGGTCGTAGGTCGCACGCTTCTGCCCATCACTGAGCACATCATAGGCTTCCTTGACCTCTTTGAACTTGGCCTCGGCGTCATCCGCCTTGTTCACGTCCGGGTGATACTGCCTGGCCAGCTTCCGGTAAGCTTTTTTGATATCATCATCCGAAGCGTCCTTGCCGACGCCCAGGACTTCATAATAGTCACGCTTTTCAGCCACTCTTCCACCCCCAATATTTCAGTCATGCTCCGGTTCATGGACAAAAGGAAAGCCAAAGCAGCGGGATGCCCCGGCTTTGACTTCCCTATTCCTGAACATAACTTTCTATAGGTTAACCTTGATTTTTGTCCTCGTCAACAACCTCGTAGTCCGCGTCAACGACATTGTCCTTCTTCGCGGAGCCTGCTGCGCCGTCGGCATTGCCTTCGCCGCCTTGAGCCTGCTGTGCTTGAGCAGCCTGCTCATACAGCTTCACGGACAGCTGCTGCACGATTTCGGTCAGCTCTTCGGTAGCGGATTTGATCTGCTCCAGGTCGTCGGAGTCGATGGCCGCTTTGACTTTGTCCTTCGCAGCATTGGCTTTTTCGACTTCGGAAGCGTCGACTTTGTCGCCAAGGTCCTTAATTGTCTTTTCTGTGGAGTACACGAGCTGGTCGGCGTTGTTCTTCGCTTCGATCAGTTCTTTACGCTGACGGTCTTCCTCGGCATGCGCCTCGGCGTCCTTCATCATGCGTTCCACTTCGTCGTCGCTGAGACCGCTCGAAGACGTAATCGTAATCTTCTGCGTTTTGTTCGTTCCTTTATCGGTAGCCGATACGTTCACGATACCGTTGGCGTCGATGTCGAATGTAACTTCGATTTGCGGTACGCCGCGAGGTGCTGGCGGAATGTCGCCCAGGATAAAGCGTCCGAGCGTTTTGTTGCCCGCCGCCATTTGGCGTTCGCCCTGCAGTACGTGGATTTCAACGCTTGGCTGGTTATCCGCATACGTCGAGAAAATTTGCGATTTGCTGGTTGGGATCGTCGTGTTGCGCTCGATCATTTTCGTAAATACGCCGCCTGCGGTTTCGATACCGAGGGAGAGCGGAGTGACGTCGAGAAGCACGACGTCTTTCACGTCGCCTGTCAGCACGCCGGCTTGCACCGCAGCACCGAGGGCCACCACTTCGTCCGGGTTAACGCCTTTATGAGGCTCTTTGCCGGTCAGACGCTTGATCGCTTCCTGTACGGCCGGAATCCGCGTGGAACCGCCGACAAGGACGATCTTGTCGATGTCACTGGAGCTCATGCCCGCATCGCTGAGCGCTTGACGGGTTGGTCCAAGAGTACGTTCCACCAAGTCGGCAGACAGCTCTTCAAACTTGGCACGGGTCAGGTTAACCTCCAAGTGCTGAGGTACGCCGTCCGCCACCGTAATAAACGGCAGGGAAATCGTCGTCGTCAGAACGCCGGACAATTCCTTTTTCGCTTTTTCCGCCGCGTCTTTCAGACGTTGAACTGCCGCTTTGTCCTTGCTCAGGTCGATGCCTTGGTCTTTCTTAAATTCGCTTACGAGGTAATCGATGATCACTTGGTCGAAGTCGTCGCCGCCGAGGTGGTTGTCCCCGCTCGTCGCTTTAACTTCGAAGAAGCCGTCGCCCAGCTCCAGGATCGAAACGTCAAACGTACCGCCGCCAAGGTCGTATACGAGGATCGTTTGATCTTCCGCTTTTTCCAGACCGTAAGCGAGAGCCGCAGCTGTCGGCTCGTTGACGATCCGCAGCACTTCCAGACCGGCGATTTTACCGGCGTCCTTGGTCGCTTGGCGCTGGCTGTCATTAAAGTATGCCGGAACCGTAATAACCGCTTGGGTTACCGGTTGGCCCAAATAAGCCTCGGCATCGGATTTCAGCTTTTGCAGAATCATTGCGGAAATTTCTTGAGGCGTAAACTCTTTGCCGTCAATCGTTTCCTTATGGTTTGTACCCATGTGGCGTTTGATCGAAATAATTGTACGGTCAGGGTTCGTAATGGACTGGCGCTTTGCCGTTTCGCCGACGATGCGCTCGCCGTCTTTCTTGAAGCCGACAACCGAAGGGGTCGTACGCGCGCCTTCCGGATTCGGGATAACGACAGCCTCGCCGCCTTCCATGACGGCTACGCAGGAGTTAGTCGTACCAAGGTCAATACCGATAACTTTACTCATGTATGGTTTCCTCCTCTGGGATATAAGAAATGGTGGATCAATACTTATATGTTAAACAGCAGGGATTTACATGCTGACTTTAACCATGGCTGGACGAAGCACTTTGTCTTTCAGCATATAGCCTTTTTGCACTTCCTCAACGACGATGCCTTCCTCGTATTCATCGTTTTCCACCTGCATGATGGCTTGATGATATTCCGGATTAAACGGCTCGCCGACGGTAACCATAGCCTGCAGCCCTTCCGCTTGAAGCACGCCTTCCAATTGGCGGAAAATCATGCTTACGCCTTTCGTAAAGGACTCTATTTCGCTGCCTTCGCCGGCAGCGGCGAGAGCCCGTTCGAAATTATCCACGACAGGCAGCAGCTCGGTCACGAGTTTAGTGGATGCATACTTGGCCAGGTCCTCTTTTTCCTTCTGGGTCCGTTTGCGGAAATTGTCGAAGTCGGCCTGCGTACGGATGGCACGCTGCTGATAGTCGTCAGCCAGCCCCTGCAGACGCTCCACTTCGCTCTTCAGAGCAGCAGCGTCCAATGCTTCATTCTCCGCAGCCGTCCCTTCAGAAGCATCCTCCGAAGCTGTCTCACCAGCTTGGCTAGCCTCAGCCTCGGCTGTATGTTCATTCACTTCTTCATTTGTTTGTTGGTTCAATTCGTTTTCACTGTCTTGAAATGGTTGGTTTTCGTTCAAGATGTCTTCACCTCCTTGGTAAACTGATCATGCTTTTGTTCATCGGTTCATGCGGTCCCGAAGAACTCATTCTTCATCCTGACCGCCATAGCCTCTCATTTTGATGACATTATGAATGCGGAGCACGGCAGCCGCCACCTCACCCGCGGCCTCCAGCCCATGAATCTTCACCAGGGCCGGATCGACGATCCCCCGCTCCTCATAGCGAATGACGAGCCCGGTATCGCAGTCGATGCCCATGGAGTCGGAGTCTTCCGCAAGCTGGGCGGCACGCGCCTCTTCCATCTTCTCCAGCGGGTTGTAGCCGGCGTTCAGCAAAATCTGTGCCATGGGCTTGCGCAGTGCCGCTGCCACGGCGGCAATGCCGAAGGCTTCCATGCCCTTCACCGCCTCCCGCTGATGCTCCAGCTCGTAGGAGACGGCCAGCTCGGCCGTACCTCCGCCCGGAAGCACCCCGCCGGAAACGGCGGCTTGTACAGCCGAGGCCGCATCCGCGGCAATCCGGGCGGATTCCCCGACGACTTCCGCGGTGCTCGCCCCGACGATCAGCGTGACAAACGGCTCGCGCTCCTGCCCCCCGCTGCTGACCCGCACGCGTTCCAGCCTTTCGTCATAAGCCACATAGGGGGAATTCCCCAGAAGCTTGGCAAGCGAATCGCGCTCCTTATGTAAGGCGGTGCGCCGCATGGGCACCGCCCCTGTCATCTCGCTGACGCGCAGCAGGTCGCTGCGGCTCACGCGCGGCACCACCATGATGCCGTGGTCCATGCAGAACTGCTCGGCATCGGGATGGATTCCCCGTTCCAGCAGAACAAGCCCCACCCCGAGGTCGGCCAGCACGTGAAGCTCGCTGCTGAAGCGGTCGCGCAGCTCCATGTACCGGGCAAAGCCGGCTTCCGTCGTCAAAACCTCTTCATCCAGCGTCTCCGGCTCGAGCGCGTCGTGCAGGACGAGAATCTTCGTGCTCTTCAGCACGGGTCTATCATGCGAATGAAGCGGCTTCTGCTTCAAAAGAATGCCTTCATATACTTCATTATCGCCTTTCTCGTGGGCGGTAACCGCATCGGCTAGCAAATAGCCAGGTTCCCTCAGCTTCCGGGTCCCCACCTTCGAAGCGGCTTCCATGACAAGGCGGACGATATCCTCGCGCTCGCGTCCGGCAACATAAGCCGCCTTGGCAAGCAGCGGATCGTCCAGCCCTTCAATAACCCGGGTCCGGCGCCGCAGCGCTTCCACCGCCATGCGAATGCCCTGCTGCATCCCGGCGACCACTTTGGAAGCAGGGACACCTCTGACGATTTGCGCAACGCCTTCCTGCACCAGCGCTCCCGCGAGCACCGTTGCCGTCGTCGTTCCGTCGCCGACCTGCTTCTGCTGGCTGCGGGCCACCTGGATCAGCAATCTGGCGGCGGGATGCGTTACGTCCATTTTGTCGAGGATCGTCACGCCGTCATTGGTAATAATGACTTCCCCGCGGGAGCCGACCAGCATGACGTCCAGCCCCTTGGGGCCGAGCGTCCCTTCCACCGCAGAGGTGATGGCACGGACCGCATTGCTGTTGTTAAGCAGGGCTGCGTAGCGTTCTTCACCCTCGCGAACCGGCTGCTGGCCTTGACTCATCCGTCCTCTCCCCCTTATTTATACCAGTGTGACAGCATGGCCGTCAGATCCTTGGACAATATGTTCAAAATGCTCATGACCCTTGCGTATTCCATCCGCGTCGGGCCCAAAATGCCGATGGTGCCGAGCGCTTCCCCTTCAAGCGAGTAAGTCGCCGTGATCAGGCTGCAGTTGGCAAACGCCTCATGGTCGTTCTCCGTGCCGATCCGTACCTGAATGCCGCCCCCATCCTGGGGCGCCATCATCTTCGTAAGCGTCGGCGTCTCTTCGAGCAGGTCCAGGATCGTCTTCACTTTATCGACATCCTTGAACTCCGGCTGGGTCAGCATGTTGGTCGTTCCGCTCAAATACAGCCGCTGATGGTCGGCCTCACCGTCCAGGAATATGTTGTCCAGCACCTTCATGATTTCTTCATAGTTGGAAATATGGCGCTCCATCTCCTGGCCGAGTTCTGTATATAATCTTGTCTTCAGCTTATATATAGGTACATTCATCAGCTTGCTGTTCAGCAGGTTGACGACTTTCTCGATCTCGGAGACCGGCACATCCGGCGGAAGCTGAACCGTCTTGTTCTCCACCTGTCCCGTGCTCGTCACGATAATCGCGACGGCGGTTTCCTCGTTAAGCGGAAGCAGCTGAAAATGCCGCAGTGAAGTATGAAAAACTTCCGGTCCAAGCAGGATGGAAGTGTAATTCGTCATATGGGATAGTATCATGGCTGCATGCTGGATCACCTGCTCCATCGCGCTGAGCTTCTCGGCAAAAAACTTGCGGAGCAGCCGGATTTCCCCCGGAGGCGCCGAATAGGCCGGATCCAGATGATCGACATAATACCGGTAACCTTTATGAGATGGAATGCGGCCGGCCGAAGTATGGGGCTGTTCCAAAAAGCCCAGCTCTTCCAGATCAGCCATTTCGTTGCGGATTGTCGCCGGACTGTAGCCGACATCGCCTCGTTTCGAAATGCTGCGGGAGCCTACGGGTTCAGCGGAGCGAATATAGTCGTCCACAATGGCATTCAGTATCATTCTTTGACGTTCGGTAAGCATACCATTCCCCCCTTGGTGACCTTTATTTCGAGCATCGTTAGCACTCTAAAGAGATGAGTGCTAACCGTTAATACAAAAATACCAAACTGACATGAGCATTGTCAAGTCAGTTCAGCATCTTAAGAACAGCTATTTCATCGCATGCATGCTGCTTGGCGCAGTTCACGCAATCGGTCCAAACCTTCTCGGGAAAAATCTCTTTTTCCACAACCGAAAATCCGTTTTTCAGAAAAAACGATACTTCGTACGTCAGGGCCATAATTTTGGGAATGCCTTGTCTTCTCGCCTCTTCCGTGAGCTTGCTCACCAGTTTGGAGCCGATTCCCATCCCCTTGTGCCCTTCCGCAATTCCCAGGGAGCGGATCTCCACCAGGTCTGCGCCCAGCTGGCAGAGCGAGCCGCAGCCGATCACTTTCCCGTCCGCCTCGGCCACGACAAACTGGTCCAGCTGCTTCTCAAGCACTTTGCGAGAGCGCGGCAGCATGATCCCCTTCTGTGCATAACCATCGATCATTTCGAAAAGCGGTTCTACGTCCTCTGGCACCGCTTTACGGCAAATAACTACCGCCGGCATCGCCATTCCCCCTCACACGTGCTGTCAATGATATGAATAAATATACAACAACACGCATAGAAGTTCAAGCGGTTATTTTACGGTGAGCGAGCCTATAAATTCGCCGAAAACGTCGTTGCCGAACAGGATTCCCCGTTCGCTGAGGCGGTACCCGTCGCCCGTCTCCTCGAGCAGCCCCGCATTCAGCATTTTATGCAGCGGTTTGGCAAACATGTCTTCCATCGATACGCCGAACTGCTCTTCGAAATGCGTCCGGGACACTCCCTTCAAGACACGCAGGCCGACCATGAGGAAATCCTCCATCGCCTCTTCCCGGGGAACCTCAAAGCTCTCCATTCTCGGCAGTCCCTCTTTGGTCGCTTCCGTATACGGATTAACCCCTTTGATATTCATATGCCGCATGCCGCCGACATACCCGTGGGCACCCGCGCCGAGGCCATAATAATCTTCGTTCAGCCAATAGGCCATATTGTGGCGGCTGTGGAATCCGGGCTTTGCAAAGTTGCTGATTTCGTACTGCTCGTAACCCGCTTCCTTCATTTTCTCCATCAGCAGCAAATACATCTTCAGCTCGTCGTCCTCATTGGGCAGCGGCAGTTGATTCTTCTGGTACATCGTATGGAAAAGCGTGTTCTCCTCAACCTTCAGGCTGTAGATCGAATAGTGCGGCAGATTCAGCGCAAGCGCCTTGCTCACGCTCTCTGCAAGCATGTCCACCGTCTGGTTCGGCAGGCCGAACATCAGGTCGATCGACATGTTGTCAAAGCCGGCTTTGCGCGCGTTCTCCAGGCTCTGGTACACATCATCCGTATCATGGATACGCCCGATGCCGCTCAGCAGCTCGTTCTGAAACGCCTGTACGCCAAAGCTTACGCGGTTAACGCCGCCCGCTCTCATCACAGCCAGCTTCTCGAGGTCGGTTGTCCCCGGGTTGGCCTCCATCGAAAATTCAATATCTTCCGACCAGTCCGGAAAATACGTCTTGACCGTCTTCAGGAAATACTCCATTTCGTCCGGCTTCAGCACGGTCGGGGTTCCCCCGCCGACGAAAATGCTCGTTATTTTACCGGGAGGAACCTCTTTGACGGTTCGTTCCATTTCCCGCTCCAGCCCCTGCAAATATTCCATCACCGGCTGGTTCTTCAGCACATAGGAATTGAAATCGCAGTAAAAGCATTTATTCGTGCAAAAGGGAATGTGCAGATAAACCGCTTGGGGTTTACGGTTCCCCTGATACTTAACTCTTGGCGTCCCTTGCGGATTCAACATCGCCATCGCAAATTCCCTCCTTATATTTAGAAAGGGAAAGCCGCAGCGGCTCTCCCGTGGAATGGTCCAATGTACTCTATAAGCTTGGTAAAAACTGACTAGTTGTCGTCGATTTTCAGGACAGCCATAAAGGCTTCCTGCGGCACTTCGACGCTGCCGACCTGCTTCATGCGCTTCTTGCCTTCCTTCTGCTTCTCGAGAAGCTTCCGCTTCCGCGAAATATCGCCGCCGTAACACTTGGCGAGGACGTTCTTGCGCATCGCCTTGACCGTCTCGCGGGCGACGACCTTCGTCCCGACCGAAGCCTGGATCGGCACCTCGAACATTTGCCGCGGAATGAGCTCGCGCAGCTTCTCGCAGATGCCGCGTCCGCGGTGGTATGCGCGGTCGCGGTGCACGATGAAGGAGAGTGCGTCGACCTGCTCCCCGTTCAGCAGGATGTCCATCTTCACGAGGTTGGAGCGGCGGTAGCCGGACAGCTCGTAATCAAAGGAAGCATAGCCCTTCGTGCCGGACTTCAGCTGATCGAAGAAGTCGTACACGATTTCGGACAGCGGGATTTCGTACGTGATCGTAACCCGGGTCGTATCCAGGTATTCCATATTGACGAATTCGCCGCGTTTGCTCTGGCACAGCTCCATGATGGTGCCCACATAATCGTTAGGCACGATGATCGCCGCCTTGACGTACGGCTCCTCGACGTATTCGATTTTCCCGATTTCCGGATAGTTGGACGGGTTGTCGATTTCGATCGTGTCGCCGTTCGTCAGCGTAATGCGGTAAATAACGCTCGGCGCCGTCGTAATGAGCGGGATGTTAAATTCGCGTTCGATCCGCTCCTGGATAATCTCCATATGAAGCAGCCCGAGGAAGCCGCAGCGGAAGCCGAAGCCGAGCGCGCTCGACGTCTCCGGCTCGAAGCTCAGCGAAGCGTCGTTCAGCTGCAGCTTCTCCAGCGCCTCGCGCAGGTCATTGTAATCGGACGTCTCGATCGGGTACAAACCGCAGTATACCATCGGGTTGATTTTGCGGTAGCCGGGCAGCGCCTCGGGTGTCGGATTTTTGGCATCAGTGACCGTATCGCCGACCCGGGTATCACCCACATGCTTAATGCCCGCTACGATAAAGCCGACATCGCCGACCCTAAGCTCGTCCACGATCGTCATCCGCGGTTTAAACGCGCCGACTTCGATGACCTCGAACGTCTTGTTCGTAGCCATCATCTTGATTTTCGAGCCCGCTTTGATGCTGCCGTCAATGACGCGCACATACACGATAACGCCTTTGTAAGGATCATAATGCGAGTCAAAAATGAGCGCCTTCAGCGGCTGATCCGGATCACCGTTTGGCGGCGGTACCTGCTGGACGATCTGCTCCAAAATTTCCTTGATACCGATGCCGGCCTTCGCCGAGGCGAGAACGGCATCGCTTGCGTCCAGACCGATAACATCTTCAATTTCCTGCTTCACGCGGTCCGGATCGGCGCTCGGCAGGTCGATTTTGTTAATGACCGGAAGAATCTCCAGGTTGTTATCCAGTGCCAAATAGACGTTGGCCAGCGTCTGCGCTTCGATTCCCTGGGCGGCGTCCACCACCAGCAGCGCGCCTTCGCAGGCGGCCAGGCTTCGGGAAACTTCATACGTAAAGTCGACGTGTCCGGGAGTATCAATCAGGTTCAGCAAATATTCCTCGCCGTCATCGGCGCGATAAGTCAGGTGAACGGCCTGAAGCTTGATGGTAATCCCGCGCTCGCGTTCGAGATCCATCTGGTCCAGCACCTGATCCTGCATCTCGCGCGAGGTGAGGGCGCCCGTATATTCAAGAATACGGTCCGCAAGCGTCGACTTGCCATGGTCTATATGGGCGATAATGGAGAAATTTCGAATGTTCTTTTGCCTTGCTTGTACGTCTGTCATGCCTTACCCCCAAAAACAGCCTGATGTGTAATCAATTCATTATAACAGTTGGAGGAAAGGCCAGCAATCCCACCTGCCGCATTATTCCGTCACGTTGCTGAAGAGGGAGACGACGAGGCGGATTCCCTTTTGGGACAGTTCCTGCAGCAGGCCTGCCGTCTTATCCGCCAGCACGTCGACCGTCGGCGTGCCGCCCTGGTCCACCAGCAGCTGCTCGGGGGTCTTCTCATGCCAGTCCTGGACTTCGACCTGTTCCTGCTGCGGCTGCTCGTCCGCCGCCTTGAACCGGCTCGAGCTTTGGCGCGGCTGGGACGGCTGTTGCCGCTGCTGCGTAGAAGCTCCCTGCTGCGGCCCGGCCTGCACGGCGGCAGCCGCCGTCTGCGCCTGCGGCGCGGGCGCCGGAGCATCCGGACTGGCCAGCTGCATGCCGACCAGTACGCCGATGCCTGCCCAAATTCCAAGCACGCACACTTTTTTAGCCCATTTTGACATGATCATACCTCCCTTGGCTCACTGCTTTCTCAGCTTTTATTATCTTTCTTGGCGGGAACCGTTTGATCGGTGCTGGCCTTTTCCGCCTTTTGATCCGCGTAATAGACGTCCGCGATCGTCTGTGCCAATACTTCCGACGTCCGCTTCAGCTCCGCATCGGTGCTGTCGATCCCGCCGACCTCGATCAAAATGCTGTTCTCCGACAGCGACTGGTTATATTCCCCGTTGCCCATGGAGGAATCTTTCCCCCAAATGCCGCGGGACAATCCGGGATAGGCTTTTTCCAGCCGTTCATGGATGGAATTGGCGAAGGCTTCGTTTTTGCGCCAGTTTTTGTTGCCGTGCCCGATGATGAAGAAGACCTGTGCGTAGCTTTTGCCGTTAATGTCTTTCGTCGTCCGGCTGTGCCCTTGAGAATCCCGGTGAATATCGATCAGGTATTTCATGCCGCTGTTCTGGCTCATCGCAGCCTTCACCGTCTCGCGGGAATATTTATAGGAAAAGTTATAGTTATAGTCGGCCACCGTCGTCATGTAATCCTGCTCCGAATGGGCGGTGCCGATGCCGAGCTGCTCCAGCTTCTTCGCCACATAGCTTCCGACCAGCATAACGTTTTGCGACGGAGACGTAGAGCTGGGGTTGTCGCTGGTTTTACCCAGCAGCGGGTTGTACGCTTCTCTCGGATGAGAGTGATAGATCAGGATCGATTTGTTCTTGGAGTTCACCGCCGAAGATTGTCCCGTACCTCCATTGTCCTTGGAAGGCGTTCCTTCTCCGGCACCTTTCTTGCCGCCGGCGTCCGGTACCTGACCGGACGGCGCATCCTGCTGCTTGTCTGTGCCCTGGCCGGAGTCGGTGATCTTTCCGGGATCGGTTCCGGCTTGACCCGCACCGTTCTTCTGGGGATCGGCTGAAGCGTTATCGCTTTGTCCGGCCGTATCCGTTTGTCCCGCCGTTTCCGCAGGCGGATTATAATCTTCGGGAGGAACGACGTTGTCATTCCCTGCCGAATGCCTCAGCAGCACCGGATCGTTCGCCCCCATGCCCGGCATTTCCCGGGCCAGCAGGCTTTTCGGATCCTTAGGGTTGACGCTGGTCAGCATCTGGAATACGAATGTCGTCATGTTTTCCCCGGAGAAAGTCGAGTTCCCTTTTTCTTTATTCAGGTGGGGCAGTTCCATGCCTAACATATCAATGAAGAAATTGCTTGATACGGAGCCGGCGAATCCTTTCATAGAAGAAACCGGAGAATCGTTGATTTTCTGCTCGGCCATCCCTCCCAATCCCAGAAGTAAGAAAAACAGCAGCGATCCGACCACCAGCAGCACAAAGGTACGTCCCATAGACAGAAAATACAGCAGTCTGGCTCTCCATTTGCCGATATTCCAAAGCTGAAAACCATTCCTCTTCATTCTGTTGTCCTCCTGAAATCTCTTATACTTCAACTCTATGAGCCGGAGAGATTCGATAGAACCAAAAAAAGAAAGCCCGATAGATTCGGGCTTCCTCATTTATGATAGAAGAGAGAGAGGAGGAGCTGCACCTCCTAGTGCGTGTAGGCTCCCGTGTTTCCGGGGTCTACCGCGTCATGCAGGGCGGCGTTCAAACCGCTCGCGACAATATTGGCGATATCTTCGATAAATTCGTCAATCTCTTTCGGCGTGACGATCAGATCGTGGCCGAGCGGTTCGAGCACTTCCTTGACCAGAGCGAGGCGCTCCTGCTCGTTGATATCGTCCAGCATCCCCATAATTTGCCGGGTCTGGTTCGTCTCCTGGCCGAAATGATTCTTCATCATTTCCATGACATTGTTCACAATCGTCGAAGCGTAGCATACGGTCGGCACGCCGATGGCAACGACCGGAACGCCAAGCACTTCCTTGGTGAGGCCGCGGCGCTTGTTGCCGATGCCAGAGCCGGGATGGATGCCGATGTCGGCGATCTGGATCGTCGTGTTGACGCGCTCCAGCGATTTGGATGCCAGCGCGTCGATCGCGATGATCAGGTCCGGCTTCGTCCGTTCCACGATCCCCTGCACGATCTCACTGGACTCGATCCCCGTCAGTCCAAGCACCCCCGGGGCGATGGCGCTGATTTCCCGGTATCCCGGGGCCACCTGATCCGGCATCAGCTGAAAATACTGCCGGGTGACGAGAACGTTCTCCACCACAAGCGGTCCCAGCGAATCGGGCGTCACATTCCAGTTGCCAAGCCCGACGATCAGAACCGTCTGTTTCTTCTGAATCCCGATCAGCGCCAGGAAATCCTCAAACTCGCGCGCGAAGGCCTCAGCTACCTGCTCCTGCAGCTTCGTGTCCCCGTTGCGGAGTCCGGGAACCTCCAAGGTAATATAATGCCCTTTGACGCGGCCGATGGCCTGGGAACCGGCCTCATTCAGCACGTTAAGGCGGGTAATCTTGATGCCGTCCTTCTCCGTAATCTCTTCATCGACCCCCGGGATCGGTCCGGCATGGCCCGCCATTTCCCTGGCGTCGACCGCCAGGTCGGTCCGCACGGAATAGCGCTGCAAATCCAACTCCATATACATCTGCCTCCTTTGGCTTGTTATGGATAGTTTGCGGGAGCGGCGGCCAGTTTATGCACAACCTTTTTACACCGGACACCGTTCATACGACGCTCGATCCATGTGCCTCTTAAAATCCAAACCTTTGGAACGCGATGATAGTATTGCTTTTTAGAGTACCCCATGCTAAACTATTTTAAGTTGTGAATCATTTCGAGCTATTCGAATGCCTTACAGGAGGTGAATGCAATGCCAAACATTAAATCCGCCGTTAAACGCGTGAAAACAAGCGACAAACGCCGTGCGCTTAATGCTTCCCAAAAATCCGCGCTTCGTACAGCTGTGAAGGCTGCCGATTCTGCGCTGACGAATAATGAAGTCGAAGCTGCTAAAGCTGCTGTTCAAGCTGCATCCCAAAAACTGGACAAAGCCGTAACTAAAGGCCTGATCCACAAGAACGCAGCCAGCCGCAAGAAGTCCCGCCTGGCGAAAAAACTTAACGCTCTCAGTGCACAAGCCTAAGGGAGCGCTATCCATACGATGAAATGGAAAAGTCCTGAGCAGCTCCCAAGCTGATCAGGACTTTTAAATTTTCTTTCGAAACGCGTACAGAGCTGACAACGCCATAGCGGCGCGCCTTTTGCTCTTTTATATAGCACGGACAGCCATGTTCGAAGCAGCCTCATGAAGCAAGTGGACAACCCATGTGCTGTATACTAGGTTTAACAGGAGATGACGTCTATGGAAAGCTGGAAGAAAAATCTATGGGTTTTATGGTTCGGCTCGCTGATCGTGTCCTCAAGCTTCTCGATGGTGGTACCCTTTCTTCCCTTGTTTCTGATTGAAATCGGTGTCACCAAAAACATTGAGATGTGGTCCGGTCTGCTGTTCAGCGCAGCGTTTTTTGCGGGAGCGCTTTCATCTCCGTTCTGGGGATCCGTCGGCGACAAATACGGCCGCAAGCCGATGATCATCCGCGCAGGTTTTGTGCTGTGCATCATTTATTTGCTGACGGCGTTTGTCACGCATCCGGTGCAGCTGCTCATCCTGCGTATTTTGCAGGGGCTTCTCTCCGGATTTATTCCGGGAGCCATTGCAATAGTCGGTACCAACACCCCGGAGAAAAGGGTGGGCTACGCGCTGTCCACCATGTCCACGGCCACGGCTACGGGAAGCATCATGGGGCCCCTCCTCGGCGGCGTGCTCTCCAAGGTGTTCGACAACCGGCTGGCCTTCGGCAGTGCGGGCGTGCTGTGTTTTCTGGCCACGCTGCTCGTTATCTTTTATGTCAAAGAGGAAAAATTCGTCCCGAGCAAAGGCAAACTTTCGGTGTTAAACACGCTGAAGCAGGCAGCTGTCAACAAAATGCTGATGATTGTCCTGGTGCTCACCATGGTGACACAGTTCTCGGTCATGACCATCGAGCCGGTGCTCTCCCTCTATATTGTGGAGATCGGCCACTCGGCATCGGATGCGTCCATCCTGGCGGGCTTCATCTTCTCGCTCGTCGGAATCGCCAGCATCATCTTCGCCCCGCGCTGGGGCAAGCTGGCCGACAAGGTCGGGTTCCAGAAAATACTGATGATCGGCTTGTTCGCCGGGGGCATAGGTTCGCTGCTTCAGATCCCGTTTCATAACATTTGGGCGTTCTCGGTCGTCCGCTTCCTGTACGGCTGCTTCTTCTGCGCCGTATTCCCGGCGCTGAACGGGCTTGTCGTCCGGTCTACGCCGAGCGATTTCCGCGGAAGGGCCTTCAGCCTCAACCAGACCGCGAACCAGCTCGGCGGCATGCTGGGACCGCTTGCGGGCGGCGCGATCAGCGGCGTGTTCAGCATTCATACCGTGTTCCTCATTACAGGGTTATTCCTGCTGCTGACGATGGGCCTCGCCTACTGGTCCCAGCGTTTCGGGAGCTTGTCCGCTCAGCAGGCCTCGACTAAAGCGATTGACGGCTAGAACCGTTTTGTGTCTCGCATAAGATTGATCCGAGTCATAAAACTAATCGAAATAGCCCCCTCTGCCGTTCTTCCGGTTTGGGGGCTGTTTGCCGTCAAGAACACGTAAGCTAAAACAGCCCTAAGCAGCCGGCCGGCGCTCACGCCGTTGTCGTATATTCCGTGCCGTCCGGAGCGGGTTCGCCTTCGTGGATCACCAGCCCGATCCCCGCCTGGCCGAACAAATGCACCGCGTCTTCATAGCCGCGCTCAATATGCTCGATGCCCGTGATTCGCGTTGCCTGCTCCGACTGCAGGCCGGCCATGATCAGGCAGGTTCCCGCCCGGACATCGGTCGCATGGGCGTAGCCGCCGTGCAGCGGTCTGCCGCCTTTAATGATGGCATAGCCGTTCTTCGCCTGGATATCGGCGCCAAGCCGGTTTAATTGGGCAACATGACTGAAACGGTACGGGTACACCTTTTCCCTAACGGCACTGTAGCCCGGCGCCTTCAGGAGCAGGCTCGTAATCGGCTGCTGCATGTCGGAGTTGAACACGGGATACATGCCCGTCCGTACCCGCGTCGGTTTGATATTCCCCTGGCTGCTGGCGATAATGTAATCGTCTCCGCTTTCAAATTCAATGCCGATTTCGCTCAGCTTGGCCATGATGGACCGCACATGCTCGGGAATGACCTGCTTCAGGGTCAGCGTGCCGCCCGTAATGCCCACCGTCATCATAAACGCCCCCGCAATGAGACGATCGGGGATCACCCGATACCGGCATCCTGTCAGAGACTTTACGCCGCGTATACGGATCGTGTCCGTACCGGCTCCGGTGATGTCGGCTCCCATCCGGTTCAGCAGCTGGCAGACGTCCACCACTTCCGGATCCGTCGCGCAGTTGTGCAGATGGGTGATTCCGGCCGCCAGCGAAGCGAGCAGCACCGCATTGATCGTTGCGCCGGATGTCAGCAGATCGAAGCAAAAGTCGGTGCCCGTGAGCTTTTCCGCCGATACCGTGTACTGTTTCTCTTCCAGGGTCACGTCCGCCCCGAACGCCTTGAATATTTTCATATGCTGGTCAATGGGCCGCTCCACGAAATTATCACCCCCCGGATAACCGAGCGTCACCCGCTTGTACTTACTAAGAAGCCCCCCGATCAGATAATAGGAAGCGCGGAACGAAGACGTCAGCGCCTGATCGAGGACGGATGAATGAATCCGGGTTGAATCCACAACAAAATGGCCGTCATCATTTTTGCTCACCTGCAAGCCGATGCGGCTACCAATTTCTCCAATGGCGCGGATATCGTTAATATCCGGTATGCCCTCCAGTATTGTCGGTGTGTCTCCAAGAACGGCAGCGGCGATGAGGGCGAGGGAACTATTCTTGGACCCTGGAATGATCACGCTCCCGTCGAGCGGGCCTCTCTGCTTCACTTCTAACCAGCGCATGCGAACTCCACCATTTCTATATAGTTTTTGGTCTGGAACAATCATAAGGTAGAATATGCTGCACACTTGCCGGAGGACAATCTGAATTAGAGAAATAGCCTCGCACCCCGGTTAAGGCACAGCAACATGCCTCCTTGCCCTCTGACCTGATGGAATCAATGATAGAATAAAAAACACCGCCCTTACGCTCCAAAGCGCAAAAACGGTGCCTCCTTCACATCGATTCAATTGTTCCGCTACCCCGCCAGTCTGAGCAGGAACAGCTCCAGGCCGAGCACTTTATCAATAGCCCCGGTCTTCATCTGGTAATCGAGATCTCCGAGCCTGCTGAGGATCGCCTTCAGCTGGTTCGGCTGAAACTTGCGCGCCTGCTCCCCGGCAATCTTGACCGCATAAGGATGCAGCCCCAGCTGGGAAGCAATTTGCTGCTGCGAAAAGCTTTGGCCGCCGAGGTCCTTCACCTGCAAAATAATGCGGAATTGGCGGGCGATCAGCGCGGCGATTTTGATCGGCTCCTCCTTCTGCTTCAGCAGCTCATAGAAGATGCCCAGCGCCTGATCCAGCCGCAGATTGGCGATCTCCTCAACGAGGGCAAATACGTTCTGCTCCGTGCTCCGCGCCACCAGCCGGTCCACGATGTCCGTCGTCACGGTGCCGCCGCTGCCGGCATACAGGCACAGCTTGTCCACTTCGGCTGCAAGCGTCTGCAGCTGTGTGCCCGCGTTGCGGACCAGCATCTCCGCCGCCCCCGGGGCGAAGCTGCATTCGCGCTGCTTGGCCTTCTTCTCGATCCACCGCAGCAGCTCGTCGCTGCCCATCGGCATAAAGGAAAGCACCGTGCCGGCGCTTTTAACGGCCTTAACGACCTTTTTGCGCTCGTCCAGCTTCTCGTTGTTCACCAGGAAGATCAGCACGCTGTATTCCGCCGGATTACCTATGTATTCGAGCAGCGATTCCATGCGGTGTTCGACTTTGCCTGAGTCCTTCCCTGCGGTAAATACGGCTGCATCCCGAACGAAAATAAGCTTTCGCTGCACCATAAAAGGAATCATCTCGGCCTCTTCCACGACTTCCTGAATCGCGGTGTCGGCCAGATCATAGTGCACGATCGCAAAATCCCGCTCCTCCTTCTGCAGCAGCTGGTCCTCCATCAGTGAGGTAAATTCATTCATCTGGTATTTCTCAGTTCCGTACAGGAGGTAGACCGGCGATACATCACCCTGTCTGATCGCTTTCACCGCCGCCTTTACATCCATTGTTGCTCCCCCTTCTCTATCCATGCCCATTGATATCTGCTAATCCCGTTCCGCAAGGTACATCATTCCGATACCCTGTCCATCCGGCCAAAAAAGCGATACATCCATTTTACCAAAAACGGCGGGGAAGAAAAACAGGCCTCCCCCCGGCAGGCCGAATTACGGTGAACGCGCAACAACAAAAGGACCCCTGCTGTTCGCATAAGGTCCCTTTGTTCCAGCACATCTATTATAAACACCGGCGTGAAAAGCTCTAGAAACTTAACCGCCGGTGGTCATACGACGTTTTGGATCCTGCGTAATATAACCTATTCCATATCTCTATCATGTGTGCATCATGAGCAGCACATTTTTTTATGCTTTGTCATCAGACGGCTTACGGTGTGGAGCCGTCCTGTTTGCCCACCTGATACGTCTGGCTTACCGTCGAGCCGCTGGCATCCGTGGTCTGGTACGTAAACACGGTGCTGTCGGCAGACCACACGCCCGATACCCACGTTCCCGGCAGATCAAGGGAACTTACCTGCTTGGAGCTTCCGTCCGAAGTTACGCTGTAGATGACCAGCTTTTTGTTTTCGACAGAGGCCGCATACTGACCGTCAGGAGAATAGAACTTGTTCGAATCTTCCTTAGGTTTGATGGCCATAATGCCCATTTGTCCCGACGTGTCGCCTTCTTGAGATCCGTTAACCTCAGGGGCGGTGCTATCGGCCGCTTGACCACCGTCTCCATTCGGAGGAACGATATCCTTCTGAACCCCATCCCCTTTCGGAGGCGGGCTCTCCGTGTCGGTTGGAGCGCTAAGCGTCGCCTGGCCTCCATCCCCTTCCTGGTTGCCGGTGCTATTGTCAGCCGACTCGGTGGACCCGGCTTTGCCGGCATTGTCCTGGCTGCCGGTGTCCGCTTTCCGGCTGGTCTCCGGATCCTGGGCCGGAGTGTTGGACGAGTCCTGCTGCTGCGCATAGGTCTGGGCCTCCTGGCCGGTGGCCTTGTCGCTAGACGCTGCGTCGCTGCCGGCGTCTTGGCTCTCGCTGAGCTGCGAAGGATCCGATGATGCCGGCGTTTTCTCTTCTGAAGGATCCTGTGCGGGCTCGGAAGAACCCGTATTTTGTTCGACAACATTGCTCTTGGATTGTTCTGCGCCTGAGGTCGCCGCCGCGTCCATGCCGCTTGCCTCCTTGGAGGCTGCCGTATTAACAGGCGGCTCTTCCGCCGTAGATAGTTGCTTCGGATTATAATTCAGCACCGCCACCCCAAGAATGACTACAGCCGCAGCGCCTCCGAGCGCTGTACGTCCAGCTACCGTATTCCAGAACTTGCCCTTGCGGGCCGGACGGGACGGAACAGGTACCATTTCGGCAGGTGCCGGCATTTCTTCGAGCGATGCGCTCTTCTCGTGGCGCGCCTGATCGATCGCATCCAGCTGAGGCATGATGGCATCGACGAGACTGAACTTAGGCGTTACTTTTGGCAAATCTTCGAGGTCTCTGGACAACGATTTCAGCAGCCGAAAGGTATCCGCACACTCAGGACATGTCTTCAAATGTTCATAGAGCTTGACGGTTTCCTCTTCGTCCAAGTCGTAATCCAAGTAACGGTGCATCCACTCCACCACCTCTGGACACTTCATCCTGATACACCACCTTTCTGATGCTCTTGGAGCATGTTCTGCAGCTGCTGTCTGGCCCTGAATAAATAGGATTTCACCGTATTCAGCGGCAGGTTGAGACAGTCAGCGATTTCATTGTAGGAGAAATCCTGCAAATATCTAAGGACGATCACAGTCCGGTGATGATCCGGCAGTTGATTGATGGCCTCCTGGATGTCCTGGGCCAAATAAGAGGATAAAACCTCTTTCTCAACATTCTGTTTGTCCTGAAAAACGAGCTCATGTTCGTCGATCGAAACTGTAGGCTTCGTCCGCCGGAACTTGTCGATACAGATGTTCGTGACGATCCGCTGTATCCACGTTTTAAACTGTGCCTTCTCTTCATAGGAATCGATTTTGGTATAAATCCGAATCAATGCTTCCTGGGAAGCGTCGAGCGCATCCTGCTCATTATTCAGAATATAAAAAGCTGTCCTGTAAACATGTTGTTCAATTTCTCTTAATAGGGTGATTAGAGCGTCGCGATCGCCCGATTGAGCGGCTCTGATGAGTCCCTGCTCTACCACAAAGGATCCCCCTCTCCCTGCAATCTTACAGACGTGTAAGACCAGCAAATTGTTGCAATTTGTAACCACATTTTTAAAGTTGCTGAAAAGGCAGGCCCCGGGAGTGCTTGCCATTCCTAATAAAACCGGATATAACCTTCAACCGAAAGCGGTTTTTTCTTCTGTTTCGATCCACCCGTAATCGTTTTGTTAAATCTGCTTCCCGTAAAAATCCGGAAGGTATGTACGTCAAGGGTGACACCACCGTTTTACTTCATCTCTGCTGATGAAAACCACAATTAAGAATACCAAATTCCAGAGGCGGAGTCACCTGAAGATTCTGCGGCCAACTTCATCATTCTAAGCGTTTTTCATAGACAAATCATTACGATTTTGTTATCAGCTTGGTTCTGACACGGATTTTCCCGGATTTTACCGAAAATTGGATTTCCCCCTGCAGATCGGTCCTGTAAACGGCCGCTCCTTCCTCGGAAATCCGCTGCAGCACATCGGCATGCGGATGCCCGTACAGATTGTTCACGCCGGCCGAAATAACGGCTGCTGCGGGCTTCCACCGGCTCAGCCATTCCGCCGAACTGGCTGTCTTGCTGCCGTGGTGCGCGATTTTGATCACATCCACGGGTGCATCCAGCAGCTCGCCTGCGGTTTGCAGCGCCGGCTCATCGACGGCTTGCCCATTATCCGCCACCGCCTCACCAAACCGGCCAGAGCCCAGTGTCTCAAGAAGCTGCTCCTCGGACGCCTTGTCCATATCTCCGGTGAACAGGAAGCGTCCCCCGTTCATTTCGAGCAAGAACACGACCGAGTCGTGGTTCTGGTCCTTGACGACCGGCAGCGCCTCCTGATCGGTCTGCGACAGGACCGGGCCGAGAAAAACAAGCTGCGTCCGGCCGTCCGGGTCATAGTTCATTCCTTGGTGAATGGCATAAATCGGAATATCCTTGTCTACGGCGGCAGCCATCAGCCGATCAAAGGCAGCCGTACCGGCCATCGTCCCATTGAATAAAAACGCCCCGACCGGAATCTGTTCCAGCACCGCCTGCATGCCTCCGGCGTGATCCTGGTCCCCGTGCGTTACGATGACCGCGTCCAGCCTATGGATTCCCCGCTTCTTTAATAATGGAACGAGAACCTTGGCGCCGACCTCAAACGGCTGCTTCCGCTCCTTCCACCCGTCCTCCGCCTTGCGGAAGCTGACGGTTCCGCCCCCGTCGACCAGAAGGTGCTTTCCTTGCGGAGTCGTGATCAAAATGCTGTCACCCTGCCCCACGTCCAGCACCTGAACCGCTCCAGCCCCGCGGAAGTGCTCCGGCTGGTATCCCGCGTACAGAAGAACGATGAGTATGCATAGTCCCCCAAGCGCTCCGGCGGCAAGCCGGGTTTTCGTCCGGGACGGCAAAGCCGCTTCCGGGCGGCGGGCTGCAGGGGGCACACCCAGCGGCACGGTCGCGTCCGGCTCTACTGCCATCTGCCGCCGGCTCAGCGACCACCCTTTTCCGAAATAGAGCAGCCCATACAGCGCTATAAAATAGGAAGCGATCCAAACTGGCGAAGGTGACTTCCAGATCGTCACGAATTGCGGATACCCGTTCATCCATTTCACCAGCCAGAAAGACAGATCATCCAGCCACTCGGCTGCCGCCGCCAGCATCTTGCCCCCGGGCAGCCATAGCGAGCCGATGAGCAGCGCTGCCGTCCCCACAGGGAGAACGAGAAAGGTAATGAAGGGAACGAGCACAAAATTGGCCGCAAACGATAGTAAAGAGAACTGATTGAAGTAATAGATCGTCAGCGGAAAAGACACGAGTTGGGCAATGAGGGTAACGCCGACCGCACCGGCGATTTTGGACGGCAGAAAGGACAGCTGCGGATGTATCAAGGGAACATAGACCATCAGGCCTGCCGTCACGAGAAATGACAACTGGAAGCTTACGCTCAGCAGATAATATGGATTCCAGAGCAGCATGAGCAGCGCCGCCGCGCTGAGGATGTTCAATCCGTCCTTCAGCATCCCCTTTCTGGCTGCATACAGCCCGATCATACTCATAATCCCCGCCCGCACGACGGACGGACTGACACCGGACAGAAGAACGTACAGGGGCACGAGCAGCATGACAAGCAGCAGCGATTTTTCACGGGAGAGGCGCAGCATGGAAAAGATATAGAGCAAACAGCCCACGTACACGGCGACGTGCATACCCGAGATCGCCAAAATATGGGTCAGGCCCAGTTGGGAGAATTCTGCGTAGGTTTCGGGATCCAGGTCGTCTTGAAGCCCGATGATCAGCCCCTTCATATAACCGGCATGGGGTTCCTGGAAAATCCGGTCGATCATTCCGCTCAGGCCGTTCCTCGCCTGATCGTTCCAGCGCAGAAGAACGGTCATGCCAAAGCCGGACGGAGCTGAAGCCTGAACATTGGAGGCACCAGCCGCTTTAAACAACCAGTGAATTTTCTGGGTCACCAGGTACTGACGGTAATCGAAGCCGCCGAAGTTCCGTGCGCTCTGCGGCTGCACGAGGCTGCCGGAAATCCGGACCCGGTCCCCTCGCTGCCATTGTCGGGCTGCTTCCTGCTCCTGCTGGCTTTTTAGCTTGACCTGCACCATGACCTTTTCGGACACCGTACGCTCGCTGCCCGTACTCGTTCCGGCATCCCGTGAGTTGGGTTTACCGCTGGCTGCGGTCCCGTCGATGGGTACCGCTTGCCGTACGCTCATCACAAAATCGGCTCGGTCCCCGTCGACTTCGACGGCGGAGGCGATCATGCCTGTCATTCGGACACTGGCTCCGTCCATTTGGGCAGCATCAGCCGCCTGAAGGGCTTCGGGAAGCTTGGATACATTTGCGGCTTCCTGCAGCTCCCAATACGCTCCCGACGCCGCCAAGGCACACCAGATGATGATCACAGTCCGTAGGAAATCTCTTCGGTACATACCAAGCGCTGCCAGCAGCAGCGATGCGCCTGCGATCAGAAGAAGCAGCCTTGAACCCGAGCAGGCATACGCTGCGCTGCTGCCGGCGATCCAGCTTACCGTAAATACGATTAGCGGTCTTTGTTTCATATCACACACTTCCCTTCTTTACATATAGGCTTCCGACGGTTTCTTATGCACGCTTCGCCTGCGCCTTCTTTTACAAAAACCAAAAAAGGACCCCTGCCGGCAGCAACGCTGCGGACAGAGGTCCTTCCCCTATTGATGATTTATTCCATATTTCCGAATATTCCTGTGTAACCGTATCTTCAGTCTTACCGCCAATGTTTAATCCGCCACCGTCATCACCGTTTCCCGTGGCGGCTCATAGACGGGCAGCCGGCGGAAGGTAATGCCCTTCTGCCGCATCATTTCCGTCACCTTCTCCGTATCCTTAGGATACGGGCGGTGATACACGATCTCGGTCACGCCGCTGTTCGCCAGCATGTTGGCGCAGGTCCAGCAGGGCTCGTCCGTAACATAGACGGAGCTGCCTTCCCGGTCGATACGGTCGGTGAACAGCAGCAGGTTTTGCTCGGCATGAATCGTCCGGACGCAGCGCTGCTTTTTCACCATTTCCTGCTTTCCGTCCACGTCCACAAGCTCGTACTCCTCAGCGATCATGCAACCCGCTTCCGAGCAGTCCGGCACGCCCATCGGCGCTCCGTTATACGCGGTGCCCAGCAGCTTCTTCCCCTGAACGAGCACGGCTCCGACATGGCGCCGGGAACAGCGGGAACGCGTCGATACCATGTATGCTATATCCATAAAGTAAGTGTCCCAGTCTTTTCGGGTATCAACCGTCATGAATCCATCACCTGATTTCCGTAGAATGTGTACATATTGTATCACAAGAAAAACGTTTACCGATATACCTGCATGGGAGACAACGCATTTAGCGCCTAACGGATAACCTACAGCTGTATGTACGGCTTCATTTTTTCCAGCATTTTGGGTCCGATGCCTTTGACCTTGTCCAAATCCGCAAGCGATTTGAACGGTCCGTGCTGATTGCGGTATTCCAGAATGGCTCTGGCCTTGGCCTCACCGATCCCCGGAAGATCGGTCAACTCCGTTAGTCCTGCGGTATTGACGTTGACCTTTTTGCCCTGCGCTCCGGCATCTGTCTGCGAACCGGACACCGCGTCAACCGAGCCTCCAGCCGGTGGCTGCTCGGACGAAGTTCCTGCCGGCCCTGAAGCCGCATTCGCCGCAAGTCCAGCATCAGAATGGGTGCTTCCGTTTGCCGCTTGGCCCGCCGCCGCTTCATCCCCCGAACTCTGCGCTTTATCTGCCGTATTTCGGCTTTCATTCGCCTGCGCGGATCCCGAGGGTACGGCGTCCTGTTTGACAGCCGGGTTGGCGTCCTGCTTAGAACCTTGCTCCTGCTTTTGTTTGTCATCCGCTGCCGCGGCGCCTTTAGGCAAATCGCCTGCCGAACCGCCCGCTTTTTCGTTCAGCACGCTTTCAACCCTGCCGTTGAGCGGCTGCCACTGCTCCATCCCGCTGCTTGTATGAACTCCTGACAGCAGAATGGCCCCGCTTCCCAGCACGGCACAAACGATGCTGACGACTGCCGATATTCTTTTCACAACATGACACCCCAATTCTATGAAATGACTTGAAATGACTCGCTGTCGGTCCATAGATGAAGTACAGAATAACATACACTGAAAATTTATAACTCTATAATGCTGAATTAGCCGTCATGGTGGCCAAGTTATAGCGCATACACTAATGGGAACGATCATGTCGTTACTGCGAAGCACGAAAGGAGGGAACCTATATGAAGGTAGGATTTATCGGAACCGGCAGCATGGGCAGCCTGCTGCTTGAGGCCCTGATTGATTCGGGTTCGCTCGCTCCAAACCAGGTCTATGCCAGCAACCGTACCACCGAGAAGGTTATCCGGCTCCAGCAGCGACACCCCGGACTGCATGTATGCACCAGCAACGCGGAAACTGCGCACAACAGCGATCTGATCTTTTTGTGCGTGAAGCCGCTTCAATTTAAAGCAATTCTGGATGAAATCGGAAGCACGCTTCGGCCCGATCAAATGGTGGTATCCATCACGAGTCCGGTGCAGATCCATCACCTGGAGTCGGCTTTGTGCTGTAAGGTGGCCAAGATCATTCCGAGCGTGGCCCACCGCGTTCAAAGCGGCGTCTGTCTATGTATGTATGGCAGCCGGATAAAAGAGGAAGACAGGCAGCTCATCGAGCATCTCCTGTCTCCCATCAGCAAGCCCATCCTCATCGATGAATCCTTTGTCAGGATCACATCGGATTTATCCAGCTGCGGGCCTGCCTTTTTAAGCTTTTTTCTGGATCAGTGGATCAACGCCGCCGTAGAAACGACCGGCATGGACCGCGGCGAACTGACGTGGATCGCCGGGGAAATGCTGCTCGGTACGGGTAAACTGCTGACGCAGGGAGGCTTTACGCCCCTTGAGCTGCAGAAGCGGGTAACCGTTCCCGGCGGCATTACCGCCGAGGCGCTTGCCCTGCTGGACAGCAGCTTAACCGGCGTCTTTCACCGTCTGATCGCCACAACCCACGGCAAATACAAAGAAGATCTGGAAAAGTGTGACGCCCAGTTCGGCGGCCCCGGTGCCGATTAGTTCGCGACGATGTTCACAAGCTTGCCGGGTACCGCAATGACCTTACGTACGGTTTTCCCGTCAATGGCCTGCTGCACGTTCTGCAGCGACATGGCGTGTTCCTGCATGGCTTCCTGGCTCATATCTTTGGCGATCATCGCCCGCTGAACGATTTTGCCATTGACCTGAATGACGATTTCGACTTCCGATTCCACAGTCCAGGATTCGTCATAGGACGGCCACGGTACGTAAGTGATGCTCTCCTGATGGCCCAGACGCTCCCAAAGCTCTTCCGCGATGTGCGGAGCGAGCGGCGACAGCATCTGCACGAAGTTCTCGATCGCCAGACGCGGCAGCGCATCCGCTTTGTAGGCTTCGTTGATAAAAATCATCAGCTGGCTGATCGCGGTGTTGAAGCGCAGATTCTCCAGGTCGTCGGTCACTTTCTTAATCGTTTTATGCCATGTCCGCTTGAATTCATCGCTGCCATCGCCGTCCGTAATTTTGCTGCTGAGGCTGCCGTCCTCGCTGACGATCAGGCGCCACACGCGGGAGAGGAAGCGGTGCGCGCCTTCCACGCCGTTCTCGTTCCAAGGCTTGGTCGCTTCAAGAGGCCCCATAAACATTTCGTACACGCGCAGCGTGTCGGCACCGAACTGCTCGACGATTTCGTCCGGATTAATGACGTTGCCGCGCGATTTGCTCATTTTCTCATTGTTCGTTCCCAGAATCATGCCTTGGTTGATCAGCTTCTGGAACGGTTCTTTGGTCGTGACGACACCGAGGTCGTACAGGAATTTATGCCAGAAACGGGCATACAGCAGGTGAAGCACCGCATGCTCGGCTCCGCCGATGTACAGATCGACAGGCAGCCATGCCTCCTGCTTCTCCGTCGAGCACAGCTCATCCGCATTATGCGGATCGATGTAGCGCAGGTAATACCAGCAGCTGCCGGCCCATTGCGGCATCGTATTGGTCTCGCGGCGGGCTTTCATGCCCGTCTCGGGATCGATCGTCTCCACCCAGTCGGTGACGTTGGCCAGCGGCGACTCCCCTGTACCCGACGGCTTGATTTGATCCACATCCGGCAGCAGCAGCGGAAGCTGGTCCTCCGGAACGGTCTTCATCGTGCCGTCCTCCAGATGCAGAATCGGAATCGGCTCGCCCCAATAGCGCTGGCGGCTGAACAGCCAGTCACGCAGGCGGTAGGTTACCTTGCCCTGGCCTTTGCCGTTCTCCTCAAGCCACGCGATCATTGCAGCGATGGCTTCTTCGGTGTGCAGTCCGTTCAGCGGGCCTGAGTTCACATGCTCTCCGTCCCCGGTATAAGCTTCCTCCTGCACGTTTCCGCCTTTGACCACTTCCACGATGTTCAGGCCGAATTTCTTGGCGAATTCCCAGTCGCGGGAATCATGCCCCGGCACCGCCATAATGGCTCCGGTTCCGTAACCTGCCAGCACGTAATCCGCAATCCAGATCGGCAGCTTCTCGCCGCTCACCGGATTGACGGCATAGGCTCCGGTAAACACACCGGTTTTGTCTTTAGCCAAATCGGTGCGCTCCAGATCGCTCTTGCGGGCTGCCTGCTCCTGGTAGGCCTTCACCGCATCCTTCTGTTCAGGCGTCGTAATGCGCTCTACCAGCTCCTGTTCCGGAGCGAGCACGCAATAAGTAGCGCCAAACAGCGTGTCGGGACGGGTCGTAAATACCGTCAGCTTGGCGTCATGCCCTTCGATTTCGAACTGCACTTCAGCGCCCTTCGATCTTCCGATCCAGTTGCGCTGCATATCCTTCAGGCTTTCGCTCCAATCCAGGTCATCCAGATCTTCCAGCAGCCGGTCGGCATACTCGGTAATCTTCAGAATCCATTGGCGCATCGGCTTGCGGACGACCGGATGGCCGCCGCGCTCGCTCTTCCCGTCGATGACTTCCTCGTTGGCCAGTACGGTCCCGAGGGCTTCACACCAGTTCACGGGCACTTCGGCAACATAGGCGAGGCCGCGTTTGTACAGCTGGATGAAAATCCACTGCGTCCATTTATAATATTCCGGATCGGTCGTGCTGATCTCGCGGTCCCAGTCATAAGAGAAGCCGAGCGACTTGATCTGACGCCGGAACGTGTTAATGTTCTTGATCGTGATTTCACGAGGGTGCTCGCCCTTATCCATCGCATGCTGCTCCGCCGGCAGGCCGAATGCGTCCCAACCCATCGGATGCAGCACGTTATAGCCCTTCATCCGTTTGAAGCGGGAGACGATGTCCGTCGCCGTGTACCCTTCCGGGTGGCCGACATGAAGTCCGGCTCCGGACGGGTAAGGAAACATATCCAGCGCGTAAAATTTCGGCTTTTCAGGATCCTCTGTCGTCTTGAATGTGTGATGCTCATCCCAATACTTCTGCCATTTCGGTTCAATCACCTTGTGCTGGTAGCCCTGGCCTTGAACCTGCTCTTGGTTACTCATGCTCATTTGCCTCCTAAAATACGCCCGCTGCCCGCCCGTTATTCCGGGACGGCACGGCGCTCGTCTTTCATGTTTGCAACAAAAAAACCTCTCATCCATAGCGTATCATCGCTAGGGACGAGAGGTTTGATTCCCGTGGTACCACCCTAGTTAGCGGAGGACATGCTTTATCCCCGCTCCCTTTGCACCCTTAACGCGGGTGAATCGATGATCCTTGACGCGCTTTCGCACGCGCTTCACATCATAGCTCAAAGGCGAGTTCATCCCAAATCGTCAACCGGCTTGCACCCACCGCCGGCTCTCTGTATGACATCCCTGGAACTAATACCCCTTATCATCGCTTCATTTGCAGTTTTTCATGGTTGAAACATTGAACCATATTATATATAAAAAAATCCATCGAGTCAACGTATCCAGCCTGGCGGACAAGCCCCGCTTTTCCCGCCAAAAAACCCGCCAGCCGGAATTATTCCATGTCCGATAGGGAATTTTTTGTTATGATTAAACCAAAGGGAGGCGGAAAGTTTGAAGCGTAACCTCAGAAGGTACTTGAAATCGAAGCTGTTTTTAAAATATATATGGTCTTATCTGTTTATTTTGCTGCTTCCTCTCGTTTTTGTAACCGTCTTCATCTATCAAAGCGCCGCGGGCAACCTCCGGGAGGAAATCGAACAAAGCCATCTGAACCAGCTGACGCAGGCGGAAAGCATCGTCGACGGCCGGATGAAGGAGCTCGGCGACATCGCCTCAAGGATCGCCTACGACGACCGCCTGATCTCTTACCGGGTCCATGATCCGTTCTATTCCCGGGAGGCGATCGACGCTCTGGATCAATATAAGTCAACCAGCTCCATCATTGGAGATGTATTTTTATATTTTCATCATGACGACCGGATTTACTCCTCGCAGGGACTTAGCAGCCTGGACGTGTTCAGCGAGAAGTACATATTCCAGAATTGGTCCAAAGACAGCCTTATGGGCGATTTGAACGACGTGTCCTTTCCCACCATGCGTCCGTCGGACCGGGTGATCCGGGGCACTTACAGGCAGCAATCGCTGCTTGCCTACCTGGTGCCGATTACGCCGAACAGCCCGAATCCCCACGCAACGGTCATGTATTTGATCGATGAGTCGGAGCTCACGGGTCTGATCGATTCCATTCTTGGCAGCTACAAGGGGCTGGCGTACATTTTTGACAATCACGGACAGGTGCTGGCCGCCAACAATCACGGTGAAACGATCAACGGCCTGGACACGGGACATCTGTTTTCCCTCGATCCGGGCATTCACAGCGTGGAGCTGGGCGGAAAAGCGCATTCCGTCGTGTCCACCAAATCGGACATGAACGGCTGGACCTATGTGACGCTGATGCCAAGCGATCAGTTTTTCAGCAGCGTGCTGCACATCCGCAGCTTTATCATTATGCTGTTCAGCATCGTGGTGCTGGCAGGCATCGGCATCGCCCTGCTTCTGGCCCGCAGACAATATCACCCGATTTCAGCCCTGGTCGATTTCGCCAATTCCAAGTCCAGAAACGACCGGGGAACGGGAGATGCGCTCCTTCCGGGCAATGAACTGGAGCATATCCGCTCCGCGCTGCAGGAATACAGCTCCCGTGCCGATCTGCAGGAACCGTACGCACGGAACCATCTTCTGCTGAGACTGCTCCAGCAGGGAGAAGACCGGGAGCTCGAGCCGGATCTGCTGGAAGCCTTTAATATCCGGTTTGACCGTTCGCAGTTTTTTGTCATCGCCATGGAACGAGGCGTGCTTGCTGACCCTTCCCAGGATTACCAGGATTGGCAGACGCTCGCTTCCCTCCTAGCCGAAGTGGACATCCCCGGGCTCCGGGCATCCGCTAACAGCGTGGAGCTCCCGCGCCGGGACCAGATGGCCCTCATCGTCTGCTTTGACCCGCACCCGGCGATGGAGAGCTTCATCCATATGAGCCGGATCGTCGATGCCGTCCGCAGCAATATCCTGGAGGCGTTCGACCTTAACCCCATCATGGGGGTCGGCACCGGATATTCACAGGCGGGGCAGCTTAATCAGTCGTTTATCGAAGCCTGCTCGGCGCTGGAATTCCATACTCCGTCGGAGAAGGGCGGTATTACGTTTTTTGAAAAACTGGCGCCTGCGAGCGAGGAAACCTTCTGGATTCCGAAAAACGTGCTGCTGAAGCTGTCCCAAAGCTTGAAACAGGGAAACCATGACGTCTCTGCCCATATGATCGGCGAAGCGATGACGAGCCTGAAAGAGGGCAGCCCGTCACCGCTGCTCTCCCGCTGCATCTGCTTTGACATTCTCAATACGATGCTCAAGACCGCATCGGAGCTTGGCATTCACCATATTACGCAGGAGATTCCGACCAGCAGCGCCTTTCAGTCCCTGGATGAATTCGAGGGGCAGCTCAGGAAGCTGGCCTCCCATATTTGCACGCAGGTGCAGCAGGAGACGAAGCATAAGGAGAGCTCGCTCAAGGACCAGATGCTCGGCTATATTGACCAGCACTTTATGGATCACAGCCTGAGCCTGGAGAGCCTTGCGGATCTGTTTGAAATTTCTCCTTCGCATTTCAGCCGGACGTTTAAGGACAATGTAGGGCTGAACTTTACCCAATACATCTGGCAGAAAAGGATGGAGGAGGTCAAGCGGCTGCTCGTGACGACCCAGGAACCGCTCAAGGAAATCATCGGCCGGGTCGGGTATGCCGACACCCCGAATTTTATCCGCAAGTTTAAAAAGGAAACCGGCTACACGCCGGGACAATTCCGCAAGCTGAACCATCCGGACGGCGTGTTGCTCGGCGAAATGCTCCAGGACTGACAACGAACAGCTGATTTGTTCAGCTGTTCGTTTTTTCTTTTAGGAAGTGCAGCGTATGGGGTAAAGCAAGGCGGAATACCTGATATTTCTGTGCATGGAATGCAAGGCTTTATTTTCGTTACTCCATATAATTAATGTTGAAGGGATGATCTGTATGGATTGGCCGAAACGCATGAATCATGCGTTGGAATACATCGAAACGCATCTGTCGGAAGAGATCGACTATGACCAAGTGGCCGGAACGGCCTGCTGCTCGGCTTACCATTTTCAACGCATGTTTTCGTTCATCACAAACGTTTCGCTGTCCGAGTATATTCGGCGCAGACGGCTTACCCTTGCCGCTTTTGAACTGCAATCCGGAGGTGTAAAGGTGATCGATATTGCACTGAAGTATGGTTACGAATCACCCGAGGCGTTTTCCAGGGCGTTCAAAAAAATGCACGGAGTCATGCCGAAGGCTGCGCGCGACAACGGTGTGTCCCTTAAGGCTTATCCTCGGGTATCCTTTCACATTTCGATTCGCGGAGATGTCGAGATGAACTACAGAATGGAAGGAAAACCTGCCTTTGAAATGTTCGGTGTTTCGACTGTGATCCATGCCGACGGCGAGAATCCGTTTATCGAAATACCCGCGTTTTGGCAAAAGTGTATTTCCGATGGAACCGTCAAACGAATCCGCGCTGCCGCAGGTTTAGGCGAACACGGCCAGCTCCATGCGGTTTTATACAACAAGCAAGGAGAACAACTTTCGTACATGATCGGTTACTTTTTACCCCAAAGCGGCTTGCCTGAAGGATTTGAAAAGCTGCAAATTCCCCCTCAGTCTTATGCGATTTTTTCAACCGGAATCAATCCGAGTGGACAGAATGACATTCATGGATTGTGGAGGCGGATCTGGGGCGAGTGGTTTCCAAGCGCTCATTACGAAGCTGCAAACGGTCCCGAATTTGAAATGACTTACGATCGCGGTAACAACCTGTACGAAATGGAGGTTTGGATTCCTGTCGTTAAGCTGTAGTTCAGCTCCAGAGCGCAGTATCCTATCAATTTTCCGGTGTTAGAGGCTATTTCCTTTAGAAGGTGTGAATCGAATGGATCTTGCAATCATCGCGCAGCATGCGCTTGCCCAGTACGATATAAATGCTGTATCCGTGTCTCCCGTAGCACAAAGCGGCGCCGCGGTTTTCAAAATTGAAGATCATCGTGGGCTGGTGTACAGCCTGCGTGTTCACAAATCTAAAATCAGTACGCTTGAAACCATGTGGACGCGCCGGGATGTGCTGGAATCTGAGCTGGTATGGCTGGATGCGCTTAACCGTGATACCCATCTCACCCTCCCTGTGCCAAAACGCAATCGGCTGGGTTCTTATGTTACACAAGTGGACGATATTAGTTGCACGATGCTCAGTTGGGTGGAAGGCGAGCAAAAACAATACTTTACCAGCGATCAGGAATTGAAGTCCACCGCTGAAATGACGGCAGCTTTGCATCAGCATGCCAGTATGTGGCAGCCCCCTTCGTCTTTTATCCGGCCAACGGTTCATCGTGAACGCATACAGCATGCGCTGGATCTGCTCAAGCAGCAGGTGCGGGAAGGGTTATTAGAGGCACATGATGTTCAGATTCTTGAAACCGCCGGGGAAAAAGCGATGGCTTTGCTGGACACACTCCCTAAAAACAAGTTGACTTGGGGTGTATTGCACGGCGATATCGTTCCTCCCAATATCGTGTTTGCAGACAGGGCTGCCCATCCCATTGACTTTGGAGCGTGCGGAATCGGTCCTTTTCTCACTGACCTGGCCATCACTTGTACCTTTATTCATCCCACTGCCAGACAGCAGTACATCGATTGGTACGGAAAGCACTTTCCGCTGCCCAATGAGTATGTGGCCCAAATCGAAGCATTATTTATTTCGCTAGGGCTAATCGGGATGAGGAACGCTCTTGGTATGCCTGAATCGAAGCAGGGATTGCCGACGCATGCGAAAAAGTGTGCTTCTCGCGAATTTGGCAGGTATGTAAATGGGGAAGGTTTTTTATTTACAGGTACGCCATGTTGGGAATAAAACGCCAATAGACTTATCCATTCTCCAGATTGCTCATTATACGTTGCAGACGCGCAGCCGTATCCGCTGAAGCTGTATAAATCATAATCTTCACGTCCGGATTGGCTGACGATTGCAAGGTCACATGTTCAAACTCCATCTCTCCGATTCGAGGGTCGTACCTTTGTTTGTGGCGATCCGTTACGGCCCGAACGTCATGCAGCGGCCAGAGCTCGCGAAACAATGGGCTGTTCTGCATAAATTCCTCAATAAGCTCTTTAAACCTCGTATCATTAGGAAAATGCGCGTAATCTGCACGAAAGTGTGCAATCAAGACCTGTACTCTGGATTCCCAGTCCTGTATGTCCGATCCGAGCTTGGCATCCATTAAGAGATGTCTCATCCAATTGGGTCTCAGCTGCATATGATTTAAAAGCGGCGGGATTCGAAAAACGATCTCAGCTGCTTTGTTCCACAGCAATAAATCCCAGCATCTCCCGATTACGAATGCCGGATTAGGTTCAAGAGCCGTTATTACCCGTTCCAAACCAATATTTAATTGCTGGTCTTCTACCTTTTCCTGTTGCACCGGTCTTGCAAGAAGATGGAGATGGTGGCGTTCATCCTCCGTTAAACGCAGCGCTTTGGCGATGTTATGAAGTACTTCCTCTGATGGATTGACACTTCTGCCTTGTTCCAATGAGGTATACCACGACGTTCCAATATGGGCAAGCTGGGCAACTTCTTCCCTTCGAAGGCCCGAGGTGCGTCGTCTTCCGTAGGATATTAACCCAACATCTTCTGGTGTAAGACGTTCTCGCCGCGAACGCAAAAATTCACCTAATGACATTCCGGAAGAAGTCCCTTCCATGATTAACTCCTCCTTATCCTGACACTTTCAATCGTACGATAAACGCAGGAAGGTAGCTGCTGGCTCATTCTATTATACTGCCGATATACCGTTTAAAAAACTTAGGAGGATATGAAAATGAACCTTTTCGTAACAGGAGCCACAGGTAAAGTAGGAAGCCGTTTTGTTCCACGTATGTTACAGCGCGGTCATCACGTTAAATTGCTGGTTAGGGACGCTGCCAAGGCGGATTGGCTTCAGCGGCAAGGGGCTGACGTTGTAGAAGGCGATCTTTTGCAGCCGGACAGTTATGCTGATGCTCTCCGGGGCACGGATGCAGTGGTTCATTTGGCAGCACAGTTCCGTGGTGTAGACGAACATACCACCAGAATTTCAAACATCGATGGCAGCATAGCTCTAGCTCGCGCTGCACTCATGGCGGAAGTGCCAAGGTTTGTTTTTTCCAGCACCAATCATGTGTACGGTTCCGGGCAGCATTCGAGACCCAACCGTGAAGATGACGAGCCTAGGCCTGCCTTTCCTTATCCTCAATCCAAAGTTGAAGCCGAAGCGGCACTGCTGCGGCTTCATCACGAACAGGGATTAGGCGTACGAATTCTACGGCTTCCATTTGTCTATGGTGATGGCGATCCCCATATCGCAGAATTTCTGCCGATATTGCGTAATTGGAATCCAGCCAAACGATTCTCTATGGCGCACCATGCGGATGTAAGTCAAGCCCTGATGCTCGCAGCTTCCACACCAGGTATCGATGGCCGAATCTACAATGTTGGCGACGATGCCCCGATCTCGGTTTCGGAGCTGCTTCAGCTTTATCATAGCGATATATCGTGCGAAGCGCTGCAGCAGGATTTTGATCCATGGGACATGGTCGTCGATACAACGCGTATAAGAGATGAATTACACTATCGACCAATTTACCCGTCGTTCTATTCGGCAAGGGATGCAGGTGCAATATAGATCAGTCCCCATTTATCAAAGAAAGGCCGCCATATCGGCGACCTTTCTTTTTTATGCGTTGCATAGTTCACTGGCTGATCTACTTGGATTCCTGACCGTCCCAACGGTCGTAGGCTGCCTGATAGATTTCCACGATGCGGTCTCCGCCCATTTTCTTCACCTGGGCTTTATACTTGTCCCAGTTCGACAGCGGCTCCTGCCCGGTCACAAACTTGGCTTCCATCTGCTCGACGTAGTTGTTCAGGTCCGACAGCAGCGAAGTCACCTCGGTTTGTTCCTCTTCCGTCAGGAATACGTTCGGATACGGCACTTTGGCATATGGCAAGATTTTCTCCTGGTTCTCCTTTTCGACCCATTCGTCGATGTCGGAACGGAGCCCCTTGCTCACTTCCGGAAGGCTGACGCCCGGCGTCGTGATGCCGTAGTTCGGAGTCAGCTTGCCGCGGTAGTTTTCGCGGTCGCCTCCATCCGGTACCGGAAGCCATTCTTTGACGTGGTTTGCCTCGTCTTTGTATTTCCACAACACGCCTTCCGGCCCTTGGTTGAACAGCGTAGAACCTTCATAGCTGTACTGGTAGTCCACCCAGCGCATCGTTGCCTCCGGAGCAGGGTTGGTGCTCGAAATGGCAAACGTTCCGTTCTTCGAAATTCCCGAATTCTTGGCCACCACCGGCGAGTCCGGGAAGCCGGTTTTCAGCGGCTCCATAAACGGGTTGTCGGTGTTCGGCTCACCGCCCAGCATAAAGTACGGCAGCCAGTCGTTGAACAAGGCCACCTGATTGTTTTTGCCCTTGGCTTTCTTCTGGTCGTCGGTCTGGGAGAACGTTTCATGGTCAAGCAGATCGTCCTTCCACAGCCGGTTCAGGAAGGTCAGATACTCTTTGAACCCTTCCTCCTGCGGTGTGTAGTGAACTTTCCCCTGCTTGTCGGCATAATACACCTCGTCATAGATGCCCCAGAAGCCCAGCATCTGCACACGGATATCCTTCAGCTTGGTCGACGTGAGCGGAATTTCATCCGCCTTGCCGTTGCCGTTCGGATCCTCGGTCTTGACCCGTTTCAGGTAATCGTACAGCTCGTCCGGCGTTTCCGGAAGCTTGGTTACGCCAAGCTTCTTGAGGAAACTGCCGTTATAGTACAGCGGGCTCTTGTACCATACCGCGCCTTTATCTACGTAAGGCAGGGCGTAAATATGACCGTCGGGGGTCGTGATCGACTTCCGCACGTCCGGATTTTCGTCCAGCAGCTTCTTGATGTTCGGCGCATATTCATCAATCAGCTTTTCCAGCGGAATCAGCGTTCCCTGACTTCCGTACGTCACCTGCTCAGCCGGCGTCAAAGCCGAAGCGTAGAAAATATCCGGCAGGTCGCCGCTCGCAAAAATCAGATTTTTCTTGGTCTCGAAGCTGTCGACCGGAACCGTCTGGAATGTAAGCTTGATGTTCGTCATTTTCTCCATGTCTTTAAATACCTGCATCGTATCCCACTTGGCGCTGCCCACGTCAGGCGCAAATACCGACAGCGTAATCGGCTTGTCGACGATCGGGAAGCCCTCCTTGTGTACACTCTCCGCCGAGCCGGAGGCTTGACCGCCGTCCCCGCTATCTTTCGAGCCGGAACCGCATGCGGCCAGCAGCGAGACGACCATGGACAGGCACAATACGATGGCCCAAGGCTTTAAACGTTTTCTCATCAGATGATTCCTCCTGTTCATTGTTGTGCGCGGCTTTACGTTGGCCCTTCGGAGTTTCCCCCCTTGAATTCGGACTAAAGCCTACTCCACGCTTTTTCTCCGCAGCTCTGGGTGAAGGATGGTATCGGCTGCTGCTGCGCTTTGTTTGTTAGCGTTTACAAAAAGTGTAGTAACAGGCCGGTTTCGCGTAAATATGTTATTTTTGATATGTTGAATATGTATACAAACTCCAATGTTTAACAGGGATGCGGAAAATAGCAGTGCTAAGCCATTGTATAGCAAGTATGTCAAATATGCCATTGGGAAAATCTACATATCGGCCTGAATTCCACCCCCACCATGTTAGCTGGCGGTGAATAATTCGCCGGACGGTAAACAAAAATAACCTTTGTCTATCCAAACCAACAGCCAAAGGAGTGTCGTCATGCGTGAAGGAATGATTCCTGCCGTTCTTGGAACTGTAGTTACCGCTTCCGGCGCCGCACTGCTGGGCAGCAAGTATAAGCTTGCCGCCACGGGGATTGTCGGATTCGGTCTGGCCCACATCGTACTGGGTGCGATCGATCTGATCGAACACCGGTAATCCGTTTGGAGGACCGTCCGCAAGCGTTACGCGCTTCGGACACAAAGAACCTTGGACATTCCCTGTCCAAGGTTCTTTATTTGTGCAGGCGGCCGATCCCAATGGAGACGCACACCCTGCGGCTGCCTGTTATTTTCCCTGCTTGAGCTTCCGCTTTGCACGGTTTGCGGCGATCTCCAGCAGAATGGCAAAGCCCAGAATAAAGTAGGTGATCGCTCCGATTTCCTGCAGATCAAAGTAAAAGCCGCTGGCCATAAACATATCGTATCCGATCCCCCCTGCCCCCGCGGCCGCTCCCATGGCAACCGCCACGGAGAAGTTGATTTCGAACCGGAGCAGCGTCCAGGACATCAAATAGGATAAGGAGGACGGAATGACGGCTTGGAACACGATTTGCCACCAGTTCGCACCGCTGGACTTCAGCGCTTCGATCGTGCCCTTGTCCATCTCTTCAAAGGCTTCCGAGTAGGCTTTGATCAAATAACCGATGGAGTGAAAAGTCATGCCGATGACGGCGGCGACGCTGCCAAGTCCTGCTGCGACGGCAAAAATCAGCACCCACATGACCGTAGGCACCGCGCGGATGAACGCGACCAGGCCTTTAATGACGGCGGACGCGAACGGCGATGACAAATTGCGGGCTGAGAACAGGCCGAGAAACAGCGCAATAACCGCTCCGAACAAGGTGGCAAGAAAAGCAAGCCCCAGCGTAATCAGCACTTCGAACAAAGCGGCGGCGAAGGTGAAATGGTGCAAACGGGGCTGCAGAAACATCGTCTTCAGGTTCAGCAGCGTGGCGTAGATGCCTTGAAAGATCTGGATCCCTTTGTAGTCAAAGCTCACGAAGGCGAGCACGGTCAGCAGGCTTAGCCCAATTAAGGTCAGCCTGATCGTTAAGTTGGTCTTGCTAAAAGGCTTCTTAAGCGGGATGCCCGGAAGTCTTCGGTCCGGACGGAGATGGAGCTCGGCGGCAATCATCTTGTCGACGGCCTCGGTGCTCATCCGATCATCACCTTTCGGATATAATTCGAGGTGAATTCGATGACCAATATGGAGATCACGATGACGAATACAATCAGGCTGGCTGCGTTGTAATCGAGATTTTTATAGTACAGATTGAACAGGAACCCAACGCCGGTGCCGGTCAGAATGCCGATCAGCGTCGCGTTGCGGATGTTCGTTTCGATCATGAACAGGATCCAGCTGATGAGCTGGGGCAGCGCCGCCGGGATGACGGATTGGCAAATGACGGAGACATAACCGGCCCCGGTTGCCCGCAGCGCTTCCGCCGAATGGCCTCCCGTCTCATCGATGGACTCCAGGAAGGCGCGGGTCAAAAACCCGAAGGATCCAAAGAACAAGGCGAAATAGCCGGTCATCACGTTCTGCCCGAATGAAAACAGAAGGATCATCGACCACGCCGTGACATCAATATTCCGGAATACGGTCGCGATCGAACGGCTGACCAGCTTAATCCCCGCGTGAACGCCGATCGTCTGGGAGCCCAGAAGGGCGAACACGAGCGCAAACACCGAAGCGACGGTTGAAGCGGCGATGGACATCAGCAGCGTTTCGACGAGCGTGCGGAGAACGTCGGGAAACTTGGCCAGAGATTCGGCATTGGGATAAAAATGGGTGACGCCCCATACCAATGCGCCCGGGATGGAGCTCAGCCCCTGGACGAAATCATACTGGGTCAGTACGGCTGCAGCATAGGTTACAAACAGAAGAAGCCCCCAAAACAAATACGCATGCCTTCGTTTGGCCGTGAAGTAATCAACCTGCTTGCGTCTCGCCTTGATCAGCACGCTGCTCTCTCCTCTCGCTTCCGTAAATTCGCTGGAGCTCCTCGGATGTCATTTGTCCCGGTGTTCCGTTGTAGACGATTTTCCCTTGATTGACCCCGATGATCCGGTCGGAATATTTCAGGGCGGTCTCCACCTGATGCAGATTGACGATCACGGTGATGCCCAAATTCGTGGAGATGTGCCTTAAATGATCCATGATCACCTTGGATGCATTCGGGTCCAGGGAAGCGATCGGCTCATCGCAGAGGAGCATTTTGGGCCCCTGAATCAGCGCCCTGGCGATACCGACCCGCTGCTTCTGTCCCCCGCTGAGCTGGTCGCAGCGCTTGTAGACCTGCTCTTCCAGGCCGAGAATGCCGAGAATTTGGTACGCCTGCTGCTTCTCCTCTTCACGGTACAGCCCCAGCATGCCGGCAAGCGTGGATTTGTAGCCGAGCCTGCCGTGCAGGACATTTTCCATCACACTCAGCCGGTCTACCAGATTGTAGTGCTGAAAAATCATACCGATGCTCGTCCGCATCCGCTTCAGCTCTTTCTTGCGAAATTCCAGCACATTTTTGCCTTCGATGCATATTTCTCCGCTGCTGGCATCGATCATCCGGTTGATACACCGGAGCAGTGTCGATTTCCCGGCCCCCGAGGGGCCGATGATCGATACAAATTCCCCACTCCTCACCGAAAAGCTTACATCCGTTAATGCCCGTGTTTCAGATCCATACTGCTTGGACACATGCTTGAATTCCAATAACGCAGTCATCGTACACCTCCAGGCGGTTTGGTATGGAGTTCATAGCCGGCTGCCGGTTATTTGGACAGCTCGCGGATCGGTTCGAACCAGGCGTCGTCGACAGGCAGGAACCGTTCATTCCCGCTTTTTTGCTTGAACAGCCCGCTGTCTTTGGAATCTTTGGGGAGGAAAATTTTCGGATTATGCGTCACGTCATCGGAAGTAAACGCCTCGGTAATCTTCTTCTGCTCATCCTCGCTCACCGTTTTCGTGTTCGCCACAAACGGGGAATTGAGGACCGGTGTCACGGAAATCACCACAAACTCTTTTCCGGAGAGCGTATTGAAAGGCTCAGCAGCGCCATCCTTGACTTTATAGACAGCCCCGGGTTTATTGGCCGTTCCGTCCGCCAGTTCCACGTAATTGGATACGCAAGTATCGCAAAAAGCAGCAACGTCCGCCTTACCCGTCAGGAGATTCACCGCCGAACCCTGGTGGGAGCCGCCAAACAGAACGTCGCTAAAAAATTTATCTTTGCCGCCCTGCATCAAATCGTCTTCCTTCAAATCCTTGTACTTGTCCATCTTTCCAAAATAGCTGATGATGCCTGCAGACGGCACCTTGAATCCCGAAGTCGAGCTGTTCGATACAAAGGAGAACTTTTTCCCGGGAAGAGGGTCGAGGGTAAAACCGTCCCCGCTTTTAAACTCGCCTTCGTCGCCTTTCCGGACGTTCAGCCAGGAATAATATACGGCGTCGTCCAGCGTTCCCGATTCCCCGCTGTTGGTGAACAGCGGCTTCACGTCCTCGGTCTTGTTTCTTGCTTCCACATAACCCTGAGGGCCCATATAGGCCAGGTCTGCGCTTCCGCTTGCAATCGCCTCGATGGCGATGTTGTAATCGGTCGTCATCTTATGCTCCACTTTTTTGCCTGTAGCCTGCTCCACGATCTTTCCGACCTCGTCGCGCGCATCCTTCAAATCCGCTGCGGATTCGTTCGGATACCACACGATTGTCAGGGTATTTTTGTCCTTCGAACCGCCAACGTTCAGGCCTAATGAAGCCGCCCCTGAAGAACATCCGGCAACGGTCACGGCCAGTATCAGCATCAAGAGAAGTGAAATCGATCTTTTCATGGTTTCAGCGCCCCTTTTTCCTTGGATAATGGGATACAATTTCATGATGAAGATGAACAGTCAGCAGAAGATTAACGGGGGGACATGTTTGTGTAAGAAAAACGTCCATCGCAGTAACCTTCAAAGTAGACAGACCGCGTCTAAAGGAAGTCTTTCTTGCGAGATCAGGAAGCCAAGGCTCCGAAACTTATACTTTCTGATCTATTAAGTAACGACCTGCGGCTTCCGGTCTGCCGCCTTCATGAAACCGGCCGTCCTGCATATGGTATTGACGGCTGCACAGGCCCTCCATAAATTCCAGGTCGTGAAAGATCCCGAGCATCGTCGTTCCCTCGTGCATCAGCTGCTCGATCAGCGTTTTCACCTTGACCTTGGAGGCATGGTCCAGACTGGCGGTAGGCTCGTCAAGAAGGAGCAGTCGGGGCCGCTTCACCATTGCTCTGGCGATGTTGAGGCGAAGCTTCTCCCCCCCGGAGAACGTGGCGGGATAGCTGTCGCGGAGCTTGGCATCCAGCTCAAAATGATCCAGCATGCGCTCTGTCTCCCGGGCAGCCTGATGGGGATCCTTGCCCATTTCCAGCAGAGCCTGCGTGACCAGCTCCCGGGCCGTCGTCCGCGGCATGACGTTCAGAAACTGCGAGACGTAGCCAATCTCACGCTTTCGCAGGTCGATCATCACCCGGTCCGGTGCAGAGGCCAGATCGATTTCACCGTACGCTGCCGATTGGTACCGGATGGTCCCTTTCTGGGGGAGATAGGTCCGGTAAATACAGCGGAGGACGGTCGACTTCCCACTCCCGCTTTTGCCCGTAATGCCGATAAATTCGCCTTCGTCCACATGCAGGCTGACGTCTGCGGCGGCCTCGATCTGCTGATCCAGGTTATACAGAGTGAACGTTTTGGACAAGTGTTCGATCGTGAGTAGACTGTTCAATCCCTTTACCCCCTTCATGATCCCTGTAATGGGTTCTCTGAATGAGCTTTCCGTCCACAAATACGGCCGTAATGACCGGGAAATCCCCGTCGATCTTCTCGATCAGGATCAGATCCGCTTTTTTCCCCTCGCGCACCGAGCCGATTTCATGATCCAGATTGACGGCCCGCGCGGGATGAAGCGTCACCAGGCGGAACATGTCGGCCAGTTCCTGCCCGCAGCGGTCCACGAGGTAAAATACCGCGTGAAGCAGTGCCGCCGGATAATAATCGCTGCACAAAATGTCGATGCTCTTCTCCTGAATCGCCTCAGCTGCGGACAAGTTCCCGCTGTGCGAGCCGCCAAGGATGACGTTCGGCGCACCGGCCACGGTGTACATGCCCTGCTGTTTGGCCCGCCGGGCAATCTCCAGCGTAATCGGAAACTCGCTGATCGTTGCGCCGAAGCCCTGGACGAGCTCCAGCTTATCGAGAGAGTCGTCATCATGCGAAGCGACCGCGATTCCGGCTTCCCGCGCCAGTCCGGCAATTTCGCGGATGCTTTCGATGGTCATTTTCTCCTTGCTCTGGTGCTTCCGGATCAACTCGTCGATACCCTCATCGGTCATATCGTCATAGCCTTTCACCGTGGCCTTGTAAATCTCCAGATCCCTGTATTGCCCTTGGCCGGGAGTATGATCCATAAACGAAACGAGGTGAACCTTCTTTTCGGCAATGTAGTTTCTGAGATTGTCTACCTCCAGCAGGTTATCGATTTCAAACCTCGCGTGGAAACGGTGGCGCACCAAGTGCTGGCTCGTATGCGATTCCTCGATCAGCTCCAGCAGCTTGCGCACGTTTTCCGGCTCGCGGATCGGGCGGTATTTGTACTCCGACCCCCTGAAAATGGACAAGGAATGAAACATCGTCGTAATGCCGTGCGTGATCAGCTCTTTTTCCGTTTCCCTGAGGCTCAGTCGAAAATCCATCAGCGATGTCGGCCTCGGGGCAGCCATATGCTCAATGTAATCGGAATGAATGTCGATGAACCCCGGGGACAGATACCCGCCTGCGGCGTCCAAGACCTCCGTTTGCGTATCCACAGCAATGACGCCATGCGGGGCGATTCTGCCGATGCGGTCTCCCTGAATAAGCAGGTCGTATCCGCTCAGAACCCCTTCCTCCGTGATAATGCGTGCGTTCGTAATGAGATACAAAGGCGACTCCTCCTTCGAAAATAAGCTATAACAGGGAGTGAACCAGCTGCTGGGTATAAGCTTCCTGCGGGTCCTCCAAAATTTGATCGGTCAAGCCTTCCTCCACGACTTTCCCGTCAAGCATGACCAGTGTCCGGTCGGCGAGCATGCGGACCACGCCGAGGTCATGGGAGACAAGCACGATGCTGATGCCAAGCTCCCTTTGCAGCGCCTTGATCAGATCCAGCACGCTGGCCTGAACAGACAGGTCGAGGCCGGTGGTCACTTCATCGAGCAGCAGCACCGGGGGACGGTTCGACAACGCTTTGGCAATCTGGACCCGCTGTTGCATCCCCCCGGAAAAATGCTTAGGCGCTTCCTTGATCCGGTGAAGCGGGATATGGACTTTTTCCAGCAGCTCCATGCCCCGATCTTCCATCTCGGAGACGCGGCGGCTGCCCGCCGCGATCATTTTCTCCGCGATGTTGCCGATGGAGGTGAAATCCATCCGCAGACCGAGCATCGGGTTCTGGTACACTTTTCCCATGAGGTGATTCCGGATATAACGCTTCTGCTGCGTCGACTCTGCAAACAGGTTTCGAGAACCGTCTTTGTAAGCCTGGAGATAGACTTCGCCGCTCGTCGCCTCCTGGTCAAAATAGAGGCATCTCATCATGGTGGATTTTCCGCTGCCGCTTTCCCCCACCACCCCAATGATTTCGCCCGGGTACAGGTCAAACGACACGTCTTGGCAGGAATACACGGTATGGCAGACGGTGCAAAAGTTTTTGTAGAGCTTCCGGCTGCCCGGATTCATGCAGTGCGGACAGCCCGGCCCGAACTGCTTGTTTAAATATTTTACGGAAATCATCGGTTGTTCCGTCTGGATCATCGGCTCTCAGCACCTTCCCGCCACGATTGTTCATTCATCCGCTCCAAACAGTAGCTCGTATCATTACATTGAAAATAAGCCGTGCCGCTGGCATCATCGTACAGTTCATCCATGAACACGCCGGTAGCTCCGCATAGCCTGCAGGACCGGTCTTTATAAGACTCCGTTTCAAATGGGTAGTCCTCAAAATCAAGAGATACGACCCTGGTGTAAGGCGGCACCGCGTAAATCTTCTTTTCCCGTCCGGCCCCGAGCAGAATGAGCGCTTCGGAAGCATTCAGCTTCGCATTGTCGAATTTGGGGATCGGGCTTGGTGCCATCACATACCGGTCATGGACCATCACCGGGTGGTCAGCGCCGGTCGTCATGCTGCCGTAATTCATAATTTGCTCGAACAGCATGAGCCAGGCACCGCTGTATTCTTTTTCGGCGTGCAGCTTCTTCGTCTCGGCTTCCCGCGGTTCATACATCCGCAGCGGTTCCGGCATGGGCACCTGCAGCACCAAAATTTGACCCGCCCGAAGCGGAATTTCCGGAACGCGGTGCCTGGATTGAATCAGCGTCGCCTCCGCCGTCTCATCCGTCGTGCGGATATCCGTCGTGTTCCGGACCAGCTTCTTGATGCTGACGGCATTAACGGACTCATCGGAGCCTTGGTCAATTACCTTGACTATATCCTCTCGACCAACCAATGACAGGGTGAGCTGCAGTCCGCCGGTTCCCCATCCCCTGGCAATCGGCATTTCCCTGGAGGCAAAAGGAACCTGATACCCCGGAATGGCGATCGCCTTCAGCGTCGCTCTGCGGATTTCCCTTTTGGAGCCCTCGTCGAAAAACGCGAAATTGTAGTTTATTTGCACAGCTCCTCCACCTCCTCTGTTTCGTCCGCCTCAGGCGTCGTCGCAGTCGTCTTCGTTTTCCGCACGTCGTTCATTTTGGACTGGAACGTGACGTAATGCGGCAGCTTCAAGTGGGACATGAAACCGGTGGATTCCACGGAATCGATATGGTACAGCACAAACTCCTGATCCTGGGTCGGAAAGCGGCTGTCTCCCTGCTCCAGGCTGTGATCCAAAATGCCCATGGCAATCGCCTTGGTCTCGTTTTGCCCGTAACAGAGCCCGTAGCCGATCTCAAAGGACAATTCCTTCCCGCCCTGCTCCTTCACCACCGAGGCAGACATGAGCATTTCCGCCTCCGTTACCTTGATTTCCCCGATATAATAGCTGTCCTCAGCATCTGCACTGGATCCGAGTGGATCATCGATGCATACCGGAACTCGCCCGACCCGCAGCTCGCCGACAGTGGGATGCGATACGCCGTATCCGCGGATGACCGCGTAAGCGAGCGAGGTAACCGTCCCGGTCTGGCCCCGGGTAAGCACCTGCAGCTTCTGGCTGCGGCTGGCCGGAAACGTGATGCTTCGGCGCGTCACGTCATCCGGTTCGGTATGATCGTCCACGGGACAGGCCATGAGTCCCTGCTCGATCAAATAGTCCATGACCTTCATCAGCTCTGGCGGGCGGCCGGCCTCCGGCAAGCTTCCGAGCTCACCCGCAAACGCCTCCAGCCACCGGGCGGCATCCCCATCCGTTTCATGCATCAGGTCAAAGTCCAGGAGCCGGTGGCTGTAATCGACCGAAGCGCCGAGAATTTGCCCGCCCGGGATGTCCTTGAAGCTGGCGGAGATCCGCCGCTCAACCCTCATCTCGCGGGTGTGCACCGCTCGAGAATAATGCTTCCGGGGAAGCGTAGAGCGGTAGGCCCTCAGCAGAAACACCGCTTCCTCCGGGCTTCCTTCCGCCTGCTTGATCGCCAGCGCCGCCAGCGTTTCGTCGTACAGACTGCTCTCCGACATGATCTGATCGATCAGCCCTCTCATCCCGCCTTCAATGCGGGTGACGTCCAGTACCTTCCCCTGCTTAATCCGTTCGAATTTGATCCGCTTCAAGGATTCCTCGATCGCAAGCGTTCCGCCTTTTACCGCTACATATCCCATAGAAGCACCTCCCTCTCCTCGATTTGCGTCGTCCGGGGCAGGCACAGCAGCTTGTTGTTTTTGTCGACGACCAGCATGTCAATTCCCAGGGGATATTCCGCGTTTTTCTCCGCCCGCGCCTCCAGCCAACCGGGAGCCAGCGGAATCCGGACAAAGCTTTCACCCTCGATGCCCGGCCCTTTGAGGCTCAGCTCAAAGTCTCCGGACAGCTCCCCCGACTCCACGATCACAGTGGCAGAGGCATGCGGATCGGCCAGCGTACCGACTTTGGCGCTCTGTAGAGCCTTCAGCAACTCCCCTTCCTTGGCATCATGCAGGACAAAAATGTAATCCGCTTTCTCCGGCTCCGTCCGGACGGCGAAGGTCAGCTGGTTCAGGAGCCGCGTAAGTTCCGCTTCCCGCTGCGAGCAGATGCAGAACGTAACCTCCGTATCCAGCAGCATCAATGCGAGCACCCAGGTGACGGGTAGCCCTCCCCACTGTGCGTCGGCCTTAGCCGCTTCCGCCGTCAGATCCGAAATCAAGCCGGGTCTCGACATGGAATCTACCACTTTGCGGTAGGCGCGCTGTATATCATGAACTGCGTCGAAGTTCATCACTCTCTCCCCCTAATCCACATCCATCGTTTCAAAATCGACCTTCGTTTTGGCGATCTCGGCGAAAGCCTGGCTGCGCGTAGCAGCGATCCGGGCTTCTTCGTCCAGCAGCGTCTGATCCCATGCCCTGGTCTCCTGCAGTCCGGCCTGATACGCCGCGTCGATGAGGGCGAGCTGATAGGCCAGCTCATGGTCATGCCCTTTGACCACGCCGATGCCCATGCTGCCTTCGACCTGCACCTTGCATTCGCTCACCAGCACTTCCCCCAGATAGAACAAGCTACGCTTGGCGGTCTCTCTCACTTTGACCATGACCAGTCCCTGGCTTGGCTGCTCGACCAGCTTCACCTCATAACGGTCTGCAATAGCCTGCGCCATACGGGCGGCGAGTTCCCTGGAGCCTTCTACCAGAATCTCAGTCCGTCGTCTTCGTTTCATCCATTCCCGGCCTCCCTGTTTGAGGTTGTTCAAAAAATCCGCTGTTGAACACGCACTTTTAGAGCTCGTACGTAAAGTAGTCGCTCCGGTACATAATTCTCGTATATTCCAGCGGCTTGTTCGTCTGGCTGTCCAAACAGCCGGTCTCCACGACGAGCAGTGGAATGAGGCTGGTGCAGGCGAGCAGCTCCCTTTCTTTCCTGCCGGGATAGGTCACGCTGAGCAGCGTCTTCATCGACTCGAACCCCGTATACCCTTTTCCCCGGTAGAAATCGAACATCGAGGTAATGTCCCTGCCTGTCCGTCCGATGTCCGGAAACATAGACTCCGCCACATACGACGTGTGAATCGCAATCGGACGGTTGTCGATGAGACGGAGCCTGCCGATGCGGTATACCTTCTCTTCCGGCTGTGCTTCAAGCGCTTTATACACTTTGTGGTTATACTCGATGGGATCGCAAAAAATGTTGCGCGACTGATAGTCATACCCCATGTGGATCATCTTCCGGCTGAAGCTTTCGTTACCCGAAAAGAGGAGCGGGATGCGCTGATGCTGGTCGCGGACAAAGCTGCCCTTGCCCTGCCTGGAGTACACATACCCCAGGTCCTGCAGCTTCTCGTAAGCTTTTCGAGCCGTCATGCGGGGCACTTTGAACAACCTGGCCAAATCGTTCTCCGACGGCAGCTTGTCATCCGGCTCATAGATGCCTGCCTCCATATCGGCTATGAGCTTATCCATGATCTCCATTTCGTCATGCATCCCTTATGCTCACCCTCCTCTTTTAAACCCCGTACTTCCGGATAAAAGAATCCGTATCGTTTAACTCTTCGAACCGCTCCTGGATGACCTCCCGCGGCCAATCCCACCACGCGATCTGCAGGAGCTTCGCGATGACATCCTCCGAAAATCTCTTTCGGACCGGTTTGGCGGTAACGCCGACGACGATGGCATACGGTTCGACATCTTTGGTGACGATTGCTCCGGATCCGATCACCGCTCCGGTGCCGATATGAACCCCCTTCATGATGATCGCGCCGTGACCGATCCAGACATCGTGCCCGATCGTTACCCGGTTGCCCCGCCTCCGGTTGAAAATCGCCTCGTCATCGGTGCCGGCAAAACCGTAATCCCTTCTCCGGTAAGTCATATGATGCTGCGTAACCCGCTCCATGGGATGATCCACCGGGTTGATGCATACATGCGAGGCAATCGAAGTATATTTGCCGACTTCCGTGTAGTTGATCGTCACGTCGTCCATGGTGTAGGTGTAATCCCCGATATCGGATTCGATAATTTGATTGCCTGGACCGACGGAGGTCCAGGATCCGAACGTGCTGTGAAGAATATGCGCGCTTTCGTGGATATCAGGATCCGGGCTCAGCCGTTTATTTTCCGCAGGGCGATGAATCGAATGCTTTTCCATGAATGTTCCCCCTTTACTTCGGTCTGCGCTTCTTGAGCTCTTCGACACAGGAAATGCCCGGATCTTTGCTTCCCAGCCGAACCTCCTTCTCCCCATAGAACCCGTGAAAGTCGGATCCTCCGGTCATGACGAGATCGTAACGGCGCGCAATCTCCATGGCCCGCTCCTCATCATCGGCACCATGCAGCGAATGCCACACTTCAATACCCTGAAGTCCCATGCCCACCAGCTCGCGGACATATTCAAAGTTGCCGTATTGGCCAGGATGGGCCAGAACCGGCACCCCGCCAGCCTGAATGACGGCCTCGATGGCGTCACGGGCGTGAAGGTAGTCCAGCCGGACGTAAGCCATGCCGGGCTCCTCACCGTTCCCCCCGCGGGAAAACAGCTTTTTGTACAGCTCACCGTATATAGATTTGGCATAGCCATTGTCAATCAGTGCGTGCATAATGTGCTGCTTGTATACGCCGGTTCCCCCATCCGCATACCGCAGAACCTGGTCCCAGGTGATGCCGTACCCCGCCTCAATCAGCCGTTCAACCATCACACGGGAAGCTTCATGCCGCTTAGCGATCATCGGGCTACATAGCTGCTCCAGAGCCGGATGCCCCGGCTCGATGAAATAGCCCAGGATATGTACCCTCCTGCCTCTTTCCATGTCATAGGCGGATATTTCGATCCCCGGGATCACTTCAAGGCCAAGGTCTCTTCCCCGTTCCAGCATGGCGACAAGTCCCTTTGTCGTATCGTGGTTTGTGACCGCCAGCACGCCAATGTTCTCATTCAATGCCGCCTCGGCCAATTCCTCAAATGAATACGAACCGTCCGAAATGGTCGTATGACAATGCAGTTCCGTCTTGATCGCTCAGCACCACCTTATCTTGGATAAGCAGACAACCGACGCCACAACCGATGATTCACGCCCGCTGCATCGCTTCGGCTGTCTGTAGTGACAGTCTAACTTGGTGCCAAGTTGCAAGGGTTAAGGCACGGTAAAGCTTCTGTAAAAATAAACGCCGTAACCGTAAATTTTGCCTCGTCTCCAGCTTTTTCGCACAAAAAAAGCCCCACATTGGTGGGACTATGCTGCAATATTAATATTCAGGTACTTTGCGGTACATCGAAATCGGTTCCTGCCAAAAAAAGCCTGCCTCTTGGCAGATCTGCTTCCGATCCATAAGAGACAGGCTTACAGTCCGTACAATGTTGTTATTGCGGGTTGGTCGTCCAGATGCCGGCCGATTTCACAAATACGCGCTGCGGCAGCTTCAGCGTGGCGAGCGCCAGCTCGGCCACGTCTTCCGGCTGCATCATGCGGTCCTCATCGCCGACCTTCAGATTGTTGTCGCGGGCCAGCGCCGTATTGACGGTGGATGGCGTCAGCGCAACGACGCGGATGTTGTTCTTGCGCACTTCCTGAAGCAGCGATTCTGTCAGCCCCATGACCGCAAATTTGGACGCGCAGTATGCGGAGCCCGTGGCAAAGCCTTTTTCCCCGGCTGTGGAGGAGATGTTAATGATGCTGCCGCTGTTTTGCCCCACCATATCCGGCAGGACGGCCCGGGACATGTAATATGTACCCATCAGGTTTACCTGAATGATTTGTTCCCACTGGGCCGGATCCATTTCGAGTACGGTCCCGAACGAAGCGATGCCCGCGTTATTAATCAAAATATCGATCGTGCCGAGCTCTGCCTTCAGCGCACTCACCGCGCTTTCCGCTTCCTCCCGCTTTGATACGTCCGCCGCTGCGGTCGCAACACGGATGCCGTGTTCACCGGCCAGCGAAGCCTTCAGCGCATCCAAATCGGAGGCGGTGCGGGAAATGAGGCCCAGATTTACGCCTTCTTTGGCCAGCAGCTCAGCAATCGCCAAGCCGATTCCTTTGCCCGCTCCGGTAATGACCGCCGTTTTTCCTTGTAGATCCATCAAACTCATCATGTTCTCTCCGTTTCTGTTTGAATTTGTTGAAGACGATGCCTCCATGTAGGCATCTCCCATTATACTATTAGCCGCAAATAGCCCCGGAACCTTCGTTCCGAGGCAAAATCCCGCAAAGCATCCTCTCCAATATAGACCAGATGCTTTGCAAGGACATGATATTCTCAGCCTATTTGACCGCGACGAAAAACAGCCGCTGCGCCTCGTCGTCCGCTTCCACCCACTCAAAGTCGGCATACGTCTGCACGTCCCGGAATCCGGCCTTGAGCAGTTCGCTCTTCATCCATTTCGGATCATAGCCCCGCTGCACGTGCACTTCTTCAAAGCGGCGGTACAAATCGCTGTCTTCTTCCTTCGCAAAGATGCTCAAATGATGCTCGATTTCGCACCGCGGCGCGTCCAGGTCGCAGGTCCAGATGTACGAAACCGACTTGTCGTCCCATACAAACGGCTGCTCCTCGTCATAGCGGATGATCGTATTCGGATGATGCACGTCAAACACGAAGATCCCCTTTTCCTTCAGCCCATTGTAGGTCTGTCTAAAGGTAGCGACGATATCGGCCTCTTCCAGCAGGTAACTGATGCAGTCGCAAAATGAAATGACCGCATCGACGGGCTCGGGCAGCTCCCAGGCACGCATATCCTGCTGCACCCAGCGGATGGAGCCCTCCCGGAACAGCCGGCTGCCCTGCGGCGTCTTCTCCATCTTCCGCCTTGCTACGGACAGCATGTCCGCCGACAGGTCGATCCCTGTCACTTCGAACCCCGAGTTCACAAGCGGAATCGTGATGCTGCCCGTGCCGCATCCCAGTTCTACCACACTTTTCGGCATGCCGTATTTTTCCCAGGCCTGTCGTGCAAACCTGAGCCAATCGGGATACGGCATATCTTCCATCAGTTCATCGTAAACATATGCAAATTTTCTGTAAGAGGACATGATGACACCGCACTTTCTGTTAACGTTCCGAAAATCCTCCCAGCCCTGTTAGGACGGATCGGCGTTCCCGCCCGTTTCCGGTTTGGAACTTTCCGGCTGAACCAGATAAGTCCAGTTCTCCTTCTGCGTGATAAGACCTTCCTTCATCAATTTGCCGAGTGCGCGCTTGAATGCCGACTTGCTGATGCCGAAGCGCTGCTTGATAATGTCCGGAGGCGTCGCATCCGAATACGGCATGCCTCCGTTCGGACGTTCCTTCAGGAACGCCAGCAGGCGGTCGGCATCCAAATCCCGGCCAACTTCCTTGCGCTGCGCCATGGACAGGTTGACACGTCCGTCTTCACGAATGTGGCTGACCCGCACCTGCAGCTCTTCGCCCAGACGCAGCATGCGGGTTCGCTCCGAGGAGTGGATCATGCCGATGGCACCGAAGCCGAGCACTCCCCCGTCCACGATTACAAACGTTCCCATCTGCAGCGGGCGGTACACCGTGGCGGTGAACCACTGGTTTACCCAGGACTGCGGCGCCTGGAACGTATGCTGCGATAGTTCCTGTTCGCCGGCCAGCTTCGCGCGCAGCCGTCCCTGCTTGTCATGCTCCATAATGACGAACACCGAGTCCCCGACCCGTGGATGAAGCTCTCTCAGTTCGGGCAGCTCGCGGATCGGCAGCAGCAGCTGACGGCCTAGCCCCATCTCGAGAAAGCATCCCAGCCTTGGATGCACGTCCGCCACAACCAGCTTCGCCATCTCGCCCAAGGTCAAATACGGCTTTTTCATCGTTGCCGCCAGCCGGTCTTCCGTATCGTAAAAAATAAACACTTCCACGCGATCTCCCGGCTCGATCTTCCGGGTCAGCTCCGTGTAATGGAGCAGAACATCTTGTCCGCCAGCATCGAGAAAATAGCCGTAAGGCGATACTTCGCGCATCACCTCATAGGTTTGAATCGTTCCTGCAATCGGACTCATACCGTTTCCACGACCTTGGCATCCGACCACAGGCGTTCGATGTTGTAATAATCCCGTTCATCCCGGTGGAAAATGTGCACGATCACGTCGCCCAGGTCCATCAGCACCCAGCGTGCGGAATCCATTCCTTCCACACCGCGGATTTCGAGGCCTGCTTCATGCACGCGCTTGCGGATTTCGGTCGCGATGGATTGGACCTGGGTATCCGAATTCCCGTGACAGATGACGAAATAATCGGAAATGAGGGAAATCCCCCGCAGGTCGAGCGCCACGACGTTCATGGCCTTTTTATCTTCAGCGGCAGCCACGGCCAGATTTAACAATTCTTCAGGTTTCAAGGTCATACATTCGCCTCCAACTGTTTAATAAGATCATTGCGGGCAAATACGGTCAGCGGGTAAATGATCTGACGGCGGGAGATGAGCAGGCTGATCGTGGAGTCCAGTCCGGCGATCAATCCCTCTTCAAGGCTATGGTTGGCCAGTTCCCGGATATTATTCACGCCCGGAAAATCCCTTCCCGGTTCGATGTAATCCGCCAGGCACACGACCTTGTCCAGCAGGGTCATGCCGATGCGGCCGGAGGTATGATACCGGATCGCATCCAAAATTTCAGGATCGGTAATCCCGTAATCCCGTTCCGCTACAAACGCACCTACTTCGGCATGCCAGAGCGGTTTATCGTAAAACAGCAGATCCTTGGACAGATCGTTTTCCTTAATGATCGCTTCCATTTGCTTCACGGGCCAGTATTTGGCCACGTCGTGCAGAATCGCCGCCGTTTCGGCCTTAACAGGGTCCGCTCCGTAACGCTCCGCAAGCATGACGGCGGATTGCATCACGCCTTCTGTGTGCTTCCAGCGCATGGCCGGCATTTGTCCGGACACGGCTTTAATCAGTTCTTCGCGGCTGAATGCCATACATTCCCCTCCTTCTGATATAGTCGTAGACACTGTCTGTCACCATATAACGAATGGAGTGTCCGGTGGCCAGTCTTTCCCGGATTTCGGTCGACGAGATGTCCACCTGGGGCATGTCGGCCAGTAGAATTTTTCCCTTCAAATAAGCGGGGAGCGCGTCCAAGTTCAGCGTGGAGCCCGGACGCCCGACACCGATAAAGCTCATCAGCTCCACCAGTTCCTCGATGCCCTCCCACTTCGGCAAATAATTGACCATATCGGCCCCGATGATGAAATGAAATTCGATGTTGTCAAACGAGCTGCGGATTTCCTTGACCGTGTCGATCGTATAAGAAACCCCGCCTCTTCTGATTTCGATATCGAGGGTCCGAAAGCAGGGATGGTCCGCAATCGCTTCAGCGACCATGCCGAGACGCTGTTCGCCAGTAGCTCCCGCCTGTTCCTTATGGGGCGGAATATGACTGGGCATAAACCAAACCTCGTCCAGTCCGAACGTGTCCCGGGCCGCCTCGGCAGCGAGCAGATGTCCGATGTGGATCGGATCAAAGGTACCTCCCATGATACCTACCTTCATGCTGATCCCTCCCGCTTATGGCAATTCAATCTGCTTATGATCTTTGGATTCTTTATATAAAATAATCGTGCTGCCGATCACCTGCACCAGTTCAGAGCCCGATTTTTCGGCCAATTCCTCGGCGATTTCGTGCTTGTCTTCCAAGCAGTTGTTGAGAATGCTGACCTTCATCAGCTCCCTCTTCTCAATGGCCTCGACGATATGACGGATTAACTGGTCGTTCGTTCCGCCCTTGCCGACTTGAAAAATCGGGTCCAAATGATGCGCCTGGGACCGGAGATAGCGTTTTTGCTTACCTGTTAACATAAAATGTCAAAACTCCTTAATCTTCAATGTACTATTCAATAATCATGATTCCTTCATACTGGCCAGAACCGCGCTGCGCATCGCCTCTACCGGGGCGGGCAGTCCGGTCCAATACTCCAGGGCAAAGGCTCCCTGATACACAAACATCCCGAGACCGCTGTGAATGACGCAGCCCTTCTTCTCGCTGTCAGCGAGCAGCCGGGTCTTCAGCGGATTATAGATCAGGTCGCTGACCACGATTCCCGGAGGAATCCCCTCGGAATCTAGCGGTGTTCCGTCCGTATGCGGATGCATGCCGACCGATGTCGTATTAATGATTACATCTACTTCGCCTAGAATGGCCGGAATGCCGTCCATGGCCATCCCGCGAATGTCCGCCAGCGCTTTCCATTCAGCCGCCAGCGCCTCGGCTTTATCGGCCGTCCGGTTGGCGACATAAATCCGGTCCGGATGCTCCAGCGTCAGGGCGTATACGATACCGCGAGCGGCACCTCCGGCTCCGAGCACCAGAATGCTTTTGCCTTTCAGCTCGGCAATCGCTTCTTCCTTCAGGGAACGGACATAACCTATACCGTCTGTATTATACCCCGTGAGGTAGCCTCCGTCATTCACGATCGTGTTGACGGCTCCGATCTTCAAGGCCGTTTCGTCCAGCTCGTTCAGGAACGGAATAACCTCCAGCTTGTGCGGAATCGTGACGTTGATTCCCCGAAAGCCAAGCGCCTTGATGCCTTCCAGCGCCTTTCCGACCTGCTCCCGCGATACGCGCATCGGAACATAGGCGCCCGGGATGCCGAGTGCGGCCAGCGCCGCCTTATGCATCACGGGCGATTTGGAATGGGCGATCGGATCCCCGATGACGCCCAGCAGCAGCTCCCCTGTATGTTTCAGTAACTCCGGTTTAGCCAAATTCATGGTTTCCCCTTTCCCTGCTCTCACCTGTCAGCTCTTGCAACGTTCAAAGGCAGCGTCAGATTAAAGAAGGTCTTGCCAGCACCTTGACTCCCCGCGGCGCATGAATAGCGCACAGGGCTCCCTGATCGCTGTTCACTTTAACCCAGCCCAATCCGGAGACGAACAGATCCAAGCGCATACCGCGCTTGATGCGGAATTCATGCCTTGTCCATTCCGGCAGCTTCCCGATGTTCTCCCGGTTCGGCGGGGACAGCAATTCTCCGGCATGCTCCGCGTACAGCTCATCGGCACGCTCCAGCTTGGTGCGGTGTATGCCTACGCGGCTGCCGACAAAGCAGGTAAACGACTGGCGCTCGCCCTGAATAAAGTCAAACCGTGCCATGGCTCCGAAAAACAGCGTCTGTCCTTCGTTCAGCTGGTACACGGCCGGCTTCAACGGGTTGTCCGGCATGACGGCGCCCAGGTCCTCACGAGTGACGAGCTCACTGTAGCGCCAAGGGTATACGATCCCCGGCGTGTCGATAATAAAGCGGCCGTCGTCGAGCGGAATGTTGACCATATCCAGGGTCGTTCCCGGATAACGCGATACGGTCAACTCCTGCTCCAAATCGCTGTAATCCCGGATCAGCCGGTTGATCAGCGTCGATTTGCCGACATTGGTCGCCCCTACCACATAAACGTCGCGGTCCCCGCGATACGAGGCAACCGTGTCCAGCAGGCGGTCGAAGCCCTGATTTTTCTTGGCGCTGCAAAGGACGATTTCTTCTGTCTTGAGGCCGTGCTCCTTGCATTGTTTCTGCACCCAGTTAAGCACCTTATTCCAGTTCGTCACTTTAGGCAGAAGGTCGATTTTGTTCACGGCGAGAATGACCGGATTGTTACCGACAAACCGCTGCAAGCCTGAAATGAGGCTTCCTTCAAAATCGAACAGATCTACAATATGAATAACGAGCGCGTTCTTCCCGCCGATTTGGCTGAGCAGACGCAGGAATTCATCCTGGTCGACGGCAACGGAAGAAGCCTCGTTGTAGTTTTTAATCCGGAAGCAGCGCTGGCAGATGACCGGATCCCGGTCCATCGCTTTCTCCGGGGTATACCCCGGTAGCTCGGGCTGTTCCGTTTGGATAGCAATCCCGCAGCCGCTGCATTTTACGGCTTGACTGCCGTCTATCGGGTCTTTCATTGTTGGTGTTCCTCCTCCAGCCATAATCCCTTTTTCCGCAATCGTGCGAGCGCAATTTTCTCCAGACGCCGGTTCATGCGCGTACCCCAACCTTCATCCTGAATGGATATCGGGAGCACCAGCACGGTAAACAGGCCGAGCCGGTTGCCGCCGTACACATCGGTCAGCATCTGGTCGCCGACCACGATCGTCTCCTCGCTCTTCAGGCCCATCATCTGCATGGCTTTCCGGAAAGGCGCGTTCGACGGCTTGCGGGCTTCATGGACAAACCGGATATCCAGCGGGGTGGCAAAAGTCGATACCCTCGCCATTTGGTTATTGGACACGATGACAAGCTGAAACCCTGCCTTTTTCACCTTTTCGAACCAGGCGATCAGCTCGGGGGTGGCCAAGGGAGCCTTGGCACCGACCAGCGTATTGTCCAGATCCGTGATGATTCCACGGAATCCCTGCGAGTACAGCCGCTCCAAATCCAGATCAAACACCGTTTTTACCTTCATTTTCGGGATAAGCATTTCAAACAAATTGATGTCACCTCAGTTTCATAGGACAAACTATACCATAATCTGCGTAGTTAGTAAAAAACTTATGTTCGGGCGAAACAAAAAAGAAAACGCCCGGAGGGCGCCTTCTAAAAAGTCCATCACGCTGCATTCTTCGGTATCTTTTTCATCGCAGCTTTCAATTCCTTCGCATGGGCATGGACGCTTCTCCATTCCGATTCCGACACCGATGAAGGGCTGTAGCGCGCCTTCTCGAACAGCTGCAGCAGGGGCTCCAGGAAGGATCCGAGCGCCGGGGACCGTCCTTCCCAGCGGCTGACCGACTCCCGGAGCGTTTCGTCCGCGCCGCGTTTGAGTCCTCTTCGGCGCAGCTCCTTGATCCACCGTTCGGTCATGACAATGACCTTCTGGTCGGGAGACAGCTTCTGTCCCGTACGAAGCCGGAGCCATCCGAACCGGAGCTGGAGCCGATTCCGCCACAGCACATACACTGCAAATGCTGCAAGGAAGAGGAGGGAAGCGCCGTATACGATTTGCACCACTGGTCCGCGATCCTGGCCTTGCGCTGCCTGTTGCGGCGCCTGTTCAGGCTGGTCCTCCTCCACTTCCGGCAGTTTCTCCGGCTCGGCCGGATCTTGCGCCTGGGCGTCATGCGTGAGCAGCGGCATGCTGAAGCCGGGGGTCGCTTCCACCGGAATCCAGCCGTACGGCCCGAAATAGACCTCGGCCCACGAATGCGCATCGGCATTGGTCACCGTATACACGCCGGAGTCCGAGGTGCCCTGTACGCCTTGGACCTGCACGTCGGCGCTGCTTCCCTGCACCTGGCCGGGAGCGTACCCTTTGACCCACCGCGCCGGGATGCCGAGGGAACGGGCCATCATCACCATCGAAGTCGAGAAATAATCGCAGTATCCTTCCTTGATTTCAAACAGGAAGCTGTCCACGAAATCGTCGCTGACCTTTTTGGATAAGTCGGGCTCGTTTGTATATGTGTAATTCGTTGTTAAATAGTTTTGAAGCAGACCGATCTTTTCATACGGCGTTGCTCCGGAAGCCGTCACTTCTTCCGCAAGGTCGCGGACCCGCTTAGGAAAATTGTTCGGCACCTGCAGATAGGCATCCTCGGTCCCTTGGGAGCTGTACAGGTCGGCGAACGACTTCTGGCGGATTTCATCCTCCGAAACGACCGGAACCTCGGACACCACCGTGTAGGTTTTCGGATAACGGTCCCGCTTTGACTCGGCGGTCCAGCGAAGCTCCGACTGGGAACTGTTCCAGCGGAGGCTGCCTGTATTTTTCCCGTCATCGATAAGCTCTACTTTGGACAGGTTATACGCACCGAACAAAACGGGGTACTGATTGTCGCTCAGCATCGTAACCGTCTGTTTTACCGTCATCGAATCGCCGGCGGTTGGTCCATCTCCGGAAAGCTTCGTATCCGCCGTCACCTCATCGGTCTCCCTGCCGGAATTGCGCTCGTCCCCCCAGCCGCTGCCGGTATACAGCCTGCGGGTCTCCCCGCGCCAATAGCTTCGCTGGTCGGAGCTGATTTCCATCACCGGCGTGTAGTCAAAGTTGAACCCGCCGCCGAGTTTGGTATCATTGCGGCTGTATCCCGAGGAAGTCCGCAGCACCGATTCGGCCGGATCCCCGTCAATGCCTGCCGTTGCAGCCGTCTCGCCTTGGACGACCCAAGCCGTATAGGGATCGGTCAAGGACGGCGGCACTTCCGGCATGTTAACACCGACGGCAAACACGAGCGAAAAAATGACCGCTACGTTCAGCAGCATTTTTAGCGGGTACTGCCGAAGATAGCGCCAGCCATGCGGGTATTTCTGCTGGAAGCGGCGGAAATGTTCGCTGACCAGCCAGCCGAGCGCCGCAAACACCGTCCAGGCGACTTCCTTCCATAAATCGTACACGGTGAAGGAATCCAGTATGGAGAACGCCACGATCAGCATGCCTGTGAACACGAGGATTCTGCGCTGATTGTTGACCAGCTTGGCGCTGAGCAGCAGCAGAATCCAAGCGCCTACGGCAAAACCGAGGTACGGCAGCGCGTTGCCCGTAAACTGCTGAATCCGGTTCGGCAGACTTCCTGCCGGAAAGTAAATCCAGTACGCGATCATCTCCCGGTGAATGATGTACAGCACGGCGATGCCTTCCAGCGCGTACCGGTAAATGCTTTTGATTGGCAGCAAAATTTCGATCGCCGTGATGACCGTCACGCTGATGATGACGATGGCCGTCGTCTCGCTGTACCAAATGTTGTTCATAAAATAAATCCACTGCAGCGCCATAATCCACAACCACACCAGGGATAAGGTGCGGAAAAACGAAGTGCGCAGCGAATACAGCCAGTTGATCAAACCCTTCCACCCCCTAATGCGGCCGGCAGCTCACTCAGCGATTGAATGCTGCACGCAAAAGTTCCGCGGGAAGCAAGCATCGCTCCCCAGCCTTCTATGCCCTTTTCTCGTCCTGAGCTGATCCGGATATGCGAAGAGCTCATACCCCGGGTTTCAGCCCAGCGCAGAATGTCGAGCACCTGCTGGCCGCTGGCCGGTGAAATGAAAACGAGGAAGGCCCCCGCCGGAAGAAACCGTGCGTTCTGCTCCAGCTTCGGGAGCAGCTTACCGTAACCGTCGGCGGACAGGTCCACCAGATGATGCATCATCCGCTGGCGGTCTCCCTGCACGCTGCTTGGCGGAAACAATTTGAATGCGTCGCCGAGGGTAGCGAGGCCCATGTTCATTCTGCCGCGCCCGCCATACTCGAGCAGGGAAGCCGCTGTGGAAACAGCCAGCTCAAACTGCGCGTCGGAGCCGTAGTGAGCCTTCGTGGCGTCCAGCAGAAGCATCGTTTTCGGAACGGAATCGTACTCGAATTCCTTGGATTTCCACTGTCCGGTCTTCGCCGTAGCGTTCCAGTGAATCCGGGAAATCCGGTCCCCGTACACATAATCGCGGACGCCGTTAATCTGGGTCGTTTCTTTGCGTGAAGCTGCCGAGGCGGTTTGCGGCCCCGCAAGCGGGGAATTCCGGTCGAACAGCTTCCAGGTGGGGATAAACACGGTCCGGGGCATCACGCGAAACTGGCCGGGCACATGAAAACGGCCTTTATGCTCGATAAAACCGAAAATATCCTCGCTGACACATTCCGTTTCGGTAAAATAGTATCTTCCCCGCTCCAGCGGCGGCGTCTGGAACATCAGGGTACCGCTGCCTCTGTAATTGGGAATGACGCTTTCCTCAAACGACCAGGAATCTCCGTTATGCCGCTTCATGACTTCACGGATGATGATGTATGGCATCGGCAGAAATCCCGGAATCGAAAAATGGAGCCTGACCTTGATCTGCTCGCCGGCGTGAAGCACGGTGCCTTGTCCCCTTTCGGTGGACAGCTGGCGCGTTCCCCGCGTCAGCCGGACGCCGCTGATGCCAAGCACGATCAAATACAGCACGATGACGCTGATCATGACAAACAGCATCAGGGACGTCTTGCCCCCCTGAAACAGAACATAGAACAGGCTGGCGACCCATACGAGCAGTACGGCCCAATACCTCGGGGTTTTGAGTCCGGATCGGATACCGGTTAACAGCCTTGTCATCATTTATCGCTCCATCGCTACAGGCACATGCACCTGCTGAAGGATGTTTTTCAGCACGGATTCCGGACTTACGTTGTCCAGCCGGGACTCCGGGCGAAGGATGATGCGGTGGGCGAGAACATAAGGAGCGAGCGTCTTAATATCGTCCGGAAGGACGTACTCCCGCTGCTGCAGGAATGCAAACGCCTTGACCGCGTTCAGAAACGACAGGGAAGCGCGCGGGCTGGCTCCGAGCAGGACGGAGGCATGCTCCCGGGTACGGCGGACGATGCTCAGCAGATAGTCCGTCACCGCCTCGTCGATATAAATGCTGCGGATTTCATGCTGCATATCCGCGATCTGTTCCATGTTGGTCACCGGAGTCAGCCGGTCGACCGGCTGGCCCTGCTTGTGCTGGTACAGCAGGCTTTTTTCCGTGGCCGCGTCGGGGTAGCCGAGGCTGATCTTCATCATAAAACGGTCAAGCTGCGCTTCGGGCAGCATGTAAGTGCCTTCAAAGTCGATCGGGTTCTGGGTGGCGCACAGCATGAAGGGACGGGGAAGCTCATACGTTTCGCCGTCCACCGTCACGTTGCGCTCTTCCATGACCTCAAGCAGGGCCGACTGGGTCTTCGTCGTGGCCCGGTTAATTTCGTCAGCCAGCAGAATGTTGGTCATCACCGGACCCGGACGGAAGTAGAACCGCTCCTCGCGCGGATGAAATACGGAAACGCCGGTAATATCGCTCGGCAGAATGTCCGGGTTGCACTGGACACGCCGGTAATCGCCGCTCATGGACCGGGCGAGCGCCTTGATGAGCTGCGTCTTCCCCGTTCCGGGTACATCTTCGATCAAAACATGCCCTTCGGCCAGCAGAGCAGTTAGAAGGAGCTGTATTTCAAATGATTTTCCCAATATGCAAGATTCGAGATTGGATCTTACTGCTGCAATAATGTGAAGAAATTCGCTGCGTACGGGCATATCAGTTCCTCCTAGAATTCGTAATCAATGAACATGCTCGCAGATGCGTTCACTGGTAAATCGATAACATCGTAAAATAGCTGGATACATATAAGTATATATTTTACATTGTACATGAAGGAAGAACAGAAAGTATATTGGGCACATTTCCTAAAATCGTCGTATACCCCCACATACCCGCCGAAATGAACGGCAAAACACCCCGGAATACACAATTCCGGGGTGTTTATTCTGGCAACCCATTTTCAGTTCAAGCAAGGAAATGCAAACGGCGGATTGGTGGAATTACCCGCGGGGACGGACGAACAGCGCGGCGATAAACGAAAAGATAATCGCCGCCGATATCCCCGCGCTGGTGACCTCGAAGATGCCTGTCACAACCCCGATCCAGCCGTCCCTCTGAAGCTCCGACAGCGCTCCGTGAACAAGCGAGCTGCCGAAGCTGGTGATGGGAACGGAAGCGCCGGCACCGGCAAATTTGACGAGGGGATCGTACCAGCCGAGACCGTCAGCCACCGCTCCCGCCACCACCAGCGTGCTCATCGTATGCGCCGGCGTCATCTTGAACAAGTCCATCATGAGCTGGCCGATGACACAAATCAGACCGCCGATAATAAACGCCCATAAAAACTGCATTGGTTAATCCTCCATTTCCAGCGCTACGGCGTGGGCGATGCACGGAATGCTCTCTCCCTGCTGAACCGACAAGGGGGAGTGCAGCGAGCCGGTCGCCACGACCAGCACTTTATGTAATTCGCGTTGTAACATCCGTTTGACCAAATGGCCGTAGGTCACCGCCGCCGAGCAGCCGCAGCCGCTTCCTCCGGCCAGGACGGCCTTCTGCTTCTCACGGTTATAAATCATAAGCCCGCAATCGCCGAATTTCGTCTCGTCCATCTGGTAGCCTTCCTTCTCCAGCAGTTCCTTCGCAATCGGCAGACCGACCGAAGCCAGATCGCCGGTCACAATCAAGTCATAATAATCGGGAGACAGCCCCGTATCCCGGAAATGCGCGGCGATCGTATCGGCAGCGGCCGGCGCCATCGCGGCGCCCATATTGAACGGATCTTTGACCCCAAGGTCCATGATCCTGCCGATGGTCGCCCGGGCGATTCTCGGGCCGGTTTGGCCCTGCCCGCCTTTGGCGATAACGCCGCAGCCCGCCCCGGTGACCGTGTATTGGGCGGTCGGCGGCTTCTGCGAGCCGTATTCGGTCGGATACCGGAACTGCTTTTCGGCCGTGCAGTTATGGCTGCCCGTTCCGGCCATCACCCGTTCCGCGGCCCCTGTGTCGACCATCAGGGCGGAAATCGCCAGACTTTCCATGGACGTCGAGCAGGCCCCGAACACGCCCAGGTATGGCACGCCAAGCTTGCGGGCGGAGAACGTGCTGCTGATGATCTGGTTCATCAGATCCCCGCCAACATAGAACTGGATCTGTTCCTTGTCCAGTCCCGACTTGATGACGGCAAGCTGGGCGGCCTGCTCCAGCAGCCTCCGCTCCGCTTTCTCCCATGTTTTCTCATTGATTTCGAGATTGTCATACACATAATCGAAATCGGGAGACAGCGGACCTTGTCCCTCATCAGGACCGACGACGGCGGCGCTTCCGATCAGAACGGGCCTGGTGTCAAACTCCCAGGTCTGGCCGGTCAGCTTCATGGCTGATGCACTCCCTGGATGCCGAAGATGGCGTAGACGAGTCCCACGACGAAGGCGGCGACGGTTCCGAACACGATCACGGAGCCGGCGAGCTTGAACATGTTGGCCCCGACGCCAAGGACATAGCCTTCCGCTTTATGCTCAAGCGCCGCCGAGCACATGGAGTTGGCGAAGCCCGTAACCGGTACCGCCGTACCCGCTCCGGCCCATTGGGCGATTTTGTCGTACACGCCAAAGCTGGTCAGGATGACCGATATAATAATGAGCACCGCAACGGTCGGATTGCCCGCTTCTTTGACCGTCATGTCAAACCAGCTCATGAACGCCCGCTGAATCGCTTGTCCGATCAGACAGATCAAGCCGCCGACCACAAAAGCACTTACGCAGTTTTTGAATGTGCTGCGCGAAGGAGAATGCTTTTTGCTGATGGATTTATATTCCTCGGGCGTCAAGGAATCGATCTTGAATCCGGTTCCCCTGTTCTTCGTATTGGCAGGCATTACAGGCACCTCCTATTCATCATTCCTTTTCATTATTTGTCATTTGCAGGAGAGTTATGTATGTTATGCGGAGGCGGGCAGCAAACAGCGCCAGGCAGCCGGGCGCTAATATTTGAAACCTGGCGGCTGTTTAATGAGGGCTATCCATGGCAGGCGGATTATAATAAGAAGAGAAGCACAATGACCAGCAAAATCAACAATACGAGGATCAGGATGTTTTCTTGGCGGCGATCCATGTATATCGGTTCCATAACCAGGCTCCTTCCGGCTGACTTCAGGGCATCCGTCCAGAATATCCTATTCATCAGGTTCGCCATTTGTGCTTCTGCCCGCCGGACGTGGACATTCGGATCAAGTGGGTTCATACTAAGGAGTATATCCAACTGCATAGAATGAACTAAAGAAATGAATATTATAGGCCTCTTAAGGCCGTAATCACAGGAAGTTCGGTGCAAAACTTTGGTTCAATCTATATACATAACCACATTCATGATAAAGGAGATAAGGTTCGATGGATCAAAAAACGAAAGATATGTTCCGCAAGCTGACGGAATTCCCCGCAGCTTCCGGATTTGAAAAAGACCTGCGCGCATATTTCAAGGAGGCGGTGAACCCGTTCACGAACGAGTTCGTACAGGATCGCCTCGGCAGTCTGTTCGGCGTCCTCCGCGGGGATGAGAACGGCCCGAAAGTCATGGTGGCCGGCCATTTTGACGAGGTCGGTTTCCTTGTCACCGGCATTACCGAAGCCGGAATGGTGCGCTTTCAGCCGCTCGGCGGCTGGTGGAGCCAAGCCGTGCTCTCCCAGCGGCTGCAGATCATCACGCCAAACGGTCCGGTATTCGGGGTCGTCGGATCGACGCCGACCCACCTGCTGGACGAATCGCAGCGCAGTAAACCGGTGGATATCAAAGCCATGTACATCGACATCGGTGCGGATAACCGCGAGGAAGCCGAATCCTTCGGCATCCGTCCGGGGCTTCAGGTGCTGCCGGTCTGCGAATTTACGCCGCTGGCCAATCCGAAGAAAATCATGGCCAAAGCCTGGGACAACCGCTACGGGGTCGGCCTTGCAATCGAGCTGCTGGAGGCGCTCCACCAGGAGAAGCTGCCGAATACGCTGTACTGCGGCGCAACGGTTCAGGAAGAGCTGGGACTGCGCGGCGCGCGCACGTCGGCCAACCTCATCCAGCCGGATATTTTCTTCGCGCTGGATGCGAGCGCAGCCAACGATATGACCGGCGACAAGAGTGCCTTTGGCCATATCGGACAGGGAGCGCTGCTGCGCATATTCGACCCGACGATGATCACCCACCGCGGACTCGTGGAATATGTGCAGGATACGGCCGATACCCACAACATTAAGTATCAGTATTTCGTATCCCCTGGCGGCACGGACGCCGGGCAGGTGCATTTAAGCGGAATCGGTGTGCCGTCTACCGTCATCGGCATTTGTGCCCGCTACATTCATACGTCTTCGTCGATTATCCATACCGACGATTACGATGCAGCCAAGGAGCTGCTGACCAAACTGGTCAAAGGCCTCGACCGCACGACGCTGAACACCATTATCGAAAATGCCTGAAGCACGGCTCTCCCTCCGGCGGCGAAAGCTCATTGCTTGCTAAACAGCATGCTTCCCCGTCCGAAGTTCCGACACGGTAACACGAAAAAGCCTGCGCGCTCCAAATCTCAGAGTTGGAGCGTTGCAGGCTTTTGTATTTCGAAATGCGGTTATCTAACTTACCTGAACCCGTTCATACCATTTGCAGCTGCCTCTCGTACAGCCTCTTCCAGCTTCCCGAGCATGCCCTTCAGCCTCTCGTTCAGCTCTTCATCCTTAATCTCTCCGCCCCGAAGCTTCTGATTGAGGAAAGGTACGGTGAAAGAACCGCCCTCCACCAGGTCAGCCGTCATCATCCTAAGGGTCATCTGAAGGGACTCATGCGCCTTCTCTCCACCGGTTTCCATCGGCGATCCGCTGACGACAGCGACGGGCTTGTAGACGAATTCTCCGGACGATACCAGCCAGTCGAGCGCATTCTTCAGCACGCCGGGCACGCCATGGGCATATTCGGGGGTGCTGATGATCACACCGTCCGCCTGACGGATCGTGTCACGAAGCCGTACCACCGAAGGGGCCGGGTCGTCTCCATCCATATCCGGGTTAAAATGGGGCAGGTCTCCGATGCCTTCAAATATCGAAATCTCCATCGTTTCCGGCGCCAGCGGATAGAGGGCGTGAATCAGGCTCGTATTGGACGATTGTCTCCGGAGGCTTCCGGAAATCGCCGTGATCTTTATAGGACTTGAATTCAAAGGCATTCGTCCTTTCTCGGTTTGACATTGGCGGGCGGCCGCACTTATCGCAGCCGTCTATGACCATTGTGGCCGTAATGGAAAATTTGGTCAATACCGCGAGCGCTTTTGTCCAAGTTCACAAAAAAAATCATAAAATTCACAAATTTACTCTTATGCAGGACGAAAAAGTGTGGTAGAATGAAAGCGCTAACACTTTATCATCTTCTAAAAGGGGGCTTTGGTAAGATGACTTCATCCGACAAGGTGCTGCAGGAATATCATCAATTTGATCCGGTGACGGACGCGTTTTTCTTTAAGGTCGGCGGTCAGGGACAGGTTATTTTCCACGGCAGAAACTATATTATCAAGAAACGGTTAACCAGCCAGGAAATCTCCGCTTTGATCTCGCAGCCCAATTTTGTCCGAGCCGCATCCAACATCCATGTCAACGTGAATAAAATTACTTCCTTTGAAGGCAACGTCCTTCACTTCCGCGATGATTTTGCTTACCCCCGCACCATTTCCGTTTCCAAACGCATTTTGGAGCAGATTAAGAAACGGATGTCCAGCCCGCTGACGGATATGACGCTGAAGAAATAACACAAACCAGAATCAAGGGGTCATCACAGAAAAAGCAGCAGTTGGCCGGGCTTTCCGGACACTGCCGCTTTTTTTATATCCGAAAATATAAACTTCCTAGGCTAAACATCCTGATCTCGCAAATCATTTTCCGCTAAACGCGGTCTGGCTTCTTGGCATGTACGTTGATAGTCTTTATGATATTGCCCTATAAAAAGACGATTCGGACGGCATAGTTCTACCCGCGGACAATACCGGCAAAAGTCCGGATCACCTGCTCGGCCGACATCTCCAGCAGCTCTCCGGCACGGGCCATCGCTTCCTCCAGTGCCATCGGTCCGTTCACGATGCTGTGCACGCTGAGGATTCCCGCATCATACAGCGGATCGATCCCCGGCCCCACCGATCCGGCCAGGGCGATGACCGGAACCCCGTGCCGCCGCGCTTCCCGGGCGACGCCCATCGGCGTCTTGCCGGATGCGGTCTGCGCATCCATCCGGCCTTCGCCCGTGATGACGAGGTCCGCGCCTTCCAGGTGCGCCATGAATCCCGAATGCTCGATCACGAGATCGATGCCGCTCCTCATCCCGGCTTTGAAAAAAGCGAGCAGCGCCGCTCCAGCGCCGCCGGCTGCGCCCGCTCCTGGCAGGTCATGCACGCGCAGGCCCGTCGCCTCCAGGATGCGGTCCGCCCAGACGCGCATCCCCTGCTCCAGCACCGCGACCATCTCCGGCGTTGCGCCCTTCTGCGGGCCATACACATGGGACGCGCCGTTTGGGCCGAGCAGCGGGTTCTGCACATCGGAAGCGATCACGAAGGTGGATTCGGCAAGCCGTGCATCCATTCCGCCCATGTCGATCGCCGCCACGCGCTGCAGCTCCAGGCCCCCGCGTCCGACCGGCTGCCCGTCCTCATCCAGCAGCCGCACGCCCAGCGCCTGCAGGATGCCGGCGCCTCCGTCGTTCGTGGCGCTGCCGCCGATTGCCATAATAAATTGGCGGCAGCCCGCATCGAGCGCTCGGCGGATCACTTCGCCGGTCCCGTACGTCGTCGTATGCAGCGGGTCCCGCTCCTCAGCGGCGATCAGCTCAAGCCCGGACGCGCTGGCCAGCTCCACCACGCAGGTGGACCCTCCGTGGATGAGGCCGTACTCGGCGTCGACCGGCCTTCCCAGCGGATCGGACACCTGCACGTTGGCCTTGGTACCGCCAAAGCGGGTCAAGCTGTCCAGCGTCCCCTCTCCGCCGTCCGCCATGGGAACAAGCACCGTTTCCGCGCCAGGCAGTGCGCGTCTTATGCCCCTGTCAATGGCGGCCGCCGCGTCGGCGGCACGGATGCTGCCTTTGAACGAATCCGGAGCGATCACGATTTTCATTCGGCTAAACCCTCCTTTTACAATCTTCCCTTGCATTATGTTTATGCCTCCCATGAACGGATTCTCCCCACACAATCAAAAGAGCCTTCACGCTTTCCGGCAGTACGTCAGTCTCAGCGGGAATGCGGCCCAACCGTGTTCACCGGCCGGCCTTCCAGGAACGCGGCGACGTTGCCCACAGCGATTCTCATCAGCCGCTCCCGCGCTTCCACCGCCGCCCATGCCATATGCGGGGTTATGATGCAGCGCGGGGCATGCACAAGCGGATGGTCTGCGGCGGGAGGCTCTGCCGCAAGCACGTCAAGTGCCGCGCCCGCAAGCCGGCCTTCGTTCAGCGCATCAGCCACATCCTGCTCCTGCAGCAGCCCGCCGCGGGCGGTATTGATCAGGAACGCCGAAGACTTCATCAGCGCCAGGCGTTCGCGGTTGATGAGCCCGTCGGTTTCCGCCGTCAGCGGACAATGCAGGCTCACCACGTCCGACTCGGCCAGCAGCTGCTCGAGAGGGACACGCCGGACGCCGCTGTCTTCGTTCCCGCCCGCCTTCCCCGGTCTGCCGGATACCAGTACGCGCATGCCGAAAGCCTCCGCCAGCCGCGCGACCTGGCGGCCGATCCGGCCATAACCGACGATCCCCATCGTCTTCCCCCAGAGCTCGATTTGCGGAGTCAGCGCATAGGAGAAATCCACCGCCTTCGCCCAATCTCCCGAGCGTACGCTGTCTCCATGCCGCCCGATCTGGTGGCAGAGCTCAAGCAGCAGCGCGAACACAAACTGCGCGACAGACTCGGTTCCGTATGCCGGCACATTCGTCACCGTAATCCCGCGCGCAGCAGCGGCTTCAATGTCAACTACATTGTAGCCGGTCGCAAGCACGCCGACGTAGCGGAGGTTCTCTGCCGCCTCCAGCACCTCCCGCGTCAGCGGGGTTTTATTCGTCAGCACGATCTCGGCGAGCCCGATCCGCTCCTGTATCAGCCCGGCAGGAGTACGGTCATAGACCGACACAGAACCGAGCTTTCCCAGCTCGTCCCAGCTTAAATCCCCCGGGTTCAGCGTATGTCCGTCCAGCACGACGATGTTCATTACAGTCAACTCCTGTTCCTGAAAGTGTAATAGATTCCCGCCTCTTCAGCTAGCAGCAGGATAGTTACATCTACTATACCATTCAGGCAGTACCGGGTGAACAAGTCCGTTTCGACAACAGTCCCGCCAAGCGGGAAATCATTTTAAGATCCAGATGCGAAACCTTTGCTGAGAACTAGACTTTTCCTCATAAAATAAAAGCAGCCCCCCGCGAAAGGAGGCTGCTAATTAGGCAAGCGGTGACGATGAAGGAACGTTATTCGTCCGCGCCAATATTGACGCTTGCCCCTTGAACGCGGGGCTGCCCGTCGATATCGAGCGACCCGATGTCCGAATTCGTCAAGCCCTTATCAATGGCAGGAGACCCTGCCTTCAGATGTAAATCGCCGGCAGCGGCGTTCACAAGGAGTGGATCGGCGAAGACGGAATGGGCATCATTGCCCGTTCCATTTTTATAAGCGGCAAAGCCGGTGTATTCTTTGTTTTTCCAGGTCCAGCTGGCATCCGAACTTCCGCCGGGAGCGAAGTACAGATTGTAATCCACGACGTTGCCGGAATTTTTCGTGTATTCATTATAAATGAGCACATCGGTAGAACTGGCCACAAAAATGTTGTTACGGATGACGTTGTTCTGGGTGTCATACTGCACGTAGAGCTGACCGCTGCCGTCGCCAATGGTGTCATTTTTGTACAGCGTATTGTTGACGATGTGGCAGCCTACCGTCGAGCCGCGATCTGTGTCGTATCCGCCCATGGCGATACCCGTCAAACGGTTGTTGTAAATGAAGTTGCTGCGGATCGTAATGTTGCTGGTCGCCTTGCCGGCATGCTCGGAGGCGATTTCCACCCCGATATCGTTGTTATAGCTGTAGTTTCGCTCGATAATGCTGTCCTTACCTCCATCGACATAAATGCCGTCCGCCGAATTGCTGTTGTTCGGAAGCTTTTTGCCGTAGGAAGGATTGTTATTGGAGGTGATATTGTACACTTTATTGCCGCTGATGATTCCGTTTCGTGCCTGGTCGTAGGCGGAGTTCGGCGACTTCCCTTCGAATCCGATCACGTCGATACCGATGTTGTCGTTGTCGTGAATGATATTGTTCGTCACGGCAAAAGTATCCACATTTCCGTTAAGAACGAGCGTTTCGCTGGACCCCAGCACCAGATTGTACAGCTCATTGCCGTCGATTGTCACGTCATGAATGGATTCCGGCGCCTTGGTTCCGTACACGGCGATGCCGTGCGCATCCCGGCCCAGCAGGTCGGTGCCGGCAGGAGTCGACGTGTTTTTGATATCATGGATCTTGTTTTTGGACAGGGTAATGTTGCCGCCTGCGCCGTGAACATAAATCCCAACGGGCATGACGTTGTTAGCAGTCGTCGTATAATTGCGAATTTCGAAACCTTGAATGGTCACATAGTTGACGTCGGCAAGGTCAACGATGCCTTCCGTTCCGCTTACGGAAAGTCCCGTACCGTCAATAACCGGCGTCTCGCCGCTGTAATTGGCAAAGGTGATCGGCCCTTGATCCGCGGAACCGGATTTGGTGACCTTCAGCTTTTGGTTATACACCCCGCCCCGGACATAGACCGTGCTCCCCGGCCCGGCCGTGTCCGCTGCATGCTGCAGCGTTGCCCACGGTGCGGCGCTCGTACCCGCATTCGAATCGCTTCCGTTAACAGCAACGTAGTACTCGGCGCCCGAAGCCTCGACGGTCTGCGACGCCGCATACCCGATGCCAAGCCCCAATACAGCCAGACTGATACCTGCAATCAGTGTTTTACCGAATTTCACGAAATATCAACTCCCATGATTAAAGTTTGAACTGAAATGAAAAAATCCGATTTAGACTTGCTATGTAATGTGTCGATCACCCCCTTTGCCCGGACTCTCATGAACCTTTGCCTGAGCTTCCACCGCCGAGGCGCTTACTGGAGCTGCCGCCTTCCCTGCAGGGCCGATACCGCCGCTGCTGTCGGCAAATGGCCGGTCCCCCCCACGCCCAGCGTGGATAACGCGCCGCAGGCATTGGCGTACTCAAGCAGCTCTCTGCCGGTCAAGCCTTGGAGGAAACCGCAAATCAAGCCGGCATTGAAGCAATCCCCCGCTCCTGTCGTGTCTGCGGGGGTAACCGGATAAGGGGGCGCCGACACGACAGAACCATCAGGAGACCGGAGCGATGCACCCTTTGAGCCTTGTTTGACGGCGATCAGACCGGGAACGGCCGCCAATTGGCCGAATACCGTTTCTACGCTGTCCCGCTCAAAAATATGCAGCGCCTCCTCCTCGCTGGGGATAAACAAATCTGTAACGGCCAGCAGTGCGCGGATCCCGGCAGCATCCCACCGGCCACGGACATCCCATCCGGTATCAAAAGATGTGCTCACCCCTAAGTCCTGCGCCTTCCCGAACAGCTCTTTCCAATGCGGCCGCATGCCGTCCTGCAAATAGTAGGAGCCAAAATGCAAATGATCCGCCTCCTGAATCAAAGCATCGGGAATATAGCCGGGCGTCAACAGCGGAATACTTCCGGGATACGTGATCAAACCGCGGTCGGAAGGCGTCGTAAACGAGAGGGTAACCCCCGTTGTGATCTCCGGCAGCACCGCTACATGATCGGTGTTCACCCCCAGCCGCTGCAGCTCGCCCAGGCAGAAGCGGCCGAAGTCATCCGCCCCCACCACGCTGACGAACCGCACGTCCAGGCCGAGGCTGGACAGCGCGCTCGCGGTAATCGCCGATGAGGAGCCGAGAACGACGTCAAAACCGTCGACGATTTTCTCCCGGTTCCATTCCGGGATCACGTCCGTTCCTGAAATAATGATATCCACGTTCAGCTCGCCGGCCACAACGACAATCGGTTTATTCTTGTCCCCTCTCATCATTTCAGCACCGGTATGAAGTCGCGCTCCGCTTCATACAGCTCCTCGAACATGCCGCTGATCTCATCCAGCGAACAGACAGCGGCGGACAGCGGGTCGACCATCAGAGCATGGCGGGCCATTTCCTTGTCGTTATTCAGCACAGCGCCGACGGCCAGGTCAAAGAACGCCATGTTGGACCGGCACAGCGCGGCCAGATGCTCAGGCAGGCTGCCGAAACGGCATGGATTGACGCCATTACGGTCGACCATGCAGGCTACTTCGACGATCCCGTCCCCGGGAAGATTGTGAATCAGCCCTTCGTTCGGCACGTTTCCGTAAATCACCTTCGGTTCATTTTTCAGCATCGCTTCAATAATGATAGCCGCGTATTCATTGCTTGGCGCAAGCTCGATCGGGAGCGAGCCTTCCAGCTGCTTGACGATTCTTTCGTCGTTTTCCTTGCGCCAGATCGGCCAGTTATCCGCATAGTAGCCTGTCGCGCCATTATACCCGGTGCTGCAGTGCTTGTCGATTAAGGACTGCCGTTTGCGGTAGTACGGAATGTACTCTGAAAAGTGCCCGCTGGACTCCGAGACAAAAGCGCCCAGGTACTTCATGGCGTCAAAGCGCACAGGGTCCTTTTTCAGCAGGTCGGGATTCTGGATCTTGTCCCGAAGCACAGGATACAGATCTTTTCCCTCGTGGGTCAACTCCACAAACCAGGACATATGGTTGATTCCTCCGGCCCTCCACTGCATGTCTTCGTAAGGTACGCCGGCGTATTTGGCTAACTGCCGGGACGTATTCTGGATGGAATGGCACAGGCCGACGACCGGAATGGAGGTCACCCGCGACGTCAGCAGGGTCACCGCCGACATCGGATTCGTATAGTTCAGAATGGTCGAATCCGGGCACAAATCCTCCACATCGCGGATGATGTCCATCCAGCTCGGAAGCGTGCGCAGCGTTTTAAACAGTCCGCCCGGCCCCAGCGTATCGCCGATGCATTGATTGACCCCGTATTTCAGAGGAATCTCGTACTCATAGCGGACCGTTTGCAGCCCGCCCACTTCGATTTGGTTGATGACGAACTGCGAGCCCCCGATGACCTCCCTGCGATCGGTCGAAGCGATAACGTTCCAGCGCTTGCCGGACAGCTCGATGATTTTCTCGACCAGCTTGCGGGCGATCTCCAGCCGCTCCGCGTCGATATCCACCAAAGCGATCGTACCGCCCTCAACGCCTTCAATCAGTAAAATGTCCGTAGCGATGTCCTGCGTAAAGGCGCTACCTGCGCCGATAATCGATATTTTAGTCATGCAGTTTCTCCTCCTCATGGTCTCTTCTCTTTTTATTTCATGCCTGTCATCGTAAGTCCTTTAATAAACTGCTTCTGGAAAATCAGGAACACCACAATGACCGGCAGGGTGATGAGCACAGCCGCCGACATGACGACGTTATAGTTGACCATATGGGTTCCGTTAAAATAAACAAGGGCGAGCGGCACGGTCATTTTGCTCTCGTCGTTCAAAATAATGAGCGGCCATAAATAGTTGTTCCAGGCATTCATGAACGTAAAAATACCAAGCGCCGACAGCATCGGCAGAATCAGAGGCGCAATGATCCGGACCATCAGCCGCAGCTCGCCCGCCCCGTCGATCCTTGCGGCATCGAGCAGATCCTGGGGAATGTCCTCGATAAACTGCTTTGCCAGAAACACTCCGTAGGAGCTGACCAGATTGGGGAGGATAATCGCCAGCAAATGATTGACCAGCCCCAGTTTGGCCGTAATCAAATACGTCGGAATCATGACCACCTGAAACGGAATCATCATCGTAGCCAAGATCAGGATGAACAGCAGCTTCTGCCCCTTGAATTGATGCTTGGCGAAAATATAGCCCGCCAGGACGCTCGTAAATAACGTTGCGGCCGTAATGACAACCGACGTCATCGCGCTGTTCAAAAACCACCTTCCGAACGGTGCGTCTTCAAGGACGGTCCGGTACCCCTCCAGGCTGGGATGCTGCGGCAGAAGCGCATGCGAGCCGGACACGATTTCCATGTTGCTTTTTAAAGAAGACAAAACCATCCACAAATACGGCAGCAGCATCAGGCATCCGGCTGCGATCAGCACGAGCATGACGATGCCGTCGAACCATCTATTCCTCCGGTGCATCGAAAGTCCCCCTTGTCAGTACTCCCACTCGGTGCGCCCCAACTTCAGCTGCAGCAGGGTCACCACTAAAATAATGATCAGAAACACCGTGGCCATCGCGGACGCATATCCCATGTTGGAATTGGAGAACGCCTGCTCATAAATATGGAGCGCCAGCACCCGGGTCTCGTTAAACGGCTCACCCTTGGTCATGATCTGGAACTGGGCGAAAGCCTGGAAATAGGAGACGACCGTCGTCACCGAAACAAACAGCATCGTGCGCCGGAGCAGCGGCAGCGTCACATGCCAGAACGAATGCCAGCGGCTCGCCCCGTCCAGAATGGCCGCTTCATAATACATATCCGGAATGGAATCCAGACCGGCGATAAGGAGCACGATGTTATACCCGATATCAGCCCACAGCGTCATCAGAATTACCGAGTACAGCGCATAATGAGGATCGCTCAGCCACTGCACGGGAGCCATGTGGAGCTGGGTCAGCACGATATTAAACAATCCGTGATTGTAATTGAACATCGTGCTCCATACGATCGCCGTTCCCGCCAGCGGCGCGATCGTCGGCAGAAAAAAGACGGTTCGCATCAGGTTCCGCAGCCACCCCGTACGGATCCGCTGGATCGCGACGGCAAACATCAAGGTGATAAGGATGTTGACCGCAACGGCAATGACGACGAACTTAAAGGTGACCCAAAGCGACTTGATAAAAATGGAATCGCCCAGCATGCGGATATAATTGTCCGCCCCGACGAACAGCGCGCTTGCGCTGAGCGGATTATACTTAAATACCGAAAGTCCCAAGCTCCATCCAATAGGAATGAAAGCGAATACACCAAATAACAGCAGGATCGGCGCCAGCGATAAATAGATGAACCAGCGGCCCCTTCCTTTCTCCCCTCTGCGGTTCGGGGTACCGGGGACGATCCCTGGACTGCTGCCTGCTGCAGCATCATGCTTCATGGAAACACCACTCCGATCATTTATGTTGATCCTGACTGTCGTTGATGGTTTTTTCAATCTGCTGCAGACCGCTTTCCACCGATTCCTGGCCGGTCGCCATCAATTGGAAATGATCATTGATCGTTTTAAAGAAAAAGTCCCGGTCGGCAATGGGCCCGATCCACTGACCCAGCTCCAAAATATCCAGCGATGTTTTCATATAAGGATTCGCTTTGACGTAATCGGGATTTTGCGCCACCGCTTTTTTGGCCGGAACCGTAAACGTTCCCTGGTTCCACTCGAGCAGATTATCGTCGGATGACATGAATTTGATAAAATCGACGGCCGCTTCCTGATGCTTGCCCTTCTGGGAAGCTACGAGCCCCCAGCCTGATTCGGCCGCATATGAAGGCGGATTTGCCGTAAAGGAAGGAACGGGCACATACTCAAAGTCTTTCACCTTGTATGTATTCAGCCCTGCAGCAATCGTCCATGGACCCCGGTAGGTCATTGCCGAGCTGCCTTGAAAGAAGTAGTCTGAGGTGTCAAGTTCACCGCCAAACGTGGTGAGGTCCGCCACTTTATCGGTGGCGATCAAAGAGGTTAAGGCGGTCATCGCCTTTTGTGCTTCAGGGGTTTGAAAGTCCACATGGTCGTTATCGCCCCAATACTTGCCTTTTTGCTGCAGAATCAAGGAAAGGAACGTGAAGGTAATATTGTCGCTGGAGACGAAATCGAATCCCTTCATCTTGATGCCGTTTGCGTCCCGCACCGTCAGTTTCTTGGCGTCTTCAACCAGTTCGTCCCATGTGGCCGGAGGGCTCGCGATGCCCTGATCCTTCAGCATTTGCGGGTGAATCAGCATTCCGCCGTTCTCGATGTTAAATTCGAGCGGCAGTCCATACAGCTTGTCGTTCAACGTGTACCCTCCGAGCGGGGCTTCGTAATACTCCTTCCGCAGCTGCTCGGCCTCCGGGATCTCCACAAGCGCCCCGTTTTTCGAATATTCCGGTACCCAGGTACCGAACATTTCTGCGATATCGGGCGGATTTTTGGCGGAGAAGGATGCCTTGAGCTTCTGATTGTACACGTCGTAAGGGAAAGTCTGGTAGTCGATCTCAATGTCGGGATGCAAAGATTGATACTTGGCGATCAGCGCTTTATAAGCGTTCATAATGGCATCTTCCTGATGACTCCAAAACACAAGTTTGGTTTTGCCTGTTGAACCGGCAGAGGTAGCGGAAGCATCAGAGCCATCATTCTTTGCGCAACCAATCAGCAAAAATAACATGCAAATTAGAGCAAAAACAGAGAAACTTTTGAAATATCGCAATGACATAACCCCTTTCCCTTTACTTTTTTGCTTATATCACCTCAATCTCATGAAAATCATACCTCTGATGAAAAAGTTAGTCAATCAATTTTTGCAACTATTTTGCAATAATTTTATTATAATTTGCAAAACATTATCACCGTTTTTCAGTTGACCTGTGATTTTATTTTACTTAACATATAGAGTAAGCAATCCAAACGACAGGTTTTGCAGAATCCTCATCTGACATTAAAGGCAGGTCATGACATGCCCACATTAAAAGATATTGCCGAACGCGTCGGCGTCTCCATATCGACCGTTTCCCGCGTACTGGCCGACGATTCGAATCGCTCCTCAAGCAGCGGGACCAAGAGGAAGATCTGGGACGCGGCGCAGGAGCTCGGATACATGGCGAAGGTGCCGCCCCAGGACCAGGCCGCAGTCAAAAAAATAGGATGCGTCGTATCCACCATGCAGGGACGGCGCTACCATCCCTATTTTTCGGTTATTTTTGAAGGGATTGAGAAGGAACTGGCCCGTCACGGATACCAGATCGCTTTTACCTACACGCAAGAAGATTTGCAAAAAAATGAAATTTTGCAGCAAATCTCCGGCAAAGATTCAATCGACGGTTTAATCGTGATCGAGGGCATTGAGCCCAAATTATACAGCTATCTCAAAAAACACGTTCCGCATGTCGTCGGAATCGACGTTTCCGACCCAAGCATCCCGACCATTTCGTACGACCGCGTCGAAGCGGCGTCGATTGCCGTCAAGCATTTGACCGGACAGGGCCACCGCGAGATTATGTTTATCGGAGGTACGGGCTTGTCCGGCCAATTCGACCGGGAGAAAAGGTACCGGGGGTACAAGCAGGCTCTGGAGCAGGCCGGCTTGCCGGTTCAGCCGGAGTATGTGCTGAATGCCGAATGGGAGCCCGACCGGGCCTACCGACTCATGCTGACCTTTTTGGAGGAGCATCAGGGTAAGCTCCCGACGGCGGTCTTCGCGGCCAGTGACATCATGGCGATGGCCGCCATGCGGGCCATATCCGAGAAAGGCTACCGCATGCCCCAGGACTTCGCCGTCGTCGGCTTCGACGACAACGAACCGTCACGCTATACCGTTCCTCCGCTCTCCACCATTCATATTCCGACGTTCGAAATCGGCGTCATGGCCGCGCGAACGATCCTGCAGATCACCGGGGATCCCTTCCCGCTGCCGGTCAAAATCGTGCTGCCGTATGAACCGATCTTCCGCCAGTCCAGCATCTGGCAGGTGTAGTCGCAGCGCAAAAGGCCCCTCTTTCCGCTCTGAAGAATGAACTTCAGACGGTAAGAGAGGCCTTTTTTCGGCTGCAGGGGCTTCCTTCATTAATTATGTACTAGTCGATCCAGAAGTTCTTGACAAGGGGCATGGTTCAACATAATATATGGAATGACTGATCTATAATTTGACTGAACTGGAAAACCCATGGTTTTTCTATTCTTCTGTAGGGGATGTGTCGACAGATGATAACCTTTAGAGACAAAACATATCGCTGTACCTCGGAAATTATACTAAGCTTAGTTAGCGGTAAATGGAAGATATCCATATTAAACGAATTAGCCAATGGTCCGGTACGGTTTAATCAGCTGCAGCGGCTGCTTCCCGAAGCGACCCAACGCATGCTCACGATGCAGCTGCGGATGCTGGAAAACGACGGACTCATTATTCGCAAGGTTTACCCGGTTTCGCCACCAAAAGTGGAATACGGCTTGTCCAAGCTGGGCGAACAATTTGCTCCCATGCTCACGATGTTATGCGATTTTGGCACTGCCTATATCGAAAGTTATCCCGATGAAGTATCCTATACCAGCCCAAAGCATGCCTGAACAGCCGCTTCGAATGTGGAAAACAGAGGTACCTTGGGTGGGTACCTCTTCTTCTTATATTCCGTGATCACCAACTTCCTTCGTATTGGTGCGCAGCCCATTCTTCTCTCTAGATACGCTGCGGGCTCCCCGATCTAAACGATAGGTCATCCAAGCCAATAAGGATGCTAAAACAGCCATCATTCCCCCGGACCAGGAAAGATCAATGAGCTCCATATTCTTCGTGACGACACCTCCCAAAGCGGATCCCATCGCGATCCCGACATTGATGGATACGGAAGTTAAGGAGGAAGCCAAGTCTTTGGCCTCGGGAACGTGCCGATCGGCCCAATCCATGAAATACAGCTGCATCGTCGAGTTCATAAGGTACACAGCGAGGGCGATCAATGAGATGCTGACGAGCCCCCCGGCAAGCGAGCCGTAAGATACATAAAGCGACGCGAGAATGACAGCCTGCGCCAGGAAAATATAGCGAATTTTTCCCATCCCGCCACCGGCAGCCAGCTTCCCCCCGATTAAAGTGCTAAAGATGGACACGATACCATAAAGCAAAAAGACTAGGCTAATATACCGTGCCGGCACAAAAAGCACATCCTGCAGCATAGGGGCTAAATACGTATAGACGCTATAAGTTGCCGCTATGCTAAATGCTGGAATAAAGAAAGCAAGCACAATTCTGGGATAGGTAAATAATCGAAGTTGGTTTTTGAGTGAACTCCGCGCCCCCTTCAGTCCCCTCGGGATCGTTGCAGAGCTTGCTATCAGTGAAACAATCCCCAATAGCGTCGTAAACCAATAAGACATATGCCACCCGCCCCATTGCCCGATGAATGTGCCAAGGGGGACGCCAAGAACGCTGGCCACAGTGAAACCCGTAAAGATGATAGAGATCACAGGCCCTCTCTTTTCCGGTGGCAGAGTTTCGCTGGCCACAGCCATCGCAAGTGCAATCAGGACGCCAGTAACCACGGCGGTGATCACTCTGGAAAACAGAAGCAAACCATAGGATCCGGATATCGCCGTGATCATATTCCCGATAATAAATACGCCGATCAGAGCAAGGATGAGCGGGCGCTTGGAGAATCGGCTGAATAACGCCGTGAAGATCGGGGTACCGATGGCAAAAGACAGGGCAAAGGCCGACACCAAGGAGCCTGCGATCGATATGGCGATCTTCATGTCCGTGGCCACTTCGGTTAACAACCCGACCATCACAAATTCACTGGTTCCCAAGACAAAAGTCAATAAAAATAAATTCAAAGTCAGAAGCTTATGTTGTCTAGTCAATATAAATCCCCTCCTACTCTATCTCTATGGACAGTGCCGTTCTTATCTTTCAAAGTAAGCTAATATTTCTGCATACCTTCGCACCTCACCTGTGATTTAAACGACCGCACCGCTCGGCGAAATCTGGATCGATCGTTCTATAGGTAAGATTATCAAGTTCCTCTACGCCTGAATAGTACGCACTTTTTTGTATGGTCCGATCATTTTTGTAAGGTAGGATACTTTTTGATACTGGATTATGGGAGTCATCAAAGACCATCGTCGAGAAAAAGAAAAAGGCCCGTGACGTTAAACGCCACGAACCTTCGGACTATCAATCATTACTTTATCTTCTCAAACTCACTGCTTCCTATGTCAATTAGACAAAAGTATCGGTGTTTCCTGCGCTGCAAGCTATTGCTTGGATTTATAAAATTCATGGTACAGCTTCATCAGGGCACGCTTCTCGATCCGCGACACGTAGCTGCGGCTGATGCCGAGCTCCCTGGCGATTTCGCGCTGTGTCCGCTCTTCTCCGCCGTGCTCCAGGCCGAAGCGGCCTTTGATGACCTCCTGCTCGCGCTCATCGAGAATGTCCAAGTTCCGGTAAATTTTGCTCTTCTCGATCTTGAGCTGGACCATGTCGGCCACGTCGTCCGCCTCACTGCCCAAAATATCAATCAACGTGATTTCATTTCCCTCTTTATCCGTTCCGATCGGATCGTGCAGGGAAACGTCCTTCCTCGTTTTCTTCAAGGAACGCAAATGCATCAGGATCTCATTTTCGATGCAGCGGGCTGCGAACGTGGCCAGCTTCGTGCCTTTATTTGCCTGAAAGCTCTCAATAGCTTTGATGAGCCCGATGGTACCGATCGAGATCAGATCCTCCAGATCCTCGCCGGTATTATCGAATTTTTTCACAATGTGCGCCACCAGCCGCAGATTATGCTCGATCAGCATATTGCGGGCGTGGGCGTCTCCTTCCGCCATCAATTGAAGGTACTTACTTTCCTCTTTCTCTGTCAGCGGCTGCGGAAAGGCGTTGTTTTTGACGTACGATACCAGCAGCGTTAATTCTTTAATGAAAAGGGCGATAAAGCTGAAAAGTCCGGGCAAAGATGACACCTCCTGCTGAATGACTGGGCACCGCGAAAACATGGCTGCTGCTTCCTGCTGTTAGGCTGCGGTCTGTTCATTCTATGTGGGCGAAGGCCCATCTGTGCCTGTACGTATAAAAGAAAATCCTGCCGTTTTAGGCCTGCATTGCTTGCGAGGATGTGTCCCCGGCGGCGTCCTCTGCGGCTTCGCGCAGCTTCTCGAGGGTAAACCGCTGGACAAAACGGCGGTAGGACTCCTTCCTTTTTCCATGCTCCTGAAACTGGGCAATGAGCCTGGTGACGGCCGGAATCAGCTGTTCCGCCTGAAGCCCCGTCAAGAGCAGCTTGGCCAATTCGGCCTTGATCCCTTTCGGCTCACCTCCGACATAGAGATCGTAGCTGTCTTTCATCTTGACAACGGCGATATCCTTCAGCAGCGGTTCGCTCGTTCCGAGTGCGCAGCCGGCGTACCCGATCCTCAGCGGACTCGGTACCGCTATGCCCGCGATCGCCAGATCCAGAGCTCTCGCCACATCCAAACCGGCCTCTTCCGCTCCGCGGCAAAATTGGCAGGCGATCAGGCTCTTAGTCACAAAGCCCGCCGGGTGAATTTGAAGCCCGGCGGCCCTGAGTTCCTCCTGAACCTCTGCGAGACGTTCTTCTTCTGCCGTCACGTACAGCTGTTTGAAGCCGGTCATTTCCACGTTGACGACTCTGTCGGCCATGCCGCCGATCGCTGCAAGCTGTTTCGGGGAGAACACGGTTCCCCCGACCCCGAAGCCGGGGGTAACCGCAAATTTGCGCTGACCCAACCTTCCTCACTCCTTATCGCTTCGATGAATACACCTGGTACCTGGTGACAGCCGGCAGCAGATTACGGCACGTTCACGACGAAGGGAACGGTAATGACGCGTCCGTCGCGCTGGAACTGCCCCCATATTTTATAGATGCCGGCGTGAGGAAAGGTTGTCATAAACTCGGCTTTTGGCCCCGAGCCTTTTTCATCCATCGGGTGGACGTGCAGGTACTGCTCCGCATCCTCGGACAGAATGACCACGTGTCCGACGGCGCCCAGGTACGGCTGCAGGTCGGTGACCGGTGCGCCGGTCTCGGCATCCTCGATCGTGTACGTGAGCATCAGCTCCTGCCCAGCCGCAAGCCGGTCAAAATCCAGGGTCACCCGCAGTCCGTCCACCGTTTTGACCCGCTCTCCGTCTGGCTTCACTGGAGCAGCCGGCAGCGGTGCACCCTTCACCTCAAGCCACGTCGATTTATTCATCGCGCTTCCGCCTTCCGGAACAAAGTCGGCGATCAGCTTGTAATCTCCGCCTGCGGGGAAGCGGTTGTTCACTTCAAACACGCCGCCGCCCAGGTACTCCGGATGAATATGGTGAAAGTATGACAGATCTTTGCTGACGATAATGAGATGCTCTTTTTGTTCATGCGTCGTTTCGAAGGATTCAATCGCCTTGCCGTCATGCGTAAATGCCATGGTGATCTTCGTATCCACGCCGGCTTCCGGCGCTTGGCCATCTGCGTACGTCCAGCTGACGTTCACGTCCTTTTCCTGAAGCCCTCCTGTTTGGCCGCCGCCGTGGTTATGCGTACTGGCCTCTGCGCCGTTCGTCTTTGCCGGCCCATGGGCCGAGTGATGATCATGCGACATGTTCATTTGTTCTCCATCTCCTTTTATGACTTTTGTTTCGGACTCGCAGGCGGTCAGCACCGCGAGTCCGAGCAGTGCGGCGAGTCCCAATGAACGTTTCATGCAGCCCGCTCTCCTTTCGGGTTCATCTGCAGTTTCATCCGCTGCAGTCTAAGTGCGTTCAGGACAACCGAGACTGAGCTCAGCGCCATCGCTGCCCCTGCAATCCAGGGAGCGAGCAGCCCGAGGGCCGCGACCGGAATGCCCAGCGTGTTGTAGCCAAGCGCCCAGAACAGGTTTTGGCGGATATTGCGCATCGTTTTCCGGCTCATTTCGATGGAATCGGCAATGCTGTTCAAATCACCGCGCATCAGCGTCACATCCGCCGCTTCCATGGCGACGTCCGTCCCTGTTCCGATGGCCATGCCGATATCGGCTTGCGCCAAGGCCGGTGCATCGTTGATACCGTCGCCGACCATCGCCACTTTTTTGCCAAGCGACTGCAGCTTTTTGACTTCGGCAGCTTTGCCTTCCGGCAGAACCTCTGCAAGCACCTCGTCAATGCCCGCCTGCCGGGCGATCGCTTGGGCGGTGCGTTCATTGTCCCCGGTGATCATGACCACTTGAATGCCTAAGCCTTTCAACCGGCCGACCGCCGCCTTGGAGCTTTCCTTGATCGTATCCGCAACGGCGATCAGTCCGGTGTACCGGCCGTCTACTGCGACGAGAATCGCCGTTTTGCCCTCTTCCTCCAGCTTCGTCATGCTGCTCTCGGCATCCCGGGCAAGGATGCCATGCTTCTCCATCAGCTTGCGGGTTCCGGCGAGCACCTCACGGCCGTCCACGACGGCCCGGATGCCGTAACCCGGGATCGCCTCGAATTCCCCGGCTTCGGTAAACGCAATGCCGCGGGCCTTGATGCCATCTACGATGGCCTCAGCGAGCGGATGCTCCGAAGGCTTCTCCGCCGAGCCGGCCAGCCGCAGAAACTCGCGCTCATCCATTGATGCGGTCAGTACATCGGTCAGCTCCGGCTTCCCTTTCGTAACCGTGCCCGTTTTGTCCAGGATGACCGTATTGATACGGTGCGTCGACTCCAGATACTCGCCGCCCTTAAACAGGACGCCCAGCTCGGCGGCGCGGCCCGACCCGGCCATAATCGACGTCGGTGTCGCGAGTCCGAGGGCACACGGGCAGGCGATAACCAGAACCGCAATCGCCTTCTCCAGCGCACTGGCAAAGTCGTACGGGGAAACCCAGAAGTACCAGACGACGAACGTCAGGAGGGCAATGCCGACCACGATCGGGACGAAGATGCCGGAGATGACGTCGGCCACCCGCTGGATCGGCGCCTTCGAGCCCTGCGCTTCCTCCACCACTTTGATAATTTGCGCGAGGGCCGTTTCCCGGCCGACCTTCGTCGCCTGAATTTTCAGCCGCCCGTTTTTGTTGACGGTCGCTCCGAATACGGAATCGCCGGCCTTTTTCTCAACCGGTATGCTCTCGCCGGTCAGCATCGATTCGTTGACGGCCGACGCCCCTTCGAGCACGAGTCCGTCCACCGGAATTTTTTCGCCCGGCTTTACAAGGACGATGTCCCCGGCCAGAACCTCTTCGACCGGAACCGTGAGCTCTTCGCCGTTTCTGATAACGACGGCATTCTTCGCCTGCAGCCCCATCAGCGTTTTGATCGCTTCGGACGTCCGTCCTTTCGCGAGCAGCTCGAACAGCTTACCCATAATGACCAGCGTAATCAGCACGGCGCTTGTTTCATAATACATTTCCGGGCCGTGATGAAGGCTTCCGCCTCCGGCGGCCCACTCGATGGTTAGATACAGGCTGTAAAAGTAAGCGGCCGATGTGCCCAGGCTGACCAGAACGTCCATATTGGCGCTTTTGTTGCGGAGGGCGTTGAACGCCCCTTTATAGAACTGCCTTCCGATATAAAACTGTACCGGGGTGGCGAGTGCGAGCTGGAACCACGGGTTCATGAACAACTCCGGCATCCAGATCCAGGACAGGAAGGAGAAGTGGCTGACCATAGACCACAGCAGCGGCAGAGACAGGAGAGCGGAGATCAGCAGCTTGCGCTTCTGCTGCGTGATTACCCGGCTGCGCTGCTCTGCCGGATCAGCGGTCTGTTCCCGCTTGGGAGTCGCCTTGTATCCCAGCTTGTCGATCCGCTTCTCCATGTCGCCCGCGTTGACTTCCAGCGGGTTAAATTCCACTCTGGCCGTCTCCATCGCAAAATTGACGTTGGCGCTCTTTACCCCAGGCATCTTGTTGAGCGTTTTTTCAATTTTGACCGCACAGGCCGCGCAGTACATCCCGGTAATATCCAGATCGACCACTTCTTTGGCCGTATCGTACCCCAGCTTCTTGACGGCTTCCTCCATATGATCCATGCTGGTCCGGTCCGGGTCATACGTAACCGTGGCGCGCTCCATCGCAAAATTCACGTTGGCCTCAGACACGCCATCCAGCTTTTTCAGCCCCTTCTCAATCCGGTTGGCACATGCGGCACAAGTCATGCCTGTGATCTGCAAAGACGCTTGCTCCTGCTCCCTACCGTAAGTTTCCATTGCAACGACACCCCGTTTCATTTATTCGTTAGGCGACCTCATAGCCTTGATCTTCAATGGCTTCCTTAATGGATTGAAGCGACAGCTTGCCGCTGTCATACGCTACCGTGACTGTCCCGTCGGCCAAGTTGACCTTGGCGTCCGCACCCAGCGCCTTCATCGCGCCTTCGATGGAATTGACGCAGTGCATGCAGGACATGCCGTTAACCTGTAATGTAACTTGGTTCATATATCATCTCTCCTCGGATCGTTTTAGATGGAAGATGGTATTGGCATGAGCCCGAATCATCGATCACCATCTCCTTGTAATGAAGTATACCCCCCTACCCTATAATTAGTCAACCATTATTTTACTATACCCCCCTAATCTATATTTTTGCCTACAAAAAAAGGATTCTTTCGAATCCTTTGATCATCCGAGCCGTATTCGATTATTTCATCAATTTATTAATCGTTATGAGCAGCTCGTCGATTACTTCATTCTCCCCGTCCTGAATGCGTTCGATCAGGCAGCTCTTCATATGATGCTCGAGCAGAAGCTTGCTGACCCCGTTCAAAGCGGATTGGACCGACGAAATCTGGTTCAGCACGTCGTCGCAGTACGTATCCTTTTCGATTAAGCCTTTAATGCCGCGGATCTGCCCCTCGATCCGGTTCAAGCGGCTGATCAGGTTGTTTTTCGTTTTGGGGGAATGATGGCTTTTCCGTTCGCCTGTTCCGCAAGACTCGTGCTTGACGGATTCTTCCATGGTCTCTTCCACACGCATCCATCCTTTCTTACTGGCTATCTCTATTGTACCATCCGTTTCCCCGATTGATGAGTCCGGATCGTGCATCCGGTGTCCGGTTTCGTAAAGATCTTTGATCAGCCGGGCATCGAAAGCCCGCCGGATCTTCAGGGGAATATCGATTTAGAAGCGGACAGCCCACACGCAGACCGGTTTGGACACTTCGACCGAATGGCCTGTATACGTTAATTTGCCGGTATCCTGGTCTACGGTGAAGAGCGTCAGGTTATTCGTATCCCGATTGGCCGCGATCACATGCTTACCGCCGGGAACGATGGAAAAATGGCGCGGGTGCTGGCCTTCCGTCGACACGTGCTGCACCGTTGTCAGCTTGCCGGATTCCGGATCGACCGCATAGACGACAATGCTGTCGTGACCGCGGTTGGAGCCGTACAGGAACCGGCCGTCGGCAGAAATCGTAATTTCCGCGCAGCCGTTAGCCCCCGTCCACTCGGCAGGCAGCGTCGGCACGGTTTCCAGCGTCTCGAGCGTTCCGTGTTCCGCATCGTATTGAAAGGCTGTAACCGTCGAATTCAATTCATTGATGACATACGCAAATTTTCCGTTCGGATGGAAAGTCAGATGGCGCGGTCCGGCGCCTTTCTCCACCCGGGCGTCGCTCACAGGCACGAGCTTGCCTTCGGCTTCGTCGATCCGGTATGTACGGATGAGATCCAGACCAAGGTCGCACGCGAGCAAAAAGCGCTGATCCGGGCTGTAGAACGAGGAATGCAGATGCGGAGCCACTCCGCTGTAGTCGCCTTGTCCGACATGCTGCTGGATATCCAGCACGCTTCCCACCTTGCCGCCGGCGGCAAGCTCCACCAGGCTGATCGTGCCTTTATGATAGCTGGTCAGCGTCAAATATTTGTTGTTTGCGCTCCGCTGAATGTGGCATGCCGGACCGTTCAGTGCGTACGCCCGGCTGGCTTCGGTCAGCTTGCCTGTTTCCGGATCGATCGTATAAGCTGCGGCGTCGCTCGTCTTCGTTCCGTCTTCGTCTGCCGTTTCGCTGATCGCGTACAGCAGGTTTCCCGCCTGATCCACGTTCAGGAACGTCGGATTTTTGTTGCCGTCCACCTTGTCGAGCAGCGTCAGCTCGCCTTTCCCTTCATTCAATTCGTATACGTAGATTCCGTCGGATGCCGCTTCGGCATATGAACCGACGAACACCAGCATGCGATCGTTTGCTGTCATGATCACTTCGCCTCTCTCTTTGTGTTTGTATAAATGATTGTATCATTGTTAGTGGAATACGGCAAAAGGGGCTCAGCCTTCTTTTTCACCCATCCATAAGGGAAAGGGATGGATCATCGGGTCCATGGTGTAATTATCCTCGGGAAGGAACATAGTAATACGGTCGGTGTTATTGGCGGATGCGTGTAACGGGAATTGCTGCATCACTGGCGGATCTGTTCAATCGTCTTACAGTCATTATGGTACGGGCGACATCATCCTTAAACATAAGGAATATCTGGGATCACAGCCGGATGTAAAAATCATTACGGTGCTTCGGATAGAGCGATCGAACGCAAACAAACCCAACATCAGGAGGCTGATCAAACCTATGAAATTAGCGGATCATACGATTCTCGTCAATGGGGGCGCGGCGGGCATCGGCAGGGGGGTCGTTATGGCTCTCGCCAAAGAGGGCGCCAGGGTAGCCTTTTTCGACAGCAGCGAAGAAAAGGGACGCATCACGGAGAAGGAGGTTAGCGAAAGAGCGGAATGCATGTTTGTGAAAGTCAACCTGCTCGATAAAGATGAGGTCGCTCAAGGCTTCAAGCAGGTTATCGGAAGGTTCAAAACGCTCCACGGATTGGTGAACTGCGCGCAGGCTTCCAGGAACGTGCCCTTTCTGGATACGACTGAAGAAGAGCTCAGACTGGCGCTGCATACAGGCTTTCTGCCCGCTTTTCATCTGATGAAATGGAGCTACCCCTATTTAAAAGAAACGCAGGGCTCGATCGTGAACTTTGCATCGGGAGCGGCGCTCGAAGGCATGCCCACGCAAACCTCCTACGCAGCCGCCAAGGAAGCCCTGCGCGGCATTTCCCGCGTGGCGGCTAAGGAATGGGGGCCGGATCAGATCAATGTCAACATCGTCTGCCCGATTGCAGCTTCCGAAGGCGTGCTGGAATGGAAAGTGAAGATGCCCGAAGCTTACGAGAAAATGGTCAACAACATCCCTTTGCGGCGGCTTGGCGACTGCGAGCATGACGTCGGTCGGGTCGTCTGCTTCCTGCTAAGCAGGGACGCCAAATTTATTACCGGGCAAACCATCATGGTTGACGGCGGCACCATGATGCTGCGGTAGCGTTCAAGCTTGATGGGGAAGCAGCATCCCGCTGCGTGGATTGGCGGCTCCCGGGCACAGCGGTGTAAGCAAGTCGCCTGCTTGTCCGTTGAGCGGTGACACCTTCCATAGCTTCAGATATACTTGGGAGCAAAGGAGTGAGATGATGAATTCACACATTCAGCTAGGACATGGTGTCCCGGAAGCCGAGGAGTACAACAAGCTGCGGGTAAAAGCCGGTCTCAGTCCCAAGGACATCGAGGCCTCCCGCAGAGGACTTCAGGGCTCCCTCTTCATCGTGACCCTCCGCCTGGAAGGGAAACTGATCGGCATGGGCCGTGTCATCGGGGACGGCGGCTGCATGTACCACGTCGTGGACATCGCCGTTGATCCCGATCATCAAGGCCAGGGCCTGGGCAAGCGGATCATGGCCGAAATCACCGGCTACCTGGACCATAACGCTCCGCCCACCGCCTATGTCAGCCTGATCGCCGATGTGCCGGCCGACCGGCTGTACCGGCAGTTCGGCTTCGAGGAGACGGCGCCGGCATCGGTCGGCATGTACAGGCGGTTCTAGGACGGAGCGGCCATCGGCGGCAGTCTCGGCGAAGTCCTTAGTCCACCTTGGCGCCGTAGGCCCGGGCTACACCGACCGCCTGCTCCAGGTCGATCCGCACCCCGGTGAGGTCGATCGACCGGAAATCAAAGCGGTCCAGCTTCGCGCCCCGGAGATCCGCACCGTTCAACGCGGCCTTCGCCAGCCGGACGCCGCTCAAATCCGCCTCACGGAGATCCGCTTTTTGCAGATTGCATTCGGACAAGTCCGCCTCTACAAAACGGATGCCCCGCAGCTGCTGCTTGACGAGATTGGCGTGCCGCAGGTTCGTGTACGACCAGTCCCCGCCCTGGATTGTGATGCCGTCCAGCGATGCGCCGGAGAAGTCGCTGCCCGTCATTTTGCAATCCTCAAACTTGCTTACGAACAGATTGGCTCCCGCAAAGCGGCAGTTTGTAAACGCCGACCGGGCATGGACAGAAGCGTTCAGCGTCGCTCCCCCAAAGTCGCATTCGATAAACCGGCAGCCGGTCGTCCAGACCTCATCCAGCGCGGCTCCGCGAAAGCTGCACTGATGGAAGGTGCATCCCTTCAGTTCCCCTTCCTTCAGATCGGCCTGGCCAAAATCCACCTTTACGTATTCCTCATCTATGTACTGATACATCCGCTCATCCCCCACGTTTTATTCGATAACCCTTAAGTTTGTCTAGACGGTTTAATTTCTATCCTATCAAACATATGTTCCTTTCTCAATCGTCGTGAAGCCTTATGGTGCACCATTCCGATGTCCTCCCCTGAAAAAAAAACAAAAACAGAAGGCCGGGGTCATATCCCGGGCCTTCTGTTCTTTTCCCCTGCGTAACCATTGCTGGGAATGGTCTGTTTCTAATCGACTTTACAGCGCTCTGAGGTGCTGCCGCCTGCTTACAGTGTCACCCGAATATGCGGCTCATCGCGGATCACCGTCTGGCCGGCCCATTCGAGGATGACTTTCAGGCCGCCGGGATTCGCGATATCGGCATGCAGCCGTCCCGCCTCGGAGCGGAACTCCAGGTCGATCACTGCCTGGCCGATATGCAGCTGCTGAAGCGTCATCTTTTTTCCATCCCAGACGGACGGAATGAGCGGCGCAATGTGCACGGTATTCAGATGCGCATGCGGCTTGACGCCGAAGTAGTGGCGGATCAGCGGAACGGCCATCGCATACAGCGTCCATGCCTGGACTGCGCAGCCGTAATCCGGCGACATCTCGTTCATCGAGCCCGGCAGAGCCATCGAGAACGTGCGCATCATCCGCCGGAGCAGATCAAGCGACTCATCGGCAAAGCCGTATACCGCCTCTGCCACGGCGTGCACGCCCGTAGATATCGTCATCGTTTCGGTCCGGTATACCCCCGAGAGGTATGTGCCGTACGGACCGATGAATTCCTCCGTTCTCATGTTGCCGAGAGCCCGGACCGCCTTCTCCCGCTCCGCGATCCCGGTTTCCATCGGGGTCACGATCACCCAGTTTTTGTTCAGCAGCCAGCCGCGGTCTTCCTGCTCATCCTGCACCCGGCCCAGCACCCGGTTCAGAACGTCCCGGTAACCCTGGACGCCGTGCTTCTCCGCAACGGACACCAGATGGTCGAGCTTCGGCACAATGTCACTCTTCGGAGCGACCGCATCGGCGTATAGGCCGTCCTCCTCGGACCAGTATACCCGGTTGATGGCTTTTTTCATCCGGTCTGCCAGCGCTTCGTACGCCTCCGCCCGCTGCCTTTCGCCCAGCGCCACGCTCATGCTGGCGAGAGCTCCGGCCGCCTGCGCCGAATACACAGCGGTATCGATCAATTCCATATTCAGGCCGGAAATTTCAATGATTCCGTAGCCGGATGGGAACAGATCGCCGTCCGGGTCCATTTCATGCAGCAGCCAATCCATACCCTGCACGCAAATGTTGTAGTTCTCTCTCAGCATCTCCAGGTCACCGGTCCAGGTGAACAGATCCCAGATCATCGTGATGAAATGGGCGGTTTCCTGCGTATTCCCCGGGTTGGCAACCACACCCATCGTCGTAATTTCGTGAACGATGCGTCCGTTACCGTTGGCTTCCTGCGAAATGCTTCTGAGGATATCTACCGTATCCTTGGCGAGCTGAAAATCCCCCACAGCGGCAAGTCCCTGCACCGAGTAGGAGTTGTCGCAGCCGAACCACCACGGATAATGCGGGGAGCCCGCGGTCAGGCCGCGCCCGATAAAATCGACCTTTTGCACGAGCCACTGCGTATTCCATTTGGTCCAGGAGAAGATTTCATTCAGCTCATCTTCCCCCTCGATGATCAGCTTGGATTTCCGGTCGATGCTCTCCAGCAGGCGCAGCTTTTGTTCAAACAGCCGTTCATGCTCCTGCTTGAGACGGTCGAACGTGGCGATGCATTCGTCCCGGGATGTGTAGGAGCCTGCGATAAAGGCGTGAAAAGCAAAGGTTTCGCCTGGCGCAAGCTTCAGAGAAGCGGTGAGCGAAGCCCCGGAACCGTTGCCTGCGGTCCGCTCCGGGCCGAACAGGGAACGGTCTGTGGTCATCTGGACCGATCCGATGCCGGGCATTTCAGCCCCCACCATCACGTACCATTCGCTGCCGCTGTCTTTGGCAATCAGGGCCGATTCCGACACTGCTTCAAACCGGTCCTCTTCCCCGTCCTCGATACCGATTTGCTCCGAAAACCACACCGGGCGCAGATCGGAGCGAAAGAGCATTTCCAGCTCCAGCACCGTTTCCTCTGCCGCATAGTTTACGATTTCGTACCGGACGACCATGCCCTTTTCTTCGTCAGGCGCAAACTGGACGCGCTTCATCGAGACCGGGATATGACCCAGGCCATGATCGTAACGGAATTCCGCGCCCCAAGGATGATTGATGAACTCGTCCGCCTTGGACCAGACGGAAATGTTCCGGCGGTGATCGGTCAGCCGGAGCCAGAAGCCGTCCAGCAGCTTGATGGGATGAAGCCATACTCCTCCCATTTCACCGGCAACGTGATGTCCAAAGTCGGGGAAATAGCCGTCCTGCGTACCAACCGCCTTGATATATTCACCCGCCGTCAAATAAATCGGGAATGGATGCCTGCTGCTTTGCTTTATCATTCGGAATCTCCTCTTCTTCTTGTGTATTGGTCTTTCGCGAAGGCTAGCCCTTCATCGCGGACGAGAGGGAAATCCCCTCGATGAAATACTTCTGCAGGAAGAAAAACACGATGATCGCCGGCAGCATGATCAGCACGGTAGCGGCCATCAGCATGTTCCATTCGACGTTATAGAGCCCCTTGAACATGGACAGCCCCAGGGCCAGCGTATATTTTTCGTTCGAGTTCAAATAAATCAGCGGCCCCTGGAAATCGTTCCACACGCCCATAAAGGTAAAAATCGATACCGCGATAAGCGGCGGTTTGCTCAGCGGAAGCATGATCCGCGTAAAAATGCTCCACCGGTTGGCCCCGTCCATATACGCGGCTTCATCAAGGTCCCGGGGAATTCCCCGCATAAACTGCCGGATCAAAAAGATGTTGAAGGCGCCCCCGCCAAAAAAGGACGGAACGATCAGCGGCAGGAACGTATCGACCCAGCCCGCCTCCTTGAACATGATGAACATCGGAATCATCGTCACCTGGCCCGGAAGCATCATCGTCGCCAGCAGCACGAGAAACAGCCAGCGCTTGCCCTTGAATTTGAATCTAGCGAAGCCGTATGCGCACAGGGCTGAAGTAAACACCGTTCCGATCATGACCGGAATCAGGATCAGCACCGTGTTTTTCAGGAACAGAAAAAACGGCACCGCGGTCACTGCGTCCCGGTAGTTCCCCCACTTCCACGTTTTGGGGAAGAACGAATCCTGAAAGACCTCGGCCGGCGTTTTCAGCGAGGTGGATACGGTCCAGAGCAGCGGCACCAGTACGATCGCAGCGCCCGCAGTCAGCAGCAGCAGCGTCAGGATCCGCGACAAACTCCATTTTCGAATTGCCGTATGCATACGCGATCCCTCCTTTTAATCCCGGTCGTCATCGCCGTTGTAGTACACCCACATGGAGGAGCTGCGGATGACAATCAGCGTGAAGAACAGGATGATCGCAAATAAAATCCAGGATAAAGCTGAAGCATATCCCATTTCGTAGTTCACGAACGCCTTGTTATATAAATACAGGTTGTAGAACAGCGTTGAGTTGAGCGGGCCTCCATTTGTCATGACAAAGGCCTGGGTGAAGTACTGAAAGCCCCCGATGATCCCCATGATCAAATTGAAAAAAATCGTCGGGGAAATCATCGGCATCGTCACGCTGAAAAAGCGGCGGATGCTTCCCGCACCGTCTAGCTGCGCCGCCTCATGCAGCTCCTCGGGAACGCCCTGCAGCCCGGACAGGTAAATGATGATCGTGTTGCCGACACCCCAGATGCCCATGACGATCAGCGCCCCAAGCGCATAGCTCGGATCCTGCAACCAGGCCGGTCCCTGAATGCCGAACCATCCCAGCGCCCGGTTCAATATGCCGTATTCCGGATTGAAAATCATGATCCACATCATCGACACGGCTACGGCCGGAATGACCGACGGCATGAAATAGATCAGGCGAAACAGCTTCATGCCCCGGGTCCGCATGTTCAGCAGCAGCGCGATGAGAAGAGAGACAATCTGATATAAAGGGACGGAGACGAGGGCAAAGATGAAGGTGACTTTCAGCGACTGGTAGAACAGCTCATCGTGAAAAATCGCCTTGAAGTTGTCCAGGCCGACGAATTCGATCGATCCGATGCCGGTAATGATGTCCCACTTGCTGAAGGACAGAACAAACGAGAAAAGCATCGGACCCAGCGTAAACAGCAGCAGGCCCAGAAACCAAGGAAGAATAAACAGGTATCCCGCCCTTTCCGATCGTGAATTCCGCATAAAGTAACCTCCTTGATGGTACGGATGGCGCCCGGCTGATGCGGCACGGGCTGTTGCATCCGGATGTTCGACGAAGGAGGAAGCCATGAATCAGGGACTCAGACTCATGGCTTCCTGTGTCATCCTTACTTCGCGATCTTGCTGTCCACATTTTTGGCCGCCTCATCCAGGGCGTCCTTCACCGTGGATTTATTCAGCAGCACCTTTTCAACCGCCTTATTGAATTCCTCCGTAAAGGTCGGCGCATTCGCCGAACGCATGGATATCGGCTTTTTGGCATAATCCATCATTTCGATGACCGGTTTGTCGACCACTTCCGTGCTCTTGACCTGATCCAGCTCCGCAACGGTAGCCGGAAGCACCTGACCCTTTTCGGAGCGGGCCTTTTGCGCCTCGGTGCCGGACAGCCATTTCATCAGCTCATACGCTTCCTTCTTGTGTTTGCCGTTTGCGTTCATCGCCCAGCCGGCGGCGGCAATAATGCTTGCGCGTTCTCCGTTTGCCCCTTTCGGGATCAATGCCGAACCGTACTTCACGTCGGATTTGTCGAGATCCCCCTTGACCCAACGTCCGGTAATCATCATGGCCAGCTTGTCGGTCATGAACATTGACGAGTCCCCACCCAGCGTCTCGGTGTCCTGCGGCGTCGGGGATACGCGGTCGTCGCCTTGCGCCAGCGCCACGTATTTTTCCATGGCTGCCACCGTCTTCTCGCTGTTCATGAAGCCTTCCGCTTTCGTTCCGTCTTCATTGCCGATGTCGGTTCCGTTCAGCCACAGGTATATGTAAATCGGATATTCCCATTTGGTTGCGTTAAAGCCGAATTCCTTGATTTTGCCGCTGCCGTCCTTCTGAGTCAGCTTCTTGGCTGCGCTGATCATGTCGTCCCAGGTCCAGTCGTCGGTCGGATAAGGGATCTTGGCGGCGTCGAACATGCGCTTGTTGTACCATAAAGCGAGCGGATTGAAGTCTTTCGGAAGGTAGTACAGCTTGCCGCCGATTTTGCCCATGTTCAGCAGATCCGGCTGGAACATATCCGTCTTGAAGGAGCTGTCCTGGCTGATGTACTCATCCAGAGGCTCCACCACGCCCTTGTCGACGTATTTGAAATAATCCCCTTCACCGATCAAAAAGACGTCCGGTGCCTGCCCCGCCGCCAGCGAAGTCGTCAGCTTCGTGGCATAGCCGTCTCCCGGAACCGGCTCAAACGTGACCTTGATGCCCGGGTGGGATGCATTGAACTCGTCGGCCAGCTTTTTCTCTACCGAATCGGCCGACAGCTCTCCCCAGGTCGTAAATTTAAGCTCAACCACCTTGCCGGACCCGCCGCCATCAGAGGAACCGCTCCCCTGGGCGCTGTCGTTTCCCTTGGAACCCGAGCCGGATGAGCAGGCGCTCAGGATGACGCTGAACAGCAGAACAAACGCAACACTTGCAGACCATTTTTTCATTGGATAGACCTCCCTGTTTTTTCACTGGAAACGATATGAAAGCCGTGCAACCCAATCACCTAAAAAATGAGTACTGATGCGGTCCCAAATCGATTTCGGAACCTTGAAAAAAATATTCACCCTCCCTGCAGGTTGGCCTGTCGGCTCCTTGTTGGCATGAAGGTGAAATGCATTGGTACCCTTGATCCGAAATCGATTTCGATCACCACAAAAAAATATGAAGATTTGAAAGCGCTTCCGTGCAAATTATAGCATCGCCGTCGTTTCCCTGTCAACCACTTGAAATGGAATTTTCAAATGTTTTCCTGTGCCATTGTGCTCCAGCAGATGAATGACCTGCTCGAATGCCGTCATAGCCATCCGCTTAAAATCCTGCCTTACTGTCGTCAGCTTGGGTGACGTGTAGCTGGACAGCACGATATCGTCAAACCCGATCACGGACAGCTGCTCCGGTATGCGGACGTTCAGCTCGCGGCAGCGGTTCATGAAGCCGATCGCCATCAGATCGCTTGCGAAGAAAACGGCCGTCACGTCCGGATGATCCTGCAAATAGGACTCTGCAGAACCATAGGCATACTCCTCTGTATAATCGCCGTTAACGATCAGCGCTGGATCGAATTCGATGCCGTTTGCTTGCAATGCCTGTCGGTAACCCTTCAAACGCTCGTTGCTGACCACGGCAAAATTATGGCCGTTGACCATGCCGATCCGGCGGTGTCCGAGATCGACCAGATGCTGGATGGCCGCCTGAGCCGCCCCGACGTTATCCGTCATCACCGAACTGGTGTGGCTTCCCGTAATGTCAGCGTCGATCACGACGCACGGAAAATCACTGTCCACGATTTCCTGAAAATACGGATCGGTCGTCTTCAGTCCCGTTATAACCGCGCCCGATACCTTGTGCTCCTTGCAGAACTGCCAATAGGACTTGTCCTGCTGCTCCGACAGGTTCCGTGTGTACAGCAAAACCTCGTAATTGTAATGCGACGCCGCCTCGAAAATCCCCGTCATCATCTGAAACAGCACGCCGTCCTTGCCGCTTGAACCCTCAAAATTGGAGAAGATCAGCGCGATCGATTTCGTGACTTTTTGCTTCAGATTTTTGGCCAGCATGTTGGGGGAGTAGTTCAGCTCCTCGACCGCTTTCAGCACCTTTTTCCGCGTCTCCTCGCTCACGTCCGAATACCCGTTCAGCGCCTTGGAGACGACCGTCGTCGATACGTTGGCATGCTTGGCCACATCCTTGATCGTTGCCATGTTTCTCTCACCTCCCGTCCCGGCTTAATATTTTCATATTAAAGCATAGAGCTGGCATCATGTCAAAATACGGCAATTCGGACGTTCCATCTTTGACTCGCACATTCCCCATATCCACAAATCCGCTTTTACAGTATAATTATTCCAGCATTATTACGCTTTTGTGAACAAGGGCCCTGGGTCCGGAAGCCTTACGGCATCGAACAAAAGACAGGGGGCATACCATGTACAAAGTATTCATCGTCGACGATGAAGCGGTTGTCCGCGACGGGCTGAAGCGAACGATCGGCTGGCAGGAGCTCGGCTTCGAGCTGATCGGCGATTACGCCAACGGCCGCGAGGCGCTGGAGGCGATCGATCTGAACATGCCGGATCTCATCATTTCGGACATCTCCATGCCGTTTATGGACGGTCTTGCGCTGACGGCCGCCGCTGGCTCCAAATATCCGCATATCAAAATGATCATCCTGACCGGTTACGACGAGTTCGAATACGCGCAGCAGGCCATTCGCCTCAAGGTTTCCGATTTTATTTTGAAACCGATTACTGCCCAGGAAATCCGCGAGCTGCTTCTGAAGGTCAAGACCGAGATGGACGAAGAGACGCGCAGGCGCGAGGATTTCAGCCGGCTCTACAGCCAGCTAAAGCAGAGCCTGCCGCTTCTAAAGGAGCGCTTCCTGGAGCGTCTCGTCGTTACCGGGATGAAAGCCGAGGAAGCACAGGAGCGCTTCCGCTATTTCGGCCTGACACCGCTGGCTTCGCCGTGCCTGGCCATGGTGGCTGATATCGACGATTTCGGCTCCCGTTCCCTGCAGAGCGAGAGCGGCCAGGACACGGAAATTCTACGCTATGCCGCTTACAATGTGTTCGAGGAAATCGCCCTCCGCGAGGACCTGCTGCTGTTCCGCACACGCGAGGAGCGCATCGCGCTGATCGTCTCGGACGGCGCCGAGGATACCGATGTGTACGAAAAGGCGTTCCGGGTGGCCGAAGAAGCACGCTTCTACATTCATAAATATTTAAAATTCACCGTTACCATCGGCGTCGGACAAGCAGTACAGGCAGCGCAGCAGCTTCCCGCATCGTACACAAGCGCCCTTTCCGCGCTGGATTACCGCTTTCTGCTCGGCAAAAACCGGGTGATCAGCCTGCTGGACATGGAGGGCCGGCCCGCCCTCGCCGGGACGCTCCGTGCGGATTGGGACCGCCAATTGGCTTCCGCCGTCAAGACCGGCTCCCTGGAGGAAATCCGCCAGCTGATCCGGGAATTCGTCTGCGACCTGAAACAGGGCATGGAACCGATGGATTCATGCATTTTTCACATCCAAAAGGTCATCCTTTCCCTCATGAACACCATTCAGGAGCTGGGCTTGCACGAATCGCGCTCGATCCTGCTGACCGACGTCTACAAATACAAAACGCTCGACGAGATCGAAGCTTGGCTCACGGAGACGGTCACCTCCGTCATGAACGCCGTTGCCGAAAACCGCCATCATTTGACCCGCATGCAGATCCGCAAGGCCGTCGACTACATCGAGACGCATTATGCCGATGAAGATATCTCGCTGCAGCACCTGTGCCGCCACGTCCTGATGAGCACCAGCTACTTCAGCCTCGTCTTCAAGCAGCATACAGGCGAAACCTTCGTCGAGTACCTGACCCGGACCCGAATGGACAAAGCCAAGGAGCTGCTGGCACACACCGGACTCAAATTTTACGAAATCGCCGGTCAGGTCGGCTACAACGACCCGAACTATTTCAGCATCCTGTTCAAGAAGCATGCGGGCATGACGCCGCGGGAATTCCGCGACAGGCAGGCCAAGGAGAGTTCGCAGCCATGACCAGACAGCGCGCCTCCCTCCTTCCTTTTTTGCCGTTTAAAAGCATTCAGTCGAGCATTTTTTTCACCTTCTCCTGCCTGATCCTGATTACCGTCCTGGTCATCAGCCTGAACAGCTACAACCTGTCGGTCGCCGCGATGGAGACCAATTCGGAGAGCTACGTCCAGGAAATCATCACGCAGGTCAACTCCAACATCCAGTCTTACATCGACAACATGGAAAATATCAGCCTCTTGGCCATGACCAACAAAGACGTCAAGTATTACATCTCCAACAACACGTTTATCAGCACAAGCGACCGGCGGCCGTACGAAAAGCGCATCTCCGACCTGTTCCAGGCCATCCTGTACTCGCGCAAAGATATCTCAGCCATCATGGTGTTCGGATACAACGGCCATTACGTGTCCGACCGCCGGATTACCCTGCTCAACCCGAACACCAAGCTGGAGGACCAGTCCTGGTACAAGGAAGCGAAGAGCAAGGGCGGACAATCCGTCATTTCGCCGCCTCACGTGCAGAACGTCATCCAGAACGAATACCGGTGGGTCGTCTCCCTCAGCCGCGAATTGAAGAGCACGGACGGGATCCGGGGCGAGGGTATTTTTCTCGTGGACCTGAACCTGAGCATCATCAACGATATTTGCAGCAAAATTAACCTGGGCAAAAAGGGCTACGTATTCATCGTCGACCAGAACGGGAACATCATTTACCACCCGCAGCAGCAGCTGATCTACAGCAACCTGCGCACGGAGCAGATCGCCAAGGTCACCGCTGCCAAGAGCGGTACCTCCTTCACGATCAACGACGACAAGGGCAAGCGCATCTACTCGGTGCATGACACGAACTTCGGCTGGAAAATCGTCGGGGTGGCCTATGCGGACGACCTGATCGCGAACGAAGGCACGATCCGCAGGTCCATCCTGCTGTACGCCATCATGGGCATCCTCTTCTCCCTGCTGCTGTCGCTCGTGCTGTCATACCGCATGTCCAAGCCGATACGCATACTGCAGCGGGATATGAAAAAGGTCGAGCGCGGCAACTTCAATATCCGCACGAAGATCGACCAGCCGAACGAAATCGGCCAGCTCGGACGGTCGTTTAATTTGATGCTTGCCCAGATCAAGAACCTGATGCAGGAAATCATCCACAACCAGGAGAACAAACGAAAAAGCGAGCTGATGCTGCTCCAATCGCAGATCAATCCGCACTTCCTGTACAACACGCTCGATTCGATCGTATGGATGGGCGAGCAAAAGAAGCACGAGGAAGTCGTCCTGATGACCTCGGCTTTGGCCAAACTGTTCCGCGCCAGCATTACAAAGGACAAGGAGCTAGTGCCGATCAAGGTGGAAGTCGAGCATATCACCAATTATCTGCTTATACAGAAGATGAGGTACAACGAGCAGCTGGAATACGACATCGACGTGCCGGAGGAAATCAGAGGTTTCATGACGCTCAAAATTTTGCTGCAGCCCTTTGTGGAAAACGCCATTTATCACGGCATCCGCAACAAGCCCGAACCGGGGAAAATCGTCATCCGGGCCCGCGACCTGGGCCAGATGATCCAATTTGAAGTGGAGGACGACGGGCTGGGCATGACGGAGGAGCAAATCGGGCGCATCTGGAACCCGCCGGAGGACAGGACGTCCGGCCGGACGAAATCCGGCGGCATCGGGATTGCCAACGTCAACGAGCGCGTGAAGCTGTACTTCGGCGATACGTACGGCATCCAAATCCGCAGCGAGCTGGAAGAAGGGACCTGCGTCACCATCACCATCCCCAAAATGAAGGAGTAACACCCATGCGCATACAACGTGCCACGCTGCTGTTGGCCATCATTTTTGTCATATCCTGCGTCTACATCATCCTGTACTTCAAGCTGTTTATTCCGACGCCCCCTCAGGAGCGAAGCGTGACGGTGATTCTCAAGGAGCACAACATCCGCTCCGAATTCTGGCAGACGGTGAGCGCCGGGGCCGAAGCGGCCGCCAAGGAGGCCGGGGCCAGCATCAGCATCACCGGCCCGCTGCAGGAGACGGACGCCGAGTCGCAGCTCCAGCTGTTGAAGGGCGTCCTCAAGCAGAAGCCGCAGGCCGTCGTCGTCGCCCCGATCAACGACGACCGCATTATGGACGAGCTCAAGAACATCCAGGATGAGGACATCCCGCTCGTCATTATCGATACGCCCCTCAGCCTGAAATCGCCGCCGGCCTTCGTGTCGAACGATCATGTCACTGCCGGCGTCCAGGCCGGCAAAGTGGCGCTGGAGCAGACCGGCAGTTCGCTAAGGGCAGTGATCATCAGCGATTTCGTGACGTCCGGCGTATCGGCCGAGCGGGAAAAGGGCATCCGCCAAGCGCTTGAGGCCTCGTCCTCGGCGATCTATGGCACGTTTTACTGCTCCGATTCCGAGGAGCGTTCGTACCTGATCGCCAAGACGCTGATCCGGGACCACCGCGACATGAACGCCATCATCACGCTGAACGAATCCGCAGCCCTCGGCGCCGCCAAAGCGGTCAAGGAAGCCCATCGGACCGGGCTTGTCCAGCTGATCGGCTTCGACACGTCCGCCAGCGAAATCCGGCTGCTCGAGGAAGGCACCCTGAACGCGACCGTCGTGCAGCAGCCTTTTAACATCGGATATTTGGGCGTACAAACCGTGCTCGACCTCATCAACGGAAAAAAGGTCAAGCCGGAAACCTACACCAATTCGATCGTCGTCACCAAGGCCAACATGTATTCCCCGGAAAACCAGAAACTCCTCTTTCCATTTATCGATAAATAAACAATAACCAACGAAAGGTGCGAGAGCCGATGACTTCCCGTTTTCTGACCCGGCTTGCCGGGATCTCCCTCTGCCTGCTGGGCATTCCGGCGCTCCTTCTCTCCTGCTCCGGCCCGCAAGATGCCAACCCGGTGATGAAGCCGCCGGAGGAGCAGACTGCGCTCATCAATTTTGTCGCCTCCGAGTACAGCTCGGAGACACGGCCCCTGCTCGAAAGCCTGGTGCAGGACTTCATGCTGAAGAACCCGTCGATCGTCATCAATTTGCAGGTGGCCAACTGGGACATCCTCGACGGCATCTATACTACGATGATCAGTAAAAATCAGCCGCCGGACCTGCTGAACACGAACGTGTACACACATTTTGCGAAGGACGGCCTCCTGAACGACATGGACGAGATCATTTCGCCGGAGCTGAAGCGGAAATTTTATCCGGACCTGATGAAGCTCGACCAATGGGACGGCAAGCAGTATGCCATTCCGTACGTTTCGTCCACCCGGAATATGTATTACAATCGGGACCTTTTCGAGGCGGCTGGCATATCCGAAGCACCGGCCACCTGGTCGGAGCTGAAAAAGGATGCCCTCAAAATCAAAAACACCGGCAAGGCCCACGGCTTCGGCGTCGATTTGAGCGATAACGAAATCCAGGCCTATCTCTCTTATTTCTTCCTGGGGGCAGGCGGCGGGTGGTTCCGTGACGGGAAATGGACGATCAATTCGCCGGAAAACGTCGAGGGCCTGGCCTTTCTGAAGGACCTGTACGACGAAGGATTAACCGATCCCGAGCCGACCGTCACCACCCGGGACGAGAAGCAGCGCATCGTCGGGGACGGGAAACTGGGGATGATGATTTCGGGCAATTATTTCGGCACCGTCATGCCGAGAGAGTTCCCGAATCTGAAGTGGGGCACCGGCCCTATTCCCGTCAAGGACGGCCGCAAGCCGCTCCTGTTCGGCGTGCATGATAACCTGGTCTCGTTCAAAACAGACCATACCAACAAGGAGGCGCTCTCCGCGTTCCTGGATTATCTGTATTCCAGCCCGGTGTATGAGGAAATCATCGCGCAGGAAGGCTTCCTGCCCGTGATGGAGGAGGCCGGAGCCAAGCTGTCAGCAGCGGATCCTATGGTGAAGCAGCGCCTGGCGGAGCTGCGGAAATCCAGCTTTTATCCGATCCAGCAGCCGGAATGGCAGTCGATCATGGATACCGCACGGAAAATGGGCGACGCGGTCCTGCACGACCACGTCTCGCCGAAGGAGGCTCTGGACGAGCTGCAGCGTTACGCCGAGAAGGTACAGAAGGAGGTCCATGGAACGGAGTAAGGGGAAAGCGGCAGCGGCCCAGCAGCACTGCGACGGGGCCGCTCCACAACCTCACATTTTCCCTCCTCATCCCAAGTAGAAGATTATCCTCCTTTTTTTCCGCACGAACAGAAAATAACAAAGAATTCATGGAAGATATTCAATAGAGCCTCTCCCCCCGAATCCTTATGATGGTTTTAGGCGCTGTAATCCAAGATAGACAACCACTATGGCGTTGCACAATCACTTAAGGAGGGTTAGCTTTTATGATGTTCAAGAGACATTTGGCGGCACTCAGCCTTGCGGCTTTGATGATCGTCGCCCCGCTGGCCGGATGCGGCTCCAAGGACTCGTCCACTTCGACGAAAACCGAAGACGCGTCCTCCTCAACAACCGCCACAACGACCAACACCGATTCCAGCTCGAACACGACGACCGATGACAGCACCAAAAAACTGACCGGAGACTTTGAAATCCAGTACTTCGTCGGCGGCTACGGCGACAAGTGGTGGAAAAAGGTCATCGCCGACTTTAAAGCGGCCAACCCCGATTTGAACGTTAAAGAAAGCGGCGGGCCTAAAATCAACGACCAGATGAAGCCCCGCTGGGTCGGCGGCAATCCGCCGGACTTCGTGTATATTGACGGACCGAACCTGAACGACCGCCAAATGGTGGAGGACGGCCAGCTGGAGGACCTGACGGATTGGATGAAGGACGCCACGAACATCGACGGCACCAAAATCAGCGACATTCTGGCGCAGCCGCCGCAGCTGTTTGACGGCAAGGTCTACGACATCCCGCTCGTTTTGAACTCCTGGGGCGTGTTCTGGGACAAAGCCCTCTTCCAGGAAAAAGGCTGGGAAGAGCCCAAAGACTGGCAGTCCTTCTTGGCCGTCAGCGACAAAATCAAAGCGGCGGGTGTGACTCCGTTTATCCATACCGGCAAATATCCGTACTACATCAACGGTGCGATTTTGTACCCGGCGATCGTATCTGCCAACAACAACGATATTTCCATTCTGCAGGACATGGCTGATTCCAAAGTGGAAGCCTTCCAGCAGCCCGCCGTGCTGACCGCACTGAACAAAATCGTCGAGCTTCGCGACAAAGGTTTTATCGACAAAGCCTCCATCCAGATCAACCACACGGATTCGCAAATGCTGTTCCTGCAGCACAAAGACGCCTTCATCCCGAACGGCCTCTGGCTGCCGAACGAAATGGCCAAGGACGTCCCGGGCGGATTCTCCTTCGGCTTCATTCCATCGGTGACGCAGGATTCAGGCGGCAAAGTCGTCGCCAACACTTCCACCGCCAACGTGGCGATCGCCAAGAACGCCAAAAACAAGGAAGCAGCCAAAGCATTCCTGCAGTTCATCTTCTCCGAAGCCCAGGCTTCGCAGTGGGCCGAGCTGAGCGGCGCTCCGTCCAACATCAAGGGCGACATCAGCAGCTCCAGCGCGCCAAGCCATGTTAAAGATGCAGCGCGGTATTTAACCGATTCCAACACCGTCGTCGTTCCGTCCATTACCTTTAACGCGGACGTGGATAAGGCGATGCAGGATGCCACGGATGCCCTGACCATCGGCAAAATCACGCCGGAAGAGTGGGTACAGCGCGTCGTGGACGTCGCCAAGAAAGTGAAGAAATAATGCGATAGACCGGCAGGAAACGCGGAGGATGACGGGGATGAACGCTCTCTGTTATCCTCCGTACATTTTAGGTGAAAGGCAGGGAGAACGAAGATGAAATTGGGGACGAACGCCTGGCAGCGCAACCTGTTTATCGCAACCTTCATCATTCCCACGTTCCTGTTCTTCTGCGTGTTTACGGTATACCCCGTACTGCAGGCGATGTATTACTCGCTGTATGACTGGTCCGGCTCCTCGGACAATAAAACGTTTATCGGCCTGGACAATTTCAAGGAGATGCTTCACGACCCCATCATCTGGATCGGGATGGGCAACGACTATTTTCTCGTCGCGGGCAAAATTATCGGCATCATGATTCTGGCGACGTTTTTTGCGGTCGCTCTGACCCGCTTCAAATTTCGGCTCGCCAATTTTTTTCGCTCGATTTTTTTCATTCCGAACGTCATTTCCGTCGTCGTCATCGGCGTCCTCTGGAATTTTATCTATAATCCGCAAATCGGCTTTCTGAACTCCTTCCTGTCCTTGTTCACCAAAGACAAAGTGGACATTACGTGGCTCGGCTTCACCAGCCACACGATCTGGATGCTGCTTCCGCCCGCCATCTGGGCCGGCATCGGCTTTTATATGATTCTCCTGATCGCCGCGATCCAGGGGATACCGGAATCCTACTACGAGGCCTCAAGCCTTGAAGGCGCTGGCCAGTGGCACCAATTCCGCCATATCACGCTGCCGCTGATCTGGGAACAGATGAAGGTGTCCATCCTCAACATTATGATGACCACGCTCAACGGCTCTTTTGTCATCGTGATGATTATGACGAACGGCGGGCCGGACAACACCACCCAGGTCATGGGGTCCTACTTGTATCAAATGGCCTTCACGCAGTACCACTTTGGCTATGGTGCGGCCATTGGCGTGCTGATTCTGGTCTTATCGATGATCACGACGATCATCCTGCAGCGGCTCTTGCGCCAGGAAACGATCGAAATCAGCTGATTTTTCTAGGCACAGGAGGAACAAATAATGAAATCAGGCCTTTCCAATCCGATGGTCAAAATCGTGTTTTACGCCATCCTGATCCTGTGGGGCATATCGGTGATTTATCCGCTGCTGTGGACCCTGCTGGACTCGCTGAAAAACAACGACCAATTTTTCCGCAAAATGCCCTGGTCCCTGCCGGACTTTCCGCTGCTGTGGAGCAACTTCAGCTACGTGTGGCGGGAGTTCAGCTTCGGTGATTACTTCCTGAACTCCGTCGTGGTGACGATCGGTTCCACGCTGCTCGGGCTGCTGCTGTCGGCCACTACCGCCTACGTTCTGGCCCGCTACCCGTTCCGGGGAAGCACGGCGCTGTTCCTGCTTTACATTGCCTCCATGATGATCCCGTTCAGCCTGGCGCTCATCCCGCTCTTTTTCCTGATGAACTCCATGCATCTGACGAATTCGTCTTTAGGGCTGATCCTGGTGTATGCCTCTACGCTGATTGCGTTTGGCATTTTCGTGCTCGTCGGATTTTTCAAAAGCCTGCCCAAAGAGCTGGAAGAAGCCGCCGCCATGGACGGAGCTTCCTACTTCGGCATCTTCTTCCGGGTGATGCTGCCGCTCTCGCAGCCGGGGCTTATTACCGTGGGCATCGTCAACGTCCTGAACATCTGGAACGAATACATTATCGGCACGATTCTGGTCAACGATCCGAAGCACTACACCCTCCCTGTCGGCATCGCAATGATGCAGGCCCAGATGCAGTACCGTACCGAATGGGGCCCCCTTTTCGCCGGTCTGCTCATCACCATCGTCCCCGTCCTGATGATGTACATGTTCTTCCAGCGGCAGATCGCCAGCGGAATAACGGCCGGGGCCATCAAGTGATCCCGGGTTGCCGGGTGACATCGCTCACAGCCGTACAGAAAAAAGCCCGGAATCCCCGGGCTTTGTTTTTGTTCTGCACGTCAGCAAGCTATGCGGTTGTATCCGTGCTCGCTCTGGCACCGGATGCCTGCAGCCCCCACGAGCCGCCAGTCGTTTCCCGCCCTAGCACTCTTTCAGCGTCACTTCCGGCCCCAGCGTAATCTCAAACGCCCGCTCCCAAATGAATGCCGGATTGTCGTAGTCCAGAGTCGCGCAAGCATACGTCGCATATGACCATCCGGACGGTTTGATCCGCCACACGTTCTGCGACACGCCGAGCTCGAATGCCTTTCTGGCAGCCAGCGCCTCCGTGTTCGCCTGCATGCGTTCGCGAAGCATCTCGACCAGAACCTTATAGTCTTCCGGCGAGTTAAACAGGCGAATGTTTTGATCCGCATACGGTACGTTGGAGTATAGAGTGTGTGCCCGCGAGTACGTCCGAATTTCGGCAATCGTGATCTTCTTATAGTAGTAGTCCTTGAGGAATCGCTTGAACAGCAGCGATCCGTGTGCATTCACTGCCTCTTGCAGCGCCGGCGGCCGCTTCTCCGTGCCAAGGTATACGAATCGGGCCTGGGCCATGCCGAGGGCCATACCGATTTTGTTGCCGGCCGTGTTCCACGCGCTGTATCCCAGAAGCTGTCCGGTGGACACGCTGTCGAGCAGCGCTTCGGTTACGGTCGCATCAGCGGCGCCTCCCCCGACAAAATCAATCACCAGCGTCGGGATCCGGCCGGCGCTGTTCGCTTCCATCCGGCTCACGGCGGCGCCGATCTCGCTGGCGCTGGTCACCGCCACGATTTCGATATTATAGGCTGCCGTGTCAACGAACTCCCCGCCGACGATGTCCACATGATGCCGGATATTTTCGTGCACGCTCATATACTCGTAAGGATTGACAATGGTCGACCCGTCCGGCCCAAAATATTTGACGCCGTATTTCGGACGGGAGCTGTACTGGTGAAGCTCCTTCGCCATCCGGCCCAGCAGCGAGTATCCCAGCGCATCGGCATCGGGGAGTATAATCGCTTTGTCCGGATTCTGGCCGCCGGTGCCGCCCAAATGCTCATTCACAAAGGCTTCCAGGTAAGCAATCTCGTTAGCCTGTACCCCTTGGGTGTAGGAGTCATCCACCCCCACTGCGAGAAAATCCACGTATCCCTCACGGACGAGCCTTTCAATGATATATCGGTTGGTCTTGAATTTATGCCTTCTGGCATTATAGTACTGCTCTTTGTCAAAAAGGGTTGGCTCTCCAAACGAAGTGCCGTCGGGCTTTGTGTCATACCCTCCCAAAATGCCCTCGAACGTGGTTGCGACCGCCCGCGGCTGCTGGGCAAAGGCTCTGGCTTCATCGTATGCAGCCTGGGTCAGGCCTTCCACAAACACCGTGGTCGCCAGCCGCATAATCGTATCCAGCACATAGACCGGCTTACGCGGGTAGGCCCGCTTCACTTCCCGAACGACGTCCAGCAGTTTGGTAGTCTCGGGGTCGTAATCAGGGTAGGCGCCACCCGCGCTTGAACGAAGCCGTCTGCTGCCGATTAACCCTCCGTAGGCCAGCATATCCGTCGAAATGATAAATCCGTCTGCCTGAGCGGCATGTTCCCTGATAAAACGGCGGATATTCCGCGTCTTTCCGTACGTCGGCGATGAGGTGCTCACCAGCTGGCCGCCTTCGGCCACGGCCTTGGAATCGAGGCGATTGGCAATATCCTCCCGGTCGGGGACTATCAGCTGGATCCCTGCGGATCTCCCCTGCACGATTACATCATCCAAATTGGCAGGACGGTCGTCCAGCGGCACATAAAGCACTTTTTTCATAAGAGAACATCTCCTTTGCATGCTTGATTTGTCGTATTACGCGGCGCTGCTGAATACGGTTAGACTCAAGATGGCTTATCATGCCGAAGGAAAGCTTACTCCATGGACAGCTGCATCGGACTTCCGGATATCCGACGCTGCCGCGTCGTTCTTTAAGGGGAGGCACCTTCCATCTTCGGCTGATTCGGATCCGTGAACCCATAATATCATATACCGTTACGATACGCAATATAATATTTGGTTTTTTATTCCTCCAACGAGAAGGATAGCCGCCCCCTAAATTTGCGCAGGCAGACGGAGCATTTTCCAGTATTTCTCGGATTCATTCTCATCTATAGGCCGCGTCGAAATGGCGTCTTTCAGCTAAGCTATTAGGAATCCTCCGGTTACTTACTATACTTTCAAGTTGACTATGTATGCCCTGTTCATCTACAATATATAAGGTAAATTTACAAGAACAGGTGAAGAAGCAATGACAACGAAGCAAGAATACCGTATTTTGTTATATTATAAATTCGTCAACATCCCTGATCCTGAGCAGTTCACTGCGGAGCATCTGCAGTATTGCAAAGATCTGGGCGTCAAAGGCCGCATTCTGATCGCCTCTGAAGGCATCAACGGCACGCTGTCCGGCACCGTGGAACAGACCGAGAAGTATATGAACGACCTGAAAGCGAATCCGCTGTTCTCTGATATCGTCTTCAAGATCGATGAGTCGGAAGGCCATGCGTTCAAGAAAATGTTTGTCCGTCACAAGAAAGAGCTCGTCACGTTCCGTTACGAGGAGCCGCTTGATCCCAACGTCATCGGCGGGAAGCGTCTGTCTCCGGAAGAGTTCCATGAGCTGCTTCAGCAGGATGACGTCATCGTCCTGGACGGCCGCAACAGCTATGAATACGAAATCGGACATTTCCGCGGCGCCATCCGTCCGGATGTCGAGTCGTTCCGCGAATTTCCGGAGTGGATTCGCAACAATATGAGCCAGTTCAAGGACAAGAAAATTCTGACCTACTGCACTGGCGGCATCCGCTGCGAGAAGCTGACCGGCTTCATGATCAAAGAAGGCTTTCAGGATGTTGCCCAGCTTGAGGGCGGCATCGTAACATACGGCAAGGACCCTAAAGTCAAAGGACATTTGTGGGACGGCAAATGCTACGTCTTTGACGAGCGCATTTCGGTGCCGATCAACCGTACGGAAGAGGACGTCGTGATCGCCAAGTGCATCCACTGCGGCAAAACGCATGACCGCTATATCAACTGCGCCAACCCGACCTGCAACAAACAGCATGTTTGCTGCGAAGAGTGCGAAGAGATCCATCAGTCCTTCTGCTCCGACGAGTGCCGGGACGTCATCATGGCGGCCAAGACCAACTGATCGGGTCCACCTATCCAAATAAACGGCAGTTCCTCTCTCTGAGAGGAGCTTGCCGTTTTTTTGTTAATACGTGGCGGGCGGAAAGCCGCTTTCTTCCATCCTCCAGGCATAAAAACAGCCCGTCCCTCGAATGCCAGGGAACGGGCTGCTGCGGATTTACGTGGTCATCTCATTCGTTATCGTTATTCCTTGGGCGGTGCAGTTGACGATTTGGCGTATGCTAGAACGCGCCGGTTCCCCCGCCTCCGCCTCCTCCCCCGCCGTCACTGAAGCTGGACGAGGAACTGCTGCTGCTTCCTCCGACGCCCATCGGCTTCAGGAGCAGGTGATTTTGCGTATAATTCAAGGATTCCATAATTTCCACGCTGAATAGTGCGGGCACGGCTGCGGCCAAGGCGGCGCCTGACATTCCGGTCTGCTTACGGTGTTTAATATACCGCGGAACGGTCCCAAGCAGGGCGGCATATTCCGCGGCCTGTTCTGTTTCCAGCGGTTCGCCTGCGTAGGACATCTCTCCTTTTCCGAGCGTACTCCGAAGTGCCTTGAGTGCATAACGATAGCGATGCGTCTCCCAGGACAGCACATGAACGGGAATGCTCCATACAAACAGAGCGGAACATACCGTCAGGATCAGGTAGTCGCCCGAAATATCATGCACGATTTGGGAGCCCATAATAAAGCATGCGAGCAGAAACAGGAAGATCCACAGCTTATTCCGGAAACGGATGGACGCCCATACCCCTCCGGCACCAAGCAGCACGGCGGTTAGCACGATCATGAGCGTGGACGCCGCGTCGGTGAACAGCAGATACAGCAGCAGGCCGTAATTCACCGCAGCCGTCAGCGGAATGAACAGCTTCAGCAGCGGATTAGGCCGGACCTGCCCCGAATAAGGCTGGGTACGCGACAGCAGCCTGATCCACTTCATCAGCCGGTCGGCATGCTTAACCGACTTTGCCCGGTACTGCTTGACGATCCTTGCGCTCTGCCGCTCCTTAAACGTTGGTCCCGCCAAGGAATCCAGCTTGAAGATCAGACTGCCGTTGATTTCTTCGAACAGCCAGCCGACAAGATGCTTCTCCGCCGGGTTGAGCTGGTCCATCCTGCCCGTAAAGGTGAACTGCAGCGTGAATTCGGGAGCCGTCGGCTCTTCCTGGAAGCGTTTGGAAGCCGGGACCTGCTTCACGGTCACGTAACCCTTCTGGCGCAGCGATAACAATCCGGCCATGAAGTCTTCCCTTTTTAACCGGCCTTTGCGCAGCATATACATGAGAAGCAGCGGATCCGCTTCATCGATGTCCTGCCGGGTGACATCCCCGCGCCGCAGCCAGGCCGAAATTTTTCTCCACGACAAAGCGTACAGCAGCGCACCTACAATGAAAACAGCCATGCCGGCTTGCACAACCGGACGGATGGCGTTCATTCGATCGTCACGGGCGGCAAGCCGTTCCTGGTATTTCTGCTCGGCAGACAGCTGCTTTTGCAAAGAAACCTGTTCCTCGGAAGCCGTCATTTGGGATAGCTGATCCGGTGGAAAATAGACCACCATATGCGCCGTGCCGTCACTCTTCAAATCATCGGTTTCATAGTGAACCGCCGGCGGCCCTTCGCTTGTAATCTTCCCGCCCGAACGGTCATGCAAAAAAGCATGAACGTCTCCGTCCTTATAATCGCCGGGCATAAACAAGTCGACGGACACCTGGTGAAGATCCTCTTGGTTATTTTTGAAGAAGCTCCATTCCAGCTTGCCCGTTTCGCCATACCTGACCGCCGCATGGTCAATCCGGTAGCGGTAATAAACCTGTTTCGTTTCGTTCTGCGCGGCATCGTATATGTAATACGTATCATCGTCGTCGTCCCATTGGACATCCAGCCGCTGCAAGTTTTCGTAGGAGAAACTGCCTAGCTTCGGATGTTCCGGGGGTACATAGGCTTCAAAAAATTCAACCCCCTTCTGATCCGCCCGATCAATCGCACGCGTCATTCCGTTAAAACTGCCCTTAAAGGTATACGTAAACAGTTCTTCGACATACAAGTCTCCATCCGGCCCGAGGTAAGCCCTGGATTCCACGCGGTCCATTGAGTAGCTCTTCTTGTCTCCGCAGCCGGTTATCCCAAGGACCAGGACTAGGCTGCCCAGCAGTAGCCACCATCTCCTCATGCGCTCACTCCCATCTCCATACTTCTTGCTCTCTCTACTGACTATGCACAGATTCAAAATGCCGCTTCCCTGTCATTCAAAGAGCTGTATTCTCCGGGTTACAGCGGCTGCCATAGACGTTTGCTATTATATTAACAAATGCCCCCTAGTGGAAAACAAGTGCATATGGTACCAAAATATGAGTTTTTTCGCCATTTATTGTTGGAATATACGTCTTCCGTCGCATACTGTCAGCGTCTTTCGGTATGTGTTCATTGGAGGACAGATTGCTCATTTTATGCGTTATAACCTAAAAAAACTGCCCCGGATGATCAACCGACACAAAAGGTCAGTCACCCAAAGGCAGCCTACAGTAAATGAACATGCTGATTACAGAAGGTCGTCAACCGCTTCAAAACCGGTACCGGGATCGTACTCCATCCGGTGAGCGCAGTGCATCAGTGCTTCCAGGCAGCGTTCACGTCCTGCATGATAGCCGGCAAAAAATTTCCGCTCGATGCGGATCGACAGCACCGTAATGTATTCCTCCTGCCCGGTCTTTCCGTTCAGTTTGGTGTCCCTCGCCTGCACGACGACCGACTCCAGCGGGAGCAGGGCAAACAGCTCGCCTGCAATCCGGAGGACGGAGCCGCAGATGTATTTCAGCTCCAGTTCATTGCGTTCGGGAACGGTCAGTTCAGGCGAAGCTACCCCTGCTTCGGTGCGGACTTTCGCCTCGCGCGGGATCACCTGCTGGGAATTGACATCCAGTTCCACTTCCACCTCGGAGCTGCTTCGGACGCTGAACTCGAGGCCGCTCCCAAGCATCGTCAATTCCTGCAGCGGGGCCATCTCTTCCAGAACCCGCAAATAGGCGGTACGGTTGCCGTCCAGGATGTCGTGTGCAAAATCGTTGGCTGCTTTCCATGCCAGATAGTCTTTACGATCCTCTTCCCGGGCCAGCTGAACCTGCCTTTCGAGCTCCTCCCGGATCATGGCGTCCTGCTTGAGGAGCTTCTGGATACGGGTCGGCTGGAACGCAGCCAAATTCCCCTCAGCCAGCTTCTCTTTCGGTCCCTGTTCCCCTCTCGGGAACGGAGGAGCCATGGCGGCAAGAACATCCCAGAATACCGGCTCCCCGTAAGTTTGATCGATCGTCGCGATCCACTCCAGCTGATTGTCGTACCAATCGGCCTCAAACGCTAATTTTTCCGCCTCGTTCCAGGCGGTCTGCCCCTGCTGCCGGTTTATAAGTTCACGGCGCTTAAGATAAGCGCTGCTGTATGTCGGTGTGGTCGAAAAAAGAGAGGCTATAGAGCCAGCTGCCGCTGACGCAGCCGCATGTTCGTCACGAGGCATATATCCGCTGACAGGCGGCGAATCTGCGCCCTGTTCGCGGCTTCCCCCTGTATCCATGCTGTACAGATGAGGCCCTGAATTGGTTAGGATACCGTAATTGTATCGATTTCGCATACATTCTTCTCCTCATTCCCAAGTCCGTGAATGGATCACAAGTAATAGGTCATTTATACTAAAGTATAGAGGTAAATTTCGCCATTGCCGTTCATATTCCTGCATCTTTTTCATGAAAATTTATCGGGATCAAAAGGAGCTCAGCCGGTTCTCACAGCTGGACAAGAAAAAAACCGGCCCCTCCCAGGTCCGGTTCATGGTACTTCCATGAATAAAAATGACTCTCTATAAGGCAAGCAGCTCGCGGATTTCCTGCTCAGTCAAGGTCGTGACCGCGTCATCCGCCGACTCCATCACTTCGCGGATCAAATCCTTCTTCCGCTGCTGCAGCTCCAGCATCTTTTCCTCCACGGTGCCCTTCGTCACCAGGCGAATCACCTGGACCACGTTTTTCTGCCCCATCCGGTGGGCGCGTCCCGCGGCCTGCTCTTCCACCGCCGGATTCCACCACAAATCGTACAGGATGACCGTGTCCGCTCCGGTCAAGTTCAGCCCTGTCCCGCCCGCTTTGAGCGAGATCAGGAATACGTCGTTCTCTCCCTGGTTAAACCGCGAGCACGTGTCTACCCTCTCCTTGGCCGGAGTCTGCCCGTCCAGATAAAAGACCGGAATCCCCCGCTGACCCAGCTCGCTGCGGATGATCCGGAGCATGCTCGTAAACTGGGAAAAGATCAGGATCCGCCGCCCGCTGCTGAGGCATTCGTCGACCACGTCCAGCAGCTGGGAGAGCTTGCCGGCCGGGCCTTCGTACCCGTCCACAAACAGCGAGGGATGGCAGCACAGCTGACGGAGCCTTGTGATGCCGGCCAATATTTTCATCCGGCTCTTCTGGAACCCCTCCATCTCCAGGTCACGGATCGTCTCCTCCTTGAATTCCTCGAGATAAGTGGCGTACAGCTTCTTCTGCTCAAGGCTGAGCTCCGAGCGCTGAACCGTCTCGATCCGTTCCGGCAGCTCGTCCAGCACATCAGCCCTTAACCGGCGTAAAATGAACGGCTGCACAATCCGGGAGATCTGGCCGCGGGTCAGGCCGCGGAAAGCTTTCTGACCCGTAAAAAGACCCGGGAATACCGCCTCGAAAATCGACCACAGCTCATCCACCGCGTTTTCGATCGGCGTGCCCGTCAGCGCAAACCGCCGCTCCGCACGGATTTCCCGCACCGCTTGAGCGGTCTGCGTCGCGTAATTTTTGATCATCTGGGCTTCGTCAAGAAACAGAGTGCTGAAGCCCATCTCCCGGTACAGCCGGATATCCTTGCGCAGGGACGGATAAGATGTGATAATTACGTCCGCCTGCTGCGCAGCAAGGCTGTCAGAAGATTCGGTTTCTGCGCCCGCAGCCGCTATGCGAAGCAGGGAATCGCTGCGCTCCTTCCGCGCGCCCAGAGCCACATGAACCTGAACGGACGGAGCGAATTTCTGGAACTCGCTCTCCCAGTTATATACGAGCGATGCGGGGGATACGATCAGGACCGGAAGGTGCCCGTCTTTCTTCTCCCTGCGTTCGGACACAATGTAGGCAATGCTTTGCAGCGTTTTGCCCAGCCCCATGTCGTCGGCCAGAATCCCGCCGAACCGGTAATGGCCAAGCGTCTTCAGCCACTGGAAGCCGTCCCGCTGGTAATCCCGGAGCACGGAGGCAAGCTCCTCGGGCACATTGAAGTCCATCTGCTCGGGATGCGTCATATGATCAATCAGCTGCCGCAGCGATTTCCCCATCTGAACCCCATAAGCCCGGCCTTCCTTGTCACGGAGCTGCAGACCCTTGACCAGAGGAAGATGGATACGGCTGCCGGTAATATCGCCTTTTTTCATCCCGAGCTCGTCATACAGCTCGCCGAAGGTTTGGAAGGCTTCCTTTTCCAGGGACACATACGCACCGCCGGGAAGACGGTAATACTTCCGCTTCTCAATCACGCTCAGCAGCAGCTTGCGGATTTCTTTGTCGCTCACATGGTCCAGCTCAAAGTTGATCTCGAGCCAGTTGGTCGTATGGTCCGTGTCCGCCTTGATTTTCGGAGGCTTGTTCGGATTGTGCATCAGCTGCTTGACAGCGGGAGTGGCGTATACTTGGACCCATTTCTCCAGCTTGGGCAGCAAATGAAACAGGACGTCGTATACGCTGTCTTCTTCTGACAGGTCCAGCACCATTTCGTGTCCGTTCTGCACAAAGTCCGTTCCTTTCAACGCCTCGATCATCCGCCGCTCCTTGTCCGTATCCCGGACCAGAATAAAGTCGCCGTCTTTCCGGGCATCCGTATCGGCAAATGCGTCGATCACAATCCCGTCGTACACGAATTCCAGCCTTGCGGTCAGCTCGGTTTCGTCCCGGTCCAAATACAGCTTGGCCACGAGGTCCGGCTGCACCAGCTGATCCCGGACGCTGGCGTCCATGCCGACCTTCCCGATGCGCCGCAAGCCGGGAACCACCTTCTCCATCAGTGCGTCCATCTGGTGCGGTGATATGTTAATCCGCTTATGGTCATAGCGGTATATCAAGGTTTTCATCTCTGACAGCAGGAGCAGGTCGCGCACCGGCAGCCGGTATATCGTGCCGTCAACAGCTGCGCAGCCGTACGCGGTCATCACAACGACCCGCTTCAGCCCGTTGATTTCCAGATGATAGGCGTCGCCGCTATCGATGCTTCCCACATGGAAAGACAGCGGGATCTGGCCTTCACCCAGCTGAATCGGCTGAGGTGAAGCATACTCGCGCTCCATCGCAGCCCCGGCCTTGACCAGCAAAGGCAGCAGCTCGTTCCAGCCCAGCGGCGGGATCGTCAGCATCCGCTGGCTGCCCGAGGCAGCGAAGCCAGGAATGGATCGTCCTGCTTCATCATACGCGAACTCGCTGCCGCAAATCCGGATCAGCATGTCGATGACCGCCCAGTCCTCGGGCCGGAACGTGTGCTGCTTCGGGCTGTAAGTGAACAGCTTGGTAAAGGGCAGGCTTCTTCCTTCCTCGATGTGAAGCAGAAACTGCCTGATATTTTGCACGACGTACAGCCGGTTCGGTCCGACCTTCATCTCGATCTGGAACTTCGGTTCCGGCTGATACTCGTCCGTCACTTTGCAGGTCCATTCCACAGCCAGCGTTTCCTTAAGCACGCTCGCCGCTTTCTGGCCGGTCTTCAGCCGTTCGCTGTCCGCCATCTGCTCAAACAGCTCGATCAGTCCGCTGGTGAGCCGCACGTCCCTGGAGGAAACCGCGGGCGTCGGAATCGGGACGACCTCCCCCCGCGGCTGCAGCCGGTCCGCCCCGCCCTTTTCTTCTTCCAGCAGATAGATCAAGACGCCGGCGATATGCTTGCAGTAAGGATAATATCCGCCGAAGCCCGCACAGTGGCAGGTTGCGCTGAAATCCGCTCCGTCGATATCGACCTCCACCCGGTATATATCCTCGTCCTGCACTACCGCCTCAATGTAACGGTTGTCGTCATCGCGTTCCACGATCATGACTTGACCGTAGGCGCAGTATTCCTCACCCCGTTTAAAGGCGGATGCGCCGCATAATGATCTGATTCTTTGCGAAGTAAAAGCCAGCATGTCTTCCGTCCTTTCCGGTCTCCTGTCCTAAAATCTCGTGTACTCAATATACCATAGTTCGGCTCAGGAAAGCGAAAAATTAGGAACTCTTGTTCTCTATCCGTTCAGGTAAAATAAGGTTCCTTTTCTTGGCGCAGACGACCTTTAACGGCTTTTTGCGGTTTCTTTGATCAGCTTGAATACTTCCACAAGCGCGTCCGTCTTTTGGCCGCTCGCCATGGCCGATACATAGGCATCCCGATGGGCATGCAAAACCCGGATCCGCTCGAGCAGCGTTTGCGGAGACAGACCTTCCTCTTCCAGCACTTCGGCATAACCCGCTTTTTCGAACGAATGCGCGTTAAGGATTTGATCGCCCCGGCTTTGCTGCCGGGTCAATGGGATGAGAAGCATCGGCTTGCGCAAGGAAAGGAACTCAAAGATCGAATTGGAGCCGGCACGGGTGATCACCAAGTCCGACATCGCCAGCACATCCGGCAGTTCATCGCGAATGTATTCGAATTGACAATAGCCGGGAACCGTCAGCGCCGGATCGAGCTGCCCTTTCCCGCATAAGTGCACGACTTGAAAAGCTTCCGTCAGCTCAGGCAGCGCCTGGCGCACCGCCCGGTTAATGCTCTGCGCGCCAAGACTGCCGCCCATCACCAGCAGAACGGGCCTCCCCGGGGTGAACCCGCACAGCTTCCGTCCGGCGGCAGCGCTGCCCTGTTTCAGCTCATTCCGGATGACGGCGCCGACATGGCGACCCTTGCCCTTGCCGATATGCGCAGCCGCTTCCGGGAACGTCGTGCACACCGCTTCAGCCATCGGGATGGCAATCCGGTTGGCTAGCCCCGGCGTGATGTCCGACTCGTGAATGATAACCGGCACCCGGTTCAGCCAGGCGCCGATGACGACGGGCACCGATACGAACCCGCCTTTGGAAAATACAATATCCGGCTTCCGGCGGCGGATGAGACGGTACGCCTGATAGACACCCTTGGCGATCCGGAACGGATCCTTGGCGTTTTGCCAGTCCAAATACCGGCGCAGCTTCCCTGTCGATATCGGAAAATACGCCACGTCCGGCAGCGGCGACACCAGCTCCCGCTCGATCCCATTGACCGAGCCTATGTATTCCACCGCCCAGCCTTCCTGCCGAAACAGCGGGATCAGCGCCAGGTTGACCGTGACATGTCCGGCGGACCCTCCGCCGGTAAACATTATTTTTTTCTTCATGAGGCCCTCCACTCGTTTCAACCACTGCATCTTATTGTATTATAATGCCGGTCTGGAGATAAATGCCCGTCCCGCTATTACAAATCAGCCGTACACACCGACACCCCTTCGACAGCCCGAAGCCGAATTGGGACCACACATCCAAAGCCTGTTGAGGGTTCTGATCCGGGTGATATGGCCATTTTCATAAAATGTTTCATCCATTGCTTGCTTTTAGCACTCGTTGTGGATACAATAAAGCTAACTTTTTTTAACAGGGAGGTGAGGTAGAAGTGGTACGCAATTTTGGAAACGACCGGATCAATCAACTGCCGATGATTTTGTCCGGCATTTTTTACAGAGTTCCCGTTAACGGGATCCGTCTGTCCATTTTTAACAATCCGGTTGTTTTACAAAATTGCGAAATGCCGCTCCTACCTTAACTTCAACGGATAAGCGTTGAACGTTCAAGCCGCAGGGACATTTCCCTGCGGTTTTTTTCTGTAGATGCGGCATCTATGGAGGAAAATACAATGATGATTCAATGCAAAAACATACAAAAATACCATGGTGCCCAGCTCGTTTTGTCCGATGTATCCTTTGAAATCCGCGAAGGGGAAAAAGCGGCCCTGATCGGCCGCAACGGCTGCGGAAAAACGACGATGCTCCACTTGCTGAACGGCGGAGACAAGCCGGATCAAGGCGAAATCTCCATTTCGCGGGGCGCCAAGCTTGGCTTCCTCGCCCAAATTCCCCAAGCCGGAGACGGCGAAACGGTGTATGACATCCTGCTGCGCGCTTTTACGGCGCCGCTTGAATGGCAGCGGCGGATGCGCGAGCTGGAGGCGCTGATGTCCGGCCCCTCCGCTTCCGGCGCCAAAGAGCCGGAGCAGTGGCTCGCCGAATACGGCAGGCTGCAGGAACGCTTTGAAGCAGCCGGCGGTTATGAAATGGAAGCGACCATTGACCGCATCGCCGGCGGCCTTGGCATCCCCGCGGGCCAGTACACCCGCCCCTTCGCCTCCCTCTCCGGGGGAGAGAAGACCAAAATCGGGCTCGCCTCCCTGCTGCTTGAGCAGCCTGATGTGCTGCTGCTGGACGAACCGACCAACCACTTGGACATGGCGGCGATCGAATGGCTGGAGCAGTTCCTGAAGGAATACCGCGGCACCGTGCTTACGATATCGCATGACCGTTACTTCCTCGACAAGCTCGTGACCAAGGTGGTTGAGATTGAAGACGGAGAAGCTTTTACCTACCACACCGACTACAGCGGTTATCAGAAGGAAAAGGAAGCGCGGCTCCTGCAGCAGTTTGCCGATTACCAGGAGCAGCAGAAAAAAATCAAAAAGATGCAGGAAAGCATCAAACAGCTGATCGAGTGGGGCAACCGGTCCAACCCGCCGAACGCTGGTTTCCACCGCCGTGCCGCCTCCATGCAGAAGGCGCTTGACCGTATGGTCAAGCTGAAGCGGCCGGTACTTGAACGAAAGACGATGGATTTGTCGCTGCAGCAGGAAGACCGCTCCGGCAAGCAGGTGCTCGTGTTCGAGGAGCTGGGCAAATCGTACGGCACGCGCACCTTGTTCAAAGGCGTCAACGAAACGCTCCGGTACGGGGAAACCGTCATGCTGCTCGGCGGCAACGGAAGCGGCAAGAGTACGCTGATCAAGCTGGCCCTGGGCGAGCTCGAACCGACGGAGGGGAGCGTGGCCGTCGGCTCGCGCGTCAGCATCGGTTACCTCGCGCAGGAGGAAACGCCGAAATCCGTCAAGCAGAACGTGCTTCAGTACTACCGGGAGCAGGCCGGCATCGAGGAAGGTGAAGCCCGCGGCCGGCTGGCGCGATTCCTGTTCTACGGCGCCGATGTATTCAAAGACATCCGCAGCCTCTCCGGCGGGGAATGGACGCGGCTGCGCTTCGCCATCCTGATGGAGCAGAAGCCGAATCTGCTGATTCTGGACGAACCGACCAACCATTTGGACATTGACGCGAGGGAAGCGCTGGAAGAGGCGCTCGAGGAGTTCCCCGGCACCATCTTCGGCGTATCCCACGACCGGTATTTTATCAACAGGCTGGCGGCCAGAATTTGGAGCCTGGATCACGGGCAGGTCCGTTCCTTCATCGGTAACTTCGAGGATTACAAACAGGAAATCCGCAAGCTGAGCGAAGCCGAAACGGCGGCGCAGGCACGGAAGGCTGAGGCGGCTGGCTCAAAGGGCGCGGAAGCCGGCAGCCAGGGCAAGGAGCCGGTATCCAAGCTGGCTGCTGCGCGCCCCGATACCGGCGAGCGGCGTTCCCGGAAAAGCGACGCTTCTGCTTCCATTTCACTCGAGCAGTCGATCAAGGAGCTTGAGGCCCGTTTGAGGCAGATCGACGCCGACATGCTCGAGGAAAGCGCCGCCACGGATCTGGGGCGCCTGCAGCAGCTTCATGCGGAGCGGGAGCAGCTGCAGGCACAGCTGGACGCGGCGTATGAGCAGTGGCTCGAGCTGCAGGACGCGTAAGCGGGTGATGCTTATGCGGGCGAAACGTACACAGGCGATTCGCAGTGCACAAGCATACGTACACCCACTTCGCCAAGTGGGTATACGGGCAGTGCATCTCACACATGCCTCATGCAAAGAAAACCCCTGGTCGTGAACGACCAGGGGTTTTCCTGTACAAGCATGTATATGATAAGACGTTTTATTCGTTGTTGTCTTCTGCAGCCGTTTCCGCCGCTTCTTCGCCCTCCGCTGCCACGGATTCGTCCGCAGCCTGGGCCTCCGTCGCCATGCGGGATGCCGTTACGGAAGCAACCAGCTCTTCCGGTGAGGCTACGAGCGTTACGCCGGATGGCAGCTGGATGTCTCCGGCTACCAGCTTGTCGCCGATTTCCATATTCGATACGTCCACGGTGATCGCGGATGGCAGATTTGCAGGAAGCGCCTCGACTTCAAGCTCGGTCTCCTGATGCTGAAGCACGCCGCCCACCTTGGTGCCGGCAGCCGTACCTTGGAAGTCGATCGGAACGCGAACCTTGATCGGCTTGTTGGCGGAGATGTGCATGAAGTCCACATGCATCCACTCACCGGCTTTGCGCTGGTAATCCTTGATGATCACGTCCAGATCCGACGAGCCTTCCACCTTCAGCTTGAACACTTCGGACCGGCCTGTTCTGGCAACTTTCGCCAGCTCCTTCGCATCGACGCTGACCGGCATGCTCTCGGTCTGTGTCCCGTAGACCACCGCCGGAATGCGTCCGCTTTGTCTCAAGCTGCGCAGGCTCGAATGCTTCGTGTCGGTTCTTCGTTCTGCTGTAAGAGAATGAGATGTCATCTTTTACAACCTCCTCTGATATTTAATCTGTCCCCTGCAGTACACAGGCATATCTATGTATTACCCATTTTTGGCGAAATCAAAACCTTGCAGCGCAAAACAGCCGGCTGCTTTTGAGGCAAACGGAGTACGCTGCTTAGCCTGGAGTACACTGAAGGAAGGAGCAGTATATTTAAATAAAAACGTCTAACAGCGGTCCTTTCCAATATCACAAAAAATCCCGCATCGGTCATTGCAACCGTGCGGGATTTAGGCTGGCCCGGCGAAGCGGGACATGCCGCTGCCGAAGGTTTTATTTTCCGGATATCATCGTAAAATCGTCAAAATGAAAGCCTGGGGAAACGACGCAGGAGACGAACACCGGCTCGTCGCCCAGCGGCTTGGCCGCCTGCCAGACATTGGCCGGAACGAGCGCCTGCGGCACCTGGCCGTTCTCAACGTCCATTCCCAAAATGATTTTGGTCTCCCCGCCCGGCTGTTCCCCATCGCCTCCGAGCAGCAGCTCGAGCGGACTGCCGGAATGCCACAGCCACAATTCATCGGAATAAACGCGGTGCCACGCGGAGGATTCCTCCGGATGCAGCAGGAAATAAATCGAAGTCGCCGAAGGGCGCGAACCCGAATACTTGGGATCCAGCACGTCTTTCGGGATTTCAAAGGACGCTTTCCATAACTCCTTGTACCACCCGCCCTCGGGATGGGGCAGCATGTCAAAGGTTTTCACCAGAGGCGACAGCAGTTTCTCGGTCATCGTAAGCCTTCTTTCTCTGTTATATATCACCCTATCCAAGGGAATCTCACTTTACTTTATAGGAATCACCCGTTTTTGTAAAATGCATGCATCCCTATCCCCGGATACAGAAAAGAAAGCTCCATATTTCCGTCATACCGTCGCTCCAAGCTTCTAGGCTTCTCAGCTTGCAAGCTTCTAAAGCGGCCAAACCTTCCAACCTGTTAAGCAGCTCCATTCCCAGGTTGCCGTACGCTCCAGCCAGCCCCCCTTACACAGCCGGCCGCACTCCTCCCGGCACCCGGGCGTCAGCTGATCTTCTTCCAGTCGTCCGATCCGCTCCGGACAAGCACCTTCAGCTTGCTGTGATGCCATCCGAGCTTGATAAACCGGTCCTGGTCGCAGTCCTTCGCCTCCCACTCGTTCAGCCGCACGATATATCCGATTTCCTGCACGTTCAGCGGGACATATATCGTCGCCACAGCGCGTCCGTCCTCCATCCGGTCAAAATCGACCCGGCGTTCCCGCATGCCGCTGCCCCATACCCATAAGTTCCAGCCGTCATATTTGCGGTCCTGGCGCTCATAATGCAGCTCCACCGTCTTGAGCGGGCGCGGACGGCCGCCTTCTTCCTCATACAGAACCATGACCGACAGGCCTGGGACGCTCACCGTTTCGTCGACGATCATCTCCAGCGCCCCGTTCCGGGCCTGAAGGTTTTTGACGGCTACCTTCCAGCCGGTAATGGAAAAGGGAATGTCGACCTGCGCCTCCCGAACGTTTGCGTTGTAGATGACGATGATATTTTTCCACGTATCGCCGTTGGCATGATCCTTCAGCCGGTAAGCGACGACATTGCCGTCGCAGCGCATGACCTCCATGCTCCGTTTGATCTGCTCCTTGTCCGTCATACGGAACGCCCGGTGGGCGCGGCGCAGCGCGATCAGCCCCTGGTAGTACTCGAATACCGGCAGGAACCGGGACTTGTTGCCCCAGCGGATGGCGTTGATCGCATCCCCGCTCCGGTAGCTGTTGTGGTCGCCGAATTTGCTGCGGAGCATCTCGTCACCCGCATGAATGAGCGGAATCCCCTGAGAAGTCAGCACGATGCCGTTGGCCAGCAGCGCTCTCCGAACGCTTTCGTTCTCCAGCAGCAGGTCCTGGTCGATGCTCCGGTAAGGATCGGTAGCTGCGACAGCTTCTTCGAGGCTTCCACCTCCGGCAAGTTGGCCGTTATCGATACCCCGGATCAGATCACCTTCCAGTCCCTGCGTAATCAGTACTTTATCCCACAGGTTAAGGTTGTCGTGAACCGTCACATAGTTGATCGTCTCTGTAGGTGATCCGGTGAAATCGTCGATTGCCCCCTGAACGCCGGCCAATACCGCCGCTTCCTTGCCGGGCTGCCCCGTGGCGAAGCCCTTTCCCGCACCGTCGCTGTCTCCCTTGATGGCCCCCCGGAAATTGTCGTTGAAAACGGCAAAGCCTTTGCCCCTTTGGGATCCTTTCAAGGTTTGCTGCTTCAGCGGCGTTTCACCGCCTGTCCAAGGCTCCCCGTAAATCAGCAGTCCCGGATGCTCGCGGCGGAGCTCCTCGGTGATCTGCGCGATCGTGTCCGTGTCGATCAGACCCATCAGGTCAAAACGGAATCCGTCGATATGGTATTCTTCCGCCCAATAGTGCAGGGAATCCTTGATGTATTTGCGGACCATCGGGCGCTCGGTTGCCAGCTCATTCCCGACGCCGGAGCCGTTGCTGAACCGCCCTGACGCATCGGTCCGGTAAAAATAACCCGGCACAACCTTCTCAAACAGGCCGTCCCCCGCAGAGTAGGTATGATTGTACACCACATCCATCACGACCCGGATTCCTTTGCGGTGCAGCGCCATGATCATCTCCTTGCATTCCCGGATCCGGACTTCGGGGCTTGACGGGTCGGTCGCGTAGGAGCCTTCCGGCACGTTGTAATGCTGGGGATCATAGCCCCAGTTGAATTTCGGTTCTGCCGAGTCCGGATCATCGACCGTCAGCTCGTTCACCGTCGCATAATCAAAAATTGGCAGCAGATGGACATGTGTCACGCCGAGTTCGGCCAAATGATCAATGCCGAGCCGGCTGCCGGCTGCGTCCCGCACGCCTGTCTCCGTAAACGCTTTGAACTTGCCTTTATACTGGAGCCCGGAATCCGGGCTGATCGAAAAATCCCTGACATGCAGTTCATAGAGTACCGAGTCTTCCACCCCCAGAAGACCGGGAGTTTCATCCTCTTCCCAGCCCTCCGGGCTTGCGGCCTTCACGTCGACGATCGCCGTCCGCTGCCCGTTGGCACTGACCGCCCGGGCGTAAGGATCGGCCGCATAAACTTCCCGTCCGTCCGGGTGCTCCACCTTGTACATATAATATTTTCCGGCCAAATCGCCTCTGAAATGAAGTGACCATACGCCGCCTTCCCCGCGTCTCATGCCGATTTCGAACCCTCCGGCGTGATCGGTAAGCGCTCCGCCGTCATAAGTTCCGGCATCGTCATACAAGGCGAGGGTTACCTTCGCCGCCGTCGGCGCCCAAACTTTGAATATACTTTTAAGATGCGTATAATGACATCCCAGGTCGCCGCCTTCATATATTTCCACGTTATTCATCATCATTCATCTCACCACCATGGTTTACCTGAATAAATGCCTCAAAAAATCGCTTTCACTACATCCTATGTTACTTTCTTGCCATTTGTAAGGGGTTCTATAAGCTTTTCCCTGCCCAAATTTACGGGACAGCTGTGACTGCATGGTTAAATCATTATATGCTTGTACGCTAGCATTTACCCCATAGTTGCACGGTTCTTTCAAATCATAGAATAATAGATGCAGAGCAGCTTCCATTTAGCGGCGTATGTACCCTCCTCTTGTTCTTGTTATCGACAAACCGAACCTTGGTCATAAATAACCCGCGCTGCAGGTGGAATAAGCTGCGCCGGGATATCGGGCCATCGTATAAAATCGTCGTATAAAATCAAAGAGGCTGCGGCACGATGTGCCCCAGCCCCTGTCTCGATATCGTTATTATTCGTTCAAAAATTGCTCATACTGCTCTGCCGTCAGCAGCGATTGCAGCTGCTCGTCCAAATCTCCTTCAACCTCTACCTCGATCATCCAGCCTCCGTCGTACGGCTCGCTGTTGACGAGCTCCGGCTCGCTTTCCAGCGCATCGTTGATTTTGGTCACTTTGCCGCTCACCGGACTGAACAGATCCGACACGGTTTTGACCGACTCGATCGTTCCGATGCTCTCTTCGGCCGCTACGTCGGCGCCGGCTTCCGGCAGCTCCACAAACACGATGTCCCCCAGCTGGTGCTGGGCGAAGTCGCTGATCCCGATGCGGACCACAGATCCGCCTGCCTTTTCCACCCATTCATGATCCTTGCTGTACCAACGGTTCTCCTTCACATTGCTCATCGATTTCGCGTCTCCTTTGATTTCAATTTTGGGGCTGCCGTTAATAAGTTAATCTTCCTTGGCAGGCGCTTTGGCTTCTTTGGCCTTTCTGCGGCGCTGTTCCACCAGTTCCTTGGTCAGCTTGCGGCCAGTTGGCGTCTGGGCGAGTCCGCCCTTCCCGGTCTCGCGGTGCTTGGCCGGCATGGCGCTTCCGACCTCCAGCATGACGCCGATCACCTCATCGGCCGGGATAACGCTGCCAACGCCGGCAAGAGCCATGTCCGAAGCCGCCAGGGCGGTGACGGCCCCCAGCCCGTTCCGGACGATGCAGGGAATCTCCACCAGCCCGGCGACCGGATCGCAGATCAGGCCGAGGCAGTTCTTCAGCGCCAGGCCAACAGCATGAACGGCCTGCTGGGGCGTGCCGCCGCGCAGCTCGACCATCGCGCCCGCGGCCATGCCGATCGCCGAACCGACTTCTGCCTGGCAGCCGCCTTCCGCCCCCGAGATCGAGGCGTTGTTGGCTATAACATAACCTATGGCGCCGGCACAGAACAAGCCCTTGACCAAATGTTCGTCTTCCCAGCTGAAGCGTTCCTGGGCGCTGACGAATACGCCGGGGATGATTCCGCACGAGCCCGCTGTCGGCGTCGCGATAATACGTCCCATCGAGGCGTTCACTTCCGACACCGCCAGCGCGTAGGCCATCGCCTCAGCCGCAGGGCCGCCAAGCGATGTTTCGCCCTGCTGCATATAATCGGACACCTTTTTGGCGTCGCCGCCGGTGAGCCCGCTCCGCGACTTGGTGTTGCCGGTGAGGCCCTGACGCACCGCTTCCTTCATCACACCGTAATATTCGGCCATTTGCCGGAATACTTCCTCGCGGGAGACGCCCGTTTCGCGCGCCTGATCCTCAAGCATAACCTCGGCAATCGTCTTGTTCTCCTGGCGGCAAATGTCCGCCAGCTGTTCGAGGGTCTCGAATCTCATATGATGGTTAGCTCCTTTTGGTCAAATCGATCATCGTTACTTCCTTGATGTGGGGAAGCTTGCGGATGGCCTGAATCGTGGTCTCCTCCGGAGCGGAATCCAGTTCGAACACGGTCATCGCATCCCCGCTGCGTCCCTTGCGGTCCACATCCATATATCCGATATTATATCCGTCCCGGCTGAGCAGCGCGGTCATGTTGGCCAGAACGCCCTGGCTGTCGGAATGCTTCACCGCCAGGGTCGGGTATTCGCCCGTGATCTGGACGTCAAAACCGTTCAGCGAATATACCGCGATCGTCCCGCCGCCAATCGAGGCGGCTACGATTTCAGCGGTACGGCCGCCCCCGGTCAGCTGGATTTTGACCGAGTTCGGATGCGGTCCGTTGCCCCGGCCCTGAACCCATTCCAGGGTCATGCCTGCTTCTTCAGCCAGCACGTCCGCCTGCGGAATCCGCTGATCATCCGTTTCATAATCCATCAGCCCGGCGGTCAGCGCCAAATCGGTTCCATGTCCCCAATACGTCTCTGCAAAAGAACCGAACAGCGTCATCTTGGCCGTCTCCGGCTGGCTGCCCAGCAGCTGACGCGCCACTCTGCCGATGCGTACCGCTCCAGCGGTGTGCGAGCTGGAAGGCCCCACCATGGAGGGACCGATGATGGAAAACACATTTTTAAATCTCACTTCGTTCTACGCTCCCCGTTAGCTATTTTCGACGCGCTTTGCGATGAATTAGACAGAAAAAAAGGACAGCAAAAAAGGCGTCAGCACCTTTTCTCTGTCCCTTGTACCTGAGAGTTTGTGCGGCATCGTGCGCCGCGTTCCCCTTGGGTGGCCGTATAGCTCTCTCCAGAGCCGCGTCCCGCGGCGGTTCCTTGTACCTGAGAGATTAGCTGCCTGCATGTGCCTACCTGCAGCTTGCTCCTTCGGTGCCGCCCTTATACGATGGGCGGTCTCTCCCGCGCGCGTTCATCCGCTGAATATTCAATTACTTTGCAGGCATCCGCTCTACTTTTCTAAACTCTGAACTAAGAATAAAGCAGACCGAATACGGGTGTCAATATAACATATGCGGCCTCGTCTAAAACTCCATTCCCGTGCGCAAAAATTGCATCGCTCCGAGCGCCGCGATCCGCTTGCCGTCTTTTGGGGATGCGAAGGAGCACGCATGGAACATGTCCGGCAGCGTATGCTTCTCGGCCGTCCGCAAAGCGGTGTCCATATATCCCGGGTAAGTGGAGGTGCTGCCGCCAATCACCAGAACGTCCGGGTTAAACAGGTGCAGCACGTTGGTGATGGCCAGCCCGCAGTAAAAGCCGGCACGTTCCAGCAAGGCCAACGAATCGCCGTCTCCATCCCGGATCTTGGCGAGGAAGGCGTCGATATCGCAGCCCGCCCTAGCGAGAATTCCGATGCCGCCTGCCAATTCGTCCACCTTGCGCGGCCCGGCTTCAGTCGCAATAACGGTGTAGCCCAGCTCCCCGGCAAACCCGCCTGCACCGGTATACATCCGCTGTTTGGAGTAGACCCCGAGCGCCAGCCCCGAGCCGGCCATCATCACCGCAACCGTATCCTTTTCCGGATAATTGACCGCCTCGGCAACTGTCGCCGCTTTCACGTCATTGATCAGACGGCAGCGAAAGCGCCCTTTGGCAAAATCGTCAGCCGTCACCCCGCACAGCGCGCGGATATCGGAAAACTGCAGGCGGCGGTCTCCCTCTACGAGTCCCGGAAGCGCGATTCCCAGCCCTTCCGGCTCATACGGGAGCCCTGCTATAAAACGGTCAATCTCCCCCGCCAGATATTCCAGCGAACAATCCAGCCCGGTGGGGACCTTGTGCTCGACAAGCTGTCCGTCCACCTCGGCAACCATCAGCATTTTCGTACATCCCATATCGACGCCTACTACGTTCTTCATCATCACGGCTCCTCCCAAATCTTCTGATTCGCTTCACCTTCGGCGGACAGCTCTGGGACGATACAGTCTCCCCCGGAGTGCCGCTTGGACCAAATTACCTAAAATCGAACATTATGAACATAAATTGATTGTAATATTCGTAAATAGGCATTATGATAATGTTGTTGACACCGGTTTGTACTTTGAGTATTAATAATATATAGAACGAACTCGAACATTTGATTCGAGCTTTATGATGTCGTGAACAAACAATCGTATAGCGGATGATGGTAATGGGAGAGATTACTGCAAGCAGTAACGCCGAAGGAGTAAGCCCGGACCCGGGTGAATCTCTCAGGCAAAAGGACGATTACCGGACGCATCTCTGGAGAGAATTCTGAACGTAAGAATCACCCAAGGGGAAACTTGCTTGTTGCCCGGGGTTGATGTGGAGCCCGAATTTCGCCTGTGAAGTCCCGGGCCGCTCCATTCACCGGCATCCGTAAGGTAACTCTCAGGTACCAAGGACAGAGCTTGAAAGAAAGTATGCGAGCACGCATGCTTATTCTTTCGCCCTGTCCTTTTTGTGCTGCTTGGAAGAACTTTTATGATGAAAAGCCTAAACAATCCGTGGTAACACGTGAAAACCGAGGTGACTCATGTCCGAATTGAAAAGAACACCGCTTTTTCCTCTCTATGCACAGGTTCCCGGCGTCCGCTGCATCGATTTTGGCGGCTGGGAGCTTCCCGTCCAGTTCAGCGGCATCCACAAAGAGCATGAGGCGGTCCGCGAGGCCGCCGGGCTCTTCGACGTTTCCCACATGGGCGAGTTCAAGGTGGACGGCCCGGGATCGGAAGATTTTCTCCAGCTCGTGACCGTCAATGACGTATCGGTTCTCGAACCGGGTCAGGCGCAGTACAGCGCTTTGTGCTATCCGGACGGGGGCGTTGTCGACGACCTGCTCGTCTACAAGCTGGGCGTGGAGTCCTACATGCTGGTTGTGAACGCCTCCAATATCGACAAGGATTGGGCCTGGCTTCAGGAGCATCGGCCGGACGGCGTAAACATGGTGAACGAGTCCGATGGAACTGCACTGCTGGCTCTTCAGGGGCCGAAAGCTGAAGCGGTGCTGCAGCCGCTCGTCGATGCCGATCTGGGGCAGCTTTCCCCGTTTCATTTTATCCAAAATGTGAAGCTGTTCGGCGCTAGTACGTTGATTTCCCGCACCGGCTATACGGGGGAAGACGGCTTTGAGATCTACCTTGCCGCACAGGATGCTCCTGCGGTCTGGAGCGGATTGCTCGAGCAAGGCGAAAGCTCAGGCCTGATTCCGGCAGGGCTCGGCGCCCGCGACACGCTTCGCTTTGAAGCGAAGCTGCCGCTGTACGGACAGGAGCTGTCCAAGGACATTTCCCCGCTCGAAGGCGGCATCGGCTTCTTCGTCAAGCTGGGCAAAGCGGCCGATTTTATCGGCAAGGCGGCCCTGCAGCAGCAGAAAGACGCCGGCGTGCCGCGCAAACTGGTCGGCATCGAAATGATCGACCGGGGCATCCCCCGCTCCCATTATCCCGTATATGCGGGAGATGAGCAGATCGGCGAAGTGACGACGGGAACCCAGTCCCCGACGCTGAAGCGTAATCTCGGTCTCGCGCTCGTGCAAAGCGGCTATTCCGCCCTTGGAACCGAAGTGGAAGTCGACGTCCGGGGCAAGCGGCTCAAAGCCAAGGTCGTAAGTACCCCTTTCTACAGACGCGAGCGCAAATAAATAGCAGGCTAACAGCATGATACGATTTTCAACCTAACCTAAAGGAGCTGACTCCACTTGAAACACCGTTATCTGCCTATGACCGAACAGGACCAGCAGGAAATGCTGGATACGATCGGCGTCTCCTCTCTGGAGGACCTGTTCAAGGACATTCCTGAAGAAATCCGTTTCAAAGGGGACCTGCCCGTATCCCCGGGACTGAATGAATACGCGCTGACGACGCACCTGTCGGAGCTTGCCGCGAAAAATGCCAATACGGACCAATATGCCAGCTTTCTGGGCGCGGGAATTTATGATCACCACATCCCTTCGGTCATCAACCATGTCGTGTCCCGTTCCGAATTTTACACGGCCTACACGCCGTATCAGCCGGAAATCAGCCAAGGCGAGCTGCAGGCGATCTTCGAGTTTCAGTCTTACATTTGCGAGCTGACCGGCATGGCCGTTGCCAATGCGAGTATGTATGACGGGGCCACCGCCCTCGCTGAAGCCGGCTCCCTGGCCAGCGCCGCCACAAAGCGCAAGCAGCTGCTCGTGTCCAGCACGGTGCATCCGGAAGCCCGTCAGGTTGTCCGCACGTATGCCAAAGGGCTCGGTCTCGACGTCGTGGAGGTCCCTTCCGCAAACGGCGTCACCAACCTGGCCGAGCTGGCTGAAGCCGTGTCCGACCAAACGGCCGCCGTACTCGTGCAGAGCCCGAACTTCTTCGGAGCGATCGAGGATTTGGCCGCCATCGGCGACCTCATCCATGCCAGCAAAGGGCTGATGGTCGTCAGCACCAACCCGATCTCCCTCGGCATTCTCGAAGCGCCGGGCAAGCTCGGAGCCGACATCGTCGTCGGCGACGCGCAGCCGCTCGGCATCTCATCTTCCTTGGGCGGGCCAACCTGCGGATTCTTTGCCGTGTCGCAGGACCATATGCGCCGCATGCCTGGACGGATCGTAGGCCAGACGGTCGACCGGAACGGCAAGCGCGGCTTCGTTCTGACGCTGCAGGCCCGCGAGCAGCATATCCGCCGCGAGAAAGCGACGTCCAACATCTGCTCCAACCAGGCGCTGCTCGCCCTCTGCGCATCCGTGTACCTGTCGGTCATGGGCAAGCAAGGCATGATCGAGGTCGGCCAGCTGAATCTGCAGAAGAGCCATTACGCCGCACGCCGGCTGGGCAGCATTTCAAGGGTAAGCATGCCGTTCACGTCCCCGTATTTTAACGAGTTTGTCATTAAGCTGCCGGAAGGAACCCGCGTGGCCGAAGTCAATGCGAAGCTGCTGCGGAAAGGCATCCTCGGCGGCTACGACCTCGGCAGAGCTTATTCCGAACTGGAAGGACATATGCTGATTGCCGTCACGGAACGCCGCACCAAAGAACAGATCGACCAATTCGCTCAAGCGCTGGAGGACTGCATATGATTCAGGAAAAAGCGTTGATTTTCGAGTTGAGCCATCCCGGACGGATTGCCTACTCTTTACCGGAGTTTGACGTCCCTGTTGAGGAAACCGAAGAGCTGATCCCAAGCTCGATGCTGCGGTCGGAGCCGGCCACGCTGCCTGAAGTGTATGAAGTGGACGTCATCCGTCACTATACCGAGCTGTCCCGCCGCAATTTCGGGGTGGACAACGGCTTCTATCCGCTCGGCTCCTGCACGATGAAATATAATCCGAAAGTGAACGAAGATGTCGCCCGTTATCCGGGCTTTGCCAAAATCCATCCGTATCAGCCGGAGGACAGCATTCAGGGCGCGCTTGAGCTGCTATACCGCCTGCAGGACGATTTGGCCGGTCTGACCGGCATGGACGCCGTGACCCTGCAGCCGGCCGCCGGCGCGCATGGCGAATGGACCGGTCTCATGATGATCCGCGCCTACCATGAAAGCCGCGGCGAGCAGCGCGACAAGGTCATCGTGCCGGATTCCTCGCACGGCACCAATCCGGCCAGCGCCACCGTCGCGGGGCTGAAGACGATCACGATCCCGTCGACCGACAAAGGCCTCGTCGACCTTGACGCCCTGCGTGCCGCCGTCGGCAGCGACACCGCGGCGCTGATGCTCACCAATCCGAACACGCTCGGCCTGTTCGAGGAGCAGATCCAGGAAATTGCCGCCATCGTCCACGAGGCAGGGGGCCTGCTGTACTACGACGGAGCCAACTCCAACGCGATCATGGGCATCACCCGCCCGGGAGACATGGGCTTTGACGTCGTGCACCTGAATTTGCATAAAACGATGAGCACGCCGCACGGCGGCGGCGGTCCGGGAGCCGGTCCGGTCGGCGTAAAGAGCCGCCTGATTCCGTTCCTGCCCCGCCCGCTCGTGTCGAAAACGGCTGACGGTAAATATACGCTCGAAGGCGGCAGCGACCAGTCCATCGGGCGGGTCAAGGCGTACTACGGCAACTTCGGCATTCTCGTCCGCGCTTACACCTACATCCGCAGCTACGGCCCGGAAGGTCTGCGCCGCGTATCGGAGTGCGCCGTGCTGAACGCTAACTATATGATGAGCCGGCTCGCGCCATACTTCGACATTCCGTATCCGGGCGTCTGCAAGCACGAATTCGTCATGTCGGGCTCCCCGCTCAAGCAGTACGGCATCCGGACGCTGGACGTGGCGAAACGTCTGCTCGATTTCGGCTATCACCCGCCGACCATTTACTTCCCGCTGAACGTGGAGGAGTGCATTATGATCGAGCCGACAGAAACGGAGAGCAAGGACACGCTCGACGCCTTTATCGATACGATGATCCGCATCGCGAAGGAAGCGGAGGAGCAGCCGGAGCTGCTGCTGAACGCGCCATACGATACGCCAGTGACGCGGCTGGACGAAACGACCGCGGCACGCAAGCCGGTGCTGAACTGCGCCTGCAGCTGATTTTCGGATTTGGATTCGGATTCGCTTTAATTCGGATTCAATGCGGATTCAAATATTGGAGAGAATACCTAAGAACACCCTTTTGAGGGTGTTCTTTTTTATATACTTTCTGTAAACCGGAGACATACCCGCATGAAAAAAAGGCCGGCATTCCTAAGAATACCGGCCAAGCTCGGATAAAGATATGCGTTATGCGTGCAGAGCTTAGCTAAGCTCAGGTTGATAACTAAGGGTTATCAATCGTGATGCCTCTTCTAAATCCCGCGGGTCAACATCAGAACCATCCACTACTGAAGGCTCTGCACCAGCTGCGTCACTTCCTCCGCCGTGCCGAGCTGCAGCGCCTGTTCGGCGAGCCGCTCCATGTCCGCCCGGGACAGCTTGGAGATCTGACTGCGCGCCGGAAGAATGGACGAGGCGCTCATGCTGAACTCGTCAAGCCCGAGGCCGAGCAGAATCGGGATGGCCACGGCGTCCCCTGCCATTTCACCGCACATGCCGACCCATTTGCCCTCACGGTGCGCGGCATCAATGACCATTTTGACCAGACGAAGGATCGCCGGATTATAGGGCTGATACAGGTACGATACCTGTTCGTTCATCCGGTCGGCCGCCATCGTGTACTGGATCAGGTCATTGGTGCCGATGCTGAAGAAATCCACTTCCTTGGCGAATACGTCCGCCAGGACGGCTGTCGACGGAATTTCAACCATGATTCCGATCTGGATGTCGTCTGCGACGGCGATGCCTTCCGCCGCCAGCTTGTCCTTCTCTTCCAGAAGAACGGCCTTGGCTGCCCGGAACTCGGCAAGCGTGGCGATCATCGGGAACATGATGCGAAGATTGCCGTGCACGCTGGCCCGCAGCAGAGCCCGCAGCTGGATCCGGAAAATGTCCTGCCGGTCCAGGCAGAGGCGAATCGCGCGGAATCCGAGAAACGGATTCATCTCCTTCGGCAGGTCCAAGTAAGGCAGCTCCTTGTCGCCGCCGATGTCCAGCGTGCGCACGACCACCGGCTTGCCTTCCATCTGCTCCAGCACGGTCTTGTAGGCGTTGTACTGCACATTCTCCGAAGGCAGCTTGTCGCGGCCCATGTAGAGGAATTCGGTCCGGTACAATCCGACCGCTTCGCCGCCGTTGTCAAGAACGCCCGCCACGTCGTTTGGCGTACCGATGTTGGCCGCCAGCTCCACATGAATCCCGTCCTTCGAGACGGTCGGTTCCGTACGGAGCTGCTTCCATTCCTCCATCTGCTTCGCATAGGCCTGCTGCTTTGCCGTGTACTCGGCGATCACCTCTTCGGTCGGATGGATGATGACATCACCTTCCATCCCGTCCACGATCACCAGCTCCCCGCTCTGCACGGAGCTTAGAACGCTTTTCGTGCCGACCACTGCCGGAATTTCGAGCGAACGGGCCATGATGGCCGAGTGCGACGTTCGACCGCCGATATTCGTCGTAAAGCCCTTCACGAACTTGCGGTTTAAGCCTGCCGTGTCCGATGGAGTCAGGTCCTCGGCGATCACGATCACTTCCTCATCGATCTCCGACGGGCTCACGTATTGAAGGCCGAGCAGATGCTTCAGAATGCGCTTGGTCACGTCCCGCATATCCGCGGCGCGTTCCTGGAGATAAGCGCTTTTCATATTTTCGAACATCCGGATGAACTGCGCTGCCGTCTCATCCAGGGCATATTCCGCATTGACCGCTTCGCTCCGGATTTTGTCCTTCACCGGGTCAATGAGCTCCGGATCGCTTAAAATAAGCAGATGCGACTCGAAAATTTCCGCTTTTTTCTCGCCCAATTCCGCCAGCGTCCGCGCCTTGATGGCCTCAAGCTCCACCCGCGACTTGGCCAGCGCATCATCCAGCTTCGCAAGCTCGGACTGAACGTCATCCGCCTGCTTGCGGCTTACCGCGTAATCCGGATGCTCCAAGATGAATGCGCGGGCGATCGCAATTCCCGCCGATGCCGCGATTCCCTTGATCTTATTCATGAATCTCGCCCAGCCCCTCGCCAACCATAACCTGCTCAAGCGCTTCCAGCGCTGCGCGCTCATCGCCGCCTTCCGCGATCAGCGAAATGATGTCGCCCTGCTCCAGATCCAGAGACAGAACGCCCAAAATCGATTTTAAAGTAACCTTCTTCCCGCCGGACTCGGCAAAGCACTCCGTATCCTTGAATTTGGTAGCTGTATTGACAAGCGCTGTCGCCGGACGCGCATGAATTCCGTCTTCATCGATAATTTTAAACGTTTGCTGCATGAGGATCATCCTGCTTTCTGCTGAGATTTTGTAAATACCAAAAAGGCATGAGTATCCGCTCGGGATCCTGGTCTCTACCGCTAAGCGTTAGATTGCCCCAGTAATGGGCAAAACAACCAAGATCTACAGGTTTACTCATGCCTGATCGTATCAGTAACACGTATGCATGTTCAATTGGGTTCATTACAGTCAGTATTGTAGCACCCATCCCGCCAAGTTGCAAGCGCTTGATATTCGAAAAAGGCGCCTGCGCTTCTTCCAAAGTGAAAGCGGCGGGACCATACACAATCAAAGGCGCCACACCCGCACGCGATCAATCCACGCGCCCCTGCTTTTTGTGAACCAGACGCTGGAGATGGATCGTCAGATATCCCACTTCCGCCGGATATACGGGCCGGCCGAGGCGCTCCTCCATCACTCCGGTCAGCTTTTGAGCGAGCCGGTACGTATCCGGATATTCACGCTGCATCAAGGCGTCGAGCGTGTCTGTTTCCTCTACGGCCTCGCCTCTGCGGATTCGCTCCAAAGCAAAGCGGAGGTGCGTAATCAGGCGCGAGTAGTCCAGCGAATCCCGCGGGACCCGGAAGTCCATCTCCGTCTCCACGATGTGTACCAGATCGCTGATCAGCTCGGAATGCTTGCGCACTTCGGAAATATGCTGGTTGGTCAGCGCGCCGTGGATGTGCAGCGCGATAAATCCGGCTTCCTCTTCACCCAGATCCACGCCAAGCTTCTGATGAATCAGCCGGACGGCGAACTCCGCCATTCGAAACTCCTCGGGGTACATTTCTTTGGTCTCGTACAAAAAGGGATTATGGATATGAATGCCCTGCTGCATGCGCTTGATCGCAAATGCGATGTGATCCGTCAGGGCGATATGGACATGCTCGTTCAAAGCCCCTGAGCTTGTCTGGTCGGCATGCAGCAATATTTCGTTGACCGCTTCAATCAGTTTCTCGTCGACCTGGGGCAGCAGCTGCTTGTACTGCTCCTGCTCCTCCGGCTTGGTCAAAATAAACATCTTCTCGACCTCAGCCAGCGGAATGGCCTGCTCGGACTTCCGATTAAAGCCGATCCCTTTGCCGATGACCACCACCTCGCCGTGCTGGGGATGCTCGGCAATGATGACATTGTTGTTTAACACCTTGCTCACTTGCAGACTGCTCACACTATGCACCTCGTTTGCTGACGCCTGATAAGTTTATCATCTCTGACAGACAGAAAAAATATCAGAAATCGGCCGATTCGTCAAACCGGACGGACATGAAACCGTGCATTCCCTGTTTTAATCGCCTCGGCCACCATCTTGATGATGCGATGCAGCCAGCCTGGCAAAATAGTTCACGGCAAAATCGCGAAATAGCGCAGCGGTATGCGTCAAATACCGTTCCTGCGGCCAGGACAAGGCAATCGAGCGTCTGCACCAGCTTTCTTCGAGCCGCAGCAGAACGACGTCCGGCCCGGTTGAGCCGCCCCAAGTAATAGCCGGCAGAAACGCGACGCCTTGACCCGCGCGGATCAAACCGCGAACCATGGCCGGGTCGTCGCTCTCAAACCGGATACGCGGAGTAAAACCGGCTAGGCGGCAAAAAGCATCCGTCGTTTCGCGCAGCGATTTGCCCGGGGGCAGCGATATGAAGCTCTCCTCCCTCAGCTCCTTCAAGCCGATTTGCGTACGGTCAGCGAGCGGATGGTCCGCGGGAACCGCAACGAAAATTTCCTCTTCCAGCAAAGAAAATGACGTTGTTCCCGGCGGCAGTTCGGCCCCGTCGGAAAGGCAAAGATCGAAGCTCGCCGCCCCTTCGAACGTCGAATGCTGCAGCAAATGGAACTCGGCGGCCGGGCATTCTTTGCGGAAATCGGCCAGCAGATCCGGCAGTAGATGCGAGGAAACACGGACGTCGAGCGAGACGGCGGGAGAAGCAGTGCCGCCGAGGTCCTGCAGCTGCAGCTTGCCGTCCTCAAGGGCCTGCAGGGCGATATCCACCTGGCGCAAAAATAACTTGCCGTGCTCGTTCAGCCGTATGCTTTTGGGCTCCCGCTCAAACAGCTTCGTCCCCAGCTCGGCTTCCAGCGAGGCGATCATTTTGCTGAGCGCCGGCTGCGAAATATGCAGGCTGCGGGCCGCCTGGGTCATATGCTGCATCCGGGCGGCAACCTGAAAATATTTTAGCTGCAGCAGTTCCATTCCATATCCCTCTTTCGATCTCGATAATAACCTTTAAGTTATGATAAATATAATTCAATATATATTATAGTTCATGGCATAAACAAGTTATAATAGTTCACAAATCAACAGGAATAGGAGTCGAGCACCTTGATCGTACAAACCGCATCAGGCAAAGTTTCAGGAGTACCTTTACAAGGGGCCTATGTATTTCGGGGCATTCCCTATGCAGCGCCGCCGACGGGCAAACGGAGATTCCAGCCCCCGGCGCCTCCGCAACCATGGCCCGGCGTAAGAAATTGCGATCACTTCGGTCCGCTCGCCCCCCAGCAAACCGATCCTTCAGTAGGGGCTGCGCGTATACAGTCCGAAGATTGTTTGTATTTGAACGTGTGGACCCGGGGATGCGAAAAAGAATCGATGCCCGTATTGGTGTATATTCATGGCGGCGGATTCGTATCGGGCACCGGCGCGGACTGCGACGGTTTGCGGCATGCGGCGGAGGATGGCATCGTCTACGTATCGGTCAATTACCGCCTTGGCGCGTTAGGCTTCCTCTACTTGGGCGAGGTGCTGGGCGAGGAATATGCAGCCTCGGGAAACAACGGTCTGCTCGATATTGCGGCCGCGCTGCAGTGGGTTCAGCGTAACATTTCCGCTTTTGGGGGCGATCCGGCCCGTGTGACTGTGATCGGGAATTCCGCCGGTGCCAAGTGCACCGCTTCGCTTTATGCCATGGAAGCGGCACGCGGGTTATTCCACCGGGCCGTGGCACAGAGCGGCGCCACCCAAGCAATCCGGGATAGGCGCACCGCCAACGTCACCACCCTCCGGATTCTCGAGGAGCTGGGCTTGTCCGGTGCAGATCCAAGCCAACTGCTGGAGCTTCCGTTCGAGCAGCTCATCGCAGCGCAGTCCGCCGTCGGATCGGATACGTCGCGCAGCCTGCACATGTTCGGCCCGGTGGCAGACGGCCGGGTCATTCCCTTGGACCCTTTGGCCGGCATTGCCGCAAGTTCCGGCCTGCCGCCGCTCCTGATCGGCACGAACGAAAACGAAGCGTCGATGTTCATCCGGGACGATTCCATGCTCCACTCCCCTGGCATGGAACCGCTCGACAGATTTTTTGGAAGCCATGCTCCCGCCGTATGGGATGCCTATCAGCATTATGCCGAGGGGATGTCCCCAGCCGACGCATGGTGTACAACGTTAACCGAGCATCTGTACACGATTGGAGCTGTGCAGTTTGCACAGGCCCTCGCTTCCTCAGGAACGCCGGTATGGATGTACCGGCTTCGCGCTGGCGGCGCTCTCGGAGCGACGCACGGCTATGAGGGCAGCCTAATTCATTGGGATCCGGAAGCGCAGCCTCCAGCTGCCCTTGCAGCCGGCGACCCGTACGCAGTACCTGCCGAGCAATACCCGCTCGCAAGAAGTATGCGGGAAGCCTGGTTCGCGTTCATACGAAGCGGGGATCCCAATGTCGATGCGCTGCCTGCATGGCCGGTCTATGGGACAAAACCAGCCATCATGGTGCTGGACACAGCCAGCCGCGTTGCTGATGACCTGCCGGAACCGGCTGGATTCGGCGTTCCCCATCAGGTGTGGAGGGTGGACCGATGAAGCTGATCGATATCTCTGCCGTTATGATTCTGCTCGGTCTGCTCCTGGGCTTCGTGGGCGCGGGCGGCTCGGGTTTTATCATCTCGATCTTGACCGTTGTGTTCGGATATCCGATTCATATCGCGCTGGGGACCGCGCTGGCGGCGATGTTCTTCTCGTCCCTTTCCGGTTCGGTCAGCCATTACCGCGAAGGAAATATGCTGCTGAAGTCGGGCGCGGTCGTCGGGTTGGCCGGAGCGGCGGGGGCGTGGGTCAGCTCCAGCTGGTCAACGCTCATTCCGGAGGATAAACTGGGCTGGATGACTTCCGGCATGCTGTTCGCCTCGGGGCTCGCCTTGTGGCTGCGGATGGCCGTCGTTTCGCGTCGGCCGGGTGCGACCGTTAACCAGGCTCCGCCTGTCGCCAAGGGACTGCGGTATTGGTCATTCGCGCTGCTGATCGGCGTCGTTACCGGCATGCTGTCCGGCCTGTTCGGCATCGGTTCCACGCCGTTCATCCAGCTGGGGCTCATGCTGCTGCTTGGCATGCCGATGCGCTATGCGGCAGGAACGACGATGATGGTCATCATTCCGATCGCGCTGGCTGGCGGAGCAGGCTATTTTACGATCGGGTACCTGGATTTCCGGCTGCTCATTGCGGTGGTGTGCGGAACGATGGTCGGCTCTTACGTCGGGGCGAAATTTACGAAGCGTGTTCCCGCCCGTTGGCTGAAAACATGCATGGTCATCACCCCGATGATGGGTGCGGCGATACTGCTGCTGTAATGTAAATCCATGCTTATGATAAATCCCTCAAACAAAAACGGCGGCTTTTCTTTGGAAAAACACCCAAAGCCAAAGCCGCCGTTTAAACTATCTTTCTTTTACTGTTTGATCGAGGATCGGGATCCCCGTCGTCTGCTTCGCATGCCGATCATTCGGCTCGCGAAGCGCCGGTTATCCCGCGTAGAGTTCTATGATTCCTTCGTTGCCCCCGCTTCCAGGGTAACCAAATCCTGCTGCGCGGCCGCAGGCGCCGCGGATGCAGCCGGAGGCGTTTTCCGTCCGGTCAAGCCTTGGATAAGGCTCTCCACGTCGATGCCGGACACGTTTTTGAGCATTTCCGGAGCCGTCGACATCAACTCCGTAACGTAATTGCTCACGCGTGCCGCGCCCTCTCCCTTGCCGGTGTCCACCACCGTCAGCTTGTCGATGGAAGCGATCGGCTCGGCGATTTTGCCCGCCAGGTCCGGCAGCATTTTCACGATAATATCGAGGATGGCCGCTTCGCCGAACTTCTGGAAGGCTTCAGCCAGCTTCTCTTTCGCATCGGCTTCCGCAAGACCACGCAGGCGGATGACTTCCGCCTCGGCGGTACCTTTGGCACGTTCTGCATCGGCAATGGCCTGGCCGTCCAGCCGCTTTTGCTCGGCCGATGCCTTCGCCTGGGTTTCGATGGAGTACTGCAGCGCCTCGGCCTCCAGCATTTTTCTGGCCTTGTCTGCTTCGGCCGCGACTTCGACTGCATACCGGTCGGCGTCCGCTTTTTTCTTCACTTCGGCATCATACTGCTTCTGCCGCACCAGAATTTCCTTCTCCTGCAGGTCGATCTCCCGCTCCTTGCGAACGAGCTCTACCTTCATCTGCTCCTCTACCATCGTCTGCTTGGCGCGGGCTTCCTGGATGTGGTACGCCTGGTCGGCTTCCGCCTTGGCAGTGTCCTGTTCCTTCTTAAAGGAAGCTACCTTCAATTCCTTCGCCTTCGTCGCTTCGGCGATATTCGTATCGCGCAGCAGCTCGGCCTTCTGCCCCTGCTCCTCGGCGTTCGCCTTCTGGATCCGCGCATCGCGCATCGCTTCCGCCTCGGCGATCTCCGCGTCCCGTTTCACCGCTGCGATCCGCGGCTTGCCGAGCGCATCGAGGTACCCCTGCTTGTCGCGTACGTCCTTGATCGTAAAGGAGACGATCTGCAGGCCCATTTTTTTCAAATCTCTCGCCGCTACACCCTGAACCTCCTGAGCAAACTTGTCGCGGTTCCGGTACACCTCTTCCACGGTCATCGAACCGAGAATGGCCCGCAGATGCCCTTCCAGCACTTCCTGCGCCTCGCCCTTCAGGGCTTCGATCGGCTTGCCAATGAACTGCTCGGCTGCGGTCGCGACGTCCTCAATCGAGCCGCCTACTTTGATAATGGCCACGCCGTCAGCGATGACGGGCACGCCCTGCTCCGTGTATACCTCCGGCGTAGACACATCCAGCTTGTGGGAGAGCAGTGATATGAATTCCGACTGCTGGAAGACGGGCAGAATAAAAGCCCCTCCGCCCCGAACGATTTTGATTTTGCGCCCGGATTCATCCTCCGATATGTTTTTGCTTCCCAGAAACGATCCCGTCACGATCATGGCTTCATCCGGTCCCACCGTTTTGTAACGGGCCCAGAAAGCCAAGCCTAGCACGACGATTACCCCTATGACGATCAGCGGTATTACCAGGTATTCAGGCACTGTCATCAAACCACATCTCCTTTTCTCTCTTCAAGTCCGGTCACGCGCAGGACGCCGTCCAGCACATCCACGACGACGACGCGGGTTCCGGCGGGCAGCGGAAGGCGCTCCAGACTGGAGGCGATGTGCAGCGTGTTGCCTGCCCCCAGCCTCACCATCACCTCACCGAACCCTTCCGGCGGAATGGGAATCGTCACTTCACCAATGCGGCCTTCGAGCTCGCGGATGGAATATCCCGTGGAATTTTCGCTGTTCTCCATCGGCCTGACATACGCCACATAGACGACACCCGCCATAGCAACGGCGCCGATTCCAGCAATGAGTGCGCTTAAGCCCTGGTGCAAATTGGTGTAACGCAGCAGCAGAATCCCTGCGCCACCGAATACAGTCACCGCCGTCGCAATCACCATCGGCTTCAGCACGTCAACGGACAAAAAATCGAGAAACCCATCCAGCGCATGGCTCAAAATATCGCCGAGCACCACGCTGACCACCGCAAAAATAACTCCGCCTGCCAGGCAGCTCCAATAAAGCGTTTCCATCCACCGTTCCCCCCTGCGCGTATTCCTGACTGTCTATATAAGGGTATACGTTAGAAGTGCCTAAATTGTTTCAAAATTTTCCTTTTTCGTTAAGATTCCGGGAATTTTCCGTCAAAATCCTCCTTTTCCTTCCGGCTGGCTCACGGTTTCAAGCTCAGGAAGCCGAATCGTTTCGGCTGGTCAGCCAAACCACACTCCGCTTCAGACGCTGTTCCAATCACCTGAGAATCAATGAAATCCAGGATCTGCTGAAGAGAGTCCATCTGTTCCCTGATTTTTGCCCGGTGCTCCAAAATCAAACCGTGCAGCTCCGGATACTCGCTGATGTCATCGCCGACCGACAGTTTCAAAAACGGCTTCATCTCCTCCAGCGGCATCCCCGTCTTCTTCAGGCAGGTGACCAGCTTCATCGTCTCCAAATCCTTTGGCCGGTACACCCGGTGGCGGTTTGGTTTGCGCTCTGCGCGCGGCAGAATCCCGATCCGTTCGTAATAGCGAATCGTTTCTTCGGGGATGCCGGTATGCTCCGCGGCTTCTTTGATCGTATATGCATCAGTCATGGCTTTCTTCCCTTTCGTTTCTGAAATGTTCATACCATCATACAACTTGGAGCTGACTCCAGGTCAAGTCCGGTAGGTTTTTCGAAAATAGGGATTGACTTGTAGCCGACTACAAGTTGTAGAGTGGCTTTACCGCAAATACAAAAACCTATTCATCTGCTAGGAGGCACATATGAAAACCAACTCGCTTGCACTGATTACCGGGGCAAACAACGGCATCGGCCTGGAGCTGACCCGCAGACTGCTGGGTGAAGGCTGGACCGTTCTTGCCTTGGTCCGTTCCGCTTTCCCCAGCGACGACGCCTTGATTCAGAAAGCTCTCGCCAACCGGCAGCTTCGACAATATAAGGCCGATCTCGCCGATTTCTCCGCCTTACAACGGGCGCTGGATGAGATCAAGAGCAAGGAAGACAAAATCGACGTGCTGTTTAACAACGCCGGAGGCAGCTTCCCTGAGCTTGCGTATTCCAAGCAGGGACGGGAGATGCACTTCGAACTGCAAACCGTAGTTCCCTATATCATCTTCATGGAGCTGAAAGATTTGCTAAAGCAAGGTTCCTTCAAAACGATCATTAACACCTCGTCCTCGACGATGAAAATGGTCCGCCGCTTCGAGCCTGCAGAGCTCGCATCTCCACCGACGTTCAAGAAGCTGTTCGGCCCTTACGCCTCTACGAAGCTGGCGTTGTCGCTGTGGACCCGCGAAATCGCCCCCTTGGCAGCCGCCGAAGGCTTGACGATCCGCAGCGCCGACCCCGGGGGTAACAATACGATGCGGAAAGGAAAAAATTCCGGGCTGCCCTGGTATATAAAAATAGCGATGAAGCTGGTCATGAGTCCTCCTTCAAAGGGCGCTTCGCTTCTATATGAAGCGGCTTTCGGCAAGCACAAGATGCTGAATGGGGTATATCTGTCGAACAACGAGCCCACGGAGTTGAAGTATGCCGAAGCCGGCAGACCAGTGCTGGAACTTGTTCAGGGCATTTACAAAAACGAGTATGCCGCACGGGCACAATGATTATGAGACGGGAATAACACGACGACCCACATCGCAACCGGGGGCATCAGCATCCTGAATGGGCAGCCGATAGGTGGATCATTTCTAAGCATTACGCAGAAATATCTGCTTGTTAACGGAATTATAATCATACTCAGTGCGTGGTTATTATACACATTCGCTCGAACCGCCAGGCGCTGCCTTGGGCCATGGAGACCTGACCCTTCCGCCTCGTCCGCAAAATCTTTCAAATTGATAGCCAACATCATCATTCTGGAGTTCACAGGGTTGTTTATTGTGCTCATATTGAGCATGACTCAGGTCGTGCCGGTATGGCATATTGCAGAAATTTATCAGCCGGACGTCATCCTTTGGCTGAAGATGATGGCCGTTCTTCTGGCACTGAAGGGAATGATGAAGACGATTTGGTTGGTCCGGCTTCATTATTGGGTGCGGCGAAGCCGCCCGGTGAACCATTGAGAGCTCTCGTTCATTCCTGTCTGATTGCGTGATTCGAATGACCCCCTCGAAACGCAATCAAACGTCCGGTATAATCGTCGTCAGAGGTGATGATTGTGGAACCGTTGACTTCCATTTGTCAGCGATATTTCGGTGAAACCTTATTCGGCCAAAACAACGGAATCTCTTATAAGCTTCGACCCGAAGTCGGCACCGGCATAGCATACAAGGTCACGACTTACAGCGGGATCGAAATCGTATACCATGAGGTTCACTATCACAAGCCGTATCCTTTTCGTTTTGCCTCAAAAGGGCGTATGGTTGAACTTCAGTTCACTCTGTCCGGTCAACGGCAGGTGGTGGTATCGGGCCGGGAACACGAAACTCCGGTCGGGCGGGGTACGCTTGCCTTCGTTCAGGACTTTCAAGCCCAGTTTTATCCATCGGCTGAAGAGCCGTATACTTCATTATCACTGGCTATCCCGGTAGCTCTATTCGATTATGCGGCTAGTCCCTCGGCAGCGTCGCCAAACAACCATTTGGATTTTAACCGGCTCCTGCAAGGGCAAACATTCCGGTCTTTTGATGTTGAACCCGATGCGAGAAGCATGATATTGATAGAGCAATTAATCTCGGATTTAAAAAATGCCGACAGATCCCCGCTAATGATGGAAGCAGTTGCACTGGAGCTGCTGAACCGGCATATGCATCAACTATTTGTTGTGACGCCTATTCCGAGCGGTTTGTCTAAAGGGGATGTCCAAAAATTGCACCAGGCAAAGCAAATCCTTGAATCGTGTATGGCAGACCCTCCTTCGCTGTTGGCATTGGCAAAGATGGTCGAGTTAAACGACTTTAAACTGAAGATGGGATTCAAGGCATGCTTCGGCTTGACCGTGTTCGAATATGTAAGACAGATCCGCCTCGACCATGCGATGAGCCTTTTGCGAAACCGGGCCGCCAATGTGACCAAGGCTGCGATGACCGTAGGGTACAGCAACGTTAGCGCATTTTCCGAGCAGTTTTTTCGGAGATACGGCATGAAGCCTTCCGAGGTAAAAAAACAATTTTAATCCGTTTGACCGCAGTTCCATCCGTAACGAGGGAGAACACACAGCCCGCTTTGCTTATACTCCTACTCAAATGATCCATTTGAGAAAAGGAGTGCAGCGAATGAATAAAATAAAGGGAAGCGTCTTTTTCAGCGTTTTTGTAGCGATGTTAGGGCTTATGCTTCTTGCTCCAATCACACCCTCACTAATACGGGAATTAGGGCTCAAGGAAATTTACTCCGGAATCCTGATTTCCAGCGGATCGGTCATGATGGCCGTCATGGCTCCGGTATGGGGGAATATCAGTGACGCGAAAGGACGGAAACCGGTTATACTGATCGGGTTTATCGGCATGTGCATCAGTACTTTATTGTTGACGGCCGTGTTTTATGCCGGTCTCCAACACTGGCTTAGCGGCGGGCTGCTGCTGTCTCTTATGATTGGTGCCCGCAGCCTGGTCGGTTTCTTCATTCCGGCCATCCTGTCCTCCTCACAGGCTTATATCGGCGATGTAACGGAGGGGAAAAATAGAGGAAGCGGTATGGCGATCATCAGCGCTGCGAATGGGCTTGGGCTTGTTTTGGGGCCGGCCGTTGCCGGCATCTTCACCATCATTGGTTTATTGTGGCCTTTATATTTTGGCATCACGATGGCAGCTGTCGCCTGTGTCGTCACTCTGCTGCTAATGCCTGCAACGAAACCAGCGCTGCGGGGTGGGGCCGTCAAAGTCAGCCCGTTCCAACCCGGTTTACGGCTCTATCTACTTGCAGCGTTGGTGACAATGATCGGGCTCGTCACGATTCAGGTCGTCGGTGGTTTTTATTTGCAGGATCAGCTCGGTCTCCCGTCCGACCGGTTGGCAGGGGTCGTTTCCTTCGGGCTCATGTTTACGGGTCTGGCTATGCTCATCTCACAAGTCGTTCAGTCCAAATGGCTGAAATGGGGACCATGGGCGATGATCTCACTCGGATCTTTGATTCTCGTCGCAAGCATGCTCCTATTCCTTTTTGCCATTCAGCTTCCCTTTTTTTATTTGGCGTTTTTGGTGTTTGGTTTAGGAGCTGGGCTTATGATGACCGGATTTATGGCAGGCGCTTCTCTGTCGGTAAGTCATGAACAGCAAGGAGGCGTTGCCGGCATGGTTGCAGCCATGCAGGGGATTTCCGCCATTATCGCCCCTATTGCAAGCACTACTCTCTATCAGGTCAACCGATACAGCCCTATGGTCATGATTGCCGTTCTGACAGCCCTCCTGGGCTTAGTGATGCTGGCACGCTCCCGAAAGAGACTGGGCCATCATGAGGCCGACCCTATGGAAGGCCGAGAGATCCAAGCCGGATCAGGAGGTATAAAGTAAGCCGTGAATTCAGCGACCTAGGGGTGGGCAGCATCAACCCGAACCCTCGACACGGAAAAGATGTGGAACGGAAAAAAGGGGCTTTCCCGGGTCGGATCGACCTTATGGGAAGCCCCTTGGCTATATTGGCGGAGAAAGGAAGAATATTCCAGCTCTCCGGTCGCTGACGGAACGCTTATCGGCTTACAGCGACATTTTGTAAATTTCGATGACGTCTTCCTTGTTCAACTTGCGGAAGTTGCCAAACGGCCCGAAGCGGACCGACTTCTCGGCCATCACTTCGATCTGGCTGTCGTCGATGTCGTAATCGGCCAGGCGGGCCGGTGCACCGATGGAGCTCCAGAAATCGCGAAGCGCCTGGATGCCCTCTTCCCCGACCTGCTCGTCGCTCTTGCCGGCCGGATCCACGTTAAACACGTTGACGGCAAGGCGCTTGAAGCGGCCTGGATCCACGCTCAGGTTATATTTCATCCAGTTCGGGAACAGGATGGCCAAACCACCGCCGTGCGGAATGTCATACACGGCCGATACGGCGTGTTCGATGTTGTGGGTCGCCCAGTCGCCGGACATGCCCATGTTCAGTACACCGTTCAGCGCCATCGTGCCGCAGTACATGATCGTAGAACGGTACTCGTAGTTTTCCAGATCGTTAATCAGCTTCGGCGCGGTTTCGATGACGGTACGAAGGACCGTTTCGCAGAATCCATCCTGAACCGGCGTGTTGGTCTCCTGGTGGAAGTAATGCTCCAGCACGTGTGACATCATGTCTACCATGCCGTAAACGGTTTGGTCTTTCGGCAGGGAATACGTGTTCACCGGATCCAGGATGGAAAATGCCGGGAAGGCAAACGGGCTGCCCCAGCCCATCTTTTCTTTCGTTTGCTCGTTCGTAATGACCGAGCCTCCGTTCATTTCCGAGCCTGTCGCCGCCATCGTCAGCACCGTGCCGAGCGGAAGGGCAGCCTGCGGAGCGGCTTTGCGTTCCACAAAGTCCCACATATCGCCGTCGTATTTGGCGCCGACCGCAATCGCCTTGGAGCAGTCCAGGACGCTGCCGCCGCCTACCGCAAGAATCAACTCAATGCCTTTTGTCCGGCACAGGTCCACCCCTTTATGTACAGTTGATAAGCGCGGATTCGGCTCTACGCCTGCCAGTTCGGTCACCTCGGCGCCGATTTCCTTGAGCAGCGCAAGCACGTTGTCGTACAGGCCGGAGCGCTTGATGCTTCCGCCGCCGTATACCAGCAGCACCTTTTTCCCGTATTTCGGAACTTCGGTTTTTAATTTATCCAGCTGACCTTGGCCGAAAATAAGCTTGGTCGGGTTATGAAATTCAAATGCTTTCATTGTCGGATTCGCCTCCATGATGTAATGAGTTGCCCTAAATATTATAACCCTCCGGCCGCAGAAGAAACAAACCGCCCTTCCCGTGCAGGGAATAAGCGGTTTGTAAGGAAGGGGGCGCATCCCCCGGATATAAGAAATTACGCCTCGGTATAACCCATCGCAGTAAGGAAGCGGCGGAACGCCTGCTGCCCGGCCTCCGTCCGTTTGTAGACGCCAGCGTGGCCCAAAATCTCCACGAAAATGCGTCCAACCTCCTCGCGGACCCATTCTTCGGCGGCAGCTTTGTCCCGCTCCATGCCCTGTTCTTCCACCAGGCGGGTGATCCACGGTTTGTGGACTTGGAGCGGATGGTTGTCGTCCTGGAGCAGCGCTTCATACAGCCCGCGGTTTCCGGACAGAATATCCGCGACCTGATCCAGCTCTTCCTTCAGCCGTCCCGGCAGAATCGCCAGGCCCATCACCTCAATGAGGCCGATGTTTTCCTTCTTGATATGGTGCATTTCGGCATGCGGGTGGTAAATCCCCGCCGGATGCTCCTCGCTGGTCCGGTTGTTGCGCAGCACCAAGTCCATTTCGTAAGCCCCGTCCGGCGTCCGATGGACGATCGGGGTCACCGTGTTATGCGGCACCCGCTGCCCGCCTTCTTCTGTAAAAGCATAAATCTCGGCTTCCGGATCGCTGTACTGCTTCCAGGCTTCGTAGATGGAATCGGCGCATTCCAGCAGGACGGCACTGTCCGCCGACGCAAGCCGCAGCACAGACATCGGCCATTTGACGATGCTGGCCGTCACGCCCGGGAACTGCGGGTGAGCGAAGGATGCTTCCTTCGGCGCGTTCTGGATCGGGAACGTATGGCGCCCGCCCTGGAAGTGATCGTGGGTTAGAATGGACCCGCCCACGATCGGCAGATCGGCATTCGAGCCGATAAAATAATGCGGGAAGACGTCTACAAAAGCGAGCAGGCGACGCAGGCTGTCCTTCGTCAGCTTCATCGGCACGTGATCATGGTGGAACACGATGCAGTGCTCGTTGTAGTACACATAAGGCGAATACTGGAAGAACCAGTTTTCGTTGTTCATCTCAAGCGGAATGATCCGCAGGTTTTGGCGTGCGGGATGGTTGACCCGGCCGGCATAACCCACATTCTCACGGCACAGCTGGCATTTGGGGTAGATCGGCGGCGGCAGCAGCTTCGCCATGGCGATTTCCTTCGGACTTTTCTCCGGTTTGGACAAGTTGATGGTCATTTCGATGTCGCCGTATTCCGACGGGTACGTCCAGTATACGTTTTTGCTGACCCGGTCCATCCGGATGTAGTTCGAATCGATCGACAGCCGGTAAAACCGGTCGGTCGCCGCTTCGATTCCCTGCTCCCGTGCCGTACGCTCAAACTCCGCAATCACTTCCGAAGGCCGCGCCATGAGCAGGCCCATGATTTTGGCGTCGAGCAGGTCGCGGTAGGTGTCGGTGTTTTCCGGCATCAGTCCGATCTCAAACGCGTAATCCAGCAGCGTGTCGATCATCGGCTGCGGGCTGTCCCCGGCCTCCTGCTCAGCTTCGTTCAGCGAAGGCTCGCTTGCGCCGAACATATCCAGCAGCAGGTTGCGGCTGTAGTCGGCGTCTTCAGCCTGAATGAGCCGGTGATCCAAGGCGAAACGCACGAGGCGGTCGATCGCCTGCAAGGCTTGCTCTTTCAAGGGATTCGTGGTGTCGGTTTGTGAATTCAATGCGCTTCCCCCTTATTCTTTGCCGTATCCGTCAGGATGGCTTTGATGCCAGCTCCAGGCGCTCTCGATAATGTCCTCCAGCTTGGTGCGCGAAGGGTTCCATCCGAGCACGGTTCGGGCTTTTTCAGAAGATGCAACAAGCACAGCGGGATCGCCGGCTCGGCGGGCCTGCACGACGACCGGAATGTCCAGCCCAGTGACTTTCTTGGCCGTCTCAATGACTTCCTTCACGGAGAAGCCTTCCCCGATCCCCAGGTTAAACACGTTGCTGGCCTCGCCCTTGCGCAAATAATCGACCGCCCGCAAGTGCGCGTCCGCCAGGTCGCTCACGTGGATGTAGTCTCTGACGCAGGATCCGTCCGCCGTCGGATAGTCGTCGCCGAAGACGGCAATGCTCTCGCGCTGCTTCAGCGCGGTTTGCAGCACCAGCGGAATGAGATGGCTTTCGGGACGGTGGTCCTCGCCGATTTTGCCGCTGTCATGGGCCCCTGCCGCATTGAAATAACGCAAGGCTACGTATTTGATGCCGAGCACCTGGTCGAACCAGGACATCATACGCTCCATCATCAATTTGGTCTCCCCGTACACGTTCGTAGGCTGCGTACGGTCGCTCTCGACAATCGGCACCCGTTCAGGTTCACCGTAAGTCGCTGCTGTGGAGGAAAAGACGATCCGGCGCACGTTCGCCGCGTCCATCGCTTCCAGCAGGCAGAGCGTGCCGTAGACGTTGTTATCATAGTACTTCACCGGCTTCTGCATACTTTCGCCCACGAGGGAATTCGCCGCGAAATGGATCACCGCGTCGATCTCGTTCTCGGCGAACAGCTTCGCCAGCAGCTCCTTGTCCCGCAAATCTCCTTCGTACAGCTTGCCGCCGAGCAGCGCCCCGCGGTGCCCCGTTTGCAAATTGTCCAGCACGACTACTTCCTCGCCGCGCTCCAGAAGAGCCGCTACCGTATGCGACCCGATATATCCTGCTCCACCCGTTACGAGAATAGCCATGTTAGTGATCCCCCTTCAGTTCTTTGACTCCGTCGCCTGCGCTGCACACATAGAAATCGGCCTTGAGGCCCGTTCTCGCCTGATACGCTTCGCCGACCTGCTGAATGAACCGTTCCACCGCATCTTCATGCACGAGCGACACGGTGCAGCCGCCAAAGCCAGCTCCGGTCATCCGCGAGCCCAGCGTGCCTTCGATCCGCTGCGCTTCTTCGACCATAACGTCCAGCTCATCGCAGCTGACCTCGTACAGGTCACGCAGCGATGCGTGCGAAGCGTTCATCAGCTGTCCGAAGGTATGCAAATCGTTCTGCTTCAACGCTTCCACGGAATCCAGCACGCGCTGGTTTTCTTCGACCACGTGCCGGGCACGTCTTACGACCGTCTCATCGGCGATAGCATCCTTCAGCGATTCGAACTGATCGGGCGTCAGGCCGGCCAAATACTGAAGCGAAGGCATCTTTGCCTGAAGCTGGGCCAAGGCGGTTTCGCACTGCGAGCGGCGTTCGTTGTAAGCCGAATCCACCAGGCCTCTGCGCTTGTTCGTATTGCTGATCACCAGCTTGTAGACCCCGGTCTGGAACGGAACATGCTTGTATTCCAGCGTGTCGCACATGAGCAGGATCGCGTGGTCCTTCTTTCCGTTCGCGACGGCAAACTGGTCCATGATGCCGCAGTTGACGCCGACGTACTGGTTTTCGGCCTTTTGCGACAGGAGCGCAATCTGCACCGTATCCGTACGGCACCCTTCCATCGACTGCAGCGCATACGAAGTGACCACTTCGATCGAGGCGGAAGAAGACAATCCGGCGCCGTTCGGAATATCGCCGTGATAGAGGATGTCATAGCCTTTCGTAACCGGACAGCCGATATTGGCGTTCTCGACCATGACGCCGACGGCATAGTCCACCCACTCGCCCGTTTTGTGGCTGCCGATTTCCTTGACGGCTAGTTTGTATTCATAAGGCAAATTTGTGGAGGCCAGCTGAATCACATCGTCCCCGCGCTCCCGAATGAGCAGCGTCGTGCCAAACTCCAGCGCTGCGGGAAGGACGTAACCTCCGTTATAATCGATATGCTCCCCGATCAGGTTAACCCGGCCCGGAGCATGAAACACACGTACTTCCTCGCTGCTGTCACCGTATTTCGTCATGAATTGCTGTAATAAAGTTTCCGATGTCATAGGGATATGCACCCATCCTTTCCTTATGGTTCTGCTCTTTCATTATAAAAGGACTTCCTGTCCGCGTTAATGCAATTATGTTGACTCGATATGGATTTATGTGACCTTGGAGAATATAATGGTGTAAGAAGGACCGCATTTATTTTGATGGTTGTGAAAGGATCGATGAATCCATGATTCCGCAGGAGACCTACTCCGTTGCTTCAAACCCCGTCTATCATGACGACGGCCCGCTGCACGTGCTGTTTGCGGGAGAGAGCCAGACCAGGCCTGTGCATGCCGTCGGGCCAAAAATTTATGATTACTATCTGCTTCATTATGTAGAAGAGGGAAAAGGGACGTTTCGAACCGAGCAGCGCACCTATGAGCTCGGACAAGGGAGCTGCTTCCTCATTCACCCCGGCCAGCTGGTCAGCTACGCCTCCGACGCCGGCGAGCCTTGGCGCTACCGCTGGACCGCCTTCTCCGGCAGAGAGGCGCAGGGTCTCCTGGTGAACGCCGGCTTCGACCCGCTGCATCCGGTGCTTTTTACCGACGGGGACACCATGATCCCCGGCTCTATTGAACGGATGCAGGAAGCGTTCTATACGAAGCAGGAAAGCGCCGATCTGGCGTCGCTTGGCTATCTGTACCTGATCTTCTCGGAAGCGCAGAATATCCTGTCCAGCCATTCCCGGCTGACGGGAACGGAATCGCAGGTGCAGCGGACCGTCAAGCAGATGATCCACTACATGTCGGCACAGTACGCCCATCCGGTCTCCATTGAGCAAATGTGCGACAGCCTCGGCTATAACCGGGCTTATCTTTCGCGGATTTTCAAGAAAGAAACCGGATGCTCGCCGGTGACCTATTTGCTTAAGCTCCGCATCGATAAGTCGCGCCAGCTGCTGCGCGAACGGCCGGAGCTGTCGATCGAGCAGGTGGCAGCCTCCGTCGGGCTGACGGACGCTCTGTATTTTTCCCGCCAGTTCAAGCGGCTGTGCGGGCAGTCCCCGACGGCGTACCGCGCCGTCGTAACGGCTCCGGACCTCGTCGCTTCCGCCCGGCCGGACTCGCAGCGCGGATCCTAAGCGCCAGGCACACAATAACCCGCATGCCCTGCCCTCTGGCAGACAAGCGGGTTATTGTGTGTTAGGCCCATGACAAGCGGGTTATTCCGCCTAAGGGCCAGACAAGAGAGTTATTGCACCTAAGATGTGCGTAAGTTTAGTCCAGGCCGGTCATACACCTGATATACGCCCAAGGTCAACCGCAATCGAGTTATCCGTGTTAACGGGTTAATCGAGGATGGTCGCTAATATGGACTTAAGTTTCCGTCACCGGAATTTGCCTCTCATCGAATCACAGGATATATACACAGGATCAGGATTCGCTTTCCGTTTTCAAAATCGCCTCGATCCGGTCAAGCTCTTCCTTGCTGAATTCCTGATTCTTCAGTGCAGCCACGTTGTCTTCGATCTGGCTGACACGGCTGGCTCCGATCAGGGCTGAAGTCACGCGCCCTCCGCGCAGCACCCAGGCCAGCGCCAGCTGGGCCAGGCTTTGGCCGCGAGCGGCCGCAAGCTGGTTCAGCGCCCGGATTTTGCGAAGCACATCCGGCGTAATGTTGCTCTCGTTCAGGAAGACCGACGGGCTCGCGGCACGCGAATCTTCCGGAATGCCGTTCAGGTATTTGTTCGTCAGCAGCCCTTGAGCCAGCGGGGTAAAGGCAATCGTGCCGATCCCCTGCTCATCCAGCACGTCCTGCAGGCCGTTCTCGATCCAGCGGTTCAGCATGGAATAGCTTGGTTGGTGGATCAAGAGCGGCGTTCCCAGCTGCTTCAGGATTGCGGCGGCTTCCGCCGTCTGCTCCGCCGAATAATTCGAAATGCCGACGTACAGCGCTTTACCGGAGCGCACAATATGGTCAAGCGCCATCATTGTTTCTTCCAGTGGAGTATCCGGGTCAAAGCGGTGCGAATAAAAAATGTCGACATAATCGAGACCCATCCGCTTTAAGCTTTGATCCAGGCTGGAGACAAGATACTTGCGTGATCCCCACTCCCCGTAAGGACCGGGCCACATGTAATACCCGGCTTTGGACGAGATAATCAATTCATCCCGGTGGCTCTTCAGATCTTGGGCCAGAATCCGGCTAAACGTTTCTTCCGCCGAGCCTGGTGGAGGACCGTAGTTGTTCGCCAGATCAAAGTGGGTAATTCCTAAATCAAACGAGCGGGTGACCATGTTCCGCGCATTTTCGTACGTATTGATTCCGCCAAAATTATGCCAGAGTCCCAGCGATATGGCCGGGAGCTTCAGTCCCGAACGGCCACAGCGGTTATAAGTCATCTCTTCATAACGTGATTCGCTTGGTGTATATGCCATTGATATCCGCCCTTCTCTCTCACGGTTAATAGACTACTAGAACCATCATAAATCCTCGGCAAGGCATTTGACAAGAAACCGATTACACGGGCTGGAGGTCCCGGCTGATATCCTTCCTGTTAAAAAAGGGATGGACTAAGCTGTTACCACGCTTACCGCGCTATGAACATCTGCCACCCATTAAATACCCAGTTTCCGCTCCACTTGCTCCATCACTTCGCCGATTTTATCAGCGATCAGCAGATCCGCTTTGCGGTCATATGGAGTAGGGTCCATATTCAGGAGGACGGTGCGGCTTCCTTGAAAATAGGACACCAGGTCCGCTGCCGGCTGAACCGTCAGGGAGGTGCCGCCGATGATGAGCAGATCCGCCTGGGAGATCGCCTCCACCGCACCAAAGAGCACCTGCTGGTCCAGCGGCTCCTCATACAGGACGACGTCGGGCTTGATGATCCCGCTGCAGCTTGGGCAGCGCGGAACGAGCTTGTTCGTCGCCATGATGTGCTCCAGGTCGTAAAACGCCCCGCAGCCCATGCAGTAATTGCGGTGAACCGAACCGTGCAGCTCCAGCACCTCTTTGCTTCCCGCCTTCTGATGCAATCCGTCGATGTTCTGGGTCACGACAGCCTTCAGCTTGCCGGCTTGCTCCAGTTTGGCCAGCATCCGGTGGCAGCCGTTCGGAGCCGCATCGGGATGCAGCATTTTGCTGCGGTAAAAATCAAAGAACACCTCGGGAAGCTTCATAAAAAAGGACCGGCTCAGCATTTGCTCCGGCGGGTATGGCAGATGCTGTTCGGTCTGATACAGCCCGGCGGCGGAACGGAAGTCGGGAATGCCGCTTTCCGTCGACGTTCCCGCTCCACCGAAAAAAACGATATTGCCGCTTTGTTCAATCCAAGAGGCAAGCGTATCTATGTTCTGCACGATATGGTGCACCTCCACAAGTGTTGGTCCTTTTGATCCGATCCGCGGCTTCTCGCTTCATATGGAATAAGGGACCAGCCCGCCTCCACATGCGGGACGGCAGGCTGTATGGTGTAGTACCCGTTACGATCGGGTTTGATTCACAATGCTTGGGTTTTACTTATGATACAATAATTCCGCTCATAACATTCCGGCCGGCTTACAGCTCCGACTTTGCCTTGCGGTAAGCCTCCATGTACTGCTCCGCTTTCGTGCGGACATGGCTTAAATCCCCAGTCTTCACAGCCTCGTTGGTCAGGTCCGAGCCGATGCCCACAGCCACCGCCCCGCCTTTGATCCAGTCGCCGAGATTGGACAGCGATACGCCGCCCGTCGGCATAAAGTCCGCTTGAGGCAGAGGCCCCTTCATCGTCTTGATGATGGACGGATCGTACAGGCTGCCAGGGAACAGCTTCACGATGTCGACCCCGAGCTCGAGTGCCTGCTGCACTTCGGCGATCGTCATGACGCCCGGCAGAATCGGCACCCGGTACAAATTGCACAGCTTAACCGTGTCGGGATTCAGTGAAGGACCGACGACAAACTGGGCTCCGGCCATGATGGAAGCGCGCGCCGTCTGAGGCTCCAGCACCGTTCCCGCTCCGATAATGGCGAATTTGTCCGGGTCGCTCGTCTCCCAGCTGTACATCCGGCTGAGCTTCTCGATCGCATGCAGCGCTCCCGGCACGGTCAGCGTAACCTCGATGACCTTGATCCCGCCGGCAATCGCCGCCTCAGCCATGTCAAACACCTGATCGGCCGAATCTCCGCGCAGAACGGCAACGACGCCGTTATCGATAATTTTTTGCAAAAGCTGGATTTTTTTCACAATGACCGCTCCTTTGTGTTCATTATATGGAAAAGCCTGAAAGTTGTCTATTTCCAGAGTACCCACGCATCTCTCGCCTTATCTCTCGATATGCGCCTTGTTGCCGAGCTTCGCCTCGACCTGCTCCCAGGTCGGAAGCGCTTCCCAATCACCCACGGCCTGAATAACCATAGATCCGGTTAGATTCCCCAGACGGGTCGCTTCCACGGCGCTTTCGCCCTTCAATAGCCCGGCGATAAAGCCGGCACAGAAGCCGTCACCCGCTCCGACGGTATCCAGTACATTATCGGCCTTGAAGTACGGAACCTCCGTTACGTTCCCCTGCTCGAGCACATAAGTCAGGTCGGGACCGCCTTTGACGATCGATACGGCTTTCAGTTTGGAAAGGCTTGCAAAAATCGCCGCGTCATCGTCCGTATCGTACAGCAGCTTCAGCTCGTCGAGGCCCGGTAAAAAGTAATCCGCCTTTTCGGCCAGACGCAGCAGCACGCCCCGCGCCTCTTCCAGGCTCCACAGCTTTAGGCGGAGATTGGGGTCAAAGCTGATTTTGACGCCGGCTGCCGCGGCGATGTCTATAGCCGCTTCGACGCAGGCCAGTCCGGACGGGCTGATCGCCGCCGTAATGCCGGTCACGTGCAGCATTTTGGCCCCGGCAATATAGGAAGCATTCAGCTGATCCGGCTGCATCCGGCTTGCCGCGGAGCCTTTCCGGTAATAGTACACCGATGTGCGGCCCGCCGTATTTTCACGGATCATCATGCCTGTTGGCGCGTCAACACTGCGGACCGTTTGCGACACGTCTACGCCTTCGCCGCGGATTGACTTGTAAATCATATCCCCGAGAGGATCCTTTCCGAGCGCCCCGAACCAGCCTGAGGTGTGACCCAGACGGGCGACGCCGATGGCCACATTGCTCTCCGCTCCGCCAAAGGATTTATGTAAGGTGGAAGCATACTCCAGGCCGCGGGAATCCTGCGCCGTGAACAGCCCCATGCTTTCTCCGAACGTGACAAGCTCGGGTGATCCAGGTAGGTTACTATCCTGCATGTTTTCTTCCCCTTTCCGTTACTTGGTCTGTCCCTATTGTCAGCGGAGGAAGAAGGGTTGTCAATATGTAACAATAGAAGCGGAGCCGTATTTGTCTCCTCCTCTCCACGGGCTTATCCGCTAGGGCTGATCTGATATGCCTCCTTCCGACGGGGCTGTATCCAAGCAAGTTATTTACTAATGATTTCATAATTTAATTGTTTCACTCCAGTAGGGCTGTGGTAAGTAAAGGATGCGCGCAACTAATATAGAGTGAGCTAAGGCTAACGTCATCCGCGCCTTCTTCGGAAGGCGGGCACGGACTTCGGGTCCGGAGGTGCACTTTAGTTCAATCTATATCCATCAAAAATACTTTCCAAGGAGTGATTTGAAATGGCACGTAACAACGATAATAACGGTAAAATGAGCAGAGAAGAAGCAGGTCGTATGGGCGGGGAAGCAACGGCCAAAAATCATGACAAGGAATTTTATCAGGAAATCGGCCGCAAAGGCGGCGAAGCCACTTCCAAAAACCACGACCGTGAATTCTATCAGGAGATCGGCCAAAAAGGCGGCGAAGCCACTTCCGAGTCTCACGACAAGGAGTTCTACAAAGAAATCGGCCGCAAGGGCGGCAAAAACTAATCCCTGCCTGACCATCAGCCAACAACGAGTGATGGATTGACATAAGCCAAAAGGCACCTTCATTCCCAGCGAATGGAAGGTGCCTTTTCCTGTTCGCCTGCCTGGGCCTTAAGTTCCCCGAATCTTTCGAACCATTGCTAGAAAAAGCTTTCATTTTGTGATAGACTCATTTAAAACCGTTTCGTTTTATACGGGCACTTTCATAGTTAACCGCGCTAAAGCGCGATACTTACAGTTAGGGGGAAAAAGACATCATGGCAGCTAATAAAATGCGCTCTGACATGATCAAGAAGGGCTTTGACCGCGCGCCTCACCGCAGCTTGCTCCGCGCGGCGGGCGTGAAAGAGGAGGATTTCGGCAAGCCGTTTATCGCCGTGTGCAACTCATACATCGACATCGTTCCCGGCCACGTCCACCTTCAGGAATTCGGCAAATTGGTCAAGGAGGCCATCCGCGAAGCCGGAGGCGTTCCGTTTGAATTCAACACGATCGGCGTCGATGACGGCATCGCCATGGGGCACATCGGCATGCGTTATTCCCTGCCGAGCCGCGAAATCATCGCCGACTCGCTCGAAACCGTCGTCTCTGCACACTGGTTCGACGGCATGGTCTGCATTCCGAACTGTGACAAAATTACGCCGGGCATGCTGATGGGCGCGCTGCGCGTCAACATCCCTACGATCTTCGTCAGCGGCGGTCCGATGAAGGCCGGCGTAGACAGCAAAGGACGCCGCCTGTCCCTGACATCCGTATTCGAAGGCGTCGGTGCCCACCAAGTCGGAAAAATCAGCGACGACGATCTGCTGGAGCTTGAACAATACGGCTGTCCTACCTGCGGTTCCTGTTCGGGCATGTTCACCGCGAACTCCATGAACTGTCTGGCGGAAGCCCTTGGACTGGCAATGCCGGGCAACGGCACGATTCTGGCGGTAGCCGAAGAACGCAGAGAGTTCGTCAAGCAATCTGCACGCCAGCTGATGGAACTCGTGAAGATGGACCTGAAGCCGCGTGACATCGTGACCAGGGAATCCATCGACAACGCCTTTGCGCTCGACATGGCCATGGGCGGCTCCACAAACACCGTGCTTCACACCCTGGCTCTCGCTCAGGAAGCCGGCATCGATTATCCGCTGGAGCGGATCAATGAAGTCGCCAACCGCGTGCCGCATATCTCCAAGCTCGCACCGGCTTCGGATTACTTCATCGAAGACGTTCATACCGCAGGCGGCGTAAGCGCCGTGCTGAACGAGCTGCTCAAGAAGCCGGGCGCATTGTACGGCGACTGCATGACGGTTACCGGCAAGACGCTGGCCGAGAACGTAACCGGCTGCGAAATCCAGGACAAGAACGTCATCCATCCGATCGACCAGCCATACTCCGAGCGTGGAGGCCTGGCGGTGCTCTACGGCAACCTGGCTCCGGAAGGATCCATCATCAAAGTCGGCGCCGTGGATCCATCCGTCGGCGGCTATCATAAAGGCCCTGCCATCTGCTTCGACTCCCAGGAAGAGGCGCTGGAAGGCATCGCAAACGGCAAGGTTAAAGAAGGCCACGTCGTCGTTATTCGTTACGAAGGACCTAAAGGCGGCCCAGGCATGCCGGAAATGCTGGCGCCTACGTCCCAAATCGTCGGCATGGGCCTTGGAGCCAAAGTCGGCCTGATCACGGACGGACGCTTCTCCGGCGCATCCCGCGGGATCAGTATCGGCCACATCTCTCCGGAAGCAGCTGAGGGCGGTCCGATCGCCTTCGTCGAAGACGGAGACATCATCGAGCTCGACCTGAACAACCGTAAAATCGAGCTTCTTGTCAGCGACGAAGTGCTGGCCGAGCGCCGCACCCATTGGAAAGGCTTCGAGCCGAAGGTGAAAACAGGCTATCTCGCCCGTTACTCCAAGCTCGTCACCAACGCCAGCCAAGGCGGCGTCATGAAAATCTAATCTACTCTGCATCGAAGTGAGATGCATCCGAGGTGCTTCATAAGTCACTCCGACTTATGAAGCACCTTTTTTATATAAAGCATAAGACTTTAAATAGTAAGGCTGCTTCATTCGGTTTCCGGTTCAACATCAAAAGGGCTGTCTCCAGCTGCGGTCTTTACCACAGCCGGGACAGCCCCGATCCATATTTTCGTATAAGTGCTGTTTGATTTACATAGCAGGCGGCGTGCTGCCGATACCCTGCGACGAAGCAACCAGATTCAGGTCAAGCAGCTCGCCCTTCTTCTCCTCTTGCGGATCGGACGGCTCCTTCACTTGCTGCCGGCGGTGAGATCCGCTCTCGGAAAACCGCTCGATTAGCTGAGCAACAGACATGACCAGCAGTTTCGGAACCATCTGTTCCGCATGGTCCTTCAGCCGTTCCTGTCCGGACGGATTAATGATCCGCAGCAGGAACTTCAAATACATCGTCGTCGATCTAGCGAATAAGCCGTCTTTCAAATCGACGATTTTGAAGCCGAAGTTCTTTGGCCCCCGGTTAATCATCGTGATTCCGTATATGGCCTTCGCCTGCTGCAGTTCAGGGTCGCTCAGGATGATCCGGGCAAGTTCCGGGAACTGATCTTCGGTGGCGCGGATCATCTGGATGGCCAGGTGCACCATCGATCTGGACCGGACACCGAGCCGGAACAGCTTCTCGTTATCGAAGTGCAGCTCGATCACTTTATCTCCCTTGGACAGCGTTGCGCCGTCATTCATCTCCACCGTTTGTCCCTTATAGGTGCGCAGCCGGTAATGGATGAACGGATCATAAGGCCGGATTGATTTCAACCGGAACATCGCATGAAACAGCGTTTCCCACAGCAGCCAAACTTTGACCGAAGCCCGTTTCAGCCGCGGCAGCTTTCGCTCCGGCGCTTTCTCCTTCGCTTCGATCATCTCGTCGATCCGGATGGCTTTCATTCCGCGGCGCTCCGCTTCCTCCAGCACCCGCTCCAAAGCAATCAGCATCTGCTGCGGCGCGTCCGGGTTGGCTCCGGCGGTGAGGCCGCAATCATGCAGCAGCATCACTTCTCCGGGCTGAAGCTTGTTCAGCATCCGCTCGGTCAGCCGGTCCGCGCCGATGCGTTCCCGCCAGTCGCCGAACATGGACGACCACAGGACGATCTTGAACTGACTTCGCTTGGCAAAATCGAACAGGTTCACGATTCCCCACGGCGGACGGTAATAAGAACTGCGCTCCCCGGTAATCGTATGAATAACCTTGTCGGTCTTCATAATCTGTTTCTTGACCGTTCCCGGCCGCATGAGCCAGTTCGATTTATGGACATAATTATGAATGCCGATCAGATGGCCTTCGTCATAGATTCGCTTGACGATTTCGGGATGCTGCTCCGCGTGCGAGCCGACGACGAAGAAGGTGGCCTTGGCGTTGTATCTTTTCAGCAGGTCCAGCAATTTCGGAGTGTACACCGAATCGGGACCGTCATCGAAGGTCAGCGCGTATTCATGCTCCGTGATCCCTCTGCGAAATACGCGGAAACCGAATATCCGGGTGATCAAGCCGGGAATAAACGCGTAAAACGATGAGATGTAAAATAACCAAAGCAGCAAAGTCTGCATGTCATATCCCCACTTTTCTCTGTATTGACTTTGACTTGCCGAAAGGCATGTGTTATTTGATAACTTTAATTTTCATAGGCACCCTATAAAAATCGCTACCTCTTATTTTATCACAGTGACTGAAGAAATAGGCGTTTTTTTATAAATCGTGTACAATGAAAAATAATCTGTTGTGAAAAGGAGAGATCCGCCCGCGATGCTTCCACTGTACAAAAAATACTGGCGAACCTTTGTGGATATCGGGTTCATCGTACTTACCGTTTTCCTCGTCATGTACATATTCAGCAAGCTGTACCAAATCGCCGCGCCCGTATTTTTATCCTTCGTCGTTTTCTTTATGATCGAACCGCTGGCCAAGTTTTTGCACAAGAGGGGCATGCCCAAACCGTTCGCTTCCGCCATTTCCGTACTGGTGTTTATTTTGGTGATCCTGGGGATCCTGTTCGGGGTCGGACTGATCGTCGTTTCCCAGTTCGCCCAGGTCCAAGATAATTTGCCCAAATACACGCATATGATTCAAACGGAATTTACCAAGCTGACGCAATTTCTTCAGGAAAAAATCGCAGCCCTGCCGCCAAATGTCACTGCAAAAATGAACGAGTATTTTACAACGTTAACGGATTATGCCAGCGGGTGGGCCACCGCTTTCTTTAAATATATGGTCGGACTGTTCAGTTCGTTCTCGTCCTTTATGGGCAACTTCGGCATCGCGATCATCCTGGCGTTTTTCCTCAGCACCGAAATCGGCAGCTGGAGAAAAGTGATGCGGGACAAGTCGCCGAAGACGCTGAAGAACGCCTATACATTTCTGAAGACATATGTCCTGAAAGCCATCGGCTCCTACATCAAGGCCCAGCTGATCATGGTGCTCATCACCCTCGTGCTCGTATATGCCGGGCTGTTGATTCTGCGCACAGGCAACGAGCTTGCACTAGCCTTGGTTTGTGCCGTATTTGATATTCTGCCGCTCGTCGGGGTTCCGGTTATCCTGATCCCATGGATCATTTATTTGTTTATTGTCGGCAATCTCAGTCTGGCGATCGGCCTTTCCGTCCTTCTCGTCGTGGTGCTTCTCACCCGCCAGCTGCTCGAACCGCGGATTACGGGCAATTCGATCGGCGTGTCGTCGGCTTTCCTGATGCTCTCGTTCATGATCATCTCCCTGTCGATCTTTGGCATCGCCGGACTGATCCTCTCTCCCGTGCTGCTGATCCTGATCAAGGAACTGCTCCAGCAGGGATATTTGCAGAGCTGGATCCGCCTTCCGAAGGAAGAGTTCGACGTCTCGCCGTTTGATATGACCACCCGCACGCCGGATGCTACGCCGCCGGATGAGCCGCAAGCAGGTTCATAATGCGTCCGAACAGCACCGTCGCCTGGTTCCGGGAGGACGGCGACATATTTTGATACAGTACTGCAGCCGCGTATTTCGGTTGGTTCACGGGTCCGTACCCGATGAACCACTGATGATTACGCGGCTGCCCGTTTATGGTCACCTGGGCCGTTCCCGATTTGCCGGCAAGCGGCCATGCCGTGCCGCGGATCGACCGACCCGTTCCTTCGGTGACCACCTTCTCCATCCAACCGGTAATCAAATCCGCAGTTGCCGGCTGGACGGTACCAAGGGACGATGGGGCCAAATGGGGCTTCAGCTCTTTCATCAGCTGGCCGTTCGCATACGAGACGCTCTCCAGAATTCGTGGCGCGTGGACTTGTCCCTGCTGAAGAAGCGTCACGATCATGTTGGCGGCCTGCAGCGGGGTCACCTGTACATCGCGCTGACCGATGCCGGTCTGTGCGCGGATCCCCCCGTCCCTGTCGGCCTTATCCGGATCGGCAAAGATTTTTCCGCTGTCCTCATGATCGAACGGGCGCAGAAGAGGCAGGCCAAGGATGTCCTTTTCCTCCCAGCCCACCGTTCTGGCCAGGCCCAGCTTATGAGCGGCCGCTTCGATTTCGCCCGCTGTCAGCCGCTCCGCCAGTTCGGCAAACACGGCGTTGCACGATTCAGCATAAGCCTCAGCGAGGGTAATCACGCCATGCTCTTTGGGGCAGGAAAGTCCATATTTACCGTATGCGCCGGTGCACGTAAAGGTTTCACCCGGAGTAGTGACGCCTGCCTCCAGCGCCGCTGCCGCGATGACCGTTTTGAATATGGAACCAGGCACGGCTGCCTGCAAAGCGCGGTTATTCCATGCCCTTTGCTGCGGATGGACGTCCAAGGGATTGTAGAACGGCAGCGATACCATGGCCACCACATCGGCCGTCTGTGCATCAAGGAGGACAACGGCTCCCTCCTTCATCCCCGATTCCTTGGCCAGCTGCTCGATCTGCCGCTGCAGCTCCAGGTCCACCGTGGTGCGGAATTTGAGCGGATAATAGGCGTTACCCGGTCCTTTAATCCGGATGCCCGTACCCGGAATGGGCTGATCGCTTCCATCGACGGTATAATAGGCGGTCGTCGGACCCATCCCGCGCAGAAGCGGCTCCAGCGTCTTTTCCAGCCCTGCCGCCCCTTCCTGGAAGGCATATCCCGTGTGGATCAGATGCTTCTGCCCAGGCTGCTCCGTTAAATAGCCGAGCCACTGCATCCCGCTGGAAGCATCCTCATACCGCTTAGTATACGGCAGCACTTCGATGCCGCTGATTCCGGCCGTCCTTACCTGTTTCGCTTCGCTGTCCTTCAACGCCAGCGGATCGCTCTTGCGGGAGTCCGGCCACACGAGAGGGACGCTCAAGTGGTCCCATACCTTCAGGAAGGCGGCCTGATCCGTCTTCAGGACCCGGGTGACCGCATTCAGCTTGTCCTTCGCCTCTTGCCGGATGGAGCCGGAAACCGGGAACAGCACGGCGGCGGAAACCGTCTTCCCTGTTAAGGGCTCGCCGTTTCTGTCATAAAACTTGCCCCGCCCGGAGTCCAAAACCACGCCTCGCTCCCGCTGCAGCACCGACATTTCCTGCATCGTAAACCGGCTTCCGGGCAGCTCCGACACCCTCATAACGAGCTGGATGTAGGCTAACCTCAATATGAGTACCGTCATCATAAACGAAAGGATGACCAGCACATAAAAAATGCGCTGCTTATGTTTTACGCTCAAGAAGAACCCCTCTTTATGCCTTTTCCACTCAGTATATCCTTCAGCAGGCATGTCCAACCCGCCAAGCTTAGACCAGCCCATTTCCCGGAGAGAATCAGAAAGCCAACGCATCCCCGAGCGGAGGACACGTTGGCTCACTGTGAAAACTGTTTATTGGGTTGGCACTATACTGCCAACGTTGCTGCATGCGAATAAAGCTAAGTTTTGAACATGCTTCCTTATTATGCTTCCTTAAGCTTCCTTTAGTTCAGCGTAAACCGGGACAGCGATTCCTTCAGCTGTATCGATACATTTTCCAGCTTGGCGGAGAGCTCAACGAGATGATCGCCCACGCTTTGCTGCTCATTGCTGAGCGAGGCGACTTCTTCGGAGGTCGCCGAGGATTCCTCTGCGACCGCGCTGACGTTGCTCATGCCTTCCGAAAGAACGCTGTGCGAATCATGCAGCGCCGATATCGACTCGGTTACGGATTGCAGCCGCTGCGTGAAATCGCCCATCTGTTCCTGAACCGATACGAAAATTTCGTTCGTTTCTTTCACCGCAGTCATTTGGTGCTGGAACAGCGGATAAGCGTCCGACAGCGCTTCGACCGTTTCATTCATCTCGGACATGATTTGACCGGTGATCTGCCCTACCATGTCAATCGATTGTCTGGACTGGTCCGCAAGCTGGCGAATTTCGTCTGCCACGACCATGAAGCCTCGTCCGGCCGCCCCGGCACGCGCCGCTTCGATCGTTGCGTTCAGGGACAGAATATTCGTCTGCTTCGTAATATTTTGCAGCACGACCAGCACTTTGTTGACAGAGCTTGCCGTCTGCTTCAAGGCATCCACCTTGTGCATCAGCTCACGCGTCATTTCTTCCGTTTGATGCGTTTTGTCCAGCAGCTCGTTCAGCTGTTTGGTTCCGTACTGGCTGGATTGTTCAACATGCCGCGCGGCGCTGCCCATTTCCTCATTGGCCGTGATCACCAATCCCATCTGCTTGGCCATATGCTCGGTCATCTCGTTTCCGCGCTCCGCCTCGGTAGCCAGACTGCTTGCCCCGTTGGCGATTTCCTCGGTCGCAATGGCAATTTCTTTGGCCGAGATCGCCGTCTTCTTGGAAGCATCAGTCAACTCGCCCGCCGTTTCAAGCACGAGCTGGGCCGTCGTATTGGTCTGCTGAACAAGCTTCGTAATTTGGTCCACCATCAGATTGAAAGCCTGTCCCAGCTGGCCGATTTCATCCTTGGACTTATGCTGCGTCCGCACGTTCAGGTTGCCCTTGGCTCCCTCCAGCATCAGATCCTTCAGCTTGCTGAGCGGAGTTGCGATCATGCGGGCCATCCAGAACCCGATCAGGATGGCGACCACAATCGCTCCAACGGCCATTCCCATGGTCAAAACCAGAATTCCCTTAGCGTCCTTGACCAGCATTTCGACCGGAACGGTTCCGACCAGCCTCCAACCTGTCGTCTCGAGGGTGTTGTATACGGCAAGGATTTCATTCCCTTCGTTATCCTGCGTTTCCAGGGTCTTGGCCGGTTCTGTCTGTCCCTGCATGAACGAAAGTGTGGCTTTGGTTCCTGCTTCACTGTTCACGGTAGAGGCAACGACTTGACCGTTCGCGTCGCCCACCTGCAGCTTGCTTCCGTCACCCAGGCTGATTCCGTTGAGCTGGTTTTCGATGACGTCGGTCTTAAGCTCCACGATAATGACGTAGGCTCCGCCGCGGGACAAGCTCTGCAGCGAGCGGACCAGCTCGAAGGAAACGCTTCCATCCTTACCCTTTGAAGAAGGAACCCATGATGTCTGATTTGTTTTCTTCGCATTTTTAAACCAGTCGACTTCGCGGATCGTATTGATGTCCAGGCCGCCTGAACCGGAAGAGATGATCCGCTGCGACTCTTCGGGCGGAACCAGATAAATCGCTTTGATCGAAGAGTTGCTGTTCAGCTGGTTTGACAATTTTTTATTGATCTGATCCGTAAGCACGAAATTCTGGTATTCATCCTGCCGGTTCCGTGCCAGCTCGTCGATGACGCTCTGCATTTCCGGATCAAAAAACATCTGCATCGCCATATCTTCATACTGCTTCAGAATGATATCCAATTTTTCCTGAGTTTGCTGGATCGTCTGGCTGTTCGCCAGCGCCGTATTGTTCTTGATGGTGCTTTTGGCTTTGCTATAGGATGTTAGACCCAGGGTCAGCACGATCGCCGCTATCGCCACGAAAAAAATCAGGAACAGCTTCACGCCCACCGACTTGAACGGGTTTAAATTTTGCAGCTGTGCCCCGCTGATGCCCGGCAGGCTGGCGAACCGTGACGGCTTTTTCGGATCTCCCGGCCCTCCTGATGCTGCTGAAGCCTTCCGCTTGCTGCCGCTTCGCTCCTTTGAGCTGGAGCTATTCTGTTTCTGTTTTTCTTCCCCCATATCTTTCTTTCGAATCCATCCCACTCTCACTCACCGCCGTTTCAATTTCTTGCATTACGTCGTATGTAAGTTTAAAAAACGAATGCCTACTTTATTCTTCGACATTTTACATCTCGAACCTTTGCTTTTTTGGCAATTTTTTTATAACTTTTTTCCTAAACCTCATAATTCTATTGAACTATGAATTGGAATGCCCATTAAAGATGATGAAACAGAGGCTGCCAGAGGCGGAAGACCTTATTATTCGACGAAAACAGTCAAGCCTCTTCTTTCTCTTTCGTATGAGAAAGTCTAATTACATATTTTTTACATTTAAAATATTATTTTACAAAATAACATATTTATTTTATGGCTAATATGGTATAAATTGTATTACATCAGCTGATAGATTTGGAGATCTCCCAAAATATCGACAAAGGAGCGTGAATTCTTGCGGAGGTTGTTTGCCTTAAGCTGCGGATTTTACCTGCTGATCGGAATCACCAGCGTGGTGCTCGGCGCGATGCTTCCCGTCCTCCTGGCCCATTACCATAAGGATTACGGTGACGGCGGAACGCTGCTCTTCCTGCAGTTTCTCGGTTTTCTCGCCGGAGTTACGGCTTCGCCTTTCATGTCGGCCCAGCTCGGCCGAAAGCGGATGCTTGCTGTTTCCTTGGCCTGCATCACCGCAGCCTGCATTGTCATGGGAAGCCTTCCGTCCTGGACCTGGATCATTCTGATGACCCTGCTCGTCGGTTTCGGTTCCGGCATCATTGAGTCTTCGATCGGCGCGTTTACGATTGAATTTGCCGAAGAACAGAAAGCGGTCGCCATGACCAAGCTCGACGTTTACTTCGGTCTGGGCGCGCTCCTTATTCCCGCGGCAGTCAGCCTGTTTCTTACGATGGACGCCTGGTTCCTCACCTTTTTTACGGTTGCCCTGGTATCGCTGATGCTGTTGATCCTGTGGCTGGCCATGCCGGCAGAGAGCTCCGCACGGCTGGACAAGGCGGTATCCGCTGGTTCTCCGGAGAAAATCCGCTACCGGGGTAGATACGCCGGGCTGCTGGGTATATTCATCATCTTTTTCTTTGTATATATGGGTCTTGAGCTGGGGCTGATGAATTTTCTGCCCTCCATTCTGATCGAGAAGGTGCACGTTAAAGATTCACTCGCTTCCCTTGGCGTCACCATCCTGTGGATTGCTATGGTCATCGGGCGGTTGTTCGTGGGTAGAATCGCGGAAACGGTAAGGTATATCCCGTTTTTGGTCTGGAGCACGGCAGCTACCCTCGCATTTACGATCGGGTTCGCTCTATGGGCGAACGAATGGACAGCCTACCTGCTCGTCTTTGGAGTCGGCGTATCGATGTCCGGGCTGTTTTCCATCGCCCTCGTGTATGCCAACGTGCTCATTCCGGGAATGACGGAGACAACCACCAGCATCCTGATCGCATCCGGCGGGATCGGCGGCGCGGTGCTGCAGTATCTGATCGGCTGGTCGATGGATCAATGGTCGGCCGGAATGGCTGTTTGGATCCTTGCCGGATTCAGCTTGATCCTGCTGGCGTCCCTGATCCTGACCAAGCAGCAGCAGTCCAGGAAACATAAGCTGGGAGGCAGCCTTATAGGGCACGGCCACGAGGGATGATGGCCCCCTTTTTGGGAAATCTGATGTTCCATACGGAAATACAATATTCTTCTAACAACGTATTATCGTAATCAAAACTAACCTTTGGAGGGAAGACGGATGCAAACCTTAACCACAAATCGTTTCAAGTTTGGAAAAGGGATTACGTTGGTCGATGATGCAGGCACGGAGTATTTGGACGGCGTGTCCGGAACGTTCAATCTTTCGCTCGGCTACAACCATCCGCATGTCGTCGAAAAGGTTCAGGAGCAGGTGGGACGCCTGACTCACATGTCCTCCACTTTTACCGAGCCGTATGTGAACGAAGTGCTCGACCAATTGACCGAGCACGCCCCGAATGGGATCGATACCGGCTGGATGCGGGATATTACCGGCTCCACAGCCAACGAATGCGCGACCAAGATTGCGCAAAAATATACGCAGGCCACCGACATCGTCAGCCTGTTTCTGTCCCATCACGGCCAAACCCAGTTTGCCACCGCCATCTCCGGCAACGCCTTCCGGCGAAAGCACTTCCCCAACTCGACCGCCGCGAACAGCGTACACGTTCCCGCTCCATACTGCTACCGCTGTCCCTTTAACGCCTCCCGCCCGAACTGCGGTTTTCAATGCATCGAATCGATCCATGACCACCTCGAATACGCGAGCTCCGGGTCGGTGGCCTGCATCATCATCGAGCCGATCCTCGGCAACGGAGGGAATATCGTTCCACCCGAAGGATATTTTAAGCTGCTGCGCAAGCTTTGCGACGAACACGGACTACTTCTGATCGCCGACGAGGTTCAGACCGGGATCGGGCGGACCGGTTACATGTTCGCCAGCGAACGGTTCGACATTCAGCCGGACATGATCACCCTTGCCAAAGGCTTGGGCGGTATCGGCGTTCCGGTGGCGGCCGTGCTGATGCAATCCCGCCTGGACGTGCTGGAGAAGCACGAGCACTCCTTCACCTCGGGCAGCAATCTGATATCCGTTACAGCAGCCAAGTCCACCCTGGAGGTCGTATCCGAACCTGGATTTTTGGATGAAGTCAAACTGAAAGGGGAAATACTCGGCGACCTGCTGCATGAGCTTGAGACCAAATACGGCTGCATCGGCGAAGCACGCGGAGTCGGGCTGATGTGGGGTTTGGAAATCGTGGACGAGGACGGGGCACCGGATGTCGCCAAGACCAACGCGGTCATCGATCGCGCCTTTGCCGATCAGCATCTGATCCTTCGCGGGTCCAGATACGGATTCGGAAACGTGGTCAAGGTCAGACCGTCCCTGACCGTAACGACGGATGAGATCGTAACGATCGTGGAAAGACTGGACGCGGTTCTGGCCAGCGTCGGTTAACAGGTCTGCTAATGTTCGCAAAAGTCAAATATCCTTATTCAAGGAGGTAATACGTGATGCAGGCATTGGTATACAAATCGGCATGGGACGTAACGCTTGAGGAACGGCCGGAGCCGTCCATTACTGAGGAACATCAGGTTCTCGTCCGCATTCGCGCCACCGGCGTGTGCGGAACCGATCTGGGCATTGTGAGCGGCAAATATCATGCGGTATCTTCCGTCATCCTGGGCCACGAATCGGCAGGAGATGTCGTTAGCGTCGGCAGGGGAGTCACCACGCTGAAGCCAGGCGACCGGGTCGTAATCGACCCGACTTATTACTGCGGGCACTGTGAGATGTGCCGAACCGGCCGGCAAAATCACTGCATCCATAAGTCTGTGACGGAAACCGGGGTCAGCGCCAACGGAACCTTTACCGATTATTACGTCACCGAAGACCGCTTTTTATATCCATTAAAAGATCATGTCAGCTACGAGGAGGCCACCCTAACGGAGCCGCTAAGCTGCATCCTGACAGGAATCAACCAAATCCGGCTCCTGCCGAATTTTCGTACGGTCGTTCTCGGCGCCGGGCCCATCGGCATTCTGTACAGCTATGCCCTGGCCTCCAAAGGCGTAACGGGAAGCATTGTGGACATCTCCAAAGAAAGGCTCGCCATCGCCGGGAGTATCGCCCCGGAACGCTGGAGAACTTACGATTCGTTCGAAACGGCCGTAGCAGAGGCTTCATCCGGCGGCGGCCAAGTGGATCTTATCGTCGATACGACCGGCGTGGTCGGAACGCAGGTGCTTCCAAGCCTGGCAAACGGCGGTTACCTCATGCTTGTCGGCTTAAGAGACGGCGTCAGCACCTTTAATCCCAAAGAGGTCGTCGACCGGAGCCTCAAAATCATCGGCTCGATCGATTCCCTGGGCACCTTTTCCACCGCCCATTACATGATCGAGCGCCAAATTATTCCCGCGCAAAAAATCATAACCCACACCTATCCCTTGGCCCGATACCGGGAAGCCTTCCAAGCCCTGGGCTGTGATCTGGACGGGCGTTCGCTGAGCCCTTCATCCCAGGCGATCAAGGTCATTCTGCAATCGGTCTGAAGCCGTTGATCCCGAAATATAACGACAAAGGAGCGTTAAGCTTATGACATTGCAGAATCTGGAATGGCAGGCCCCGCCGGTAAAGGCCGTTATTTTTGATATGGACGGCGTGCTCGTAAACAGCGAACCGATCTATTTTGAGATTGAGCGCAGCTCTTTCGCCCACTTCGGCGCTCCCGTAACGGAGGAGGAACATCACGGCTACGTGGGAGTAACGCTGGAGTCCATGTGGAGGCAGGTGCTGGAGAAGCATAAGCTCTCCTTCCCGCTGGAAGAAGTGCTCGCCTATCATCAGAACAACGTGCTGGACATCATGGCTGCACACCCCGAACTGCAGCCGATTCCCCACGTAACGCCTTGGCTGGATTGGCTGCGCAGCCGTCAGGTGCCGCTTGCGGTAGCTTCTTCCTCGCCTCCGTCCCTGATCCGGCTCATCATGGAACGTACCGGACTTGGAGCCTTTTTCAGCGTGCGTCTTTCCGGGGAAGAAGTGAACTCCGGCAAACCGGCACCCGATATTTTTCTGCAGGCCGCCAAGCTGCTGGGAGCCGAGCCCTCATCATGCCTGGTCATCGAGGACTCTCGCAATGGGGTCAAGGCTGCAAAGAGCGCAGGCATGCGCTGCATCGGATACCTTAACCCCGGATCCGGCCGGCAGGATTTGTCCCAGGCGGACCATGTCATCACCAGCTACCTTGAAATGGAAGCGATCCGGGACATGCTGTCCATCGAACCGCTCGCTCCAGTCCCTTTGGATTTGCAGGCATAACGCTGGCGGCTGTTGGTACGGCCCGGCTTCAAGATACAACCGATTTTTAATCAACCATCAAAAGGCTGCAGCCTCCGTCCGGGTTCGGACAAGAGTCTGCAGCCTTTTCGCCGATGAAGTCGACCTGCTCCAGCGAAGGGCAGGCTCAGCCGTCAGGCATGGCCGTCCTTACAACTCCGGCGGCTGTTCATGCACATCCGCATCCGGCTGGGCCGTTGCCCATCGGGTAAAAGCCACTTTGAGCCCAGCACTCGTCGGCGCGCACAAATACGGTCCCGCTTGCCATTCATCCGGAGTAAGCCGGCATACGCGGACGGTTCTCCAGTCTTCCCCTTCCGTCCGGGCTCTGATAATAACCGCATCTTTCAGACGGGACGCCCGGATCGTCACGATCTTCTCCATCCACTCCGGGACGGGCGCAAGCGACCAATCCGAATAGCCGTGGGTCACAACCGCTCCGAGAGAAGGGACGCCGTCATTCATCTCGATTCCAGCTTTGATCCACTGCTGCCCATGGCTCCATAACATCAGCCCTGCCTGATCATACAAATGATCGAAGGCGGTCAAACGAAAGGTTACCTCTACCGCCTCTTCCCCATCCCATGGCAGCAGAAGCGAGTGCCCGTTGTCCCGTTCAAAACCGTACATGGTCGTTTGCCAATAATCACTGCCCTGGCACGCTTCAACGATCAGCTCCCCGTCCTTCTCTTCACAAGCAGCCGGTTCCGTCGACCAGCGGCCGCTAGTCCACGGTATCAATTGTTTAGTCATATTCATGCCACCCTCTCCCCAAACGAATTTCACCATTTTGAACGATTTATTTCCAGGCGAAACTACAGTACTTAAAAAGCACCCCGGACCCGGCGGAAGCGCGTGTCTCCGGCAGAGTCTGAGGTGCTTTGGTGCTCGCAGCGGCAAATGGATTCTGGGCGATACTTGCCCCGGAGCTACTGCTTCGCATTGCTGTTGCTTTTCTTAATGTTGTTCAAATGCTCCTGGTACGTCTTCGCAAATAAATGCTCATGCGAGCCGTCCTTCTTGGTCACGTAATACAAGTAATCGGAGGCTTCCGGCGATAATGCGGCTTCGATCGAAGCGATGCTCGGACTGCAGATCGGTCCTGGCGGGAGCCCTGGATGCAAATACGTGTTATATGGACTGTCCACCTTCAGGTCCTTATACAGCAGCCGTTCCTTCGGCTCCTTCAAAGCGTACTGCACCGTAGCATCGATTTCCAGCTTCATCTCCTTGTGCAGACGGTTGTAGATGACACCCGCAACAAGCGGACGCTCCTTGTCGGCCACAACCTCCCGTTCGACGAGCGAAGCCACCGTCAGCATCTCGTGCAATGTAAGGCCATGAGCCTTCAGCTTCTGCTCCAGATCAGGGATCTGATCCAGCTTGCTCTGCATTTGCTCCAGCATTCGGGTCAGGATCTCTTCCTGCCCGGTTCCTTTTTTAAATTCGTACGTGTCCGGGAATAGGTACCCCTCCGCCTTATGCTTTAACGAAGTATCCGCGGGGATCTCCTTAAAGGCCGGTACGTCCGTCTGACCGCCGGTATCCGCCAGCTTTACGAACGCGGCCGGATCACTCTGGCTTGCTTCTCCCACCGTCTTTGCGATCTGCTCCAGCGTATAGCCTTCCGGAATCGTAATGCGGATCATCTCCGCCTTTACCACTTCGCCGCTGTTCAGCTTGGCAATCAGCTGGTCGTAGGTTACCCCCGGCTTCGCCTCATAGGTTCCCGCCTGAAAACGGGAGCCCTGGTTTTTCCATTTCAAGTAGATTTTAAAGAACATATCGTTTTTAATGAGTCCACTTTGCTTAAGAACCCCGGCAATTCGCGAAGTTCCCATTCCCTGCTCAATGGTGAACTTGACGGCATTCTGCGAAGCCTTCACCGGCTGCATGCCGTTCCAGACGTAATAGGCCCCGCCGGCAATGATCACCAAGACGATCACCAGCACTACCAGAGCCTTTTTGGCAGCTTTCAAACCGATCCAACCCTCCATAACCAAAAAAATCCCCACAAAGCAGCGCAATGCTCCGTTTCACGCATTCCGCTGTCTTTGCGGGGACTCCGGAGTTATCAATTTTGGTACTTGATCAAACCTTGTGCCCGATTAATCTTCGCTGTCCTCAGGAAAGGTCATTTCGTCGTACAGCTCGCTGATATTTTCCCATTCATCGTCATCATCTATGGTGACAAGCCCAAGAGTTCCTTCAGGCGAGGAGACCACTTTCAGGATATCGAATTCTCCGCTTTGATCTCCTGGCTTTTGGAGCACAGCATAGCTCTGACCGTTGATTTCAAACTCAGCTGTAAGATCATAGACGGAAGTCGCTCCGTTCTCATCTTCCAGTTCCACAGTTGGACCAAAGGCTTCCTTCAGTTTGGAAGTCCATACGGCCTGATCTGCAGAGAAATCATTCATGTTCATTCCCTCCATCAAGTTCGGCAACCAGCGTATTGAACGTTTCCTCGACGATTTCCCACTCTTCGTCGTCCTCGATCATATACAGCTTCAGATCGTCTCCGTCCTCCTCATAGCGGAAGGCATAGACCTCGTCGGAGTCATCATCCTCGGAGTCAAGCGGAACGACCATCATATACTTGGAGTCCGAGCCGTCGACCTCGAATTTCATGATGACTTCAAACTCCTCTTCATTGCCTTCGTCATCGGGAATATAAATAATTTCCGGTTCTTCTTCTTCCATACGATTACGGTCATTAGCCATTTGTATCACCCTCACCTTTTACTCTTAGAGTCCAAATAGTTTTGCAAAATCAAGCTGGCAGCCATTTTATCCACGACCTGCCTGCGTTTCTTCCGGCTGACATCCGCTTCAAGCAGCGTCCTTTCGGCGGATACCGTCGTCAACCGCTCATCCCACAGATGAACCGGCAAGTTCAGCATGTCTCTCAGCTGATCTGCAAACGCAATGCAGATGTCGCCGCGCGGACCAATGCTGCCGTTCATGTTCTTCGGGAGGCCAACCACGATTTCTTCCACTTCCTGCTCGCGGACCAGATCCGCAATTCGCTGCATTTCCGCCCCGTCGCGGCGACGTTCGACCACTTCAAGCCCCTGGGCGGTCCAGCCGAACATATCGCTCACGGCCACCCCGATTTTGCGGTCCCCGTAATCGAGTCCCATAATTCTCATAAAGCTCTCCTATCGGTGATTGGCTAGATAGAACCGGACCAGCTCTTCAATCAACTCATCACGCTCTTTTTTTCGAACCAGGCTTCTCGCGTTGTTCTGGCGCGGTATATAAGCGGGGTCTCCGGATATCAGGTAGCCGACGATCTGGTTGATCGGGTTATAATCCTTCTCCACCAGCGCGTCGTATACCGTCAGAAGGATATCCTTCGCGGAGGCCTCCTTCTCATCACCCTTCACGTTAAACTTGACTGTCTTATCCATGGAATCCATTTGTGACACCTCGCTTCTTCAAAAACATGTCCATGCATGTTTTGACGAATTGAATCTTTAAGGTTTCCTACTTTTTCTATCATACCATACCGGGCCGCGCCGAAGGAAATTCCACGGAAATAAAAAACAAAAATTTTACAAAGTTCCGGGTAGCCGCCGGAGTCTTTACAATGTATTGGATGCAGAAGGCAAAGATGATATGCCTAAATTCCAGATCCAACCAATTGCTCAGCCAGCTTCAAAGCGTCTTCCAGTTTGCTGGCGTCCTTGCCGCCAGCCTGGGCCATATCGGGACGTCCGCCGCCTCCGCCGCCGCAGACTGCCGCGATCTCCTTCACCAGCTTGCCTGCATGAAGCCCTGACTTCACGAGCTCCTGCGGAACGGAAACGACGAAGTTCACCTTCTCGTCCATCGCTGCGCCGAGAACCAGCACGGCATTCGGGAGCTTGCCCTTCAGTTCGTCGGCAATCGAGCGCAGGGCGTCCATGCTTCCCGCATTGACGCGGACAGCGAGCAGCTCTCTTCCGTTCACCTGCTTCACCTGTTCGGTGAGCTGGCCGGCCTCGATCGTGCTCAGCTTGCTCTGAAGCGACTCGTTCTCGCGTCCCAGCTCTTTCAGTTGGCCGTGCAGCGCTTCAATCCGTCTCGGCACGTCGTGCAGATTCGATTTAAGAAGCTCTGCGGACTGCTTCAGCAGCGACAGCTGGCCTTCCAGGAATTCGTATGCCAAGCGGCCGGTTACCGCCTCGATCCGGCGTACCCCCGAGCCGATGCCGCTTTCGCTGACCAGCTTGAAGATTCCGATCTCGGACGTGTTGTTCACGTGGCATCCGCCGCACAGCTCCAAGCTGTAATCGCCGACCTGCACGACGCGGACGATGCTGCCGTACTTCTCGCCAAACAGCGCCATGGCGCCCATTGCTTTGGCTTCGTCGAGCGATTTATATTCAATTGTTACATTAGTGCCCTTCCAAATTTGTTCATTCACGCGGCGTTCGATATCCGCCAGTTCTTCCGGCGTAATGCTGCCGAAATGCGAGAAGTCGAAGCGCAGGCGCTGCGGCTCAACGAGCGATCCGGCCTGATTGACGTGGGTGCCGAGTACTTCCTTCAGCGCTTTATGAAGGAGGTGGGTCGCTGTATGGTTCTTCTCGATGTCTCTGCGTTTGTCATGATCGACCTCTGCCTTGACGGTCTCGCCGACCTTGAGCTCCCCGGCTTCCACCGTCACCTGGTGCACATGCTGTCCGTGCGGCGCCTTGAAGAGGCCTTCCACTCTGGCCGTCACCGATCCGCCGCGCAGCAGACCCTGGTCGCTGACCTGGCCGCCGCTCTCCGCATAGAACGGAGTGACGTCAAGCACCACCTGGGCGCTCTGTCCTTCCCCGGCGATGTCCACCATGGCGTCATCGACAATGATTGCCACAATTTTCGACTCGGTTACGGTGTCATTATATCCAACAAATTCACTTTTAACCGTATAATCGGACAGGACGCCGCCCTGAACCTTCATGCCGCCGCTCTCCTGACGGGCTGCACGCGCGCGGTCGCGCTGCTCCTGCATCGCTGCGTCAAATCCTTCGCGGTCAACGGTCAGCCCATGCTCAGCCGCATAGTCTTCCGTCAGGTCGAACGGGAAACCGTACGTATCGTACAGCTTGAATGCGTCGCTACCGCCGATCTGCTTCGTGCCCTGCTCCAGCGCCTGCTTGCTGATTTCCTCGAGGATCGCCAGGCCGTCGGACAGCGTCTCATGGAAACGTTCTTCCTCCGTGGAAATCACCTTCTCGATGAATTCGCGTTTCTCCACCACGTTCGGGTAGTATACGCCCATAATGTCGCCGACGGTTTCCACCAGGCTGTACAGGAACGGACGGTCAAGACCCAGCACTTTGCCGTAACGTACGGCGCGGCGCAGCAAACGGCGGATGATGTAGCCGCGTCCTTCATTTGACGGAAGCACGCCGTCGGCCACCGCAAACGTAACGGTACGCACATGGTCGGCAATGACCTTCAGCGCGACGTCGCCCTCTACGCTGGCATTGTATTTAACGCCGGCCAGCTCTGCTGTTTTTTGAATGATCGGCTGGAACAGGTCGGTGTCGAAGTTGGAGTCGACGTTTTGCAAAATGGATGCAAAGCGTTCCAGGCCCGCTCCGGTATCGATGTTCTTGTTTGGAAGCGGCGTGTAGGAGCCGTCCTTGTTGTGGTTGAACTGCGAGAAAACGAGGTTCCACACTTCCAGGAAGCGTTCGTTCTCCCCGCCCGGGTACATTTCCGGATCGGACAGGACGCCATAGGCTTCGCCGCGGTCATAGAAAATTTCCGTACAAGGACCGCAAGGGCCTTCGCCGATGTCCCAGAAGTTATCCTCCAGCTTCACGATCCGCTCCGCCGGCAGGCCAATCTTTTCGTTCCAGAGCTTAAAGGCTTCTTCATCCTCCGGATATACCGTAACCGACAGGCGCTCCGGATCGAATCCGATCCATTCCTTGCTCGTCAGAAATTCCCATGCCCATGTAATGGCCTCTTCCTTGAAGTAGTCGCCGATGGAGAAGTTGCCGAGCATTTCAAAGAAAGTGTGATGCCGGCGGGTTTTGCCTACATTTTCGATATCGTTGGTACGGATACACTTCTGCGAGTTCGTGAGCCGGGGATTTTCGGGACTGATGCGTCCGTCAAAATACGGCTTCAGCGGGGCCATACCCGCATTGATCCACAGCAGGGAGGGATCGTTATGCGGAACGAGCGAAGCGCTCGGCTCGATCTGGTGTCCCTTGCTTGCGAAAAATTCAAGCCATTTGGAACGAATTTCACTTGCTTTCATAGTAAACAGCCTCCAGCTCTCTCGTAAATTGCATGCAAATGGACGGATAAACGTAAAAACGCCCCTGATCAGATCAGGGACGAATGAATTCGCGGTACCACCCTGGTTACCGCCTGAACGACTGCCGGGCGCCATACGCCGGCTGCCAGCTTGAATGATCAGGCGATCGCCTTGTTAAGGCCGTTAACGGGGCCAGCCGGTGAATTTGTCACACTCCGAAATCAGCTTTCCGGACAGTATCGCTTGGGGGCTCTTGCAGCCGTCACGCTTACCGTGAAGGAGCCCTTCTCTGAACAAGGAGGAACTGCCGTACTTCATTTCATCGCCGTTTTGTCCGTTTTTGCATAGTATTGTCTGAATTATATCCGATAGCGCGGACGCTTGTCAAACCGCTCTAGGTCGTCTTCCGCTTGACGTAATAGGCAAAGAAGTGCTGAATGATGACCTTGAGCACCGCGAATAAAGGCACCGCCAAAATGAGTCCGACGATCCCTGCGATCTCCCCACCGACCAGAAGGGCAAAAATAATCAGCATCGGGTGAAGATGCAGCTTCTTCCCCACGACCTGGGGCGATACGATATTGCTCTCCAGGAGCTGGCACAGCCAGTTCACGATGATGACCATCAGCACCATTTTCCAGGATATCGTCGAAGCCATGACCACCGCAGGCGCCGCGCCCAGGAACGGGCCCAGGTAGGGCACGATGTTGAATACCGCAACGATGCTCGCCATCAGCAGGGCATACGGCATGCCGACGATCATATATCCGATATAGGCCAGAATGCCGACGATGAGACACACCAGGAACTGCCCGCGGACATAATTCCCGAGCGCCTCATCGATCTCCTTCAGCAATCTGACGGAAGCCTTGCGCCGGGTGCGCGGCAGCAGCGATACGACCGCCCGCTCAAAAACGTCGAAGTCCTTTAATATGTAGAAAATCAAAAACGGGATGATGAAAATGTTCAGCACGATGTTAATCGTACTGCCGATATGGTCCATGAAATTGGAGATGCCTTTGGCCAGGCGGTCCTCCCACTGCAGCAGCCACTGATCCACGCCCTCCTTGATTCCCACCGGAACCCCCCGATTATCCAGGTTGTTCATGATGTTCTGGGCATGCATCGTCATCTCCGGCAAATGCTCATTCAGTTCCTCCATCTGCTCGATCAGCATCGGGATCAGATTGATCAGAATCACCGCAAGGCAGGTCAGAAAGACGGCGTAAATGAGCAGCACGGCGATTCCCCTCGGCATTTTCCGCGCGGCCAGCATGCATACGACCGGATTGAGCACATAGGAAATGATCATCGCCACGACAAAGGGGGACAGGATCGCTTTCAGAAATTGATAGATATTCATGAACATCGGCCGCAGCAGCCAAACGAAATACAGAATAATCAGACCAAGCAGGACCCAAATCATCCCCCGGAACCATTTATTGGCCGTCAGTTTATCCACCTTGTCTCCTCCTTCCGGACGTGCTGTCAAGTTAGTATATGTCCCGAAATTCGAATTTAACCTATTGGCGGCCACGGAAGGAGAACTATGGGTAACGCAAAGAAACCCGGATACCTGATTCTGCCATGCAGGCAAAAACGGGTACGGGTTTCAAAGATGACGGCAATAAGACCGTGTATGGTACTTTCGCTGTGGGTGCTATGTAACCAATAATAGGGATTGAAGCTGCCGGGTGAATCCCCCTTGCGGGCCGTGGCAAAGTGAAGACAAACCACAATTAGCGGAAGGGGCGGCTCCATTACGCAGCATAAATCAGAAAAATATTCGTTAGGACCCGAAGGTCTGCGGAAATGTTCTGACCGGTACATGCATATTGTTTAAGAGGAAGCGTGCAGATGAGGAAAATCCTGAGGAATCTCCTCAAAGAACAAATCGTCCAGCGAGCTGAGCGTACCGTCCTCTTCTACCTGGTATACGGACATTTTCTCCCCGTTCACCGTCAGTTCGATAAAGCAGCCCCAGCAGTAAAATTGGTGGGAACCGATTTTTCCTATATCTTTGGAATTGCAGTTAGGACATCTCATATTCATTGATCACCTATCCGTTAACAGAATTAATGGCTTTTTCCAAACGCTGTTCGCTCATAGGCGGAACCATGACCGCATTCTCCCCTATGGACATTTCCGTGGTGCAAGGCAGCCATTTCCGCCCTTCAATCAAATCCGAAACAAATCCGTCGCTTATTTCGAGACCTAATATTGTATTTCCCATTTCCTGGTCAAAATAAACGTCCGTCACTTTACCAAGCATCGTACCGTCCTCAGTAAGTACGTCCAGATCCTTTAATTTATTTTTACCCAAAAGATAGGTGTATTGTATGTCGTCGGCATCCGTCTTGCGAACAGCCTGTTTATTACGAATCATCACAGCATCTTCGCCATAAGCAACGACGTCCTCCCAGGACACCGTCTTCGCTGTGTTGGAGAACAACCCTTTGCCTTCCAGCTCAAGGCCTTGAATTTTCCAATCTTCGGTGATGATAATATCGTATATTTTGCCGATCTCCTTGCCTTCTTCCACATCAAATACGGCAAGTCCGATCATCTCTTGGAATTTCATGGCCAGGATCCCACCTTACCCTCTTCAAAATTGAAACGAACCCCTTCACGTTACCACCGAAGTCAGTCAATCCAATGCGGCACGCTCAGGTCGATTTGTCTCGCGAACGGTATGGAGCACTCATCCCTCCCTCTCCATCCATGGAGAATCCCTACCTTTCTTACGTAAGACGACGCAGAATGGTTTCAATTTTTTGGGCTGTGTACTCCATATCTTCAGTAGTATTACCCAAACCAAAGCTGAATCGAATCGCCGAACGCAAAACATTTTGAGGCAACTGCATGGCCTCCAGCACATGGGACAGCTCAAGCGAGCCTGAAGTGCATGCCGAACCGCTGGCCGCGGCGATGCCCTCCATGTCGAGATTCATCAGAAGCGTCTCCGTATCTGTCTGCGGGAAGCTGATGTTCACGATGTGGGGAAGGCACTCCTCTTGGTGGCCGTTGATTACAAAAGCGTCCCTGCCAATCTTCTGCTCCAGCGTGCTGATCAAGGCCTGGCGCAAACGAAGATCATGCTCTCTTCGCTGCTCCATCTGGCGGGAAGCAATCTCCACGGCTTTGCCGAAGCCGGCGATTCCGGCCATATTTTCTGTTCCGGCGCGCCGCTTTTTCTCTTGGAGTCCGCCGTGAAGGCGCGGCGCGATGACCAGTCCTTTGCGGACGTACAGCGCTCCTACACCTTGAGGTCCGTTGATTTTGTGCGCGGAAAAGCTCATCATGTCGACCGGAAGCTCATGGCAGTTGATGGGCAGCGCTCCAAGAGCCTGAACGGCGTCCACATGAAAAAGAATGTCTCTGCTTCGGGCGATTCTCCCGATTTCTTCAATCGGCTGAATCGTTCCTACCTCGTTGTTCGCATACATGATGCTGATCAGAATCGTATCCTCCGACAGTGCAGCCTCCAGATCCTCGGGCCGAACCCGTCCGGTGTGGTCTACCGGCAGGTAAGTGACACGGAATCCTTCCTTTTCCAGCTCTTCGCAGGCGTGAAGCACAGCATGATGCTCGATGGACGAGGTAATGATGTGGTTCCCCTTAGACCTGCGCATGGAAGCTGCGCCGAATAAAGCGAGGTTGTCGCTTTCCGTTCCCCCGGCGGTAAAGACGATCTCATCGGGCAGGCAGCCGAGAAACTTGGCGATCCGGTCCCTTGCCCCGCTGACGGTGCGCTTGGCCGCACGGCCGAATGCGTGAACGCTGGAGGCGTTACCGTATTGTCCGGTCATGACGCGCATCATTTCTTCTGCCACTTCCGGATGTACCGGAGTGGAGGCCGCATGGTCCAAATAGATTGATTTCATGATTACACCACCTTGGTCTTGTGTAGTATTTCGCTTATGATGTCCAGTGAAATTGTTGTATTCAAGTCAGGAATTTGGAGCCTGTTCATACAGGGTTTGGCTCGGATAGAACGGTTTCCGGGTAGTCATAATATGTCGGTAATCCAATCCCGATATGGAGGTCATGACATGAACCCGTATTCCCAATCCCAGCAAATCAACCAAATCATTCATCAGCTGACGCAGCAAACCCAACAAGCTTCTATGGCTTACCAGCAAATGCTGAAGCAGGAGCAGCAAAATGCGATGCAGCTGGAGCAGCTCGCTCAGCGTGAGCAGCAAACGTCGCAAATGATTCAATCCGCCCTTCAAGGCCACCAGCGCGCCATTCAACAGCTGCAGCAAATCTCCAGCCTGGCCCAGCAAATGGTGAGCTCCGTTTCCCAGCCGGTATCGGGATATATGGAAACGCAGCAGCCGCAAGGCTTCCAAACGGGGTTCAACAACCAGTTCCGTCAACAGTAACAACCGGAAACAGACTCGCCGAAGCGGGTCTGTTTTTAATTTGGAAAACATTTACTTACAAAACTTTGGAAGTTGACTATCCTTACAGAAGGTACACCCGGAAGGTACGCCGTTTGCAAAGCCGAATGCCACTCGCAAGGGGCGAGTGGCTGCAGCTTTAGTCTAGATGTAGAACATATAGTTCTCGGACGTCTCTTTCTCCTGGTAGGAAATCAGGTCGGCAAGCGTCGTCGAATCCAGCACGTTGGCGATTCCGTCACGGATCCGCAGCCAAAGATTACGTTTAGCCGGATCATCCTCTTCTGTAAAATCGACCGGCGAAATCGGCCCCTCGAGCACGCGAATGACATCACCGGCTGTAATCTCGGAAGCTTCACGCGATAAGATGTAACCGCCGTAAGCGCCGCGGATGCTCTTAACGAGTCCGGCGTTCCGGAGCGGAGCGATCAGCTGCTCCAGATAGTGCTCGGAAAGTTGGTTTTTCTCGGCAATGCTCTTCAGGGATGTCGGCCCTTCGCCGTATTTGGCGGCAAGCTCCATCATGATTGTCAAGCCGTAACGGCCTTTTGTCGATATTTTCAAAGGTGGCACCTCTCTCAAGTAAAATTCATGGTATCTATATAGAATGAACTCAAAATCTTCATGTTGAAGGGCTTGGATAAGCCTATGACAACAGGGGGTTCAAATTTCGAAACTTGAGTTGCATCTATTTAGCTCTTCCTCATGTATCGTTATCAATGGCTTTGGTTCAGCATGTCGGTGAGTTAATCCAAGAGAATACAGCTTATGTAAGCTTTTCCATATCTGCGTATTCCGATCATTTCCCTAGCCTATGTTAACATATCCGGCTCCGTTTTGGTTTAAAAAACAATGACAAAACAAAGAAATGTTCGCGTCCGGTGGACAACCTATGTGGTGTGATCTGTGGACAAATGTGTTAAAATAGAGGCTATGGGCACAATCTCATATGAAAATGGTGATGACTTTTGTCTACAGATAATCAAAATATACGTGTCGTCGTCGGGATGTCCGGCGGTGTCGACTCATCCGTCACCGCGCTGCTTCTGAAGCAGCAGGGCTACGACGTCATCGGCATTTTTATGAAAAACTGGGATGACACCGATGAATTCGGCAACTGCACCGCGGAAGACGACGCCGAGGACGTCCGCCGCGTCTGCGAGCAGATCGGCATTCCTTATTACACGGTGAACTTCGAAAAGGAATATTACGATAAAGTATTTTCCTATTTTCTCGATGAATATAAGTTGGGCCGCACACCAAATCCCGATGTCATGTGCAACCGCGAGATTAAATTCGGCGAATTTCTGACGAAAGCGCTGAATCTGGGCGCCCAATATGTAGCCACCGGCCATTATGCCCGCGTTGTTGAGCAGGACGGCGTCTATACGCTGCTGCGCGGCGTGGACAGCAACAAGGATCAGACCTACTTCCTGAACGCGCTCAATCAGCAGCAGCTGTCGAAGGCGATGTTCCCAATCGGACATCTGCCTAAGCCGGAGGTCCGCCGAATTGCGGAGGAAGCCGGGCTCTACACCGCCAAGAAAAAGGACAGCACCGGGGTATGCTTTATCGGAGAACGCAATTTCAAAGAGTTCCTGAGCCAATACCTGCCTGCCCAATCCGGCCAAATGGTCGATATCGCCACCGGCGAAGTCAAAGGCCGCCATGACGGCCTCATGTACTACACGCTCGGACAGCGCCAAGGCCTTGGTATCGGCGGTTCCGGCTCTGGCGAACCATGGTTCGTCGCCGACAAGGATTTGGAGAAGAACATTTTGTACGTCGTGCAGGGGGATCAGCATCCCAGCCTGTACTCTACCGGACTCATCGCTTCAGGCGTGAACTGGATCGCGGGACAAGGGGCCGTGCCCAAAGAGCCCTTCCAATGTACCGCCAAGTTCCGCTACCGTCAGCCAGACCAGAAGGTTACACTGGAGTGGCTGCCGGACGGCAGCGTCCACGTGGCGTTTGCCGAGAAGCAAAAGGCCATTACACCCGGCCAAGCCGTCGTGTTCTACCAGGACGATGTGTGCCTGGGCGGCGGAACGATCGACAAGGTGGAAAAAGTTCAATACGAAGCTGCCATCTAAACGCAAAGCATATGTGCAAACCGCCGGCTCTTTCGAGGGCTGGCGGTTTTTTGCATGCCGTCCTTAAAGATTCTCCCCGCCAGCATTATTATCCTGCTGTTATCGCAAAACTAATCCCCAATCGAAGGATGTTCCCAGGCACCGGCGGTTTAAGACTGATCCTTCCGAAGCTGCTGGTTATGCCGGATTTTTGCCTCGTTGCCCTGCTCCGACGCTTCATAGAGTACCCGGCCGGCGATTTCCTTCGGCAGGTAGTCCTGCTTCACATAATGGCCGGGATAATTATGCGGGTACTTGTACCCTTCATGGCCCAGCTTGACGGCGCCCTTATAGTGCGTATCCCGCAAGTGAAGCGGCACTTCCGCGGATTTGATCTCGTCCATGGCGGACATCGCATTCGAAATCGCCGTATAGACCCTGTTGGATTTGGGACTCTCCACCGCGAACAGAATCGCCTGCGCGATGTTCAGCTTCGCCTCCGGCCAGCCGTTGTTTCGGTAAGCGTCCAGCGCGCTGACGGCCTGAACCATCGCCTGCGGGTTCGCCAGCCCGATATCCTCGCTGCTGGCGGCAATCAGCCGGCGGATGAACACCATCGGGTCCATGCCCAGCTTCTCCACCGCGTAGAGGAACCAGAACAGCGCGGCATCGCTTGAGCCGCGGATGCTCTTATGAAACGCGGAAAGCACGTCATACTGGGTCGACTCGTCCGCGCGCACGATCGGCCGGCGGATGGACTCCTCCGCCACTTCGAGCGTGATATGGACGGTTCCGTCCGCCTCGGGAGGCGTTGTCAATGCCGCCAATTCCAGCGCATTCAGCGCGCGCCGGATATCCCCGTTCGCCATCGTCGCAATATGATCCAGAGCTTCATTGTCAACCTTCAGGTTCATGAAGCCTAGCCCTTTGTCCGGATCCTGCAGCGCCCGCTTCATTGCCAGCATGGAATGCTCCTTAGTGAGCGGATGAAGCTGGAACAGCGTCGAGCGGCTCATTAAGGCGCCGTTCACATAATGGAACGGGTTCTCCGTCGTCGCTCCGATAAAAATAATCGTCCCCTTCTCCACTGCAGGCAGCAGCGCGTCCTGGCGCGAGCTGTTAAAACGGTGCACCTCGTCCAGAAAGAGGATCGTTTTCGTTCCGTACATCGATTTATTGGTCTGGGCCTGGTCAATCACCTCGCGGACATCCTTGACGGAAGCGTCTACCGCGTTCAGCCGGACGAAGTCCGCCTGCGTATGCTGCGAAATAATATGGGCGAGCGTCGTCTTGCCGCATCCCGGAGGCCCGTACAGGAGGATGGAGGATACCTGGTCGGCTTCGATCGCCCTGCGGAGAAGCTTGCCCGGACCTACGATATGCTCCTGCCCGATATATTCATCCAGCGTGGTCGGCCGCATCCGGTCGGCCAAGAGCCGTGCGCCCGGATTCGCGTCCTGCTGGAAAGAGAATAAGTCCATTCGATTCACGTCCTTGAAAGTCTAAAATGCTTGTCCCTGCGGACCAAAGCTGTTCTTCTATCATACCATACCCGGCCGTGAGAGTTCATTCCCTTCTGATTCCGGGTGAACAGGTGGGGCGCTCATGACTTGCTCGGACGGCGGTAGGCCTTTTCGTGAAAGCGCAGGATCGACTGAAACAGCTCCTCGCCGCCGTCATGCGATTCGACGGGATGCTCGGGATCAAGGCTGAGGTACATCGCCCGGTACGTTTCAGGCACCCAAATGTACGAATGCACGTAGGCCGTCGGCGTAAAACCGGCCTTTTTCCAAAAGGCGATTCTGCCGGCGTTTTCTTCCGACGGATCGGCTTCCGCTTCGATGACGATGCCTCTGAAGCCTCTTCTGCCGGCCCATTCATGCAAATCCCGGAGGCAGGCAAGTCCGGCACCTTGTCCCCTGGAACTTCCCCGTACCGCAATATAATCGATGACCAGCAGGTTTTCCTTGGCATCCGTCCCCGTCAGGGCCATGGCCGCTGCGGTTTGGCCTTCGCTCCAGACGTGCAGTGCACACAGTCCCCTTTCAAACATGCGCATGATGATCGTTTTCGTTTTCCGCCCATGCTCCGGAAAAGCCTCCTCATAAATCGGCTCCGCCTGCTGCCACATCGCTTCGTTCCAATGTTCCGTCACCTGATGCTGCATCGTTCGCTGTTCTCCTTCTTTGTAAAAAATGATGGTCATGCCTTTATTATAATGGCCCGCATGACGAAAAACACCGCAGAGCCGGCCAGCCGGACTGCGGTGTACTATTAACAATGGCTCTCTTCGTTGCGCGAGCTGCTAAGCTTCGGGCTTCCCCTCAAGCGTCGCTTGGACCAGCACGGCGATCGCCCGGTCCAAGGCTTCGGCAAAGCCTTCAGGGTCCGTCATCGCCACCGGCCGGGATTCGCGGACAGCAGCCATGGCTTGCTCCACCGTCTCGTTCCGAATCCCGGCGGCTTGCAGCAGCTCCAGCCCCTTGTCCAGCGTATCCGCGAGCCGCATCGGGCCGTAGGACTGGGGCTCACGGTAGAGGGAGCGGGCGCTGGTCAGCACATAGGCCGCAAAATCCAGCATTCGCTCCCGCATATCCCCTGCACCCAGGTTAGTTTTCATAGCGTTCATATGAAATCATCTCCTTCGGCGGCTTGGACGTTTTCGGACGCGGCGGCTTGTCGGAGTAGCCGAGGCTGATCAGCAGCTCGGGCTTCACTTCCTCCGGCAAACCGGTAATGGCCGCAATGGACGGTGCGTGAAACGACCGGACCGGACAGCTGGACACGCCGAGCGATTGAGCGGTGAGCATGATCGCGGAAGCGGCGACCCCCAAATTAATGAACCGCAACGTGTCGGCACTGTCTGCTCCGCCCCGTGCCAGCGCCTCCTGATGATTGCTGCAGAGGACGACCACCGCTGCCGGCTGCCCCGACAGCCCCTGCGCAAACCGCTTGATATGCCGGATCCGCACCTCGTCCTGAACGATCACAAAATGCGATTCCTGCGCATTGCTTGCCGACGGGCTGTGAAGAATGGCTTCCTCGATCGCCTCCACGATATGCGGCTCAAGCTGCTGGTCGGTAAAAGAACGAGCGCTGCGCCTTGCCTTGATGGTTTCCAGTACATCCATGGTGTTATCCCCCTCTCGCCTAACGCAAGGAAAATCCTCTCCGCATCAAAACTTCCCGTAAATTCTCTCTTAAGCTTGACGATGCCGCGATCGTCTCCGGTCGCGTGCAGCGTCTGGCCGTGTGCTCACACCAGCCATAATCCGATCCTTCCTTCTCCGGCTCGCCGGCAATCGAGACCCGGCGGCCGTCATACGAACGGCGTGATATCATTTGCTCATCGTACGCCTCCAGCCCTTCGTCCAATGCGGCGGCCGAATACCGTTCTTCATGAACCGTAACGCTCTCCGGCAGGCGGGGCTTCACCCCTCTGCGCACCCCTTCACGCTCCCGGCCGACCGCCAGGCCGACGACGGCAAACATCCCCTCGGGAAGGCCAAGCTCAAGCGCCAGCTCCTCCGGATGGTTGCGGACAGACCCGACCGGGACGGCGCCATAACCGAGCGCTTCGGCAGCGACCAGGGCATTCTGCATCGCCAGTGCGGCATCGACGGAAGACAGCAGGAACATTTCAAGCGTGTCCGCCTTAAAGTCGTAGCCCTGCCGCTGCGTTACATATTTCAGTCGATGAATGTCCGCGCAGAAAACCAGCATCACCGGCGCTTCCTGGATAAAACCCTGGTGGCCGGACAGTGCCGAAATTCGCGATTTCCGGTCCGCGTCCCGGACAACGATGATGCTGTAAGCCTGCAGGTTGGAGGAAGTTGGCGCGCTTCTGGCGGACGTCAGGATCGCTTCGAGCGCGGCCGGCGGCACCTCCTCCGGCGTAAAGCCCCGGACGGACTCATGGCTGGTCAGAACCTGGATCGTCCCGTTCAGGTGCGTTTCGTCCGTCACGCTTCCCTCCAGCTCGAAGCGGTTTCGTATCATGTTCCGTCCCATGTCTCTCCCCCTCAAGCAATAGGCATTCAACTAGAACATCATAGGGTTCAGCCGTTCAATTCCCCATTCTTCATAATTTGACGGCCGTCCAGATACACATCCGGCTTGCCGACGACGCAATCGATATGCACGCCTGCGGCGACGACGCCGCCGAACGTGTTGTTGCTGCCGAAGGCTACGTGGATCGTGCCATACACCTTCTCGTCTTCCAGCACGACGCCGGTGATCCGGGCCTTCTCGTTCGTGCCGATGCCGAACTCGCCAAGCAGACGGCCGTCCCCATCGCCGAGCATCTGCAGCAGCTTCTCTCCCTCCGGTCCGCCTTCGGCCGCGGTCAGGCGTCCCTTTTCCACGGTCAGCACGATCGGGCCCGACAGCTTGCCGATGCCGGCAATGGAGCCGTCTACGACGATTTGACCTTCGGCCGTTCCTTCGACCGGTGCAATATAGGCTTCACCTGAAGGCAGGTTTCCGGATTGCCCCGGCTCCAGATACATGCCCGTGCTGGGCACCCCGTCCCGCCCCTGGATGGAAAACTCCAGCGAACGGCCGTCCTTCTCGATGCGCACCGTTTGGGCGCCTGTCAGCATATCCGTCACTTTTTCGGTCAGCGCTTTGACCTGCGTATAATCGGCGGCAATAGCTCCTTCCAGGAACATGTCCTCGGTGATGCCCGGCATGGTAGCCAGACGCGCTCCGGCGGCTGCCGCCTGCTTGCGGGCCTGCGTATGCGTCAGCGAGTGCTTCGTAATGCACACCACGACCTGCGCTTTGGTCATTGCGGCCGCAATCGCCTCAGGCGGCTCCTCCCCCGACTTCGCACGTTCTGTCATGACAGCCAGCATCGACTCGGCTCCGAGACGCTTTCCGGCTTCATGCAGCGCTTCGGCCAGCTCCTTCCGGCTCTCATCGGTAACGACCAGAAAAGTCTCTCCGGATTTCAAGCCAAGGCAATCGGCCAACGTGTTCATACTGATTTCAACGATCTTTTCATTCATTGCGAAACAGCTTCCTTCCTTATAAAAAATAGGGTTCGACCGGCTCAAATCATTTCCGATACGATTTTAGCCATAATAGCATTCGACAGAATGACCGGCAAGCCGGAGGCTTCGGCCACGATACGGCGCGCTTCCTCCGTATATCCCATGCAGTCCAGCAGGATCAGATCCGTCTGATCCTTCAGCGCGCGTGCGGCGGCTTCGAAATTCCCTTCCTCAACAATGTACGGCGAAGCAACGGCAAACACCGGATGCAGTCCATGAAGCTCAAACTTCGAGTTCATGCTGTCCTTCTGCTCCTCCAGCGGAACGATGACGCCCAAACGTCTTGGGCCGACCATCGCCTTCACCGCCGGGGGAATGATATGATCCGGTTCGATCAAATAGGAAGATTGGGTGGCGAGTCCCGGAAATACGCCTGTGCACAGCAGCAAAATCTGCCGGATGCCCTGCTCTTCCATCGCATAAATTTTCTGCTGAAGCAGCGGCTGCATCTTGCTTCTTCCCATGACGACCGACTGCCCTGTCGTTAACCGCGAGGTGAGCGTATGGTCCCCCTCCTCCGGCTTCAGCTTTGCGTCGATTTCTTCCCTGGTCATTCCGTCCAGCACGCCGGCCTGAGCGATGTCCACCCGGCTTGGTAAATGCTCCTCCAGAATCGGCGTAACGTCCTTCCGCGGCGCCTGCCCGATCGTAATTATCCCCAGTTTCGTCATACCGCTGATCCTCCTTCACCATGATCGATATCGAATGAAGCTTCCCCACTACACATTGTTCGTGATCCCCTGGTTACGTCATGATTGAATCGTACCCAAACGGGGATCTCCCTGCTGAAAAAGGGAAGACGGCCGTTTGGCCTCTTCCCTCTTCCGTGCTGTCTCAGGCATTCCCCGCCGTCTGCAGCACCTTCATCGAACCGTACAGCTTGACGATCCGGTCATATTCATCCGGATTATAAAACGCGCAGGTTCCGTTCGTGACCTCTTTGGCGACTTCCACCGCAAAGCGGACCGCGGCGGCGATGTCGATCTCGTGGCTCGCCCCCGTGCCGCATCCCGGCACGACCGACTGGGCCGTTACGGCTACCCCGACGACCGGTGCCGAGGTGGCCACGGCAGGCTGCAGGATCGAGTTGATGTGGTACAAGTCGTTGCCGTAAGGTGTAATGTCCTGCATCGTGATCGGGAACGTCACCGGCAGCAGTCCCGTCGTCATTTCCATAATGCGCAGCAGGTCCTCGCTCACCCGCAAAATGTAACCTTCCTTGACGGTCGGCGAAATGGCGAAGCCTTTATGGTTGATGACCCGGTTGCCCTTCGTCGTGTCGATTGAGAGGACCGCGTCCATTTCCGGCAGCACCTCGTGGGCGTTCATCGCACCGATATCAACCGGCGAATCCATAAAATCTACCGGCTCATGCGGACGGGTTGGGGCGTCCGGACAAATATGCGTCGTCACGATAACGTCGCCTTTGAGGCGGTCTCCCTTGACCTGCATATCCGCAAGCTTAAGCGCGGAAGCAACCGCCGCTACTGCCCCGTCAGCGTCGGAGACGAGTCCGATCCGGCTTGGACGGGCGCCAATGCCGCCAAGGCGTCCAACGATGCCGAGGGTCGGAACCGAACCGCCCTTGGACTTGCCCTCGGTGCCCGGAATGACGATTTTAATAAAATCAGTGCTTCCCTTTTCGCCGGTTACTTTTTGTACGTGGACGGAAATCTCCGCATAGTCGGCGAACAGCGCTTTGACCTTCTCTCCCGTTACATAGCCATCATCCATCGCATCCAGCGAAATCATCGTTTGCTTGAGTGTCATATGACCGATACCTCCATCTTCTGTCTGTTGTGCGGGTGTTCTCTCTGTAACTTTCGAACCATCCGTAACGATTTAGAACAAATAATCCAGAACCGGCTTCTTGATAATGTCTTCCACCGGCAGCATCAGCTTCTTGTTGCGCATCGTGGTGCTGAGGAGCAGCTTCTCCTTCGGCACGACGATCACGGCGAGCTGCTGCCCCTTCTCCAAAGCGGCGGTCACGACCGGTCTGGCCGTCTTGGCGTCCAGGGTCATGATCAGGTCCGGGAATGTCGCGAAGCGTCCCCCGTCCTTTTCCAGCGTCATGTATTCATTCCAGAACGTCATTTCGAACCCGTCGATCTGCACGGTCCCGACATCGAATCCGCCGGTCGTCTCGATCTGAAAATCCGTCACTTCTCCGGCCGCCACGATCCGGCCGCCGAGCTTGGCGACAACTGCTTCGATAGCTGCTTCGCCTTTGGCGCCGAGCAGCGCCCGGCCGACTTCGATCGCCTGCGAGATGGCTCCCGGAGCGCCGTTTTGCTTCGCATAAGCTGCGGTCACCGGATTTCTCGCCACTGCGACCAGGCCGCCCGCTTCAACCGACGCCTTGCGGATCATCGACGCCGCTTTGCCAAGGGAACCGGAGACGCTGAACTCCAGATAGTTGTCACCTTTACCGCCGATGGCCGTTTGGTGGGACACGTAATCTTCAACCTCCGTCAGATTCAGGGCACCCATCGTGCCTGTCGGATGCGCTCTGCCGTTGCAGGCGAAGTCGACCAGCGGAATTCCGGTAATGACCGACTGCAGCCATCCGTTGACCGTTGTGCCAGCCCCGTTCTCGTTGGTGTGAATGGCCGAGATCGGCTTGCCGAGCAAGCCGGTCAGCATGTCCAGCGCTTTGGAGTAGTGAATGGGCTTCAGGTACTTATCCTTTGCCCCCGGTGCACCGACCAGCGATACGGTCACGAGCGTGTCGTTATCGGCGAATTCGTCGATGGTGCGCAGCTCCGGCTGCCCCAGCTCGAGCGCGAGCCGGCCGATCTGAAGGCCTTCCTCGATCCAGCCGCCGCCGCCGCCGCCCAATACTGCGCCGCCATAAACGGCGCTCTCCATCATGCTTTCATCCAAAGGTATACGTGCCATTGGTGTATGCACCTACTTTCTGATTTTGAATATCGAGTTAAAGAAGCTGTACAGCGCGTCCCCTGCGATAAAACCGGCCGCCAGGATACTCATTGGCGTTTCGGCTTCCTTCCCCTTCACTTTCAGGACAACGATCCGGATCAAGAGACCCGCAAGGACCGCCCAGCAGGCGTTCGGTGTCGCAATGAGGAGGCCTGTCGCGAACATGACGCCGATCTGGCGCTTGGCGCCGCCGATGAGCTGCAGAATGGCGCCAGGAATGGCCCACAGCAGCAGCTTCATTGCCACGTCGCCCGAGGTTCCCGCTTGAATCGTCGATACGTAAACCGTATCGATCGGCGGAACGAGCTTTTGCGAGAAGTAGGAGTTATACGTCAGGGCAACAACGATAACGGCTACGCCGAAGGCGATCATGCCTGTCATGTACTGCTGCTTTCTGCCCCGCTTTTCAAATTCGGGGTCTTCCCCGTTGCCGCGCAGAATGTAGCCTGTCTTCAGGTCGTATCCCATGTCCGCAAACGCTGGGCCGGTAGCGGCACTGAATCCGGCCAAAAGGGCCAGCGCCACCGGTGGAAAGCCGATCAGCATACCGAACAAAAGCGTAATGAACGCGACGGCAAACGCCGGGAACCAGCCGGAATGCATCGCCGCGATGCCGACGATAATTTCGTGCACAAACGCGGCAAAGGCCGCAAAGAACAGGAAGCCGATCAGCATGCCGAGCGACATCTTCGTCATCAGGCCGCCGATGATGGCGATAATAAGTGCGATGATCAGGTAAGCGACAAAGCCCAGTCCCAGGGAGCGTCTCGCTTCACCCTCCGTACGGGTATACTTCGAATCGTCAGCTTCCCGTTCCGATTTTTTCGGCCGTTTGAAAATCAGAATCGCGGCTTGAACGAGGGCGACGATCCCTGCGCCGATCATGACGCCATGGGCGATATAGAGAGCCTCCACGTTAATGTTGAACCACGGAATGGAATACTGCCGGATCAGAAGGCCGATGCCGAACATGCTGAGCGCCCAGATGTTGCCGATAAAGGCGACGCCGAAGGCCGACATCGAAATGTGGAAATAGGAACCGATGAGTCCGAGTACCGTACCGACGCCGAGCAGTCCGGCGCGCTTGCCGCCCTTATCGCCGGCTATGATCGATTCGGCTGTCGCTACGCCCGGAGCCCATGTCCCTGACGCGGGGAACAGCTTCGAGTCGAACAGCTTGTACAGCAGCGCCGCATCCACGAACATGGCCAGCGCTACACCGATCAGCATCGGAACGATCAGCTTCGTTTCCCCCATCACGAACGGAATGCCGATCGGAATAAACAAACTGTTGGCCGCCCCGAACGTGGCCGAGGATATCGAAGTCTGCACCATATTTTGCCGGTGTACCGACTTGTATTTTTTAAAGACCGCAATCGGAATCCTCGCGATCAGCATCGCTACGAGCGCTCCGATAATAGCCGTATTCGGCGTAACACCAAGCGTGGTAACGATTTGTATCCCGACGATGGCACCCAGGATGGCGGTAACGATGTTGAGTATCAAGCCAAAGGGCTCAAAAATGCTGGGGTGCTTCTCTTTGCCGCCTGCTTGTTCTGCTTCGTGTTTTACTTCGCTCATGATAACGCCTCCAATATATATGAATTTCACTTGGCACTTTAACATTCATTTCTATAGTTCAATCTATATTGCAGGCCGCATTTGAAGGATATGTTTTATGCCACGCCCGGTGCTGCTGGGCCCGGATGCCCACTCAGAGGTTAAGGAAAAGTATCTTCTTCCCAATCCTTATGAGAAGGGAGATTCCACCGCCTCGCATCAGGGTAATACAGTACTGGCAAATTCGAGCGATCAGGTAGCGGAAATAATCTGCTTATAATAGTTGGCGGCCATCAAGCCTTCCGCTTCGACGATATCAACGACGGGAACCTGCAGCTCTTTCCGGATCACATCGGCAAAATGAATAGTAGAGAAACCGGTGCAAGCGAATACAATCGCTTTTGCTCCCTTCTCCACCAGGGACCGTGCTCCTTCCAGCGCCTTCTGCCGTCCCGCTTCTGTCATCAGATCCGTCGTATTGGTCACGCCTTCAGGCCGGGAGTATCCTACGATCAGCTCATCCAGCAATACTTTCATGACCGGCGGAATCCCTTCGGTGATCCCCATTAATCCGACGGGCTCGCCGAGCGAGAGAGCGACCAAAGCAGCCGAACTTCCGGCCCCGATGACGGGGATCGACACACGGCTGCGTAATTCCCGGACACCCGGATCGGCGGCACAGCTGACAATCAGCAGGCGGCAGCCTTCCTGCTCCATCTGGATGCCAAGCTCTACGATTTTCGGAAGGGCTGCTTCCTCCGACGCATCATCGTAAATGCCCAGCGGTTGATCAGGTATGCTTCTGCTCATGACAGGGACTTCAAATTGCTCTTGAATCATGTTTCCATGCGCTTGCAGCACTTCATTATCTTTCGCCGTAAATACACGAATTAATCCTATCAAGTCGATCACCCCTTCGTTCCTTTAAACTATTGATGTTAAAATATATTACATTAGATTTTATGCCTTTCACCCCGATGGAACAATGTACTCATCCACCAAAACTGAAAGCGACCCTTTGTGCTCATGGCACAAAGGGTCGCTTTGATCCGCTAATGATTTAATAAATAAAATGTCGTACATAAGTACAATTCGAAACGGCACCTTGGATTGTTCAAATCTAGGCCGATAATCGATTTAATCCGGTCCATCCGGTAATTTACCGAATTGCGGTGAATAAACATCCGCAACGACGTTTCGTTCAGGCTGCCGCCTGTCGCCATATAATGATATAGCGTCCTGACGTAATTTGTGCCGTGGGTCCTGTCATGTTCAGCGAGCACGCCTACCTTTTCCTCAACGAACCGGTTCAGGCGGGCAGGGTCGGTCGATTCCTGCAGCAGGTGGATCATCTCCACTTCCGTGTAGGTGAACATCCGACGCTCCTGGTTCAGCCGGTATCCGATTGACACCGCCGTTCGGGCTTCGCCATAGCTTCGGTGTGCCTCGACCAGGGAGCCCGGACGGCCGATGCCCATCCGCACCCCTTCCCAAGAGCTCAGCTGCCCGGAAAGGGCATCGCACCATGGAAGCGGCACATCCTTGTCCACGATCCGCCGGTCCTGTCCCGCAGGCTTGGCGGAGGGCAGAAACAGCACGATCCTTCCCCCATGGATTTGGAGCTGGGACCGGACTTTCCGCGCGGCAGACTCCTTACGTATGAACGCCTGAATATTCGTGACGACCGTACTGTCCTCATTGTAAAAAGGCTCGTCCGCCTCGACGACAGCCACTTCCCACAGCCACTCGGGCGAAAGACCGAGCTGCCGGCCCCTGGAGGCCGTCACCCGCTCATCGGACACCGTGTTCAAAATCAGCTCCTCGAAAAACGTGCCCCTCAGCCGGTTTTCCGTGTCCTTGGCGATTTTGTTCCTCATCAGCTCAAGCGAGAAAACGAGCCTTGCCTGCTCAATCAGCATGAGATCCAGCTCATTCAGCTCCCGCTTCTCCACCACGAATTTACCCAGCATTTTGTTGTCGACGCTAACCTCCCACTGGTGATGCTTCCCCGAAGACCGGTAAGGGTACCCTTCCGGCGACGACGCCAGCACCTCTCCGGCCTTACCGATAATCCATATCGGCGAATCAATCAACTCCGAGACGTTGTCAGCGACGACTTGAATGCCTTTATTGTTCAATACCAGCCGGGTCAGCGCCTTATTGACCTCTTCGGCCCGCCTCAGCAGCACAGCCTGTCGGTTTAAAATTTGATCCATAACATGATATGTTATGTCAATGTAAGCCATCCCGATAGGAAGCTGAATGATCGGAATATCGTATTGGTTGCTTTTATCGATCATTTCCTGCGGGATATGGGGAATAAAGCGTTCCGGCTTAATGGCCACCCCCGCCCCGTTCACTTTGGCGAGCTGTTCGATCATTTCGACCAGCAGCGACGGGTCGTTCCGGGTCGAATAGCCTGTCGTCAGCACCATCTCGCCTTCCCGCAGCCAATTTCCGATATCGGGAACCTCCCAAATATCTATATATTGTACGATACGGTCAAGACCGCGTTCCCCGCTGATCAACTGCGCATGCTCCATCACCGGCAGCTTCAGCATCTCCCTGACCGTCAAACCTTTCGGACTCATTGCATCACCTCGCGGTTCACGGATATCTGGGTGCAGCATGTCCTTTTGCTTTCGTAACCGCTTGAATATGCCCCCTCTTCATTGTACCTTACTGCTTAGCCCCGATGCTATTGCTTTGTAACCGCAGCCAAAAGAAGGAAGGAGGCGGACTTCCGTGCATAAGAAAAACGTCTATCGACGTACTTCCAAAGAAGACAGACCGCGTTTAGCTGAAGTTTTTCTTGCGATTATAGAATGGTTCAGCTTCGCTGAAATTTATAAATTCTATAATCTTAAACAGCAAAAAACCGTTCAGCATCCGAACGGTTTCTTTAGAAACGGCCCGCCTGCTGAGCCATTTCGAGCATATGAAAAAGAGGTTTAACGCTGCGCGCACTCTTTACTGCTGTCGCATTTTGGAGCGGAACAAACGCGAGAGCATACCTGGCCATGGACTGTTCCAACCGGCATACAGCTGTACTGTGCTTTCCACAGGTTTTTCCGTAGCACGCAGCAACCGGCTCCTTCGTCTGTGCAGATCCGCGTGCTTGTATTCCATCAATTTCTCTTGTACATAGTGGTGTTCCATCATATTTTTTCTCCTCCGATCTATATTACGCATAGATGGGGAGGTGTTCGCCTACTGGCGTGCCGACACTTTTTGTTTCGAGGCATCCTCGGCGTGTTCCGACCGTTTTTTAAAAATCACCTTACGGATGCTCTCCTGAGACAGGTGGAAAGCCTGTTTCAAGTATTCGATTGAATGACCTTGGCAATGAAGAGCAAAGATCTCCTCGTTTCTGCGTTCGATCATTTGCCGTGTCCCGCTGTTTACACCCCATCCGACGCGTTCGTTGCTTCTCTTCGGGATGTAAATCAGCTCGCCCTCAATATGTTTCTGAAGTTCCTTCAGCAAACTAGGGGGAAGCACATCCCTCCCGTTTTTGTAATTCACGATAAACGTCCTCCTTAAACTTCAACAGATGTCCAGTTCCGACGGTTGTTTCAAACCCGCTAAATGCTTGGATCATGCTGTTTTCGCCTCCTTTCGAATTATGTACCCATATATTTTAATAAAACGGTATAAGGGGAGCCGATCGGCCCCCCGATACTGCGGGGCTTCGCTTACGCGAAGACCACCTCGTATTGTGTGATCAAATTGCATCAGCCTCCTTTCGTACAGAATCGTCGGCCGTCCGACACCTTTATTAACTCATATTTTGGGAATTCCAGCAAGTGAAAGAACGGATATAAATATTCTTTACCTCTTCAATGATGATAGGATATTCCTCACCACCGCTGCTGTACCGGGCTACCGGAGGAGAATTCCCATCAGAAGGCCGCTCTCATTCCGCCAATAATCCGGCTGTCCCGGTACCTCCTGCAGCATTAAGCCCGTCAGCGCAGACAGATAGAGAAACAGCAGCCGGCGGGGGTCTCCTTCGCGAAATTCGCCTGCTTCCTGGCCTTTGACCAGAATCGGGACCAGCTGCTCAATCGTATCCTCCGGCGAATACCGCCCGATCATTTCCTTCGCCCGCTCCGGAACATCGCTCGAGGTTTGAGCCTGGTGGATCAGCAGAAAGGCATCCTTATTATCACCCTCCAGCATAGCCTCCGTCAGGACGCGGATTTGCTCGGCAGGGCTTCCCGGCATACGCCCCAGCTCCTTCATCGAGTGCTGCGCCTCCTCCATCGCCTCCTGCACGAGTTCGGTAAACAGCTCTTCCTTGGAGCTGAAGTAGCGGTAAGACAGCCCTTGGCTGATTCCAGCTTCGGCGGCAATCATGCTCATTTTCGTTCCGTTGATTCCGTGCCGGGCGAACACCTTCAGCGCCGCCTTCTTGATCTGTTCCCTGCGTTCATCATGAATTTGTTCCAATTGCTGCTCGTTCAGCGGTGCCACGTTGGCGCCCTCCTTTTTATCAGTCTTCCCTGCTTTTATTGTATCCGTCGTAAGCCCGGTCCGGCAAGAAGTCCGGTCTGTTCTTCACTCACCTGCCATAGACGGCTCGCGCCGGCTTCATCCCGCGCAGCATTGGATGGCGTCTGCAGCTTCATGTCCGCGTAATAACCGCCGCTCTTCAGCAGAAGCTCCGATGATTCTGCGAGCCATACGAGCGTCTGGGCCCCTTGTTCAGGCGTTCGGGAAAAAGGCTTCATGCAGGCCATCGTCAGCCGGGCCAACCCTCCGTTATCCTGGTTGAAGTTGGTCGCCACCAGACCGGGATCAAAACAGTGAGCCGTAACTCCCGTACCTTTGAGCCGTCTGGCCAGCTCGGCGGTGAACAAAATGTTCGCCAGCTTGCTCTGGCCATAGCGGAGATTCGCACCTCCGAGAAGCGCCTTTAGTCCGCTGTACAGGCGGTCACCGTTCATATCATTGAAGTCAATGCCCTTTCTCGCCATTTTATGACCATGGGAGGAAGTCGTAATAATCCGGGCATCGCCGCTCGCTATCAGCCGATCCAGCAGCAGGCTGGTCAGGAGAAACGGGCCCAGATGGTTCACCGCCCAGGTCATTTCCAGGCCGTCCTCGGACAGCTTCTTCTTGACAAACATCGTTCCCGCGTTGTTGATCAGGCGGTCGATCCGGGGAACGCGGTTCAATATTTCTGCCGCTGCGCGGCGGATATCCTGCTGGGATGACATATCCGCAATGAAGCAGTCTATCTGGGCTTCCCCGTTTGTCATCTTACCCAGCTCTGCCGACAATTCCGCGGCTTTACTGCGGCTGCGGGCCACGATGCCCAGCTTCGCCCCTCTCAGGACCAATGCCTTTGCCGCCGCGTAACCAATGCCGCTGGTCGCTCCCGTGATCACGATATATTTGCCTTCAAGCGTCCGGCTATTGTTGAACCGTACCGTATTGTTCATATTCGATCGACCGCCTTTGCCCATTTTTTATGAATGAATCATTCATTCATTTGTCTTCAGTATATCTCCCCTCCCAGGAACTGTCAATCGTATTTTGAAAAACTGGGCTGCAACGGTTATCACAAAAAAAGGACCGTCCCTTGTGAAAGGAACGGTCTTAAGTTCGATGCTATTTCCACCCGCTTGTGACGATATCCTCCTGCGGGTTGTTCAAATATTGCGGCACCACATCCTCATGCATGATCCAGAGCTCGTGCAGCGCGCGCGTACAGCCGACGTACATCAGCTTGGCATCCCAAGCCTGATCGCCGTAATGGGCAAGATCCGCATCGGCCACGATGACGGCGTCGAATTCCAAACCTTTGGACAAATACACGGGCAGAACCGATAAACCGCCTTCATACGCCTTTTTGCCGCCGTCTATCAAATGCAGGTCGGGTATTCCAGGGGCCATCTGCTCATGCAGCCGGGCGGCGTCGGCCAGCGTCCGCGTGAGAATGGCTACCGTCCGGTAATCGCCGCCGGCCAGCTGCTGCAGCCCTTCCTGAAGGGAGCGGACCCTCCCCGCTTCTCCCGTATGATATGGAAGAATGCGCACCGGATTGCCGCTGCGGAAAACGGGTACGGCAAGCAGATCGCTCTTCACGCCATTTTCCAGGATGCCGTTGGCGAATTCGATAATTTCCATCGTCGAGCGGTAGCTTCGCGTCAGGGCAAAGTAGGCAGTGTTCTCCGGAGCAAACAGCGAGCTCATTTCCTCCCAGCTGTGGACGCCGCGGTAGGCGTGGATCCCTTGCGACAAGTCGCCCAAAATCGTGAAGGAGTGTCCCCGCACGAACAAGTCCAGCACCGCCACCTGAAACGGGGAGAAATCCTGCGCTTCGTCGATGACGATATGGTCAAAGCGCTGCTCCCCCGTAATGTCGTTCAGCAGGTAGTGCATATAAAGGAGAGCCGGAAGATCCTCTTCCCGGATGATGTCCTTTTTCAAGTCGGACTGGGTAGATTTCAGCACCGCGGCAGGGATGCCGCTCAGCGCTTCCTCCGGCCAGCCGCCGGCCGTTTTGACGGCTTTGAACATCTGCTTGTACAGCAGCAGCGGCTCGTATTTCGGCCATTTGTTCGCATACGACTTTTCACGCTGCGCCGCCTTCTTCTTCCGATCCTTGAGCGCTGCCGCCGAAGGTGACTTTTTCAGCTCCATTTCGATCCAGCGGTGGATTCTGGCCATGACCCTTTCTTTTCGCTTCGCCAGCGGGTACGGCTTATATTCCTCATTGAACCAATGCAGAATCGTCTCTCTAGCCAAGGTTGCCCCTTCCCACGGCATAAAATCGCCAGGTGGCACCGAACTCGATTCCATAGACGACAAGCAGTCACGGATCATCTGCATGAACACAATCGACCCTTTGAACCGTCCCGGCACGTTATCGGTGATTTCCGGCATGCCCCCCGGCGTCTCGAACCAATACCGCAGCGTTTCTTCGTTATCGGCCAGCGAAAGGTCAAGTCTCAGCAGCTGGAGTGCCCAGTCCGCAAACGTACTCTGCTGAATATCCCCGACCCCGAGCTCAGGCAGCACGTCGGAGATGTAATCCAGAAACATGTGGTTCGGGGCAAAAATGATCATTTTGTCCGCCGACACCTGGTCCTTGTACTGGTACAGCAGAAAAGCCAGGCGGTGCAGCGCCACGGTTGTTTTACCGCTTCCCGCCACCCCCTGGATGATGAGCGCCGTGTTCCGTGCGGCCCGGATGATCCGGTCCTGCTCCGCCTGGATCGTCGACACGATGTCCCGCAGGCGATTGTCCTTGTTCTCGCCCAGCCGGTACACGAGAAACTCGTCGGACACGGCGGGCTGGTCGCTCTCGCGGTTGTATGTATCGGCCACCCTCTCCAAAATCTGCTTGCGGATCACCACGTTCCGCTTCAAATACACCAGCCCTTCAATGATGCCCTCAGGCGCTTCGTACGAAGCCGTTTCTTCCCCGCCCGTAAACGAATAGAACAGGCTGGCCACCGGCGCCCGCCAGTCAATGACCATCGGGTGGTCGCCGACCTCCGCTTGGTCTACGCCGATTTTTCCGATGTAGAGCGGCTTGCGCTCCCCGCTTCCTTCCTGGAAGTCCAGCCTGCCGAAATAAGGCTCCTGCAGGCTTTTAGCCAGGGCCTGGCGTTTCTCCTCCCGGCCCGCTTCCAGCACCTGTTCCGTAAAATCATGCCCGGTGTATACCGGAATGCCGCCCAGCCTCTCAAGCTGGCGGTCGATCTCAGCGATCGTCGCATTCAGCCTACTCTCTTCCTCTTGATAGGCACTTTGAAAATCGGTCTCCACTTTCAGTTACCTCCTAAAAGTATTAAGGAGCGGGTTAACCGCTCCTGCTCTTGTAAGCCAATGCTTAAGGTTTATCCATAAGCCGCGCTTAAAAAGGATATTCAGTATATCATAATCCGGAGGCATTTTACCATAGGGATTTCAGATTCCCGGGGACCGGGGAAAGGAATAAAGACGGCCTATGTCCCCCGTGCTGCGACTTTTGCGGCGTTACTGCAGCTTATGCTCGTACCTGACCTTTCCCTCCCGGTCCAGTCCTTTGATGGATTGCCATGAGAAATCCCGTCCCTCCGTTTTCCACACGAACAGGAACATGCGGTCATCCGATATGCGCTGCCGCTCCGTTCCCGACGTCGCCGTATTGCTGCCGCGGTCCTCTATCACCACATCCAGTTCCACGGTAACGATGTCGGGATCGTTGACATAACCGTAAAATTTGGCCAGCCCGCCATCCGATCCGGTGCTCTTCATATCCCAGCTGTAGGCCAGCGGTTTTTCCGGGTTTTTGGGCACACCGGCGACACCTCCGCTGGGATGCCATTTAAAATGGCTCCAGGTAACCGTATCGGCAGAAAACCACTGCTTGTAGGTGCCCAGGAACACCACCGTATCCTGATCCACCTGAACCTTCCTCACGACCTTGGACGGCCCGTAATGATAGCTTCGCTCGGAAAGCTCATGGGCGCCCTGCGCCGTAAAGCTGCCGCGATCCAATCCGGATACCCACAGCAGGATGATGAACAAAATCAGGACCGCGCACCATTCCAGCACTCCACCCAGCCTGCTGATCTTCATTGGGTGCTCTCCTCCTTCTCCAGGAGAATCGGCAGCTCACTCTGCCGGTCATACCAATCATAGCGGAGGGTCAGCTTCTTCGTCCCTGCAGGCAGAGGGTCAAAATAGATCCATCCGTTCTCTCCCCATGGCACTCCGGTGCTGCTCGCCCCGTGCTGGATCAGTTCGTTGCCTGACGCGTCCAGCAGCTTGACGGAAGCCGTCGGGAAGGACCAGCCGTCCCGCACCTTTTTGCGGAAAGCGTAGCGGATCGCGGTCCGTTTGGACGTGGTGTACAGCTCCTTTAAAGTAAATGTATCGTCATCCATGTTCAGTTTCCGGTTCACCGGATACGCCGTAACCCGGCCGTCGTTTTTCAAGTCCGCGATCATAAGCCGGTTGCCGTCTCTCCATGGGAGCCAGTCGACCAACTGGAACAGCAGCAGCGCGGCAAAAACAAAAATAAGCAGCCTTCGTATCATCATTCCCACTGTTACATTTCTCAAGGGCATGCTCCTTTATTTCATCATGGATCTCAATAGCCATTTGTATTGGCGAAGATTTTACCATAAACCGGAAAATTCGCAATCGGATTCCTGTGCAGCCATCGTCCCTCCGCTCCAGCCGCTTCTTACGCGATGTAAGATCCGGCTGCCCCATGCGTTAGTTGCCGCTGAAGATCAAAAAACAGCCAGGGCGGGTCACCGCACACTGACTGTTTTAACATTCCCCATTATTTATGAATTCAGGATCGTATATCGTATAAAGTCCGGAAATCAGACGAAAAAGCTCACAACGTTAAGCCTTGCCGTATTTCGAACGGTAGAACGCCTTGTTCTCCAGCGCCCGTACCGGCGTGGTCCATTCATCCGTCATGGACATCGTATCGATGGCGTCCTCGGCGGCTTGCAGCTTGGCATCCATCTGGTCGATGAGATGCAGGGCAAGCGCCTCCGGGATTTGCGGCTGCACCGGACTGCCCCACTCGGCCAAATTATGATGGGCCAGAATAACGTGCTGCAGCAGCACGATTTTCTCCGCGTTCAGGTCCATGCCGTGAAGCACCGCCGCCTCCGTGATCCAGCTGACCGCAAGCGGAATGTGGCCGATCAGCTTACCGGTGAAGCTGTACTCGCTGACGATGCCCAGCTCCGCCGTCAGTTCTTCCGTCTTTGCGATATCATGCAAAATAATACCCGCCACGAGCAGATCCCGATTCAAAAACGGCCGCTGCATGCACACGAACTCGGCCAGCTCCAGCATCCGCACGACATGGTAGGCCAGGCCTGCGTAAAAAGCATGATGCATGCCTTTGGCAGCCGGATAATGCATGAGCTTATCCCCAACCTTGCCGTAGCAGTGCTCGATAATTTTGCGGAGCTCGGGATCCTGAACGCTTGCCGCCGCCGCCTTGATCGTATAGACCAGGTCCGCCGGCTGCACGGGAGCTGACCGTACGAAATCGGTAATGCTGTACCCGTCTTCATCCTTGGCCGGCCGGATCTGCGTTACTTTAAATTGCAGCCGCTCCCGGTACAGCTGGACGATACCCCGCACTTTGACGAGCATCGGCGCGAAGAACGTCTCCTTGTCCGTCGAGGAGGTATCCCACAGTTTCGCCGGGATTTCCCCGCTCGTATCCGATAAGATCATATCCAAATAATCCTTGGGCGGCGTGGCGTTCGTCTGTTTGACCTGCAGCGATTTCAGCAGATAGAAGCCCGTAATTTCCTGCCCTTCGGTAAACGATTGAATAAGTGTCATCTCTTGAAATCCTCCTAAATAATTCACTGAAAAAACGGCTCAGGACAGCTGCTTAGCTGTCCCTATCCATTACCCCAAACCGGAAAGATCCACCCGCCCTTAAACGGGTCCCCTTTCAAGGGATTCCACTTCCGCGATTTATGCCTTAGAGGAACGCATGCAGCACGAAGTTCGCCACAAACAGTACGGCAATGCCGTACAGCACAGGCGAAACCTCCCGGCCTCTGCCCTGGGCCAGCTTTACCACCGGGTAAGCGATAAAGCCGAAAGCCATGCCGTCCACAATGCTGTACGTAAAAGGGATCATGACCATAATGAGAAATGCCGGAAACGCTTCGGTCAAATCCGTAAACTCCATCTCTTTAACGTTCTGGACCATCAGCCCGCCGATCACGATCAGCACTGGCGCGATGGCACTGTCCGGTATGTAGCTCAGAAGCGGAATGAAGAAAAAGGTCGCTCCGAACAGCAGGCCGGATACGAGCGCCGACAGCCCGGTTCTCCCCCCGGCGGCAATCCCGGCGGAGGTTTCTGCAGCCGCCACCACGGGACTGCTCCCGAATATTCCGGCGAAGATGTTCGATATCGACAGCGCTCGGAGGCTGCCTTTAAAATGTTCCGGCCGGCCGATCATCTGGGTTTGCGCCGCGATGAGGCCGATATTTTCGAAGACGACGATCAGAAGCAGCAGAAAGACGGCGATCCAGAACACCAGGCTGCCGATCCCTGCCGCTGACAGATGGCCGAACAGTTCCCCGTACTGGCGGAAGGTATGTCCGGATTCGAGCTGTACCGGCTTGACGGCACCGAGCAGATAAGCCAGTCCCGTTCCCAGCAGAATGCTGATGAGCAGTCCTCCCTGCACGCCCCGGATAAACAAAATCAGGGCAAGCAGCAGCGTAAAGCAGGACACGATGACGGCCGGATCGCTGAAATGCCCGATGGTGACAAAAGTCGTCTGGTGGGCGATCACGATTTGGCTTTTTTGCAGCCCGATAAACGTCAGAAACAGCCCGATCCCTACCGTAATGCCGTGCTTCAGGTTGTGCGGGATGGCCTCGCTCACGATCCGGTACAAGGACGTAAAGGAAACGATCGAAAATAATACGCCCGTGACCGCGACGACCATCAGCGCTTCCTGCCAGGACAGCTTCATGGAATGCACCAGGGTGTACGTGAAGAAGGCGTTGATGCCCATGCCCGGTACGACCACAATCGGCGACTTGCCGCCAAAGGCCATCAGGAGGCAGCCCACAACCGACGTCAGCAGTGTTCCCACCATGGCGGCCTTCAGCGGCATCCCCGCATCGTGCAAAATATTCGCGTTAACCATCACAATATATACGACGGAAAAATACGAAACAGCACCCGCAATCCATTCTTTCTTCCAGCTGTCCCCCGGCAGCAGCCCCAGGCTGCGGTGCCAAAAACTAGATTTCAACAATAGTCCTCCTGTTCGACAAACGGTGTCCAACCTATTTTATTTATACCATATTTGTAAAATAAAAGGCGCGAGCGCCGTTATACGGCCTCGCGCGCCATCACTTGCTTCAGTTATGCCCGTTATTTCGCGAGCGTCTTCCCGGTCGGCTCCGGAATGTTCGTTATACCTGAATCCCTGCTTTGGCGAGCAGGTCCTTCACGGCAACGCTCACCATGATGAGGCCGACGACAGGAGGTACGTAGGCGTTGCTGGCCGGCGGCTGCTTTGCCTTACGGATCTCCGGCGCGTTCTCCGGAACGATTTTTTCCGTCACGTCCACGCGCGGCTTGATCGGCTCTTCGGTCGAGAACACGACCTTGACGCCTTTTTTGATGCCGTCTTTGCGCAGCTTTGTGCGGATGACCCGGGCGATCGGATCCATCGTCGTCTTGGAAATATCCGCAACCTGGAATTTGGTCGGGTCCATTTTATTGGCCGCGCCCATGCTGGAAATGATCGGGATTTTACGGTTCAGGCACTCTTTGATGAGATGGATTTTGTAGGACACGGTATCCGATGCGTCCAGCACGTAATCCAGCTCATACTTAAACAGCTCCTGATAGGTTTCTTCCGTATAAAACATGTTCAATGCGATCGCATCGATGTCCGGGTTGATCAGTTTGACGCGCTCTACCATCAGATCCGCCTTCTTCTGGCCGATGGTCGTCGTCAATGCATGGATCTGGCGGTTGATATTGGTAATGTCAACCACGTCTTTATCAATCAAAATAATGCGGCCGACCCCGGTGCGGGCCAGGGCTTCCACCGCAATGGACCCCACCCCGCCGATGCCGAGGACCGCCACCGTGCTGTTTTTCATGACTTCCAGGCCTTCCGGCCCGATGGCCAGCTCCGTACGTGAAAATTGATTAAGCATATCGTCAGGTGGCCTCCCTTAACTTAAGAATGAACTTTCTTCTCTTCCCCCGGCTTTTTCACGAGCTTGATGTGAAGCTGTTCAAGCTGCCCTTGGTCGACCGGCGACGGTGCATCCATGAGCAGATCGGTCGCGCTGGCCGTTTTCGGGAAGGCGATCGTTTCGCGCAGGTTGCTGCGTCCGGAGAGCAGCATCACGAGCCGGTCAAGGCCAAACGCGATGCCGCCGTGAGGTGGCGTGCCGTATTCAAAGGCATCCAGCAGGTGGCCGAATTTGTCTTTGGCATCCTCAGGCGACAAGCCGAGGGCCGCGAACATTTTCTCCTGCATGTCGCGCTTGTAGATCCGCATGGAACCGCCGCCGACTTCGTAACCGTTCAGCACGATGTCGTAAGCCTGGGCCAGAATGCTGCCCGGATCGGTTTCAAATAGATGCTGGTCTTCGTCGCGCGGACGGGTGAACGGATGATGCAGGGCAACGTAACGTTTCTCTTCTTCATCCCACTCGAGCAGCGGGAAGTCGACCACCCAGGCAAATTTGAATTCATTTTCGTTGATCAGGCCGAGCTGTTTGCCGATTTTCAGGCGAAGCGCGCCAAGCACGTCAGCTACGACTTTTTTATTGTCAGCGGAGAAGAGCAGCAGGTCGCCTTCTTCGGCCCCGGTGCGCTCTCTCAGCGCTTCGATCTCTTCAGGCGTAAAGAACTTCACGATCGGCCCTTTGAACTCGCCTTCCTTGACTTGGATCCAGGCTAAGCCTTTGGCACCGTAACGGGCCGCGAACGGACCCAGATCGTCGATTTCCTTCCGGCTCCACGTGCCGCAGCCTTTGGCGTTCAGCACTTTGACTTCTCCGCCTTTTTCGACGACGGAAGCAAACACCTTGACGCCGCTCGAAGCTACCAGGTCGCTGACTTGGATCAATTCCAGCCCAAACCGGAGGTCCGGTTTGTCAGAGCCGTATTTGTCCATCGCTTCGGCGTAAGTCAGGCGTTGGAATGGCAAAGGAATGTCTACGTTAATCGTTTCTTTGAACAGGCGGGCCATCAGCTGCTCCATCATGCCCAGAAGCTCGTCCTGGTTCATAAAGGACGTTTCGATGTCCACCTGCGTGAACTCCGGCTGACGGTCGGCGCGCAGGTCTTCGTCACGGAAGCAGCGGGCGATTTGGAAATAACGCTCGATGCCGCCTACCATCAGAAGCTGTTTATACTGCTGAGGGGACTGCGGCAAAGCGAAGAACTCGCCTTCATGCACCCGGCTCGGTACGAGATAGTCGCGTGCGCCTTCCGGGGAGCTTTTTGTCAGGATCGGCGTTTCGACTTCAATAAAGCCTTCTCCGTCCAGGAAGTCACGGAAGATCTTCGATGCTTTGGAGCGGAGCAGCAGCGTTTTTTGCATTTCCGGACGGCGAAGGTCCAGATAACGGTATTTGAGGCGAAGCGACTCGTCAACTTCCACACCGTCTTCGATGAAGAACGGAGGCGTTTTGGCGCCGTTCAGCACTTCGATCTCGGTAATCTGCACTTCGATTTGGCCGGTCGGCAGGTTCGGGTTGACCGTTTCTGCGTCGCGCTGCACAACTTTACCTGTGACGGACAGCACGTATTCGCTGCGCACTCGGTCGGCGATGGCCAGAGCTTCGCCGGAGTATGCCGGATTGAATACGATCTGCACGATGCCGCTGCGGTCGCGCAGGTCAATAAACAAGACGCCCCCGAGGTCACGGCGGGTTTGCACCCAGCCGTTTAATGTTACCGTTTCTCCAATGTTCGCGGTGGTCAGGCTACCGCATTGATGGGTCCTATGCATGTTTTGTCATTCCCCTTTTAATTGGTATATTTATTCAGCCTTATCGGCGGATTTACGTAATGCCAAATGCAGTTCGCTGAGCTTCACCGTCTGCTGCTCGCCGGTTTCCATCGACTTCAGGGCGATTTCCCCGCGCGACAGCTCGTCGTCCCCGAGAATCGCGGTATAACGCGCCTTCAGGCGGTCAGCGGACTTCATCTGCGCTTTCATCTTGCGGCCCAGGTAGTCACGCTCTGCCGCAAAGCCTTCCTTGCGCAGCAGGTACAGCTGCTTGGTGATTTCGCGGTCGGCTACTTCGCCTAGGGCCACCAGGTACACGTCCAGCGGCTTCACCGCTTGAAGGTCGATCTCCTGCTTGTCGAGGATCAGCAGGATCCGCTCGAGGCCAATGCCGAATCCGATGCCCGGCTGGTCCGGACCGCCGATTTCGCCGACGAGGCCGTTATAGCGCCCGCCGCCGCCGATCGTATCGATCGCGCCGATGCCCTGCGCCTTGTATTCGAAGGCGGTGTGGGTGTAATAGTCCAAGCCGCGTACCAGCCGGTGGTTGACCTTGAAGTCGACCTCCATCGCGGTGAGGTACGCCTTCACCTGCTCGAAGTGGGTGGTGCACTCCTCGTCCAGACTGTCCAGAATCGATGGCGCATCGACGAATTTGTCCTGGTCGATCTTGCAGTCCAGCACCCGCATCGGGTTGCGCTCCATCCGCGACTGGCAGTCCTTGCACAGCGTGTCTTTCATCGGCGTCAGAAACGCGAGCAGCTTCTCGCGGTACGCCGCCCGGCTGGCGGGATTGCCCACGGAGTTGATTTCCACGGTCACGCCCTGCAGGCCGAGGTCTTTGCAGAACTGGTATCCGAGCGAGACAACTTCCGCATCGATGGCCGGATCCACTGCACCGAATGCCTCGATCCCAAACTGGTGGAACTGACGGTAACGTCCCGCCTGAGGACGCTCGTAGCGGAACATCGGGCCAATGTAGTAAAGCTTGGTGACATCGGGTTCACCGTACAGCTTGTTTTCGACGTAGGAGCGGACCACGCCGGCAGTGCCTTCCGGGCGCAGCGTCATGCTGCGGTCGCCCTTGTCCTTGAACGTGTACATCTCTTTTTCGACGATATCCGTCGTTTCGCCAACGCCGCGTTCAAACAGTTCGGTCTGCTCAAACATCGGCGTGCGGATTTCGCGGTAATTGAACCGCCGGCACAAATCTCTGGCTTTTTCTTCGACAAACTGCCATTTCTCCACCGTGCCCGGCAGCAAATCCTGCGTGCCCGTCGGTTTTTGGTAAGCCATAGCAACCCCTCTTTTCATAGATCATTTGTGGCTAGACAAAAAAATCCCTCACCCCTGCGCTTGAACAAGCCAACAGGGACGAGAGATCGTTATTCATTGATTCCCGTGGTACCACCCACATTCCGGATACTTCTTATGTATCCGCTCCAAACGATTAACGCCCGTTCAGCGCAGCACGTCTACTCATGATCTGGAACAGCGCACATCCTGCGCCGCAAGCCACTTTCGCCGCCTGTTCTCGGGGAAGTCATTCATCCGGTCATCCATAGAATCCTCTCAGCCTAAGGGATTCCTCTCTGCATGGTGGGGCACGGACTACTTGGTCCCGTCATCAAATCGATTTTAGATTATTTTTAGATTGTAATGAACCGCTGCACTAAAGTCAAGAGCCTCTGTCACAAATTGGATGCAGATGTCAATTTACAGACTTTTCAGCAAAGAAAAAACCTACAATCCATATTGTAGGTTCAATAAGGTAATATATTAAAAAAGGGGGTCATGCTGTTATTATAGACAGCCAATATTAAGGAAATATGAAACTAATATTACAGTTATATTACATAAAAGAAAGCGCTTTATCCAGCGCTTTCTTTGCATCGATTTGTGAGGAAATCAGTCGAAAATTTCCACATAACCGCCGCTTGCCCGCAGTTTATTGACAACGTCCTGATAAGAATCGTCAGGCACTTTGGCAGCAAGGACGTACTCCAGGTCCCGGTAGTCCTCATCGTCCAGGGACACGTCCACCGCTCCCGAGAGCAGGTCGCCTCCCTCGTCCGCACGGCGTTCGCGGTCCTCCTCGGACAGCTCGTCCGGATCCCGGTCGTCCACCACAGGGATGCCTGCGGCCGGGTAAGCGGTAGGCACGCCTACCGCACCTGACGTTCCTGCAGCATTGGAGCTGCCGCTAAAATTGACGGGGGCGATTGGAAGCAGGATGCGGCGGTCACTGCCGATGCCCTCTCCAAGCCGGCTTACCTCCAGGTGCTCCGTTTGGAAGCCAATCAGCTTCGTTTTTGCGCTTTCCGCGTCATCCTCGGTTTTGAAGTACGCTTGAATTTGCTTCGTCATGATACATTACCTCCATCTCTATTTAAAATCATGAATCACAAAACGAAAGCTTCCAAGGCACTCCCGGAGCCTTACAGCACGTTCAGCAGTTCCCGGACAAAGGCCGGTTCGTCTTTGGGAGTCCGTGAAGTGATGAAGTTGCCGTCCAGGACGACTTCCTCATCCTTAAATTCCGCGCCTGCGTTCACCATGTCATCCTGAAGCGGCGGGTACGAGGTGATCGTTCTGCCTTTCAGCAGACCGGCGCTGATTAAAATTTGCGGGCCGTGGCAAATCGCGGCGATCGGCTTGCCGGCGCTGTTGATCTCCTTCACGAAGTTCAGCACATCCTTGTTCAGCCGCAGGTTCTCCGGAGAAGAGCCTCCGGGAATGACGACGGCATCATAATCGGCCGCCTTCGCATCCGCGATAGCTTTGTCCGCCGTATACGAGGCTTCGCCGTTTTTACCGGTCAGCTTCTCACCCTGCTGGAGGCCGATAATATCCGTGTCATGGCCCGCTTTGTTGACTTCATCATATGGGACTTTCATTTCCGAATCTTCAAATGCGTTCGCTAGTAAAAATGCAACCTTGCTCATGGAATATCGTTCTCCTTTCATGGATAAGTGGTCCACGCCTTGTTATTACCCGAATCGCGCACGTTTATAACATGCTCGCGGATCCAATCGCGAGGAAAGAAAGGAGAAGAGGCGGAATTTTCGGTTTGCAAGCTGATCAAGTCATTTTGGGGGTGGATATTCGTAATAAACTTGGGGTCGATCATCTCAAATAACTGCAAAAAGCTCTTTTCCACAGAAAAGAACCCTCTTTCGCAATAAAAGAGGGTTCTGCTCGGTTCTATTTACTTGAAACAATCATGGGCCGACTACCGGATGGTCTGCTGCCGGCCGATTCCCTTCGTGTACAAGGTCCATAAGGGAAACGGGATTTCCCGTACAGCCTGCATCGTCTTGGCGGCCTCGTGCAGCGAGGCGACCGGCGCAAGCGGCAGCGACTGCAGCGTTTGGGTCTGAACGGATTGGCGCATATTGGATGAACTCCTTATGTGTATATAAATGGCGGATGCTCATCCCTATTTTGCCCGATATTTACCTTTTCTATGCCCCTCTGCTGTCGATAATCAGCGTGACCGGCCCCCAGTTGGTAAAGGTGACGTCCATCATCGCCCCGAACCGGCCGGTGGCGACCTCAAGCCCTTTGTCTCTGAGCTCGCGGTTGAATTGTTCGTACAAACCCTCCGCGATATCCGGTTTGGCCGCGGCCATGAAGTTCGGACGTTTGCCTTTGCGGCAGTCGCCGTACAGGGTGAACTGCGACACGGACAGTATGCCCCCGCCAACTTCCATGACGCTGTAGTTCATTTTCCCCTCATCATCTTCAAAAATGCGCAGCCCGGCAACCTTATCAGCCAAATATTTCGCGTCTTTCTCCGTGTCCTCATGGGTCACGCCGACGAGCACCATCAGCCCCTGGCCGATCGCCCCCATGACCTCCCCATCTACCGTAACCTGCGCTTCCTTACAGCGCTGTACAACCACTTTCATGCTGTCTCTCTACGCTCCTTCGCTTGTTCCGCTCCCTGGGCACCTGAGTTGTCAACGTATGCTCCGGTGAGCAGTGTGCATTCCCCAGGCCCCTTACTGAATATCCTTACTGAATGATCCGGTGTACGGTGTACACATCCTTCACGCGCTTGATCCGTTCCACGACCGACTGCAAATGATCGGTGTTGCGGATCAGGATCGTCATGTGGATGAGCGCCATTTTGTTTTTGTCCGAGCGCCCGGTCACTGCGGAAATGTTCGTTTTGCTCTCCGATACCGCCTGAAGCACCTCGTTCAGTAGCCCGTTCCGGTCATGTCCCGTAATTTCGATATCGACGCTGTAATTCGCCTCGATCTCGGTTTCCCACTCGACTTCGATCACGCGTGCGGCTTCTTCACCGTCGCCCGACGCCGGAATGTTCGGACAGTCCGAGCGGTGCACCGATACGCCGCGGCCGCGGGTGACGTAACCGACGATGTCGTCGCCGGGCACCGGATTGCAGCAGCGGGCGAACCGCACAAGCAGGTTGTCGATCCCCTTGACCCGGACGCCGTTGGTCGGGCGCGATCTCTTCTCGGCCGGCTTGATTTCCTTCTTCTCGGTCGTGAGCTCCAGCAGGCTGGCTTCCTCCTGCTCCTTGCGGAGCCGCTCCGTCAGGCGGGTACAAATCTGCGCTGCGGTAATGCCGCCAAAGCCGACGCCCGACAGCATGTCTTCGATATCGTTGAACGAAAACTTTTTCGCCACTTCCAGCAGCTTCTCGTCCGTCATCCATTCAGAGATGTCCAGGCCGCGGCCCTTCAGCTCGCGCTCGACCATTTCGCGGCCCTTCTCCACGTTCTCTTCCCGTTTTTCCTTCTTGAACCACTGCTTGATCTTGCTTCGCGCATGCGAAGATTGGGCAATCTTCAGCCAGTCGCCGCTCGGTCCGTAAGAATGCTTGGACGTCAAAATCTCAACGATATCCCCGGTTTTGAGACGGTGATCCAGCGGTACGATCCGCCCGTTCACCTTGGCCCCGATGGTCCGGTTTCCGACCTCCGTATGAATCCGGTAAGCAAAATCCAGCGGCACCGAGCCGGAAGGCAGCTCAATGACTTCGCCTTTTGGCGTAAACACAAAAACAAGATCCGAGAAAAAATCCATTTTGAGCGATTCCACAAATTCCGAAGCGTCCTTGGCTTCATGCTGCAGCTCCAGAATTTCGCGGAAAAAGGTCATTTTATTCTCAAAGTTGCCGCCGACGGCGGTTGTACCTTCTTTATAAGCCCAGTGGGCCGCGATCCCGTACTCGGCGGTGCGGTGCATTTCCCAGGTCCGGATCTGAACCTCGGTCGGCTCACCGTTAGGTCCGACTACGGTCGTATGCAGCGACTGGTACATGTTGGCCTTCGGCATGGCGATATAGTCCTTGAACCGGCCCGGCATCGGCTTCCACAGGGTATGAATAATTCCCAGGGTGGCATAACAGTCTTTAATGTTATCCACAATAATACGGATCGCGAGCAAATCGTAGATTTCGTTGAACTGCTTGTTTTTGGTCGTCATTTTATTAAAGACGCTGTAGATATGCTTCGGCCGTCCCGACAAATCGCCCTCAATGCCCATTTCCTCCAGCTTTTCGCGGATCCGGACGATGACGTTTTCGACGAACTGCTCACGCTCAGCCTTCTTCTTGTGGATCAGGTTGGCGATGCGGTAATACTGCTGCGGATTGAGGTAACGGAGCGACAAATCCTCCATTTCGCTCTTGATCGCTGAAATACCGAGACGGTCGGCAATCGGACAAAAGATTTCGAGCGTCTCATAAGCGATCCGCCGCTGACTCTCCTCGGACTGGTATTTCAGTGTCCGCATATTGTGCAGGCGGTCGGCCAGCTTGATGACGATGACACGAATATCCTGCGCCATCGCGATAAACATTTTACGGTAATTCTCGTTCTGCTGTTCTTCCTTGGAACGGAACTGGATTCGCTCCAGCTTGGTCAGTCCATCGACAAGCATGGCACAGGTGGCGCCAAATCGGGTACGGATATCCTCGAGCGATACGGTCGTGTCCTCGACCACGTCATGAAGAAGCGCGGCGACGATGGAGGTCGTATCCATCATCAAGTTCACGACAATATCTGCAACCGCAAGCGGATGCAGGATATAAGGCTCGCCTGATTTGCGCACCTGACCGTGATGGGCCTGTTCCGCAAATTCATAGGCTTCCCTGATGCGGTCCAAATCCGGCTCTTTTATATAGGCTCCAGCCTTTTCAAGTAATCGCTCTATGCCCATTCTAGTCGTTTCCGTTTCCCTTCTATATAAAATAGAACCCGCGTCATAATCCATCTTTGCAGGTTCTGTCATGTAATGATTTTATATAATTATGACGCTTGAACGGCGTTACGTCAACATTTCCTGCCAGGAACAGGAAGCCTGGGAACAACAAACAAGTTTTTTGGCCAAATTGCGCCCCGGGAGTGAAAAAAAAGATTGAAAAATGTCATAATTCCAGATAAATTAGATTGAATGAATTTATTGATATGGACGAAATCACGTATGGGAGTGAACGAATTGCAACGCGAAATTCAAGTCAATGAGAAGCTTCCGTTTGGACCGGGGCTGCTGCTCAGCCTGCAGCACCTCTTCGCCATGTTCGGAAGCACGGTGCTCGTGCCGAACCTGTTCGGCGTCGATCCGGGCATGATCCTGCTGATGAACGGGATCGGCACCCTGCTGTACATCCTGATCTGCCGGGCCAAGATTCCGGCGTATCTGGGCTCCAGCTTTGCTTTCATTTCTCCGGTGCTGGCCGTGCTCGGCAACAATCCGAAGGAAAATTACCCGCTGGCCCTGGGCGCCTTCATCATTACGGGTATCATCTTCGTCATCGTGGGCCTGATCGTCCAGTTCGCGGGAACGGGCTGGATCGACGTCGTGTTCCCGCCGGCCGCCATGGGCGCGATCGTCGCCACGATCGGACTGGAGCTGGTGCCGACTGCGGCAGGCATGGCCGGACTGCTTCCGAAGTCAGACGCGGCTTCCGGCGCGATGACCTATGACATGAACAGCATCATTTTATCCATGACGACGCTCGGCGTAACTGTCATCGGCGCGGTTCTGTTCCGCGGATTTCCGAAGATCATCCATATTCTGATCGGTATCGTCGTCGGATACGTCCTGTCCTTCTTTATGCCAGGCATGGTTAATAAGGACGCGATCGCCAGCGCCCACTTCCTCACGATGCCGACGGTCACCACGCCAAGCTGGGACTGGGCCGCCATCATGACCATTATCCCGGTATCCCTGGTTGTTATCGTCGAGCACATCGGCCACCTGCTAGTAACAAGCAACATCGTCGGCAAAGACTTGTCGAAGGATCCGGGACTGAACCGCTCGCTGCTGGGCAACGGCATTTCGACCATCCTTTCCGGCTTTGTCGGCTCCACGCCGAACACGACGTACGGGGAAAATATCGGCGTCATGGCGCTGACCAAAGTATATTCGGTCTTCGTCATCGGCGGCGCGGCCGTCATCGCGATCCTGCTGTCCTTCTCGGGCACGGTCTCTTCGGTTATCGCGAACATTCCGACGCCGGTCATGGGCGGTGTATCCCTGCTGCTGTTCGGCGTCATCGCCGCTTCCGGTCTGCGGATCTTCGTCGAGCAAAAGGTCGATTTCTCCAAGCCGACCAACATGATCCTGGCGACGCTGGTTCTGGTCGTCGGCATCAGCGGCGTTCAGCTCAACATTGGCCCCGTTCAATTTAAAGGCATGGCGCTCGCCACGGTCGTGGGCATCGTGCTCAGCCTGTTCTTCAAGCTGATTGAGGTCACCGGGCTGTCCAATGAACCGGGCGGCAAAGAGCAGGAACTGGTGGAGAAAATTCCGGATTGAGTGACAAGGGATCGGAACAACAGTTGAACCGCCAACCCACAAATAAAAAGCAGACGTAACGCAAGAAAGCCGGACAAGCATCCGAAAGATGCCGTCCGGCTTTTTCGTATATTTATGGCGTAAATCAGGGCATCTACATTTCCAATGTCCCTTCCGGCCAGTGAAGCTGAACCCCATATCGCTCCAGCATCGCCTGGTAATCGCATAAATGCGCTGCCGAGGCCCTTACTTCACGCGGAGGAATGCCGTGCATCACCGCATAAGCGGCTAATAGTCCCGCGGATTCGCCGATGTTCCATTCCGTCGGATGCAGCCGGTAGCAGCCATTGGCGATCTGCGTCATGCCGATATTTTTGCATGCCGGAAGCAGGTTGGTCATCCGCACCGGAATCAGCGATCCGAGCGGAATTTCATAAGGATAGTTCGGAATGAAAAAAGCCCGCTGGTTCACCGTCGTCGGATGCAGGTCTAAATAATAGCTTCCGACGCCGACGCTGTCCTCATACCGCTTGATCCCCTTCGCGCCGCGAAGCTCCTGGCTGACATCATGCTCGGTGATCGTGTACTGCGCGCGGATCCGCCGCGACTCCCGGATATAAGGGGACTTCGCCAAGCCGTCTTCCGTGCCGAGTACGTCGCCTCGCAGCCGGATGCCTGGATACCCGTATCCCCCGTCAAGCCGGGGAGCTTCGGTCTGCAGCCAGTACACAAGCGATAGCGTAAGCCCGCGGGCCGCCTCCAGATGACGCGTGCGCTCTTGCTCCGATACGCCGATCACAGGCCCCAGATAATAATCGTTCATCGGCCAGTTAAGCAGCGTCACCTCGCCGTCGCTTAGCGGCACGCTCCACAGGGAGGGGTCCACGATCCGCCGGTAATCCCACAGCGACATGATCCCTTGATCGTTCGGAAACATCGTAAACCGCCGCAATTTGGACGTATCCTCGGCTTCGTTCGCATACCAGCTTAAGATCGGATACGTGGAAAATGAGGGCTTGTATTCATGCCAAAAATCATAGCTGTCCGGCTTCGGGATCGTAAAGTTTCCGTCTGGGATGTATTCCACGGCCGCCACATGGGTGATGGACTGCATATCGAGCGGATCGGCTTCCTCCAGTGCGTGCGGCTCGTTCGTTTCACTGCGCCCCTCAGCTCCGCTCACATATTCCGCGCCGGTCAGGGGAAGCAGCTCACCCGTTTCGGTCGCGTCCAGAAAATACGCGCCTCTCAGCTTATACCTGGTTTGCCCATCTGTCTTCTCCACCGTTACCGACGCCACCTGATCACCTGCCGTCTCGCAGTGAACAGGATGCGAGTTAAGCAGCACCTGGATCCGGCGGGTGTTCACGTACGGGGCCAGCATATCCTCCAGCACCTGCAGGGCAACCTTCGGCTCATGCGCCACCCTGCTGACCCAGGCGTTCCCCGGATTGAGCTCCGGGTCGTTTAGCGCCTGCTCGTTGAGCGGGTAGTTGCGTTTGTAATAATCCCTGACCCGGTTTCTGAACTCCCGGTAGGATGCCGTGCAGCCGAAGCTTTCGATCCAGCGGTGCTCATCGGGAGGAACCGCCTGCGAGGTCAGCTGCCCTCCGATCCAATCGGTCTCCTCGGTCACGACCACCTTCATCCCGGCTTTGGCCGCCGCCAGGGCGGCTGACGTTCCGCCGAGTCCTCCGCCGATGATAATGACATCAGCCACCAGCTCTTGAATCAACGTTATCCACGCTCCTTTCCTTATTAGCCAGTCATATTCAGTGGACGCCCGTCCTTCTCATGCTCTCAGCGACTGGGCCGCCTTCCGGGCCGCGTTCGAGAAGCGCCGCGTGATCTGCTGCGGTCTGGAAATGGCCCCGCCCACAACGACGGCGTGCGCACCGAGCTTGAGCGCCTCCTCAACCTGGTAGGGTTCGTGGATCCGGCCTTCGGCAATGAGCGGAATGCTCAGCCGGGCCGCCGCTTCTTCAACCAGCTTCAGGTCGGGACCTTCGAGCTGCGGCGAATAATCCGTATATCCCGACAGCGTCGTCGATACGCAGCTGACGCCGAGGGAAGCGGCATGAACAGCTTCATCCAGCGTCGAAACATCCGCCATGCTGGCAACGCCCGCCTGCTTCATCCGCCGGATCAGATCCTCCAGCCGGGCCCCGCCGGGCCGACTACGTCCCGTCGCGTCAAAAGCGATCATGTCTGCGCCAGCCTCAAGCAGCTCCTCCACCTCCTTGAGCGTAGGCGTAATATAAACGTCCGATCCCGCATACTCCCGCTTGATGATCCCGATCACCGGGATCGAAACCGCAGCCTTGATCGCCCGGACGTCGTCCGCCCCGTTGGCACGGATCGCCGACGCTCCGCCTTCTTCGGCGGCCTTGGCCATGCGGGCCATAATGTGCGCACCGTGCAGCGGCTCATCCGGCAGCGCCTGGCAGGATGCGATCAGGCAGTATCGCAGAGATTGCAGTATTGGCTCCAGTATGTCCACCCTCTCTCATCTTTTTATGTGGCTTATCAAAGCCACTATTATCTATATATCGGCGGTTTCACATGAAAACGCGCTTGTAGTCCTACTTCGAAGGTACGATTCCAAGGCATGAAGCAATCCGTGATCTCCACCACCCCTTGATCGCTGTTTATGCGCTGATCCAGCATTTCTCCTAGGCGTTCCTTGACCAGCCTGGACACTTTACCGCGCTGGCCGTCCAGTTCGAACACGCTAAGCCCCAGCTGCTCAACCAGACCAGCGTTCAGCTCCATCCGGACACCCGCGCAATAGCAGACATCCTCGGCATACCGCAGCGCCAGAAAGTCAAGATGCTCCTGCGTCCTGCCATAATGCAGGTACAGCATGGATTGTGAAATGACCGTTCCCAGCGAATTGGAGCTCGTATTCCATCCGGCATAACCCGCCAGGTTAAACAGCATCCCTTTTTGCCGCAGCAGCTTCACCAGCTTCAAATCGCCGCCGTTCGCATACCCGACGTCCGCGACAGCTGCCGGCGCGCCGTGAACCTTCATCACATAATCCCCGTACTCCACCAGCTCGATAATGTTCCGGTTGATGTCGTAACCGAAGAACGGGTGCTCCTGGGACGCGGCTTCGACCATCGTTTCACCCGGCGTATTCACGAGCAGCACCAAGTCTGACTCGCTGCAGCCGGACCCGATTAAGCCGCCCGCCGCCATGATTTGATACTTCAGCGTCTCATAGAAGTACCGGTCCTCGTACAGCGGTGTGACAAAGCTGCCCTGAACCGCAGCAAGGCGCGGATAAATGAGCGGCGTGCTTCCCTTGATTTCGTTGACCATGCGAGCCAGCAGGGTGCATCCGACCTCATCGGCGCCGGGATACATGTAAGCCCGCAGCTCCACATCGAGCTCAGAGATTTGCGCTCTGACCTTCTGCTGATCCTTGGCCGTATAACCGTATGGCGCCGAATCGTCTTGAGGGAAAATCATAAAATCAATGCCGCCGTCTGCAATCACATCCAGCACGCGGCCGATCGCCTCGATGTTCACCGACCTGCGGTCCAGGTAATCCTGCAGCACATCAACGGGCAGCCGGGTATCGATCTCGGCCAGTTCCATGCTTTCTTCCGCCGTGGCCAGCCCCAGCTCCTGCCGGTGGCTGATAAAGCCTTTCCGGAAGATTTCCCGGCCCCAGTCGCCGTAGTAATCCGGCTCCTCATCGGCGATCGAATACTGCGGACAGCGCATGATCAACTGAAAGGCAAAGAGCCGCAAGTTCGGATTCCGTGCCTTCAGCCGTCGCAGCCGGTCCACCCGGTTCGCAAGCTCCCCCGGCTTCAGGTAATGCAGGCGCGACGGGATGATGCCGCCGTACAGCAGCGTGTCTATGGCGACGATGGCCCCGTCGGCGTCAGCGGCCTCCTGTTCCAGCCAGGCCCACAACCTTTCGGTATCGCCCGGGCGCTTTTTGAGACCCATCATGTCCATCGGCGGCCGGACCATCTCAAACTCGGTTCCCTGCGCCAGCATATACGGGAATTCATAGTTGCAGGGACGTTCGTCTAGAGGGACGAACACCAGTTTGTGACTCTTCTCCATGTCTGCAAGCTTCCTTTCCTAGCGTAAATTAGCCCATCTTACCCCTTGATCGCGCCCGCCATGCCTTCCATGTAGTAACGCTGGGTAAACAGGAACACGATAATAATCGGCAGCACCGAGATCATCGTTCCCGCCGCGATCCATCCGAAATTGTAGGAGAATTGGCCGTTCAGGAACGTCAGCGCCGCAGCAAGCGGATACTTCTGCGGATCGTCCAGCACAACGATCGGCCACAGGAAGTTGTTCCAGAACGCCATCATTTCCAGCAGCGAAATGACCGCAATCGCCGGTTTTACCAAGGGCAGGATCAGCTGCAGCCAAATCCGGAACTCGGAGGCACCGTCCATTTTTCCCGAATCACGAACGTCCGAAGGAATCCCGAGAAAGGTCTGGCGCATCAAAAAGATGTTGAACACCGACACGGCCGAAGGCAGTACGACCCCCAGAAAGGACCCGGTTAAATGCAGAGACTGAATCGTCAGATAATGCACGATCATCGCTGTCGAAGACGGGATAATCATCGTGGCCACCAGTAAGGTAAACACGAGATCCCTTCCTTTGAAGCGAAAGGTCGCCAGCGGATACGCGGTCAGGCTGGAGAGAACCACGTTCGTCACAACCCCGAGCACCGTGATCACGACCGTATTATAGATATACTTCGGAAAGTTCATGAACTGCCAAACCTTCACGTAATTGTCGAAGTCAATGAACGTCGGCAGGATGGCCGGCGGGTTGGCGAACACGTTTTTCCCTGGCATCAAAGACACGCTGAGCAGCCAGAGAAACGGTCCCATCATAAACAGAGCCAGCGCGACCAGCAAAATATAGACGATCGTCAGCCGAACCCCTGTCTTCACTTGCTTCATCCCATGATTCGCTATCATCAGTATGGATTGACACCGCCTTTCCGGTTAAATCGGAACACGAGCACGCTGAATACGGCGATAATGACGCTGACGATGAGCCCCAGCGCCGACGCGTACCCGAAGTTGAACTGTTCCAGACCTTTTTGGAAAATATAGACGCTCGATGTCAGCGTTGATGTACCCGGTCCGCCTTTGGTCAAAATATAAACCTCGTCAAAGACGCGGATCGCCCCCATCAAAGAGATCAGGGTACAGAATAAAATGTGGGGTCTCAGCAGCGGAATCGTGATGTTCAGAATCAACCGCAGCCTGCTCGCTCCGTCCACCCGTGCCGCTTCGTACAGATCCGAAGGAATGCCCTGGAGTCCGGCCAGGTACAGCATCATGTAATAGCCCAGGCCCTTCCACATCGTAATGAACATAAGCACGAACAGTGCTGTACTGCTGGTGGCGAGCCAGGATACCTGGTCGCTGATGATACCTACTTTAATCAAAAGAAAATTAACGACCCCGTTGTTGCTCAGGAGCCAGCTCCAGATCAGCGCCACGGCGACCATGGAGGTCACGACTGGAATATAATAAGCGGTTCGGAAGAACTTCACGCCCGGGATTTTCCCGTTGACCAGAATCGCCATCAGGATGGACAAAATCTGGATGATCGGCACGACGATCACGTACAGCAGCGAATTCCACAGCGAAATGATGAAATTGTGGTCTTTAAACGCGTTCACAAAGTTATCGACACCGACATAATGCGTTTCGGAAATAACCGAGTAGTCCGTGAAGGACAGCGGGATACCGTAAATAATAGGCCAAAATACGAATACAGCGACAACCAGAAGTCCCGGGGCCATAAAAGCCCATGCCGTGAATGACTCCGACCGCATCCATTTGTACACTCTGTGATCACCACCTAACTAGAATGTACGGGGGAACCCAGTCCCCCGTACGCCTTCCGTCTAAGGGTCCCTTACTTCTTAAGCACCCCGTTGACTTCCTGTTCCATTGCATCCACCGTCGCTTTGACATCAGCCCCGTTCAGGAAAATTTTCTGCAGACCGCGGGCGATGGCGGAGTTGATATCCCCTGCGTTCGGCACGCCGACCATGTAGTCGACCGCCTTATCCAAGCTGTTGGCCGAAGCGATCTTGGCTTCCGCCTCCAGCGACTTGTCGGTTTCCGTAAAGAACGGATCCTTGATCGATTCCTTGGTGGACGGCAGCGTGTTGGCCGCTTTGGAGAACGACGTCTGATTTTCGGCATTCGTTACGAAGACCGCAAACTCGACCGCTTCCTTCTGATGCTTCGACTTGGCCGGAACGACCAGGTTCATGGAGTTCGACAAGCGGACATCGGCTTTTCCGGTCGGCAGCGGTACGGCAATCGTGTTCTTATACACGTCCGGAGCTGAAGTCTTCAGGAAGTTGATAAAAGTCGGACCGGCCAGCTCAAAGGCCACCTGCTCCCCGGAGTAATATTGGATCTGCTTCGTGAACGGAACGTCTTCTTTCATGATGACGCCGTCGGCGATGTTTTTCTGAATCGTTTCGATCATGCTGGTCATCTCAGGTGTGTTAAAGGCTGCGGCCGTTTTGTCATCATTCAGAATCGGAATGCCGTTGACCGGAAGCAGCTTCGAGGCGAACTGCTGCGAATATCCGAGCTTACCGGTTTTCGCCTTCACTTGGCGCGCCCAATCAGCCAGCTCCTCCATCGTTTTCGGCGGATTCGCCGGATCCAGGCCGGCTTCCTTCACGATTTTCGTGTTCATAAAGAGAACCTCGGTGCCTGTATACCAAGGTAGGGCATATGCCTTGCCGTCGATAACGGTGGAGTTGAAGATGCCGTCGAAATAAGCTCCCTTCTCTTCATCCGTCAGGAATCCGTTCAAATCGAGCACGGCTCCTTTGGAGCCCATCTGGCTGGCAAATTCGGTGTTCAGGTTCACGACGTCCGGGCTGTTGCCGCTGGCGATGCTGGTCAGCAGCTTGTTGGTCACCGCGTCATAAGGATAGTCCTTCCAATCGATCGTGACGCCCGGATGACTGCTCTGGTAATCGGCAATGAGCTTATTGAAGTAGTCCGTGAATGTAGGCTGCAGCGCGATGGTCCAAAACTCCAGCTTGACCGGATCGCTGCTCTTCGTCTCGGTGGACGGCTGCGGTTCGGAGGATTGCGATGGCGGAGCATCCGCCTTATTCCCTCCTCCACAAGCGCTGAGTACGACCGACAACAGCATGACAGACAGCAAAGTCAGAACAAATCCTCTACTTCTACCTCTTCCCTGTTTCCTCATTAGCAATGGCCTCCCCTTTGATCATAAAAGATGATTCCAAGCATGTGTTTCCTGCTTTAGGCAGATTATAGCAAACCGCATAAAAATAAAAAAGATATTTTTCATATTTATTAAAAAAAGTGGAGTTATTTTCCCAAATAGATTCATCCAGCTCCGTTCCTAATGCAGCCACTTTTCAACAAAAGCTCAATATATGGCAGCGGCAAACTCTGCCGCTCTACAGCGAACCTGCGTTCAAGCCTAATGAGACGAAATCAGCGTTGCTCCTTTATGTGCGCATAATTCCAAGGATTCTATTGTAAGTAGACTCAGACGCAACTATATACTGAGTGTACAGCGGCGCCGGCATCCAATCATAATAACAAAAAAAGAGCCGCCTGAAAGTCATTTCGACTTCAGACAGCTCTTCGTTTATTTCCCGGGAAACGAACTCCCGGTTTTTAATCTTCGTAGGACATGAGGGAGAATACTTCCACGCCTGGCAGCTTGTCGCGTCCCTTCAAAGCTTCAAGCTCAATCATGAACGCTGCCCCAACCACGTTGCCGCCCAGTTGGTTAACCAGACTTACGGATGTGGAAATGGTTCCGCCCGTGGCAAGCAGATCGTCAGCGATCAGAACGTTTTGGCCTTTCTTGATCGCGTCGGTGTGCATGGCCAGCTTATCCTTGCCATATTCGAGATCATAACCGACTTCAATCGTTTCGTAAGGCAGCTTGCCGCTCTTGCGGATCGGCGCGAATCCGACGCCCAGCGCGTATGCAAGCGGCGCCCCGACGACGAAGCCCCGGGCTTCCGGACCGGCAATGACATCGATTTTCAGGTGAGACACCATCGCCTTGATGTCATCGATGGCCTTTTTGTACATTTCCCCGTTTTGAAGCAGGGTCGTAATATCTTTAAAACTGATTCCAGCCACCGGGAAGTCCGGAATCACCCGGATATAATCTTTGTAATTCAACATAATCTCTCCTTCTAGAGTTTTACGAAGTAAAACTAACTCCGTAAGCGTTACTTGGTTTTACGAAGTAAACTGACTTCGTAAGCGTTGCTTCTTTTTACGAAGAAACGGACTCCGTAAGCGTTGCTTGAGGTCACGAAATGATACGGACCCTCGTAAGCATTCATTTCGACCAATCGTCTCCGGTCACGAAGCTCCCTGCATGCGGGAAATGAACCAGCTCGTGACCTGCGGCGTACTGGCATACAGCAGATGCTGTTCCATTTCCGCCAAGTTCCCTAGCGCAAGGAAATGGCGGGATGAAGCCAAATCACGCTTGGGCGGTTTAGGAATAAAACGGATAAGGCCTTCCTGCCTGTCTATAAAAGAAAGCTCCTCGAACACATCCATCATCTTCGTCACCATGCGGATGCTGCACGATGCCTGCTGACTGAGCCTCAATAAGGCGGTTTCTTCTTGGACGGGCTCGGCTGCAATTCTTGACAACAAAATATAGAGCTTCTTGAACTGATCCCTGTCCGGCACAGCGAGTCTCTCTCTCTTATGTACCTGATGAAGCAGAAATACGTTGGACAGTTTCGGAAAAGAAAACAGAACCGCATCCAGCTGCTCCGGCGTCTCCGGCGCGTTCAGCATGAACAGCGTCGTCACGTCGTCCTGGCCGGACCGCTCCTCGTTCGGATGATACGCCAAAATTCCAGCATTCTTATCATATACCCAAAGGGTGGATTCATTCAAACGGATTTTTGCCGGATCCAGAATCTCCCGTTCCAACACCGCGGCCACCTGCGTCGGCCCCAGTCTGAAGTGCGATCCGATCAGCTGGCTGACCCGGTCGATCTCCTGCCAAGGATCATTGGATCCGCGCAGGTCGAACACCTGCGGCTGCGTAAGCTTCAGATCCTGCAGCATCAGCTGCGGTCTGCGCGAACCGTTCCATTCATTGACGCTCATTTCGCCGAGCAGATCGAGCTCCGCGCCTTCCGTCAACACTTCGGCCAGCTCGCCTTTACCGAACGCGACCACTTCAAGGCGGATGCCGTCCTGCTGAACGACCAGCTTGAGGTGCTTGCTGTCACGTCCCATCTTCCGGGTCTCAAGAAGCCTGCAGTTTCGAAAAATAAACTTGGGCACAGGATTGGCCATACCGAAGGGCGACAGCATTTCCATCTCATCGATGACCGACAAGGGAACGTCCGACAGCCGCCACTCTCCGTCTGATGCCGCGACGGGAATAAAATCGGATTCGGTCAGAACCCCGGCGGCATACTCGTTCAGCGCCTGCTCGAAGGCATCCAGCTGATCCCTGTGCAGGCTCATGCCCGCAGCGGACGGATGGCCGCCATAATGGTCCATCAGCGATTTGCAGGAGGTCAGCGCCTCATAGATGTCGAGCCCCGGAATGGAGCGGGCTGACCCTTTGCACATGCCGGTATCCGGATCTATACCCAATATGATGACCGGGCGGTAATACCGTTCTAAAATTTTGGAAGCGACAATGCCGACGACGCCCACATTCCAGCCTTCTCCGGCCAGCACGATCACGTCGGGCACCCGGCTCCCATCGGTCTTGGCCAGAAGCTGGCTGGTCGCCTCCTGGACGATATCGTCGACCACCTGCTGCCGCTCCTTATTGAGTTCATCCAGCCCATGGGACAATCTTAATGCCTCATCCTCGTCTTCCGTCGTCAGCAAGGCTACGGCCGATCCTGCATGATCCAGCCTCCCGCTGGCATTAATGCGCGGGGCCATGCCGAAGGCGACATTGATCGATGTAACATTCCGCATCGTAATGCCCCCGACTTCCATGAGGGCGCGGATCCCCGGAAACGCAGAGCTGCGCATCTGCTCTAAGCCGCGGCTGACCAGGATGCGGTTCTCGCCGCTGAGCGGCATCAAGTCCGCAATGGTACCGATGGCCACAATTTCCGTCCATTCCACCGGCGGCTGGCCGAGCATCGCCTGGGTCAGCTTGTAAGCCACCCCGACCCCGGCCAGGCCTTTAAACGGGTATGGGCAGTTCGGCTGCTTCGGATTGATCAGCGCATAGGCGTCGGGCAGCACTTCCGGAGGCTCGTGGTGGTCGGTGACGATCACATCGATCCCGAGCGAGTTGGCATACGCGATCTGCTCGACGGCGCTGATGCCGGTATCAACTGTGATAATCAGGCTGACCCCCTGCTGATGCGCCCAATCCAGCGCATGGTTGTGCAGTCCGTACCCCTCATTGGAGCGGTGCGGAATATAGATGTCGTAGGACGCTCCAAGATAGCGCATGAAATGAATCATGAGCGAAGTACTGGATACACCGTCAGCGTCGTAATCCCCGTAGATTAATATATGTTCGCCGGTCTCGACCGCTTTTTGAATCCGTGGAACAGCCTCCTTCATGCCGAGCAGCAGGAACGGATCATGCAATGCGTCCAGGCTTCCGTTTAAGAACATGGCGGCATCCTCTGCACTGTTAATTCCTCTGGCCGCCAACAGCGAACCTACCAGAGGAGAAACCGACAGCTCCTGTGCCAGCCGTCCCGCCTTCTCCGGATCCGCTTCGGAAGTCAGCCATTCATATTTTGAATCAAACAATCGTCTTCACCTTTCTTTCCCCGCCCCGTCTTCTGTTCGTATACGTCATGAGCAAGCTATTGGAGCAGTGTCGGCTGCTCATTATCCGTCAGATGATGGTTCGACTTGTACGGATAACCGGGATCATAAGGGACGACCTGGATATTTACGATGCTGACATGCAAAAAACGGTGCATCAGAAGCTTCTTGACCCGGTCGGCGATCTCGGCGCCTTCCTGGACGGTAATCCGCGGATTGACGCTGATCTTCAAATCGATCGTAATGTAATGTCCCTGCTCCGATGCTTTCAGGTCATCCACCGTAATGACGCCGTGAACCCGCTGCACCGTATCGATAAAATTAATCGCGTCCTCCTGCTCGGTCTCCTGCACCAGCTGTCCGTACACGGAGCTGACGATGAGGCGGTAGCCTCTGCGCAGCAGCAGCGCCGCGACGATTAGAGCCGAGATGGAATCCATATACTGCAGCATGGACCAATGAAAGGCGCTGCCGGTCATCGCCAAAATGACACCGATCAATACCGTGATGGACGAATACAAGCTGAAGCGGTGGTTGTCGGCGTACACCGTATGCATGCCGTCACCCTGCTTCTTGGATTGGCGGTACTGGAACTGAAAGAGCGCTTCTTTGACCGCAAGCGAGACGAGTATCGCAATCAGCGTAAACTGCCCGGGTGTCTGCACACGGCCTGAAGCCAGGTCCCGGACCGCCGCTACGGCAATTTGCAATCCGCCCATCAGCACAAGAACCGAAAACAAAATCGCCAGAATCGGCTCTGTTCTTCCGGCCCGCAGATCAGCCTGCTGCGCACTCCGGAGCTTTGATGACGTCCGCCATGGAATGCGCCGGGCCAGTGCGCCGGCTGCGTCCGATGCGGAATACAGCGCATCTCCCAGCAGTGCCTTGCTCCCTGTAAAATATCCGACCACGCCTTTGAACAAGGCAAGTAACAGTTCACCGGCAATTCCCGTCCAGGCGACGGTACCCGATGGATTTGAACGCTCTATACTCATGAAAGCCTCCCCCCGGCAATCTGAATACCGATTCTGATCTGTTGTTTGAAAAAGATATGACATTCACGACAATAAGTTTAGATAAAGTCAGATAAGTTCCAGCGGAAAAGCCGCGCCCAATCAGACGCGGCTTTCCTTCATAACATTCGCTTCACAAGGTTACGCCTTGGAAGGTTTGGCTGGCTTGGCACTGGTCTTTTGTTTGCTTTTGAATACGAGCCACAGCGGACTGGCGATAAAGATCGAAGAATACGCTCCGAACAACAGCCCGATAACCATCGCCAACGAGAACATCTTGATCGATTCCCCGCCAAACAGGAACAGGAAGAAGGCCGCAATAAACACCGTCAGCGCCGTATACAAGGAGCGCATGAGCATCTGGCTCACGCTCTTGTTCATAATAGCTTTCAAATCGTCTTTGGTCTTCTGCTTGCCGAACCGCAGATTTTCGCGGATCCGGTCGAAAATAACGATCGTATCGTTAATGGAGTAACCGATGATCGTCAATACCGCCACGATAAACGTCAGGCTGACTTCCAATCGGAAGATCGAGAAGACGGCCACGACCATGAAGGCGTCATGCAGCAGGGCCACGATGGCCGCCAGGGCGAACCGCCATTCAAACCGGATACTTACATAAATGATAATCCCGATACAGGAAATCAGAACCGAGTAAATGGCATTCCGTCCGAGCTCCTTGGCCATTTCCGTATCGACCGTGTTGATTTCGAACGATGCTGTTTTATCCAGCTCCTGGATCGCGGACTTGAGCTGTTCACTCTGGTCTTCGTTAAGCTCCTTGGTAAAACGGATGTTGACCCGCTTGTCCCCAGGAGCAACCGTTGCGCCGTCGCTGAGCTGGATCTTGTCCAGCAGCGGCTCAACTTCAGCCTTCGTCACGTTCTTCGACAGCTTGACGTCCACATTGGAGCCTGCTTGGAAATCAACGCCGTAGTTTAATCCAAAAGCGGAAAGGGTAATGATTCCCGCAATCGTCAGGACGATGGAGAAGATGAACGCATACTTGCTCATCTTCATAAAATCGTAATCTTTTTTAAAGTGCACGAATATCACTCTCCTTTACCCCGAACTGCTTCGGCTTCTTCAGCACGCCGGCTTTAACCAAGAGGTTGAGCAGGTAATGGGTGAAGTACACATTCGTGAGAATACTGAGTACGATTTCCACGATCAGTACCAGCGCAAAGCCTTTGACGGCGCCTGTACCGAAGGCAAACATAACCGCTCCGACGATAATGGTTGTAATGTTGGAATCGAGAATCGTACGGAAGGACGACTTGTTCCCTGCTTTGACCGCAGACATGACGCTCTTGCCGTTCCGCATTTCTTCCCTGATCCGTTCATTCGTAATGATGTTGGCGTCAACCGCCATCCCGATACCGAGAATAAACGCCGCGATCCCCGGCAGGGTCAGCGTAAAGTCGGCCCAGACGAAGACGAGAATGAGCAGCCAGGTGTGGGCAATCAGTCCGAAGCTGGCGATGACACCCGGCAGGCGGTACATGCCGATCATGAAGATCAGAATCAGGATGGAAGCGATGATACCCGCTTCGATCGTTTTATGCAAAGACTGCATGCCCAGCGTAGCGCCCACGCTCTGAGAGTACTTCTCCGTCAGCTTCAAAGGCAGCGCCCCGAGGTTGATCGTATCGCGGATCTGGTTCGCTTCGTCAATCGTATAATTGCCCGTAATCGATGCTTTGCCGTCCGTCAGCTCCTGCTGTACGGTCGGAGCGGATAAAAGGGTATCATCCAGGAAAATGGCAAGCTCTTTGCCAAGCAAACGTTTGGTCACGTCGGCAAATTTCTTTTTATCTTTGACTTTGATATCGATTTGCGGCTGGTTCAGCTGGTTATAACCCACCTGTGCGCCGTTTTCCACGAAATCGCTTCCGATGAGTTCGATTTTACAATAGAGATCCTTCGGATCTACCGTGCCGTCTTTCCCCGCTTCGGGAGTCTTACAACCATCCGCACTGCGGAAAGTCAGCGACGCCGGCTCCTTCATTTTCTTGCGGACCTCGGCTTCGTTCGTCACGCCTGCGATTTTCAGACGGATCCGGTTTGTGCCCTCAGTGGTAACTTCAGGCTCGCTCGTTCCGAGTGCGTTGGCGCGTTTCTCCAAGCTTTCCGCCGTCCGTATGAGGGACTCTCTCGTAATCTTCTGCCCCTGCTCCAGCGGCTGGGCCTCATACAGAATCTCAAAGCCCCCTTTAAGATCGAGACCGAGTCGTACGTTGTCGAGCAGCGCAGGGCTTGTCCCAGCCATGACCGCAATCGATACGAGCACGACGATGATGAAAGTGACAATTCTTTTCATGCCGTTCCTAGTTCCCCTTTCGTTCTCAATATTCCTATTATAGCCATGCGCCAAAAGGCAGTCAATTTATCAATATTTGTCGTTTTCCGATTTTACTGTATCCCTCATCTCTTTTAACACAAACAGAAAAAAAGATCCCTTTCAATCGAAAGTGGATCCTTTATATGCGGATATGGTCATAAAATTCATAAATGTCATCACTTTCAAAGAGAGTATATCGTTGACCAGCATGTAGAGCGGCGGAATCCCTTCCTTCTCGTATTTGACGCTGACGCAGTTCCAAATATCCTTGCTGGTTACATGCTCGTAGCCGACGAGTCTGAATTCCTCCGCCTTGCTGCGGCAGAGCGATTCAATCGCTTCCTCCAGCTGCCTGTCGTTCATTTCCTCAGAGCTCACTCTACGGCCTCCTCTCGATTGCCTCTTTCCACGCACGATCTGTTCTGGATGTCCTACAGTCCATTGTAGCACTGATTTGTTCTGTATTCGACCCCATCGCCTTCGATTCCTTCTTTTGTCCAAATGTTACCGGAAAGGATGAATGAGTTGGGACAGGTTCAGCATATCCATTAAACAAGGTCTGACATTACCAAAAGTGGCAGCACAGCTTCGACACGGGAAGAGGGAGTGGACAATTGAACAAGCATCCTAAAAATCCAGGCATCAAAAAGCAAACCTTTATCCAAGGCACGATGATTTTGCTTGCCGCCGGCATCGTGAACCGCATTCTCGGGTTTATACCACGCATCGCCCTGCCCCGGATCATCGGCGCCGAAGGGGTGGGGATTTATCAGCTGGGTTATCCTTTTTTCCTGGTGATTATGACGCTGATCACAGGGGGTGTCCCGCTGGCGATCGCCAAGCTGGTGTCGGAAGCGGAAACCGAAGGCAAACCGCAAAATTCAAAGTATGTCCTGCGGGTCAGCCTCGGGTTGACGGTGGGTCTCAGCGTACTGTTTATGGCTTTATGCCTGTGGCTGGCCCCTTGGATCACGACAACGATTATAACGGATTCCCGCGTGTACTACACCTTTGTCAGCATGACGCCCATGCTCGTTATCGTGGCCATCTCGTCCGTCTACCGCGGCTATTTCCAGGGAAGGCAGAACATGATTCCGTCCGCGACCTCTTCGATTATCGAGACCGTTTTTCGGATCGTGTGCACGCTGTGGTTCGCCTACCTGCTGCTGCCAAAAGGAATAGCTTATGCGGCTGCCGGAGCCATGCTTGGCGTGATGGCCGGGGAATTTTTCGGGCTGCTCGCCCTGCTGTGGCAGTACCACCGGGACGAGAACTGGCTGTCGTCCAGGCAAGCCCGGAGAGAGAAAGCAAAGCAGCACAAAAAAGCCGGCCTTGAAGACAGTTCCGGCAGCCAGGTCAGCCGCGGATTGTTTCCACGTCTGCTTGGCATCACCGTACCGGTCACCGCCGGGCGTTTGGTCGGCTCCTTTTCTTACCTGCTTGAATCGATTATTACAGCCCAGAGCCTAGCGCTCGCCGGTGTCGTCACTGCTGTAGCAACTGCCCAGTATGGCGCGCTGCAAGGCATGGTCATCCCGCTGCTGCTGCTTCCGGGCGTACTGACCTCGTCCCTCGCGGTCTCGCTTGTGCCTTCGCTGTCCGAAGCCGCCGCCCGCAAAGACAAGCTTACGATTCACAAACGGTTAAACCAGACGATCCGGCTCGCGCTCGTCACCGGCGCCCCCTTTGCCGTCATTATGTATGTCCTTGCAGAGCCGCTGTGCCTGCTGCTGTACAACAATGCGGACATCTCCAACATGCTGCGCACGATGGCGCCATTTGCGCTGTTTCTGTACGTTCAGGCACCGCTTCAGGCCACCCTGCAGGCGCTGGACCGGCCAAGCCGCGCCCTGTTCAACACCTTGATCGGAGCCGTCCTCAAGCTGTTCCTGATCTGGTACCTGTCCTCCCAGCCGGAGTACGGCATTTACGGGGCCGTTATTGCGATAATCATCAACAGCATCGTGGTCACGTTCCTGCACGGGTTCAGCGTCAGCCGGCTGCTCGCCTACCGATTCCGGATGTTCGATCTGCTGAAGCTGGCGGGAGCCATGATTATCATGACGGGCATTACCCAATACGGCTATCTCCATCTGCCACTGGGAGGAATCGTTTGGATCCGCTTTTTGGCAGCCATGTCTATAGGCATGATCGCTTTTCTGGCCGCCGTATTTGCTTTAAAGCTGGTGTCCCTGCGGGATCTGTCCCGCATGCCCTACCTTGAAAAATGGTTCAAACCTAGAAATCCAAGAAACCCCAAGACGCCTGCCGCCTGATCCGCAGCACGGAAATTTCCGTCTTATTTGCGGTCGATGTAAAGCCGGCCTTTATGGTCGATGGAGCAGAGAAACACGTCTTTAAACTCTTTGATTCCCTGCTGTCGGATCTGATTTTTCAGCCAGAAGCGATTTTTGTTCAGCCGCTCCAAATTGTCGTCCTGTACTTTTCCGTCCATGATGAGCGGGATCGGCAGTATGCCATAGGTAAATTTTCCGCTGGGAACCAAAATTTTTTTACTGCGGTTTCTCGCCGGGACCCGGGACGGATCGGCATATGGGGTTCTATAAGTCTTTTTCGGCTTGCCGGCGGTCTCCTCTGAACGTGAAATAGCTAACGCATTGCCGGCGGGGCCTTGTGGTTTGCCGTTTCGATTTGCCTTCTCCTGGGGAACGGGCATGTCGTACTTATCTCTTTTCTCATTCCGTTTGGATTTAGGAATAACCGTCAACTGCCCGGAGTTTTCCAGAATCGCAAATTCCACATCCGCCACGTTTTCGATACTTCGCCCGCGCAATTGAAGAAGCAAATCGTCCAGATTATACCGATGCTTCCTCATTTCTTCACGGTTGAGCTTGCCTCCCGATACGAGGATGGCCGGTTTTCCTTCGAATAACAGGCGGATTTTCCGGCTCTTCAAGCTGATGAAAGCAATCGTGATCTGAATCAAGACAAGCGTAGCCATCGGAAAGAGGCCGTCCGTGATCGGACGCGCCGTATCCTCCAGCACAAAAACGCCGATTTCAGCGATCATGATCGAGATGACCAGGTCAAAAATGGACAGCTTCCCGATCTCCCGCTTGCCCATGATCCGGAGGGTCAGGTAGATGACAAAGTACATCAGGACGGTTCGGAAAATAGGAATCAGTATATCGGATATCACGGCCACCTGCTCCTTTCTGCGCCATTCATCATGCCAATTAAGGATATTTTGACCTTTCGGGAGCACGGACATTCAGAAGCCGGACCGATAAATTATTGGAAAATTACTTGTACTACTGGGGCAAGCCGTCACATAAATTTACATTAAATTGTGGAACTATGAAGGGGGTTCTCTTATGCATTTGATCCGTCGCCTGTTCTCTTTTCGGATCTCCAATCCCACTTTGTCGGGACTGTATTATTCCTTTTTCTGGATGATGGTCGGGGCGCTTATTCTTTCTTTCCTGTTGTGGTCCAGCGGCATGAAAGAACAAAGCCTGTCCCGCTACATTTACGTGGTTCATGCTGTCGCCGCGGCATTTGGAGGTCTTGTATCCGGGAAGCGTTCAGGCAGACGGGGGTGGTACCAGGGCGGATTAACCGGCATTTTGTACGGTCTCATGATCATCATAATCGGATTTCTGGCCCTTGACAGCAGCCTTCGGCTTGGAGATTTGTTGTTGATCGCAGCCGTTATTGCTTCAGGAGCCATCGGGGGCATGTTCGGGGTGAATTTAAAAAACAAATCGTAACCATTAAACTCCTCGCATGTGCTACACTAAGTGCACTTAAAGCAAGAGGAGGACGTCCCCGACGTGTTGTATGACTCTATGAATTATATTTCGGCAGCAACGCTTGTTATGGCGATCGGGCTGATCTGGCTGGGCACCCTGCGCAACCCTCTGAGGGCCGGATGGCTGCTGATCCGGGAGTTTGGGACCAACCGCAAATTTTTGGGTCTATTCGCTTTGATGGCTGCGATCCTCCTGTTCAACAGGTATGAACTGCAAATCGAAGCAGCCATGCATGTGAAGCAAGACTTCACCCCGTGGGTATTCGGGATTGAGGGGCATTTCGTACAGCACCTGCAGCAGTTTTTTCACAGCCCTTACATTACGCCCGTATCGGTATTTTTTTACGTAGTGGTGTTCCAATCCTTACTGATCGCTATGCTTGGAATCTTTGCGGCCGACGGGAACAAAGCCTTTCTCATGGCTGCCTGCATAGCCGTCTTCATCAATTATGCGGTGGCTATCCCGTTTTACCTCTTCTTTCCCGTGAACGAGGTTTGGTCCTTTCCGCCATCCGGCGCGTCGTTCTACATGCTGAAGGTTTTTCCGAAATTCGAACAGGCGTACCGGCCGCTATCCGGTATTAACAACTGCTTTCCAAGCCTCCACACTTCGATTTCCATCACCATGCTGGTGCTCGGAATCCGTTCGGGGAATCCACGACTGGCCCTCATGACGCTGGTCAGCGCCGTCATCATCATTTTCAGCATCTTCTACCTCGGCATCCATTGGCTGACGGATTCGGTCGCCGGTACCCTGCTCGGTCTGCTTGCCGCTTCCGCCGGGATCTACTGGGGACGGAGGCTTGCGCACCCGAAGCAGCAACAAGTAAAGCCCATCGTATCCGATCTCTAATACAAAAAGGCTGCACCCTTGTCCTTAGACAAGCTGTGCAGCCTTTTATCATCCGTAAGTATGAACATCGGCGACAGCAGCAGAGCTCCCTCTGCCGCTATCGTTATGTGATGTGCCTGGTCTTACTGGAAATGTTGCTTATGAACGCTCTCCCCGTGTAGTACCCGGATCGTCTTAGGACGATTTCTCGGATTCGCCGGAGCTCGAGCTAACCGCGTGGCTGATGGATCCGCGATCGAAGGTCAGCTTCGTCACGTCGTTCACCCGCAGGACGACGATATCGTCCGTAATTTCCATAATCGTTCCGTGAAGGCCGCCGATCGTGACGACCTTATCCCCCTTCTTCAATGCGCTCAGCATGGAAGTCCGGGTCTTCTGTTTCTTCTGCTGCGGACGGATCAACAGGAAGTAGAAAATCGCGAACATCAGGACGAGCGGCAAAATTAAGCCGACAAGGCCGCCTCCTCCGGAGCCGCTAGCACCAGCTGCTAATTCAAAGGTTTGAGTTTGGTTGAACATATACTTTTCCCCCCTTTCAAATACATTACTGCTGTTGAAGCTTAAAACCCTTTATCATTGTCATAAAGCCCATATTGTTCAAAAAACTCATCGCGAAAATCAAGCAGCCTGTCCTCCATAATGGCCTGGCGCACCTGCTTCATCAGATTGATGAGGAAATGCAGGTTGTGGTAAGTGGTCAAACGGAGTCCGAAGGTCTCATCCGCTTTGATCAAATGCCGCAGATAGGCTCTTGAATAGTTCCGGCAAGTATAGCAGTCACATGCTGGGTCAAGCGGGCCAAAATCTCTGGCGTATTGCGCATTGCGAACGACTAGCCGTCCCTGGCTGGTCATGGTCGTTCCGTTCCGGGCGATCCGTGTCGGCAGGACGCAGTCAAACATGTCCACGCCACGGATGGAGCCTTCGATCAGCGCGTCCGGCGACCCAACGCCCATCAAATAGCGGGGCTTGTTGTCCGGAAGCAGCGGAACGGTGTAATCCAGCACTTCGTACATCAGCTGCTTGGACTCTCCTACGCTGAGTCCACCAATAGCATACCCCGGGAAATCCATGGAAGTCAAATCACGTGCGCTCTGTTTCCGCAAGTCTTCATACATGCCGCCCTGAACGATGGCAAAGAGCCCCTGATCATGCGGTCTGGCATGGCTGTTCAGGCAGCGCTCTGCCCAGCGGGTCGTGCGTTCCAAGGATTTCTTAACGTAGTCGTACTCGGCCGGATACGGCGGACATTCGTCAAAAGCCATCATGATGTCCGAACCAAGCGCGTTCTGAATTTCCATGGCCACTTCCGGTGACAGAAACAGCTTGTCTCCGTTCAAGTGAGACCGGAAATGCACACCCTCTTCGGTAATTTTGCGCATCTCGCTCAAGCTGAATACCTGAAATCCGCCGCTGTCCGTCAGAATCGGACGGTCCCAGTTCATGAAGCGGTGCAGTCCCCCGGCTTCGCGGATGATGTCATGGCCCGGGCGCAGGAACAGATGGTACGTGTTGCTCAAAATGATCTGCGCATTCATTTCCTTCAGTTCTTCCGGGCTCATTGTCTTGACCGTGGCCAGCGTTCCAACCGGCATAAAGATCGGCGTCTCGATCACGCCGTGGGGCGTATGCACACGCCCCAGCCGGGCTCCGGATTGCTTGCACGTTTTAATATGCTCATAAGTAATTGCTGCTGCCATGATTAAATACCATCCTCTTATATGCCGATCAACCGGTCTTAATAGATAAACATCGCATCGCCGAAGCTGAAGAAGCGGTATCTTTCCTTCACAGCCTCCGCATATGCGTTCAAAATATGCTCGCGTCCCGCCAGCGCGCTGACCAGCATGACCAGCGTCGATTTCGGCAGGTGGAAATTAGTGATCAGGGCGTTTACGACTTTGAACGTATACCCCGGATAGATGAAAATATCGGTCCAGCCGCTGCAGGCTTCGAGCAGGCCGCCTTCAAAGCGCGTCCCGATCGTCTCAAGCGTCCGGCAGGAGGTGGTCCCTACGGCAACGATTCTTCCTCCGCGGGCTCTGGCCTCGTTCAGGATATCCGCTGTCTCCTGGTTCACCGAGTAATACTCCGCATGCATGACATGATCCTCGACACGTTCAACCGACATCGGCCGGAACGTGCCAAGACCGACATGAAGCGTAATGAAAGCGACCGTCACGCCTTTGGCACGGATTTGATCCAGCAGCTCTTCGGTAAAATGAAGGCCGGCGGTCGGAGCCGCAGCGGAACCTTCATGCTTGGAATAGACCGTTTGGTAACGCTCCTTGTCATCCAGCTTCTCCTTGATATAAGGCGGGAGCGGCATTTGACCCAGCCGGTCGAGAATCTCCTGGAAAATCCCTTGATAGGTAAAGGTCAGCTTCCGCTCACCCATTTCCCCTTCATCCTCTATGACCGCCTGCAGCTCGTCGCCGAAACGGATCACGCTGCCCTTTTTCAGCTTTTTCCCAGGCTTCACGAGCGCTTCCCAGGTGTCCCCCTGCAAATTTTTCAGGAGAAGCACCTCGGCTTTGGCCCCCGTCTCTTCTTTCACGCCGAACAGTCTCGCCGGAATGACCCGGGTATCGTTGAGAACCAGCGTGTCGCCGGGCTGAAGCTCGTCTGCGATATCTTTGAAGGTGCGGTGGGCGATCGATCCGTCCTGCTTGTTCAATGTTAACAGGCGGGATGCCGTCCGCTCCGGCAAAGGAGTCTGTGCGATTAATTCTTCTGGCAACTCAAAATCGTATAAGTCTACATTCATCTGTTCGTCATTCCTTAACAATAGTTACATTCTGATAATAGTGTTTCAAAATGTCCTGGTACCCATACCCGGCGTCCGCCATTCCTTTGGCTCCCCACTGGGAGAGTCCGAGGCCATGGCCGTTGCCGCGGCCCACAAACAGAAACGCTTCCCCGGCTTCGATCCGGCGCGCCTTCGAATCCCCGTTCATGACGATCGTGCCTTTTCCAGCGATGGAAGAAGTCCCTGAAGCGGAAATGACCGACGTGTCGGACGTGCCGGAAACCTTCGTCGTTGTCCCGTTTGCGCTTAATACAGTATAGCTTCCTGTAGGTACAATATCAAACAATGTGCTAGGCAAACCGTTCAAGGCTGAACGGAACATATCCGGATATTTCACATCTAAAATCTGCCCGTTGGCCTTAATTTGGATCGCCCGTCCGGACGGTCCACGCTTGGTAACCTCCAGCGTGCTGATCGTGGAAGGTGCAGCCGTTGAGGTTTTGCCCTTCAGCGTTGCGACCAGCTCGGCCGAAGTATAAGGTCCCCGAACCCAGTCGTAGGTTCCCGATTCCTTCACCTGCTCCAGAACGACGGCGGTATCGCCGGGGTTCATCTGCGCGGCAGGCTCGACGTTCGATTGAATGAGCGGAAGCGGACGCACGTTGGTGTTCTTGGCCGTCACCGTGACTTTTGCAAGTCCGGCAGCCGTCGCCGTGCCCAGTTCCTTGACGTTGTCCTCTCTGACATAACCGGTAATCCCGTTGCTGAGAAGAACGTGGTACCAGGTTTTAGCCCCGTTTTGCGCGGCTACGTCTTCCTTGCTCTCGACGGTGCCGAACGCAGCTCCACCGCTGTTCCATACTTCGGTCGGGTCGGCCGATGCGCCCCCGGCATTGGAAGAGAAAACGGCCTCGACAACATTGCCGTTTTGCAGCAGCACTTCGCCCTCTGTGGCGTCTACAGCACCGATGACGCTCGGCGCTTCGGAGGCAACTCCGTTATAAACTTGGCTGAGCGTCGTATCCACGACATCCGCCACCTTGAACTTATTATTGCTGCTGCTGATCTGGAAAGCAGCATAGCTGCGCGCAGCAACGGCTTGGGCTTTGAGCGACTCCTCCGGCCAGGACGACGGCACTTCGCCGCCGACGACCGCATAGAGGTATTGCTCAAAAGGCAGTTCGTTCACGAGCGCCAGCTGGCCGTTCACCATGCTGATCTCCATGCCGCCCCGGTATGTACGCCCCGATCTTTCCGCCACTTTAAGTTGGTCACCGCTGCTGGTAATCCAGCCTTTGGCATTGGTCCCGCTGACCACGATATGTTTCACCGCGGCGGTGCTTCCCGGGCTGCTCCCGGCATCACTGCGGATGATCAGCGCCGGCTGCGATGCATCCACCTCCGACAGCGTGGCCGCTGGAAGCTTCGCGCTTACCGCGCTGCGCACCGCCGCAAGGCCGGATACATCTGCCGCTTCGCCGACCCATACCGCATAACGGCCGCCGCCGTCTCCGCCCGGCTGAACCGCCACAAACGCATCGGCGCCGACTGCCTGGATTTGCTGGGCCGCAGCTGCCGCTTCAGCCTCCGATGCATAGGTCCCTGCCGACAAATGATTGCCGCCGGTCACGACCGGAGTCTGTCCATTCAGCTGTCCCGCGGCTGTCTTGGCTGTCCGCGCCGCGGCATCGTTAGCCGCCTGCAGGCTCGCATACATGCCGGTATACACCTGATACACCGTTCCGGCACCCGTCGATGCGGCAAAGATGACCGGCTTGTCGGCCGTCGCGTTCAATTTTTTATAGGCATCCGCCGCCGTTTTGGCATCGGAAGTGGCGAGTACTTTCACGCGGAATCCATCCACGCTGAATTTAGCCGTCTCGTTAGCCCCAAAGGACACAAGAGCCGGGGCCCCCGAGGAAGCCGATACTCCTGCAGACCATGACTGTCCCGATGACAGTGTGACGACAGGCGTCGTTGATTTATAGGTACTTCCCAAGTCGAGGAACAAGCCTACGCGGATTTGATCCATGCTCGTTCCCGCGGCTTCTGCGGTCTCAGCCGGCAACTGTAGGACTCCCGTTGCGAGCACGGCAGCCAAAATCCCCTTGCTTCCCCACTGGCCCGCTTTCGTTCTCCACCAATTTCCCACTCGTCATTCTCCTCCCGCTTCTGTCTGAAAATGTGTTCGAACCATTTCACGTCCGGCAGCCTCGTAACAATTACGCTTTACTGGTCAGTCGGCATCGGCAGACCTAAATGCTGATAGCCCGCAGCCGTCACCATTCTTCCCCGCGGCGTCCGCTGGAGAAATCCGATCTGCAGCAGGTAAGGCTCGTATACGTCTTCGATCGTCTGGCTCTCTTCGCCGATGGTGGCCGCGATCGTATCGAGGCCGACCGGACCGCCACGGAAGCTCGTGATCATCGCGTGAAGCATTTTATAATCGATCTGATCCAGTCCTTTCGGATCGACCTGCAGCATCTTCAGCGACTCCTCTGCGATGGCCGGCGTAATCATGCCGTCCCCCCGGACCTGGGCAAAATCCCGGACCCGGCGCAGCAGCCGGTTCGCGATCCGCGGCGTCCCCCTGGAGCGCAGGGCGATCTCGTCGGCCGCATCCCCGATAATTTCGATGCCGAGAATGTCGGCACCTCTGGAGACGATGTAGCTGAGCTCGTCCACCGTATAAAACTCGAGGCGGCTGACGACGCCAAAGCGGTCCCGCAGCGGTGCAGACAGCAGCCCGGCCCGTGTCGTCGCTCCGATCAAAGTGAACGGGGGCAAGTCCAGCCGCACCGACCGTGCACTGGGCCCTTTACCGATCATGATGTCCAGCGCAAAATCCTCCATCGCCGGGTAGAGCACTTCCTCGACCGTCCGGTGCAGCCGGTGGATTTCGTCAATGAACAGCACGTCCCCTTCCTGGAGATTTGTCAGCAGTGCCGCCAGGTCTCCCGGCCGCTCAATGGCCGGCCCCGACGTCGTCCGCAGGTTCACGCCCAGCTCGTTGGCAATGATATTGGCCAATGTCGTCTTCCCGAGGCCCGGAGGCCCGTACAACAGCACGTGATCCAGCGCTTCATTGCGCATTTTAGCCGCCTCAATATAAATTTTCAGGTTTTCCTTCACCTGGTTCTGTCCGATATATTCCGCAAGATAACGAGGACGCAGGCTAAGCTCTACCGCCTGGTCCTCCATCATCAGGTTTGCCGATATGATACGGTCATCCATTGCTATCGCTCCTCTTGTAACGCCCGCTTACCATAACTATCCCGCATAGAGCTGCTTGAGCGCCCGTTTCATTAAAATGTCCACCGAATCCCCAAACGCCGTGTCATCCTTGATCTTGTGCCATACCCGGTCCAGCTCGACGTCGGTATAACCGAGCGCCTTAAGGCCTTCGCGCGCTTCGGACCAAGCCGATCCGTCGCCTTCCATCGGTTCAGGAACCGCAAACAGACCTGTCGCCATAGCCGCCGTACCAAAACCGTCGAGCTTGTCCCTCAGGTCCAGAATCATGCGCTGTGCGGTCTTCTTGCCGATCCCCGGCAGCTTGGTCAGGAACGTAATGTTCTCCTGATAGATGGCCGTCACGACATGATCCGGCGAGCCCCCGCCGAGAATGCCCAAGGCTACCTTAGGGCCGATCCCCGACACATCGATCAGCTTGCGGAACAGCTGCTGCTCCTCGCGCGTTGGAAAGCCGAACAGCAGAATGGCGTCTTCCCTGACGTGGTGGTGGGTATATACGGTGACCGGACCATCCGTCTTGGCAAACACGAAAGGGTTCGGGCAAAATACCCGGTAGCCTACTCCCTGCACGTCAAGCACAATGTACTCATTCTCCAGATGGACCACGGGTCCTCTCAAAAAATCGATCATTTTCTTAATACCTCATTTATTCTGGAATTTAACGTGTACGAATGGGCGTGGCAGATCGCCACGGCCAGCGCGTCGGCCACATCATCCGGCTTGGGCACCGCCTGCAGCTTCAGGAACATGCGAACCATTTCCTGCACCTGCTTCTTCTCTGCTTTGCCGTATCCGACGATGGCCTGCTTCACCTGCATCGGGGTGTACTCGGCGATCGGCAGCCCGCGCTGCGTTGCCGCCAGAATCAGAACGCCGCGCGCCTGACTGACGGACATAGCCGTCGTGACGTTTCTATTAAAAAACAATTTCTCGAAAGCTACCGCTTCCGGCTGATACTTATCAATAAGCTGGAGCATCGCCTCATAGACGTGCAACAGCCGTTCTTCATCAGGTGTATGGGCTTCCGTCTGAATACATCCATACTGAACCGGAGTGACCTTACTTCCGTTTTTATCGATAAATCCGAATCCGACGATCGCAATCCCCGGGTCAATTCCTAAAATTCGCAAGTCATTTCTCTCCCTTGGTATAAAGCGAACATATGTATTCGTTCTCTTCATTATAATGTAAAACTTCATACCAAGTCTATGATTCTACTAAAAGAGGTATGCCTGCATCCGGGACAAGCCTACATAGACTCCGTCCCGGAAGGAGTGAACGTCCGGATGAGCTCGTTGATAAAAGCAAGCATCGCTGTGCTCAGAAACGTCTGCTTCCGGTAAACGATGCCGACCTTTTTCTGGGGGACGGGCTCAACGATCGGTACAGTGCGGATCGAAGGATCGGAGCCTTGTAAAAGGTAGGACCTGGGTAGTATGGTCGCGCCGACCCCGAGCCGGACCATCTGCAGCATGGAGTCCATCGTCGACAGCTCAAACGCCGGTTGAAGCTGCACCCCTGCTTGAGCGCTGTAGCTGTCCACCATTTGACGTACCAGAAACTTTTCAGGAAAAAGAATCAGCGGCACCTCTGTCAGTTGGTCCAATTTCACAGCCTCTGCGGCTGCAAGGGGATGCTGCTTCGCCACAGCCAGGCACAGCTCTTCGGTGTAGAGCTCTTTGCTGACCAGCTGCTCGTCCTCCAGCGGGAGAAAAACGACTCCAAGATCCAGCTTGTTAGCCAGCAGACCGGCCCTCGTTTCCTCCGTCGCCAGCTCCACGACCGAAATCGAGATGCCCGGCTGCTTCTGGTGAAAAGAAATCAGCGTCCTCGTCAGCAGATGGTTGCCTGAGCAGCCGATCGTCAGCCTCCCCCGCTGCATCCCTTTCAGTTCATTGATTTCGGACTGCGCCTGCTCCAGCTCATGAAAAATGTTCAGCGCATGCTCCTTCAACGTTTGCCCCGCTTCCGTCAAATAGTTCCGCTTTCCGATCCTTTGAAAGAGGGGCATGCCCACCCTCTCCTCGAGCAGGCGGATTTGCTGGCTGAGCGTCGGTTGGCTGATGCCCAATTGAACGGCTGCTTTCGTAAAATGAAGCTCTTCGCATACGGCAAGAAAGTATTCCAGCAGGCGGAAATCCATAAGCCTCCCCCTTCACCCTAACCATAGTTAATAACTATTATTTTAATTGATAACATTGAATTGACCAATCATTTTTTATTCCCTATAGTGAGAATAATAAATTTCTATAGATGAGGTGAGCGTTGCAATGACACAAGAGATCAGCATTCAGTTAACCACCGAGCCGCGAACACGTCCGGACAGCGAGAAGCTTGGCTTCGGCAAGTATTTTACAGATCACATGTTTATGATGGATTATACGCTGGAGAAGGGATGGCATGATCCGCGGATCGTTCCTTACGCCCCGCTGCAGATGGATCCGGCTTCGATGGTATTTCATTATGGGCAGGCAGTGTTCGAAGGTCTGAAGGCATACCAAACTTCTTCCGGCGACCTCCTTCTGTTCCGCCCTGACAAAAACATGACGCGGCTGAACCGCTCCAACGAACGCTTGGGCATTCCTGAAGTGTCGGGCGACTTTGTCATTGAAGCGATCCGCACCCTCATTAACATCGATCGTGCTTGGGTTCCGACGGCTCCAGGAACATCGCTGTATATCCGGCCTTTTATCATTGCTACGGAAGCTTGCCTCGGCGTGAGAGAATCCCACACCTACCAGCTGATCGTCATTCTGTCTCCTGTAGGCGCTTACTACTCGGGCGGGCTTGCCCCGGTAAAAATTAATGTGGAGAGCTCCTATACCCGAGCCGTGCAGGGTGGAATCGGGCATGCGAAGGCAGCTGGCAACTATGCCGCAAGCATCAAGGCCCAAAGCAACGCCAAGAAAGGCGGCTACTCCCAGGTGCTGTGGCTCGATGCGCTGGAAAAGAAGTACATTGAAGAGGTCGGCAGCATGAACATCTTTTTCAAAATCGGCGGTAAAGTGATCACCCCGGCCATTAACGGCAGCATACTGGAAGGTGTGACCCGGGCTTCGGTTCTGGAGCTGCTCGGCAGCTGGAACATCCCGGTGGAAGAGCGGAAAATATCGATTGAAGAGATTTTTGAGGCCAATGCCAAGGGCGAATTGGAGGAAGTGTTCGGCACGGGGACGGCGGCTGTCATTTCCCCTGTCGGCGAATTATATTGGGATGACCGGCAAGTCCTCATTAACAACGGCCAAATCGGCCCATACTCGCAAAAGCTGTATGACACCCTAACGGGTATCCAGACCGGGCGGCTTCCAGATCCATTGAAATGGACGATGCCCGTTTAAGTCCCCATAGGATGAATGCAAAAAGCTTTCCTGTTCGCCTCATCGCTGGCAGGAAAGCTTTTTTCACTTGCGTTCTATTCCTTTTATCGAAAATCCGTTTAAAGCAAAGGACATCGAACATCCCGGGCTTTACCCTTTTCGGGCATAATCGCTGAATGTGGACAGCACGCTGTTGTATTCGTCAATATCCTGAACCCGGATGCCGTCATAAAGCTGCTGTACGGCTCCGTCCGGCAGGGAGGATTCCATCGAGTTGATATCCAGTTGGAAAAAGGTTTTAATGACCTTTTCGTGTGTCGGCGGTCCCTCGAACAAGGTCAGATTCCCATCTTTGTCGAGGCTGATGTAAGCCTGTTCCTTACAGGTCGGGGATAGATCCGAAATGGTTTCCTCAAACCGGATTTGCCCCTTCCCGGTAAACTCGCCTTTCCAGGTTGGATGCTCATTCATCAGGGAGTAGATGTCATCGCTGCTCAGTTGTCCGAGCACCTGTTCCTCCTCACCGCATATATAAACTTGGCGAACGGTTACTTCGTTTGTACCCTTCGTTTGATTCAACGTCTTCCAGAATTCCGAATTATCCACGGTGTCATCGGAACCCTCCGTCTGCTCATAATGCTGAAGCGTTTCAATGGCAACCGGCGGTTTCGTGCTGAGCAGGCTCTGTACCTGATCCGGAAGATAGGATCCGAGCCAGACCAAGGCAAGCATTAACGAAGAGATCCCCAGCGTCAACGCTCTGCGTCTCCAACGTCTCCATTGCTTTTGTATTTTCTTTTTGATTCGCGCTGCATTCACGATAATCCCCTTCTATTCTCTATCTTTTTCCTTTATTGTGACCGGGGAAATACCAAATTATACAGCAAAAAACCACCGAAATTCATTCGGTGGTTGATCTGATCGGGACGACACGATTTGAACATGCGACCCCCTGGTCCCAAACCAGGTGCTCTACCAAGCTGAGCTACGTCCCGTTATTCATCTGAAAATGTTAAAATGCCGGTGAAGGGACTCGAACCCCCACGGTTTCCCTCACGATTTTGAGTCGCGCGCGTCTGCCAATTCCGCCACACCGGCTCGATAAAACATAAGTACGCGCCCTAAGAGATTCGAACTCCTGACCTTTTGATTCGTAGTCAAACGCTCTATCCAGCTGAGCTAAGGGCGCCCGTAAAGGCAAAAAAAATGGAGCGGACGACGGGAATCGAACCCGCGACCCTCGCCTTGGCAAGGCGATGCTCTACCGCTGAGCCACGTCCGCAAAACCAAAAATAAAACTGGTGAGCCATGAAGGACTCGAACCTTCGACACCCTGATTAAAAGTCAGGTGCTCTACCAACTGAGCTAATGGCTCTTAATTCAAGAGGATTCTCATCCCTGAAGCAATTTAAAATGGCGGAACCGACGGGATTCGAACCCGCGATCTCCTGCGTGACAGGCAGGCATGTTAGGCCTCTACACCACGGTTCCACGGCCTTTGGGATCTCCATCTTAAGGAGATAATTGCGGGGGCAGGATTTGAACCTACGACCTTCGGGTTATGAGCCCGACGAGCTACCGGACTGCTCCACCCCGCGTCATTAAAAAATCACTTATTTTCTTTTAAAAATCATGGTGGAGGCTGAGGGGATCGAACCCCCGACCCTCTGCTTGTAAGGCAGATGCTCTCCCAGCTGAGCTAAGCCTCCATATTAAGTGACCTGTATGGGATACTCTCACTTCGTTCGAGACTGCGATGCAGATGCTAACGGAGTAATGCTCCGACGAACCCTTTTTTGGATTCTCATCCATGATGTTAATAAGAAAGTGACCCGTATGGGATTCGAACCCATGTTACCTCCGTGAAAGGGAGGTGTCTTAACCCCTTGACCAACGGGCCGCGCTATTAAAATCCAAGCTGGCGGAGAGAGAGGGATTCGAACCCTCGAGACGCTTTTGGCGCCTACACGATTTCCAATCGTGCTCCTTCGGCCAACTCGGACACCTCTCCACAAGTGGCTCCCCGAACAGGACTCGAACCTGTGACAACTCGATTAACAGTCGAGTGCTCTACCAACTGAGCTATCAGGGAATATGTATCGCTTGGCAACGTCCTACTCTCCCAGGACCCTTCGGTCCAAGTACCATCGGCGCTGGAGGGCTTAACGGTCGTGTTCGGGATGGGTACGCGTGGAACCCCTCCGCTATCGCCACCAAACGGAGCATTGGTTAATCACCAAATGCATAATTCAGGTTTCAGCATCGCCAAATGCTGAAAGTCATGCACGCTTCTCTCACCCACTTGAAGTGAAATCAGCATTTTTGACTCCCTGAAAACTAGATACGAAACGAATCTGCGCTTTAAGAATTATCGGGTCCCCGCCAAAGTACTCGGAATCAGCTTCAACGCTGCTCTTCACTTTGGTGGGTATTTTTTGGATAAGCCCTCGACCGATTAGTATTGGTCAGCTCCATGCATTGCTGCACTTCCACCTCCAACCTATCTACCTCGTCGTCTACAAGGGGTCTTACATACTGGGAAATCTCATCTTGAGGGGGGCTTCACGCTTAGATGCTTTCAGCGCTTATCCCGTCCGTACGTAGCTACCCAGCCATGCTCCTGGCGGAACAACTGGTGCACCAGCGGTACGTCCATCCCGGTCCTCTCGTACTAAGGACAGCTCCTCTCAAATTTCCTACGCCCACGACAGATAGGGACCGAACTGTCTCACGACGTTCTGAACCCAGCTCGCGTACCGCTTTAATGGGCGAACAGCCCAACCCTTGGGACCTACTTCAGCCCCAGGATGCGATGAGCCGACATCGAGGTGCCAAACCTCCCCGTCGATGTGGACTCTTGGGGGAGATAAGCCTGTTATCCCCAGGGTAGCTTTTATCCGTTGAGCGATGGCCCTTCCATGCGGTACCACCGGATCACTAAGCCCGACTTTCGTCCCTGCTCGACTTGTAGGTCTCGCAGTCAAGCTCCCTTCTGCCTTTGCACTCTTCGAATGATTTCCAACCATTCTGAGGGAACCTTGGGGCGCCTCCGTTACTCTTTAGGAGGCGACCGCCCCAGTCAAACTGCCCACCTGACACTGTCCCCATACCGGATTACGGTACCAGGTTAGAACCTAGATACGATCAGGGTGGTATCCCAACGGCGCCTCCACCCAAGCTGGCGCTCAGGTTTCAAAGGCTCCCACCTATCCTGTACAGATCGTACCCAAATCCAATATCAAGCTGCAGTAAAGCTCCATGGGGTCTTTCCGTCTTGTCGCGGGTAACCTGCATCTTCACAGGTATTAAAATTTCACCGGATCTCTCGTTGAGACAGCGCCCAAGTCGTTACGCCATTCGTGCGGGTCAGAATTTACCTGACAAGGAATTTCGCTACCTTAGGACCGTTATAGTTACGGCCGCCGTTTACTGGGGCTTCGGTTCACAGCTTCGGGATTACTCCCTAACCGCTCCCCTTAACCTTCCAGCACCGGGCAGGCGTCAGCCCGTATACTTCGCCTTGCGGCTTCGCACAGACCTGTGTTTTTGCTAAACAGTCGCTTGGGCCTTTTCACTGCGGCCCCCTCGTGCTATTCACACTACCGGGGCACCCCTTCTCCCGAAGTTACGGGGTCATTTTGCCGAGTTCCTTAACGAGAGTTCTTCCGCGCGCCTTAGAATTCTCTTCTCGCCTACCTGTGTCGGTTTGCGGTACGGGCACCTTCACCTGGTTAGAGGCTTTTCTTGGCAGTGTGAGATCATGACCTTCGGTACTATAATTTTCCCTCCCCGTCACAGCCCAGCCTTAAAGTGTGCGGATTTGCCTACACACCAGCCTCACTGCTTGGACGAGCATCCATCAGCTCGCGTCACTACCCTCCTGCGTCACCCCATCACTCATAACGGTTTACGGTGGTACAGGAATTTCAACCTGTTGTCCTTCGATTACGCCTGTCGGCCTCACCTTAGGTCCCGACTTACCCTGAGCGGACGAGCCTTCCTCAGGAAACCTTGGGCTTTCGGCGGATCAGATTCTCACTGATCTTTTCGTTACTCATACCGGCATTCTCACTTGTATACGCTCCAGCACTCCTTACGGTATACCTTCAACGCTGTATACAACGCTCCCCTACCCCTGATGCAAACCATCAAGCCATAGCTTCGGTGGTGTGTTTAGCCCCGTTACATTTTCGGCGCAGAGTCACTCGACCAGTGAGCTATTACGCACTCTTTCAATGGTGGCTGCTTCTAAGCCAACATCCTGGTTGTCTGTGCAACTCCACATCCTTTCCCACTTAACACACACTTGGGGACCTTAGCTGATGGTCTGGGCTGTTTCCCTTTTGACAATGGATCTTAGCACTCACTGTCTGACTCCCGG
>NZ_MBRK01000001.1:4396540-4415286 GCF_002224835.1 Paenibacillus sp. SSG-1
GGCTTTCGCCCATTGCGGAAGATTCCCTACTGCTGCCTCCCGTAGGAGTCTGGGCCGTGTCTCAGTCCCAGTGTGGCCGTTCACCCTCTCAGGTCGGCTACGCATCGTCGCCTTGGTGAGCCGTTACCTCACCAACTAGCTAATGCGCCGCAGGCCCATCCGCAAGTGACAGATTGCTCCGTCTTTCATCATCCCCTCAGGAGAGGAGATGAGATATCCGGTATTAGCTCACGTTTCCGTGGGTTATCCCGGTCTTGCAGGCAGGTTGCCTACGTGTTACTCACCCGTCCGCCGCTAACCATCAGGAGAGCAAGCTCTCCATCAAGTCCGCTCGACTTGCATGTATTAGGCACGCCGCCAGCGTTCGTCCTGAGCCAGGATCAAACTCTCCAAGAAAGTTTGTAGCTCATTTTGAATCTGACGAGATTGATTTAATCTCAATCGCTCCGGTCATAAGACCATCGCGTTTATACTCACTCGTTGTTCAGTTTTCAAAGATCAAACTTCGTTTCGTTACCGCTCAGTGTTTCAGCAGCAACTCTTATAATATATCACAGACTCGATAGATTTACAAGACTTTTTTTGAAGAAGTTTTTTCTATCAAATCTCATTTTCCCCGACCTGCTAACTCGTTAACTCGGCCGGACTTATAATTTATCACAGTTCTCACTACTGCCGCAACACACAAAATATTCCATCGAATCTTCATACTATACTTTTACCCACAACAAAATAAATTCTAGCATATTTCAAGCATCTTTTTCATATATTCATACTAGTTCTTTTATAAAATTAATACAGCATTCATAGAGTTCAAACTGCCATCGGAAATGCTCTTGCTGAAGAATGGTTACAAATGATACGAACCTTGAATTCAATTAGAAGCAGGCATTCCGGCGATCACCTCGAAATGCCTGCTTCTGCTCATATTGACCTGCTATCATCCATTAATCCATGGGTTTTTACGCGGTCTGTCAGCAGCTGTGCTTTTTCTTTCCTTTTTGGCGGCGGGAGCTTTCGATTTATTAACCTTCGCTTTATCCTTCGGGTCGCTGAGCGTTTTTACCGTCTTGGATGTAGTCTCATCAGCCGCAGGCTCAGAATCCTCTACCTCGGATGTCTCATGGACCGCCGCCTCATTGATGGTAGCTGTCGCTTGTGTCTCTTCCCCAATCGGGGCTGGGTAGGCAGGCGCCGGGTTACGGTCCCAGTACGCCGCGTTCTCGGCGGCCCCTACAAAAGGGGCGTTGGGCCCTGCATGCTCATAGGCTCCCAGCGTCGAGGGAAACCCCATTCCATAAGGTGACGGGTAGCACCAATCATATGGAGTGGGATAAGCATGATGCGGATAGGCGTATGCCGGATCCACTTCTGGATAATGAGTCATCGGTGCGTAATTCGGATAAGCTTCCGCCGGAGATACCATCGGCATTTGGTTTGGATAGGCCGCTGCCGGGGATACCATTGGCATTTGGTTCGGATAAGCTTCGGCCGGAGATACCATCGGCATTTGATTTGGATAGGCCGCTGCCGGGGATACCATCGGCATTTGATTCGGATAAGCTTCTGCCGGGGATACCATTGGCATTTGGTTCGGATAAGCTTCGGCCGGGGATACCATTGGCATTTGGTTCGGATAGGCTGCTGCCGGACTTACTTGAGTATTCGGAAACATGGCATTCGCGTTTGGATATGCTGCTATCGGCTCACTATAAGGCTGAGCGTAGAATGGATCTACTCCCGAATACGGGGATACCACTCCTTGGCACCCACATGGACTATACGGCGCAATTCCAGCGTGTACCGGATGATAAAACGCCGGCTCTACACTGTGCGGAAACGCCTCATTTGGCTGGTAATGGGCCGGCCCCACATGGATGGGCTCATAAGCGACCGGATGCTCGTGATTTTCCCAATGCGGCGCATAGGCAGGGGACACACCTGTCGGATAAGCGTTGGGACCCGGTTCATACTCGGTACCCTGAACGATTCCCGGATAATAAGGTGTTTTCTGCTTGTTTTCTTGCATGGCGTGCTGCAGGTTTGCGTTCTCGGCATTCGGCATGTCGTGATAGGAAGCCACTTCGTGCACGGGACCCGGGTACTGAATAAAGAGGTTATGCGTAACTTCGCTGTAAATGGTCTCTTTGCTGTAGGTCGGCTTCTTCTCGGCTGCCGGCATCACGTTCGGTTGATTTTCCACCGCAGGCATGATATTAGGTTGGTTCTCCATGATAGGCATCACATTGGGCTGGTTTTCGGCAGCAGGCATGACGTTAGGCTGGTTTTCCGCTATGGGCATCACGTTTGGAAAGGTGTAATTCGGCGAGGTCATTTCCGGCATTTCCTGGTTCATCGACAGGTTGGGGAGCGGGGGTGGAGACGGTATGTTCGGCAGCTCGGGAAGCTGCTGCGGCAGCACCTGGGCATTGTTCTCTTCCTTATTTTCTTCCATAGGCGCGGTAAGCTCTTCTTTATTCGGTTTTTCCGCCTCTTCCGGCTCCACATTCTCCTCAATCGGTGCCGTCAGTTCTTCTTTGGGACCGGTATATGTTTTGTTGCCGGGGATCGTTTTGGCATTCGCATTCCCGTCTACACTCTCGGCTGTGACGCCACCGACTTTAGGAATGTTGACCACTTCCCCCACAAGGAGCGCGTTCGGATTTTTGAGCTGCGGGTTGGCGTCGATCATATCCTTGAGCGTCACACCCCAGGCTTTGGACAATTTCCAAAGGCTGTCTCCCTGCTTGACGACATGCTTATGGATGATTTGATCGTTGTTTGGAACCTGTATCGGTTCCGCAGGAATTTTGACTTTCTGTCCGACCGTTAGCTGGTTTGGATCCGAGATTTGCGGGTTGGCATCGATAATTTTTTGCAAAGGAACGCCGTATTTTTTCGAAAGCTCATATAATGTGTCGCCACTTTTGACCATGTGTATTTTCACGCGGCAAATACCTCCTAAACTTCTTGTAGGCGTGGGGTTCGCCTCCATTCGTTACTACATCTTATGCAGGGGATAGGCGGATGACATCCCTTTAGACAAAAAAATCCTTCCACGAAGAAGATCGTGAAAGGATTTTAGAGAAAAACAGGTCATAAAAAGGCTGTCGGAATCAGGATTCCCAAACTTTGTAGCCGTCCTGCGTAACGATTTTCCGGAATTCTTCAAGAAGCTTCAAAGTGACCGGTCCAGCCTGTCCCTGTCCGATGACCCGTCCGTCGATTTCGCGGGCGGCGATGACTTCGGCAGCGGTTCCGGTAAAGAATACTTCGTCGGCAATGTACACATCGTGCATGCTGAACGGTTCTTCCTTCAGCTTGTAGCCCAGCTTCTCACAGAGCTCGATAATCGCCATGCGCGTAATGCCTTCCAGCGCTCCAAGGTAGCAAGGAGGAGTGTAGACGACACCGTTTTTAACGAGGAAAATGTTGTCGCCCGAGCCTTCGGTCACATATCCCTGCGCGTTCAGCATGATTGCCTCGTCTGCTTCCGCGAAATTCGACTGGATTTTGACCAAAATGTTGTTCAGGTAGTTCAGGGACTTAATCTTCGGATTCAGTGCATCAGGCAGGTTGCGGCGCTGCGATACCGAGACCGCTCTCAGTCCGTTCAAATAGGCTTCCTCCGAATAAATCGCCAGCTGCTCCACAATAATAAGAACGGTTGGCTTCGGGCAGCGTCTAGGATCCAGGCCCAGGTTCCCCACACCGCGAGATACGATCAAACGGATATACCCGTTGCGCATATCATTCCGGCGAATCGTTTCCGCCATGGCGTCGCGCATTTCCTCGAAGGACAGCGGGATGACCAAATCGATCGATTTGGCGGAATCATACAGGCGGTCCAAGTGCTCTTTGCATTTGAAAATGTTGCCCTCATAGATTCGGATTCCTTCAAAAATGCCGTCCCCATACAGGAAGCCGTGATCAAACACCGAAACTTTCGCGTTTTCTTTCGTTACAAATTCTCCATCTAAGTAAATCCATTGTTCTGACATCTGTTACCGCACCTCCGAATTTTGTTCCTGATCCTGATAAGTAAAGCTCGGGTAAGATCCCAGCACGCGTACCTGACAGCCCAGCGCTTCGATCTCGCCGAAGGCCGCCGTCAGCAGCACCGAATCCACGGATTCGAGCACATCGATATAAAAGTAATAGCTTCCCAGCTTTTTCTTGGTTGGTCTGGATTCAATCCGCGACAAATTCAAACGCCTCCAAGCAAAGGCTGCAAGCACCTGATGCAGCGCTCCCGCAAAATCCTCGGGCAGCGTCACCAGCACGCTCGTTTTTTGCTGTTCAACCGGCCGGTTGAGCGGCGGAAGTTCCTGATGGCCGATCAGTACGAACCGGGTAAAATTGTTGTCATGATCGGTAATGCGTTTGGCCAGAACGTCGAGCCCGTGAGTAGCCGCTCCGAGTGTTGTGCCGATGGCGGCCCAGCCTTTGCCCGGATTGGCTTTGACGATGCCTACGGCTTCGGTTGTACTGCCTGCGTTGATCAGCTCGGCCTGCGGAGCATGCTGGCGGATAAACTGCTGGCACTGAGCCGTGGCTACAGGATGAGACAAAATTTTCTCAATCCGGCTGTAATCGATCTCCCCTGCCTCGGACATAAACTCCTGGCGGTCACCGATCAAATTCTGGATCGACGGATAGACCCACTCCACCCGCATCGGAATGTCGACTTCATTCACCAACCAGTCCATATGCAGGCTTACCGAGCCCTCAATCGTGTTCTCGATCGGAATGACGCTGTAATCGGTTTTTCCCTGAGCCGTCGACAAAAATACGTCGGAAATCAGCTTATGATAGACCAGCTCCACCGGCTCATCCCCGAGCAAATACGCGACGGCCTCGTGCGACACCGACCCTTCCGGCAATAATGCAATTCGTTTCATGCGCTTACTTCCCCTTTACCATATCCATAAATGAACGGGACGGCATCCCGGAAATCTCAACGACTCCTTCCACGTCGGGAAGCAGCCATTTGGCGGATGCGTTGATGCCCTCAGCCCTCATCGTATTCAGGAGGAAGGCTTCCAGTTCGTTCTTTCTGGATTGTTGGCGGTCCACCAAAGCGAGCAGCGTGGGACCCGCACCGCTCAGCGCCACCCCAAGCGCGCCGTGATTCCCCGCTTCCTCCAAAATCCGGGTCATGCCCGGAATGAGGGGAGCCCGGTACGGCTGGTGCAGACGGTCCGACATGGCTTTACCGATGAGGTCCATCCGGCCGCTGGCCAGCGCTCCGACCAAAAAAGAGGCCCGACTTACATTATACACTGCATCCTTACGGCTGATATGATCTGGTAAAACTTTCCTGGATTCCGAAGTCTGCAGCTCAAAATCCGGGACGACGACCAGCACTTCCATATCTTCAGGCGGATCGAAGCGGATGCATTCGGCATGAACACCGTCCCAAATCGCTGTTATGATGCCGCCATACAGAGAAGCCCCGACATTATCAGGATGGTCCTCGATCCCTGTGGCCATATCAAACAACTCCGCTTTGCTCAGCGGTGACCCGATGAGTGCGTTGGCCGCAGCCAATGCGCCGACAATCGCCGTGGCGCTGCTTCCCAGCCCACGGGTCAAGGGGATGTCGGAATACATGGATATTTCGAGTTCGGGGACTTGAACTCCCGCCCGCTCGAACACCTGCTGCGCGACTTGATACAAAAGATTGCTTTTATCCCGGGGAATTCCCTGCATTTCGTCTCCGTACAAATGAAATACGGTCTGCTCCGCTTCCTTCATCTCGATCCAGGCGTACAGCGACAAGGCCATACCCAGCGTGTCAAAGCCCGGCCCGAGATTCGCGGTACTGGCAGGAATTTTCACCCGTACCCCGTCAGGCTGAATCATACCCGCTCCTCTTCCAGCTTCGCGATCGCCTCCATAACGGCTTCCTCCGTATCCGGAACGACGATAGGCTCAGCGTTGACCGTTTTCAGCGCCACGTTCGGGTCCTTCAGTCCGTTCCCGGTCAGGACGCAGACAACAGTCTCCCCACCTTTGAAAAATCCTTCGCGCTTCAGCTTGTACACCCCTGCTACCGATGCGGCGGAAGCCGGCTCGGCAAAAACGCCCTCACGTGCGGCAATGGTGCGGTATGCGCTCAGAATCTCTTCGTCAGTGACGTAATTGATCTGACCGTTGGATTCCTCCGCCGCAGCAACAGCGGTCTTCCAACTGGCTGGGTTGCCGATCCGGATGGCGGTTGCGACCGTTTCCGGCTCGAGAATCGGCTCGCCCTTTACGATAGCCATCGCGCCTTCGGCTTCGAAGCCGACCATGCGCGGCAGCGAGGAGGCTTTGCCGGCTGCGTGGTATTCCTTGAAGCCTTTCCAGTACGCGGAGATATTGCCTGCGTTGCCTACAGGAATGGCCAGTACGTCCGGCGATTTGCCCAGCTGGTCCACCACTTCGAATGCGGCCGTCTTTTGCCCTTCAATGCGGAAAGGGTTGACGGAGTTTACAAGCGTGATCGGATGCTTGGCCGTAATGTCGCGCACGATCTCCAGGGCACGGTCAAAGTTGCCTTCAATGGCAATGACCTTGGCACCGTAAATCATGGCCTGTGCCAGCTTGCCGAGGGCAATGTTGTTGTTCGGGATGAGAACGATGCAGTTCAAGCCGCCGCGCGCCGCGTAGGCCGCCGCTGCAGCCGAGGTGTTGCCCGTGGAGGCACACATGATCGTACGGCTGCCTTCCTCCATAGCCTTAGCAACAGCCATGACCATGCCGCGGTCTTTGAACGAACCGGTCGGATTCAGCCCTTCATATTTAAAATAAAGATCGAGTCCAAGCTCCTCTGACAAATTTTCGGCGCGGATCAGCGGGGTGTTGCCTTCCTTCAGCGTCAGGAGAGGCGTATTGTCGTTCACGGGTAAATATTCCTTGTACGTTTGCAGTAAACCTTGGTATGGCATCGTAAAACTCCTTTTCTGTATTCGAGGTAGTTATTTGAATGGGCGGGGTTACCCCTCAACCCGGTATACGCTCTTGATTCTGCGGATGACGTCCAGCCCTTCAAAATGCTGAAGCACCTTATCCATGCTCGCTTTGTTGGCTTGATGTGTCACGATGATGATCTCCGCTTCGGGATTGTGCTCGTTCGGCTGCTGTACGACCGATTCCAGGCTGACTCCGAATTCGGCGAACACCTGCGTAATTTTGGCGAGAACACCGGCTTTGTCGTCAACATGAAGCAGGATAAAGTTTTTGTAACTGATCTGTTCATCGGTCTTCAGCTTCTTCGGCTTGTAAGGAACGATCGCTTTCAGGCCGTTGACGCCCAGTCTAAGGTTTTTGATGACAGCCATCAGGTCAGCCACAACGGAGGTAGCCGTCGGCATTTCACCGGCGCCAGCGCCGTAGAACATCGTCTCGCCGACCGCTTCACCGTACACGTATACGGCATTGAAGACGCCGTTCACAGCGGCGATCGGGTGCCCTTTGCGCACCATTGTCGGCTGAACGCTGATGCTGAAATGATCGTCCTGCCGGTCAGCAGTGCCAAGCAGCTTCATTTCGTAGCCAAGGCGTTTGGCATACGTAATGTCTTCCTTGGTCACCTGCGAGATGCCGCGCACGCTGACGTCCTTCAGCTCGATGTTGGAGCGGAAGCCGAGCGTGCCCAGAATCGCCATCTTGCGAGCGGCGTCCAAGCCTTCGACATCGGAGGTCGGGTCGGCTTCGGCATAGCCCAGTTTTTGTGCTTCTTCCAGCACATCCTCATAGGACGCGCCTTCCTGGCTCATTTTGCTCAAAATATAGTTGGTGGTGCCGTTCACGATCCCCATGATTTTCAAGATGCGGTCTGAAGAAAATCCTTCGATCAGCGTCCGGATAATCGGAATGCCTCCCGCCACACTCGCCTCGTAGAAAACGTCGCACTGCTTCTCCTGAGCCTTGGCCAAAATCTCCGCTCCGTGCAGCGCCATCAGGTCCTTGTTGGCTGTGACGATATGCTTGCCGCGCTCCAGCGCCTCCAAAATGTAGGACTTCGTCTCATCAATACCGCCCATCACTTCGACGATGACGTCGATTTCCGGGTCACGGATGACATCCCACGGATCTTCTGTCAATTTGCCTTGATCAACGGCCACACTGCGCGTTTTTCCGGAGTTCTTCACCGCGATCCTTTCGATGACGACCGGAGAGCCCACCTGGCTGCTCAAATCCTCCTGATGGCCTTCCACGATCCTGACGACCCCCGTACCGACCGTGCCCAGACCCAACAATCCAACTTTAACCGGCTTCATTCTCATACCTCCCGTGAATCTCCAAATAACATTCTTTGTCTTCTATGACACCAGGCACGGACTTACCCCTGTCCGATCAAATTCGCCCGTTTGACTCCCGCTACGTCGCGCATGCCTTCCAGCATGTCCCCAAGCTCGTCGCCAAGCCGCGTCACTTCGACGGATATCACCACGTTCGCCATCCCCTGCAAAGGAATGCTCTGGTGGATCGTCAGCACGTTTCCGCCATAACCGGCCACCGTGCTCAGCACCTTCGACAGCATGCCCGCCCGGTGCTCCATATCGATGGAAATCGTCACGATCCGCTCGCGCTCCAGCTGGTTGATCAGGTGGATTCCATCTTTGTATTTATAAAAAGCGCTGCGGCTCAGCCCGACTTGTTCCACGGCTTCATGAACCGTCTTCGCGTCCCCGGCCGCTAGCAGCTGTTTCACCTGCATCGTCTTGACAACGGCTTCCGGCAAAATGTCTTCCCGGACCAAATAATAGCGTTCTTTCACGAACGTCCTCTCCTCAAAGACTGATGTATTCATATAGTGGACATTATATAGGAACCCTTGCCTGACGGTCAATAGTCCGACGCCTTTTTAATCTCCATCATACAAAAAATTGCCCGCCATGTTAACGTAAAATGTCAGAAACAAAAGGGGCTGCAACAAAAAACCGGACGCCGTATACGAAATATACGGTGTCCGGTTCTTGTATGTTTAATAGTAGCTGCTGCCTTCTACAAACTCGAATTCAAAATCGCCGATTCTCACAATGGTGCCCTCAACGGCACCGCGTTTGCGAAGCTCATCGTCGATCCCCATATGGCGCATCGTCCGCGCAAGTTTCAGAATCGCTTCATGCGAGTTCATCTGCATGCGTTTGAGCAGGCGCTCAATTTTGACACTGTGGACCACATAAGCCTCGTTGTCTCTCGTAATGGTGAACGAGTTGTCCTCGGTCTTATCCAGCTTGTACACTTTTCGTTCGGTGATTTCGGGTACTTCTTCCAGCGCGGCTTCCACAGGAATCTGCTCCAGCAGATCTGCCGCACGGTAGAGCAGCTCCTGAACGCCTTGCCGGGTCAGCGAGGAGATCGGCATGATCTCCAGATCAGGTCTGTCCTTGGCGACTTTTTCACGGAATTCGGCCAAGTTGTCCTCCGCTTCCGGCATATCCATTTTGTTCGCTGCTACGATCTGCGGCCGCTCGGCCAGGGTAGCGTTGTACAGCTTCAGCTCGTCGTTAATTTTGACCCAGTCCTCGTATGGATCCCGTCCCTCGGATCCCGCCATATCCACCACATGGATAATGACGCGGGTCCGTTCCACGTGGCGGAGAAACTCATGCCCGAGGCCGACCCCTTCATGAGCACCCTCGATCAATCCCGGCAGATCGGCCATGACGAAGCTCCGGCCTTCCGCGACCTCCACGACGCCGAGGTTCGGCGTAATCGTCGTAAAATGGTACGCCCCGATTTTAGGTCTCGCACCGGAAACGACCGACAAGAGCGTGGACTTCCCTACGCTCGGGAAGCCGACCAGACCGACGTCGGCCATCACTTTCAGCTCCATCACCACATACCGTTCCTGGCCTTCCTCCCCGTGCTCGGCGAGCTCGGGAGCCGGGTTGTTCGGGGTGGCAAAACGGATGTTGCCTCTACCGCCGCGGCCGCCTTTGGCAACGACCACCTGCTGTCCATGACGCGTCAAGTCGGCAATGACTTCGCCCGTATCATCGTCAATCAGCACGGTACCCGGCGGAATGCGGACGATCATGTCCTCCGCCCCTGCGCCATGCTGGCTCTTATTGCGGCCCTTCTCGCCGCGTTGGGCTTTGAAATGGCGCTGGTATCTGAAATCCATCAGCGTGCGCAGACCTTCGTCCACACGGAAGATGACATCTCCGCCCCTGCCGCCGTCACCGCCGGCAGGCCCGCCTTCCGGCACGTATTTCTCCCGGCGGAAAGCCACCAGGCCGTCACCACCGTCGCCGCCTTTGACATAGACTTTCGCTTTATCTACAAACATGACTTCACCTTCCTCATGCTCCACACGGCACGCGCAATTCAAATGAAGCCTGAGTCGGATCGATCTGCTCTGCTTTCATTTTCTTGCCTTGTACCACATTATATATTTGCTGCCGAAGCAGTTCCGGGTCCCCAAGGGAACCTTCTTCCTCAAACCTTACGATCAGCTCCGAGCCTTCCTCATAAAGGCTCAGGAACAGTTTGCGGGACTCGCCCCGCGAAGACTTACTGCTGTATTGATATGCCCGGATCGTTTGGATGACGGCCAAGGCCAGATTGGCCCCTTCTTCCTGGCTGAGGTTGTTGATCAGCGTCATCTGGTCATCCACGTGAACGTCCAGCTCCAAATTGCTGCTGGTGCTGCGAAAAGACTGAAGGTAGAAAATAAGCGAAGGAATGCCCAGCTTGGCTATTTTGCTTTCGACAGCCATCTGTTCCTTTATTCTTTCCACACATTGAACCGCTTTATCACTTTTTCCGAGCTTGATATAACCATACAAAATTTGCAAATCATTCATCCAGTCATGGCGGTGATGGTTGAGCGTCCGGATGGCCGTCTGCTCCAGACTGCGGACTACGGCATCATGATGACGCGAAGTACTCCGGCGTATCTGCGCATATCCGAGAAAAAGCACCGCTAATATCCACAGCGGAAGGATCATGTACCAAATCCACGAGCCGCCACGGTATATAAATACTAACGGAATCACGATTGAAATGACCGCAGCGGCCATTATGCTCTTCCCAAATCTCATAGCACTCCCCGTCCCCGTCCCACACATGAGATAGTTAACATCATTGCCCAGTATACCATAATTGTCCAGTTATGTTCATATCAATAATACACAGCCTACAAAATAACCCCACCAAGTGGGGCTTTTGCTCCAACGCATATTCAGCTGATTTGCAGGGGGCTCCCAAGAATATGTTTTAATTCAAAAAGAGCCCCCGGCAAGCATTGCCGGAGGCTTCTTGTTCATTCTGCGTTCGCAGACAATTAAGCTTCTACTGCTGCCGCTACAGGAGCGACATCCACAGGATAAACGCTCACTTTCTTGCGATCGCGGCCCCAACGTTCGAATTTCACAACGCCGTCCACTTTAGCAAACAGAGTGTCGTCTTTGCCGATGCCCACGTTCGTACCAGGATGAATTTTCGTTCCGCGTTGGCGAACCAAGATGCTTCCGCCAGTAACGGTTTGGCCGTCAGCACGCTTAACGCCGAGACGTTTCGCTTGGCTGTCGCGTCCGTTCTTTGTGGAACCAACACCTTTTTTCGAAGCGAACAATTGAAGATTCAGCTTTAACATGTTGTCTCCTCCTTCTGTTAGTAATGTACTTCTTGTATTTGAATATACTTCCCGTATGATTCTGCTATGGAATTCAGCATAACCACCATCGATTCCAGCAGCAACTGAACCTGTTCGTGCACGCCTGATTCCTCCATCGAAGGAACGTCCGCGCTCAGAAAACCGTTGTTCATTCTGCTGTCCATGACCGTTCCGGTTAATGCTTCCACCGAATTGACCGTTCCCACCGTGACCGCCGATACTCCGGCGCATACGATGTCTTCTCCGGCCTTCGCGTAGTTCGCATGCCCCTTCACTTCAAAGCCACGAATCTTGCCGTCTTCCCGGCGTAATATCCGTACGTTAATCAATTAGCGCACCTTCTTACGCTTGGATCTTCTCGATCGTAACTTTTGTGTATGGCTGACGATGACCTTGCTTCTTGTGGTAGTTCTTCTTAGGCTTGTATTTGTATACAACAACCTTCTGGCCCTTACCATGCTTCTCAACTTTAGCGGTTACGGATGCGCCGGCTACGACTGGAGTTCCTGCCACCAGACCGTTGTCACCGGATACGGCCAATACACGGTCGAAAGTTACACTTTCGCCATCGGCTGCGTTCAGCTTCTCGATGAACAATACGTCGCCCTCTTGAACTTTGTATTGTTTACCGCCTGTCTCGATAATTGCGTACATTTGCTTGCACCTCCTCATGTCTCAGACTCGCCTAATCCAGGTGGCCCGCCGTCTTAAGCAGCGGCACTTGTAAACCCGACCGGAGCGGTTACAGCATGTGACAAGCAATAAATACTGGACACATACTCATAGATATTAACATATCCGTCCATCATAAGTCAATGCGCGCTCAGAAGGTTTATTTTCCCAGTTCCGCCGCATACTTCGCATGATTTGGAAAACATGACAGCCGTGTCCTCTCTTACTTTCTTCCGGGTAAGCTCCAGCAAGCCAAGCTTGCTCCAGCCGACGACATGGCTCTTGGTGCGATCCCGGCTCATACCCGCCTCCAGCCGGTTGACAACCTCCTGCCGGTTCTTCTCTTCTTCCATATCGATAAAATCGACGATAATGATGCCGCCGATGTCGCGGAGACGGATCAGCCGGGCGATTTCTTCAGCCGCCTGCAGATTGGTCTTCGTGACCGTCTCTTCCAAATTGCCGCCGCCGGTATATTTCGCCGTATTGACGTCGACCACCGTCAGCGCCTCGGTCTGATCCAGCACGATCGTGCCTCCGCTCTCCAGCGTCACCCTGCGCGCAAAATCCCGCTCCAGCTGTTCTTGAACGCCATGGGCTCTAAAAATGTGCTCATGGCCCTGGTGCATTCGTACGGGCCGGTGTCCGCCGTGGGCAATCTCCTCCAGAAACAGCTCGGCTTCTCTCGCTTCCGGCCGGCTGTCAATCCAGAGCTCGTCCTGCTCCGGATCAAACACGTCGCGGATAAACCGCTGCACGATACTGAGATCCCGGTGCAGCAGGCACGGTGCCGCGCAGGCGTCAGCCTTCTCCTGAATGCTTAGCCACCGCTCCCGCAGCGCGTTCAAATCCCCTTCGATGGCATCCGGATGTTCATCCTCGGAGACAGTCCGCATGATGACGCCCTCTCCGCTCCTCCGGAGGGAATCGCCCAGCACCTTCAGCCGGTTCCGGTCATGCTCCCGGTATACCTTCTTGGAGACGGCCACATAATCCGCATGCGGCATATAGACGATCCATCTGCCCGGAAGCGAATAGTGCGTCGTCACCCTCGGGCCTTTGCCGCCAAGCGGCTCCTTCATCACCTGGACGACGATTTCCTGCCCGACGCGCAGCAGCGATTCGATATTCGGCTTGTCCTTCGGCTGCTTCTCCAAATGCGGATGCAGCACGTCGTCCACGTATAAAAAGGCGTTTTTTTTCTGGCCGATATCCACAAACGCGGCCTGCATGCCGGGCAATACGTTGACGACACGCCCTTTGTAAAAGCTCCCGACCAGACTGTGCCCCTGGCTCCGCTCGGCAGCGAATTCCACCAGCTTGCCTTCCTCCAAGAGCGCCATCTGGGTCAGCTTCGGTTCGATGTGAACGATCATTTGTTTCATGGCTTCACCCCTGCCAGAAGACATATCTTTTTCATTGTACCATGAAATCTCCTTTAAATTAGCTCCATCCCTGAGTTAGGAGCAGCCCGCATTCACACCTTTTTCACGTTCGTTGTTCCTTGCGTATTTATATCCACGAAGTACGATCTGTCGCAAAATAAGCAGAAATAATGCGCTGCTCGGGAAGCACGGCAATAATTTTTCCGCGCTCGTTCATCACATAAATAAGATGGTATTTCTCTCTTTTTAATAGACGCAGGATACTGTCCAAATGTTTCGCCGGATCGGCAACGATGGGCTGCGCGAGTTCCCCGTCCGCTCTGGAGCGGGTGTACATCGATTCACGGTGCATGAGAAATCTTGTAAATCGGTAAGGCAGGTTCCGGTAGTCGACCCAGTTCGAGTACAGCAGAAATATACCGATTAACAGCAGGTTGAGCTGAACGCTGCCCTTCCCTTGAAAAAGCGGTGCCAGCGCGCATATAATGACGATCACGCTCGCCCCAACGCTGATCCTCGAGGACCAGAGAAGCGTACGGTGATAAGGAAAAAACAAGCTGGCAGCCGACTGTAATATTTTGCCTCCATCAAGGGGTAAAATCGGCAGCAGATTAAACAATGCAATCATCGCGTTGCCATAAATTACATATGACAGAAAGGCGCCATCTCCCCAGCCGGCCAGACGGAGGAGCAGCGCGAACAGGATCATCATTCCGTTTTGCAAAGGCCCTGCTGCCGCGATGACGATTTCCTTCCACGCGGTCAGCCGGCCCTGATCTTCGATTTCCACCACCCCGCCGAACGGGAGGAACTGAATCGAACGGATGCGAACGCCGTACATCAGCGCAGCCCCGGCATGTCCCAGCTCATGAATGAATACGATGACGAACAGCGTAATTAGCTCGAGGAAATGCCCGGTAACGACCGAAAACAGCATCAGGATCACGAAAAACGGGTGCAGCGACAGGGTCATTCCGCGAACGTTAATCAATCGGGATCACATCGGCCGGATCCACATAATGGCCCCCTTCTTTGACCGCAAAAAACAAGGTCGGCGTTTCACCGTCACTCCCTTGTCCGAGCGACCCGACCGGGTCTCCGGCCTCGACCCAATCGTTCTTCTGCAGCTGCGTCTCCTGCAAATGGCTGTATGTCGCTACCAAGCCGCCGGAGTGCTGGATGGTCACCGAGACTCCGGTTTCCGGCGAATCCGACACTTCCATAACACGTCCCGTTTCTACACTTTTCACCTGAAGCGCCGTGCTTGAAACCTCATCCGGAGCAATTTCCACTCCTTTCAGGTTGACGGCGAAGGCCTGTACGATTTTCCCATCGATCGGCGGCACCATCGATTTGGACGCATCGACTTTCAATGGGGACACCGGATCCTGTTTGAAAATAGGGATGAAAGAGGGGGCTTTCCCGAAGTATGTTTCATACCAGGCTTCCGCAGCCTGAAAATCCATTTCCCGGTTCAGCGACTGAACGACAAAGCTCTGCACTTTGCCGCTCCACGGCTGGTTGATCGGAAAGTGGAACACGCCCCACACTCCCGCAAACACGATGGCGCTGAAAAACACACGCCACATGAAGCCGGAAACAAAGTGGTGCTTTCTATGGAAGGGGCCGCCGGCCTGATAACGTTCCTTTTTCCACTGCTTCTCCGGATCGGGCTCGGGCACGTAGCTTTCGGGCAGTTTGCCCCGGCTCCACAGCCTTGGCTCGTCCCGTACAGGCAATGGTGAAGGCTGCGAGGGCGGCTGGATCGGCATCGTTTTTGACAAATCGTCTCTGGTCAGCAGATCGCGGATCCGTTCTTCTCTCCGCTGTTTGATGGAAGATTTCATGTCCACTTGTGCTCATCCCCTTTTCGAGGCTTGTTTTATACCAGTTTATGTGGGAAAGTCCCGTTTTTAGAACAAGCCTGTTCCACCATGTGATTCCATAGCATCGGCTATTGGCGTTTCAGGGTCCTTGATGCTCCAATGCATTATCACACCGTTACGGAACACAAAAAAAAGCAGCCCCGGGACATTCCCGAAGCTGCTTTTGCTTCCATTCCTCACACCTTCTGAATTTTAGGCGGGACCGGGGCGGCGCCCGACGACTTCCTTTTGCTCAGGTCCAGTTTCTTCTGCAGGTAGCCCAGCACGATGTCCGCCACAATCGCCAGCAGCGCCGCAGGGATGGCCCCGGCAAAAATCCGCAGCGAGTTGTTGCTGTTCAGGCCCGCGTAAATTTCCCGTCCCAGACCACTGCCGCCGACCAATGGCGCAATCGTCACGACACCGATCGCTATGACCGCTGCGATGCGGATCCCTGACATCAGGTAGGTCAGCGCCAAAGGGAACCGGACCTTATAGAGCAGCTGAAACGGACTCATGCCGATGCCTCTGCCGGACTCCATATAGCTCGGGTCCACCTGCTTGAGCCCGACGTACGTATTGCGCACGATCGGGTTGAGCGAATACAGGAACAAACCGACCATCACCGTCTTCATGCCCAGGCCGAGCCACAGCATCAGGATGACGAGCATCGCCAGACTGGGAATAACCTGCAGAATGTTGGTGATGAACAGAATGACCTTCGCGGCCCAGCGGCTTCTGGAGCACAAAATACCGAGCGGTACCCCGATGACGATCGCAAGCCCCAGTCCGATCACCACCATCAAAATATGCTGGATGAAATACTCCCATAGTAGCCCGCTGTTCCGCGAGACATAAGATACGAAATCCATAAACGTTAGCTTTTTCTCGTCCATGCTAACCCTCCTCTAGCTCTTGATCAAACCTTTCTCCTTCAAATAGGCAATCGCGACTTCCCGCTCGCTTTTCTTCTCGATATCCACCTGGTAGTTCAGCGAAATCATCGTGTCGGCATCGATATGCCCGATCAACGGAGCAATGGCGTCTTTGATTTCAGGATGCTTTTGGAGGATGTCCGTCCGGATCACCGGACTCGCGTCGTACGGAGGGAAGAACTGCTTGTCGTCCTTCAGCGTCTGCAGCTGATAGGCTTTCAAGCGGGAATCCGTGGAATAAGCAAGCACGATATCGACCTGACGGTTCGCCACCGCGCTGTACACGAGGCTGATCTCCATCGGGAACACCTGCCCGAAATTGATGCCATATGCTTTGGAAAAGGCCGGATAACCGTCCGCTTCCCGTTCCAGCCACGTCGTATCCACGCCGAGCTTCATGGACGCCATATCTTTTTTGACATCCGAAATCTTCTGGTAGCCCTTCGAATCGGCGAGATCCTTACGGACCGTAAAGGCATACGTATTCTCAAAGCCTAATGGATCCAGCCAGGTAAAATGAAAATACTTGTCAAAGCCAGCTTTGGCTTCTTCAAGCACCTTCGCCCGGTCCTTGGTTTGGCTGATCGGAAAATGGTTGTTGAAAATTTCGCCCGTATAGAGCGTGGACATTTGAATGTCGTTTCTTTTCATCGAATTGATGACGATCGAGCTTGAAGCCAGGTCGGGAATGATGTCGACGCTGACATTGGTTTTATCTTCAATCAAGGCCTTGTACATTTCGGCCAAAATTTTCGTCTCGGTGTAGGTTTGGGTTCCGATAACCACATCCTGCTGGATCCCGCAGGCCGAAGTGATGCCTGTCAGAAGGATGGCACAGCACAAAAATAACGACAATTTGAACGTTTTCAGTTTCATCACGCCTCCTCGGATCAGTCTAAAGGGCTTCGTCAGCCTTGTCATACGGCAGCACTCCGGGTTTGACGGTAGCGCCGGGTCAGCCAGCCTTCCAGCAGCCCCAGCAGGCCGTCGGCCACCAGAGCCAGCACAACTGCGCCGATGCCGCCGATAAAGATCATTTCCGGCTTGTTGACGCCAAGCCCCGAAACGATCAGCTGCCCGAGCCCGCCGGCCCCGATCAGGGAAGCAAGCGTCGCCCAGCTGATGATATACACCGTCGTGATCCGTATGCCAGACATGATATAAGGAAGCGATAAGGGAAGCTGGATTTTCAGAATCGTCTGGGCTGCACTGTATCCCATGCCTTTGGCGGAATTCAGCACGCCTTTATCCACCGACTGGAATCCGTCGTACGTGTTCCGCAGAATCGGCATGAGGGAATACAGCAGCAGCGCCAAAATCGCCGGCTTCACGCCGATGCCAAGCAGAGGAATCAGAATGGCCAGCAGCGCCAGGCTCGGGATCGTCTGGAACAGGTTGGCGATAAAAAATACGACGCTGTTGATCCATCCAACCCGGTTGTATACCAGCAAAATGCCGATAGGGACCGCCACGATCGTCCCGAGGATCACCGCGGAAAAGGAGATGGTCAGATGCTGCCGGAGGGCCAGCAGGATATCCGGGTACCTTTCGGTGATAAAGCTCCAAAATTCACTCACACCGGCTCCCCCTCTCCGGCAGGCTGCGGAGGGGCCAGGTTCGGATATACCTCGGCCAGATGCTTGACGACACTGCCCCGGGTTACCAGTCCCAGGAACCGGTTATTCCCGTCGACCACGGGGACATTGCTCAGCTGGTGGCTGTCCATGAGCTCAATGGCCTGGGGCAGCGTACTCCCTGAAGCAACCGAGAAACGGACAGGGATCATGACGTCGGCAACTGTCTTGCCCTCTTCCCCGTACATGTCCAGCACCCGGTAAATCGAAACCGCGCCCTGCAGCTGCTTGTTCCGGTCCACGATAAACAGGGAGTCTACGCGCTTGGACTCCATCATTTTGATCGCTTCCGCCAGTCCGCGGTTTGGAAAAGCCGTTACGGGATTCGTAATCATGACGTCGTCAACGAGCGGAATTTCATAGGATAACTCGTTCTCGCTCTGCAGTCGCTTCTGGCCGATAAAGTTGCGGACGAAATCGTTCGCCGGATGGCGCAGGATCGCCTCGGGTTTCCCGGTCTGCACGATTTGCCCATCCTTCATCAGCACGATCGTGTCCGCGATTTTGATCGCTTCGTCCATATCATGCGTCACGAAAATGATCGTCTTGTTCAGCTCCTGCTGCAGCCGGATAAGCTCATCTTGGAGCTGCTCCCTGCTGATCGGGTCGAGCGCCGAGAACGGCTCCCCCCTCAGGATAAA
>NZ_MBRK01000001.1:4415296-4659172 GCF_002224835.1 Paenibacillus sp. SSG-1
CCGCTGCTGCTGCCCGCCGCTGAGCTCGGAAGGATAACGGTTCCGGTATATGGTATGGTCGAGACCAACCAGGTCGAGCAGTTCGTTCACTTTCCGGTCGGTTTTCTCTTTATCCCACTTTTTCAAATGAGGGACGACCGCCACGTTTTTGGCGATATTCATATGAGGAAACAAGCCTACACTCTGAATGACATATCCGATATTCCGGCGCAGTTCCACCGGGTTAAGCCCGGAGATGTCTTTTCCGTCGATCAGTACTTTTCCGGAGGAAGGGGTGTTCAGGGCATTGATCAGCTTCATGGTCGTCGATTTGCCGCAGCCGCTGGGGCCGATCAAGACAGTAATTTCACCCTTCTTAAACTCCAGGTTGATGTCTTTGAGGGCATGAAACCCGTCATCATACACTTTGTTTACATGTTCCAGTACAATCATTCAATCGCTCCTTTAGCCAGCTGTATTCATAGTATGTGGAGCATTTCGCATATCATCCGCCATCCGGCGCAAAGACATGGTCCGTCCGCAAAAGGGAGCGGGTCCATCAAACATGGCTTCAATCTTCAAGTAACCGAGCTTGTTTCATAGATAGGCTCACGGCCTGTTATGTAGTGGAAAAGCGGTTTTCCTAACGGGGAGTTAAAGGAATCATCCAAATACTGCGTGAGCGTTGCCATATGCAACGAATGGATGAAGCTAAGCATCCGTGCATCCTTAGATTCTCGCGTTCAACAGACATGCCAAACTGCAAATAGACAAGCCTAACTCTTTTGGACCTGGACGGAAGATTGGCGAAATGCGACTGTGGATCCGGTTCCAAGCAACAAATTTGGGACCTCCTGCCTGGCTGGCTCACAGCAGGTTTTAGTTTATTACCCATTCTGCTGCAAAATGAAACAGGCAGGGGCTTTTTTTATAAAAAGAAAATGCAGCCTCTGCAGCACTGTCCCCCGATCCCGCAATGAAACGTCCGCCGGTACTATTTTTTTGTTCCCCGGGTCCAGAATCCCCCATGAAGCATGACAGGCTCGGTGACGACAATGAATGCCTTCGGGTCAAGCTCCAGGATGGAGTTGTAGAGCTTCTTCTGGTTTTTCCGTTTGGCCAGCACTTCGAAGACCAGACGATGGCCGTCGCGGCCGCTGCCGATCCAGGAGGTGACGCCATACCCGATGTTGCGCAGCGTGTTGGCCATATCGCTCCCGGGATCATTGACGATGACCTTCATCGTAATATAGCCGAGCGCAATCCGGTTTTCGATCCACGAGCCCACCAGAACGCCAAGACCGTAGCCCACGGCATACACGATCAGGGACAGCGGCTGATTGACATACTTCAGCACGATGCTGAGTCCGAGCACATAAATCGTAATTTCAAACATACTGAGCACCGCGGCCAAATACTTTTGGCCTTTCAACGTCAGGATCATGCGCAGCGTAAAGAAAGAGACGTACACGATTTGGATGACGAAAATAAAAATCAGTATTCCGAGCATAGTAAGCACCCCTTGTCTATTCTCAGGTTGTCTTTGTAGTAACTTAACCCAATTCGCCAAGCCTCTATTCACGCCCGGGATCGATGAATGAAAGGAAATGGCCTATACATCAAGGGAATTTGGAGGAAATGATGCGGAGCTCAAACGCAAAAAAAAAGGAATGAAGCCGCTTGGCTCCATCCCTTCTCTATAGAATAATCATCGTATAAAAGATCCGGTCATCCCATTCCGAACAGCTTTTTGAAACGGGTGAACATGCTTTTCTTCTGGTCCAGCTGCATCAGCGGCACCGTATCGCCCAGGATGCGCCGCGCAATGTTGCGGTACGCGATCGCGGCCCGCGATTCCGGGTTCATCACCGTAGGTTCCCCGCTGTTGGCTGCCTTGATGACGTACTCGTCATCCGGCACGATCCCGATCAGATCGATGTTGAGCACCTGGAGCACATCCTCGATGTCGAGCATGTCTCCGGATTTGACCATATTCGGCCGAATCCGGTTCACGACGAGCTTGGGCGACTCCACGGCAGAGCTCTCCAGCAGCCCGATAATACGGTCGGCGTCACGAACCGCGGCGTTCTCCGGCGTGGTAACGACGATTGCCTTGTCCGCTCCGGCAATCGCGTTCTTAAACCCCTGCTCGATGCCGGCAGGACAGTCGATAATGACATATTCGTACTCTTTCTTCAGCTCAAGAATGATATCCTTGACCTGTTCCGGCGACACCGCGTTTTTGTCCTTGGTCTGGGCGGCCGGAAGCATATACAGCTCGTCAAAGCGCTTATCTTTCACCAGCGCCTGGTTCAATCGGCAGCGCCCTTCCGCCACATCGCATAAATCGTAAATGATCCGGTTCTCCAGGCCCATCACGACGTCCAAATTGCGCAGGCCGATGTCGGTATCGACCAGGCACACTTTTTTGCCAAGCAGCGCAAGCGCGGTTCCGATGTTCGCCGATGTGGTCGTTTTGCCCACACCGCCTTTACCGGAAGTAACGACGATAGCTTCTCCCATGTGTTACACCCCTTTAAACACGTTAAAATCCCGCCGTATCCGGACAATATTGCTAATTTTATCGATTTGCATGGCTCCGTCGCGCAAAAACGCAAACTCCATGCTTGTCTCCCGAATGTTCCATTCGTCCGGAGGCCGGCTGATTCTTTCGGCAATCCGGAGCTGGGTGGGGGCAAAATAGGAGGCTGCAATGATCGCTTCCTCATTTCCCTCTACGCCTGCATGGGCCATTCCACGCAGAGCCCCCAATATATAAATATCACCCGTGCACAGAATGCTTCCGCCCGGGTTCACGTCACCCAGGAACAGCAGGTCCCCGTGATGATGCAGCACCTGGCCCGATCGGACCATTCCGCTCATGACCGCATAGGCCGGCTCTTTCCCGGGTTCGGTTTCCCCCTCAGGCATCTCTACTGAACGGATCAGCAAATTTCCCTTTTGCTTCAAGATGTCCAGCATGGATTGTTTCTGGTCTTCCGATATACGCCTTGACCCAAGCTTCACGTCTACATGAATAATCGGTCCGGTCAAAATATTTTGATGAGTATGCTCCAGCTTATACCTCAGCTCACCCAGCAGTTCCTCAAATTCACATTCGTCATCGAGCAGGAAAACCAGGCCATCTTTGATGCCCTTAATCGTCACATGATTCGATTTGACTGCCATGCCTGTCCCTCCCATCTCTATACATTTCGTTCCCGGATGCATAAGTTCCTGCCTGATTATGCAAATTGTAAGGGCGGTTTACGCCGCCTTTTCCACTTTTGCGCGTTTACCAAGCTTCTCGAGCTGCTTGCGCAGCGGAACATAAATGATTAACCCGAAAACGAAATGAACGACCAGATCGGGCAGAATATGGTGCAGCAGGTTCCAGTTATACGGAACGGCCGTGAGCGAGAACACCCGGTAGATCCCGTACAGCAGGCTGTCAAACAGCAGGCTTCCCAAAATGATGACCGTCATCATGACCGGCATTTGGGCGCGCGGCATCCGAAAAATAAAGCCCATAATATAAGCCGTAACCCCCATAACAAAGGAGTACGTGCCAATCATATCCCCGTAAAAGACGACGTCATGCAGCATGCCGAATATAATCCCGAGAACGAGCGCGGTATGACGGTGATGGTATACCGAAACGAATAACAGGACGATAAGGACCAGATTCGGCGAAATGACGTTCTGCCAGGAGCCCGGCAGCAGCCAGGGAACGACCGTCCCTTCGAGAAGAAAAAGGACGAACAGCAGCAGGATCAGCACTTGCTTGCGGACCATTATTGCGGTACCTCCGGTTGCGATACGACGAAGAGCAGCTTCCAGTCCTGGAACTCCGCCGCAGGCTTGATTGTCGCCGTCTTCGTTTTCCCGAACGGACTGACCTGTACTTTTTCGACAGTTCCGATAATAAGACCTTGCGGATACTTGCTCGGATCTCCTGCGGAAACGATGGTATCCTTTTCCTTAATCGGATCGTCCTCTTTGATCTGGGTCATCTGCAGGGTCTTGCTAACCTCGTCGTAACTTTCGATAATTCCGAACACGTTATGATTATTTAGTGCCGTTGCCGAAATGCCGTTAGAATTCGGGTCCTTCGCATCCATCGTCGTAATCAGCTTGACGGTCGACGTAAAGTTGCTGACATGGCTGATCACTCCGACAAGGCCCTCGCTCGAAATGACGGACTGGCCGACCTTGATGCCGTCCCGCTCGCCCAGATCAATGACCAGGGAGCGGTTTACCGTATCCGAGTTGACACTAACGACCTGGGTAATATGATAAGTATAATTGTTTTGCTCTTTCTGGGCATTCGTAAAATGCAGCGCTTCTTCCAGATCCTTATTTCGCTTGTCCATAAGATTATATTGGACTTTATCGCGTGTATAATGGGCAAGAGCAATTTTGAGCTCCTCGTTTTCTTTGTAAATGTCCCGCATATTGGCAATATCTTTAAACAAGCCCGCTATGTAACCAGCGGGCTTATAAAAGATATTTTGGGCAAATCCGACCGTATCTCTTAGAAACTTCTCGGGCCAGGATAACGAGGCCCGGGGCCCCAACGTAAATCCCATGAGCGCAATAAACATAACCAAACCAATCAGTATGACAAACAATCGCTTATTACCGAGCAGTTTAAACAGTTCTAACACCCTCTAACTTACTGATTTCTCTCCCATGATCAGGGGTGACCCGCTTTATAACTGCCTAGCGTTTGGAACGCACGGCCGAACTGCTGCGGGATTTGAATAGATGAATGTTCTCCAGGGCTTTGCCTGTACCGATTGCGACGCAATCCAGCGGATTGTCCGCCACGATGACCGGCATGCCGGTTTCTTGTGCCAACAGCTTGTCCAAGTTGCGCAGCAGGGCTCCGCCTCCGGTCAGGACGATACCGCGGTCCATAATGTCGGCGGCAAGCTCCGGCGGACATTTCTCCAGCGTCACCTTCACCGCTTCAACGATCGCATTGACCGTGTCAGACAGAGCTTCACTGATCTCGTCGGATGTGATGGTGATCGTCTTCGGCAGGCCGGTTACGAGGTCACGCCCGCGGATTTCGCTCGTTTCCACCTGTTCCAGCGGCAGCGCAGAGCCCACTTCCATTTTCAGCTGCTCCGAAGTCCGTTCCCCGATCATTAAATTGTATTGCCGTTTAATATATTGAATGATAGATTCGTCCATTTCGTCGCCGGCCACTCTGACCGAACGGCTCGTAACGATACCGCCCAGGGAAATAACCGCAACTTCAGTTGTACCCCCGCCGATGTCAACGACCATGCTGCCTGTCGGCTCCCATACCGGAAGGTCTGCACCGATGGCTGCCGCAAACGGCTCTTCGATGGTGTAAGCCTCACGCGCACCCGCCTGCTTGGTGGCATCTTCAACCGCCCGCTGCTCTACCGCAGTGATGCCCGAAGGTACACAAACCATCACGTTCGGATGGCGCTGGAACATAGAGCGCTGCTTTTGCGCCTGACGGATGAAATATTTAATCATAGTGGCCGTCGTGTCAAAATCAGCGATAACCCCGTCCTTCATCGGACGGATGGCACGGATGTTCCCCGGCGTGCGGCCGATCATTTTCTTGGCGGATTCACCAACGGCTTCAATGCTCTTCGTATCGGTGCGCAAAGCGACTACCGAGGGCTCTCTTACGACAATTCCTTTTCCACGGACATAAACGAGCGTATTCGCCGTCCCCAAGTCAATACCCAAATCTTTCGTGAAGCTCCCTAACATGCTGTAATCTCCCTTTCTTCGTCAATCTCAACTATTATATTACATCAAGCCTTGCTCCTTCAAACTGACGTATCCTCCATCACCGATAATCAAATGATCCAACACCTCTATGCCCACAATGTCCCCTGCCTCCTTCAACCGGGCGGTCAGGGAAATATCTTCTGGACTGGGGGTGGGATCTCCACTGGGATGATTGTGTGCACAAACGACGGATGCGCTGCTGCATTTAATGGCTGCGCGAAACACCTCGCGGGGGTGCACGATGGAGGCGTTCAGACTGCCGATCGAAAGCGTCTCTTGAGCAATAATGTGATTTTTCGTATTCAAAAACAAACAGACAAAATGTTCTTTTTGCAAATACCGCAGCTGCTCTGAGAGCACGTTCGCGGCATCCTTCGGGCTCCGTATCGTAACGGGCTCCTCTTTACGAGCTCTCGACAAACGCTGTCCGAGCTCGATTCCGGCTTTGAGCTGCAGCGCCTTCGCGCTGCCGATGCCCCGAATGGACATCAGCTCCTCGACGCTCAGGTCGACCAGATTTCGCAAACTGCCGACTTGCTTCAGTATCCGCTGAGCCAAATGTACGGCTGACTCCTGGCGGGTTCCCGTCCGAAGCAAAATAGCAAGCAGTTCGGCATGGCTTAAAGCACTCGCCCCATATTCAAGCATGCGTTCTCTCGGGCGTTCTTCATGGGGGATGTCGCGCAGCAGATAAGTTTGCGACTCCATAAGTTCCCCTTCTTTCCCTTCATTCAAATAACATCCGCAAGTTTTACAAAACGTCGATTCCGAACTCGCCCAGCATGTCCGAAAGCAGGGACAGCGGCAGTCCGACCACGTTAAAATAGCATCCTTCGATCCGTTCGACGATCGTTGACCCGAGTCCCTGGATCGCATAGGCGCCCGCTTTGTCATCAGGCTCTCCGCTCATGGCGTAAGCCTCTACCTGGCGCCCGGTGAGCGGCTTCATCGTCACCGACGTCACACGATGGCGCACCATCGTCTTGCCGTTCATGACATCGATGACGGCGACTCCCGTATATACCTCGTGGGTCCGGCCTTGCAGCAATGTCAGCATACGAACCGCATCCTGCTTGTCGACCGGCTTGCCCAGCACCTGATTGTCCAGCACAACAACCGTATCACTGCCGACGATCACGGCATCCTCCTTATCATCATGAAGCGAGGCATGAACGGCTTCCGCTTTGCGTAAGGCCAGTCCTTCCACGACCTGCTGCGGTGTCCAATCTTCGGGTGTATGTTCTTCAGCGTGACTGGGACGGATCTCAAACGGAATATGTAGAGAAGCGATCAGCTCCTGCCTTCTCGGTGAAGTTGATGCCAGAATAATGCGGCGTGAATGGTTTGATTTCAATGAAAGGATCTCCTTTGTCCGGTAGTTAAAGCCTGCGATACAGCCACACGGAGACAATGATGCCGATCAAACTCAGCAGGCTTAGTTTCATTTGAATGGTAATGTCGTAACTGATAATGTCCAAATTAGCTTGCGGTGACCATTTGATCATCGTGGATGCGGTCAGAAAAGAAAGAGCTTGTACAGGCTCCAGCGCTTTGGCTATCCATGCTCCCGCCAGCCAGCCAAGCAGCAGAAACAGCAGTAATATTCCAACATTCTTCTTCATTCTTCTCTTCCCTCGCCATAATTTGACACCCACATTATTATACGGTTATTTGGACGTCAATACAAACACAAATCCGGCATGGGGAAGTATTTCCATTTCCACGCCGGATCTTTGTGTTTTATGCTTTTTCCAGGGAAGCGACAAGCTGCTTCTGCAGCAGGATGAATTCCATCATCCTGGACTGGATTTCCCATAAATGCCCCTTCGCCGTATTTTTGTTGTATTCCTCGACGGACGAAAGCGAGCTGTTCATCGCCTGCTCCAGCTGCCTGCCCATCTCCTGCTGATCCGCGCCCAGGCCAGCCTGGAACGGCTTGGCCGCCTCCGTCCACTGCCGGTGCAGATCGGTCAGACGGCTCATATCCTCGGTACCGATTTTCCCCGGAAGATCCTTGCCAAGGAGGCTCGCCGACGTTTGGCTCAGCAGCGCAACCAGGTCCGCACTCACCTGAAAATATTGGTTAACGGCCTCAGCGTCTCCGTTAAAATGCAGGGAGGTTGCGGCCGGGAGATCGACCTCCCGCACATACAGATCAACCCCTTCCGCCTTCAGTTGATTGCTGAGCAGCTTGGCCTGTTCGCGGTCTGTGGACAGGCCCGCATACACCCGGTTTTCCTCATCCGGGTCGTTCCCTGCGGCAATGCCGTACTGCTCCAGCTCATCCTTCGCCTGCTGAACCCGGTCGGCAGTGCTGAAGACGCCATACTGCAGCATGTAGTAGGTTTGAGGACCCACCTCGACGGCGACCGCCGGCACAGAAGCTTGATCCTCACCGGACTGCGCAGAGGTTCTTACAGCACTCGGGTTCCCTGTGTTGCCGCCCGGGTCCATCCCCGCAGATCCGTCCTTGAAAAAGGAGAGGACCACCAAACCGAACAACGCCCCGGTGACGATGGCTCCAGTTACGGTTCCGACTACTTTCCATATCGATCCCGGCCGGTGAGGCCGGTAGGAATACTCCTCGATGATTGGCCCGGGCCCCGCTTCATCGGGTCTGTTCTCGATGTGATCGTAGGCATCATAGCCCTCCCTGACCGTGTACCTATTATTGGCACGATCCAGGTCCCAGTCTTCAGAGCTGTCCGGATAGCGATGATCTGGCCCGTCCGCAACGGAATCATGCTCAGGCGTATCGTCTGCCCGCTCCTGGATTCCGTAACCCATCCTCTCCTCCAGACGCTCCCAGCTGTCCTCCCTGTTGAACGGGTCACTCCATCCCTGCATCGAAGCAGGCACAGCCGATATCGGGGTACGCTTTGTTTCAACATCGCGGCGGTTGCTTCCGGAATTACGATCATCCGCCCATGCAGGGTTCTGTGAAGCCGATCCCGCAACCGTCAGCTGTCCGCGGTCCTTCTTATCTTCAAGCTGGTGCCCTTGTTCTTCATCAAACCGGAACGTCATTCTCGCCTTGTTCACACCCAAACACCTCACCCTTGTCCGTATCTACTATGTATATATGATAGATTTCCAGAAGTTATGTTTGATTGTCCCACGAAAATGACAAGAGCAAAAAAACCGTAATCCCCCTTCAGAATCAGGGAATTACGGTTTCTTCGGTCATGAGCCTATGCAGCCTGTGCCCATCCGGCAGAGGCATTCCTTACATTGTCTTGGCGATTTCCGCCCCGACTTTCCAAATGTCGCCTGCCCCCATGGTCAGGACAAGCACCCCTGGCTGGAGCCGCGGCTTCAGATCGTTCAGGACATCTTCCTTCGTCGGCAAATAACGGGCTCCCGCATTGCTGTTTTTGACGATCAAATCAACCAGCTTGGAAGAGCTCACGCCCTCGATCTGCTTCTCTCCGGCTGGCGAATAAATGTCGGTAATGATCACTTCATCGGCTCCACCGAAAGCCCGGCTGAATGCATCGAGCAGGAAGAAGGTCCGTGTATAGCGCTGAGGCTGGAACACGGCGATAATCTTTTTGCCCGTAGCCTTGGCGGCGCTGATGGTAGCTTCGATCTCCGTCGGGTGATGCGCGTAATCGTCGATGATCAGAATATCGTTCTTCTCGCCGAGCACCTGGAAACGGCGTTTAGCGCCGTGGAACTTCGAAACGCCTGCAGCGATGGATTCGAACGGAATCCCGGCCTTCAGGCAGGCGATCACCGTGGCCATGGCGTTATAGACGTTGTGGCGTCCCGGAACCGAAAGCTCGACGGTTCCCAGCGTCTGTCCGTTATGCTTCATCGTGAAGGATGCGTGGCGGTCGCCCAGGACCAGATCCTCGGCGGTATATTCCGCATCGGAATCGATCCCGTAGGTGGCCACATTGCAGCGGATCGAAGGAAGGATCGCGCGGATATTCGCGTCATCAGCGCAGACGACGGCCGTGCCGTCTTCCTTGATCTGGCTCAAAAACTGCACATAAGCGCTCTTCAGCTTCTCGAAATCGCCGTCGTAGTTTTCAAGATGATCTGCTTCAATGTTCGTCACGATGCCGAGCCACGGATGGTACTGCAAAAAGGAGCCGTCGCTCTCATCCGCCTCAGCCACCACGTAGTCCCCTTTGCCGGCCTTGGCGTTCGTGCCGACGTTCATAATTTCCCCGCCGATAATAAACGTCGGATCTGCGCCGCATTCCTCCATGGCAAGTGCAATCATGGACGACGTAGTTGTCTTGCCATGTGCCCCAGCAACGGCGATGCCCTTGCGCTCATTCAGCAATCTGGCCAGCATTTGCGAGCGGTGAAGGATCGGAATGTTCAGATGCTCCGCCTCTCTTCGTTCCACATTGTCCTTGGGAAGCGCCGTCGAATAGACGACCAAATCCGCTCCGTGAACCTGCTCGGCCGTATGGCCTATATAAATTTTGGCTCCCTTGGCAGCCAGTTTTTCCGTTAATTCCTGGGCAGCCACGTCCGAACCCGTGACCGTGTATCCCATTTCCAGCATAACCCGTGCGATGGCGCTCATCCCGTAGCCACCAATACCGATAAAATGAACATGTTCAGAATTCAACAGATTTTCACCAACCTTTTTCAGAATCGGTCTGACCCAGCAGGGCTGCCCGCACATCAGAAATCAAATACAGCGTGCCGGACACCACTGCCAAATCCCCCGGTTCTGTCCGTGACTTAAGTATGTCTAGCGCGTGTTTCCAATCCGGTTCTACGATGATCTGCAAACCTGGTTTGCCGTGAGAATGCTTCAGCCGCTCCACAATGTCCAGCAAAGCATCAGCGTCCATTTTTTTCCGGAAATCCGGCTCGGTCAGGATAAGCGTATCCACTATTGGAAGTATATGCTTCAAAGAGGACTCATGATGCTTATTTGACAGCATTCCCATCATCAAATTTAACTGTTTAAAGTGATAATGCCTTTGCAGGCTCTTGCTGAGGCTCTCCAGCCCCTCCGGATTATGCGCCCCGTCCAGAACAATCCGCGGAGAATCGCCCACTTCTTCGAGCCGGCCGGCCCACTTCGTATCCCGGAACCCCTTCAGCAGATCTTCATCGTCCATGACAAAAGCCATGTACTGCCGCAGCACTTCCAGCGCCATCATCGCGCCGGCGGCATTGGCAATCTGGTGCTCGCCCTTCATCCCGATGCTCAGATCCAGCTCGCGGAAAGGACCTTTGAAATGGAACGTCTGCAACGAACCGTCCAAACCGGTATATTCGTAGGTGAACTGCTCTCCCGCCAAATACAGCGTGGCGCGGCACTCTTGGGCTTTTTGCTTCAGCACCTCGATGACTTCCGGCTGGTTCACGCAGCTGACCACCGGAACGCCTGGTTTGATAATGCCGGCCTTTTCCGTGGCGATTTCCACAAGCGTATCGCCAAGAATATCGGTGTGGTCCATCCCGACATTGGTGATGATGGAGACGATGGGGTGAACGATGTTCGTTACATCCAGCCTTCCCCCGAGCCCGGTCTCCCATACAACCACGTCAGGGTAGCATTCCTCGGCATAATACAGGATCGCCAGAGCTGTGGACACTTCGAACATCGTCGGCGATCCGAGCTCCGTGGCCGCAATCTCCTGCACCACAGGGTACAGGCGGTTCGCCAGGGAGAGCAGCACCTCCTCCGGAATGTCTTCCCCGTTGTACTGAAAGCGGTTCGTGAATTTGGTGATATACGGCGAAGTATACGTGCCTACCGAATAACCGCTTTGCAGAAGTACACGGGTCAAGTAAGCGCATGTCGACCCTTTCCCGTTCGTACCGGCGACATGAATGAATTTCAGCCTCCGGTGCGGGTTCCCGAACTTCTCCATTAACGTTTCGATCCGCTGCATCCCCGGTCTGATCCCAAACGGAATCAGACCGTTAATCCAATTCGCCGCCTCTTCATATGTGCGCAGAGAAGCCTCCCGTCCGGCTTCCAATTGATCCCCCATACCATTCACCTTCTGAATTTTAGTTAAGTTTCTGCTGCGTCGTGATCAGCCTCTCAGCTCTTCGATCCGTGCGATGACTTTGCTGCGTTTATCGGAATAGTCGGCCATCTTGGCCTTCTCCTCTTCAATGACTTTTGCCGGCGCTTTAGCCACGAAGCCTTCATTGGCCAGCTTTTTCTCCACCCGCTGCACTTCGCTGTTCAGATGCTGCAGCTCTTTCTCCAGCCGCGCAATCTCCTGGTCAATGTCGATCAGACCGGCAAGCGGCAGGTACAGCTCGGCACCGGTAATCACGGCGGTCATCGCCTTGTCCGGTGTCGTCAGGTCGAGACCTGCCGTAAAGCTCGAGGTGTTGCAGAAGCGCTGAACGTATACTTCGTTCCGGTTCACGATCTGCAGCACTTGCTCGTCGCCCGCCTTCAGCATCAGCTCGATCTTCTTGCTCATCGGAACATTAACCTCTGCGCGGATGTTGCGAACGGCACGGATGGCATCCATCAGCAGCGACATCTCGGCTGCAGCTTCGGCATCCTCAAAGGCTGGATCATACTCCGGCCATGCCGCAAGCGTGATCGTTTCCCCTTCGTGAGGCAGATGCTGCCAAATTTCTTCGGAGATGAACGGCATAAACGGATGAATCATCCGCAGCGTGCGGTCCAGCACATAGCTAAGCACCGACTGCGTCGTTTTCTTGGCGCTCACATTGTCTCCGTACAAAGAGAGTTTGGCAAACTCAATGTACCAGTCACAGAGGTCATCCCAAATGAAGTTATACAGGAGCCGGCCCGTTTCACCAAATTCGTAGGCATCTATTAGACGCGTAATGTCACGGGAAGTTTCGTTCAGGCGGTGGAGAATCCAGCGGTCCGCCGTGCTGAGCTCTCCGCTTATGTCAATGTCGTCATATGTGAATCCTTCCAGATTCATCAGAGCGAATCGGGAAGCGTTCCAGATTTTATTGGCAAAGTTGCGCGCCTGCTCCACGCGTTCCCAGCGGAAGCGCAGATCCTGCCCCGGCGTGCTGCTCGTGGAGATCATGTAGCGCATCGCATCTGCGCCGTACTGTTCGATGACGTCGAGTGGATCAACGCCGTTGCCGAGCGACTTGGACATTTTCCGTCCTTCAGAATCCCGGACCAGACCGTGCATCAGCACGTCCTTGAACGGAATTTCGCCCGTAAATTCCAGCGCGGTAAAGATCATCCGGGCTACCCAGAAATAGATGATGTCATAGCCCGTAACGAGCACGTTCGTCGGATAATAACGTTCCAGATCCGCCGTCTGCTCCGGCCAGCCGAGGGTAGAGAACGGCCACAGCGCAGAACTGAACCAGGTGTCCAGAACGTCGTTGTCCTGCGTAAGCTCGGTGCTTCCGCATTTGGAGCATTGAGTTACATCCTCATGGGCTACGTGGATCTCGCCGCAGGATTCGCAGTACCAAGCCGGAATCCGGTGTCCCCACCACAGCTGACGGGAAATACACCAATCCCGGACGTTTTCAATCCAGTTCAGGTACGTTTTCTCGAAACGATCCGGAACGAAGCGTACCCCTTTGCCCGCCTTTTGCGCCTCGATGGCTCTTTCCGCGAGCGGCTGCATTTTAACGAACCACTGCGTCGACAAGTAAGGCTCGACTACGGCTCCTGTGCGCTCGCTGTGCCCTACCTGGTGCACATGGTCTTCGATTTTGATCAGCACGCCGAGATCCTTCAAATCCTGAACGATCTGCTTGCGGCAATCGGCCCGGTCCATGCCTTCGTACTTCGCGGCCTGGTCGTTCATTGTGCCGGTCTCGTCCATCACGATGATTTGCGGCAAATCGTGGCGCAATCCCACCTCAAAATCGTTCGGATCGTGTGCGGGGGTAATTTTCACGGCGCCGCTGCCGAATTCGCGTTCCACGTACTCGTCGGCGATAATCGGAATCTCGCGTCCGACAATCGGAAGCACGAGCATCTTGCCGATCATATCCTTGTAGCGCTCGTCTTTCGGATGAACCGCTACCGCCGTATCGCCAAGCATCGTCTCAGGACGCGTGGTCGCTACCGTAATGTGGCCGCTTCCGTCCTTCAGCGGATACTGCAAATGATACAGATGGCCGTTGACTTCTTTATATTCAACCTCAATATCGGACAAGGCGGTTCTGGCGGCCGGATCCCAGTTGATGATCTTTTTGCCGCGGTAGATCAGCCCTTTTTCATAGAATTTCACGAAAACTTCGCGAACCGCCTTCGACAGACCTTCGTCAAGCGTAAACCGCTCTCTGGAGTAATCCAGCGAAAAGCCCATTTTGGCCCACTGTTCATGAATCGTTTCCGCGTATTGGTCCTTCCATTCCCACACTTTCTCCAGGAACTTCTCGCGCCCCAGGTCGTGGCGGCTAATATTCTGCTCACGCAGCTTCTGCTCCACCTTGGTCTGCGTCGCGATGCCCGCATGGTCCGAGCCCGGAAGCCACAAGGCGTCGTACCCCTGCATCCGCTTCGTGCGAATCAGAATATCCTGCAGGGTAAAGTCGAGGGCGTGCCCGATATGGAGCATCCCCGTTACGTTTGGCGGCGGAATCACGATCGTATACGGCTCCGCCTCGGGCTTCTGCCCGGCTTTGAAATACTGGCCGTCGATCCAGTATTTGTACCATTTCTTTTCGGCCGATTTCGGGTCATACGTCGTCGGCATCCCGGTTGTTGCTTGGTTTTCCTGGTCTGTCATATTGTTCATCCTCCATCACAAGATCAGCTTTGCCAAAAATACAAAAAACCTTTCGTCCTCAAAGGACGAAAGGCTGTTCTTTCGCGGTACCACCTTTGTTTTGCGACAGCAAGCACAAACACGCATGCCTTCGCAACACTTCGTACAGATAACGGCTGCAGCCGGCCGGCTCTACCTCCCGCGCTTTCGGCGCAAGTGCTCAAACCGACAACTTCCGGGCGACTTCGGACAGCTGCTTCCTGCGGAATCTTCCAGCGCTGCAATTCCGCTCTCTGAAGGGCAATACCGCCTACTCTTCCCGTTCATCGTTTTTGTGAAGATGGTGAAATGGATCATTTTTCAGCGAAGCTGAATCGTTTCATATCGCTAGAAAAACTTCGGCCAAATACGAGATGTCATCTGTACTTGACTTTCGTTGATGTTTTTCTGCAAAACATATACTCCATAATAACGCGCTTCATGTCGATAGTCAACTTCCCTCGGCCCAAAGTGCAGGACCATTTTCCCGTGTTCAGGCAGACCTCATCCCGGGAACAAAAAAAAGAGCCCGGCGCCGTAAAACGCCAGGCTCTTCTGATTGCCTCAAAATCGTTACGGGATATACAGAATTTGACCTTCCTGCACGGTCTGGTCCGCCAGCCGGTTGTACAGCACAAGCTCCCGCGGCGTCAGCTGATAACGGTCGGCGATCGTCTCGAGCGTCTCCTCCCGCTGAACGATGCACAGCCGGACCTTACGGAAAGGAGTCTGCTCGGAGATACTGCCGAGGAACAGGTTCTTCCATTTGATATCATCGGCTTCAGCAGCACCCGCGCTGGCGACGGCATCAGCAGCCTGCTGCTCCTCCTGCGCCTGCTGGTACTCAAGCTCCTTGATCGAACGGCTTGAGGACAAGATCGAGGAAAAACCGATCGCTTCCTTCTCGCCGGACTCGGGTTCCTTCTTGCTTCCTAACGCGATCCGCATTTCCCGGTCTTCAGGCGGTTCTTCCTGCTGAATTTTATCCTGGAAAGCTCCAAACGGGAACGTAGGCTCGCTGAACGGGTCTTTACCCGCTGCGTTCAAATAGATGTCTTCTTCCTGCTCTTCATCCGCTTGAACCGCCGTCGCTTCCGGATGCAGCAGCTCCGACTCCTCTTCATGCTCAAAATGCCACTTGTTCGGGTACTGGGGCTCCGCTGTCCGGTCTGATGGTTCCTTGTCCGTATGTAAAGCGGATAATCCGGCCACCTGCGGCGGAGGCGCTGCCACTTCCCGCTCAGGTTCGCGGGCAGATTCCCATGCGGTAGACGGCGCTGTTTCGCGGGAATCGGACGCCTGAGGCACAGCTGCTTCCTCCGGCTCGGACGGAGGAACAGCAGCCGCTTGCCATGCGGCTTCCCAGGCTGCCGCTTCCCGTGCTTCATCCGAGTCACTGGCTTCCGCAGCTTCGATCGGAACCTGTTCCGGCTGCTCTGCCTGAATTTGGGACTGAGGCGGCGTAAAGGACGGAGCCGGTGCGGTCCAGACAGGCGCAGGGTCGTCCGGCGGCGTGAATTCACGCTGTTCCGGTTCTGCCGAAGACGGTTCTTCCTCCCGCTCTTGCGCGAAGATCGCCGCTTCCTCCGGAAGGTCCTCATCCGGTGCATGGACCACCGTGAATTCGTCCGCTTTCCAGGCGGGTGATTCCGCGACCTGAGTCTCGATGCCGCGCAGAGAGAGAACGCCCGTAATATTCAGGCTCCGTTTGGACAGCAGGTCGACGTCAAAATTCTCGATTTCCACCGCAATGTCATCCAGCGAGGTTACCCGGTTCAAGGGAACCGTAATCTCCACTGGAATGAAATGCTCCAGCCGCTGCGTCCCTTCTTCCTCACCTTCGCTTCTGTACAGCCCCGACAGGAGCAGATGCCCGCGCAGACTGGCTTGTTCGTCCTGGCTGATCACTTGAATATGCGGAAGCAGCTCGATTTCCTCGAGTTCTTCGATACCCGCCACGTCTTCGTTTAAATGGATGCGTTCGTAAATGTCAAAGCGTAAACCGTAGGACTGGTCAAACACAAATAACGTCCTCCTTTTCGGCATATTTCTAACCGTGGGCCATCCCCACAGCACGAGCCAAAATCGTTACTCGTTCTATTTATATGCTTTAAAAAGAGGAGCATGCCAGTTTTCATATGATACTTAGGTTTACGCTCTCACAAGGGCTTTGAGACGCTCCATATCCTCGGGCCACGGATCGCTCACCTCAATCTGCTCGTGTGTGAGCGGATGGGCGAAAGAGAGACGCTCCCCGTGAAGCGCCTGCCTGCCGATGGCGGACATGCTTCCGCCGTACAGGGCATCGCCCAGCAGCGGGTGGCCGACATGACTGAGATGAACACGGATCTGATGCGTCCGTCCGGTTTCCAGTTCCAAGTAGACGAGGCTGGCTTGATTCCCGGCTTCTGCATGGAGAATCCGGGTCACCGCAGATTGCCCTCCCGGAGACACGCGTCTGCGCTGCTTGTGATGGCGGTCCTTGCCGATGGGCAGGTCGATGACCTTCAGCTCCGAAGGGATCCGCCCCTCGACAAAGGCGGCGTAAATCCGCGAAATCCGCTTGCCGCTCATCTCCTTGTCCAGCACAAGCTGCGCCCAGTCATTTTTGGCGTACAGCACAGGCCCGGTGGTATGCTGGTCGAGCCGATGAATATGTCTGACCGCAATCTCTTCCCCCTGCATCTGATAATGGGCGGCCACGGCATGATCCAACGTGATTTCGTCGGAGTGCCCATCCGGGTGAACCTTCATCCCGGCAGGCTTGTGAACGACCAAGCAGAAGTCGTCCTCGTACAGCACGGTGAGATCCGTCCAGATCGGCTCGATCCCCGCCTTGCGGGAAGCAAAAAGGGCCAGCCGAAGCCGGTCCCCTTTCCACTCGATGCCATTTGATGCCTGAAGCTGTCCAAGCAGCTTCTCCGGCATGCCTGCCTCGTTCAGCAGCCACGCCGCGGCCGCCGCTTCGCGGTCTTCGGCCGATGCGATTTTTTTGCCCGGAGCCAGCTCCAGCCATTCCCCGCGCCGGAGCCAGTGGTTCAGGCTCACAGCTGCTTAAGGGCGTTGTAGTTGGCTTCAATCGTCGCATCGATGTCTTCGATGCTGTGGGCAGCCGATACAAACATCCCCTCAAATTGGGAAGGAGCCACGCTCACGCCTTCCTCAATCAGATTGCCGAAATATTTGGTGAAGCGCGGAATGTCGCTCGTCTTCGCCGTATCGTAATTCACGACAGGCCCTTCCGTGAAGAAAGGACATACCATGGAACCGACGCGGTTAATCGTCACCGGAATGCCAAGCTCTTTGGCATTTTTCACAAAACCGGCCTCCAGACGGGCTGCGCGCTCTTCCAGCTGGTCATATACGGCAGGCGTCAGGAGCTTCAGTGTCGTAAACCCAGCCGCCATGGCCAGCGGATTTCCGCTCAGCGTGCCCGCTTGGTAAATCGGACCGGACGGCGCCACTTTCTCCATAATTTCGCGTTTGCCGCCGTATGCGCCGACAGGCAGTCCGCCGCCGATCACCTTGCCCAGGCAAGTCAGGTCAGGCGTAATGCCGAACCGGCCTTGGGCACAGTTCAAATGAACGCGGAACCCGGTCATGACCTCATCAAAAATGAGCAGGCTGCCATATTTCGCCGTAATTTCGCGCAAGCCTTCCAGAAAGCCCGGAAGCGGAGGTACGACGCCCATGTTGCCGGCTACCGGCTCCACGATGACGCAGGCGATCTCCTCGCCAAAACGTTCAAAGGCAAGCTTTACGGACTCAAGGTCGTTATACGCGACCGTGATCGTATTGCTGGCCACGCTTTCCGGCACGCCCGGGCTGTCAGGCAGACCCAGCGTCGCCACCCCGGAGCCGGCTTTGATGAGCAGGCTGTCCGCGTGTCCGTGATAGGAGCCTTCGAATTTCAAAATTTTGCTGCGTCCCGTGTACCCGCGGGCCAGTCGAATCGCACTCATCGTCGCTTCCGTACCCGAATTGACCATCCGGACGATGTCGATCGAAGGGACACGCTCGCACACGAGCTTGGCCATCTCCGTCTCAATCAGCGTAGGCGCGCCGAAGCTCGTGCCTTTGGCCGCCGTTTCCTGAACCGCAGCAATCACTTCCGGATGGGCGTGTCCCATAATCAGGGGTCCCCAGGAGCCGACGTAGTCGATAAAACTGTTGCCATCAATATCGTACACGCGCGATCCTTGGGCATGGTCCACATAAATCGGCGTAAGGCCGACCGATTTAAAGGCGCGGACCGGGCTGTTCACCCCGCCGGGGATATATTGCTTGGCTTCTTCAAAGGCCGACCGGGAAGCCTCCTCCTTGCGCTTTCCTGACATACTGCTCATGTCATTCACTCCAATCTATCGGTTTAAATCACCCCGCTAAGCGGGGATTTTGCTCCGATGCTTCGGTTATCCCTTGATCCACCGGGCCACGTCTTTGGCAAAATAAGTAATAATGATATCCGCGCCGGCGCGCTTCATGCTCGTCAGCATTTCCTGCACTACGGCTTTTTCGTCGATCCAGCCTTGAATGGCCGCCGCTTTGACCATGGAGTACTCCCCGCTCACATTGTAGGCGACGAGCGGAAGGTCGAACTGATCCTTCAGCGTGCGCATAATGTCCATATAGGACAAAGAAGGCTTGACCATCAGCATGTCGGCCCCTTCAAGCACATCGGATTCCGCTTCACGCAGCGCTTCGCGCGCGTTGGCCGGATCCATCTGGTACGTTTTGCGGTCGCCGAACTGAGGTGCCGAGTCGGCTGCCTCGCGGAATGGGCCGTAGAAGGCGGAAGCATATTTGACCGAATAAGACATGATCGGAATATGCTCAAATCCGTTCTCGTCAAGCCCTGCGCGGATCGCCTGCACGAAGCCGTCCATCATGTTGGACGGGGCGATAATATCGGCGCCTGCTTTCGCCTGGGACACCGCCGTTTTGACCAGCAGCTCAAGCGATTCATCGTTCATAACGTCACCGCACACATGGCCATCCCGTTCATAGGTATGCACCATGCCGCAGTGTCCATGATCCGTAAACTCGCAGAGGCAGGTGTCGGCTACGACGAGCAGGTCCGGATACCAGGACTTGATCAGGCGTGTGGCTTCCTGCACGATGCCGTCTTCCGCAAAGGCCGAGGAGCCGATGCTGTCCTTCGTTTCCGGAATGCCGAACAACAGCACGGCCGGAATGCCGAGGGAGGCAATTTCGTCCACTTCTTCTTTCAGCCGGTCCAGCGAAAAATGATAGACTCCCGGCATGGATGAAATCTCGTTTTTTATGTTTTCTCCATAGGTTACAAAAATCGGCATGATCAGGTCATTCACGTTCAGCACCGTTTCGCGCACCATGTTCCGTATGCCCGCGGACTGGCGGAGGCGCCGGTGTCTTACTATTGGAAAACTCATAGCTGTAAACCTCCTGTTGGTAGATATTTACGAGTCTAGGGTCATCCCAGACCCTTCTATTCTGATGCGGCCGCAGCTTCCGCGTTCCACAGGCACAGCGACCGGACAAGGCTGTCCAGCGTCGCTTCTTCGGCAATGATGCCTACTTCAAGTCCCGCGTCACGGGCTGTCTTGGCCGTAATTTCTCCAATACATGCAACTTCCACGCCCTGCAGCAGCGCTGCCGGGTCCTGCACTCCCATCCGCTGCAAAATCGAGAGCAGATTGTTCACCGTCGACGAGCTGGTGAACGTCACGGCATGAATCCCGCCCTCTTCCAGCAGCCGGATCAATTCGGGATCGTCCTCCCGCCCGGCGATCGTCTGGTACATCACCGCGCTGGTGACCTCGAGTCCCATCTCCGCGAGCTTCTCAGGCAGCCAGTTTCGCGCCAGATCCCCGCGCGGAAGGAAGACCTTCTGGCCGGCGAGCAGCTGGCTGCCCAGCGACTCGATCAGTCCTTCCTGCTGGAAGCGGTCCGGCAGCTCCACGGGGATGATGCCCCGCTGCCCGAGCGCCTCGGCTGTGGCCGGGCCGACCGCCGCAATCCGCGCCCGGTGCAGCTGCCGGATGTCCTTCCCCTGCTCCTTCAGATGGCGGAAGAAGTAGTCGACGCCGTTGGTGCTGGTAAAGAACACCCAGTCGTATTCACCGAGCCGGTCGAAGGCGTCCTTGAGGCCCTGCTTAAGCTCGGGCGCTTCGGGATACACCGTCTCGATCACCGGAAATTCGTAGGGCTCCCCGCCGAGCTCCTCGATCCGGTTGACCAGATCGCTTGCCTGAGCCCGGGAGCGGGTGACGAGGATCCGCTTGCCGAACAGCGGTAGCGACTCCGCCCATTTGAGCTGCTCGCGCTGCCGCACGACGTCGCCGACAACGATGACGGCCGGCGGCTGAAAGTCCGCCTGCTCCACTTTCTCCGCGATGTCGGCGAGCGTCCCGGCGAGCACCGCCTGCTCCGCCCGCGTCCCCCACCGGATCAAGGCCACCGGCGTGCCGGGCTTGCGTCCATGGCGCATCAGCTGCTCGGCGATATAACCGATCTTGGCCACGCCCATCATAAAGACCAGCGTTCCGGTCGCGTTCGTAACCTTGTCCCATTCGATCATCCGGTCCAGCTTGTCCGGGCTTTCATGTCCGGTGATGATGGACAAGGAAGATGCCAAATCCCTGTGGGTCACCGGAATGCCCGCGTACGCCGGTACCCCGATCGCCGCCGTAATGCCGGGCACGATTTCATAAGGAATGCCGTTTCGCCTTAGCAGCTCGGCTTCCTCTCCTACGCGTCCGAATATCGTCGGATCGCCGCCCTTCAGCCGCACGACCGTTTTGCCCTGCAGGGCAAGATCCACCAGCAGCTGGTTGATCTCTTCCTGCTTCATCGTATGGCGGTCCGGGAGCTTGCCGACGTATATTTTTTCCGTTCCCGGCTTGAGCGAATGCAGCAGCTGCGGCCCCGCCAGGCGGTCGTATACGACGACATCCGCCTTTTGCAGGCATTCCAGCCCTTTTACCGTAATTAATTTGGCATGCCCGGGCCCGGCCCCCACCAAAAATACTCTTCCCGCCATGTTCTCATCCCCTACTCCCTGGTCTGTTCCAGAATTCTCTCGGCTCCCTGGGCAATCAGCTTATTGGCAACGTCTTCCCCAAGCTTCTGTGGATCCGTTCCCGTCAGCGTTTCTTTTAAAATGACGTCCCCTTCGGGAGATCCTACCATTCCCGTTAATTGTATAACGGGCGGAGTCCCTTGGGAATGCTCCGTTTCGGACGGAACGAGTACGGCGTGGGCCCCGATCGGCACCTGGCAGCCGCCGTTCAGTACGGCGAGAAACTTGCGTTCGGCAGCAACGGTCAGCTCCGATTCCTTATCGTTATATAAATCAAGCAGTCTGCGCAGATCCGCATCATCTTCGCGGCATTCGATGCCGAGCGCTCCTTGGCCAACAGCCGGCAGGCAGGTCTCCACCGGAATATAGGAGCTGATTTTATCCTCCCAGCCCATGCGGTACAGCCCGGCAGCGGCGAGAATGATCGCCTGAAAGCCTTCCGTCTCGAGCTTGCGCAGACGCGAGTCAATATTGCCGCGAACCGGCTCCAGTTCCAGGTCCGGCCGGTGAGCCTTCAGCTGGCTGGAGCGGCGCAGGCTGCTCGTTCCCACTTTCGCTCCCTGCGGAAGCTCGTCAATGCTTTGCCCATGAAGGGAAATGAGGCAGTCCCTCGGATCGACGCGGCGGGGCACCGCACCGTTCATCAGACCCTCGGGGAGAACCGAAGGCATGTCCTTCATACTGTGCACGGCCATATCGATTTCACCGTCCAGCATAGCCTGTTCGATTTCTTTAACGAACAAGCCTTTCCCGCCGACCTTGGACAACGTCACATCCAGAATGCGGTCGCCTTTCGTCACGATCTTTTTCACTTCAAATTGAAAATCAAACCCATGTTCCACGCACAGCTGCTTCAGCTGGTCGATGACCTGCCCTGTCTGCGTTAATGCCAATGCGCTTTGTCTGCTGCCTACTACGATTGTCCGCATCATGATTCCTCCTGGTTGTTCGCTATCCATTGCTTGATTTGTTCCGTATCCCACGGCTCAAACGTGCCCTTGCGGATATCATCCAGCACTTCAAGCTTTGCCGCTTTCATTAATAATCTTTGCCGGGTTTCCGGGCGCGTAACCTGCCTCTTGATGCTGCTGCGCATCCGGTACATCCATTCGAGATATTCCTCGTATTCGGGGCCGTATTCTTCCTCCAGCCTGTCGCAAATCTCCGCAGCCAGCGCCGGTCCGGCGCCCGAGGTGGACACGGCGATCACCAGCCTGCCCCGGCGAAGCACGCTCGGGCTGATAAAAGAACCCGGCTTACTGCCGCCGGCCGCGTTTGCCAGCGCACCCATCCGCTCTGCCTCATCGATCACGGCACCGTTCACGTCAGGCGAGGAGGTTGCCGCATAGACCAAAAAGGCCCCCGCCAAATCTCCCGCCGCGTACTCGCGGGAAATCCAGCGGATCCGGCCTTCCATTACAAGCTGCCGCAGTCCTTGTGTCACTTCCGGACTGATCACCGTCACATCGGCCGAAGCCGCAAGCAGGGAGTTTACCTTTCTTTCGGCCACGGCCCCGCCGCCCACCACGGCGCAGCAGCGCCCCTTGCAATCCAGCATTACGGGCAAATATACCGACAAAGGGCTCACTCTCCTGTCCAACGGTGAAAATCGGACCACGTATTCAGTACGAAAATAAAGATAATAAACGCATATCCGATCAGAATCCACTGGGCCATCACTTGACCGGAATGCTGTTTGGAACGTTTACGAATCAGAAAAAAATAATAAATCGCCAGTCCGGCAAGCGTAGCCACTACTTTCAAGTCCAGCAGCAGGCTGAGCTTGCCTTCGGAAATAAGCGACAGCACCGCGACGATGAACGAAACGGATAAGAGCGGGGTTCCGATCGATGCGAGCAGGTACGTATACTTGTCCATCAGCTCAAGACTCGGAAGCCTGCGGACGGTGTCGCTCCATTTTTTCCCTTTCAGCCTTCTATGAAGGAACAAATACATGCCGGCAAATACGGCGGCAATGGTGTAAACGGCGAAGCTTAGGTTGGCAAGCGTGATATGCAGAATGAGCAGGCCGTGTACCGTCTCCCAATGACGCAGCGGGTTATTCCCGGCCGCAAACCATAAGCGGTTCAGCACCATGGCGCTGAATCCGATGATGCCGAGCAGCAGGACGGCAAACTCCGACCGCTGCACCCAGTTCAGGATCAGCGCGGCGATGACGAGACTAAATGAAAATAAGAGCAAAAAATCAAATGGGGTAAAGATCGGCAGCATGCTCTCCTGCCACGCTCTAATCAGAAGCGCGCCTCCCTGCAAAACGCCAACTACAACAAGAAGCCCTGTACCCATCCGCTTTGCCCCCTGATTGCGTCGTATGCAATCCGAGATAAAAAACAGAAGGCTCAGGGCGTAGATATAAATGCCGGCATCGTAAAAACCAGTGAGCAATGTCAACTCCCCCTACCGGCTTACAGGCTTGCAGGAGTCAAAGAAACCTTGGACAGCTTCATGTCCGATGGGTTCTTGCTATTCCCTTGCGGGACCTTGCCGGATTTCTCCATGACGCTGCTGCCATGACCGGACGCATTCATGTCCTCTTCCAAAGCAAATATGTGTGTGAAAAACTCTAGCGCCTCGTTGCCTTCCTTGCCGCCGGCCATTTCCTTCAAGCGGTTGATCGGATCGTGCATCATCTGATTGACGATGCTCTTGGTCAACCGGCGGATGACTTTGCGCTGATGGTCGTTCAGTTCAGGCAGCTTGTTAAACAGGCTTTCCAGCGTTTCTTCATGAATCGCCGTGGACTTCTCCTGAAGCGCACGGATCGCCGGCCGGATGCCGAGCGTCTTGAGCCATTGATAGAACGCCGTCTTCTCCTCTTCGATCATCACTTCGATTTTTGCGGCTTCGGCCCGGCGCATTTCGAGGTTGCTCTCAACGATTCCTTCCAGGTCGTCAATATCATACAGGAATACGTTGCTAATCTCGGCGATAGCCGGATCAATGTCCCGCGGCACCGCAATATCAATCATAAACAGCGGCCGGGATTGCCGCTTCTTCATGCTCTCGCTGACCTGCGCCGGTGTAAGGACGTAATCCTTGGCACCCGTCGAGCTGATCAGGATGTCCACTTCGTGAAGCCGGGCAATCGCCTGCTCCATCGTGCACGGCGTACCTTGAAACTTGCTGGCCAGCTCTTCCGCCCGCGCCAGGGTCCGGTTGGCGACGATCACCTCTTCGGCCCCGTTCGCGTACAGGTGCTTGACGGTCAGCTCGCTCATTTTGCCGGCACCGAGAATGAGCACCTTCTTGTCGTTGAACATGCCAAAAATCCGTTTGCCCAGCTCAACGGCCGCGTAGCTCACGGACACTGCGCTTTCCCCAATGGAAGTCTCCGAATGGGCTCTCTTGCCAAGGGTTACAGCCTGCTTGAACAGCATGTTGAACCAGGTGCCCGTCGCTTTCTCCTCCTGGCTTTGCAGGAAGGCGCTTCGGACTTGACCCAAAATTTGCGTCTCCCCGATCACCATGGAGTCCAGGCCGCAGGTCACCCGGAACAAATGGGAAATGGCCTGTTCGTCTTCATATATATATAAATGCTTTGTAAATTCTTCTCTTGGGATGTCAAACCATTGCTCCACAAAACTGCGGATGAAATATCCGCACATATGAAGACGGTCTACCACCACGTATATTTCAGTGCGGTTGCACGTAGCCACAATCACGCCTTCCATTACACTTTTCGTCAGCATCAGCTGGCTGAGTGCCTTTGGAAGTTCGCTTTGATCAAATGTAAAACGTTCCCTCACTTCTACAGGCGCTGTACGATAGTTTAATCCGACAACGACGATGTGCATTACGTGTTCACCTGCCTATGTTTCATTTCAAAAAAAAAGATCCAGTTCAGGACGTTTTTTCTTACGGTACGTTCATTAACAACGTGTTCATTATATCACAAATGTCCTGCTCTCTCTGAACTATTTTTGAAATGTTTATGAAATTACATGTGATTTATTGTGTCACAAAGCACTGGGCTTTATACCCTCTTTATTGCGTTTCTTCCAGCGTCTTGGAGAGTTCTTTGCCGATTTTCTTCAGCTGGCCCGCTTGCGAGGCGATCACGTGCCCGTCCTCGCTCAGCAGCTTATCGTATACCGGCATGACACCTGCATACAGCTGGCTGTACCGAAGCAGCATGTCCTTCTCCGCGTCGGTGAGGAGGCGGTTGCCGCCGATTTGCCACTCTGTGATTACATTAACCAGATCACCGACCGGTTTAAGCGGATCGACGGCACCGTCCCCAAATGTTTTTGCCAGCCGGTCGTGAGCATACGACGCCGAATAAGCCGCCAGCTTGAGGGCGTTCAGCTCATCGGTGCGCGAACTGCCAGCCGCATCCGCCAGGGACGTTCCCAGCACCTGCATTTGAAACTGGGCCACCTCGAACAGCATCCTTTCGGCATTCTCTCCTTCGGTATGAGGCCACATCATCCGGTATCCTTGGTAGACAAGGCTGACAAGCAGGACCAGCAGCAGACCAACAAACAGCAAATCCCTCTGTTTTCTCCTTCTCACGCTTAAGCGAACCCCCCTGTTAACAAGCTTACTACTCATTGTATGGGGGTCCAAAAAAACAAATAACCATGGAGATGTCCATGGTTATGATTTAGATATCGTTATTCGTGCCGCGAAGTTACACCAGCTCGGTCTGTTTCAGTTCAGGGGTTTCTACCGTCAATTCACCCAAACCGCGCACCAGTTTCTTGGCGTAAGTTTTCTCAGGTTTCAATACGGATACCAGGTAATCAATGGCCAACTGTGGATCTACCGTCTCACCGCAAGTGTAGCAGTCGATCGCTGCGAATCCTCTCTCAGGATACGTGTGGATCGAGAGGTGGCTTTCTGACAACAATACGAGTACTGTAGCGCCTTGTGGTTCAAACTGCTTGGATTGTACCGACATGACTGTAGCACCGCATGCTTCGGCTGCCTCAACCATTTGAGCCTGCAGAAATTCCGCGTCATTCAGCATGTCAAAATCTACACCCCAAGTATCAACAGCAACGTGTCTTCCGAAAGTTGAATATTCCATCCTTCGGTTCCCCCTTCCTAGGAATAAAATGTTTGAAAATTTCATCCGCTAGGACCTACGTCATTCACTTCCCGAGGGAATAATCTCTCGCAACATTCAATGTCCTGAGTGAATCCTGGTTCCTATATAATTCTTTTCAACGAGATTAAAAATAACATCTATCCGCCCTAATTGCAACCCTTTTTTATCCTTTGCAAATATTTATTTTCAGCCACTCATCCCCGCGTCACCTGACCCGTTTTACCGGGCATTTAAGACGTAAAAAGAACCCTTCAGTTACCGAAGGGTTCTCTTTCTCCGAGGCCATCTCAAGCCTCAAGTGCAAACCATTTATGTGTGGTGAGGCGCAGTTTCTGGTCAATAACAGCAATCTGTTCAGGAGTCACCGCTTTGTTCCGTTCATCGAGCCAAAAATTAATATCCTGGTACAAACGGGATATTTCCTGTTCGACCTCGGTGAGCTGGAACATTCGCTGGAGTTCTCCGGCCGTATGCTTATATTCATACACCAGCTTACTCTGGGAAGTCGTAACTTCCGCAATTTTGCGAACCGAGCCTTTTTCATAATAATACATCATCGTGAATCCTTGATAAATGCGATTGACGATTCCGTCTCCTTTGCAGGCGACGAACAGTTTGCGGACCGCGTTTGTCAGATGAGGGTTCACCAAGCGGCAAGACAATTCACAGATGTATAACGAACCTTTACGCTCCAGAGGGAGATGAACCGCCTCGCCGCTTTCGTCTTCAAGCACAATTTCTTGTCCTCCGCCGTCCAGTACTTTCACATAAGAATGCACATGACAGCTTTCCGCCGAATGCAAAAATTGGTTCAATTGCTGCTCCGTCATTTGTAAAGTCGTTTGAACATACTCTGTGGCTAACCGCTGAGCCATAAAAATCTCCTCAATTCTTTTTTATGATTACAGAACGATGTGCTCCAGCACGGTTCGATTCTATAATCGCAAGAAAAATTTCCGCCGGACATGGCGGGGGAAGATCGTTAAAGGAGCTCAAGGCCTCTTTAAACAACCTTTAGTATTATTATACAGCACATCCTCGAGCATTGGCTTGCTGAGCAAACCATGAATTTCCTTCATATTTCATAAAATAACGGATTAAACCGGATTGTAGCCGAAAAATCTTATGGGATGCTCACTTTCCTCCCGTGAAAAGTCTGAATCCCTATAGTATACAGCGAATTTATCGCATTTTCGTTAGGTTGAGACGTTACGGGTTCTCCTGCTGCTGCCCTTCCTGCGGAACCGCCCCGGACTGCGGAGAGTCTCCGTTTTCCGTAAATGACTGAATCACAGCCCATAACTCTTCTTTACCCACACCCAGCTCCGAAGAAAACATGACGAACAAATCAGTGCTGCGGAGAAGGAGGCTCTCCTTCATTTGCTTGACATGCTTCTGCCAGCGGCTCTTCGGTATTTTATCCGCTTTTGTAGCCACGACGCAGATCGGAATGTCATAATGCTGAAGCCAGTCATACATCATGACGTCATCCTTGGTCGGCGGGTGGCGAAGATCCACCACCATGAGAACCAGCTTCAGCGTCTGCCGCTCCAGCATGTATTTCTCAATCATCTTGCCCCAGGCCGCCCGCTGCGTCTTGGACACTTTGGCGTAGCCGTACCCTGGGAAGTCCACAAAATACAAAGCCTCATTAATACGATAGTAGTTCATATGCTGGGTTTTGCCCGGGGTCGAGCTTGTTCTCGCGAGGTTCTTCCGATTGATCATCCGGTTGATGAGCGAGGACTTGCCGACATTGGAACGCCCTGCCAGAGCAATCTCCGGCAAGGCGTCCACAGGATATTGGTCAGGGCCGACGGCGCTGATAATAAATTCTGCATTCGTAACTTTCATGTTAAATTAAACCCTCTCTAGTGCACTCCCGCCTGCTCCACCAGTGCATGCTTCAGCACCTGGTCCATATGGGACACCGGAACAAACTCCACTTCTTCTTTGACACTGTCCGGAATCTCGCGCAGATCCCGCTCGTTGTCTTTGGGGAGCAGTATTTTTTTGTAGCCGGCGCGGTGCGCTGCCAGCGATTTCTCCTTCAGTCCGCCGATCGGCAGCACCCGGCCGCGCAGGGTGATTTCACCGGTCATGGCGATGTCTTTGGAGACATGTTTCTTGGTCAGGGCCGACACGAGGGCCGTGGCAATCGTAATGCCTGCCGAAGGTCCATCTTTCGGAATCGCCCCTTCAGGGATATGAATATGGATATCATTCTTCTCATGAAAATCGGGGTCGATGCCAAGCTCATCGGCTTTGGCACGCGTGTAGCTGAAAGCGGCCTGCGCCGATTCCTTCATCACGTCCCCCAATTGGCCGGTCAGGGTCAGCTTGCCGGATCCCGGCACGACCGTGACTTCGACCATTAATGTTACGCCGCCAACCTCGGTCCAGGCCAGGCCGGTTACCGCACCAATCTGATCCTCCAGATCGGCCACGCCATATCTGAAGTTCGGACTGCCTAAATAGTCCTTGACATCGTCCGGCCCAATGGTAATCTTATCGATCTCTTCGGATACGATGATCTTCGCAGCCTTCCGGCACAGCGCCGCGACCTGCTGCTCCAGGTTCCGTACGCCGGATTCCCGGGTGTACTCGCGGACCACTTTCATGAGCGCCTCTTCCCCGATCTCCAGCTGGTCTTCGTTCAGGCCATGCTCCCGTTTCTGCTTCGGCAGCAGATAGCGCATGGCGATTTGAAGCTTCTCCAGTTCCGTATAACCCGGGATGTTGAGCACTTCCATCCGGTCCAGCAGCGGACGCGGAATATTATGAATGGCATTCGCCGTCGTAATAAACATTACCTGGGACAAGTCGAACGGAATCTCGATAAAATGGTCGCTGAACGTGTTGTTCTGCTCCGGATCGAGCACTTCCAGCAGCGCCGAAGACGGGTCACCCCGGAAATCCGAAGCCATCTTGTCGATCTCATCCAGCAGGAATACCGGGTTCAGTACTCCCGCGCTTTTCATTCCCTGGATAATCCGCCCTGGCATCGCTCCCACATAGGTGCGCCGGTGACCGCGAATTTCCGCTTCATCCCGCACACCCCCGAGCGATATCCGGACAAACTTGCGGTTCAGCGATTTGGCAATCGACCGGGCAAGCGAAGTTTTACCAACGCCCGGAGGTCCGACCAGGCACAAAATCGGCCCTTTCATCTTCTTCACCAGCTTCTGAACGGCCAGGTATTCGAGTACGCGTTCCTTCGGCTTGTCGAGGCTGTAATGATCCTCGTTGAGCACCTGCTCCGCCTTATGGATATCCAGATCGTCCTCGGTTTTAGCCGACCAGGGAAGGCCAAGCAGCCAATCGAGATAATTGCGGATCACACCGCCTTCCGCCGAGCTTGCAGGCATTTTTTCGAGACGGTCGATTTCTTTCTCCACCTTCTCTTTGACCCTTTCGGGAAGCTCCTGCTTGTTCATCTGCTCACGCAGCTCTTCCACTTCTCCGGCGCGGCCTTCTTTCTCGCCCAGCTCCTTCTGAATCGCCTTCATCTGTTCGCGCAAATAATATTCCTTCTGCGTCTTTTCCATCTGCTTCTTGACGCGTTGGTTAATTTTGCGCTCGAGCTCCAGCACTTCGCGTTCGTTATTCAGAATATCGAGGAGTTTCTCGAGCCGTTTGCCAACGTCGACGGTCTCCAGAATATCCTGCTTATCCTTGATTTTTAACGACAGATGGCTCGTAATGACGTCAGCCAGCCTGCCGGGCTCATCGATATCAGACACCGCGGCAAGCGTCTCGGGCGTTACCTTTTTCGATAAATTAATATAGTGCTCGAATTGACTGAGTACCGTACGCATCAGTGCATCCACTTCAGGATCGTCGCTGTCTTCCTCCTTCAGCTCGCGGGCAATGACTTCGTAATACTCTTCATTGTCCGTGTACTGAATGATCTCGGCGCGCTCCATCCCTTCTACCAGCACCCGGATGGTGCCGTTCGGAAGCTTCAGCATCTGTCTGACGTTGGCGACTGTGCCAACCCGGAAAATATCTTCTTGCGTTGGTTCTTCTATGTTCACCTCGGACTGAGAACAAAGGAGAATCAAATTATCTTCCACCATTGCTTTTTCCAGCGCTTTGACCGATTTCTCCCGGCCTACATCGAGATGCAGAACCATGCTCGGGTAGACTAGAAGGCCTCGCAAAGGCAGTAAAGGAAACCGGCGGCCTTTTGATTTACTGGGCCCCATCGCTTTTGCACCTCCAGCCGTTCTCAGGGTTATGACATTCGATTTTATTTTAGCAAATGTTCACATAAAACACCAATCTTTGTAGCCTGATCAGCAGGAGCCGGCATCCGTTATTTGGCTGTTACGCGCAGGCTTGGCATGCAGGAAGGAAGCTGAAGCTGCCGGGAATGTCTCCGGGGCCGCGCTGGGTTCGATCGTTTCCTCTGCGCTGCTGTCGACTTGACGGTCCAGCTCGCCTCCGAAAATATGCCCGAACGCTTCCTGGATCGACTCCACCGGAATGACGCGCAGTCCGTTCAAATCCTCGAACAGAGTCTGCCAGTTTTCCTTCGGAATGATCACTGTCGTCGCTCCTGCCTGGAAGGCCGCCTCGACTTTGGCGATAACGCCCCCGATCGGCTTCACTTTGCCGTGAATGCTGATTTCGCCTGTCATGGCCAGTCGATTGTCAACCGGCAGCCCTTTCATCGCCGAAACGATGGCGGTAGCCATGGCGACGCCGGCAGAAGGACCGTCAATCGGCGTTCCTCCAGGGAAATTGATATGCAGATCGTAATCGCCCGGCGAAAGACCCATGGAGCGCAGAACGGTCAGCACGTTTTCGATGGAACCCTTCGCCATGCTCTTTCGGCGCAGCGTTCTGGAACTGCCCCCGCCGATCTCTTCCTCTTCGACGACCCCGGTAATATTGTAGATACCTTGTCCTTTGGCGACAGGAACGGCAGTCACCTCGATTTCAAGCAGTGCTCCCATATTCGGACCGTACACGGCAAGGCCGTTGACCAGGCCAACCTGCGGACGCTCCGGAACCTTCCGGTCCGGACGGGGCTGAAGCTGGCTGCTGCTTGCTACCCATTCGACGTCGGAAGCCGACAGGGAGTCCCTTTTTTCCGTCAAGGCCAAACCTGCTGCCAGCTGAATGATATTGACCGCCTCGCGTCCGTTGGTGGCATACTGCTTCACAACCTCGACCGCCTCCGGGCATGGCTTCAGACCGATCTTTTGAATCGCATCCTCCGCAATGCGGCTGATCTCCTCAGGAAGCAGCGGGCGGAAAAAGATTTCCATACAGCGCGAACGCAGCGCCGGCGGAATTTCCTGCGGCGAGCGTGTCGTTGCCCCGACCAGACGAAAATCGGCCGGAAGGCCGTTCTGGAAAATATCGTGCACATAGGCCGGGGTGTTGCTGTCCTCCGAATTATAGTATGCACTTTCGAGCAGGACCTTACGGTCCTCAAGTACTTTTAACAATTTATTCATTTGGATCGGATGCAATTCCCCAATCTCGTCGACAAACAAAATTCCCCCGTGCGCTTTCGTAACCGCACCTGGCTTAGGCTGGGGAATGCCGGCGACGCCCATGGAGCCCGCCCCCTGATAGATCGGGTCATGGACCGATCCGATTAATGGATCGGCAATCCCCCGCTCGTCGAAACGGGCGGTGGTCGCATCGATTTCGGTGAATTTGGCGTCGGCTTTAAATGGCGAGGCCGGATTTTTTTTGGCTTCCTCCATCACGACCCGGGCGGCTGCGGTTTTCCCGACCCCTGGTGGCCCATAGATAATGACATGCTGCGGATTCCCGCTGCACAGCGCGGCTTTCAACGCACGAAGCCCGTCCTTCTGTCCGACGATATCCTGCAGCGACTGCGGTCTCGTTTTTTCGGCCAGCGGCTTGGTCAGCGAAACCGAACGCAGCTTGCGCAGCTTATCCATCTCTTTGCGTGATTCCCGATCCACCGCGGTGCGGTTCGTCTTCTGCCCGCGGAGCAAATTCCAAAAATAGACGCCGATGATGATCGCAAAGAAAAATTGTACCAGCATCATAATCATGGTTAAATCCATAGTAAATCCCTCCCGATTCTCAGTTCAGTGGCTTCTCCTCCGGCATGGTTTTAGATTGATACATCATCTTGCCGGAAATAGGTTCGTTAGCCTGATACATGGTAGTATAGCCTTTTCACCCATGAGTAAACGGGATGGGCCGGGATTTTTGCATCTTTTTTGGAAAATTGTCCGCCCTCATTCAAAAAAGAAGCCGCAGCACTGCATAAGCAGGACTGCGGCTTCTTGCGGCAAAATTAGTGTTTGCGCCCCGGGATCGTTCCGGTTTCTTCGTATACTTTAACGATGCTGTCGATTTCCTTCTTCAATTCGTCCACCATCTCAGCTTCCGGCACTTTACGGATCATCTCTCCGTAACGGAAAAGGAGTCCTTCGCCGCGACCGCCGGCGATGCCGATGTCCGCTTCACGCGCTTCGCCCGGACCGTTGACCGCGCAGCCAAGCACGGACACTTTAATCGGCACTTTCAGCTGGGAGATGTAGGCTTCCACTTCGTTGGCGATGGAGAACAAGTCGATGTCCAGCCGCCCGCAGGTCGGACAGGACACGAGCGTTGCGGCGTTCGAGATCAAGCCGAAGGTCTTGAGCAGCTCACGCGCCACTTTGACTTCTTCCACCGGATCTGCGCTCAGGGAAATACGCACGGTGCTGCCGATGCCCATCGAGAGCAGGGCGCCGATGCCCGCCGAGCTTTTGATCGTACCGGAGAAGAGCGTTCCCGATTCGGTAATACCAAGGTGCAGCGGATAAGGAATCACTTCGGCCGCCTTACGGTAAGCTTCGATGGCCATCGGCACGTCAGAGGCTTTCAGAGACACGATAATATCGTGGAAATCGAGCTCTTCCAAAATGCCTATGTGATATAGGGCACTTTCCACCATAGCTTCAGGCGTCGGATACCCGTATTTCTCCAGCAGGTGAGCTTCGAGCGAACCGGCGTTGACGCCGATCCGGATCGGAATCCCGCGCTCTTTACAAGCTCGGACGACCGCTTCCACCTTCTCGCGGCTGCCGATATTGCCCGGGTTGATCCGGACTTTATCGATGCCGTTCTCGATGGCTTTCAGCGCCAGCTGGTAGTTAAAATGAATATCCGCAACGAGCGGAATATGAATGCGTTTCTTGATCTCTTTAATGGCTTCCGCCGCTTCCACATTGTTGACCGTTACCCGGACAATCTGGCAGCCGGCTTCTTCGAGCCGAAGGATTTCCGCCACCGTGGCTTCCACGTTAGCGGTCTTCGTCGTACACATGCTTTGGATAATGACTTCGTTGTTACCGCCAATCGTCAAATTACCGACCTTGACCGGCCGTGTGTCTTGTCTCAAAAACATGATTGTTCTCTCCCATAACGCCAAGACTCCACCCCGTCCCCGCGAAGCAAGCGGCAGGGCGGAAGTGGAGAATCGGCACCTAAATTTGGGAAAATGGCATCTGTTTTACAATCAGATTACGCACTTTCCTCTTGTTTTTTATCTTTTTTGCTGATCAATTCCGGAATCATCTTCTCTTTGACAACCTGCTCCGTAATGATGCAGTCCTTGATATCCTCGCGGGAAGGAACCTCATACATTACGTCCAGCATGATGCCTTCAATGATGGCCCGAAGTCCGCGGGCACCCGTATTGCGTTTGATCGCTTCGCGGGCAATCGCTTCAAGGGCTTCCGGCTCGAATTTCAGCGTTACGTTATCCATTTCGAGCAGTTTCTGATACTGCTTCGTCAGCGCGTTCTTCGGCTCGGACAGAATACGCACCAGCGTCTTCTCATCGAGCGGCTCCAGCGTCGAAATGATCGGCAGACGTCCCACGAATTCAGGGATCAGCCCGAATTTCAGCAGGTCTTCCGGCAGAACCAGACCGAGGTATTCACCCGGTTTCAGATCTTTCTGGTTGTCGGTACCCGCGTTAAAGCCGATAACTTTCTTGCCGATCCGGCGCTTGATCATTTGCTCCAGGCCATCAAAGGCACCGCCGCAAATAAACAGGATGTTCGTCGTATCGATTTGGATAAACTCCTGGTGCGGATGCTTGCGCCCGCCTTGTGGCGGAACCGAAGCGACCGTTCCTTCCAGGATTTTGAGCAGCGCCTGCTGTACCCCTTCACCCGATACGTCACGGGTAATCGAAGGGTTCTCGGATTTACGCGCAACCTTGTCGATTTCGTCGATATAGATAATGCCGCGTTCGGCTTTTTCCACGTCGTAATCGGCTGCTTGAATCAGCTTCAGCAGGATGTTCTCTACGTCCTCACCCACGTACCCGGCTTCCGTAAGGGAAGTCGCGTCGGCGATAGCGAACGGAACGTTCAAAATTTTGGCCATCGTCTGGGCAAGCAGTGTCTTACCCGAACCGGTTGGACCCAAAAGCAGAATGTTACTCTTCTGAAGCTCGACGTCTTCAATTTTGCTGCCGGTATTGATCCGTTTGTAGTGGTTGTACACGGCAACGGACAGCGATTTCTTCGCTTGTTCTTGACCGATGATATACTGGTCCAAAATATCGCAGATTTCCTTCGGTTTCGGAATATCCTTCAGATCCAGCTCTTCCTCATGTCCGAGCTCTTCCTCCACGATCTCCGTGCAGAGCTCGATACATTCGTCACATATATAGACACCGGGGCCAGCAACAAGTTTGCGCACTTGCTCCTGGGATTTCCCGCAAAAAGAGCACTTCAGCTGCCCTTTTTCATCGTTAAATTTAAACATGTAAACACCCCTTTAAGATTTAATCGGTGAAGTGAGAACCTGGTCAATTATGCCGTATGCTTTCGCTTCCTCCGCGCTCATGAAAAAGTCACGATCCGTATCGCGCTCAATTTTTTCAAGGGGCTGACCCGTGCGCTCCACGTAAATTTGATTGAGCTTTTCCCTGGTTTTAATAATCCAGCTCGCATGGATTTGGATGTCGGACGCCTGGCCCTGAACACCGCCGAGCGGCTGGTGAATCATGACCTCGCTGTTCGTCAGCGCAAAACGCTTGCCGGGTGCTCCGGCCGTCAACAGCAGGGATCCCATGCTCGCCGCCATACCAACGCAAATCGTGGATACATCAGGCTTGATAAACTGCATCGTATCATATATACCCATCCCCGCTGTGACAGAACCACCCGGTGAATTGATATACAAATGAATATCTTTCTCCGGATCCTCCGCAGCCAGGAACAATAATTGAGCTATGACGAGATTGGCAACATCATCATCAATCGCACTGCTCAGGAAGATAATGCGGTCCTTGAGCAATCTGGAGTAAATATCGTACGATCTCTCGCCTCTATTGGTTTGTTCTACAACCATAGGTATCAGACTCATGTGTCCAACCTCTTTTCCATGTAAAAGATGTGATGCGTGCTTCAATCAAGTTTACAGCACTATTCTAACATGTTCAAAGCACGATGTCATTTTTTCACTCCACACCATTTAATACAGTGTATGAGTCTTCTAACAATTATAACCCGAAACGGACTCTTGAATCGAATATGTATGGAAACAAAGCATCCATTTTCATGCAAGATTTAGATATAAATGGATACTTTTAGTTAAAAATAAGGCACGCAAATGAATATACGTGCCTTATCTCTCTATAGGTCCCTTATGTTAGCCTCCGCACTTAGATCAGATGCAGATGACCGCGTCCGTTTCCTTCTTATTTTTCTTCAGCAGTTTCAGCAGCTTCTTCGGCTGCTTCCACTTCTTTGCTGTTCTCAACCAGGAGATCCACCGTTTTGCGAAGGGAAATTTCTTCGCGCAGGCTTCCCAGCGAACCGTTTGCTGTAAGGATGTTGCGGATCTCGTCAGCCGTACGCTTGTAAGATTCAGCCATCACTTCCAGCTCTTTGTTGATGTCTTCCTCAGTTACTTCAATGTTCTCTTCTTTGGCGATTTGCTCCAGAACAAGGTTGTTGCGAACGCGTTTTTCGGCATCGTCCTTCATTTGCTCTTGCAGATCGGCCGTCGTTTGGCCAGAGAAGCTGAGGAACATTTCAAGGTTCATGCCTTGATTGCGCAGACGGTTGTCAAAATCACGCATCATGTTTTGAATTTCGCTGTCAATCATCGCTTGTGGAATTTCCACCTCGGCGTTGGCGGCAACTTTGTCTACGACAGCTGCTTCCTTATTGCCTTTGGCTTCTTGTTCCTTGCGGGCCAGGAGCTCTTTCTTCAGGTCTTCCTTGTACTCGGCGAGCGTTTCGAATTCACTTACGTCTTTAGCGAATTCGTCGTCCAGCTCAGGAAGCTGCTTGCGCTTGATTTCATGCACTTTCACTTTGAACACGGCTTTCTTGCCGGCCAGTTCTTCCGCATGATATGTCTCAGGGAAAGTCACTTCCACGTCTTTGAAGTCGCCAGTCGCCATACCGACAACCTGCTCTTCAAATCCAGGAATGAACGTGCCGCTTCCCAGTTCCAGAGAATAACGCTCTGCTTGTCCGCCTTCGAAAGGAACGCCGTCAACAGATCCGTCGAAGTCGATCACAGCGACATCTCCGTTCTCGGCAGCACCTTCGTCGATAACAGACAGTTCGGCATGACGTTCTTGCAGACGCTTCAGTTCAGCGTCAAGCTCTTCGTCCGAAACCTCAACCTTCTGTACCGGAACTTCCACGCCTTTGTAGTCGCCCAAAGTTACTTCAGGCTTAACCGTTACTTTCGCTTTGAATTTGAACACTTCGCCTTTAGCAAAGTTGTCAATTTCCACTTCAGGACGGTCTACAGGGAAGATGTCCGTTTGGTCGACAGCTTCTGTGTATACTTCAGGAAGCAAAATGTCGATTGCGTCTTGATACAGAGCTTCGACGCCATAACGGGCTTCGAAGATCGGCCGAGGCACTTTACCTTTACGGAAACCAGGCACGTTAGCCTTTTTTGCTACTTTATTAAAAGCTTTGTCGAGGGCTGCAGCTACGCGGTCTGCTTCCACTTCAACTTCAAGAACGCCAAGGTTCTTCTCTATTTTTTCCCAGGTTGCTTTCATTTTATGCTTTCCCCTCCAAAAATAATTCACATGTACTTAAGTTATCAGCACGCACAGAATAACCATTATAGTATAAACAACATTGCCGTGTTTTTCAAGGGCAAGCCCTTGGCAACTCTTCAGGTAAACGTTTCCGATCGCCTACTCCTGCATGCCGGCCGACACGAACTGCCTGAAGCTTCGATAAGCCTGCTCAAAACGGAAGCGCATCGTGTCCGTGATCCCGTACATCGCCCGGGACTCCTCCTCGTTGCGGCTGCCTGTGAGGCTCTCAGTGACGATCTGATGCAGGGCAGCCGCCCAGATGTCGATCGTCGTGTCGTCCTCGTCAAGGATCGACCGGTAATCCTCCGTCCCATAGATCGCCATAATAAACTGCGACCACAGCTCCTGAGCAAAATAATACAGCGTCGGCTCCTGCACTTCGGTCTGCGCAGCCACGCGCTCCGTTACCATTGCCACCTGCGGCGGAAACTCCTCCGGCGTTAAGGGCACCGTCTCCATATCGACGCTTACCTGCTCCTGTCCGCGCTTAAACTGCACTGTGCCCTGCATACCGCGCTTGCGCAGCGTTTGAAGCACCCTGAACTGCAGCAGCGGATGAAGGCGAGCCTGCATCAGCCACCCCACCAGCTTGTCGTCAATATCCGAGCCTTCCAGATAGGACAGCTGCTCGAGAGCGAGCATGGTCTGCTCCGATAAAGGCTCTTCCATGGCGGTGTGCAGCAGCTTGTCGGCGTAATGCTGGTCTTCGGCCAGCTTGGCCCGCACGTTCTGCCGTTTCATTTCTTCCTCATCGGGCTCCTCCTCATGCTCATAAGAGTCCAAGCCTGCGCCGTGCCCGCCGCCGTGATTCATATATTGTGGAAAAGCGGCTTCCAGCCATTCCAGAAGCGCCTGCCATTCTTCATAATGCCTCTCATCCTGCCCTTGGCACTGCAGCAGGAAACGCAAAAGCTCCATCGCTTCCCCGTACCGTTCATTTTCCAGCATGACGGTCAGCTGAATCTGATAGAAGTCGAGCGTCTTTGGAAAAAGAATGACGTTGTCCTTCGCTGGGGAAATATGTTCTTTAATATGTATTCCCTCCTTTCCCCGTGCTTGTGCAAATAATTGTTGATTATAGCATACCTCTTTCAACTTGAAAAAAAACATGTGAATGGACGGGGAAACCATTCGTTCTATGAAAAACGTATAGAAACCATTAATAATATAAACGGGGATTGAAACAACTTTTTTCTCTTGCCCTGAGAACAGATGAGGGGGACTATGAGAAAGGAAAGAAAAACATGTTGATGTTATTCCAAATATATGTTATGATCTTTCTTGCTTGAATTTTTCATGTCCCAGTAGCTCAGCTGGATAGAGCAACGGCCTTCTAAGCCGTCGGTCGGGGGTTCGAATCCCTCCTGGGACGTAAGAAAGCTCTCCTTATTGGAGAGCTTTTTTTAGTTCCAGAAGGGAATTGAGAACCCCTACAGGGGTTCGTCGAAGCATAGACTTCGTTAGCATCCGCTCCGCAGTCCGCCCGCAGGGCGGTATCCCGAGCTGGGACGTTTGGAAGCTCTCCTTATTGGAGAGCTTTTTTATTTCCAGAAGGGAATTGAGAACCCCTACAGGGGTTCGTCGGAGCATAAACATTGATAGCACCCGCTTCGCAGTCCGCCCGTTTGGGCGGCATCCCGAGCTGGGACGTTAGAAATCTCTCCTTATTTGGAGAGATTTTTTTAGTTCCAGGAGGGAATTGAGAACCCCTACAGAGCTTCGTCGGAGCATACGATACGGTAGCATCCACTTCGCAGTCCGCCCGTTTGGGCGGTATCCCGAACTGAGACGTTTGATAAGCTCTCCTTGTTAGAGAGCTTTTTTTGGTTCCAGAAGGGAATTGAGAACCCCTACAGGAGTTCGTCGGAGCATACGCACCGATAATCTCCTCTTTTATAACCTTCCCCACCCATTCGCTCAGCTGAACACAAAAAAGAAGACCCCAGGGTTACCCCAAGGTCCTCTCTATTCCATGCTTGTTACAGCTTAACGATTTTGCCTGTGTCCTGCGATTCAAACGCGCCCAGGATGACATTCAGGGAACGCAGACCTTCTTCACCGGAAATTTGCGGCGGCGTGTTGGTCAGGATCGATTCCACGAACGCGTCGATGACTCCGCTCGGTACTTGCTTTTCGTTCGTCGCCATGGCGCCGACTTTGTATGTCTCCACTGTGCCGTTGGTCAGCTCGACGATCACCTCGTCGCCTTCAACGGTTCCGATCTTCATGCAGCCGTTTTCGCACCAGAGCACCGTACCGTTGTCGCCGGAACGGTAGTGCGTCCAGCTCGCCATCAGCGTACCCACAGCTCCGCTCTTCATGCGAACGATGCAGGTCGCATTGTCGTCCACGTCCGTACCTTCTTTATGTACGGTACCGATAAAGCCGGCGACTTCCACGATCTCATCGTTCAGCAAATAGCGGATGAAGTCGGATTTGTGCACGCCGAGGTCGCCCATAGCGCCCATGATCGCTTCATCCTTGCGGAAGAACCAGCTGTCGCGTCCGTCGACGCTCCAGCTTTCCGGACCACCGTGGCCGAAAGACGTGCGGAACGTCAGCACTCTGCCGAGCTTGCCGGAATCCAGAATTTCTTTTGCCTTCACGTGCGGAGGCATGAGGCGCTGATTGTGGCCGACCATCAGGAAGACGCCGTTTTTGCGGGCCGCTTCGATCATCTGCTCCCCTTCTTCCTTCGTGGTCGCCATCGGCTTTTCCACCAGGACGTGCAGCCCGGCATTCGCTGCGTCGATGCTCATCGAAGCGTGAAGGTAGTTCGGCGTACATACGCTGACTGCGTCAAGCTTCTCGTTCTTCAGCAGTTCCTTGTAGTCGGTGTATGCTTTGGCACCGTATTGTGCCGCCACTTCTTCAGCGCGCTCCTTGAGCGGATCCGCAAAAGCAACCAGCTCCACGTTCGGGTTCGCTGCGTATTCAGGAATATGTCTGCGCTGGGCGATGGAGCCGCAGCCGAAAACCGCTACTCTAATTTTACTCATGGATATAAATCTCCCTTTCTTCAGCTCTAATCTCAATCACATTAAAATTGGTTCAGGTAGTTCTGTTTCAGCCAGTTCATGCTGTTCTCCACACTTTGCAGCGGAGGATTCTGGCACACGTCCTGCTCGACGATCAGCCACTGCGTACCAGCATCGGTAGCGGCCTGAATGACGCCCGGCAAATTCACGTCCCCTTGACCAAGCTCAAGCGTCTTCATGTTGCCTTCGGCATCCCTGCTGAAGTCCTTCAGGTGAAGGAGCGGCAGGCGTCCGGCATATTTCGGGATATAGGTGAGCGGATCCTGTCCGGCAAACTGTACCCAGCATACGTCCATTTCCACTTGAACAGCTTCAGGCGAAGTGGAGGAATACATAGCGTCGAATACAAACTCGCCGTCAATCTTGTCCGCGAATTCAAAATCGTGATTGTGATATCCGAAGGTCAATCCTTGTTTGCGCGCCTCGGTACCCACTTCCTCCAGGAAAGCAAACAGTTCCTTCCACTGCTCGATGTTCTCCCGGTCTTCCGGTGCAACGTAAGGACACATCATGGTTGTCGCGCCGATCGTTTTCAGGTAATCGATCTCTTTCTGCAGGTCGGCCCGAAGCAGATGCAGGCCCACATGAGCGCCGATCGCTTGAAGACCAAGATCTTGAAGAAGCGTTTTCATTTCTTCGGCAGGAATGTCACCGTATCCGGCAAACTCCACACCTTCATACCCAAGCTCAGCCACTTTGCGAAGCGTTCCTCGGAAATCCTTAGCCGTTTCATCACGAAGCGTATACAATTGCAAGCCAATGTTCAATTTTTTCATAAAAAGGGCACCTCGTTTCCCAATAAAATGATTGCTCTATCTGCTACTATCATACATGCAAGTAAGCTAAAATGAACATAAACAATATGATTGCAACATGAACTATTTGCTTGTTTTTTGAGAAAGGGGAGCACATGATGGAAGCCAGGCTGCTGATTTGCGATTACTCCTACCATTTCCAGCAGTTCAGCAACAGCCACCGCGCGGGCTTGACGACCTATTTGTTCCGGCTGCAGACGGAAGGATCCTGCACCATATTCTGCAACGGTACCGATTACCATGTCCAAGGCGGGGACCTGCTGCTGCTGAAACCGGGAGACGAATACGAGCTTATGGTGCATGAAGATGCCGGCGGGGGACGCGTCTCGAGCGGGGATTATTTTCTGTTTTGCGAAGGCGGCTGGATCGATGCCTGGTGGAGCCGGATGAGCCGGCCGGTTGTCAGCCGGATTGGCAGCGACGATCGCCTGCTCGGTCTGTGGAGGCAGCTGCTGCTAGAAAAAAGGCGCGGCCTGGAGGGGGAGAACGTGGAGCTCACCGGTTACCTGCTGCGAAGCTTGTGCCTTTGCCTGGACCGGGCCATCACGGAGACGAAGCCGGCGAACCGCACCGCTTATACCGCGCTGAGGCTGAAGCGTTTCGTCGAGGAGCATGCCACCGTTACCTTTAAATTGGAGGAAGCCGCCGCCCATGTTGGCCTGAGCCTGTCCAGAGCCGTCAAAATCTTCAAGGAGCAGTACGGCAAAACGATGATCCAATACGCCTTGGAAATCCGGCTGAACGCCGCCATCGAACGGATGAAATACAGCACCATGACCCAGGAGGAGATCGCTGAAACCTGCGGTTTTGCCAGCTACTCTTACTATCACCGCGTGTTCCGCGGCACCTACGGGATGTCGCCGGCCCAATACAGGGAGAGCTTCGCACCTGACGCCAAGCCGCAGCCGGACAAATAAACGGTTATACCAAAAAGCAACCCGCCCGGTATGAACCGTTGACGGATTGCCTGATTTTACGCGAGCAGATTGTTTTCGATCATGGAACATCCACCCTATCCTTTGGTGGAGCCGGCCACCATGCCCTTCATGATTTTCTCCTGAAGGATCAGATAGATGACGATCGTTGGAAGCACCGCGATGGCCATCGCCCCCATCGTCAGGCTGTAATCCGTGCCGAAACCGTCCGAGAAAAGGGACAGGCTGAGCGGCAGCGTCTTCAGCGCCTGCGTGTTGATAAAGACGAGCGCAAAGGAAAAATCGTTCCAGAACCGTAGAAACGCCAGAATCGAAATCGTCGCCACGATCGGCGTGCAGAGCGGCAGGATCATCCGGCCGAATATTCCCCACCATCCGCTGCCGTCGATCATCGCCGCCTCTTCAATCTCTTTCGGAATCGAGGACATGTAGGCCATGGACAGAAACACGGCGATCGGCAGCTCAAACGCTGTATAGGGCAGAATGAGCGCACCGTAGGTGTCGAGGAGACCCATGTTTTTCATCATGATAAACAAGGGAACCAGCGTGCTGTGGATCGGAATCAGAAGACCCATCGTAAACAGCACGACGACGACTTTTTTTAACGGGAACGAAAATCTCGACAGCACATACCCCGCAAGCACGCTGAGCAGGACAGTCAGGATGACCGCCGAGACCGTAACCACCGCGGAATTCAGCATCGCCCTTCCCATATTCCCCAGATCCCAAGCCCTCACCAGGTTTTGCGCCATCCACTGTTTCGGCAGTCCATACGGATTGGCAAAGAAGTCCTGGTTTGTTTTAAAGGCGCTCGTAAACAGCCAGTACAGCGGATACAGCGTAACGACGGCATACGCCAGCAGGATCAGCTTGCCGAAGCCGGCCAGCCCTTTGAAGACGGCTCTTTTGCCCGTGCCGCTCCGGGAAGCGGCCGTAATCGTTGCATTCATCCTAGCTTCTCCTCCCCTCAGCTGCTTTTGCGGCGCGTCGCCAAATAGTTCAAGGCGATGAGCACCGCGCTGACGATCATGATCATGGTGGATACGGCCGAGCCGTAACCGTACCGGTAAACGCTGAACGTGCTGTTGTACATGTACGTCGCCAGCAGCTCGGTTGACCGCGCCGGCCCCCCGCCCGTCATGACGATGACATGGTCGAAGGCTTTCAGGCTTCCGGAGATGCAAAGTACGATCGTGACGACCACCGTCCCCCAAATGATGGGGAGAGTGACGTGAATCAGCTTGTTCCAGCCGGCGGAGCCGTCGATTTTGGCTGCGTCGTGGATTTCGGGTGAAATATTTTGCAGCGCCGCGACAAAAATGACCAGGTAAGGGCCGATGTTCGCCCAGTTGATCGGAATGGATATAGCCAGCATGTTGACCTTCGGGTCGGACAGCCAGGCCCGGGTCCAGGAGTGGAGGCCGAGCAGATCCAGCACATGGTTCGCAACCCCGAACTGCGGGTGATAAATGTATCCCCAGATGAGGCCGACCACGACGGTCGACAGCACCATCGGCATGAAAACGGCCGAACGGACAAACCGGGAGAACAACGAGTTCTTGAACAATACGATGGCCAAAACGAGCGCAACCGGAACCTGGCCGACGATCGACGATACGACCAAGATCAGATTGTTGCGCAGCGCCCGCCAGAAAATCGGATCCCGGAACATCTCCTTATAATTGTCCAGCCCGATGAATTTGGCGTCGCCAAAGCCTTTCCAGCTGAAAAACCCGTAATACGCCGACCAGAACACCGGAATAATGACGAAGATCAAAAACAGCAGAAGCGCCGGAAGAAGAGCTAGCGCTATGAATCCTTTACTTCGCATCGCTGTTGGCATGGCAGCTTCCTCCCTTTCTCATGTCCGTCATTAAGGCGCGGCCGACCGGGCCTGCGCGTCCTGCAGCTTCTGTGCGACGCCTTCTACGGAGCCGCCCATCATGATTTCCTGGAGGCCGTTATTAATGACCTCGGCCGCTTCCGCCGACAAATAAGCATCATAGACCGGCGTGACTTCGGTCGATTTGACGAGGTTGAAGGCTTTATAGTAGAGGGAAGTTACCTTAGACTTGTCGATATCGGTGTCGTACATCACCATGGAGTTGCTCTCGGCGATCGCTTTCTGGGCATCCGGCCCGCTGACCGCATAAATCAGCTCCAGCGCCAATTCCCTTGCTTTGCCTTCCGTCCGGCTGCTGAGCGCAAGTCCGCCGCCGGCACCGCCGGAAATCGTGCCTGCCTTCCCTTTCCCTCCGGGGATTGGCGGCAGCACAGTCACTTCGATATCCTTCATCTGGTCTTCCGTAGAGGATGCCGCCAGGTTCGTGAGCGTCCAGGCGCCGCTGATCATCATCGCCGCGTTGCCCTGTATGAAATACTGCTCAGCCTGCGTATTGTCGATGCTGTTGGCGCCGTCCTGGAACGCCTTGTGATCCACCAGCTCCTTAAAATGACCTAGCGCCTGGATGAATTCCGGATCAGTGAATTTGGCCCCTTTCTGCGCAGCGGCGTTCTTGAACCATTCCGTTCCCGTTACCCGGTCGGCGAGCGAACCGAGAATCGTGGACTGCGCTACCCACGGGGCTTTGTTGCCCAGCGCAATCGGGGTGATGCCTTTGGCATTGAATGCGCTGACGGCCGTCATCATCTCATCCCATGTGGTCGGGACTTTCACGTTGTTTTTTTCGAACAAGGCCTTGTTATAGTACAGGATTGAGGTGGCCGACATGCCCAGCGGAGCCGAGTAGATCTGACCTTGCTCGAACTCATACGGTTCAAAAGCGCCTGGCAGGAACTTGTCCTTCCAATCCGAATGCGCGTCAAGCACCTCCGTAATTGGCTGAAGCAGCTTGGCCTGATACAGCTCGGAGGACTGGCTGCCCGCATAGACGAAAAATACGTCCGGCATTTCATTCGCCGCGGCAACCGTGCTCAGTCGCTGGCGGTAACCGTCAGGCGGGATGGCCTGGGCGTCGAGTTCTACCTCCGGATGGTCTTTGGCAAACTGCTCGATGAAGCTCCGGACCGATTTGGCCCGCAAATCATCCCCTGCAAAATTGTGCCAGATCGTCAGTTTCACTTTCTCCTGACCGTCCGCGCTTCCCTCTGCCTGCTTGCCGCTCTCCCCGCTGCCGCAGGCGGCAAGGAGCATCGTCATGAGCAGCAGAACAATGCCTAATTTACGTGTAGTTTTCATGGTCATCCCCCTCTGATATAAATCTGAAGTTCAATCAGCCTTGCGATGATTAGCCCAAGTATAAAAGAGGATGAACGTCTCCCACAGGGGATAGAATTCAGTCAAGGGAGGGACAAACTTCAGCACTTGCCCGATATTCCGAAGGGGTCAGACCGGTGAATTTCTTGAACAGGCGATTAAAATACTTCAGGTCTTCGTAACCGATCTCGCCGGCGACCTCGCTGATTTTGGCCGGCGTTTCCCGCAGGAGCCTCATCGCCTTGCGAAGTTTCGCCTGCGTGACGTATTCGAGATAGTTGCGGCCGGTCTCCCGCTTGAACAGCTCGCTGAAATAGTTCGGGTTCATATGGACGTGCTTCGCCACCTGCTGCAGCGACAGGCTTTGGTCCAAGTGGTCGTGAATGTAAGCAATGGCCCGTTCTACCGGACTGGACGCCGATACCATCCCGCTGTACTGCTGCATGATCTGTTTCAATTCATGAACCATGATTCGTTCTGGCCACTTGGCCAGCTCGTAGATATCGAATGGAGTCCCGGAAGGAAGCGGACTGGAGTAACCGATCGAAGCGGCGGCACGCTCCAGCCACCGACGGGCCGAGACAAGAATGGAATGGAGGTAAGCCTGCATCGATCCTGGTGTAGCCTCGGGGTCCCGTATGATCCGTTCAAGCAAATCCGTAATCCAGGACCGCAGGCGGAACGTGTCGCCCGCCCGGAGCAGGGCAAACAGCTCGGTTTCTTCCTCCGCCGTGCATACCGTCCGGATGCCCCGGCGGGAAGCTACCTCTTCATACCGGATGCGCCGTTCTGCACGCAGCAGCCATGCATAGGAGCCGGCCTCCGCTGCGGCAGCTAAGGCGCCGGGCAGATCCTGAAGCTGGGTGAACGGCAACCCGACGGCAGCCGTGACCCGGCAGCCCAGCTCAGCCTCCACATGGCCCAGCACCGGCCTCATGCGGCTCCAGTCGTCCTCGCCCCGGCTTTTTACCAGAAGAAGCAGTGCACCGTTCCATTCGAGCCATGCGCATGGCAATCGTTCAGCCAGCCGGCTGCCGACGATGCGGTATACATCGGTGTCCGGACGGCTGATGCTCTCCCCCGAGCCGGAGGAATGGGCCGACAGCAGCCAAATCCGGAGCATAGTGAACCCGTCAGCATCGGGCCGAAGGTCGGGGAACCGGTCCCAAAACTCGGCTTCGGTTCGGGCATCGGGCGCGGATCCCGAAGCCAACAGTCTCCTCAAGAACCCGCGGTTCACGATCGTCTGCTGGACCCTGCCGCCTTCCTCGTTCCGCCGGCGAACCTCCAGCCGCTCTCTGGCCTTGGCCGCGGACTGGATGATTTCCCCCGGTCTGCTCGTCTTCAGCAAATAGTCGCTGACTCCTTCGCGCATCGCCTGCTGGGCATAGGCAAACTCGTCGAATCCGGAAATGATGATGATTTCGGTATCCGGGAACTGCTTTTTCACCTCCCGGGCCATATCGATCCCGCTGAGCCCCGTCATCCGGATATCGGTAAATATAATTTCGGGCTGCTCATCCGGAATCCGCTGCAGCGCTTCTTCGGCGGAAGCGGCCGGCTCCAGCACCGTAAAACCGTTCTCCTCCCAATTGACCACCGTGCTTAGCCCGTTTCGGATAATCACTTCGTCATCAACGATCATAACCTTCATCTTCGTTCTCCCCTTTGCTTGATTGTTCCCGAGTCCATTCCTTTGGCTCCTGCACGATCGGGATCCTGAATGTAATCCGCGTGCCCGCTCCTTCCGCACTCTCCACCTGAAGTCCGGCCTCCCTGCCGTAATGCAGCGCCAGCCGCTTGTTGACGTTGCGCAGCCCGTAGCTCCCGTGGGCGTCAGGCCCCTGCCCGTAGGCCGCAGGATGCTCCGCCAGCCGATTCCGGAGCCACTGAAGCCTCTCTTCAGGCATTCCGATCCCGTCGTCCTCAACGGCGAAATCGAGGAACCCCCCGCTGCGTTCCACCGCAATCCGGATCATGCCCCGCCCGTCTCGGCCGAGCAGGCCGTGAAGGATCGCATTCTCCACCAGCGGCTGAAGCAGCAGCTTAAGCATCGTTAGATGGTGCAAACTCTCAGCCGCATCGACCCGAAAATCGAATTTGTCGGGATACCGGATCGACTGGATATTCATGTAATGACGGACATGCGTGATCTCCTGCAGCACCGTGCAGTATTCCTGGCCAGCATTTAAACTGAACCGCAGAAAATCGCTCAGCGAGCCGACCATCTCGGCGATCTTGGCACCGTCCTGATTCATCAGCGCCAGCCATTGCACCGAGGAGAGGGTGTTATACAAAAAATGCGGGTTAATCTGCACCTGCAGCGCATGCATATCGGCTTCCTTCTTCAGTGATTCATTGCGCTTGACCTCATCGGTGAGCTTTACGATCCGCGAAGTAAGCCGGTTATAGCTGATGATCAGCTGACCTACCTCGTCTATCGTTTTGACCGGCAGTGCAGGCAGAGGTTCTTCCGGCCTGGCGTTTCTGAGGAATTTGGTGAGCGCGGAGAGCGGGTTAGTTATTTTTTGAATCAGAAAAAGAACCAGAATGATGACAAACAGGATCGCAGCGGTGACAGCGACAGCCGTAAGCCTTAGAAAATACTGGTTTTGCGAGCTGTATTCCGCAGCCGGTATGATCCCGACAAGCTTCCAGCCCACGCTGGACATCTTTTTATACAAAATCGTCTTCTTGCCGCTCCCCTGCCCGTAGACCAAATCCCCGCTCTGTCCCTCAAAAGGGCCGATCGAAGGATAATAAGCGTCCAGCGCAAGATTCGTTTCCATATCCGGGGGGCCTGCGAGAATCCGGTTGTTCTCGTCCAGCAGCAGCACGAAGCCCGTTTTTTCCAATGCCACCTGCCGGACCTGGCTGGCGATGACCCCCTGATCCAGATTGATCTGCAGGTTTCCGATCGGCTTGTATTTATCGGTGCTGCGGATCGGTCTTGCCAGCGTGATCATCTTCCTCACCCCTTCAAAGGTCCACTGCCGGTGGACCGAAGACCACCACTTGGGATGCTCGACATAATAATCAGGATCCCTCTCCGTGACATCTTGGAACTCCGACCGCACCAGCGACTTGTAGGAGATCGAGTCCTTGGCCCCAAGCGGCTCGACGATGATGTTCGCGATATAATCTTTGGAAAAGGCGAGGCTTGTCAGAAAGTTGATGACGGCGGTCTGCTGCACGTAATTGCTTTCCGAGCTTTTTAAATAGGACTGCACGCCTTCGTTGCCGATCAGAAAAAGCGAAATGTTCTCAACGTCCTTGACCATCGTCTCCAGGTAGACATCCAGCTGCCTGAGATTGTTCATCCCGGAGGTTTTGGCCTTTTCCTCGGTCAGGCTCTCGGCCATTTTGTAGGAGAAAATGCCGAGGAACAGCAGCGGAACCAGCGCGGCCAGAATGGTGAGCAGAGACAGCTTATGCTTCAAGGATGTTCCGAACCAATGCTGCATATGATCCCTCCTACGTCGGTTTATGAAATAGTTATGTAATATTATATAACATTGAAAACGCTTGCTAATAAACCAATTGGCTTTATCACAGAGGTTCATGTTAGGTTTATTCACTATCTTAGAAGATCACTAGGTCTTAAGTAAATGGTTAAAAAGTCGCAGTTGAATCCGTTTTGCCTCTAAAAACTCGTCGGTTGAGGGAGTATTTTACGCGTCAGAGCCTGCGCCCAGGGGAGCGCCGCAGCTACAGCTATGATCCGATCCTGTTACGCTGGCAGCCTCGTTTTCCTGTCTGCAAAATAAAACGGGGAAAGAGCATCGCTCTCTCCCCGTTTCTATACATCCGGTTCAGCCGGCTTCCAATCGGCCCCTGCATCCCGGGCTACTCTTCATCGGCCGCCTGTCTTGCATGATTGTACAGCTGTTCATAGTATCCGTGCATGGCCAGCAGTTCGTCATGGGTGCCTTCCTCAATCGCCCGGCCGTCTTTCATGACCAGAATGCGGTCGGCGTGCATGACCGTGGACAGCCGGTGGGCGATCACCAGCGTCGTCCGCCCTGTAGACACGTTCGCCAGCGCGCTTTGCACCAGCTGCTCCGTATGCGAATCCAGGTTGGCGGTCGCCTCATCCAGGATGAGGATCCGCGGCTCAAAGACCATGATCCGCGCGAAGGAGATCAGCTGCCGCTCCCCGGCTGACAGGCCGCTGCCCCGCTCCGATAGGAGCGTGTCGTATCCGCCGGACATCCGCATGATCATGTCGTGCGCGCCGACGAACCGGCAGGCATCCATCACCTTTTCACGGGAGATGTCCTCCTGAAACAGCCGGACGTTATCGAGAACGGTTCCCGCGAACAGATAGGGCTCCTGCTGGATCAGTCCGACGAGACGGTGGAGCTGCTGCTGCGGAATATCGCGGATATCCGCCCCGTCGATTTTGATGCTGCCGGAATTAACGTCATAGAACCGGTTCAAGAGGCTGATCATCGTGCTCTTCCCCGCTCCCGTCGTGCCGACGATGCCGACCATCTCCCCGGGCTTCAAATGAAGGTCGAGATGGGGAATGACCGGCTTGGATTCCGAATAGCCGAAAGAAATGTGGTTGAAGTCGACCCGGCCGCGGGCTTCGGACAAGCGCAGCCGGCACGTTTTGTCAGGCTCCGGGTCCTTCACTTCCGGCTCGGTACTGAATATTTTCCAGATCCGGTCCATCGATACGGTCGTCGACTGGAACGTGTTCCACTGCATCGTGATCTGGTTGATCGGCTGGAAAAACTGCCGGATGTAGCTCGTAAACGCGTACAGAACGCCGACGGCCATATGCTCATGGAATACCGCCAGTCCGCCCAGCCAGACAACCGTGACGAGGGCGACGTTGCCCAGAATGTCGAAGGTCCGGTTAAACAGCACGTTGGCGCGGACCTCCCTCATGTTCGCTTCCCAGTAGCTCTGGTTATTTTCGTTAAAACGCCGGGTCTGCTCCTCTTCCTGGCGGAACGCCTGAATCAGCCCCATCCCGGACAAATTCTCCGCAATGAATCCGATTAACCGCGACAAGCGGCTCCGGGTTACCTGGTACGCCTGGCGTAGATATCGGCGGAACAGGAAGGCCACGAGGCCGATGACGGGCAGGACGATCATTGAATACCAGGCCAGCGTCGTATCGAGCTGAAACATAAAGACAATGATCAGTACGAGCGTCATGCCGTCGCGGATCAAGCTGAGCAGCACCTGCGTGAAAAACTGGCTGATCGTCTCCGTGTCGCTGGAGACATTGGTCACCAGACTGCCGCGGTGCACGCGGTCGAAATAGGACATCGACAGCTTGGAAATATGCTGGAACAAATCCTTCCGGATCCGTGCCACGATGCTTTGACCCGCGTACTGCAGCAGGTTATTCTGCAAATACGTGAATAAGAAGCTGACGATCGAAATGCCGAGATAAATGCCGGCGATCGTAGCGATATAGCCCATGTCCCTGCCGCCGACAGCCAAATGATCGTCGATCACGATCTTGACCAGATACGGCTGCAGCAGATCGGCGGAAATGCCGAGGATCGCGCAGACAAACACGCCGGCAAAAGCCCACTTGTGCGGTTTGCCGTAAGCCAGTATCGCCCTGAAGGCTTCAAATGATTTTTTCTTGTCCGCTGCATCCTTTGCTTGCGTTGCCTTGAGGGCAGCGGCTGAAGAATTAGGCATGCTGCAGTCCCTCCTGTTGGATCCGGTATAAAGATGCATATGGCCCGTCCGGACAGGCCATCAATTCCTCATGGCTGCCCCGCTGGACAATCCGGCCTTGATCCAGCACGATGATTTCATCGGCATGCTGGACGCTGCTGATCCGGTGCGCGATAATGAGCGTCGATTTGCCGCTTCGCTCCCGGATCAAATTGCCGAGGATGCCCGATTCCGTCATCGCGTCGACGGCGCTCATACTGTCGTCGAGAATCAAGAGCTCGGGCTTTTTCATCAGCCCTCTCGCCAGGCTCGCGCGCTGCCTTTGACCGCCGGACAGCGTAAGGCCCCGCTCGCCGAGCCGGGTCTCAAATCCCGCTTCAAAGGAGTTGACGCTTTCCAGCAGCAAAGCCTGGGCCGCTGCCTCGCGGATTTGCTCGATGCTGGCGGAGCGGTCGCTGAAGGCGATATTGTCGGCGATATCCGTGCTGAACAAAAACCCGTCCTGCGGCACATAGCCGATCTTGCGGCGCAGCGACTCCAGGGTCACACGGGTAATATCCTGGCCGTTCACCTTAATGCTGCCGGCCGGAGGCTCATAAATGCGCAGAAGCAGCTTTGCCAGCGTCGATTTGCCGCTGCCGGTGCGGCCGATGAGCCCGACGGTGCGGCCTTCCGGAATGGTGAAGCTGACGTCCTTAAGCGCTTGTTCCGACGTCCCCGGATAAGAGAACGTCAAGTTGTCCACGGCGATATCCCCGATGCGGGCAAGGTCCGAAGCGTCGTCCTTGTCCCTCACGCTCGGCACCCGGGCCAGCAGCCGGTTGACGCGTTCCAGGGATGCTCCCGAGCGCTGCATCATGTTAATCACGTTGCCGATCTGCTGGAGCGGTCCCGTCAGCATCCGGAGGTAGAAGGTCAGCGCAACGAAGCTTCCAAGGGTCATCCGGCCCTGAATCGTCATATATCCGCCGACCAGCAGCGAGACGACCAGGGATAACGCCCCTAAGAAAGGAAGCAACGCCTGGAACAAGGATGACATCCTCACCAGATACAGCTGCGCGCTGCGCACCCCGTCGACCGTCTCGTCAAACCGGCGCTGCGCCGTCTCCTCGATGGCGAACGTCTTCGTGACGCGGATGCCCCCGATTTGCTCATCGGCGGATTCCGTCATCGTGGCCAACCCTTCCTGCACATCCATCGACCGGTTCCGGATACGGGGACCGAAATAAATGACCAGAAACGGAATGGCGACCAGCGGGCACACGCTGACCAGAATTAGAGTTACCGGTATACCTGTAACCAGCATCATGACAACACAGGAGATGACCATGAACACGGCGTTGGTCGTCTGCGTGACTCCGAATGAAATCGCTTCCCGAACCGAAGTCACGTCGTTCATGACATAGCTGAGCAGCTTGCCGGTCCCCTGTTTGGAAAAAAAATCCTCACTGAGGCGGGAAAACTGGGCAAAGATCTGGCCCCTTGTCAAAAACTCGAACCGCCGGCCGAGACGCATAATGGTAAACTGCCCTAAGCCGAACAGAACGCCATAGGACACGGCGATCCCCAGCAGGATCAGGCTGTAGCGGATGATGTCCTCACGACCGATCGAACGTTCCTTCAGTCCGTCCGTCACCTTACCGAGAATCTGCGGCAGCAGCGCCTGATCCACGTTGGACAGGATGATCAGGATGACGGCGGTCAGGTAGAGAAGCGCGTTTTTCTTCAAATAATTGGTGAGCAGTTCGAAGCTTTTCAAGAGTTCCATTCCCTCCTTTAGTTTCAATTGAATTGATATTTCATCATTACCCGCTTCCGACCCATCCATTAAAATATACCACAGAAAAAAAAGATTGGGCTTTTCCCAACCTGGCAGAGCAGCGAAAAAACCGTGTCCCGGAACGGATAAATTTTTTTTGGAGTCTTACTTCTGCCTGCAAAAAAACGGCCGTCCAATAATTTTTCCGCACTGGATAAATGTCCACGATCCGCAGCTCTCTCCGGCATAAGATGACAGTATGCGAAATTGCTATCAGCAAAGGAGGAGGACCGCTTGAAGATTCGTAAAGCGATCATTCCGGCAGCCGGTTACGGAACGCGGTTTCTTCCCGCCACCAAAGCAATGCCCAAAGAGATGCTGCCGATTATCGATAAGCCCACCATCCAGTTTATTATCGAAGAAGCCGCGGCTTCCGGGATTGAGGAAATTTTGATCGTGACCGGCAAAGGCAAAAAGGTGATCGAGGATCACTTCGACTCGGCGCTGGAGCTCGAATATTATTTGGAGCAAAAAGGCAAGTTCGAGGAACTCCGCAAAATCCGGGAATTTACCGGCATTGTCGATATCCACTATATCCGCCAATCAGAGCGTAAAGGTCTGGGGCACGCCATCGGGGTAGGGCGCAAGTTTATCGGAAACGAGCCCTTTGCCGTCCTGCTTGGAGACACGTTTTTTGACGCTGATCCGCCGTCGCTAAAACAGCTTATGGATGGGTATGACCGGCTGCAGACGTCCATTGTAGGCGTGCAAAGCGTGGCGGCTGACAAGGTATCGAGCTACGGCATCGTCGACGCCAAACCGCTGGTCGATTCGTTTGCGTATGTGAACCGGTTGGTGGAAAAACCCGCGGTCGATGCCTCTCCTTCGAGGCTGGCCATGGTGGGCCGTTACATTTTGACTCCATCCATATTCGATATCCTGGAAAACCAATCCCCGGGAGTTGGCGGCGAAATCCAGCTGACGGACGCATTGAATCAATTACTTGTCAAAGAAGCGATTTATACCTGCGAGATTAAAGGCCGCTGGCATGACGTCGGTGATCCGCTGGGTTATGTGAAGGCCATTTTGGCACTGACGAAGCAAAGAGCGCAGCTGAAGCAGCACCTGCAGGACGAAATGAGCGAGCTGTTAAAAGAGGACCCGCAATCACCGGATTCCGGTTCCGGTGACCCTGCGCCGTAAGCCCATGCTTCACCCGCCTGCCTTCTCGTGATGCAGGTATGTAACGGAAAACCAATTCTAAAGAGAGGTGTCCCCGCAAATGATTGAATTGGCTTTAGCTTTTACGGATAAGGACGGAAGCTATTCCGAGCACGCTGCCGCCGCGTTGGCTTCGGTGTTCCGTAACACTTCCTCCGAGCTTCAGGTTCACATCCTCCATGACGATTCGCTCCTGGAAGAAAACAGGAACAAGCTCGCCCAGCTGGCGGCGGATTTCAAGCACCCGATCCACTTCTATCCTGTGACCCTGCCTGTCGAGATGATGGACGTTCTGTCGGGAACCGGCTCCATCGACCGATGGACGTGGGGCAGTCTTTACCGGCTGCTGCTGCCAGCCGTGGTACCTGCTGAACGGGTAATCTATCTCGACTGCGACGTGATGGTCAATATGGACATCACCGAGTTGTGGGAGATCAACCTGAACGGGGGCTACCTTGGGGCTATCCACGACCAAGGCATCCACGGCATCGCAGAAGTTGTGGCCGTCCAGGGTTTAAACCCCGAAACCTATTTTAACTCCGGGGTCCTTTTATTTGACCTCAATGCCATTCGGCAGCACGTGACGTGGTTTGAAGAAATGCTGAACTTTTTCCGCGCCTTTCCCGGCACCTCGATGCCGGACCAGGACTGCCTGAACCATGTATTCGGGGGAAACTGCCTGCTGCTGGACCAACGGTTCAACTGGTTTTACGTCCCGGGTGCAGAAATGGACCTCCAGCAGAAAATCGTTCACTTTGCCGGTGACATGAAGTGCTGGGACCCGCTTTCCCCAGGATATGTCCTCTATCAGGATCATCTGAGATTAACGCCATGGAGCAAGGAGCCGGTACTCCCGGCGCCCATCAAAAGAAGCACGGACAGAAAAGCCCGGCATCTGCTTATGAAACGCAAAACCCGCAAACATTCGCCTAGAAAACCATCCTCCCGCCACCGAAGCGAAAGGGAACAGAGTGAAAGGGTCGTCATGAGGAAGCGGAGAAAAGCCTCCAGACACTCCAGGTACTCCCGGCACAAATCTGCAACCGGTAGCGGCAGCAAGTCCCGCATCCTTACGGTGCGCCGCAGCTCCCGAAGAAAGCATGCCATGTACATTCAGGGCTTCAGCAGCGGCATCTATTTGTAACGGCCGTCTCAAGAAAAATGCAAACAACCTCCGCCCTTCCGGCGGAGGTTGTGCTTTATTCTTCAATGTAAGTGTTGTTTCCGGCGCCCCATCCGGCCAGCATATAGACGGTCGCCACGATCAGCAGGACCGAGGTCGCGGTCGTCCAGCTGCCGCTCAGGTCATGGACAAGTCCAATCAGCAGAGGTCCGACAGCGGCCAGCAGGTACCCGACCGACTGGGCCATACCGGACAATTCCGCAGCCTGTTCGGTCCGGCGGGTGCGGAGCATGAAGAACATCGTTACGAGGCCGAAGGCCGCACCGGTGCCGATTCCGACCAATACGACCGCGACCGGAACAATCGCATTCCATCCGCTAAGCAGCAGTACAAAGCCCAGAACAAAGCAGAGGAACGTCCCGACGACCAGGCCGCGCTGATTCTGAAAGCGTCCCGCCAGAATCGGCACGAAGAACGTGACCGGGACGCTGAAAAACTGCATCAGCGACAGCATCCAGCCTGCCGTCGATCCGCTCATGCCCCGATCGGTCAAAATTTCAGGCAGCCAGGACACGACCGAGTAAAATACGAAGGATTGCAAACCCATAACAATCGTGACCTGCCACGCCAGTTTCGAGCGCCAGATGCTGCTTTTCGACGAAATCCGCACCCCGCCGGTCCGATGCCGGTACCGGAGCTGCGGCAGCCAGACGATGAGGGCGATCAACGACAGGATTCCCCAGATGAGCAGGGATCCCCGCCAGCCGGAAGCGAGATGATTCGACACCGGGAGGCTGACGCCGGAGGCGATAGCCGCAAAGATGTTCATCGAAACGGAATAGATTCCCGTCATGACACCCACCCGCAGCGGAAAATCCCGCTTAATCAGGCTCGGCAGCAGCACATTGCTGACCGCGATGCCGAGGCCGAGCAGAATCGTGCCGGCAAATAAAGCGGCGACCGAAGGAACGAACCGCAGGGCAATGCCCAGCGTTACAGCGGCCACTCCGCTAAACAGCGTCTTCTCCATGCCCCATCTCCGGGCCAGCTTCGGAGCAATCGGGGAGACGACGGCAAAGGCCAGCAGCGGGAACGTCGTCAGCAGCCCCGCAAGGGTATGCGACATTCCCGTATCGAGCCGGATCGTTTCAACGAGCGGACCCACCGAAGTGATCGGCGCCCGCAGCGTCGTCGCGATCAGGATAATTCCAAGAACCAGCAGCAGCGCCTTCATCCCTGTGGAAACCTGGGGATTCTCCGCCGGCTGCGTAGATATTTCGTATGTTTTATTCATGATGTTCTGTATTTCCTCCTTCAGACAAATCAAGCAAGGCATCTTGGGATGCCTGGATATAAGACCGGACAATTTCACCCGCCTCCGCCGCGTCCCGGCGGATGATGGCTTCAAGCAGACGCTCATTGAGCCGGCCGTGCACAAGCACCAGATCCCAGCTCAGGCTGCCCAGCGAGAGGGAACTCGTCACGGATTCGCTAATGCTGTCATACAATTCGCTGAGCAGCCGGTTATACGCAGCGGCGATCACCTGCTTGTGAAAGGCCAAATCGGCGATGAGATAAGCTTCTATATCTCCGGACTGTTCTGCGGCGCTGCAGGCCGCAAGCGTAAGCCGGATCTGCTTGATATCATCCGCCGTGCTCCGCTGGGCGGCGAGCCGGGCGGCCTCCTGCTCCAGCGCAGCGCGAACCTCCAGCGTCTCGCTCAGCTTGGAGCGCTCCATCCGCCGCTGAAGGACGGGACCGAGGCTGCTCGACGCGACGACGTACGTCCCGTCCCCCTGCCGCGTCCGGAGCAGTCCCGCATGAATCAGGGCACGGATCGCCTCACGGATCGTGTTTCGGCTGACGCCCAGCTTCTCCACCAGCTCCGGTTCCGGAGGAATGCGTTCCCCAACGGGCCACTGCCCTTCTTCAATCAGCTTCTCCAGCTGGGATGCGACCTGCTCGACAAGCGTTGAACGCGTTGGACGCTGCAAGTTCATTTGAATACCTCCAAACATAGGATGTTTGGTTCATTGTAGCATGAACTTCGGTTTCCTGCACAATTTTTTCGTTTTTGCACCATCTTCGGCCCTGAAACGCAGCAACGGCAGCCTTCACTCGGAAGGCTGCCGATCTGGTGCAGCCGGGCTCTGTTAGAGCATGCTGCCTTATGCTTGAAGTTCCTTCTGCTGCCGTACTTTCTCCCGGCTGCGGTGTGCCCCGGGCAGGACATAGATCACAAAGTGGTAGATTTCAACCATCGCAATCGCCGCAACAGCGTCCCAGAGGACATGCTGTTTCACGAACTGTGTAGAGGCGATGATGAGAATCGACATCGTGCTGACGAGAATCATGATCATGCGGCTCCGGGCCTTGCTTGTCAGAAAGAGTCGCATAACCATGTAACTCGAGAAGCAGTGAATGCTCGGAAAACAGTTGTAGGGCTGATCCCGTTTATAAATAAATCGGACAAGCTCACTGAACGGATCGCTGCCGGTCACGACCGGCCTTGGCACCGTCGTTTGAAACACAAGATAAATGCCGTAGCATGTCATTGCGCATACCGTGTACAGTATAATGCCCCGGTAATACAAATTCCGGTCCTTAAAGAAAAGGTAGACCAGGCAGGCATAGATATAGAAGATCCATACGCCGTAAGGGAGCGCAAAATATTTTATAAATGGAATAGCCAGATCCGCTTGCGTGACAAGGGAATACACGCGGTCATTCGGGTGGTTCACCAGCTGGTAAATCGACCCCAGAACGGGAAAAACGAGCATCAGTACTAATGGGGCGAGAGGACGCAGCCTCTGCATCATTGCATTTACCTTCGTCACCATATCAAACCTTTCTCTGCCGGTTGCAAAAGATGTTAAGGGATTCCTTCGAGAACCGCTGCCTTATTGTACTGCTAGAACCGGTTTCCATCAACCATATTTATGTATGAAGCCTTTTCCAGTTTCTTTTTCATTTCCTCACAGTCTCCTCACCGAAGGATGACGGCTATGTTAACGAAAACTGAAACAGATCCTGCAGTACGACAGCGGCCGCACCGATTAATTTGCCGTCATCGCCAAGCGAAGACTGCCCAACAACCAGATCGTCCTTCAAAATACGCATGGCATACCTTGAAATATGCTCCTCAACCTTATGAAGCAGAATAGGATTGTCCTGAGCCACGTTCCCGCCTAACACGATCGCTCCCGGATTAAACAGGTTCACCAGGTTGACGATGCCTGCGCCCAGATGCTCGGCGATCTCCTCGGTGATGTCCATGGCCAGCCGATCCTCTCTAGACAGTGCCTCTTTATACACTGCAGGCTCGATCCGGCTGAAGTCGCCGCCTGTCAAATCGTGGATAAGCGTCTGCCGGCCCGATGCCATCGCCGCCATCATTCGGGAGTGCACGGCAGGCCAGCTTACCGAGTTCTCCAGGCAGCCGACGTTTCCGCATTCGCAGCGGATTCCGCTCCGGTTGACGCTCGTATGGCCGAATTCGCCTGCTCCCCCCAGCTTTCCCCGGAGGATCATGTCGTTGACAAGGATGCCCGCCCCAATCCCATTGCCGACCATAATATAGATCAGATTGGCAAAAGAGCTGTAGCTCCCGAACCGCCGTTCCGCAAGCACGAGCGAGTTGGTATCGTTCTCGACCCAGGTTTTAATCCCATAGCGGCTTTCCACGAGTTGCTTGACCGGAACGTCATTCAGGCGGAGCTTGGAATTATAGTAGACAACCCCCTGCTCAACATTAACCACGCCCGGTGTCGTGACGGCTATGCCGATGCAAGCGTCCAGGCTGCCGGTTTCGGTGACGAAGCGGTCGATCATGCCGAGCATCAGCTCGATGACGCCTTCTCCCTGCCGCGTTCCAACAGGGGCGGATTCTTTGCGCAGGATATTCGCCTCCAGGTTTAATTGGGCAACCTCGATGACCGTGTTTGAGATCGATGCGGCAAACAAAAAATGGTTATCCGGCGCAAATCGCAGCAAAATGGGCTTGCGCCCGCCGCTGGACTCTCCTCTGCCGATTTCAGTCACATAGCCTTCCCGGATCAGCTCCTGAACCGCCGCAGCTACGGTGGAGGGGCTAATCCGGTTTCCTTTGGCCAGCTCGATCCGGGAGATCGGGCCGTCCAGACGGATTTTATTTAAAATGATCGACCGGTTCAGCTCCTGAATCAGTTTCCAATCGCCTTTTCTCATCGTTTTCAACCATCTTCCCCTTTCTTCGGCAAAATGCATCAATATATTCCATCTTATTCCATATTTGCAGTAAAATATAGTTCCCAATGCTCCATTCCATGTAACATATTCCAATAACCAAAATATGCGGAAACCGATACTTTCCACTTGAAAACGCCGTTTTCCTGCCTTCCAAAAGTTTTTATGCAAATATTTATCAAACTATTGAAAATAAAAATCACCAAATATATAATCTTACGCAAATAGATGCCATTCTTTTCCTAAAACCTCACATTGAATGGTCAGTTGGCATCTACTTATTTTGATTATTGGAATAAGTATGGCGATGGATTTTCGCAAGATAAGGGGGGAGAATTCGTACATCATTGGAACTGCGGCAGATCAAGAATGAGTGCAAGAACCATATTTAGAGGAGGTTATTGGAATGGCTAGAAAAATGTCGATCATCCTCGTGTTCCTGTTTCTGTTCACTGCTGTAATGACGGGCTACGGCGGCTCTTCCGGAGAAGCCGGCGGCAAAAAAGTAATCAACGTGGCTCTATGGGATGAGAACGTGAAGGACACCGTCAACAAATCGATTGAGCTGTACAAGAAAAACCACCCCGACGTGGAAGTCAAAGTAACTTACACCCCTTGGGCCGACTACTGGACCAAATTGAAAACAAGTCTCGCCGGCAATAGTGGGCCCGATGTTTTCTGGATGAACGGCCCCAACTTCTACGCTTATGCCTCCAAAGGCTGGATCAAGGATCTGCAGCCGCTTATTGATGAAAGCAAGCTCGATACCTCCGTTTACACTGACGCCCTCGTCAATCTGTACACCTACAACGATCATCTTTATGGACTTCCTTATTTCCTCGATGCGGTTGGACTCTACTACAATAAAGAACTTTTCGACAAAGCCGGCGTGTCTTACCCGGACGGCAGCTGGACCTGGGATACGATCGAGCAGAATGCCGCCAAGCTGACGGACAAGCAGAACGGCGTGTACGGCTACACCGCTTTGATTGACAGCCAGTCCGGATATTACGATTTGATCCACCAGGCCGGCGGTTACATCATCTCCGAAGATAAAACGAAATCCGGCTTCGATTCGCCCGAAGCGCTGTCTGCTTTTCAATGGGAGAAAAAGCTGATGGACCAGGGCTATTCCCCGAACGCCCAGCAGCAGCTTGAGACCAAGCCGCTCCAGCTGTTCGGATCCGGCAAAGCCGCCATGTTCCCCGCCATTTCCGTCAGCGCGCCCGAGCTGTACAAATTGCTGGGAGACAAGCTGGGGGTTGCCCCGCTGCCCGCAGGCAAGCAGAAAGCGACGATCGTTCACGGCCTGAGCTGGGCGATGAACGAAAAAACGAAGCATCAGCAGGAAGCATGGGATCTGATCCAGGTGCTTTCCGGCAAAGAAGGCGAGCAGTACCTGGCCGAATCGGGCTTCAGCATTCCCGCTTATAAAGGAACGGAGGAAGGCTGGCTGAAGTCGATCCCTTCCCTTGACCTGAAGGTATTCGTAGATAGTCTGGACTTTGCTGTGCCGTATCCGGTGTCCGAGCGGACGGCCGAGTGGCAGGACGTGGAGACCAAGGAGCTTCAGGACGCCTACCTCGGGAAAAAGTCGTTTGAGGAAGCGCTGAAGACGATAGCCGATAAAATGAACGAGATTCTCGCGGAAGAGAAGAAGGATTAAAGAAGAGTCTACGCTTGTATCCACTTAACTTCGAGAGAAAGGATGGTGCTGCCGGTGAATACGCCGCTGGCCGTCAAGTCGAAAGACCCGAACCTGCCTGCAGCCCGGAAGCGGAAAACTTCCAAGCTGGCCATCCAGGAGGCGGTCTGGGGGTACGTATTTATCCTCCCCGTCGCACTGGGTCTGGCCCTCTTTTATATGGTGCCTTCCGCCGCTTCCCTGATTCTGTCCTTTACGAACTGGGACGGCATGTCCGCTCCGGCGTTCAACGGGATCGACAATTTTACCCAGCTGATGCAGGACGAGAAGTTTACGCACTCCCTGCTGAATACGCTGCTCTACACCGTTGCGACCGTCCCGCTGTCCATCGTCTTTGCCACGCTGCTCGCCGTGCTGCTCAATCAGCATATTAAAGGGATGGTCGTGTACCGCACGTTCTATTTCATCCCGGTCATCACCATGCCGATCGCGGTCGGCATGGTGTGGAAATGGCTGTATAACTCCGAGTTCGGCCTGATCAATTACGTGCTCGGGGCGATGCATCTGCCCCAGCCGAACTGGCTGTTCGACGAAAAGTTTGCGCTCATGTCGATCGTCATTGTCAGCGTCTGGACGAGCGTCGGTTACAACGCCGTCATCCTGCTGTCGGGGCTGCAGGGAATTCCGTCGAGCTATTACGAAGCAGCGTCGCTGGACGGCGCCGGCACGGTCTACCGCTTTTTCCGGATAACGCTGCCGCTGCTGACGCCGAGCTTGTTTTTCGTGCTCGTCATGTCCTTCATCAACTCTTTCCAGGTATTCGACCTCGTCTTCATCATGATGGGACAGCAAACCTCCCTGCTCGATTCCACGCGCACCGTCGTGTACAGCATTTGGGAGGACGGCTTCAAGTACTTCAACATGGGCTACGCTTCGGCGGAGGCGTTCATCCTGTTTATCGTCATCCTGATCATCACCGCGTTTCAGATGTATTTCCAAAAACGCTGGGTTCATTATCAATAACCTTCATGAGGAGGAGAGGCTGTCATGATAACCCGAACTTCCGACCGCGGAAGACGGCTGGCCGTTCATATTCTGCTGATCGCGGGAGCCGTCCTGATGGTGACCCCTTTTGTCTGGATGCTGTCCACATCGTTTAAATCCTTTGCGGATTCCATGAAGGTGCCCCCTACGCTGCTGCCGTCGGAATGGCATTTTGAAAATTACGCCAAGGTGCTGACCACCATCGATTTCGGCACTTACTACCTCAATACGATTCTGGTGACGCTAGGCCGGACAGCCGGACAACTGCTGCTGTGTTCCCTGGCCGCATACTCCTTCGCCTGCCTGAAATTCCCGGGGAAAAACGTCATTTTTCTCGCCCTGCTTGCCGTGCTCATGGTGCCGTCCCAGGTCGTCATGATCCCGAGCTTTGTCATCATGCGGCAGCTGAACTGGCTGGATACCTTCTATGTCCTGATCATCCCCGGCATCTTCAGCGCATTCGGCACCTTTTTGCTGAGGCAATTTTTCATGACGCTGCCGAAGGATCTGGAGGAGGCGGCCAAAATCGACGGCTGCAGCTATTTCCGGATTTATTGGAACATCTACCTGCCGCTGTCCAAATCCGCTCTCGTCTCTTTGGCCATTTTTACGATTCTGGCGGCATGGAACGACCTGCTGTGGCCGCTCATCATGACCAGCTCGGAGGATATGCGCGTGCTGTCGATCGGCATCTCCTCCTTCCAGGGGCAGCATTCGACCGATTATCCGCTGCTGATGGCGGGTGCAGTAATGGCTACGCTGCCGATCATCATCCTGTTCATTTTCCTGCAGCGCTATTTTATAGAAGGAATTGCTATGAATGGCATCAAAGGATAAGAAAACGAATAGACCTTTTACAAGTGTAACCGGTCCATCATAAAAGGAGCTGAAAACCGTTATGATTCACGTACTCGTTATAGGCGCAGGGGCGATGGGGAGCACCCATGCCGCAGCCTATGCCGATATGCCGAATGCGCACTTGGCCGGTATCGTCGACACCGACGCCGGCAAGGGAGCGCGGGTTGCCGAGGCATGCGGCACCTCTTCGTTCACTTCCTACGCGGAGGCGATGGAAGCGCTTGACCGCGTCGATGTCGTCGATGTTTGCCTGCCGACGCCGCTCCACAAGAAGTTTGTTCTTCAAGCGGCCGACGACGGCAAGCACGTCATCTGCGAGAAACCGCTGGCGCGCAGTCTGGTCGACGCCAGGGAAATGATCGACCACTGCCGTTCGCGTGGTGTCCGGCTGTTTGTCGGGCATGTTCTCCGCTTCTTCCACGAATATGCGCATGCCAAGCAGCTGCTGGATGATGGCGTCATCGGCAAGCCGGCCGTCATCCGCGCGGGCCGCGGCGGAGGGTATCCGATCGGCTGGCAGCACTGGTACAGCGATTTCGGTGCCAGCGGCGGCATTACGCTGGACGCCATGATCCACGATTTCGATTTTCTTCGCTGGTGCTTCGGCGAAGTGGAACGTGTATATGCCAAGGGGCTCCATGGGAGAGTTCACGCCCAGCTGGACTATTCGCTCGTGACCCTCCGCTTTCAAAGCGGCACCATCGCCCACGTCGAGGGAACCTGGTCGCATGAAGGCTTCTCCATGAACCTGGAGATGGCCGGCACGCAGGGGATCATCGGCTATGACAGCGCCCGGGATCAGCCGCTGCTGTCTTTTCACCGCGGCGGGCATGCAGGCGGAGGCGGCGGCGTACCCGTTCCGGAAAGCCCGGTCGAGGAAAACCCGTATTTCCAGGAGCTTCGCCATTTCCTGAATTGCATCGAGCAGGATGAAGAGCCGATCGTAACCGCGGAAGACGCCTATAAGGCGCTTCAGATTGCGCTCTCGGCGCTGAAATCGATGGAGACCGGGCGGCCGGTTCATCTGGGGACCGGTGCAGCCGACCCGAGCAGCAAAGGAGTGATCGGTTCATGAAAATCGGCATCGCCAGTTTTGCCCATATGCACGCATACAGTTATGCGAAAGCGCTGATCCAATTGGAAGGAGTGGAGCTCGCCGGCATTTACGATCCCGATGAGCAGCGGGGCCAAAAGTTTGCCGGCATCCTTGGCACCAGCTATTACGGCGATTATGCCGAGCTTCTGTCCCAAGGCCTCAGCGGGATCGTCGTTACGTCGGAGAACGCAAACCATAAGGAGCATGTCCTTGCGGCCGCCAAGGCGGGGGTCCATGTGCTGTGCGAAAAGCCCATATCGACCAATGCCGCGGACGCCCGGGACATGATCGAGGCCTGCAAAGCCGCCGGCGTCATGCTGCAGACGGCCTTCACGGTCCGGTACAATCGGTCCGTCATCCGGGCCAAGCAAATGATCGACGAAGGCAAGCTCGGCCGGATCCTCGCCATGAAGGGGACCAACCGCGGGCAAAATCCGGGCGGATGGTTTGTCGACCCCGCCCTGTCCGGCGGCGGAGCGGTCATTGACCACACCGTTCATGTCGCCGATATCATGCGCTGGTTCACCGGCGCGGAGGTCAAAGAGGTGTACGCGGAAATCGGGCAGCTCATGTCCGCCGCCCCCATCGATGACTGCGGAATTCTGTCGATCGAATTTGACAACGGCGTCTTTGCCACGCTGGACTGCAGCTGGTCCAGGAATCCTTCCTTCCCGACCTGGGGCGACGTGACGCTGGAAATCGTCGGGACGGCCGGCACCCTGACGATCGACGCCTTCGGACAGAAGCTGAACGTATTCAGCGAAGAGCGCGGTTACCGGCACCATTTCTGGGGCGACGATATGGACTTCGGCCTGGTCCGGGATTTTGTAGCCTCGATCGCGGAAGGCAAGACCGAGGCGAACGTGACAGGCGTCGACGGGCTCAAGGCGCTCGAAGTGGCCCTGGCTGCATACCGCTCAGCGGAGCGATTGGCCGCCGTTTCGCCTGCAGAGCTCTGAACCTAAACCTGACAAAGGGGTGTATGAAGCGATGCTGAAGTCGATAAATCAATGGGGATTTCCGGAGGGAACCCCGCTCGAGACGATTTTTCTTCATGCGGAGCAGGCGGGTTACGATGCCGTCGAGCTGAACCTGTATCCGTCCGGCGGAACCGGGCTGACCATGGACACCACCGCCCAGGAGGCGGAGGCCGTACTGGCCCTGGCTTCCCGTCACAGCATTCAGCTGCGCAGCCTGTCGACAGGCATGCTGTGGAAATCCCCCCTGTCCGCGGCGGATCCGGATGTCCGCGCCGGCGGACGGGAGATCGTCACCCGGCAGCTGGAGCTTGCATCCCTGCTCGGGATGGACACCGTGCTGGTCGTTCCCGGGGCGGTGACGCCTTCCGTCACCTATGAGGAATGTTATTGTCGCAGCCAGGAAGAACTGCGGGAACTCATTCCGCTGGCCGAACAGCACGGCGTTCATATCGGCATCGAGAACGTCTGGAACAAATTTCTGCTCTCCCCGATGGAGATGGCCCGGTATATCGACGAACTCGATTCGCCCTGGGCCGGAGCCTATTTTGACATCGGAAACGTCCTCCTCTTCGGCTATCCCGAGCATTGGATCCGGACGCTGGGCGAGCGGATCCGCAAAGTCCACGTGAAGGACTTTAATCCGGCAGCCGGACCGAACGGCTTCGTCCCGCTGCTGTCGGGCAGCGTCAACTGGAACGAAGTGCGGCGGGCGTTGAACGAGATCGGCTACACGGATACCGTCACGGCCGAGCTCACTCCGTACAGCTCCGACCCTTACCAGATGGTATATGATACTTCCGCACAGCTGGATATTATTACGGGCCGTTGAAGACACAATGCTGACCACCTTCAGCCGAAAGTTAATCGCTTGTAGCAATCCCAAGCGTTCAGCTTCGCTGAATAAGCTGATCAATCAGTCAACCTTAAAGGGCTGTCTCGCCGACAGAGTCATTCTGCCGGAAGACAGCCCTTTTTTTCCTAGATCAAAGCTTATTTCGGTATGAATACATATAAATGCAAGTTCAAAAAGGTCGGTTTTCAGCACCGAGAAGATTGGATGAAGCTAGGGGCTGAGGAGCAGAGCGTACGTAGTGGGTACGTGAGCACCTGAAATGTTTCCGAAGGAAACATACTACGCAAGCATCCACCTTAGACCCGGCTGAATTCAAGATTCGATGCCGAATCAGCTTCCCGATTTACTTCGTGCTAGATATAGAATTTATTCGTTATCAGCAGAGCTGATGAAATTCGATATCGCAAGAAAACCAACATTTTAATCGCGGTCACTCATCCCTGATTGGCCTCGATTGGTTTTCTTATCAAAAGCCGACTTTTTGAACAACCTCTAGAAGGCCCTATTTCTTCAGGCGCCGGTTGCTGATCCACAGCGGAATGCGGAACAGCAGGTTCATCAGGAGGACGACGATGACCAGCACCGCGGCCGACTTGTCGGCGATCTGGCGGGCATCCTCCACAATCGCTTCCGACTGCACGTACCAGAGGTGTACCGCCAGCGTCTCACCCGGTGAGAACAGATTGAAGTCCCACATCTCCCCGGAGGTGCTGAGCCCAGCGGTCAGGAGGATGACGGCCGATTCCCCGAAGGCCCGGCCCGCTACGAGGCAGATGCCCGTCACTATCCCCTGCATGGCCATCGGGATAACGACGGTCCGGATGCATTGGAATTTGGTCATCCCGAGGGCATAGGATGCGTTCTTTACGTCATTTTGCACCGCGCGCACCGCTTCCTCCGTCACCCGGGCCAGCATCGGCAGGTTGAGGAAGGCCAGGGAAACCGCTCCGCCGAGAATGGTCAGGCCGATTTGAAAGTACTCAGCAAAAATGGCCAAGCCCAGCATCCCGAATACGATCGACGGAACGGAGGAGAGGCTCTCGACGCAAATCCGCAGCACCTCTGTAAATTTATTCGGCGGGGCGTACTCCGCCATGTAGATCCCTGCTCCGACCCCAATCGGAACAGAAATAAGCAGCGACAGAATCAAAATATAAAACGAGTTGAACAGCACCGGCCCGATACCGCCGCCGGGGTCCATGTCCTCGGGCAGCTTCATCAAAAACTCGAGGCTCAGCCCGGGCAGCCCTTTGCCCAGGATGGTCAGCAGCAGCCAGAAGATCAGCAGCAGAACCAGGATGCCGAGCCCGTAGAACCCGTACGTTGCCAGCCGGTCGTACACAAGCGATCTTTGCATTTTGCGGGTGCGCGTCCATTCGCTCATGCCTGCTCCCTCCCTTTGCGTCCCAAATAGCGGATGAACAAAATCAGGACAAACGAGATGATGAGCAGCAGGAAGGCCATCATGTGCAGCGCGTAATTCCAGGTGGAGTCAAACTCCACGTTGGAAATCTGCATCACGATGTTGCTGGTCAGCACCGAAGCCGGCGTAAACAGGGACTTGGCGAGCTGCGCCGTGTTGCCGATGACCATCACCACCGCCATCGTCTCCCCGATCGCCCGGGTCATTCCCATAATCACCGCCGCAATGATGCCTCTGCCGGCGGCGGGAAGGACAACCCGCATCATGACCTGCAGGCGCGTGGAGCCCATGGCATACGCAGCTTCGCGGTATTTTTTCGGCACGGCGGAAATCGCGTCGTCGCTGATCCGGCAAATCGTCGGCAGTACCATCAGGGCGAGCACGAGCGCCGCCGCCAGCAGCCCGTCGCCCAGATTCTCCCCGCTCAGCCGGCGCAAAAACGGAATCAGCACCGTCAGGCCGAGGTATCCGTAGACGATGGAAGGAACCCCGACCAGCAGGTCCAGAATCGGCCGCATGGCGTTTTTCAGCCAGCCGGGCGCGATCTCGGCGATCAGCACCGCCAGCCCGACGGATACCGGCACGGCCAGCACAAGCGTAAGCGCCGTCAGGGACAGGGTGTTGATGATAAACGCGGCTGCACCGTAGTGCTCCTCTTCCGGAGTCCAGTTAAAGGAAAGGAAGAAATCCGCAAAAGAGATGTCGCGGAAGGTCAGAAGCGCGGTTTTGCCGATAAAAAAGATCACCAGGCCCAGCACCAGGCACAGCGCCAATATGCTGAACCAGAAATAATACGTAAACATGCGGTTGGTGAAACGGACCCTGGCGCTGCGGCTGAACCTGCGACGCTTCGCGGGCGGGGTCAGCACCTGACGTTCCTCGGGCACGTACTGCTGCACGGGGGTGCTCAAACTGGCTCTCCTCCTATAAAGCGGCCAGCCCCATCAGTATTTGAGGGCTGGCCGCGATCATGAATATGGCTTGGCTTGGATCAGCTCAATCCACTTGCCTTAACGCATGGCGGAAATCGGAATGAATTTCAGTTTTTTCAGGGAACCCTGCTGGAATTTCGCGCTTTGAACATACTCGATAAATGCTTTGGTAGCGCCGGTCGGCTGGCCTTTGGTCATGTAATATCCGTATGCCCAAATTTTGTAGCTGCCGTTGATGACATTGTCCGTTGTTGGCTGCACGCCGTTATAGCTCAGCGCCTTGATGTCGCTGTTTACGTACACCAGGTCGATGTATCCGATGGCGTTCGGCGTTGTGGCTACGGCGGTTTTCATGTCGCCGCTGGAGCCGACTTCCTTGTAGTTTTTGGCCTTTTTGACGATGTCGCCGCCAGCCAGCGCTTTGGCCTGATAGTTGACGCGGGTGCCGGAGCCGAAGGCGCGCGTGATGACGACGATGTCCGCGTTGTCACCGCCGACTTCTTTCCAGTTCGTGATTTTGCCGGAGAAAATCCCTTTCAGCTGTTCGGTGGTCAGGTTGTTCACCTTCACGTTTTTGTTGGTGACTGTCGCAAAAGGAATGACGGCCACCTTGTTCGCTACCTGGCCTTCAAAAGCCTTGAAGCCCGGTACGTCCATGCTGGCGTCCCAGTCGCACGCCCCGATGTCGGCAATGCCCTTCTTCACAGCCTGCGGTCCGGTTACCGAGCCTTTGCCGGAAGCGGAGATTCTGACTTTCGGATTGATTTTCTGGAATTCCTTGGCTGCCTGAAGCGTGAGCGGAAGCAGCGCAGTGGACCCGTTAATCGTAATTTTGCCGGAGATGCCGGAGGCGGCGCTAGCGGAGCCGACCAGAGTGGTTACCGCTACCAGGGAAGTGACGGCAGCCAGCGTTAATTTTTTGAACAGTTTCATCGTTTATTCTCCTTTTCGGTTAAGAACCGCTTTTATTTGGTAAGCTGAATGGTCTTTCCGCCTGTTATGACTACAATCCTGCCGTCCTCGATCAGCGCGATCCGGCTGCCGTCCGCAGACACCGCCAGCTCGCTGACGGTTCCGGACGTGCTGTAAAGCTGCGCCTGGCTGCCGCTGTCGATCTTCAGCACTTTCGTGCTGCCGTCGGCGGCGATGCCCGCTGCAGCAAGCGTTCCGGATGGCCCGGGCGCAATGACCGTCACATCGATGATGCTCGCCAGGTCCTGGACGCTGCCGCCTGGGCCGATCACCTTGATGACGTCCTTGGCAGTGACGCTATCCGGATCGGCGCTCAAATACGCCGCTTTGCCGCCATCCAGTGCGACAGGATACAATTTATTGTCTTTAGCGGTTGTTAGCTGAACCGGTTTAGCTTCTTTATCCGTGAGGTCCAGGGAATACAGCTGCTGGCCTGCGCCTGAATAGTCGATGCTGAGCGATTCTTCCGTACTGTCCTTATCGCTGCTGGCCACGCCGGTCACATTGACGATATAGACCAATCGTTTGCCGTCCGCGGACAGGCTCACGTCGGACTTGTTCTCCACTTTGTCGGCCAGCACTTCGGTCACCTTGCCGTCGCCGACATTCATGTAAGATATTTTTTCCTGCTTGTCGCCCTGGATGAAATAAATCCGGCTGTTATCCGCCGACCAGGTCAAATCTGTCTTGACGGAAGTGTCGGAGCCGAGTTTTTGCGACAGCCCGCTGGCAAGGTTCATCAGGTAGAGCTGGCCGGCGTTATCGGTATAAGCTCCCCACTGCCCGTTCGGGGACACCGCCAATTCCGCAGCATATTCGTCCGTCGAGATCACCGTGCTGCCATAGCTTGCCGGGTCCAGTTTAACGATTTGGGCGGACTCCGCGTCGTCACGGCTGGCAATGATTTGCCCTTGGGCGTTCCAGCGTACCGAAGAATAGCTTCCTTCCGCTCTTTGAACCGTCAATACCTGCTGCGTCTGCCCGCTGCCTGCGATCCATTCCCCGCCCAGTGCTTCCACGAGCGATTGAATCTCTACGTAGGTTTTGCCATCTTGAAGCAGAGGAGCGTTCGTAAAGGCTGCGGCCTCTCCATTCAGCTTATAGGACTTTACTCCTGCCTGCAGCTGAACGACGCGTGAACCGGTCGCATCCTTTATCGTGACGATCCCTTTGGCGGCGCTTGCGCTTGCCCCGAAAGCCTTGACGATGTCTGACACGGCTACCAGGTACGCCTGGTTGAGCTGGACCGCATTGACGGAGACGCTCGCGCCGTTCACGCTGAGTTCCACCTTGGCCGCTTTCAGTTTTGGCGACGTCATCTTTGCAGCCTGACCCGCAGATGATGATTTTGCAGCGGAAGCAGCTTCTGCCGTTCCTCCGGCCAGTACGGAAGTTACAACCGCAGAGGCCATGAGTACCTGAAACATTTTATTTTTCTTCAACATCGGCTCACCCTTCTTCTATTAGCATAAGTGCTATAGACCTATTTTCTACTAGAATTGTAAAAAGCGGTTGATTGGAATGTTATGGAAATATTAAATATTTTATCGTTGTATTTTGCAAAAATAGCGATTATTCTAGTTAAAAATACAAATGCTACATCTATGTAAAATGAACTAAAGAAATAAACGCCTAATTGAGCCGCTTTACCAACTATTTCGATAATAAACTTTAGTTCAATCTATTTAACCCTATCCGAAAACCAACCAGAGACTTTGAATGAAACGACAGCAAATTGCAAAGCTAAGTATTGGAGGCCTGACCATTGTGTATGTAATTGGATTTATTGTGTCGCTTGTTATCGTTTTGGCTTTGATCCCTCCTTTAAGGAAGCTCGCGATCCGGGTTGATTTCGTCGACCGGCCCACCCATCGCAAAATACATAAGGAACCCGTACCGCATCTGGCAAGCATCGCCATCTTTCTCGGCTTCATGGTTCCCTACATCGTTCTCACCGGACACTGGGACAAGGAAATGGCCGGCATTGTGGCCGGCTCGCTGCTCATCCTCGGCATCGGCATGATCGATGACTGGTACAAGACGAAAGGCAAGGATTTTGCCGCTCTGCCCAAAACGCTCGTGCAGGTAGGCGCTGCGGTGATCGTCTATTATTCAGGGATCTCATTCGAAGGGATCACCGTTCCGTTCGCCGGCCATATGGTCGTGTTTCCGGAGTGGCTGCAGTTTATTCTGACGATTCTGTGGATCTTCGGCGTCACGACGGTCATCAATTTTATGGACGGGCTGGACGGGCTGTCCGGAGGCGTGGCCGCCATTTCGGCCTTGACGCTGTTTATCGTTGCTATTGCCAAAGGCCAGTCCCATTCCGCGATCATGGCGGTGCTGCTGGTCGGGGTGACGCTCGGTTATTTGAGATACAACAAGCCGCCCGCCAAAATTTACATGGGGGATGCAGGCGCGACGTTTATCGGGTTCATGCTCGGTATCATCGCCCTGGACGGAGCCTTTAAACAGGTGACCGTCATTTCCATTCTCGTGCCTGTGCTGGCGCTTGGCGTGCCGATCTTCGATAACATTTACGTTGTAATCAAACGGTATCGGGACGGCAAGCCGGTGTACAAGGCCGACCGAAGCCAGCTCCATTATCGGCTGCTGTCCTGGGGGCTGAGCCCGAAGCAGGCGGTCGTGTTCATCTATTTGCTCAGTGCCTGCCTGTCATTGTCCTCGATCATCCTGATGTTGATCAGTTAGCGTGGACCTTCCGGCTAGGCGTGGTTAACAAGGAAGTAAGCAGGAATCGTTCGATGGGAGCGATTGAAACTCAATGACAAAGGGGCTGCCCACCGTCGTGCATGACACGACAGCATGGGACAGCCCCTTTTATATATGGCTAACCGGCATACCCTATTTAGATCGATTTAGGCTTGAGAAGCGGATTGAAGGGCACGAATGGACAAATCCAGCTCCACCATGCCGCCCGGAAGGTCGCGCGATCCGGCAATCACCCAATTTACGGCCAGTGCTTTTTGCAATGCAGCCAGCTGCTCCAAGGTGAGCCGCAGCCCGTGAATCACGCCATCGCCAACCTCAAAGTCTTTTTCCTCATCCAGGCCAAAACGCTGCACCAGCCAGTTTTTCAGCCCGTTCCGCGTGTTAAACGTCATGCGGTAGCCTTCCGTTGCCGCTTGGGCCAGCGGCTCCCCGTGTTCCTCCGAGTAGCCGAACAGGTTGACATAACGCTCGCCCTCGAGCCCTGCCTGGATAAACGGCTCAGCGTCCTTTTGATGGACAGCTTCAGCGATGGCGGCCGCAGACAGTCCGGCCCGCTTCGCCTGCTCGATCAGAATTGCGGTCCACTGTGATACTTTAATACCTTGATTCATCCGGTCTCTCTCCCTTCTTGCTCCACTTGCTTATATCTAAAGAAAAAGCCCTCAAGTGAGGGCTTTCCTTGTACGTCCCAGGAGGGATTCGAACCCCCGACCGACGGCTTAGAAGGCCGTTGCTCTATCCAGCTGAGCTACTGGGACTTGTTATGTAATAAAAAAAGCGAATGCGTTATTTATTATACCGCATTTAGCCAATTTTTCAAGAGGAAAATGAGAAAGCCGATTGGCGGGAAATACTATGGGTAATAACTTAACAAAATAAGTTGTAAAGGAGCATTTCCATGCGACAGTTGTTATCTTCACTTTCCTACTTCAGCATATTTTTCGCCCCGTTTATCCTGCCGGTGATCGTATGGATCGCCGTCCGGGACGAATACGTCGCCAGGCATGCCAAGCGAGCGCTGCTCTCGCATCTGCTGCCATTCATTGCGGCCGTACCGCTGCTGTTTTTTACTTTGGCAGCCCACCATGCCGGCTCGATCCTGGGATATATCCTGCTGTTCTGCGTTATTTACTTCGGCACGTTCGTCTACAACATCGTGAAAGGCATTCAGGTGCTTCGCGAATATGCGTGAAGCGTGAACAGCAAAGAACAGCTGAACAAACCTCCAGGGATATCCCCGGAGGTTTGTTCATGGTTCAAGGAGGTTACTGGTTGCCAAAACGTCTTGGGTTATGGGGCACAGCCAAATTTCTCGAATTTCTGCTCGTCACTCCACCCGCAAAAGCGTTTTGTCGGGCGTACTTGCTTCTCTTGCCTTTTTTGTTCGTGAAGTCCGCCATTTAGCTCACCTCCCCTAAACCATAGTATGGGGCGGGAGTCTGCCTCCTATGTTTCTTAAATTATGGCTGCGTTTACTTTGCGAACCTGCTCCGCAGATCCTCCTCTATGTTCCCAAAAGAGATCAGATCGCGCAGGAACAGATCCCGCTCCTCGTCGGCCGTCAGAAAAAAGCTGCCTTCGAACGCCTGCATCGTCACATCGATATACGCCTGATGCATGCTGTTGTCGTACCAGTCGAGCTCTGTGTCGGCATCGTTGCGGATCAGCCGGATCAGGTCGTAGCAGCCCGGCGTCTGCTCGGCCACATAAGCCAAAAGCGCGGGATCGCCAACCGCCCCTGGCAGCACGCCGATCTCGGCGCAGCGGACCCCGTCCAGTTCCGTCATCCGCCGCACCTTGGCATCCTTAATATAATACATGTTTTCCTCCTCTCCCGGTCAGCTTGAATTCAGAAATCAAGTATAACCCAGCATTTTGTTCTCCGTCAGATGCTGGCGCGTTTCTGCCGTGCCGTATTCGTATATTTTCCGGTACAGCTTGTTCAGGCTCTCCGTGTACTGCGAATTGACATCATCCTCCGGCGTATCCGGCCATGGAAACGTATAAGCCAGGAAGGAGTCTTCGGCATGCTCCTGCATATCCTCCATCATCTGCTGCACTTCCCTGGCCTGCCCCACCGTGCAGTACATCACCAGCTCATAAGGAGCGGCGCCTTGTTCGGCAAGAACGCTTCTGCCGTGTACCGATACATAAAAATGCTGCTTATCCATGTCACATTACTCTCCTTTGTAAAGATCACAGAAATTTATAAGTTTTCAGCGGAGCTGAACCATTCCATGATCGCAAGAAAAACATCCGCTAAATGCGGCCTGCCTGCTGTAGAAGTACGTCGACAGACACGTTTTTCTTACACTGCCTTTCCTATAGTTTTCGTTAAAGGACAGACATTTTATGCCCCGATTCGGCATATAACTGTATCACTTTGGCAAACAGAAAGGACAGCGAGTGGACAAACGACAAAGAGAGGATGACCCATCATGTGCGGAATAACCGGTTTTATACAATGGAGCGGCGACTTAACCCAGGATTCGCAGATCCTTGTCAAAATGACAGAAACGATGTCGGATCGCGGACCGGACGCTTCGGGAACATGGATCTCCAATCCATGCGCCTTCGGCCACCGCCGTCTGAGCGTCATTGACCCCGAAAACGGCGCACAGCCCATGATCGTTCATGATGATGATGATGTGTATGCGATTTGTTATAACGGGGAGCTATATAACGCGGCCGAGCTGCGGAGCGAATTGGTCAAAAGAGGACATCACTTCCGGACCCATTGCGATACGGAAGTTCTTTTGGTTTCATACATCGAATGGGGGCCGGCCTGCGTGGACCGGTTCAACGGCATTTTTGCCTTTGCCATCTGGGACAGCGTCCGGGAGCAGGTGTTTATGGCACGGGACCGCCTGGGCGTTAAGCCCCTGTTCTACGCCTACATCGACGGCACTTTAATATTCGGCTCTGAGCCCAAAGCGCTGCTGCAGCATCCCAAAATGGAGGCCGTGGTCGGCCCGGAAGGGCTCGCCGAAGTGTTCATTATCGGCCCGGCGCGGACGCCGGGACAGGGCGTCTATAAAGACATGAAGGAGCTGCGGGCAGGGCACGCGATGATCTTCAGCCGCGACGGGCTCCGCAGTTACGCCTACTGGCGTCTGGACAGCCACATTCACGAAGACAGCGTGGAGGAAACGGCGGCCAAGCTGCGCGAGCTGCTGCAGGATACGCTGGAACGGCAGCTGGTTTCGGACGTTCCGGTCTGCACGCTGCTGTCCGGAGGGCTGGATTCCAGCGCCCTGACGGCCCTTGCCGTTCAGTATTATAACCGGACCAACCAAGGGCAGGTCCACACCTACTCCGTCGATTACGTCGGCAATGAGAAGCATTTCAAATCGCATGCCTTCCAGCCGGGAGCCGATGCTCCGTTTATCCAGCGGATGGTGGAGGAGCTCGGAACACAGCACCATTACATCGAATTTGATACCCCCGAGCTCGTAGAATCGCTGAACGCCTCTACCCTGACCCGGGACCTGCCCGGCATGGCGGACGTGGACGGCTCGCTCTACTTATTTTGCCGTGAGATCAAAAAAGGGGCGACGGTAGCCGTCTCCGGCGAAGCGGCCGACGAAATTTTCGGCGGCTATCCCTGGTTTCACCGCGAGGAAATGCTGAATTCCGGCACGTTCCCTTGGTCGGTCGCACCCGACATGAGGGCCAGCCTGCTGTCTCCCGAAATCCGCGAATGGATCCGTCCGCTGGATTACCTGGGGGACCGTTACGCCGATGCGGTACGGGAGGTTCCCAAGCTGCGCGGCGAGACCGGCCAGCAGGCCAAAATGCGGGTCATGTCCTATCTGAACATCACCCGCTTCATGCCGACGCTGCTGGACCGCAAGGACCGCATGAGCATGGGCGTCGGCCTCGAAGTACGCGTGCCTTATTGTGATCACCGGCTGGTCCAGTACGTGTGGAATATCCCTTGGGAAATCAAAATGACCGGCGGACGGGAAAAGGGCATTCTACGCAAGGCACTGGAAGGCGTGCTGCCGGACGACGTGCTCTACCGCAAGAAGAGCCCGTATCCGAAAACCCACAATCCGGATTTCCTTGCCGCCGTCAAGCAGCAGATGCTCGACATTCTGGACGATCCGTCTGCCCCGATCCTGCCGCTGATCGACAAAAACAAAATTCTCGAGATCGCCGCTTCCCCTGAGGCGTCCTCGAATCTGCCATGGTTCGGCCAGCTGATGTCGGGGCCGCAGCTGTTTGCTTACCTGGCCCAGGTCAACAACTGGTTGAAAATCTACAACGTGGCCATTCGTTAACGTAAAATGAACATGCAAAAAGGGTATCCGACAGGCTCTAGTCAGCCGGATACCCTTCTGTTTGTTTACCGCGGTGCATGCGTGCTTCATCTATCCCACGTTAACCTGCCGGGCGCTTTTTCCGACAGATTCCCCTTTGATCAACGTGACGTAGATGCGCTCATGCTCCACTTCCTCACCCGATAAAATTTTGATCAGCTGCTCCGACGCCAGCGCCCCCCATTTCCGTTTGGAGTAGTTGATGGTCGCCAGGCGCGGCTGCATGTAGCTCGTCAGCTCAATATTATCGAAGCCGATCAAATGCACATGCTCCCCGATCCGGTAATCGGTCTCCGCCAGCCGGTTGCAAAAACCGATGGCCATTTCGTCATTGAGGCAGAATACGGCCGCCGGGCCGGTATACTCACCGATGACCCGTTCGGCGGCGCGTTCCCCTCCGCTTTTCTTGAAGTCGCCGGGGATCTCGATCCACTCCACATCTTCCGTGCGGTCCGCAACCATTTTGACCGCCTTCATACGCTGAATGGAGTCAAACGAGTCATCTGGTCCCGTCACGATGTAAATCTTCTTGTGGCCCTGCTCGACCAAAAATTCGGTGGCCAGCGTAGCCCCTGCCTTATTATCCAGCAGCACCTGATTGATGTTGGGATGCTCGAGCTCCCGGTCCAGCACGACGATTTTGTGGTTCCGCTCGGCATATTTGAGCAGCTCGGCGTTCGTGAACGCATGGTCCAGAATGATAGCTCCGTCGATCATCCGCTCCGGAAGCATCCGGTGGGCCTGCTTGCCGCTGCATACGATCAGGTCGTAGCCCTGGGCGTTGCAGACCTCCTTCATCCCGTCGAGCAGGTCGCCATACACGTCCCCCTTAAAATCCGTCAGAAATACCCCGATGATCCGGGACTCCCGCTTCTTCAGCGATCTCGCGGCCGCGTTCGGCACATAGTTCAGTTCCTTGGCGATCGCCAAAATTTTCGAGCGGGTTTCATCCGTCACCTTGCTGCTGCCGTTCAGGGCATATGATACCGTCGATATGGAAACCCCGGCTTTTTTAGCGATATCCTTAATACTAACCAATGTTCCTCGCTCCCCCGTATCAAACCATTGCTAGGTCCAAAATTATCCATATTCCAGTTCTCATGGAAAAGGGCGATCCGTGAAGATCGCCTTAAACTGCTACATAAAAATCTCAACCACATTGTGGCCGTCCGGCTTCATTCCCTGCTCAAACACGTCCTTCGAAATCCGCAGTCCGCCCTCGCGGTACGGATTGCTCACCGCCGAAGCTTCCAGCTCCCGGCCGTTCAGCTTCACGCGGCGCTCGCCGGTGCCGTTCAAATGGTAAATGAAGGCCACGTCCTGACCGTCGTAGCGGAAGTCGAAGCGCAGGCCGTCCAGCTTCTGCGGCAGCACCGGATCCACGATGAGATCCTGCTGCTCCTGGCGGATGCCCAGCGCGTTCGAGATCAGCTGATTCATGTAGATCCCCGGGCCGCTGGAATAAATACGCCATCCGCCCTTCACCTGCACGCTGCCGCTGCGCAGCTCATCAAAATGCGCCTGCGCGTCATAACGCGTGTTGAACTTGCCGTCGGAGCTGCTGAAATAAGCGTTGCTTTGACGCAGCTCGGCATTCGGCACGACATTGCGGATGCCGACCGGGTTGATCACGTTCAGGCCGTTCCATACATCATCCGCATGCCCAAGCTTCGCCATCGCTTCAATGAAGCGGATATGGGCGTGAACATACTGCAGGCCCACTTCGCGCCCGAAGTTCGACGCCTGCTCCGCCCGTTTGAAGTGCGTGCTGACGCCGCCGGCATACTGGGCCGGACGGTTCATGAGACGGACGCCGTCCGGGAAGAAGAGCTTCTCTTTGATCAGCTCATAATGCGCCTTAGCGCGCTCCGGATCCAGCAGCTCCGCAATCATGCTCCGGGTCATCGGCAGCAGGCGGTACTGAATGCCGGTCTCTTCGTCGGTCGGATGGAGCATCAGCTTCACCTCGTCCGGATTCTCCATATAGAGGAACCCAGGAATGACTTCCGTTCCGAGCATGTATTTTTCGTAATCGCGCTTGATTCCCTGCGCCATGTCATGAAGCTCCGAAGCCAGTTCCGGCTTGGCGGATTTCAAGGCCCCCGACAGCTGCGTCATCGTCTGGTACGTCAGGGCGACGGTCCAGCTGCTGACCATGTACTGCTTCAGCTGGGCGTTGGCCGGCTGCAGTGTATCGTCCCAGTCTCCATCCCCATAAGAGGACAGGTGGGTATCATGCAGGAAGTGGCTGCGAATGTAACCGATCTCCTTGTACACATGATCCAGAATCGTGGCTGTTTCTTCGGTAAAATGGAACTTGTGCTTGACCGTATACGGAACCTTTTCCTCGAGAATGCCGAAGTCTTCGGTCGCCCGCAGGTAATCGCTGAGCACCTTCAGCGGCCATACGATGATATCGCCGTGGCTCTCCTCCTGCTGGACGGTATAGTAGTTGTCGAACATGAACCACTGCGGCCAGTTGCCGTCGTCTTCGTACTGGTGGGAATACACCATTTTCAGAATGTCGCGCACCTGTTCGAATTTTTGCGTCGCCATAAAGTACTCGGTCGGCCCCTGGCAGACGTCCCGCGTTCCCCAAGCCGCGCCTCCGTACTGTTCCAAGCCATGCGGCACCGAATAATGAACCAGCATGTTATGGGTGTACCACCAGGCCAGCGCATTCACTTTGAAAAAGTCCTTGCCTTCCGTGCCATCCCCGCCGGTTAAGCGGAATCCGTTCATCACGTCCCGGAAGAACTCCCGGTACTTCGCGATTTCATCTTCTGCGCTGCGGTTAGCTTCAGGAAGGTCTTCCCCGTCCAGCAGCCCCTGCATCGTCAAAGTCCACTCCGGTGCAGCATCCAGCTTGAGCGTCACTACCGATGCTTCTCCAGCCTGAACGCCGCTTGCAAGTGCCGTTTCATCGCTAACAGCCGCCTTGGCGCCGTCGATCCGCATGGTGTATTTCAGGTTCGGATAGGCTTCCTTCCGGAGCGTGTCCTTGGCGCCGTGGAACGTCAGCACACCCGCCGATTCCGTCATGCGGACCGGCGCTCCGAACTCGTTGACGTCCATGGTGACCTGGCTGGTCACCAGGAATTCATACGCTTTGCCACTCTCCGAGCGCACATGAAGGCGTACTTCAGGCGCATCCGCCGCCGCGAAATTGGTGATCACCAGCATGTCATCCGCCGTTTTGTAATACCAGCGCACATAGTTGAAGCCGATCTCGAACAGGGACGGCATCGTCAGGAGTCGGTACACTCCTTCGATGTTTACGTATATCCGCTGTCCCGCCGTCTTCGGCACGTTCAAGGCGCTGCGGGCATTGCTCATCATTTTGTTGAAGTTGGTATTGCCCACCACCAGATGGGAGTTGAAAATGCCGTACATATAAGAAGTCGTCGTCACGACTTTGGCGCCCAGCTTCACGCTGCCGCCGCTCATCAGGATATGCCCGTGCGGACGCTCCACCCGCAGCTCCTTCTCCTTCAGTACGACATGCTCATAGGTGTCGGTAAAGAACGCAAGAAGCTGTCCGTTCTCGGTTTCCTCTTCCTGTCTTCCGGCTGCCGGGAAAAGGGTTTCGAGCTCCTCCGCGGTAAGCGGCAGGGTGCGCAGCGGTTCGCCGATCTCCGGATTCAGGCGGACCTGCGGCAGTTCATGCAGCGGTCCGTCCGCAGCGGCCAGATTTGCCTGCACCTGATCCCAGGCTTTCAGCACCTCGTCCTTGAATTCCAGCTCGGTTACCGCAGCCGCATGATCCGGCTTGAACAGGCCGTAGAACACGAAGCGTGCTTCCCCGTCCAGCGTTACCGCTTCGGACTGAAGCGCCGTGTAGGCGAACTCGTATTGATAGACCTCGTTCGCCAATTGAGGCTGGCTGAGGCATGCCGGCACGTTCGTTTCTTTATAAGACAGGCCGAAGAACTGGAAGCCGTCCGTAGAGAACCCCGCGGCACGCGTCAGCGAACCCTGCTGTATGTAAGGGAACGCTCCGCCCTGCGGCTGGTTTTGGCGCGAGCACACCACATAGCCGTGGTCTTTGTCTTCGAAGACGGTATGGTCGATATATTGGGACAGGTACGCCTCGTTGCTGCGAACGGCGCCCGGATCCGCGTCCCCGATATCCTGGCCGTAAACAACGTCGATCTTGAGGCCCTGCCCGGTCGCCCGGACGTCCCAGAACCATACGCCGAGCGGACTGAGCGCAAACGTCACGCTGTACGCTACCCCTTCGGCTTCGCCTGTCCAGACGATACGTCCCTCGCCTGTGCTGACCCGGCTGTCCGAACGGATGCCGAGCAGAGGGTAGAAGCGGATGGCAGAATCGTCATGGATGCGAAGATACAGATTATTTAAAGCCCCATCGAGCGGGCTGCTCATCAGCTGGTTGATCATCGTTTTGCCGCTGACGGCTTGGAACAGGTCGCCGCTTTCCCAGAACGTAAAGGACAGATCGCCGGCCTGGACGTGAAGCTTGGAATTCGTAATGGTTGTCATAGTTGTTCATCCTCCTATCCCGGAAGCCGGCCGGAACCTGTCCGGTACGGCTTCGAGGCAGCTTTTACAGTATTTTTCATCCTGCATCGTCTTGTTGGTCAGCTCTCTCCAAGGCCATGCGCTGTTCTTTGTGTACGCGCATGGCCGTCTGTTCATCTAAACCAGCCGGAACGACTCAGCAAGGGTGTCCCGGCTGTTCGGACCGACAAACACCTGGAACGTTCCCGGATCGCTGGCTTGCGTAAGGTCGGAATGATGATAACGAAGCTGTTCCTCCGTGATCGTAAAGACCGCATCCGCGCTTTCGCCGGGAGCAAGCTCGAGACGTACGAAGCCTTTCAGCTCGCGCATCGGACGGACCACTTCACCGGCCACGTCGCGGATATACAGCTGAACCGTTTCGATCCCTGTGCGATCCCCGTTGTTCGTTACGTTCACGCTGACCTGAAGCGGCTGATTGGCCGTTATCTCGTTTCCGGACAATTTCAGCTCGCCGTATTCAAACGTCGTATAGGATAGGCCGTATCCGAACGGAAGCAGCGGATCATTCGGACTGTCGATATATTTGGACACATACCGTTCTTCCGTTTTGTCCGGATTCATCGGACGGCCGGTATTGTAATGGTTATAATAGACCGGAATTTGACCCACCGAATGCGGGAAGGACATCGTCAGCCGGGCCGAAGGATTCACGCGCCCGATCAGAATGTCGGCGATCGCGGCTCCGCCTTCGCTGCCCGGGAACCAGGCTTCCAGGACGGCATCCGCTTCGTCAATGATTCCGTGCAGGTCCAGCGGGCGGCCGTTGAAGATCACCGCAGCCATCGGCTTGCCGGTCTTCTTCAGCTGCCGCACCAGCTCCAGCTGGGCTTCCGGCAGGCGGATGTTCGTGCGGGACCCGCCCTCCCCGCTCATGGCCGAATCTTCGCCAAGGGCGAGCACGATCACGTCCGCGTCTTGAGCCGCGGTGATGGCAGCGTCAATCTGCGATTGCTCCACGCTTACGACGCCGGAGCCTTCGGCAATGACCAGCTGTCCCTCAGCCAGCCGCTCCTGCAGCGCGGTTCCGAGCTTCACGGCGTCTTCCTTCACGCCGACGCAGGACCACCAGCCGAGGATGTCGTCGCTCTGGGCGAACGGCCCAATCAGGGCAACCTTCTTCCCAGACGCAAGCGGCAGCAGGCCGCCTTCGTTTTTCAGCAGTACGCTCGATTTGGCTGCCAGCTCGTAAGAAACGTTTCGATGTTCCTGACAGAACAGCACTTCGCGCTCACGCTCCGGATCGGCTCCTCGCAGCGGATTGTCGAACAACCCGAGCTTGTCTTTCAGCCGCAATATCCGCAGCACCGCTTCGTCGACCAAGGCTTCGTCCACGCGTCCGCTCTCGATGAGGCCCGGCAGATGCTGTACGTAACAAGGGGTCATCATCTCGATATCCACGCCGGCCCGGATCGCCCGGTAAGCGGCCTCGCAATCATCCTCCGCCGCGCCGTGCGCGATCATTTCGCGGATCGACGCCCAGTCCGAAATCAGGACGCCGTCAAATCCCCACTCATCGCGGAGGATGCCGCGCATCAGCTTCTCATTGCCGGTAGCCGGAATGCCGTCCACGGTATTGAACGACGTCATGACCATCTCGCAGCCTTCGTCCAATGCCGCTTTATAAGCCGGCAGATACTGCTCCCGCAAATTGCGTTCCGACATGTTGACCGTGTTGTAGTCGCGTCCCCCTTCAGGAGCGCCATATGCGGCGAAGTGCTTCACGCAGGCAGCCAGCCGCTCCGGCTCATCCTTCAGGCTCCCGCCTTGATAGCCGCGGACAAAAGCGCGGGCAAACAGGCTGTTCAGGTACGGATCTTCGCCGGTCGTCTCCATGACGCGTCCCCACCGCGGATCGCGCACCAGATCGACCATTGGTGCAAACGTTACATGAATGCCGGATACCGCCGACTCTCTCGCGGCAATTTCGGCGCTCTTCTCGGCCAGCTCCGTATCCCAGGAGCATCCGATCGCCAGCGGGATCGGAAAGATCGTTTTGAAGCCATGCACCACATCGGCCATGAACATCAGCGGAATGCCGAGCCGGCTTTTGCTTAAATATGATTTCTGCACGTCGATGACCGACTGGGCTCCCGATAACCCCAGAACGGAGCCGCTGGCGGTCACCATCGATTTGGTGATCCCCATTTCCTCGAGCGGTCCGGTAATTTGGCTTTCGCCGCCTTCATGAAAATTGGCGGTCAGCTGGAGCAGCTGCGCAATCTTCTCCTCCAGCGTCATCTGATTCAACAGTTCGGTTAACTGCCGGTTGTCCATTCCATTCCCTCCACAACAAAGTCGTATGATGATCCAGGCCTTCCGGACACGAATGGTCCGGCTCTTTCAGACCCTTTCTCCTTTCTCAGGAGCTTGCACAAAACCTGGCTGACAAGGGCAGCAAGGATGAAACCGTCCTTGGCGCTTATCTTTTGTGCAAATTCCTCATGAAGAAAAGCGTCTATCGATGTACATTTGCGTTCTTTAATCGTTATAAGAATCTATGTCTCCTCCCTGTGGCTAGGCCGGCCTATTTATAATAGAAGAAACCCGGCCCGGCACCACCGTGGAAGAGAAGAACCCGGCTGCATCAAAATGTGCTGCACACCGGGTTCCTTAGACTCGGACTGCGTATAATGCTCAGTTCTTATCCTTATTTCAGAACGATCTGTTACTTGGCAAATTTGCTGTTCAGTTCATCCAGAACCGGCTGAACGAGGGACTGTTTGCTTTGTACCCATTTCTTCCAGTTTGCTTCCAAATCGCCGCCTTGCAGGATCAGGTTCGCATACTCGTTCTGGTAATCGAAGGATGCCTGGCTCTTCGCTTTGGAATCGTACAACTGCACATCCCAGTCGTAAGTTGCCAGCTTGCCGCCTTCGCTGCCCAGTTTCGCTTTCTCTTTAAACAGCTCAACGGCGCGGTCACGGTATTCCTTCTTGATTGCAGGGTTCACGATACTGAAGTCGTCGCCCAAAATGTACAGTCCTTCAAAACGTGCCGGATATTTGTCTTCCAGAGTCGTTCCTTCCGGAAGCAGGCTGACCGGCTCTTTGTTCTCGTCGTACTTCCAATCCTTGCCCTCAAAGCCCATGTTCAGGAGCATTTGTCCTTCTTTGGTCGTCGAGTAATCGATAATATCCATGATGCGTTCGAACTTCTCTTTGCTGATGTTCGGCGAGAAGATCAGCGCAGACCAGAAGTTCGGCTGCTCCAGGTTGCGGTATTTGCCGTCGTCACCCAGAACGATCGCCGTATGGACGAGGTCGTCGCTGCTTACGCCCAGGTTCTTCTGCATGTTCTTGTCCATATCTTGTCTGTACGAAGCCAGACCGCCCAGGGACATCATCGCGGCAACGCCTTTAACTCTGAAGTTGTCGCTGCCTTCGTTGTTTTTCCAAGTGTAGAACTCCGGATTAAGCAGGCCTTCTTTGTACGCTTTCTGCATCAGCTTCAGACCGGTCAGCGTCTCCGGATCGGCTGGTCCCCAATGGAACTTGCCGTCTTCTCCTTTGTAGAACGCCGATTCCACGCGGGAGTGCTCACTGTTGGCCATGATGATGTTGGTCAAAGCGTCATCCGCTGTATATGAGATCGGAACGAGCTTGGAGCCCAGCTTCCCTGGGTCTTTCTCTTTGACCAGTTCCGCATAATGGATCAGTTCGCTTGTGGTGTATGCATCCTTCAGTTCAAACCCGACAGCTTTGGCCCAGTCTTTGCGGATCGCAATGACGCCGATTTGGTTCACAAGCGGATCAGCCGGTTTGTTCTGGTAGTACACCGGTTTCGGCAGAATGTAAGTACCGCCTGTCAGCTCTTCCAGCTTGTCGCCGAGGCCGGTCAGCTTGTAGGCCGCCGCCACATTCGGCCAGCGCTCTTTCCAGTCATCCGGGAATTTGTAGAGCAGTCCTTGATCGACATAGTTCATAAAATCGCCGTGCACGTAGTTCCAGCTGGCCACGTCAGGCAGGTCGCCGGAGTTGATCCACAAGCGGAGTTTTTCCGGCCAGGAATCCCACTGTACGTAGTTGTAATCCCACTCGACGTTGAATTTGTCCATCCAGTACTTGTGGAACTCGTTGTCGAGCACACCGTCTTTTACTTCCGTGGTCTGCGCGACGGAAATTTTTAAGTTGTCCTTGTAGTTCCCGTCCGCGTCTTTTTCGTTGCCGCCGGATGATGCCGTGTCTTTCCCGCAGGCAGTCACCGTCAGCATCACCGCCGACAGCGCAACGGCCAGAAGCGGTTTGAACAGCTTTTTGGTGTTCATGTTTTTTCCCCTCTTTTGATCAGATTTTTTGTGGTAAAAAAAATCTATTGTGTAATCAGGTCTTGATAGCCCCTGTTAACACCCCTTTGGCGAAGTGCTTTTGCAGCATCGGGAAGAAGCACATGATCGGCACCATCGATACGAAGACCGAAGCCATCTTCATTCCCGTGGAAAAACCGGATTTGTTCAGGGCATCCACGCTGGCCGCATTCGAAACGTTTGTCGACGATTCGACGATAATGGTCCGCAGGACGTTTTGCAGCGGAAGCATTTCCGCTTTTCGCAGGAAGATCATCGCATCATACCATCCGTTCCAGAAGGCCACGCCGTAGAACAGCGTAATGGTCGCCATAATCGGCGCCGCGAGCGGAAGGACGACGGAAAACAAGATGCGCCATTCGCCCGCCCCGTCGAGCCTCGCGGATTCCATCAAGGACTCCGGCAGGCCCTGGAAGTAGTTCATCATCAGGATCATATTGAAGGCACTGAAGCTTCCTACCAGGATGACAGACCACAGGGAACCGGTAAGGTGCAGCGATTTCATGACCAGATACAGCGGTACAATCCCGCCGTTAAAGATCATCGTGAACAGGACGAGGAAGAAGATAAACTTTTTCCCCGGGAACTTGTTGCGGCTGAGGCCGTATGCCATCGTGCTCGTCAGGAACAAGCTCAGCGGCAGGCCGACCACCAGAATTTTAATGGTGTTCCAGAAGCCCGTCAGCAGCCTGCCGTCCTCGAACAGCGCACGGTAGGCGTCCAGCGTCGGATGCTTCGGCCACAGCATCATCGGATTATCGGCATACTCCTTCTGTGAGGCGAGCGAAATCGCGATCACGTTCAGGAACGGAATCAAAATAATTAAAGCCAACACAATCAGCACGATAAACATGATGTAATCGAGAAGCGTCATTTTACCGACCCGGTATTTATGCCGTTTCTCAGCATGCGTACTCATCTCTCTAACACTCCTTTCCTAACGGAACAATCCGTCTCCGCCCATCAGTTTGGCCACGCGGTCCGCAGCAAGCAGCAGAATCATGTTCACGAGCGAACGGAACAAGCTGACCGCCGTCGAGAACGAGAAGTCCGTCGAAGACTGGAACGTGATCCGGTAAATGTACACGTCGAGCACCTGGGATACGTTCTGCGTCGCCGCATTCGCCAAGTTGAAGATCTGGTCGAAGCCGGCGGACATCAGGCCGCCCACGTTCAGGATGAACATGACCGTGACGGTCGGCAAAATGTTCGGCAGCGTAATTTTGAAAATTTGCTGCATCCGTGAAGCGCCGTCGATCTGCGCCGATTCGTATTGGTCCTGGTCGATCCCCGAGATAGCAGCCAGGAAGATGATGGCCCCCCATCCGGTGGATTTCCAGATGTCCGTCAAAATCAGCATCGGCAGGAACATGGGCTCGGAGCCGAGGAAGTTGATCGTCGGAAGTCCAAGAAGCTGCAGCGCGCTGTTCAGCAGGCCGTCATAGGAAAGGACGTTGATCACGATCCCTGAAACAATGATCCACGACAGGAACTGTGGAAACGTAAAGATCGTCTGGAACAGCTTCTTCGTCTTCCGCATCCGGAGCTCATTCAGCAGGAGCGCCAGCAGAATCGGGAACGGGAAGGTGATGATCAGCTTGATAATGTTGATGTACAGTGTTCTCCACACCGCTTGGGCAAACGTCGGGTCGCGGAATACATACTTGAAGTTCTCCAGGCCGACCCAAGGGCTGCCCCAAATTCCCATGTTGGCTTTGTAATGCTTAAACGCGAGCGACAAGCCGCCCATCGGCAGATAAGCAAACAGGATCAGCCAGATGATGCCGGGAATAAGCAGCGTATACGTCATCCGGTGCTTCCAAATTTCCGTAAACAGATTACCGGTTTTGGAACGCTCCTTTGCATTTTTGTTCGGCCCTAAGGCTGCGGGTTTCAATTGGCATCTCCTCACTATTCTTGGGTCTTGTCTTCAAACAGAAAATCAAAAGCGGTCTTTAAATGCTCTTCCCAAAAGAGCCAGTCATGCGTTCCCGGTCCCTCAACGTACCGGAAATCGAACGGGCTGTTCTCCATGCTGGCGGCAAACTGCCGGTTCATTCCGACGAACGGATCCTCCGATCCGCAGCAGCACAGCACCGGCGGCAGCCTTCGGCCCTCTTCGATCAATTTCGCGGACAGCGCATACACATCCTGATCCGGCTTCACCTCAAGCTCCGGTCCGAAGACGGCCTGCATCTCCCTGCGCATCCCTTCCGGCATCGCCGGGTCATTCAGACGCTGACGGATGTCGGTCACGCCCGAGAAAGATACGACTTTGGCGTACCGCTCCGGGTAGGTGAGCGCGCATTTGAGCGCTCCGTAGCCGCCCATCGACAATCCCGCCACAAACGTTCTTTCGGGATCGGTATTCAAATGCAGCAGGCGCCCGCACAGCTCGGGGAGCTCCTCCGTGATGTAGTGAAAATAGTCCAGCCCGTAAACCATGTCGGTATAAAAGCTTCGTCCTGCTTCCGGCATGATCACCGTACAGCCGTGCCTCGCCGCGAACATTTCCACGGTCGTCAGGCGGTGCCAGGTGCTGGCGTTGTCCCCCGCTCCGTGCAGAAGATACAACGTGCTTGAAGTGGGGACGCCGGTATCCACCGGAGAGATCACATGGATGCTGGTCGTCATCCGCAGCGTAGGCGAGCCGGTATCGATCGTTAGATGCGCCATATGTAACCCCTTTCATTTCAGTTCGACTGCTCTATCGTGTTGTCCGCCTTAGTCAGCAGCAGCCCCCTTTCGGGAAGCCGGCCCGGCTGAGCCGATAACGGACAGTTTCGGCCCGTCTTTGGTAATTCTGATCGCCGATTGCGTTCCCGCCTAAGCAAAATCCGATTCAGCCTCATCGAGCGTTATCGGTAGCTGCCGCAGGAGCGTCAAAAGCGATGAAAGCGATTTTTTCGAATCGTTTCGATTAACATCATAAGCCCGTTGTCTAAACCTGTCAACAACCTTTTTTACAAAGGCCCAGCGAACTGTATTTTTGTGCAAATCCTTGATCTCACTTACGTTAATGCGACAAAATCCCTAGCGTACGGAAAATGGTAACCGCTTACAAAATGGAGTTGACAACATAAAGTAATCTGTAATAATCTCAAGATTAGCGAGTCAATGTGGAAACGTTTCTATAGATTTCATCCTATTCCTGACGGCCGCAGCGGAAAGGCATATGCAGTAACCCGTTTCAGCCATAGGGATCAAGCGGAAGGAAGGCTTAACGATGACATTTCAAATCGGCGGTTTTGTCGATAACGCAGGCAGCAGGAAACTAAACGTTTTATCCGTCCGGGTGCTGCAAAATGGGCAGCTGCTGGGGCTCTGGGACCGGGATGGCGACGCCCGCCGGCTTCAGCATTCGGTCAGCAAGTCTTTTACAAGCATGGCGGTCGGACTTGCCATCGCCGAAGGAAAGCTGACGCTGGATGCACGGTTAAACGATTTTTTCCCGGACTATGGAAAATCGGTGAAGGATTCGGCCTATCCACCGGGAGAGCTGACCCTCGGTCATCTGCTCCGGATGGCTTCCGGCCACGATGCCCCGCCGCTCTGGGCGGAAGAACGGGAAACGCTGCAGGAGAAGGATTGGGCAAAATACTATATGTCCCTGCCCTTGGACCGGATGCCCGGTGAGACCTTCACGTACAGCAGCGGCGATACGTTTATGATCTCGGCTATGGTTCAGGCAGCCGTCCTAGAGACGGTGCGCGATTATTTGGTGCCGCGGCTGTTCGAGCCGCTCAGCATCCGGGATGTCCGGTGGGACACGTCGCCGCTAGGCGTCACGCTCGGCTGCACCGGGCTGTGGATCAGCTGCGAAGAGCTGAGCCGGTTCGGCCAGCTGCTGCTGCAGAAGGGGTGGTGGCAGGGCGTCCAGCTGATCCCGGAGGCTTGGATCGGCGAGGTTACGCGGAAGCAAATCGACACGCCGGGAACGGCGGACTGGGGGGCGGGTTACGGCGGCCAATTCTGGATGTGCACGCACGGAGCGTACCGCGCCGACGGCATGCGTGGACAGTTCTGCGTCGTCATCCCGGACAAAGAGGCCGTGATCGCCATCAACAGTGACGAGGATGATATGCAGGGCATTCTGGACGCCGTCTGGGCGAATATTTTGCCCCAGCTCTAAGCGTGTTACATTTTCGTGACATGTCAGAAAATACAACAAAACGGTGCGTCCTCTTAGGCGAGGAGAGCACCGTTTTTGCTTGCTTGGGGGTGAGGAATCTGGACCATTCGTATCTGTCATTCCCTTAAGAAATGACCCCTTTGGACAAAATCAGGTTGCCGTACAACGCACGTTCTCCGGTCGCCACGACCGCGTAGGCTTTCTTCGCGCGTTCATAAAATTCGAAACGTTCCAATTCGGTGAACTTGATGTCTTCCCCTTCCGTCTCATGCACGATCTTGCGGTATACTTCCCACACCGGCGTTTCCATCGGATCTCCCGGCACCACCTGCATCAGCATGACGGGGTACTCCACGTACCTGTTCAGGGGCAGCAGCTCAAGCGCAGCCTGGAGCAGCTCGGGAATGCCGTGGCCGTCCGCCCGGACCAGCCGCTTGGCCAGACTGGCGGAAGGGAAATTTCCGTCGGCGAATACGATCTCGTCCCCGTGCCCCATTTCGCTTAATATTTTCAACAGCTCAGGAGACAGCAATGCAGAAATTCCTTTCAACATGACAAAAACCTCCTATTATGTTCCCACTTGGGGTGTCCTGAAACATAATACGACACGCGGCAGGAATATCCTTCCTGAAATAATTTTTACAATCGCATGAAGCTACCGGATACACTGCCGTTGTATAATAGTGGAAAATGACCCCTAACACGAAACGGAGGATTTGTCGTCCATGAAAAAGACCTGGCTGCTTGGCTTCGGATTTTTCAGCATCAGCATCACCTGGGCGCTGTACAATGCGTTTGTTCCGTTTTTCCTCGATCCGTATCTGAAGAGCGCCGCGTGGATCGGCTTCATGATGACCATCGACAACTATTTCGCCCTGTTCCTGCAGCCATGGATCGGCAACCGGAGCGACCGGACCGTCTCCCGTTTCGGCAAGCGGAAGCCCTACCTGCTTATCGGGATGCCGCTCGCTGCCCTGTTCGTCATCCTGATCCCCTTTCACACCAGTCTGCTGACGCTGGTCCTGTTCATGATGCTGATGAACCTGGCGATGAGCCTCTACCGCTCGCCAACGATCGCGCTCATGCCGGACATCACGCCGGAAGGGAAGCGGACCAAAGCCAACGGCGTCATCAACTTCATGGGCGGCGTAGGCGGCATTCTCGCGTTTGCCGGCGGATCGCTGCTGTACAACCAGAACCGCTCCTTCCCGTTTATCGCCGCGGCGGTCATCACCCTGCTGTCGCTGTGGATTCTGTACCGCTTCGTCCCCGTTCGGGGAAGCGGTTCCACACCTTCCTCCGCGCCGCAGCAAGGAAGCCGGATCAAGCTGCGCGGCGAGCTGGACCGGACGACGGTGCTGCTGCTGATCGCCATCTTTTTCTGGTTCGTCGGGTATCAAGGCGTCGAATCGTTGTTTACGCTTTACGGCAAGCATCATATGGGGCTGCAGGAAAGCGCCGCTTCCTTCTCCCTGACCTTCTTTTCTCTGTTCTTCGTTCTGTTTGCTATCCCGAGCGGCTGGCTTGGCAACCGGTACGGGAAGAAGAAGATCATCCTGACGGGCGTCGCCGGCCTGTTTCTCGTGTTCGCGGCCGTTCCGTTCATCGGGACCGTGGGACCGCTCCGCGTGCTGCTTGCCCTCGGCGGCATCTTCTGGGCGTGCATCAATATTAACTCCTATCCGTTCATCGTATCGACCGGAAGCGAAGCGAGCATCGGAACCCGAACCGGACTGTATTACCTCGTCTCCTCCCTGGCCGCAATCACTTCGCCGCCGCTGCTCGGGCTGATCATCGACCAGTTCGGCTACGCCTCCTTGTTTGTCGTCGCGTCGGCCAGCCTGCTGATCGCTCTGCTGTTCCTGACGATGGTCCGCCATGACGGCAAAACGGCCGGCGCAGGGTCCGAGACGGCGACGCTAAACGGATAAACAGATGGCGTATGACAAAAAAACATCCGCGGCTGACGAAGCCGAGCGGATGTTTTTTTGCTGACATGCGAATTGCCAATGCCTGCTACACCAGCAGGTCGGCGACCACCGGAAAATGGTCGGACGGCATTTTGCCCTGGCGTTGGTCGGTGATCACGCCAAAATTGCGCACCCGTACCCCGTCGGTCACGAAAATAAAATCGATGGCGCTCTCAAACTCGAGACCATGCTCCTCGCCCGGGTTCAAATACGCAGGGAACAGCCGCGCGGCCGTTTCCCGGGAGTCAAAGCCCTGGAAGGTGAATGCCGGGCCGAAATGCCGGTAATCCGCGCTGACCGACGCATCACGCAGCAGAGCCCCGCCCTCTTCTTCGCCGCAGAGGACGCGGTAGGCTTCCGAATCGCTGGTGACATTGAAATCCCCGGTCAGCACCGCGGTGCCCTTTTCCACCAAGTCCCGGATCCGGCTTTTGATCAAATGCGCGCTCTGCTTGACCGCCTCCACACCGATGTGGTCAAAATGAGTGTTCAGATGGATAAATTCTTTTCCCGTATATGTATCTTTGAACCGGCACCAGGTTACCATCCGGGTGCAGGCTGCGTCCCAGCCTAATTTGCCCGGCTTCTCCGGCTCTTCGGACAGCCAGAAATGTCCGTGTTCCAGCGGCTCCAGCCGCTGCTTTAGGTAAAAGATGCAGGCGTATTCGCCGTCCTGCTTCCCGTCCTCCCGGCCGGCTCCGATCCAGCCGTACTCCGGCAGACGCTCTTCCAGATCCGTCAGCTGGTTATGCAGCACCTCCTGCATGCCGACCAAGTCGGCGCGGTGGAAGCGGACGATTCCGGCAACCAGGTCCCGCCGGCTGTTCCATGTATTCTCGCCTTCCTTGTCATAGTCGTTTTTGATGTTATACGACATGAACCGGAGCTCCATCTCCGGTATGGCTGTGTTGCTCACATCAACACCTCATTTCTCAAAGTTTGCGCACGCCCATTCTACCATAATCCGCCGGAAAGCGATCACAAAATTTGGTTAAATGCACGATTCATCCCCTTCAGACGGTTCACAGCTTTGATATGATTTTGCTCTGCTTTGCGGGATCTCCTAGGTGGGACGCCAATACAGGACACGGCGAAAAGGCCGCCCCCTTGGATCGGGTAGATCCAAAGGAGCAGCCTTCAGCGGAATCATCTTTATTTATGGGGCCAGCTTGGCCATCAGGCTGCGGAGCGCCGCTCCGCGGTGGCTGATCGCCTGCTTCTCCTCCATCGTTAGCTCGGCCATTGTTTTCCCGTATTCGGGAAGATAGAATAGCGGATCGTACCCGAAACCGCCCGAGCCGGCGCGGTCGGCGGTAATCCAGCCCTGAACCGAGCCGGAGGCCTCAATGAAGCCGCCCGTTGCCGGATCATACAGTATCAGCGTGCAGACAAAGCTCGCCGGGCTGAGCAGCGAATCCTGAACGTCCGCGCCCATCTTTTTGTCCTCCAGCATTTGCAGCAGCTTCTCGTTGTTCTGCTCATCCGTGGCATGCTCACCCGCAAACCGGGCGGAGTACACGCCCGGACGGCCCTCCAGCTCGTCAACGCATAAGCCGGAATCATCGGCCAGCACCGGAAGCCCGAGGGCATCGCCTACGGTTTTGGCTTTCTTCAGCGCATTCTCCGCAAACGTGCTCCCGTCCTCTACTACATCCGGGATGTCGGGATAGTCGAACATGCTTTTCACCTGTTTGCCCAGCGGGGCGAAAGCATGCTCAAACTCCTTGACCTTCCCTTTGTTCTTCGTCGCCACAATAATCGTATCGCCCGCAGGAATCATGCTAGGCCTCTCTTCCGGCTTGTCCCGAGCCGATCATCAGCGCAATGGGGCCAAGAGCTTCCTTCTGCTTGGCGATCAGCTCGCGGATCCCCTGCTCTCCAAGCTTCAAAAGCTCATCAAGCTCCTGCCGCGTGAACGGGCTTTCCTCGCCGGTTCCCTGCAGCTCGACGAACGCGCCGCTGCCGGTCATGACGAGGTTCATGTCCACCTTCGCCTTCGAATCTTCCTCATAATTCAGATCAAGCAGCGGCTCTTCACCGACCACCCCGACGCTGACCGAAGCCAGAAAGTCGGTAATCGGGAACACCGGCAGCTTGTGCTGCTGGGCGATTTTGTTAATCGCAATGGCCATCGCCACAAACGATCCCGTAATCGACGTCGTGCGCGTACCTCCGTCTGCCTGAATGACGTCGCAATCCAGCGTGATGGTCCGCTCGCCCAGCGCCTGCAAATTCACAACGGAGCGTAGCGCTCTGCCGATCAGCCGCTGAATTTCCATCGTACGTCCGCTGAGTTTGCCGCGCGCGGCTTCCCGCTGGTTGCGGGATTGCGTCGCCCGGGGCAGCATCGAATACTCCGCCGTTACCCAGCCTTTCCCCTGTCCTTTCAAAAAAGGAGGAACCTTCTCGTCCACCGTGGCGGTGCAAAGGACTTTGGTGTCCCCCATTTCAATGAACACGGAGCCTTCCGCGTACTTGTTTACGTTCACTGTCAAATTCATCGGCCTAAGCTGATGGCTGCTGCGTCCGTTTGATCTCATCATTTCTGCCTCCTACTTCGTTCGCATCCTGTTTAAGCAACCTTTATTTTACCAAAATGGAGGGATAAAAACACCCTGAGCTGCCCTTAAAGCGGGATTTCGTTAATATAATCGGGGCGTGTGACCGGCTGGCTGTAGTCCAGATTGTCGGTTCCGACGACCTTGGACTCCCCGTTCAGCTCGATTTTGACCTTAGGATTCCCCGCGTTTTCCGCCACCGTCAGCACGACGGACTGGAGCATTTCGGTCGGTACCGCATCGCCTTCGGCGAACATGTCTTCCTTCAAGGATACCGTTACCGTGCCATCCTTCTCCTTCTTCACGGACTGCAGCTGCGTCTCGTCGGTCATGACTTGTTCCAGGCCGTCTGTCTCCTGCGGACCGCGGATCAATTCGGCGAGTGCCGACTGCAGCGCGTCCTGTCCCGGTTTGACAAGCCGCGTTACCGGTACGTAATACTGGATGCCGGCCGGCGATGCCGCCGAGAAGTAAACGGTGACTGGCGACGAATTCGTCAGCGTGGCCCCCTGCCCGACTTCCAGATTGATGCCCATGCTCCGGCTGAGCGGCTGATCCAGCGGAGTGCCCCCTACAGGCATTTCCGACAGCTTCTTGCCGTCAACCCACAGCTGGACCTTTTGCACATCCGCATTACCGGTCAGGGTCCAGGCAAGCGATTCGAGAATTTTGCGCTCTTCCGGCGCTTTGTATTTCGTGAATGCACTGTTAAACTCGACAACAGCCAGCTTGTTATCCTTGTCCACCGTTACCTTCTTGACCTCGGTTCCTGCAGGCAGGACGCCCGTGAAGCCTTCCGGAATATATTTGGCATAGGCACCGCCGGAGACGAGCGTTTCCACCGACAGCTGAACCGAAGTTTTATCCTTTACTTCCGGCAGACCGAGGGTGACGGGGGCAAGCATCCCGTTCCCGTCCGCCAAATACACGGTCGTCGGGGTGCCGGTGAGCTCGGCCTTAGCCTTGGCGCCTGTGGTGCCTGTGCCGTCCGACATATTGAGCATCTGCTCCTCGACCGCCTTCGGCGGCGCATCGATGTCTTCCGAAGCCGAATGGGTCCCGAACAAACCGCAGCCGGACAGGATAACGGGAACGGCCAGCAATCCGGCGGCGGAAATGCCGCGAATTTTGTTAAGCTTGGTCATAAGTCTGGTTCCTCCTAATCATTTTGTACAGTTTGTACTACCATGTATACGAGCCCCCTTCCGAAAAAATAACAGCCGGTCCATATTAATTTTATTCAGGCCCCTCGCGCCTACCCTGCTGCTTGAGGATGCGTCAAAATGGGCATAACTGGACAAAGATATACTGCAAAACATACAATCAAATTGCGTGAAGTTACATACTACTTGGATGACGGGGTGACGTAATGAGTGAAGCAAATGAGGCAAAGCAAGCAAAAATTCCATACAGCTTAAACAGTAAAAAGGTATCCGAAGCGACGCGGGAATGGCTTCATAACCGGGGCGTGAGGGTGGAGGAGATCGCCGAGCTCGTTATGCTGCTGCAGAAAAAGTACTATCCGAACCTGACGATGGAGGAATGCATCCTGAACGTGGAGAAAGTGCTGAGCAAGCGCGAGGTGCAAAACGCGGTGCTGACCGGCATCCAGCTCGATATGCTGGCCGAGCAGGGCAAGCTGCTCTCCCCGCTGCAGGACATGCTGGAAAATGACGAGAGCCTGTATGGCGTCGACGAAGTGCTGGCCTTTTCCATCGTGAACGTATACGGCAGCATCGGCTTTACGAATTACGGGTATATCGATAAGCTCAAGCCCGGCGTGCTGGAGCGCCTGAATGACAAAAGCACCGGGGAAACCCATACGTTCCTGGACGATATCGTCGGCGCGGTCGCCGCGGCGGCCAGCAGCCGGATCGCGCACGGCAAGCAGGCGGAGAAGGAAACGGGAGACGGGCCTGAAGAGGTTCGGCTTCCCGAAGATCACTAAAACATCTTTCATCATCGAGGAGAGCTGATTCGTCAGCCCTCCTCTTGTCATTTGGCGAGGAAAATAACGCAGAAGGTTCGGAGCCGGACTAATGCAGCGCTCCGAACGCAAACAAGGACGGCCTCTTGGCCGTCCTTCCCGCTCTTCCTGCCGCTATGTAACGGCGGCTTCATATCGGAAGATGCCGTCTTCACCCGGCATCTTCCTGACCTGGCCGCGCCGCTCCAGCTCCTGCGTATGCGCCAGCGTCTCGCACATGGCGAAGCGCATCTGGTGAATGCCGAGCGCGGTGCCGAACAGGGCGGTGCACAGCTCAAAACCGGTCGCCGGCCCTGCCTGAATCCGTCCCAGCACCCGAACCAGCCGCTCTTCATGATGCTGCAGGAGCGCCTCAAGCCGGGCTTCAACATGGTCAAACGGATTCCGGTGTCCCGGATAGGCCCGTTTTACCTGGAAGCCCTGCAGCTTCCTGAGCCCGTTCAGAAACGAATGCAGCGGCTCAGGATCGCTTCCGGGCAGCAGGCTGACGTTCGGGGAGATCTGCGGCAGCACCGCATCTCCGCACAGCATGACCCCGCTCTCCACATGCAGGAGCGACATATGGCCTGGCGCATGGCCCCACGTTTCGATGGGGGTCCATCGCCGCCCGCCCATCTCCAGCGGTTCCCCTTCGGTCAGCGGCAGCGCCGAAGGCAGCGGCTCTACCTGCGGGAAGAAGCTCTCCAAATGGGCGGGCAGCTGGCTTGTCCACGCCTCCGGCATGCCGTGCGACCGAAACAATAGCGGCAGGTCGTCATTCATCGTGGATGCCTCGCCCCACATCCGCTGCATTTCCTCCGCCGCCCGCGCGGACATCCGGACCGGGCAGCCCGCCTTCTCCTGGAACCACCCCGACAATCCCAAATGATCGGGATGATGGTGCGTAAGCACGACCGACTCCACGTTCCCGAAAGGGATGCCCAGCTCATCCAATGCCTTGTTCCAGGCAGCTTCATTCTCCGCGGTCCGCGGTCCCGGATCGATCACCGTAATCCCGCCTGAAGGCCCCCGCAGCAGATAGCTGTTTACCCAGCGCAAAGGATATGACATCGCCATCTTTACCTGAATGATGCCGTCTTCGTAGTGCGTAATCTCGGGTATATTCAATGCCCCGTCCTTCTTTCATTTATGCTTTCTCTTCTTGCGGGCGCCGTCCCACAAAAATCATCCGCTGTGAGCGCCCCTCGTCATAATCGACTTCCTCATTATAGCCGCCGTACACTTCGTCTGTCATGAGCCCGGCTTCCCGCAGCATTTCCTCCAGCCGGCCGCGCGTGTACAGCTTCACCCGCTCGTGATACTCCCGTGTGCCCTTGGTGCCGTGCATATCCGATATGGAGATGTCCTTAATTACAAAATCCCCTTCGATTCGGCGCTTCTCCACGATCCGCTGCCCCTCCTCCTCCCGATCCGATGCCGGAACCAGATGTCTCCGGACATAAGGGGAGTTCATGAAGTCGATGATAAACCACCCTCCGGGTTTCAGCATTCGGCGAATCTCCCGGAGTACCTTGAGCTGCTCCCCGTCCTCGCGAAAATACCCGAACGACGTAAACAGATTGACGACCGCATCAAACCCGCCTTCCAGCGGAAGTTCGCGCATATCGGCCTGCCGCCAGTCCACCCGCTCCTTCGTGTCCAGCCTCCGGGCCTCCCGCAGCAGTACGTCGGAGAGGTCAACCCCGGTGACGCGGTAGCCCGCGTCCACCAGTGCGAGGGAGTGCCTGCCTGTTCCGCAGCACAAGTCGAGCACCTGCGCCCCTGACGGCAGGTCCAGCCAGGAGATCATCGTCTTGACCTCCCGGGCTGCCCCTTCGATGTCACGGTGCTTATATACCAGGAGATAATCCTCTCCAAAGCTTTTTTCATACCAATCCTTCATCCTCTGCGTCATCCTCCTGTGTAAGTGAGTCGGTTCCATGAATTATTACATTCAAAAAGGACGGTTGAAACCAGCCGGCTGGCAGCCTGTGCCCGCCGTATGCAGTATAGGATTCGACGCGCCATGGGATTGTATGAATCGAGCCGATATAGGACTGATCCGGTTTACGACTCAGGCACATATTCATGCGACAGGATCGAATACAGCCAGGAATTCGCAAAGCCTCCTTTGTTCGTCGGCATATGCTCGCGGAGATAGCCTTCCTTTTGCATGCCGATCTTCTGCATGACCCGCTCGGACCCGATATTTTCCGGGCGGCAGGTCGCATAAATCCGGTGTAATCCCAGCTGCCGGAAGCCGAATTCCAGCATCGCCTTCGCGCATTCCGATGCATAGCCTTGGCCCCAATGATCCGCATGGAAGCAATAGCCGATTTCTCCGTTCGAGCCCGAGATGTTGATTCCGCAGCCGCCGATCAGCTCCCCGTCCGTTTTGCGGATTACCGCCCACTCGTAATGGGTCCTTGGCTCTTTCTGCTGCATCGCCTTCATGCCTGCGACATAGTCCTTCGTTTCTTCCTCGGTATTCGGACCCCAAAGGGTATAACGGGTAACTTTGGGATCTGATGCGTACCGGTGTACGCTCTCCCAGTCTTCCGGCACAAACTCGCGGATGACCAGCCTGTTCGTCTCCAGCCTCATTTCATGTCTCCTCCTTCGAACCGCATTGAATGAATTGAATCCAGATTAATCCATCTGCCTTTCGGTGTCGACCCCCTTAAATGAAAAGCATTAGGGGAGCTGCCACAGCCGCCATCATTTGCCGAAATATAGCGGAAAATAATGCGGAACCCGGCCCATATTGCGACAAACCTTTTACCAGACTGGTGATATAGTAAATATGCACTAATCATAGTGTTTTAAAAATTGGAGGGATTAGATATGGAACATTTGGAATTGGACATCTTGATGGCTGACGAAGAAGCAGAACAGGAAGAGCAGATCGACGACATCGAAGAAGAAGATGAAGAGGCGGAAGACGAGGAAGAATCCGAATTCGTAGAAGAGGCGGATGAGGACGAAGACGAAGAAGCCGACGATGAAGAAGACGACGAAGAAGCTTAACTGGCAACACAATCCCTTCTCCCAGATACACAGAAGCTAATCCAACAGACCTGTTCAGCGATGAACAGGTTTTTTGATTTCGATCGCAAAAATAGAACGAGCAGGCCGTCCTCCCCTTTCAAGGAATCAGCCTGCTCCTGTTCAGCCGTTCAATGTAATTATTTGCTCAGCGTTTCGGTCAGCACCGGTACGATTTGCGATTTACGCGACACAACGCCCTTCAATACGGCCGTATTGTTCTCAAGCTTCACGTTATAAGCCGTTTCAACCGCAGCAGCGGATTTTCCGAGGGCCAGTGCCACGGAATCGTTGTTCAGGATATCCGTTACGACAAACACGAACAGATCGAGACCTTTCTCGCTGATGATCGCGTTCAGGGCGTCCTCCAGTTCAGCCTGACGGTTCAGGACGTCGTTAGGGTCCACCGTGTTCACTTGGGCGATTTCCACTTTGCTGCTGCCCATTTGGAATTCTTTGGCGTCCAGGGAGATCAGCTCGGCAATCGTCTTGCTGCTGACATCTGCACCCGCTTTAAGCATGTCCAGTCCGTACTGCTCCAGGTTCACTCCGGCGATGTCGGCGAGCTCGCGTGCAGCGGCTACGTCCTCCTCGGTGCAGGTCGGGGATTTCAGCAGGAGCGTATCGGATACGATCGCGGATACCATCAGACCGGCGATTTGCGGCGTAACTTCAACACCTTTTTCCTTGAACAGCTTGTTCAGGATCGTTGCCGTGCAGCCTACAGGCTCTGCGCGGTAATACAGCGGATGGCTTGTCTCGAAATTCGCGATGCGGTGGTGGTCGATGACCTCGCTTACGCGCACCTGATCGATGTCGCTAGCGCTTTGCTGGCGCTCATTATGGTCAACGAGAATAACCTCGCTTGCTTCGTTAGCCACGGTTTCTACTTGGCGAGGGGCCTCGGCTTTGAAATAATCCAGCGCAAACTGCGTTTCGCCGTTGACGGCGCCCAAACGAACCGGCTCCGTATTATGGCCGATCTTATTTTTGAGGTAAGAGTATACGATCGCCGATGTGATCGTGTCCGTGTCCGGGTTTTTGTGCCCGAAAATCAATGTTTTTGCCATGGTTTCAACTGCTCCTTTATCGTTTGGAATAAATGAAGACTTGGTTCATGCCGTAATCTACATACGATTATAGCGGGAATTGGGCTATATTCCAATTCCTTTACAGAGATTTATTCCTGAAGGCTTGATTACAGCCTGATTTCGGGAGGCGTCTTTGCCGGAATCCGCTTCAGCGGCTGGCCCTCTTTATAATACAGGGACGGATTCAGCAGCACATAGAAAATATGGGTATGCGGGCATCCGAGGTTCTCGAGGATCCGGTTGATGTTCTCGGCGATCGCATGATGCTTCTCTTCCTCACGCGGGAACATGAAAATTTCCACGGACCGGGGGCTGTTTGTGATTTTTTCCACATGTAAAAGCTCAATTTTGACGATTTCTTCCGGAATGTTGGCGATTCCTGAAATGCATTCGATAATGGCCGGTGCGGCGGTCTCCACCACATTCTTTTCAAAACCTGTAAATCTGACAAAAGGCAAAGCCGTTCCCTTCTTTCTCTTTCTTTCTAAAGCTGTGCCCGATCTAAATATATCGGCATTACTAACCTACCATAAAAACGGCAAAGGAGTCACCTCCCCAAGAGATCACTCCTTAATGCCATGGATGCTGCCGATACCCAAATCCGATGCCTGACGCCGTTATTCCATAATTTTTGACGGGTTGGCGACGACGTCGATTTTCTCCTGCACGCGCTCCGGGCTCCCCAGAAAATGGCGGTTCAGCGGCTTCAAATCGTCGTCCAGCTCGTACAGAATCGGCACCGCGGTCGGGATGTTCAGATCCACGATGTCCTCCTCGCTGATATTTTCCAACACCTTCATCAAGGCCCGCAGGCTGTTCCCGTGCGCGACGACGAGCACCTTCTTGCCCGCCTTGATCTGCGGCACGATCTCCGCTTCCCAGTAAGGGAGCACGCGTGCGATCGTATCCTTCAGGCTTTCTCCCAGCGGAATCTCCTGCTTCGTCAAGTTGCCGTAGCGCTTATCCTTGGGCGGGTAGCGGTCATCGTCGGCCGTAATCTGCAGCGGGGGTACGTCGTAGCTCCGGCGCCACAGCATGACCTGCTCCGCGCCGTATTTCTTCGCCGTCTCCTCTTTGTTAAGTCCCTGAAGCGCACCGTAATGCCGTTCGTTCAACTTCCACGATTTGCGGATCGGGATCCACAACAGGTCGTTGACGTCCAAAATATAATTCAGCGTTTTGATCGCCCGCTTTAATACGGACGTATATGCGATATCGATTTCATAGGGAATATCCTGCAGCAGATGCCCGGCCTTGATCGCTTCCTGGACCCCTTTGTCCGTCAGATCGACGTCCGTCCAGCCGGTGAACCGGTTCTCGCGGTTCCACTCGCTTTCCCCATGTCTGACCAGAACTACCTTGTACATGGTGCCACACTCCTTTACTGCCTTACTCGTAACAAACTACCGGTATAGCTTTTAACCGACAAGCATTTTTTAAACTTTTTCTTTTCATTCCAATCATTTTGCATACAGGCTGCGGGTGAGCTGCCGTCCCTATCAGGACTATTGTTTGCGGACCCTCAGTTCTTCCCAACACATGCTCTGCAGAGGTTCCCGCTGGGGAGACTCCGGGACGTTCGCCCGGGTTGCCTCCCTGGCCGTGCAGATTTACAATAACTACTGTTACATCATAATCGGAGAACGACGGAGGTACAATAATGAGAAATGCTTATTTGTTCGGCCAAATCGAGCGCGTGCGCACGGGCATTATCAACAAGGTGTCCGCGCTGCCTGAATCCAAGCGGGATATCGTCCCTGAGGGATTCAACAACAATATTCACTGGCACCTCGGGCATTTGCTGGTCATATCCGACATGCTCGTGCTCCAGTACAGCGGCAAGGACGGCATCATTCCGGCAGAATATCGCCCTTATTTTGCTTCAGGGACGAAACCGGCAGATTGGCAGGGCGAGGCACCGGCGTGGGATACCCTGATTTCGCAGCTCACCGAGCAGATTCGCGTGTTCCAAGAGCAGCTTGGTGGTGATCTAAATCAGCCAGTCGCCAAAGCGGACAACTTTGCCAAAGCCGAGACGATCGACGAGCTGCTGGTCATGAACATTAATCATGAGGCATCGCATGCCGGCATGATCAACGCAATGCTGAAGAAGCTGGCCTGATATCGGGTCAGCAGGCAGCAGAAGGCAGCCCTTCTCTCCATGTCGGAGAAAAAGGCTGCCTTCATTTTTGGAAACAACTCGGGCTAGAAACCGACAGTGGTAACCTGAGCGGCATCGCGTGGCATCAAAACGGATTAACGATAGTCGTCATGCAGACGCCACCAGATGTAAGGCTGGGTTTGCGGCCAGCCTTCAGGCGAATCCTCCCACGTTTCCTGGCGGCCAAAGGGTGTCAGGTCGAGCAAATTGAAGTCCGCGCGGATCCGGTCGACGCCGCGGGAGGCTGTGAAATAGGTGCGGAATACCTCATCTCCATCGCGGAGAAAGACGCTTAAGCCGAACCCGTCCCCAGCCCCCATGTCATTGTTGAATTCGTTCCCGTTTGATGAGAACCAGGGTACATTCCAGCCCATCCGGTCTTTGAACGGCTGGATCTGTGACAAGGGCGCCGGGGAGACGAGAATAAATGTCGTATCACGGGCATTCAGGTGGGCAAGGTGGCCGATATTGTCGACAAAAGAGGAGCAGCCTGTGCAGCCTTGACTGGCGCCTGGAGCCATCATGAAGTGGTACACCACGAGCTGACGGCGTCCGTCGAAAAGCTCAAGCAGTCGCGCTGGACCACCTGGTCCCTCGAACATATAATTTTTGCCGATCCGTACCATCGGCAGCCTGCGGCGTTCTGCGGCCAGCGCGTCCAGCGCGCGGGTAAGCTCCTTCTCTTTGACGAGCAGCTTGTCGCGTGCGTCCATCCACTCTGTTTCCGAAACGATTTGCGGAAGTGCTGTGTTTTTCGTATCCACGGGTATCCTCCTCCATATTTTACAGGATTCGTTGATTCTGCCATTATCCTAGCATGTTTCATTTCCCGGGATTTCTTATGAATTGCTGAAAATGATATGAAGCTGCATATTACTGATGTTCTGGAACCGCAGGCTTCATTCAGACGTTCTATATAGAAAGGAGCTGATGGATTTGGACCTCGTTCTGATCACCTTTGGGCTGATCTTAATTGGAGGCGGCATCATGACCCGCCGGAACCCGGGAAGGGGATGGCGGAGCAGTGAAAGCTGGAAGACAGAAGAAGAAGCGGAGCCCAGCGAATCCTACCTTGAACTCCAAAAGATCCGCGGCTTCCTTGCGATCGTGCTCGGCTCGATTTTTATCGTGATCGGGTTGTTTATGCTGCTGTTTTTATGACCGCCCCTATTCCAGAGAACAGACCATTTTGAAGTTCCCGGGTACCGCCTGAAACCCCAGCAGATCGCGGTTGATGCGAAGCATGGGACCGTTCAGCGAATCGTTATGGGTTCGCAAATAAGGCACACCGGCAGCGCGTGCGGTTTGTATGGCCAACAGCTTCAGCGCCAGCCCGATCCGCCGGCCCCTATACTCCGGCAGCACACCGGTAAACTGGTGGTACATCGCCTGGGTTTGTTCGTTCTGCTGCAGGGTCACGACGCCGACATAGCGGTCTCCGTCCTTGGCGATATGTACATACTCCGGCCGTACGCCGGCCAGGTTAATGCTCCATTTCTTCCATTCCTCAAACCAGGGGAAATCCTCGTTGTATCCCGGAATGTCCTGATGGGCGATCCTGTACAGCTCATGAAGCTTCCGCTCCTGCGCCTCTCCAGGCTCATCCTTCAGCGTCACGAACATAATGCCGGATGACTCGGCGCTGCGAATGCTTGGCAGCAAAGCTTGGTCGGTAAAAGACGACAGGTCCAGCACAGATTCAAAGGTGTGGCGTTCCAGCACGTAGCCCCGGCGTTCCGCAAACGATAGCGAGGCTCCATCATTCTCCCTCATAAAACAAACGAGACGGGAAGCCTTAACCAAGCACGCCCATTCGCGCACTTCCCGGGACAAAGCCCTGCCGGCCCCGCGGCCGCGTTCATCCGGATGGACGACAAGGGTGACGTTGAGGCTGCCGGGTTCGTTCCAAGGTGCACGCCAGGCGATGGCGTAACCGATGACCTCTCCTACCCCGTTAACGGCGACCCATTTCGGGCGATCCCAGCCCATCAGCCGCCCCTCTTCGTCGTAATGGAGCTGGCCCGGCTGCGGAATGCTCTCCTCTTCGTCCTGCAGCTGCTTGGCGGTGACGGGTTCCGACCAGATCAGGCTCAGCAGCGCCGCGGCCGCTCGAAAATCCTCCATGCCAAAACGGCGAATCGTAAAGTTTGACAATATGTATTCCTCCAAAAAATGGTATTGGTTTGGCCTCGCTCATTATCTCATGCAATCACCTTGATGAAGCGATAAAGTTTAGGTATAGCGTTTTTTTCCTTAGCTGGGGCGATTTCCGCTCCCCCACGTGCTCATAAATATGAATCTTTGAAAATCAAACTTTTGCACGCTATCATCTGTCCGATACCGATCTGTGAAGCCGGCATAGAATATATCAATCTTAAGAAAAGGAGTGATATATTTGGCAAACAGCGATGTACGTCTTGCCCTTTGGTCCGGCATTAATTTTACGGGCCGCAGAATCTTGTTCAGACGCGGTGGAGTTGCGGTCCGCGACCTTGGAGCTTTCCGTTTCGACAATCTTCTCTCCAGCTTCCGTCTCAGAAATACGGTGCAGAGCAATCAAGTGACGCTTGTTTTGTTCTCACGGATTAATTTCCAGGGATCTTTCCGCGTGTTCCGTGGCAGCCAAAATGTAGCCAACCTGGGCAATTTCAACTTTAACAACGTCACGTCTTCTTTCATCCTCGTTGGACGCAACCTGACAAATGCCGAAATTTCCCAAATTCAACGCACCGGCAGACCGCCGCAAGACATTCTTATCATCAGACAGTAACCATCTGCAAAGGGTGCCCGACAGGGTACCCTTTCTCATGTAACCAAATCCCCGCATAAGATGGAAAGTGAACAAAATAAAGAACCTCCCGCCATGTCTTCCCGTCAAGGAAGACATCCTGCAGAAGGCCAAGGTCGCAAGAGAGGCTTCGATCAGATTTTTAATTCCCCAAGCTTGATCAGCTCGACAACGGCCTGAGAACGGCCTTTGACGTTTAATTTCTGCATCACATTGGAAATATGGTTCCGGACCGTCTTCTCGCTGATAAATAACTGACCGGCGATATCGCGTGTCGTTTTGTCCTGAACGAGCAGTTCAAATACTTCGCGCTCACGATGAGTCAACAAAAATTTGCTCTTATGATCGTTCCCCTTCAATGGTGTCACCCCTCCTTGCTCGGGTTTGTATGGTATAACAAGGTAAAGGGATACAGTCAACTCATATTATGTAAGGCACCGGGCTTTGGTGTCGTTATGCATAAAAATTAGGCACCCGCCTTGAAAGGGCTTACAGTGGGAGAAATTTCGGCATTTTAAAATGGCAGTTGACACTTGGTCGGTAACTCATTATGATGTTGCTATCAATGAAATTGAGAATCATTATCAAATTGATCCATCCCCTTTCTTCTATAAGAAATAGAGGAAGTTTTTCTTGTGGTTACAGAATCATTCAGCGCCGCTGAAAATGTACACATTCTATAATTTTTTTAAAAAGGAGCTGCTTTGAACTTGAAGTTACATACGATCATTCCCGCCGGTATTATTCTCTCCTCCCTGCTCTTCGCAGGATGCTCGGAGAAAGAAAGCGCGGATCCTGCTGCCGGCGAGACGAAGACTGAGACGCCAGCCGCTAATACCGACACATCGGCGCCAAGCGCCGGTACCGATACAGCTGCGGTGCAGACGGCCGATTTCAGCGCAGCCGTGGAATCCTACCGCACTTTCGCGGTGGAGCAGTGTGATCAATTCGTGAAGCAAACGGAAAAATTCACCGAAGCGGTGAAAGCCGGCAAGCTCGAGGAAGCAAAGGCGCTGTACGCACCGGCCCGTTCCTATTACGAGCGGATCGAACCGATTGCCGAGGCGCTTGGCAATCTGGATCCCGACATTGACGCCCGCGTGAACGATGTGGATGCCGCCGAATGGCGCGGATTCCACCGGATCGAGAAGGGACTGTGGGAGGATAAGACAACCAAAGGCCAGGAAGCCTTTGCCGACCGGCTTCTGCAGGACGCGCAGCTGCTCCGTGCCAAGGTGGAGACGGTCGATATTGACGCCAGCCTGATGGTAACCGGAGCGGTTGAGCTGCTGAACGAAGTGTCTTCCTCCAAGGTAACCGGCGAGGAAGAGCTGTACTCCCATACCGACTTGTACGATTTTGCGGCCAATGTGGAAGGCGCCGCCAAAATTTACGAAATCCTGAAGCCCGACCTGGCCAAAAAGGACCCGGATTTAGAAAAGCAGATCGGGGAGCGATTTGATGCGCTCAAGAAAGAGCTGGACGCCTACAAGAAAGGCGACGGATACGTCAGCTACACCGAGCTGAAAGAGGACGAAGTCCGCAAGCTCAGCCAAAACCTGGATGCCCTGGCGGAGCCGCTGTCGAATATGGGCACCCTGCTTGGAGTGTAAAGCATGTCAAACCGTGAGCATGAGGAAACCAAAGATTCGTCGATTTTGAAAAAACCGCTGTCCCGCCGCGACTTGTTGCGGCTGGCGGGGACCGGCGGCCTGGGACTGATCATCGGGGGCGCCGGTATCGGCGGCCTCTTCGCCGCGAAGGAGCGGAAGACCGCGGCGGCCGTTGCCGGCCAGCCTGACGCCGGGGACCGCATCCCGTTCTATGGGAAGCATCAGGCCGGCATTATCACCCCCTCGCAAAACTTCATATACTTCGCCGCTTTCGACGTGACCACGACCGATGCGAAGGAGCTGAAGAAGCTGCTTCAAGCCTGGACCGCCGCAGCTGCGGCCATGACCGAAGGCTCCATGCTCGGGGAAGAGAGCGCCAATCACAACCTGCCGCCGGTGGATACCGGAGAATCGGCAGGTCTTTCACCTTCCCGGCTGACCCTGACGTTCGGCGCAGGGCCGTCCCTGTTTGATTCGCGCTTCGGGCTCGCCTCCAAGCGGCCGGCGAATTTCAGCGATCTCCCGGCCTTTAACGGGGATCAGCTGGACGCCCGCTGGTGCGGCGGCGATTTGGCCGTTCAGGCCTGCGCGGACGACCTGCAGGTGGCGTTTCACGCCATCCGCAATCTGGCGCGCATTGCCCGCGGCACGGCCGTGCTCCGCTGGACCCAGGAGGGCTTCCAGCGCACCGGCAGCGCCGACCCCGCAGGCGGAACCCCGCGGAATCTGCTCGGCTTCAAGGACGGCACGGCCAATCCGGATACGACAAGCAGCGAGCAGATGAACCGGGTCGTTTGGGCCGGGGCCGAAGGCGGCGCAGCCTGGATGGCCGGCGGCAGCTACATGGCGGTGCGCCGGATCCGGATGCGGATCGAGGTGTGGGACCGATCCTCCCTGAAGGATCAGGAGGAGACGTTCGGACGGTACCGGGCCAGCGGCGCACCGCTTGGCGGCCAGCACGAGTTCGACAAGGTCGACTTGTCCGCCAAAGGGCCTGACGGATCGCCGGCTATTCCGGCCAATTCGCATATGGCGCTCGCCCGCGGAGACGGCTCCGTACAGATCCTCCGCCGATCCTATTCTTATTCGGGGGGCATGGACGCCAAGACTGGCCAGCTGGATGCCGGACTGCTCTTTATCTGCTTCCAGCGCGATCTGCAGAAGCAGTTCATCCCCCTTCAGCAGAAGCTTGCGAAGAGCGACCGGCTGAACGAATATATTCAGCATGTCGGGAGCGCGGTGTTCGCCTGCTTCCCCGGCGCCTCTTCGGGAGGTTATATCGGAGAGACGCTGCTCTAGCCAATAGATATCAAACTCTAGCAGAATTGACATAAAGGAGACTTCACCATGCTGCGAAGCAACCTTACGCCTCGTACCGGACGATGGAACCGCCCGATGCTCGGCGCCCTGCTGACCCTTGCGATGCTCCTCCTGAGCATCTTGGCCCCGCACGCCGAAGCGGAAGAAAATTCCGCCCTGGACTCCCTCCTGCCTTCCGTTGGCAGCGCCCTGGTTGAAGCGGGCCAGCAGGAATGGTCCAAAGCGAGCGAGGATCTGAACCAATTCAAACAGCTCTGGGAGCCGGTCAAAGCCGGGGACACGGATCATGCCGGCTTGACCGCGGCCGTCGACGCAGCGCTTCAAGACGCTCAGAGCAAGCTTGCAAGCGGCGGACCGGAGGCAAAAACCGCGCTGTCTGCATTGGCCAAAGAAGTCAACGCATACGTCTCCGCAGCCGAGAGCTCGACCGGATCTTCCGGCACGGCCATAAGCGGCGTGGAATCGGCCAAGAAGCTGCTGCCTCTGGCTCAGGACAGCTTGAAGGCCATGCAGGCGGGGGACTGGGGCGCGGCCAAGCGAAGCTATCAGTCGATCGTGGATGCATGGCCGACGGCAGAAACTCCGATACGCAGCGATAACTTCACGGTCTACGGACAGCTTGAAACCGGGATCAGCCTCGTGCGGATCGCCCTTCAGGCTGAGCCGGTACGCGAAGAGCAGGCCGTGCAGGAAATGCAGAAGCTTGTTACGCTGATGACCGGTTATACTGAAGGAAAAATCGCTGCCGCTGATTCCGGTAGTGACGGAAATTACCGGCTATCCGACGCGCTGGGCATCCTCGAAACCGCACGCCAGGATGCGCAGGCCGGCCGCAGCAGCGAAGCGGCGGACCAGATGACGAAGTTCATTTCCATCTGGCCGGCGGTCGAGGGCGAGGTGCGGGTATCTGCGCCTGACCTGTATACGGATATTGAAAATAAAATGTCGGCCGTTTCGGGCTACCTGCTCTCCAGTCCGCCCAAACTGGATGAAGCCGTAAAGGTCATGGACGCGATGAAGTCCTCCCTCACCCCGCTTGCGGTCGATCACAAATATACCGCGTGGGATGCCGCACTGATTCTGCTCCGTGAAGGCCTGGAGGCCATTCTCGTGCTGTCCGCCCTGCTGTCTTATTTGAAGCGAAGCGGAAATACGCGCGGCCAGAAATGGATTTGGGGCGGAGCCGGGTCAGGCCTCGTCCTCAGCCTCCTGCTCGCGGTTGTGCTCACTTTCTCCATCTCCAAAGCGGCTTCAGGCGGCGCCCGCGAGCTGATCGAAGGCATCACCGGTCTGGTGGCTGTGGTGATGATGCTGACCGTCGGGCAATGGCTGCACAGCAAGTCAAACACGGCCGCCTGGAACAAATACGTGGGCAGCCAGATGGATCAGGCGCTTGCCCGAGGAAGCCTGTGGTCTCTTTTCGTGCTGGCCGGTCTGGCCGTCCTGCGTGAAGGCGCGGAAACGACCATTTTCTATGCCGGGATGGCCTCCTCCATTGATATAGGGCAGCTGATCCTTGGAATCGCCGGCGCCTTTGCCGTTCTGGCCGTGCTCGCTTATGCGATTATCGTGCTCAGCGCCCGCCTGCCTCTGCGCGGCTTTTTCCTGGCGGCGACGGTGCTGATCTACTACCTGGTATTCCGTTTCCTCGGCGACAGCATCCATTCGCTCCAGGTCTCGGGTCGCATTCCCGCCCATTCGGAAACCGGGCTTCCGTCCGTATCCTGGCTTGGCATGTATCCGACCTGGGAAACGTTCATTCCACAGATGGTCGTGCTTGCTTTCGTGCTGTGGCAGCTGATTCGCGTGGAACTGCGGAATACGCAGGGATCCAAGGCACGCGCATAAATCTCTTATAAAAACCGGACTCTAAGAAGTCCGGTTTTTTGCTTTTCGCTTTTACAGAAATTTAACATTCCCGCCCCTTGTAAACGTAAGACAAATGGCCTATGATGGGGATGAAACAAAAATTATTTTCTCGAAATCAGAATCATTCATTAAAATTATTTTCACTTTTAACAGCATCAATAGTTTTATCCAAGGAGGCTTGCGATTGGCACCTATATTACACGCCTTGGCGCAGGAACAGGAACGGCTGTCCCAGCAGGAGCGCCGGATCGCCGATTTTATCCTCTCCTCCCCTTCCGAAGTCGTTCACATGGGGATCAAGGAGCTGGCCGAGCAGTGCGGGACCAGTCCCGCCACCGTGACCCGGTTCTGCAAAGCGTTCCATCTCAAAGGCTACCCGGATCTAAAAGTGAAGCTGTCCGCCGAAATCGCCCATACGGAAATGCAGGAGCGGAGCGGCATGTCTTCTTACCAGGATATCGTGGCCAACAATCCGTTATCCCAAATCGTAGAGGCCATGGAAGCGAATCATCTGGCCTCTATCCGCGACACGACGTCCCTGCTCGACATGGACCGTCTGGCCCAGGCGATCCGCCTGCTCTGCGCCGCCGATCGGATCGACTTGTACGGGGTAGCCACCTCGTCGATCGTCGCCCAGGATTTCTACCAGAAGCTGATCCGGATCGGTAAGAACTGTACCGCCTTCGCCGATTCACATATGCAGATCACTTCCGCCTCGACGCTGTCGGGCCGGGATGTGGCGGTCGCCATCTCCTATTCTGGGGAAACGCTCGAAACGATCGATGCGCTGGCCTGCGCCAAAGACAGCGGGGCAGCGACCATTTCGCTGACGTCGTACAGCAGCAATACGCTGGCTGCCATGGCCGATATTCCTTTGTTTGCCTCTTCCCTGGAAAAAGGAATGCGCCGGGGAGACATGGCTTCGCGCATCGCCCAGCTCCATCTCGTCGACATCCTGTTTATGGGGATGAACAGCGAGCAGTTCGGACAGTATGTTCCCAAGCTGGAGCAGTCCTACCATAACGTACAGAATTACCGAAAATCCAGAGGAGGTCATTTTCAAGCATGAACATTTATACGTTTAAAAACGAAGCTGATTTTAACGCCACCGGGGCCAGCCTGATCGCCAGCCTGCTTCATACCAAACCGAGAGCGGTACTCGGCCTGGCCACAGGCAGCACCCCGGTAGGAATTTATGGACGGCTTATCGAAATGTACCAGCAGGGCCTGGTCAGTTTTGCGAAAGCATCCAGCTACAATCTGGACGAGTACGTCGGCCTGCCTGAGGGCCATTCAGAGAGCTACCGTACCTTTATGAACGAGAAGCTGTTCAACCATATCGATATTCAGCTTGAAAATACGCATGTTCCAAACGGCAACGCCGCCGATCTGGAGGAAGAATGCGTCAAGTACGATGCCATGTTGGAGCAGAACGGCCCGGTGGACCTGCAAATTCTCGGCATCGGCCACAACGGGCATATCGGGTTCAACGAGCCCGATGACAGCCTGGATGGCGGAACGCACGTGGCTGAGCTTCAGGAAAAAACCCGCACGGCGAACGCACGCTTCTTCCCATCGCTGGACGATGTGCCTAAGCACGCGATTACCATGGGGGTCGGCAGCATTCTAAAGGCCAAGCAGATTCTGCTGCTCGTTCGTGGCGAAGACAAGGCTGAGATCGTGAAGCGCGCGCTGAAAGGACCGATTACGACGCAGTGCCCGGCATCGCTGCTGCAATGCCATCCGAACGTCGTGGTGCTGCTGGATCAAGGTGCAGGGAGGTTGTTAGGATGAGTGAAGAAAACGTACAGCTCTTGTACGGCAAGGTTGTAACGCCGGCAGGGGTATTGGAAGAAGGAGCGGTCGCCATCCAGGACGGCAAGATCGTCTATGCGGGGCTTGCCCGCGATCTGCCGCAGCGCTGGACGGACTCTGCTGCAAGCCAATTCAAATCGGACGGATACATCGTTCCCGGCTTTATTGATGTCCACGTGCATGGAGGCAACGGCCAGGACTTTATGGATTCAAACAAGGAAGTGCTGGATACCATTACCGCCTTCCACTGCTCACAGGGAACCACCTCGATTCTTCCGACGACCATGACCGCGCCAAAGGCGGCGATCGACCGCGTCCTCAAGGAAGTTCACGAGTATACGCAGCATGACATGCCTTACGCAACCGTGGAGGGCGTTCATTTGGAAGGTCCTTTTATCAGCCCGAAATGGCCGGGAGCGCAAAATCCGGAGCATATCGTCCTGCCGAATGTAGAATGGCTGGAAGAATGGGAAGCTGCGTATCCGGGTCTCGTTCGCCAGGTGACGCTGGCGCCGGAGCGCGAAGGCGCGCTGGAAGCGATCGCCTGGATGACCGAGCACGGTATCAACGCCGCGCTGGGCCATACGGATGCAACGTACGAAGAGGTGGAAGCGGCCGTGGAAGCTGGTCTGCGCCAAGGCGTGCATACCTTTAACGCGATGACGCCGCTGCACCACCGCAAGCCCGGAACCGCAGGGGCGGTGCTGAGCGACCCGCGCATCCACGCGGAAATCATCGCCGACGGCATCCATGTGCACCCGGCCTGCATTTCCATCCTGGCCCGGTTGAAGCAGGATAACAATCTGCTCCTGATTACGGACGCCATGTCCGCAGCCGGACTCGGGGACGGGGAATACATGATCGGCGACCTTCCGGTTGAGGTGCATGACGGAATCGCTACCTTGAAGGGTCAGCGGGACAGTCTTGCCGGAAGTACCTTGACGATGATTAAAGGCTTCCGCTACCTCATCAACAACGTGGGCCTGTCGATCGAAGAGGCGTCCCTCGCCGCCAGCTTCAACCCGGCCAAACGGCTGCGGATCGAAGACCGCACCGGCACGATCGAAATCGGCAAGCAGGCAGACGTTCTGCTGCTGGATAACCAGCTCGATATTCAAGGCGTTTGGGTTAAAGGACGTAAGGTATTTTAAAAAACGGATTATGTATAAGGGGCTGTCCATAACAAGCTTATGGCAGCCCCTTTTTATCGGCAATTTTACCGATTGGTCGTATCAAAATGGTGAACAGGGGCATTGTAATTGGTAGTACGGTTGCCATTCCCGGCATTCATTGGGAAGATGCGCTCCACCATCGTCGACAGGTCGGACATGAGTCCTTTGATCGGATGTCCTCCTTGCGTTTGTGCCGATAAGTTAGCCAGTCCCTGGACAAAGCCCGGATTTGCAGATACATAGACGTTCTTGATTGTGTTATCCGTGCTCTTGATCGTATTGGCGATACGGTCTTTGATATCGGACGTAATCGTGTCATTGCGGTAATCGCTGTATCCGCCGGCACCCATACCGTTGTTGGTGCCGACCCCGTTATCCGTCGTACCTGCCGTACCGTACGTCGTCATATTATAGCCGTTGTTCCCCGTAATGCTGGCCCCTTTAGACGAATAGTTGCGGATGTTATGATGCGCTGCAGCGGGATTTGGAGCAGTACCGCGTACGCCGTTGCGCACGGTTCCGGATTTGGACCGGTTGTTGAAGCTGCTTCCATTGGCCGTTCCGGCATTGTTAAAGCTGCTTCCGTTCATCATGTTGTGGGTGCCGCTGTAGCTTTTCGCCCCCATGTTTCCGCCGGTGTTGCTTGCGGTATCACGCAGGGAAACGGCAACGTAGGCGGTATTGCCGGCCACGAGAACGTTGGCGGATTTGACTTCCTTCATGGCCGCCACTTTATCGGACAGCTTTTGCGACAATTGGGCATTCGTCAAGTTATGGGTGGTCGCTGCGTTGCCGTTATTCGTGCTGTTTGTATTGTATGTGTAGCCTTTCGGACTGATCAAGCCGTTTTCCCGCAGGGAATTCACGCCGATACGGCCCGTTCTGCCGTTGCCGTCAATGACGTTTTTGGTGCGGATGTTCGTATTTGCAGGCTCCTTCGTCGTACAGCCGGCAACACCGGCCATGCTCACGAGCAGGGCTGCTGATACCGAAAGACTAATCGCTTTGGATCGTAGCATGAGTTCATCCTCCATCTCTAATAGGTGTATTAATAACACCATTTAGGATGACCACCCGCATGATCCGGTATGCTGAAAGGTTTTGGCATGGCGGGATCAGGCGCTACTGCAGCTGCTCAAGTTCCAAATATGCATCCTTGGATACCAAATAAGCTAAAGGATCGCCACTGCGCAGGATCCACACCTGTTCGGGGTGATCCGGTTCGACCGCAATGAGGTAAACTTCCGGCTCCTTTTTTAATCCGCTTAAAGTAACCGTAATGGTACCAACGATCACTTCATGGCTTAAAGTCGAAGTGCGGCGGGTACCCCCTTCTTTCCCCAACTCGCGAAGCTTTCGAATCCTCGATTCCGCTTGACTTACAGGCAGCTCGCTTCCATTAAGCAGCCATCCGCCCCTTAACATGCTCTCTTCCGTCGCAGCCGGTTGGCGCTGCAGAATCCAGGACTGGTTTCTCCCTTCCCACTCCACACTTCGAACCTCTTTATCATTCCATTGGAATATCCCCGTCGACTCCTGGATTTGCTCTCCATTAGCAGCCATTGTTTCCCGGGCCGGATCCGGCGGGTTCGCTTCACGATCCGCCATGAGTGTTGCAACGATGACGCCCAAGAGCAGGCACACCGCCGCTCCTATGCTTTTCTTAACGTGCATGGCTCATCCCCCATTTGCTTGAAGGCATTCGGTTTTACCCTTCCTTGCCTTCATTTTACCCATCCCGCTCGAGAACTTTGCATCAGCCCCAGAAATGGTTGGATCGCCTAATACCGAACGTTTCTCCTCCACATACGATAGATCATGACCTAACACACAGGAGGTAGATGCATGAATACGGTTGTCGTGACAGGCGGCGCGGGATTTATCGGCTCGCATCTTGTCCGTCGTCTTGCGTCTCTTGGTTCGCAGGTGCATGTGATTGATAATCTGTCCACGGGCCGAGCCGAAAAAGTCCCCTCCGAGGCGGTTCTTCATACGCTTGATATTCGAAGCCCGGATGCCTATAAGATGATTGTTTCCATTCAGCCGGATGTCGTTGTCCATTTGGCTGCGCAGGCGGATGTGCAGCAATCGATACGGGATCCTTTTCTGGATATGGACATTAACATTGGGGGCACGCTTAACATACTGAACGCCTGCAGGGAAGCAAAGGTCCGCAAGGTCATCTTTGCATCCACATCAGGTGTATACGGTAACCTGCAGAAGGACATCATGACAGAAAACGACCCAACGCACCCGATCTCCTTCTATGGCCTTTCCAAGCTGGCCGGCGAGCAGTACATTCGTTTATACACGTCCTTATTCGGGTTGTCCCATGCCATTCTCCGCTTCGCCAACGTGTACGGACCGGGTCAGACCGCGAAGGGAGAAGGCGGCGTCGTGGCCATCTTTATGGACCGGATCCACCATGACCGGCAGCTGGTTGTCAACGGCGACGGAAATCAGACGCGGGACTTTATTTATGTCAAGGATGTCGTCGAAGCACTCATCGCGGCAAGCAGCCATCCGGAGGATTTGACGCTGCATGTCAGCACCGGAAAAGCGGCTACGGTTAACGATTTGGTGTCGTTCCTCCGTAAGTTTCATTCCCGTGAAATTCATGTGCAGCACGGCCCAGACAAGTCTGGAGATATCCGTCACAGCTGCTTATCGAATCAAGCGATTCAGCGAAAGCTGCTTTGGAAACCCGTCTATTCGCTGGAACAGGGGCTTCAAGAGACGTATCGAAGTTTCGCTGATCTCATGTAACATTTTCTATATCGTACATTACATCTTTCTACTCCATGAATAGGACAAACAAGCGAAGACCTTTCTCAAAAAGAGCCGTCCAATTAGGGCGGATTTTTTGCTTATCTGATTATTTTTAACTACGCCCGCTGTTTAAGCGACACATTAACGGGTTGGACAGCCACCTACGCAGCCATACCGGTCAAGCACTACATTCGTTTAAGTTTATAGTAATTCCAGGCTTCATCCCACTCGCCGTCATACCTGTCAATGTTTATCATGATATGTCATGGCCTATGAATCTTCCTTAATCTTCTCAGTAGTAACGAAAGAAAAAATTCGTCTCAACCACAGCTATGGCTACGAAAAGACGACAAGGATCCATTCAACTTCCCCTTTCCTGGAAAATCCGGATCTGAACCGTTCACCTCCGATCCTCTAAACTGCAAATCATTTGTCACGGAATCTATGAAAATTCGTGATACTCCACTATTTTTGCTAATTTGGACAATCAACTAACGCAGTTTTAGTTATTCCGCGTACTATGCTACGAGATCGATCAAAGGGAGTTGGAAGAATGATGGTGGATATTCCGAAGTATAAAATCGGCGTAATCGGGCTGGGATATGTCGGATTACCATTGGCCCGGTTATTTCTCGAGAAAGGGCACATTGTATACGGCATTGATGTAGATGAACAAAAGATTAATATGTTACACAAGCGTCAACCCTATCTTTCGGATTATGAGAAAGGCGACATCCGGGAACTGTTCAGTAAAAATAGATTCTATGTCGGCAGTTCGTTTGATGTGATCGAAAAAGTTGATGTTATCATTATTTGCGTTCCAACACCGCTTGGAGATGACGATCAGCCTGATTTGAAGTATGTCATCGGGGCATTGCAAAGCACGCTTCCGTATCTCCGGCGGGGCCAGCTCGTCGTGCTCGAAAGCTCCACTTTTCCAGGAACAAGCGAGGAGCGAATTCAACCTATTCTGGAGTCAACCGGATTCCTGGTCGGAAGAGATATTTCACTCGCTTATTCGCCAGAGCGAATCGACCCAGGATCAAAATGGGAGTTGGAGAAAATCCCTAAGGTTGTAGGGGGAGTCACCCCATCATGTACAACTTTTGCCAAACAAGTGTATGGAGCCGTATTTGATCAAATCGTTGTGGTATCCTCACCAAGGGTTGCTGAAATGACAAAAATTTTGGAGAACTCTCAGCGTTACGTAAACATCTCGTTTATGAACAGCTTACTGAGATTGTGCGAGAAACTGGATATTAGCCTTTGGGAGGCCATTGAAGCTGCCGGAACTAAACCATATGGTTTTACGAAGTATTACCCGGGTCCAGGGGTAGGTGGACACTGCATCCCCGTCGATCCCCTGTATTTATTATGGAAGGCAAGAGAACACGACAACGATTTGCCTTTCATTGAGCTTAGCCATCAGGTAAACAAGGATATGCCTGGATATATTGTAGAACGGGTAACAAAGGCTCTGCTTCCAAAAGAGCTTCTTGGGAGTCATATCCTTGTTATCGGCGTAACGTATAAGAAAGATGTGAATGATATTCGAGAATCTGTTGCCATTCATATCATAGAGCAGCTATTAATGTCTGGAGCCCAAGTAGAATATTTTGATCCTTATGTAGATGAACTAAAAGTTGGCGAAACCAAACTTCATTCGATTGAGCTCACAGCCCGAAACATGAAACACTTCGATTGCACCTTAATATTAACGGATCATTCCAATATCCCTTATGAGACCCTAGTAGCGCATACCCCTATCGTAGTTGATACACGTAACGCCACAAAAAATATAACAGATCGCAAAAATATCATTTTACTCTAAGAAAGGGAGTTTCCTCAGCCTACAGACGGCCTTATCGGGTCCAGCGCCCCCTAAATCCCACGTTCTAAGTTAAGAAAGATAATTATAGAAAAAGACCCACTCCCTTCCTCTTCAGATTACCTATCTCACAGTTGTACATTGTAAATTCCGAACCCGTCAATGTTCTGCCATAGACTTAAGTGCATCCTCGCTGTCAACGAATGTACTGCAATAGCCTATTTTGGAAGAGAGTCTAACCCCCCATCCATTTTCTGAGATCTAGAAGATAACCCAGTCTCGGTTCATATCGCAGCTTTTCTTCTCTCGCTCTTCTAGACATCAAGATACTCTACCATTTCTCGGAAATTTAGATTATAGACCAGTACTTTCTTACACGGGTGACCGTAAGATATGTCAAAGTTTAACGCAAAAGGAGATGACGACGTGAAGAAGGATCGCCATCATCGGCGTTGGATATCCCGGTATCCTGGACCTGTTGTTTCTTGACACTAGCGGAGTTTGTCAGCTGTGACAAACCACAAAATGATATCAACCTTCCGTTCATTCAACAAAGCAATAACAAATTATGCCAAACGTACCATAGGCCTCGATAATCTAGCATTCACCTTGTTATGAGGCGGCCTGTCCAGACCTTCGCAATTCATTCTGCTCTAAAAGGAAGGATCTTGATTACAAGGAGTGTACCTTATGGATATTTTAGTTACAGGCGGCGCAGGATTCATTGGATCCAACCTGGTGAAGAAATTGCTGTCCATGAATCACAGGGTGTGGTCACTTGATAATCTGTCTACCGGCTCTCTTACATTCCTTAACGAGGTTTTGCATCACCCGAATCATCGCTTTATTGAGGGTACCGTCTTGAACCGTGATCTCATGAAAACACTGATCCAACAAACAGATGTTGTTTTTCACTTATCCGCAGTACTTGGCGTTAAGAACACGGTGGAAAATCCGCTGAAAGTTATAGAAGGCAACATAGACGGTACAAGAAACGTACTGGAGCTCGCTTATGAAATGGGGAGAAAGGTTATCTTTGCCTCAACCTCTGAAGTATACGGCAAGAATCGTGATCTGCCGTTTCGTGAAGATTCGGACCGTGTTTATGGATCAACGTCCATTCATCGATGGTGTTATGCGACTGCAAAATCGTTAGATGAGCATATGTGCTTAGGCTATTCTCAGAAAGGCCTTCCTGTTACGATTCTGCGTTATTTTAATGCCTATGGCCCCGGTCAAACGAATTCCCAATATGGCATGGTCGTACCACGTTTTATTATGGCTGCCTTGGAAGGCCGGCCGCTGGAGGTTTATGGGGATGGGTCACAATCCCGATGCTTTACGTTTATTGACGATACAGTACAGGGGACAGTGCAGGCATTAAGCTCTAAGGCCGATGGCCTCATTTTCAATATTGGTTCTGAACAATCGATTACGATCAAGCAGTTAGCCGAGCTCGTGATTCGGATGACCGGGTCCCCGTCGGAGATTTTGATTAAGCCTTATGATGAGGCATATGGACCCGGGTATGAGGATATGCCAGCGCGCAAACCGGATTTAACTCGATCCAAAGGGATACTGGGATATGATCCGCAAGTCGGTATTGATCTCGGGTTAGAACGCACGATCGAATGGTACCGGCAGGAGCTTGGGATACACCGATGAAGGAGGGACGCATCATGTTTCATTTCAAGTTTGTTATGGATAATTTCCACGCCTCAGCCATGTCGGGGCCATTCACAGAAGCCAATATGAGGGCCAAATGGCTTCCTTATTATTGTCCGCCTGATATACAGATCGGATTTGCCCCAAATCCGGGACAATTTCCGATCTACCCGAGTAACGCCCTGATTGTCGGTAAAGAGGATATTGGCTGGTGGAACCATTATGTACAAAACTATACCGAGGATTTTCAGGTTTATAAGGGAAGATATTGGAGCACGGGTCCTAATTTCGACCAATACCGGCCAGTCGAACGCTATGTTCCGCTAGTCGTGTATTCGGAATTTCAGAAGCAGTATATGAAGGATTTAAATTACCCTGAGCATCTCATTCATATCATTCCAAACATGGTTGACAGTGAGATTTTTTACCCCAGGCCAAAAGGTAATGAGATTATAGTTGGCTGGATCGGTCACGATTTAAATGGTTTGCTGAAAGGACCGGAAGTTATGCCATTCCTTGCACGCCGGTTCCCGCATATCCGGTTCGAGATGATTATGGCCCCCCCACCAACGAATCAGGAAGGCTGGTTAAATGATCACCCTCCAAATCTATTAATTCGAACGAATGTGCCTCATAACCAAATGGCTGACATCATTAGCCGCTGGCACGTTCTCGTATGCGGAAGTAAAAGCGAAACCTTCTCCAATCAGATTGCGGAGGCTATGTCTTGTGGTGTACCGGTTATTGCAGCCGCAATGGGCGCCATCTATCATACCGCACCTAGTCAGCGCTTGATTTTCGACGTCAATTGGGGTTCGCCTCCATATTGGTGGCTGCCTGAGGCGCTGGAGAAATACGCCACCGCTCTTCACGAAGTTATTTCCAGCGCGGCCTACCGTGATAGCCTCTCGATAAAGGCTATAAATGATAGTAAACGATTTTCACCCCAAGAAGTATGCAAGAAGTGGTATGACTTTATGTATTTATGCCGTGAAATCGTAGAAAGAGGAGAATAAACCATGAGGGTAGGTGTCATTGGTGCAGGAGTCATGGGTGAAAATCACGTTCGGGTATATACTGCGTTGCCAAATGACTGCGAACTGATAGGGATATATGACGCTGATCAAGAGCGGGCACAGCACATCTCCGCTAAGTACCAGACAATGGCCTTCAAAAGTTTAGATGAGCTTCTTGGGCAGGTTGACGCGGTGTCGATTGCAGTTCCCACTTTTCATCATTACCAAGTCGGCCTGGCATGTATAGCCAAAGGTGTTCACATGCTGATGGAAAAACCGCTCGCTCAAAATATGAAGGAAGGTACGGATTTAATTAAGCGAGCTGCTGAGGCCGGCGTGAAGCTGCAAGTCGGGCATATCGAACTGTATAATCCCGTCATTCGGGTATTGCGTCAAATCATTGAGCAGGAAGAGGTCGTTGCGGTAGACGTTCACCGTATGAGTCCATTCGAAGCCAGATGGCAAAACGTCAATGTTGTCGATGATCTGATGATTCACGATATTTACATTATGAACCATCTGTTTAAGACAAGAACCGAGGCAACCCAGGCGGTCGGATATGTCGATCATGGCATCATTCGCCATGCGGCGGCGCTCCTTCGAATGGACAATGGGATCATCGCACAGGTAACGGCGAGTTATATTACAGAGGAAAAGATTCGAACCATTCGAATTGTGACCAAGACCGCTTTCATTCAAGCCGACTTATTGGATAAACAGGTGCTTATCACCCGTTCGACTCGCTTTTATCAAACCTCGTTAAACATGAATTACGCCCAACAAAATATCGTTGAGAAAATTGCCGTTCCCATACAGGAGCCCTTGTGGCTGCAGCTGCTTGATTTTATTACATGCATCAAAAAAGGAACGCAGCCCAATGTACCCGGTGAAGGTGGACTTCTGGTCATGGAAATCACCGGAGAAATCACGAAGAAGATTTTACAAGCGGAGGAATCCAGATGAGTGAGCGAAACGATGATTCGACGAACGTGATCTCGACGAAAGCGATGATCGGCAAAGATGTCGTGCTCGGCCATCATATCGTAATTGAATCGGGAGTCACGATTGGAGACCGGGTCCGGATTGGCCATCACTCCGTCATCCTTCAAAACACAGTCATTGGAGATGGCGTATCTATTGGAAACGGCAGCTTCCTCGGCTGTCAACCCTTTAAAAATTCCAAAGTCATTCATCATATCACAGATCAAAAAGGACTGGTCATCGGCAAAGGATCAAACATTGGCAACGGAACCGTTATTTATGCAGGCAGCCAACTGGGGGAAGACGTCATGGTCGGCGATTTGGCCAGCATCAGGGAACAAACAAACATTGGCCATTCGACGGTAGTAGGGCGCAATGCAAAGGTGGAGTGCCGGACAGAAATCGGAAATCAATGCGTCATCCAGACCGGGGCGTATATTACCGCGGACATGATCATCGAAGACAACGTATTTATTGGTCCGGAAGCTTCTACTTCGAATGACAAATACATGGAGCCTACAAAGGTCCCTCTGAAAGGGCCACATATTAAGAAAGGAGCCAGAATCGGCAATAACGCGACGCTGCTGCCAGGTATCGTTATCGGAGAAAATGCGATAATCGGTGCAGGGGCCATCGTTACGAAGGACGTCGCGGACGGAATGACTGTCAAAGGCGTCGCGGCTAAGTGACTTGGAAGGAGGGTCTCACCCATGCAACCCATTCCTTTATTTGATCCACAATCAGAATATCGGGTCTTACGAAATGAGCATATTCTGGATGCATTGTCCGAGGTTCTGGATAAAGGTATTTTTGTCGCAGGACCTGAGGTGAAGCGGTTTGAAGCGGAGATAGCGCTGCTTACTCGAACGAAACATGCCGTATCGACGGCCAATGGAACGGACTCTCTCATCCTCACCTTATTGGCAAACGGGATCGGACCTGGAGACGAAGTGATTACTTCCCCCTTTACATTCTTTGCGACAGCCGAAGCTATTGTACGCGTAGGAGCAACGCCTGTTTTTGCCGACATCGATGAGCGAACGTATAACCTTTCTCCAGCACACGCGGAAGCAAAGATAACGGCGCGTACCAAAGCGATCATCCCCGTACATCTATTCGGGCAGCCAGCAGATATGGACGCATTTGCCGAACTGGCACATCGGTATTCTCTGATCATTATTGAAGATGCATGTCAGGCCATAGGTGCAGAATATAAAGGCAAACAGGTAGGCAGCTTAGGCCATGCGGCTTGCCTCTCCTTTTATCCCACTAAAAATCTAGGCGGCTTCGGCGACGGAGGCATGGTTACGAGTAATGATGACGAAATGGCTGATCGTATCCGGGTACTCGCTTTCCACGGGATGGGAAAGCTTAAATATTATCACGAGGCCGTGGGACTTAACAGCCGGCTGGACGAGATTCAGGCCTTGATGCTGAGAATCAAAATGCAAAAATTAAGCGCATGGACGAAACGCCGCCAGGAACTGGCACAGCGCTACACGAATCAACTCGTGCAGCTGAACGACGTGATTCTACCATACTGCGATTCAGCTTGCAGCCATGTCTATCATTTATACGTCATACAGGTTCCGGATCCAGACAAATTATTACTCCACATGGATCAGCATGGAATTACTACTGCCCGCTATTATCCATGTCCGCTTCATTTACAGCAAGCATTCTCCTCTTTAGGGTATAACGTCGGAGACTTCCCTGTTTCTGAAAAGGCAGCCGAGCATGCGCTCGCACTTCCCGTGCATCCCTTTCTTACCGATGATCAGCAGCAGTATATCATTGATACGCTTGTGGCTTTCAGCCACGTTAAATAAAGGAGGTCAATACGTGAAATTCCAAAGAATTCCTAACCTGGCCAGTATTGTAGTAGGTGCGTATAATGCTTCTCGACATATCGAGGAAACACTGGATAGCCTGATTCATCAAACCTACCCTTTTATTGAAATTGTTGTTGTCAATGACGGTTCTACAGATAATACAGACCTAATCATTCAACAATGGGTGCAGAAGCATAGAGATCATCCCGTAATAAGAGAAAACAGATTTGTCTACCATCCGCTGCCTTATAATATCGGATTTTCCGGTGCGTTTACCACAGGCTATTTTTTAGCAAGAGGCGAGTTTATTGCCACAATGGCGGCAGATGACCTCTCGCACCCGGAGCGGATCGCAAAACAGGTCGCATTTTTACAGGCAAATACAAACTTCTGTCTTTGTGGATCAGGAATAGCTTGCTTCGTAGATGGAAACTTTGAGCAGCAGTTTGTCACCGACTTCGTAAAGTATGGTTATGAGAATATTGCCGGCATTTATTTGTCAGGCGGTCATTGTGTATGCCATGGCGCGCTAATGATGCGCGGTTCTTTGTTCGATCTGCTTGGCGGGTTGGAGCGTTATCCGGCAGGAACGGAGACAACGACCGAAGACGTGTATTTTATTACAAGATATGTGCTTAGGGGCTATTCGGTTGAGAACCTGCCTGAAATATTGTACTACTATCGGATTTATCCGGAGCAGCGGTCGCAGCAAGGATTTTGATCGTATTTGCAATGGGGAGGACTTCCTCAAACAGACCATTATAGAAATAGGATCCGGTCGTCTTGAAAAACAGGCGGCCGGATCATTTTATTTTTACATAATTATTATCTCCGTGTCTGTCATGGGTGCTGTAGATTGGTGGCCGCTTTTTTAAATGATGCAGGCGTACCTCCCGATAAAAACGTAAATTTGCTGCGGGGCAAATGGGTATATGTACGTGAGCAATGGTATGAACAGCTCATATGATATGGGGACGACAGATTAGTCAATCGGGAGATGAACAGATGAGAATATTAATCGCCTGCAGTTGGGCGCTGCCTAATGCTGGTGGCGTGAACACTTATGTCAATCAACTGACCAAAGCATTACAACGCGCGGGGCATACCACTGATATCTTCTCCCCGACGCCGGACGGCCAGGGATTTCGGATCTCCAATAAAGACTTGTATATAGAAAGAGGAAGGCTGCAATCCTTGATCGCCGACCAGACACACCAGTATATGGATCAACATCTACCAGGAATTCATCCATGGATTAAGCAATCCGAGATCGATCGATACTGCTTGGAAGCCGCTATCATGTATTTCGGTTTGGCAGAATACGATCTGATTCATGCGCAGGACATCGTGAGCGCCCATGCCATGTCACGTGTTAAACCGCCACATACCCCCTTAGTAACGACAATTCACGGATGTCTCGCCAAGGAAGTGTTTGTTGAATGGACGGAAATGGGATTGCCCGAGCAAGATCAAAGCTCTCCCCTATGGCGCTATTGCTCCTTGCGCGAATATCTGGGTGCAACCGTTAGCGATGTGACCATTACTCCATCACAATGGCTCAAAGATATATTGGTTCAAGAATTTTCTGTTCCCGAACACCATGTTGTGGTTAGCCCTTACGGTATAGATGTGGATGAATTTCAACAAAACATGATGCGTGTAGCCACCATACCGAAACCTACCGCAAAAAAAGTGTTTATGTGTCCTGCACGCTTCGATGCTGTAAAAGGGCACATCTATCTGCTTCATGCTCTATCTAAGCTGAAAGAAGAACGCACAGATTGGGTTTGCTGGCTTGTTGGTGACGGATCACTCCGAGATAAATTAAAGCGAGCCGTGCAGGAACTTGGTCTCACGGACCACGTTACCTTTTTGGGAAATCGTGATGATATCCCGGAATTGTTACACCAAGCAGACCTCATTGTCCTCCCGAGCATCCAAGACAACCAGCCTTTCGCCATTATTGAAGCCCAAGTTGCTGGTAAACCGATTATCACTTCTAATGCCGGTGGCATTCCTGAAATGATAAAAAGTGCATCAAATGGATTTGTATTTCGCAGCGGAGATAGCGATCAGTTATATATTTTACTGCGATCTGCTTTAGAGAACCCCGCAATGTTCCTTTCCGTCGCAAATCAAGCCAGAGAACAAGGAGAAATATACTGGTCTTTACCTGCATTAACCTCCCGCCTACATGAGTTGTATGAGCTCGCACGCAGCAAGCATCTCGATCAAGGTAACGAAATTGCTCCAGATCATGATCTGCAAAATCAAAACACTTCAGAAGGAGGAGATGGAAAATGGAGCAGTCAAAGAAGAAGGCGCCTATTACTCAGAAGAAAAAGAAAAGTACGCTTCCTGAAAAGAAGAAGACTGCTAAGAAAAAAACAGCCATAAAGCGAATCCGCCAAAAAAAACTTTATCAAAGACGGAAGCGCAAAAAATGGAGGTACATGCTAAGGAGCTTATCTATTAGAAACAAGAAAAAAAACAAGACTAAAGATGATCCACCGCTCACACTCGCTTCCATATTTTCATTACCGGGACTCCCTCCTTATGAAGAAGAAATTTGGAATCCAATTCTTAGATCACTTCAAGCTAATTCTATAGATTATAAAATTCCTGATATGAGCATCATCCAGCCGCTTAGCGGGGTGAGTTAGCAGCGATGCCAGGGAATCACCCTTGTCGAAACCGGCGCAGTCTTAACAAATAAGGGCTTACCGTTACCCAACGGCAGGCCCTTATTTGTTTGTGGTTATACATTTTGTTTAAAACATCAAGTCACTGTCCGTTTTAAAATTTAGATGTTGTTCAACATATCAATGAAATTTACGCTATACCTATACGGAGTAAATTCTGTCTTAACTAAGTGCTGAGCAGCATCCCTAATGCTTTCCCTCAGTCCAACATCTTGCATGAGGTTCAATCCCTCAATGACAGCCTGGTGAACATTTCCCAGATTATAGTTCTTTCCTGTAACATTATGCTTGATGGTGATCGTTACTCCATCGGAATTGGTTGCTAAAATAGGGCATCTGCAGCTCATCGCTTCCAATACCGATAGTGGCCCACCCTCCACTTTCGAAGTGGAGCACATAAATCCGCCCGAATCTCCAATCGAAGAATAATAGTACTGCATTTCTTGATTCGGGATATTAGCATGCATGGTTAGCCGGGGGCCCAGCTGCAAGTCGTCCACAACTTTTAAAAACTGCTGGCGTTGATCGGGGTCACCAAGATTGGGATCCTCAAACATCCACAGCTGCAAATCGGGCACAAAATGCGTTAGTTGATGGCCGATATACAAAAATTCCCGCCAGTTTTTATTATCGTCTATCCTTCCCAGCCAGGCGATGACCGGGTAGGAAAGCTTGGTCGTTTGGCGATAGGTAAACGTCTCCGAATTAATACTGTTAGGAATGATATAACAGGGGATGTACGGAAACAGTTCCTGGAATAAAGCAGTGATATGCGGTGTGCTGGGGTTCATTAAGGCGGATGCGTAAGCATTCACATAGGGAACGGCCTCGGTCAGCTTGCTTCGGGCTACCTCTTGTGGCCCGTAACCCTGAATTTCAAGCACCAGCTTGCCGGTATATCCAAGTTGGCGGAACCGGGGGAAGCTCTCATGATCTGTCGTAACTACGATCACGTCATAACCGCCCGCATCCAGTATTTGTTTGATTTCCGCGTCATCATTGGTAATATAGATCGGAAAATCCGCCCTGTTCTGCATGCCCGCCCCCCAGAAATAATACAAGCAGGAAGCCTCGATTCCATGATTCCTCAGTTCATGGCAGCGCAAACGATTGATCGTATCCATCCCGCCGCTCGGCACGTAAAATACAAATAAGACCTTCATTGACTCCTCCTCCCGTCCTGCAGCCATTTAGTTTTCTCTCATCGTGTCCTCCTGTGTGTACTCAGCAATCAACATGCCCTGATTCTTTATCTTGAAAACGACACCCGTATGCGCCAGGTTATTGATGTTGGTAACAAGTACTAGCTCAAACGGTGAATAGTTAGTCATAATATCGTGAACACCAACCCACTCATCCGCCCCCGCATGGATCAGGCCGATATAAAATAGTCCCTCAATGCCATACCCGTGGATCAGCATTTCAAAGGGAACTTCCCCGGAATTGTTTATCTCCAAATCAACAGATTGAATACAGCGGCTGTTTATGGGCCCGTCGGCATTCGACACCAGTCGCAATATGGACATATTTATTCCCCCTGTGATTTATTTGGACGTTTTTGCCATATGAGGTACCGCCCTGGGGACGGTACGTGGGATAGATTATCGCTCTCCTATATCAAAGGGGCGGTCTAATTGCAGAACAGGGATATCCGGCAGCTTGTAATCCTTCGGGAGATTCGCAAAAATCTGATTCCAGACCAAATAATCTACCTTTATTTCCAAATGGGAAGACTGGACCGTGAAAATACGGTTATATAAATCACCTATGACCTTAAAAGGTTCTTCAGACATAAGCCTCTCAATCCTTTCCTGGGCTCTTGATTCAAGCCTAGCCAATAACCTGACGATACAGTTCCAACAGCCGCCCAACCATCCGATCCAAGGACCAGTGCTCCTCTCCCCAGGCGGAAGCATTGCGGCCGAGTTGTTTGCGTAACTTCTCATCCTCCAGAAGCTGATGCAAATGCTGCGTCAAGGATACCGGATCTTTTATCGGCGAAACAAGACCCGTCCGGCCATGTTCAACCATCTCCGGCAGGCCGCCGGCATTCGATACGCACGCAGGGAGCCCGGCAATCTGTGCTTCCATGACCGAGAACGGCTGATTGTCCTGGATGCAGGAGTGCACGAATATATCCGACTGCATGAGAAGAGCTGGGATGTCATGGCGTTCGCCTAGGAACAAAACGTCATTGCTCAAGGCCAACCCGTCAACCTGCCGCTGCAGTTCTTCCATCTTCTCCCCGTTCCCGACGATCCAGCATACCCAATCCTGCCGAATATATTTCAGCATGCCAAGCGCCGATATAAGCACATCGATTCCTTTGACAAAAGACAATCGGGCCGGGAAGATGATCACCTTTTTATCCACAGGGCGCTGCATGTTGGTTCCAGCCTGGGCCTTCCTCCAAAAATCGAGGGTATCCAAACCGTACTGGAATACGCAAACTCTGTTCTCAGGGACCCCGAAATCACGTATCAGTTCGTTTTTCTGCCAATGGGTTGACGTAATCGTAACGGCACCGGAGGTAGCCCCATAGTACTCGATAGACTTCAGATACTTCCATGCAGGCGATCCCTCTGTGATGCCAAGGTGAGGATTCAATCGAAAATGATTGTGGAGCTCCCCGGAAACCGAGCCGTGTACCTGCGCTACCAGGGGCACGTGAGCCGGCTTCACGCGGCTGATCGCTCTAGCCGCAAAAATATCTTGGGTGTGTATAATATCATATTGATCAAGACCGAAGTATGCGGCGGAAAGTTCCAAATGATATCGGTCCTCTTCGTAGAAATAAATGATCCGATCAGCATGCAGCTGAGGTGCATATTCCTGTGCCAGCTTGGCGGACAGAAACGGGCGAATTCGGTCCTTGGGGAGCTCCCGGCCGCGGTTTACGATGTGGAATTTAGAATAATCCGGGCTGTTTCCAAAAAGATCCACCTGATGTCCCATCGCTTCTAGCCTCTGTTGGAGTTGTGTCATATACTTCCATACTCCGCCAACATGGGGAATCAGCCAGTAGGTTGCCAGTAAAATCTTCATCTCTTCTCCTTCCTATGAGTCCGGTGGGATACTGGATTCACCGATCTCACTTCTGTGCCGTCAGCTTATATCAAATTGATGAAAGAAAGCACCAAAACCAAGGGTTCCGGTGCTTTCAGTGAATCTGGCGAAGATCACCGGGCAGACTGCCTATTATTCCATCATGGCTGAGATTCGGCCAATCGCGTAACTGACCTTCTGCCAAGTGACCGCACTCTCCCGTTTAATGACTTCCTGATGCCGCAGGGTTCCCATCGCCTCATGCCAGCGGTAGCCGACCAGCGCTTCGTTTAAGTAATGAAACGAAAAGCCGGCTTGAATCGCCCTGCCCCACATCTCCAGGTCATGCGTGTATGGAAGGGACTCATCGAACAGCCCGATGTAACAAAATAATTCTTTTCTCATCATGACCGTGCACCCGTTAACTGGGTTGGCATGGCTCAGAAAGTACCGGTAGAAATCAATCATCCGTTCATATGATACGCCCGCATGGTACTTCACAACTTGACTGTTCTTGTCGATATTATTGAAATTGGTATGGGAGATCCACGCATTCCTCTCCAGCATGAATAACACCTGGTTATTGATTTTGTCCCTGTAAAACAAATCGTCTGAGCTCAGCCACGCGATATATTCTCCCGACGCATGGCGGATTCCGTGGTTGAGTGCACTGGCAGTGCCTCCGTTAGCTTTTCCCAGATAATGAATGTAGGGCCTGTAAGGTGCCAATCGTTCGGCATGCTGTGTCGATCCGTCATCGACCACAATGATCTCTATGGGGCTGTAGGACTGCGACAGGGCGCTTTCAACCGCCTGCCCTACATATGGATCGTTGTAAAAAGGGATGACGATCGTGACTAAAGGTCTCATTTGGAATCACCTCCACAGGTACGAAAGTATTCGAGAACATCGGTAAGGGATGTGCGGAGAGGAATGGAAGGTTCCCAGTCCAGTCCCTTCATCCTGGGGGCCGTATTCTTTGGATTCCCCTGGCTGGAATTCTCTCCTTCGCGCCACTCGATAGGGAATGGCTTCTCAAAAATGTCCATATAAAGATCTGTAATTTCGCCGAGTGTATATTCTTTTCCTGACCGGACGGAGTAGATCTCTCCGGGGAGTCCTTGCTCCAGCAAAATCTTATAAGCTATAACCGCATCACGGACGTCTAAAAAGTCTCTGCGTATGATGCGTGAGGGAATGTGGAAAGCTTCATCCGTTTCCCCCCGTTCCCAGGCTGAGATATGCTGCCCCAGCAAACTGCAGAAGCCTCTCGACGGACCCGGGCCTATAAGATTAGACGGCTCTGCCAGAATGATAGCCTGGCCGAACAGCTCTTTCCATGATAGGGCCGCTGCCTTCTGCAAACTTTTGCTCAGGCCGTAGGGGTGAGGCGGCCTAAACGGCGGATACAGAGGAAAAACCAGCATTGAACCGGTGATCAATATCCGACAGAAAGGATAAGGACGGAGGGCATTCAGGAGATAGAGCGTTGGGAGCACGTTGGTTTCCATATAGAGCACCGGTTCCGTCCAAGACTCGGGCACCGAGTTCTTGCCGGCCAGATGCAGGACATAATCCGGAGCAATGGTCCCGACAAGCTCTTCAATGCCCTTCTTGTCAAGGAGATCGCATGTATAGTATTGGACGCCCTCAACCTTATCGTCTTCGCTGATATGACGAACCAAAGCGGCAACCTGCATACCCTCCCCGGCAAAATACCGGCAGGCATGGCTGCCGGTAAACCCCGAAGCTCCGGTGATTAGAATGATGCGCTGTAGGGAGTCGTTTCTCGCATCCATTGTTTCAGCTCCTTCAGCATGTCTCGATAAGGCGGAACCTTGTAAGTCCAGTCGCCTCGAGTCGAAACCAGCGTCCGGTCCTGAACGGGGGTATGACCCGCAACCACGGTCACATCCTCCAGGTTCCAAATCTCTTGGAACAAGAGAAGAAGATCGTGCTTGCTGATCGGTTCCGGATGAGCCAGATGAATCAGCCCAGATAATGATGGCGTAAATAATGCAGTATCGATCGCTTTTGCCAGTTCCAGCGTGGTTACCCCGTTCCAGAACACGTTGCAGTACCCTGTCACGATTCCCCGCTGGTGCATGAACCAGTGCATCAGCCCGATTCCGTGCGAGCGGATCTCCGGGCCGATGATGGAGGTACGGATCGTCAAATGTCCCGGGGCTTGGACTTCCCCCAGCGCTTTGGTCATTGCGTAGACGCTCGTTCCATCGGGTACGTCGCTCTCCCGGTAACCTCCGCGCGTTCCTTCGAACACGCAGTCGGTGCTGATATGAATCAATCTGGCCCCGACCGAATCCGCCGCCCGGCGGAGACGATGCGGCAGAAAGCCGTTGATATGGTAGGCATTGATTTTGTCCTCTTCCGCAAAATGGTTGAGTACGCCGATGGCATTGATGATGCAATCGGGTCTCACGATCTCGACCAATTTATCCACTGTCCCGATATCGGAAGCATCCATGATTAGTCCACCGCTGTTGCGGGGATCCCGGGTCGTGTAGAAGACCTGGTGCTTGCTTTGCAGCTTGAAATAATCGACCAGCATATGGCCTGCCATCCCGCTTGCTCCCAGGATCAACAGCTTCATTATAAGAACCCCCCGCGCTCCAAAATATTGCGGATTTCCTCTTTGCTCATCAGGTGGGTGTTTGAAGAGAAGCTGCTGAACGAGACCGGCTGGCAGTGACTGTACCGATATTTCAGGCCAGGTATGTTGAGTGTCGGCAAAATGACCAGATATTCTTCGTCAAACACGACGGTCGAAAGACTCTCATAGTCGCTCATCAAAATTTCATGAATTTTTTCACCCGGACGAACGCCGGATTCAACAATTTGAACATCCTCCCGTCCGGAAGCCTCGATCAACACCTCCGCCAAATCTACGATCCGGCAGGCCGGCATCATCATGACGAAAATTTCGCCGCCGACGCTTTCTTCCGCCGCTTTGAACAGCACGGCGATCGCATCGCGAAGCGTTAAGAAGAAACGTGTCATTTTCATGTCGGTGATAGACACATAGCCCTTATTACGTATCTGTTCTTTGAACACATGCACGACGCTGCCGTTGGTTCCAAGCACATTGCCCCCACGCACGGTGACGAATCGGGTATCGGTGTGAAGCAGATTCGCGTATACGATCAATTTCTCCCCGATGGCCTTCGTCATCCCATAAAAGTTGGAGGGATTTGCAGCCTTGTCAGTCGAAATATAGAACACTTTCTTAACTTTATTTTCAATTGCGGCCTCGATGACGTTCTGTGTGCCGATCACGTTCGTTTTCAGTGCTTCATAAGGCTGATCCTCGCATACCGGAACATGCTTAAGGGCCGCCAGATGAAACACGTAATCGATATTTTGGCATGCCGCCATCAAAGCTTCTTTGTCACGAATGTCTCCGATCCGGAAATGCAGCCGGTCATTTTCGAATTCCCGGCTCATGGCGACTTGAGAGGATTCATTCCGCGAGAAAACCACCACTTCCTTTGGAATGAGCGGCAGCAATTGGGCAATTAACTCATAGCCCCATGATCCGGTGCCACCGGTCACCAATATACGCTGATTTTCAAACATGCACATTCCCTCCAAGCAGAAATTTGACAACCTTATCCGATACATCTTCGGCCAGGTATCCCTGGGGACACTGCCACATCGTGTTCAACTCAAGCATCAGGGCAGCTGAATCGGCAATCCGCTTCGCATCGACGCCTGATACGATGTTGCTCCCGCAATCCACCGTTTCCGGCCGCTCCGTCGTTCGCCTCATCGTGACAGTCGGTACCTGCATAATGCAGCACTCTTCCTGCACGGTTCCGCTGTCCGTTAGTGCACAGCAGGCAGATCGCTCCAATTGGACAAAGTCGAAAAATCCAAAGGGTTCATGAAATTCCACCAGAGGGTTCATGGAAAATCCGGAGTGCTCGGCAATCCGTGAAGCGGTCCGGGGATGAATGCTGCAGATGATACGACGGCCGTGATTTTCAGCGATCAGGTTGAGCCCCTGCATAATCTGCTCCAGATGCTCTGGCCGGTCCACATTCTCCGCACGGTGCGCGGTGACAAGAAAATACTCCTTCGGCTTAAGACCCAGGGTTTTCAGAATATTGCTGCTCCGGGTCTGGGGTTCGTAATACTTCATCACTTCATAAATGGGGTTTCCTGTAAGAACGATCCGATTGCTCGGAAAACCCTCGGCAATCAAATGCTTCTTGCTCTGTTCTGTATACGGCATATTAATAGAAGAAATCGTATCGATGATACGCCGGTTCTTCTCCTCCGGAACGTTCAGGTCGAAGCAGCGGTTTCCGGCCTCCATGTGTACCACGGGATATCCGAGCCTTTCGGCCAAAATCGCGCAAAGAGCGCTGTTGGTGTCCCCAAGAAGCAAAATTTTGTCGGGCTGCTCCCGCTTCAGGATTTCTTCCATTTGGGAGAACATCGCCGACAGCTGCATTCCCAGGGAAGCTGCCGAGTCCTGCAGCACGTAATCGGGCTTTCGCAATCCCAGTTGGCTAAAAAAGATCCCGCTCAGCCTTTCTGCAAAATTCTGTCCGGTATGCACCAGCACGTGGCGCTCCGCATACCGGTCCAGCTTCGGAAGTACGAGACTGAGGCGGATGATTTCTGGCCTTGTACCCAAAATGGTCATAATTCTCATATCTTCCGTCTCCTAATCTATCGTTTCGCTGCCCTCCGTCGCCCGACGGATTTACGCTTCTTGCTCCTCGATCTTCGGAAGGTTTTTCCTCGCGCGGATCTTCGTGGCCTTTTCGCGAGCTTCTTCAACTTCCTTTTGCGGGTAATCCGTATATAATAGAATCTTCTTCGACTGGACCTCCGCACTTTGCGGGGGGCCTGTGCCTTGTCAACCGGGGGCTCCGCTTGTACCTGGGGTCCCTCCACCAGGAGGGGGGCTCGGTTTCCGGCTGTCAGCCAATGAGGATGGTATTCGCGCCATTGACTGATGATTTGATCCAGCCTCCATTGGTAGGCTTCAATTCCGTACAACGCCCTCGCCGCCGCTTCATTGTGTATGCCGATATTCTTCAAGGCATCCGGATCGCTCAGCAGCATGGCAACCTTATCGGCGAGCCCTTGGGCGTCCCCGACGGGTACCGCCAAATGTCCATTGCCTGTACTTTCCATCAGCTCACCGAGCCCCCCGGATGCAAAGGCCACAACCGGTTTTCCGCACAACATGCCTTCCAGCGCGGTCATGCCAAAACCCTCGGACACCATGCTCGGTACGACCAGAATGTCCATCGCGCTGTAAACCGACTGAACCGATTCCACGAACGGGATAAATTGGAATCTTGATCTATAACCCGAAAATCTGACATCCGCCAAACAGGCATCGTAATAACGGTGATCCGCAGCCCGGCCGATGATCACAAAACGGCAATCGGGATGGCCCGGGCATAGTGACAACGCCATACGAATAAACTCTCTAAGGCCCTTTTCCGGATGAATAAAAGCGGAAATGTAGCCGATGCACTTATGTTCCTCTTTTAGCCCGATCCCCTTTCGTTCGCTCTGCCTTACGAGATTACCAAAGGAGTGAAGCCGCTCGCTGTCCGTCGATGGAGGGAGCAGGCTGATCGGACTGCTAATTCGCCCGTAAAACACACGGGCGGCAGACTCCGAAATCGCAATGATCCAATCGCTGTAATTGTCTACAATGGTTAGCACTTCCGACGTGAATTCGTTCTCCTGAATCACCTCCGTCACTTTCCAAATGACGGGGATTCCCAGCTGTTTAGCGGCGAACGCGGGCAGCGCGTTGACGATCGTGTTCGTCAGCACCAAATCAGGCGCGGTCTCTCCGATGAGCCTGACGACAGAAGCATAATCGGGATGGCTGCGTAGCTCATCGGCATTCAGCGGCAGCCGGGAATCCGGAGTATACATCCCGTATAGCAAGGGAAAGGTCTGAATCATGACCACCGTTCCCTGCTTTCGGGCGTGGTCTGTCAGCTTACCTTCACCTGGAGCCACCAAGATGCAATTGAAATAAGACGCCATGCATCGGCAGAACAGGAGCAGCAGCTTCTCGGCTCCTGTAATGCTTTTGGTGTTGCTGACATGCGAGAACAGCATCAATTTGGGTTTAGTCATATCCATGTTTTAGGCCCACCTGCAAAAATCCGTACAGGGGTGCGAATCACACCTCCTTTCACCCAGATAATACAAGATATGAGAGGCGACACTTGCCGGCACTGACACATGCTACCCGTCATTCGTACAAAAAAGCCTCCAAACGTATAGAGACTACGGGTAAATGATCGTGAGCATCTCGTTCAGGCGTTTGCCGTACGTATGGTCTCTGAACGTTCTCTCCAAGGCATTCAAGGCGATCTGTCTGCGTTCTTCCTCGTGGGCAAGATAGTATTCAATTTTGTACAATAACTCCTCCGGTGAACTGTAAGTTTCGATCTCCACGCCAGGCGTATAAAATTTGGCCAGGTCGCTCCGGCTGTCGCTTAGCTGAAGCGTCGCGCAGGCGGCAATTTCAAAGGTGCGGGGGTTGGGGGAAGCTGCGGGAATTTTAATAGCGTTGTTGTTGACGGTATCGTCTTCATGGGATCGGTGCAGATTGATGACGATCTTGGAACCGTTATAAGCCTCCGCGGTCTCGGCCGGGCCCATCCATTTGTTGAGCTCGATGCGGTCCTGATAGGCTGTATATTGAGGCAGACGGTCCCACCAGATCCCGTTGAATACGGTATTATGCTGCATAAGCCGGTCGATGATCGGATCAAAAAAGCCGATGCGGTTCCAGTACGCCGAGCCGATAAAGCTGACATCCCGGCGAAGCGGAGATATATTCCTGGATGGCCGGTAGTATTCGGTGTGTGCAGCAAAAGGCAAATGATAGACATGCGTGCATCCCAACTGCTGATAAAAAGGTACGCAGTTGGACTCCAACGTGAAGATGTAGTCGTAATGTTTGACGTTCTCCGTCGTCATGTCGGTATAGTAGGGATCGTCCGTAAGCCAGACGGCCGTACGGATTCCAAGCTGCCGAATGATATCCATCATTTCGTTGTTTACGAACATGCCGTCCAAAGCGAGCACCAGATCTGGAGCCGCCTGCAAAACTGCTTCGACGGTGATCTGCCCCGGTTCGATAATAACCACCTCGGCGACCATCGTCCGGAGCGTGGAAGAGATGGCCTCGTCCAGCGGCGAATACGGGTACCCCTTGCCCGAAGCGATATACAAGACGCGAATTTGACGGAACGGGACGGATTCAGGCGGCCGGCTGGCGATCACGTCCGCACGGCCTCGCAAATAACCTTCGTCATATCCGCGGCGATAGCCGTCCTGTCGTCCCCTGGCTCTCGCTTGGGCGGAATCGTAACTCAGGGTCAGCTCAGGGACCCTTGAGGGCCATTTAACCTTCGACATATCGACACTCCCTTGTTTGATATTGTCCGGTGTCAGAACTGTTCCAGAAACGTTCTCATCCGGGAAATAAACGTATGCTCCTGCCGAGTCGTGTACAGCCCGCGGGCCGCCATGATTCTCCGCTCCTCTTCATGCTCCAGGTAATAGATGATCTTGTTTTTAAGTTCCTCAGTGGATGTATAGGTTTCGATGTCATAGCCTGGTCTGTAATAATTGGTGAGATCTTCGCGGATATCTGTGATCTGCATCGCTCCGCAAGCACTGATTTCATAGGTCCTGGGGTTGATCGATTTGCCGCTGATCCGATGACTGTTGCGGTTGTCCTGCCCCCATTCGTCGGGACGATGGATATTGATGACCACTTTCGCCCCATTGTAATAGCGGACTGTTTCCTCCGGCGGAATGAACCCAAGCTGTACCGAGCGGCCCAGCAAATCCTGCCGGGACAAGCGCTCCCAGAACCCCCCGGCAATCAACACTTTTTTATCCTTCAGAAACGGTGCCATTTCGTCAAAAATAGCGACACGGTTCCAAAAGGCATTGCCTATAAAGCAAATGTCGTACAGGTGCTCCGGTCCGCAGCGCAGAGGCTTGAACATGTCAGCGTTCACGGCCAGCGGCAAATAGTGGACTCTTTTGACCCCAAGAGCACTGTAAAAAGGTACGCATCCCAGCTCGTGGGTAAACACGACGTCGTACGCGGTGCATGCGGCCGCGGTATCCTCGCTAAAATAGGGATCATCGACAAACCAGACGGCCGTCTTGATCCCCATCGCGCGAACCCGCCGGATATCCTCCAAATGATTTTCGGGAAATACATGCAGTCCGTTCAATACGAGGATGAGATGCGGACGCTCCTTTTGAGCAAGCTCCAGCATCTTTGGAGCCTCTACGACGATACATTCTCTGACCAGGCTGCTAAGCGCGGCAGATATACCCTGATCAATGGCATGAAAGCCCTGCGGAATATAAAATACTTTCATGTCCCGGAAATAAGGCTCCGGAGCGGGTATCCGTTCCATGACAGCCTGACAGACACCAAGGCGCAAGCCGTCCTCGTAGCCCTGCAGGTAACTGGCGCTTGCCGCCGTTTTAGCCACATTTTCCACAGTCTTCACCCTGTCTGTCTTGAATTGTGAAAGAACAATATAAATATATGCGGAAGAGGCAATTGCATCATGGACGACTGCCTTCGCGCGGATAAATTGGCGGATGCCCTGCCGAAAAACGGCAAAAAGCCTTTCGCCCCATGGCTGTCCCATGGAGCGAAAGGCTTGACTGTGTCCCGTTCCCTCACGTTATTACTTGGATTGGTAGGCTAGCAAATGACCATCTTCATAGCCTTTGGCAAAACCCGCGTTAAACCCTTCATTGTAAGCTTCGTCAAATCCTTGGCTGTACGCCGAGTCCGGACTGGTATGAGGCTCTACACCTTGAGCCACAGGCACAGGCAGCACCGGCTTTACGACCCGTTTCCGTTTTCTGCGAATGCTTTTGATCCGATGCTTTCTTTTTTTGGGTAGCAGGTGTTTTCGCCGCTTTTTCAACTTGATGACTCGCGCCTTACGGCTAAGCAGCAGGCGCTTCACGGATTTTGGCCTCCGATGACGTTTTTTCTTCGTTATCATCCGTTAATCCTCCTGTAATTCTCGGGTGACTGCGAAATGGGCGGATAGAGATGCGTTTAACCAGGGCGGCGCGGAATTCCCGCTTCGGGGCTGGCACAGGCTGATGCCCGTGAGCATCCGGCATAATGCGTCTTGATGCTGCGTCAGGAGCCGGATATTTTCAAGAAGTGCCCGGGCAGAGAGGTCCGACTCGGAAGAAATGTCGGCGATGCTCCCGAGAATCCGAGCCAGCGCCTTTTGGCTGAGCGCGATGGATTGAATCAGCTCCAGCTTCGTTTCTTGCTCACGAAGGAGCAAACTCATTTGCCCATGTCTCCGAGGCCGCCGTAATCACCGCCGCCAAACATGCCTTCACCACCACCACCACCGCCGCCGTACTCTTCTTCTTCCTGTACGAGCAATGCTTTCAAGTTGCTGCACAATCCATTCTCCATCTTCGTGAGCCCCTCCAAAAGCTCCACGATCTGACCGTGAATCTGCAGAGGCTCGCTCAGTTGATTTTCATGGCTTGCAAACGCATCCGAGTTCAAATGATTCAGCGTCCAGTTCCGCATTTTTTCGGCTTCGACCGCTTTGGCTTCCAGAATCATGGCGATGTTCCACTGGATTTTGGAGGCGGCGTCCAGCATATGCAAAAAGGCCTGTTCTCTGCTCATATCCAGCACTCCCTTACGTTTCTCCCGAAATTATTCCTCTTCATTGCTGCCCATCTCTTTCACCACATGATTCAACGTTTCCGCCAGCGCTTCCTGCAGGTCAGCAATGCTGCTAAGGTAAGAAATAATGCTCTTGTTGATCTGGCTGGAATTTTCAATCAACCCGCTCACACCGTCAAATTCCGGATGTTCATCGGGCAAATCATGAATAATCTGGGCCATCCGGACCGCCACTTGGCGCTCGGCATCCAGAACCCTGGCCATTTGCTGCTTGGAATGTGACATATGGGTGAGCATTTCGTCAATTTTGCTCTGCATTCCGGTCCCTCCCTGGTGATAGGTCACGCCTTCTGCGAATAGGCGGTCCGCCTGATCCGCATCTGCCTGCTATATCCTATGCCGCCATCCTGAAGTCAGTTACGCGATTGGGGGCAGCATCCGTTTTTTTCTCATCTTTTTTTAGAAAACCGTCAAAGCACGGGATTATCCAGGTGTGGGGGGGCGATGATCAGATCCCCTTCCGGCACAGAATTTAACCGCTCGAGCGGCCACACCGATCGTTTTCTCAACGCCATATGCCATCGTTCCAGGGTATGCAGCGATGCAAACGGCCTCATCGTTCCGCGGGACCATTGGTACACCCGTCCACCGGGGCCCTCCACCAGCTGACCGGCGCCGGCCTCCCCGGCCGATAAGGACTCATCCATTGCTGCCGAATCCAGCATTTCCCGGATCTGCTCGCTTGTCAGAGAATACTCACCGTCTGGAATTTGCCGGATATCTAACCTTGACAGCAGTACGGCTTCTGCACCCACTTGTTCCGCCCCGCCGCTAAGGGCGTACTTGCGCCCGTTCAGCAGAAAATACACAAGGCCAGACTGGTCCCGTACCAGTACATGTGACGGGTAAAAATCATGCCCGCTTCGCAATCCGGGAAACCGAGCCAGCGCGCCTTCCTTCATGTTTGTCACCCAAGCGTAAGGATTATCCCACTTATTCGTGTAATACAACTCGTTATGATGATGGACCGACTCAAACTGCTGGCCCAACTGTTTCATGCTTACGCTTCCGAAATGGTGGATAAACGAATCCCCGGCAATAAACAATTTCCGGCCGGTCAGCCGGAGCCGGATGATCCAGTCGTCGTCTTCATAGTTGCCGATCCGGTACCCCTCATCCAAATAACCGATGTGGTGCAAAACATCTCTGTGGAGCAGCAGGCAAAAGCCGACCAATCGGTCGGCTTCACGCCACTTCCCTTCGTCCGGCACATTATGACCGGCTGCAAATTCCCACATCTCCTTCACATCTTCGTAAGGAACCGGAATTTGCTGTTCGCCGCTAATATAGTTCGTCACAGGCCCCACGGCACCGATCTGAGGGTCGCTGTCCAGGCAGCGGAGCATGTGGGTCAGCCAATTCGGCGTGACAAGAATATCATTGTTCAGGATGACAACTGTTTCTCCCTTGGCCATCATGATGCCGTAATTGACGCCGCCGGCAAATCCGCGGTTCTGCTCCAGCCTTGCAAACCTGATTTTCCCGCCAAACGGCTTGAGGCAGGAGGCAATATCGTCCGTAGACGCATTGTCAACGACAATAATCTCATGCGGTTCCGGCGTATGGGCCTCGATGCTCCCTATACACTGGATCAGATATTCCGCCTGGTTATAGGTCGGAATGATGATGCTGGTGCCTTGAAACGGAATATGGAATGTGTCCCTTCCCTTTACCAGCCCTTCCGTGTACCCGCGTTCGTAACCCTCGTTATATCGGTCGCTTCCAGAGGATGAGGGAGGAGACTGCCGGATTGGCCGGCGGCCCCTTGCACTCCTGAACCACTTTATCATTTCAATCCCTCCCCGTTTTGCACACATGATATTTCTCTCCGCTATACACCTTACTATCTGGCATAAGGAATCTCACCGGAAACGAGCTTATCCGCCAAATGTCCAAAATCCAGCGCAACTTTGCCCAGCTGGCTCGCGATACGCTCGCAGATCACGACCGCGGGAATGCCGCTGGCCACGAGAGCCAGGTCAAATTCGCATATGGCCGCCTCCTGCATCACCCTTGGAATGTCCGAAAATCCCCGCACCGGGCTGATTACACCGGCTATGGTCAGCGAAGCCGAAGCCAGCAGCGTATTCGCAAGCTCGGGAGCCCGGTTTCCGATCAGAAGCAGCCGTTTCCCCGGGAGAAGCTGCTGCAGCAGACCATGCTCATGCAGCGCATAATTCATCGTGGATGTCGTCAGTGTCAGGCTGCGGTAAGATAGCCCGTAATACCGGAGCACCGGGAACAAAAGGCCCTGGAACGTCGGCAGACGGGAATGCGGAATGCCGATGATCCCGGCCATGCGGAGCGAATCGGCCAGCATATCTCGTGCCTGCGGATCAGGCAGCTGCATTCCTGCTGTCGAGAGAAAGCGCCCCTTTTGTCGGACTTCCTCCAGCGGAAGCACGGTGTCATGGGCCAGGGCCAGCAATTCTCCGTCTCCCAGTCGGACAACCGACAGGGGCTGGCCAACGGCCAAGGCATGCGCCATGCGGCCATGGACCTCTTCGGGGCGCAATAGCTGGAGCCAATGTTCCCGGTATGCCGATACTCCCGCGGCGATTACCTCATTGGCACCTATATCCGGCAGTACCGTATACGGTGGAAGCTGGGAGGCGACTGTCTCCTCCACCCCTTCTGCATATCCGGCCTGGTAAGCAGCGTCCTGCACCTTTTGGATATCGATCGAGGGCTCCGTACTGGGTTCACTGGGCCTCTCTTGGGGAAGAGGATGCACCGCGAGGGGAGTAAGCCCCAGCAGGTTCGGATGCTTTATACCATTTCCCCGCTGGCCGTACTTGTGCTTTCTTTTCTCCTTTCGGTTCAGGGGAGCATGCCGCCGACGGAGTATTAAACGTCGCTTGGCCAATTTGACACGAAGAGCCCTCTTCCATGGAGGAATGAAGGCTCTGTTTCGGATCCGAGGGCGGCTCATGGGAGAATTCCCTTCATTTTTTTGCCAGCTTCTTGCAGAGATTCAAAGGTTCCCGCGTCGCCCCACCAATGCTGCAGGATATCGTACTCCAGCCGCCCGTCTGCCGCATAGACGTTGTTGACGTCGGTTATTTCGAGTTCTCCCCGGTCCGATGGACGGATCCCGGAAATGATATCGAACACGGAAGTGTCATACATATAAAAACCGGTGACGCTGTAAGAAGATTTAGGCTTCGCTGGCTTTTCTTCAATCCGGCTGATGAGCTCCGGGCGCGCCCGGTCAAACACCGGGACACCATACCTTCTGGCATCCTGAACCTGTTTCAGGAGAACCCGCGCCGTCCCGGCAGGCTGCTGCGCAAATTTATTTACATACGTGCTCAAATCATCCATAAACAGATTATCTCCAAGCAGAACGACGAATTTTTCGTCCTTCATAATAAAGCTTCTTCCTCGATCCAGTGCCTCGGCGATTCCTCCCGCAGACTCCTGAATCCGGTAGGTTAGCTGCACACCAAAATCCTGACCGCTTCCCAAAAATTCCGTATACAAACCTGCGGACTGTTTGCCCATGACAATAAGAATTTCCTTGATTCCTGCCTGACGCAATCTGTCGATGCCGTATACGATCATGGGATACTTTCCGACAGGTAGCAAATGCTTGTTGATCAGCCGGGTCAGCGGATACAATCGGGTACCTGTCCCGCCCGCCAAGATAATACCTCTCACTGCACCACTCCTCCTTCAGATATGCTGCCTGCTTACTCTATAAACTGGCGGGGATCAATCTGCCACTTCTCTATAAACAAGCGGTGATTCCGGTCAATCAGCTGTTGAATCTGTTCGGAGGATGCCTGTTTAAAGCTGGCGCTGCCCTGATGGTGAACGAGCGCATCCCCGCAAATCAGCAGATGAAAGCCGGCCAACCGAGCCCTGTAGCAGTAATCGTCATCCTCATAATGACCTGGTGAGAATGCTTCATCCAGAAATCCGATCCTGTTCAACACTTCCCGTTTTATAAGCAGACACATGCCGATAACCCGGTTCACTTCCACCCAGCGGGACGGATCTGGCTGATTGTTTCGGGCAGCTGTCAGCTGGAATTCTTCTGTATTGTTAAAAGAAACATCCACCTTTTGTCTACCCGAGGCTGCATTGGTAACAGGCCCGACCAAGCCGACATCCGGCCGGCTGTGCAGGGCGGCGAGCATATTGGATAACCAGTTCGTCGTAACCGTCACATCGTTGTTGAGCAGGAGCAGATCGTCCCCTCCGGCCGCCGCCAGACCGATGTTGCAGGCGACTGGAAACCCGCGGTTCACCGGAAGGGAGATAAATGGAATTCCCTCCTTGATGCAGTAGCCGTCGGTACCGTCAGTCGAGGCGTTGTCGACAACGATGATTTCGTACGGCGTATCGGTGTATTTGCGGATCGCCTCGATGCAAGGGACAAGCAGATGCAGGCCGTTATGCGTGGGGATGATAATGCTCGTCATTCGCTGATTCAGACTCATCAGGCATTCCTCCGCAAGGCGACTTCCGTCCGGGAGACTGTAGAAGACTGGGGCATCCAGCCGGCATCAATCAGCGCATGGAACGCTTCCGCATGGTCACCGATAATCAGGTCTGCCACCGCATTGCCGGTGCCCGTATTCCCGGGACGCTTCCGGTTTGCGCTGATCACGTCAACCGGCTGCACCAGCGCGAAGCGGTGCCCCTTCGCAAGGGCCAGTGCTTGGGCCTTGGGGGGAACCATCAACTGCTCGCTGCCGATATCATCAATCAAACGTCTTGCCAGTGCATGTGGAACGGCCGTTAGCGAATTTGCCCCCAGTTCCGGGTGCCCTAGCACCGTATTTAAAAAGCTTTTGCACCGCGTTACCTCATCCTGATGCATATATGGCGGCAAATACGGATTCAGGTCATTCAGCGCAGCGTCTATCCCTTCATCCACCTTATATATAAAAGGAGCCAGTTCCTCGGCGGAGATCACGACATCCCCGTCCGTAAACAACACGATATCCGCCGAGGTCATGGCGGCCCCCATGCTCCGGCCCACGTCATGTCCGAGCCGGCCCGGAACATGGAGGATGCTGGCGATCCGGTGATTGCGTGCAGCCGAGTAGCTTTGATCCCGGCAGCCGTTCAGTACGACGATTACTTCCTGGAGCGGCAGCCGTTCCAATTGCTGAAGCACCTTGCCCAGCGTATCCTGTTCATTGCTGGCACAGACGACGGCTGCGGCCGTCCTTGCCAGCGGCAGCGGAATACGGTTGTCCTTTCGCCCGGAACCTTTAGCATAACCGTCGGCGTAGCTTTTTGACAGCCGGAGCATCGTACGAATACCCGGACGCTTCTTCACATATGCCGCGCACCAATCGGAAAACGCCCGCTGAAGCGGCGATTCATAGAGGAGAACATCCCCTTCTCCTTCTTCGGCGTCGGCTTTGCCTCCTGCAAGGAGTCCTGCCTGATAAGCGGCATCCGCCAGCTTGCCTTCCCCCGCCCGGTAGATTGACGGTAGGGCCGCACGGCTCCGCTTCGGAATGGTGCGCCTTTCCTGCCGCCGCTTCCTCCCGGCCCAGTTTATTCGAGACCGAGCCGTTACACTTCTTCTTGTTCTTCTTCTCATCAGGCTCACCTTCTCACCCGCTTTCGTTCCCGTCCCAGATCGCTTCGAAGCCCCCTCGGATCCGTTACCGACAAATACCACTTCACTGCCTGAATATGATCCGCAAGAACCACCTCCTGCAGTGGATCTTTTCCGTCCACTTTGGCTCTCCGCTTATTTAACCGTCCTACGGGTACTTCATGAACCGCTTCGACCCTGAGCCCGGCGGTGACTGCCTTCGCTAAAGCAAGGGGAGGGACCGACAGGCATTCGGCTCCAAGCATGTCGACGGCGCGGCGGCTTAATGCATGCGGGACGGCGGTCAGAGAGGCTCCAAGCAGATCGGCGCGGCGCAGCATCGTATTTAGAACATGCTTGGCCTGAACGACCGGATGCGTCTGACGCCGGCGAACCGGGCCTCTATACCGGTTCAGCGCGACATCTACCCCGCCAATAACCGCCGTGACGAAGGGACGAAGCTGCCCGGCACCGATCGGCATGTCTCCGTCCAGGTACAGCATTACCTGACCCCGGGCGGCCTGCGTCCCTGCGCTTCTTCCCACATCATGCCCAAGCGGATGCTCATACCTCAGCACACGAGCCCCCGCAGACTCGGCCGCTTCTGCCGTTCGGTCGCGGCAGCCGTTGGCTACGACAATAACCTCGCAGGAAGGATGTACCCGCAGCGCTTCCCGGACCACGGCAGCGATCGTCTTCTGTTCATTCATCGCAGGGATGATCACCGATAAGACCGGAGGAAGGTCGGTATGGGGCATCCGCCTTGCCTGCGGCTTGGTTCGATGCCTGGTTCTTGACCATACGCCCGTCTTCGATGCTTGTCGGTACTTTCGGCGGGTTGGTCGATAGGTTCGTCTGTATCTTATCCGCCTCATCATTCGACATATCCCTCCCTGTCATATCAGCACGTATCTCATCACATCCTATGCCATGGGGAATGCCGTGGAAGCGGCGTTTGTGCAATGTATTTAGGTATCGTTCACGGATTTCATCACGATACTTGCTGATGATCAAGAGCATAACAAAAAAGCGCGGGGACTCTGCCCCGCGCTGGTTACTTATTCCTTATCTTTATTCTCTTTTGGTTCTGCCTCAGTCCTGAACGCGCTTCGCTGCCTCATGCTGCGCTGTGCATAGCCCGTGGTTCCTTTTCCTGATGGAGAGACCGAGCCGATCGCGATCCAGGACAGGAAACCGAAGGTTTCCGGGCCCACCCGTCTTCTCACCACTTCGATAAAGGCGATATCTTCCCGCTGCGTGTTCAATACAGCATAGAAATCGGGATGATTGCACATCGCCACGATCACATAATGGGTGTTTGGATACGGTTCCGGCAGCGTCACCGGTACTTCAACCTGCAGCTGGCCTTCGCCGATCCGGAAAGAAGTGATGCCGTACTGTTGAAGGGCCGGCTGTCCCGAAGCACTCTGAACGGGTGCAAAAGCAAGCTGTTCACCGGTGACCGACCTAGCGGCGATGTGTCTGTTCTGGATCGCCCCGTTCTGGATATGGTCCGAATGGACCGCCCCGGATTGAAGATGCCATTCCTGGATGCTTCTCGCCTGAAGGTGAAGAGGCTGAATCGTTTCCGGCTGGATGTGGCTGCCGTCGATCGTGTTCGGGGCAATTTTATCGCCCGTAACGGCTTCATCTTCCAGCAGACCGGTGGTAACGGACTCCGGTGCCAGGTGATGCGCCTGAACGCTGCCCGGCTGCAGATGGTCCGAGGATACGGATTCAGGGGCCAGATGATCCGGACCGACCGCTCCCTCTGCAAGATGTTCACCTTGGATGAGGCCGGGCTGCAGGTGCCATTCCTGCACAATGCCGGACTGCAGATGGTGCGGCTGAATCGTTTCCGGCTGGATGTGGCTGCCTTCAATCGTGTTCGGGGCAATCTTTTCCCCCGTGACGGCTTCATCTTCCAGCAGACCGGTGGTGACGGACTCCGGCGCCAGGTGATGCGCCTGGACGCTGCCCGGCTGGAGGTGTTCCGAGGATACGGATTCAGAGGCCAGATGATCCGAACCGACCGCTCCTTCTGTAAGATGTTCGCCCTGAATGAGGCCAGGCTGCAGGTGCCATTCCTGCACAATGCCGGACTGCAGATGGTGCGGCTGAATCGATTCGGGCTGGATATGGCTGCCGTCAATTGTGTTCCGGGCAATTTTTTTCCCCGTGACGGCTTCATCTTCGAGCAGACCGGTGGTGACGGACTCCGGCGCTAGGTGATGCGGTTGTACGCTGCCCGGCTGCAGATGGTCCGAGGATACGGATTCAGGGGCCAGATGATCCGGACCGACCGCTCCCTCTCCCAGATGTTCGCCCTGAATGAGGCCGGGCTGCAGGTGGTACGGCCCGATGGATTCCGGCTGGATATGGCCGCCGTCGACCGCACGGGAAGCGATCTTATCCCCCGTTACAGCATCCTTTTCCAACGAATCGGCCGTGACGGACTCCGGCGCCAGGTGATGCGGTTGGATGCTGCCCGGCTGCAGATGGTCCGAGGATACGGATTCAGGGGCTAGATGATCCGGACCGACTGCTCCCTCTGCCAGATGTTCGCCCTGAATGAGGCCGGGCTGCAGGTGGTAAGGCCCGATGGATTCCGGCTGGATATGGCTGCCGTCAACCGTTTGGGAAGCAATCTTATCCCCTGTTACGGCTTCCTTCTTCAGTGATTCGGTCGTAACCGAATCCGCCGCCAGATGATGCGGCTGGATAAGGCCTGGCTGCAGATGCCATTCCTGAATCGTCTCAGCGTGAAGGTGGTACGGCTGGATCGACTCGGGCTGGATATGGCTGCCGTCGACCGCATGAGGAGCAATCTTGTCGCCCGTAACGGCCTCATCTTCCAACGATTCGGTCGTGACGGTATCCGGCGCAAGGTGATGCGGTTGGATGCTGCCTGGCTGCAGATGACCCGAGGTGACGGATCCGGACGCCAAATGCTCCGGGCCAACCCCTCCTTCTGCAAGATGTTCTCCGCGAATAAGGCCGGGTTGCAGATGGTAAGACCGGATCGATTTGGGCTGGATATGGCTGCCATCCAATGTATTAGAGGCAATCTTATCCCCAGTCACGGCATCATCTTCCAGTGAACCGGTCGTAACCGAATCCGGCGCAAGGTGATGCGGCTGGATGCTGCCCGACTGCAGATGATTCGAGGTGACGGAATCGGCCGCCAGATGATCCGGACCGATCGTACCTTCGGCAAGATGCTGGCCCTGGACGATACCCGGCTGCAGATGCCATTCCTGTACAATGCCGGACTGCAGATGGTGCGGCTGGATCGATTCCGGCTGAATATGGCTGCTGCCTACGGCGCGAGAAGCGATTTTATCTCCCGTGACGGCTTCATTCTTCAGAGCATCTGTCGTGACCGAATTCCGTGCCAGGTGATGCGGCTGGATGCTGCCCTGCTGCAGGTGATCCGAGGTGACGGATTCGGCTGCCAGATGTTCCGCGCCGACCGCTCCTTCTGCCAGATGTTCCCCATGAATGAGGCCGGGCTGCAGATGGGACGGCTGAACCGATTCCGGCTGAATATGGCTGCTGCCAACCGCGTTGGAAGCGATTTTATCCCCCGTCACTGCTTCGTCTTCGAGTGAATCCGTCATGACCGAATTCCGTGCCAGGTGGTGCGGCTGGATGCTGCCCTGCTGCAGGTGATCCGAGGTGACGGATTCAGCTGCCAGATGTTCCGCGCCGACCGCTCCCACTGCAAGATGTTCTTCATGAATGAGGCCGGGCTGCAGATGGGACGGCTGAATTGATTCCGGCTGGACATGGCTGCTGCTAACCGAGCCTGGAGCGATTTTATTCCCCGTAACGGCTTCGTCCTTCAGAGAATCAGTCGTTACGGAACTCCGATCCAGGTGATGCGGCTGGATGCTGCTCCGCTGCAGATGATCCGAGGTGACCGATTCGGGGGCCAGATGATCCGGACCGACGGCCCCTTCTGTAATATGCTGGCCCTGAATGAGTCCTGGCTGCAGATGCCAATCCTGGATGCTCTCGGCCTGAAGGTGAAGCGGGAGGATCGATTCCGGCTGGATGTGGACACTTCCTATCGCACCCGTGGCCAATTTAGCCGAGCTTACGGATCCATCCTTCAGCGCATGCTCGTGAACAGCCCCAAAGGCCAGGTGCTCCGCCGTTACGGCCCCTGTCTGGATGTGATGGCTTCCGATCGACGTGTCCGCCAGCTTATCGGCTGTGACCGCACCGGGATGCAGCGCTTCGGTATGCACCGAACTTGTGGCCAGATGCTGCATACCGACACTGCCTGCCTGCAGCTGTTCCTCTCCGACCGATTCGGGGGCTAAATGCCTGAAGTCCACCGCACCAGGGGCAATATGCTGCTTCTCCACGCTCTTTTCCTGAAGCTGAGCCGAGCCGATCGATTTCGCCTCGATATGGCGGGTTCCGATCGAATCCGGCGCGATCTTGTCACCGGTTACTGATCCGCCCTGGAGGGCAACTTCGGATACCGCATCCGGGGCAAGATGGCCGGATTGTATGCTGCCGTTCGTCAGATGGGCCGCTGTGACGGATGCCGGCGCTAACTGCTTAGAGCCTACAGCTTCTTCACCCAGGTGGCCGATGCGGATAATCCCCTCCTGAAGATGCTCAAAACCGATGGAGGCCGGTTTCAGATGAGCGCTGTCGACGGATGCCGGTGCCAGCTTGGAGGCGCCCACCGCACCATCCTGCAGTGCCTCCGAATATACGGCACCTTCAGCCAAATGCTGGGCTTTGATGCTGCCTGACTGAAGCTGCTCTTCTCCCACGGAATCCGGAGCAAGATGCCGGAAACCGACCGCCCCCGGAGCAAGATGCCGCTGCTGTACGCTTTTCTCATGGAGATGAATGGAGCGGACGGCATCCTGTTTGATATTGACGCTGCCGACCGATTCCGGTCCGAGCTTCGATGCGGTTATTGCGCCGTCCTTGATGGCTTCTGTGTTAACCGATAACTGACTCAAATGGCGTTCCTGGATCAATGCGGACTGCAGATGCCCTTCGCTGACCGAGCCGGGTGTGAGATGACGCTCGCCGACAATGCCTTCAGCTAAATGTCTTTCCTCGACAGTACGGTCTTGCAGATGCTCGCCGGAAACAGAACCGGCCTGGAGCTGATTCCCTCCGACTGAGCCTGCCGTGAGATGACGCTCACTGATGATATTATCAGCCAGATGCTTCTCTTCCACCGCTTGGTTCTGCAGGTGCACCCCGGATACGGAATCGTCCTGAAGCTGATTTCCGCCGATCGAACCGAACGTAAGGTGACGCTCACTGATGATATTGTCAGCCAGATGCTTCTCTTCCACCGCTTGGTTTTGCAGGTGTATTCCGGAGACAGAGTCGGCCTGAAGCTGGGTTCCTCCGACCGAACCGGCTGTAAGATGGCGCTCACTGATGATATTGTCAGCCAGATGCTTCTCTTCCACCGCTTGGTTTTGCAGGTGTATTCCGGAGACAGAGTCGGCCTGAAGCTGGGTTCCTCCGACCGAGCCGGCCGTAAGGTGGCGCTCACTGACGATACCTTCGGCCAGATGCTTCTCTTCTACTGAATGGTTTTGCAGGTGCGCTCCGGTGACGGAATCGGCCTGAAGCTGGGTTCCTCCGACCGAGCCGGCCGTTAGATGGCGCTCGCTGACGATGCCTTCAGCCAGATGCTTTTCTTCGACCGCTCCACTGTGCAAATGCACGCTGGAAACCGAGCCGGGCTGAAGCTGTACTCCGCCGACTGATTCTTCCGAGAGATGCCGCTGGGTTACCGCACCCACGTTGATCGAGCGGGAAGTGACGGCGTTGTCGGACAAATGCTCACTGCTTACGGACGCGGAGGCCAGCTTGGGGCTGCTCACACTCCCATCAGCCAGTTTGGCAGACGTCACCGCCAGATCCTGAATTTTGTCGGTCGCCACGCTTTCGGGTGAAAGCTTCAGGGAGGTGACCGCATGGTCTGCTAAGTGAGCCGGATAGATAATGCCGTGATTGAGATGACCGGATTGAACGCTTCCTGCTGAAAGCTTTTCTGCAGTTACCGCTTCATTCCTAATGATTGCGTTGTGTACGATTCCGGGCGTCAGATGATCTGCGTTCACCGAACCTTTGGCTATATGCTGGGTTGTGACGGCCTGATCCTGAATCGCGGACGCTCGCACGCTTTTGTCGGACAAATGCCGATCCTGAATCGAAGCCGGGCGGATATGCTCCGCGCTGATGCCGCCTTCGGCTATATTGCGGCCGCCGACCGCGCCGTCTGCCAGTATGCCGCTCGTCACGCTGCCGCCTGCGAGCTTTTCACCAATGACAGATTTGTTCTGCAGATGACGGGAAGCTACCGCTCCATCCGAGATATGCTGCTCGACAATGGCGCTGCGGGTAATGTGTCCCGTGGTGATCGACCCGTGTCTGACATGAGAGCCTTCCACGACGTTTGCCGCAATATGGCTGCCGTTAACAGCCCCCTGCTGAATGTGGGACGTCTGGATGGAATTCGGCGCAATCTGTGCTTTCTGGACGGCACCTTGTGCCAGATGCCGGGTCTGCACGGCTTCGTCTGCAATTTTCTGGGGCAGAATGCTTTGATCGGCAATTTTAGATGAGGTGACCGTCTGCTCGACAATATGCACCGTTCCGACCGACTGCTCTGCCAATTTGTTCGCCCCGACGCTGTGGTCGGCCAAGTGCGCTGCAGTGATCTCGCCGGGGGCGATATGCTTGCCGCGAATGGTCGCATCCGCCAAATGCGCGGACGTTACCGCAAAGGGTGCCAATATTGGTCCGGTCACGGCTCCATCCTGCAGATGTTGGGTGCCGACTGATTTTTTGGCGACATGCTCGCTTGACACGCTCCCCGTCGCGATTTGATTTCCGCCAACGGAGCCGTTCTGAAGAAGTTCCCCGGTCAGTGATCCTTCCCGTATATGAACGCTTTCGATGGAGCGCTCCTTTAGCTTGTCGCCCGTAATTTCGCCGGTCCGGATCTTCGAGCCGGTAACGGCGCCTTCGGCCAGTTTCGACGTGTCGATCACTTCATTGGTCAAATGCATGGACTGGATGCTGGCCCCAGCAATTTTGCTTGCCGTTACGGCTTGGTCTTGCAGCAGATCTGTGTTTACGACCAAATTGCTCAAATGGCGTGACGTGATGGAACCGTCGGCGATTTTGGTGGAATCGATCACCTGGTCGCCCAGCTTGGCGGATGTAATACTTCCGTCGCGGATTTTTTCCCCGCTGATGGAGCGATCCCGAATTTTGCTGCCGCTGATCGCGCCGTCGGTCAGATGCTCCTCCAAAATGGATTCAGAGGCAATTTTGGAGGAGACCACGGAGCCGTCGGCTAAGTGAATATGAGAGACAGCATAATCGGCAATGGCCTCGCTGCCTACCGAGCCGGGCTGAAGTCTGGACGAGTCAATGGCCCGGAGCGCAATTTTGGACGTCGTGACCGAACCGTCGCTCAGATCATCCGTATAAATGATTGGCTCCGGGGAGTTCGGCATCCTTTTTTCTTCAATGATCTCCTCCAGCTCCTCACGGTCCCGAACCGGCACCGTCTCCTCAGGTATAGCTTCTTCAATAACAGGCTCCTCGGGTACCGCTTCCTCGGATACCGCCTCCTCCTCGGGCTCTTCTATTGCCTCAGGCTTGCTCTCTGCAGTGTCCTCCATTTGGTGCTCTTGTATCGGTTCAACTGTCTCCAAAGTCGTTGTTTGCTGGACATCTTCCTTTTCAAGGACTGCATCAGGGGCAATGGATCGGATTTCCGCATATGAATCAAGTTGGTTTGTCTTTGGCGCCGTTACTTTGCTTTTACGGATCAGTTCCAACTCCTGAATTTCAGGATTATCCACGAAATAGAGGTTCTTGTTCGGTTGTTTAACCGTCCGGCTTTTATTTTTCTTCTTCAAAAGACCTCGCTCCTTCCTGACCGGATGCATCTTGGGCATCATATGCGAACAAATAGGCCGTTGTCACTGATTTCCCGGTTTTTGTAACGATTTTGAACTAGCCAATCGGATGAGTGCTTCCGGCAGAACAATCCGGGAGGACGGGATCACAAATATTCAGGGATAAAAGGTTGAAGTTCGGGGGATGATCGAGGGACATCCTGAGGGACATGAGCGTCACCTGCCCACCAATAACTACTCTGTGCATTCATCCTTTCACCGTTTGAGAAAATAGGCGGCACGTTACGGACAAAGACCCTTGCTTATAGCAATCTATGGCATAGGATATATAAAAAGTGGGATGACGGAATGCCAGGGAGGGATGAACGTGTGGATTTCTGATGTTGGAATTCTGCTGAATGCAGCGGTGCACCGGGGAATTCCCGGCGGAAAGACGGGAGCGGAATCCCTCGTCAATTATGAAGAGGCGGCCCGGATGTTCGGCTTAAGGCCGTGCTATATGAAACTACAGGATATCGATATTGAACGCCATGAATGTTCGGCGTTTGTTCTCAGAGAGGGAAAATACGTTTACACCAGGCTTCCGCTGCCAAGGGTCATTCATAACCGGGCCATCTACTTTGACGGGCGGTCAAAAAATAGAATTCAACGTCTTATAGACGGCGGATATATGATATTCAACGCCCACAATCGGTACGGGAAAGATGAAATTCATCACTTGCTCGAAAGTAACCCGCTGCTTTCGCAGCATCTTCCCGATACGACGATCGCCGCCCCTTCCTCTGTCCAGGAAATGATGCGGCGATATCGTGATCTGATATTAAAGCCTTGCGTCGGCAGCGTCGGCAGAGGAATTATGCGCCTTCACGCCCACGGCCAGCACTGGTATCTTACTTATGCCCGAACCGGGCGATCCCTGGGATGGACGACGGTTCGCTTGAATAGACAACAACTTCCGGGCATCCTGCTGCGCCGGATCTCCCAGGCGCCCTTTCTTGTCCAGGAACGCATCGCACTGGCGGAATATAAACAGCGGCCTTATGACCTTCGCGTCTCCATCCAGCGAGGCATCAGCGGCAGCTGGAGCCTGACGGGAATGTATGCCAAAGTCGCCGCATCCCGAATGTTCGTCTCCAATGTCGCTCAAGGCGGCAAGGCCTTCCCGGCCGAACGAATTCTGGCCGAAAGCCTGCCGGGGTTATCTGCGGACAGAATCTCGGATAGCGTACATCAGCTCGCCTTCGGCGTGGTCCGGCAGCTGGAGCAGCATTTGCCTTTTGCGGCGGACCTTGGCCTGGATATCGGCGTCACGAAGGGCGGCAAGCCGTATTTTATTGAATGCAACGGACGGGATCAGCGTTACGGCTTCCGAAACGCCAATATGCCCCAGTATTGGAAAAAAACCTATCGTGAGCCCATGGCCTATGCCCGGTACCTGGTAAATCGGCAGCACGCCGGCATAGGACTTTGAGCACGGATCCCGGGTTAGTCTGCCATAAATTGTGCGCAACCTCCGGAAATCCGATAAAGCAGGTAAAAACGCAGAACGGGAAACCGGGAAAACAACGGATGCCGGACAAAAAGATGCTTAAACGAAAGACCGAAAATGCGTCATGCTGCTTTTTCGGTCTGTTCTGCATCGGCTAATAGTTATCATACGGCTTAACCTTGTCCATGGTACCTGACATCTTCGATGCCGAACCAGGGAACGGCAGCGGCCGCATAGTACGCAGCCGCTAGGGCAATGACGAACATGAGAATTGCCAGCCCGTCATACCTGCTGAAAGCCGACGGATAATAGTACGTTCTGCGCCCCGACCCGCTGAACTGCTTCGCTTCCATCGCCACGGCAACGCGGTGCGCCCGGCGGATGCTCTGCGACAGCAGCGGCACCGCATACAGCCGGACATGCTGAAGGAGGCCACTCGGCCCCCGGCCTGTCCGTACGCCGCGGATCCGCAGCGCCTGCCTGCGGATGAGAAACTCCTCCCATACGATGGACAGCAGCCGGATCGACGCCATGAAGCTGTATGCGAATTTGGGGGGAAGGCGAAAATTTTGCATCAGCGAATAGAACAGCTTGACGGACGGCGTGGTCATGACGAAGAGCAGTCCTTCTGCCGCAAAGGCAATCGCCCGGAATCCCAGGTGCAGCCCGCGGTAGAAGCTTTCCTCGGATACGCGGAACAGCCCCCACTGCCACCAGACGTGATCCCCTTTCCCGAAAAGGATCATCGTCAGGGATGAAGAGACGAATACGAGGCTGAAGGAGAGAACGAGCAGCCCCACCTTCCATGCCGGATAACCGCTGAGCAGAAACAGGAGGGCGATGTAGACCGCTGCCTGATAGACGGCAAAATCAATGCTTCGCGTCTGAATCGTAACGATAAACAACATGATCAGCACGGCGAGCTTCAGCGAGGGATTCGCCCGGTGCAGCCAGGTATGACGGCTCGGAGTCAAAAACCGGTTCATCCGCTCACCTCCTCCTGCGCATCCGAAGCTGCGCCTTCTCCCTCAAGCCTCCGCCTCCCGGACTTTATCGCCATCAGGCTTCCGCCTTGGATTTCCCATACCTGGGTAGCGGCCAGCTCAGCGATTTCTCGCTCATGCGTCACCATAACGATCGCCGTGCCGCTGCGGCGAAGCGCTTCGCAGTATTCCAGGATGGCAAAGGCGTTGCGGGCATCCTGCCCGAACGTCGGTTCATCCAGCAGCAGCACCGCCTGGCGGCGGACCGCCGCGGTGGCAACGCTCAGCCTGCGTTTCTGTCCGGTCGAGAGCTGATACGGATGCCGGTTCTCCAAGCCGTGCAAATGAAACGTCTTCAGGCAGTCTTCGGCTTTACGCTCCACCTCAGCCCGCGACATGCCGCCCTGCATGTGAAGGGAAAAGGCCGTCTCCTCCAGTACTGTCTGGGCCACAAACTGAAACTCCGGGTTCTGAAACACGAACCCGATCCGGTCCGAAGGGCAGGTCCGCTTCCTGCCCCTTCCCTGCAGCAGCCTGCCTTCCAGCACGTAGCTGCCGGCGGTCGGAAGAAGCTGCATCAGGCTCAGCAGCAAGGAGCTTTTTCCCGCCCCGTTAGGACCGACAACGGCGACAAAATCGCCGGCATATACCTCCGCCTCTTCCACCATAATCGCCGGCGCATCTCCGCGGAGACCGACAAACCCCCGCAAGGAGAGGACCGGCGCCGCCAAGTCCGCACCTTGCTGCGGGGATTGCACCAGGCCGCTGTTCCATGTATCCCGGTGACGGATATAATCCTCCCAAACGCCGGGATACCAAATGCCATTTTCCTGAAGGGTCCGGCGGTACGCCGTGAAGATTTCGGACGGCTTGCCGTCGGCCAGAATGCTTCCGTCCGGCGCGAACAGAACGATCCGGTCGACCCAGTTCACGATTTCTTCGATCCGGTGCTCGACGATCAGCACGGTCCGTCCGGCCGATACACCGCGAACCGCCTCCCAAATTTGCTGTCTCCCCTCGGGGTCCAGCAGCGCCGAGGGCTCATCCAGCAGGAGCACTTCCGGTTCCAGCAGAAGGACCGAAGCGAGCGCGAGCCGCTGCTTCATCCCCAGGGACAGCCGTTCAATCGGAGTGTGCAGCTCTTCGAGGTCCAGGCCGACCCGTCCGAGCGCCTCCCGCATCCGCGGCACCATATCCTCCCTGGCTACTTGGCGGTTCTCCAGCACAAACGCCAGCTCCTCATCGACATACGGCATGCAGAACTGAGTATCCGGGTCCTGAAATACATACCCGCACGAGCGGGGCTTCCGAATGTCCGCATATTTGAGCGGAACGTCAATGACCGCCGGAATCAACCCGCCGAGCACCTGCAGCAGCGTCGATTTCCCGCATCCGCTTGGGCCGAGCAGAAGCACCTTTTCCCCGGCCGGCACGGACAGGGAAACATCCTTGAACACGAACGCCTTCTCACCCGGAAACTTCAGGCGCAGGTCCGTTACCGAAACGGCAATTTGCCCGCTCCCTTGATCCGTCCTTTGATCCGCTCCTTGACCCGTCTCATGCACCGCCGAATGCTGCATCGTCGCGATACCCCGGTTAGTCTCAGTCATGATCGAGCGCTTCATAATCCTTGGCTGTCACCGGCCGGAGCAGCTGGGTTACTCCGGTTGCTTCCAAAGCTTTGGTCAGGGCATACGCGAGGTACCCTGCGAGTACCGCCGAGCTGATTAACCGCATCACGTACTTCAACACAATCATCCATGTCGTATAGTCCGTGACGTAGCCGTAGTACACATCCACCAGGAATGATCCCAATCCCGAAGCCATGCCGGCCAGCGCTGCTACCCCCATAGAGAATTTGCGGTAACGGAACAGGGCGAAGATCAGCTCCGCGGCTAGACCTTGCGCCACGCCGTAAATCGCCAGCTGAAGGCCCCATTCACTGCCGAACAGAATTTCTACGTGAGCCGCGGCAACCTCGGCCAGGAGGGCTACGCCGGGCTTGCGGATCAGAAGCGCGGCAAGCGTCGAAGCGAGGAACCACATGCCGTACATCAGCTCATCCGCTTGGAAAAACAACGGCTTGAACAAGTCGTTCACCGAACCCCAAAAATGGTACACCACCCCGATCACGAGGGAGAGCAGAATCGTCACGAGCAGGTCGCTGAGCTTGAGCCCCTTCGGCCGATCCATCTGCATCGTACTGCTGTTCATTTGACAACATCCTTTCTTTTTCCAAAATTGGGCAATAAAAAAACCCCCTGGATAAGCGAGGGAGATCGTCAAATAAGCCCATAAAAGGACTTGAATTCTCTACGCTGGCATTATCCAGATCAGATTCCCGGTCAGCAGCGGTTCATTAGCTGCACTCTCAGCCCGATTCGCTCGAGCTCCCGTATTCCCATATGTACACAGATGAACGCAAGGCGCGGCATCGCCGCCTCCTGGTCCCGGAGCCATCGCCGTCCAAAGCGATAGATGCTTGGGTTCGATTCCGTGTAACAGGCACCTCGCCGCGATGAGTCGACGTCGGGCCCGTATTGATTCCAAAATACATGATCCTCGAAGGATTGGCAATACCATTTTTCTCCGGGGCGGTTTTCAGGATTTGTTGCATATTGATTTGGTAGCCGTTCTATGTCAATATATTCAGAGTGCTACAGGCACGTATGGAAGGGAGATTAGGCATGACAAAGAAATTACTGCGGCTCATGACAGAGCTCTCCTCGCGAAAGTGGCTCTCTTCCATGATGGGACGCTTCTCGCACAGCCGACTCAGCAGAGGGATCATCCCTACGTTTATCAAAAGCTATCAGATCCCGGCGCATGAAGCGGAGAAAGAAATCTATGAATACCGCACGCTCAACGAATTTTTTTCGCGGCGGCTGAAGCCCGGCATGCGTCCAATTCACGAAGGCGAGCACGTACTCACGAGCCCCGTCGACGCCAAGATCACCGCAATGGGTGAAATCACCTCAGGCACGATTCTGAACGTGAAAGGGCAGGATTATTCGGTGGCGGAGCTGCTTAATTTCTCTCCCCACCTGGAGTTATATAAACATGGCTATGTCTTTGTGCTGTACCTCAGCCCTACCGACTATCACCGGATCCACTCTCCAATCACAGGCGTGAAAGTGGAGAGCGAGCATATCAAGGGCCGGTGCTACCCGGTCAATGATTTTGGCATGACCCAGATGAAATCCGTGCTGTGCCGCAATGAGAGGCTGATAACGTATATCAAGGGAGCCCTGGGAGAAGTCGCGGTCGTCAAAGTCGGCGCCATGAATGTCAGCAGCATCCGCTACGACGACGAAACCGCCAATTCCTGGCGTAACGGCGACCCGCTCGCCTATTTTGAGTTCGGTTCGACCGTCGTGCTGCTGATCCAGGACGGCGCATTCACCCCGCGGACAGACCTCCGGACCGGAGATCATGTCCGCATGGGCCAGCTGCTCGGTCAGCTGCACCCGCATAAAGGCTGAACCGGAAGCGAATCCGGCTCAGCCTTTTTTGCTTAGGAGCGCGAGCATAATCCGCTGAAACCACCGGCCCGGAAGCAGCTGCTTGGCCTTCATCGTCCAGCGTGTGCCGGCAGGCAGCGCATAACGGAATGCCGGCTTGTTCATACGTGCGATTCTCGCGATCAGCCGGGCCACATCGGCCGGATCGCCGCGCTGGCCGGCGTTGTCACGGGAAAAGGCCATCACCTGGCTCAGCATCCGCTCGTAGGGTGACCGCTCGGCGGCGCTCATCTGCGCAAATCCTTTGTCCCAAATGGCCGTTCCGTACGAACCCGGCTCCACCACAACGACATCGACGCCGAATGGCCGCATTTCCAGGGCAAGGCATTCGCTAAATCCCTCCACAGCAAACTTCGACGAGACATAGGGGCCAAAACCGGGAAATCCGACAGCCCCGCTGACGCTGCTGATCTGAATGATTGTTCCCTGATGTGCCTCCCTCATCGCGGGAAGAACAGCCTGGGTGACCGCAACCATCCCGAAGAAATTCGTTTCCAGCTGCGCCTTCCACACGTCCATCGGAATCTCCTCGATCATTCCTCCGTATGCGGTACCTGCATTGTTCACAAGCACGTCAATGCGTCGGTGGGATTTCAGGATGCCCGATACCGCCTCAAGCACCTGTCCCCCGTCCGTCACATCCAGCCTAACCACGTGAATATGCTGTATTACCCCCGCCGTCTGCGCAGCGTCCATCAGCTCCCCGCTCGCTTCCGGCCTTCGCATGCCGGCAAAAACCGTGTATCCGGAGGCGGCCAGCTCCACGCTGGCCAGCAGCCCGAAGCCGCTGGAACCGCCCGTGACCAGCGCGACCGGCCGCTCATCATGTCCTCCCAATTGCGCTCCACTCCCCGTTCAGATGTTATTTCGCCGGAAACAAAAACGGCTCTTCCGCCAAGTAGCTGCGGATCGCGGACAGAATATACCCCTTCTGTTCCTTCAGCGACGGAATTTCCTGCGGGTTGCCGGCGTGAAACGCCTGATTCTCCAGGACCGCCTGCAGGAAAAAGGTTTCCAGCATGGACACGCTCTCCTTCGGAAGAAGTCGCATGCTTTCGTACCCGTCCAGCAGCATGCTTCGCTGTGCCGGGTACAGACCGATGAGCGCCTGCGCCAAGTCGTATGCATAATAACCGAACCCGCAGCGGCCAAAATCGATCGGGCAAGGTTCCCCGTCCGTGAATACAACGTTCCCTTCGTGGAGATCCGCATGGATCATACCGTACCGGGAAGGGCCCGGAGGCCATGCGGCGATCCGCCCTCTGATGAGGTCCGCCGCCTGTACATAAAGCGCCCATTCATCGGAACTCAGAAAGGCGCGGTGCCGCCGTTCCAGCCGCTGCATATCTTCTGTCAGGCTCGCAGCCCCCCATTCGGGTCTGACGAACCCTTCCGGCGGAACAAAGCTCTGCGCAGCCTGATGGAGCCTGGCCATAAGCACGCCCATCCGGTACACCTGCCTGTCATCGAGGCCGCCCTCCGCCTGCTCCCCTTCGATCCAGCGCAGCAGCGTCACCGGCCAGCCCTGGCTTCGGTCCGCCTCGCAGATCGCCACGGTATTCCCTTCCTGGTCCGCTACGCCTTCCGGAACCGGCAGGCCTTGGGAAGAAAGCCAATTCAGCCACATCATTTCCGAACGGATGGCCGGTACGTCGGCCGACACCGGATGGATCCGCAGCAAAAATTTGCCGCCGGACCGCGCGCTCACCCGGTACGTAATATGGTCTGAAATTTGAATAAATTCCGCTTGCTCCTCCTTAATGCCAAACTTCTCCAGTGCGGACATCAGCACCTGCTCCGCCTGAACCAGCAGGAGGCGCAGGCTGTCCTCCGAATTTGCTCCGAATGCTTCATTCATTTCGCTATCCTCCATCCTCTGCTTAACACCTTGCTCCCACAGCATACCATAAGCCGGCAGGCCAGGGGAGGGCGCAACCGCGAACCGTATTCTCCGCGTAATCGGTACTACTGACCATTTCAATCTAATGATGCGCGCACAAAAAAGCAGCGGCGGGCTGGCATCCCGCGCTGCTCTTAGACATCATTTATATCAGGTGTGATGAAGTTCATAAAAAAGGTTAACGAGTGGGGTTAAAACCATACGTCGCTCATGATGCTGACCGGTCTGAACCGGCGCATCCGGTTACGGCCGTTCCCCCGCGCCGCCGCAGCTGCGGCATACCCGTCACGCCTGCGAATCCGCCGTCTGCTCATCCGACTCTTTCCTCCCTTCGTTTATTCGGTGCATTTGCAAGCATGAAGCTTATTACCCGAAAGGGGAAGACCGCGAAACAGCAGGAAACAATTACCGGATTTCGGACGGATTCTTGCCCGTATACTGCTTGAATTGCCGGCTGAAGAAAAAAATGTCGCGGTATCCGAGCGCATCGGCCACCTCCGTGACGTTCATACCGGCATGCAGGAGCAGATGCTGCGCCCGGTCGATCCGCGTCCGGATAATGTAAGATTGAACAGGTGAGCCGATCAGCTCCTTGAATTTGATCGAGAAATACCGCGGCGACAACCCGGCGCGGGCGGCCAGATCCTCGACCCGGTGCGGTAAGCCGGGATGCTGCTGAATGTAATTGGCGATCTCGTGGATCACCTCGGTCAGCTGGTTGCTGACCTTCTTCTCCTCCGGCTGCTGCCGGTCGTGCCGGAGCAGATGGATCATCAGCTGCTTCAGGATGAGCTGCCCCTCTTCCTGGGCGGCGAAGGTGTTCACAAGAAACAGCCTGACGTAACGGGCAAGCATGTATTCAAAGTCAACGGTTTCCGTCAGCTTCCGGTACGGCAGCGGAATATCCGTCACAGGCTCGGACACCCGAAAATGGCTGTAAGTCAGAACGAGCGGCTTCTGCGGATTGTGCGTGGCGCTCGTGTGGTCTCCGGGCCTGAACAGGAAGCAGCTCCCCTTGCCGACCTCATACGGTTCGTCATTCCGGATGACGGTCCCTTCCCCGCTCCATACGTAAAATAAATCGTAATTTTCCAGCGCCTTCTCGCGCTTCTGCCATTTCCAGCCGGGCTCGCACACAATTTTGGCGAGGGACGGCAATATTTCAAAAGATGACGGCGATGCGTGCAGCATGTCGTCATTCCCCCCTATATCATAGACTCATATCTTTCCTCCCTATGATACTATTTCGGCGCGGTTTTTGCACATCCGGCCCATCCCCCTGGGATTCCGACGGGTTTACGCCCCTGTAGGCCTGTCCAAAATCGCGCCTTCTCCCAATGCCGTAAATAACCGCACACAATCTACAGGATCTGCCTTCGACTATTCGTTCATACGATGCCGGATATCCTCCCATGCCGCAGCCAGCCGGTCAACCCCCTCCTCCAGCTGCCGCTCATCCCATCGGGCATAGCTGAAAAAGGCGGCCGGCGGTCCCGGCTGGATCCTGTAGCCGGACGCGTCCCTGAACGTTACGCCACGAGCCGCTGCTGCGGCTGTAAAGGCTGCAAAAGCTTCCGGCGGTTGCAACCAATAGGCATACACATGCAGGCCGGAATCTCCCGGCATCAGTGAGAACAGATGCCCCGCCTTCTCCCGCATCCGGGTGCAGAAACGGCGATGGCGGGCACCATAGATCCGCGTAAGCCGGCGGAGATGCCGGCCATAATCGCCGCGGGCCATAAACCGGGCAAGCGCCCGCTGCTCGAGCAGCCCTGTCGTCAGCGGCTCGTACAGCGTTTTGGCCCGCAGCACCGCATCCACGAGCGATTGGGGGACGATGGCGTAACCCAGGCGCAGCCCGGCAAACATCGTCTTCGAGAAGGAGCCGATATAAATGACCCGATCCCGCGTATCCAGCGTCTTTAGCGGCTCGATCGGCCTGCCGCCGAAGCGGAACTCGCTGTCGTAATCGTCCTCCAGGATGACCGCCTCGTGCCGCTCCGCCCAGTCCAGCAGCTGCCGGCGCCGCTCCAGCGTCAGGACGGCGCCGGTCGGGTACTGGCGGCTCGGCGTCACCAGTACAAGGCGGGCGTCCCAATCGGACAGACGGATGCCGTGGACATCGACCTCAGCCGGAATCACTTCCGCTCCGCAGGCAGCCGCCGCCCGGATGATTCCCGAATAGCACGGATCTTCAAGCACGGCCGCCTCGCCTTCATTCAGCAGCAGCTGAAAGAGAAGGGTAATACCCTGCATTGATCCGCTGAAGAGCACGATTTGCTCCGGATCGGTATGAATTCCCCGCGTGACGCGCAGATGGGCGGCGAGCGCCTGCCGGAGGCCAAGGTCCCCGGCGGGATCAGCGCCGCGCTGCATATCCTCTCCGCCCCGGCCTCCTGCATAGGCCATGGCGCTGCGCCACTCCGCATAGGGAAACAGCTCCATGCTCATCCCGCCTCCCCCCAAGTCGATGCCGGCGGGAGCCTTGCCGTCGCCGGATCTCGAGATTGGCGGGGGCTCTAGCAGCCGCTCTCCCCAGCGGGATAGGGCAAGCGGTGCGGCAGCCGCATCCCCCCCTGCTGTTGGCGCAGGTCCCGCTTGAGCCACGAAGGTCCCCCGGCCCACTTCACTGTGGACATAGCCTTCCGACACCAGCATATCGTAACCTAAGGCGGCCGATCCTCTCGACAAGCCGTATTGATCCGCCAGCTCGCGGGTCGAAGGCAGCTTCGTTCCTCCAGGCAGCCTCCCCTCCATAATGGCGTCCCTCAAAGCGTGATACAGCGCCAGGTATTTGTAGCGGTGTTTCTCAATATAAGTTTCCAGATGCAGGGATATCTCCATGCCGTCCTCCCTTCCATTGCTGCGGAACCAGATGCAACAAACGTATTTTTCCTCCCGTGACCCCTTATCGTCTCAATCGCCAGCAAAATGGACTATAAAAAATACTCTAAATTGGACCTTTTTCCTTGTCAATATTCCCGTTATGCTGTTGTCACCGCAGCGATAACCGCCGATCGGCAAGCGATGCATCAAGGAGGAGAAAACCAATGAGAAGAAATGAATTTGAAGTGACGCGTGAGGAAGAAATCGAGGCGTTTTTGTCGGAGATGAGCTTTGGCTTCCTGGGAACCCTCGGAGAAGACGGACATCCCCGGGTGACCCCGATTAACTATGTGTATCATCAAGGCATGTTCTACATGCATGGCAGCCGTTTCGGCGAAAAAATGGACCACCTCGCCGCCAATCCCGCGGTGAACTTCAGCGTCGCGGAGGAATATGCGATCATTCCTTCCTACTTCACCGACCCTCTGATGGCCTGCCCCGCCACTTCGTATTTCAAGAGCGTGACCGCATCGGGACGGGTCGAAATCGTACAGGACCTGGAAGAGAAAGCAGCCGCCTTTACCCTGTTTATGAACAAGCTCCAGCCCGAGGGCGGATACGCCCCCATTGACGCGGCCAATCCCAAATACGCTTCCAGGCTGCGCGGGGTCGCCGTTCTGCGGATCGTTCCCGACCGAATTACTGCGAAGTTCAAGTTTGGGCAAAATTTGACGGAGGACAAAAGGGAACAGGTGCTGCAGGGGCTGGACGCCAGAGGCCGCGGCAAGGACCGGGAGACGATGGAGCTGATTCGCAGCAGCGCTTGCCCTCATATGCAGCAAACCTTGGCCCCGGATCCTTATTCCGAAGAAGAGTAAGCGGCATGATTCACCAAGCGCCTTAGAGAGCCTTTTTCACAGCACAACCATCCTTTTCCTTTTTCCGTGACGGCTCTCATCGCAGGTGATATAATGTTAGGCAGTTAAAATGGCATATACCTTGCAAAAGCCTATCATTACACAGATTTGGAAGGATGGAAACCATGTTAAACCCACTCGCTGCACAGTTGAACGAAAGTTTGAAAGCCGGCAACGCGCATGTGTACGAAATGTTGTCCAAGCTCGGCCAGGAAATCTATTTTCCGAAGGAAGGCATCCTGAGCCAATCCGCGGAAGCGACCAGCCATGCCAAAAAATATAACGCAACGATCGGCATTGCGACCGAACAGGGCATCCCGATGCATCTGGCTGCTATCCAGGAGAAGCTGTCCGCATTCGCGCCGAAGGACCTGTACCCATACGCACCGCCCGCAGGCAAACCCGACTTGCGCGCTGCCTGGCTGGCAAAAATGATCGAAGAAAACCCGTCGCTCGCGGGCAAAACGGTCAGCAGCCCGATTGTGACAAACGCCCTGACCCACGGGCTTAGTATCGTGGCCGATCTGTTCGTGGACGAAGGGGACGCCGTGATTTATCCGGACAAAAACTGGGAGAACTACGAGCTGACCTTCGGCATCCGCCGCCATGGCGAACTGGTCAATTATCCGCTGTTCACCGGGGACATGACCTTCAACAGCGACGGACTTCGCGAAGCCCTGCTGGCCCAGAAGGACAAAGGCAAAGCCGTCGTGCTGCTCAACTTCCCGAACAATCCGACGGGCTACACGCCGGGTCCGGCGGAAGGCGAAGCCATCGTCGCTGCCATCAAGGAAGCCGCCGAAGCCGGCATCAATGTCGTGGCGGTTACGGACGATGCCTATTTCGGCCTTTTCTTTGAGGACTCCCTCAAAGAGTCGCTGTTCGGCAAATTGGCGGATATCCATCCGCGCGTACTGGCCGTTAAAGTCGACGGTGCCACCAAAGAGGAGTTCGTCTGGGGATTCCGCGTCGGCTTCATCACCTACGCTTCCCAAGATACCAACGTGCTCGCCGCCCTCGAGCAAAAGACACTTGGCATCATTCGCGCGACGATTTCCAGCGGCCCCCATCCTTCCCAGACCTTCGTGCTGGACGCGCTGAAGTCGCCTGATTTCGCGGCTCAGAAAGAAGAGAAATTCCACATCATGAAAGGCCGAGCCAACAAAGTGAAATCGCTGCTGGACAGCGGCAAGTACGGTGATGTGTGGGAGTACTATCCGTTTAATTCGGGATATTTCATGTGCCTGAAGCTGAAAGGCGTGTCGGCCGAGGAGCTGCGCAGCCACTTGATCCACCAATACGGAGTCGGCACGATCGCTCTCGGCGAGCATGACCTGCGCATCGCGTTTTCCTGCATCGACGAGGAATATCTCGAAGACCTGTTCGATTTGATCTATCAGGGCGTTCAGGATCTGCAGCGGAAATAAGCACGGAAGTACCATTTAGCGGGCAACCATCAACAACCTATTTTTTTAGGAAAGAACGGGTGATTGCCCAAGCACAGCAGCCCCCCTAGACATAGGATACGGTGTAACGAAAAACAAACCACTGTAAAGGGGAATGCACAATGAGCGAAGAAGTAAGAGGCGGATATGGATACGGATATGGACATTGCCACGGATTGTTTGGCAACACAGGCGCTATCCTGGTTCTCTTCATCCTCTTGGTTATCATCACTCGTTCTTTCTGGTTATAATCGAAAAAGTAAACAGGCAAATCGCATCCAAGCCGACTGCTGAGCTCTCGGCAGTTTGGACGGATGCACCAAAAGACCGGGAGCCTATTCCCGGTCTTTTTTCGCTTGTCTATTCATCGTCATCGTCATCATCATCACTCTTGCCCTTCCGGGACTGAAAATAACGGAACAGCACGCTGATCACGACCCCGCCAAGCAGCGTCAGCAGCATCGGTCCGATTCGGCCGCTCCCCGCACCCAGCATGGGCAGCCAGATCAATACAGCTACAACCAGCTGAATTTGAAAAGCCAGGTTAACGGCGTTCTGCTTGCGCGATGCTGGCGGCACCGGATAAATGTGCAGCCAGAAGGATTCCTGGTGGTAGCGCAGCAGCGAGGACAGCTGAACGCCGATCACGAATACGAAAAACAGGTAAATCCCGCTGCCGAGCAGCCCTTGCCGGGTCCACCAAACGAGGAGCGCTGCGAGGATGCCTGCCCGGATCACGATGCTGAATACATCACTGCGGACAAAGCTCTTCGTAATTAAATAGCGGTACGCTGCCTCCGGCTTCCAGGGAACCCGGTTCCCCGCCCAGGACATCCACCTGCGCGGATAGACGCGCTGCTGCCTGCCTGGAACGTTCACGAACCAGCCGAGGATCTGCATAACGCGGGCGCTGTGCGTTTTCTCCACGGCAATCAGCCGCTCCCAGGCCACCAAGTGCTTGGCCGGAATGCGCAGGGCGGCGATATAGGTCAGCGCCAGCAGCACGATAAACAGAAGGCTCCGCCACTCCGGCTGCCACAGCCAGGCGGCAACCGCAAGGATCAGCACGACGTAACGCAGCAGACGGTAACCTGCCGATGCCCGGCGGGAAACCATCCGCAGCTCCTTCCAACAGCCGTAGGCAGCCAGAATCTTCAAGGCAAACAGGAGGAGCAGGAACGGCCAGAAGGACTTGGGATCCGCATCACTGCGTACATACAGCGGCCAGGACAGGATGAAGACCAGGGCAAGGCCGATAAGTTTATAAACGACGCCGCTGGTCCAGCCTGCCTTGAAATAATCGTTCATCCTGGACTCCTGCGGCAGCAGAAACACCGTGTCCGCCGGCTGCAAGTACGTCCGGAAGCTGCTGTTTACCGTCAGCGGCACGAACAGGATCAGCATAATCCAGCGAATCGGCAGCCCGGCTGGAATATGCTGAACGAGCGACGTGTACCACGCCGCAAAAGCAATCAGCATAAACAGCAGCAGCACGGCCACACCGCTTTGGATCACGTAGCCGAGATAAGGGGTGACCTCCCCCCAGAAGCGGCCGCGCCGCTCCATCCGAAGTTTTTTCAAGTCCATCATTCAATCCCTGCCCTGCACGAGAGTATAGAACAGCTCCTCCAGCGGCAGTCCCGGTCTGCCGGCCTGCGCGGCGATGTCCTCCAGCGTCCCCTGCGCGATCACGCGTCCCTGGTGGAGAACGATAAAGCGGTCACAGTAATTCTCGATCGTCGATAAAATATGGGAACTCAGCAGGATCGACGACCCGCCTTCTTTGAGCTCGACCATAAAATCAAGAAGGGAGCGGATGCCGAGCGGATCCAGGCCAAGGAACGGCTCGTCGATAATGTACAGGGAAGGCCGGGCCACAAACGCGCACATGATCATGACTTTCTGCCGCATCCCCTTGGATAAGTGCGTGGACAAGCTGTCCATCTTGTCCTGCATCCGAAAGATGCGTGACAACCGGTCCGCCCGCTCTTCGTAGTCCTGGCGGTCAACGCCGTACGCTCTTGCGGTAAACTCCAAATGCTCCCTGACGGTCATCTCGTCATAGAGCAGCGGAGATTCCGGAACGAAGGCAAGCGCCCCGTGGTAGGTCCCGGCGTCTTCCTCCCGCTTCTTGCCCTTCACGCGGATGTCACCCTTTTGCGGATGCATTAATCCGAGAATATGCTTCATTGTCGTGCTTTTGCCGGCCCCGTTCAATCCGATCAGGCCGACCATCTCGCCGGACCCGACCTGAAACGAAATATCGTGCAGCACTGGGCGGTTCAGGCTGTAACCACCGATGAGGCCTTGAATATCCAGCACAGCCGTATCACTCATCAACTCTTCACCTCATTCAATTCCCGGGCGGAACAGCCAGGGGCGTGTCCGCACGGGAGAATCCATCCGTACTTGCCTCCCCGTTCGCCGATTAAGCCCGGGGAGGTTTATTTTTCAACCATTTCGGGGCGCCCTTGTTCTTGCGGATACGCTCCCGTTCGCTTTGGCTCTGGCGGGCCGCCGGTTTGCCGCCCTTGAAAGGCTCACCGCCCTGCCGGGTCGTATCCCGGCCGTCGCGGCGTCCGCTGCTGCCTTCCCGCGGTTCGCCCGGGCTGGATGGGCCGCTGGCGCTCCCCTTAGCCGGCTTCAAGTCTCCTTGCCGGCTGCCGCGCACTTCCGCCATGCCTGCCTGGCTCCCGGATGGCCGAACCTGGCGCTGATGGGGCTGGCCTGACGGCTCCCCCTTCCGGGCTGCAAACTGCTCCGGCGTCAGCACTTTGCCGCCGTACAGCACGCGCGGCTCGAGAGAGATGCCGAGCTCTCCTGCAAACTTCCGCATAATAAAGGTCTGGCGGTCCGTCACAATCGAGATGACGCGCCCGCTGCGCCCCATCCGGCCCGTCCGTCCGGCACGGTGCACATAGTGCTCGGCGTCAGGCGCCGGGTCGAAGTTGATGACGAGCTCGAGCCCTTCGATATCGAGCCCGCGCGCCGCCACGTCGCTTGCCACGAGCACTTTGAACCTGCCGTGGCGGAAGCCGCCCAGCACCCGGCTGCGCGCCAGTTTGTCCGCGTCTCCGTACAATCCCTCCGCCGCGATGCCCAAATGGGTCAGCTTCGCCTCCACCTCGGCGATCGATTCGGTCTGATTGACGAAGACGATCGCCCGCTGCGGGTTGTACTGGCGGATAAGGCGCCGCAGCATGTCGACCCGGTCGCGTTCCTCGGCCACCACATACAAATGCTCCAGCCCCGGCGCGGTCGTCTGGTCCGGGTCGATGCCGATTTCGACCGGGCTGCGCATCTCCCGTTTGACCAGCGCCGCCGTGCTCTCGCTGACCGTGGCCGACAGGAATACCAGCTGCCGGTCACGCAGTGCGCTGCTCAATATCCGGTCGACGTCGCCGGCACCGCCGAGCTGAAATACCTGGTCGACCTCGTCCACCACGATGGTCGAGACGTGATGCATCTTCAGCTTGCGCATCTCGATCAGCTCGCGGACTCTGCCGGGAGTTCCGACCACAAGCTGGGGATGCAGCCGCAGCTTCTCCACCTGGCGTTTGACCGCGGCCCCGCCGATCAGCCCAAGCACACCGATGCCGCGGGCTTCCCCGTATTTTTCGCCTTCGCGTACAATCTGCATCGCCAGTTCCTGGGTCGGCGCAAGAATAAGCTTCTGGGTCGCCTTCAGCTCCGGATCGATGGTCTGCAGTACGGGCAGAAGGTAGGCCAGCGTTTTGCCGGTTCCCGTCTGCGAGCGGGCGAGCACATCCGCTCCGCGCAGCACCGCAGGAATGGCCTGCGCCTGGACCGGCGAAGGCTCCGTTATGCCGTACTCGGCCAGCTTGTCTATCCATACTCGGTCAATACCTGTTGCTTCAAAAGAAGTCGGGTTCATGAAATCGTTCATCCTTTATGTTTAAGTCATTCTTTATCATTATATGCCAAAAGCGCCATCCCACCAAATGCAAGTATAGGACTCACCGCAAAATTCTGCAGGCGTAAAAAATAAGCCGGCCCCTCATGGGAGCCAGCTTATTTATAGAGATCAGAAGGCGTATCACTTCCGGTTCATGATCCGGTAGGTCAGCCGGTCCGCCAGTCTAGGAAACATCTGGTACAGGCGCATGGCGACCGCCGCTTTCCCCGGCAGGTTCATTTCTTCCTTCCCGGTATGCATCACCTTGACGATTTTGCGGGCTACATGTTCCGGCGTCATCATCAGCCATTTCACGTTGCTGATATATCCACCCGACGGATCTGCAATGTCAAAAAACGGCGTATCGATCGGACCTGGATTGATCGTCGACACCCGAATGCCCGATTCCCGCAACTCCTGCCGGAGAGCGTTGCTGAAGCCGAGAACGGCATGCTTCGTGGCCGTGTACGCCGTGGATTTGGCCGTTCCGATTTTCCCCGCCATCGACGCCACATTGATGATATGTCCCGCTTCGCGCTGGAGCATTGACGGCAGCACCGCCTTGGTGCACCGGACCGTGCCCATATAGTTGACGTCCATCATCTGTCCGAACTCTTGGGCAGGCATGTCCATAATCGTCTCAAACTTGCCGTAGCCCGCATTGTTCAGCAAAATGTCAATATGGCCGTACTTATGTATAATGTCTTGCATCGTGGTGCTCACCTGGTCCTCCCGGGTCACATCCATGGCCCGCAATTCAAAGGATCCCGTCATGCCTTCAGCTGCTTCCTGCAAGCGCTGCTCCGACCTGGCGGTCAGCACCGTCACCGCGCCTTCCGCTGCGGCCAGCTTCGCCGTCAAGGCCCCGATCCCGCTCGACGCCCCGGTGATCACGACGACTTTGTCCTTTAACATGGCTTCTCGTCCTCCTATAGGAAAGCAAGCCGGAACACCCCGAATCAGCGCAGCAGCGCCGTCCAGAGTTTGTTCCCGCCCTTTCCCACTTCTGTAGGATAACGTCGCCCGCATGCTCACAGCGGACCAGCATCATGCCCAGGGATCAGCAAACGTAACGCTTGTGCTTCCTGCCGTTATTCCTTGCTGATATTTTAAGATATCATGACCTGAATATCCAGTTCGCCGATTCCGTCCATAAGCAGCGGAATGCTGAGCGCCTTTTGCGGAAGGAACGACTCGATGTGCTCGCTCTTCATCACTCTCGGAGGCGTAATGTCGACCGTGACCCCTTGGTTGGACAAAATCGTGCTGGCATTGCCGCTGATCATATTACCAAGTTCGGATATGGCGCTCTGGCCCATTTCGTCCATTTCCGTAAGAATGTAACCGCCCATCATCACGGACACCATCCGCAGCGCTACATGCTCTTGAATTCCGAACACGATGTTGCCGGTAAGCTGTCCTGTCATCCCGATTTGAATCCAGATGTGATCCTCGATGATCTCCATATTCTTCACCCCGAGGCTGCCTGTAGAAGGGGTAACCTGAATCACTTGTTCAATGACGGTCCGGGCGGACTCCAGAAAAGGATTAATGACTTCAGCCTTCATATGTAATTACTGCCCCTTTCACAACGGGTTGGGACATGTCCCAAAAGTCCCATTACCATTGGAATAATTATACTTTAAACCCTGGAATAAATCACGAAAAATTCATGAAACGTCTTCAATCCAGGGTATAAATACCCTTATATATCCACCGGCTTTCCTATTTAAGAAAGAAAACCGGGATGATTCCCTTTATCTATATCGGTACTTCCGGAGCAATTTTGAAGACCGTGGCGAATTTTGTAGATTGCTTTTTCCAAAAATAAAACGAATCACCGGCTGCCCCGCCCGCGTTGCCCTGACTTCCGGAATCCCATATAATGAAAGGATACACTTGTTCGAACTGATCTGCTTGACGGCAGGCATCAACGCCGAAGGAGGAAATGCATGAACATTAGCCAATTGGAGACCCTGATTACCATCTCGAAAACCATGAGCTTCCGCAAAGCCGGAGAACTGCTCAACTTAACCCAGCCGGCTGTGTCTGCCCAGATCAAAAGTCTGGAGGACGAGTTCAAGACGGTGCTCGTGGACCGGAATCAGCCCGTCACGCTGACCGACCGCGGAGAAGTGTTTCTCAGCCATGCCGAACGGATTCTAGCGATTGTGGAAGAGCTGAAAGAGCGCCTGTACGACCTGGATCAAACACCGCAGGGACACATCGTGCTCGGAACCACCACTTCGATAGCCATACAAATTTTACCCAGAGTCCTTTCTTACTTCCAGAACCAGTTTCCACTCATCAAAACCTCCATCATGTCCATGGCTTCATCCCAGATTTACACCAGCGTGGAGAACGGACAGATCGATGTGGGCCTGGGTTATCTGATCGAGCGCAACCCCAATTTGATGACGTCGGTTCTGTACTATGACACGTTCGAGCTGATCGTCTCCCCGCGCCATCCGCTTGCCCGGAAGACGGCCGTCACGATCGATGTCCTCCGGGAAACGCCCCTCATCCTGCTGTCACCCGATACGGTGGGCAGACGGTTTGCCGATGATATTTTAAAAAAGCACGGAATCGAGCCCAATGTCGTCATGGAATTGTCCAGCAGTGAAGAAATCAAGCGGATGGTCGAAATCGACCTCGGCGCGGCGATCATGTCCAAACAGTCGGTCGCGAGCGAGCTCCGCCTCGGCACACTGAAGATCATACCGCTGACCGAACTGGAAGTGAGCCATCCCGTCGGCGTCATTTACAAGTCCGGCAAATACCTGAACTCGGCCATGCAGCAGTTTCTGAGCGACCTGAAAGGCATGCCGGAAACGAACTTCATCAGCTCGGAGTAACCCCGCCGCAGACCTTTGATTCCAACGATTATTGACAAGGAGGAGTACGATATGAAATTCGATCTGCATACCCATCACTTCCGCTGCGGGCACGCCGACGGCAATATCCGGGATTACGTGGAAGCGGCGCTGGAGGCCGGACTTCAAGTCATCGGCATTTCGGACCACACCCCCTATTTTGGCGAGAAAGAGGACCGGGCGTTTCCGCGCATCGCCATGGGCAAATCGGAGCTTCAGCATTATGTGCGGGAAGTGCTTGATTTGAAAAAGGAATACGAGGGGCGCATCGACGTGCTGCTCGGCATCGAATCCGACTTTTTTCCGGAGCATGCCGAAACATACAGGAAGTTTCTTGCCGATGTTCCGTTTGACTACATCATCGGCTCGGTACATAGCGTGGGCGGCGTCAGCATCTTTAACAAAAACCGCTGGAAGGGGCTGTCCGAACAGGAGCGCATCCGCGTCAAGGAGGAGTATTACCGGCTGATCCAGGACTCCGCCCGAAGCGGCATGTTCCAAATCCTTGGGCATATTGACGCGATGAAAGGCAACTTCCCGGCCTTCTCCGACATTCCCGCCGATGAGATCATTGACGAAACGCTGCAGACCATTGCCGAGTGCGGAATCGCGATCGAAATCAATACATCGGGCAAAACGAAGCTCAGCGGCGGCTGGTACCCGGCGGACGCCATCCTTGAGCGGGCGCTCCACTTCGGCGTGGACGTCACTTTCGGCTCGGACGCTCATGTTCCTGGAAGGGTTGGAGACGAGCGGGACGAAGTAGCCCGGCGCCTGAAGGACATCGGATTCCGGGAATGGGTGTATTTCAAGGGCAAAGACAAAAAGGCGGTTCCCCTCTGAGGGAGCCTCTTTTTTTGGGCAAAAAAAATGAACCCGCACGATCCGGGTCCCAGAACATCATTTATATTTTCAAAAAGGGGGTCATGTGAATAAGTTTACCCGGTCTCTGTTAGAGTCCCATAACAGCAATATTTCATTTATGTTACAAATCTTACCTGATTTCATATGATTGCAGATTTGGCGCATTCTCCTGGTTTGCCTGAAGCTGCAGCCCCTTCCGGTATTCATCATAGGTACGGTCGGTATGAGCGTACACCATCATCTCGACCGGCGCGGCGAAAAACATGCGTCTATGCTGAAAGGTACGGCTGAGCTGCATCCCGTTTTTTTGCATGACCCTGGCCGACGCCGTGTTGACCGCATGGCATCTGCCTTCGATGTGCAGCAGTTTCAGCTCGGTGAAGGCATAGTGCAGCATCAAGCCGAGCGCTTCGGTGGCGATTCCCCTGCCCCAGTACGCTTTGGCGAGCATATAGCCGATCATGGCATCGCGCTTCTCCTCACGCCAATGCTGCATCGACACCACGCCGGCCAGCTCGCGCTCGCCATGAAGCCAAATGCCCATGTGCAGCGAGTCCCTGCGGCCGGTGCTCAGCAGCTCCGAGGCGATGCGCCGCGAGCGGGCAAAGCTGAAGAAGGAGCTCTGGGTCACGTATTTGATCACCTGGGGGTCTGCCAGGATATCCAGCAGCCTCGGCGCGTCCTGCGGTTCGATCGGTTTCATCATCAGACGGCTGCCCGTAAGCAGGGGCATCGGCGTTCGTGTGTCCTCATTCAGCACGCTCTTCTCCCCTTCCTTCGCTTGATTCCCTTCATTTGATTCGAATCGTTACCAGCTTGTCTAACGAGCGCCAGACTGCAGGGTGAAGACGGTAAGCTCCGGCTTGCATAACAAGCGGACGGGAAGGTGGGTCTCCCCGATCCCCCGGTTGACATACAGCGGCATTCGGCGTTCTCCCACTTCGTACATGCCCATGACGTACCGTTTGGATCCCGGAGGCGTCATCAGCGCACCGAGCAGGGGCAGACGCACCTGTCCGCCATGGCTGTGTCCGGACAGCTGCAGATCGAAAGGAAACAGGGCCGCGTTACCGGCGTAATCCGGCTCATGCATCAAGAGCAAGCTGAACATATCATCCGGAATGCCGGCTCTTGCCTTCTGCGGATCGGGAAATCCATGCAGCCAGTCATCCAAGCCGACCACCGCGATAGACTGTCCGCCGCGGTTCAGGAGCTGGCTGCTGTTCTGCAGAACCCTAAAGCCGGCCACCTGCAGCTTGTGGCTCACATCCTTGCCGCTCCCTCCCCAAAAATCGTGATTGCCCAGCACCGCAAATTTACCAAGAGGGGCTTCGATCGAAGCGAGCAGCGGAATATACTCGTTCATCGCCTCCGCACTCGAATCAATGATATCGCCGGTAAAGCAGATCAGCTCGGGAGCTTCCCTGCGAATGGCCGCAATCAGATGCTCGATGTGCTTCTTTCGGGTGTGAAACCCGAGGTGGACATCGCTGAAATGGACGACTTTCAAGTTGTGAAAAGCCGCCGGCAGCCGCGGACATACCAGGGTCTGGTACACAGTATCCAGCAGCTGCGGCTCCCATAACCAGGCGTAAGCGCCTGTCAGCAATCCCGCTCCGGCCGCTAGGGCGACGCCGCGCTTCAAAAATTGCCTGCGGGTGAGCCGGCTGCCGGGCAGCTCCGGCTGGGCTGCATCCTGCCGACTTCCCGTTCCCGGATGCGGCGTATTTTTCATGCAGGCGGCCTCCTGTATTGGAATAGAATAGGACTTTCCCCTATTATATCCTTCAGGCCGCCGCTCTTCCAGCAGTGCGGATCATTCCGCCGGAGGCGGTGCACTGGCCCGGGACATACGCTGCTGTTCAAAGGGATACACTCAACGGTTATTGCGCAAAGTCCGGGCATGATGCCGGAAAGTTTACCCCTCCTCCTGACCTGCACCCTCCGGGCCCTCTTTAAAAATTTTACGGAACACGCTCAGCAGCGACAGCGCATAAGCAACCGTAATAAAGCTAAAGGCAATCTCCATCACGACGACTCCTCTGGAGGTGTTATCGACAGGAGTGATATCCCCGTAGCCGACGGTAGCAAAGGTTGCAACGCTAAAATACAAGAAGGAAATCACCTGGCTCAGCAAATCGTTGCCGATATTTTTGCCGTCGAAGCTGTTATGGCCGAAGAGCTTGTAAATCGACGTGTAGATAACGGTAAAAAAGAGGATGCATGTTAACGTAGCCATGCTGATGCGCGTAATGACGGTTTTGAGCTGCACTTCTTTTTTCAGGGCCGACTCGGCAATCCGGTTGAAAATATACAGCACGTAGAAGATGACCGAGCTCAGGCAGAAGATCAGAATCAAGGCCCGCATCCCGCCTGTTCCCGGTACGACCCGGGAAAGGTCGATCCAGCCGATCAGGTCTTCCAGGGAGACCAGAACATAAATGAGAATTGGCCCAAGCAGGATCGCCTTGCTCGTCCATTTTTTCTCCAACCCGTAAAACACCGCAATCAGGACAATCAAACCGGTAATATTGAGCACCCACATCCACCAAGACATGAGCCATCCTCCTCCATTCTCCCTGCACATCTTCTGCCTGTAAAGTTTTAGAAGTCTTTATCGTTAGATTACCCCCGCCACAAGGGTTGGACGCATCCTGACATATACCAAAAATCCCCTCGCCGGCGAAAAGCTCTCCGCTGACAAGGGGATGATGGTTAACGTTGATTTATACACCCAGCCACTGCTTGAACATGTGCTTGGTGGTTTGCTTGTTCATTTCCGCGATCGACGTGGTCAACGGAATGCCTTTCGGACAGGAGCGCACGCAGTTCTGCGAGTTGCCGCAGCCTTCGATGCCGCCGTCCTGCATCAGCGCTTCCAGGCGTTCTTCCTTGTTCAATTCACCCGTTGGATGGGAGTTGAACAGGCGAACCTGGGAGATCGCCGCCGGACCGATAAAGTCGGTCTTGTCGTTTACGTTCGGGCAGGACTCTAGGCAGACGCCGCAGGTCATGCACTTGGACAGCTCATAAGCCCACTGACGCTTCTTCTCCGGCATCCGTGGTCCAGGGCCAAGATCGTACGTGCCGTCGATCGGAATCCAGGCTTTCACCCGCTTGAGCGCGGTGAACATCCGGCTGCGGTCGATAACAAGGTCGCGCACGACCGGGAACGTCTTCATCGGTTGAATCCGGATCGGCTGTTCCAGCTTATCGATCAGCGCCGCACACGCTTGGCGCGGCTTGCCGTTGATCACCATCGAGCACGCGCCGCACACCTCTTCCAGACAGTTGGATTCCCAACATACCGGGGCGATCTTTTCGCCTTTGGCGTTGACCGGGTTGCGCTGAATTTCCATCAGCGCGCTGATCACGTTCATTCCCGGGCGGTACGGAAGCTCGAACTCCTCGGTATAGGCAGCAGCGTCCGGGCCGTCCTGACGGGTTATGATAAACTTCACTTTTTTGGAAGATGCAGTTGCTTCCGCCATGTCAAATCCCCCTTCTTTACTTGTCTTTGGAGTAGTCGCGGATCCGTGGAGGGATCAGCGATACATCCACTGCTTCATAAGAAATTTGCGGGCCATCCGGTGTCCACGCTGCTTTGGTCGTCTTGAGGAACTCCTCGTCGTTGCGGTCCGGGAATTCCGGCTTGTAGTGAGCCCCGCGGCTCTCGTTGCGGAGCAGTGCTCCCAGCGTCATCGCTTCGGCCAGCTCCAGCATGTTCCACAGCTGGCGGGTAAACGAAGCGCCCGGATTGTTCCAGCGCGACGTGTCGTTGACGTTGATGTTTTTGTAGCGCTGCTTCAGTTCCTTGATTTTGGCGATCGTTTCTTCCAGCTTTTTATTGTAACGCACCACGGTCATATTGGCGGTCATGATATCGCCGAGCTCCTTATGCAGCCCGTACGCATTTTCCGTGCCGTTCATTTTCAGGATGCCTTCGTATTTGTCCGTCTGCTGCTTCTTGTAGCGTTCATATACGCTTGAAGGTACATCAGCTGAGGATTTTTTCATTCCCTTAATGTATTCCACGGCTTTCGGTCCGGCCACCATGCCGCCGAAGATCGCTGATACGAGCGAGTTGGCTCCAAGACGGTTGGCCCCATGGTATTGGTAATCGCATTCGCCGGCTGCGAACAGGCCTGGAATGTTGGTCATTTGGTTGTAATCGACCCACATGCCGCCCATGGAATAGTGAACCGCCGGGAAGATCTTCATCGGAAGCTTGCGCGGATCGTCGCCGACGAATTTTTCATAGATTTCGATAATGCCGCCAAGCTTGACGTCCAGCTCTTTCGGATCTTTATGGGACAGGTCGAGGTACACCATGTTCTCCCCGTTGACGCCAAGCCCCTGATTGACGCACACGTCGAAAATTTCTCGGGTCGCGATGTCACGCGGCACCAGGTTGCCGTAGGCCGGATACTTCTCTTCAAGGAAGTACCAAGGCTTGCCGTCTTTGTATGTCCAGATCCGTCCGCCTTCACCGCGGGCCGATTCGGACATGAGGCGCAGCTTGTCGTCGCCCGGAATCGCTGTCGGGTGAATCTGGATGAATTCACCGTTGGCGTAATGAACGCCCTGCTGGTACACGGCGCTGGCCGCGGTGCCGGTATTGATGACCGAGTTGGTCGTTTTGCCGAAAATGATCCCCGGTCCGCCGCTGGCGAGAATAACCGCGTCAGCCTGGAATGTATGAATCTCCATCGTGCGTAAATCCTGCGCGCAGATGCCGCGGCAGATGCCTTCGTCGTCGATGACCGCCTGCAGGAATTCCCAGTGCTCATGCTTCGTGACGAGGCCTTCCGTTTCGTGGCGGCGCACCTGCTCGTCGAGCGCGTACAGCAGCTGCTGTCCGGTCGTTGCGCCGGCAAACGCCGTACGGTGATGCTTCGTTCCCCCGAAACGGCGGAAATCGAGCAGTCCTTCCGGCGTACGGTTGAACATAACGCCCATCCGGTCCATCAAGTGGATGATGCCAGGCGCCGCCTCGCACATCGCTTTGACTGGCGGCTGGTTGGCCAGGAAGTCCCCGCCGTACACCGTATCGTCGAAGTGAACCCATGGCGAGTCGCCCTCGCCCTTTGTATTGACGGCACCGTTGATGCCGCCCTGTGCGCACACGGAGTGCGATCTTTTGACCGGAACCAAAGAAAACAAGTGAACATGGACGCCTGCTTCCGCTGCCTTGATGGTGGCCATCAGACCTGCCAGACCGCCGCCCACGATAATAATATTAGATGTTGCCATGCCTGCTCACTCTCCCTTAACTTAAAACTGACTTCACGGTATCAATCCATACCGAAGCTTCCTGGAATTCCGCTCTGCGGAAGGCGACCAGGGACAAAATAAACATCAATGCTACCAAGACGAACAGCGTCATGCACACATACGAGGATACCCGCTGTGCGCGCGGCCCGACCGTGATTCCCCATGCGACCAGGAACGACCAGAGTCCGTTCGCAAAGTGGAAGGACGCGGATACGACGCCGATCAGATAGAGGACGAAGAATACCGGCTGTGTCACGATATCATGCATTAGGGAGCCTAGCCCTTCGTGAGTCACGTTGCCGAGAGTGATCTGGAACCGGGTTTCGAATACGTGCCAGATGATGTATACGAACGTAATAACGCCGGTAATCCGCTGCAATAGATAGCGCCAGTTGCGCTCATAATTGAAGCGTCCGGTGTTCGGTTTCGCCTGATACGCGATATACAGCCCGTATACGCCGTGATAGATCAGCGGAAGATAAATCAGCACCCACTCCAGGACGAAAATAAGCGGAAGGTCATTCAGCAATTTAACGCCGGCGTTGAATCGCTCAGGCCCTCCCTCAAATGCGCCAAAATTCGTCAGGGCATGCTCGATGAAAAACAAGGCGAGCGGAATGACCCCAAGAAGCGAATGAAGCTTTCTGGCATAGTAACCTTTCATAAATTGACGTGCCCCTTTCTTCATAGTACAACGTTTTCATAATTCATTATTCGACATCATTCTGCCACCCTTTTTCTAACCTGTGAACAACTTGTGGCACTTTTCATGTTACTCTTTTTTTTCTTATAATGGAATTGCAATATAATTATTAAACGTTATAATGTAAATGCATAAGACCTACGTTTAGCTTGTAGTTTTTCTTGCGATATAAGGAAGATCATTCTCTGAAGCATATTCGTTCTTATATCTAAACAAAATCAATTGTCGATGTAACTTCACAGAAGAGAGACCGCACCTATAACCATCTTACCCCAAGCAGCCGCAGTCCAAAAGTTTCATGGAGATGAATGACATGTTTGAAGATCTGGATGTATTCGCCACGGTGGTGGAGCAGTCGAGCCTGAACAAGGCCTCGAAGCTGCTGAATTTGTCCCAGCCCGCCCTCTCGCGTAAAATTACCAAGCTGGAGGACGAGCTCGGCGTGCAGCTGTTCAACCGCCGCGGCAAGCGCCTTGAGCTGACGGCCTTCGGCCAGTCGGCCTACACCTTTGCTCTGGAGCAGCGGCAGCAGCAGCAGAAGTTCATGCAGATGATCGCCAAGTACAAAGGGGACGATCAAATTTCGGTGACGCTCGGAGCCAGCCTGACCACGCTTCAGACGACGCTGCCGCCTTTGGTGAACGCGTTTATGGAGAAGCACCCTTCTGCTGAGCTGAAGCTGGTTACCGGGAAAACGCATGAAATCGTGTCGGCCGTCCGCGACAAGAAGCTGGACGCAGGCATCGTCGCCTCTTCAATCGAAGAGCCCGGCCTGCGCTGCACGCCGCTGTTCGACGACCACCTGGAGCTGGTGCTTCCCCGCAATCACAGGCTGTGCGGCCAGGATAATGTGAGCATGGACATGCTACACGGCCTGCCGATGATTATTTTCTCAACCGGAACGTGGTACCGGAAATTGACCGACGAATTGTTCCACCGGGCCGGCGTCGTGCCGGACATTCGGATGGAAATGGATTCATTTGAAGCGATCGTCCGGCTTCTGCCCGCCTGCAGGGCGGCGGCACTGCTGCCCAAGTCGTATTTGCGCAGTCAGCTGCTGGACGACAACGACCTGGCGATTCTTCATATTCCCGATCTGCAGGAAACGCGGCGCACCACCTCGCTTGTCTACTCCGAAAACGGGGGGCTGAGCGCCGGGGCACGCCGCTGGATCGAAGAAACGAAAAAGATTTTCGGCCGCACCCGGGATGAATGACGCGGTGCCGGCAAATGACGAGCCGTCAAGACGGGATTCCCCGCTCCTGACGGCTCGTATCATGTTACAGGCTATTTCTGCCCCATGGGCCTGGAAGCCGCCGGCTCCGCCTTAACCTCAAGGCCCAGCTTGCGGGCGACAAGTCCCGTGGTGCTGGCCTGCAGCAGAATCGTCAGCATGATCGCCATGAACGTCACGGCCGAGATAACATCAGCGTGGGCTACGCCCATGCCAGCGATCATGCCCGAAAGGGCGGCGGGAATGACCCCGGTCTCCCGGACCCACATCATGAACAGCAGCTCGCGCCAGGACCATTTGACCTTGCGGTCGGGCAGGGCGCAGAGCAGAATCGTGATGGGCCGGGCGATGACCATCAGCACCAGGACCGCCGCCAGGCTTGGCCAGAAGTAATCGCCAAGCACCCGGAAGTTGACCTGGCTGCCGAGCAGGATGAAAATCAGCATCCGCATCATGACGCTCGTATTGTCCGCAAACGATGTGGTCTCCTCCAGCTTATCGTCCATTGACAGCCCGAACGTATCCGCGTTCCCCCAGATCAGCCCGGCCACAAAGGTCGCCATAAATCCGCTGACATGAATCAGGTCCCCTATTAAATAAGAAGAAAGTGCGACGACGATCATCGTGATCGTCGTGTAGTCTTTCAGGACGCCAAGCCGGAAATGGGCAACGAGATACGTAAGAATCATAGATACGACGGCGCCGACGAGAATGCCGCCGACGGCGGTTTTTACGAAATCCCAGGCCATCGTCCCGATATGTAAAGAACCGCTGCCCGTCACCGCGGCCAGCAGCGCAAAGGTCAGAATCGAACCTGTGGCGTCGTTGAAGGCAGACTCGCTCTCCACCGTCTCCCGGACCCTTTCCTTGATCTTTACCTGCTTGAACACAGGAATGATCGAAGCGGGGTCAGTCGAGGCAATGACGGCGGCGGCCAGGAAGGCAAAAAGCCAGTCCAGCCCGAACAGGTAATGCACGGCAGCTCCGACGATCAAGGTCGTGACGATGACGCCGGGAACGCTCAGCATGGAAAGTGTGATCCATACCTTCCGCAGCCCGCTCAGCTTCAGGTTCCGGCCGCCGTCAAACAGAATGAGCGCCGAGCCGACGGAGAGGATCAGCTGGTTGATCAGCGAGCTGCTTGCCTCGTTGATCAGATGCAGCCCCTGCCCAAGCAGCATGCCTGCCACGATAAACACAGCAACGTCCGGAAGCCTGAGCCAGGAGGCCAGTCTTCCGGACAGCATGCCGACAGCAATGATAAACAGCAGCAGTATTAAGATATGATGAATGATTTCGGTCATCGGGGATTCCATGTCTGTCTCACTTCCGGATTTACGATTTGACGTTCACCGCTTCGCTCTCGAAGCGGTCGATATTGCTGTTGGAGCCAATGATGACCATGATGTCGCCCGCATGCAGCTGGTCCATCGCCGTCGGCGCGACGATGACTCCCTCGGTACGATGGAGCGCAACAATGCTGCATCCGTACCGGGCTCTCGTATTGACTTCGCTCAGCGTCTTCCCGTTCAGGCATTGCGGTACGGTCATCTCCACGATGCTGTAATCTTTGGACAGCTCGATGTAATCCAGCAAATTCGGCGTCACGAGCTGGTGCGCCACCCGGATGCCCATGTCCCGCTCCGGAAAGATGACCCGGTCCACGCCCAGCTTGGACAAGGCTTTGCCGTGCAGCATGGAGATGGCCTTCGCCACTACGGTCTGAACGCCGAGTTCCTTCAGCAGGATTGCGGCCAGGATGCTCATCTGGATATCGTCCCCGATTGCTACGATCCCGCAGTCAAAATTGCGGATTCCCAGCGATTTGAGAACCTCCTCATCGGTTGCATCCGCCACCACGGCGTGGGTCAGATGCTCGCTCATATCATTGACCACTTCTTCATTGATGTCTACCCCAAGCACTTCATAACCCAGATCCATAAGCTCCATGGCCAAGCTTGAGCCGAACCTCCCTAAACCGATCACGACAAACTGCTGTGTTTTCATTTCTTTCCAGATGCTCCTTATCCTTTAATGTTGGTTCTATATATGGTTCTTATAACAATATTGAAACTTTGAATCACCCAAATTCCTTACCCGATAATGATCTTACCTTCGGGATGGCGGTACAGCTCCTTGCCCTTCTTCGGACCAAGCGCGTAGGCGAAGGTCAGCGGCCCAAGACGGCCGGCAAACATCGTCAGGCAGATCAGGATTTTCCCGATCAAGGACAAATGCGGCGTCAGCCCGAGCGATAACCCTACGGTGCCGAAAGCCGAAGTCGTCTCGTACAAGATCATTAAAAAGCTGCTGTCTTCTGTCGTAGACAGAACCATGGATACGCCGACCACCAGGAACAAGGCCAGGAAGGTAATGGTCAGCGCTTTGAAAATCCGCTCCTGGGCCAAACGGTAGCGATACAGGACGATATCGTCCCGGCCGCGGATCATCGCGATCACCGCACCGACAAGAATGGTGAACGTCGTGGTCTTGATCCCGCCCCCGGTAGAACCCGGCGAAGCGCCGATAAACATCAGAATGATCGTGAAAAATTGCGATGCCTGGCGCATATCTGCCAAGTTCAGCGTGTTCGCCCCAGCCGTCCGCGGCGTGACCGACTGGAACAGGGAGGCGAGAATTTTGCCGCCCCAATTCAGCGAACCGAGCGTCTTGGGATTCGTGAATTCAAAGATAAAGATGACAACTGCTCCGACCACAATCAGGGCACCGGTCATGGACAGCACCACTTTGGTGTGGAGCGACAGTTTCCGGTGTACCTGGTAATCCACCAGATCGGACATGACGATAAAGCCGATGCCGCCGGATACGATCAGAAACATCACCACAAAATTGACGAGCGGGTCGTATACAAATCCCGTCAGGCTGTTAAAATGGCCGAACAGGTCAAATCCCGCATTATTGAACATGGACACGCCATGAAATATTCCAAAATAGATCGCTTTTCCAAGAGGCATATCGAACGACCACCGGATGGCGAGCAACAACGCTCCGCAGCCTTCGATACTCAACGAAAAAAATATCACTTTCCGAATCAGGCGGACGATGCCTTCCATCGTGTTCTGATTCATCGCTTCCTGCAGCAGGAGCCGGTCCCGGAGCGAAATCCGGCGCTTGAACACCAGAGCGATCAGCGTGGCCATCGTCATAAAACCGAGCCCGCCGATCTGGATCAGCAGCATGATGACGACTTGACCGAACGTGCTGAAATACAGCCCCGTATCTTTGACAACCAAACCGGTCACGCAGGTCGCCGAGGTTGCCGTAAACAAGGCATCCATAAAATTCAGCGGCTTACCCGTCGTGTTCGAAATCGGCAAGGTGAGCAGTATGGCTCCGATCAAAATAATGGCCGCAAAACCGAGCGTTAATACTTGCGGAGGGGCCAGCCGGAACCACTTCCATTTCCCAATCAATACATTCACCTCTTTAAAAAAGTCAAAAGAAAAAAAGCATCGGAAATCCAATGCCTTTCGGTTTGGCTCCTGCATGCACGACGCCTACGAGGTTAGCTGACGGATTCGGGCATGCACAGGTTGCCCTATTCGCGGACTAAACCGTCCCAACGAAATTCACCCCAAAAAATTGGTTCCCCCGTTTTCACTTGGAAATTCGGCGTTCTTATTCATTTGCATCAAAATTATAATCTTTATTGTAGGACTTCACAAAGGCCTTTTTCTGATGAATTGGATGGAAAACAGCCTGATTCGCAATGCAGGTGGACACGGCCTGCGGTTATCTTCTCTTTTCGATGGCTTTCCTTGATTTTCATCGTTTTTTCACCACTATTTTCAGGGTATACTGGTTTTGGGCGAATCTTCTATGTTATGTTTACCGTACTGTATTGGGGGGAATGGTATCTTTATCACATTCAAGGGGGGATTTCATGGACCGGTTAAACCAGCCGCTGGAAATCAGGGCCAATTATAAATGGCTGGGCATTTTGGGGGTCATCGGCCTTATTTTATTCTTTTTTGTACAAGTGTTTCCGCAGACGAGCTCGGAGACGCTAGAGGGGCAAACGACCAAGGTCATCAGCAAATCGGAGGCGGAAGCAGCCGCCAAAGCGTTTGCCTCGGACCGGTTGAATATTCAAACAGGCATTGCCGCCGAACCGCTCGTCACGTACCAGTCGGAATCGGACCTTTACGGTTATTTATCCAGAGAGAAGCTTCTTAACGAATATAACAAGAAATACGAACCGAAGTATCCTTATGACGTGTTCCGGGTCCGGCTGCCCGAGTCGAGCGATCAGGGATATGTCAATGTAGACGTACATATGAACACGGGCAAGGTAGTCGGGTTCTCTATCACGCCTCCGTACTCCAAGTATGCTGCCGCGATGGCTGAATCGAACGAAACTATGCGCAAGCAGAAACTGAGAATTGTGGAAGGGAACATGACGCTGGAGGATAAAGAGGAAATCGCCTCGTCCTGGCTGCAGAAGCTGGGCTATAACACCGGCTCCCTGAAAGTATCGAGCGGCAAGGATGAGCCCGGATTGATCTATACCGACTCCTCCTCGCACATCGGGGAATCGCAGCTGGAATTCAAGTTTGCCTTTGAGGATGGGGAGCTTCACTCCTTCCTCCCTGGATTTTCGGTCCCATCCGCTCATACGGCTTATGTAGAGAAGCAGACCAAAAGCGCCACGATGCTGACCATGCTGGGATACGGACTGTTTACGATCGTGCTCGGCATTCTCGCCATCATTTACAGTGCACTGACGAGGCGGTACACCTCCTTTGCACGCGGGCTGTTTTTGTCCTTGTTTTATTTTGTTGTCTCATTGCTGACGACTTATAACATGCTGCCAGTGCTGGAAGCGGAAGGCTTCTCCCAGTTCGGGATCATCGCGGCCATGGTCGTTCAGGTGATCCTGAGCATAGCGATGACGGTGCTCCTGTATTTCTCCCTGGTCGGCGGGGACGGACTATGGCGCAAAGCCGGTTACAACGCCTGGGCCCGCGCCAAAGAGCCTGGATATGGGCGTTACGTGCTCCACAGCATGTTCACCGGGTATTTGTGGGCGTTTATCCTGATGGGGGCGCAGTCGGTGATCTATCTCGTCCTGGACCGGACGATCCACAGCTGGTCCACGACGGACGCCTCGCAGTCCCCGTATAACATGCTGTATCCGTGGATGCTGCCGATCATGGCCTGGATGGCCGGCATCTCCGAGGAAGCCGTGTACCGCCTGTTCGGCATACCGATGCTGAAGAAAATCGTAAGAAACACATTTGTCGCCTGCGTCATTCCGACGCTGATTTGGGCCTTCGGCCATACGCTGTACCCGATCTACCCGATATACACTCGTCCGATCGAGCTCCTGTTCATCGGTCTCCTGTTCAGCTTGATCTTCCTGCGTCACGGCTACATCGCGGTCATGTTCGCCCACGTCGTGTTCGACAGCATCCTGATGAGCTTCAGCTTGTTCAGCATGGGGGATCTGACGAACATTTTGGCGGGCGTGGTCACCTGCGTCATGCCGTTTATCGTCGCCTGGGTCATTTACCTGTTTTACGGCAAAAAGAAGGAGAAGCCGTATGCTACGACTCCTCCTCCTGAAGGGCTGCTATAATTTGTCCGGCGAGCTTGTCGCCGATCGAGAGAGGCCGGAAGTCTTCAATCCGGGCCTCTTTTATTTTTTTAAGCGAGCCAAAATGCTTCAGCAGCAGCTTGCGCCGCTTCTCGCCGATGCCCGGGATGGCGTCGAGCTTGGATGCCACCATCGACTTGCCGCGCTGCTCGCGGTGGAAGGTGATGGCGAACCGGTGCACCTCATCCTGGATGCGCTGGAGCAGGTAGAACTCCTGGCTGTCGCGCGGCAGCGAAATCGGCTCGGGCGGATCGCCCACCATCAGCTGCGCGGTCCGGTGCTTGACGTCCTTGACCAGACCGCACACCGGGATAAACAGGCCCAGCTCGTTCTGCAGCACGTCGATCGCGGCGGAAATTTGGCCTTTGCCGCCGTCCACGACAATCAGGTCAGGCAGCTCCAAATTTTCCTTGAGCACGCGCTCGTAGCGCCTGCGGACGACCTCCCGCATCGTATCGTAATCATCTGGTCCCTGAACCGAACGGATTTTGTACTTCCGGTATTCCTTTTTGTCGGGCTTGCCGTCGATAAACACGACCATCGCCGATACCGGATTCGTTCCCTGGATGTTGGAGTTGTCGAACGCCTCGATCCGGTGCAGCGACTCAATGCCGATATACTGGCCGAGGTTCGCGGCGGCCTTGGACGTCCGCTCCTCATCTCGTTCGATCAGGCGGAACTTCTCGTCCAGTGAGACCTTGGCATTCTCTTCCGCCATGGCCACAAGCTGGCGCTTCGTTCCCCGCTGGGGCACCAGCACCTTGATGCCGAGCCATTCCTGCAGGGATGCAGCACCGCCGCCGGCATCGATCGATTCCGCGGCATCCTCTGGCCGGCTGCCGTCTTCCGCCTCTTCCCCTTTTGGCATGTCAGGCAGCAAAATTTCCTTCGGCAGCGCCGGATTGTCGCTGTAATACTGCGTCACGAAGGACATAAAATCGCTGTACGCCTCGCCATAAAACGGAAAAACAGACGCGTGGCGCTGGATCATTTTCCCTTGGCGCATATACAGAATCTGCACGCACATCCAGCCTTTATCCACGGCAAAGCCCAATACGTCGCGGTCTTTCGTGTCCGTCGTCGTAATTTTCTGCTTCTCCATGATCGCTTCAATGTTCAGGATCTGGTCGCGCAGTTCCTTCGCCCGTTCAAAATACAGCTCTTCCGCCGCCTCCTGCATCTTGCGCTGGAGCTCCTTCTTAATCTCCTCGTGCCCGCCGCTCAGAAATGAAGTAATTTCCTGGGTAATACGGTCATATTCCTCCTGAGGAACTTCCTTCTCGCACGGTGCCAGGCATTGGCCCATATGGTAGTACAGGCATACCTCCTTCGGCATGACCCCGCATTTGCGAAGCGGGTACATCCGGTCCAGCAGCTTTTTCGTCTGCTGCGCGGCGTAAGCATTCGGATAAGGGCCGAAATACTTGGCTTTGTCCTTGAGCACGCGGCGGGTCACCTCAAGGCGGGGATGCGGCTCGTTGGTAATTTTAATATAAGGAAACGTCTTATCGTCCTTCAGCAGGACGTTATATCGCGGCTGATGCGTTTTGATCAGATTACATTCAAGAATGAGTGCTTCAATGTTGCTTCCGGTCACGATATATTCAAAATCCCGGATATCCGCCACCAGGCGCTGCGTCTTGCCGTCATGGCTGCCGGTAAAATAGGAGCGGACCCGGTTCTTCAGCACCTTGGCTTTACCTACATAAATAATCTTGCCATCGGCATTCTTCATTAAATAACAACCGGGCAGATCGGGCAGCAAAGCCAGCTTGTTGCGGATCTTCTCCAGTGCTTTTTCCTGTTCCTGTAATTGCTTTGCAAAATCGTCCATGCCGTATCGGCTCACCTCCCGGTACTTATATTATAGGAGAAAACGGCTGAATACAGCAATATAACCCGGCAAAAGTCGGGGTTTCGTCAAGATAGCCTATTCGGTTACCTTCGGGTCATTCCAGCGCTGCATATAAATATGCAAAAAATCCCGACAACCTATTTTCGGCCATCTGCCAGGGATCCGTACCTACATACGAATAAAGCGCCCCCGGAATCATCCGGAGGCGCCTGTCATCGGCCATGCACCAATTATTGGTGTTTAGCGATGATGTTTTTCAGGTTTTCTTTGGAGTTCAGGCCGACCACTTTATCAACCGGTTGACCGTCCTTGAAGAAAATCAAAGTCGGGATGCTCATCACGCCGAAACGGGACGCCGTTTCCGGGTTGTCATCCACGTTCAGTTTGGCAATTTTCACGGAGTCTCCGAGCTCGTTAGCCAGGTCTTCCAGAATCGGAGCGATCATTTTGCAAGGACCGCACCATGGTGCCCAAAAATCTACCAGAACCGTACCTTGACCTTCGATTTCAGCGTTAAAGGATTGGTCGGATACATTCACAATTGCCATAATAGGTTTCCTCCTTATAAGAAAAAAATTCGGTGTATTCTGCTTCACAGAAGACAGACCATGTTTAGCGGCTGTACGCAGGAGACGAAAAAACGGCCATGCGGCTTGGTATCCCCCGTAATCGCAAGAGCGCAAATGGACGTCTAAACTGATATGTCTTTGTGGACAGTTTAAGTATAACACATTCCGTCAAGAAATGTGAAACCCTTAATTACAGATTAAACGAAATTCGGGCCACCTAACCGCTCAGCCACCCTTTCCTGCCCCTATAAGTATTCACCATATATTCTTTACAAATTCTTTGAAGTTTGGGTATACTAATGTTAACTCGGGTTTCTCTGTTCATGAGAAGGCTCATTGACATCAGGCTGAAACCATGATGAGGAGGCATTTGTTCAAATGGATGCAAACGTGCACGCTAACGATCCGCGGAAACACGTGAACGAAGAGCCGCGCAATGATTTAATGGATCTGATGAATGGCTTTGGCGGAATGGCGCTGTTTATGACCGTTCTGTTTGCAGTCATGGTGATCATTAAATTTGTTATTTCCGGCTAATTAGCCCCATAGGGCTTACAAGAAAACCTGGCTTCGCCTGTCTTTTGGACAGGTTGGCCAGGTTTTTTTGGCTTATAAACAGTGAATTTGGTAATGATGCAAAATGCCGCTTGGCCCAGGTCCTGTTGAAATGGCCCTTATGACTGTCTGCGGCGCTGATTCTCCCCGTGCAAATGCACGACATCGACGAACGGCGCGATTCGGTCCATCAGCCGCTGACCCTTATGCCCTTCTTCGCCATCTTTGTTCGTGAAGCTCAGATGCCTTTCCAGGCCGTCCAGAGCATAATTCGACGTATAGAAGGTCGGCTTGCGGTTCATCCGGTAATTCAGGATGGAGCCCAACACGTGGTCGCGTACCCAGGGACTCAAATTTTCGGCGCCGATATCGTCAAAAATGAGCAGATCGCACGCCTTCATCAGCTCCACGGTCTCCTTCAGCTTCACGTTATCGCTAAGCATCCCCTTCAGATCCTCCACAAAATCAGGCATGTATACGATAACCCCGGTATGACCGGTAATCGCCAGCTCATGGAGGAGATAGCTCATCAGAAACGTTTTGCCGGTCCCGAACGATCCGTACAGATACAGTCCTTTGTTCGGCAGACCGTTCTCGCGTACTTCCCGGATATACCGGAATACCTGGTTCACCGCCGGAGCCCGGTTCCGGTCCTTGCCCATAATCTCAACCTCGTTATATCCTTCGCTTAATGCGCGCTCGTCCACGTAAAAGCTGCGGATCCGCTTCTTGATCAGGTCCTCTTGCTGCTTGGCCGTCTGCAGGGTGCAGGGAACCTTGCGTTCCACCAGCTCCGTAATCCCGTTGACGACCTCCACCTCCAGCTTGCTGTAATGACCCTGAAAATCGTTCGGGCACCGCTCGAGCCCCGGGCAGCGGTCACAGTGCCGCCGGTCGGTTGCAAACTGGTACAGCCGGGTCACGTTCATCCGCAGCAGCGATTCTTCCAGCTCCGGATGCTCCTGCCGCAGCTCCCGTACCGCCGGATCCCTCAGCAGTTCGTCCGCGATCTCCTGCGACCGCTGTATAAAGGAAGGCCCTCTCATCTGCTTCAGCAGCTGCCCCAAAGAATCCATGCCGGTTGTCCTCCCCTCTCTTCAGGCGGTTCTATATGCCGCCCTTTTTCTTACTTGCCTGCATTTCAGCTGCCATACGCAGCATTTCCTCAAACTCTTCCTCGCTGACATCGCCGACCTGCCCGTCTTCCTGGGCCAGCGGGATATCCGGCTTCATCTTCACCGTTTTGCCGCCGTATGTACGGGTTCTTGCGCCGCCGGCTGCTGCGGCCTGCTTTCCTTTGACCTTGGACTGGTCGCGGATGTACTCCACGGCTTTCTCATAGGAGTTGACCTGCTTCAGCAGCATGTTGGAGGCGATGGCCTCGACAAAATTGCGGTTGATCCGCTGGTCGTTCCCGCCTTCGGTCAATAGGGACATCAAGTAGTGGATCAGCACATTGATGACTTCACCCGGCAGCTTGTAGCTGAGGTCGATCTTCTCGAATATATCGATAAAATTGTCCGGCACCGAGCCCGGAAAATAAGTTCTGAGCAGCTTCGTATACGGCTCATTCCGAAGCATCATATTATACTGGTGAATGTCGCATTTGGATTGGAACTGAACCGGAACGTCGACGTAATATTCCATCTGCACGGCATGCTCCAGCGGAGCCTGCTCTTCTTCCGTTTCCGCCTGCCGGAAGGAAATGACCTTTCCTGCATACACGTCCCGCTGTTCCTGGCGCCGCTTGTCCTGGCGGAACTGCAGGCTGGCCTTATGCTGGAACTCGTCGAGCAGAATGTCGCCGTCGGGCCCAAAGATGCCGTCCTCATCGAGCAGGCGGCAAATGTCCTGGACGCTGAGATCGTATTTGCGTCCGACAAAATTGATGACGCCCATCTGCTCATGGTTGAAGCGCAGCCCTTCCACATGCCGGCGGTTGGCGGAATCCCGCGGGAAGCGCAGGATGATATCGGAATAATTCAGCGCCCCTTCTTCATCGAGAACCCGAAGTCCAGGCTGTCTTGACGTGGATACCTCAGACAACGCCTGTTCCAGCTCGTAATCGATCACATGGGTGTTCAGTTCAAAAATATCGTAAAAGGCCAATGAAATATTTTCTTTATGGACGGACGATGATCCGGCATACTCTTCCGGTTCCTTCGACCACAGCTCCTCACGCAGCGACAGGACGGCAAATTTGCCGATCTTATCGCGCAGCAGCAGCGTCAAATGCTGTGTATTAAAGAACTCCGTCGGCGAGAGTGGAGCCTGGAGCTCGTATTCGTACATGTAATCTTCCTGCTCGGGCACGTAAATCCGGCAGGATTGCAGCAGCCCCACCGCTTCCAGACGGGAAGCCTGCTCAATCAGATATTTGCGTCCCTTCTCGCTCGGCTCAAGCCCAAGCGACAGGAAAATGCGCCGCTGCTGTTCAACCCGGGAGTAGCCCAGCTTCTCTGCCGGGATATGCTGAAACAGCAGGTGGTATAAGCTGATGGCAAATGCCCCGACCATGGGCTGGTATACGGAGCTGAGCATTCGGTTGTCCAGGCTGCTTAAACCAAAATCACGGAACACGCAGTACCGGTGGTTTTCGGTAAAATGCAGCAGGCTCTTCATATGCATAATCTATGCTCCCTCCCATCGATTCGTAGACTTTCTCTATTCTATCACAAAAGGGTCCGCTTCTTCTCCGTTTTTCGACAAGTCTTTCATCCCCAAATGAATCCAGTTTGCGACATCGGTGATGACCTCCTCAGGCACATTGCCGGGCAGCTTGTACTCCTCACCGGTCGAGTTCTTACTATAATATATATACATATGATTTAGTCCCGGATATGACTTAAAGGCTACGTCTTTTCGTTGGCTCAGCGCACTACTCCACACCTTAAGGCTCGGCGGAGGGACCTGCACGTCATTCTCCCCCTGGAGGATGTACATCGGGACGTTCTGATTTCTGGCGAGCAGCGGCCCGCTGTAGTTTCTGAAATCGAACCACCAATACGCGTTCGGCAGCGGAAAATGTTCCGGCAGATGCTCCTTCGAATAACCGGGGGCCTTCAGCAGCGCGACGGCTTTTTCCCATGTGTCCACCTGCTTTTGCAGACGGGCCAGCTTCTCATCTGAAGCTCCCTCTTCTTCCGCCCGCCCTAATATTCCCCGGTACTGCATCAGCATCAGGTCCTCCAGCGGTCCGGATGGGGCGGACATCACGACCGCGCCGGCGATGTGCTTGCCCGTATCCGAAGCGATGATGCGCGGGACAAGCATCCCGCCTTGGCTGTGGCCGAGCACATAAATCTGCTGCGGATCGATCCTTGGATCGGCGGCCAGCAGGGCAGCTGCGCTGACGGCATCGTCAACCGTCTCCTCCTGGACGGTAAAGGACGGGGTGGCGGAACGAAGCGGGTATTCCCGCGTCCGCTTTTCGTAGCGGAGCACCGCAATCCCTTCGCCGGCCAGTCCCACCGCCAGGTCCCTGAACAGCTTGCCTCCCCCGGAAGACTCGTCCCGGTCATTGGGGCCGGAGCCGTGAACGAGCACAAGCGCGGGAACCTTCTCCTGAACGTTCCGGGGGAGCGTCAGTGTGCCTGGAAGGAGCAGAGGGCTCTGGCCGACCTGCACTTCTTCCTCCGTGTACTTTTCCGGGTGGTCATAGGCGGGCGCCCGATAGCTGCTGGTCACATTTTCGATCCAGGCGATATCGTTCAGCAGCCCCTCCGGGCTGAACCGGAGCTCCATGCCGAACGTCTCTCCTTTTGGCGTCTGATAGACCAGACGGGCGTTGCTGCGTACGGAATCCGTATAGGCTTCGGCATGCAGCAGGCTCCAGTCGAGGCCGTACAGCTTTTCCAGCCGTTCTTCATACTTTGGAAGCGACGAAGGCGGATAAGCATCCGATAAGAATGCATCCATCATCCGTCCCGCCTCTTCCCATTTCCCATGGCGCAGCAGGGTCATCCAGTAGATCGCCCTCCCCTTCCAGTCATCCGGATCGAGGGACCAGCGATGGTCCGCCCAAGTTCCCCGGATGCCCAAAGCCCCGGCAAACGATTGGAGCGGCACGAGCAGCGCTCCTCCTCCGTCCGTCACCGCGGTACGCGCAAGTTCATACGGCGCTTGGTCCAATAAGGACTGCTTGCTGCCGGGCGTGATTTTCCAGCGGGTTTTGCCGAGCGAGACCTGAACCCGCTTGTCCGTACCGTCCCACAGCACCTTGGCGCCCAGCGCCTCGGCCGCCGTCCGGAGCGGGATCATAGTCTGCTCTCCTGCGGACGCCGCCATCGCGTTTGGTAGCGAACCTCCCGCCATCAGCCCGGTAGCAAGCACCAGACCCAATGCTTTTCTCCACATCCATCCGTCCCCCCATCATTCAACCCTTCAGCGCCGGGATAGCGCAAAACAGCCCCCCGGGTGGAGAGCTGTTTCGAAATCGGCCGGTTGGCGGCCTAGAACATTTTAAATCCGCTTCTGCGAAGCTTCTGGATGGACCAGCCGCTGATGACCGCGCCTGCCAGTCCGGCTACCCCCGTTAAATAGTCGACTACGCGAAAAGACTCCAAGTGACTGAGCAGCGACATTTGGCTGCGGTCCCATAAAGAGTATACGACCACCGGTAAAATAACGATGACAAACAAATAGCAGGGGAACCAGGTCGTTTTCATTAACATATTCAAAATAAAGCCGATGCCGAACATCATGACAAAAAATAACACCATCAGCACGAGAACGGGTATAAATTGCATCTCAGCCAAGTCACCTCTTCTTTTCTATCGCCCCGCTAAAACGGATACAAACAGGCCGTTCACAGTCTTGCCACGTTTTGTGGACTAGTAGTTAGTTTACTAAAAAAACGGTCACGAATCAACGAACAATCGGTGAATAGATTGTGACTTCATTTGCTCTTGCGCTTGCGGTTGAGCTACAATGAAGAAAAACGTCAACGACCCTGATACTCGGGTCCAGCAAGTAACCTTGGGATCCGCTTACAGGCAACTATTTATAGGAGTGATTCATAGATGAATGAAGCAGCATCAACTCTGGAGGGCTGGTACGCTCTCCACGATTTCCGTTCCATGAACTGGGCGGCATGGAAGGCCGCCGACGACGAGGACCGCGCCATGGCGCTGGACGAGCTCCAGGCGTTCCTGAACGAATGGTCCGAGGTGGAATCCAGCAAGCAGGGCAGCACAGCAGTGTACAGCATCATCGGACAGAAGGCCGATTTTGTGTTCATGCACCTGCGCGAAACGCTCGAAGACCTGAACGCCATCGAGACTGCGTTTAACAAAACGCTGTTTGCGCAATATACGACGAAGTCCTATTCCTATGTCAGCGTCGTCGAGCTCAGCAACTATCTCGCCGGTTCCGGTGAAGGTGACCCGATGGAAAATCCGCATGTCGTCGCCCGTCTGAAGCCGATCCTGCCGAAGACGAAGTACATCTGCTTCTATCCAATGAACAAAAAGCGCGATCAGGCCGATAACTGGTACATGCTTGACATGGACGACCGCCGCAACATGATGCGCAGCCACGGGCTGATCGGCCGCAGCTATGCAGGCAAAGTGAAGCAAATCATTACCGGCTCCATCGGATTCGACGATTGGGAATGGGGAGTTACTCTGTTCGCAGAGGACGCGCTTCAATTCAAGAAGCTGGTTTATGAAATGCGCTTTGATGAAGTCAGCGCCCGCTATGCCGAATTCGGCGGCTTCTTCGTAGGAGCGATTCTGACGCCGGAATCTTTTGAAGACATGCTGAAAATTTAAAATACTTTCATATATAAGAAAAACGTCTATCGACGTACTTTCAAAGAAGACAGACCGCGTCTAAAGGAAGTTTTTCTTGCGAGATCAGGAAGCAGAAGCTCCGAAACTTATACTTTTCTGATCTCTTAAAAAAAGGTTTGCCCCGAGTAAATTCAGGGCAAACCTTTTTGCTGTTTCCTTAATCCTCTTCCTGTTGTTCATCCTGCTGTTTCATCGACTCCAAAAATTCGGCGGTCGCGCGGTCACGGTCCCTTCCCTTTTCCTTCAGCCTTTCAATGGCCGGCAGGATGAGGATGTCCACTTCCTTTTGGACCGTATACGACAGATCGTACCGGTTTTGGTCCTCGAGGAAGGATCCCACTTCCATCAAGGCGTTATAACGGTCCAGTTCGTCCCGGGTCAACAATGCGCGGACTTGAACACTGCAGTGCCTCATTACAGGAATTTTCCTTTCTTCAATACCAGCGGAATGCCGCCGATAATAAATAGGTAGCGCATATCCACGATCTTCTTCAATTGAGCTGCCCGCCAGCCCTTTATATGCTTGTCGCCTACTACCGCGATACCTTCGCCTTTACCCAGGGAAGCGACGGTGCCCTTGTTGCTGAATTCGAACTTTTTCGGCTGCTGGCCGCGGATTGCCGTGACGATGTTATGAGCGCAGCACACGCCCTGCTGCATCGCGATCTGCGCCGTCGGCGGATATGGACGCCCCTCCGGATTCATAATCAGGGCGTTGTCCCCGATGACATAGATGTGGTCGCTCCCAGGCGCCCGCAAGTACTCGTCAACCTTCACCCGGCCTCTTGCCGTTTCAAAGCCGGCCGCTTCAATCATATGGTTGCCGCGGATTCCTCCGGTCCACACCACCGTAGCTGCCTTGATCTCTTCACCGGTCGCAAGCACTACGCCGTCCGGCTTGCATTCTTTGATGGCCACGCCGATTTTGAAGGTTACGCCTTTCTTGCGGAGCACTTCCATGGCATACTCCACGAGTTCCGGAGCAAAACCCGGCAGCGCCGTAGGCGCCGCTTCCACATTGTAGACATTCACAAGATTCGGATCGACATCGTATTCCTTGCACAGTGCCGGTATGCGGTCGGCCAGCTCGGCAACAAACTCAATGCCGCTGAAGCCCGCTCCCCCGACGACAAAATTGATTCTTTCCTGCGGACTGCGTTCATTTTTATACAGCGCAAACTGGTACTCGATATGCTTGCGGATCAGCCGCACCGAGTTGATGCTGCGGATCGTCATCGCATATTCGGCCATCCCCGGAATGCCGAAAGTTTCGGATTCCCCGCCGAGGGCAATGACCAGGAAATCGTAGGAGAGCGTCCCATCCTCCAGGATGACCTTCTTCTCATGCGGACGGATTTCCTGAACGGAGGATTTGACCAGATCGATCTTGAATTCGTCAATCAGCTTCGAAATCGGTACCCGTGTATTCTCGACGCTGTCCGTACCGGCAGCGGGCATATGCAAATGGGTCGTAATATAGTGGTAATCGTGACGGTTAACAAGCGTTACGTCCGCTTCATTATAATTCAATTCCTTTTGAAGGCGCTGTGCTGTCAGGATGCCGCCGTAACCCGCACCAAGGATTACTATCTTGGGAATGTTGCTCATCATCTTGCTCCTTCCAAAATGTCGGTCTCTATATATATTTGTGAACCATTACAAATGTTATTGTGAAATATTACACATTAGTTTGAACTTCAATGAATCTTTTTATCACAGGCAGCCTGTGTAAGAAAAAAAACAGCGGGAATACTACCAAAACCTGCCCGCACATAACTAAAATGATAGCCACTTTCCCATAAAAGATCAAGTATTATTTGGCCTTCCATGAGAGCATCCATGCTGTTTTCATTTTCCTTTTCATTCCAGTTTTCAGTTAAGTTTATTCTCTTATCTAAACGGAGAATTTGCAAAATAGGATGTAAACTTTTCAGCCGAAGCCCGGATGTATTATAATGAGATGGAATTTGAAGAATATACAGCGTGCTTAATTTCGCTAGCGTTCTTATTTATATTTGTTGGAGGTGCTTACACTAATGACATCGCAGCCGGCTGACATAACCGACCTGCTCATTATCGGAGGAGGTCCTGCAGGCATGTTCGCTTCTTTCTATTGCGGGATGCGCCAGGCATCAGTCACACTCATTGAAAGTATGCCCCAGCTTGGCGGGCAGCTTGCAGCCTTATATCCCGAGAAATACATTTATGACGTGGCCGGATTCCCTAAAGTAACGGCACAGGAGCTGGTCGACAATCTGCAAAAGCAGATGGACCTGTTCCAGCCGAACGTACGCCTGGAGGAAAAGGTTACTTCCCTCGTTAAGCAGGACGAACGCCATTTTGTGGTGACGACCGATAAAGGCGAATACCACTCCAAAGCCGTCATCATTACGGCCGGGGTCGGAGCCTTTGAACCCCGCAGACTGGAGCTTGAAGACGCTAGGAAATTTGAGAAAACGAATCTGCACTACTTTGTGAATGACTTAAACCGCTTCAAGGGGAAAAAGGTGCTGATCAGCGGCGGCGGAGACTCCGCGGTAGACTGGGCGCTCATGCTGGAGCCGATCGCCGAGCAGGTCACGCTGATTCACCGCCGCGACAAATTCCGTGCGCATGAGCACAGCGTCGAGAATTTGATGGCTTCCAAGGTTCAGGTCGTGACGCCGACGGAAATCACCGCCCTGCACGGGGAAGACACGATTACCAAGGTGACCTTGTCCCATGTGAAGACCAAAGAAACACAGGAGATCGAAGTCGACGACGTCATCGTGAACTTTGGCTTCGTATCTTCCCTTGGCCCGATCTCCGATTGGGGCATTCAGATCGAGAGCAACTCCATCGTGGTGGATTCCCGCATGGAGACGAACATTCCCGGCGTCTTCGCCGCCGGAGACATCACCACGTATCCGGGCAAACTGAAGCTTATCGCCGTTGGATTCGGCGAGGCGCCGACCGCGGTCAACAACGCGAAGGTATACATTGATCCGGAAGCTAAGCTGTCTCCCGGCCACAGCAGCAATATGAAACTCTAGCCCGAAGTACCGCGCAAATTGGGCACAAAAAAAAGGGTATCCTGATCTGATCGTCATGATTCAGATAGGATACCCTCATTTTGTTGCGGTGCTGCTAATCTGGAAAATAGATGTTACACCTCCACACCTTCCATAACTTCCACGTCATATGCAGCTTATAATACAACAGCATTTGTGGATGTGTACCGGGATGTGTCCTAATGAACTAAACTCTCTGATGAAGTCTCTAGATTCCTCTTGTGGATTTCGGCCAGGAGTAAAGCGATGAAATCATGATCCAGCATGAGTTCCACGGCCATATGATAAGAATCGAGCAGCAATTCATCCGACAACATAGCCATTATCTTCACATCCTTTCCTTAATTTTCCTCAAAACTATCATATCAAACTTCACATAAGAGAACAAGCGTTCGCTTTATCCACAACCTGTTGTGGAAATCCTGTGTATAATTTGTTAGCAAGTGTCGGAATACCAATAAAATTGCAGTGGATTTTGGGGATAAACGTTATACACAGGTGCTGTGCATACGACCCGGCTTCAAAAAATTTTTTCCAGTTTCATAGTCTTATATAATGATATTACCCCGCCTATATTCTCCTAAACATTGCCAGTTTTATTTATTGAGGGCGCGTATTTACTTCAAAAATCCAAATTCTCCCGCTGTGGTCCAGACCGTAGTCAAAGCCGAGCTCGCCGATGCCGGGAAAACGCCGCTCCAGAATTGCTGTACAGCGCCGGGTAAGGGAACGCATCTCTTTAAGCTTTGCTTTGGAAGAGATCTGCGGCAGGGAACGGCTCAGGCCAACGCGGCCTTTTAGCAAATAACCGCCCTTGCACAGATTGGTTACGAATAGTCCGCTGCGCGCGACTCGTCCCACCATTGCAGTAATGACCCAACGATCGTCCACTTTGACGTATTTGACACGGTAATCGATCGGACGCCCATCGACCTGGGCCAATTTAATCCCCTGCTGAATTAAATAGGTCCTTCTCACCTTCAGCTTCCGAAAACCGCTGTACATGCCGGAGAAGCTGTCAAAATAATAGGTTTGAGAGAAGCGGGTTATACTATAACCGCTGCCGGTACGGGATATTTTCATGACACCGTAACCGCCTCCGCCGACGACCGGTTTTACGACGACAAAGTCATACATCCCCAGCATTTGCTGGAGGTTCTCCCGGCTCATAGACCGGGTCTGCGGAATATATGGGGCAACATCCGGATCCGTCAGCAGCGCTTCGGTCTTCAGCCATTTGCTTGCCAGCTGTCTTCCCCCCATGTTGTCGCCTCCTTTCTATGCTCCTATGTTATTAACATACTCGTATCTACAGGTTCCCTCCTGTATGTTTGTGCATAGAAAAGGATAAACGCGTAAAAAACGGGGGATAGCGGAGCCTTGGCGTGCCTGTCTAAATCGGATATAATGAAATGAAGTGTGTAAATTTGGAATATCCTGCGAAGGAGGATAACAGCTGTGGCTCAATTTTTCGGGGTATTATACTGGGTCGGCATGATCGGCATGTCCCTTGCTCTGGTCGTGACAACCGTTTTAATCTTTGCTTTGGGCTTTAAATTTCTGAAAGACAGACGCAAAGGGCTCGGCACCTGCTGCATCGCCTTTTCAATCGTGGCGGCTGCCATGCTCGTCATGATGGTGAACAAAACGTTTATCGTTCCCGGGCTCTCCTAACGAACAAAAAAAGGCTCACAACCTGCTTCTGTACGAAGCGGGTGTGAGCCTTTTGTCTTATTCATCCGTAGTGCGAGCCCGTTAGCACTCCTCAGGAGCCGGTTTGCCTGCATCGAGCGCTGTACGGAACGAAGCGCCGCATCCGCAGGTCGCCGTAGCGTTCGGATTGTTCATGGTGAATCCGCCGCTCATGCCGGACTCCTCAAAGTCGATTTCCAGCCCGTCAATCAGGCGGAGGCTTTCTTTATCCACGACCACCTTCAGGTCGTTAACGTCCATGTATACATCATCTTCGGTTTCGGCATCGTCGAAGCCCATGGCGTAAGAAAATCCGCTGCATCCGCCGGCCTGTACCCCAAGACGGAGGAACATCCCTGGAATTTCCTGTTCGGCGAGCATTTCTTTCAGCTTATCGGAAGCGGAATCGCTAATGTTGATCATAGGTAACCCTCCTTGGTTAACTGATGTGAATTTATTCATTGCATTGCAGGGCTTCAGCAGCGCACCTGAAAGGCGGCCGAGCAAAAGTCCCGCTCTGTGTGTACATTGCACTTACCTTTAGTATACTCCACAACGTTGTTCCCCTCAAGAGAGGTTCCGCCCGGCAGCACCCCCACCGTTCCCATGATGTACCAGAAAGGCGGTCGGAACGCCGTATTCGCGCCTCCAAAAGGTATAATCAGGCTTCATCCGGAGGATTTATACCACATTTGCCCCCTTCGCAGGATCCTTAAAGATGGTATGATTTCCGGATCTTCGCATGCCGATTCTGTATAACTGTATTGCGGACCCCGGATAGGCGGTTTATAATAGGTGGGTAATGAGGGAGCAAGTGTCGGTAATTTGTCATGGAAAAGACAACGGTCTGTCACTCTGGGTTGTAACTTTTTTCACATAAAAAAAAGTCTATCGATTCATTCACAGAAGACAGGCCGCGCTTGGCGGATGTTTGTCTTGCGATTATAGAATTCTTCGGCTTCATTGAAAAATGTATACATTCTATAATCTAAAAAAGGCGGCCCCCTACTTTTTCTTTACCGGCCAAAAGCCTCTCCGGAGTGCTTACCAAAGCGTCTGGCCTTACGGCTTGGATGATCCGCTGAATACATATCCTCTGCGGTACATGGAAGACGCTGACCGATAAAATTGGCAAATCGACTGGACGGGTTGAACGCCGGACTCCTTCCAGGCGCTGCGGGTTGACTCTTGCGTCCTGCACAGGGCGTGTCTTCCGCACGACCAAAATGCGAACAGGAGGAATGGAAATGTCCACTATTGTAACATCGAACACCGAAAGACGCATGCAGGAAATCATCGAGAAGGTCCGCCAGGGTGAGCGGCTGAACCTCGAGGATGGAGTATTTCTGTATGAAACCGATGATCTGCTGACGCTGGGGCAGCTGGCGAACGAAGCCAACCTGCGCAAGAACGGCAAAAAAGTATATTTCATCGAAAACATGAGCCTGTACTTTACCAATGTCTGCGAGGCGCACTGCGCGTTCTGCAACTTCCGCAAAGACCTTGGTGATGAAGGCTCCTATACGTATTCCGGTCCTGAAATGGTCGAATACATTGAGCAGCACATTCATCCGGGCGTCCGGGAATTCCATATCGTTGGCGGACATAACCCGCACGTGCCTTTCCAATACTATGTGGATTCCCTGCAGGCGCTGACCGACCGCTTCCCGGACGTAACGCTTAAAGCCTATACAGCGGCCGAAATCGACTTCTTCACCCGCATCAGCGGCCTCAGCATCAAGGAAGTGCTACAGGAGCTGCAAAAAGCGGGACTGAAATCGCTGACCGGCGGCGGTGCGGAAATTTTGTCCGACCAATACCGCAAAAAAATGCGGGTGGAAAAGGCTAACGTCGAGCAATACCTCGAGGTACACCGGACGGCGCATAACCTGGGCATGAAGACGCATACTACCATGCTGTACGGATCGATCGAGTCCCATGAAGACCGGATCCGCCACATGATGCAGATTCGCGACCTTCAGGACGAAACGAACGGATTTATGGTATTTATTCCTCTTTCCATGCAGCCAAGAAATAAAAATGCCGGCATCATGCGCCGTAACTCCGCCTACGAGGATCTGAAGACCATTGCCATCAGCCGTCTGATGCTGGACAACATCGACCACGTGAAGGCTTACTTCATTAATATCGGGCCGCAGCTGACCCAGGTTGCGCTGAGCTTCGGCGCTTCCGACGTCCATGGCACCATCCTTAAGGAACGCATCAGCCACGCCGCAGGCGCGCTCACTCCGGAAGGCCTCACCCGCGATGAGCTGATCTGGCTAGTCAAAGGCGCAGGACGCATTCCTGTGGAACGCGATACGTTTTATAATGAAATAAAAGTTTATGAATAAGTAAGAGGAATTTTATACCTTTCCTCAAACCCGACGTATGAGAAAGGAAAGACGGACATATGAGAAAATTCGTCATCCTGGGTGGAGGTTACGGAGGCCTTGCATTGATTCAAGGTCTCCTGAACAACCACTTCCCCCAAGATATGGAGCTGATTTTGATTGACCGCATGCCTTTCCAAGGCATTAAAACCGAGTATTACGCGCTTGCGGCAGGGACGGCAAGCGACTATGATCTGCGCATCCAGTTTCCGAACCATCCCCAGCTCACGAAAAAATACGGCGAAGTCACATCCATCGATCTGGAAGGCAAGCGGGTACACCTCGAAGGCGACGACCCGATCGAATACGACTACCTGACGATCGCCCTGGGCTGTACCGACCGTTATCACGGCATACCTGGCGCGGATCAATTCACGAACAGCATCCAGACGTTCTCAAGCACGCGCCAAACCTATCAGCGCTTGAATGATGTCAAGCCGTACGGAAACGTACATATTATCGGCGGCGGCCTCAGCGGCGTTGAAACGGCTGCGGAGCTGCGGGAGAGCCGTCCGGATCTTAACATCACGATTCTGGACCGGGGCAGCCGGGTGCTCTCCTCCTTCCCGCAGACGGTTTCCTTGTACGTGGAGCAGTGGTTCATGGATCATGAAGTGAATACGCGCTCCCACATATCCGTGTGCCGGGTGGAAGACGGTGTCGTCTATAACGGGGATGAAGCAATCTACACCGACGCCGCGGTTTGGACGGGCGGCATTCAGCCGGTGAAGGTCGTTCAGGATTTGAACGTGCCGAAGGATCCGGGAGGCCGGGTCGTGGTCAACACGTATTCCCAAATTCCGGATTACCCGGAAGTGTACGTCGTGGGGGACTGCGCCAGCATTCCGTTCGCTCCCAGCGCCCAGGCGGCAGGAGCCCAGGCCAGACAAGTGGCCGACGTGATCCATGCGCTCTGGAAAGGCGAAACGCCGAAGATCCACAAGATCCACCTCCGTGGAACCCTTGGGTCGCTTGGCAGCAAGGCGGGCTTTGGCCTGATGGGGAAAACTTCGGTAAAAGGAAGAGTACCCCGCCTGTTAAAAAGCGGGGTACTCTGGAAGTCCAGACGCCATTTTGGCTAATCCAGCTCGAGGCTGTCCCAAGCCTCGAGTTCTTTTATTTTGGCCATAATGGCCTCATACAGCTCATCGGCGCTGTCCGCATCTATAATCTCACCGTTCACCATGGCGAAGGGCATCATGGCACATTGGCCGCAATTGCTCAGGCATCCGTATTCGATAACGTCATAATCCGGATTCTCCTCCAGCTTCTCCATGACTTCATCGGTTCCGAAATGCATGTTGTTGGTGCAAAACTCGATGATGGGTCTCAATGATATCACCTGCTTTAGGTATTGATTCTTAGGTAGGCCTTATCTTAGTTTACCGGGTGAGCCGAATAATATCAACGGCCTTGTCCGATTCAGCATATATAGCCATTTTATTTTGTCTCGGTTTGTAATATAATAAAGATTACAGGAAAGGAGTTGAAATCAATGAGCGAAAACGCACAGAGCACCATGTATGATGAAGTAGCGGAAGTGCTTGATAAGCTTCGCCCGTTCCTTCAACGCGATGGCGGCGACGTGGAATTGGTTGACGTGGAAGACGGCATCGTGAAGTTGAAACTGATGGGTGCCTGCGGCAGCTGCCCAAGCTCCACCATTACATTGAAAGCCGGGATCGAACGCGCCCTCGTTGAGGAAGTTGAAGGAATCAACGACGTTATTCAAGTATTCTAATCCCATTCAATAGCAAGAAGAGACCTGACTTCATCGAAGACGGGTCTCTTCTTTTTTTTGTGGCTTGGGGCGCCATAACAGGCGCTCACATCCCGTGATCGGCCGGACCAATCCAGGGACGGATCGGATCCAGCCCGCCGGAGATGTCCATAATGTTGCCGGTGATAAAATCGGAAGCGTCGCGGCACAAGTACTCGATCACGCGCGCGATATCTTCGCCGCTGCCGGGTCTGCCCCGCGGCGTCTCGCCGTCCTGCAACCCGGCGACCTCGGCAATGGTCTTCTCTTTGTTATCCCCGCGGATGTCCCCGGGACACACCATATTCACCGTAATGCCATACGGGGCTTCCTCGACCGCCAGCGTCTTCGTAAAAGAAACCAGTCCGGTCTTGGCGGCAGCGTACACCGCCCGGTGCGGCCACGCTCTCGATTCCGCCGCATGGCCGAAGCCGAAGTGGACGATTCTTCCCCAGCGCTTAGTCCGCATCGCAGGCAGCACCAAATGGTCCAACAGCATCGTGCCGACCAGATTGCCCTGGATGAGCGACAAAATTTCCGTCTGGGTATAATCGGAGAACCGTTTACGCTCGCGGATAAAAGGTCCCGCGTTGTTCACGACGATGTCCGGACTGCCGAGCTCGGACTCGACGCGAGCCACCAACTGCTCCAGCTGGCCCGTATCGGAGACATCAGCTTGCACGGCGATGCTGCGCACGCCTAGTCCCTCGATGACCGCCCGCAGTTCCTCCGCTTCGCGGCGGCTGTGGACATAGTTAAGCGCGACGTCGCAGCCGGAACGTGCCAGCGTGAGCGCCGTCATTTTGCCAAGTCCCTTGGCACTGCCTGTGATCAGGGCAACCTTTCCCCTCAAAATGCCACCCTCCTTTCTGCTATCCGAACTTCCCATCCTTTGATCCATTCGATGACACATCATTCCTATTAAAAATATAATGGTGTATGTATGTACAAACCTCACGCAAGATCATTGATCCTGTATAGTATAAAAGATTTCACGGCACCGCCGCAACTTGGAAACCCTGTACAGCCGGGCCGCGAGGAAAAGCGAGCCAAATAAAAAATGTTTGCCCGATGCAGATGCAAATAAAAAAGCCGCAGGGGATGAACCCCTTGCGGCTGTGCTGCGCATTTCGCAGGCTTTAGAATGCCGGGATAACGGCACCTTTATACGTGTCTTCGATGAACTTCTTCACGTCGTCGGAAGTCAGGGCAGCAGCCAGCTTCTTGATGGCGTCGGAGTCTTTGTTGTCCGGACGTGCCACCAGAATGTTAACATAAGGGCTGTCTTTGCCTTCGATGAAGAGCGCGTCTTTCGTTGGATCAAGGCTGGCTTCCAGCGCGTAGTTGGTGTTGATGACGGCCAGGTCGAATTCGCTCAGCTGACGCGGCAGCATTGCTGCATCGACTTCCTTGATTTTCAGGTTTTTCGGATTCGCGGTAATGTCCTTCACCGTAGATTCCACTTTATTCGGATCCTTCAAAGTAATCAAGCCTTGCTTGGCCAGCAGGCTGAGCGCGCGTCCGCCGTTTGTCGCATCGTTCGGAATGCCGACAGTTGCGCCGTCCGGAATTTCGTCAGCACTTTTCACTTTTTTGGAATAAGCACCAAGCGGCTCGAGGTGAACGCCTACTACCGGAACAAGGTCCATCTTGCGCTGTTTGTTTTCATTGTCGAGGTAAGGCTGATGCTGGAAAAAGTTAGCGTCGAGCTGTTTCTGGAACGTCTGCACGTTCGGCTGCACATAATCGGAAAACTCTTTGATGACGAGCTTCACGCCCTCTTTTTCAAGCGCAGGCTGGATATGCTTCAAAATTTCGGCATGAGGCTTCGCCGTTGCGCCAACCGTCAGTGTAACCGTTTCGGCTGCAGCCGGTTTGTCCGTGGATTCGCCCGCAGCATCGCTGCTGCTGTTATTCGGCTTGCTGCCGCACGCGGCGAGCACGACAACCAGGGCCAAGGTCAGAAAAGAAACGAGCCATTTTTTCATTGAATAAATCCCCCTTAAATTCATAAGAATAATATGATTTATATTAGAAAGGCAGTGCTTTGATGTTACCTGCCTTGCCTTTCCAGGTCAAATCCGGTGATCCGGATGCATGACTGTGAGCCAAACACGTTGTACGCCTTACTTTCTGGTAAAGTGACGCACCAGCCGGTCGCCCGCCATTTGCAGCAGCTGCACCAGCACGATCATGAAGATGACGGAAATAATCATGACGGTCGTTTCATAGCGGTAATAACCGTAGCGGATGGCCAAATCGCCGAGACCGCCGCCGCCAACCATCCCCGACATCGCCGTATAGGATACGAGTGTCACGACCGTAATCGTAATTCCGGCCAGCAGGCCTGGTCTTGCTTCGGGCAGCAGCACCCGCGTGATGACCTGCCAGGTCGAAGCGCCCATCGAATGCGCCGCCTCGATTACGCCGCGGTCCACTTCGCGCAGCGATGTTTCGACCAGTCTGGCGAAGAACGGCGCAGCGGCGATCACCAGCGGCGGAATCGTCCCCAGCACCCCGAAGGTAACGCCGACGATCGCTTTCGTGACCGGGATCAGGGCGACGATCAGGATGATAAACGGGACCGAACGGAGGATGTTCACGATAAAGGAAATGACCGCATAGACGGCACGCACCCAGCCCGTCGTCGAGCGCGATGCCATAAACAGCAAGATGCCGATCGGAAGACCGAGGATAAAGGTGAACACCGCGGAAGCCCCGAGCATTTTCAGCGTATCCAGGGTGGCTACGCCGATCTCGTTCCAGTCAACCGAGGAAAAATCCAAACCCCACATCAGTTCATCACCTCCACGTCAAGCCCTTGCTCGCTCAGCTTCGCGAGCGTCGCATCGATCTGCTCCCGTCCGCCCTCGAAGCGGACGATCAGCTGCCCGTACGGGGTATCTTTAATGGTGGAAATGGTGCCCTGCAGGATGGCGAAATCCGCACCCGTCTCGCGCACGGTCCGGGACAGGATGGACTCGTACGTTTTGCTGCCGAGAAACGTAATTTTCACAGCCTGCGCCGAACCCGTTCCGGAAGCCTGGGCAGCCAGCTCAAGCGGTTCGCCCTGGCCCTGCTCCCCGCGGACAAAATCCTTGGTCACGGGGTGCTGCGGCTTCAGGAATACGTCCGTGACCGCCCCCTCTTCAACGATGCCGCCTTGATGGATCACGGCCACCCGGTCGCAGATGCTCTGGATGACGTGCATCTCATGGGTGATCAGGACAATCGTCAGATTAAACCTCTGGTTAATGTCCAGCAGAAGCTTCAGAATCGAATCCGTCGTCTGCGGATCGAGCGCCGAAGTCGCTTCGTCGCACAGCAGCACCTGCGGGTCGCTGGCCAGCGCGCGGGCGATGCCCACCCTCTGCTTCTGTCCTCCCGACAACTGGGCCGGATATTTATTGCGATGGGCTTCCAGCCCGACCAGCGCGATCAGCTCGTTGACCTTGGCCTCCACCTCCGCCTTGCCCTTACGGGCCAACCGGAGCGGAAAGGCGATGTTGTCATACACCGTCGCCGAGCTCAGCAGATTGAAATGCTGAAAAATCATCCCGATCTTCCGCCGTTCGTTCTGCAGCCGCTGCTTGCTCAGGCCCGTCAGGTTAACGCCGCCTACCCATACTTCTCCGGAGGTCGGGCGTTCCAGCAGGTTCATGCACCGGATCAAGGTGCTCTTTCCTGCGCCCGAGTGGCCGATCACGCCGAAAATTTCTCCTTTATGAATGCTGAGGTTCAGCCCGGACAAAGCCTCCGTCGCCTTTGCCCCTTGGCCGTACCTTTTCGTCAGCTGCTTCAGTTCGATCAACCGAAGGGCCCCCCTCTCTTCCCCCTATCCTACCCGAATAGGGTTCGCATAATCTATCTAAATGACCAGTCTATTCTATCGAATCCAGGCAAAATAAAAAGCCCCTCTGACAGAATCAGAAAAGGGGCTCCCTTATTTGTAAAAGTCGCTGCCTTCTCATCTGCCAACCCGCAGCTTAAGCTGCAGCTTGTAGGAATTAGCACCATGACATTCAAGTAACGGCGGATGCCGTGCTCAAATCGGTTGCCGGGCTTCATCGGGCCTGTCCCTCCGCCTCTCTCGATAAGAAAAGATTATGAAATTAATGATGACGTGTTTTCATTTTTACAGTATAGATATATTTGCGCACTTTGTCAAAAGGAAATTTGTTGTATCCCTTTATGGATGCATGCCTTCCTTTTTCCACAGCTTGTTGGCGTAATGAAAGGATGCCGAGAGCGACTTGCATACCATGTCCAGCCCCTGCTTCAGCTCGCTCAAATGCTGGTCCAGATCCTCCAGCTCGACCTTATCCTTAAGACCTTGGTGCCGCTGCCACAAGTCATCCTGCATCTCGGAGTTCATGTAATGAACCTCTGCATTGCGCCGTTTGCGCAGCACGTTCAGAGCGCTCTTGTATTCGTCCTTGATCTCTGACAGCTGCCCGGCCAGGCCTTCATGGGTTTTCATGTAGTGAAACTGCCGGAGCACCGTAAAATAGGAAAAATGCGGTTTGTTCTTCTGCGTGTTCAGATCAAACAGATCATTGAGTACCGTTCCGAGCTTGTCCAGAACGGAAAAAACGCGAATAAACCCGTTTTTATAAAAGTATACGTACCTGGCGTACTCGGCCTGCTCCTCAATCGTCATGTCATCCACATAACCGGCCTTGACCGATTGACGGAAAAAGGAAGCGGCATACCAGCTCTGCTCCAATTCATCCAGGGAAGACACCAAACCGCGTGTCCATATCTCCAGTTTGCGGTAATCATGGCTGGGATCCTCATTCTTTTCGATCTCGTTCTGGAGCAAATGGATCGTCTCCACCATCGTTTCGATGGCATCTTCGAGCAGCCCGTTATTTTGGCGGGGCATCTCTCCAAGCAGCGTTCGCAGCATCGGCATTCTCTCCCTGATCAGTATTTACGCAAAATAACTGTTCCAGCGTTCATCCACCTTTTTGACGATATCCTCCCGCGGAATCAGTTCGTCCGGATACCCGGTTTTCATGCGTGCATCCACTACAATCGGCAGCCGGTACGACAGATGGTGATTCCGCACTTCGGCACCCGCATAGATGTCCGTAGCCGGGTTGAAGCGCGTAAACACCGTCCACAGGAAGGACGTCTGGTCGGCTGCCGTCTCGCGGGCATCGTCCACCAGAAGGACGAGCGGCCATTCGGTTCCCTTCTCCTGCAGCCGCTGCAGCAAGCGCTCCGGCAGCTCCGGCTCGTCCTCGTACCCTGCGCCTGAGACAAGGAGGCATCCTCCGCAGTAAGGAACAATCTGTTCGATCTCCGCGATCGGCCCCTCTCCATAAGCACGCGGCAGCTCGCGAACCGGCTCCCCGATCCCCATCAGCACGGCTTTGCTGCCGTGGTTCAGCTTGCGTCCGGTGTAATCGAGCGTATCGTGGGATGTCTTATTAAATATAAACAGATCGACGGCCGGGTTAAACCGCGCAAGCACCGTTTCCAGCAGTTCGCTGGCGTTCTCGAGATCGACCGGCTGGTCGGTCAGGATCAGGAATTTGGTCAGGGACAGCTGACCTTCACCCAGCATCCGGAAGGCGGATACGAGCGCCTCGCGGGAGTAACTGACGCGGACAATCGCCGAAGCAAGGGCATGGAATCCCGTCTCGGCATATGTCCACAGCGACTTGATCGAAGGCATGACGAGCGGGAAGGCCGGCGACAGCAGACGCTGCAGAAATTCGCCCATGAAATAGTCCTCCTGCCGCGGCTTGCCTACGATCGTCGCCGGATAAATGGCGTCCTTGCGGTGCCACATATGGTTGACGTGAAAGACCGGAAAGTCATGCATCAGGGAGTAATACCCGTAATGGTCCCCGAACGGGCCTTCCGGACGCCGTTCGAACGGCGGGACGAGGCCGCTGATCGCAAACTCGGCTTCCGCCGGAATCCGGTGCCCGCCGAGCGGATTTTCCACCATCGGCAGCTTTTCGCCGAGAATCATGGACGTGAGCAGCAGCTCGGGCAGCATTTCCGGGCCCGGTGCAATCGCCGACGCGATCAGGGCCGGCGGTCCGCCGAGGAACGTCGTCATGCGCAGCGCTTCGCCGCGCTGCTCGGCTTCGTGGTAATGGAAGCCGCCGCCCTTGTGGATCTGCCAGTGAATACCGGTCGTCTGGTTGTCATAAATCTGCATGCGGTACATGCCCAGATTGTGGTCCTTGGGCCGCGATGGGCTCTCCGTATAAACAAGAGGCAGCGTAATGAACGGGCCGCCGTCTTCCTGCCAGCTTGTGACCCGCGGCAGGTCTTTCAGCGGCTGGTCGCTGCGGGAGACACCGAGCACAGGGGCATCGCCCATCGGTACGGTTTTCATGCCTACCTTTAGAATGTCCTTGATCAGGCCGCGTTCATTCCACAGCGCCGACAGCGTCGGCGGAAGCATCGTATCGAGCGCACCCACCAGGGACTTCATCAGCTCCTCCGGACGCGGTCCGAACGCCATGTCTACGCGCCGGCTGGTACCGAACAGATTCGTAGCCACGGGAAACGGAGTCCCCTGTACATTCGTAAACAGCAGCGCCGGCCCCTGTTCGTCGATGACCCTGCGGTGGATCTCCGCCAGCTCCAGGTACGGATCCACGGGAGCCTCGATCACTTTCAGGTCATTTTCCTTGCGCAAGGCTTCGAGCCATTGGCGTAAATTTTGATAGCTCACACGATCATTCCTCTCCAGAATAAGCCAAAAAATAATAAATAAACTTACAAACAAAGCCCTCGAATCACTTCGCGGACTTTGGATGTGCAGCGGTATTCAGTTCATCGTTTGCCGCCCTGCGGCTCAAAGCCGATTCCCCGGGCGGCCGAAGCGGACTTCGGCTGCTGAAGCGTCGCCCTTCCGGTCTGCCAGACACGGACGCTCAAATAACAGAGCACGCCGAACAGAGACGAAATCAGCAGATTGTGCAGCAGCGCAGAAAAGATGTAAACCTCCGGCTTGTTCAGCGTCGACACGATCGCCGCCCCGCTGAACACCTGCATCAGGCACAGCGTTACCGCGGCGATGCCGAGGCCCTGCAGCTCCCGGTTCCCCCGGTTCAGCCGGTAGCCGCAGACGGCCAGTACGGCGATGGCGATCAGCAGCAGCAGTGCCGCGATCCGGTGGATAAACGCGATAGTCACCCCTCCGGACAGCTCGGGAATGAACTTCCCGTTGCACAGCGGCCATCCCAGGCACCCCCCCGCCGAGTTGGTGTGGCTGACATATGCTCCGATATAAACGACGATATAGGAGTAGATGGTCACGGCCCATGTATAGCCGCGGAAGGTCGCACTGACGCGCGATGTACCGCCGGACGGGTACGAAGCCTCGCCCAGTTTGTCCATCCTGCGGGCGCCTAAGGCCAGCATCAGCGAGCTGGCAAATGCGATCAGCGAGAAACCGAAGTGGAAGGCAAGCACGGCCGAGGACTGGTCATACACGACGGCCATTGCCCCCATGACAGCCTGAACCAATACGAAAATAAGGGTCAACACCGAATACGTGCGCAGGTCACGCCGGTTCTTGGCGAACAGATGGAAGGCGACCACCACCGCGACCGCTGTAAGCCCTGCCAGCCCGCTGACCAGCCGGTGCGAATATTCAATTAATGAGGCGATGGTATGCGCCGGTACGAACTCCCCGTGACACAGCGGCCATTCATGCCCGCATCCGAGTCCGGAATCGGTCTTGGTAACCACGGTTCCGCCGAACGTCGCAAAAAACATCACGACAAACGTTAAATAACTGAGCCATTTCAATTGTCTGGTATTCAAAATTCTCTCACCTGCTGCTCATAATAAAAACTTTACCACTGAAGACAGGTACCTCAATATTTTACCAATCTCATCTATTATACCTGATTCCTTGACATACATCACGGCCACTTTGTGACAAAATGTCGGAGAAATGTCGGAAAAATGAAACAGCCCCACGAAGTGGGGCCTTTGCTTCGCTGCCGGTTCGGCCAAATGGTGGTGAAACCCGAATACCTTCGGTTCCGTACAGCCATGCCATGAAGCTGCTCTCTAAAGAGAAAAGCACCGCCTCAAATGCCTCTGTGCGGCAAGAGCGGTGCGAATAAGCTTATTTATGAATCGTTCTGTATACGTCCAGCGCCGTATTCAGGAATCCCTCGATTTCTTCGCGCGATTTGCGAAGCTTGTTTACCAGCCGCACCAGCTCCCGGCCGTCCGAAAAGGCCACAAAGCTTGGTATGCCCAAAATGTTCAGCTCCTGGCTGAGGTCGCCGACTTGATCCACGTCCACTTCGACAAGCGTCAGATCGTTCGAAAATTTCGTTTCCACGTCCGGCATAAACGGGTCCATAAATTTGCAGTCCGAGCACCAATCCGCTTTAAATACGGCTACGGTCAGTCTCGGAGACTGGATTGCGACTTGAAATTCGGCTTGAGAAGTAATTTTTTGCATGGATATCCGCCCTTTCTATCCCATATCTTGTCCAATTCTTGTCCATTTCTTCTCTTAGTGAATCAAAATACCGAGTGGAAGTCAAATTTTTTAGCCATACTGAAAGTAATGTGAGGTTTACAAGAAAGGAGGATGCGGTCATGCCGGTAACATCTGCACAGCGCACCCTTGTACCCGCCTGGATCCGGATCATGTCGGCCCTGCCGAAGACGGCCGCCGAGGTCGCCCGCGGCAAAGCCGCCGGCTGGAAAGCCTCCCGGCAGTTGACCCGGCGGCGCCGGCCGCTCGACTGGAAGGAGACGTCCGCCCAGAGTATCCGCGACCAGCTGGACCGGATGGCCGGCGACATCGGCCGGATGCGGGAAATGCGCAACCATCTGGCTTATCCCCGGGATACGAATGCCCGCTCCCAGGAAGAGCAGGACATTCTACATACGATCCGGACCCGCACCCGGGAGGCGAACCGCAGCAACATTACGCGGACGAAGGCCTATTACGATTGCTACCGGGAGTATCCCGAGCTCCATTGGTCCTTTTTGGCCCACATGGTGTCGCGGAACGCCGGCTGGAATATGAGCGACCTGAAGGGCGGACTCATGTCCGATCTGATGGAGCCTTCCGCCCGGGAAGACCTGTACCGGATGCTGGAGCGGTGCAACGCGCTCATTTTTCAGGACGCCTACCCCCAGCTTCTGCTGTACAGTCACAGCCGGCGCCTTGGACGGAGCTTGTTTCACCTGCTCCCGAGCTTTGGCGTATCGGCGTTCATGAGCCCGTTCTGGGACCGCTTCTGGATTGAACGGGACAGTGCCCTGCTTGCCATCGGGCTGATCATCAATGAACAAAACTATATTGAGGGCCGCGTCGTGCAGAACGGTTATTATCAAAGCCGGGTCCTCCGTAAAAAAGCATTTTCCATGCACAGCAAATTTCAGATGAATCAAGTCGTCTTCCCGATGCTGCCGCATATCCCGGAGCTCGAAGCCGACGTGTTCCATACCCCCGAAGAAAAGTCCCGGATCCGCGAGTCAGCCGGCTACGCCGCCGATTCCATGGTCGGACTCATTCTGGAGCAGTTCTCCAGCCTGAACGAGAGGATTGCCTTCGGAAAAGCGCTTTACGCCACTCTGTTCGGTTACGAGGATGTATTGTCCGGCGTGCACTCGTTCGCTTCAGTCGTCGAGCATCGCGGTTCACGGAGCGAATATTGGCCGCAGCTGTTTACCCATGACAAGAAAAACGCGCTGAACTCCCCGCTGGAAAGTGTCGAGCTGATGAAGCAGGAATGGCTCCCCGGCGGCCGGCGCCTGTACAGCCCGCTCCTGCACGATGTGTGGCATGACCTGTACAGCGAACCGATCCCGCGTTATGACTGGTTCAAAAACGAGGATGCGATTCATTACGTAAGCCGGCCGAGACGGCCCTTGATGATCGAAATGACGCATGCCCACCGGAACGCGCTGCAAAAAACAGCCCTCACGCACGATGTCGGGAGGGCTGTGACTTCAACGTATTAGCTTGTCTTAAAACTGATGCGGCACGGACCGTATTAACCCCGTTCCTGCGATTTCAACCGGGACGGCTGCAGGCGCATCAGCGGACGCAGAGCCTTCTGCAGGATACGCGGATAGCTGGACAGCTCCTGCTGGCGCAGCACGCCGAGCATGACCAGCAGTGCCAGATACAGCACCACGACCACGACGCCAACCACCAGGCAGGTGATCAGGAACGCCAGCCTGTCCGGCAAAATGTGGACGAGCTGGTCGCCCGCGGCGTTAAGCCCGTATCCAACGACGCTGGTGACGATCACGGTAATGAGAAAACCACGCCAGCGTTTCCCCAGAATGGAGAACGGCACGATTTTTTTCATGACGCGCAGATTCAGCCACGTAATGACGAGGAAGCAGAGTCCCGTCGCGGCGATGATGCCGTAAATGCCAAGCCATGGAGCGAGAATAAGGCTTCCAAGGAGCTTAATGATTATGCCCATCATCACGCTGATGACCGTCAGGTACGCTTTGCCGACGCCCAGCAGGATCGAGTTGGTCGTCATCATCGTAATCTGGAAGATCGTGCCGAACGTCAGCAGCATAATCAGTCCGCTGCCGTCCAGGCTGCTGAACAGCAGGCCGTTGATCGAATATGACGCCACGCAGAGGGCGATGACGATCGGCATGCCGGTCAGGATCGAGATGCGCAGCGCAAGCGTGATCTGCTGCTTCAGATGCGCTTCGTCCTTCCGGGCGAAAGCGGCCGAAATGACCGGAATCAGCGAGGTGCTGAGCGCGATGGCCAGAATCGGCGGGATGCCGGCCACGCTCTGCGCGCGCTGTCCGAGAATTCCGAGCAGTTGCGTCGCTTTCGCTTCGCCGATCCGGCCGATCAGGAGCGGATTGACGATCGACGAGTCAATAAAGTTGACCACCGGCACGGTCATCGATGACAGCACGATCGGAATCGAGATCGTAAAGATATCCTTGTAAATCTGGCCCATCGGCAGATGCGAATCCGGACCGGCTTCCAGCATCAGCGCCCGGTCCTGCTTGCGAATCTTGACGGTGTAATACAGCATGACGGCAAACGCGCCGATGCTGCCGAGCACGCCCCCGAAAGAAGCGCCGGCCGCCACCCAGCTGTCCTCATATCCGCTCTTCAGCAGAATGTAAGCCAGCAGGATCGCAGTGCCGACCCGGGCGAACTGCTCGACGATTTGCGAAATGCCGCCCGCGGTCATGTTGCCGCGGCCCTGGAAGTATCCGCGCATCATCGCGATCGCCGGAAACAGCAGCAGCGCCGGCGCCAGCGCGCGGATGGCGAGCGACGCTTCCGGCACTTTGGAAACGTAGGTCGCATAATACGGTGCGAGCACATACAGCAGAATGGTGATGATGACGCCCGCCGCCGCGGCGAAAATAAGCGCTGCGTGGTACACGCGCTGCGCTTCCGCCGGCTTCTTCAGCGCATAGCGCTCGGATACCATTTTGCTCAGCGTACTCGGAATGCCTGCCGTTGCTACGGTCAGCAGCAGCAAATAGACGTTGTTCGAAATCGTAAACGAGGCCTTGCCTATGTCATTAAACAGGTGATCCAGCGGAACCCGCTGCACCAGTCCGAGCACGCGTGCCACCAGCGCAGCAGCAGCCAGAATGAGCGTGCCTCTAATAAATGATTCTTTCTTCGCCAAACCCTATTCCCCTTCTTTCCCCAGCAAGCACAACCCCGGACGGGTGACCGCCCGTGCGTTATCTTCTCATTAGAAAAACACGATCCATACGAAAAATACGATGATCATGACGATTTGCAGGATCACTTTCATCACCATGCTGCTGAACAGGCCGACAAGCGTCCCGAAGCCCACTTTCACCGCTTTTGACGGCGACGATCCGTTGATAAGCTCTCCCACAAACGCGCCTACAAACGGTCCGATCACAAGTCCGAAGGCCGGAATGACGAACGGCCCGATGATAGCCCCGATGGTGCTTAGAATGACCGAGAGCCTTGAGCCGCCGAATTTCTTCGTTCCCCAGGCGCCGACGGCATAATCGGCTACGAACAGCACCACGATGATGAGGCCCTGGATGATCCAGAACCAGGTATTGAAATGGGAAAACGTAAAAAACCAGCCATACACAAAAAAGGCAAAAAAGATAGCCAGCGCCCCCGGCAGTATCGGGTACACGGCGCCGGCCAAGCCGATTGCGAACAGCGCAATGACCAAAATCCAGCCAAGCACAGCCATCGCCTATGCTCACTCCTCGTCAAAAATGAATTTTTGGATAACCTCAGCGATTCCGTCATCGTTGTTGCTTGACGTAATATAATCGGCTGTATCTTTCACGACCTGCTGCGCGTTGCCCATAGCTACGCCGAGTCCGGCCTGCTGGATCGCCGCCAGATCGTTCATGCTGTCTCCGACCGCAATGACTTCAGACATCGTCAGGCCCAGCAGCTTGCACACTTCCGCAATGCCCGCAGCCTTGTTCACGCCTTCCGGGTTGATCTCCAGATTAAACGGCGAGGAGTTGGTAATTTCAAGGCCGCCCATATCCTGCAGCTTCATGAGTATACGGTGTCTCGCTTCGTCATCCTCTGTATGATAGCCGAATTTGAGCCATTCCTTGCCTTCGACGTCATCCGTCCAATGATCCTTATTGTACAGCTGCTCAACGGAATAGGCCCAGTACCAGCAGTCCTCTTCCACCGCGATGTCGTGCATCGCCTTCACCAGCTCCACATCCATCAATGAACGCAGGTGAAGCTCATGCGGGGCACGCCATACCTCGCTGCCGTTTACCGTAATCATGGGCGTGGTCAGCCCGAGCTCTTCCCCATAAGGCAGGGCGCTCATAAATGCCCGTCCTGTCGACAGGCACACATGCACGCCGTGCTTCGATGCCTTGCGGATCCACTGCGCCGTTTCCTTTGAAATGTTCTGCTCATCGGTCAGCAGCGTTCCGTCCATATCCAGTGCGAGTAACTTGTATTTCGTACTCATGCCGTTTCCCCCTGTCCTTGTTCCAGCGCTTTTCTTTCCGTTTTGACACAGACATACGGACATTTTACCACAAGGACCGGGACCTCACAAAAAGGATTTGCAGCGGCACTTACATCGCTGGACAGGCCTATCATTAAAAAAGCAGGCAGCCGGGGAAAGTCCCGTGTCACTGCCTGCCTAGGTCAGCCAGTTTACCGCAAGCACCGATGGATCCCACGGCCTTGCAGGCACTGCCTGACTTTATTATGGGTTGCTTTGACCGTCAGTCGTTTCCTTCTTGCCTTTCGGAACGCCGTCCAGTCCGTACACCTCGTCGTACGCGTCGAAAATTTTACGCGCGATCGGCGCGGCGCTCTGCGAGCCGAAGCCCCCTTCCGGGATCATAACCGCAATGGCCAGAACCGGATTTTCCTTCGGAGCAAATGCGATAAACACCCCGTTATCGATCAGCTTGCCGCCGACGCTCTGGGTCGATGTCCCCGTCTTCCGGGCAAAACTGTACGGGAAGCCTTCAAAGGAGGAAACGTCACTCTTCATCCCGCGCTTGATTTCATCCCAGTACGACTGGCTGAAATTGACGGTGTTCAGCACTTCCGGCTTGAACGTCTTGAGGATGTTGCCTTTGTCGTCGGTGATCTTGCTGACGAGCTGCGGCTTCAGCCGCTTGCCTTCGTTAGCCAGCATGGCGGCGTATTGGGCGAGCTGCAGCGTCGTGTATTTCCCCTGCTGCCCGAAGGAAGCATAGGCCATGGCCGCCTGGGCTGAACCAGCTGCTTTAACATCCATGTACTCCTTGCGGCCCTCCCATTCACCTGGCAGACCACTGCCCGTGCTGACCCCAAGGCCAAACGAAGTCATGTAGCTGTCCCATACTTGGATGGCTTTGGAGCCGTATTTTTCATACAGCTTTTTCCCGATCTCGTCGACCATAAACGCGTTGGACGACTTCTCGATCGCACGCGCCGGGTCCATCCCGCCGTATACGTGGCCCTGGGAGTTCTGTACGCGGGTCTGGTGGCCTTCTTTACCGAAGTATGCCGCACCCGTATCGTTATAGTAGGTGTTTGTTCGAATCAAGCCTTCCTTCAGTCCGATCAGGACGCTGAGCGGCTTCATCGTGGAACCGAGCAGCACGACTGATTCCGGATGGCTGCCGGATTTCCCTGGGTTAAAGGAACGGATCGTGCCGTTCTGGTAAATATTCTGGATCTTATCCCAGTTCTCCGGCGAGATGCTGCCTGACTGCCACACGTTCGTATCGTAGTCCGGCATGCTGGCCATGGCGACGATGTTGCCCGTCTTCACTTCCATCGCGACGGCGAATCCCGTCGTCGCGTTCGGATGCAGCTTGCCCGAAACCGGATGCGAGTGGAGCCAGCTCAATTGCTCGGTAATGGCCTGCTCCGTCTGCAGTTGAACTTCCTTGTTGATCGTGCTGTAGATGTTATGCCCCTTCTCCGGAGGCACGATATCCTCCACGCCCTCCGGCATGTTGCGGGGATCGATCGGCACCTTCTTGTATCCGTTCTTGCCGCGCAGATCGTCCTGATACATCAGCTCCAGGCCATCGTAACCGACAAACTCGGGTTCGGTGTAAATCAGGCCCGGATCGGTCTGAGCATCGCCGCTGCGCTGCTGCTCGTCGATCGTCTTGTACTTGGTCAAACTTTTGGATCCCTTAAAGGTCCGGATGTACCCGATCGTCTGCACCGCCACGGTGTCGGGGTCATAATGCCGGATGCTTTCCTCTTCGATCGCGATACCCGGGAAATCGGACTTATGTTCCGAGAAGTAGGCGATTTCCTTGTCCGACAAATCCATCTTGATCCGGCGCGGTGAATAACCCGAATATTTCTTGTAATCCAGATCCATTGCATCTATGATATCCTGCTTGGTCATTTTCTCGCCGTTCGGATCGCCGTATTTATTGAACACTTCCAGCAGATCCTCCGCCATCTTTTCGGCTTCCGGACGGTTCTTCTTCCCGTTCTTCTCGCTGTAATCCTTCATCAAGGTAAGATACAGCGACTGGGTCGGCGTGGAATAGGCCAGCTTCACGCCCGAAGCGTCGTAAATTGTTCCCCGGACCGGAGGCAGCGGCACATCCTTGACGATGTTGCTGGACTCCTTCTCCGTCAGCGTCGGCCCCTCCACAAACTGCAGAATGGCGAGCCGGATAATGATGACACAGAAAATAATAAACGTACTGAAAAAGAACAGGTTAATCCGCAGGTTAAAGCTGTTTTTCCCTTTCTTCGGACCTTCCTGCGCATGGTCCGTCGTATAGTCGCTCACCAGCATTCCTCCTTCCTGTCTGACCTATGTAAAACGACCTTTATTATTCTAGCATAAAAGGCATGCATTCGACATCTTTCGCTCTTCCCCTGGGTTGGGATATAAGGATGCTGTTACTTTTTTAAGAACAACAGAAAAAGACCGCCCGGAAAATCGGGTCGGTCTTCATCCAAGATATACATATGAAAGCATTGTTCTATTGGAGCAGACGTCAGTAAATCTGCTAAGCCGAATGGCCGTTTTTCCGAACGGTCTTACGGGTTCACAGCCTGCTTGTTTTTCTTCGGTACCCCGTCGAGTCCGTATTCCTGGTCATACGCATCGAAAATTTTGCGGGCGATCGGAGCCGCACTGTATGCGCCAAAGCCTCCTTCCGGAATGACGACGGCGACGGCCAGCTTCGGATTGTTCCGCGGGGCATAGGCGATAAAGACACCGTTATCCCGGTTTTTTCCATCTGCCCACTGCTCAGAGGTACCTGTTTTTCTAGCAAAATCATAAGGGAAGCCTGCAAACGCCGACTTTACGTCGGTGTTCATCCCTCGCCGCACAAGATTCCAATACGATTTGTCAAACTCGTCGGTCTTGTTCAGCACCTCACGCTTAAAGGTTTTGATCACCTTGCCGTTCTGGTCGGTAATCTTGCTGACGATCTGCGGCTTGATGCGTTCCCCTTCGTTGGCCAGTGTGGCGGTATATTGAGCGAGCTGGAGGGTTGTATACTTGCCTTCCTGGCCGAAGGAAGCATAAACGAGAGAACCCTGGGCGCTGCCTGTTTGCGGAAATTTGCCGTTTTTATCGGGCATATACTCCCTTCTGCCCAGAAATTCATTGGGGAGGTCGATGCCCGTTGATACCCCTAAACCGAACTGCTTCATATAGTTGTCCCAGACGTCGATGCCCTTGTTGTAGGTACCGCCCTTGTTTTTATATTTTGAATACAGCCTGTCACCGACCATTTCGACCATAAAGGTATTTGACGAATGCTCGATGGCCTCAGCCGGGGTGCGGAGGTATCCGTAAGCATGGTTCTGCGAGTTCCGTACAGCTTTCTTCTCTTTGCCGAAATACGCAATGCCGACATCGTTATAGGGTGTCGTCGTCGAGAACAAATGCTCCTTCAGGCCGACCAGCACGCTGAGCGGCTTCATCGTGGAACCGAGCAGCAGCGTGGACTCCATGTTGTGGCCTGATTTACCTGAGGAAATGGGAGTAATGGTCCCATTCTGGTAATTGAACTTGATCTTTTCATAATCCTTATCGGAGATCCCCCCGTCCGCCCATACATTTGTGTCATAGTCAGGCATGCTGGCCATGGCCACAATTTTGCCGGTGTCCACCTCCATGGCAACGGCGTATCCCGTCAGCGCATTAGGATGCGTCTCACCAGACACGGGATTGTGATGCACCCAGTCCAGCTGGTCCATGATCGCCTGCTCCGCCGTCTGCTGCACCTGCTTGTTGATCGTCAGCCAGACGTCGTTCCCCTTCTCGGGCGGGACGATCTCCTCAACGCCGTCAACGATGTTGCCCGGCGTTACCGAGACTACTTTATACCCGTTTTTGCCCCGCAACTCTTTTTGAAAGGACATCTCGACACCGTCGACCCCGACCAGCTCATCCGGCGTATAGACGAGTCCGGGATCCTTCTGGTCTTTGCGCGCCTCGTCATACTCTTTTAACGACTCCGTATGCTTGAAGCTCTTAATGTATCCAACCGTTTGCACCGCGATCGTATTCGGGTTATACGTCCGCTTCGATTCCTCAATAATTTCGATCCCCGGAAATTCGGATTTCCGCTCCATGAAATAGGCGATCTCCCGCTGTGATAAATCCATCTTGATCCGGCGCGGATAATACCCGTGCTCTTTCTTGGAGTCCAGGTCCATCGCTTCGATGATGTCTTCCTTCTTGATCGGGTCCCCCAATCCGTTAAATACATCCGCTATTTTCTGAGCCAACTGCAGCGCTTCCGCACGGTTCTTCCTGCTTTTTTCCGTCGCGTTGCTGTAATCCTTCTGAAGCGTTATGTACAGCGACTGTACCGGCGTAGAAAAAGCCAGTTTCGTTCCGGTCGCGTCCAAAATATCTCCACGGGCAGGCGGGAGCGGAATATTTTTCGTGTTTTGCCCGGTTTCTTTCTCCGTCAGCGTGTCCGCTTCGACGAATTGTATGACGGCCAGCCGGATAATAATGACGCAAAATATGACGAAGGTGCTGAAAAAAAACAAATTCACCCGTAAGTTAAGCCCGGACTTGGGCTCATTGTCCTTATCGCCTTTCACGTTCCTTCCCAAAAAATTGTTCACCGATCTCCCCACTTCCTTGCACTCATCTCATACTGGAAAACATTCCCCATAATTTTAACATATCTTGACAGTGAGGAGAATGATAGGAAAATGATAAATATACGATTTCCTGGGCTGTATCGTAATGACTCAAGCGAAGTCGGCCTTTCATCGTTGGATTCTCGAATGAGGCGGGAAACTATACCTGAAGTCGCTGCCAAGCATGCGGAGGAGTTGAAAAGACAGGGCCAGCATCCATCGGGCAGGGGGATGTCAACTGCTGGCATTTCCCTGTTGCAGGGTGAGCAATAAAGTGCGGGGATCCTGTATCATTTGTATAAAGCAAGCCATTTGCGTAAATTTCGTTTCATCATTTCCCTGTAAAATACGGGCTCCATGATTTCGGCTTCCGCCCCATACTGGGACAGCCAGCTTATAAATTCAACCACGTTGGTTACACATAACTCCACAATCAGACTGCCGTCCCGGCTCTCCGCCATTCGCATCGGGGGAATAAACGCCTCAGTTCTGAACATACTCGCCATCCGGGGAGAGATCCTGATTTTAAACTGTATTTGGTCTTGCTCGTGCTGCTCATGATAAGGATCCAACAACTCTTGCTGAACATGCATATGTACTTTGACGAATACGTCATCTAAAACTTCTACCTGCTGAAAATTGCTAAGAGCGTAAATTTGGATATTCCTTTCCGAATGGCTCCTGCCGACCAGATAAAAGCGCTGCTTCCAAGGTACGAGCCAGTAAGGATCGATTCTTCCGGACTTTCGCTCCCGGCGGTCAGAAAGAACGTATTCCGCCTGGATCGTATGCTGGGACAAGGTGGCCATGAGGATCGGGATGAGAAACGGCGGCTGATCCCGTATCGCTGCCGCAGACTTGTCCGCCGATGTCATCGCTTCTTGCTGCTCTGTTACCGCGGAATCTGCTCTTCGCTTATGGTTCGCCGCCATGACTTTCTCATATGCACTTTCAAACGCCGCGGGCAGGATCGGTTTAATCTGATTCATAATGGAAGGAAGCGCCGCGAAAGCGGACATTTCCTCTTCCGTCCAATCCAGCGGATACAAGGCAAAATCCCCGATGAACCTGTACCCCTTGCCATGCCCCTGATGGGTAATCGGAATGTGCATGGCGCTCAGGGCATCCATATCGCGATATATCGTCCGCTCGCTGGTGCCGCAACGCTCCGCAAGCTCCCTGGCCAGAATGCCGGGCTTGGCCTGAACCAGGGTGATAATGCGCATTAGTCGGATCAGTCTGTCTGTCATGTGGATTCTCCTAGCTCGTATAGTAAATTAGACTCATATCTCAACTTCCGAAGTAGTCCATTCGACTTGTAGCAAAGTGAATCCTGCTTTCATGTTCCAAAGACCATCCCCTTCGTTTTTGCTATTTTTTCTTGAAAAATATGTACTTGAAATGGCAGGGTATACATGCGACTCCTTACCCGTTTCTAACCAAAGAAGTATTCCTATTCATGTAAGTTCCTACATAGTGCTCGCTGAGCTGGTACAGCATGTCGGCCTCGGCCAGCAAACGGCCGTCCGCGTTCCGGGCCGCGCTGATCAGCAGCTCGTCCCCCTTGCGGCGGAGCACCCATTCCCCATGCTCAATATCGCCGAATTCGAACAGCCTGATGGCTTCCTTGACTACTCCCGGTGTTTCCAGAAGTTTCACATGCTTATGGACGTGGAAATCCTCCGGCTGACGCAAAAGCCCCATGTGATACGTGTAATTCAGATAAAGTTCTTTGACGGGGAGCTCCTTAATCCGCTCCTTGTTCCGCTCCTTATAACGCCACTGGGCCGAGATAACGCCATGAAGACCTGGACTTTGCGGCTCAAGGGCAAGCTCGATCGCAAAGAACTGCTTGACTCCGTCCTGCAGATGCCCCAGCGGCACGATCAATGAATGATTCAGTCCTCTTCTTGCCTTTGCCCCGTAAATACGCAGCAAGGTCACATGCGGTTCCAGCCACAAGTGCAGCTCCACATCCCGGGCGATAAGCTTAGGGGAGGTTCGCCTCCGGGCAGGACGCAGCGTTCCTCCGTACCACTCGACTAGTAGAATAGCCTTATTCATTCCGCTGGCAAAAATATGATTGCGGTTCCATGTAAATTGATCCTGTATACCTGACTGCATGGATGTTCACCCCTATCTTAATTCATCGTCTTTATATCGTACCAATATTGGCTGACAGCATCTTGTCACGGAACATACGTTCGTATTCATATATTTGTAAATAATATCACAACATTCCACTATTTTCTACCTGATTCTTCCTTTTTTTCGAGTAAACCACTCCCTTTACCGCGGCTTTTTCGCTTCAATGCATCTTTATGTAAAAAGTCCTACGATTTGTCCTAAACTAGTATAAAAGAACGAAATTGAAATAAATGTCGAAACGTGTAGTGTAGATTCGAAGCGGCCAACTTTTTTTATCGGCATAAATTTCGCCCATGCGAAAAAAGACCCAGAATCTCGAAGGATTCCAGGTCTTTTGCGTGTTGAAATATGGTATTATTTAGACATTAACTGACAATTGCATTCATTTTGGTTTCGTTTGGACCGGCCGTTTCGCGGATTTGGACCGGTGCATACGTAATTTTGTCAATCCACAGCTCCTTGCCCAAAGGCTCGCCGTTAACGGTAATCATAATCTTTTTATATTGTTGTTCTGTGTCACGCATCATTCATTGCTCCTTTTCATGTCGTATATATTCGTATATTTGAGAGGGCTTCATCTATTCCTGGGACTGGCTCTTCTGTCCGCCTTTTGGTACGTCATCCGGCTTCCTTTTTCATTTACCCGCTTTGGGCGCCATTTGAAACCGGTCCGGCAAAAATGGACGAAAGTGGAACTTTCCCGCCGGTTTTCGAGTATATTCTATGGACGGCTCCGGCCTGTCCTGCGTGATGGACAACCCTCACTTTCTATAACTCTATGCAGGAGGTTGTTGCTTTATGAACCGGAACTTATCGCTCATCCGCCTATTATGCGCGGTGATGATTGTCATATGCGGCACGATGCTGTTCAAGACTTCCGCTAAAGCGAATTATTTCGACGATTTTTATAAAGGGGTGGAGACGTTCTCCGGCCTTCCCAGCGAAGTCAACCGGCTGAAGGAGAGCTACCGGGAAACCTTGGACGACCTCGACCGGGCTCAAGCCAACGCGAAGCAGTACCAGGAGCAGAACGCCGAGCTGATGGCGCAGAACAAGGAGCTGTCCGAAACCGTTCAGGCGCTGCAGGAAACCAATCAGGCAAGGGCAGCCAGGGAGCATAAGCTGAAAGTCATGCTGGTCACTGTGGTTGCTCTTGCCGCCGGGTATTTTGTTTTTATTCGCATTATGCGGTACTTCATGCGCAGAGCCAACCGGATCTAGCGACAAACCCGGAGTCCGAAGTAGGAGGAATTGCCATTGAATCTGTCGATACTGGAACATGCAAGCCCGGACAGCGGACAAGCCGTGACCTTCCTGCTGGAACAAGGGGAAGCGATGCACTTTCTGCATCCGGAGCAGATCATCGCCTACAGGGGACCGTCCGACGGGCGGAGCGACCGGCTTATGAATATCAAGGGGATGTACCGGAAGAAAAAGCTGATTCAGGCGGATATGCGGGGGAGCTGCAGTTTTACCGCAGCGCTGCCTCCCGGCTACAGCGTCAAGCCGATTAAGCTTGCCGGCGGCAGCGATTTGCTGTACGACCTGCGGCATTTATTTTTTTACAGCTCCGGCATCACTATGAAAACGCGGATTCTGAGCGCGAAGAATATGCTGATTACCCGTGACGCCGTCAAGGTGAAATTTGCCGGGACGGGCACGATCGGCGTCCTGACCGAAGGCATGGTCCTGGAAGCGGAGCTTCATCCGGACGAGCCGCTGTACGTTGACGCGGGAAGCGTGATCGCTTATCCCGAAAATGCTAAGCTCGACTTGACGGTTTACGGCAATACGCTGGCCAGCCAGCACATGAATTATCATTTTAAAATGACGGGTGTGGGAACGGTGCTGTTTCAGGCCGGACACCGGAGCAGCCACCTGGAGAAGGACCTGAACAACGACGGGCTGATCAAGCGGGTGCTGCGGGAGATCATTCCGTTCGGGGGAGTTTTTATCAAGTAAGGGGTATACGGTTTGCCTGAATCTGACATATAATCTCCTTAAACATTCCGAACGAAAGAGGACCTGACATGTACATAGCCGATCCTTCTTGAGTTCAAACACAAGGAGGTAACATGTCCGTTCAAACGATGACCAAGACTTCGCCGCCAAGTGGACAGCAGCCGCTGACGCAGCCGGATATGTCGGCCACGGTCTACCGGATCCTCATCGCCATCAGTCTCGTGCATCTGTTTAATGACTCGATCCAATCGGTCATCCCGGCGATCTTCCCGATTCTGAAGTCGTCCATGCACCTGACCTATACGCAGATCGGGATCATTTCCTTTGCGATCAACTTTACGTCCTCCATCATGCAGCCGGTGGTCGGATGGTTCGCCGACCGCAAGCCGACGCCCGCGCTGCTCCCGATCGGGATGGGCTTCACCTTCACCGGGATGCTGCTGATGGCCTTCGCCACCACCTATCCGGCCGTGCTGCTGGCCGTCGTGTTTGTGGGCCTGGGCTCGGCCGCCTTTCATCCGGAAGGCTCGAGGGTATCCCACATGGCCTCCGGAACGCGCCGCGGGCTGGCCCAGTCGATCTTCCAGGTTGGCGGCAACGCCGGGCAGTCCCTGGCTCCCGTGCTGACGATGTGGATTTTCATCCCGCTCGGCCTGTTCGGCTCGATCTGGTTTACCGTCGTCGCCGCGGCCGGCATTGCGGTCCAAATCTTTATCGCCAGATGGTACGGCAACCGCCTGCGCACCGGGGCGTACCAGAAGAAGAAAACGCAGGCGCGCCAGCTGCGGCCGGAAGTGCGCTCCCGCGTCCGTTTCGCGATCGTGCTGCTGGTGCTGCTCGTGTTCGTCCGTTCCTGGTACAGCTCGTCCATCAGCACGTTCTTTTCATTTTATCTCATGGAGAATTTCCACCTTTCCGTGAGCGACGCGCAGGTTTACATTTTCCTGTTCCTTGCAGCCGGCGCCGTTGGCACGTTCTTTGGCGGTCCGCTGGCCGACCGGTTCGGCAAACGGAACATGATCTTCTGTTCGATGATCCTTGCTGCTCCGCTGGCCATCCTTCTGCCTTATGCGAATCTGTTCTGGTCCGGCGTGCTGCTGGCGATCATCGGCCTGATCGTCTTCTCCAGCTTCTCGGTGACGGTCGTGTATGCGCAAATGCTGTTCCCCGGCAAAATCGGAACCGTCTCCGGCCTTATTACCGGCCTGGCTTTCGGAATGGGAGGCCTTGGCGCACTCGTGCTGGGTAAATGGACCGATATTGTAGACATTACGACCGTCATGCAGATCTGCAGCTTCCTGCCGCTGCTTGGCATTCTGACTTATCTGCTTCCGTCCGACAAGCTGCTGAACCGGTGGTCCGAGGGAACGGAAGCCTGATCAGCGTTGTTGCGCGTCCAAGCGATTCATCTGCAAAAAGGGACCGCCCTGGGCTTTATAATAAGCCTGGTGGCGGTCCTTTTAGGTTGCCGGCATATGCGGGTGTGCAGACTGCCGTTATCTCTATGGCCCATGAGTAAATATAACAGTCCCTTGCCCGACCCAAGTTAGGCCGTCTCCCAGCGGGTCCTACTGCACCTTACCGGCCGCGGCCTCCCTATGCCTCACCGTCCGGCCGCTCCGAGCGCAGCTTGGTCACAATCCGGCGCTTCCTGTACAGCATTTTTCCGGCTTCGGCCACATCCTCAATCGTACCCTTGTTGCTGATGGAGCCGAAGAAAATCCCGGCAATCGGCACGAGCTGGAACAGCTTTTTCCATCCGAAGCTGTCACGGTACGTCTGCACCACTTCCCGCCAGCCCTGAATCTGCGACATGACTTGGGCCGGCGCATGCTCTCCGTCAAACTGCCCAAGCTCGTCCAGCACCGCCTTTTTGCCGACGATGTCGGCCGATGCGAACTGCAGACACTTGACGATAAACAGGCGCTCTTTCTCATCCCTCGGATCGTATCCGTAGCAAACGGCGATCTCCTGCAGCACCTTCAAAGAGAGGCCCAGCACCGCAGGGATGTCGATGGCCAGCGTCAATACGCCGCCAATGCCCGTTGTCGCCCCTTGGGCAGCAGCAAGCTTGGCGCGGCTCGCGGTGAGCTCATCCGCCACGCTGTCCATGACCGCAAGCGGCAGATTCGCCGCCTCGGCGAGCGTCAGTCCGGCTCCATCCCCGCCGTCATGCCCATCCGCCGGTTCCGGCGCTCTGCTTCCCTCCGGTCCGCTTCCCAAAAGCGAATGCGTCCGCTCAAGCCGCTTGAGAATGGATTTGCGCTGCACCAAATACTGCCCGCCGGTCTGCAGAAACCGTCCGACCTCGCCAAGCCCTTCGGCCAGCTTGTCCTGAATCACTTTCGGCGTCAGCCGGTCCAACAGCATAAACGGCAGCCGGCTCCATTTTTCCCAAAACCACGCGCTTTTCTGATCCTTCTCCCATTTTTCAATCCGCCTTAATTCCTGTTCCAGCTGATCTTTGGTCTCCATCTGTCCAGACACCTCCCAAAATTGGTTGTTCATGTAACACGGCCCCGATACGCCTTTCCCGCGATCCGGCTACCCACATACAAAGATAGGCATGATAAACGAGAAAGACCGCATGGATGCAGCTGCATGATGGACATCTTAAATCTGTATGCCTTCCCGCTCTTTGAACCGGCGGATCAGAAACTCGCTGTGCACGTTCGTGATGCCTTCCACCGTCTGGAGCTTCCGCAAATATTTTTCCACATGCTCCTGGTCATCCATCAATGCATGGACATGCAGGTGCGGGCCGCCGCTCATCTGGTAGACGCTCGTGATTTCATCATCCGCCAGCAGCGTTTCGGCAACGGTCTCAAGCAGGTTCCACTCCACTTCGATCAAGAAGTACACCGACATGCTTTTTCCGGCCTTCAGCGGGTTGACAATCACCGTAAATTTATCGATGATTCCCTGCTCCATGAGGCCATTGACCCGTTCCCGCACGGCAGCCCGCGTCAGGTTCACAAACCGGCCGAGCTCTGCATGGCTGAGCCTGCCGTTATCGAGCAGATGATCCAGAATCATATTGTCTTTTTCGTCCAAGTGTTTGAATTTCATGGCTTTCTTCCTCTCCCGGCATAAGCTTCATTGCTTCGTTGTATTTTACATTGTATAAATAAACTACATAAATATCGTCCGTTTGTATGGTTAATATTATACAAACGGTGTATAATGAATCCGTCCTACGGCATCCGGATGCGATAAGCCCCGTGTTTTTAGTGTACAGGGACACGGCGGAAGAGCGCAATCCGGACTCTTATTTTCTGATACAGGCAGGTGTACTCATGTGATTACGTTATCTTTGGAAATTCTGCTCATCTCCGTTCTGGCCGGCATCGTCGGATCGGTGCTGGGTCTCGGAGGCGGCATCATCGTCACGCCGGCGCTGACGCTTCTATTCGGCGTCAGCATCGAGCATGCCATCGGCGCCAGCATCATATCCGTCATCGCCACTTCAAGCGGCTCCGCCATCGCATACATCCGCGACCGGATCACCAATATGAGGGTCGGGATGTTTCTGGAAATCGCCACGACCATCGGGGCGATCACCGGAGCGTTCATCGGCGGTATCATCGCCCCTAATCTGCTCTATATCATCTTCGGGCTGCTGCTCATCTACTCCGCGTTTAATATGATCAAGAAGAAGAGCGAAGGTGCCGCCGGTGAGGTCAGCATGAGCCCGGCTGCCAAGAAGCTCCGGCTTGAAGGAAGCTATTATGATAAAGCCATCAAGCAGGACGTCCCTTACCATGCCGGAAACGTCTACGGAGGCTTCTCCGTCATGTACGGCGCGGGCATCGTATCCGGCCTGCTCGGCATCGGCAGCGGCAGCTTCAAAGTGCTGGCCATGGACGTGTTCATGAAGCTTCCTTTGAAAGTCTCGACCGCTACCAGCAACTTCATGATGGGCGTGACCGGGGCTGCCAGCGCGGGGGTTTACCTGCTGCGCGGGGATATCGATCCGCATATCGCCGGACCGGTGGCTCTCGGCGTTCTGGCCGGAGCGACCGTCGGAGCGCAAATTATGCAGCGTCTCAAAAGCAAGACGATCCGCCTGCTGTTCATTCCGGTGCTGGCGTACGTGGCCGTGCAGATGATTCTGGAAGGAGTGGGACTGACGAAATGAGCGAAACGAACGAGCAACGTCAAGAGCGGCAACAGAAAGATATTTTGGAGGTGGAGCTGGCCGTCAGCCGCTGGCTCCGGGTCGGCGTCGTGCTGAGCGCAGCCGTCATCATCGTCGGATTGGTGCTCTTTTTTATGGAGGGAAGCAGCGGATACCCCGGCAGCTCTTACCCGCACAGCCTCCCCGATATTGTGAGCGGAATCGCGTCGTTGAAGCCTTATGCCGTCATCACGGCCGGATTGATCCTTCTCATTCTGACCCCCGTACTGCGCGTCGCTATTTCCATCTGGGTATTTGTGCGCGAAGGCGACAAGCTGTATACAGGGATTACCACCCTGGTGCTGCTGATACTGATCATCAGCTTTATCTTGGGAAAAGCCTGAAACTTCGGCATTCCAAAAAGCCCTGCTTCTTCGCAAAGAAGGCAGGGCTTTTGTATTAAGTTTCCTGTTCCGGAGGGTCGTCCGGATCTTTAGGCGGTATGATGTTAGTGGCCTCTTCGGGCTTCTGCTTCTCTTCGTTGAGATGAACTACCGGAAGCGCCGGCGAGGTCAGAATCGCTTTCACCTGCTTCCGTTTCGCCTTCGGGCTCAGCACATACACCGTATCGCCCGACTCGATTCTCGTGTTCCCGCGCGGAGCGATGATCTGTTCGTTGCGGATGATCGCTGTAAACAAAATGTCCTCCGGCAGGTCGAGCTCGGAAATTTCCTTGCCGGCGATCGCCATCGTCTCGTTGACGTCCACGTGGTTGATCTCCGATTTGGCTTTGCCTAAGGCCGTCAGCTCCAGGAGCGAAGGGTTGGACGGTTTGATTTCTCCCGCCAGCCCCAGCTTCCCGGCAAACGGGGAAATGGTCGCCCCTTGGATAATAGCCGAAGTCAGCACGACGAAAAACACCACGTTAAAAAATAGCCGTCCGTGTTCCATATCCGCCAGCATCGGATAAGTCGCCAGCACGATCGGTACGGCTCCGCGCAGGCCGGCCCAGGAAATGAGGAGCTTTTCCCGGAAAGAATACTTCATCCCGAGCGTGCTGAGGAAGACGCCAACGGGCCTTGCAATCAGCATCAGAATCAGGGAGAGCAGCAGACCTTCCCCGACGATGCCCGGCAGCTCGGATGGAAAGACAAGCAGGCCGAGCAGCACGAACATGACGATCTGCATCATCCAGCCGAACCCCTGGTTAAAATGCATAATCGAACGCCCATAGGCCAAATCGGAATTGCCCATGACGATAGCCGTCACGTAGACGGCGAGGAGCCCGCTGCCATGGATCACCGAGGTGGCGCTGTACGCAAGAATGGCGAATCCGAGCGCCATCACGGGATACAGTCCGGACGAATCGAAATTGATCTTGTTGATGACGTAAACCGCCAGCCTGCCGATGAGCAGCCCCATGACCAGGCCGATGCCCATTTCCCAGAAAAACGACAGGATCATTTGGAAGATTTCCGCCTCGGGATGCTGAACATATTCGATCAGGGAGACGGTAAGAAAGACGGCCATCGGGTCATTGCTGCCGGACTCGGCTTCCAGGGTGGAGGTCAGACGCTTTTTGATATTTTTCCCTCCAAGCACCGAGAACACCGCGGCCGCATCCGTCGATCCGACGATGGCACCGAAGAGAAAGCCTTCCACCCAGGACACGCCCAAAATATACTTGGCGCAGACGCCGACGATAAAGGTCGTCAGCAGCACCCCCACCGTCGCCAGCGACAGGGCCGGCTTGATGACCGGCTTGATATCAGCAAACTTCGTCTGCATGCCCCCTTCGAACAAAATGACAATCAGCGCCAAAATCCCGACCATCTGGGTGATGAGGACGTTATTGAAATACACGAACCGCGTAATCAGCATGCCAACGATGATAAACAGCACAAGGGCCGGCATGCCGAATCTTGAGGAAAATTTGGTGGTCAGTACGCCGACGAGCAGCAGGCCGGCCATTAATAGAACAAGTGAATTAACCAGTGTTGTGGAATCCAAACAGCCTCGCCTCTTTAAAATGGAATGTAAACACGCCTTAATTTCGGTTGCGAACAAGAAAATTGCCCTAGTTATATATAAACCAAGCAACTAATGTTACAAACAAAAGCGGTATGTCCCCTCCCCTTTAGGCCGTCAATTGACGGTGAGAACAGCCCTCTGAAAAGGGGAATCATGGGTCTACATTTTCCAAATAAAGGCGGGATTATGCGGGGTTATTGGACATGAGCGGATCGTCCCCATCCGTGACGGCTCCTTTGGATGCCGAGGATACGAGCCGCGCATACTTCCGCAGCACGGCGGCGGAATGCTTCAGCTGCGGCGGGAACCACTGCTTCGCTCTCTCCTCCAGCTCCTCGGAGCTGACCTGCATATTGATTTCCTGGGTTTCGCTGTCGATGGTAATGATATCCCCTTCCCGAAGGAGGGCAATCGGACCGCCGACCTGAGCTTCCGGAGCCACGTGTCCCACCACAAAACCGTGCGAGCCGCCGGAGAACCGGCCGTCGGTCAGAAGCGCCACGTCACCGCCCAGTCCTTTGCCCACAATCATGGCGGTGACGGACAGCATTTCCGGCATGCCGGGACCGCCTTTCGGTCCGGAGTAGCGGATGACGACGACATCTCCCTTCCGGATCCGGTCGCTCACGATCGCTTCCGTGGCTTCTTCTTCACTGTCAAATACGCGGGCAGGCCCGGTAAAGGACAGCCTGCTCAGGCCGGACATTTTGGCTACGGCCCCATCCGGCGCCAAATTACCTTTCAACAGCACGAGCGGCCCTGTAGGCTTCAGCGGCTGATCCAGCGGTCTGACGACGTTCTGGCCGCTCCGCAGCGGCGGCACCGCTGCCAAATTTTCCGCGATCGTATGCCCGGTTACGGTGATGCAATCGCCGTGAAGCAGGCCCGCTTCAAGCAGCAGCTTCATGACCGCAGGGACACCCCCGGCATCGCTCAGATCCTGCATCATATACCGGCCGCTCGGCTTCAGATCGGCAAGATGCGGCACCTTCTTGCGAATCCGCTCGAAGTCGTCGATGGTCAGATCAACCTGAACGGAATGGGCGATGGCCAGCAGATGCAGAAAGGCGTTGGTCGATCCCCCCAGAGCCATGACGACGGTAATGGCGTTCTCGAATGCCTTTTTCGTCATAATGTCTCTTGGATAAATTCCTTTTTCGAGAAGCTGGATCACCGTTTCTCCCGCCCTCGCACACTCATCGGCTTTTCCGCTTGCGATGGCCGCCGTCGATGAGGAACCAAGCAGGCTCATGCCCATCGCTTCCGCGGCTGCAGCCATGGTGTTGGCCGTATACATTCCCCCGCAGGCTCCGGCACCCGGACAAACGTGGCACTCGATTTGATGGAGCTCCTCGGGAGTCATTTTGCCGTCATGATACTGCCCGACGGCTTCGAAGGCCGTCACGATATTTACGTCCCGGCCGTTCAGCGATCCAGGCTGAATTGTGCCTCCGTAAACGTATACAGCCGGAAGATTCATGCGTCCGATCGCCATCAGGCAGGCCGGCGTATTCTTGTCGCACCCGCCGATCGCTACCAGGCCGTCAAAACGCTCGGCGTTCACGACGGTTTCGATCGAATCGGCAATAATTTCCCGGCTGGGCAGCGAAAACAGCATGCCTTCATGCCCCATCGATATCCCGTCGGAAACGGTGATCGTATTGAATATGAGCGGAGCCCCGCCGCCGGCCTGAGCGCCTTTCTTGGCTTCCCTGGCCAATTCATCAATATGCATATTGCAAGGTGTCACTTCGCTCCAGGTGCTGGCCACGCCGATCATCGGCTTCTTGAAATCCTCATCCTTAAATCCGACCGCACGGAGCATGGCCCGGTTCGGGACCCGGTTTACGCCCTCACTGATGACTTTGCTGCGAATCCGCAGATCTGATCGATTTTGACTCGTCATTTCGAATCGTCTCCTTCCGAGTGGTTTTGAATGAATGCATAAAGCTCATTCATCGGTCTCAGCAAATTCTGCTTCATCACCGAGGCGGCCAGCGCCGCATCCTTCTTCTCGAACGCCTCGATGATGCGGGCATGCTCTTCTGCCGAGGCAGCGGTTGCCGACACCGGCTGGGCCAGAAAAACATACTTAAACCTCCGGATATGGATTTGCAGCGAGGCGCTGAAGGAGGCAACGTAGGCATTATCAGAGGCGTCCACGATCAGGTTATGAAACTGCTCGTCAAGCTCCATCGCCTGGTACGGCTGTCCCTGCTTGATCGCGGCGGCGAAATCGGCGTTAAGCCCCTTCAGCTGTTCGATCTGCGCCGCCGAAATATGAGTCGCAGCCGTTTCAGCCGCCAGGGAATGCAGAGCAGCCAGGGTAGCATACATTTTCAGAATGTCATCCTTCTCGACCGTCTGAACGCGCGTATCCCTTCCCGGATGCATTTCTACCAGCCCTTGGACTTCCAGCAGCTGCAGCGCCTCGCGTACGGGGGTGCGGGAAACCCCCAGCGCCTCTGCCAACTCGGCATCCACCAGTTTTTCTCCCGGTTGAAGGGTGCCGTCGATAATCCATCTCTGAATTTGGCTGAAGGCCCGCTCCTTGGCGGTCATACGCACAGGCGAGGAATAACTTTTAGGGATCGGCATGATCGCTCACTCCTTTATCTTATGTATGCAATATATCGCATACATATATTAAATTCAAGAATAAAAATGAAATGCCCTCCCATTTCCTGTCGCCTGTTATGCGGATCGCAACCAGTCATGCTATATTGGAAATAATCAGACGGATTATCGCTCCCTGCGGCCCCAGGTTTATCCTGTACCGTAGAGATGACTTGAAGTCGGCGGCGAACAGACCCTTACTTACGGAGGTGCGAACGTATGGATCAACCGGTGAAAGTATACAATACAGCGGTGGAAGTAACCCTGGAGGTGATCGGCGGCAAATGGAAGCCGGTCATCCTGTTTCATCTGACCTTCGGCAAAAAGCGGAACAACGAGCTCCTGCATCTCATTCCTTCCATCACCCAGAAAATGCTGACCCAGCATTTGCGCGAACTGGAAGACGAGGGAATCATTCAGCGCATCATCTACAATGAGGTTCCTCCCAAGGTCGAGTATGAACTGACCGAATACGGCTGGAGCATGAAGGAGCTGCTGCACATGATGTGCCGATGGGGAGAAATGCATGTCGATAAAAAGTACCAGGGAACGGCGGCCATCCGAGAAAACCCCCGCTTGGAGTCTGCGCCGTAACACGCAGGTTGACCGGCTGCAAGGGCAGGCGGCCATCGGCAGATCGGTCGTTTGAAAGGCATCAACGGTGCCAAGAGATATCCTGCGGCATAACTCGGAAGGATCAGAAGCATATAAACAAAGAGGCTGCATCCCTGCAAGATCAGGGGCAGCCTCTCTTTATATACGTTGGGGTTATCATAGGCATGACGGCCAAACCCACGCGTTACGGAATGACCTTACGCCGGCGCAAATCATCGAAAATGTTCATGAACATCTCTTCTGTATCCACGTACTCATGGAAGCCAAAGCGGCGGGCTTTGGTCCCATCGGCGAAAAAATCGTAATCCCAGGAGAAGACGAAATCGCCGAAGCCCCAGGAAGAAACCTCTTGATAAGAATGCGGGGCCAGCCCGTGCTTTTGGACCATGTCATTCCACAACGGCTCCTTGTCGGCCATAACGACGTCCAGCGACATCTGAAGGGGCGGCGCCGTCTCCATTCCGAAGTAAGCGGCGATCTTCGGCCACATCTCGTTCCACCGGAACAGATCCCCGTTGTTGATATTGAACGCCTGATTCGCGCACCGCGGATCGGTTGCGGCCCACACGGTAGCTTTGGCAAGAAGCCCGGCATCAGTAACCTCCATCAGCGTATGATAGGCCCCCGGTTTCCCCGGAAAACGGAGCGGAATGCCCAGTTCCTTGGAGATGGACGCGTATACGGCGATAACCATCGCCAGATTCATCGGATTGCCCAATGCAAAACCCGCGACCACCGAAGGACGAATGGCCGACCACGTCCAAGCCTTCCCCTGCTGCCGTTTCTCCAAAAACTGCTGCTGATCCACATTAAACTCGGGCGGCATATGACCGGCATCCGATTCCTTGGCCGGGGTTTTGAACGGGCCGAGATGCGCACCGTACACTTTGTACCCCTGCATCAGGCTGACATGCCGCAGCCCCGGCGATCCCGCTTCGACCGCCTCGACGCTGTTGACCAGCATGGCCAAATTCGGTGCCACCAGCTCGGCCCAGGTCGGACGGTCCTGATAAGCGGCGTAGAACAGATGCGTCACCTCGGGAAGCGCGCCCAGGCGGCGCCGGGCATCTTCCGGGTCCAGCAGATCCGCCGCGATATAGCGGACCCGCTCCCGGTCCTCCCCTCCCCTCCGGGATACCCCGATCACTTCCCACTCCGGCAGCGTCAGCAGATAGTCGATGAGATTGCGTCCAATCACCCCATTGGCCCCGACGACCAATGCCACTTTCCGTTCTTCCTTAACCGATTTATGATCATTCATGGAATGTCAGCTCCTTTGTTTATTGTGCTTGGTGATGGCTCTATTGTGCACCCGGATTGCGCCCTCGGGAAGTACGCACTTCAAAGTCATTTAAGCACTTTTTTGTAACGTTGGAGCAGACAACGGCTTTCCGGGCATCTGTTTTTTTCAATTGAGGAAATGGCTCGCCCATCTTCACTTTATCCCGTTAGAGGGCTATACTTATTCTCGACCTATTTGACAACTAGCATGACGGATGAGGAGGCATGTATAACTTGAAGATTCGGCTGCTTAATTCAAATGAATTGCAACAGGCCGCAGACCTGTCGGACCTTGTATTTGGCAAGCCCGGCCAGCCCTCTATGGGCAAATCGTTTCCGGCCCTGTTTCATCCGGGTGTCAGCCATTCCTATGGCGCGTTCACCGATGAGGGCGAGCTGGTGGCGTTCATGGGACTGGCGCCGGACGTGGTGCGGATCGGGGAAGCCAGGCTGAACGTGTTCAGCATCGGTTCGGTATGCACACACCCCGACTTCCGCGGGCAAAATCTGGCCAGCACGCTTCTGGCGGAATGCATGGATCATGCACGCCGCTCCGGGGCTTCCCTCGTATTCGTATCCGGCGGCCGTTCCCTGTACCGCCGGGCAGGCTGCTACGATTTTGGCAGAGTCCATTATGCCATGCTGGATCGCGGCAGCGCGGCAGCCCTTTTGCAACCGGATACAGATGAATGGAGCATCAGCCCTATGCGGCCGGAGGATACGTTCGGCATCTCCGCGATCCTCTCCGGCGCTTCCCCGGCCTATGAGCAGGGCCCCGCACAGCTGCTCACGCTGCTGGGCAGCAGCGCCATCGCGGACATCACCATGATGCGCCAAGAAACGCTCACCGCTCGCAAAGACGGCGCGATAGCAGCCTTTCTGGCCGCTGCCGTGCCAACGGCTCCTGAATCCTCGACGTCCGGCGAACCGGCCAAGGCCGTCGAGTGGGGTGGCCATCCGCAGGCCGTCGCCCGGCTGCTGGCCGAAATGCTCCAGCGCCACCGGATTCAGCGCTTGGAGGTTCCGGTGCCTTGGCAGGAGCAAGCCCTGCTGAAACTGCTTCAGCAGGCCGGCGCCGCGGTCCAATCCGGCCCGAACAGCGGCACCGTATGGATCGCGGACGCCCACAGCCTGCTCACGCAGTGTTCCCCGCTGCTCAAGGTAGACTGGCAATCCTTTATCCGCATCGATGAAGCCGGCGGCAGATCATACACGGTCACAAACAAGGGACAGGAACTCGTGCTGGATGACAGCGGTTTGCTGTCGCTGCTGTTTGATCCCGAGTCTCCCCACCTGGCGGGGGCGCCGGAAGATTTCTGTACGATACCTCTGCCTTATTTATCCGGACTGCATTATATTTAACAGCAGCGGCTACAGCGCTGGTGCATACGCGTCCAACCAAAGAAAAGGAGCCGTCCCGGTATACCCGGACGGCTCCTTTGTATGCAAATATCCTACTTTACGATAAAGTCCGCCATCGATTTCACTTCGATCCGGCCCGGTCTGGCCGGGATGAACGGCTCTTTCCCTTCCGAACGGGCGTAAAACTGCACGCGCTGCTCCCTGCCCGGAATCAAATCGAAGAAATTGTCGCTGAAGCTGCCCTCCGCCTCGCTGGAAATCCATACTTGTTTGGCCAGCGTATCCGTTGTAAGGATCAGCGTATGACCTTGGCTGCCTTCTTCCTCCCGTACCGTGATATTCGCTTTGGCGAACGCGAACTCCTTAGCCGGCACGAAATAATGCTCCTTGATGTCCACCACTTGCCCGGACACCTCAAGCTGGACGAGCAGAAACGTTTCCTGCGGGCGGCTTCCACCCAGCAGCTGCTCCACGGAGCAGGTATGCACCTTTTCCGATATGTTCGCGCTTATGCTGAAGCTCTCCGCCGTTTCCTGCAGGACGTTCCCTTTCAGGTCCATGACCTGCAGGCGAAGATTTCCGGACAGCGGCTGAAGCACATCGGAAAGGACGTAAATGTCCAATTCATCGCCGCGCGTACCGTCGATGGAAACGGCGACGTCGCGGAAGCTGCGTTTGGCATAATACTGGAGCGCCTTCCAGCGGCCGAAATAATCCATCCCCGCCCAGGAAGCCACCGGCCAGCAATCGTTCATCTGCCAATACAGCGTCCCCATGCAGTAAGGCTTCTTGCGGCGATGCGCCTCAATCGCCATCTTCATGGCTTCCGCCTGCAGCACCTGGCTCATATACAGGAAGGAAGGGAAATCCTTCGGCTCGTTCATGTACATATCCATGTACTGCTTGATCAGACGGTTGCCCTGCCCGTTCTTCTGGTGGGCCAGCATCACTTCGGATTCCAGGGCCAAATCATGCTCTTCGGCATAACGGCGAACCGATTTGTATTCCGGAAACGACTGAAAACCGTATTCGCTCATGAAACGCCCGATGTACACGTTATAATTTTCAAACGGCTCCACATTGTGCCATACGCCCCAGTAATGGATGTCCCCGCCGGTGGAGCTGTTCGTCGCATGCTGACGAATGTCCCCGGTCAGCTCGATCATCGGCGAAGACGGCCAGTAATCGGCCTGCGGCGCATAACGGGTAATCGCTTCCGGCAAAATCCGGTGAAAGATCGCCTCGTAATCCTGCCACAGGCGCTCGCGGAGCTCCGGAGTATACTGCTGCTTCCAGCCCCAGCCGGTATTTTCGGAATAGTGGGACCAGGCCGTATCGATTTCGTTATTGCCGCACCATAAAACAATCGAAGGATGATTTCTCAGACGTCTGACGTTTTCCTCCGCTTCCAGCCGCACATTTTCCAAAAATGCTTCGTCGCCGGGGTACATGCTGCAGGCAAACATGAAATCCTGCCATACCATCAGGCCGTATTCGTCACACAGCTCATAGAAAGCGTCCTGCTCGTAAATCCCCCCGCCCCAGACGCGAAGCATATTCATGTTGGAGGCTGCTGCACTGGCAATCTCATGACGGTAGCGTTCGTAGGTTACTTCGGTAATAAAGCTGTCGTTCGGGATATGGTTGGCACCCTTGGCGAACACCGGTACTCCGTTCAGCTCGATATAAAAGGTAGAGCCGGCCTCGTCCTTATCGCGGACCAGCCTGACCGAGCGCAGGCCCGTTTTAACGCTTTTCTCGGCTGCCACGCCGCCGTCAACGATCAGCTCCGCACGGAATTCATACAAATTCGCCTCACCGAGTCCACGGCACCACCACAGCTTCGGATTGTCGATCACCAGCGGGAGTTCCACCGTTTGGGCGCCTTGTGACAGCTGGACCTTCTGGTCCCAAGTCTGACCGTCCGCGCTCAGGCGAACCAGCGCTTCCCTTTCCAGGTCTGACTCCAGCTCGATCACGGCCGTTAACTTGGCCGATGCTGCCGTAACCTCCGTCTGATCGATGTACACATCCTGAATCCGGCTGTGATCCCATCCTTCAATATAGACATCCCGCCAAATGCCGCTGGTTACGAAACGAGGACCCCAGTCCCATCCGTAATGATACGGCGCCTTGCGGGCGAATACGCTGATTTTCCGGTCTCCAAGTCCTCCGACATCCGACTGGTCATTCGTTGCCGGCAAATCGTAGCCGAGGCGTTCCAGCTTCGGAAGATCCTCCTGGACCGGCGAGCGGAAACGCACATGGACGGTATTGTCCTTCGGCTGCAGCATATTCTTAACATCGGCCTTCCATGTGCGGAACATGTTATCCGCCTGAAGAACAGGTTTGCCGTTCACGGCGACGTCCGCATAGGTGTCAAGCCCTTTAAAGACGAGCTCCAGATGCGGAAGGGACAGCAGCTCCTCCGGCAAATCGAACCGGCTTTCGTATTCCCAATCCTGCTTGTCGATCCACTGTACTTCCTTCTCATTCGTTCCGTAGAACGGATCCGGAATTTTGCCGTTGGCCAGCAGATCCGTATGTACGCAGCCCGGTACCTTCGCCTCCATCCATTCCTGGTCCTTGCAAGCTTTAAAGCTCCAGCTGCTGATGTTCCATTGCGTTTTGTCCATGATATCCTCCTGCCATTGCTCGTATTGTCCAAAGAAAGTTAGCATAATTTATTATAACAAAACTAACAATCTAGTAAATGATCATTTTCCCCACCAGCCGGATGTTTTCAACATCTTCGGATCACCGGGAAGGGACGGCTCGAGGGCCAACCGGGACCCTATTTTTTTGCTCCTGTAGATAACATCTCGGCCGCCCCATCATACACTGCAATAAGACCTCTGGCTTCAGCGGCGGCGACAAGCTGTATAAATCGATTTCAGATGATCAAACATACATCGGTTTCTTTCCCCAGTCTATTTTCACTTGGCCTCGGAACGACCCGAACGGCAGTAACATAACTTACTGTGAGTTCGTTAAAGCACCCTGTCATCGTTTTTTAAAGAAGGATTCTCACGCAAAGGAGTGTCTTAACGTGAAACCAGTGAAATCGGCAAAGCCAAGGAAGCGGGTTAAATCAAGATCAAAACCGGCGAAGCCCGTTCGAATCAGTGGTTTGGTCCCCTCCGCAACCCCGGGAATGGGAGCAGGCGGTGCGATGAGCATCGGAAAGCAGCTTGCCTTTATTTCCGCTTTTCTGTTTCTTATTGCCGCAACGATCAGCTTATATCTGGCCTGGAGAGACCTCCATGGAGGGAACGCTCCTGAAGAGCTATTTTAAACGTAAAAAAATGACGCCGATGCAGGCGCCATTTTTTTGTTCCAGTGTATACGGATCAAGGGATTATTCCGTTCTCTGTTCGCCGGATGCGGCGGCCGGGAAACGGACGGTCATCACCGTACCGGCGCCTTTCTTGCTCTCAATCTCGATCTTTCCCTGCATCACCTCAATGATGCGGAACGTGACCATCAGTCCGAGCCCGGTTCCTTTCGATTTGTTGGAGTAATATGGCTCGCCGAGCCTCGCCACCTCTGACGGCTCCATCCCCTCTCCATTGTCGGCGACGCGAATGACGACCTGGCCGTTCTCCCGGTAAGCCCGGATTTGAATGTGGCCTTCCTCCCGCAGCGCTTCAATGCTGTTCTTGATCATATTGATAAAGGCCTGTTTGAACTTCGACGAATTGCCGTGGACGTACAAGTCTTGGGGAATATCCGTCGTCATCCGGCCGCCTTGAAGGTTAGCCAGGGGGATCAAGATGCCCTCGATATGCCGGAATTCATACCCCACATTGAGCAGGGATACCTTCTCCGCCTCCGGCTTGGCAAACGTAAGAAAATCCGTAATAATCCCCGATGCCCTGTCCAGTTCCTCAAGCGCCAGCCGGAGATACTCTTTCTCCCGGTCCCTCGACTTCTCCTGCAGCAGCTGCAGAAAGCCGCGGGTGACCTGAAGCGGGTTTCTCACCTCGTGCGCAACCGAGGCGGCCAGCTCGCTGATGATTTCCATTTTCTCCGACCGCTGCAGCTCGCTGTTAAACATTTCAAGCTCCCGGGAATACACGACAATCTGCCGATGATTATGGGCGAACTTCCGGCCAAGGATCATGATGAGGCTGATCACGAAGCCAAGGACTCCCCATTTCCACCAGAACAGCACGTAGTCCCCCTGGCGTACATAGAACCAGACAAGTTCACCCAGCGTCGCGATGGCAAACAAGGCAAAACCCGAAGCAAACACAGCTGCGTCCCTGTTTCCTTTGGCGGCGTAGGATATCGCGCTGGCCGCCAAAATCATCAGCAGAACGATCATAATGCAGCCGAGCACCTTGACGGAGAAGAAATAATAAATATCGGAGAAACGGCTGCCGCTAAGCAGGTTGATGACCATAAACCCGAGGCAAAAGAGCGAGTACCCTACCTGGAATTTACGGCACATCCGAATGATCAGCATGTAGCCGGGGCCAATGGTTCTTTCAAAATAATAGGTTATCGCCGGTAAGAGCGACAGCAGGCCAAGGTCAAAAACGACCTGAAACCATTCTCCATAGCTTCTGAACAGACTGTACACAAAAGGAGAATAAGTCAGGATCATGAGCCCGATCGACAAAATGACTGCCGTCAGGGACAGCCAGCTGTTCCGCTCACTCCGGTTCAGGAGTAAAGCCGAAATCAGCATGATCAGCGCAATGAATATAAACGAGCTTCCCAAAACGATATCACCCAGATTGGCCTTGATCAGCTTGGTCAGCAGCGTCTGGTAATCGCCGGCCCACACGGGACCGTCCATGCCGATCCGGCCGGTTCCCCCCTGGATTTTCATGAGCAGCGTTTGACCGGCGTCTTCACGGCTCAGCGGAAGCAGGATATGATGAACATCATACCGGTAATCCCGATCGATTTCGTATCGTTTCTCTTGACCGACGTAGATGTCGATTTTGATTCCATAAACCGGTTTGAGCAAAATGGCAGGCGTATTCCAGATGAGTGCCGGCAGCTTCGTTTCGAACCATCCCGCCTTCTCTTCCCCGGTGCTTAGCTGCAGCGGCTGCTTCATCCGGTACGGCTCCCACCCGGAAGCCGGCCCGATGCCGTCCGTGCTGCGGCTGCCCGTACCTCCGCCCTCCCATGTGAACCGCCAGTCCGTCAGCGGCTTTAGAGCCGGTTCGGAACTGCCGTAACAGGAGGCGGCAAGCACAAGCTGGATGACTATACAAATCGCCGCCGCGATGATGCCGTATTTTCTCGAAGCTTTCATATGTGCACCTCTACCGAATGTTAGTGTACCGGAACCAGTAATCTGCAGCCTCGCATCCGGTTCTTTCAATTTCGGATTTCATAAATTGGAAATATATGCTAAACTAATCAAAACCTCAACTAAACTTCATATAACAACATACACACAACCCCATATTCATAACCAGGTCAACGGCTCAATGAGGTCTTCAGCACCGGATACCGCCGCTTGGAACAACAATTCTATCTAAAAAAGGTGATTATATGGAATGGTTAGAGCGTTATGAAGCCGATTTGTCGTATGTATTCCGCGAAACCGAGTGCATCATTGCCGCGTTCCCTTCTCCGTTGAACACGAAAGGCCTTTCCTATTTAACCCATTTTAACCCGCTCGAAGAAAACAGCGCCAAAAACTATATCTGCTATTTGCTGCCCTTCTGGCTGATGGAAACGGCAGGACTTTCGGCCGAAGACGCCCGGAAGCTGTCGATCGGCAACGTTTGCGCCATGCTCTATTTTTTCATTCAGGACGATTGCATGGATTCCTCCTCGCCCCAGGACAAGGAGCAGCTGCCGCTGGGAAATTTGCTGTATCTGCAGTTTCTCGACATCTATCGCGGCTACTTCCCCTCAGCGTCCCGGTTCTGGTCCTATTTCAGGCAGTACCTGCATGAATGGGCGGAAGCCGTTACCAATGAGCACACGGCCGACTATTTCCGCGTGAATCCGCTGTTCATCGCGCGCAAAGCTGCGCCGCTGAAGCTGTCGAGCACCGGAGCGCTGCTCCTGTCGGGCGGGGAGGAACAAATTCCGGCCGTGACCGACTTGCTCGAACACGTACTGGCTACGCTGCAAATGGCAGATGATTGGGCCGACTGGCGGGAAGATCTTGAGGAAGGCAGCTATAACAGCCTGCTCTCGCTGATCCGGTCGCAGTTTGCCCAAGGCGAACCGCTCACTGCCGATCGTGTCGAGCATTATATTGCCGTTCACGGCATCCTGCGTTCATACACTGCTGTGGCGGAAGCCAACCATGAGCACATCAAGCAGACCCCATTGAGCATTCCCCAGCTGCTTTCTTTTCACGAGCATATTCTGCTGTCGATTCAGGACGACGCAAACCGGATCGAAGATGAGAGAAACGCCTTGCAAAAAGGCGGATTAAGTTTATGGCTGTTAAATCATATCAAATAATGATAGATTTATAATTTATTCCATGGTATACTTATAAAGGTAATATTAACCATTTTGTTGAAAGGGTGATTCTAATGACAGCAGAAGCTATCCTTCACAACCAAGTTATTCAAAAAGCCTGGGAAGACCCAAGTTTCAAGGAAAGACTCCTGGCCGACCCTAAGGCCGCAATCAAAGAAGTGCTCGGTATTATTTTACCTGAACACATCAAAGTAAAGACAGTGGAGGAATCATCCAACGAGTTTTATCTCGTGCTTCCCCCAAGTCCAACAGAAACGGTCAGAGCGGCCGCGGCGCCGAAATACTCCTGGTAATTGAGATTACACACCTCATCTTGAATATACATAAATGATGAAAGGGTTGGGAACAGCGAAGTTCGCCACCTTACCGTCAAGCGGCTTATACAGCCGCTGATGGAAAGGAGACGACCGCTTCGGTTCCCACCCCTTTTTCGCTTTTGAATTCAAGACTTCCCCCCATGGCTTCCACGATCCGGAACGTAACCATAAGACCAAGCCCGGTCCCTTTCGTCTTGTTGGAGAAATACGGCTCCCCCCCCCCGGC
>NZ_MBRK01000001.1:4659182-4894276 GCF_002224835.1 Paenibacillus sp. SSG-1
CCCATTGTCCTGAATATGGATGACAACCCGTTCGTCCATTTCGTAAGCCCATACGTTAATCTGACCGTCTCCGTTAAGCGCCTCGATGCTGTTCTTCACCATATTGATAAAAGCCTGCTTAAATTTTGAAGAGTTCCCTTTCACCTGCAGATGGTCCGGAACACGCATATCGATCTGGGCGCCCTGAAGGTTCGCAAGCGGTACGATGACGCCCTCTACATGCCCCAGCTCCTCTTTGACGTTCAGAACGGAAATTCGTTCAAACTGCGGCTTGGCAAAGGTCAGGAAGTCGGTGATGATGCCTGCGGCCCGGTCCAGCTCCTCCAGGGCCATCGTCATATAGAGTTTATCCTGGTTTCTGTACTTCTTGGTCAGCACCTGCAGGAAACCGCGTGTCACCTGAAGCGGGTTCCGGACCTCATGGGCGACGGATGCCGCCAATTCGCTGATGATGGCCATTTTCTCGGAGCGCTGCAGCTCGTTGTTGAACATTTCCAGCTCCCTTGAATATTTTACAATCTGTTCGTGATTGATGGTATAGTTCCGGCCGAGGATCAGCATCAGGGATATGATAAATACAGCCGCCCCCCACTTCCACAGAAACAGGTCATAGTTGCCGTCCTTCAAATAGAACCAGACCATTTCGCCAATGACCGTCAGGCCGAACACCGCAAAGCCGATGGTGAGAATCTCGGCGCTCCGGTTCCCTTTCACGGCATGGATGATCGAATTGCTGACGAGCAGCACGGCTTGTACGATCATAACGATTCCCAAAACACGGACCGACAGAAAGTAATGGATACCGAATAATTTATCGTTTAGCACGATGTTCGCCAGCATGAAGAGCAGGCAGAATGCCGAATATCCGATTTGAAAATACAACAGCTTCTTAATCACCGAACGGTACCCGCTGCCGAAGATCCGTTCGATAAAATAGGTTAGTGACGGAAGCAGCACGAACAGCGCGACATCCCATAGGCGGGTGTAGAGCTTGCCGTAATCCTTGTAAAAGGTATAAAGAAACGGGGAATACGTGATGACCAGCACTCCGGCGGAGGCGATCACCAGACTCAGTGAAATCCAGGAGGCGTTCTGCTCCTTTTTCAAAAAAACCGAGCAAATGAGCATGACGAGCGCAATAAAGACAAACGCGCAGCCCAGTATGATATCGATCAGATCTCTCTTGACGTAGTTGTCCAGCAATTCCGGATAGTTGCCCAGTTCAATGCCGTGGCGCAGTCCGATGCGGTCCTTGGCGGATTGAACGCCTATGTACAGTATTTTATCGGAATCATTTCTCTGAAGGGGAGTTAACACTTTGTTGTTATCGTAAATATAGTCGCGGTTTGATTCGTAGATGGGGGTCGTGCCGATAAAAATCGCAATGTTCTGTCCGTATATCTTAGGGATAAGCATGGAGGGGATGTCCCAGTTCAAGGCAGGGAGCTTCGTTCTGATCCATAATGTCGATGATGTTCCGGGCCTCTTCGGCAAAGCCATGCCGGATGGATTCGGGCTCCAGCCTTCGCTTGCCGTTACGGATCCGGGAACTGCCGCAAGATCCGCGCTGTCCGCCCATTTGACCTCCCACTCGGTAATCCAACGCTCTCCACCCGTCTGCATCGCTCCAGCAAATACCGGTACCGTCACAAACAGCAGGGTCAGGCAAGCGATCAGAGCCAGCTTCGTGATTACGGATTTGGGGAAACCCTTCATAAAACACCTCAAAAGTTAATATTTGTAAAATTTTCAACTGCTATGTAGATTCGCTATCATCATCGTCCACTCCTTCCTGTTCTTTCGGGCATCGTCAAAAAATATATCATTTGCATAAATATACATACAACCTCGAGCATACTGCCGCCATTCTTTATATTTATGCATTCGAAAACATAAGAATCCCCGGGTTGACATCAACCTTAGCACAACTGCCTTCGGGGCTATACAAGCCGGGACTTATTTAATCATACCACTTTTTCCTAAGTATGGTAACGATGTTTCACCTTGAGCGGGTACGTTTATTAAAGTAGCAAACGACACAGACTTCCCGATCTGCGCTGAAAGGAGGATTACCCATGAGTGAATTCCGCCGGAACAACGTTGAGGTTGAGCATAAGGAAGTTCAGCAGAAGTCCGATTCCAGTCTTGTAGCAGCCACTTTTATCAAATATGCCGCGTACATTATTATTTTTTTCGGTTTCCTCTATTTCTTGATCCGATACGTATTTCCTAAGTTTTAATCCGGGAGCGGATATACGGGCTCATTTCGGGTAACGGTAAGGAAAGAAAATACGCCAAAGGAGATGGATGACATGGCTGATGAGTATAATAAGAATATGAAAAGCGATGCCGATTTGACCTATGAACGGTACGACCAGCAGCGCGAGCTTCCGCCCGAGTTTGAGCTGCCCCGGGATGACTTCAAGGATACGGGAACATACACCAAGCAAAGCATCAGCCGTGAGCCGGAAGCGGAGGACGTGGAATTCTATGTCCGGTCCGACATGAGTCCCGAGCTTGGGGGCCGGGACTCGGCTCCAGCCTCTGCCGGGACGTCCGGCGCGTACGCCGGTGAATCCTCGGCCGTGAACGAACTGACGGAGGACGAAGAGCTGCCGGATGTTCCGGATGCGGACGACATTTCGGCGAACAGTCCGGTCGATCCTTCCGCGATCGCCATGGTGGAGGATATGCACGGAACGGACCTGATCAATGGATATGACGGCGATGATTCCGAAGAACTGTAGCCGGTACGTTCATTTAAGATTGTAAAAAAAAGAGGAGGACTCCGCCGTTACCGGCCGGAGTCCTTCTTTAGGTGTTGGCCGGTACGTTCCGGCGTTTATGCTAATCCCAGCGCCTTGACCAGCACATATCCGACGCCGGCAAGCAGGCAGGAGCCGAGCAGCGCTGCGGCGAACGGACGGCCCCCTTTGCGCCCGAACACGGCAAAGTCGACGTTCAGGCCAAGACCGGCCATGGCCATCGCCATCAGCATATAAGCTGCCGTGACGATCTGCGAGGCAGCCGATTCGGGCAGGATGCCCAGCGTATGGATGCCGCTCATCACTAGGAAGCCAAGCACAAACCAGGGGATGGGAATACGGCTACTTTCCCCCGGTGCGGTGCGCCCGCCCTTGCGGCTGCTCCAGAGGCCGACGAGAACGGCGACGGGCACGAGCAGCGCCACCCGGGTCAGCTTGACGATGACGGCCATATCTTCGGCCTCCTTGCCCCCTGGCGCTGCTGCCGCGATGGCATGGGCGACTTCATGGAGCGTGCCGCCCGCAAACACGCCGTATCCGGCCGGCGACAGGCCGAGCAGCGGATACAGGCCGACGTACAGCAGCGTAAACAAGGTGCCGAGCAGGGCAACTACCGCGGCGCTGACCGCCGTCTCCTGCTCGTTCGCCCGAACCTGCGGCGCGATGGCGGCCACAGCGGCCGCCCCGCAAATGGCCGAACCGCAGGCGGCCAGCAGCGACATGACCGGATCGACCTTCATCAGCCGGGCGATGCCGTATACCGCAAGCAGCGTCACGCTGATATTGACCGCAGCCAGCAGCAGAACCTTTGGCCCGGCATGAACGATGTCCGCCAGGTTCAGCCGCATGCCGAGCAAAATAATGCCCAGCCTGAGCAGCTTTTTATTGGAAAAGGCGATGCCGGGCATCGCGTACTCCGGCACGCCGGCGAATGCCCGGTAAACCATGCCAAGCAGGATGGCCAGCACCAGCTGCCCCATGATGCCCAGAAAAGGCAGCAGCGCCAGCCCCTTGGCCAGCAGTGATAATACAAACGTGAGGCAGAGCCCCAGCATATAAGCGTTCAAATTGCGCTTTTTGCGCGGCAGGGCCGATCCCTGAGATGCAATCATGATTCATTCCTCCCGTCCGTAGCCTGGTCATTCAAGCGGCTATCGATACGCTCACTATAGAATGTCCGGCTCCGGAAGGGAAATACCGATTTGCTATCCCAATCATCAGGATAACTTATGATTGATTGCGGTCCTCCCCCACGTTACACTGAGTGTAATCTTCAGCGCCGCCTTAGCCTTAGCTCGCTTGCCGCTGAAAAAACGATAAACAGGAGTCCACGCCATGATCACAGACACACTAAAGGTCTTCGTCACCGTCGCCGAAGAGCGCAATTTCTCCCGCGCCGCCAAGCTGCTCCATCTATCCCAGCCGGGGGTTAGCTTGCACATCCGGAACTTGGAAGATGAGCTGGGCGCGAAGCTGATGCTCCGGTCCCCGAAGCAGGTCAGATTGACCGAGGCTGGCGAAATCTTATTCCGGAAGGCCAAGCAGATGCTGGCGCTGTACGAGGAGGCCCAGCAGGAGATCCATCTGCTGCGGGATGTCGTGACCGGCTCCTTGAGCATCGGTGCAAGCTTTACGATCGGCGAATACATCCTTCCGGCCGTTCTCGCCGAATACGCGCACCAGTACCCCGACGTCGATGTGCAGGTTCACATCAGCAACACCGACAACATCGTGCATGATATCCGCGAAGGGCGGTTTCACATCGGTCTGGTTGAAGGCAGCACGACCGCCAGGGACGTGCAGCTGACCACGTTCATGGAGGATGAAATGGTGCTGGTGATGTCGCCTGACCATCCCCTCACCGCCTACAAATCGATTGATCCCGGCATGCTGCAGGACCAGGTGTGGGTCTTGCGCGAAAGCGGTTCGGGCACGCGGGCCTACAGCGACCGGCTGATTGAGGAGGGAGGACTTGCTGTCAAGCGTAGCTTCGTCTTCAGCAGCAGCCAGGGTGTCAAGGAAGCGGCCGCCGCGGGCCTTGGCATCGCTGTCCTGTCCCGCTGGGTCGTCCGCAAGGAGCTTGGCAGCGGCGAGCTGTGCGAGGTCAAGCTGAAAGGAATGAAGCTCGGCCGGGACCTGCTGATGGTTCAAGGCAAAGATCAGCCAGCCGGCATGGCGCTGCTCAAATTCGTGCATATTTTAGAGCAGTACGCCAAGCGGCATTACGCCGATTTATGATTCGCCTTCTCGGCCAGAGGCAGCATGGAGCCGGCGGGCTGGCGGTAAGCGGCGAAATACGCGAGGGCCACAAAGACGGCTCCGCCGATCAGGTTGCCCAGGAACACCGCCGCGAAGTTCGGGAAGTATTGGCTCCAGCTCATCTGTCCGGCAAAGATCGCAGCCGGAATGACGAACATGTTCGCGACCACGTGCTGAAAGCCGATGGCGACAAACGCCATGACCGGAAACCAGATCCCGATGATTTTTCCGGTAACATCCTTCGCACCGTAACCGAGCCAGACTGCAAGGCAGACGAGCCAATTGCAGCCGATGGCCGAGACAAAAGCCTGCAGGAACGAATCATGCACCTTTGCTTCGGCCACAGCTACCGTTTTGGCCAGAAACGCCCCTTCCGTCAGCCCGGCGACATGCCCGAAGAAATAGGCGACGAACACCGCCCCGATAAAGTTGGCGACCGTAACGAGAATCCAGTTTTTGAGGACGGCGCCAAAGCCGATTTTACGGGAAAACCACGCCATTGGAAGCGTCATCATGTTCCCCGTCAATAGTTCCCCTCCGGCCAGGACGGTCAGGATCAGCCCTACCGGGAAGACCGCTGCACCCAGAAATCCGGCGACCGAGCCCCATTCCTTCGGAGCCGTTCCGATGACACGGATATCCAGCAAAAAACCAAGCGCAATAAAAGCACCCGCCAGGAAGCCTAGAATGAGAACCGCAGGCAGCGGCAGTCTGGCTTTCTTCTCCCCTGTTTCAATGGCAATATCACGAATTTGCTGCGGTGAATAAAAAGACGACATCGTACCATTCCTTCCATTTTTCTTCGTAACTTTCTTCGATAAAAGCCTGTGATTCGCAACCAGATCCACTTTCCCTTGCTCTTTCCAACAACAAAAAAACCGCCACAAATCAAACCCCGGCTCTGAAGCCGAAAGTTGATTGACAGCGGTTAATTCCCCTACCCGATTCCTATAGGGAGATCAAACACACATGACACGTAACGAATAGGGCAGGTGCAGTCCCTACAACCACCCCATTTGTCTATGACATTTCATACATATGATAAACACCTGTTCATAAATTTGTCAACAATTTTAAAGAAAACGTTGATCGATGTACATTCTAGGAAGCCAGACCGGAACAAGCCGTCATCCGCCGATCCGGGACATTTCCACCTTGGCTTCCCGGCCCGTACCGGTGCCGGCTTTACCGCGGTCCAGCGAATACCGGTCATGCCGTCCTTCCCAAATGGCTATGATATGCTCCGCGATCTCGTCGTCGGTTGCACCTGAACGCAGCCATTCCCTCAGGTCATGCCCCTTCGTCGCGAACAGGCAGGTGTAGAACATGCCGTCCGCCGATAATCGGCCCCGCGTACAGGTGGAGCAGAAGGCGTCGCTGACGGATGAAATGACGCCGATTTCGCCTTGGCCGTCAAGAAACCGGAAGCGGGAAGCCACCTCTCCCTCATAATTGGGATCGGCAGGCGCCAGCGGAAATTCGGCGTGAATCCGCTCCAGCATCTCGCGCTTGCTGACGACCTGATCCCAGTTCCAACCGTTCGTATTGCCGACATCCATATATTCGATCATGCGCAAAATATGGCCCCGCTCGCGGAAATAGCGGACCATAGGCAGCAGGGCATGCTCGTTGACGCCCTTCTGCACCACCATGTTAACCTTCACGGCCAGGCCTGCTTCGGCGGCGGCGTCAATGCCCTCCAGCACCTGCGCCACCCTGGCCTTTCCGCCGTTCATCGCCAAAAAAGTGTCGTCATCGAGCGCATCCAGGCTGACGGCGACGCGCATCAAGCCCGCCTCACGCAGCGTCCGGGCGTGCCGGGCGAGCAGGCTGCCGTTCGTCGTCAAGGCAACGTCCTCCACGCCAGGGATCCGGGACACCTCCCGAATAATATCCGGAAGCTCCTTGCGCAGCAGCGGTTCGCCGCCGGTGATGCGGATTTTGCGGGCCCCGAGGCGGGTGAATATCCGCGTAATCCGCACCGTTTCCTCGACGCTGAGAATATGTTCCCTGGACAAAAAAGCGTAATCCTTGCCGAAGATTTCCTCGGGCATGCAATACCGGCAGCGGAAATTGCAGCGGTCCGTCACGGAAAGCCTCAAATCTCTGAGTATACGGTTGTATTGATCATGGGTTTCCATGATGATCCCTCCTTCATTTGAAGCTGCAAATTCCCTTGATGTGGGCTGGTGCCCAAAACAATTCGTGCTGCTGCAGCAGGTGCGCCTGGGGCCGCTCAGGATTGCGGCCTGCACTCCACAATGCGGTGCGGGTGGGTATACACGTTGCAGGATTGGCCGCGGATAAAGCCGACGGCGGTAATGCCCAAATTGTCCGCCAGCTCCAGCGCAAGCTCAGTTGGCGCCGATTTGGACAGGATGACGGCACAGCCGATTTTCGCCACCTTCAGCAATATTTCCGAGGAAATTCTGCCGCTGAACACGATAATTTTATCATCCACCGCGATGTCGTTCTTCAGGCAGTAACCATAAATTTTATCCAGTGCGTTATGCCGCCCGATATCCATTCTCGACAGAAGAATCCCGTTTCGGTCGCACAAAGCGGCGTTATGCACACCGCCTGTACGGTTAAACGTCTCGGCTCCCTCCTGCATCTCCCGCACGAGCCGGAAGCAATCGTCAAAGGACAGCTCCACCGGAGCCTGGTCCAGCACCTTGGCCGTTTTCGCGTCATTGAAAAATACAAAGCCCTGCCGGCTGGCGCCGCAGCAGGACGTGACGTACCTTTTGCTGTATAGCTGGCGATGGAGAGGACTCCACTTGCTTACAGACGCGTGAACGAACCCCTCCTCTTCCTGAACCCATAAGTCCTTGATTTCCTCAATGCTTGAAATGACGCCTTCCGATGCGAGATAACCGACAGCCATATCTTCAATGTATTCGGGCGTACAGACGAGGGTCGCAAATTCCTCGCCGTTGATTTTGATCGTTACCGGATGCTCGTTCACGACCAAGTCGGTCTTTTCCTCCATTTTTCCCTGCTCGTACCGGATCATGCCCGGCCTGCTCGTCACAGCCTCCATCATCGCTTCATCCCTGCTCTATATTTTTCTCGAACATAAAGACCGAAACGGCCATGTCTTCTTCCACCTTGATATCCGTAAACAGATGGATCAGCTTCGATCCGCACAGCTCCTCCAGCCCTTCCGGGACCTGGGATTTGTACAGCTCCTTGATCATGTGTGTTCTCGCGCTGTGCACCATCTTCTTGCCGTCTTCGGACTGTGCGATAAACTTTTCAGTAGGTGTGAAATTGCCGTGCATCCGGGTGATCGCCATGTTCTCGACAAACGTGGTATGAATGCGTTCCGGACCTTTTCCGAACGTATCTTTCCTCACTTTGCGAATGATATCGTTAAACGCAACTTCCTTCTTCATCCCATTCTCACCTCATCACAAGTTTAACACTATACTAAATCTTAGTAGGATTGTACAGAATAATTCAACCTTGTTTTTCTGTCCGGGCGTAGTATAATCATGACGAGAATACATTTATGCCATACAGGCGCCGGAATGATCCATTAGTAGGCCAATGCTAATCGGTTACTCCACTACAACCTGCCGCGCACAATGATTAGCGGAGACGGGTTTAGTGGAGTTTTTTTGTTTTTATGGCCTGCTCTTTAGCTTATGGACACCCGCCGAAGCGCTGCAATCACCTGGACGCTTGGCGGCTCCATTTAACATTGGGGTGAAAAGGGGTTTTATGTTCGTGAACCAAAATCTTGTTAACATTACGCTCGACGGACAGGCGGTGGAAGTCACATCGGGCATGACCGTGCTCGAGGCGATCAATCTTGCCGGCCTGTCGCATCCGCAAATTTGTTATGTCCCTGAGGTAGACCCGATCCAGACGTGCGACACATGTATTGTGGAAATCGACGGGAAGCTTGCGCGCGCCTGCTCGACCATTGCCGTTTCGGGAATGAACGTCAAGCTGTCTTCCGCATCCGCCAAGGCTGCACAGACGGAAGCGATGGACCGGATTCTCGAAAACCATCTGCTCTACTGCACCGTATGCGACAACAACAACGGCAATTGCAAGCTGCACAATACCGCCGAAATGATGGAAATCGAGCACCAGAAGTACCCGTACCGGCCGAAGGTCGAACCTTCGGAAGTCGATATGTCCCATCCTTTCTACCGTTATGACCCGAATCAATGCATTGCCTGCGGACAGTGTGTCGAGGTCTGCCAAAATCTGCAGGTGAATGAAACCCTTTCCATCGATTGGGAAGCGGACATCCCGCGGGTCAAGTGGGACAACGGGGTCGATATCAACGACTCGTCCTGCGTCAGCTGCGGCCAATGCGTCACCATCTGCCCGTGCAACGCCCTCATGGAAAAATCAATGCTGGGCGAGGCCGGCTTCATGACAGGCATCAACGAGGAAGTGCTGAATCCGATGATCGACCTCGTCAAGGAAGTGGAGCCGGGATACAGCGGCATCTTCGCCGTTTCGGAAATCGAAGCGGCGATGCGGGACACACGCACGCGCAAGACCAAAACGGTATGCACGTTCTGCGGCGTCGGCTGCTCCTTCGAGGTGTGGACCAAAGGCCGGAAAATTTTGAAGGTACAGCCATCCCACGACGCGCCGGTTAACGCGATTTCCACCTGCGTCAAAGGCAAATTCGGCTGGGATTTCGTCAACAGCGAAGAGCGGATTACGACCCCGCTGATCCGGCAGGGAGACGCCTTCGTCGAAGCTACCTGGGATGAGGCGCTGAACCTGGTTGCCGAACGCCTCGGAGGCATCCGTAAGGAGTACGGCAACCATTCGGTCGGCTTTATTTCTTCCTCGAAAATTACGAACGAAGAAAACTATGTGATCCAAAAGCTGGCCCGCCAGGTGTTTGAAACCAATGACGTGGACAACTGCTCCCGCTACTGCCAGTCTCCGGCATCGGACGGACTGATGTCCACGGTCGGCATCGGCGGCGACGCCGGCACGATCCAGGACATCGCGGCAGCCGGCCTCGTCATCTTGATCGGCTGCGCGCCGGCCGAAGGCCATCCGGTCCTGGCGACCCGGATCAAGCGGGCCCACAAGCTGCACGGCCAGAAGCTGATCGTCGCCGACCTGCGCAAGCATGAGATGGCCGAGCGCTCGGACCTGTTCATCCGTCCGAAGCAGGGTACGGACTTCGTATGGCTGACGGCGGTCACGAAATACATGATTGACCAAGGGTGGCACAAGCAGGCGTTTATCGACCAGTATGTCAATCAATTTGCCGAATACCAGCAGTTGCTGGACACCTTCACGCTCGAGTACGCCGAGCAGGAAACCGGCATTGCCAAGGAGACGCTCATCTCGATCGCCGAGATGATCCGCGACGCCGACGGCACTGTCATCTGCTGGGGCATGGGCGTCACCCAAAACATCGCCGGATCGCACACGTCGGCGGCCATCTCCAACCTGCTGCTCGCTACGGGCAACTACATGCGTCCCGGCGCCGGGGCTTACCCGCTGCGCGGACATAACAACGTGCAAGGAGCTTGCGACATGGGCACGCTGCCGCCTTGGCTGCCGGGATACCAGCACGTCTCGAACGACGAGGCGCGGACGCGGTTCGAAAAAGCTTACGGCGTGGCGATTTCGCCGCAGCCGGGTATGGACAACATCCAGATGATCGATGCGATCGACCGCGGCGACATGAAGGCGATGTACCTCGTCGGCGAGGATATGGCCTGGGTCGACTCCAACGCCAACCACGTGCACGAGGTGCTGGCGAAGCTCGACTTCTTCGTCGTGCAGGACGTATTTCTGTCGCAGACGGCCCAGTTCGCCGACGTCATTCTGCCTGCCGCGCCGTCACTGGAGAAAGAAGGCACCTTTACCAATACGGAGCGGCGCGTTCAGCGCCTGTATCAGGTGCTGGAGCCGCTCGGCGACTCTAAGCCGGACTGGTGGATCACGACCCAGATCGCCAAGCGTCTCGGGTATGACTGGGGTTATACCCATCCGAGCGAAATTTTCGCCGAAATGGCCAGCCTGACCCCGTTCTTCTCCCAATGCAGCTATGAGGTGCTGGAAGGCTGGGGCAGCTTCATCTGGGGCTCGGCGAGCGGGGAACACACGCCGCTGCTCTATACGGACGGCTTCTTCTTCCCCGACAAAAAGGCGCGCTTCTCGCTGGTCGGCTACGTGCCGCCGGTGGAATACCCGGCCGAATTCGATCTCGTCCTGAACAACGGACGCCTGCTGGAGCAGTTCCATGAAGGCAACCTGACCAACAAATCGCACGGAATCAATCTGAAGCTGCCGGAAGTGTTCGTGGAAGTATCGCCTGAGCTGGCCGCCGAACGGGGCGTCGAGAACGGGTCCCTGGTGCGGCTCGAATCGCCTTACGGCGCGATCAAGCTGAAGGCGGTCATTACCGACCGCGTCCACCGCAACGAGCTGTACGTGCCGATGCACTCGGTCAGCCACGAAAACGCGGTCAACCTGCTCACCGGCAATGCGGTCGATGTGCGCACGCACACGCCGGCTTATAAGCAGACGCGCGTGCGGATGCAGATTCTGAACGTGAAGGGTACCAATCCGCTGCCGCTAACCAATCCGCGCAACAAGAAGCGCTACCCGCAGGATGGCGTCGAAGTGCACCGGAAATGGAGCCGGCCGGATTATGTATCGCTCGTCGATTAAAGGAAAGGTGGAATCCATATGGCACAACCGATTTCATACATTAAAAAACGCGAGCTGACGGAAGAAGAGCTGAAGCAGCAGTCGCTGGACCAGCTGACGGATTCGATCGCCGAGCATGAGCAGGCGCTGGAAAAAGCCATCGGGGTGCTCAGCGAGCTGCACGGCAGCGGCATTCTGGAAGCGGCTGAGTCGCTGCTGAAGGCCAAAGCCAAAGTGGCCGAAATCGTCCTGGGCCAGGCCACGCGGCCGGAAGTGACGAACATGATCAACAACGGCATGGCCGCCGCCGGCGCCCTCGCCGCTATCGATCCGGAGCATACGGCGAAGGTGCTCGGCAGCGTGGCCAAGGGCCTGGAGGAAGCCAATCAGCCGCAGGACAAAAAGGTGACGGTCTTCTCCCTCATGAATGCGCTGAAAGATCCTGACGTGAACCGGGCGATCGGCTTCGGGCTGCGGTTTCTGAAAGGCATGGGCAAAGGCCTGGGGAATGAGTCAAGTGAGAACAATCGATGATCGTAAGCCGATAAAAACAAACGGATAGAAGTAGCAAGATGAAATAGACCCTTTGCGGGAGTACCGCAAAGGGTCCTTTTCGTTTTTGAAGTTTCAATAATTCAAAGGATAATTCTTTCGTTGCCGAGCTTAATCTTGCCATTCGTATAATATTACATATATTTACAAATATAAATACATCATTGATAATATAAGTGTTTTAACGCCTTTGCCAAAAATGCTTGATGGCGTGCGTGATCTACAGGATCGTCAACCCAGAGCCATTGTTCACATCATATAAAAAGAGGGGAAATTGTGTATTTACTCGCATGGATTATATTAATCATTACCGATTTAGTGTCCGTAGTTCATATTTTATTTGGATTAGCAGATTTAGGTGAAGAAATGAAACTGGTAGTTAAAATTTCACAGTTTTTATTCTTTTCTTCGCTGTTATTTATTGTGATTCGAATCCCTCGGCCTTGATTCTCCTAAACTTGAACCGCTGGTTCCCTCTTCGTTCGATAATGATCCTCTCCCTGCATGGAAATACGTATTCAATTAGGAGGTGACGTCCCTTGAACCTCGCTCAAGCTTTGGGCTTCCCGCCGGATGAGCGGCTGCTGATCATCAATGCGGATGACTACGGCATGTGCCACTCGGCCAACGTGGGCATCCAGCTGCTGCTTGCCGAAAGGGCCATTTCCTCGGCAACGATCATGATGCCGTGCCCTTGGGCCAAGGAGGCTGCCCAGTGGGCGGCGGCGCGCCCGGACGTGGACGTCGGTGTCCACTTGACCTTTACCAGCGAGTGGAACACCTACCGCTGGGGACCGGTCACCCGCCGGCAGACGGTGCCCTCCCTCATTACGGATGAGGGGTACTTTCCTCGCGACTGCCGCACAGTGGAGACCAGAGCCCAGGCGACCGAGGTGCACGCCGAAATCATTGGCCAAATCCGGCTCGCCCGGCGCATGGGGCTGAATCCGACCCATCTCGATAATCATATGGGTAGCCTGTACGGGTTGGAAACGGGACGGGATTTCCTCTCACTCGTCCTTGGCGTCTGTGCGGGAAACGGTCTTCCGTTTCGGCTGCCAAGGCATATTCCCTCTTCACTCCAACTGCCTTCCGCCGCCCGGCGCATCCATAAGGCACGGGTCCGTGAAGCGGACTCTTTAGGGGTCGTCATTCCGGATCACTTAATCCAGCTGCCCTTTTCTCTGCGCCCGGGAGAAACCTACGAAGCCTTCAGGGAAAGCGTGGCGGATGCGCTGTGCTCGCTCCAGGCCGGAGTCAGCGAGCTGTATATCCATCCGGCCGTCATTACGGATGAGCTGATGGCCATCCATCATGAGTGGCTGAAGCGCGGCATGGAGCTGCAAGTTTTCCGCGATCCCTGGATCCGCGAAGTGATGCGAAGCCAGCGCATCCGGCAAATCTCCTGGCGCAATCTGCAGCAGCTTCAGCTGCACAGGCAGCGCCAGAATCCGTAAGTCCGGGGCGATGCTGTCTTTGCGTTTATGCGGAGACGGGACGTACAAACGGCGTTCATCCGCCCCGGACGAAGCCTTTTACGAAAAATGGACAAAAAAATAGACCCTAGTCCCGTGCCTAGGGTCAATTCATATATAAAAGGGGTATGAGTGCATTATATGAGAGTTTTCTTAAAAACACCTGAAAATTACCTTCAGAATACATTAAAATTCAAGGCAATTCTATCCAAATGGCCGTCTGGCGCCGCCACTGGAATGGATAGCCGCTAACAATCCTTAAGTTTTAGATCAGCGCATCAATGGCCGATTCCAGCTCCAGCGGACCGACCGGTGTCTCAAACCGCTCCACCACCCGTCCTTCCCGGTCAATCAGGAACTTGGTGAAGTTCCACTTGATATCGTCCCCTTCCAGCAGCTCAGGCTGTTCCTTCTCAAGGAACGATTGCAGCATTTTCCCTTCGGAATTGTCCGTACTGATCCCCTTAAACGGAGCCTTCTCCGTCAAGTAAGCAAACAGCGGATGCTTGTCTTCTCCGCGCACATCCACCTTCTCAAACATCGGAAAGCTCACGCCATAGTTAATTTGGCAGAACGTATCGACTTCCTCATTGCTTCCAGGCTCCTGCTCGGCGAACTGGTTGCTTGGAAATCCGAGCACCTTGAATCCCTTGTCACCGTATTTCTCGTACAGCTTCTGCAGGTCGGCATACTGCGGGGTGAACCCGCATTTGCTCGCCGTGTTCACAATGAGAAGCACGTCCCCCCTATATTCCGAAAGTTCCTTTTCCGCGCCGCGAATGCTGTTTGCTGTAAAAGAATAAATACTCATGGTCCCATCCTCCACCTTAATTATATTTTATAAAATTAAATTGTACACAATTTATATATCGAATGTACCACCATCTTTTCCGGAAAGCAAGCTCTTTTTGCGAAATTTATACTTTCTGATCTCTTAAATAAAATCGCCGTCCAACTGTTCCACTGGGGAAGTTGGGCGGCGACCGCTTTACAAGCTTTGCGACGTAGGACGGACAATCAACTCGTTAATCGTCACGTGAGTCGGCTGCTGGATAGCAAACAATACGGTTTGGGCAATATCGTTCGGGTCAAGTTGGTTCCATTCCTGACTGCCCAATTTCTCGAGCGCGGGATAAATCGTGTGATCTGTAATGGTATCGTACAGCTCGGTTTCCACAGCTCCAGGAGAAATAAGGGTCGTCCGAATATTTTGTTTGGCCCCCAGTTCGGTTCGCATGCCTTCTGTTAACACCCTTACGGCATGCTTGGTTGCACTATAAATGGAGCTCGATGGAAAGAGGATATGCCCTGCAATGGAGGAGAAGTTAATAATATGCCCCTCATTGCGTTCTTCCATATGCTTGTACACTGCTGCCATCCCATAGAGTACGCCTTTAATGTTCACATCAATCATTCGTTCCCACTCATCAACTTTTAAATTCCTGAAGAACGAAAGCGGCATGATCCCGGCATTGTTAATCAAGATGTCGATTTGTCCAAAGGTTCTGATGGTTTCATCTGCCAATGCTTCCACGTCGGAACGCGAGGTGACGTCAGTCACTTTGTAGCTGGCTTCGCCTCCTGCCTTTCGAATGGCTTCCTGCAGCTGATGCAAACGTTCTTCCCGGCGAGCGGCAAGCATGACTTGAATGCCATTTTGAGCGAGAAGCTTGGCTGTCGCCGCTCCCATTCCGCTGCTCGCGCCTGTGATGATCGCTACTTTCTTATTCATATGGAATTCCCCTTTGTCCGTTTTTAGCCAGTCATTTTTGGCTTGATAACAGGGTAACAAGTGGAGTTTGCTGTAAGTCAAGTCTCGATAAAAAAATAGTACACAAGCCAAAAGAACACTGAATTTACAGGCTTTTATGAAAGGAACAAGTATACAAACACCACAGGAAGCAGTAAAAATACGAGAAAATCCTTTTAGTACACTCTAATGCAAACGGCAAAAAAGCGCATTCCGTAGAACGCGCTCGGCTTAGAGAGATCTGCTGCAACCGTCTATCCCCTTAGGGCAGCATTTTGCTGAGCCCTTTTTCTTGTAAGTCGTACAAAGCCAGCTTGTAATTGATCTGTTCCAAATTTTTATAGGTCTCTCTAAGATCCCTTTCTACTTTTTCCTTATGCTTGAGCATCATTTGTTTGCGGATCTTCAATGTGCTCTCGCCTTCCCAATATAAGTCTACATAATGCTTGATCTCCGCAAGCGGCATGCCTGTCGATCGCAGCGCCAAAACAAAATTCAGCCACTCCATACTTTCTTCATCGTACAACCGATTGCCACTCGAATCGCGCTTGACGCCCGGCAAAATTCCTTCCCGTTCATAATAACGGAGAGTATATGTGCTAATTCCGGTTTCTTCCGAAATTTCTTTAATCGTAGACATGTCTTTCTCCTCCTAGAGATCGATTTGAAAAATAATGATTTATCCGTAGTTCTCATCCACATTCCCGTTATCATTCATGAATTTTCTGGAGTTGCAGATGTCATGAACGCTTTGATTTAGAGTTTACTGTACCACTTAAGATAGGATCAAGCCAGCTCCTTAACCTCATCCCGGAGTACGGAGATTCCGCGCTTCGATCTCACAAGCTTGGGCCGTTCGGCTAATATTTTCAGAAAAATGGGTAAATTAACAAAGATGAACCCGATTCCGGTGACGGATACGGACAATTGCTGTGAGAAGGAGTGACGCGAGGTATGAAACTTTCCGGTAAAGTAGCGATCATTACGGGCGGTGCCAGCGGGATCGGACAAGCCACCGCACGTCTGTTTGCCCAGGAAGGCGCCAAGGTCGTCGTGGCCGACCGCTCGGAAGCGGGCCAGGAAGTGTCCGACCATTTGAAAGAAAAAGGGTACGACTCGATTTACGTCCGGGTGGATGTGACCAAGGAGGAGGAAGTCCAGGCGCTGGTGGAACGGACCGTGAAGGAATACGGAAAACTGGACATTATGTTTGCCAATGCGGGCGTGGCCAACGATGAGCCGGCCGATCAGCTGTCGCTGGACAAATGGCAGCGCACGATCGACGTCAATCTGACAGGCGTCTTCCTGTCGGATAAACACGCCGTGGTCCAAATGCTGAGACAGGGCACCGGGGGTGCGATCATCAATTCCGCTTCGATCCACGGCCATGCGGCCAAGGCGGGAGTTACCGCTTACGGCTCGGCCAAAGGCGGCGTCGTGCTGCTCACCCAGACGCTCGGCATTGAATACGCCAAGCACGGCATCCGGGTGAATGCCGTCTGCCCGGGTTATATCGATACGCCGCTGCTAAAGGCGCTTCCGCCGGAAGCCAAGCAGCAGCTCGTGGAGCTGCACCCGATAGGACGACTCGGCACCGCGGAAGAGGTGGCCAAATCCGTCCTGTTCCTGGCCAGCGACGACTCCTCGTTCGTGATCGGAACGAGCCTGATGGTAGACGGCGGATATACCGCCCAATAATGACTACAGCATGTATAAAAGAAGCGCCCTGGCGGCATCGCTGCCGCCGGGACGCTTTTTTTCATGCTCAGCTTCCTCTATTACCCACGATCCTGCTCTACTTTCAGCCTGTGGCCGATCGGGGTTTCGCCCGACTTTTTGCCTTTCACATGCCATAGTCCCGGAGTATCCCGCATCCCGCTGACTTCGACCAGCACAGGCCGCCGGGGAAACCCGCTCACCCGCAGCCATAAACGGTTGCCGTCGACGGCCCTCTGCTCGATGGTGATGCCGGCCAGCGGTCCAGCCTCCGTGTTCTCCTCCGCAAAGAACAGCACCGTTCCCAGCGTATCCGGATCAATCCGTTTGTTGAACGAAACCGTCAGCTCCTGTTCTCCGCGCATGACGGCTTTCACAGGGACAGGCGGTTCGTCATACATATACCCGCCGAGATGGTATTCGTACGCCGTCCACGTATCGTAGCCGAGCTCGTAAACCGTGTTCTGGAAGTCATTGAGCCAGCGCCGGTTCTTCACCATGCTGCTCCGGGAGCCGATGTCAGCCTGAATGCCAAGGGGAAGTCCGGGATAGGCGGCCCGGATCGGTGCGGCGAAGCTCTCGTATCCGCCCGCGTACTGCGGAGGCAAATGGCGCTTCATCCAGTCCGGCCAGTGGGTTTGAAGCACGTGCATATTCGGCCGGACCTTCCCGATCATCGAAATCGCATCAAGCCCCTGCCATTCCTTCAGCCGGAGGGTGGATACCGCTCCGCCGTCAACCGCCAGCGACCAGGTCGCTACGGCAATATCCGGGCGGACACTTCTTGCGCCTCCGCTGCCGTTTATAATTTCATCGATGAGTCCGTTCACGGCGTCCACGCGGAAAGTAATCCATTTGCCGTAGATGTCAGGTATCTTTTTATAATAGTTAGCCGCCCGTTTGTTCAGAAATTCAGGAATATCATGGCCGTACTTGTCCCGGAACGCTTGCTTCGCGTGGGGGCCGACGTCGCCGTATACCCCTCTGCGGATGCCGTCCCATTCCGGAAAATAGGGCTCGGCGATCTCAATGCCGTCAAACGGATGGTCCAGTAGGACCCGGGCGACCGCTTCCTTTTTCCATTCCACGTAAGATGCCGAGAACGGAGAAAACCGTTCAAAGCCGTCATTGAGCTCCTTCAACAGCCCCATCCGCCAGGAACGCCATTCCCGTGGGAGATGTTCAGTGGCGAACGTTCCGTTCCCGATTACAAGCGCCCATACGGCAATATCCCGGGCGTGAAAAGCCTCAATGATGTCCGTTCGTACCCTGCTCTCGTTCACGACAAAATAATGCACCGTCCGGTAGCCGGACAGCTCGATCTCTTCGGCGATGCTCTCGGCAGAGCGGTCCGCATAATAAGGAAACAGCGGGTCGATTTGAATGCTGGGCCCTTCCAGCGCCCATGGTCTTGATATCACCCTGCTCTCGTTCATGGTTCCTCCTTTCGCAAATCTAAAGCCGTCTTTGCTGTACCTGCGTAAAACGGCCTGTGATTCTCTTCAAAAAATCGAAGCACCCGCCCAGCTCAGGGCATACAATGCAGTAAACGTTCATCGGAGGGATCCAAGTGCTGCTCATGAAGTTTAAAAGAAATATAACCCTGCAGGAGCGTCTTGCCAAATTCACCGGGCATCTGGTGGAAATCAACGGCGCAGGCCTGGGTCTGGAGCCGGGGCGGCTGCAGCATGTGTATAAAAGCAGCTTTATCCGCGTTCAGGGGGAGCTGTTCGTTCCGCTCAGCCTGCAGACCATCCGCGTCTTTGACGTTAAGCCGCCGGCGGTATTCCGCCGCGTCGGAATCCGGACGGTATTCCAGTCCGGCAAAGCCTTTTCCAACATGAAGCTGGTGCTCATCGGTTCCGACTTCATCGAGGTGCAGGCCAAAGGGAAATCGCCATCCCGAATTTTATTTCCCCTGAATCAAGTCGAAGGAATCTTTCCGGTCTGATCCGCGCTTACCTTATTGTACATCTTTGAACCGGAAAATGCCCAGACACTGCGCTTTGGGTTCTGCCCAGCCATTTTGGCGTTTTATTTAAGGTATGCTCTATTTCTTTCCATAAAAACCGCACCTATACCCTCATTTTTACAGACCCTGCAGCTGCAGACGACGGCCTCTTGACTCCCCTTATCAGCAAACCAAAAACCGGCCGTTATACATAACGGCCGGTCGTTTGCGCCTCATTTTAAAAAGGCTTGCTGACCATGAAGTACAATATGAAAAGCGGCAGCAAGGTGGCAAGGATGCCGAAAACCGCCCAATACGCCGACAACTTCTTGTAAGCTGCGGAGACCGCGCCGTTTTCGAGCGCCTGCCGGCTGAGCCGGATCATTCCCCGCTGCAGCGGGATCAGTACGGCCAGCCACAGCACGCCGGTGATCCCGAACAGGATTAGCGAAGCCGTAAGCCAGTTCAGACCTGCCAGCGAATAGCCGCCTTTGGCGGCCATCAGGCTCCCGGTGACGATCAAGAGCAGCAGCCCGGGCAGCGTAAACGCATAATCGGCGATCATCACGTTGTTCGCGGTGCGGTGAATCTCCGCGGCATCGCCCCGGACGTCGGCGCGGACTTTCCAAAAAGCAGCCGTAATGATGTTACCCAAGAAAAGCACGCTTCCGGCAATATGCAGAAACAGGAGCAGCGTCATGACGTCGGAGCACCTCCTTGACGGTCCGGCAGCAGCGTCCGCATAATCAGCTCCGAAAACTCCTGAATGCCGAACCCTGTGCTGCGAACTCCGATCAGGCTGCGCATCCGCAGCCCGAAGGAGAGCAGCTCAAACAGCTCCGCCGCCTGGTCGGCATTGACCGATGAAGGGATGACTCCGGACTCCTGGCCTGTGACGATCCACCTCTTGGACGTGGCGACCGCCTGACGGTAAAAGTCCGCGACGATGCCGGCCGCTTCCGGCTGATCGCTTTTCCCGATCAAATACATCATGATGAGGTTGCTCACATCTTCCCGGCTCTCCAGCTTGGGCAGACTCTGCGCGATCGCATTCATGGGCCCGTCAAATTCCTTTACGGCAGGGGCATCCACCGCGTCCATGAAGCTCGTATTCGTCTCCTCCAGCTTAGCCTCGAGCACCTTCACAAACAGTTCATCCTTGCCGGATACGTAGTGGAATATGGCCCCCTTGGACAAGCCGGTTCTTGCCATAATATCGCTGAGCGTCGTCTTGGTGCAGCCCTTCTCCAAAATGAGCTCTTCAGTTGTATCCAGCAGCAGTTTCATCGTCTGCTCGCGTCTTTCTTCCTGTTTCATCTCCATCCTCCTCCTGATTTAGTTCCAATCCGTCATGCCCATGCTCCCGGAGGGAACCAGCCCGCAGCGAGTACGGCAGCCAAAAAAACGACCTGAAGCACGGTTCGCGGGACAAGCGGCATCACCGCTCTGCCGTCCAGAGTCAGACGGTTATTCGCCGCGTATACGTTGGCCGGAAACATAGCCAGCAGCATCAGGGCGAGCCCGGTGGATGCCGCCCCGGCCATGATCGGAATCATCATGCCGACGGCGCCGGCGATTTCCAGCCAACCCGTCAGCGTAACCAACGCACCCGGCTGCGCGAACCGCGGCGGTACCATGGCGACCAGCTGCGCGCGGCGTTTGCCCCAATGGGCCGAGGCGGTCAGCAAAAACATGAAGGCTACCGCAAACCGCAGACTGATGATCCAGTCATTCATATACTCCCAGCCCAGCCATCCCATCAAGCGAAACCCTAACAGCGAAACGATTAATCCAATCAAAGGAGCCATTTTCCTCACCTTTTTTCTTGTTTTGTTAGCTCCATTATAAATACCGACCATCGGTTTGTAAATAGAGTTACTGTAAATATTTTCAACGAAAAAAGGCTGGTGCATTAAGCATCCAGCCGCTGCAGCACAGCCAGCACGGTCAGATGCAGCGGATAAAACGACCGCCACACCCACGCCCTAACTCTGGCCTGCTCGATCTTTTTCCATAAATAAGGCCCGTATACAATCATCAGGGTCGGTACGATGCTCAGCATCTGCAGAACAGCCCCTGCTCCGAATGCTATCAAATACAGTATGTTCAGCAGCAGATGGGCACCCAGCAGTTTCTCGGAGGAAGCATACCGGAAGGCAAGCACCAGCAGCAGGCCGTATGCTCCGTAATCAAACGGGAACCCTTCCATCAGAACGCAAAAGGCCAGAATGATCCCGGCTTTGGCTGCCATGGACAGATTGCGCTCCAGAATTTGCAGGACGGCGGCTGCCACAAACAGCGTGACGACCACGTTCAGCCCGTCCGGGTCCAGAGCCAGCTGGTATGGAATTTGGGAGAGCAGAGCCAGAATAAACAGCCTGAATAAATATTTGGTCCGGCTTCGGGTAAAATAATGTCCCTGTACGAGTGCATAGGCGTAAATCGGAAATGCGATCCTTCCGATCACCCTCAGCCAAATTTGATCCGGAAAAAACACGATCCCTGCATGATCGATTAGCATGGTCAGCATGGCGATCAGCTGCATGTTCTTCCTCCTTTCGGATAACCCGTAGGCTTCATTCCTCATGCGTTAATTGTACTTGAGATGCAGGATGGTTTTCAAAGCTGATGTGTACCCAAAAACTTGCCTGTATCTGTTATGATTATATTCGTGGATAGACGAACTTTTGAATGACCTTCCAAGGAGGAGAACAGCTTGAACTTTCATCAACCAATCGAACGTATAAATACAGATAGTTTTAAATGGGACGACCTGAAGCGGATCTTCGGCGTGTCCGACGTCCTTCCGATGTGGGTAGCTGACATGGATTTTGCCGCACCCGACTCGGTCATTTCCGCGCTGAACAGCCGCGTAGAACACGGGGTATTCGGTTATACGATGCAGTCTGATGCGTATAATCAGGCCGTCGCGGACTGGATGAAGAGCCGCCATCGGTGGTCCATCGACAAGGAATGGATCGTCTTCTGCCCAGGCGTCGTGCCCGCCCTCAGCTTCATCGTGCAGGCTTTTACCGAGCCGGGAGACAAGGTTGCCATCCAGACGCCGGTGTACCCTCCTTTTTACAGCGTCGTCACCGATCACGGCCGGGAGCTGGTGCAGAACCCGCTGAAGGAGCAAGACGGGTATTACACGATGGACCTCGAAGCGCTTGAGCAGAGCCTGGACGATCAGGTCAAGCTGTTCATCCTGTGCAGCCCGCACAATCCAGTCGGCAGAGTATGGCGGCGCGAAGAGCTGGAGGCGGTTGCGAAGCTCTGCATGGAGCGCGGCATTCTGATGGTGTCCGACGAAATCCATGCGGACCTGGTTTATGAAGAAGGGACCCATATTCCGTTCGCCAGCTTGTCCAAGGAGATTCAGGAGAACTGCATCATTTGTACTGCGCCGAGCAAAACGTTTAATATCGCCGGGCTGAATACTTCCAATATCATCATTCCGAACGATTCCATCCGGCGCCGGTTCAAAAAGACGCTTGAGCTCTATCATGTCAATTCGATCAGTACGCTCGGCAGCGCAGCTACCCAAGCCGCCTACAATGACGGCAAGGCTTGGCTGGACGAAGCGCTAGTGTACATGAAAGCGAACATGGAGTATGTGAGTGAATATTTGGGTGAACATATTCCGGAAATCAAAACCCGGGTGCCTGAAGCGACGTACTTGATGTGGCTCGATTTCCGCGCACTGCAGATGTCGCCCGACGACCTGGAACAATTTCTGCTGAACAAAGCCAAGCTTGCCCTGAACAAGGGTTCTGCTTTTGGCAAGGAAGGCGAAGGCTTCATGCGCCTGAACATTGCCTGCTCCCGCTCCCTGGTCGAGGAAGCGATGAAGCGTCTTGACCAGGCGGTCCAGGAATGGCGCAAGGAGCAGCAACAGCAGCAGCCGGTATAAGCAACTGGTGTAATAGAAGCGTCATGCTTCCCCAAATTAGGCATTAGACTAGGCTAAAAGCATGGTCCGAACAAGCGGCAACCGGCTTGCGTAGGCTTCCCGTACAGGGCAGCATTCGCTCCGGGAGCCGCTTTTTTCATGCTTCCGGTTTAGAACCGCCGCTCAGGCTGCTTCGCAATCCCCTCTTCCCTCCCCTTTTGAAAAAAATCAAACAAAATCGTAAGATTCACATCTCGAAGCCGGCAGCGCCAACCTTTTATGATGAAGTTGAACGTACCGACAGCCATAAGTACCGCTCTATCCGGAGGTGATTTATGAATCATTCTGCACAAGTTGTCCTGATCACGGACGCAGACACTCCTGTTGGCAGAGCCATGATCCGGCGTTTTTCGGCCGGCGGCGCCCATCTCGTGCTGAACAGCGCATCCGGCGGCGCCGAGGCGGCGGCTGATATCGCTGCAGCCCGGGCCGCAGGCTCGAACGTCATCGTGGCGAGCCTCGACCTGAGCGTCGGAGCTAACGCGAACCAGTTGGTCGAGACCGCGGAGCGGGAACTCGGCGGACTGGACGTCCTGGTCCACAATAACGATCTGCTCGCCCCCGCTTCCGTCGAGACCTGTTCGGAGGCGCTGTTTCAAGAAGTGATGCATGCGAATGCGAAGTCCGCCTTTCTGTGCGCACAGGCCGCAGGAAAGGCGATGGCATCCCGGCAGTCGGGCTGCATCGTCTTTGTTTCGTCGATCCATGCCGAGAAGCCGACCGGATCTTCCTTTGTCTACAGCGCGTCCAAGGGAGCCGTCAAAATGCTGGCGAAGGAAGCGGCACTGGAGCTCGGCCGGCACGGCATCCGCGTCAATACGATTGAGGCGGGGCCGGTAGAAGGCGATGATGAACGCTTCCACAGCAGGCTTACGACGCTCTATCACAGCTACGAAACCAAGGTGCCGAGCGGGCAGCTGGGAAGCGCTGAGGATATCGCCCATGCCGCAGGCTTTCTCGCCTCCGCGGAAGCCCGCTACTTGAACGGCGCAGATCTCCGGCTGGACGGCGGTTTCCTGCTGCACTACATGGACCATAAAATGAAACGGCCAAAGGGAGGCGATTCGCCATGAGCATGGCAGGCAAAGTCGCCCTGGTGACGGGAGCGGGAACCGGCATCGGCCAGGGGATTGCGCAGGAGTTCGCACGCAGAGGCGCAAGCGTAGCGGTCCACTATAACCGCAGCGAGGCAGGCGCCCTTGAAACGAAGCGGCGGATCGACGAGGCCGGCGGGGACTGCTTCATCGTTCAGGCGGACGTCGCCAGGCAGGACGAGATTATCGCGATGGTAAGGGAGGTCGAGCAGCGCGGCGGGGGCATCGACATTCTGGTCAACAATGCCGCCGTGCAGCTGAACTACGACCTGTTCAAGCATGATGAGGAGACGTTCAGCCGCATGATGAATACGAACGTGAAGGGCTACTGGCAGTGCATTCAGGCCGTCGTTCCGGCCATGAAGCAGAAAGGCGCCGGCCGCATCATTCTCATCTCTTCGGTGCATGCGAAGCGGCCGACCGATTTCGATCCCGTCTACGCGATGACGAAAGGCGCGATCCGGATGCTGGGAAGGGAAAGCGCCATCGAGCTGGCCCCGTACGGCATCACGGTGAACATGATCGAGCCGGGAGCCGTCGACGTCGGCAAATATGAGCGCATATTAGCGGACGATCCCGATGCGCAGAAGAAGCTCGAGGAGCGGCGCAAGCGCCAGCTGGCCAAATTCCCGATGGGCCGCGTCGGCGTCCCGCTCGATGTCGCCAGGCTCGCCGCCTTCATCGCCTCGGACGAGAGCGAATATTTGACGGGCTCCGCCATCCGTCTGGACGGCGGGAGCATGCTGCTGTAACGAACCATCCAATAGGGGGAGTGATTTCATGATTAACAAAGAGTCTTACGAGCAAACTTTGGCCCATGTAAGCACCGCTTCGAGACCCTCGGAGCTGAAGATTACGGACATCCGCTTCACCGATATCGTCGGGGGGCCTTTTCACAGCAGCCTGATCAAGGTGTATACCAACCAGGGGCTCGTCGGCTTCGGGGAGGTCCGCGACGGTGCGGACAAGGTATATGCCCTCATGCTGAAGAGCCGTCTGCTCGGCGAAAATCCCTGCAACATCGACAAGCTGTTCCGGCGGATCAAGCAGTTCGGCGGCCATGCCCGCCAGGGCGGCGGCGTCAGCGGAATCGAACTCGCGCTGTGGGACCTGGCCGGCAAAGCCTACGGGGTGCCGGTCTATCAAATGCTTGGCGGCAAATTCCGCGATAAAATCCGCATGTACTGCGATACGGAGGTCGTCGGCAAGGATACCGGCAAGGCAATGGGCGAAGCGCTGAAGAAACGGATGGACGCCGGCTTCACCTTCCTGAAGATGGACCTCGGCATCGGACAGATCATCAATGAGCCAGGCACGCTGAGCGCCCCGCTCGGTTTCCTGGAGGAGATGAGGGAAAAATCGAAGCGCCGCTACAATCAGAACTTCGACGGATTGTCGGAAGACGAGCTGCGGGAAATTACGAACCGCCACTACGATATCTACAACATCCCCCATCCCTTAACCGGCATTCATGTCACGGAAAAAGGACTCGACATGCTCGAGCAGTACGTCGCGGACGTCCGTTCCGTCATCGGCTACCAGGTGCCCCTCGCCATCGACCATTTCGGCCATATCGGGCTTCAGGACTGCATCAAGCTGGGCCGGCGCATCGACAAGTTCAACCTGGCCTGGATGGAAGACATGATTCCTTGGCAGTACACGCAGCAGTACGCCCAGCTGTCCCGGGCCGTCACTACTCCGATCTGCACAGGCGAGGACATCTATCTGAAGGAGAATTTCAAGCCGCTGCTCGAAGCGGGCGGCGTCTCCGTTATCCATCCCGACGTCCTGACTACCGGCGGCATTCTGGAGACGAAGAAAATCGGCGACATGGCCCAGGACTACGGCGTCGCAATGGCGATCCATATGGCGGAGAGTCCGATCGCCTGCCTTGCGGCCGCCCATGTCGCCGCCGCGACCGAAAACTTCCTTGCGCTCGAATACCATTCCTGCGAAGTGGATTGGTGGGATGACATCGTCATCGGCAGCAGGCTGCCGGACAAACTCGTCCAGAACGGGTACATCACGCTGACGGATGCGCCCGGTCTCGGCATCGACGATCTGAATGACGAAGTGCTGGCCGAACATGTCCACCCGGAGATCGGCGGAATCTGGGAGTCGACCGACCAGTGGAACAAGTTTTATTCCAACGACCGGCTGTGGAGCTGACGGCTGCGGCAATACGAACCACCCGCACGGAGGAACGCTGTGCGGGTGGTTTTTTCTCGTATGGATGACGACAGGTAGACGCGTGATAGGGCGCTGATCTCCGCCCCCCTTTCTTTTGATCCCCCTTTGTCGACGAAAGGCATGCCTCGTCAAAACGAAAAGGCACGGATAGGAGGGATCCGTACCTTTTATTGATCTTTCTGTTTCGAAATTAACGAAGCTTAAGACGTCACCGAAGCCCGGCTCATCTTGGCCGCCGCTTCCATCAGTCCGGTGATATAGCCGACGCCGTACAGGCGGCCGAGCAGCTCATATCCCGGGTTCGTATTGTCCTCGCCTTCCATCGTCGGGACATGGTCCGGTCTCGCCGGCCCGTCGAAGCCGACCTCGTAATAGGTCTTCATCGCTTCGAGCATATCCGTCTTGCCGTCGTCGTGGAAGGTCTCCTCGAACTTCTCCGGCGTGCCCTTCACGTCACGGAAGTGGACGAAGAACAGCTTCTTCTGGCCGGCGAACTGGCGGATGACCGCAGGAATGTCCTCGCCCGCCGTCGCCAGCGTTCCTTGGCACATCGTCATGCCGCTGTATGCGCTCGGCACCAGATCGATTGCCCGCTGCAGCGCGGCCGCGCTCGTCAGAATCCGCGACACGCCGCGGATCGGCGAGATCGGCGGATCGTCCGGATGGAGCGCCAGCTTCACCTGCGCGGATTCGGCGACGGGCACGATTTTTTCCAGGAAATAGTGCAGGTTCTCCCACAGCTGCGCCTCAGTGACGATGCCGGCCTCCGTCAGCGGGGCATCCGCCATCAGGCTGTGATCGTAGCTTGATACGAGCGCCCCGCCGCGCGTGCGGGTTGTCGTCGAGGTGCGGAACCAGTTAAACTGTGCCATGAAGTTGTAGCAGAGCACAGGAATGCCGGCGGCGCCCATGTTGACGATGAACTGCTGAAAAATCTCGATCTCCTCGTCGCGGCCGGGCGTCCCGAGCTTGATGTTGTTGCTCGGCGGCATCGATTCGATGACGGACAGCGTCAGTCCGAAGTCGGCGTACCGCTGCTTCATCCGGATCAGCGGCATCAGATCCCACGGCTTCTCCGACTTCTCTTCCCACGGCAGGCCGCCAACCGCATAGTTCACGTTCATCTGCTTCGCCAAATGCCACAGCCGGTTCGGCTGCGAAGAGAAAAATTCCGCCAATTGCATGGAATGAACACCTCTTTCTCATTAGCTTACTCATAAACATTAGGATATCAATTCAGGATAACAGCAGCACCGTCTCATGAACAGAGAAGCTTTTTCATGCGGCTCCCCGCCGATTGATATTGCCACCGCCCCGTGCTGTTTCCGGCTTAACGGTACATTAGGAAGATTCGTCACAAGGGTCGCCTTTCGGGAGCTCCGCTTCCCGAAAGGCGCTGCTTCCCCGGCTCAGCTTCCTGCTTTGGCTGCCAGCTCCTTGCCGAGCTTGTCGATCTTGTCGAAGGCCTGCTCCAGGCTCTGCTGGCCGAACGTGACCGCGTCCATCTCTTTCTTGTAGGCGTCCACCCATTCCGTGAATCCGGGAGCCGGCGAGTAGAACGGCAGCGCTTTGTCGACGGACTGATCGTAAATTTCCTTGCCGAGCTTATCCTTCGCTTCCAAATTCGGCTCGAGCTCCTTGTAAATTTCCGGGTTGATCGGAATGCCGCGGGTCAGTCCGAGTGTTTTTCCCGCATCCTTATCCGTCACGAACCATTTGACGAAATTTTTTGCCTCTTCCTTGTTCTTCGAATTGGCGCTGACGCTGAGGAAAATAGTCGACTGTGCCCAGCCCCCGCCGGCCGGACCGGTCGGCATATTGACGACACCCACTTTGCCCGGCATCAGCTGCTCCAGCGCGCTGACCGAGCCGGTCGTCGCACCCCGGGTCATGACGACGCCGGAAGCCATCGGGTCCGCCTGCGGGTCGTTCTCCAGGAACGAGGCCGCCTGGTCCGCCGGAGGCACGATTTTGTCCTTGCGGAACTGTTCATAGGTTTGGTAGAACTTCATGAACAGGTCTTTATCCAGCGTGAACGTCTTGCCTCCGTCAGCCATGATCGGCGGCTTGCCCATCGCCGTCTGGTAGTAGTTGAAGCCGTCCCATGTCGTCGTGTCGCCGATCGGATACTTGCCTTCCGGCAGCTTGGCACGCGCATCCTTCGCCCATTGGAAAAACTCGTCGTACGTCCAGTCTTTATGCGGCAGCGGGATGCCGTATTTCGCCAGATCCTCCTTGTTGAAGGCGATCCCCTGCGCGTTCTGGCTGAGCGGAATGCCGTACAGCTTGCCGCCGATCTTCAAATTCTCGAGAACGCCGGGATCCACGATACCGGTCAAGTCGATATCGGACAAATCCTCCAGCTGCCCCCGGCTAACGTACTCCTGCAAATAGGCGGCGTCCATTTGAAGAACATCGGTAATCGTTTTCGATGCCGCCAGTGTCGGCAGCTTTTGCCAATAGGCATCCCAAGCCATGTATTCCGGCTTGAATTTTACGTCAGGATGCTGCTGCGTGTACAGGTCCAGCGCTTTTTTGGTCGCTTCGTGCCGTTCGTCTGGTCCCCACCACATGATGCTCAGCGTCTTTCCGCTGCCGCTTCCTTTTCCGCCGCCGCTGCAGGCCGTGATCGCGAAGAGCAGCGCCAGCAGGAGCGAGACCAGGCTCATTCGTCTCATGTTCATCATCTTCCGTTTCCCCTTTCGTTTTATATCAGCCATTTTTTCGTGAAATCTTATTACGCAGCCAAGCTACCCTTTGAGGCCGGTCGTCGCAATCCCCTCGACAAAATGTTTTTGCGCAAACAAAAAGATAAGCATGGACGGGAGGACGGACAACAGCGACATGGCGAGCAGCTGTCCCCATTGGATATCGAACTGGTCGATGAACATCCGCAGCGCCAGGCCGACCGTAAACTTTTCGACCGAGCTGATGTACAGCACCTGCGCGAAGAAATCGTCCCAGCTCCAGATAAAGGTAAATATCGCGACCGTCATGAGCGCCGGCTTGATCAGCGGGAAAATGATCCGGAGGAAGATGCCGTACACCGACGCGCCGTCGATTTTCGCCGCCTCGTCGAGGTCCCGGGGAATGCCCCGGATAAACTGGACCAGCAGGAAGATGAAGAACGCTCCGCCGCCAAAAAAATGCGGCAGCACCAGCGGCACGTAACTGTCCACAAAGCCCAGCTTGTTAAAGAGGATATACTGCGGAACGATCGTTACCTGTCCGGGCAGCATCATCGTCAGCAGCAGGATGGAAAACCAGAAGCCCCGCAGCTTGAAGCTCAGCCGGCCGAAGCCGTAAGCGACAATGGCGGCGGTCAGCACCCCGCCGAAGACGTTGCCGACCTCCATCAGGAGCGAATTGCCGAAGAAGTGGGCGAACGTGTACTCGCTGGAGAAATGCCAGCCTTTGCTGTAATTTTCCCACATCGGCGTCTTGGGCCAGATCGTCGGCAGGCTGAGCTCTTCGGTCTTTTTCAGGGAAGCGCCGACCCACCAGATGACCGGGTACAGCATAAGAAGCGAGAACAAGGAGAGAAACAGATGACTCGTTACCTTGGACTTCAGCTTCACTTCGTTCCCCCTCCTTCCGATTCGTAGAATACCCAGTAGCGGGATGCGGCGAAGTTCACGATGGTCAGGAGTGCGACAATGGCGAGCAGGATCCAGGCCAGCGCCGAGGCATATCCCATCTGGTAATGCTTGAACGCCTTCTCGTATAAATACAAGGCATACACGTAAGTGGAGTTAACCGGACCGCCCTTCGTAATGATAAACGCGGAGGTAAAGGTCTGAAAGGAGCCGATGACGCCGAGGATCAGGTTAAAAAACATGACGGGAGACAGCATCGGCAGCGTAATGCTGATGAACCGGCGGATCTTCGCGGCGCCGTCCACGGCTGCGGATTCGTACAGTTCCTGCGGGATCTGCTTCAGGCCGGCCAGGAAAATAACCATCGTCGAGCCAAACTGCCAGGTGTTCAGGAGAATGAGCGTGCCCAGCGAAGTGTCGGGATTGGAAATCCACCCTACGCCCTGGATACCGAACCAGGCGAGCACCTGGTTGATATAGCCGTCGAGGCCGAACATGTTGCGCCACAGGGCTGCCACCGCAATGCTTCCGCCGATCAGCGAAGGAAAATAGATGGCCGTCCGGTACAGGTTCATGCCTTTTAACTTCTGGTTCAGCGCCATAGCCACGAGGAGCGAGAAGAACAGCTTCAGCGGCACGGAGAACAGGACGAACAAAAAGGTGACGCCAAGCGATTTGGTAAAGGTCGAATCATTCGTAAAAATGTTGACGTAGTTTTCGGTTCCGACCCAGACCGGGTCTTCCAGCAGCGAGTAGTCGGTAAAGGACAAATAAAACGATTGGGCGATAGGCCACAGCGTAAGCAGTAAAAAGCCGATGAGCCACGGGGAAATAAAGATGTAACCCGCCAAATGGGTGTCCCCGGTCTTTGCGCGCTTTCGGACGGCGCGTCGGGTCTTTTCCGCTTCGGCTGTCGTTTTCGTTTCTGCAACCATCCTTTTCATTTCCTCCCCTCTTGCATTCCATCATCATAAAAATGATTGTAGTACTACTTTATTCGAAAGCGGTTTCATGATTAAAGGCGACGATTTTACGATAATGTTTGTTTTTTTAAAATCCGTCTGCGTCTCCCCCCGCTCCTTCAACTTCAGGTGGTAAAAATGAGATATGCTCCATTACGCCAATAACTTTCGATGTACATTTCAATGATGTTGGGTTACTTATAACGACAAAATTTAGATTTGTATCGTTCCAGGAGTTTGTTCACATATAACGAACAAAACTTTAGATGTGCATCGTTCCAGGAGTTTGTTCACTTATAACGAATAAAACTTTAGATTTGTCGTTCCAGGAGTTTGTTCACTTATAACGAATAAAACTTTAGATTTGTCGTTCCAGGAGTTTGTTCACTGACAACGAACAGATTGTGATTTTGTCTTTCAAAAGGTGGACAAACGCACCCTATCTTTACTCTCAATCTCCATCCCATATATAGGTTGGAATCTATATGTTAGTACAAGATGTAGAGACATCTGCATTTTAGCCGCCCGTAGAAGGATATAGTGCCGTGTCCATCTTTTATAAAACAAAACAAGAATATGTCCATTGGATAAGGACAGAGAAGGTTGTACGAGGGCTATTTCAAAAATGGGCAGTGCGGGGAAAAGACCAATTGATTTGAGATTTACGGAGTGCCGGGGAGCAGTTGATTGGTTTAAGATCCGGAGAGTGTCATAGAAAGGCCGTTTGGTTTGAGACTGGAGAGTGTCATAGATAAGCCGTTTGGTTTGAGATCTGGAGAGTGTCATAGATAGGCTGTGTGATGATCAGATGGATCAGCTCTGCTGAAAATTTATAAAGTCGATCATCTTAAGAAAGTCGCATCGACAAATCGGAATCCGTCCTTAACAATGGAATCAAGCACTAGGTTCGAAAGCATCCATTGATCGAGGAGGGATTTTGGAATGAAATTTGACAATCCGGAAGATATCATTCAGTTGACGCCGCAGTGGAAGGGCGAGCGGTTCGAGAACGGACGGCCGAAGGTGCCCGAAGACGTGCTGAGAAGAATCCGCAAAATTACGCTGGAAGAAGCGTGGGGGCCGCTCTGGCACCGGGGTTACAAATTCCAGTTTGAAGGCGACTTCAGAATCGTGCATCCCGACCAGGTCATGGTGGGACGCGCGGTCACCGCGGTCATGGTACCGCAGCGGCCGGATCTGCATGAGACGCTGCTGAACTACGGTCATGAACAGGAAGGTCGCAGCGGTTTCTTTAACCAGTGGGTGATCGATTCTCTCGTTGAAGATGACGTCGTCGTGGTCGATATGTTCGACAAGGTCCACCTCGGCACCTATGTCGGCGGCAACCTCTCGACGGCCATCTCCACCCGCACCAAGCGCGGCGGAGCCGTGATCTGGGGCGGCATCCGCGACAATCAGCAGGTGTCCGAAATCAAGAACATCAACGTCTATTACCGCGGAAGCGACCCGACGGCCATCGGTGAAGTCACCATGGTAGGCATGAACGTGCCGACCCGGATCGGCAAGGCAATTTGCCTGCCGGGTGACGTGGTGCTGGGCACGCCGGCCGGCGTCATCTTCATCCCTCCCCATCTGGCCGAACTGACGGCCGTGCAGGCGGAGAAATCGCAGGTGCGGGACATCTTCGGCTTCGTCCGGCTCAAAGAAGGCGTCTACTCCACTGCGCAGATCGACGCCTCCTGGACCACGGCGCTGTGGGAGGACTTCACCCAGTGGTTTGAGAGCGACGAGGCTGCCGCCGAGTATCGGCATCTGACCTGGGAGGCCGAGCTTGAGGAGGCTCGAAAAAACGAGCTCGACGGTCCGCGGAGCGACGTGCGGCTGTAGCGGGCTCACAACAACAAAAAAGGAAGCGGGCTGAATGGCCTGCTTCCTTTTTTTCGCTGCCTATTTGCAGATCGACTCCCGATACTCGCTGGGGGAGACACCGACCTTCTTTTTAAAAATTTGGCTAAAGTAGCGGGAATCCTGGTATCCGACCTTTTCGGCGACCTCATAGTTTTTGTAATGAGTGGTCCGAAGCATATCCTTGGCCTTGTCGATCCGGATTTCGGTCAAGTGCTCAATGAACGTCTTGCCGGTGTTCGTCTTGAAGAGCAGGCTCAAATAAGTCGGCGTAATGAACACCTTCTGTGCGACACTCTGCAGCGAAGCATACTGGCATTCCTGCTCCATGTAATGAATGGTCTTTTTAATAAGGCTGCGGTGGCTCTCTTTGAGCGTGGGCGAAAAGACTTCCCACAGGCCGGTCAGAAACCGGGTGACGTAGCGCTTCAGTTCATCCAGCGTGCCGATCTTCACCAGCGACGTCGCTTCAAACGGCTTGTAAGCGCCTCCATTCCCTTCGTCGGCAATCACCCTTTTTTCGATACCGACCAGCATCCGGATTGTCAGCTCATACATGCTCGTCACGTCGATCGGGCCTTTCTCCAGCAGCGCGGCATAAAACTGGTCCACCGCTTCTGCGATCTCCGCCTCCGTAGCGGCCGAGCGGAAGCCGGCGTACAGCTTTCTCTCCTTCTCGGCCGGGTAGCGCCCGACCGGCTCCATCCGGCGGATTTCGCTGTAATGGATGATTTGGCCCGTCCCGCGGTAAAACTTGTTATTCAGTGCAGCCGAAGCCTGCCGGTAAGAAAGATGGATGTCGCTCAAGTGGCTGCATGGCTTCCCTACTCCAATGTTCACCGGATGGGGAAACCGCTGTTGAAGCATCGCTTGCACCCGGACCAGCACCTCTTTGGAAACCCAGGAGAACAGCAGTCCGATCCTCCCTTCCTCGTCCAGAAAGACAACGCTCCCTTCCGGCACACGCTCCTGAAGATCGGCGCGCATGTTCTCAAGATATGCCAAGCGGTCATGCTCATGGTCATAAGGAGCGGTCGGCTCCAATAACGCAATGGCGGGAAACGTATAGTACGGGTTCAGGCGAAGCCGGGACAGGCTTTCCTTCAGTTCCCCCTTCATATTCGCTTTGCCGGAAATGAGGTGCCTTAGCAGGCGGTCCCTCATCCAAGTCATAACATCCTGGTCATCGAACAAGAAACGTTCATTTAACATGCTTCATTTCCCCTTTGTGAAAGGATAACGAACGAGAGGCATGGTTCTAGTCCATATGGATGAACTTATAGGCATGCATATGCTCGATAAAAGCCTCCTCAACCGCATCCCCGTCCCCTGTCTGGAGGACGGTGATCAGCCGCCGATGCCACTCGGCCAGCAAATCCGTCGTGTGATGACGATTGGAGATGGCCATAAAGCGCATCACCTTCGTCCTCATTTGGTTCCAGAGCTCCAGAATAGCCTGATTGTCGCAGCGTTTGTAGAAAAATCCGTGAAAATCCATATCCAGCTCGAGGATGCCCAGCGTGTCATCGCGCTCGACGGCTTCCTCCATCGACCGGATAATCATTTCCAATTGCTCGTAATCATCCTCCGACAAAGTTGGCATAGACGTTCGCACGGCGTAACCCTCAATAATTTCGCGAAGCACGAAAATATCTCTGATCTCCTTCGACGTAATATTGGAAACGACCGACCCTTTATTCGGAATGCCGTTAATTAATCCTTCCTGCTTCATCCTCTCCAACGCTTCGCGCACAGGCGCCTGACTGACCTGAAATTTACCCGCGATGTCCAGCACGATGAGCCGCGTTCCCGGCTGCAGCTCGCCTGCGATAATTTCCCGCTTAAGCGTCAAATAAATCTGTTCGCTGATGGAATTCCCCAAAGGGATGTAACTGCTGTTTGACATGACTCTCAGTCTCCATTCGCCGATCATCCATGACCGCAGATTTGACCAACACGTACGAAACGGCAGTCAGGTAACCGTTTTCAAAACGGTCGGTCGATAGGTTCGCTGACTTACGTTCCATCATCCCTCCCGCTATTATCGATTATCGATAATTTGTTTCCATCATTATATGGGGGCCAGATGCCTTCTGACAACGGAGAATTTTGACGAAAAGGGTTTGATTTTTTATGATCTTTTCGCGTATATCGACAATCCGTTTCCGTGGGGCTTCCATCCCTGCCCCTTCCCGCCGCAAGCCCTATCCGCCATCGGACAATCGAATGTTATCCAATAAAAGCCAATCCCATGCACCCTATTTTCGGTGTAACCCGTATAGTTCGTCCTACCTATTCAGGAAAAAAACAGGAAATGAATGGTTCTTCCTTTCATTTTTTCAGAAAAAAATGCCGGTTTATGAAATAAAGATATGAAAATATCGGGGGTACTTGTCGAAATATAGAATAGGAACTAAAACCGGTCGGAATCCTTTCCGCTCAGGCATGCCGTCCGCCGAAACGGATGAATCCATTCAAATATATTACATACCTATTGACGGATTCTCACGGATCGGCACATACGGCCCGCCCGGAGCTGCTCTTTTAAGCGCTGCGCCTGTTCACACAGGTGCTGCCGGAACTTTAGACCTATATCGACTGCAGGGGGAATCTCGTTTGAACAAGCTACTCAAGCAAATATCCGGGCTTTTCAACATTAAAAAGCTCAGAAGCAGACTGATGCTCTTCATCTGTCTGATGCTCATTATCCCGACCGTTGTGCTTGCCGTCTTCGCCGTGAACAGCGCCAAAGCACAGCTTCAGGACAAAATGGAGGACACTACGAAATCAAGCGTCATGCTGCTCGACAAACTGATCAACACGATGGTTGAAATGCAGCTGTCCAACGTGAAACAGCTCAGCAATCAGATTACGTATGCCGACATCGAAAACCACTCGGTGGAGACCCGAATCCTGATTGACGATTTTAAAGCGCAGCATCCGGAAATCGAAATCGTCTCGATCGGCACCGACAACGGGTCCTGGATGAAATCTCCTGACCCCGGTCAGCAGCAGTTCGATCCCCGGACCCGCAACTGGTACAAGCTGGCCATGAACAACAAGGGGCAGGCCGTTGTCGACGATCCGGCGATTTCGGCTACGACGAAAAACTATGCGGTCGCCATTTCCAAAACGCTGCCCGACGGCAAAGGGGTCATCAACATCAGCCTGAGCATCGGGAACATCAACAACATCGTGAAGCAGGTTCACCTTGGCAACGAGGGCTACATCTACTTAGTGGACCGCAATGGCCTGCTGATGTCGCACCCGACCGAAAAGGTGGGTGCCAAGTTTGTCGGCGACCAGCTCAAAACGATGCAGGGTAAAAATGAAGGGCTGCTCGACTACACCAATCCGATCAATGGCGTTGGCCAGCGCGGCTATTTCGTGACCAACGAGCTGACCGGCTTCAAAATCGTCGGCATCCTTCCGGAGAGCGAATATACAAAGGCGACGACGCCAATCTTCTGGACATCGGCCATCGTTCTTGTGATCGCCGTTATTGCCGCGCTGATCGTGATGTTCTTCATCATCCGCAGTATGACGCGTCCGATCGAGCAGCTGAACCGTTCGGCGAAGCGCGTGAGCGAAGGATATCTGAACGATCGCGTCGTGACGAAGCGGCGAGACGAAATCGGAGACCTGGCGCATAACTACAACGCCATGGTCGACTCGCTGCGCCGGATGGTACTGGACATGTCGGAAACCTCCAGCCAGCTGGCGGCCTCGAGCGAAGAGCTGACCGCCAGTACGGAGCAGAACGCGCAGAGCGTCGAATTCGTCTCCAATCTGATGACGGATTCAGCCCAGGAGGCCAACAACCAGGCCATCGCCGCGCAGGAAAGCGCGCGCACGATGGAGGAAATGGCCAGCGGTATCCAGCGTATTGCCGAATCGGCCAGCACCATCGTCGATTCGTCGAACCGTACGGAAGAAGACGTGCACGCCGGCAGCCGGAAGGTTCAGCTGGTCAGCACGCAAATGGACACGATCAAGAAGTCCACGCACGAGTCTGCTGCGCTGATCGAGAAGCTGAACGACCACAGCGCAAGCATCGCCGCAATGAGCACGGCGATCTCCGAAGTGGCTAAGCAGACCAACCTGCTCTCCCTGAACGCCGCGATCGAAGCGGCGCGGGCCGGCGAGCATGGACGCGGCTTCGCCGTCGTCGCCGAGGAAGTCCGCAAGCTGGCGGATCAGTCGAATCTCACGGCGGAGGAAATCCAGCACACGATCCAGGAGATGACGATGCTGATCACTGACGCGTATAACGTGATGCGTCATAAAGTGCAGTCCGATGTGGATCAGGGGATGGAAGTTACGGCAGAGGCGCTCGAAGCTTTTGCCAATATCGAAAAGTCCGCCAAGCAGATTACCGACCAGATCCAGGACATTTCCGCCGTCACCGAGCAGATGTCCGCGAGCAGCGAAGAAGTGTCCGCCTCCGTGCAGGAAGTGGCCAGCATTTCGCGCAACACGGTCGCATCGTTCGAGCGCGTAAGCGCCGCAAACCAGGAGCAGCTGGCGTCCATGGAAGAAATCTCCTCTTCGGCGAACAGCCTGTCGAAGATGGCGGTGGACATGCAGGAGAAAATCGACCGCTTCAAGCTGGAGGGCTGATGGGGGCGGGCAGCAGCCCGCTTGATTTCCCGGCCCCGGAGGTTTAAGAAATGTTAAAAAGCGTACCGTACGGTTTAAGTCCGAGCGGTACGCTTTTTGGTGTGTATACGGGTGTGTCCCCGTCGGTATGCCTTTTAGTGCTTGCAGGTTGATGTGTTTCCCCATTAACCTGAGCGGTTCCCAGTCACAATTCCAGCAAGTGCTCGCTTAATGCCCAAAGCGGCGGCTCAGCACATGATGCGGGTTTTGCAGGAACGGGCTGCGCGTATTTTTGAGCGTTTCAATGCGCTCAAGCGCTAGCCGGTCCGCGGCGGCATACGTCGGGATGCCGGCTTCCCGGGAGATGTCGAAGATGCGGGAGATGCTGTTATAGATCCCGCTGATTTGCTTCCAGGCGCGGTCCTTGTTATAGCCGTTTAGCTCGTCGGCAATATTGATGACGCCGCCGGCGTTAATGACGTAATCCGGCGCGTAGACGATGCCCAGCTCGTGAATCAGGTCTCCGTGCCGGGCTTCCTTCAGCTGGTTATTGGCCGAGCCGGCAATAACCTTTGCCTTCAGCTTCGGAATACTCTCATCATTGATGATGGCGCCCAGCGCACAGGGGGAGAAAATATCGCAATCAACGCCGACAATATCTCCTGGCGCCACCGCAGTGGCGTTATACTTCTCCACCGCGCGGCTGACTGCCTCCTCGTTGATATCCGTCACGATCAGCCGGGCTCCCTCCTGATGCAAATACTCGCACAGGTGGAAAGCCACACTGCCGACGCCCTGCACCGCAATCGTCCGGCCTTCCAGCGAATCCGAGCCGAAGGCTTCCTTGGCGGCGGCCTTCATGCCTTGATATACGCCGTAGGCCGTCGCCGGCGACGGATTGCCGGACGAGCCGTAGGTCGGGGAAATCCCGGTCACATAATCCGTCTCCTGATGAATGATATCCATGTCGGCCACCGTTGTTCCGACATCCTCTGCCGTAATATAGCGGCCGTTCAATCCTTGTATGTATCTTCCGAAAGCCCGGAACATCGCTTCGTTCTTGTCCTTTTTCGGATCGCCGATGATGACGGTCTTGCCTCCGCCCAGGTTCAGGCCTGAAATGGCGTTCTTATAGGTCATGCCCTTAGCCAGGCGCAATGCGTCTTCGATTGCGGCTTCCTCGGAAGCGTAAGTCCACATCCGGGTCCCGCCCAGTGCCGGCCCGAGCGTCGTATCGTGAATCGCAATGATCGCTTTGAGTCCGGATGACTTGTCCTGACAAAAAAGCAGCTGCTCATAATCGTACTGTTCCATTGCGCTAAACAGTTCCATATCGGTGTTCCCTCCATTGTGCTTCATGCCTCATGCTACTCACGCTTATAAGCGTAACAGGATCATTATAGTAATGATTTGACTTGAAAGTAAAGTTTTCACCCGTGTTATCCGACTTTCCGGGCTTTACCCGACTAGGCACGCATGAATACAAAAAAGACGGCTGACGCCGTCTTAAAATGCTTTGTCCCTGCTTCTCACGCTTTCGTCTGCAACCCCCAACCGGCGGGATACGATGCGCCGAGCGATACCGGCAGGCTCCCTTTGAAAGGGATAGCGCCGGCTATCGCCTTGGCGGTGCTCACAAGCGCCAGCGGGCGGCTCTCGTAGGCCGCAACCAGTGCAGACGCTTCCGGAAAACACATCAGGTCGTACGGATTGCGAAGCGCGGCCACCACGACCGGTTTGCCAAGCGCGAGCAAATCCTGGACCAGCTTGATCTGCGCCGGGTCAAACTGCGCATTGTACGTGCCCACGACGATCTGCCGCACCTCCCCGCCTTCGGCTTCCTCCATAAGGCGGCCCGCCTGTTCCGCCACTTCGGCCAGCGGCACCTGACGGTCGCTCACGTCGATCCCCTGTGCGGCCAGGGCGCTGCCCAGGCTTTCCGTCCTCGCGATCGCTTCGTCGGCGATCGTCAGCGCGGCAGCCGCGACCGAGATGACCAGTGTGCGCTCCCGTTTCAGCGGCAGGATGCCATCCCTTGCTTGCACCAGCGTAATGCTTGCCTCGCTGATCCGTCGGGCCAGATCCATGTGGGCTGCGCTCCCGGGGAGCTTGTCCCGCAGTCCGGGCGCTGCCTGTTTGCCATTCTGGGCCAGCTCGTCATGCAGCCCATGCAAGTCTTCGACAACCTGCCCGTCCAGCTCCGGCCGCAGCGTCCCCAGCTCCGCCGGGCTCCCGAGCAGTCCGCGCTTCGCCTTCAGCGCAAGCAGCCTCCGCACGGAGGCGTCGATTCGGCTCTCCGCGATCCGGCCGGAGCGGACCGCCTGCTCCAGTGCCTCCATCGCCTCCACCTGCAGCTGCGGGGTCTGGCTAATCAGGACGGTGTCCGCTCCCGCTTCGACCGCCATCACCGCAGCCTTGACGGTGCCGTAATGCTCGGCGATCGCTTTCATTTCCATGCAGTCGGTCATGACGACGCCATCGTAGCCGAGCTCCTCGCGCAGCAGGCCGGTCAGCACGGCATGCGACAGCGTTACCGGCAGCTTGGACGGCTCTAGCGCCGGAAAATAAATATGCGCCGACATGACCGCGTCGATGCCTTCGGCGATCGCCTTTTTGAACGGAACGAGCTCCACCTCATCCATCCGCTCCCGGTCGTGTGTAATCGTCGGCAGGTCCAGATGGGAGTCCACGGCGGTATCCCCGTGCCCGGGAAAATGCTTCGCCGTGGCCGCGACGCCCGCGTCCTGCAGACCGCGGAAAGCAAGCGTCCCGTACTCCGCCACCGCTTCCGGGGACTCCCCATAGGAACGGACGCCGATGACCGGATTCAGCGGATTGTTGTTCACGTCGAGCACCGGCGCAAAGTTCAGGTTGATGCCAAGGGAACGCAGTTCCTCCCCGCTGACGCGCGCGGACTCGTACACCCAGTCCGCCGAGCCCGCGGCGGCCAGCGCCATATTTCCCGGCATCAGAGCGACGCCTTCCGTGATCCGGGCGACCATTCCGCCTTCCTGATCAATGGAAATCCACAGAGGCAGCGTCCCCGACGCTGCGGCCGCCTGCTGCAGATCCCGGCTCAGCCTACCCACCTGCTCCGTCGTCTTCACGTTGCGGGCGAAATAAATGACGCCGCCGATCTGATGCGTGCTGATGAACTGCCGCAGCTCCTCGCTGATTTCCGTCCCCCAAAAGCCGCAAACGAACATCTGCCCGATTTTTTGCCGCAGGCTCATGCTCTTGATCAGCTGATCGATCTTCCGTTCCTGATTCATCGTGATATCCCCCTAGCTCATATGCTGTATCAATTGCGCTGCTGATTCCGATCTGATTCCAATATCTGCGAAATACCATCATCGCTCCCAAATCCATGACAGCATGATTTAAAATATCGATTCTGATAGGATTCGAATCTTCAATGATCCATCACTCTGATTTCAATTTCGGTATACCGGATCCGGTTCCCCCTGCGATTCCTTCTCCCTATTCCGTCCGCTCCTGCAGCCGCTCATGCAGAAAATCGACGATATGGACGGCCTTCATGCTGCCGCTGAGGCCTTCCTTCTCTATGCCGTGCTTCATCTGGAGCAGGCAGCCGGGATTGCTGGTCAGCAGATACTGGGCTTGCGTCGCTTCCACATGCTCCATCTTGTGATCCAGAATGCTGCCGGCCATTTCCGGCTGTGTCACGTTGTAGATGCCTGCTGAGCCGCAGCAGCGATCGGCGTTTTTCATTTCGATAAACTCGGCGCCCTCCACTTGGCGCATCAAAACGCGCGGGGCGTCCGCCGATCTCATCACATTGCGCAGATGGCAGGAATCCTGGTAGGTGATTCTCACCTTCGAATCCCCTTCTGAAGCAGGTACTGCCGAAGGGACGCCGAAGTTTAAGCTTCGGCCCGCACGGACAAGCAGCTCGCTGACGTCGACGACACGCCCGGCGAACCAGGCTGCATCATCCCGCCACTGCGGATCTTCATGCAGCAGATGGTCGTATTCGGTCAGGATTGCCCCGCAGCCGCCCGCATTGGAGACGATATAATCCACATTCGCCTCCTTGAAGGCGCGGATGTTGCTGCGGGCGAGCTCCCGCGCTCCTTCCGCCTCGCCGCTGTGCGCATGCAGGGCGCCGCAGCAGTTCTGTGCCGCCGGAATCACTACATCGAAGCCGGCTGCGGTAAGCAGATCCACGGTATGAATGTTCGTGTCCGTGAACAGCACATCCATAATGCAGCCTCTGAAGAGCGCTGCAGTTGCGATTTTCTCGCCTTTTGCCGGGTGATACGCGCCGATCTTCTCCAGCACGCCCTTGCCCGAAGCTTCGGGCAATATTTTCTCCATATCGCTGATATGCTTCGGAAACAGCTTCATGATGCCGGTGGACCGCGCTGCCTTCCGCAGCCCCGACTTCTGGTACAGCTCGAGGCCTCGGCCCACCAGCTTCATCCGCTTCTGATGCGGAAATACCGTTTTGAACGCCGCATGACGGGCAGCCTTCACCAGCGGTTTATGCTGCTTGTGATCCTCGATCGCGTCCCTTGCCTGTTCAATAAGCTGCCCGTATTTGACGCCCGCCGGACAGGCCGGCTCGCAGGCGCGGCAGCCGAGGCAGTGGTTCATCTGCTCCTCGAACGCCCCATCCGGCTCCATAATGCCATCTGCAACGGCCTTCATCAGGGCGATCCGGCCCCGCGGCGACTCGGCCTCGATGCCCGTCTCGGCAAAGGTTGGACACGCCGGAAGGCAGAAGCCGCAGCGCATGCAGTTGGTCAGCTGGTCCTCATCGAGGCGCAGCCGGAGCGTCTCGGCGAGCGGATTCGCCCGCTCCTTCACGTTCACCGTGTTACCCACGATCGATCACCACCCGTTTTCTTGTTTCTTTTGCGAACATTTTCCCCGGATTCAGCAGGTTTTGCGGATCAAAGGACTGCTTGATCGCCTTCATGACCTCCATCCCCGCTGCCCCGACTTTCCATTCGAGGAACGGCGATTTCACCAATCCGACCCCATGCTCGCCGGTAATCGTTCCCCCGAGCCGGATCGCTGCTTCGAAGATTTCCTCGAACGCTTCGTCCACCCGGTGAATTTCCTCCTGATTGCGCGCATCGGTCGTTGCCGTCGGATGAAGGTTGCCGTCTCCCGCATGGCCGAAGGTGCAGATCTGGACGTCGTATTTCTTCGCGATGCGGTTGATCTCAAGCACCATATCCGCGATCTTGGAACGCGGCACCGTCGCGTCCTCGAGAATCGTCGTCGGCTTCAGTCTTGCCAGCGCGGTAAACGCGCTGCGCCGGGCGGTCAGCAGCTTCTCGGCCTCCTCCGCGCTCGCCGCGATACTCACTTGATCGGCCTGCTCGCTGCGGCAGATGTCCGTGATAAGCGCAATATCCCGCTCCACGGTTTCCATGTCGCCGTCCTGTTCGATCAGCAGGATTGCTTCCATGTCGAGCGGCAGCCCCAGCTTCGCATAATCGTCCACGACCCGGATCGTGGAGCGGTCGAGAATTTCCAGGGTAGCCGGGATGATCCGGTTCTCGATGATTTTGGATACCGTACGGGCCGCGCCGTACAAATCCTTATACATCGCCAGCATCGTCTTCTTGTACTTCGGCGGCGGAATCAGCTTCAGCGTCGCCTCCGTGATGATGGCCAGCGTGCCTTCCGAACCGACCAGCAGTTTCGTCAGATCGTAACCGGCCACATCCTTCATCAGCTTGCCGCCGGTTCGAATGATGTCGCCGCTCGCCAAGACCGCCTCCAAACCGATCACGTAATCTTTGGTCGTTCCGTATTTCAGCCCGCGCAGGCCGCCCGAGCATTCAGCGATATTGCCGCCGAGGGTCGAGATCGACATGCTGCTCGGGTCCGGCGGGTAGAACAGGCCGAGCTCCTCCACATGCGTAATAAACTGTTTCGTATTTAGCCCAGGCTGAACGATTGCCGTTAAATTTTCCATATCGATCTCGAGGATCCGGTTCATCCGGTGCATGACCATGACGACGCCGCCTTGAACGGGCACCGTGCCGCCGCACAGGTTCGTTCCCGAACCCCGGCCGACGACAGGGATTTTATGCCGGCTCAGCACCTTCATCACTTCGGAGACCTGGCCGGTATTTTCCGGGTATACGACCGCATCCGGCAGCGACTGCAGCATCGGCGTGCCGTCATACGAATGCGTGACCAGCGACTGGGGATCATCCTTTACATAAGAGCTGCCCAAAATGGCAACAAGCTCGCGTTTTACGTCTTCCTGCAGCAAGGAAAACACTCCTTTACATTCCATAATCGATATCAGTGCGAAGAAATTAGTCAGGTCATCTGATGACTTTTATTGTGATCAAGTATACACTAAAATAAATGAATCTATATAGATTGAATTCAAGAAAGTCACATTTTAGACACAATTTATTCCCCGTAGATCAAGGAATGACTAGTAAAAAATTAAACGGAGGGACGCTTGAACGATGAATCCGCAGCGGCCGTTGAAACAATATGAGTGGGTAATGAATGATTTGAAGCGGCAGATGGACGAGGGCTCGCTTCAGCCGGGGGACCGCCTCTCCTCGGTCGTTGACCTGGCGCTCCAGTACAATGTGGGCAGATCGACCATCCGCGAGGCGCTCAGCGCTCTGAAAGCGATGGGGCTGCTGGATATCCGCCAGGGCGGAGGGACGTTTGTGCGTACACCGCCCGCCGATCCGCTGCCGGTACATCCCGGACAGCTCTACGCGGACTTGTGGGAGGGACGCGCGGCTTCGCTGCGCCATCTGCTTGAGGTCCGGCGCGTGCTGGAGACCGGCTGCGCCTCCGTTGCCGCATCGAACCGCAGTGAGGCGGATCTGGCGGCTTTTGAGGAAATACTGCGCGAAATGGAGAACGCCGCCGATGAGCAGGTCAGCGAGCAGGCGGACGTGAAATTCCATCAGCAAATCGCCGCGGCAACGCACAATCCGCTGCTGCTGGATTTGATGGAGTCGTTATCGAACAAGCTGCATGAAAACATGAAGGATATGCGCGCCTTGTGGTTCTATGCCGAGCGCTCCTCCGCCGAACGGCTGCTGCAGGAGCATGCGTCCATCTATGAGGCGATCCGGACCCAGGATGCCAAGGAGGCCCTGGCCCGGATGGAGGCCCATATCACCAAAGTGGAGCAGGTGCTCAGCGAAAAAGGCGCGGGCGACCAGCCGCTTTGACCTCACGGCCTGGCCAGGATCTGCAGACGGCGAAGGTACAAAGCCGCTCCCTAAGAGGCAAGCCCGCATTTAGCGTCCGCCCTTGCCTCCTGCCCACCCGCGTTTCAATTTACCAGGCATAGGCAGCACACCATGTTAACCTCCTCGCCGCCCGCCGTACCTTTTTAAAAATACTTCCAGCTTCCTTTTATTCGTATAGACGAGAATCAGCAGATTTACGAGCCATATGCACAAATATGGTCCCGGGAAGCCCCGGGCGATCAGATAGACGGAGACGAGCATGAAGCCGGCCACCACCTGGAAGCCGCTCGCTTCCGTGGATAAGGGCCGCCGGCTCATCAGCTTGGAGGCGATCAGCAGCAGCGCGAGAATGACGGCCAGCGCCAGCGATACCTCAAACCGGGTCAAGGCGCTCCATACCCCGAAGGTGACGGCGATCGCCTTGCCTCCCTTGAACTTCAGGAACGGCGTGAAGGCATGCCCCGCAACCGGGGCCGCGGCGACAGCCACCATGCCATACCCGTGCACGGTGCCGCTGCCGGCGATCCATACCAGGGGCACATATCCCTTCAAAAAGTCCAGCGCCACCCCCGCCAGACCCAGCTTATACCCCGCAGCGCTCCAGAGGTTGAACGCACCCGGGTTCCCGTCTCCCACCGCCTTCAAATCCTTGTGCGCCGCCCGGCCCAGCCAATACGAGAACATCAGCGAGCCGCACAGAAATTCCACAGCCGTCAGCAGCAGGATCATCATGGTTCCCTATGCCCCCCAACATCCACGGCCCTGTCCTTCCACATGACATGCCCCAGAAACATGACCTGGTAAGCGGAATACAGCATCACCACCAGGAAAAAGATCGTGGATAAAATATGAAGAACAGGCATCACGAGGCCGAATTTGCCGACATTTTTGATCAGATAGCCGATGTGTGCCATGTACAGCAAGTAGCCCGCGAGCAAGGGGATTCCCCATGGCGTGTTCCATAGAAAGTACGTCCCTGCGGAGCAGACCAATCCGATAAACCAGAGCGCAATCAGTACGATCGTCCATGGACTCAGCTTGGCCGTGCTCAGCACCGCCCCTTTGCCGAATCCCTGCAGCTCGCTTTTAATACCGTGCGGGTACATGCGGAACGATACCATCCCCCGGCCGATAAAATTCGTTACGTCGATCCCGGCTTCCATGTACTTGGCGCCCAGGTTTAAATCATCCAATATTTCCGACCGGATGCTGCTGTGGCCGCCGACTTGCTCATAATCTTGCCTTGTTGTCAAAATGCAGGAGCCGTAAAGTCCTTTCCGGAGATTGCGGCGTTCAAAAGGGGAGGTAAACGCAAATACGCCCAAAATATTCGGAATGAGTGCAAGGCGTTCGTAAAATTTCTCGGTGTGATGAAAGGGGACGACGGAAATGACGCCACCGGTGCGGGAGCGAAGCTGCAGAAGCGAATCCAGCGCATGCGGTGACAAGCGGATGTCGGCATCCAGAAAAACGAACGTATCCCCGGAAGCATGAAGGTAGCCGTTCCACACGGCCCATGTTTTTCCCGTCCATCCGGGAGGAAGCGGCGGATTCTGCACGATGGTCACCCCGAAGCCCGCGGCGACGTCCCGGGTCCGGTCCTGCGAGCCGTCGTCGACGACAATGATCTCATGCGGCTGCAAGCTTTGAGCCCGGAGCGATTCCAGGAGAAAAGCCAGATTCTTCTCCTCATTCCTTGCCGGAATGATCACGGAGAGCTTAGCCCCCGCCTGCCGCCCTGCGCCATCGCTGCGAGGGACCTGATTTTTGCGGAACAAAACAATCCCGGAAAGGATGCCGATAACAAATAACAGGTAAAGAAACAGGTAAAGCCCCATAGCCAACAACCCCATCTCTCTAAAGTAGCTGGAACCTTGGAAGGTTAGAGCCTTTCGTGCGTCTGACGGATCTGTCATGAAGCGTTATCGCTGAATGATGCAACCATAGTGTAGCCGAGCATTTCTCCCTTTTCAATACATTATATTCCAGCCCCTTGGCCAAGGATTCGCGGATTGTACCATCCCTTCTGAAAACTTTCTGGCCCCTTCGGGCCATGCTGCGCAGCAGAACGCCTTTTATGATAAAATAATCTTATTACTCCCAGTACAGGGCGGCGGCAAGGAGGCATAATCCATGAATATCAGCAGCCGGTTTTCCGTGGCTATTCATATCCTTTCGATTCTGGAAGTCAACAAGACGGGTACCAATACGTCTGATTTTATAGCTTCAAGCGTCAACACGAACCCGGTCGTGATCCGGAGAATTACAGGCATGCTCAGCAAGGCGGGATTGGTCGAAGTGAAGCCGGGGGTCCCCGGTGCCAAGCTGGCCAAGGATCCTAGTGATATAACGCTGCTGGACATTTATAATGCGGTTAACGTCGTGGAGGAGAACGGCCTGTTCGGCGTCCATGATTCTCCCAATCCGGATTGCACGGTGGGCCGCAACATCCAGGGGGTGATCGTCCCGTTGTTCACCAGCGCCCAGAAAGCGATGGAGAACGTGCTCGCTGCCGTTAAGCTCCAGGACATCATCCAAGACATCGAAGCGCTTGAAATGTAACGCACGCCCCGACTCCCGACCCGGAAGAGGGGCGTGGTTTTTTCGTATTGAAGGTTTGCCGTCCTTTTTGATTTGACATTCGCCCAACATGTAACTACAATAGTTACAGGAAAAAGACATGATAACCAGGAGGGAACTTTTTTATGAATATCGGAGTTATTGGAGCCAGCGGCAAGGCTGGACGCCTTATTGTAGAGGAAGCGTTGAACCGCGGACACCAGGTAACGGCGATCGTTCGTGATGCAGGCCGCGTTACGGGGAACGTCAGCGTTCTGGAGAAAGATGTGTTTGACCTGACGGCTGAAGATGTGAAGCCGTTTGATGTTGTCGTCAACGCCTTCGGCGCCAAGCCCGGGGACGAGCATCTTCACGTCGAAGCCGGAAGATCGCTGATTTCCGCCCTGAAGGAAGCACCGTCGACCCGACTGATCGTCGTGGGAGGCGCAGGCAGCCTGTTTGTCGACGAAGCACAGACCACCCGCGTCATGGATACGCCAGATTTTCCGAAGGAATACTTCGCTACGGCATCCAATCAGGGCAAAAACCTCGAGGATCTGCAGCAGTCCAGCGGGATTCAGTGGACCTTTATCAGTCCGTCGGCCTTTTTTGATCCCGAAGGGGCAAGAACCGGCTCCTACCAGGCCGGAAAGGACCAGCTTCTTGTCAACTCAGCCGGCAGCAGCTATATCAGCTACGCGGACTACGCGATTGCCGTCCTTGATGAAATCGAACATCCGCAGCATCGGAACGAACGGTTCACCGTTGTGGGCGAAGCCAAATAATTAGGTTTATTGACGAAAGAGACGATCCCCTTCCTTGGGACCGTCTCTTTTATTTACCGGAAAAGGCAGTTTCACGCTATTTCGATTCCATCATCGAAGGAGCGGCCTTCCAGCTCATCTCCTCCAAAAGGGCGCGAACCCGCTCCAACATCATGTCCACATGCTCGGCGTGCATATCTTTGAGAAGCGACATATTTTCCGGCTCGGCAATATAGCTGAGCGTGTTCAGGAACAGCTCCGTCTCCAAATCGATTAACGCGATTTCCCGTGCCCGGCCAATTAAATCCTCGTAGGGCGTGCGATCCGGAGGGACATCGAGCCTAAGATGCAGAGCGATCTCCTTCAGCTTGGTTTTCGCCGCCATATGGGCCAGAATCAGTGCCGGCTGCAGCTGTCCCTCGTCTTTGAGCTGGATCGCCAGATTCATATGACTCCTGGATAATTCACTCCAAATGCGGGTCTTGGCGGACTGGAGGGAATCCCCATCCGTGTTAAGTTCCCTTTCTTTCACCAGGCTCGAGTTTGTTGTGTATGGACTCATTCCCATTCATACCTCCCTTGGAGCAGCACTTCTGCAGGAACTGAAGCCGGTATGGCTTGCCGGCGCGAAGTAAGGGGGTGCATACTCATCTTGAGTGTCGGCATATAGACTGCCGAAAGTGCTTGCCGCCTGCGGCCGCCTGTATCGGCCATCCAAGACGGGAACGTTCCCATCTTGACCGCTGCGGGCTTTAGGTTTGATAATTGCTGGCACTCCTTGTTGTATATTTCGGTTTTTTCTGCATCAAAATGAAGGGTTTTCCATATTAAAACGTTTTCCCCAACAATTTGTCGGTTTTGGGATACGCAGTGGCAAGGCATGCCCTCCCGCTCACCGGTTCCTCCCTATTTTTTTCATCACGGCTCCGGGTACGGTGCTATAATGAAGAGGTTGGTTTCAAATACATCATGACTATGATCTCGAAAAAGGAAGCTGAGCTATGATTGGAGACATACTTCTGGAAGTGGTGCTGCCCGTCTTTGTGCTGATTGGAATCGGTTCATGGATGCAGCGCGTGTTCCGCCTGGATTTGTACACACTGGCCAAAATCAATTTTTACTGCATAACCCCTGCCGCCGTCTTTATGAGCATGTATCATTCGGATATGTCGGGCGAGCTGCTCGGGAATGTGACACTCTTTTACGCATTATATGTATTCATTCTATACGTGATAGGGACCTTGGTCGCCCGCCCGCTGAAATTCACCAAAAGCATGCGCGCCGCGTTCAACAACAGCATCATGCTGGACAACTCGGGCAACTACGGGATGCCGATCAATGCCCTGGTGTTCAAGGGAGACCCCCTCGCCAGCTCCATGCAGGCGCTGATCATGTCGCTGCAGAGCCTCCTGACGTTCACTTATGGAGTCATATCGATCCAGGGCGCCAAGCTGAAAGGCAATTACCGCAGCATGATTATCGGCTTTCTGAAAATGCCGGTCCCGTATGCACTCGTGCTCGGAATCGTGCTGCATGCTGTGCATGCCCCGCTGCCCCTGTTCGTATCGCAGCCGCTCACCTATGCCCAGCAGTCGATGGTGGCCGTCGCCCTGCTCACGCTGGGAGCCCAGATCGTCAAGTATCCGCTCAAACTGTACCGTGTGGACGTATATATCAGCCTGTTCCTCCGCCTCATCATCGGCCCGGTCATCGGCGTAACACTCGTGTTTGCGCTTGGAATGAAGGGGATTCCGGCCCAGGCGTTGCTCATCGCATCCGGCATGCCGACCGGGGTCAACACGTCGATTTTAGCGGAAGAGTACAACAACGAGCCCGATTTTGCGGCGCAAACCGTCCTGATTTCCACGCTGTTTAACATTATTACGATTACGGGATTGATTTCACTGGCGAAAATGTTCTGAAATAGAGGCGAAATGCCTCTATTTTTTTGTATATATCGGCCAAGTCTGCTCCTGCCCTATCGGGAACCAAGGACGAATTGGCGCGGCGTAACGCCGAGCACCCGCTTGAAATGCCGGTGAAAATGGCTTTGGTCGCTGAAGTTAAGCACTGCCGCCACTTCGTGAACGGGAAGGCCGGACAGCAGCAGCTGCTGTGACCTGCGGATCCGCTCCCGGATCATATACTGGTGCGGCGGCAGGCCTGTAGTCTGCTTAAACAGCCTTACCAGATGGGACGAGCTGATATGAGCGGCTGCAGCCAGGTCTTCGAGAGAGATATCCTGGTCCAGAAATGCGTCGATGTACTGCAGCGCTTGATCCAGCTGATTTTTCTCCAGCTTATGCGGGGCCGCCCGGCTCCCGGCTTTGGTGCCTGAACCGTAGCGGTCGAGCATATGGACGGTGAGCATGCGCATCAAGGAATCCGAGTAGAGCCTGCCGCCCACCCCCCCGCTCTGCTGCTCTTCGTGGAGCCAGCGGACCAGCTGGACGAGCCGTTCATCCTGCAGCCGGATCTGTGTGGCGAAATCGATCTGCCTGGCTCCTCCGGGGAGCTCCAGCTCACCGGCTACCTTTTGGACCAGATCAGGGCTCAGGTCGAGACGGAAGAAATCCAGCTCCCTGTCCCACCGGCACAGAGACATGTCGCCTGCAGAGAATACGTTGATATGTCCCGGCCAGGCCACCCCTTCCCCGCTGTATCCGTCGGACCGCTCAAACACGCGGACCGGCTCCTTGGTACGGTGAATGACCATGAGGTGCCCCGTTAATACCGGCTCAAAGGCTTCCTGCGGGGGGACTTGCTCCAGACTGGACAACGTATACTCCGGCTTCTCCACGATCCTGTTTTCACCCTTTCCCACTGCTGGCCGTATCGGCAATGCGTTCTCCTCCCTGCCGCTTGGATGCAAATGAAACGCTTTTTTTTCCATTCTAAACGCTGCTTCCTTCCCTGACAAAGGGTACTTCGGCCCAAATGAGCATTTTGTTCAAAAAAGATGATCAACCGGTTCAAGAAACCGTCCCCGGATTCCCCGTATACTTGGGTTCAAGAAGGGCACCAACCCTATAACATGAATGGAGGCGTTGAATCATGAAATATGCAAGACTCGGAAACTCGGGACTGATCGTGTCCAAACTGGCATTCGGAGCAATGACTTTTGGCACGGGAAACCTCCCGAGCGTCTATAAGGTAGGCCCATCAGCTGCCCGGCAGCTTGTGGACGAGGCGCTGGCGGCAGGCATCAATTTCTTCGATACCGCGGATGGTTATGCCGACGGGCAAAGTGAGGAAATGCTGGGGCAGCTGCTAGGATCAAGGCGGCAGGAAGTGGTTATTGCCACCAAAGGCGGCTTCCGTGCGGGACCTGCGCTTGTTCAGTCGGGCTTGTCCCGCAAGCATTTGTTTGCCGCCGCAGAGGCGAGCCTGAAACGCCTCGGCACCGATTACATCGATTTGTACATCGTTCACAAGACGGATCCCTTCACGCCGCTGGAAGAAACGCTCGAAGCGCTGAACGACTTGGTCCGGCAGGGAAAAGTCCGCTATATCGGCTTCTCCAACTGGCCGGCCTGGCTGGCGGCCAAGGCGGTGCAAATCCAGCGCGAACGGGGCTGGGCCACCTTCATTAGCGGACAGATGTATTATTCCCTGGTCGGCAGGGACGTCGAGTACGATATCCTGCCGTTCATGAAGGACGCGGGCGTCGGGCTGACGGTATGGAGCCCGCTGGCCGGCGGATTTCTAAGCGGTAAGTATTCCCGCAGCAATTTGCAGGATCCGGACGGACGGCTGAGCGGCTTTGACATCATTCCGTTTGACAAGGAATGGGGTTTTGCCGTGCTGGACCACGTTCACAGCATCGCCGATGCGCATGGCGTGACGGCTGCACAGGTATCGCTTGCCTGGCTGCTGTCCAAAGCCGGCGTCAGCAGCGTCCTGGTGGGCGCCAGCAAAATGAGCCAGCTGGAGGACAATTTGAAAGCCATCGACCTGGAGCTGACGGCTGAGGAGATGCTGCTGCTGGATCGAGCCACACAGCCGCGCCCGCTCTACCCGAATTGGTTTGCCGATTCGATGCTGGATGCGGAGCACATGAAAGTGCTGGGGTAAGTTCGTTCATATTCAGTTCATAAACATCGTGTATTTTGGTTTCATTCCAAAAAAGCAAATAGAGAAATGAGGGAGTTTGGAGTGAAATCAAATCGAAACACGCTGATTTTGATCGGACTGATGATCGGTCTGATTTTTGCGGAGCTGGACGAAACCGTCGTATCCACGGCGATGCCTACCATCATCCGCGATTTGCACGGCCTGGCGCTGTACGGCTGGGTCGCCGGCATTTATATGCTGGCTGCGACCATTTTCATGCCGATCCTCGGCAAGCTGGCCGACATTTACGGCCGGAAAGTCGTTTATTTAAGCTGCATGGCACTCTTTATCGCTGGCTCGATCGTGTGCGGCCTCGCCCCATCGATGACGGTGCTGCTTGTCGGCCGGGGCATTCAGGGCATTGGAGCCGGGGGGCTCATGCCGATCGCCTTAGCCATCATCGGAGATTCGTACCCGCTGGAGAAACGCGCCAAAATCCAGAGCCTGTTCGGCCCCATGATGATCATTCCCCAGCTGCTGGGTCCGACGGTGGGCGGATATTTGGTCGGCCACGTCAACTGGCACTGGGTGTTCCTGATCAACATTCCGGTTGGCCTGATCGCCGCCCTGGTGCTCGGAATCGGCATGCGGGAATCGCGCGGAGACGAGAAGAAGCCGATCGACTGGCTTGGTTCATCGGTGCTTACCTTAAGCATGCTGTCCCTGCTAATGTCACCGGTTCTGGTCGATAACCAGGGTCTGGCCTGGTCTTCGCCAACGATTATCGGGCTGCTGGTTATCGGCGCCTTGCTGCTCGGTCTGTTTATCTGGATCGAGACGAAGGTCAAGGAGCCGATTATCCCGCTGCATTTGTTCCGTAACCGCAATGTGGTCGTGCTGTCGCTGCTGGTCTTTATTCTCATGCTGGGCCTGATGGGCGGCATCGCCACCTTTCCGTACTTTGCCCAAAATGTGATGGGGCTGACACCGACGCAGTCCGGGTATCTGATGTTGGCGTTTATGGCCGGCGCCATCCCGTCGAGCATCGTTAACGGATTTTTAATCACCCGGGTTCCATACCGCAATCTGTTTATCATCTGCTTCATCCTGCCGGTCATCGGCATCTATCTGCTGACGCAGCTTGGCATTCACACATCCGTGGTGTATATCGTCGCTTCCTTCTTTATTCTGGGCCTCGGCCTCGGCGCCCTGTTCGGCGGCGACAATCTGATCGTGCAGGAATCGGTGTCCAAGGAAAACAGCGGCATTGCGCTCGGCACCGTGCAGCTGATCCAGTCGCTCGGCACGACGATCGGTCTCAGCGTCTTCGGCAGCCTGCTTGCCAAGCATATCAAGGATGGCGTCTCCTCCATTGCCGGACAGCTTCCTGAAGGAAGCGCAGAGCACCTGGCTACGGGAGGCATCCCGGCAAATCTGGCGCCGGACTTGGTGCTGAAGGTGCAGACCGTCTTTGTGGACGCGTTCCAAAACTTGTTCGGCATCGCGTTCGTGTTTATCCTGGTCTCCTTTGTGATCACCTGGTTTTTGAAAAAGGGAGTGCTCACCAGCAAAGAAGCAACGGCCGAGTCGGGACACAGCTGAGCCGGCAGGCCGTCGTTCTAAACTTATAAATGTGGCTGAACGCTTCTCTAGTCATGCATGGCAATCCAAAATAAATAGCGACAGTCTTGGGATCAAAAATCTCCCCGGACTGTCGCTATTTCATTTCCAGCTAACCCCTGCTTCTATTCCCCCGTTTTGGCAAATCGCTCGATTCTTTCGCCAATCTGATCGCGTACACGTTGAAATACGGCCCACTTCTCTTCCTCTGTACCCTGGGCTTTCGCCGGATCGTCAAATCCCCAATGCTCACGTCTGACTTGCGGCGGTGTGACGGGGCATTTGTCAGCCGCATCGCCGCAGAGGGTCACCACGAAATCAGCCTCGTTAAGGAGTGTGGGATCAATGATATCAGAGGTTTGACCGGAAATATCAATCCCTGCTTCTTCCATGGCTTTGACGGCATTGGGATTAAGCCCGTGAGCTTCAATGCCCGCACTGTGCACATTCCAGTCGTCACCCAGGTATTTTTTCGCCCAGCCTTCAGCCATTTGACTCCGGCAGGAATTGCCTGTGCACAAAAAGTAAATTGTTTTCTTGTTCATATGAGCATGTCTCCTTAGATATGAAAATTATAAGATCGCTAACCACAAATACAGGCCCAGCAGCGTAATCAAAAGGGTAGGAATTGTCAGGATGATGCCGGTTCTAAAATACGTCCCCCAGGAGATTTTGACCCCTTTGGCGGACAGCACATGAAGCCATAGGAGCGTCGCCAGTGATCCAATGGGAGTCATCTTCGGCCCTAAGTCGGAACCGATGACATTGGCATACGCCAGAGCCTCTTTGATGGCATCGGTGGTGTGGGTGGATTGTATGGCCAGGGCATCAATCATGACGGTGGGCAAATTGTTCATTACAGATGACAGCACGGCAGATATAAAGCCCATTGAGATCGTCGCCGCAAACAACCCCTGATCAGCTGCCGACTGAATGACTTGAGCTAATAAGTCCGTCAGCCCGGCATTCCGCAAGCCATACACCACCACGTACATGCCAATGGAGAAAAAGACGATGGCCCACGGGGCCCCCTTAACCACATCCTTGACCGGAACGATTGGACTTTTTCTTGCCATTAGCAAAAAGAAGATCGCGATTACACCAGCGACGATGGATACCGGTATGTTTAAAAATTCGCTCGCAAAGTATCCAGCCAGCAGAATGGCAAGCACAACCCAGGACAATCTGAACATTGCTGGATCCTTGATCGCATCCTCCGGGTTCCTTAGATCGGCGGCATCAAACTTCGCGGGGATGCTCTTTCGGAAGAACAGGTAGAGAACGATGATGCTGGCTCCTAGAGCAAATAAATCCGGGATGATCATATGGCCGGCGTATTCCATGAAGGAAATACCGAAGAAGTCCGCAGACACAATATTTACGAGGTTGCTGACAACCAGCGGCAGTGAGGTCGTATCTGCAATAAACCCGCTGGCGATAATGAACGGGAACACCTTCTTTTCATCGAATCTGAGCGCCCGCATCATCGCGAGAACGATCGGCGTTAAGATCAGCGCAGCACCGTCATTTGCAAAAAATGCAGCCACAACAGCACCGAGGAACGAGACATAAATAAACATCCGCAGACCGCTGCCGCGGGCGGCCCTTGCCATATGGAGCGCAGCCCACTCGAAAAATCCGATGCTGTCCAGAATAAGCGAAATAAGGATGATGGCTACAAAAGCGAGCGTAGCATTCCATACGATTTGCGTGACATCCCAAACGTCCTGGAACCGGACCACCCCAAGGAGCAGAGCAAGAACTGCGCCTCCGCAGGCTGACCACCCGATCGACAGGTTTTTGGGCTGCCAGATGACGAGAACTAATGTGATCAAAAATATGACGCAAGCCAATACAACGGTTACCATTTCAACCTCCGTGCGAACTGTCGCTGATCTTGTTTGTAAACATTCGCGAATCATTATATAACTATGTACTTATATGATCAACAGATAAACTTACTTGCACGCGGAAGTTAAATGCTGTTTATTTAATGCGGATAATATCTTTTGGGAATCGGGCGTGTGATCCAATACAGCCTTGATATACGGTTTATCATCTACATTTAAGGAGTAGTACACCCATTGTCCACGCTTACTTTCCTTCACCAGTCCCTGAGATTTCAGCTTTCTTAAATGCTGGCTTACCGCAGGCTGGGAAACCTCCAGGATCTCAACAAGCTCACAAACGCAAAATTCCCGCTCCTTAAGTAAGGATAATATGGTAAGGCGGGTGTAATCGCTTAGCAGCTTTAGCTTATCCGACATTTCGCGAATTTGTTCCATAAGGGTCCCTCCTTTTCGTGATATATAAGCGGATGATTATATGATATGATGATGAGAAATAAATATCAAATCCATAGAAATGCATCCTTACCCCCAAAAAAACATTTGCATATTACAAATAAATACAGTATAAATGAATCACGAGGTGAAAAAATGCCATGGAAAGCACTCGCGAACTATTCCAAATCATGACCCGCCGCTTTGGCTTACTCAATAAAAATTGCTGTACCGTGGGTGGGCACGATCTCACACCGGTTCAAAGCCACATTTTGTTTGAGGTCGACCGCCAGCATCATCCTTCGATCCAACAGATCGCAGAAACATTAGGCACCGATATCACAACATTCAGCCGCCAGGTACAATCACTGATCAAAATGAACCTGATCAAAAAGACGCCTGATCCCACAGATCGCCGGGTTTCAACGCTCGCACTAACGGTTGAAGGGAAGTACGTCGCCGCCACCATCGACCATCAAATGAACGCTTATTTGGATGATGTATTTTCTTTTATGACCGAGTTTGAGAAAGAGACCGTTCTCCGGTCCATTAAATTGATGAATGAAGCGATGGCCAAATCCGATTATTGCTGCAAACCGATGCTAGGGTAATTTTTTTTACCTTTCAATACTTGCAATTTGCAATCAATTTTCATCATGTGCAATCCTTTGATCTGATGTCAAATGGCTTTGCTGCTTCCAGCAGCGGGTCATTCAACATACACAACCATTTAAGGAGGTCCTTCGATGTACGATCACTTTTACACCGCCGAGTACCTGATGAAAATGAACGAACAGCAAGTGCAAAAAACGGCTCGGCAGGCATGGAAATGGTCCGCGGAAAAACCAAAAATGGGCCGGTATAAGTTCCTGGACTCTGTCCGTAAAGCGAAGACAGTTCCTTGCTGCTCTCCACCCATTCAGGCTTGCTGCTAAAGTGCTGCTGACCATTGAATCGAATCCAAACCTATTCTAAGGAGTGTTATCCATGTCAAAGTTAACGAATGATGAAATCCGCCAAAACGTGCGTAGCCGATATAAGCAGATTGCCGTTGCTGAGATGAATGCTGGATCTTGCTGCCAACCGGACAACAGCCAAGCCAGCTGCTGCAGCACGCCTTCCGATTTTAATTCGATCTCGAGCCGATTAGGTTACTCCGACGACGAATTAAACGCGGCACCAGAAGGCGCAAACCTTGGTTTGGGATGTGGTAACCCGCAGGCGATTGCTTCTTTAAAGGCTGGTGAAGTCGTGCTGGATTTGGGAAGCGGCGGCGGATTTGACTGTTTTCTGGCATCGCGCCAGGTAGGAGATACCGGTAAAGTCATCGGTGTCGACATGACTCCCGAAATGGTCAGCCGTGCACGCAGCAATGCAGTGAAAGGCCATTTCAAGAACACCGATTTCCGTCTGGGGGAAATTGAGCATCTTCCCGTAGCTGATCACACGGTAGATGCTATTATTTCGAACTGCGTGGTTAATTTATCTCCAGATAAGCAGCAGGTGTTTCACGATTCTTTTCGGGTACTGAAAAGCGGAGGCCGGCTGGCCATTTCGGATATTGTTACAACAGCAGATTTACCTCCTGAGATCAAAAACGACCTGGATGAATTGTATTCAGGCTGCATTTCAGGGGCTTCTTCCGTCAGCGAAATAGAAGCGATGCTTAGTCAAAGCGGGTTTACAAACATTAGCGTTGAACCTAAGGATGAGTCCAAAGCTTTTATTAAGGATTGGGTCCAAGGATCGAATATTGAGGATTACATTGTTTCGGCTGTCATCCAAGCCACCAAGCCTTAAGATCGTGGAATGCCGTCCTGTTTACCCATGTCCACCCATATTATGGCTCTTGTTCCAGCCGAGATGTGTTATATTAGTACCATCTCGGTTAAATACATAATTATGGAATTTTTAGGGGTGAACAGCTATTGGATTTGGAAAGAAGGATTGAGCAGCTCGAAGCGAAAATGAAAGCGATGGAGCTGGAGCTGAACGAACTTAGACGGGAGAGGCCGGGTATAGGTGATCCTCGGCAGCAGCCGGTGAATCCGGGAGCCCAGGCCCAGCGGCCGGTGCAGCCGCAGGTTCCGCCTCAGACTCCCTATGCGTCGCCGCAGGCACCGGGCGCTGCATACCCGAACCCGCCTGGGTCACAGCCTTACCAGGGGCATCCAGGCCAGCAGCCGATGCCTGGGCAGCCGGGAGTGCCGGGGTACCCTGGAGGTCCCGCCATGGGGCCGTATCCGGGCCAGCCGGGAACCGCAGGTTACCCGGCGCAGGCGGGCCCGCACCAAGGCCAGCCGGGCCAAGGGCCGTACTATGGCCAGCCCCGTCCCGCCGGGCCGCAGGCCCAGCGGCCGCCCAAGCCGCCGAAGCCGCCCGTGGACTGGGAGCATGCCATCGCACGGGTGTGGCTGCCGCGCGTGTTTATCGTCGTGCTGCTGCTCGGCGTCCTGTGGGGCTTTATCGCCGCCGTGTCGGCGGGGTATCTGACGCAGCCGGTACGCTGCCTCCTCGGCCTCGTTGCCGCCGGCGCCATGTACTTCTTCGGGGAGCGGCAGGTCCGGGCGCAGCGGGAAGGATTGGCGCAGGTACTGCTCGGCGGCTCTGTCGCCGTGCTCATGCTGACCTTTTTTGCGGCGCATCATCTATATGAATTGATTCCGTCCTGGTTAGCTTTCCTATTATATATCTTGTCCATCGCCCTGGGGGTGTGGACCGCCGTAAGACGCAGCTCCCAGACGCTCGTGATCATTATGACCGTCGGCGGTTATCTCATTCCGTTCCTGGTGAAATCCACGGAACCGAATGCCTGGATCGCCGCAGGTTTTGAGCTCGTCTTTTCCCTGGCGATGACGTCGCTGTCGATCCGCTATGCTTACCGTGCCGCCTACTTCGTGTCCATTGGCGTGCTGCATCTGCCGCTGATGATTCTATACATGGCAGGCGATTTCGAAGGCAGCCGGCATGTCTTCCTCGGCGCGGTATTCCTGCAGCACGCCCTGCTGCTCGTCCTCTCGCTGGTCCGTCCGTACCGCCACCGCGTAGACGAAACGGTGTCGCTCATGACCGGCTTCGGCCTGGTCGCGCTGTGGATTTACGCTTTGTACAATCAGGCGGGCGGCCCCGGTCCCGAATCGATGATGATGATCATCTGGGCTGTCATTTACAGCCTGATCGCCCTCTGGCGGGTGATGAGCGGCCGCGTTCCCCACGAATACATGGCGATCGCGACCTGCGCCTGGCTCATTTGGCTGGTTGAAATCGTCAGCCGGGAGGCGCTGCCGCTGTCTGTCCTGATCGAGGCGTCCCTTGGGCTCGGCCTCGGCATCCTGCTGAGAAGCCGGATGCAGCAGATTACGTCCGCCATCCTGTATTTGTTCGGGGGACTGAGCATTCTGCAGCTGATCATTCACGAGATCCTGTCAATCGATACGCTGTCCTGGATCGCGCTCCTGGCCAGCCTGGCAGGCTTGTCGGCGGTCCTCCGCAGACATATGGCCGAAGAATGGCAGCGTAAAGTACCGGATATTCTGATGTGGTCCGCCGCGCTGCTGTCCATCGTCTTCCTGACGGAAGTGACCTCGGTTCTGACGCGGAATCTGTCGTTCGACCTGCAGCATTTGATCCTGTCGGCCGAATATGCGCTCTATGCGATCATCGTTATTATTTACGGCGTCATGGTGGGTAAATCGATGGTCCGCCTGGCCGGATTGCTCGTCCTGCTGATCACGCTGCTCAAGGTCATCTTCTTCGACCTGCCAGGCGTGTCGCTGGCCGTGCGGGCGATCTTGTTCATCGGTCTGGGCGTCGCCGGGATCGCCGTTTCCCGAATTTTGTACAAACGCAAAGGGGCCGATCCCGAAGCACCACCGGGACCTCCGCCGGGACCACCGTCGCTCCCGCCGGAATAAATACGGCCATGACTGCGCCGCACGAGAGTTATTCTACTTGCCTCAAACGCGATGGCACGGAGCTGTGCTTGTCGTTCTCCAACAAATAAAGGGTACCTGTCCATCCCCGATGGATGCAGGTACCCTTTTTTTAATACAGCCCACGACCCGCTAGCCACCCAGCAGAACGGATCTCAGCTCCCCGTAGCCCCCCAGAATATGATGGGGCTGATGTCCGGTCGCAAACGGCTCGACCTTCCGATGGTTAAACCAAACTGATGTCCACCCCGCCTCCAGCGCGCCGATAACGTCGTTGTTCCAGGAGTCGCCGATGTACCAGCTTGCCCCAGGCTCCGTTTCCGTCGCCTCGTTCACATGCCGGAACAGCCGGGGATCCGGCTTGTCCATGCCCACCGCTCCGGACACGAATACCCGGTCCAAGCCCACCAGCTTGTCCAGCCCAAGCGCACGGACTTTGTTCATTTGGTGTTCCTTCGGGCCATTGGTGATCACGCCGACCACATCGCCCCGCTCCTGGAGCTCCCGGATCAGCTCCTGCGCCCCCGGAAACAGGCGAATGTCGAACTGCCCCTGCAAATAGGCCGCCTGAATCGCAGCCGCCTGCTCCCGGTCCACGTCGATGCCGAACTCCGCAAGGGCCAGCTGAATCCGCTGCTCGCGCATGTCCTCCAGATCCCCCGCATTCGCCGGATCATTCACATGTCCATGCCGGGCCGATAGCAAGTCGCTGTAATGCCGGAACCGGTGGTATACTTGTTCATAAGGAAAGCCCTCCGGCGGCGATATCAAGCGATCGAGCGCCTGCCGAAGCGGTTCCAGATGGTCATACAGCGTATCGTCCACGTCAAAAAATACCGCTCTTTGTTCACCCATTTTCTTGTTCTCCCCCATCTGCCTGTCCGCGATCACATGCCGGCTGCTGCCCGCATTAGCCCTCATATTGTACCATACAGCGGGCTTTTGGGACGCCTCAGCCGCTGTTTCAGCAGGAAAAAATCCGGATAACGGCTTATGATAAGCCCTTTCAATTGTGACGAAACTGGCAACATTGACAAAGCCTTGTGCAATTTTGAACAAAAATGAAAATCCCCGATTTTCAGCGATTACAGTGATTTTTCGCACAATTTGAGGTTTTTTTATAAATCATGTGAAGATCTTCACAGAATTATTGTAAATGATTTACATTTATTACTTTTGTTGCATTTGTTTTCATCCCCCCGGATTACTAAGCTATGGCTATAAGGTTCATTATTTTTAGACCAATTCAGCTACATGTAACGCTAGAAAGGAGCTCACTGTGAAGAAAAAAAGATGGTTATTTTTTGGCTTATTTGTATCCATCATGTTGCTGCTTAGCGGATGCGACTCGTCGTCACTCATCGTGCTAGATCCGAAAGGTCCGCAGGCAAAAACGCAATCCAGCACGATTATTTTCTCCATCCTGATGATGGCTTTCGTCTTGATTGTTGTTTACATCTTGTACATCATCATGCTGACCAAATACCGGGCAAGCAAAACCAGTGACGATTATATCCCGCCTCATATAGAAGGTAACAAATGGCTCGAGTTCACCTGGATTGCGATTCCGGTTATCATTGTGGCCATTCTATCGGTTGTCACGGTCAAAACGACCAGTGCGGTGGAAAGTGTTCCTGCCGGTTACGAGGATCAGAAGCCGCTTGTTATCTATGCCGCATCGTCCAACTGGAAATGGCACTTCAGTTACCCTGAAGAAGGCGTTGAAACGGTGAACTATGTGAATATTCCTACAAACCGCCCGATCGAGTTCCGCCTGTATTCTTACGGACCGATTACGAGCTTCTGGGTGCCGCAGCTTGGCGGACAGAAGTACGCCATGAGCGACATGGTCAACACGCTTCACCTGCTGGCCGACACACCAGGTTCTTTCATGGGACGTAACTCCAACTTCTCCGGTAAAGGCTATGCGCAGATGGAGTTTGAGGTACAGTCTATGAGCGCCGGAGACTTCAGCAAATGGGTCGACGACGTGAAGAAAACCGCACCTCAATTGACTGAGGACAAATTTAACGCGCTGCTGAAAACCTCCTACGTTGGACGGGAATCCTTCTCTTCCACGCATCTCGGGTTCAACCCGCCGCCTGAAATGGATATGTCCGAAGGGCATCACGGCAGCGGCAGCAGTGACAAAGATTCCGGCTCGGAAACGATGGATCATTCGGATATGAGCAATATGGAAGATATGGGGTCCATGGAACATGGAAACTAACATCTACTGGAAAGGAGACCTACCTGCATGAAATGGGACGAATTTTTTGTTACCGGTGAGCCTATGATCTATGCTGCCATGGTCAGTATCGTCGTCGTTTCCCTCGCCATCCTGATCGGCCTGACCTATTTTAAAAAGTGGGGCTATCTGTGGCGCGAATGGCTCACAACGGTTGACCATAAGCGGATCGGGGTCATGTATATCCTGTCCGCACTCATCATGCTGTTCCGCGGCGGGGTCGACGCCCTGCTGATGCGTACGCAGCTCGCAGCTCCGGAAATGAAGTTTCTGGATGCGCAGCACTATAACGAAATCTTTACAACGCACGGCGTTATCATGATCCTGTTCATGGCGATGCCGTTCGTTATCGGACTTATGAACGTTGTCGTTCCGCTTCAAATCGGGGCGCGCGACGTAGCTTTCCCTAGACTGAATGCCGTCAGCTTCTGGATGTTCTTCTTCGGAGCGATGCTGTTCAACATTTCCTTCGTCATCGGGGGATCGCCGGATGCCGGCTGGACCGCATACTTCCCGCTGGCGAGCCTGGAGTTCAGCCCGACCGTAGGTAACAACTTCTACTCTCTGGCCCTTCAGATTTCCGGTATCGGTACGCTGATGACCGGTGTCAACTTTATCGTAACGATTCTGAAAATGCGTGCGCCAGGCATGAAACTGATGCGCATGCCGATGTTTACCTGGTCCGTCCTGATTACGAACGTTATCATCTTGTTCGCATTCCCGGTTCTGACCGTTGCCCTTGCCCTGATGATGTTCGACCGTATCTTCGGCAGCCAGTTCTTTACGATGGCGAATGGCGGTATGGATATGCTCTGGGCCAACCTGTTCTGGGTATGGGGACACCCTGAAGTATATATCGTTATTTTGCCGGCCTTCGGTATATTCAGTGATATTATTTCCACGTTCTCGAAAAAGAACTTGTACGGATATAAATCGATGGTTGCCAGTATGGTGGTCATCTCGCTCCTGTCCTTTATCGTATGGGCTCACCACTTCTATACGATGGGCGCAGGCGTTATGGTCAACGGCTTCTTCTCCATCACGACGATGGCGATTGCCGTACCGACCGGCGTCAAAATATTCAACTGGCTCTTTACCTTGCAGAAAGGTAAAATCTCGTTCACGACACCGATGCTGTACGCGATGGCCTTTATTCCGATCTTTACGATCGGCGGCGTAACCGGCGTCATGCTGGCGATGGCCAGTGCGGACTACCAGTACCATAACACGATGTTCCTGGTTGCCCACTTCCACTATGTGTTGATTCCGGGTACCGTCTTCGGGGTTCTGGCAGGCATGTACTTCTGGTTCCCGAAAATTTTCGGTTTCCGTCTGAACGAGAAGCTCGGCAAGACCGCCTTCTGGCTCATCGTCGTCGGCTTCAATACGGCCTTCCTGCCACTGTTCTTCCTTGGACTGAGCGGCATGACGCGCCGGATGTACACGTATTCGGCCGATACCGGCTTTGGCCCGCTGAATATGGTGGCTACGATCGGCGCCTTTATCCTGGCCATCGGATTTGTTGTTCTGTGCTACAACTTCTACTGGAGCTTCCGTTACAGCCCTCGCGACGAAAACGGAGATCCATGGGATGCACGTACGCTGGAATGGAGTACGCCAAGCCCTGTGCCGGTGTACAACTTCGCCAAGGTACCTAACGTCAAATCCATGGATGCACTGTGGGAGGCCAAAGTCAACGGGGTACCTCTCTACGAGGAAGGCCCTTACGAACCGATTCATATGCCTAACAACAGCGGTCAACCGTTCATTCTCGGCGTCATTATGTTTTTCCTAGGCTTTTTCCTGGTATTCAGCTGGTTCATTCCTGCAATCATTGCGGGTATCGCTGTCGTAGTCATGCTGGCTCTGCGTTCCTTCGAACGCGATCATGGCTATCACATTTCACCTGAGGAAATTGCCGCCACTGAACAGAAATTGCGGGGTGATTCCGTATGAAAATAAATGATTCACTGCCACTCGAGTATAGAACGGAAGAGAACAGCAACAAGATCTTCGGGTTCTGGCTCTTCCTCGGGGCAGAGATCGCCCTCTTCTCCACGCTGTTCGCCGTCTATTTCACACTGTGGAACCGGACGGGGAGCGGCCCGACGGGGAAAGAGCTGTTCGAACTGAACGGCGTCATTTGGGAGACGTTCCTGCTCCTGACCAGTAGTTTCACCTGCGGCCTTGGCATTCATGCCATGCGCCTCAATCTGAAGAAGCCGATGATCGTCTTCTTCGTCATCACGCTGCTCATGGGCCTCGGCTTCCTGGGCATTGAGATCACCGAGTTCGTCAACTACGTTCACGAAGGGGCTACGCTGCAAACGAGCGCGTTCCTGTCCAGCTTGTTCGTCCTGCTCGGTACCCACGGTCTTCACGTGACGATGGGTATTCTCTGGGGCGCCGGCATTCTGATTCAGGTCGGCCGTCAAGGCTTTACAGATGAGACGGCGAACAAATCGTTCATCTTCTCGCTGTACTGGCACTTCCTTGACGTTGTCTGGATCTTCATCTTCAGCTTTGTCTACATGAAAGGACTGATGTAATATGGCACGTTTATTTCCAATACGGCACGTGATCGGATACATCTTCTCGCTGATCCTTTCAGTGGTTGGACTGGGCGTGGTGTTCTGGGATTTGAACCCGACCGCCGGACTCTGGATCCTGATCGTGTGTGCGCTCATCCAGGCGTCACTGCAGCTCGTACTGTTCATGCACATCGGCGAGACCGACAACAAAAAGTCGCTGTACTTCAACATTGCTTATGCGTTGTTCGTCGGACTGGTTACGATCTTCGGTACGCTCTTCACGATGCTGTGGGGATGGTAAGAAGCTCAGCTTGAGCTCAGATATATCAAAGGCTTTTCTGATCCTAAGGGGTCAGGAAAGCCTTTTTTCATTGTAATATTTTTTTCTGTTAAAAAAGGAATGTTTTTATGCAAAATCGAATCTAACCATTGGCTCGTCAAATATTGCCATACGATAACGTTCCATGGAGGCGAACAAAGTATTGGCCCAAAAACAGAGGATCACCTATTTGGATCTCTTGCGCGGCATTGCCATTTTGGCTGTAGTCACCATCCATGTGACATCCTATCCGGTAGCCTTTCTGTCCATGGATTCCACCGTGTACCCGCTCTATTTTATCCTGAATGCGGCTTCTCAATTTGCGGTACCGGCGTTTCTGTTTTTGAGCTCGCTCGTCCTGTTTTACCGCTATGACGGCGGCGTTCAAGGCAACTGGCTTCCTTTTTATTGGAAACGCTTAAAGCGGATTTTGCTGCCTTACCTGTTCTGGTCCGTGTATTACTCCACTTATCTGTCGTATATCCAGCATATTTCATTCTCAGACGGTCTCCGCAAATTTCTTAAAGGCTTGCCGCTTGGCGGCAGCTATGACCATTTGTATTTCATGATCATCATCGCCCAGTTTTATGTGCTGTTTCCTCTCCTATCGCTGTTGTTTCAAAAGATAGGGAAGGTCCGGCGGCATCCCATACTCGTGGGGGCCCTGCTGCAAATCGCCTTCTATCTGCTGAACTATTATGTGCTTCATATGTATAAAACCGGGACATTCGTGATGACCTATGTCGTTTATTTCTTCTTGGGTGCTTACATGGCCGAACGGTTAAAGGGCGTGTCTTCTGATGAAACGCCGAAATGGAACTACCGGTGGACGGCGCTGTTTCTGGGATCCGCAATACTCTTTATCGTGCAAAAATGGCTGCAGCTGGCTAACCCCCATTGGATTCGCCAGCCTTTTCTATCCAACATCAACTTTATAACGGATTACGCCTACTGCAGCATTGCGTGTGTATTTTTGGTGCTGTTCGTTCGAATCCTGGAAGGGAAACCACGACTTCAAAAAGTACTGTTTTCCCTCGGATCCTGCGCCTTCGGCATTTACTTTATTCATCCCTACTTTTTGATCTTGTGGCGGCATTTTGTCATGACGAGCGGCCCGATCGCCTATCACCTGCTCACCTGGGCAGGCGGAGCGGCTGCGCTTGCCGCCTCCTGGCTGATCACTTGGCTCCTCATGCATACGCCGCTCGGCGTCTATCTAGTCGGGGAATCCAAATGGAAGGCCCGGAACAAACGCGGTGCGTCTCAGAGCGGAACGATGTGAGCTTGGGAATGAAGCTGCGCAGCTGTAAGTCCATGAAGATGAGCAAGATTAGAAACATCTGTAAGCCCGCTGCGCAAACGGCTCATTCCTCCGATCGCTGTTGCCAGCCCATGTTTTCGATGATATAGACCACTCTGAGGTTAACATGGGCTGACAAAGGCGACCACTTCGTTTCTCCGGAATTGACCCGTCCGCTCCGCTGGATTCACGGATGAAAAAGCAGCCTGCCGTTTTATGCGGCAGGCTGCTTGCTTTATACTACTTCGTTTATACTGCTTTGATCCTGCTTACTTTACCCTACTTGCCTTATACTACAAATGCTTTTGGGCTGCTTGTTTCTTCTTGAATGCGAGCAAGGCTGCGCCCAGTGCAATCAAGCCCACACCTGCGAGCTGCATCGGCAGAGGGCTGGCTTCCCCTGTCTTCGGCAGGGTTGCCGCACCCCCGGCGGATGACTCGCCAGGCTCCTGGCTGCTGCCTGTTTGGCCGCCAGCACTGCTGTTCTTGCCTGGGTCAGTGTCATGCCCCGGGCTCGGGTGCGTTCCAGTCCCGCCAGCGCCCGCTGTGCCGCCGCCATTCGGCTGCCCTGGCTGGGACGGTTGTCCCGGCTGCGACGGCTGGCCCGGTTCACTAGGCGCCGGCCCGATAATTATTCCGCCTGGAATGTTCGGAGTTTTCGGGCCGCTTGGCGTTTCGCTGCCCCCAGGCTGCTCCGGTTCGTCCGGATCCGGAGTAGGCGTTACCGGCGGTTTCGTTTGGTTACCTCCACCACCGGAATCGCCGCCACCGCCGTTGCTTCCACCGCCGCCTCCGCCGGTGATGCGGCCGTTCTCAACGGTGATTTTGGTCTCCTGACCGGATACGATTTCGAATTCGGTCAGTGCCTCCCCAATGTAGTAACCGGCCGGAGCGGCGGTCTCTTCGGCGTAATACTTACCTGGTCTCAGGCCGTCTACACCTAATTCGCCATGCTCGTCCGTTACCAGACTGGCGAGTTCCTCGCCTTTGGCATCCAGTACATGCTGCTTGTTCTCATCAAGAATGCGGAACTTTGCACCTTTCAACGGAATATCCAGTCGGCCGGTTTGAATTTTGGTGATCTTCAGCGAGCCGGTGATCTTGTCGTTGGTGAATGTCAGCTGAAGCGGCTGGTCATCCACGATCTCGAATTTCAGCGGTTCCGGCTTGGACTGATAACCTGCCGGTGGAGTAACTTCGACAAACATATAGCTGCCCGCTTTGAGATTCGGAACGGACACCTTACCATCCGCATCCGTAGTCAGCCCTGCCGCCACTTCGTGCCCCTGCTCGTCCAGCAGGTTAAACACGGCGCCTTCCAGTGGCGTGCCGTCATAAGCGTCGGTTTTGGTCAGCTGCACAGAACCGACATAGATTTCGTTAAATGCGGTACCTTGTTTAGTGATTGACTGGTTCACATCGATGGTAAACGAAATCGGCGTCGCATCGAGCTTATATCCCTTAGGAGCTGTCACTTCGATCAACTGGTAGCTCCCAGCGTCGAGATGGGCCAGCAGGATTTTCCCGTCGTCTTCCGTAGACAGCTCGGTCTTCCCTGGGACATCTTCGAAAGTACCGTTCACGTCTTTTTGGAGTTTAAACACGGCTCCTTTCAGAACCTTAGCAGGATCATCCTTGTCTACCTTCGTAAGCTCGTAATCCCATACGCCTTTCGTATTCGTGACGGTTATTTCGGCTGCATCCGCTTTGAAAGTAATCTTCTTGCCGGCCCGGTATTCATCATCGATGAGATATCCAGCTGGGGCAGCCAATTCCTTCAACACGTAGTCATTGTACCGGGTATTGCTGAAAACCGCTTCCCCTTGATCATCGGTAACGAGCTCCCGAATGAGGGTCTTGCCGGTCTTATCATAGAGTCCGAAACGGGCGTCAGCCAGTGGAGCACCTGAACCTGCATCCTTTTTAATGATCGTCAGGTCTCCTTTGCCCGTCTGGGCACCGCCGCCAGCTCCCGAGAAGCTGACATTGACGATTTTATTTTCGTCCTTGCTGACGCTTCCCGAGGATTGGCCAGCAAATTTGGCGCTGTTGGTGATCGTTTCGCCACTATCGGCATTGATGAACGACTTGTACTTCAGAATGTACGCTTCCTGAATCGTGTTCTTGAAGGTCAGGGTAAAGGCATTATCCTGGACGTCAAGCGTATATGTATCAGGGTCCACGAGCGCCTTTTGTGTCAAGTTTCCATTCTTGTCCACTGCCGTACTGTACAACTCAAACGAAGACGGAATCAGAATCTGGTTCGTGGATAGTGTATCCGTCAGCACTGCATTCTCCACGATGGACTGGCTGCGGTTCACATTGAGGGTCCAGTAGGCAAAATCCTGATCCGCAGCGGCTCCCTGTACGCCCGTTTTGTTGATGTATTCGCCGCCGTACTTCGGATTCACATTGGTAGACTGTACAAAGAGCTTGGTATCCGGCAGTGCGCGGTCGTACATTTCGGCGGCATTGCTGTAGTTTGCTGCCACCGGATGGTCTTTCAGGCTCGTTTTGTACGTGATCCGGTAGGCGCCGTCGATCGGTTTTTTGAACACGAGCTCAAAACCATGTTTGTCATTGTCCGACAGCGTCTCTAACGTGTAATCCGCGTTCAGTACAAGCGGGGTTCCCACTGGTTTAACGCCATTCGCACCACCTGTGAGCTCCAGTGGTTGAACGACCAGGGAGTCTGCCAAGAACGTCTGCTCTCCCGAATAGAAATCCCTGACGACGGCCTCGTTCACGTGATACAGGTTGTAGTTCACGTTTAAGGCCCAGGTGATTTCCTTGGTCGTCGCGTCATAGCTTCCGGTTTTGCTGCCGTTGTTTTTGGTGAAGTCGTCGGCCGGAGCGCTTACGGTTTTGCTGATGGCTGGCTGCTGTACGCCGCCTTCCTTCCAGTCGACTTGGGCAGTGTTCGAATATTCATTCATTTGGCCTGCGGTCGGATCGAAGCTCGTTTGGTACGTGATCACATAGCTCGAATCGATATCCTTTAGGAACGTGATCTTGAACCCGGTATCATAATCCGGATTAGGCTCAACCGTATAATCATCCTTGCTCATTCCGTCAATTCCAACAGTCTCCGGAATCAGCTCCATGTGCTGACCTGCGAAGTTATCCGTAATGACAACATCCGTCATATTCTTCTTGTCATCGTTCAGGCTAAGCTTCCAGTCGATGGTCTTGTCGCTGTAGTTCGTGCCTGTGTACGTTTTCCAGAAAATGACCTGCTTAATTGGTTGTCCAACCGTAACTTCCGGTACACCCGGCATGCTTACCGTATTTTGGACATCTCCATTTTCATACACGCGTCCGGATGCCTTCGTCTGGTATCGAATTTCATAGGCAGCGTTGACATCATGCGTGAACTGGAGATTGAAGCCCGTTTCCGATTTTGTCACGGTGTAATCGGTGCCCTTAGTAAGAGCCGTTCCGTTTTTTTGCGAAGCGGTACCATTATCATCAATCGTCATCTCGTACACTTCGAACGAATCGCCCACTAGTTCCTGGGTAGCCGTATCGAACTTATCGTTGATCCAGGCCTTGTCCTGCGTCAAACTCTGCTCATTGTAGTTATACTGGATCGCCCAAGAGATAGTTTGACTATTTGCGTCATAGCCTGTGGACTTTTTACCGAGCGGCTTGCTGTACTTTGTGTCCACCTTAGCCGACTTCGTCAGAGGCTGCGGCAGCCCGCCACCGTTGACTTCCACATTGTTGGTGTACGCTGTGTCCGTCGTTTTCGTGATTTTTGTCTTGTAATGGACCCGATACGCGCTGTCCGAGCTTCCATTAAACTTTAGCTCAAACCCGCTCAGGGAGTCGTTCATCTTCTCATAACCTGTAAACGGATCCTGAGCTTCCACCACCGATCCGTCCAGCTGAACCTGCAGCTTATGCACTTCAATGGAATCCGGGATCAGCTCCAAACCTTCCGGCAGCGTATCCTTGAATTGCGCATCCGTCAGCATACGCTCACCCTTGTTGAAATCAACCGTCCAGGTAATTTCACTCGGGTTCATCGCTTTGTTCGGCGTTCCGGACTTGTCGATTTCGCTGCCTGTAGGGTTGTTAAAATGGATGGGGATGACGATGGGATCATCAGGATAATCAAAAACGATGTCCTGCTTGGTCCCGCCGGAAAACTTGCTTCCGTCGAAGTTTCTCCATACGTAAAAATCCCCGGACCATTCGAGGTTATCCTCGATTTCCTTGCTGAACGTAAAGGTGACCTGACCGTCGGTCGAAATATGATAGGTACCTACGTCGCCAGTGAGGGGGCCGTCCAATTCCCGGTCCGGCTTGAATTTGTCTGGGAGATCGAAGGTAAACGTAGCCCCTTCGTGGTAACCGTGGTCTGCGGGAAGCGTCCAATACACGTCCACTTGAACCCTGGCTCCCATATCGACTCGGATGTCCTGAAGCTTGTTGCCCTCTTCGTCCTTCATCTGCACATCGGTAATGATGTTCTTCGTAATCACCTCACCCTGCGCCGGGTCTGCATCCGCCTGTACAGCTCCTTCAGGGGCAGCAGTCTCGTCCGGGGCAGCTGGCGTTTCGGTGGATGGGTCGGGTTCAGCCGGTACTGCGGGTGGCTCCTCCCCAGGGGCCGCTGGAGCATCCCCAACCGGCATATCCGTTCCCTGATTGCCCGGGGTCACGGTTCCGTCACCGGAAGCCGGTGCGTCCCCGCCGGGCTCACTTGAAGCATCCGAAGCGGCTGTATCCGACTCCGTCACCACCACCGCTCCGGTTGTACCTCCGGTGGCGTCCGTTTCAGCACGCACCAGACCGGAAGGAACCAGCAGGTTAATCAGCAGAAATACTGCCATTAACACATAGGGCACCTTCCCAAATGTTTTCCTCATCCTTCAGATTTCACCTCTCACTCTCTATATCGAAATGTATCTGCTGGCAAAAAATGATGCGTTTTGCCCGTGTTTGTCGAACCAGCAAACAAAATCACTATAAAGGGTCCCTCTGAATAAGTTCTGAATCTCACTTTCGGGATTTGGAGGGCCTAGTGAAGGTACGGAAACTTCATGTACACGATGGCGTCGGCACTCTGAATCATAAAAAACGCCCCGCCTCCACATGGAGGCAGGAGCGTTTATGAAGACTTCATCTTGCCTTTGATGATCAACCGGTGCGTTGGATTCACGAGCGGATCGCAGGTCACCAGGGTGATTTCCCTGTCCCGGCCGTTTGCCTCAAGTACCCATACCTCTTCCGGCTTGACGACAAGCTTGTCTGTCACCGTATATTCAAATATCTCTAAACCGGTGTCTACACGGATGGTATCCCCCGGTTGGAGCTCGTCCAGCCGGTTGAAGTTGCGGCCGTATGTCCGGCTGCGGTGGCCTGCAACAGCATAATTGCCGATCTGGCCGGCTATGCCGGTATGCTCGATGCTGGCAAGGCTGGTTTTCATATTCTTTTTGGTGGCGCCGTGCAGGATGGGCAGCTTTAAGTCGATTTTCTCGATGACAAGCATGCCCTCCACCTTCCCGTCCTGAGGATTGGTAGAAGCTGCAGCCGAGATTCCCTTCGGTTCATTGTCTGCTTTGTCGTAATCTGTGGCACCGCCAGCAGCACCGGCCGAAAGTTCCTCCTCGGACACGCCGATGTTCTGAAAACTGTGCTCCCATCCGCGTGCCAGCTTCTGCTGCGCTGCGTTTTCCCTCCATTCGGCCAGTTTTGGATAACACAGCAGGATTACGCCAGCCGCAATCATGATGCCTGCCCATAGTTTGATCTTAATTGGTGGTCACCCGCTTTTCTTCCCGGATTTCTCTTCCCAGACCATCCCTGCAAATAAGACGCGTTTCGGTTCTGGTGTAAGCGTGCAGCTCTCCCAGTGGTCCATTTTCACAAGCCCCCGCCGAACGAGCGCAAAAACGGTATTGGTCGTACAATACCACCCCGGCTTCGATAGGTTCCGGGAGTCGTCCGGCTCCCTCTCATAAGTCCAATACCCGCCATGCTTCCAGCGTTGCAGCCGCCCGCCATGTTGTTGCGCCATGCTTAGCGCTTCCCTTTGTTTGTCGGATAGTTTCATATGATCACCACATAACCTTTATTTGTCTTCTCGCCGCAGAGACGGCGGATCAGGCATTAATATACTGATACCCAACATACCCCGATTAAACCATAACGGACTGGATAAATTCTGAATATGGATAAAAAACAGACCTTCAACACACTTAGGCTTTTCTAAAAAATAAACGGATGCTTATTCCAGCACCCGTTTTCTTCTTCATTCCCATGCTATATTCAGATAAAGTTCATTTCTACTTTGTATAATACAAACATATACTTCATATCGTGGAACCCGAGATTTGGGACCGATATGTCAGAGATAAAGATATTTGAGGAGGATCCATGGAAGTTACGCGCATTCTCAAGGAAACGTTGCTCAAATATAGTACAATGTCGAACGCAGAAATCAAGGAGATTCTCATAAAAGAACAAGTATTATACAAGACCGTAGACATCGCTTCCAAAAAACAAGAGCCCGTAAATCATTTCCCTTAACAGCGGAGATTCACGTTTAATCTCTCTCATTATTGGACGTCTGCTTCTTCCTTCTCATGCACGCGTTCCTTCTCCCACGCCTCGAACCAGGCTGAGATCTCTTTACTGGGAGCCATATCGTAGTCTTCCAAGAAAACCGATGTCATCTGCTGGTACAGCCGGCGGACTCCGACCCGTTGATTGAGGGAGGCATACAGCTTCATTAATCCTTCGTACCCCTCTTCCCTGTAAGGCATTTTTCGGATCATTTCCTGATACAATCCGATCGCTTCCGCATGCTGTTCGAGGCCAGCACAGCATTCGGCGATTCTCTTCGCATGGTCAAACCAGAGCAGCCGGGTCCGCTCTTGTTCGGGCTCTGCCCACCCGTACCCATGTTCATCCAGAAAATCCCCAGGGTACTTATCCATGATGGCGATATGCTCCGGAAGGCTTTCAGGCGCCACTGGCGGGGCGCCGCGCAGATCTTTTTCCCATTCCTCGATATCCAGTGTCACATTGCCGAATTCAAGCCGGTACCCTTCATCCTGAAACTTGATATGTAGATCCATGCCGCTCGTCTTAATCGTTTTCCTAATTTGATAGATGGCCGTGTGAAGCTGTGTTGTCGCTCTCTTCAGGTTAAAATCCGGCCATAACAGGTCGATCAGGGTTTGCTTGCTTACGGTTTTATTCCGGTAATAGATCAGGTATGCAAACAACTCCGGTGCTTTCAGGGTTCTCCAGGAAAAAGAATGGGGCTTGCCGTCGGCGGATCGAAAGTGCAGGTTTTTCAGGCAGCAAAGCATCATATGGTTTACGGATCGTCCCTCTTCCGTAGGGGCACCTTCCGACGGTGAGGAAGCCACCCGTTTCATCGTGACAGCCAGTCTATCGGGATGAATCGGTTTTAGTAAATAGTCCAGCGCGTTAATCTCAAAAGCTTTTATAGCAAACTCCTGATAGGCCGTTACAAACACAACCTCCAGACCAGGATACATGGCGAGCAAGCGGTCAGCCAGCTCAAAACCCGTCATTTCCGGCATATCGATATCCAGAAAGGCAAGGTCCGGGGCGTCCTCTGCCGCTGCATCCAGCGCTTGAAGAGGGCTTTGGAAGGCTCGGACAGTCAGCGGCTCCAGATTTACGCCTTCCAGCGACTGCAGGAGCCGTTCCATTTTCTTCAAAGCAAGATATTCGTCATCAACAAGAATAATCTTCAAGGTCTATGCGTTCTCCTTTCAGGCCATTTCGAACATGCCGTCTTCCAATGATGCGATTTTGTGCTGGAGTCAGATCATGTACGACAATACCGCAAGCAGCCCCGCAAAAAAGCTTCATCACAGAGCTGCTCCACGATTACCCCATTCGAGAGTATCATTAATTCGGCATCGATTCAATTCGTTTAGTAAATTAGTGAATTTAAGTACGGAGGACAAACAACCTTTAACTGTAGAACGCGATATTGATCAATTTTATAATTAAAGCAATGACGACAAGAAATGACGAGGTATACGCGAGTTGGTTCAGTTTTTGATCTTCTGCGGACTGCCGGCGCCTCTTTTTCGGACGAAGCTTTCTTTTGGCGTCATTTCTTTTGGTGTCATTCCTTTTGGTGAGTCTCCTTGTGGTGAGGTTCCTTTTGGACATATTGGAAATCCTCCATTATCTGAGGTGTCACGCTGTAAAGGCTGTGCCGGCGGTCTTCACGCTCAGCACCTTATTCTACTTATATGTAGATGAAAGGACAATGGGAACTATCCGTGTCCTCTCATGATCATTTTTCTCGTTACCCGCAGGTTTGAACGCAAAAAAGCAGGGCTTCCAATGAGCTTCGCCTGCTTCGATGGGCCGGTGCAAGTCAGGATCCCTGCTTCTCTATAAACTCCGCCAGCCGGCGGTAGATTCCGACGATCTCCTCCATCGGCATCCGCACGAGCCCGCTTGAGCTGGGGGCCACAAACTCATGGATTTCCGGGATGACGGGGTCCGGCTGAAATCCCCAATCCACTTTGGAGCGCCGGCTGTATTCCGTGTACACGCCTTTGCCGACAAAACAGGCGATCCGCGGCAGGTACTGCCGCAGTTTTCCCCGGAGAATCTCCCTTCCCTCCGCGTACTCCTGCCGCTCGATATCGTCCACGCCCCGGGTTGGTCTTGCCACAATATTCGTGAAACCGTAGCCGAGCTTCAGAAGGTCCTGGTCCTCCGAAGCATCGTACAGTCTCGGCGTCAGCCCTGAACGGTGCAAAATACGGTAAAAATTGTTCCGCGGGTTAGCGTAATGGTGCCCGGTTTCTCCGGACTGCAGGCTGGGATTAAAGCCGATAAACAGGATGGACAAGCCATCATCGAGATGATCTGGTACCTCGGGCATCCTCATCCCCTCCTTTATTTCCGGTTAATACAATTTATCCGATGTCGCTTTGGCCGTGATCTCCCGGTACTTCAGCGCTTCATCCTTCATTCGCAAAGATACGGCGACGTTCAGCATGTCGATGACGGCCAGCTGGGACATTTTCGCCGACAAAGAGCTTCCCTGAAGCGGATTCTCCCGGCCTACCATAATCAGCACGATGTCCGCTACCTTCGTAATCGGGGAACGGGCGTTGCTCGTAATCGCAATAATGCGGGCACCCGCCTTTTTTGCCAAATTCAAATTGTCGATCGTATCCTTGGTGCTGCCCGAGATGGACAAGCCTACGGCTACGTCGCTGCTCGTCATAAGCGAAGCGCCCATCGCCTGAAAATGGGTATCCGCAACCGCCGTACTCCGCTTGCCGATCCGGGCAAAGCTGTGGGCCCCCTGCATCGCCGTCAGGCCCGAAGACCCCACGCCAAAAAAGTGGATGGACGATGCGCTTAACAGGCACTCAATCGCCTTGCTCAGCTGCTCCCCATTGATCAGCTCGCGCGTCTGGTCGAGGGTCTGGATGTGCGTACCGATAATTTTCTGGCTGAGCGTGACCGCGTCGTCATCCTCGGAAATCTCTTTATGAATATGGTCCGTTGGCTTCACCAGATCCTGCGCCAAAGACAGCTTGAAGTCCTGAAAGCCTTGAAACTTCAGCTTGCGGCAGAAGCGGAGCACTGTCGTTTCCCCGACATCCGCCTTCTCGGCGAGCTCTGTCACCGATTCGTAGATAATATCCTGGGCATGCTCCAAAATGTACTGGGCCACCTTCTGCTCGGTTTTCGTCAGTCCGTTCAGATGGCTGCGGATGCTCAGCAGGGTCTTTCCCATTTCCTGCACCATGGACACTTGTATCTTCCCCTTCCTCTTTTAAGCCGGTTCGCGGTTATTAACCTGCATGCATTTTAGGAGATAAATTCCCAAATCATAAATAATGGAGGTTAATTTCTCCAACAACAATACAATTTTATTGTATAGGCAAAAAAAGAGGATTGCAAGCCGAGGGGATGACGGAAGGGGCATGCACTAAAGGGCACCTTCATTCAGCGCATGGACCAGTACACTGACGGAATATCCTTGATCCCACAGCCACGGCACCAGGCGGCTCCCAACGCGGCCGGTTGCTCCCGTTATCAAAATTTTCATGTCATGACTCCTTTGCGTCGATATAATATAGATACATCTATCGGATTAAAAAGGGTTACCATCCCTTAACCAAGCAGCATATTCGGCAATCGCCAGGTCCAGGGAATACCTGGGCTGCCATCCAAGCTCCTTATATATCCGGGAAATGTCCATGGCAGGATACTGCGGTCCGTCTCCCTTCCCGGGGCGCAGCTCCAGTCTCGTGTCCGGTACGACCCGCAGAATGGCTTCGACCATCTGTTTATGGGTCGTTACCTGCCCGGTTCCGATGTTGTAGACGGAATGGGCCAGAGACGGGGCCGTCTGCAGCCGGGCCAATGCCTCAGCCGTGTCCGTGACATAGGCCACGTCCATGCCTTCTTCTTCGTAGGGGAGCAGTCCTCCCCGCAAATAAGACGACAGTGGTAAGCCATTAACGGCCGCGTGGACGGCCTGGGCCGGGAGGAAGTACAGTCCGCGGGCCAGCGGGCCGAAGGCGGAAAAGCGAGCGCTGACCACCTCTAGTCCGGCTTGCCTGGAATAAAAATCGCCTATCGTCTCCGTCACTTTCTTGTAAGCTGTCATCGGATAGGGAGCCTGTACCGGCAAAGCGTCGTCCTCCCGCCACAGCGGCATCTCCACTCCCGCGTAGACCGCGATGGAACTGGCAAGGACGACACGCCTCACCTCTAACCGGCTGCCGCACTCCAGAACATGGAGCAGGCTTTGCACGGTTTGCTGCGTCCCCTCTGCGGGCGGCACGTTCATACGGGGAGACGCCAGATGCATAAGCCCGGTGACCGCGTGCTTTTTTCCTGCTCCCAGCAGGGATTCTGCTTGAAGCACGTCCACCGTTTCGATAAACAGCCTTTTGTTCAAATAAGGGACAAGAAAAGACGGCAGACGATCCTCCCGATAACGGGTAATGATAACGTCTTCGCCGAGATCAAGGAGGGAGCGGGCCGCATGGAGGCCGATAAACCCCATCCCTCCGGTAATCATGATCATATGCTTGATTCCTCCTTACAGTCGTAATGCCGCCGGGCCCTATCCCGGATCGATACATCCAGCTAGGCATCCGGAAGGCCGTTCTCCAACATTATGAATCATTCAAAAAAGCACTGCCCTCCTGTGCGTAACGTACCATTGGCAGTGTCAGGATAAGGAGGTTTTGCTGCATGAATGAAGCATCGGCCGGATTCACATTGGGCGCGTTTTTGCGCGCACGCCGGGAGCAGCTGCATCCATCGGAAGTGGGCCTGCCCTCGCTGGGCAGACGCCGGACCCCGGGACTCCGCCGCGAAGAAGTGGCTCAGCTCGCGCATATCGGTATATCATGGTATACCGCTCTTGAGCAGGGCAGGCAGACAAATCCCTCCGTCCAGGTGCTGGACAGCCTGGCCCGGGCATTAAATCTGAATGAATATGAGCGGCAGTATATGCATCGACTTGTCAAAGCGCAGGATTCCGCGGGAACGAAGGAAGCACCGCTCCTGCCTGCCGGGCTGGAGAGAACGGTCCGGTCTCTAGACCCGAATCCGGCGCTGGTCATAGACCGAAAATGGGATCTGCTCGTATGGAACCGCGCCGCCGAGCTCGTATTCGATCTGCCCGTGTTCACGGACCATACCGCCAGGCCAAACTGGCTGATACGGTTCCTGACTGAATCCACCCGGCGCATGAACGAAGCGGAGCGGGACGAGAAGGTGCAGGTCATGATTGCAAGGTTCCGGGCGGATTGTGCCCGCTACCCGGGAGATCCCGATGTGCAGGCGCTTATTCAGGAGCTGCTGGAAACGAGTGAACCGTTCCGGTTCTACTGGGGCCGCCAGGACATCAGCCAGGCATCAGATTGCTATAAACGGTGGGAGGTTGCCGGGATCGGCCTCCTGGAATTCGAGTATATCAACCTCCAGCCTTCGGGGAGTCCGGATTTGCAGCTGATGGTGTATACGGCAAGTCCGGCCGCGTATGAGCGGCTGGGGGAGATGGTGCGGGGAATAAGCAAATGAATATGGGTTATAAAAAGAGCACCCAAATGAGTTTGGGTGCTCTTCATGTTATGGATTAGATGGTCATGGCTGTGCTGGCCAGTAGACCTGGTACTTAAGTAGATCGGAGTAACTGTTGCTGCCTTGCTTCATAACTAAGTAGAGGTAGTAAGGCGATTCAGCAGGTGGTATGGAGGATATTTTAAAAGAACCCATTCCAGCACTCGCTTTCCTTATATCCGAGAAGGGTTTCTTTTGAACAGCATTTTGGATGACATCATCCATACTGAGCTTGTCAGAAGAATCTAGCGTAAAGAAAAGCTCGGCTGCTTCAAGTGGGTTGGGATCATCGTACATAACATACCCTGATAAAGCCCCTTTATTATCTGCGCCTTCCGGTATGATAATTGGCGGAGGGTTCACCAAACTAAATTTAAACCTCGTCTCCATCTCCTGCGTCTTCACTTCGGATAAAAGCCCCTCTCCATTCACCGCCACAACAAATACTTTGTACTTGGTCTTAGTGGAAAGGTTGCTCAGCGAAATGGTTGTTTTCGTATGCTCGACTGTTGATGTTACATCCACGGTTCCACTAATCGATGCAGGATGGGCTGACTTATAGTTCTTAACCTCATCCGCAGTCATAACTGCAGGCGCATCCGCCGCTGGAATGACCGCGTAATACAGCTTCTTGGCATTCTTCGTCATCGGCTGAACAAGTACTGATTCGGAAGTCAAACCCGCAAGCCCAATCTCCTCCACTACTGCTGCGGGATTCTCCTCTACTGGCGGTTCAGGGTCGGGCAAAGGCGTGCTGGCCGGAGGCGAATATACCGGGGCAGGCTCTACGACAGGCTTCGGCTTCAGGGTAAGCGAGGATTGGAATGTATTTCCCGTATTGGCGGCACTTAACGTTACCTTCACCTGAATTTCTGACGAAGTGTCTGCGACGAGTCGGGCATAGGTTTGAGCCGAATTACCTGAAGAAACCGATATGCCGCCAAACTTCAACTGACTTTTATCTGAAATGACGCTAATATATTTTGTTAGAGTTTCTAGGTCACGGATTGGATCCCCATACTGATTGTATGCCGTAAAGTTCCAAAACGCCTGCTCACCGCTCATGATCGAGTCGGTTGCTTTGCCCGAGGCGTCCGTGATCCCTTTCGATTCCAGCTTTCCTACGATTGCCGTATCTCCGATGGTAAAGATGCGGGTCTGTGCGACACCTCCATTCGGTTCAATGACGGAAACGGTAAACCGGTCACCTCTTCTCAAGGTCGGGTTGTTCATGTGGACCAGTACGGTGGGTTCCCCTTTGACCGTCGTTAAATCTTCGGAAGAAGAAATGTCAAAGTCGTCGGCGGTCAGATCCATAGTTTCCCCAAATTGGTTTAACGGAGCAAAATGAACAGGAATCTCTTTGGCCCAGGCGACCGTATCGCTGGGATCGGTAAATTTGATACTGGCAAGCTTCTCCGGATGAGTAGATGTAGAACCCTGCGTATACTTCTCGTCGATCGGCCCAGTTCCGGTCAATGTGATGTCATATGAGTCCTCTTCCAGCTCGCGGTCCAAGATGAGGGTCGCTTTTGTCCCGCTCCATTCCACCGCCTTAACGGTTACTTCGCCATACTTTTTACTGACGACTTTAAAGGACAGCTCTTCATTCGTTCTGTAACGGCTGAGATTTACCTGAAGGCGGCTCGCCCCCGTCTGCTCAACGCTGTAGACTCGAAACGGTTGATTATTGCCATAGTGATATGTTCCGCTATTGGACAAACCGTCAATCAAGTCATCGCGGGTTGCAGAACCGTTAAAGTCGTTTGCAGATCCATCCAGCAATTTAAGCTGAAGCGCCAAGGCTACATATCCTTTTGCCCAATCCGATACCGTATCACTCGAAACACCAGGCGTTGATTTTGCCTCCGCTTCTTTCCCCAGTCCCCGAATAAGAAAAGCGGCCAGCTGCTCCTTCGTTACCATCCCTGCCGGATTATACGTGCCGTCGGCGTTCCCCGTGGTAATCCCCGCCTGCTTGAGGGCTTCGATGTAAGGCAGCGCATATCCGTTGCCGGGATCATCGGCCACAACGTCATTAAATGATGATTTCGTCAAGCTGTCATCGACCTTGAGATTCAAAATCAGCGCCAGTACCTTGGCGAACTGGGCCCTTGTAAGCGTGTCGTTAAGTCCAAAACGATCCTCGGAGACCCCCTGAAAAACGCCTGCCTGGATCAAGGTTTCCAGTTTTGCTTTGGTCGCGATGTCCACTCCCTGCAGATCGGTGAAATCATCGACGGTTTTGGCCAGTGCGCCTGTCGGCAGAGCGGCAGCCATAAACACGCCAAGTGCCGTCACTACGGTTAAAGCTTTGCGTACCATGTTCGTTCCCCCAATTTTAATTAAAACGGTCATTTAAAAAATCAATTTTATTCGTTCGCGATACCCGCGCCAAATTCCTTCCATCCCACCCTCCTTACCATAAATATTCCGCAGAGCATGTGATACAACCACAAGAAAAGGGCCTCCGGCTGTCCCGAAAGGCCCTCTTACGTTTGTCTCCGTCACTCCCAAGCTCCCCGCTCACCACTGTATCGAGCTCCAAAACTCAAACCGTTAGTCCTCCCCTGCTTCCGGTAGCTCCGGCTCCGGTTCGTGCTTAACGACCTCGATTTCCCGGATCATCGGCCCCTCCATGCGCCGAATGGCAAATTCGCAGTCGTCCTGCCGGATGACGTCCCCTTCAGCAAGATCGAACTTTTGCGACAGCAGCCAGCCGCCGATCGTATACACTTCATCCCCCGCCTGGATATTGGTCCCCAGCTTTTTGTTCACATCATGGATGAGCGCTTGCGGCTGAAAGCGGTAGCGGTTGCCCTCCAGCTTCGTGATCAGCAGAGATCCCGCTGGCTGCGGGCCACCGGAACCCGAAGGAATATCTCCCACAATCTCCTCCAGGATATCCTCCAGTGTGACCAGACCCGACGTTCCCCCGTACTCGTCCATCAGCACCGCCATATTGATGCCCGCCTTCTGCATCTGAGCCAGCAAATCTCTCGCCTGAACGGTTTCTATCACCTGCAGAACCGGACGGATAAAAGGCGTAATCTTCTCGTCTTCGCCGGTTACGCGCCGGACGACTTGATGCAGCATTTCCTTGACGTGGATAATCCCGGTTACGCGGTCCTTATCGCCATCCACTGCAACCGGCAGATAATTGAACGTTTTGCTCTCGATGACACCCAGGACATCCCGTACCGTCGCATCGTGAGAGACGTAACGGATGGAAGTCCGCGGCACCATGATTTCCCGTGCGGCCCGTTCGTCGAAATCAAAGACGTTGTTGAGGTAGCGGTACTCGGTCGGCGTAATTTCGCCGCTGCGATACCCTTCGGTGAGCGCAAAACGAAGCTCTGCTTCGCTTAACGCAGCGTCTTCCTCCGATATGGGCTTAACCCCGAAGATGCCGGTAATGAAGCGCGAGGAACGGCTCAGAATCCAGTTGAAGGGATACGTGATTTTGTAAAAAATAATCAGCGGACGGGCGAAAAACAATGCCATCGGTTCAGCGATCTGAATCGCAAAGCTTTTCGGCACGAGTTCCCCGATCACAACCTCAAAGTAGGTCAGGATCAAAAAGGCGATAATAAACGACACGATGCTCTCCACCGACTCGGGTGTATGCATGAGTTCAAACAGCGGATGGATCATTCGCTCCACGGTGGATTCCCCCAGCCAGCCGAGAGCCATCGAGGTCAGCGTCGTTCCGAGCTGACAGGCGGACAGAAACTCGTCCAGGCGGGAAATGATATGTTTGACCGCGCGGGCATTTTTATTGCCTTCGGTCACCAATTGGTTAATGCGGGACACTCTGACCCGGATCACCGAATATTCGGAGGCAACGAAGAACGCGGTTAATGCGATGAGCAGAATAACGAATATGATTTTCACAATTTCCACAGCATTTCCTTACCCTGCGCCTTGGGCGGCGGTGAGCGGCCAGGATAAGGAGCACCTCCTTTATGTTCTACGGATGAATAATCTCTTGGAATGTATATACCCAATTTTGAGGAGGAACGCATGGGCTTAGGATGGACGATGCGGGGATGAATATACCCGGACTTCGACTTTTGGCGCGTGGAACAGGCCAGCCGCTGATTGAATTCGTTGAATTCGGCTCGGGTAGCCCTGAGATGTGAAGATACTTGGACTTCGACTTTTGGCGCGTGGGAGGAACGGGCATTGGGCTTCAGCCGCTGTTGAATTCGTGTTGTTTGGGATTTTAATAGGTGGTCACAACACGAATTCAAAGGCGGCACGTAAACTTTACGCCTCAATCCCCTTTTCCTCCGGGTGCAACTGTTACAGAAGAAACAGACCTAAAAGATAAATAGTCTCTCGACTAAAAAGCCCAGCCCAAAAAAATCCCGACAATTCGTAGAATCGTCGGGATCCCCTACACCGTAAATTTTCTCCGGCACATTTGACACAAACGTCCTTTGAACCACGAATCCTCGCTAAAGCCCTAAATACCTCCCGGTGATCGAGGCGCTGCAATCGATGCTATCTTTCGGTATGCCTTCAAACATCACCTGGCCGCCTTCTTCTCCAGCCCCAGGGCCGAGGTCGATCATCCAGTCAGCCTGACGGATCACCTGCAAATTGTGCTCGATCACGATCAAGGTACTGCCACGCTCCACGAGGCGGTTCATAAGGCCGATCAGGAGCTCGACGTCAGACATATGCAGTCCGGTGGTCGGCTCGTCCAGGACATACAGGGTCCCTCCTCCCTCCAGCTCCGCGGCCAGCTTGGCCCGCTGCAGTTCGCCTCCTGATAACGTACTCAGAGGTTGTCCTAAGGTCAAATAACCGAGGCCTACTTCCTTTAATCGTTTGAGCGGCGTTTCAATTTCTTTTTCATGAAACACGTTGAGCGCATCCTCCACGGTCATGGCCAGAACGTCGCTGATGCTGTTCCCGCGGAACCGATAGGACAGGACCTGTTCTGTATAACGCTTTCCTTCGCATGCTTCGCAGATGCTGGAGACCGTATCCATAAAGGCGAGATCGGTAGATATGATCCCCAAGCCCTTACAGTGGGGACAAGCCCCTTCGGAGTTGAAGCTGAACAGCGAAGCGTTCACGCGGTTTTCCTTGGCGAACAAAGTTCTAATCGTGTCGAAGATGTCCGTATAGGTGGCCAGATTGGACCGGTTGGAGGCGTGGATCGCGCCTTGGTCAATGAAAATCGCCTCGGGGTAGTACCTCGGAAGAACTTGACGGATCAGCGTACTTTTTCCGGATCCCGCTACTCCGGTAACAGCGGTCATCACGCCGGCCGGAATTCGAACGCTAATATCTTTGAGATTATTCATAGTCGCATGCTCAATGGCGAGCCAACCGTCAGGCTTTCTGACCTCCCTTTTGAAGTCGAGGTGACGGTTTAAGTACCCGGCAGTTAATGTCGGGGATGACAACAGCTCATGAAAGCTCCCCTGAAATACGACCTCTCCACCGTGGGTTCCGGCGCGCGGCCCCATTTCAACAATATAGTCGGCAATCTGGATCACATCCGGATCATGCTCAACAATCAGAACGGTGTTGCCTTTATCCCGCAGCTGCTTAAGCAATCGGTTGATTGTGTTGACATCATGCGGATGGAGACCAATGCTGGGCTCGTCAAAAATATACAGCAAATCGGATAAGCTGCTGCCGAGCTGACGCACCATCTTGATCCGCTGCGATTCACCGCCCGACAGGCTGGGCGTTTCGCGATTCATGCTTAAATAGCCAAGGCCTACCGCCAGTAAATTGCCAAGGCGCTTGACGATTTCGTCCGTCACCGTCTGTACGTCAGGCTCGCGGATGGAACGTATAAACCTGATAAGCTCGCTAACCTGCATATCCGCACAATCGGCAATGCTTTTTCCGTTAATTTTACAGGACAACACGCGTGGGTTCAGGCGGCCGCCGCAGCATGCAGCGCACAGCTTCTCGCTCACGATGCGGTCGATCGCCTCCTGATATCTTTTAGCATCTCTCGAATCTTTATAGAGATAAGTACGTTTAATGCGCGGAATAACCCCTTCATAGAGAGACGTCGGCGGCCATCCCTCCGTTGGATTTGGCGGCTTGAACCCGCTTTTATGGAGCAGCGTATCCATCTCCTCATCCGTATAATCCTTCAGCTTTTTGTCGTTATCGAACAGGCCGGTGCAGACATATCTTTTCCACCTGACGTCGCCGGGCATGAAGGTCGGAAACAGAATAGCCCCCTCGTTAAGCGATTTTTCCCTATCGATCAACCGGTCGACGTTGATGTCTTTCACTTTCCCCAAGCCTTCGCAGTCCGGGCACATGCCCTAAGGGTTGTTGAAGGAAAACACGTCGGAATATCCAACGAAAGGAGTACCGATCCGGGAAAATAACAGCCGCAGCAGCGCATAAATATCCGTGACCGTGCCGACGGTAGATCTCGCATTTCCGCCGATCCTTTTTTGATTCATGACGATCACCGCCGGCAAATGCTCAATGGCATCCACCTCCGGTTGCCCATAATGAGGGAGCCGGTTGCGGATGAAGCTGGAGTACGATTCGTTGAATTGCCGCTGTGACTCCGCTGCGATCGTATCGAAAACAAGCACCGATTTGCCGGAGCCGGATACGCCTACAAATACCGTAATCTGCTTTTTGGGGATCGTCACATGAACTCCCTTCAGATTTTTTTCTCTTCCGCCGACGACGCGAATGTCATCTTCTTTAATCATGTGGATTCCTCCTCTTGCGATTTGTATAAAATAGGATATGCTAAAACCATGCCAGAAACTGTCATGGTTAAGTGAAGAGGAGGGGCTTTTGTGAGCAAAGCCAAATTATTGTTTGATTTGATCCTCTATGTCAATGCGAAACGCAGTTTTACTGCACAGGATGTCGCGAATGAATTTGGCATTTCTGTCCGAACAGCGCACCGCTATCTTACGGATATTGCCGATATGGGCGTCCCGCTATATACGGAACCAGGAAGAAGCGGTGGTTACCGGGTACTCCCCAACCGGACACTGCCGCCGATCATGTTTAATGAAGAAGAAGCATTTGCTATCTTTTTTGCTTTTCAGGCATTGAAGTACTATCAATCGCTTCCTTTTGACATTCATATAGATTCCGTCTCCCGCAAGCTGTACGCAAGCCTGCCTGACGATACGAAAAGAAAAATAGACGGCCTGGATTCGGTAATCACCTTTTGGAATCAGAAAAGGACCGTCCCGTCTCCATTTCTAAAGAAAATCATCGAGGCGGCCTCCGCGCACCGGCTGCTTAAAATCGAATATGTGTCGAAGCTGGAAAATACAGTGAGGGAAGTGGCTCCGATCGGTATTTACGCCAGCGACGGCTTCTGGTACATGCCCGCGTTCGATCAGGCTCATGGCGAAATCCGGCTGTTTCGTACAGACCGGATCGTGTCCATGGAGCAAACGAAGCAGGCGTTTGAGCCACAGATGGAACTGCCGGACTGGCTCAACCTCAGCACGGCGGTGACGCCGGAGTCGCCCGTCCGTTTATATGTAGAGCTGACCCGTGAAGGCTTGAGACAGTGCCGCAGCCAGCCATGGCTGGAGCCTTATATCGTGGAGGTTAGCCCGGATGAAGGTTACATTGAAAGTGTCATTGATCAGCGCGAGATGGAATTCGTGACCGGCTACTTTTTTCACCTGGGTACGGCCGTTAAAGTCATCGAGCCGCCCGAGCTTGTAGACGGGATTCGTGAGCAGGCGCGGGAGATTCTCCGCCAGTATGCATGAGGCACGACCTTTGACCGGTATCTTTCATATCGGTTGTTCTGTGTCTCTAAATAAAAAGGACCTGCCAGCTCACAGCCGGCAGGGTTTTCGTCATTCTTTATTACCAACAAAATGCCTTCAGGATAATTACCAAAAGAATAAAGAGTACAAGGATAGCACCAACATTATTATGGCAACAGCCATAACCTATTCCTCTAACGTCGCTCATGAAAGTACCTCCTTCATATTGAAGATACTGATATCATATGGGTAAATTCTATATACGTTTAGGCTCTTGCATAATTCATTCATCTTTTTAAAGAAAAAGGCCCGCTCCGAAAGAGCGGGCTGATCTTATTAAGGAGGTTTTATGAGTCTCAGTATAATCTATGTTCTATTTAGGCAACTGGTTCTTAGTAAGATATAACACACATTAAAAGTTGACATCACGCATTCCACGCGCAAAGCCGATTAGCTTCGCAGAAACATGTTTAACGCAAAAAAAGCCTGCACAGCAGTTTCAAACGCTGTACAGGCATTCTTTTGGATTAGAACAGGCTGCGCTGAAAATCAGCGATCGCCTTATATTCCTCTTCCAGGTTGCGTGAAATTTTAATAAAGATCGGCAGCAGCTGATGGTAAATCTGTGCGTTCTCCTTCACCGGCGTATGCTGATGCGTTGATCCGACCATGCCGGAGACGACACTTAGCGAATCGACTTTGCCCGTGGCGTACAAGCCGAGCACGACGGCGCCCAGGCAGGAGCTTTCGAAGCTCTCCGGCACGACAACTTCCTGATCGAAGATGTCGGCCATCATTTGGCGCCACAGCGGGGAACGGGAAAATCCGCCGGTCGCGTGGATTTTGGCCGGGCGCCCGATGCGTTCCTCCATCGCAAGCAGTACAGTATATAAGTTGAAAATGACGCCTTCAAGGACGGCGCGGATCATATGCTCCTTGCGGTGGTGCATCGTCAGGCCGAAGAACGATCCGCGGGCGTCGGGGTTCCAGAGCGGGGCGCGCTCCCCGGTCAAATAAGGGTGGAACAACAGCCCGTCGGATCCCGGTTTCACCTGTTCCGCAATCCGTGTCAGCAGGTCGTACGAATCGATACCGAGACGCTTGGCAGTCTCGATCTCGGATGCGGCCAGTTCATCATGTACCCATTGGAACAGCATGCCGCCGTTGTTGACGGGACCGCCGATCACCCACAGCTTCTCCGTCAGGGCGTAGCAGAAAATGCGCCCCTTCGGATCCGTCGCCGGATGATCGACCACGGTGCGGATTGCTCCGCTGGTACCGATGGTGGCAGCAACGACACCAGGCTCGATCGCATTGACGCCCAGATTGGACAGCACGCCGTCGCTCGCGCCTACGATAAACGGCGTGGATGGATCGAGCCCCATCTCGGCGGCAAACGTCTTATCCAGCCCGTCCATGCGGTAGGTGGTCGGGACAAGCTCGGACAGCTGGCTTGGTGTAATACCGGCAACCTGCAGCGCCTCCTCATCCCAATCCAGCTTGTTCAGGTTCATAAGGCCCGTGCAGGAGGCTATCGAATGGTCGACGACGTACCGGTTGAACAGCTTGGCGAATACGTACTCCTTAATCGAGATAAACTTGGACGTCTTTTCGAAAATGTCCGGATTGTCATGACGCAGCCACATCAATTTGGTCAGCGGGGACATCGGATGGATCGGCGTACCTGTGCGCAGATAAATTTCATGTCCGTTCATATCGTTCTTCAATACTTCGGACCATTTCGCGCTGCGGTTATCCGCCCACGTAATGCAGTTCATCAGCGGCTTCCCGTCCTGGCCGACCGGAATGACGCTGTGCATGGCCGAGCTGAACGAGACGAACATCACCTGCTCCGGGCGGATTCCGCTAGTATCCATCACCTGCTTGACCGAATGGATCACGGCCGTAAATATCAGATCCGGATCCTGCTCGGCGATGGACGATGTCGGTGTCAGCAGCGGATAGCCTTCACTTCCCTTGGCCACAACCTTTCCGTTTTCTTCGAACAGAACGGCCTTGGTGCTCGTCGTTCCAATATCGATTCCGATCATCATATTACTGCTCATGTTTCAACCTTCTTTCTTCTTCACTAGACATATCCTTATACTACCAGACTGAGCACCAGGATGATAATCAATGCAACGATCGACAACAGCGTTTCCATGACGGTCCAGGATTTCAGCGTCTGCGGGACGGACATGTTAAAGAATTCCTTGACCATCCAGAAGCCGGCGTCGTTGACATGCGACAGGACGAGCGAGCCTGCTCCGGTCGCCAGCACGACGAGCTCGACATTGGCTGCCGGGCTCAAGGCAAGCACCGGTGCGACGATCCCCGCGGTCGTGGTCATGGCCACGGTGGCGGAACCGGTTGCAACACGGATGAGTGCGGCCACGAACCATGCAAACAAAATAATGTTGATGTGAGCCGAAGTTGCGATTTGGGCAATGGCGTCACCTACGCCGCTGTTAATGAGCACCTGCTTGAACGCCCCGCCGCCGCCGATGATCAGAATGATTGTGGCTGTCGGCGCCAGACATTCGCTCGTAAACTTGGATATTTGTTCTTTCGTAAATCCTCTGGCGAAGCCAAGGGAGAAGAAAGAAAACACGACCGAAATCAGTAGCGCAATAATTTCGTTACCGATAAATTCGCAGAACAGCGTAAAACCGCTCGAAGCATCCGGGTCAACGATCGAGGCGATCGAACCGATCAGCATCAGGATCACCGGCATCAGAATCGTCAGCAGCGTAATGCCGAAGCCCGGAAGCTTGCGCGTGCTGCTGCTGGAGAACTGCTCCGCCAGCTCAGCAGGCGGCTCGACCTGGATGCGTCTGCCGATCCATTTACCAAAGAGCGGTCCGGCCACGATCGCTGTCGGAATGCCAACAATCAGGGAGTACAGAATCGTTTTCCCCAAATTCGCCTGATAGGCATCAATCGCGATCATCGGGGCCGGGTGAGGCGGCACAAGTCCGTGTACGGTGGACAGACCGGCCAGAATCGGAATACCGATTTGCAGCAGTGACATTTTGGTTTTACGGGCGACGGTAAAAATAATCGGGATCAGCAGAATGACACCGACCTCAAAAAATACCGGAATCCCTACGATAAAGCCGACGATCATCATCGCCCAGTGAACGCGTTTCTCCCCGAACCGGTTCACGAGGGTTGTGGCGATCTGCTCGGCGCCGCCGGATTCGGCCATCATTTTGCCGAGCATCGTGCCGAGACCGATGACGATCGCGATCGTTCCGAGCGTGCCGCCAAGCCCCTTGGTCACGGAATCGATAATATCCATCGATTTCATGCCGGTCAGGAACCCGAGCAGCAGGGCGGACAACAGCAAGGTCACAAACGGATTCCACTTGAATTTGGCAATAAACACAATAAGAAATGCAATGGCGATCAGTGTCCACACAATGAGCGTCCAATTATGGCTCATACCGAATATACTGGACATGGGTTGTCCTCCTTTTGTTCGTACATGATGTTTTTCACATATGATACCCATTATTCCAAGCTTTGATTTCAAATACTTGCATACTTGTCGACAACATGAGGCGGAAGCTGCCCGCAAGCAGCCCCTTTTGGTTCATATTACGGAATGGAAAGGCCGACGAAGCGCTTTAAAAATCCGTCAGGCTGCGGTGCAGCGTCTGGCGCGAATCGGCGAAATACTCCTGTACAAGCTTCTGGATTTCGTCCTCGTCGCCGGAGGCCAGACCGTCCATAATTTTCTGATGCTTGCCGATCACGGACCCGAGCTTTGCTTCCCCTTTGGAAAAAATCTCTTCCGTCGTAATCAGCATGACGGTCATCACGATCGGCCGGATGCTGTTCCATAAATGCAAAATGCGCTTATGGTCCGCAGCCGCAATAATCGCCTCGTGAAAGGATAAGTCCTGATACGAAAATTCGACGGCATCCTGATGCTTGACCGCAAGCTCCATCCGGTCAACGATCCGGCGCAGCGTAACCAGCAGCTGATCCCGGTCCATCTTGGCCAGCCGCTGCTGAACGAAGCTCTCGATCAGGAAGCGGACATCGTACAATTCAACAATATCGGTCAGGCTCAGTCCGACGACGACGGCACCCATCCGTTCGAGCCGGATCAGCCCTTCGCTCGAGAGCGATTTCAAGGCTTCTCTGACGGGGGAACGGCTTGTCCCGAAATCGGCGGCCACCCGGTTCTCTGAAATAATTTCACCCGGCTTGATCCGGCCGCTGATAATCTGCAGCCTCAGCTCGGACGCAATCGACTCTCCCAAGGAAACACCCTGCAGCCAGGATGAAGGATAACGCAGCATGAGACAACTCTCCTAAATCAATGTATGTACAATGACGTACGCTACCGATTCTATCATACAACCGACCGCCGCATCCATGGTGAGGGACCTGCTCTCACGGAAGCCTGCTTCAGCCGCAGACCTTAACGCTCAACCGTTTGACCGGCAGCCGTGTGCCGCAATCCGATTTTTTCCTTTTTTCAAAAGAACCATGCAACAACGAAGAACCGGAATGCGTCTTTTACCACGAAGACCTGTGGTTCTTCGAAAAAGAAACGCTTCCAGTTTGATTGTGCTGTGCTCTAACCTGCCTCTGCCTCCAAGTATACTTGTATACAACTTGTAATCGTCTTTATTTTAAAACAATCCGTGCGATCTGTAAACCGCGTGGATGAAACATCCAGCACATCAACCTTCGGAAAGGGAGGGATTGAATTTGAAAAAAATCGCCGGCATCCTGCTGCTGTCCATCTGTATCGCCACGGGCTGCGAAAGCCACAAGCCTTCGGTGGATAACACATCAACGGCTGACCCAATGCCTTCCGGAACGGTCAATTCCTCGGACGGAATCAACGAAAAACCTCCCGCCACGGCAGCTGATCCCCCTGCTTCCACCTCTGATGCCGGGAGCCCGCAGCCTACCAGCAGCCACGACGGCGAAGCCGAAACAGAAACTCCAGGGCGGCTGCAGCCTTCCCAGCTGATGTTCGGCTATTTGGACGCCGCCAGCAGCCGGATTCTTGCAGCCGACCCGGAAGGCAAGCAGCAAACACCGCGGGAGCAGTTTACACAAGCGGTCATCGCGTCGGGCGAGCTGGCCGACATCCGCTTCACGAAGCATCAGGCCCGGTCGGATCAGGATAACGGCAGGCAGAACCGGTACAATTTCGACCATGATGAAGGCGATTTGTTCCGCCTCTCTTCCCCGGTAACTCCAGCGGATCCGGACGCAGGCGTCGTTCTCGCACAGAGAGACGCTTTTGCCGGGCATGAATTTCTGCAGGTGGAGCATGCGGAGGGAAGCCTGCCCGAAGAGGCGGCAGCCCGGATCAAGCAAGCCAAAGGCCTGAACATCCACAGCCAGGGGCTTATCGGACAAATCTCCCCTGACGTGCAGCTGGGTATCGTCCAGTACGACAAGGACGGCGGCAAGCCGCTGGCCAGCCTCGTGCTGATCACCCCGGATACGCTGCTGTTTCGCGATTTTGAAGGAACGGATGACCCGAGCTCCACCTGGCGCGTCGACGACGGCGGGCAGATGGACCCGCAGCTGTTCCACGTTTTATTTGTCACCCGTTCCGGGCATGGCTATACGCTTGGGTATGAATGGTGGGGCTCGGAAGGATCGAACCTGGCCGTGCTGCAGCAGGACGGCGGCGCATTTCGCGTCGTGCAGGAGGGCGGCCGCTATACGGCGCCAATGTGACTAGCCCAAGTCCCAGGCCGTATGGATTTTCGGCACATCGCTGATGAGCTGCCTCGTATAGGCGTGCTGCGGGTTCAGGATAATGTCCTCGGCCGGTCCCCTTTCGACGATTTGGCCCTTCTCCATGATGTAGATCGTGTCGCTCACGTAATAAGCGAGCCCCACGTCGTGCGTGATGAAAATAATCGTCATCTCGTTCTCATCCCTCAGCTTCAGCAGCATGTCGAGAATGGTGGACCGGGAACAGGCGTCGACCATTGAGGTGGGCTCATCCGCGATCAGCACCTTGGGGTGAAGCATAAAAATCCGTGCGATCATAAGCCGCTGCATCTGCCCGCCGGACAGCTCGAACGGATACTTGTTGTACAGCTCCTCGAACTTCAGGTTGACGAAAGAGCAGGCCTCTTTCATTTTATTGAACTGCTCATCCTTGGTGAGCTTCAGCCCCTGCAGCCGGATGCAGCTGAGCAGCAGCTTCTCTACCCGCTGGAACAGGTTAAAGGACGAGAACGGGTCCTGAAAAATCGCCTGAATGTCTTTCCAGTACTTTTTTCGGTCGGCATGGCGGCGCAGCACTCTCGGTTGTCCTTTGTAATCGATGCTGCCCCCCGACTCCTTTAAGAGACCCATGATGATTTTGGCAAGGGTGGTTTTGCCGCTGCCGCTCTCGCCGACGATGGAAATGATTTCGCCTTTATGAAAATCGAAGTCCACCGTATCAACGGCGGTCGTTTTAGCCGCCCCGTACCCGAATATTTTCGTAATGCCTCTGCCGCGGATCAACAGGTCACGACTGCTCATTTGCATACCACTCCTTCAGCGTTCCTGTGTCAAAATGGCACCGGTACTGGCGGCCCTCCACTTCCTGCACCGCCACATTGTTTTGCCTGCAAATATCCTGGGCGTAAGAGCACCGCTCGGCAAACCGGCAGCCGGCCGGCACATGCTTCAAATTCGGCGGTGTGCCCGGAATGGCCGCCAGCTTGTGCCCCTTCATCCCCTCCTCCGGAACGATGATGGAACCCATCAGCTTCTTCGTGTACGGATGCAGCGGATCAAAGATCATCTGCTCGGCCGTGCCGCGCTCCACGATTTCTCCCGCGTACATGACCATAATGTCGTCGGTGACGTGGTACAAGAGCGGCAGCTCATGCGTGATGAATACCAGCGAGCGGATGAACTGCTTGTTGAGCAGGTCCTTCATCAGCTTGATGACCGCCTTCTGCGACGTTACGTCCAGCGCAGACGTCGGTTCGTCGGCGATCAGCACCTTCGGATTCAGAATGGTGGAAATCGCAATGACCGTCCGCTGTTTCATGCCCCCGGAGAGCTCATTCGGATACGAGCGCAGCACCTTCGGCGACAGGTTCAGCGTTTCAAAGCGCTCGACGGCCATGTCCCACACCTGCTTCTTGGTCAGCTCTGGCCGGTGCTCCTTCATGATATCCTCAATGAAGCGGATGATCCGCAGCGTCGGATTGAGGGCATTCATGGCCGCCTGGGGAATATACGCGATTTCCCGCCCGGAAATTTGCGTGCGCAGCTGCTCCTTGTTCAGCTTCATAATGTCGCGGCCGTGGATTTGGATCGAACCGCTGCCGTAATGGAGCGGCGGAAAATAAAATCCCATCAGGCTCAGCGCCAGCGTCGACTTGCCGCAGCCGGATTCGCCGGCGATGCCGAGCGTCTTCCCTTCTTCCAGCACGAAATCGACGCCGTCGACGGCAAACACTTTTTCCTTAAGCCGGGTTTTATAATAGGTTTTCAGTCCGCTAACTTCCAGAATGTTTGTAGTCATCGGCCTAGCTCCTTATTTTCGGATTAAAAATTTCGTCCATGCCCGTGTTCATCATATACAACGAGAACGTGATCAGCGCGATTGACAGCGCCGCAGGGATAAACGCCCACCATGCCCCCGCCACCGGCGCCTCGAAGACGAGCGCCCAGTTCATGATGATGCCGAGGGAGATCGTGTTGTACGGCCCGAGCCCCAGCATCGAGATGGAGGCCTCCGACAGTATGCCGGACGCGGTCTGCAGCACAAACGCCATGACGACATAAGACGCGATGTAGGGCAAAATTTCAAAAACGATGATCCGGGGCGTGCTGTGTCCGGAAATTTTGGCGATATGGACATGATCCCGGTTGCGGAGCGAGCTGGTCTGCGCGCGTACGGCCCGGGCCGTCCACGGCCAGCTGGTGATGCCGATAATGATCGCCGTCACGAGCGAGCTGCGCGAGTTGATGCTGACCGAGATAAGGATCAGGATAATAAACGACGGAATGACGATAAAAATGTTCGTGATCGACGTCAGCAAGTTATCCACGATACCGCCGATGTAGCCGGAAGCGAGGCCGATAATGAGTCCGATGGCCGTGGCGAACACGCCTGCGATGAGACCGACCCGGATCGAGGTCTGGATGCCGTACATCAGCTCCAGGAACAGATCCCGCCCGAAATTGTCCGAACCGAGCCACAGCTGCGAACTCGGCGGCTGAAACGCCAGGGCGATCATCTCCAGCGGATCCTTTTTGTTGATCATCGGGAAGATGAGCACCAGCGCCAGCATAACGATGAATATTCCCGCCCCCAGCATGAATTTGGGGGATTTGATGAGAATGTTGAAGGAGTTTTTCATATTACTGGTCCTCCATTTGCGAGGCTTTGATCCGCGGATCGATAAAACCGTAAATGATATCAATCGTAAAGTTAGCCAGCAGAACAGAGAGCGCGATCAGCAGCGTACAGCCGGAAATAAGCGGGTAATCGAGCTGACGGATGGCCGTAAACAGCCAGGTGCCGATGCCCGGATAGCTGAACACGATTTCACAGATGAGCGAACCGCCCACCATCGTGCCGATGGACAAAGCCAGTCCGGTAATTTGGGGAAGCATGGCGTTCCGGAACACATATCTCGAGATGCGCGAATCGCGGATCCCAAGCAGCTTGCTGTACAGCACATAGTCGGCATTCAGCTCGTAAATGGACATTTCCCGCATCCCGATCGCCTGGCCGCCGATGGTGACAAGCACGATCGAGAGGAATGGCAGCGTATGATGGCGGATGACCGAGCCGATAAATTCAAAGCTGAGCTGCGGAATCATTTGAAAATCATACCCTCCGGACAGCGGGAACCACCCCAGCGTCAGGGCGAATACGTACAGCATGATGATGGCCAGCGTAAAAAAGGGAATCGAGTTCACGAACAGGGCTACCGGAAAAATCACCTTGTCGAACACGCCTTTTTTATAGGCGGCCACGGCTCCGAGCACGTTGCCCAGAATCCAGCCTACCAGAATCGCCGGCAGCTGCAGGCCGATCGTCCACGGCACCGCTGAAGCCAGGATGTCCGTCACCTTTTTCGGATACAGGCCGAACGAGGTGCCGAGGTTGCCGGTAAACAGGTTTTGGACATAGATCAGAAACTGCTGCCAGAGCGGCTTGTCAACACCAAACTCCTGAATGAACGTCTCATAGACCCGTTTGATCGTATCGCTGTCCGTCATCCCTTTGGTCATCTGTGAGACGATCATGGCGACGGGATTCCCCTCGATCATGCGCGGAAGGAAAAAATTCAGGGAAACGGCAATGACGAGCGTCACCAGGTACCAGAACAGCTTTTTTACGAAATATTTGGCATAGGCATTCAAGAAGGTCCCTCCCTTGATCTTTGGATCGGCGGTGGATGCGTCTTGGAAAAGAGGGCCCGCATGGCGCTCCGGCAGTGCCGGGAGCCTCCCATGCAGGCCGCTTCCTTGGGCTTAGTTGTGGATCTGGTACAGCGCCCGGATGCCCGCCCCGTCCATGGCGATTTGCGGAGGAATGTTGCTTCCGTCTCCGTCGACGGGGAAGCCTTTCCATACCGATTCATTGACCGTATGGAACACCCACGGACGGTACATGAGCGGAATGGACGGAATGTCGGTCAGCCAGATTTTCGTCAAATCCGTGTACAGGGTTTTGAGCTCGGCCTGATCGGTGACGCTCGGAATTTTGTCGATAATTTGGTCGGCCTTGTCGTTTTTGTAACGGCCCCAGTTCCAGAACGCCATTTCGCCGAGCGGAGCCACTTCCTTGGAATACATGATGTCATGCGCTCTGCTCCACGGCTGGCTCGGATTGACGCCGCCCGCAGGCGTGTTCATGATGATGTCGAACTTGCCGGTTTGCAGGTCGTTCGTCCATACCGGCGCTTCCGGGAACTTCGTGCGGATTTCGATGCCGATCGCTTTCGCGCTCTGGGCCACGATCTCCAGCGCCGCATTCCAGTCGGACCAGCCGTACGGGCATTCCACTTCAAATGGCCCGAGGCGGGTGCCGTTCAGCACGCGGATGCCGTCCTTGCCTTTTTTGGCGCCGATGCTGTCGAGCAGCTCGTTGGCCGCCTTGACGTCGGTCGTCCACTGCAGCGATTTGATCGCAGCCTGATCGACGTATTTAGATTCCGCGTCCGTGTTCAGCGTCAGGGACGGCTGCATCGCTGCCGAGTAGCCGCTCATCGCGAGGTCGGAAATTTTCTTGTAATCGATGCTCATCGCGATCGCGCGGCGGACGTCCGGGTTATCCAGCCCTTTTTTCGAGAAATTAAAGAAGATCGACGGCATGGAGCCCGGGACGTAATAAGGGGCGTCTTTCAGATAGGTCTTGATCGGGGCGCCGTTCTTCCACATGTTCCATACCTGTGGGATGAACTGCTGGGAGACGTCCACCTGCCCGCTCTTGAAGGCCAAATCGCCGGCGGCGTTATCCTTGTAGATGACGTGCGTAATATATTTCGGAGCAGGCAGCTTGCCGAAGAGCGATTTGCCCCAGTAATTGTCGTCGCGCACAATCGTGATTTTCTGGTCGTTGTAGAAGTAGATTTTGTAAGGGCCGGTGGCTACCGGATTGGCGTTGACTTCCTTGCGGATCGTCGCCAGATCGTTGTTTGACTTCTTCTCGATTTCTTCCCAAATATGCTTGGGCATCATCGGGATCAGCTCGATGCTGTCAAGCACCGTCAGACGGTTCGGGTTGTCTTTGTTCAGCATGATCTTGACCGCATTCGGGCCGTCCGCTGTGACATCCGCAATGTACGCCCAATAGTTGCTCCAGTTGATGTCGTATTTTTTGCCGAGCTGGTAGGTGTACACAACGTCATCGGACGTAAACGGCTTGCCGTCGCTCCACTTAGCGTCCTTATTCAGCTCGATATGCAATGTCATGTCGTCGGTCCACTCGTATTTGGTGCCGAGCAGCGGCTCCAGCTTGCCGTCCAGCTGATTGATCATAAACAGCGTCTCGTAGACCAGCTCTCTCGAGTTACCATAGTTGATCGGGAAGGCCGGATTGCCGCTCAGCAGGTTGAAGTTGGATGGCGGCCCCCATTGAATTCCGTTAATGTAAAGGGTTTCATTTCTCGGCGTTTCTTTGGCGTCTCCGCTCGTTGCTGGCTGGTTCGCCGCGGGCTCGGTCGTCGCCGGCTCCGTGGCTTTTTCTCCCTGATCGGCCGGCTTGGTTTCCCCTTGCGCCGGCGGCGTCGTCGTTCCCGTTGCGGAAGGCGGCTGCACGGTCTGGCAGCCCGCGATCATCACGGTCGCCGCCACGAAAAGGGCCATGAGCGGCTTGGAAGCTAATTTCAGCTTCATGTAAACTCCCCCATTTCCTCCAATTCACATCTACATAAATTGAACTAAGACAGGGACAGCACTTCGCCTTTAGCTCATTTTATATACATGCAAGCGTGATGCAGATTTCACGTCTTCAGATCGGAAGGTTCGTGCCCCATGGATCCGAAGAAATCAAACCTCTTCATTCCGAGGAAACCGCATACCCCTTCACGAAAAAGTACGGAGCGGGCTGACGGACTCATGCGGCTAAAACGTGTTCTGCAAGCGCTTTCCGTAAAATGTATGAGGGATCGCTTGGAAATGATGACTGATTTATTTTTTAAATGTGCTGAAAAAAAGTTACTGAAATCCTTCGTACGGTTTGCCCTTCCTTCCAAATAAAAAAACGGCCCCTGCCATCAGCAGGAACCGCTTTTCAAACCTATATAAAATTGCGTCTTCAAATCCTGGACTGGCTGCTTGCAAGCTTTAAGCCGCGCTCTTGCGGGAAATCATGAACAGCGCCGCCCAGATCAGGATAAATCCGACCGCTTGTGTTGGCGTCACGACCTGATGAAATACGATCCAGTTGATCAGCACGCTCACCATCGGGAAGCTCAGTTCCGCCAGCGTCGCCACCGATGCTTTCGTCGTTGTCAGCCCTTTATAGTACACCATCAAGCTGAACAGTCCCGGCAGAAGCGCCTGCCCCAGCATGTTGATCGACACTGCAGCCAGCGTTCCCCCGTCGGTATGCACCTGCCAAGGATCTCCCTGATTGATGGTAATCCCGATCAGCAGCGGCAGCGCCAGAATGAAACGCAGCGAAGTCACCGTCTCATACTCCATTTTTCCGACCATCAGACGACCCATGACCGTGGAACCGCCCCACAGTGCCGCGGCACCCAGCGAGAACAAGCTGCCGACTTTGACGAAATCATTCACATGCCCGAACGGAAACGTGAAGCCAAAGGTCAACAAATACGTTCCGGCCAGCGCCACGATGAACAGCCAGGTGAAATGCTTCGGAAGCTTCTCACGCAGCAGCAGTTTGGCCATAAGAATGGCGAAGATCGGCTGCAGCTTCTGCAGCAGAACGACCGCGTTCAAGTTCCCGGAGGACAGCCCCTGCGTAAACAGGATGGTTGCAATAGCCGAGCCGCCCCACGACAGGAAAAGCAGCGCGCCGACATGGCGCAGTTTCAGGCCTTTCAACTCGCTCCGATGTTTCCACAGCATCGGTGCGACGAACAGCACCAGCAAAATATGCTCGATGAGCACGATCTGCGTTGCCGTCATATGTTCTTTGAGCAAAATGATCCGGAACAGCGGATCCGCTCCCCACAATGCTGCACCCAGCACGACCAGCCAAAAGCCGGATTTGCTGCGTTCGGCCTTCCCGCTTGCCGCGGGCCGGACCTTGATATTGCTGCTTACATTTTCCATACTCCAGTTCCCCTATCCCTGAATACGGAGTCAACATTGGAAAACCCCCGAGATCGACATCAATCGACACATCGGGGGTTGATCAAATAAGCTTGCGGAAATGTCAAAATTTCGCACATGCCTATTCTTTGATCTTCTCCCATCCGGACTTTACCGTCGGCCCTGGATTTCCACCAGGTCAGTCGCCGCCTTATTGCTAAAGCTGCGAGTCGCGGGCTTGACGCCGTCTTCATCATGAGAAGAGAACGCTCACCGCCGGTCAGGAATTTCACCTTACCCCGAAGATCCATATTCATTTATTTTTATTTTTTTCATGCAACTTACATTGTTTTCATCATTATAGCATAAATGTATCCAAAAGTGTTTCAGTTTTTTAATAGCTTTTTATTTCCATGGATTAAAAATTTGGATATGGGGCTGGAGATGGACATTTTTCGGTATATCAGCAGCCATTTAAAATGACAGACGGCAGGCATTGATGAGCCTGTAGCAAGCACTGAACGGACTCGCGGCAGCACTTATCGCTGTTCAAGCACCGACAGGATCACGGCCACCGCTTCAGCCCGCGTTGCGTGCGCGTTCGGGGCGAACAGGCTGCCCGCTCTTCCGTGCATGATTCCTTTCTCCACCACTGATGCGATATACGGCTTGGCCCAGGCCGGAATTTGACCGCGGTCGGCAAAATTCAAACTTCCCGCACCTCCCGGTGTTCCGGTACCGAGCGCCCTGACGGTCATCGCCGCCATTTCGGCCCGGGTAATGAGCCGGCTTGGGCCAAACGTGCCGTCGGCATAACCGTTCATGATGCCGTGCGACACCGCATCTTGGACAGAAGACAGCGCCCAAGCCGGAATCTTCTTCGCATCGGAAAAAGCCAGCGCCTGCGAGTTGGCCGTCTGACCCATCGAGACCGCACGCATCATCATGCTGGCGAACTCCGCCCGGGTCACTTCCTTGCCCGGCTGAAACGTGCCGTCGGGATATCCGCTGACCCATCCCTGCTGGACCGCATTCTGAATTGGCTGCTCCGCCCAGTGGCCGCGGATATCCCGGAAAGTGCCCGGCGTTCCTTCCGCTTTGCCCGGCTGGACCGTGATTTCCGGCTTGACGGTTATCTCGGATGAGCGGAGAGCGGAATCCACCAATTTGGCGCTCTCCACGGCCACCCGGGACGAAGCCGTCCTCAGCGCCGTAAACTCAATGACGGCGAGCTGGAGCTTGCCGCTGTCTCCGGCTGTTTTTCCTACTTTGGTGTGGGCTAGGCGGATTTCGTTGTTTTGGACAATTGGTTCGACCGAAAAGCCGGATGTCCCCGTGGATGCGGTGCGGTAAGCCAGCTTCGCCGGGTCAAAGCTGAGCGTCAGCTCATACGCATACAAGTCCTTCAGTCGCTCGCCGGTCACCGTGACCGTCACCTTGGAGCCATTGGAAGTTACCCCCAGTGACAAGGAAGGTGCTTCCGCAGCGGCGGTGGTTACCGCAATAGCCGGGGAGGCCGCGGCAACCGGGGAGCTGCCAGCCGTGCGTACTTCTGAAACCGCAGCGTTTGCGGGGGTTCCTGATCCGATGAGTCCGACACAAATGGCTACGGCCCATGCGGCATAGCGGGTAGATTGTTTTCGTGGCATACGTCCAGCCCTCTTTCCATGAATTGAAAATCGCAGGAGCAGCCTGCACCGCTCCTGCGATTGTATCCTTTTCCAAGCAGTTGATTTCTAATGCTGCTTACGACCATATCCATTGGATGATATCCATCCCGATACGGTCCCAATCCCCGCATGAATCATGCGAGACATGGTACTGCGTATGAGCCGGGCTTGAGGACCATCCGGTTCTCTATCCCCTTACTTCGCGTACCAGCTGCCGATGATCATCTGCGCTACCGCAGCCAGCGAACGGATCGAAATTTCGCCTTCGCTGAACAGGTCCGCCGGAGCAACGCGGCTCCAGTTGGGATCCGTCGACTGGATGCCGTAGTACTTGGCGAGGATGGACAAATCCTGCACCGTAATCTGCACCGCTCCAGGTACCAGCGTGATCAGCTTCTTCTGGAAGGTGGTTACGGCGCTGCCGAGTTCAGCCGCAGCCGAATCCACCTGGTTTTGTGTCGCGGCATTGTCTAAGTAGACCACATTCGCGGTTGTAATGGCCGCCTTCAGCTGGACCTTGGCCAATGCCGGATATTGGCCGACCTTATCCCCTGTGACGGCCCGGTCGTAGATGCTCTGCGCGGAGGCAATCGCCGAAGTGAGAGCCGACTTGTCGACCGGAACCGAAGGAACCGGGATGACGGCGTTCTTGAACGTGCTGACCGCCGCTTTCAGAGCGGTCAGCGCATCGTCGATCGCCTTCTGCGTGGCAGCGGCATCGTCCGCCACACGCTTGGCGTCGCTGATCGCCGACAGCAGCGCGGTCTTCGCCGATGCCGGGTACTGCCCCGGCTCCGTGCCCGTGACGGCCTGATCCGCCAGCTTCTGCGCTTCGTCGATGGCGGCAAGCAGCGCCGCCCGGTCAGCCGTGGCGATCTGGATCTGCAGCGCAGCGGAGTCCGTGTTCACCGGGCTCGAATTGCCGTCCGCCGAAATGGCAAAGGCGGACACCGACACGGCTGCGCTTCCGGAGACGCCGGATTTCAGCGTGCCGTGGAGCTTCAGCAGCTCCCCGTCCTCCGAGACGGCGTTTTCCTGGCCGGTGCTGGCCATGATGATGCGGATCTCGCCTGATTCCGGCTTCACCCCGGTGGCCAGCACGCCAAAGCCGGTGCGCGAGGAGCTTACCGCGCCGTCGGCCAGTGCCAGCGTGCCGTCCGAATTTGCCACGGTCGCAAATTCCAGCTTGGCCGGATCGTACTTGACGATCAGGTCCAGCGCCGTAAAGGCAAACGCCGGCTTGGTAATGCCTACGCCCAAGTCAACCTGCGCTCCCGCAGAAGCCGCTGCCGGACCGGTCAGCACGGCGGAGTTCGGCGCCTGCGTCCCTGCCGCTTCCACCGTGATGCTGACCTGGAGCGTATCGCTGCCGCCCTTTCCGTCCTGAACCCGGAAGGAAGCCGTGTAGCTGCCTTCCACAGCCGGCGTCCACGTGAATTTTCCGGAAGCCGCATCAAAGGCCGCTCCCTCCGGCAGGGACACCGCTTCATAACTTAAAACGTCTCCGTCCTCATCGTTGGCATACACCGAGAACGTCACTTGCTGCCCGGCTTTCACGGTCTGGGCAGGCACGTCGGCAAACGCCGGAGCGTGATTGTCTCCGGCAGCCGCAGCCGGACGGATGTCGCTTTCTTTCAGAAGCTTCAACTGGTAGGCTCCTTTAAAGATCGAAGAGATCCCGGTAATATCGACGGCCGTTCCTGCCGGATAGGCCTGCTTCAGCGCATCCGCGCTGATGCCCGTCCGGCTGTCGACGCGGACACGGTTCGTCGTGCCGCCGCTGACGAGATCGAATTCCAGGGAGCCCGTGACGGTGGCGTAGTTTTGCACCGCCGCGTTTTTGATCGTGATCAGCTGCCCCTGGTTGCTGTCATTGACCGCGGCCGCAGCCTGCGGAACCGGAGCCGGAATATCGGCCTGGGCGTCCAGCTTGGCCACCTGGACCTCGTTGGCCAGCTCGACCTCGGTGTTATAGGTCAGCTTTTGGGCGGTCAGCTTGACCTTGTCCAAGGCATGGTAGCCTGTCGCTTTGCTCGGGTACACATAGACACCGCCGGTGCCGTCCTGCATGTAAAATCCCGAGCCGCCAAAAACTCCCGGTTCCGACGTGACCACGCCCTGCACCGTAACGTAATCGTTGTCTGCCGCTTTACGCGCTTCCGCAATGGTTGTCAAATCGGGAATGGTAACGACGGGCGGCGTACCGCCGGCTCCATAGGAACCAGCTTTGTACGTCGTCGGATCATACCATTTGTACCCTGCGGCCGGCGTCGTCCACGGCTCGGTTCCCGGAATTTCGGCCGATGTGGCCGGTTCTTCCAGCTTACCGAGCAGCGGCGTCGGCTCATCAAGCGTAATGCCCTGATTTTCGAATGTTGCGTAATCTTCATGAACTGCCAGCCATTTTACCGTCTGGACGAGGAAGACGGCGTCCTGGGCTTCCCCCTTGAATCCGTCGTAAGTCGTTTTCTTGCCGCCGTTGTCCTCGCGGACGTATCCCGGCGTTGGGTCCTCGACCGGCGAGGAGTCGCCGATGAATGCAGCCTTTCCTTTTTCCAGCTTGGAAATGGCAGCGAACGGCCCTTCGGCGATGCCGCCGTTTTTATAGACGCCTCCGTTCGGGAAGTTTGCCTTGTCGCTGTTTTCTACGGCATTGCCCCAGCCCGGCACATTTTCCGGGAGGTAGACAACGCCCTTGACCCGGGTCGGATCCAGAATTGTCAGCGTGGAGCCGCTGTGCATCTCCACATCATTAACGCCTGCGGTAATACCGAAAGACTGATCATATTTCACCGCGCCGGTTTTGGTAACGTCCCCAACCGAATTGAAGCGGAAGCGTACGCCGAAGTTCTGGCCGAGCCAGTCCGTGCTGGTCACGTCCTGCATCGCGCCCGATGCCGCTTCGGCGGTGGACATGCCCTTGGTCGGATTACCAAATGCTCCGCGCCGATAGCCGTTCATCACTTCCGAGGAGTCCCAGCGGTTCAGGTTCCGGTCGGAATTGTAGTGGTCGGAGATGAAAAATATACTGCCGCCTTCCTTGACATACGTCAGCATGGCGGCCTGCTCGGACGCCTTAAACGGGATGTTGGCTTCGCCGATAATAAAGACGTCGTATTGCTTCAGCTTGCTCAGCGTAATCGCCGGCGTGTCAAAAGCGTGCGAGTCCATCGGCAGCGATCTTTGCAGCGCGTCCACTTGGAAGCCCGCATCCCTCAGCCCGTCGGCAAAGTCCGAAAATGCGCCGTCAATGACCCAGTCCGAAGCTCCGGCCGTCTGACCGTGCGTTTCGTCGAACAGCACCTTTTTCCCCGTGCCGTCCGGCAGCGTCGTCGGAACGCCGATATTTTCGCTGCCCGGATCCGCCGGGTTCGGCGTGCCTCCGCCGGGATTTTCTCCGGACTCCCCGTCCAGGGACATCGCTGTCGGGCTTTTGATTCCAGCCATGCCGCTGTACGCGGCCAATTGCCCGGTAACAGTCAGTTTTTTCCCCACGTTGGCGGGGTTCGTCTTCAGACCGTACTGGGAACGGTAGGAAGCCGAGATCTGGACATCAATCATTTTGCTCTGTGTCTTCTCCCCGGGTGTATCGGCAATCAATACGTTAAAATCGTCCTGAAAGCCCGAATAAATCGGTTTGGAATTGTACATCTCACCGACGATGTAGCCTTCAACGGTCGCAGTTTCTCCGCTGTTGTTTTTGGCAAGAGCTTCGGCCACCGTGAGCGGAACCGCAGCCGCAGCCTGTGCGGGCATGTATCCCAAGGCGGCGGACAGCAGCAGCATCCATGCCAGAAATAGACCTGTGAGCTTTTTCCTGCGGACGAAATACGGGTTGTCCATCTTGCGAACTCCTCCTTTACATTCCGGCAATTATGATTGCGGCTTCCTCAGGTTAACATCCCTTTATTATGGCTTGTTGCGGATTATGTAAAATATGGGACTGCTGTACAAATGCACCGAGGTGCTTACGGAAACCCTTCCTTACCTTGGATTTTATATGAGGGAGCGGAAGAGCGGGCAGTGCCGCAGTCCTCATTTATGGCGCAAAAAAAAGAGAGACCTTTAGGCTTATGCCTAGGACTCTCCCCTCAACAGTGATGTCATACCCTGCCGTTATTTAACGAATCTTGGCTTCTGCTATGCCGGACATGATCTGGTCCACCGTCTCCCCCGGCGTCAAGCTGGAGGAATCCAGCCACAAACCGAGCCGGGGCGTTTCATCATGCAGCACGCGGTTTAAGGCGTCCACCGTCCAGGCCCCGTAGCCCTTTTTGGACCGCTGCGCTTCCCTCTGTTCGACCGCCTCGGGAGTGGGACACAGCACCACCAAATATACCGGGCGGCTATGCAGGAAGGACAAAAAATCTTCCAGCACCCGGCCGACGATGACGTCCTGCACCACGACCGTAAACCCTGCCCCGGCGTACGTATCGGCCGCCTGCGCGGCAAGCCGGTAGCGAAGCAGCAGCTGGCCCAGCTCCTCCTCGGAAGCGTCCGGCTCGACCTCCTTCCGGTCGTTCACGATCATTCTCCGGAACAGGTCGCCGCGAAGATGAACGGACTTGCCCGTCCGCTCGGCGAGCAGCTGCGCAACCGTCGATTTGCCGCTGGCCATAATGCCGGTAATTACGATAACGGCAGGCTGCTGAATGGAATGAGCTGCCATGTACGATTCCCTCCTTGAATGCCGGTTATCCTATCATTATATATTTGGCATTCCGGATCGTCAGGGGATTTATCCCTTTAAACCAATCTTTCCCGAATTCCGGGTCTCCGCTTCCCGCTCCGGCGACTTCCGCCCCAGATCCAGGCTGAAAATGCCGAAGCCTTGATCGTTATGCCGCCCGGTATATCGGATGTGCGGATAATTTCCGGCATATTTCACCGCGTCAGGCGATGTCGTAAATGTGACGTTCACCGGGCCTTCCACCGGTGTGAAGCGCCAGTTCGGCTCCGCCTCAGCCGGAATTTCGCCGCATGCCGTAATGTAGTCAATCAATACCTGCCGGCATTCATCCTCGGAATCGATGACCAGCTCCATCTCCCGGATCCCGGGGAAATTGCCGCCGCCAAAGACCCGGTAGTTGCTCGAAATCACGATGAACTCCTGATCCAGGTCCAGTGGAGCCCCTTCGTAACAGAGCTGAACGATCCTGCTGGCATCCAGGTCGTTCAGGCTCCCATCCAGCTTATATTTGGCCGGCTGCGTTACGTCGACCTCGTACGTGATGCCGCTGATCACGTCGAAATTAAACACGGAAAACTGCGGATTAAGCAGCGGCTGTTCCTCCAAGGACAGCGGATCGATGCGATTGTACGCTCCCGCGGTCATTTCCAGCCACTCCTTGACGGCCCGGCCGGAAATCCGCACCCCTTTGATCGTGTTGTCATACAAATACAGCTCCGTCGCGCTCTTGATCGCAATCGGTCCGGCCGGAATATCCGTATATTCCTTGGGACCGTTGCGCCCCGCTTTAAACGGCGAACCCACGGACAATACCGGCAGCTGCTGCAGCTCCGGCATGGAAGCTGCAATCATCCGCCGGGCGTACCACGTCTGGGCATGGTTGACGAGCTGAACGGAGGCGTCATCCTGCACCAGGGAAAAATAGCTGTGCAGCGGGGCGTGAATGGTGCCGATCGGCTCATTGGCATAGGCGACGGTCGCCTCATGGTCCTGCCGGAGCAGCTCGGCGATCCCTGGGTCCCGAAGCGGCGTGTCGCGTGCCGCATCCTCCTCTTTTTCCAAACGGCGGACCGAGGACGTCCCCTGCACGACCTGCCATCTCCCCTGCCGAAATTGAAGCAACAGGTCGATCACGCCCAAATGCCCCCCGCCGAACCCGGCCTGTACGGCCGGAATGCCGTGAATCGTACCCTTTTCCAAATGGATGTCCGGCAGGAGTTCACCGCTCTCATCCTTAAAGGAAGCATCCAGCAGATGCCTATCCGCAGGAAACACATGATGCGTATGGGAAAAGGTCAGCGCATCAATGCCAGGCACCAGGCTGAGCGGATACACCGCGTTCTCGGCATTGCCGTCCGTCAGCGCCACCTTGCCGTCGAAGCCCGTATGAGCCAGCGCCACGACCAGATCCGCGCCTTCCTCCTTCATCTTCGGAACCCATTCCAGCGCGGACAGCAGGATGTCCTTCACCTTCACCCGGCCTTCAAGGTTAGCTTGGTCCCAGTCCATGATTTGCGGCGGCACGAAGCCGATGAGCCCGATACGGATAGGATGTTCCTGCCCGGCATCATCCAGACATCTTTTATCCAAGATGACATACGGCTTATACCTGTTCCGGCCGCATTCCTCAGGCTCAAGGCCAAGGCCTTCGTCGAAATATACGTTGGCGTTGACATAGGGAAATTCGGCTCCGGCGATAACGTCATCCAGCATGTCGAGTCCATAGTTGAATTCATGGTTGCCCAAAGTTGCCGCGTCATACCCCATCGCATTCATGATCCGGATCGCGGGGTGGACATATGGCCCTTTCCCATGCTTCATCGCAGCATATTTTTTAGCGGCATACGTTCCGAGCGGCGTTCCCTGGATCAGGTCTCCGTTATCCACGAGCAGCGTGTTCGGCACCTCATCCCTCGCGCTCGCAATCAAGGCGGCTGTCCGCACCAGCCCGATGGAGGGATCCTGTTGATCCCGGTAATAATCGTAATCCATCAGGCAGGCATGCACGTCCGTCGTCGACAGAATCCGCAGGTTGACCGTTGTATTGTTATCGGGGATCATCCCGTTCACTATATGCATCGATGTCTCCTCTCCTCCCGGCCGGCTTGAAACAAGCCGGCACTTCCTGTTTTCCAGTATAACGGAAAAACATTAATTCCACGTAAACGCCCTTCCGGACCTGTTTCTACTTATTGGGAAGTAGCCCTTTCGCCTTAGAAAAACGCCGGATCCTCCGTTCCGAAGTACTAAATTTTTACATTCGTTTACAAAAGACCTCTTCTCCGTTAACCCTTGTCCCCCGGAACGTGTGATAAGCTCTTTCCTGTCAGACGGGGTTAAACCCGCTTCTGGCCAAATAGATGAATCAAGTGGAGAGGGGATCATCCATGTTTAAAAAAGTACTATCCATCAGCATGACCTTGGCCCTGGCTGCCGGTTTAGCGGCATGCGGGTCTAAAACCAGCGGCAGCGACTCGGGCAGCACGGCCGCCTCATCGGCCTCGGGTACGGCGGAAGCGGCTGCTACGGCTTATGTGCCCAAAGAACTGAACGTGCAGTTCGTTCCATCCCAAAACGCCGACACCCTGGAAGCCAAAACGAAGCCGCTGGAAAAGCTCCTCGGCGACCGTCTCGGCATTCCGGTTCATGTCACGGTTTCCCCGGACTATAACACGATCGTGGAAGCGATGGCTTCCAAGCAGGTAGACGTCGGCTTCCTGCCGCCGAACGCATACGTACTGGCCCACGACAAAAAGAAAGCCGCCGACCTGCTGCTTCAGGCGCAGCGCTACGGCATTAAAGACGATACCGGTGAAGACACCACGGAAAAGGTCGATTTCTACAAAGCGATGATCGTTGTGAAAAAGGATTCGCCGATCCAAAGCCTTCAGGACTTGAAGGGCAAAAAAATCGGATGGCAGGACGTCACTTCTTCCGCCGGCTATGTATTCCCTGCGGCTGAGCTGAAGAAGGAAGGCATCGATCCGGACAAAGACGTTCAAGGCGTGACGATCAAAGGGCATGATGCCGCCATTATGGCGCTCCTGAACGGTCAGGTTGATGCCGTCGCCGTATTCCAGGATGCGCGCAACACGGTGAAAAAGGACGTTCCGGACGTCTTTGAAAAAACCCGCGTCCTTCACTATACGGCCAAAATCCCGAACGATACGGTCAGCGTCCGCAACGATATGGACCAAAGCTGGAGAGACAAAAGCAGCCAGGCGTTCATCGACATTACGAACGATGCGGAAGGCGCACAAATCATCAAAGACATTTACACGCATGTCGGCTATGCCAAAGGCGATGACAAAAACTTCGATCCGGTTCGCGAATACGCCGAAGCCGTCGGGCAGGAAATCAAGTAATTTCAAGCATTTCATTTCAATGTAGATACAATGAACCGGGCAGCACCGTCCAATGGCTTCATGGCGGTGTTGTTTTCCCGTTTTATCTGAAAATACGACAGAAAGTTGGAATCTCATGATTGAATTCGATCACGTCTCCAAAGTGTACCCCAACGGAACGGTCGGGCTTCGCGACATTAATCTGACCATCAAGGAAGGGGAGCTTGTCGTCATCGTCGGCCTTTCCGGCGCGGGCAAGTCCACCTTTTTGCGCAGCATTAACCGGCTGAACGAAATTTCCTCCGGGGAAATTCGCGTCGGCGGACAATCCGTCACCCGTGCGGCCGGCCGCCAACTTCGGCTGATCCGCCGCGACATCGGCATGGTGTTCCAAAACTTCAATCTGATCAAGCGCCAGAACGTGCTCAGCAACGTGCTGTCCGGCCGGATCGGCTACCATTCGACGCTGCGGACGATGCTCGGCTGGTTCCCGAAGCCGGACGTCGCCATCGCGCTCGAGGCCCTGAACCGCGTCAACATCCGTGAAAAAGCGTACATCCGCGCCGACCAGCTGTCCGGCGGCCAGCAGCAGCGCGTCTCGATCGCCCGCGCGCTCGCGCAGGAGGCCCGGGTCATTCTCGCGGACGAGCCCGTCGCCTCGCTGGACCCGCTCACCACCCGCCAGGTCATGGACGACCTGAAGCGGATCAACCGCGAGATGAACATTACGACCGTGATCAACCTCCATTTTATCGACCTGGCCCGGGAGTATGCGACCCGGATTATCGGTCTTCGCGCCGGCGAGGTCGTTTTCGACGGTACCCCGGAGGAGGCGACGGACGAGGCGCTGGCCGAAATCTACGGGCGGCCGGTCCTCAAAGACGAGCTGCTGGGAGGCGTGTCATGAAGGCGGCGACTCAGGCAGAGCTGCAGCCGGCCACCCTTCCCGGGATGGCTCCGCCGCCGAAATACAAGCGGTACGCGGGGTGGGTCGTCCTGATCGCAATCCTCATCGCCTGCTCCATCCGCACCGAGGTCACCCCTTACCAGCTCATCACCGGCCTGCCGCAGATGGGCGGCCTTCTGGCGGAAATGTTCCCGCCGGATTGGAGCTACCTGCCCACGATATGGGCCCCGATGATGGAAACCGTGCAGATCGCCGTGCTCGGCACCTCCCTCGGCGGGCTGCTGGCGATTCCGGTGGCGCTGCTGTCCGCATCCAACCTGCGCGTGAGCCGCCTCGTCTCGCTGCCGGTACGGATGGTGCTGAACCTCGTCCGCACCATTCCGGACCTGCTGTTCGCAGCCATATTCGTCGCCGTATTCGGCATCGGCCCGTTTGCCGGGATGCTGGCGCTCGTCTTTTTCTCCTTCGGCATTATCGCCAAGCTGACGTTCGAGGCGATCGAAGCGATCGACCCGGGGCCGCTGGAGGCGATGTCGGCCGTTGGCGGAAACCGGCTGCAGATCATCCGGTATGCCGTCATCCCGCAGGCCCTGCCCTATTTTATGTCGTACCTGCTGTATACGTTTGAGGTGAACGTGCGCGCAGCCGCCGTGCTCGGGCTTGTCGGGGCGGGCGGTATCGGCCTCCTGCTCGACCGCTCCCTCGGCTTGTTCCGGTACGACCGCGCCTGCATCATCATCCTGCTGACCCTCGTCATCGTTCTGATCATCGATTACGGCAGCACGCTGATTCGGAGGAGATTATTATGAACCGTAACACATCTTTGCCGCCGTCCGGCACGCCGGTGTCATTCGGCTCGGTGCTTCGCTCACGCATCCGTTTCGGACTGGTCATGCTGGTGGTGATTGCCGTCTACTGGTGGTCCATTCAGGGGATGCACTTTGAAGGAATTCAAGGGACGGCGGGCACCGTCTCCAAGTCCATCCTGACCGGCTTCCTGCATCCGGATTGGTCTTTTGTGTATATTCCGGACGGAGAGGATCTGCTTCGGGGTCTGCTCGATACGCTCGTCATCTCCGTCCTCGGCACCGTCGTCGCTGCCGTCGTCTGCATTCCGTTCGCTTTCTGGGCTTCCAACAATATGAGCCGCGGTCTCGCGCTGTCCGGCAGCGGCAAGCTGGTCCTTAGCGTCATCCGGGTATTCCCGGAGATCATCGTGGCGATTCTATTTATCAAGGCTGTTGGTCCCGGCTCCTTTGCCGGCGTCCTGGCCCTGGGCATCCATTCCGTGGGCATGCTGGGCAAGCTCTATTCGGAGACGATCGAGAGCATCGACCGCGGGCCGCAGGAAGCCCTGATCGCTTCCGGGGCGAACCGGCTGCAGGTGCTTCGGTATGCGGTGCTGCCGCAGGTCATCCCGCAGTTCCTTTCCTACTCGCTGTACCGGTTCGAAATCAACATCCGCTCCGCCACGACCCTCGGACTGGTCGGTGCCGGAGGCATCGGCACCCCGCTGATTTTTGCGCTGCAGGTGCGCAACTGGAACCGGGTCGGCATCATTTTGCTAGGGATCATCGTCCTGGTCATCCTGACGGATCTCATTTCGGGATGGGTGCGGAGAAAAATCATCTAATCGGGGAGCGCTGAATAACAGGTAAGAATGGCCACAATAGCTGCATTTTTGCAGCTATTTTCTGTTTCCAAGGTAGACTTTGAACTTCCGATGCCGCTGTTGCCAGCTAACTTGAAAATAAGACAAACCTCATATGCAGAATGGTTACAGCGCACCTGTCGGGCCGCCAGCTCCTGCCGCACAATAGAATTTGATCATATTACCAATGCTAAAGGAGTGTTGCAGATTGACGACAGCCTTGCGCAAACCGGCGATGATGTTGATGGCTTTGGTGACAGGAATTTGTCTATGGGTGAGCCAGACGGCTACAAGTTATGCGGACATGAGCTCTTCCCAGCTAGAAGCGGAATGGACCCAATTGTTCGGGGATCCCGCGAACTACAATACGCCGGACCATGTGGCGCCGACGGCCGACGGCGGCTTTGTCGTGCTCAGCGACCTCACGAGCCGTACCTTCGGCCCCACCAGACTGCATGTGATCAAAACGGATGCAAGCGGCGGCACCGAGTGGGAAACAGACTTTTTCGACGATCATTACGTCACAGAAGCGTATCACGGGTACGACATTCAACAGACCCGGGACGGAGGATATATCATTGGTGCTGCCCTCGATGACCGTTCCAATGGCGGGCCCCTTTATCGCGCATACCTCCTTAAGTTGTCGTCCACGGGACAAGTGGAATGGAACCGGGCCTACAGCACCGTCTTCGCAAATCCGGTCAACAGCGTCCAAGAAACGAGCGACGGCGGTTTTATCGTGACGTCCTCCACCTATAACCGCTCCGATACGGCTCCTGCCTACGTCTTTAAAACGGACAAAGACGGCCATCTGCAATGGGACCATACATTTCGTTACAGCGGGGGCGGACCGACCGATTTTAGGGATGGTCAAGTTTTCAACGCTGCTGCCGAGACTTCGGACGGCGGTTTTTGGGTGGTAGGCAGATACTATGATTCCTCTACATACTATCCTTTGTTGGTCAAATATAACGCTTCCGGAAAACTGATATCCAAACGCATGAAAGAGACTTCGGACTGGGGGAGGCTGGATTACAAGCAGATCATGGCCTCGGCCGATGGGAAGGGCTATATCATGCTGAATGCCGAAGGTCTCTGGGAAATCGACCGTTCCGGAAATACGCTGTGGAACCTGAGATTAACCGATTCCTCGCGGGAATTGGACGATATTTCGTTCTTGCAAATGAACCGGGTAGACGATGGTTATCTGGTCTTCGGCAAGGATCAAACGAGCGATGACCATGTGATCCTGAAGCTTAACGCCGAAGGGAAAACCGTGGATGTCCTTCGCCAGGAGATCCCCGGGTATACGGGAAATTTCAATCATGCAGCCCTTCTTCAAGACGGCGGGTTTGTATATTTAAACAGTATCGAGTCCTCCGCTTATCTTCAGCTCACGAAGTTTAAGCTCGTATCTCAAGGCGAGCAGCCCGGCGAAGGTGAATTTTTCCTGGATGACAGCGAGTATTCCGTAACGGTAAACGACATGATTGATATCGTCGCTTTGTTTAAAAAAACGGACGGCACCGTCCTTCCGGTGACCAAAGTGACCCGGTTTTCAATCGAAAACCCTGAGATCGCCTCAATTGACGAAGAGGGTAATATTATCGGGCTGGCACCGGGCCTGACGAGTATTAAGGCCGAATATAACGGACAGACAGCTGCCGCCTCCCTTCTGGTCGTCAAACCTTACGTCCCAATACCGGTTAACCGCATTAGTGAAAAGACCGGTCCAGCCGAGTCGGATTCGACCGATCCGGGTTCCATTGTTCCGGGCAGCACGGATCCTGAGCCGTCCAATCCGGTCCCGGCCGATTCAGGTGATACCGCCTCAGGTTCGTCCGATCCAGACACGTCCAATCCAGGAAGCGCTGACCCTGACTCGTCCGAGCCAAGCACGCCCGATCCGGCAGGCGCTGAGCCTGGCACATCTCAGCCATAAAAGGTTTAATCCCGCATCCCGGGAACGAGATCGGCCCATTGTGTACAATCATGGCTTTCACACTGGGCTCTGCTTCTACTAAAAAAGACTGGATCCACGTGGCTTCCCCACAGATCCAGTCTTTTTTTACGATCCGGCTGAAGATGCTTTTCCATCTCCCGTATGTTACAATAATGGAAATTAAATGTAATTTTAAACAAAAAAGGAGCTGACCCCCATGGACCCCAACCGAACCCGTTCCGCCAGTCCGCAAGGAAAGCCCGCAGTTCACGAAACGCAGCCCGCGAGCGAAACCGCTGCGACCCTTGATCATGAAAGTTATGTTGATGAGCAGCTCAGAAACATACAAACCATCGAAGGCGGCGGCCCGCCCAAAAAGGTCAATATGGACCAGCTCCCCGCCCCGATCCGCTACTTCGGCTACTTTTTTATGTCCGGCATCGCCCTGTTTGCGGTGATCTCCATCTTGATCAGTATTTTCAAATAACTGACGCCAGCTTTACTGCACGAATCTTTACCGCTAATACTCTTTGGTCCGGGAAACGCTCCGCATCACCATTCCTAAATAAACCGTGAAACCATAAGCGAGCAGCATCCCCACCGCATACTGAATTTTTTGTTCCGTGGTCAAACCGTCAAAAAACAGTACCAGACCTACCGTCAACCCAACAGCAGCCAGCAAAAACAGATAGAATGAAAACGAAATCGCCCGGATCACCCGGCTGCCGCGCTGCTTCAAACTCTCGGTGTCGGTGAAAGATTCGGGCCGCTCCCCATCGTAATCCTTGCGCCAAATGTACACGCTCGCCATCTTGCCGACCAACTCCCAGCCAAACTGTTCGTACGTCGCCTTGTAATCCTTTCTCGGTACGGCTTCCAGATCATACACGTACCGTTACTGTTTCGGTTCTCCCCGCCGGAAGGTCATGTACAGCGAACTCCACTGACGGATTCGGTCTGGATGCCATCCGCTCATGGACATCTGCTCAAGCCAGCGTTCCAGCTTCGCAGGTACTACATACCGATAGGCGGGGAACCAGACGCTCTTTGTGTCCTTCATCGCAATCCCTCCGAATTATGGTACAGCTCGGCAATCCTCTCCGCCTCAATTTTAAGAATCCGCATGCCCAGCTCGCCGATTTGGTAAATTTTCTTCCGGTCTTCTTCTTTGACGGCTTCGATCAGGCGATCCCCGTCCAGCTTGCCCAGACTCTGATAAATCGTTCCTGCACCCAGCGTAATCCGGCCGTTCGTCTTCTCCTTGACAAGCTGCATAATGCCGTAACCGTGGTTCGGTGTTTGCAGCGACAGAAGGATATAAAACATCGTTTCGCTCATCGGAATATACCGCTTTATTGCTTTTTCCAAGTCCATCTTCCATCCCCCGCCTGCTTCGCTCCACTATATCACGATGTGATGCATCACGTCGTTATCTAATATATATCACGTCATGATATAATATGTCAATCATCAGGCATCTGCCGCCAGCAAAATAAAAGCGCCGTACCCCTATATGTGAGCACAACGCCTTATTGCCAGCGTAGTTAGGCTTTTATTCTCTTTCATGACTTCATCGCCTTATCGCATTTAACTTCATCACTTCCGCACCAGGTTCATCTGCCTCAAACCAAATTTTTGCCGTAATAAATCTCGTCCATTTCCAGTGTAATCCGCTCCGTGATTTCTTCCTGCTCGCTCTCGCTCAGCGTATCCTTGGTATAGCCAAACAAGTAATTGTCCAGGTCAAATTCCCGCAGCTTGCATTTCGTATGAAAGATATGCTCCTGATACACGTTCACGTCGATCATGTCGTACATATCCTTCACCTCATCCGGGATATAGTTCTGGATCGAATTGATATCGTGGTCGATGAACAGCTTATGGCCACTAATATCACGCGTAAATCCGCGAACCCGGTAGTCGATGGTCATAATATCCGTGTCAAAAGAATGAATGAGATAGTTCAGCGCCTTCAGCGGCGAAATCTCCCCGCAGGTCGATACGTCGATATCGGCCCGGAAGGTGCTGATGCCCTCATCCGGATGGAACTCCGGATACGTATGAACCGTAATATGGCTTTTATCCAAGGCCATGACGACTGAGTCCGGCAGCGGTCCGGGGGATTCGGAATAGGATTCCTGCGGAACCTCCACCACCGGCCCTTCGGAGACGAGAATCGTCACGCTCGCCCCCTGCGGCACGTAATCCTGTTTGGCTATATTCAGCACGTGAGCCCCGATAATATCCGACACCGTCTTCAGAATCGTCGTCAGACGCTCCGCATTATACTGCTCATCGATGTATTCCAGGTAAGCCTCGCGCTCTTCTTTGGTCCGCGTAAAGCAGATATCATACATATTAAAGCTGAGCGACTTCGTCAGGTTGTTAAACCCATGCAGCTTAACGTGCTGCTCCGGTATTTCCTTCATTGCACATTCACCCCGCTGTCTTCATGTCCACTGCCTAATATTCCCTGATCATGGTGCATTATCCGTCTGGAACGGCAGCTTTTGTTTATTTACACTTTTTACCCCAAATGGGGCAGTGACAAACAATGCCGGATGGTAGGCAGCAGCTTGAGATAAGCGGGGATTTACGGATATCACACCCGTTTTTTATACGCCCTCATCGCAAAAACATATGCCACGAGCATGATCCCGACGCACCATGCAAGAGCGACCCAGATATCATTGCCCACAGGCTGACCTGACAGCAGCGAACGGATCGCTTCCACGATCGAGGTCACCGGCTGGTTGTCGGCAAAGGCGCGAACGACCCGGGGCATCGAATCGGTCGGCACAAACGCGGAGCTGATGAACGGCAGGAAGATAATCGGATAGGAAAAGGCGCTTGCGCCATCCACGGATTTGGCGGACAACCCGGCAATCGCCGCGACCCACGTTAACGCCAGTGTAAACAGCATCAGTATGCCGGCTACGGCAAGCCATGGCAGCAACCCTGCCGACGAACGAAAGCCCATTAATAGCGCAACAAGAATGATGACGACCACCGATATGGCATTGGATACCAGCGAGCTGATCACATGTCCCCACAGCATGGTGGAACGGGCAATCGGCATGGAGTGGAACCGCTCGAATATACCCCGCTGCACATCGATAAACAGGCGGTACGCCGTATAAGAAATTCCGCTTGCAATGGCAATCAGCAAAATGCCTGGCAGCAAATAATTTACATAGTTATCTGTGCCGGTTTGAATGGCGCCTCCGAATACATAAACGAACAGCAGCATAAATGCGATCGGCATGATCGTGACCGTGATGATGGTGTCCCAGCTGCGGAAAATATGGCGCATGGAACGTCCCAGCATCACACCCATATCGCTGAAGTAATGCTTCTTTACCGCTTCCATTACTTTTCCTCCTTTTTGCCAACGATGGCAAGAAATATGTCTTCCAATGAAGGCTGTTTTTCAACGTACTCCACCTTTGCAGGCGGGAACAGCTTTTTCAGTTCCGCGAGCGTGCCGCTCGCGATAATCTTGCCCTCATGCAGAATGGCGATTCGGTCGGCAAGCTGTTCAGCTTCCTCCAGGTACTGCGTGGTCAGGAATACGGTCGTGCCGCCGTCCGCCAGCTCCTTGACGATCTTCCACACCTCGATGCGCGCCTCGGGATCAAGCCCGGTCGTCGGCTCGTCAAGGAAAATGATCTGCGGTTTTCCGATCAGGCTCATAGCGAGGTCGAGCCTGCGGCGCATCCCTCCCGAATAAGCAGATACTCTCCGGTTCGCGGCATCCGTTAAGCCGAAGCGCATAAGCAGATCGCGTGCGACCACACGCGGAGCTGCGAGATGCCGCAGCTTGGCGATCATGATGAGATTTTCCTGTCCGGTCAAATTTTCGTCTACGGCGGCAAACTGACCGGTCAAACTGATCGACTGCCGTACATGGTCCGGCTTTGAGGTGACATCGAATCCGTTGACGGCAGCGGTTCCGCCGTCAGGCTTAAGCAGCGTGGTAAGGATTTTTACGGTTGTCGTCTTACCCGCCCCGTTGGAGCCGAGCAGGGCGAAAATGCTTCCCTGATCCACCTCAAAATCCACACCTTTTAGAACTTGCTGCTGTTTGTAGGATTTTTGCAGTCCTTTGACTTGAATCGATTTGTTTGGCATATCTTCTCCTCCTTTTCAGATCACCGTAACTTTTGATAAATCGGCATCCATGCCCTTGAGTGCGGCAAAGGTCAACTTATCCATCGTTGCCCCGTCAAAGCAGATCGTTTTAATGGCGCGGTAATATTTCTTGGACAACAACGACCCTTGAAAAGACACATTTTTGAGCGTAGCGCCCTTGAACGAAACTTCTTTCAACCCGGCTCTGTCGAACTTGACGCCAATAAAGATTTGTCCATCGAAGCGCTGCCCTGTCAGATCGGAAGATGTGAAGTCCACTCCGTCGAATACACAATTCTCAAAGAAGGTTTTGGTGAGAGCGGTCATCGTCAGGTTGACGTCGGTCAGGTGAACGCCTGTGAATGTGGCTCCGGCCAGCCACGACTTGCTGAAGTTCGTTCGTACAAGAGTGGATTGGTTAAAGCTTGCATTGGCCAGGTCCAGGGTGGTCAGGCTGCAGTCGGTCAGGTTTGCGCCGTCAAATCGGGCATCCTTCACATCGCTGCTCTTAAATGAACTGCCGGTCAAGTCCGCATTTGTGAAGTCGGAGCCTCGGAGCGTGCTTGATATGAATTTCCCCTTATGTGCGGTAACGCCCGCAAAGTCGCTTTCGGCCAAGTTGCTCGCGCTGAGGTTGGTCAGCACCTGCCGCTCCAGCGAACGGGAAAGGTTTGCCACCTCCAGTACGGTTTGCTCGATGTCCCCGATACTGTCGATAGTCATCTCCAAAGCCGTTTCATCGTCCTTGCCCTCGGCTTTCAGCTCACGGTACCGCTCCTGCAGATCGGAGTGCAGGTCGGCCTTTAATTCGCTGACGCTTCTCACCCCTTCGTATGCAGCAAAAACCTCGTTCAGATAGTTCGTCAATTTCTCGTTCATCCCATCATCTCTCCTTATAATAAGTTTTCAAGCACGCGCTTGGCGTACTTCCAGTTGCTTTGGTTGCGTTCATAAGTTGCCTTGCCCTTCTTAGTCATCCGAAAATACTTTCGCCGTCCGCCCTGCGATTCATCGCCCCAATACCACTCGATATCACCGTCACCTTCAAGCCGCCGAACGCTGGAGTACATCGTGGCTTCCTTTAATTCATACTCACCGCCCGAACGCTCGACAATCAGCTTGACAATTTCATAACCGTAGCGGTCGGCTTCGGATAAGAGCCGTAAAATCATCGTGTCGGTATGGCCTCGCAGCAGGTCGGATGTGATTTTGTTGTCTTTCATGTCATCACCTCCATATCTGCATGATACGATATACTACTATGACTGTCAAGGTAATTTGTTAATAAAAATACTTTGCCCAAAATACAGGTGCTTAAAGAATAAGAAACGGCGTACATTCAGCAAAAATCAAACTCGGTTTAACGGGAGTTTTTTTGCGGTTCAATGGTTTACCCCTGCCGAAAATAGAAAACAGCGGCAATCTAAGACTGTATCCTCAGTCCTAGTCCCGCTGTTTTTTAGCACTAGCCCTTGATGAGAGCCCGCTGCAAATGGGCTGCATCCGACAAATTATTTTCCGGGAAATGACCCATTTTTTCATTCAGTCATGACCCTTCTATTGAAATCCGGAATGGAATATACATTACAAGCCTTAGTCTGGACATCTAGCGACATCCTGGACACCACTTTCCTTTTGGAGGATCGAGGAGGAGTGTTTCAATGAACGAATATGTACCGCAGGGAATGGTTCAAAAGCAGTATCACTGGGAATGGGTCAATTATTTTCTGTACCGGCATCTTCAGGAGAATAATCCGTTTCCGAAGCTGCAGGCACCGCTGAACGATTTGCTGAACAAGCAGGAACAGCAATTGGATGCATTGAGGAAGCTCGCGGCTTCACTGGGGATATCCAGTCCTTCTGCAACAGTGAATATACGGTATAATCCGATTCTGGAATGCATCAAAGAACTCCACCACCGGGAGTATGAATTATTGCAGGAGTACATCAGCTATCCCGATTACTTTTTGCCGGTTTCTTCGAATCGACTAGGGATCGAAGACTTGATGAAATCTCAGCTGGCGCAGGTCAATACACTTACAGCATTAAAGGAGACCTTTGGTCAGCTTTTCAAACCCCAACATGAAACGCAAAAGCCTGATTACATATTGGAAAAGGGGTACCGGCTGACGCGGATCGCCACGGGGCTAACGTTCCCCACGGTCATGACATTTGACCCGCAAGGAACCGTCTATGTTGCCGAAGCCGGGTTTGCTTACGGGACTGAGCCAGGAATGGGCCGCGTGCTCCGCCTGGAATCGGATGGGTCCTTTACAGAAATCGCCTCAGGATTCGGAGGTCCTGTAACAGGCATTGCCTGGCATCATGGGGATTTGTATGTGGCTGCAGGAAATTTAGGGGAAAAGCCGTCAGACGGATGCGGGGAAATTATTCGAGTATCGCCGGACGGTACTAGGCAAACGATTGTTAGCGGGCTGCGCACATGCGGGGACCATTTTACCGGAGACATTCTGTTCGGCCCTGACGGCAAACTGTACTTTTCCGTTGGTACCGCCACGAATTCGGCTGTTGTAGGGCTGGATAATATGCTGATCCTGAAGCATCACCCGCAATTTCACGATGTGCCGGCCAGAGACCTGGAATTGATCGGCACCAATTTTATTACCCGGGATCCGCTATCCGATCAACCAGGGGCAGCCGTAACGGGGGCATACCATGCCTTTGGAGTTCCGAGCAAATCGGGTGATATCGTCAAAGGCCGATTGTTGGCTAACGGGGTCATCTACCGCTGTAATCCTGACGGAAGCCACCTACAGATCGTCGCAGACGGCTTCCGGAATACGTTCGGTTTAAGATTTTCCCCAATGAACGGGAAACTGATCGTAACAGACCATGGCGCGGATCCGCGGGGAAGCCGGCAAATCAAGCTGGATTGGGATAAAATTTGGGAGGTCACCCCTGGGGGGTGGTACGGATTTCCGGAGTTTTTTAGCGGTTTGCCCGTAACCCTCCCCCATTTTCATGCCGCGGAACAAGCGAAGCCTACCTTTCTTATCCGTAACCATCCTCCGCTTGCCGCCCAACCGCTCGCCCGTCTGCAGCCGCATAGCGCTTCCATGAAATTTGATGTTTGTACGAACGCTGAATTCGGCAGTCCAGGGGAACTGTTTGTCGCCCAGTTTGGAGAATCCGGTTTTGAAAAAACCGAGGAACTTCCCGGATTCAAAGTGGTTTCAGTCAACCTGGATACCGGGCAAATTTCAAATTTTCTGACCAATCCACATGGCGAATCTACGAAACAAGGGCCGATCCGGCCTATTGATGTCAAATTTAATGCCGAAGGAAATGAGCTGTACCTTCTCGATTTTGGCCTGATGGGTAAGCATAACCCAACGCCTGGAACCGGGAGCCTGTGGAAGATCGTGAAAATATAGCGGATCGGCTTAATCCTCCTCGTTCCCTGTTCTGCCTCCGTACCGATGCGAGTGCGGGATTCTGCCGTTTACCGTGGTATAACCCGCAAAATCGTGATAATGCCCGCCTCCCGGCAAAGGAATGGCCGGTCCCGTCGTCCCTTGAATATAATGAACATGCTGATCGTTAAAAGATGTTTCCACATGATAACGGTGGACATGGGGAACGCCGCTGGGGGCAGGTTCTGTTGTTCCGGCGTAGTGATGATAGTGCCCCACGTCAAACGAAGTATCACCTGAAATCGGATGAACATGGACCCGGACCGGCCTTCCGTCCCACGATGTAATAAGCAGGCTGTGATGATGCTCGGAACCGGAACCTTCAGAATGAAACAGCAAACCTGTGATTGGGATTTCCAATTGACTAACCTCCTATGATTCAAGTTATCGGTTTGATCAAGCAAAAAAACATCGGCTTCATCATACGCAGAAATCATATGGCGTTAGCCTGTTCCATTATGCAGAAATATGGTTTATGGTTAAAAATCTTACAAACGGTTGAAACGTTCAGCCATGGCGGTCATCCATCCGATGGACGGGCAGCAAAAAACCTGCCGGTCACGACACCAGATTGTCGTGAATCGGCAGGTTTTTTGTAGATGATAGAATTCATAAATTTTCAGCGGAGCTGAACCAATGCTTTCGGTCTCCGGCGAACGTACGTCGATAGACGTTTAATTCCGCATTATTCTATAACGTATTCGCGATATTTCTCAAAGTCCTGAAGCCGGCATTCCAGCGAGAGCCGTGTACCTTCATTTTCATACTCGGTCGCATGGATGCTGGCATGCTCGTTCAAATACGAAACCACCTGGCCCCGGTCATACGGGATCAGCATTTCGCAGGTGACGTAATCCTTGAACACAGAGCTGCGGATCAGATCCACCAGCTCGGTCATCCCGATTCTCGGCTTGGCTGCCAGATAGACGCTTTTCTCCTTGACCTCTGGAATGTCCACGCCCGCCAGATCGCATTTGTTATAAGCAAAGATGGTCGGAATGTCCGTAACGCCGATGTCCTTCAGCGTGTCCTCCGTAATTCGGATCAGCTGCTCATACTTCGGGTTCGAGTAATCCACGACATGGATGAGCAGGTCCGCCTCGGACACTTCCTCCAGCGTTGACCGGAACGCCTTGACGAGATGATGGGGCAGCTTGCTGACAAACCCGACCGTGTCGGTGAGCAGGAAGGATTTATGATCCTCCAGCTGTATGCTCCGCACGGACGTTTCCAGCGTGGCGAACAGCATATCCTTTTCGAATACCGCCTTCTCGCCGGTCGGTCCGGCCGCAGAATAGGCCTCCAGCATAGCATTCATGATTGTCGATTTGCCCGCATTGGTATAGCCGACCAGCGACACGACCGGAAGCTCGTTTTTCTTCCGCTGCTTCCGCTGCGTCTGCCGCTGAAACACCAGCGATTCCAGCTCCTTATTCAAGGCGCTGATCTTCTCCTCGATCCGGCGGCGGTCCAGCTCCAGCCGCGTTTCGCCTGAGCCGCGGTTGTGCATGCCGACGCCGCCGCCCTGCCGTCCGAGAGACTCGCGCAGGCCCACGAGGCGCGGCAGCATATACTGCAGCTGAGCAACCTCCACTTGAAGCTGGGCTTCCCGCGTTTTGGCCCTTTTTTCGAAAATGTCCAAAATCAGAATCGTCCGGTCGATGACCTTGCACTCCAGATCCGCTTCCAGGTTGCGGAGCTGCGACGGCGAGAGCTCGTCGTTGAAAATGATCAGATTCGCCTCGAGTCCCCGGAATAAGCCGCCCAGTTCCTCAACTTTCCCGGTACCGATGTAATGGGATTTGTTGACGCGCTCCATATTTTGCGTCAGCTGCCCAACGACCTCCACCTCGCAGGCTTCGGCCAAATTGCCGAGCTCCTCCATGGAGTATTCGAAATCGGGCTGATTGTTCAGGTTCACGCCGACCAGTATCGCTTTTTGTTGAATGGGTTCCATATATTTTACCTCCGGATTAGCTTGAATTGTTCGATGAAACGAAAAAACCGCAGGCTGTACCCTGTGGTTTAAAGCGAACGGATATATCAGCGCTGGAAAAGAAGAACCCCCTTGCTCGATGACAGCTGCCCGTCAAGCTTAAGGTGTCCTAAGCATTCTCCAATCAGGCTGGTTTTATGTTATTGCATGAGGAACGCCCTACGGCTGCCTGAAGACAGCAAAAAGAGGGCGGATCGCCCTCCCTCTCATACACCCGGCATAACTCAAATAATGAGCACACTCGGCACGTATATATCGGGTTCCAAAAGATATGCAGACCAATCCCGTTCGCTCCGCACAGGGGCAGAGCCTTTGAGCACTATTCAGTTAGCGGCACAAAGTGAAAAAACGGAATTTGATGTAGTACATATCTTATTCGAACCCTCCGATCATTATAAGTATCCCCATGTTAACACAACAGCGCGGCGGATACAATTCCCAATTACCAAAAAGATGAAAAAATTTGCCGCTACCTTCCTGATCGTACCTGCTTAACCTCCGCTTCCCCAGACAGCGTGACGCGGTTGCGCCCGCCCGTCTTGGAGCGGTACAGCGCCTCGTCCGCTTTCAGGATCAAATCGCGCGGTGAGCGTCCATGCTCGGGATACGCCGCTACGCCGGCCGAGATCGTCACCGGCACTCCGATCGGGTTCACGGTTCTCTCCATCTCTTTTCTTAAGCGTTCGGCCACCACGCCGGCTTCCCTCGGCCCGCTGCGCTGCACCAGAATCCCGAATTCCTCGCCCCCATAGCGGAAGCACAAATCCCCTTCCAAGGACACGTTTCGCATCAGCTGGGCCAAGTGCTTCAGCACCTGATCGCCGAGCACATGCCCATAGGTATCGTTGACTCCCTTGAAGTGGTCAATGTCTATTAAGATGACTGCAAAGGGCACATGGTACTCAGTCCACTGCTGCAGCACCGTATCCAGCGTCCTCCGGTTGGCCAGCCCGGTCAGCTCGTCGACGCCCGCCTCGTTCCGAAGCTGGGTCAAATCCTGATTCAAGTGCTGGAACGCGATTTTGACGCTTTGCGACAGCAGCCTGACCTCATAATAAGCCGATTTAATGTCGGGAACGTTCTGCGGGCGTGCCGAGCCGAGCGTGGCCTGGTCGGAAAATTGAGCCAGCGTATTGAGCGGTTTGGCAATGCGGCTGGCCACCCACCATCCCAAAATGAGGATCAGCAGCAGGAACGGAAGGGAGGCGAGAAGCACCCTTTTGATCAAATCATGAAGCGGCTTGTCAATGACCGACGTCGGTGTCTGGGAAATAATCCCCCACGAGCTGCTCGGTTCATAAGCGTAACCCGCAAAGAATTGGCCCCCTTCGGAATTCGTCACCCGCTGCGACCCGCTTTTTTTCATCAGGACGTTCTTCACGACCGGATTGCTGATGACCGATTTGCCGATTCGCTGCTTGTCCGGATGAAAAATGATGGCCCCGTTCTTCTCCACTACGTAAACGTAAGACCCGTTGCCGAAAAAGTGCTCCTTCAGCATCGTGCTGAGCACGTTTTTATCTTCGAGATAAATCGTTCCGCCGACAAACCCTTGATAAGCGCCGGATGCATCGACGATTGGTGCTGAAATGAGGATAATGTATCTCCCTGTCGTCGCCCGGTAGGGGTTCGAAATAAAAGGCGCTTTCAAGGAGACCGCCATTTTGCTCTGGGCCGAGGTCAGCTGATCCCCGACTTCAATGCCGATCGTATGCGGACTGAGCGCCCGGACGATGCGGTCGGCGTCCGCAACGACTATAGAGTTGAAATACTGCGTATTCTCCTGAAACAGATCGTCAAAGAGCTGGGCGTCCATCTCCTGGCTCCGTCCGGATATTTTGGCAATCGCATTGATATTTTGCTGCATCGTAACGAGAAGCTCGTTCGTATTGGAAGCCAGCTTTTTGGCATACTGCTCGTTATTCTGAAGATAATTGCCAATTAAGGAGGCGCGGTTGACTTGAACGGCTGAAGTGATGCTGGTCAGCATCGTAAGCAGGATCGCAATAATGACAAGCAGGCTGATCGTAAACCGGAGCGTAAAACCTTTTTGGATCAAATATTTCAACGTTATATCCACCTTGAGTCTAAAAATAGAAAAAGATGTCGCATCGTGACGCTTTACATTATACATGAACGCCGGAAGTGCATCTATAGCGTGTTGTGCCATCTGCCGTAATAAGAAAAACGTCTATCGACGTACTTTCAAAGAAGACAGACCGCGTCTAGAGGAAGTTTTTCTTGCGAGATCAGGAAGCAGAAGCTCCGAAAATTTACTTTCTTATCTCTTAAAAAAAACGTCTATCGACGTACTTTCAAAGAAGACAGACCGCGTCTAGAGGAAGTTTTTCTTGCGAGATCAGGAAGCAGAAGCTCCGAAAATTTACTTTCTTATCTCTTAAAAAAAACGTCTATCGACGTACTTTCAAAGAAGACAGACCGCGTCTAGAGGAAGTTTTTCTTGCGAGATCAGGAAGCAGAAGCTCCGAAAATTTACTTTCTTATCTCTTAAAAAAAACGTCTATCGACGTACTTTCAAAGAAGACAGACCGCGTCTAGAGGAAGTTTTTCTTGCGAGATCAGGAAGCAGAAGCTCCGAAAATTTACTTTCTTATCTCTTAAAAAAAACGTCTATCGACGTACTTTCAAAGAAGACAGACCGCGTCTAGAGGAAGTTTTTCTTGCGAGATCAGGAAGCAGAAGCTCCGAAAATTTACTTTCTTATCTCTTAAAAAAAACGTCTATCGACGTACTTTCAAAGAAGACAGACCGCGTCTAGAGGAAGTTTTTCTTGCGAGATCAGGAAGCAGAAGCTCCGAAAATTTACTTTCTTATCTCTTAAAAAAGGGCAGCCTGGTCGGCTGCCCGCTGCGGCTGTCCTGGGATGTCCAGAGTTAAAGCGGCGTCATGCCGCGTCTTAAATTCCGAAAAAGCGCCGGGTCGTCCTTACCGTAGCCGCAGCCAGCGCCGCAGGCGCTTCCCCCCTGCAGTCGGCGATGACCCCGAGAATGTGCGCCAGGAAAGCGGGCTCGTTCCGTCCGCCCTTCGGCTTCGGCCGCAGATCACGCGGTGTCAGATAAGGCGCATCGGTCTCGATCATCAGGCGGTCCAGCGGAATGTCCCGGACGAGCTCACGCAAATGCCCGCCCCGCCGCTCGTCGCAAATCCAGCCAGTGATGCCGATGTGCAGCCCCATCTCTAGGTAGGTGTACAGCTCTTCTGCGCTGCCCGTAAAACAATGCACAACCGCGCGCCGAATCAATGCAGGGTGATCTTTCAGCATCGCGGCAAAATCGGCATTCGCGTCCCGTTCATGCAGAAACAGCGGCATGTCCAGCTCTTCCGCCAGACGCAGCTGCTCCTCAAACCAGCGGCGCTGCACGTCGCGCGGGGAAAAATCCCGGTTGTAGTCCAGCCCGCATTCGCCGATCGCCACCACCTCAGGCAGCCCGGCCAGCCGCCGCAGCCGCTCCGCCGTATCCGGTCCGCAGTCCTTCGCGTCATGCGGATGAACGCCTGCCGTCGAGAACAGCCTGCCAGGATACGACTTTGCGTAGTGCGCCGCCTCCTCGCTGCTCTCCACAGACGTTCCGGTTATGATCAGCTGTTCTACGCCCGCCTCAGCGGCCCGGGCCAACACCTCCTCCCGGTCCCGGTCGAACGATGAATTCATCAGGTTAACGCCGATATCAATGATCGGTAAAGTCATGGCTGCCAAATCCTTTCGTTATCTATCTTAAGGCATCTACCTTAAAGTCAAACCATAAAGTACGGCACCAATATTATAGGGGACAACAATCCTCTGCACAAGGATTCCTGGCATTTCAAATGAAATCTTGCATGAATGTTATATGATCGAAGTTGAATTGAAAAACGGAGGAGGAAAACTTCATGGAAAAGGATCATTTAGCTTTTACGCACCGGAACTTAAAGCCCGGCGAAATCATTACGTTCGGCACGTATCCGCAGTCGGCAGACGGTCAAAAACTGGCAATTCAATGGCGTGTTCTTCATCATTCAGGAAGCGAGCTGTTTGTTTTGAGCGAGTATATTTTGGACTGCAGGAGGTATCACGGCAAGAACGCGGATCTGAAATGGCGCGAATGCACGGAAATGACTTGGCAGGACTGCGATTTGCGCGAGTGGCTGAACGATGAATTCTATAACGCCGCATTTAGTGACGCCGAAAAGCAGTTCATTAAGACGACACCTTGCACAGACAACGGAGAGGGCTGCCCGGACACAGAGGACAAGGTTTTTCTGCTTAGCGCTGCCGAGCTAGAGAACTTATCCGGGGTTCACGGCAAGGATGTGAGGCGTGCGGTTGGAACCGATTTTGCCAAGACAAAAAAGCCCGATGGATGCCGCTTATATGTATATGACAAATCGAACAAAGACAACTATATCCTCAAGGAAGGCGAAGAAGCCGGCTGCTCCTGGTGGTGGCTGCGAACCCAAGGTAACAAGCCTTCACGCGCGTATTTTGCAGGGACAGGCTGCAGTATTCGCAGCTATGGGAATAACAGCATAAGCGGATATGGCGTACGTCCTGCTATAAAAATAAATCTTTCCTAAGTCTTGTTTTTAAGGGAGGCAGACATGGATGGCATGACATCGAAAGAAGCGGCGTTAAAGGTGAAACAGTGGCCTAGGCAAACTATAGCGGCGGGTCCTCGTCATACCGTTGGTCTGAAATCTGACGGCACGGTAACAGCTGCGGGCGATAATAAATACGGCCAATGTGATGTAAGCGGCTGGCGTGATCTGGTGGCGGTTGCGGCCGGTAATGTTCATATGGCGGCGAACACAGGCAATGCCCATACCGTCGGTCTGAAGTCGGACGGTACGGTGGTCGCGGCGGGTTGGAATAAGCATGGCCAATGCAGCGTAGACGGTTGGCGCGATATTGCAGCGGTTGCGGCAGGCTGGCGCCGTACCGTCGGCCTGCGATCGGATGGCACCGTAGTAGCCGTGGGCCGAAACCATGAAGGCCAATGCGACGTCGGCGGCTGGCGTGATATAGCTGCGGTCGCAGCGGGTGACTGGCATACCGTGGGCCTTCAATTGGACGGCACGGTAACGGCTGTAGGTAATCATCGGTATGGCCAATGCAATGTTAGCAGCTGGAGCGGCATGGTCGCAACAGCCGCAGGTTACCTTCATACCGTCGGGCTTCACTCGGATGGTGCGGTGGCGGCTGTGGGTCTGAATAAGCATGGTCAATGCGATGTAAGCGGCTGGAGCGGAATGGTGGCGATTGCGGCGGGCAGTTATCATACCGTCGGCCTCAAATCGGACGGCACGGTGACGGCTGTGGGTCACAACGAATATGGCCAGTGCGATGTCAGCGGCTGGCGCGATATGGTGGCCGTCGCGGCGGGATGTACGCATACCGTTGGCCTGAAATCGGATGGCATGGTGGTGGCTGTGGGTCACAACGAATATGGCCAGTGCAATGTCAGCGGCTGGCGCGGCATCCTACTGCCCGGCACTTCGTTATCAATATGAATAACTTGACATTCCACACGAAAACATGAGCCGGACTTCGAATTAGGCAAGGGGTATGCGACATTGAATCAGGCGGGACACAATCCGATCATATAAAAAGACCGCATCCTGACGGAGTGCGGTCTAGCGTCATTATTTGTATACGGGTTTGCCGTATTCCGCCTTCTTCTCAAAGAGAACGGTATACGTTTCGTCTGGGCCGTCAACGGACGGGGCTACCACTTTCTTCAGCCCGCTCAGAGGCAGGATCGCCGGACTCCTAAGACCATATTTGCGAAATGTGGGTCTGTGTCGTTGACTCATGACGATTCCCCTCCTAATAAATCATGAATTGAATCCAGTAACGCTTTATTGAGATAACATATCTCCTCAAAAATCTGCTCCGTGACCTGGACGGAACCCCTCAGGTGGACCGTGAACACGTATCTTCTCGCTAAAGGATAACACAAGATATATTCCTTCACAACCGATTTGCGATTTCGTTGACTAAATGTCACATTTCCGCTGGCGTGAACGTCCACCACATGGATCGGTTCTTCTCCCGGTCTCAGGTTGACATTGGCATCCAAGGAATATTCATAGCCGATTTCGCCAACCCCGTCGCTGCCGACCTGCTTTATTGTACGGTCACCGGCTTTGAAAAGTGCTGTGCCGCTGACCGTATACGGCGTGGAAATAAACGACAGCCGCAGCGCCCGGCAGATCCGGTTGTAAATATCCGTATCGAGTGCAGGCTTATGATTCAATTCCTCAAAAAAGCCGATAATCTTCAGCAGCCTGTCCCTCTCCTCTTCGGATTCACGGAGCAGATCGTAAGGATCGCTCTGTTTGCTGCCCCAATGCTCGATCATGCTGCCGATTTTACTGCACGAGACGCCCACGGCCGCATTCCAGTTGCGCGGGTTCATCTGATAAGTGAGCGTGGTCATGCCGAACAGATCCGAAGGCGTCTTAAAGCCTTCAATCCGTTCCTCCTCCTCATCCTCCTGCTCAGGAATATGCGACGGAACGAGAAAAAATACCCGTTCTCTTCCCAGTTTACTCCAAAACAAGCCCATCTCAAACACCGTATTATCTCTGGCTGTATAATATAACTTACCCCGCACGAGCGTCACGTCATCAGGGTGGAACACAAAAACCGCAAAATCGCTACCCTGGATCTGGGCTTCCAAGTCCTCCATCGTATAACGGTTGGCGTGAAACACTCCTCTATGCCAAGGAGTCACGACCGCGTAGTGCTCCAGTTCCTCCTGCACCGCATTCACGATCGGAATGGCTTCCCTGGATGAGCCGATGAAAACGAAAGGTTTGTCCATAACTCCCTCCAGAACATCCATAATCTACCTATTATCAGTATATCATAGCATGGTAGATTCAATGACTGTTACTTTTCGCGCTTACGAAAGTCCGCCCATGATTTCAAAGTTTGCTATGTATGCCTGACAGAACTTGTCTATATAAAAAGGTTACAAAAAGTAAAGGACTGCGGACAGCCCTGCTGAACCGCAGCCTTCGTGTACAAGCCAAGTACAGGGAACGGACGACCTGCCTCAGACAGCATCTGCCGTATAAGGTACGTCTCCACCATAAACGCTTGAATGATATCCTTTTCCGCTATACAAGCTCAACCTCACCCTGCATTCCTTCCGGAAAACGCACCTCGACCTCCACATCGGCCGGAGACTCTACGCGCAGCGTCATCCGGTTGTCCGAAACGTTCCAGCGGACGCGGATTTCGCCGCCGTCCGGCAGCGGAACGATGCCGCTGGCCCAGCTTAGTCCGCACGGCTGGGGAGCGACCGCCACCTTGCTCCATCCGTCCTCCAGCCGTTTTACGCCGAGAATGCATTCGCCCAGAAAATATCCCGGGGCGGCGGACCAAGCATGGCAATGGCTCCGGGTAAGCTGGTTCGGATTGGCCCGGTTTTCGCTGAAGTTCGGGTACATCTCCCAGCAGGTGGTGGCGTCGTTATCGATCATCTGCCCGTAATGGGCCCGAATGTCGGCGAGCAGCAGCTCGAACTGGCCGGCTTCCTCCAGCGCCTCGTAATAGAAGAAGGACATGAACGGGCTGCCAATCTGCACGAAATCCGCGGGAGGAAACTTCAAATAGGCTTCCATCAGCGCTTTTCTGCCGCCGGAAGCGGCCCCGCACAGGTAGGCGACCACCTGGGTCTGCATGCTGAAAGTATCGGAACGGCGGCCGTCCGCATGGATGCAGTCCAGATAGGCGTGGCGTTCATCGGACCACAGATGCCGGTTAATGGCTTCCGTCAGCCGACCGGATGCTTCCTCATATGCGGCGGCCGTCCCTTTCTGCCCGGCCGCCGCCGCAATGGCTGCCGCATCGCGCAGCGCCTTGGCCAAGAACAGGTTCTGATGGGTCACGATGCCTTCGCGCGGCTGATCGATCGGAGCCCAGTCCAGGAAGTTCCAGCCCTTCATCTCCAGCAGTCCGTCCCCGTTCAGATGTTCCAGGTAGGCCTCCATGGTCAGCTGAACCGCCGGCCAGATTTCCGCCGCAAACGCCGTGTCGTTCGTATGGGAAATAAATTCGCGGCAGGCGATGGCCCAGAAGAAGGTCCAGTTCGGGATCACGCTGTTCCAGGCGCTCGGCACCTGGTTCACATACAGCGGCGTCATGTCTGCCGATCCCGGAACCAACCGCAGGCAGCGTTTGACGATGTCGGTCACGCCGAACACATAATAATTGACGAGCGCCTCATTGCGGCTGTCCCCGACCCAGAACACCTGCTCATAGGAAGGACAGTCGATGAACGTGTCTTCCATGCACAGCCGGGTCGTGTGACGGCTGATGTCCCAAATATCGTTCAACCGGGCGTCCGAGCAGCGGAACGCGCCGATCTCGGCGGCGGGATACGTGCTCTGACGGATGTATACTTCGTGAAGCTTCACCGGACCACGCTGTTCGCGGATGGTCAGAATCAAGTACCGGAAGCCGCGGCGGACGGGCGACAGGTAGGACTGGCGGCCGGACCGGCATATATAACGGAACGTATTTTCGAGGCCGTACGTATGCTGCCGGTAATCGTCCTTGATGTATTCGACCCCGTACGCATCAATGACCGTGCCTTCCGGCGCGTCCAGTTCGAAGCCGATAAAACCGGAACGCTCCTTGCCCAGATCAATCACGATCTCGCAGTCACCATCGGGGAACGCCTCGAGCTGTGCGAAGTTCTGCGTCGGCAGCACTGCAAATTGCAGCTCCTGCGGCACCCGGTGTTTTTCGCTCAGCGTCCGCCACACGCTGGCCCCGAATACATCCACGGCCGAATACAGCTGTCTCGACACGGGCTGCATCCAGCGTTCATAGCCCTGAAGCTCCTGCTCGGTCCGGATCGTCTTCAGCCGTAAATAGTCCGGATCGTCCCTGCGGAGCTCCCGGCCGTCCTTGTAATCGATATACTCAACCGCATCGAAAGGGCCGACGGCCGTAAACGGATTGCCCTCCTCATTTCGTGCCGCGTGAAGTGGAGCCCTCAGCGTAAACGCCGCCTCGCTGTCCACTCCGATGTGGAACACCGAGCCATGGTCGCCGGACGTAATGTCCATCAGCAGCAGATGACTCCCGCTGCCCAAGGTCAGCGTGTAGTATGTTTCCGGCTGATCCACATGTGCCGGGTTGCAGCGGATGCCGTCGACGTACAGATCGTCGGCCCGCGTGCCGGTCGGAAAGCCGATGGCTACTTCGCCATCCTCTTCCATGACCAGTACCGCAGCCAAGAGGCCGGTAAAGCCCACCGGATTGGCGTGCGTGATGCTGTCTTTCACCATCTGGTTCCGCAGGTCGATGGCGGCCGTGAACCTTGGTGCCTTGACGCGGGCCAAAGACATCACCTTGGACGGGTACTTCTTCTCTTCCGTCAGGAACGGGATGTCCCTTGGAATGAGCCGCGTCCACGGCTGCGTGCCTGCCGGGCCAATTTCCAACGCGGCACTCCAGGAGGCGTCATCGTATCCCGGCTGGTTCCATGCCTCATCCCACAGCCTGGCGTCATACACTTCGGCAAATCCCTGCTGACAAGACATCCGCGGAGAAGTGCTGTCCTGGGCCGCCAGCTTGGCCGTTCTCCAGGTCCGGTCCGTGGCGGCGATCACCTCGTCCCCGTACTCCACCTGGGCAATCAGTCCGCCGCGCCCGGCGAGATAATATAAATTGGCAAGTCCAAAATGAAGGACAAGCACCGCAATCGTATTGTCAGCCCCCGGACGCAGCAGGTGCCCGATGCTGTATGTATCATACATCTGCTCCTTCGGCCAGGAGCGCGTCGTTCCCCTGCCGGCCAGGTAACCGTTTACAAAAAGAACGTAGCGCGAGTCTGCGGTGATGCTGAGCGATACGGGCCGTCCCGTGTCCCCCTCATAGGCAAAGGTCTTGCGGAAGCATCTCCATTCATTCCGGGGGCTTGGCTCTCCCTCCCCCCAAATCCACAACGCCTTCCAATGCTTATCCATCATAAGCCTCCTCTCTGCCCTTAGCTTTGTACAATCACCGCCCTGTTGTCAAGTAAAGCGGTGAAATTCAGCTCAAGGAATTCAGTCACTCAGTGTAGAATGGAAAACACAGTATTGTAGCTGCACGCCTTGAATTTGCGGTTATGTTATTGATGGTAAGGAGGAGGAAGATTTGAGGCTAGAAATCAGGAATATAACGGAGGGCAAATTGGACGAATTCTTTTCCATTCTTAGAGAAGCTTCGTTATGGTTACAAATCGAAGGCAAGGCGATGTGGGATCCCCATCAATTAACCCCTGAACATATACTGAAAAGCTGCTCCATCGAGCAATGCTATGTTGATTTAGAAAGGTGGACGAACGAATGATGTTTGGCGTCTATCCAACCGCATTTTATGAAATATGCTCCCCCTGACGGGTCATCTTCCCGTTTCACGAAAAAAAGCCCGCGCTTGCCGCGCAGGCTCTTCTTCCGCATAAGAGCAGACGGATTATTCAGCCACCCTCTATTTCTTTAATGCATCCGCCCGGTCCACCCAGACGGTCAAATCCTGGTAAGGCGTGCGTTTGCCTTGAGGCGCCTGTCCTTCAGCCGGAACGCCCAGATAAATAAAGCCGAGTACCTTGTCGTTCGGGCCAAGACCGAAATGCTCGTTCATCTTGGCGTGGTATGTCGGCTCGCCAGTTCTCCAGATCGCTCCGAGGCCCAGAGCATGGGCTTCCAGCAGCATATTCTGGATCGCCGCGAACACCGCTCCGTACTCCTCCAGTTCAATCACCTTGGGGTGATCCTTCGGCGTGACCGCCACCGCGATGACAACCGGAGCGCGCATCGGCTTCTGCCGGGCCGATTCCGCCGCCGCTTCGGCTTCCGGGGATCCCGGTCCGCCCGCCTGCTCTAAAGCGACTTCCGCCAATGCGTTGCCGAGCAATTCCCGTCCTTCCCCGCGAAGGACGAAGAAGCGCCATGGCTCGGTCATCCGGTGGTTCGGCGCCCAGGTGCCCGCCTCCAGGATTTGTTCAATGGAGGCGGCAGGCACTTCCTCCTGCGTCACTTTCCCGATGCTCCGTCTGGAGCGGATCGCTTCCGATACGTTCATATCTCATTCCCCACTCTCTTTAAGAATGCTTATTCAAGTCCTGTGTACTATTGTAGCAAAAAACGGACCGCGATTTCTAACCCGGCGATTCCCGGGCTTCTCCAAGCTGCGTGAAGACGGAGGTTTACCCCCTTTTACCCTGCGGTGACGTTCCGATAATGATGCGTTAACACTGCAAGCGTACACTGAAGCAGACAAGCTGTTTATACATATCCTTCGGGAAGGGGTTCATCACTATGACAAAAAAATGGTTCGTTTCCGCCCTCGCGGCCTTGTCCGTGGGGGGCACAGCCCTGCTTCAGAGCGCATCGGCAGCACCGGCCGATGTGAAGTATTCCGTTAATGGACAGTCGTTTACACCGTCCGTCCCTGCCGTTGAGCAGCAGGATCACCTGTATTTTCCGATCCGCGACCTCGGCAACCTGCTCGGCAAGTATGTCGACTGGGACGAAGTTCGCCAAACGGCTTCTTTTACGGACAAGCCCAAGCTGACCGGTAAATACACGTTGGATCATGCGGATCTGGCGGAGGGCATCAAATTTGGCATCGGCTCCTCGCTGGCACATATCCCGGGCGACCCGGATAACGTCTTCTATACGACGGCTGACCGCGGCCCGAACGGGGAAATCGACGTAAACGGCGAGACCCGCCGGACGTTCCCGCTGCCGAACTATACGCCGTCCATCTATAAAATACAGCTGGATCAAGGGAAAATCGCCGTCCTTGAGACCATTCCGCTCAAAATCAACGGAACAGATCCCGTGACGGGCAGCAGCAAGATTACAGGACTGCCGAACCTAAAATCCCGGGACGAGGTCCCTTATGAGACAACCGCCCAGAAAGTCATCTCTTACGATCCTTATGGACTTGATGTCGAAGGGCTTGCTTATAACCCGCAGGACGATACATTCTGGATCTCCGACGAGTACGGCCCTTACCTTGTACAGGTAAAACGCGACGGTACGCTGGTGCAGCGCCTGGCGCCCCAAGGGATCAGCTCCGAGCTGAACACGGCAGCGCTGCCGCTGAAGGATACGCTGCCTGCGGTTTATTTGGACCGCCGCCAGAACCGCGGTGCAGAAGCGGTCGGAATTACGCCGGACGGGAAGTGGATGTTTATGGCTATGCAGAGCCCGCTGCGGAATCCCGACAAGAGCGTCGATAATTCCCGGGCACTCCGCATTTTGAAGATCGACCTGGCCACTCTCAAGCCGGTGGCCGAATACGCCTATCTTACTGAAGACGCTGGCCAGTTCAAGGACCTGAAGCAATCCGATATCGTCATTTCTGATCTTAACGTCATCGATGAGAACACCCTGCTGATCGACGAACGCGACAAAAATGCCGGCGATGCCGCCCAGCTCAAACGGATTTATGCCATCAACCTGACCGATGCAACCAACATTCTCGGCAAGTATGACGAGGCGGGACCCAGCGGCAAAACGCTGGAGCAGATGAGCCCGGCCGAGCTTCGCCAAGCCGGCATTATGACGCCGCTCAAGCGGACCGTGCTCGATGCGGTGGAATTTAACTATCCGAACGAGAAAATCGAAGGCATCTCGCTCGTGAACGGACATACGCTGGTCATCGTGAACGACAATGACTTTGGCGTCACCAATCCCGATGCCAAGGAAAACGGTACGGACCTGTGGACCTTCGAGCTTCCCTACGATTTAAAATAAGGCGCAAATCCATAAAAGACCGGCCATGGAGACTTCCTCCGTGGCCGGTCTTTTTGGGTTCCGCGAAAACCCGTTTAGGAATTGGCGGTCAATCTTCGCCCTGCCGTTACCGCCGGCTGCCAACCTTTCGCTTGACCTGCTCCAATACAGCAAGAACAGGCTGGCTTTTGACGGGCTTGCTGATGTATTCGTCCATCCCTGCCCCGAGGCAAATATCCCGGTCCTCCTTCAGCGCGTTGGCCGTGACCGCCACGATCATCGGGCAGCTGTCCTTCGGCAGGGTCGCCCGAAGCTTGCGGGTCGTCTCCAGTCCGTTCATGCCAGGCATCTGGACGTCCATGAAGATGATGTCATACGTCGTGTTTTCGGCCGCCCGCAGCACATCGTGGCCGTTGGTGACGACGGTCACCGCATGGCCCTGCTTCTCCAGCATTTTGCGGAGCACGATCTGGTTGATCTCATTGTCCTCCGCAATCAGAATGTTGAGCGGATCGGTATCGGATGTTTCCTTTTGTTCGCAGCTATTGGCATGCTCAGGCTCCTGTCGATTCTTGAGAAGGACCGTAAACACAAAGGTCGTTCCGGGTCCTTCCTTTTTCTCTACCCATATATGGCCGCCCATGACGTTCACGAGCTTCTTGCTGATGGCCAGCCCCAGCCCGGTTCCTTCATAATTGCGGGTCATGAAATTGTCCACCTGGGAGAACGGTTCGAAGATCGCTTCCAGCTTGTTATCCGGAATGCCAATGCCCGTATCCGATACCTTGAATTCCAGATCAATCAGCTCGTCCTCCTCGAACACCTTCCGGACGTTGACCGTAATCCCTCCATGAAGCGTAAACTTCACCGCGTTGCCCACGAGGTTCATCAGAACCTGCTTGATCCGCTTGGGATCCCCGAAGAGCATCTCCGGAATGTCGTCCTCAACGGTAAAGGACATCTCCAGCTGTTTGGCGCTCGCCTTGGCGGACACCATATCGAACGTTTCCTGGATGCACTGCTTCAGATCGAACATATCCTCCTGCAGTTCCGTCATACCGGCTTCCACCTTGGAAAAATCCAGAATATCGTTGATGATGGCCAGCAGCGTTTCACCGCTCTTGCGGATAATTTCGATATATTCCTTCTGCTCATCGTCGAGGTCCGTCGTCGTCTCCAGCAAATCCGTCATTCCGATGACACCATTCATCGGCGTCCGGATCTCATGGCTCATCATCGCCAGAAATTCGCTTTTCGCTTTATTCGTACTTTCCGCCAGCTCCTTGGCCATAATGAGCTGCCGCTGCTCGGTGAAATCCTTGGCAATGATATAGAAGCCCACATTTTTGTTGTTGATGATGATGGGTGCCAGCGTCGTGATGACCTCCACCATGTGGCCGTCCTTATGCCGGAGCGTCTTGATATCCTGCTCTACGGTCGGGTTGTTCAGCGCTTCCTTCAACACCCGCTGCAGGTTCCGCTCCCCGATAAAGCGCGCAATGCTCCTGCCCGCCATCTCGCTGACCTTGCAGCCGGTCATCTGCTCGGCTCGGGTATTGGCATTCAAAATATTTCCATTTAAATCGAGTGAAATGATCGCGTCGTGGTTATATCTTTTTAGGGAGGTATACCGCTCGACGGTTTCCTGCAGCTTCTGCTCGGCAGCCTTCGTATGGGAAATATCGTTCAAAACGACTATGTAATGTTCGGGATTTCCCTCCGCGTCCGGCATAATAGAAATATGCACGGCCGCCCACACGGTTCTCTCATCTTTCCGGATGTAGCGGCCTTCGATTTCGACGGAAGTCTGCTCTGGATAATTTTGAATAAGCTTCTTCACCTGGCTCAAATTGGTTTCCAGATCTTCGCGGTAAATCAATCTTTCAAAACGCTGTTGCTGAAGTTCCTCCCAGGAATATCCCAGAATGCGGGTGAGCGCCGGGTTTGCTTGAACCCATTCTCCCCGGACGGTAATCACGGCAACACCAAAAGGAGCATTTTGGTACACATGCTGTAAATAAGAATACTCCTCTTCATTCTGTACTCTGTTCATTTTGCGCCTCCTGCCATGGTAGTACAGCCTGGTTTTTGTATTTTTCTCTCCATCGCGTTTATATCTTAAAGGAACTGTAGTCCGACCCCTGACAAACCAAAATAAGCATAAGCATGCTTATAAAGAGATATAAACAAAATTGACGATTTTGAAACCTCTTTGACGATCATTATGACAGAAATGTGGCGAAATTTATAGTTCCAACCTTTGCCGGAAGGCAATGCTATAGCGAACGTAATGATAAATCGGCAGAAAGAAAAAACCTGCAGATCTGCAGGCTTCCTTGCGTTTATTCGGATTTCAGCAGCGCGGTCAGTTCGTCAAGGGTCCGGACGACATGCTCCAGCAGCCCCGGCAGATCCTCCATCTGTTCCTCGCCGATTTTCCGGGCAAACCGGATTTCCGCCGTATTCGACAAGCGTTTTGTCTCATCGCCATAGCGCCAGCTGAGCGTCTGGGATACCGACTGCTTCGGCCACCGCTGTTCCAGCAGGCTCTGGATGACAGCACATGCCTCGCCCTGCGGACCGACTTCCATATAAAAGCGGATTCGGATCGTGCACCCTGGCTGTGCCTCCTTCTGCTCCAGCAGCTCCGCGGCCAAATCGGCCAGCGAGGCGGCAAGGCCGATCTCTGCGGTCACCGCTTCGTTCCCGCTGCGCACGAACCGAATGGCAAATTCCCTCGACATGACCGACATTTCCATCCGGTCGTCGCGGCCGGTGACGCGAACCGCACCGTCCAGGTTGTCCAGGTCGTAGACCAGGTTCTCCACCGCCACCTTCAGGTTGTCGAAAATGCTCGGATCGAACATCACCATACGTCTGCCGCATATTTGAGACCGATCTGGCGTCTCGCATCCTCCATAATTTCCGCGACGATGAGGGAGCTCTCCAAAGAATTGATCTTGCTGTCGCGTTTGCCGCGTTCGATCAGCCGGATAAACTCGTCCAGCTCATAGTACATCGATTCATGGGTCTGCAGCTGCGTGAGGTCCTCGACCGTGCCGTCCCTGTACTGGATTTTCACTTCATAAGGCTGGTTGATCCGGTCGATGACCATCGTTCCGTTCTCACCCTGAATCTCGGCAGGCAGGAAGGAGTCGGATATTTTCGAATACATGATGACCGCGTCCATCTCCGGATAGCGCAGCACCATGCTGCCTTCCCCATCCACGCCTGATGACAACATGATACCTGTCGCCTTCACGTATTCAGGCCGGCCAAAGAGCGAAACCATCGGATAGATGCAGTATATGCCCAAGTCCATGAGTGAACCGTTGGAAAACTCGGGATTGAAGGCGTTGAGCACCGTCCCCTCCTTAAAGGCGTCATAGCGCGAGGAATATTGACAGTAGCTGGCAAAATACCGCCGGATCTGGCCGATTTTGTACAGGTTGTCCTTCATGATTCTAAAATTCGGCATCAGCGTGGACTTCATCGCTTCCATGAGCAGCACGTCATTGCTGCGGGCCGCCTCGATCATCCGCTTCAGTTCCAAGCTGTTCGAAGCCATCGGCTTCTCGCACAGCACATGCTTGCCGTGGTTCATGCACAGGATCGCCTGGTCCGCGTGAAAAGAGTTCGGGCTGGCGATGTAGACCGCGTCTACAACCCCGTCCGACAGCATTGCCTCGAGATCCGTGAACACCCGCGGAGATCCGTGCTCTGCGGCAAAAGCCTCTCCCTTTTCCAGGGTCCGGGAATATACTGCGGCAAGCTGAAACTGGTCATTCTCCGCGGCAGCCTGCAGAAACCGCTCCGTAATCCAGTTGGTTCCGATTACCCCGAATCGTATCATCTTCTCGCTTCCTCTCCTAACTTGTCAGTTCTGTCTTTGTGAATACTCACGATGACTATATTGTCTCATTCCCCAAAGAAGCTGTCCACTTCGGAATCCATGTCATGAGCGGCCTCGCCCACCATGGACTGAATATCTTCAGAGCTGATGTTAATATACTCATAGCCCTCTTCCTGCTGCTTCTTCAAGGCTCTCTCCTTATAAAATTTGCCGGTGCCCTCGCCTGCATCCTCGTCATATACGAGCACGATGCCGTCCGTCTTCCGGAACAGCAGATCATCCCTGGCTGCAAACTGCCACGGGCCGCTGTAGGGCTGGTTGCTGACGACGCCGTAATAGTCGATCTCTCTGAGAATTTGCCGGTAATACTCCTGCTTGTCTTCCTTCCACTTCTCTTCCGGGCTGGCAAAGGCCGAAATGATCGAGCATTTGAGCTCTGGATACTGCTCTTTCAGCGCAATAGCCGCCTCGATGCCCCACAGGTCCACGCCGTACTGCCCCGGGGTGATAACCCACTCCAGTCCCTCTTCAAGGAGCGGAATCAGCTTGGCCGTAATCGCCTGCTTAATATACGGAATGCCCGGATGCTTCTGCCCAAAGATGTTCAGCTCATGCGCCCGGTATCCGGTGACCAGACAATTTTTCATACCATCAACACCTTAACTTAGTTGGAATGCCTCTTCCTCAACAGATAATCCGCGAGTAATTCATTCCTTCTATCATACCTTGTTTTGCCTTACGGCTTCCACCGCAAATTCAGATTGTGCTCGGTGCCGCTCTTTCCAGCATGGAGATGATAGCGGCGAAATCAAGGCTACAGGGAGTGGTCCAAAACGCCGAAAGATTGCCAAAAGGGCACCAGCCGCCAATCCATCGTGGCGGGGAGGTACCCCTTTACAGAAATATATATAAGTTAAACCGTAGGTTCAAAAAAATCAAGAAATCCGAAAACAAGAGCGATCGCAGGGACATTTTACGTACTTGCCCCATCATCCATTTCAATGTTTCAACTTATATAGATTACAAAGAAATTTTCACTTCGGCGTTCATGCCGGGAAGCACTTTATCCGAAGGCTGGTTGATCGAAATTTTGACAGGCACCTTCTGGGTGACCTTGGTGTAGCTGCCGGTTGAGCTTTGCTGCGGAAGCACCGAGAATACCGAGGTCGTTGCATAGCCGATTTCGTCGACCGTTCCGCTGAACGTTTTGCCCGAATCTCCGTCCACGTTAATATCGACGCTTTGGCCGACCTTCAGGTCTTTCAGGTCCTTCTCCTTAATATTGGCGATGATGTACATATGATCCAAGTCGGCTTCCTGTGCGAGCACCTGTCCCGCCTGAACCAGCTCGTTCTTCCGCGCATCGCTCTTGATGATTTTACCGTTCATCCGGGTGCTGACCGGTACGGCCTTCGTTCCGTCGGATACGGTGCCTACGACGTCCTTGTCCGTCACGTTCGATCCGGTCTTGACATGCCAGTCGGTCAGCACACCGCTGTAAGTGGATACGACGGGCATCATGTCCGCGGACACGACCGCGTCGCTTGTTTTGATGTAGTTTTCATTTTGGTAATAAACATAGGCGCCGGCTGCGATCAGTACAAACACGACCAGCACGCCCACAACATTTCCGATGATTAAACGAATGTTCATCTTGCCTGTTCTCCTCCATATCGTTCTATTCTGAATTTATCTTAAGAATGGGATTCCGCTGTTACTCTTTCCTTTGGACCCGGCAGAGCAAGCGGCTTTTTCGGCTTTTGCACCAGCGAAAGGCCTTTGCCTGTCACGATTTTTCCGATCGACGCCAGCAATATAATGACTGCGAGAACCAGCATCATCGTAAACAAGTGGTGGTACGCTCCTAGGATGGCCGCCCGCTTCGTATTAGCAATCAGCTCATAGGAAGCCGTGCTCTGCGCCTGGGCCGCTGTCATTCCGGATCCCATCAGCTTCCGGGTCATCTGTGCCAGCTCCAGCTTCGTTTCGGCATCGAACTCGCCCAGATGGGAACGGATCTGCTCGTAATTCACGGTGTTCTGTCGGCTCAAATACCAGCCCAGCAGCGGAGACAGCACCGCGCCGACGATATTTCGCATCGTATGCAGCGTCGTGGAGCGCATGGAGGCTTTGTGAATATCCCCCGCGAGGGCCGTGCCGAGCGCTCCGCTGACCAGAGCCATACTGACGCCTCCGCCAAGGCAGGCGGCCTGGAAGTAAAGCTTAGGCAGCGTTACCGTAGGCACCAGGTTCCGCCAGCTGAGGCAGACATAAATAATGGCCAGCGATCCGATAAAACCCAGGACGCCGGCGCCGAGCCGGTCGTACAGCAGGGTTTTCAAAATAGCCGTGATCAGAATGCCGACGAAGAACCACAGGAAAAAATGGGACAAATAACTTGGCGACAAGCTGACGTTATTTTTCAAAAAGCCGGTGATTCCCGCAATCGCAAAGATGAGCACCGCATGGGACGCGATCGCCATGATCGTGCCCGAAATCGGCTTGGGCGCCTTCAGCGTACGGAAAGGTACGAGCGGCGTCTTGGCCCTGAGGTCGACGATGACGAACAGAACCGCCAATATGACGGCGACGGCCAAAAACGGCCACACCTCATACGAAGTGAACCCCTTTTGCATTAAATTGCACAGCGGAATCACCAGCGAAATCATGGTCAATACAAACAAAAACACTCCCGTTTTATCCAATGGCTCGTGCTCGCCGTGATGCTCCTCCGACTTCGGGAGGCCGTAATAGCCAACGGCCAGACAGAGGACGGCGGAGACGACGTTCAGCACGTACAGCCAGCGCCAGGCGTCCAGGCTGAGGGAGACGGCTCCGAAATAGGCTCCGACGGCACTTGCCCCAAACAGGCCCGTAATGACCATAAACAGAAATGTATTGCGGATCTTGTTCGGAAATGAACGGAGGCTCACCGGCAAAATCGCCAGAAACAGCGTACCGGCGCTGAGGCCCTGAATCACCTTCCCGATCGTCAAGGCGGCCACATCGGTGGACACGGCGTTAATCAACGAGCCGCACAAAAAAATAAACACCATCGTCAGATAGTGCGCCTTGAGGCCGAATCTGCGGGCCAGCACCGGTCCAAATGGTACTCCGAGCGCGAAAGCCAGGTTCGACAGCGTGGACGGCAGCTGCAGATCATTCGAGCTCATATCCAGCCCGTTCTGAATGATCACTTGGTTGATGGTATAAGCCAGATTGCTGAAGTATTGGGGCCCGATCGCAAAAATCGTCAGCAGCGATATGATCAAATACTGCGGAACGGCCACCCTTTCTTTCTCCGACATCGGAGTGCTAATGAGTTGACTCATCCGGATTCCTCCTTTCGTCTTGTATATGATTACGTCCGTATGCAGAACAACTTGTAAATAGCAAGTTGTATTATACAACATATGCGGATCAGCTGGCAACGGGATTTTCGCAGGCAGCGAGAAAAAGCTATTGGATAAATCCACAGCTTTTTCCTGATCTACTTATGCCGTTGTTTCAAATCCCGGTTAAGCCGGGTCAGGCTGTCCTCCAAGTGCTGCAGCCCATCACCGTTCCATTCCTTGAGGATGTCCGCGTACGCATCATGTCTGGCTTTCTGGACTTTGTGGAGAATATCCAGCCCGCCGGGTGTAATCTCAATGAGGCTGATTCGGCCATTGTTCGTGTCCGGATACCGCTTGACGTAATCTTTGGATTCCAGCACCGCGATTTGCCTGCTGGCCGTGGACAGGTTCAGCAGCAGATGCTCTGCCAGCACGTTGATCGCCAGCGGGCCCGCGTGCTCCAGCTCGCTGAGCAGGAGATATTCCGACCGGTCCAGGTTCCCGAATCTGGGGCTGAGCGCCGTCGTCAGCCGGACCAGCAGGGCGATCTGGTACTCGATCATATCCAGTCGATCTTTGTTCAACTTCCTCCCCCTCTTCTCTCGCTAAACCGCTCTCATAAATATATCATACCACTGCGCGAAGGGACTTTGCATCCGGAGGGGCTGGGTAAATAGAAAGAACGTCAATCGAGTACATTCATCATGTTACTAAGTTAAAAAGTCGAGATGGATGATAGTGCAAGTACGTAAAATGTCCCTACGATCACTCTTGTTTTCGGATTTCTTGATTTTATAGGTACCCACATAAGGTAGAAATCCGAAAGCCAAATGTGAACGCTTCGCTTCTTCGGAATCATTTTTCTCCCTTGCTTGCATCGTTTTCGTTAGTTCAACTTAAAAACTTAAAGGAGTCTGCAGCCAAGCTGCAGACTCCTCAAGATCTTATTTGACGTACAATTACAAATTACCGTTCTCCGTCCTTCACCGGCACCCCGAAATTCGGCGTCCCGTCCTCACTCCAGCCGAACACCTGCATCCGCGTATGCCGGTTCGGATCGTACAGCGGATCGCCGATAATTTCTTTATAATTCCGGGCATGATAAACAATGACGTCTTCCCCGTCCTCGGATACCGTGAAGCTGTTATGTCCCGGCCCATACTGCCCGTTCTCCTCGTTGGTGGCGAATACCGGTTCCGGCGACTTCACCCAGGAGGCCGGATCGAGCAGATCCGCCGATTCGTCGGCATACAGCAGGCCCATGCAGTAATTGTGGTCGGTGGCGCTGGCCGAATAGCTGATGAAGATGCGTCCGTTCCGCTTCAGTACGGCTGCCCCTTCGTTGACTTTAAAGCCGATCACTTCCCACGGATACTCCGGGGTCGAGATCATAACCTGTTTGCCCTGCAGCGTCCAAGGATTGCTCATTTCCGAAATGTACAGATTTGAATTGCCCTCGATGTCCGGGTCTTTCTGGGCCCAAACATAGTACAGCACTCCGTTATGCTCAAAGGTGGTCGCGTCCAGCGCAAAGGACTCCCACTGGGTGCGGATCTTTCCCTTCTCTGTCCAGGTTCCTTCCAGCGGATTAGCCGAGTCGTTCTCCAGGACGTACATCCGGTGGTCGAACAATCCGTCATTCGTCTCGGTCGTCCGCGCCGCCGCAAAGTAGATGTACCATTTTCCCTGAATAAAATGAATCTCCGGCGCCCAGATGTTCGCGCTCAGCGGTCCGGTCTCGTATTTGCGCCATGCCACAACGGGTTCGGCTTCACCCAAACCCTGCAAGGTCTTGGAACGGCGGATTTCGATCCGGTCGTACTCCGGCACAGAAGCCGTGAAATAATAATAACCATCCGTATGCTTGTAAACCCATGGATCGGCGCGCTGCTCCACGACCGGGTTGTTGTAAGTTTCGTTTCTCTCCATATCAGGCTCTCCTTTATGTCTTATGTCTTCATGCCAAAATCAATTCCATTTCGGGGCAAAAGGATAAGGACAAGCGGATTCCAGCAGCCGGGTCTTCACCTCAACGAGACAGCCGCAGTATTGGCAGGTCGTTCCGTATTGAAGCCCCGGACACTGTTCGCACTGCCCGATCCGCCGGCGGTATACCTCTTCGGATGCCGTCTCCCTGCCGCGGGTCGCGATCTCTACGAGCCGCTGCAGTTTTTCCGGCGATACCTGGACGCTCTCGCTGCACCCTTTGCAGCCTTCCTGACGATCCATGACAATTCACCCTCCCTATTTGCTGTAAATGTAATGGCACTGCACGCAGCCAACCTTCGATTAATGAATGGCCAGCGTAACGACGGACATCGGCGGCAGCTTCACGCTCAAACGACCGCCCTCAACATTGGCGCCGTCAAACGATTTTGGTGCCACGGCGTCCGGCTGCTCGAACGTATTGTGCGCGTTCATCCGGTCGGCCGTCAGAATCGTGCCGGAAGCCTGCACGCTTTCGGCAGCAAAGCCGCGAAGATCCAGGCTGATTTCGGCTTCGCCGGCATGGTCGATATTGACCAGGCTGACATGCACCTTGCCTTCGGCATCCTTGGAAGCCGACACGGTTACCTGCGGCAGCGCCTCTCCACCCATTTCATAGCTTCCGACCGCAGACTCGACGGCCAGCACCTCGGCATCCTGATGGACCTTGAACATATCGAACACATGATACGTTGGCGTCAGGATCATCTTCTCGCCTTCGGTCAAAATCATTGCCTGAAGGACGTTCACCGTCTGGGCGATGTTCGTCATCTGGACACGGTCCGCATGGTTGTGGAAAATGTTGAAATGCACGCCGGCCACCAGCGCGTCGCGGATCGAGTTCTGCTGGTACAAAAATCCCGGATTTGTGCCCGGCTCCACGTCAAACCAGGTGCCCCACTCGTCGATGATCATGCCGACGCGCTTCTCCGGATCGTATTTGTCCATGATCGTGCTGTGCTTTGTGATCAGTTCGTCCATATGCAGCGCCTTCTTCATGGTGATAAACCATTCGGCTTCTTCAAAATCGAGCGCCGAGCCTTTGCCCAACCAGAAGTCCCCCGGAATCGTATAGTAGTGCAGGCTCAGACCGTCCATCAGCCAGCCGGCGTTTTTCATCAGCACTTCCGTCCAGTTATAATCGTCCACATTGGCGCCGCCGGCGATTTTGTAAATCTTATTGTCGCCGTAATTGCGCACGTACGTCTGGAAACGGCGGTACAGATCAGCGTAGTATTCGGGACGCATGTTGCCTCCGCAGCCCCAGTTTTCGTTGCCGACGCCAAAATACTTCAGCTTCCACGGCTGCTCTCTGCCGTTCTCCTTGCGCCAGTTGGCCATCGGCGATTCGCCGCCAAACGTCATGTACTCCACCCACTCGGACATCTCCTGAACTGTGCCGCTGCCGACGTTGCCGCAAATGTACGGCTCGCATTCCAGCAGCTCGCAGAGCAGCAAAAATTCATGGGTGCCGAAATGGTTGTTTTCGACGACTCCGCCCCAGTGCGTATTGACCATCCGTTTACGGCCTTCCCTTGGGCCGACGCCGTCCTTCCAGTGGTACTCGTCGGCAAAGCAGCCGCCCGGCCAGCGCAGAACCGGCACCTTGATGTTCTTGAGGGCCGCCAGCACGTCGTTGCGGATTCCCTTCGTATTCGGAATCGGCGAATCCTCGCCGACCCAAATCCCTTCGTAAATGCAGCGGCCCAGATGCTCCGCAAAATGGCCGTATATATTTTTATTGATTTTTCCTTTGGAAATATCCGTATTGACGATCACGTTATGCATTACTGAATCCTCCCATAAGATGCTAGATAGGTTGAACCAAAGAATACGATGCAAGCAAGGGAGTTAAATGATTCCGAAGAAGCGAAGCGTTCATATTTGGCTTTCGGATTTCTCCCTTTCACGGGTTCAATCCAATCAAGAAATCCGAAAACAAGAGTTGATCGCAGGAACATTTTACGTACTTGCCCTAAGCATCCATTTTAATTTTCAACTTATATAGATCTTCTTTATTTTGATAAAAACTAGCTATTATCCTTTAATGCCAGAGTTCAAATTGATCGACTGAATAAAATATTTCTGGGCGAACGCGAACAGAAGCAGCGTCGGAATGATCGCCAGCATCGCCGAGCCCATCAGCTGCCCGATCATGCGGTAGTTGCCGTAAATATCCTGAAGCAGCAGCAAGCCCGCTGTAATCGGCATTTTATCCACGTCCGTATATACGATAACCGGCCACAGGAAGTCGTTCCACGATCCGACGAAGGAAAACAGGCCGCACACGATCAGCACCGGCTTGATGAGCGGCAGGATGATCGAAAAATAAATGCGGAAATCCCCTGCGCCGTCCACACGCGCCGATTCATCCAGCTCGCCCGGAATACCTTTCATAAACTGCCGGACCAGAAAAATGTTGCCCATCCCTGCGAGACCGGGGATGATCATGGCCCAAGAGGTGTTCACCCAGCCGAAGGCGTCGATGATTTTATAGGAAGGGATGATGTTGACGACGCCCGGAAAAAACGAAATGCCCAGCAGCGTGAAGAACAGCGTGTCTCTCCCTTTGAAGTTCATGCGGGAATACCCGTAACCCGTAAGCGAAATAATGACGATGACGAGCAGGGTGTGCGATACCGCGATAAAGACGGAATTGAACAGCCAGCGTAAAATCGGCGCCGTGGACGTATTCTCCAGAATGGCGACGTAATTCTCAAATATCCATTCCTTCGGAAACAGCCGAAAGCCCGAGGACACGACCTCGGTCTGCGAACGGAAGGAAGTCGTAATTCCGAACACGACCGGAATCACCCAAATGACGCAAAGCACGATCAAGAACAGGTAAGCGATATATTTGGAGATACTTACTTTTTTGGACATTTTGATTAACCCTACCTCTCGTATCCTAAATCCAGCCTCTGCCTAAGCGGCCTACCTCGTATTTCGATTCATGACATAGTACTGCAGCGCCGAAATGACCAGAATGACCAAACCGAGCAGTACGGCCATCGCCGACGCCATGCCGGCAATCGATTCCCCTTGGCCGAAGGCCAGCTGGCGGATGTACATCATCAGGACGTGCGTGCTCTGTCTCGGTCCCCCATCGGTCATCATTAACGGCTGGCCGAACACGTTGAACGCGCCTGCCGTCGTCATGACGAACGTATAGATCAGCGGGAAATTGATGGATGGCAGGGTAATGCTGAAAAATCTGCGCACGGATCCGGCTCCGTCGATTTCCGCCGCCTCGTACAATTCCTTGGAGACGCCGGCAATGGACGCGCGGTAAATGATCATGTTGCCGCCAACGCCGCCCCATACCGTGATGACGAAAATAATGATCCACGCATAAGGCTGCGTCGCCGCCCAGGCCACCTGCGAATGGAATACGTTGCCGGTAATGCCCAGCTGTTTATTGAAAATAAGCAGCCAGATCAGAGCAGCCGCGGAAATGGAAATCAAGCCGGGAATATAGATGATCGACTGAATGACACCTTTCAGCTTGACCTGCTTGTGCTCGAGCGCGACGGCGACCAGCAAAGGAATGACGATGAGCAGCGGAACGCTGATCACGACGAACAGCAGTGTATTTTTCAGGCCGTTGAAAAATTGGGTGTGGAAGGTCGAGCTGCTGTCGAACAAAATCGTTTTATAGTTGGCCAGGCCGATCCATTCCGGATCGTTCATCAGGTTCCACTGCGTAAACGAAGCATAGATTCCGTAAATCGTCGGGATCAGAATAAAGATCAGAAACAGAATCAGATGAGGGCCGACAAAGAAAAACGGTGCAAATAATTTCTTATTCATAGCCTTGTAATTTCTCCTTTTGGAGAAATAATGCACCAGACGCTTTCGGTCCGGCACACTATTTCCTTCGTTCTATATAGATTGAACTAAAGTTAGTGCATGGAACCTCCTGTTAAAACGGCCCTCATACGGCCTATAACATTCATTTCTTTAGCTCATTCTATCTGCTTAGCAAAAGGCCTACTTGGTCGCCTGTTTACTGCTGCTCTCTGCGATCTTATCCTCGACGAACTTCTGCATCGTCTGCAGCGTTTCGTCTAAGTCCACATTGCCCCGGACGATATCGGCACAGTACGTATCCACGGCTTCGGCTACGTACGGATAGTATTCGTAAGTGTAGATGTACAGCGATTTGGTCTCCTGCTCATTCGAGGTGAAGAAGGACTGCATGAACTGCTTGTACTCCGGACTTTCGTTCACCTGCTTACTTGCGACGATTTGTCCGGCTTTCGCCCATTCCAGGGAGTGCTCGCGCACGAATTCCAGGAAGGCGCCGATGCCCGCTTCCTTCTCGTCCAAGCGCTTGTCGTTCTTGAACATCGTGAACAAGTGGGAGGAAGCGCGGTTCGTGAACTTGTCCGCCGTCGGCGAGTACACGTTGGTTACGCCGAAATTCAGACCGTCGACCTTGGCATGGGCCGTCGAGCTCCAGGTTCCGTCTGTCGAGAACAGCACTTTGCCGGACTGGAACATCAAGTAGCCGTCTTCGCCGAACGGTGTCATGAGGCCGGCGTCGGCGATCTTTTTCACATTTTCAAAAGCCTGCTTCATCACCGGCGTATTGACGGCCGGCTTGCCGTTGTCCTGGATGTCTCCGCCCAGGTCCTGAACCTGTGCCAGAATGACCCAGCCCAGCAGCGCATCGTTGACGACATATTCGTCCGAAGCCAGCTTGCCTTTCAGGGACAGCATTTCGTCGATGGTCACGACATTGTCGTCGAGAATGGATTCCGCGTTATACTTTTTCAGCAAATCTTTGTTGTAGTACATGACGTTGCTGTGAATGTCGAGCGGAACCGTATATTGGGTGCCGTCGATGCTGCCTGTGGACCAGGCTTGCGGCAGGTAATTCGCTTCCTTGATTTCCGGCTGCCCCTTGATCGCGCTTTCGATCGGTTCCAGCACGCCCTGCTTCGCGAAGCCGGGAACGCGGTCGGCATGGATAATGGCCAGGTCCGGAACGCCTTTGCCCGAGTTCAGCACGGTCGAAAGCTTGGTGTACATATCGGAAGTGATGACGTGCTTCACTTTGATGTCGGGATTCGTCGCGTTGTATTCTTTAACGATCTCATCCATATATGCTCCGTCGTCGCCCGTCAGCGGCGTCCAGAACGTAATCGTCTTCTCGCTGCTGCTTCCGCATGCCGACAACAGCATGCTTGCCGCAAATATCATCAATAATGAAATAACAAAGCTCTTCTTCAAAACTTCCGCCCCCTAAATGGAATACTATATCTCGTATTTTTTTATTGTTCAGCGTACTTCTTTTGATTTGAAAAACTTGAAAGCTTGCAATTTCACACGAGCCCTTTTCACTTGTACGTACATGTTGATGTACATCAAGTCCATGTTGGATAGATGCCGCCATCGCTCCTGCGGGGCGTTTTGTCCCACAAAAAACATCTGCCGTTCCTCTTGGCACGATCTTTCCTTTGCCAAACGTCAAAGAGGAATCGGCAGATGCAGTCATGCGAGTCTATGATGTTATGGGTTACGTCCATGCCAATGGATTATGAAGCTGGTATGCCGGAACTCGCCTGCCAGTCAGGCAGCAAGGACCTGCCCTAATTAAGCCTTTTTCAGCCGGATCACGTTCCAGGATGCCTTGGACAGGCGGGTGCTCACAAACCCGTCCTTCAATGCCGCACTGCCTCGCGAATGCGGTTTAACGTTCTCTTCGGCCGCGGTATTGACCGCTTTCAAATCGTCGTTCTCCAGAACGATATGCTCAGCAATCTGGTAGCCTTCAAAGCCTCTGACGTCGCATTCCACGTCAAGCGCCTCCTCCAAATGGCGATTCAGCGCAAAAATGGTCAGCTCTTCTTCCTCTTCGTTATATACGACCGCCGTCTCCAAATAAGGCACATCGGTGTAATCCTGGGCGTCATATTTCGGCGAATCCACGATCGGTTGCAGGGATACCCCGCGTCCGTAACGTGAAGCGTGCAGGTATGGATAGAAAATCGTCTGCTTCCAGGAGCGCCCTCCGGTCTCGGTCATGATCGGCGCGATCACGTTGACCAGCTGCGCAAGGCAGGCCATCTTCACCCGGTCGGCATGCTTCAGGAAGGTGATTAGCATCCCGCCGACCAGCAGCGCATCTTCAAAGTTGTAAACATCCTCCAGCTGTGGCGGACCGACGGTCCAGGGATCGATCTTCGTATCCGCATCGTTTGAATGGTACCAGACGTTCCACTCGTCGAAGCTCAGGTACATCGTCTTCTTGCTCCGCTTCTTCGCCTTCACGTAGTCGCAGGTGGAAATGACGGTGCGGATAAAATGGTCCATGTCCATCGTGCGCGCCAGGAAGTTTGCCGAATCGCCGTCCCGGTTGCCGTAGTACTGGTGCAGGGATACGAAGTCGGCTACGTCATATGTATGATCCAGTGTAATGGCTTCCCATTCCGGGAATGTCGGCATTCCCGTGCTGGAGCTGCCGCATGATACCAGCTCGATATCGGGGTCCACCAGCTTCATGGCCTTGCCGGTCTCATAAGCCAGGCGTCCGTACTCCTGCGGCGTCTTCTGGCCAATCTGCCAAGGTCCGTCCATTTCGTTGCCGAGGCACCAGGTCTTGACCTTATGGGGCTGATCATAGCCGTGGCTGCGCCGCAGATCGCTCCAGTAGCTTCCGCTTGGATGGTTACAGTACTCGAGCAGGTTCCTTGCCGCATCCACGCCCCGCGTTCCCAGGTTGACCGCCATCATGACCTCGGAGCCGATCTCCTTGGCCCATGCCATGAACTCGTTCGTCCCGACTTCGTTCGGCTCGATTGTCCGCCAAGCCAGCTCCAGTCTTCTTGGACGCGACTCGCGCGGACCGACGCCATCTTCCCAATTGTAGCCGGACACAAAATTACCCCCGGGATAACGGATAATGGGCACGCCCAGTTCCTGAACCAGCTGCTTTACGTCCTCCCGGAAACCGAGGCTGTCCGTCTCGGGATGGGACGGGTCATATATGCCGCCGTATACGGCGCGGCCTAAATGCTCAATAAACGAGCCGTAGATGCGCTTATCCACATCGGCGATCCGAAACGCCTTGTCCACGACCACCCTGGCCTTATTTGCTGCTGATGCCACTGATATCACCTTCCATTTTAGAAAATAATAAAATAATTTGAGATAAATTGAATGAATCCGTTTACAAGTATAAAATAACATACATGAAGTATGCTGTAAATAAATAAATGTAAATCTATTTATATTTTTTTAAACCAAAATGAAATTTCTGTGTCCGGCGCTATGTATAAACTCTAAGAAACCTTATAAAATCAAGGGGAATGCTAGTTTGTTTTACTTTAAAAATACCTAAAGTCCCCTCTGTGTTTTGTAGAATATGCTATGACTATTTCGTATATATCTACAAAAAAGGAATGCATGCTTTCATTAACGATTTAGTTAGTTTATAATTATTTAAAATAAAAGAACACCACCTCTACAATCGGAAGAAGGTATTCAATTCCATGATCTATATTAAAAATCTGATGAGCGGGATCGACATTTTCAAGGCCCTCAGCTCGGAAATCCGGATTCAAATTCTCGAACTGCTCGCGAAAAACCAGGCGCTGAACCTGAACGACTTGGCCACCCGGCTGAACCTCAGCAACGGTGCGATTACTATGCACATCAAAAAGCTGGAGGAAAGCGGTCTGATTGAAATCAATACCAGCGTCGGCAAACACGGCATTCAGAAGATCTGTTACTTGAATAAGGACAAACTGATGGTCGACCTGCGCAGCAGGGACGTCGAAAACCTGTATGAAGTTGAAATTCAAGTCGGCCACTACAGCAACTATCAGGCGGTTCCTACCTGCGGTTTGGCCACCAAGGACAGCATCGTCGGCGACTTTGACGACCCGCGTTATTTTGCGGATCCGCAGCGGATCGACGCCGAGATCATTTGGCTGGCGGAAGGGTTTCTGGAATACCGGATTCCGAATTATTTAAAGCCGAACCAGACGTTCCGCGAAATCCAGTTTTCCATGGAGCTCAGCTCGGAAGCACCGGGATATAACGATAACTACCCGTCGGACATTTATTTTCACTTAAACGGGATCGAAATCGGTTCCTGGACCAGCCCGGGGGACTTCGGGGATGCCCGCGGCACGTTTAACCCGGATTGGTGGCCGCCGCATCTGAACCAATACGGCATGCTGAAGCTGATCCGCATCAACAACGATGGCAGTTTCATCGACGGCTGCCGGATTTCCGACGTGACGCTGGACCAAATTCAGCTGGATTACAAGAGCGAGCTTACCTTCCGCCTCTCGGTCACCGAGCAGTCGGTCAACAAGCGCGGCTTGACCATCTACGGCAAAAACTTCGGCAACTACAGCCAGGATCTGCTCGCCCGCGTCCTGTATGATGTTAAGGAAGACTAATACTCGACTGATACTTTACCGTCTCTTCAATTTACGCGCTAACGCCGAATGTTTCGCATGAAATATGGATATCGTGTAAAATGTAATGAAGAGGAGTTGTGAACTATGTCCAATGACGAAATTATTTTGACCCCCGAAGGCCTTGCCCAACTGGAGGCTGAGCTTGAGGAATTGAAGACCGTCAAGCGCAAAGAGCTGGCCGCACGCATCAAGCTGGCGATCAGCTACGGCGACTTGAAGGAGAACAGCGAATATCACTCCGCCAAAGATGACCAAGCTTTTATGGAGACCCGCATTTTGCAGCTGGAGAAAATGCTGACCAAAGCCCGCATTGCCGATAAGGCAGACTCATCTGCTGTCAGTGTCGGCTCGTTCGTGAAGCTGCACGATATCGAGTTCAAAGAAGATCTCGAGTACCGCGTGGTTGGTCCGGCGGAAGCCGACGTCTACCAGAACAAAATCTCGTATGAAAGCCCGCTGGGCAAAGAGCTGATCGGTAAAACGGTCGGGGACGTCGTGACCGTCGATGCACCGATGGGACTGATCAAATACGAGGTGCTGGAAATCCGTTCTTCCTAAAGACGGCTGCAGTTACTTAATAGGCCATACGTCTAAACAAGGACCGTTCCTGAATACAGGACGGTCCTTTGTTATGAGATCAGAAAGAAAGTATAGGTTTCGGAGCCTCTGCTTCCGGATCTCGCAAGAAAAACTTCCGCTAAATGCGGTCTGCCTTCTGTGAAGATACGTCGATAGGCGTTTTTGTTAAGAGATCAGAAAGTATAGGTTTCGGAGCCTCCGCTTCCGGATCTCGCAAGAAAAACTTCCGCTAAATGCGGTCTGCCTTCCGTGAAGATACGTCGATAGGCGTTTTTGTTATGAGATCAGAAAGAAAGTATAAGTTTATGTTTCGGAGCCTATTACCGGACGGGCTTCAGCTCCGCTTCCGTGGACAGCTTGATCTTCTTCAGCCGCTTCATCACATCATTCTCGCCGCGGCCAAAGTAATCGTGCAGCAGGTTGTATTCCTGATACAGCTTCTCGTATACTTCAACGTTCTCCGGAATCGGCTTGAACGTCTCCTCCTTAACGCGCGCCATTTGCTGCGCCGCAGTCACGACATCGTCGTAGCCGCCGGCTTCCTTGCCTGCAGCCACCGCGGCGAAAATCGCAGCCCCGAGCGCCGGCGTCTGCTTGGAATCCGCCACGAAAATTTCGCGTTTGGTCACGTCGGCGTAAATCTGCATCAGCAGGCGATTTTTCTGCGGCAGGCCCCCGCAGGCGTAGAGCGCATCCACATCGACACCGCTCTCCTGGAACGCGTCGACGATTTTCCGGGTGCCGAAGGCGGTCGCTTCAAGCAGGGCACGGTATACTTCCTGCGGCTTCGTCAGCAGCGTCATGCCAAGGATCATCCCCGTCAGGTCGGTATCGACCAGAACGGATCGGTTGCCGTTCCACCAGTCGAGGGCGAGCAGGCCCGATTGGCCCGGTTTGTAGGCGGAGGCTTCCCTTTCCAGCCATTGGTGAACACTCAGCCCTTCCTTCGACGCAGCTTCCTTCACATAGGCAGGCAAGGACTCTTCCACGTACCACTCAAAAATATCCCCGACCGCTGACTGCCCGGCTTCGTATCCGAAGAGCCCCGGAATGATGCCGTCCTCCACGACGCCGCACATGCCTTCGACTTCTTTTTCTTCCGTGCCGAGCACCATATGGCAGATCGACGTGCCCATGGCCATGACGAGCTTGCCCGGCGTCACGACGCCGACCGCCGGCACGGCCGCATGAGCGTCCACGTTGCCTGCCGCCACCGCAATGCCCGGCTTAAGGCCCATCATCTCCGCCATGGACGGCTGCAGTCCTCCGGCATTGCTTCCAAGCGGAATGACCTCGCCGCGCAGCTTCGTATCGGTCAGATGCTCCAGGCGCGGATCGAGCGCTTTGAAGTATTCCTTGGATGGATAGCCGTCACGCTTATGCCAAATGGCCTTATAGCCCGCCGTACAGCTGTTGCGGACAATGTTGCCCGTCATCTGCGAGATGACCCAGTCCGTCGCTTCCAGAAACATGTTCGTCTTCTCATAGATGTCCGGCGCCTCGTCCAGGATTTGCCAAATTTTGGCGATCATCCACTCGGACGAAATTTTGCCGCCGTACCGGGCCAGAAACGCTTCGCCGCGCTCCTCGGCGATGCGGTTGATCTTGTCGGCTTCCGGCTGCGCCGCGTGGTGCTTCCACAGCTTCACCCAGCTGTGCGGCTGGTCCGCCAGCTCGGCCTGGAAGCACAGAGGCTCGCCGGCCTCGTCGACCGGCAGCATCGTACAGGCCGTAAAATCGATGCCGATGCCGATGATGTCCTCGGGATTGACGCCCGATTCACGAACGACGGCCGGCACGGAAGTTCTCAGCACCTCCAGGTAATCGTCCGGATGCTGCAGCGCCCAATCATATTCCAGCTTGATGCCCGATCCAGGGAGACGCTCGTCAATGACATGGTGCGGATACGGCGTTACATGGTCGGCGATTTCATGGCCGTTCGATAAATCCACCAGTACAGCACGTCCGGACTGGGTCCCATAATCCACTCCGATGGTATACTTTTTCCCCATTTTGGATTCCTCCGCATTTCAAATTTATAAGTGCTGCTATATCACTTCTGCCCGTAGTAGGCGTTAACTCCATGCTTCCGCAAAAAGTGGCGGTCCAGCAGGCTTTGGTCCATCGGCGGCGTCTCCGGGTTCAGCTGAAGCATCCGGGCCGTAATCTTGGCCACTTCCTCGAGCACCACCGCATTGTGCACCGCATTATGCGCATCCTTGCCCCAGACGAACGGGGCATGCGCATGCACGAGAATCCCCGGCACCTCCAGCGGGTCCAATCCCAGCTCGTGAAAACGTTCCACGATGACGTTGCCGGTCTCCAGCTCGTAAGCGCCTTCAATCTCCACCTTCGTCATCGGTCGGGTGACCGGAATCTCACCGTAGAAATAGTCGGCATGCGTCGTCCCGCAAGCAGGCAGCGCCCGCCCGGCCTGGGCCCAGCTCGTGCCCCACGGGGAGTGGGTATGCACCACGCCGCCGATTTCCGGGAAGGAGCGGTACAGCACCATATGCGTCGGCGTATCGGACGACGGGCGCAAATCCCCTTCAACCACCCGGCCTTCCAGGTCAACGACGACCATGTCCTCCGCCTTCAATTCTTCGTAAGGCACCCCGCTCGGCTTGATGACGAACAGCCCGCTCTCGCGGTCGATGCCGCTGACATTTCCCCAGGTAAACGTGACGAGCCCGTGTTTGGGCAGGTCCAAATTCGCTTCCAGCACCTGCTGTTTCAGTGCTTCCAGCATTGCAGACACTTCCTCTCCCACTATAGTTGTACGTACAAGTTGTATGATGAAAGTCCGCATAACCGGACTTTCATCTGCCTTTTTACACGTTAACGTTCAGGTTTACAACCGAGTCCCGCTCCACCAGCTCGGGTTCGTACAGGGTATCTCCGGGAGCCAATCCCTCTTCGATCATCGCGATCAGCTGGCTGGCCGCATCCCGGCCCATGGCCGTCTTGGGATGGGTCAGCGTCGTCAGCTTCGTTCCGGAAGCCGAGGCCAGCATCGAGTCGTCGAAGCCGACGAACGACACGTCCTCCGGCACTCGAAGTCCGAACTGCAGCGCGGCCCCCATCAGGCTGACCGCCAGTTCGTCGTTGTAGCAGACGAATGCGGTCGGCCGTTCCTCCTCCGCTCCGCTCAGAAGCTGCAGCGCCTGCCGGAACGGCAGGTCGTTCTTCTGCTCGGTCGTATACGTGACGACCCGCTTGGGAGCTACGGCGACGCCGCGCGCTTTGTGGGCGGCCAAAAAGCCCTTCAACCGGTTAACGCCCTGCAGGTCGTCCCGCTTGAAGAATCCGGCGATCCGGGTATGCCCGTTCGCCAGCAGATGGTCGGCTGCCTTGTAGCCGCCCAGCTCATCATCGACCCGAAGCAGCGGGCACTCGAGCTCCCGGTACTTCTCGTTGATCATCAGGTAAGGAATGCCCTTCTCCTGCAGCTCCAAATAATAGCCAAGGTTCGGGTTGCCCTCCGCGCTCTTCGTCGGTTCGATGATCAGTCCGCTGAGCGGCTGGCTGGTCATCAGCTTCAGGCTCTCCATTTCCTTGTCCTTGTTATTGTCGGTGCTGGACAGCAGCAGCCGGTAGCCTCTGCTCCGCAGCTCGGCTTCCGCACCCCGTACGATATGCGGGAAGATGTAATCCGATATATAAGTCGTCATAATGCCGATCGTCTTGACCAGCTCGCTCTCGCGACGTCCCGGAAACCGGGCAAAGGTGCCTTTGCCCTGGATCCGTTCAAGCCAGCCTTCCTTCTCCAGCTCGCTGTATGTCTGGCGCACCGTCTGGCGGCTCAGGCCGAACTGTTCGGCAATTTCATTTTCGGAAGGAACCTGCTGCCCGGGCTTCAGCTTGCCCGATTCAAACCAGGACAGCAGCTCGTTCTTCAGTAGAATATATTTGGGAATCCGTCTGTTATTCATCATTCACCTCAGCGGCATGCTCTGTATTTCGGCCTTGCGGGCTGGATCTGCCGATTCATCCCGGAAGGCTTCGTTCTCTTTGAGTATTGTAACACAAGGCCGGGTGAACACAGACATCGGTCCGGTTATCTCAAGCGGTAAGCTGCCTCGCTCCAGCGGAGCTCGTTCTTCAGGCGCTGCACGGACGTATCTTTATCGATGACCACGGCTTCGATGCCGGCCATTTCGGCGAAGTCCGTCAGGTTCTCGGCCGTCATGGCGTAAGACAGCACCGTGTGATGCGCGCCGCCGGCCAGGATCCAGGCTTCGGCCGATTCGCGGAGCGACGGTTGCGGCTTCCACAGCACGCGAGCTACCGGAAGCTTCGGCATCGGCTTGTCGACCTTCACGCCGTCCACGACGTTCACCAGAAGGCGGAAGCGGTGTCCAAGGTCGACGAGGGAAGCGTTGACCGCCGGACCGTCCTGGCCGTCGAACACGATGCGGGCCGGATCCTCTTTGCCGCCGATGCCGAGCGGATGCACTTCAATCGTCGGCTTCGTTGCCGCGATCGTCGGACATACCTCAAGCATGTGCGCTCCGAGAATCATATGGTTGCCCGGCTCGAAATGGTACGTGTAATCCTCCATGAACGACGTGCTCTTGTTATTGGCAAGAACCTTTAGAACGCGGGTCAGTGCAGCCGTCTTCCAGTCGCCTTCGCCGCCGAAGCCGTATCCGGATTCCATCAGCCGCTGCACGGCAAGACCCGGAAGCTGCCGGAGTCCGTGAAGGTCTTCGAACGTCGTCGTGAAGGCCCCGAATCCGCCTTCCTCCAGGAAGCGGCGCATGGCGATTTCGATCCGCGCCTGGTAGGCGATCGCGTCGCGCACCGGACCGGCGGACAAGCCTGCCTGCGTAATGCTGTATTGTTCTGCATACTCTTTCAGGAGCGACTCAACTTCGCTGTCCTGAACTTCGTTCAGAACCTGGACCAAATCACCGACGCCGTAGCCGTTGACCGACCAGCCGAATTGAATTTGCGCTTCAACCTTATCGCCTTCCGTAACGGCTACTTCGCGCATGTTGTCGCCAAAGCGCGCTACCTTCAGGCTGCGGCTCTCCGCGAAGGCTGCCGCCGTACGCATCCACCCGCCGATACTGCGGCGCACGTCTCCGTCTTCCCAGTGGCCGACGACCACTTTGCGGGCGATGCCCAGTCTGGCTCCGATATGGCCGTACTCGCGGTCGCCATGGGCAGCCTGGTTAAGGTTCATAAAATCCATGTCGATCGTTTCCCATGGGATGTCGCGGTTAAACTGTGTATGCAGGTGAAGCAGCGGCTTCTGGAGCTGCGTCAGGCCGCGGATCCACATTTTCGCCGGAGAGAACGTATGCATCCACGTAATAATGCCGGCACAGGATTCGTCGCTGTTCGCCTCAACGATCAGCTGGTAAATCTCGTCGGACGTCTTCACGATCGGTTTAAAAACGACCGGATACGGAATCGCAGCGGTATCCTGTCCGAGCTGCTCCGCGATGATCCGGGAATGATCGGCTACCTGTTCCAGCGTTTCGGGTCCGTATAAGTGCTGGCTGCCGGTTACAAACCAAAATGAATGCGGTTTCAATTTCATGATTATAGCCTCCCATGTTTCGGTTTCGTCCACTTGCTGTGCGTAAACTGATATTTTTACTTGTACATACTTATATATAGTAATACACAATTTATCAGAACATGTACGTACAAGTTGTATGGGTACATTGTATCCCCGCCATGTGAAAAAGGCAAGAACAATTTTGCCTGATCTGTGCTGTTGACTTGGTAGGAAAAAAGGAGCATAATCGGTTTGAAAATAAGTTAGTGAGTACTTACTTTTTAATTCCATTTGCTGCTGGGATATCTCTTGCCGGCCGGCAGGATGTCCTGGCGGCAATCCACGCGGGCCTTCTCCACTATGCTTTACGCATGAATGGATAACCCGAAGACGACAATAACCACATCTAAGAAAAAGGAGCAATGCATCATGAATTTCAAACATATTACGGTTGCCGGCAGCGGCGTGCTGGGCAGCCAAATTGCTTTTCAGACCGCCTTCAAGGGTTTTGAAGTCACCGTATACGACATTAACGATGAGACACTGGACCGGGCCAAAAGCCGGATCCACGATCTGATGCCCCATTATCGGCACGATCTTGGCGCCTCGGAGGAAGAACTTGCCGCGGCTTTTAGCCGGCTCTCCTTCAACAGCGACCTGGCCCAAGCGGTTGCACAGGCCGATCTGGTGATCGAAGCGATTCCCGAAGTGGTGCGGATCAAAACCGATTTTTACCAGGAACTGGGCAAGGTTGCCCCGGAACGGACCGTATTTGCCACGAATTCTTCCACCCTGCTGCCTAGCCAGTTCGCCGAAGCAACCGGGCGGCCGGAGAAGTTTTTGGCGCTCCATTTTGCCAATGAAATCTGGAAAAACAACACCGGCGAAATCATGAAGCACCCCGGCACGGACACAACCGTGTTCAACGACGTTATCGAATTTGCCAAGGCCATCGGCATGGTGGCCCTGCCGCTGCACAAGGAGCAGCCCGGCTACATCCTGAACTCCCTGCTGGTCCCGCTGCTGGAAGCCGCCCAGCTGCTGCTGGTCAAAGAAGTGGCCGACCCGGAAACGATCGACAAAACATGGATGGTGGCAACCGGCGCTCCGATGGGACCGTTCGCCATTCTGGACGTGGTGGGCATCAACACCGCCTACAATATCGGCCTGGCCAAAGCCAAAGCGACCGGCGACCCGGAATTCGAAAAGATCGCGAATCTCCTGAAATCCGAATACCTCGATAAAGGCAAGATTGGCCGCGCCGCCGGCGAGGGCTTCTACAAATATCCGAATCCGAGCTTTGCAGAGCCTGGATTTTTAAAAAGTTAACCTGATATAATCATCTAAAAAGGCATACAAAAAGACCAGCTTACATGCTGGTCTTCTTTGTCACTTCTATTATAATTTTAAATACACGGACACCCTTTTCACGAAACTGAAGGAGATCGATATGAACAAAGGCGAACAGACCAAGCAGCGGATCATCCAGCAGGCAAGGACACTTTTCTCTACGACGGGCTATGACGCCACGAAGACGAGCGAAATCGCCAAAGCCTGCGGCATTTCCGAAGCGGCCATGTATAAATATTTCAGCAGTAAAATGGAGCTGCTCAAAGCGTGCGTTGTTACAGCCGAGCCCGATGAAGAAATTACGGCGCACACAGATTTGAGCCAGAGCACAAACGAAGAGCTGATCGACCGTTACGTGAATAAACGGATCACGATGATCGAGCGCAACCATGAGCAGTACAGCATTCTTTTTGCCGAGTCTTCGCGTTACCCGGAGCTTTCCCAATACTTTGACCAATCCTTGTACCGGCAAAGCGCCGAAATCAAGGAGATCAAGCGGCGGATCGAGGAAGGGAGCATGAACGGGATTCAAGAAATTTTCACCCTGGAGCTGGGTCTGACGGTCGGCATTTGCTCCATTCTCCAGCATGACCAAATGAATCAGGGCGCACTGCTGCAGAACCTTTCCGAGTTCCGGAGCGAAATGACCCGGTTTATGAAATACGGTTTGATCGGCAGGCCATGACTTTTTATTAAAAAGCGGTTATTTAAAATGTGCTCAGCCGCGATCGGCCGAAGTCAGCCGCACCCCTATATTCCAGGGATCCCTGACGAGAAAGACTCCTTCTTCCTGCTCTTCCGCAGCCATTCCCGCTTCACGGACTCGCTGGACGAGCTCCTCCATCTCACGTGCTCCCGGCAGCACGATCGTCATATAATCGATGCCGGTGCCATTGGCCGGTACCGGCGGCGCTCCGGCGCCGGCCCAAATATTCAGGCCGACATGGTGATGGTAACCTCCGGCCGAGATGAACAGTGCGCGCATCCGCGCATAATCGCCGACCACGTCAAACCCCAGTATATCGCAGTAGAAACGCTTCGCTTCGGGCAGGCTTCCGACATGGAAGTGAACATGCCCGATCACCGTTCCCGCAGGCAGCCCCTGCCATTCCAGCCCGGCCGACTGCTCCAGCAGGCCGCGAATGTCCACCGCTTCGGTGACCATAACGTAATTCCCGTCCGGCTCCTTGCGCCACGTATCTCTTGGACGGTCTGCATAGACCTCGATCCCGTTCTGATCCGGATCGCTCAAATAGATCGCTTCGCTGACCCCGTGGTCCCCTTGGCCAAACGGCGTGTCGGTCTGGATGAAATGGCGGACGACTGTTCCGAGATGTTCCCGGCTCGGCAGCAGGATCGCAAAATGGTACAGTCCCGCATGCGAACGCTCCGGCACGATGACAGCGTCCTCCAGCTCCTCGAGGATCAGAATCGGGCTCGCGGATCCCCTGGGTCCCAGCTCCGCCGTACTCCCCTCTCTTTTCAACACTTCCAGTCCGATAATTTCTGTATAAAAGGTGATGGAACGGTCCATCCGGCTGATCTTGATTTTAACCGGTCCAAGCTTCATTTCAGGATGCATGTCGGCACTCCCCTAACTTTTATTTAATTACTTTTTGTAAGTAAGTATATTTTTATAATGAGTTCTTGTCAAGCAGAAGCTTTGCAGCGAGGATCGGAAGAGCGGTTGAACATTTAGAAGAAACCATCCGGCTCCCTATCCGTATACATTAGAAATATGGCATGACAAGGAGGAATCGAGATGAAGTGTCCGATATGCGAAGACTCCCGCATGAAGGAAGTGGAAAAAGACGGGATCCTGATCGACATTTGCCCGACATGCAAAGGTGTGTGGCTGGACCGCGGAGAGCTGGACAAGCTGATGTCCGACGTGCGTGAAGTCCGCGGAGACTATAATGAATGGTATTACGGAGATGCTGACCGAAACCAGAGGCCGAGGGACAGTTACCCTTCAGGCCAGCCCTATCCGCCGCAGCAGCAGTCCTATGACAAATATGACAAGCATGGCCATTCCTCTTACCCGCATCATAAGAAAAAGAAAAAAAGCGTGCTTGACGTGTTCGGTGACTTGTTCGATTAACGCCCGCCATGCAAAAACCCCTGGCTCCGTGCGGAGCCGGGGGTTTCGTTATGTTCTGCCTCTTATTCGTCTTCTTTGAAAACCGGACGGAGCCGGATGGAAAACTCGAATTCCCGCTCATCGAGCCGGTACTTCTCCAGCAGCTCTGGACCGCAGGAGTTGGAACCGACGCCGCTCATTTTGTAGTCAAGATGAACGATCGTCTCCTTCCGCTTGACCAGCTGCAGCTGGTGCAGGTGGGCGGCTTCCTCCAGGTCTTCCGGTGAGTAATGGGAGGCGTTAAACGAAAACGGCGCATTTCCGTGGAAAGCAAGCCCCATGCCCCGTTCGCTCGTCACCGTCGCCCACTCCGTCCCGTATCGGGAGCCGTTCTCCTGCGGCATAATGTACGGCTCGAACATGTCGTCGACGCGAAGAAGGTATTTGCCGACCCGTACGCTTTGGCGCTTGTCGACATAGCTCGCATGCGGACCCAGACCGAAATACTCAACCTCCTCGGTGCCGGCCGGCATGACGGCCTTCAGCCCGAAGCGGGGCAGAAACGGCAGCCCCTCCCGAAGCTTGACACTCGTGGCCAGCGCGATTTCTCCGGAACCGTCCACCCGCCATACGGCCTGTCCATGAAGGACAGGATGCTTCATGTAGCCGCCGAGCGAAAAATCCACGGTCATCTCGATCGCATCGTCTTGCGGCTCGCTGACCCGGACCTGGTATACTTTCGTGCCTGCCCGGTGATATCCCGCATCTTTCCATTGACGCTGGACGTTGCGGTCATTGTCCGTCGGTGCCCGCCAGATGCTAAAGGATAGCGGCGCTGCGAGCATATCCACCCCCTGCTTCGAGATGCGGACGAAGGTTCCCAGGTTCCGGTCGAACACGTGGCGGAAATCCATCCCCGTCACAATCAGCTGCGCCCCGTCCTCCGTGACGTGCACGGGACGTGCTCGCAGAGCCGTCAGCCACCCTTGCTCGGGCTGGACTGCAGAATCCTCCGCCGCCATCTCAAACTGGGCAAACGCGATTTCCTCCCCACGGTCGGCCCATTCCGTGGATTCGCAGAGCGAGGCGGTCAGCGTCAGGAAGCAGCGGCCGTCGGGGAAAGCCTTTTGGAACGGAATGATGACCGTCACGCTCTCCTGCGGGCCCGCCTGGATCGTCCCGAGGCTTCCCTGCTCCACGATTTCTCCGCAGCGCTCCAGCGACCAGTCGAAGGTCAGATGGGACAGGTCCGAAAAATCGTAAAGATTCGTAATGATCAGCGTGCCGCGCGACAAATCCTCGGCTTCCATTCGCACGGGCGCAATGACCTGCTTGAGCTCCAGCAGTCCGGCATGCGGAACACGGTCCGGCGACACGAGGCCGTCGATACAGAAGTTGCCGTCGTTCGGATGGTCTCCGAAGTCACCCCCGTATCCGAAATACTCGCGCCCGTCCGGCGCTTGGGTGCGGATACCGTGATCGTTCCATTCCCACACGCAGCCGCCCATCAAATTCGGGTACGCGTAGAACAAATCCCAGTACTCCTTCAGATCGCCGGGCCCGTTGCCCATGGCATGGCTGTATTCGCACAGGAACAGCGGCTTCGCGTGATCCGGATTTTGTCCGTAGCTCTCGACGTATTCCAGCGTCGGATACATCTCGCTTTCGATGTCGAGCGCCTCGGTATCCGCGTCGCCATGGTAACGCCGGGAGGCGCCTTCATAATGGACCAGCCTGCTCTCGTCGCGCTCACGGGTCCATTCGGCCATGGCGATATGATTGCGGCCGTATCCCGATTCGTTGCCCATGGACCAGATGATGACGCAAGGATGGTTTTTGTCGCGTTCCACCAACCGGATGGCCCGGTCCACAAACGCCTTTTCCCAATCAGGATCGCGGGTCAGCTGATGGAAATCGCCGGATACGGCCAGCCCGTGGCACTCCAGATCGGCCTCGTCGACCACGTAGAAGCCCATCCGGTCGCACAGTTCCAAAAACCGCGGGTCGTTCGGATAGTGAGAGGTACGGACCGTATTGACGTTATGCCGCTTCATCAGCTTCAAGTCCCGGATCATGTGGTTCAACGGCACCGTCTGTCCCAAATCAGGGTGGGAGTCGTGACGGTTCACGCCCTTCAGCTTGACAGCTTGGCCGTTGATCCGGAATACGCTGTCAACGATGTCAATCCGGCGGAATCCGACCGGAAAACGGAGCACTTCCCTTCCGTCCTGCACAAACAGCTCATACAGATATGGATGTTCCGCGTTCCACAGCACCGGATTTTCGATGTCCAGCGCGATGACACTCCGCCCGTCTGCCCGCACCGCCCCTTTGGCGACGGTCGTCCCTTCCGCGTCCTGCAGCAGCACCAGCGCATCCAGGGAGCCCGTCGTCTCCAGCTCACACAGCAGCTTCGCTGAGGAATGATCCGGCGAAATGTCCTGTTTGATAAATACGTCGCGGACATGGGCCTCATCCCGGGCCAGAAGGTATACATCCCGGAAAATCCCGGAGAAACGCCAGAGGTCCTGGTCTTCCAAATAAGTGCCGTCGCACCATTTCAATACCATGACGGCGATGCGGTTCGTACCTGGCCGGATCAGTCCGGAAACGTTAAACTCGGCCGGAATCCGGCTGCCTTGGCTGTATCCGGCGAACTGCCCGTTGATCCACAGGTAGAAGCAGGAATTGACCCCTTCGAACATGGTATAGACCTGCTTGCCCGTCCAGTCTTCGCGCACCGTAAACTCTCTGACGTAGAGCCCTGCCGGATTCGCATCCGGGACATATGGCGGATCTACCGGGATCGGATAATTGACATTCGTATAATGGAGCTGGTCGTAGCCTTCGGTCTGCCAGCATGACGGGACGACAAGCTCATCCCATGATGAGGCATCGAAAGCGTCTTCATAAAACGGATCCGTCACGTCCTGGACACTTTCGTGGTACCTGAATTTCCAGGCCCCATTCAAGGTTTGGAACAAAGGGGATCTCGAGCGCTTGCCGGAACGCGCTGAAGCGGCGTCGCCATAAGGAATGTAATAGGATCTCGGCTCTTCGCGGTGAATATGAAGGACGCTTGTGTCTTCCCAAACCCGGTCAAGCTTTATCATTCGGATCATCTCCTTAATTTACGGTTAACGTATCGCCAAAAACAGTTCAAGCTGTATATTCGCTGCCTGCAGCCAGGCAGCCGTCCTAAGGTTATATTTCGATAATGCAATAACGTTAGTTCAATGAATCCGCTGCTGCGCATCAAACCCGGATATGGGACAGTACGGCCGCCTGCTTCCGGCCGGCGATAAGCCGCTCCCCGTCCGTAAAGCCTTCCTCCCGCCCTTCCAGCTCACGGATGAGAATGGAACGCCAATGTTCGATCCGGTCCCGGCAGGCTTCGTCGGAAATGGCATTGTGCAGCTCCATGGGGTCTTCCGCCAGGTTAAAAAACTGCTCTTCGCCGGTTTGCGGATACCAGATGAACTTCTCGGTCCCGTCCGTGACCCATTGGGTAGATTGATGACCGTAGGCATGCTCCCCATGCAGATGGCTCCGCCATACCGGCGATGCTGTATCCGCTTCGTTCCTGGCCGCTGCCAGCCTCCAAATGCTGTCCCCTTCCACGCTTTCCGGGATCTGAACCCCGGCTGCATCAAGCAGCGACGGCATGATGTCACGCAGCTCCACGACCTCATCGGCCACGGTGCCCTGCTTGAGATGGAGCCTGCCGCCAGGGTCGTTCACGATCAACGGCACATGGGCACTTCCTTCATAGGGCAGCGCCTTCCGGAACAAGTGATGATCGCCAAGCAGCTCTCCATGATCCGAGGTAAACATGATCACCGTGTTATGGAGCTCTCCGTACTCGTTCAGCGCCTGCAGGAACCGGCCGATTTGGTGGTCCAGATGGGTAATCAGCGCATAATAAGCGGCCATCGCCCGGCGCAGCCTTCGTTTGGGGACGAGCCCCTTGCCCGTTGTAGGCGCCAAACCTTCCAGGGCGGGGTCATCCCCCTGCGCCCAGTCTCCAACCGGCGGATTCGGAATATCCGCATCTTCGTACAGGTCCAGATACGCCTGCGGCGGATCAAACGGCGGATGCGGACGGACGAAGGACATCCATAGAAAGAACGGCTTGCCCGGGTCTCTGCGGCGCAGAAAGTCGATCGACTGGGTCACGACCCAGTTCGTCGGATGCTTCATTTCGTCTAGATGCCACGGACGTGCGACGGTCGATGCGTTGCAGTCCAGGCCCGTGTCGATCAGATCGGCGCCAGGCATCCTTTCCCGGAGCCACTGCAGGTAATCGTCCACCTGATCGTAATGCTCCTGCATCGGGATGCCGTGAAAATTGCGGTTGTGATGCAGGTAGCCGTCATGCAGCACCACGTTGTGAAAGCCCATCAGGTTTCGGGCGGGATACACATGCATTTTACCGATGCACTGCGTATGGTATCCCGCTTTGGCCAGCTCCCCGGGCAGCGTGACCGGATAATTCCACGGTACCCGGTCCTGATACCCAACGCGTCCGTGCGTCCGCTGAGACTGGCCCGTAAAGATGGCCGCCCGCGCCGGCACGCAGGTCGGGGTGGCCGAATAGGCGCGGCTGAACCTCACGCCGGTCCGGGCAAGCTCGTCCAGATTCGGCGTTTCCACGACGGGGTGGCCGGCGATGCTGAGGCAGTCGAATCGCATCTGGTCCACGGTAATCAGCAGCACGTTGGGCTTGCCTCGCTCTTCGTTCCTATTCATCGGCTCTCCTCCTTGAATCCAGCGGATATGATCGATAACCCTGAGAGAATCCTTGAAAATGCCTGTTCCCCCTTATTAAACCCTTCACGTGATGAAAAGTAAATGAAATTATTCGTTTTTTCGTGCAGATTACCCCGATGGGAAAACGATGAAAACGGATTACTCTGATTACTTTATTTCAAAAAGAAATTAAGATCGGTATAATGGGGGGATAAAACCTCACAGATGAGGATGCCGTCCGGTTGCCACTTGCTGGGGCCGTGTGTATGATAATCATGAAGCAGCCTGTACGTATAATTGTAGAAAAACCATTGCCAGCAGAGCCCTTCGGCGTTTGCCGCCGGATCATATTGCGGGGCAAAAACCGCTGGCCTTAACGGTTCAGAATAGTGAGGATAACGACGATATGCAAGATTTTAAGGAAGAGAGATGGAATGTAAAAGAACGCATTCCCTCACCGAAAGCCAAGGAACTGTTCTATGATATCCGGCGCAAGCAGGAGATTTCCAAGAGCGACCTGCTGGCGTCAAGCGGACTGACGATCAGTACGCTGACCCGCGTCCTCGACGAGCTTGTCTCCATCGGCGTCATTAGTGAGAGCGGCCTCGGCGCTTCAACCGGGGGACGGCGTCCGATTCTGTACCAGGTCCGGGGCGAGTACGGCTATGCGTTTGGCCTGGATGTCTCCCGCGTCGTCTCCCGCCTCATTTTGCTCGATTTAGCCGGGCAGACGCTGGAAGCAGCTGAATGGGACATGACAGTCGACATGACGCCGGAGCGGCTCATCGGCGAGGTTGTCGGCAGGGCCCGGGAATGGATTGCCGCGCACGGCATCCCGCTGGATCAAATCATCGGCATGGGTATCGGCGCCGTCGGCCCGCTCGACCGCGAGGCGGGCATCATCGAGGAGCCGGAGTGGTTTGCCGCGCCGGGCTGGCAGCATGTCGAGATCGTGCGCCTGATCGAGGAGGCGCTGCACGTTCCGGTGCTGCTCGACAACGGCGCCAATGCCGCCATCGTCGCCGAAGCATGGGCGAACCGCGGCAAGGATTTCCGCCACATGCTGTATGTGCATGGCGGCACGGGCCTGCGGCTGTCCATGATGTCGGACAGCAAGCTGATCTATGGGGCAGCCGATATGGAAGGCTCGTTCGGGCAGATGATCATCCAGGCGGATGGCATCCCTTACCGAACCGCCAAAGGCAACCACGGCTGCCTCGATTCCTACGCGTCGGTCCATGCGATCGAACGCGAGGTGAATTCCCGGCTGCGGATCGGCCGCAGCAGCCGGCTGCAGCAGATGCTGGAGCCGGGCGAGCCGGCCCGCTTCAGCCACATTATGCAGGCGCTGAAGCAGATGGATCCGATGGTCACGGAAGTCGTGACCCAGGCGGCAACGTACTTCGGCATCGGCCTGGCCAACCTGCTGAACATTTTGTATCCCGAGAAGGTCGTTCTCGGCGGGCCGCTGATGACGGATTCGAACCTGTTCTTCTATACGGCGACCCAGACCGCCATCCGCAAAACGTATCATTACCCGAAATATCAGGTCATTTTCAGCAAAGGCAGTTATGGCGAAGAAGCGATCGCCGTGGGGGCGGCGCTCCTGATGCTGGAGCAGTTGACCTGCTGAGCCGGCTGCGGCCGTGAGCCTTCAGGGCCCGCCGCATCCCCATAGCTCGTTTTTTTTGGGGCCGCTTTGCCCTCAAAGCCTGTTGATACCCTCAGAGCCCGCTGCGGCCGCCGCCCTCCCAGAGGGCACACGGATGCCTGCCCAGCTATGAAGCCAACTGGGCTTGAGCTGTTGCCAGCAAGCGGACGGACACGGGTTAAATCCGAACGGACATAAAACATGAAATCCTCCTACCAGGAAAGGAGCAAGGACCAAAATGACCCAAGAGACCTCCTCCACCGTTCCAACGTCGGGAAATGCCGGAAAGGCCGAAACCTCCTCCTGCTGCTGTTCGGCCGGGCGTGAAGCCGCTTTGCAGGCTCCCGCCTGCGGAACGGCTGCTGCCGGACACTTAAACGCGCCTGAAGCAAAGGATTTTCACGAAGGGGAAACAGGGGCCGCAAGCAGCCTTCCGCAGCTTCAAGGATCCGGCAGGGCAGAGACTGGCCCGGAATCGGGCACACCGGCGGCAGCATCAGCTGATCCCAAGGAAGCTTCGCCGGCTTATACCGGCTCCGCAGCCGAGCGTTTCCACAGCTCAGCCGCCCAGCAGGAGCCGAGCTTGGCGGAACATTCCGCTCAGCCCGATCCTTCCCAATGGCCGATCATCCCCGAGGGTACCTATATCCTCGGCACCGATGACGGGGAAGGCTTCGCCTCGGACGCGGAAGGGCCTGCGCGGCCAGTGCACATCCCGGCATTCCGCATGTCGCCTTATGCCGTCACGAACGCCGAATTCGCCGCTTTCGTCCAGGCGACCGGTTACGTCACCGAAGCCGAGAAATTCGGCTGGTCGTACGTTTTCCAGCTGCTGATCCCGGATCCCCAGCAGGTGGAGATCGTCGGCTCTCCGGAGCGGACGCCATGGTGGCTCGGCGTCGAAGGCGCCACCTGGCGGGAGCCGGAAGGCCCCGGCAGCGGCATCGGTGACCGGATGGACCATCCCGTGGTCCACGTCTCCTGGAATGACGCTGCCGCTTACTGCGCCTGGGCCGGCGTCCGGCTGCCCACCGAAGTAGAGTGGGAAGCCGCGGCCCGCGGCGGCCTGGAGCGCAAGCGTTACCCTTGGGGCGACGTGCTGCGCCCCGGCGGCGAACACCGCTGCAACATTTGGCAGGGCGTATTCCCTACCAAAAACCATGCCAGCGACGGCTACCTCGGCACCGCTCCCGTGGACGCCTATCTTCCGAACGGATACGGGCTGTACAACATGTCGGGCAACGTATGGGAATGGTGCCGGGACTGGTTTACGTCCGACCCGGCACAGCGCGGCTCTTCGGACCGGCCGGAAGGGCCTGCCCAGGGAAACGCCCGCCTCATGAAGGGCGGATCGTACTTATGCCATCAATCCTACTGCAACCGGTACCGCGTCGCTGCGCGCAGCGGCAACACGCCGGACAGCTCTACAGGCAACATCGGTTTCCGCGTGGTAGCGGATCTGTAACGGCAAGCCCAAAAAGGCACCGCTCCTCATGCGAAGCGGTGCCTTTTTGGCGTTAGCTTATTTGGCTTCCTTCGATCTGACGCCAGGCCGCGATCCCGGACACGCTTCGCAATCACCGCTCGGTATTATGTGTTTCGAAACAGAATGAAACGGACTAGCGATTATGATGCTAGTCCGTTTCTGTTTGTTCTTGATTATTCATTTTGAGCTGTTTTCGCTTAACATGGGCTACTCCCCATTGATGCAGAGATTCCAAAATCGGCGACAGGCTCTTGCCGTATTCCGTGATGGAGTATTCCACTTTCGGCGGGACCTGCGGATAAACGACTCGTTTAACGATCTCCTCTTCCTCCAATTCGCGCAGATGGAGCGTAAGCATTCTTTGCGTGATATCAGGCAGCAATCTTCTGAGTTCATTGAACCGCAAAGGCTTGCCTTGAAGCAAATGATAAAGGATAATCGGCTTCCATTTGCCGACGATCGAATCCAGCGCAACTACGAATTGACATTGGGCAGGGTTCTTTTGCATAGGCCCACCTCCGTTTACGGTACCTTTTTTGTTACTATACCACATTAATGTGACTACTTACCATAAGTAAGTTAGTATTATATGATCAGCATTGTAAGTGTTCTTAATCATATTACAGAAGGGAAGTTTGAAGCATGGCAACTGTACTGTACATCACCGCTCATCCCCTTAATCCGGAGGAATCTTATAGCCTTGCGGTGGGCAAACAATTTATTGGAGCGTACCGCGAAGCAAATCCAACCGACGAAGTTGTTCATTTGGATCTGTATAAAGAAAACATTCCGCAAATCGATGCTGATGTTTTAAGGGGGTGGGGAAAGCTTCGGGCGGGTTCGTCTTTGGATCAGCTGTCCGAGGCTGAAAAATCAAAAGTGGCTCGTCTTGAGGAAATTCTTAATCAATTTATGGCAGCCGATAAGTACGTTTTTGTGTCCCCGATGTGGAATTTTACGGTTCCGCCGGTTTTGAAAGCATACACGGATGCGACCTCCATTCCGGGCAAGACGTTCAAGTATACCGAAAAGGGTCCTGTAGGTCTGCTGCCCGGCAAGAAAGCCTTGCACATCCAAGCCAGCGGTTCCGTTTATTCGGAAGGCCCTTTAGCTTCAATAGAAATGGGATTCAGCTATATGAAAACCATTTTACAGTTCTATGGAATCGAAACTGAAGCTATTTTTGTTGAAGGAACGGCGGTATCAGAGCAGGCTCCTTTTATAAAAGAAAAAGCGATTGCACAGGCTAAGGAAGCTGCCAAACGTTTCTAATTGAGGACGCCATCGTTCTCGCCGAACTGACAGCCGCAAGAATGAATCCACCGAAGTGAAACTCATCTTGTGAAACCCATCTTCACTTTTGGATAAGGGGAACCTCCCATCTCCTTAGGAAATCAAGCCGCATCATTTCCTGAATGATAAGAAAAACGTCTATCGACGTACTTTCAAAGAAGACAGACCGCGTCTAGAGGAAGTTTTTCTTGCGAGATCAGGAAGCAGAAGCTCCGAAACTTATACTTTCTTATCTCTAAAAAAAAAGCCCGTTGAAGTTTCTCAACAGGCAGAAGGCACCGCTTCTTATGCGAAGCGGTGCTTTTTTAACCATGAAGCCGCATAATCCACGGCCGCCCTGACGGGCAGCAGCCGGCATTCCGCCATGCCCACCTTACCGACAGCAGCATGTCCCTGCTCTTCAAAATCCTGCCCGAGCCGGTCAAAGTCGTCGGAATCGTAGGCATAGTCTTCGAACCATTTCCACGTTCTCACGCCTTCCTCCCGAATGGCGGCCCCCATTCTTTTCCGCGGCATATCCTCGATCTGCGTCTCTGCCATATGAAAGGTCGTGCATGAGTCGTATCCGACCCCAAGCAGCAGCACCTTGGCATCCAGCCGGTACAGGGCCCCCAGCGGCGAATCCTGGCCGAACTGCGGCGTCAGCGCGTGTACACCTGTAATTTCTGCCGCAAGCGGGCCCCTGGCTGCAAACGACACCTGCGGATGATACGAGCGTAGGGTTCCCGGCAGCGAGCGGAACTGCTCCGCGATTCTCCCCATCGCCCGGGTCGTCGTGTAATCCGGGTCAAACGCCGGCATATGCGCGTAAATTTCCTCCAGCCATGCGGATGGTACGGGCGGATTGGCCCATTCCGCCGGATCGGAATTCTGGCCGCTGTGGGCCGGCATCACCAGCGTCCCGGCACTGCCGAGCGCCTGCTGCAGCGCCAGAATGACGGCTTCCGCATCGCCGCACACCCAGCCGATTTTGGATAGCGAGGAATGCACCAGCAGGGTGTCACCCTCCCGGACGCCGAGACGGCCGAGATCCGCCCGGATCGACTCCACCGTGTTCAGCTTCGCCGAAGCGTCAATGACTTTTCTTTCTCCCATGTCAATCCACCTCCATTGTTCCATTGTGGCAAATTGGGGCAGCTCCGATCAAGTATGAGATGAACATCGGGACCAAGCCATGCAAACGGCCGTGCCATGAAGTAAACGGGTATGAAACGAGCCCTATGGAAAGCTGCCTGTACGAACCCGGCATTGGATAAAGAAAAATGCATCCTTCCCCTGGATCAAGGAAAGGATGCATGAAATTCGATGCGTTAGACAAACCGGTGATTTTGAAGCATCGTTCGTTCAAATCGTGGTACTTTCGTTCGGCTCGTTTCGGCTAATTTCGGCTAGGACCTTCCCTTTACTTGGCGCCCAACCCTTCGTGCATCGCGCCCAGCAGGCGGTGCGTCCGGTCGCAGCCGTATTCCCAGAACATGATGCCGGCCAGTCCCTGCTCCTTCACGTACTCGCATTTATGCCGGATGGATTCCTCGTCATCATAGGAGATCAGGCTCGACCCGTTAAACAGGAACGGCGCGCGGGCTTCCTCATCCCAGTAGCGCGTATAGCCGTTTTTATCGATATAATCGGCAGCCAGCTCTGTAAAGGATGGGCCGTATCCGCCTGTCGTGCCCGCCATTTGGTACAGGCCGCGGTTGCGGTCCGGGACCTCGTTCCAGATGCGGGAGTAGAACGCCGCTCCGATCACGATTTTTTCCCGCGGCACGCCTGCCCCGACAAAGATGTTCACGGAAGCGTCCGTGCTGATACGGAACAAATCGCCCGTTCCGGTGTACAGGTTCGTATGATGGCCTGTCAGCACCTGGAAGCCGCCCCGCATGTCATAAGTCATCAGCTGCACGAAATCGAGGTACTTCTGCACCTGATCCATCTCTGTGCCGTCCACGTAATATTGGTCCGCCCCCGCCGCGATCGTCAGCAGGTAGTGGCGGCCGTCCGCGGCGCCTTTGGCGTCGAGCGCTTCCCGAATCGCCGCCAGCAGCAGCGTGAAGTTGTGCTTGTCATCCGGACTGGCGGCGATGTCCGCCTCGCCGTAGCACGGATACTCCCAGTCCAAGTCGATCCCGTCAAACGGGTACTCGTTCAGCACCCGTACGGCCGATGCCGCCATGCGGGCTCTTCCTTCTTCGGTTGCGGCCGCTTCGGAGAAGCCGCCCGCGCTCCAGCCGCCGACCGACAGCAGCAGCGTCAGCTCGGGATGCTCCCGCTTGATGGACCGGATGGCCTCGCCGTTCTTCAAATGCTCCGTCGTAATCTCGTCATCCCGGACATGGCCGAACGCCACGTTCAGATGGGTCAGCCTGGACAGGTCCTCCGGCGTCATCTCCGGCAGCACGGCGTCCACGGCGTAACCCGCCACAATATATTTTTTCGACATACTTAAGACACTCCGTTTCTTATTGGGTTGTACCAGAATCTCGATCCCGGTTGAGTTGTTATGTTAGGTTGTTCTGTTGGATCGGCTTGCTCTGCCGGCTTACCCCTGCTTTGTTACCGCCGATAAAATCTGCAGCGCCTCTTTCCCCGTGCCGATCTTATAGCCGGATGCCGTGTACCGGATCTGATTCTGGCCGTCCAGCACGAACAGATGCGGGTAGCCCGCTTCGTTTGCAGCCGAAGACGAAATCAGGTCAGGCAGGGAAGCATAGCTGGAATCCCGTACAAACGCCGTTTGCGCCGGCAGATTCGGATAAGCGGCCGGATCGAACGACGCCGTCCACTCCCGATCTCCAATGATCAGGACGATCGGCAGCGCCAGCTTGTCAAACGACTCCGCCAGCTCCCCGAGCTCACGCAGCAGGTGCTTGGTCGGCTCGCGCTCAGGCTCGATCCAGGCCGTGATGGCACCCTTGGAACCGATCAAGCCGCCCAGCGCGGCGGCCGTCCCGTCGAAGCGCGTAACTTCCCCGCCGCCATCCAGCGTGCCCAGCACCGGCACCTCCTCGGCAGCTTCTCGGAACGTCAGCGGAACCTCCGTCGTGTCCCCTTCGCTCACCGTAAAGTAGCTGAGGCGCACCCGTACGGTCCCGTCCTTCAGACGGATGCCCGTTGTCAGGCGATAGGCACCCGGCTCCACTTCAAAAGGCACGTCGTACACCTCGGTTTGGCCAAACGGGTATACCAGCGTTTTGTATACGCCGTTTTCAAGCCGGGCGAACGTAAAGTTCTCGCTGTAGGATGCGGCAGGCGCATCCGGACCGGCCGCTTCATCCCGCAGCAGGCGCAGCATGCCCCAGCCTGCGCTTCCGGTCTCCTCGGCGGAGGCATACAGGGTGAACGGCGCGTCTTTCCATCCGCCGTCCTGCCAATACTGCGGCTTCTGCTCGCTCGGGTGCAGGCGGGCCGGGATGCCAAGGCTGCGGCTGGCGGCCACGAACAAGATGCCGAGCGACACCGGATCGCCCTTGCCCAGCCGATAGGTACCGACCGGATTGCCTTTGCCAAGCAGATTCGGCAGGTCCTCCCATAGACCGAAGCCCTGCTCCAGGCGGCGGGCCAGCTGCGCCGGATCGGCCTGATACGCGGCTGTCTCCTCCGGCGTAAAGGCTTCCTGGAAGAACTTCCGGTACGGCACGATCATTTCGAACAGCACGCGCGGGCACAGAATGTACCGGCCGAAGAGCTCCTCATCCCAATCGCCGCGGCGCTTCAGCGCTCCGGTCAGATGGTCGTCCAGCGCCGGCCGGAACGTATCGGCCAGGTCCTTGTCGTTCAGCGATTCCAGGAGCCGAAGCGGCCATTCTCCGAATTCGCCGGAACGCTCTTCCAGGAAAGCCGCGATTTCACGTCCGTTGCCCCGGGCCTTGCCCAGCACCGCCTCGACACGCTCGGCCGGAAGCCCCGCCGCCTTCGCCAATCGGGCGGCATCGTCCCCGCCGAGGAAGGTTTCCTCGAAGGCGGTCCGGATGCGCGTACCTTCCTCGATCCGGACGTTGTGGCGCTGCTGCTTCTCTTCCGTGACGGCATCCGCAGCTTCCCCTTCCCGTTCGGGCGGCGGCACCATGTCAAAGTCTGCCGTTCCTTCCGGCTGAACGGAGCAGTCCAGAGTCAGCTCAAAGCGCTCGCTGTCCCGGACCGAAATTTTGGTCTCACCCCAGCGTCCGTCCTTGACGGCGCGGATGACCAGGTCGCCGAAGCCCGTCTTGAAGGAGGCTTCGCCCCGCTCGTCCGTCGGAAGCGTGGCGATCGGGTACAGCTCCGCCATGTTGTACAGCTCGAAGCGCACCTCGGCCCCCTCTACCGGAACGCCGGCCTCATCTTTTACCGTCACGCGGATGGTCTGCGTCGGCGCGTAATTTTCCAGCAGGTTGATCTCCGTAAACCATTCGTCGGCCAGCGTAATATCTTCAGGCCCCGGATAATCGGCATAGATTCTCGTGTTGATCAGCATCGCACGCCGTGCCGGCGGAGTGAACCAGCCCTGGTTCAGGCGGGCTTCAGGCTCGCAGGCGCCGATATAGTACCACTGCCCATCGGCCCACGCTTCCACCCAGGCGTGGTTGTCGTCGCAGTGCGCCCAGCGCGGGGTATAGACCTGGCGCGCAGGAATGCCGATGCTGCGCAGCGCAGCCACGGCGAGCGTCGACTCTTCCCCGCAGCGGCCACGGGCCGTGCGGATCATCGTCAGGGGCGAAATCGTCCGCAGATCGCTGCCGACGTAGGTCGCCTTTTCGTGGCACCAGTAGTTCGTTTCCAGGATCGCGTCCGCCATGGACAGTCCCGCGGTCCGCTCCGCCAGTTCGTTATACAATATGCCGCGCGAATCCTCGATATTTTCAGTATTCACCCTGTATGGGAGGACGAAGTGCAGGAAGAGGTGATCCGGTACCCGCTCGCCCCAAGGCACCTGCTTGCGGATCGCCAGCGTGCGGCGCACATGGCTCAGAAACAGCGTACCGTCGTAATCTGCCAGGTCGTTGACCGGCATGTACGCGTACAAATATTTCAAAGCCCATGTCTCCTCGGCGGTCAAAGCCTCCTCGAACACGCCGAACAGCTCCTGTTTCCGGGATTCGGCCAGTGCCATCTTCTCCTGAAATTTCTCCTCGATCCGCTGCAGCATCTCCTGATCCAGCGAGAATGCGGTCGTATGCGTCGTCATTTCGCTTCCTCCTTCCACAGCTTTCCGTCTTCGCGGATGCAGTACACCGCTCGTCCGTCCGCGGACGGCGCCGTCAGCTGAAACAGGCTGCGGGTTACTTCGATCTCCGGTTGAATCGTCCAGGTATCTTCACCCTTCAGCTGCTCCCAATCCGCGGTAAACCGTCCATGGGCCTCATAGTGGTTGCGCTCGCGGTAATAGAGCTTGCGAAGCTCCCACTTGATCCGCTCGTCCTCCGGCAGCTCAAAATCCTGGGGCACTTCTCCGTCCGAGAATACGACGTACCCCCAGAGCTCCGGATAATGCATGTTGATGATGCCCATCGGCGACCATACCCAGTTGTCCTCAGGGTACGGCTTGCCGGTCTCGGGGTTCAGCACCTTGCGGTATTCGCCGTCCTGAACCTCCGTCCGCCACTCCACCCGCGAGAAGTTGACGCGCCAGAACTCGCCTGTAGCCGGGCGGCGCCCCTCGGGCGCACATTCCTTCAGGCTCGCCCACGGGATCGCCACTTCCACGCTCCATTTGCGGTTGTCCGCATCCGGGCGGTTCAGCTCGCCGTCAATATGCACCGCGGTCTGCAAGCCGGCGATATCCCAGCCGTTGACCGGAGGTCCGCCGTCGCGGTAAGGCTGTACCAGCAGCAGGTCCCAGACCGTATTCAGCGCATTGATTTCAAACTCGTAATATTGGTGCGTATCCCCATCGGGATCGATAAAGATTTCAAAATCGTTGTCGTAGAAAATGACCGAATCCCGCTCGGTCAGCGTAGCCCAGATCTGATCCTCGATCAGCTCCGCGCCGAAGTAAAAATATTCGTCGTCCCACAGCATTTTGGCCCGGGTCTGCTTGGCCGGCTTGGGGCGCAGATCGCCCTCGATATCGACGAAATCCTCCGTCCACTGCGCTTCGGACCAGAACGGCTTATCCAGGCGTCCGTCCAGGACGAGCGGCCCTTGCGCCCGCCGGCAAATATAATGTTTGGGAGCATATTCAATCCTAGGCTCCGGCACTCCGCTTAGATTCATCGCGATTCCCTCCGTTATTCGTTCTGCATCGATCGTTAACCTATATTGCCGGTATCCGCAATCTCCAAGGCCAGCGTCACGATCTCGGCCGGCCCGGCCGCTACGCGGAGCGCCCCTCCGGGCTGCACCGCTTCAACCGCATCCTGCCGCTCTTCCAGAATATTGCTTCGATATGCCTGGCGATACGCAAATGTCGGCGTTACGGCAAGCTCGCTGCCGCTCGAGGTCAAATTGTACCAGCGGAAGATGAGGTCTCCTGTCTCCTCACTTCTTTTCACCGCGGACTGTGCTATTCCTTCTCCCTGCCAGCCGAACCATTGATAAACCGGCGGGAGGCTGCCCGCATGCAGGCCGACCTGTACGCCCGTCCACGGCACCTGGAACTGATAGGCTTCGTTATACGCAGCCTCAGGATTCGCAAGACCGTGCGGGATGATCATCAGCTCGGCATAGGCTTCGCCCAGGCACTGCGCCTCCGGTGTCGGGAATACGCCCCAGTCGCCCAACTCGCCGACGGAACGCAGCAGCGTCACCGCAATCGTGTTCTGTCCGTCCTGCAGCACCTCGTATTCGTTCAAGCCCAGGTTCGCGACCGTGAGTCCCGTCCGCTCGTCCTGGATGCTGGCAAAAGCCTGCTGGTGGTGACAGTAGCTCGGGTTGGTCCATTCGGCGGACGGCTCGTTGCCGCGGGTCACGACCTCGAACATGGAATCCGCCTGGTGAACGTTGCTGGCAAGGCCGGTCGGGAACAGCATCCGCAGCCGGTGATCCTTGGCTTGGTTATGGAAGCGAGAGGATACCTTCAAACCGCGTGATCCTTTCTCCAGCGTCAAGGTCGTCTCGATGACGATCCGGACGGTCTCCTTGGAGCGGCCGGACGATCGGCCGGTGAACCATACGAGCTCCTGCTGCTCCAGCGCAAGCTTCTCCTCCGCTCCCTTCGGAATGTCCCAGGCATGAACGACCCGGAAGGACGCCTCGTAAGGCTTGTCGGCCAGAATCGTAATCTCGGCTGCTGTATTCCGGGTCGTCAGCGGGGTTTCCCCGTCCGGCTGGCGGTACATGTATTCATTGCCGATGTCCCCGCTGTCCTCGTAAACGCACAAATTAGAGTAAATCTGGCCGCTCGCCTTGTCCGTCAGCGTCACCGATCCGTCGTTTTCAATGCTAACCGACACGTATTCGTTTTCCATGGTTCGGTCCCCGGTAACAAGCGTGGACCGTTCCGCCGATGCAGCGGATTGGGAAGCCGAGCGGACGACCGCGTAGGTGCTAAAGCCGTTCGCGGGAACGTCCGCCGCCTCCAGCTCCACCCGGACCTTTCGGGCAAAATAAGGCTGCCGGAACTTGTCGTCTGGCAAATCGTATCCGAACTGCAGTCCCAGGTCGGTGATCGTGCAGTCCACTTTCCGTCCCTCGCTGTCCACCACGATCCGGTCCGCCAGCTCGAGCTGCTTCACCCGCGATTTCATTTCGCCGAACGGAATGCCTTCCCGGAAATAATGGCGGAGCACGTCGACTTCGACGCTGACCGTGCCGGTCCGCGTGCCGCCGGTCGTATTGAAGACGGTGAACGGAACAGCATCCGGCCCGAACGCCGCAAAGCCGGTAGTGTCGATGTGTTCCGCAATAGACTGCAGGCTGTCGTCCGCAACCGCTTCGGCGACATGCCGGCTTTTCTCGAAGCGGGTGACCATCTCGCGGTGCACTTCATCCACGCTGCAGCCGCAGATGCTGTCGTGCGGGTGGTTCTGCATCAGCGTCTTCCAGGCGTACTGCAGGAGATCATGTGGATACGCCGCACCGAGCAGGCTGGCATAAGCTGCAAGCGGCTCGGCTACCTTCTCGAGCATCGCTTGGCCCCGCTGATTCAACTGCTTCAGGTAGACGCGGGAGGAAGCCGTATTGACGAGCGTCCCCCAGCCGTCCGTCCGCTGGCTGCGCAGCTCGCCCCGGACGGAGGACAATTCACGGTCCAGCGAGGATTCGAGGGCCGCCAAATAATCGATGAAATTGGAATGGACGAAGTCCGTATCCGGGAACAGTTCGCGCGCCGTGCGGATCGCCTCCGGCAGATCGAGCTGGATCGGCTGGTGGTCACAGCCGTTCATGAACAGCAGCTCCCCAGTGGAAGCATACTTGGCGGCGTCCGCCAGCTTGCGCTGCCAGAATTCTTTCGCCTCGCCCGGATCCGCAGGCACTTCATTCCCGTTCGAATACCAGTTGGCGAACAGGATGCCGAGCACCTTGGAGCCGTCCGGCCCCTCCCACTCCAGCTCGGAGAAGGAGGATTCGTAATCGCCGTCGGCGACCGTGTTGTTAAAACCAGTAGGCTTCACGCCCCGCCCGAAGAAGGCGTTATGGATGCCGGACTGCCGCATCAGCTGGGGCGTTTGTCCGGCAAGCCCGAAGGTGTCGGGAAAGTAGCCTATTTTGGCCGACTGGCCGTAGCGCTTGGCGTCCTTGTGCCCGATCAGCATGTTGCGCACATTGGCCTCGCTGCTCGTCAGAAACGCGTCCTGCAGGATGTACCAGGGGCCGATCAGGATGCGGCCGTCCGAAATATGCTTCTCAAGCCGCGCCTGCTGCTGCGGCCGGACCTGTAGGTAATCCTCCAGAATGATCGTCTGGCCGTCCAGGAAAAAGCTGCGGTATTCCGGATCCTCATCCAGCTTGTCCAGCAGCGCATCCATCAGTTTTATCAGACGGACATGATGCTTCTCATAGGGCAGATACCATTCCCGGTCCCAATGGGTGTGGGATACGATATGAGCCGTTTTGCGGTTTGGCATGTGTTCTTCCTCCTAGCTTTTCTTGACTTGAATCTGAACCTCGTGCGGGCGGTACACCGCCTGTATTCGTCCTTCCGCATCGGCCGCAAACAGCACCGACCGCTCCTGCTCCAGCTCGAACGCATAGACGGCTCCGGTATCGTCGTCCTGCACTTCAATCTGGGCATTCCACGCATATTCCGATACGAAAATGTATAAAAAGCCTTCGGAAAACCGCAGTCTGCGCCCGTAAATCCCCGGGTTGTCCCCGCCCTGCAGCCAGGTCAGGCCGCTGGCGCAGCCGGCCGCCTCCGCCGCATAGCGGTACAGCTCGGCCGTGGTGTCAATCCGTTCGTTCAGCTCAACCGGCAGCGGGCTCCAGATCAATCTGCCCGCGCCCAGCGGGATGTCGGTCACCGCGTCGGCAGCAGGCGTTCCCGAACCGGCCTGGCTGTCGCCCGACGCCAGCACCTCTTTGTTCACCTCAGCGATGCGCCGCTTCCCGAAGGTAACCGGCAGCCGCTTGCCCTGAAGGCTCAGCGTCTCCTCGCGCCGTACGTTGCGGATCACCGTATCGCCGAGCAGATCCGCCGCCCGCTCTGTCCGCTGCCAGTACGCGTCGATCGAGAGCGGCCCGGTCACAAGCAGCACCGCTCCCGTGCTCCGGACGATCTCAAGCAGCCTCGCCCAAGCCGCGTCCTCGATATTGTGCGGGCTTGGCAGCAGAATCAGCTTGGCCGGATGCTCCGCCAGCGGCTCCAGGTCGTATTCGGACACGGCCCGCAGCGCCAGCTTCAGCTGATAGGACAGCACGCGCGTCATCAGGCGCGTCGCCTCATTCGCAAACTTCCGGTTCGAGAAGTCGTTCGAGTATGGGAACACCGCCGCGATATCCTCCAATTGACGGTCCCGGAACAGGTCGCGGATCCCCGCCATAAACCGGCCGAACTCGTACGAAACGTCCGCCTCCGGCTTCTCCGTGCCGTCGGCCCGCAGGGCACCGATATGCGATTCGTTCGCGTTATCCATATAGAAGTTCGTGTTCCAGATCCAGTGGATTGCTCCCGCACCGCCCGTCGAGAACGCATAAGCGTACTTGCGCTCCAGCATGCTGCGCAGCTCCCGCTCGCTCCGCTTGGCCAGCCCTTCGGCCGTCTCGACGTACATGATCCCCGTCTCCTGAACGACATTCGGCTTGTCGGCCGTCTTGGCAAAAATCCCGTCCCAGACCAGATCGTCGTTCTGCCACCAAGAATGCACCGTCGTATAGTCTGCTGCCTCGCGGTAAAAGAACGGCGACGGCCGCTGCGAGCCGAGCGCCTCGTCCTGGCCGACAGTGACCAGCTGATCCGGACACAGCTCCTTGATCGTGCCATACAGCTGCAGGGCCCAGCGGTTATGCATGTCCATCGAGAACAGGCAGTGATCCAGCCAACGCGTCCCCTTCTTGCCTGAATGCATATCCTGCACGTCGAAGTTGATCTCCTGCGGCTCCGGAATCGCGGCGGCCGCAAAGCTCGGCAACTGCTCCGGCGTCATATTCCACCGCTCCTGCAGCTGCCCGATTTGGCCGTGGCGCCGCTCCAGCCATTCCGCAAAGGCCGCCCGTTCATAGCGGTCATGCGCAGAGCGCGGCCCGGCCGAGAAAATACGCACCGGGTCAAACATCGACGGTTCGTTGATCAGGTCCCAGTCCACGTTCGTCGTGTGACGGTGACGGGAGACGATGGAGCGGATATACCGCTTCTGTGCCTCCACGCTCTGCGGATCCAGATAAGGATTAACCCCTTCCCACGTCTCCGGCGTAAAGGAGAAAAAGGTGAACGTGACGTGAAGTCCATGCTTCTTCGCCGTCAGGATAAAGGCGTCGATCGCCCGAAGCACCTCCTCCGAGGCATGGCCGTCGACCTGCATGATGTTGCGGTAGGCGGTCCACACCCCGGTACGGATCCAATTGATGCCGGCTGACGCCATTTGGGCCATGTCCCGGTCCCACACGTCGCTGTTCGGCAGGAACAGGAACTTCCGGGCCACATCGGACGCCATATACGTCATGCCGACAATCGGCAGCGGCCGGCCGTCCTTGAGAAAATAGTCCCGCCCGCGGGTCAAGAGGCTTCCTTCTTGAAGCATCTGTGCGTCATGCCCCCAGAAGCCTTGACGCAGCACCCTTACTTCTCCGTCTTCCGACGCAGCGGTGCATTCCACCCGGTACAGCCCGGCGCGAAGCGCAAGCGGCACAGAAATCCGGACGAAGTCCAGCTCGCCCGTAACGCCCGTTGTGAACCGATGCTCCCACTTCTGGTCCCCTTCGTCCTCCTCTACCGTAAGGGCGAACGTCCATCGCTCTGCATCCCGAATCGCGGTCCGCTTCGGAAAGATCCGCTGCGTTTGCAGCGTCAAGACCGCGTGATCGCCCGGCTCATAAGCAGCGTAATTGGTCTTTAGCGACAGCTCGGTGACCGGACGCGAGGCAAACTCTGCCAAGGTACCCAGCGCCTCTGCTCCGCCCTGATTCCAGAACGCGGAGGTGAGCGGCACGTTCACGAACAGCCAGCGTGAACCGGCAAAATCACCGCGCGAGTTCTCCCACAGCACTACCGGAGCGGCTACCTCGCGGCCGTCGGCGGATATGCCGGTCAGCAGCGCATGCACCTGCGTGCTCATCGTGCCGGAGGAGCCCATCTGGTGCGGCAGATCGGCGTTCCGGGTCGTGTGCGGCACCAGGTTCAGCGTGTCGCTGATGCCAAACAGCTGCTCCTGTCCGGCCAGAAGCGGGATCTGCTCCGAAGCCCGCAGACTCGCGACCGGTCCGGCGTCCACATGCAGTATTTCATGAATGTACAGCTCCCGGTGGTAAGCGGTCTGCTCCGCCTCCGCCTTCCATGCCCCTTCCTCAAGCCGGACCGGCCGGCGGAACGGCGCCCCGCCGGCGCTGACGAGCCCGCCGCCGCTTCTTAGAAACGCCGCAATGTCCGCCCATGCATCTTTCGGAAAATACGGCGCATGCAGATTTACGAAGCATCCTCTCTCAGCAGTCCGCAGCGCTTCGGCAAGACCTTTGGCGTCGGCCACTTTACCGATCCGCCGCAGTTCATCAAGCTGCGCAGCCGGTGGAAGCGATGCGCCCGGAAACGCCGAATCATAGAAAATGATGACCTGCCGGCTCATAGAATCCCTTCTTTCATCGCTTGATAGACCAGCTGCGAGAAGAGGCTGTTCGACCAGGCAAACCACGATCTCGTATATACGGCTGGATCGTCGGCAAGGAATCCCTCATGCATGTAGCCTGTTCCCGCGTCCGTCGCCTCCAGCGTCGCAATCATCTCCAGCTTTTCTTCCTTCGTGACCGCTGTCAGTCCCTGCATGGACAAAGCCATATGCCACACATAGCCTTCCGGCGTATGCGGGCTGCCGATGCCCTTTGCCGCCCGGCCTTCGAAGTAGAACGGATTGGCTTTGGACAGCGCAAAGCGTCTTGTGTTTTGATAGATCGGATCATCGGCTGTGACATAGCCCAGATAAGGAATAGACAGCAGTCCCGGAGTACCCGCGTCGTCCATCAGGCAGTAGTTGCCGAACCCGTCGGTCTCGTACGCGTAAATCGGTCCGAATTCCGGATGGCGGTAGATGCCGTAGAGCTGGATGCCATGATGGATATCTTCCTCAAGCGCCTTCAGCTCCTGCAGGAAGCCCGTATCGCGGAACACCCATTCGGCGAACTCCTGCATGTGGCGGAGCGCAACCACGGCGAACATGTTGCCCGGAATGTTGTAATGAAAGTCGCACGCGTCGTCGCTGGAGCGGAAGCCGGACCAGACCATGCCCGTATAGTTGACCGGCATGCCGAGCCCTCCGTTTGCCAGACTATCCTGCCGGATGCCGTTATTGCGCATAAAACGGTACGGCGACTGTTCCATATGACGCTGCTCGGTCCGGAACAGCTCGTAAATGATCCGCATCGCCGATTTGAATCCGGCGTCGAAAATGTCCGTCAGCCCGGTTTCCTTCCAGTACGCATAGGCGAGCCGCATGGAGAAGCACAGGGAGTCGATCTCGAACTTGCGCTCCCACACCCAAGGGCCCATATCGGTCACGTCGGCTTTGTTCCAGTGCCAGTCGTTTGCCGACTCGTTAAACGCGTTCGCGTACGGGTCGATATGTATGTACTGGATATGCCGCTTGACCAGCCCGCCGATCATCCGCTGCAGCGCGGCATCCTCTTTGGCGAAAGGCACGTAATGCATGACCTGTTCCACGGAATCACGGAGCCAGGATGCGGGAATATCCCCGGTAATGACAAAGGTGGTTCCGTCATCCATCAGCTTCGTGGTCGTTTCCAGCGTGTTCGGAAAACAGTTCTTGAACAGCTGCAGCAGCTTGGGCCGGTGCGACAGCTTCTCTTCCGCTTCGGTCAGCACGTTCCGAATGGAAGCCGGAAGTTCCATCCGCGGCATGTTGATTTGTGGCAATCTGAATTGTTCCATTCTTGATCTCCTTTTGTATACATGGTCATATGCTCCGGGCTGATCCTAAGACGATGCAGCTAAGCCTTGATTACCTTTGGCCCCCGAATCCTGTCCGTTTACCCGAAAGAGGGGGAGGCCCCGCCGTGAAAAGTGCAAGGCGTTCCTCCCCGTGATCGTCCGCTTATAGCGTCCCGTCCATCCGTCAGTTATGGGTTACGACGGCGCCGGATCCGCCGTACATTTCCAGCTCTTCGTCGAACTCCAGCTTCAGCACCGTTACCTGCTCATGGGTGTCCTCCGGGGTCATGTGAATCCATGTCGTTCCCGGGATGTTGAACCACGGCACCCCGCCGTGAATTTCATGCGAAAGCTCTTTGCCCGAGTGGAGCACGGTGATCTTTTTGATCGGGTTGCACAGCCCTTTGAGGCAGACGTTTTCCTTCGGATCGTCATAGACAAACAGGTACAGCGTCTTGCGGTCCTTGGACACCGTGCTGCCTCCGAGGTAATAACGGGTCATGATGCCTTCTTCCGTGCCGAACACCGCCTCTTCGTGAGTGCGGATCCAATCGCCCAATCCGAGCAAAATATCTTCCTGCCGCTTGTCGATCGTGCCGTCTTCCCGCGGTCCGATATCGAGCAGCATGTTGCCGCCCATCGAAATGCAGTCACAGAACATGCGGATGATCTGGTTCAGCGACTTGTATTTGTTATCTGTCGGCACGTAGCCCCAGGACGTGTTGATCGTCGTGCAGAACTCCCATGGCCCCTCCGGTCTCGTGATCGGAATGCCCTGCTCCGGCGTTTTGTAATCGCCGTGGCCCTGCAGGCGGGAATTGATGATGATGTCCGGATTCAGCGTGTGTAAATATTCCTTAAAGGCCGGCAGGTTCCACTGCTCGGCGCTGCGCTCCCAGTCCCCGTCGAACCATAGCAGATCGACCTTGCCGTAATTCGTCAAAATTTCCCGCAGCTGGTTGTTGTTAAACTCGAGGAACTTCTGCCAGCGCTCTTCGTTCTGAATGCCGTCTTGAGGGCTCGAGAAGCGGTTGGCCGTGCTCAAATCCTCCGGCACCTTGCCCCCTTCATAGACACTCGGATAGTCGGGATGGGACCAGTCGATCAAGGAATAGTACATGCCCAGATGGATCCCGCGCTTCTGGATGGCCTCCGCGTACTCCTTAACGATATCCCGCTTGGCCGGCGTTTTCTGAATGACGTTCAGATCGCTGTACTTCGTGTCCCAGAGCGCTACCCCGTCATGGTGCTTCGTTGTCAGCACCGCATATTTGGCGCCGGACTTTTCGATCAAGTCGGCCCACGCTTCAGCATCGAATTTCGACGCCGTAAATCCGTCCAGCTGCTTCATGTATTGTTCATAGGGAATGTGTCCGTTGTAAAATGACCAGGATTCAGCCACTCCGTCGACGGCATAAATGCCGTAGTGGATAAAAATCCCCAGCTTTGCGTTTTCAAACCATGGTTGCATATCGGTCGCACCTTTCGCGTTGTATTCGGTTGTTTATAGCCGGTGTTTGGATCTATACTCTTATGCCGCGTCTGCCCGCTGTCTTAGCGGATACGGAACACGTGCGCGATCGGCGCCAGCCCTTCGCGTTCCTTCTCCGGAAGGCGGATGGCAACGCCGTCATCCGTGCGCCGGAATTCCAGATTGTCTGCTCCGCCGACGAGATCGATCCGGCTGAACGGCTGCTGCAGCGGCAGCTGCAGCTCCGCTGGAACCGCTTCGTGTTCGTCCCGGTACAGGTAAAAGGCGTAGGTCGTGTCGCCTTTTTGGGTGAACTGCGCCCGGCCGACCGAATACGGCTCGCAAATCCGCGTGCCATAAATAGCTTCGCCGTGAACCTTCAACCATGCGCCCATGCCTTTGATGCGGGAGATGGCCGTTTTGGAAATCCGTCCGTCCGGCTGCGGTCCCACATTCAGCGCCAAATTGCCGCCCTTAGCAACAATTTCAACCAGCAGATGGATCAGCTGCCGGACCGTCTTGTAGTCGTCCTCATAACGGAAGGAGAAGGCCGATCCCATCGTGATGCAGCTCTCCCAAGGTACGATCAGCGCGCGTTCGGGCAGCGTCTGTTCCGGCGTGATCAAGTTTTCGTAAGGTCCGCCTACCGTGCGGTCCGCCGACAGCAGCCAAGGCTGAATTTTCCGTGCCCGCTCAACTACTTCGCCCAGACGGATGTTTTGATCCCGATAGTCGTTGACCCAGCCGGCATCCAGCCACAGCACGTCGATCTTTCCGTAATTCGTCATGAGCTCCATGATCTGTTCATGCGTGAACTGGACGAACTGCTCCCACAGCCACGGATATTCCTTCGGATCGTAGGTCGGCCCGCGGGATGTCGTTGTTCCCGGCTTCATCCCGGGAGCCCAGTAATACGGGGTGTGCCAGTCCGCCTTGGAGAAGTAGGCGGAGATGCCGAGCCCTTTTTCCCGGAAAGCGTTAAACAGTTGCTTGGTGATATCCGCGTATTTGTGCGTATGGAACGGGCAGTCCGGCCCAGTGATACGGTAGTCGGTCGTCTTCGTATCCCACATGCAGAACCCGTCATGGTGCTTGGTCGTAAAGTTTAAATATTTAAACCCGTTCTCGGCGGCCAGATCCGCCCACAGCTCCGGCTGGAAACGGAGCGGGTTGAACGTTTTGTTCAAGGCAAAATACTCGCGTTTCAGCTCCTCCGCATCGATGTCCCAGTCGATTTCGTTTCTGGACCATTCCTCATCCACGTCGCTCAGCGCCCAGGATTCCACCAATCCGAGCTGGGAATAAGGCCCCCAGTGCATCATCAGGCCCAGTTTCTGGTCCTTGAACCACTCCAGACGCTCCAGCAGCAGCGGGTCCTCTGGTTTCACCCAATGTTCTTCACTGCTGTAATTGTGGACGCCTTCCACGACGACGGACTCCTGTTCTTCCTGGACCTGCTTGATTTCGCTCATCGTACACCCTCCATTGATTCGGATTTTTATCATAGATTGAGCTGCCCGCCGCTAAACCGCGCCTTCCTATCAACAAAATTCTCCATATTTCGACTTCGTTCGTTTTTCTCTCTATGTCCAAAAGCCCGAAATATTGGTATCATGGAACTTGATCAGACGCATTACGGTTAACGGGAGGCAGAATTGTTGAAGAAAAATTACTTCAAGTCCAAGCTGTTTTTGAAATATATCTGGTCCTATTTGTTTATCTTGTTGATTCCCTTGATCCTCATGACGATCTTTATTTATGAAAACGCTGTGACGAATCTCCGCTCCGAGATCGAGCACTCCCGGCTGGATCAGCTGACCCAGACTAAAGTGATCATTGACGGGCGGATGAAGGAGCTCAGCGAAATCGCTTCCCGTGTCTCCTATGACGAGAGGCTGACGAAATACCGGGTCCATGACCCGCTGACGAGCGGAGACGCCATTCAGGCACTGGATCAGTACAAGGCAACCAGCTCGATCATCGGCGAAATTTTCCTCTATTTTCATAAAGATGAGAAAATCTATTCCAGCAACGGCCTGTACAATCTTGATGTATTCGCCAAAAAGTTCAGCTTCCAGAGCTGGGACAAGAGCCGGATGTTCAAGGATCTCAATGAGGGGCAGTATCCTGAGATGCGTCCCGCCGATACGGTCAGCAACGCTTCCGGTTTAAAAGAAACGATGCTCGCGTACCTAATTCCGATTACGCCCAACAGTCCGACTCCGCACGGAACGGTCATGTATTTGATCCGGGAATCTGAGCTTACCAGCCTGATCGATTCCATTCTCGGCAGCTATCAGGGGTTGACGTATATTCTTGATAACGAAGGCCGCATTCTGGTGGACAACCGTCAAGGCGAAGCGCTCACCGGAAGCGAGGCCAAGTCGCTGATCAATCTGTCCCCTGGCATTCACGAACGCACTATTAACGGCAAGGCGCATTCCATCGTCTCGGTCAAATCCGATAATAACGGCTGGACCTACGTTACCGCCATGCCGAGTTCGCAATTTTTCAGCAGCGTTCTGCATGTGCGGAGCTTTATCATCATGCTGTTCATCATTGTCGTCCTAGTCGGCGCGGCCATCGCGCTGCTCCTTGCCCGCATGCAGTACCAGCCGATCTCGATGCTCGTGGAGTTTGCCTCCACCAACTCCCCGGCCAAGCGGCCGCAGAGCGGCAAGACGCCGTCCGGCAACGAGCTGGACCGGATCCGCACCGCGCTGCAGGAATACAGCTCGCGGATCGATTTGCAGGAGCCGTTCGCCCGCAACCACTTCCTGTCGATGCTGCTGAAGTACGGCAGCGCCCAGAGCCTGTCGCCGGAGCTGCGGGAGGCGTTCGACCTTCATTTTGACCGGTCACGCTACTTTGTGATGGTCATCGGGTCGGAGCCGGCAGAGCAGGAGAAAAGCGACCGGCAGGACCGCACCGAAATGATCCGGCTGCTGACCCAGATCGAATTCCCTGAGCTGGCAGCTCTCGGCTATGGCGTGGAGCTTCCGCAGCTGGACCAGCTGGGGCTCATCATCTGCTACGATCCGGAAGAAGGCGCCGAGGAGTTCAACCGGATGCACCAGATCGTTGAGGCGGTCCGCGGCTGTCTGCTCGAATCCTTCGACGTCTTTCCGATGATCGGCGTCGGCACCAGCTATCCGAGCCCGGACCAGCTGAACCAGTCCTTCATCGAAGCCTGCTCGGCTTTCGAGCTGCGGGCGACCACCGGCCAAGGCAGCGTCACGTATTTCGAGAAGCTGTCCTACACGCCGGACCATACGGCCTGGGTGCCGAACAACACGCTGATGAAGCTGTCCCAGAGCTTGAAGCAGGGCAGCTACGACGTTGCCGCCCAAATTATCTCCTTGTCGGTGCAGGACCTGCAGGCGGCCGAGGTATCGGCGATGCTGATGCGCTGCGTCTGCTTCGACCTGCTCAACACGATCCTCAAGACCGCATCCGAGCTCGGTATCCACAGCGTGCTGCAGGACGTGCCTCCAGGCATGGTGTACAGCAGCTCGCTCGAGGAAGTCGAACGCGGCCTGCTCAGCCTCGCTTCCCGGGTCTGCAGCCAGGTCGAGCGGAATAACCAGAAGGAAGAGCAGTCGATGATCGATCGGATCGTCGCTTACATCGACGGGCATTACACCGACCATACGCTGAGCCTGGAGAGCGTCGCTTTTGAATTCGACATCTCGCCGTCCCACGTCAGCCGGTCGTTCAAGGAAAAGATGGGGCTGAACTTCATCCAGTATGTCTGGCAGAAGCGCCTCGAAGAAGTGATTCATCAGCTGCGGACGACCAGCGATCCGCTCAAGGACATCATTCTGCGGGTCGGCTACCAGGACACCCCGAACTTCACGCGGAAGTTCAAGAAGGAGACCGGCTACACGCCGGGGCAGTACCGGAAGCTGTTCTCCGAAACCGGCCAGCCTCCCGCTTCTTCCGATCCGGACGACGAATAAGGCTGCGCCTCTTCCCGCTTCTTCTTAAAGCAATAGCCAACTCCCCTGCCGCTTGCGCTGCAGGGCGATGTTGGCTATTTGCTTTTGCATGGTGCGGATGATCCGGTTACTTGCCCGAGTTCCAGCGGTCGTAAGCGCCCTGGTACAGCTCGGCGATCCGGTCGCCTCCCATTTTTTTGATTTGCGCTGCATACTTGTCCCAGTTCGAGAGCGGTTCCTGGCCGGTCACAAACTTCGCTTCCATCTGCTTGACATAAGTGTTCAGGTCGGACAACAGTGCCGTTGCTTCCGTCTGCTCTTCATTGGTCAAATAGACGTTCGGGAACGGCGTTTTGCCGATCGGCGTCAGCTTCTCCGCGTTTTCCTTGTCGATGAAGCGGTCGAAGTCGCTCTTCAGCCCTTTGGTCAACTCCGCGGAATTCATGCCCGGTGCGAGAATGCCGTAGTTCGGCGTCAGTGTGCCGCGATATTCCTCACGGTCGCCGCCGCCCGGTACCGGCAGCCATTCTTTCTCATGGGCTTCTTTATCTTTGTATTTCCACAGCGTATTTTCCGGTCCCTGACTGAACAGCGTCGCTCCGTCATAACCGTATTGGTAATCGATCCAGCGCATCGTCGCTTCCGGATTCGGGTCCTTGCTCGTAATCGCAAACGTACCGTTGGCCGAAATGCCCGGATGCTTGCCGTAGACTGGCGTTCCCGGAATTTCGCTGGCGACCGGCGTCATGAGCGGGTTGTCCGAGCTTGGCTCGCCGCCCAGCGTGAAGTAAGGGAAATAGTCGTTGAACACGCCGATCTGGTTGTTTTGCCCCTTGGCCTTCTTCTGATCCGGCGTCTGCGAGAACGTCTCGTGATCCAGAAGGTCTTCCTTCCACAGTTTATTCATGAAGGTCAGGTAGCCCTTATAACCCTCTTCTTGCGGCGTATAGTGCACTTTTCCGTCCTTGTCGGCGTAAATGACTTCGTCATAGATGCCCCAGAAGCCGAGGAAATACATGCGCAGGTCGTCCAGCTTGACCGAGGTCAGCGGAATTTCGTCCTTTTTGCCGTTGCCGTTCGGATCTTCGTCCTTGAAACGTTTCAACAGCGTGTACAGCTCGTCGGTTGTCTTCGGCAGCTCGGTTACGTTCAGCGCCTTCAGGAACTTGCCGTTATACCACATCGGGCTGCGGTACCATACCGCCGACAGATCGATGTTCGGGAGCGCGTAGATATGCCCGTCAGGCGTCGTAAACGACTTGCGGATATCCGGATGCTCGTCGAAAATTTTCTTGATGTTCGGCGCATAGCCTTCATCGATATACTTTTCGAGCGGGATCAGAACGCCCTGACTGCCGTATGTCACCTGCTCCGCCGGTTTCAAATCCGCCGCATAAAATATATCTGGCAAGTCGCCGCTCGCGAATACGAGGTTCTTTTTCGTCTCAAAGCTGTCGATCGGCGAAAGCTGGTATTCCAGGTGGATGCCCGTCAATTTCTCCATCTCTTGCAGTACGGGCATTTTGTTCCAGTCGGCCACGCCCGCGTCCTGGGACATCACTTTTAACGTGAGCGGCTTGTCCACGATCGGAAAGCCTTCTTTTTTAACCCCTTCGGCCGCAGATCCGGCAGCTGAGGAGGAACCCCCGTCGCCGTTGGAACCGCAGGCTGCCAGCAGGCTGGCGGATACGGTGAGGCAGAGCAGAATGGATGACGCCTTGCGAAGCTTTTTCATGTTTTATAAACTCCCCTTTTTGACTTGATGTCGATTCTAAGCAGGCAGGATCAGCCCTTTACGGAACCAATCATAACACCTTGCACAAAGTAACGCTGGAGAAATGGATAAATGACAATCACCGGAATCGTGGCGACGATAATCACGGAATACTTCACCAGAGCGGCGATTTCCGCCTTGTTGTTCATCGCGGCTGCCGTGGAGGCGTCGATCGCTCCTCCGCCCTGCGCGGCCATTTCCTGCAGCACCAGAATCTGGCGCAGCACCAGCTGCAGCGGGTATTTCGCCGAGTCGTTCAGGTAAATGAGCGCCGAGAAGTAGCTGTTCCAGTTGCCCACCCCGTAGAACAGGGCCATGACCGCGATGATTGGCATCGACAGCGGCAGGATAATCTTCACGAACAGCCGCATGTTCGTACACCCGTCGATCTGCGCCGCTTCCTGCAGCTCCTTCGGAATCGAGCTCTGGAAGAACGTCCGTGAGACGATGATGTTCCAGATCGACGCGGCCGATGGAATGACGATCGCCCACATTGTGTTGACCATGCCCAGCTGCTTCACCAGGAGGTACGTCGGCACCAGGCCGCCCCCAAAAAACATCGTGACCATGAACATGCCCATAAAGAAGTTGCGGCCGACAAAGTCCTTGCGGCTCAGCGCATACGCCGCCGGCAGCGTCACGAGCAGGTTGATCGCGGTCCCGACCACGGTGTACAGAATTGTGTTGCCGTACCCCGTCCAGATGCTTGTGTTCTCGAACACCCGCTTGTAGCCGTCAAACGTAATGCCTTTCGGCCACAGCCACATCTCCCCCGACCCGACCGCTTTCGGGTCGCTGATGGAGGCGCTGACCATGTACACCAGCGGGTAGAACACGATTAGAAACGCCAGAAACACATACAGGTAATTGAAGGCGAGAAAAACTTTATCCCGCCGGGTTTCTCTGACTCCGGATAACATCGAAGCCCCTCCTCTCTACCACAAACTGTTCTCGCTCGTACGGCGGACGATCTGATTGACGACGATGAGCAATACCGCATTGATGACCGAGTTGAACAGGCCGATGGCGGTCGAGAAGCTGTACTGCGCATCCACCAGACCCGAGCGGTAGACGAAGGTGGAAATGACGTCCGACGAGCTCATGTTGAGCGGGTTTTGCAGCAGCAGGATTTTCTCAAAGCCGACCCCGAGCAGGCTGCCCATATTCAGGATGAGCAGGATGGTCATCGTCGGGACCAGCACCGGGATGTTGATGTGCCGCAAGCGCTGGAAGCGCGAGGCCCCGTCGATAATCGCCGCCTCATGCAGCCCCGGATCAACGCCCGAGAGCGCGGCGAGATAGATGATCGTGCCCCAGCCGGCGCTCTGCCACACGTCCGAGAAGACGTACATCGTCTTGAACCAGCGCGGGTCGGTGAGGAAGTCCGGTGATTTCAGGCCCAGACCCTCGATCATGTGGGTGACGATCCCCGTCGACGGCGAAAGGAACGTGATAATCATCCCGGCCATAACGACCATGGAAATGAAGTGCGGTGCGTACGTCACCGTCTGGGACAGCTTCTTGAAGAAGCCGTTTCGGACCTCGTTGAAGGCCAGCGCCAGAATGATCGGGATCGGAAACCCGATGGCCAGCGAGTACAAGCTGATGCTCAGCGTGTTCCAGAGCAGATCCCAGAAGTAGTAGGAATGAAAGAAGCGTACGAAGTGGTCGAAGCCGACCCACGGGCTTCCCGTGATTCCTTTTGTCGGAATGAAGTTCTTGAACGCGATCTGGATGCCGTACATCGGCCCGTAACAGAAAATAAGAAAGTACAAAAAGGCCGGCGCAATAAACAGGTACAGCTCCCAGTTCATAATGATGCGCTTCCATAAACCTTTGCCTTTTCTCTTTGTCGTCATGGCCGCCGCCGGGCGGCCGGCAAACGCCGTATTGGTTTCCTGCATAGGATCACCCCTTCCTGATAAATGGTTTGTGCTCCACCCATCGTTGCCACAGTATGTCAGGTGTGCTAACGCTTACATTTTTACGATAGCCCAGGGAGCGGTGCACGTAAATATGTCATTTTAGCTGCTGCCCCTAAGCCCCGGTGACAAGGTGCCTGCGGCCTGATGACAAGCGGCTTGGACAAGCGGACAATGTGTCATTTTTGAGTGATCCGGCGTGATATGGGCGGCATATCAAAATTGACCAACCGAGCAAAAAAGACTCCCGGCTCAATCGGCCGGCAGCCTTCCTCTTGTGATGTGATCCTTATGTCTCGCCCGCCTTCCCAAACATTACTTCACGGGCTGGGGGCCATATTGGTTATCCGTCTCCTGACTTGCCTGACAGGTTTGCACAACAAAAATAACGATACCCACGATCGGTATCAGGGCGATCAAGTTCCACCAACCGCTTCTTCCCGTATCGTGGAGTCTGCGGCATGCAACCGCCAAAGCCGGCAAGAAGGTAGCTGCAAAATAGATCCCGGATAATATGTAAGACAGCCCCACGATTTCCTCGACGACGGAAAGCACGATGTAGATTACTCCTTCATACAGCATAAACATCCAATATTCCTTTTTGGACGCCCTCCCCTGAAATCCTGCGTAATTTTTCAATGCTTTTAAATACTATTCCATTCTAAACTTCCCCTATCCTATATTGAATCCGATTGAGTTTAGCATGAAATAGAACACAGCAGATACCATCAAATTTTTCCATGAAATTTCAGAAATGAAAAAAAGCGGCCGACTGCTGAGAAGTCGGCTGCTTTACAAAAGGATCATGATTTTGATTTGGCCTCCCTTTTAAACTTGAGTGCAGCAAGGATAAATAACGCTCCTCCCAGCATCCAAAATGGCTCCCAAAAAAAGAGCCTCCACCTGAGCGCAAAATCGTCAATCTGCAGGGACAGCAGCCCTATGCAGGCAAAAATAAGAGAAACAACGTTGGCCAGGCCATAGAAGAATAGCAAAATCCCCGCTAGTAGCCCTAGAACATACAAAACCCGGTTCGTCATGCTGGACCATGGCCTTAGAAGCAGCAGCAAAAATAAGCCCCCGCACAATTTCACGAATCCAGTAAGCCAGACTATGGCTATGAACGATGCTTCCCTTTCTATGGCTTGATTATAGATGAACCCTCCTAATGTATTTACGCCAATCATGCCTCCGCCTGCCCAGTAAAAGCTGATGATCGCAAACAGAAGGCACCAGATAAACCCCGTAAAGATATACACTTCTTTATGTTGGATCATTCCCATCCTTTGCCTTCCCTTAATAGTCATCGCACTCCTGCCTAAGTCCGGGCACTTTTTGAGCTATGCAGTATCCATTTTGCCCATTTGTGCTCTCAATTGTCTATCTCTCTCCATCTTTTAATAATGCGTCAAAATAGCATCGCCTTCTGAAAATATCGAATATGTAAACCAATCTATCAATTTATTCCTATGGATTGGCAGACAAACCGCTTGTCCCAAGAAATACCCCGCATATGCCCGTTTTCTCAAAATATAGCCGTTAGTCTAGCAAATGATAGTTATCAGTCCATGCCAAATGTGAAGCAAACCCATACTCTGTAGACAAATCGACAGGAGGTGTATATCATTGCATTGTCCAAGAAAGCATTGCAGAGGTAAAATTGTTTTTCACCACCATAGAAATAAGAAACACCGCGTCATTAAAAAGATCGTAAAGGTAAACTGTCCTCCCCCGAAAATTAAAGTAAATGCTCCTGCCGGTCCTCAAGGTCCTGCAGGAGCACAAGGTCTCCCGGGACCACAAGGTCTTCCTGGAGCACAAGGCATTCCAGGACTACAGGGTGCTACCGGTCCTCAAGGTCCTGCAGGAGCACAAGGCCCTGCCGGTCCTCAAGGTCCTGCCGGTCCAGCCGGGGGCATCGCATCGTTTGCATTCTTGTGCAGCACGGTCGATCAAACCGTAGCCGCAGCCCCTACTCCCGGTGGCCAAGGCGGCGCCGTCACTTTTAATAACTCCGTCATTAACGGAACGGCCACTTCTTTTACCAGCCCTTCCACCGTCAATATCCTGGAAACCGGTTTCTATAACATCAGCTGGGAAGTATTCCCGACTGCCGGAAACAGCGCATTCGGCCTGTTCTTCGATCCGGATGCCGCCGGACCGCTGCCTGCCACGCTGGTTCCTTGCAGTAATTATGGCTCCGGTGCGGGCAATAACCCTTATCAAGGTCAAGTCGTAGCACGATTAACCGCGGGAGGCATCTTGACTCTGAACCGAACCGATAATATGGGTACCCAAACACTTCAGGGTAGCATAGGCGGCGGAACGCCTACGACTAGCGCTTCGATCGTCATTGAAAAATTGGCGTCGGCCTAAACAACCTAGCGGCGGCTCCAAGATTATTAGTAATATATGCGCAAGAAATCGCTTTGCTACTAGCATAGCGATTTCTTGGCGTTTGTTGCATATTTGATCATCGGTTTTCAATCAAGATCCAAATCAGCTTTGCTGAGTTTCTTGTTTTGATAGAATGTGCTTCACGCCCCACTCGCTGATCTGATCCAGAAATTCAATCATAGACCGTCCCGCCGAAGTCAGCGCATATTCCACTCTGGGCCGGGGCTCCGGGTATGATTTCCGTTCAATAATGCTGTCACGCTCCAGCTCACGGAGCTGTTCCGTCAGTACCTTCTTGGAGATGGACGGTAAATGGCGCTGCAATGCGCTGTAACGCACGGGCTGGTCGTTTTTGTACAAATACCGGTATATCGGTATCTTCCATCTCCCGCTTAGACTGGATATGACCACCTCGACCGGACACTCATTCAGCTGCACAGGCATTGGACTCCCTCCATATTTTTTCCCAACATTATACACCAAGCTGCGTGCGCATGCCTGGATACAAAAAAGTGCCTTATTGTTCCCGGCATGGACCCAGCTCTATAATGGCTCGTGAGGGGGGAAGCGAACATGAAAATCGGGATTTTGGGATCCGGAAATGTAGGTAAAGCGTTAGCTAAAGGTTTAGCGGTGTCGGGCCATCGCGTTGTCGTGAGCAGCCGGGAACCTGATCATCCGAAACACGCATCTTGGAAAAAAGAGAGCGGTAGTTCGGTCGGAATGGTCACTTTTGACGAAGCCGCCCGGTTTGGAGAGACGATGATTCTGGCGCTTCCCTGGAATGGTTTGAAAGACGTGCTGGAATCCATCGACCCTGCCTGTTTAAAAAATAAAACCGTCATCGACGTCAGCAATGCCGTATCCTTTGACGGCGGGCCGCGTTTGCTCCATAACGAAACATCTGCAGGGGAAATCGTCCAACAGCTGCTGCCTGACAGTTCTATCGTTAAAACACTAAATATCGTCAGCGATCAAATCATGGTTCACCCGCATTTTAGCGAAGGCTCACCGGTCATGTTTATATCCGGCAACAACTTGGAGTCCAAGGAGCAAGTCAGGACTCTGTTGAAAGACCTCGGCTGGTCAACGATTATTGATCTGGGGGATATCAGCCGAAGCCGCCTTCAGGAATCCATCATGCTTGCCTGCGTCATCAGCGAAATGCAGCTGCCATCACCGAGTGCGGCTTTTGCCTTGTTAACACGTGGATAAATCCGTCATCGATCCGTCGGAAACATGGTGGAAAGTTCGGAGCATCCAGGTAAAACAACAGGATATGTCGTTTATCACTTGACTCCAATACTGGACAGCACGCGCATTGGAACGAACTCGAGCCGCTGTCCAGTCAGCATCAATATATCCTGTGCTTCTCTATATCTTCTGCAATTCAAGCCATTCTTCCATCTTGGGGATGGATTCTGCATAATGCTTAATAGCACCCAGGGTTATGGAGACCTGCTCTGTTCCGGTCTTCTGTTCTTCTTCATCCGTACATTCGATCCACAAAGACCGTTTCAGACTATATTCCAGCCATTCCAGTTTGGACAATAACCCACCAGCCAGAATCAGCCTCCAATCGGATGAAATGCGCCCCTGAGCTGTTTTATATCCTTGTATAAAAGCTGAAAACTTCTCCTTCTGTATCTCACCCTTCTCACTTTCGGACCAATAAACCGCAGTTTCCAGTAAGTCCAGCGACGAATTTTTATAACCGGCGGATTCCCAGTCAATCAGTATCGGTTCATGACCTGACCACAGTACGTTTTTCGGGTCCAAGTCCCCATGCGTAATCACCCATTCAGAAGAAAGCCCGTTCACCGATTCGATGGCGGCTTCATTCCACCGATGTAAATGTTCCATGCTTTCGAGCATCTGTTCGGTCCACTCCGCATGGTTTTCTTCTCCTTTCTCCAAATAAAAGCCCCAGTCCGTTAGAGCAGAATTGGAAAATCGCGGAGTTTCGATGCCTAAAACTGAAAAGTCGATCCGATGCAGCTTTGCTAGAATGTCACCCATTTTTTCGCAATGAGTCGTGTCTATTTCACCATGCTTCAGGCTGTTTTCGCTGGTCCAATCAAAAACAAGATAATACCTGTCCTCTAATCGCTGCAGCGACTCCCCGTCAAACTTCTTTGCGGGAAGCGCAGGAATGAATTTTGCCGCGTAATTCGCAATCCGCTCAGACAAGATGTAGTTGTTCACTGCAGTTGGTCTGGTCATAATCTGCGGATTTAATGCCTTTACGGCATATTTGCCTGTCGCAGTTTCCACCGCGTACATTTTGTGAAGCAGCCCACCGGTAACCGGTACAGGGTCCGATTGCAATTCGCCCAACTTCAGCGCACGGCACAATTTATGGAATTCGGAGATACTCGATTTCTCATGCATGCTTGCACAGCTCCTTTTGGGGGTATTCGGAAACTATAAAACAGATGGGTTCATCCCGTTAATGAGTTCAGCGTCCTCAAAACTTAATTTCCTGTAATTCCACATGGGCTCCCTCCGTCGGCTCGCATTCATACTTGATAATTTTACCATAAGCTTCAGGTATGGAATGGCTATAACCAAACTGTCCCGCTTTCGGGGAGTTCAAAATCATAATAAAAAAACAATAAGCTCCGATTGGCCTGTTGAACCCGGTATCCAATCGGAGCTTTGTCATTTCAATTATTCCGCTTGTTAAATTTATCTTCCCGCTCAGTCTAAACGCCGGGCGACATGAAGAACAGCGCCCCAATGGCGGTGGACCGACGAGTCCGGACGGCTGTTCAGGCGAACCCGGATTTCGCTGAAGAGCTTCTCACGCTTCCATTCCTCCATAAGAATGTGGTCGGAGAACGTTTTTAGAAGGTTAATGTATTCTTCCGCATGATAGATGCGTTCCCAGTCGAAATGCCGAACATGAACGACCTCAAACAGGCCGCTTTGCCCGATCTCTTCCCGCTGCTCCTGCAGTTCCCCCGGCCTTGGCCAGTCGGTGTCTTTCGGTTTGCCCTCGCCCAATTCATCGTATACGTCCTGGATTTCACGGAAGAACGGATCCCCGTCGTCCGGAAAAACGTGAGTGGCGTTCCAAAAAGCCAAATGTCCGCCGGGACGCAGGACCTGCCATGCCTTGGAATACCGAACCTTCGGATCAATCCAGTTCCACGCGGTGGCGGCAAATACCAAATCGAATCTTTTCCAGTCCTCGGGCTGCCACTCCTCGAAGCCCCCCGTTATAATTTCGGCATCCATTCCGGTGAGGTTGCGGCGGGCTGCTTCCGCAAGATCCGTTCCAAGCTCCACGCATGTCATGTTGAATCCACGTTTGGCTAACGGGAGGGTTGCCTTTCCTGTCGCACAACCGATTTCCAGCAGACGATCCCCCGGATGCAAATTAGCCGCACGGACCAGATCGTTCAGCAGTGCATCTGGGTATTCCGGCCGCGCCTGCTGGTACAGGTCTGCCGCCTGCTCAAAGGTTTGACGCAATGTTTTATAATCGTGTCTAGCGTGCATGATTGCCTCCTTAATACGCTGCTTCTGTCACTTTTTACTTTTGAAATCATTGAGCTCGTTCAAAGCTTTCTCTATTCGCCGCTGTCTGGCTTCCGGTGTCTTGGCATCCTGAATGCTCAGAACAAGGCGCCGTCGATTACTATAAGACATGCTCTCAAAAGCGGCCTTCGCCACCCCGTTATGCGACAATGCGGACAAGAAATCATCCGGCACGGCTAGTTCACGCGGTTCCGTATCCAGCTCCAACTGAACCTCCAGTTTGTCGCCGGCGGCAACCTTTGCTTTCTTCCGATGCTCCGTGCTGACCGGAATCAAAAATCGTCCGCCCATGACTCCAATCGTAGTCCGGTACGCGTACCCCCGGATCGTAACACGAACCGCAGGCTTTTTTCCAGAGCCTAAGCTTCTGACTACTTCTTCCGGCACCTCAATTCCTGTTGCGGTCTTTCCGTGCAGCTGCAGGTCGGCAGTAAATGTTACCATATCGCAACCTCCTCAATATATTTTTTATCCCTTCAAGTAATCGACCAATACAGGGACCAATGCGGCCGGTTTCACGATATGCGTTTGACCGGGAAGCACTTGATGGGTTGCATTCGGCAAAACCTGTGCAAGCTCCTTCATGGAATTTCGCATCCATTCCGGGCTCTTGCCGCCAACGGCAACAAGCGTGGGGACAGAGACGCTCGACCATTTTTTCAACGTCTCCTTACTCCCTTTCTGCTGCCCGATCGTCAGTATGGTGTCATAAGGAAGCGTATGGGCGACCGACTTAAGCTTGGACCAGGCAGGCATCATCGGCATCATGGCCACGACCGGGGCCGGCAGTCCGACTCCTTTTCTCATAAACAGCTTGACTGCTGCACCCCGGCGATTGGCTCTAATCAGTTCACCCATTTGTGCAGCGTACTCATCAGGCACAGCTTCACGGCTGCCGTCCGAAACAAAAGGCGCTTCGTATAACGCCAGTTTTTTTATCGACGAAAGCTGATTTGCCGCTTCAAGGGCAAGCGCTGCCCCCGAGGATACGCCGTATACAAATGCATCCTCTCCTGCTTCTTCAATCACAGCAGAAAGGTCCTCAATCTCGCGATCCACTCCATAAATAGCATGATCTCCACTTTCGCCACGCCCTCTACGGTCATAGGTATACACGGTAAAATCCTGCTGCAATGCAGCTGCCAAGGCGCTGCTCGGGCCATTCCCCCGGCTGCACAGCGCACCATCGACCAGCAGGAGCGGCGGGCCGCTTCCAACCTTGTCGTAAGCAATGCTCGTGCCGTCTTTCGAAGTGACCGTTCTCATAAGGCAAAGCCTCCTTGCTTCGTTTTTTGTCCTCTACCAATACAACGAACGCGGCTCACCATAATCGACAAATACACGATCTTTTATGGATTTTTTTCTATAAATTTTTTAACAAACCGATTTTGACTCGTTCAACGAAACGAACTATTGTTCCGTATATAATGCCAGGTTCTCTAAAGTGGACCTTAAACCGACGTCGTGATCTTCTTTCCGGATCCCTGCCGGTACGTTCTCGCATACGATCGTAACCACCGTGCCTTTCGGGTCGGCTGCTAATGTCCATGCCATGATCATCTCTCCGGCAAAATGAGGATCATCTGACTCGAATACAACAGCCTGTACAATACGCTCGTCCGGGACGAGCTCCAGGAACGTTCCTTCGACGACGTCTGTATCGTCAGAGGTTTTCCCTTGCATTGTGCCGTCGTTCTCTAAATAAGCCAGCGACATCCGGTAAGTTCCGCCCGCCACGGGGTTGAACTCGAAAATCCGGCCTTTCATCCCCTCCGGAGGAAGCCACATTACTAAAGCCTTAGGGTCCACGAACGCATTATAAATCGCTTGCGGTGGTGCTTGGATCGTCCTCGAGGCAGTGTCGATTCTCTTGTTACTCGAATGATTGGTCATGGGTATCCAACCTCCAATTTCACAAAAATGGATCTATCAGCCCACATGTTTTGCTAACGTCATCGTAGCACAACTATCAGGTTGTTATTTCTTGCGAATTGCTTTTACCCCGTCCAGCTAAAAAAGCAATCGGACACCCGACAGCCGTTAAAAGATGGGCTGACTCCAAGCTATTAAAATCCTCTTCTCGCATCAATCCATATTATGGTATAGTAAAAACTAGTAATCTAGGTCTATGGAACCAGAAGAATCGCTGAAGACCTAGATATTTTGATGGAACCGGCTTTCAATTACCGCAGCCGGATCGATACAAGAATGCTGGGGGGAGCAGGGTGTATTGTCATCAGTGCGGGGCAAAGTGTGCTCCGGAACAGAAAATATGCGGAAAGTGCGGAGCAAGATTATTGACGGAAGAAGTACGGCAGGCCGTTCTTGAGGTAGCCGCAGGCACTGAGGCCATCCGGCTGCCTCAAGCTGCGGCAGGCAAGCCGGGAGATGATCAGCGCCCGGCACAGGCGGCCGTCACCAAGGGGGGAAGCGGCCGGGTATTCCAGTGGATCATCCCTATTATGCTTGCCGGAGTGGTTGCCCTGGGTCTTACACTCTATTACAAGTATGAGCAGTCCGTAAACCAGGAAGTGACGGCGCTTCAGCAGCAAGCCAAGAAAGAGGCGTTGGCCGGAAGGTATTCGGAGGCGGTCCAGCTGCTGGAACGGGCCGAAGAACAACGGCCGCGCTTCGCCGCACTGACCCGGGACCGGGAGCTTGCGGCCAAGGCCGCTCAGCTAAAGAATCAACTCGACGGTGCTTCGGCACAGCTTAAGGCCAAGAAGCTGGATGAAGGGGAAAAAGCGCTGAAGCAAATCGCGGAAATGATCGGCAAGCGGCAGGAGCCGCTGTTCGCGCCGCTTCAGAAATCGCTGGCGGCGGATCAGGTCATGCTGACGGTGCTTCGCATCAAAGGCCAGCTGGACAAGCTGACCACAGTTGATGCGCTGGCCGACAAGCTTGATACGGTCCGCGGCCTCAGCGGTCAGGAAGCGGCGGCCGTCAAAGCGCAGATTATTAACAAAATCGCCGGAATCAGTTATTCGTCAGCCGAAGAGAAGCTGCGGAAAAAGGATTTTGCCGGAGCGCTGGAAGCGGTGGACAACGGGCTGTCCTACGCTGCGGACAATCCGAAGCTGACGTCGTACCGGAAGCAGATTTCGGAAGCGAAGCGGGAGTTTGAGGAGGCTGAAGCGAAGCGTATTCAGCTGGCCCAGCAGAAGGCAGCTGAAGAAGAATTGAACAACCGGACCGCGGCCGTTGATGTATCCGGCGTTACGGCCGTGCTGGACGATTACGGCGATCTGACCATTTCCGGGACGGTCACGAATACCGCGACCCGCCCGATCTATTCGGTCAGCGTTTACCTCCATATTTACAGCAGCTTCTCCGGTGCCTACATAGGCGATGCTTATGCCAACGTTTCCCCGTTCAGACTGGAACCAGGGGAATCAGGGAGCTTCTCGACATCTTACTATGGGGTCTACGAACAAGCGGAAGTCTCGGTTGATAACGCATCCTGGTATTTGGAATAGGGGGCAGGGAATATGAGTAAAGGCATTTGGATCAGCGCACTGGCCTCCCTGATCATCCTCGGCTTGGGAGGCGGCGGGACGTATTTCATTCACAGGACGGCCGAGAACGAGCTTGGCGGGGCGCCGCTGCTCGCGGTGCAAACGGCAGCCAATGCAGCCACTGCAGCGGCCGTGACGAAAGAAAAAAAGACGCGCAAGGAGATTATCGAGGACAGCCAGAAACGGGTCGTCACGATCGAAAGCGGAGACGGACTCGGCTCCGGATTTCTATATAACGATCAAGGTGACCTGTTAACCAACGCCCATGTCGTAACCGGGTCACAGCAGGTAACGGTGCGGACGCTGAATCACGAAGAATATAAAGGAACCGTCATCGGGATCGGAGCCGATACGGATGTTGCGGTCGTTCGCGTGCCTGAGCTTAAGAAACTCGCCCCGCTTCCCGTAGCCGAAGGCTACAAGGCGGAGGTCGGGGACGAAATCCTCGCGCTCGGCAGCCCTTTGGGTCTGGAAAATACGGTAACGACGGGGATTATCAGCGGACTCGGCCGCAGCTTCGATATTGATCCGTACACCTACAGCAATCTGTACCAAATCTCTGCGCCGATTACCCACGGCAACAGCGGCGGACCGCTGGTCAATGCAGAAACGGGTGAAGTGCTGGGTATCAACTCGGCGGCTGTGTCCGAGGGACCAGGAATCGGGTTCAGCATTCCGATCTCCAGCATTCTTCAGCAGGCCAGGGAATGGTCCAAGACCCCGATGACCGAGCTTCCGGCTGGGAACGGCAGAGATGAGTACGGTACGGACAGCGACGGAACGGTCGCGGACGAGCGGGACATTGTCGCTGTCTTCTATCAAAGCCTGAATAACGGCGATTACGTCACGGCGTATTCCCTGCTCGGCAGCGAATGGCAGAGCGGGATCAGTTACGAGGATTTCCGGGCGGGATATTTGAATACCGGTGATATAACGCTTGGCCCTTTGACGCTTGAAGAGCAGGACGACGGCGCTTTGGTCAGCGTGGATATTACGGCTGAGGAGCGGCGCAAGAGCGGCACCGTCTATCAAGGTTACCGGATGAACTATTCGGTCGGGTATGAGAACGGAGAATTGAAAATATTGCACGGCAAAGGGAAGAAGCTTTAAGTTTCTCCTCCCTGGAACAGCTCCTGTCCCTTGTGGATAGGGGCTTATTATTTACGGGAATCGCCGGTCGAAAGCTCCATCTCTTCCTTGTGGCCTTTCCACTCGACGGTAACTTGAATGGTTGAGTCCTCCAGCGGAATAGCGCCGTTGCCTCCGGATCCGCTAACGATGTCTCTGTTCCCTGACAATTTTTGTTCCCCGCTCCCACCCATCGTTGTGCCGGTGAATTTATATTTCACTCTCCCCACGTTAGCCGGGTCTTTCCCTTTGTACCGGATTTGAAACCGCTCCATATGATCTTCTCGATTCATTTTGGTAATTGTATAGCTTGCAGACCAGGTTTTACTTTCGCCAGTAAATTGAATCACGGAAGGATGACTTAGACATCCGGATAACATCGCAAGAGTAATGACCCATAAGCCAATGAGCACCTTCTTCATTGAAATCCCTCCCCGCCATTCTAATGAAGTATATAAATAGAACGCGGTAAAATCGGAGTAGTTGGCGTAAACCTTCAATTAAACTGAAAAAGGCTAATGCATGAAAAACCGATGCCGCAAGGCATCGGTTTTTTTTTCGGAAAGGCAAGTGTATCCACTTACTCGTCCCAATGCGAGTGAAGAACCAAATCACAGAAGTTCGGACGTTTGTATCCTGGCAGCAGCCGTTCGCATACATCCGATTTGATGTTGCCGAATGTCGTTTCCGGCTTATGCTTGAAGCCTTCCAGAAAAGCGTTCAGAATCTTGCTTTTAAACTGGTTCCGCGGGAAAGCCGTTACAATTTGCTCACGAATCTCCGGCGTAATCACATCAAAATTTTCTCCCATGACATCATAACCGACACCTGAATAAATCAGCGCAACTTCCGGCTCCTTATACTGCGCAATGCCGATCGTCGTGTGCAGGGCGACGGCATCCCAGACGCGCCGGATCGACTCTTCCGGAACCTGATGCGATTCCAAAAACTTTCTTGCCGCATTGGCCCCGTCAACCTCAAACCGCTTGTCAGGACTGCTGAAATGATTGGTTAATCCCAAATCATGGAACAAAGCACTAATATACAGCAGCTCGGCATCATACGTTATTCCAGCCTGCTCCCCCTGTACGGCACCAAACAGATATACCCGATGAGAATGATTCCACAGCAAATCATCCCCATGATCCCGAAGCAGCTCGGCAGCCTGTCTGGCTAATGCGCTGTCCGGGATTTTTACATGACCGATGGATAAGGACATTGTCATACACCTCGCAAAAAAAGATTGTGTTGTTGATGCCCTCATTGTAAAATGCAGTATACGATAGATCAATGTTATGATTTCTATAATAATAATAGATAAACCACATCATTTGGACACTCATAGCATTCATACACTCATCATGCCATCCTACACCTCGGGAGGAAACGAATCATGGAGATACGGCAATTGGAATATTTCCAAGCGATTTGCGAGGAGCTTCACTTCACGCGGGCCGCAGATAAATTAAATGTGACCCAGCCTACGCTGAGCCATCAGATCAAGTCGCTTGAAGACGAAATCGGCACCCCTCTTTTTGACCGAATCGGGAAGAAAATCGCGTTGACCGAGGCGGGGAAGATCCTGAAGTCGCATACGGCTGTCATTTTCAACGCCCTCCAAAGCGCAAAGGACCAAATGAACGAGCTGCAAAGCGGAGATCGCGGAACGCTCGCCATCGGCTCTCCCCCCGGGGAGTTAAATCATTTGGTGTCCTCGCTTCTAGTCGATTTCAACCAGAAATATCCGAACGTTACGGTCAAAATCGTTGAATCCGGAAACGTTACGGAGAAGGTACTGAATAATGAACTCGATGCGGCCGTGACCATTCTGCCCGTCGACGATGACCGGCTGGACAAAATCCCTTTATACTTCGAACAGTTTTATTTAACCGTCTCCTCCAGCCATGAGCTTGCCCAGCGAAAAGAGATTAGCTTTACCGAAGTGGACCGGCTGCCGCTGATCCTGCTTCCCGAGAACCACAAGTGCCGCCAGCTAGTGGACGCGACCTGCCGCATGACCGGCAAACAGATGAGCCCCTTCGTCGAAACCAATTCCATCAGCACCATCTTCAATTTGGTTAAATCGGGTGCCGGCGTCAGCATCTTATCCAAATCGCTGATCGATCTGAACCGTGACGGTGCGATATCCGCAATCCCTATCGTCAATCCCACCTTATACCGGCAGATCGTCATCATTATGAATAAGGATAAATTTTTAAGCCACGCGGCCCGGGCGTTTATTTCCCTTCTTCAGCAATTTGTGGAAAATAACAAGTTAGGCAATCCGGTCCCCCATGCGGTGTTGGAGAGCTAGAGCCCGTTCGTGATCGCGCTAATCTTTTCCCGTCCAACACGAAAACTGCCGCATTTGAACGGTACCCTCACTGGTTCGACATCGGCTAACCATTGGAGGTGCACTTCAACTTCGCGGCAGTTCGTTGTTAGGTTTACCCTTTGACCGAGCCGATCATCATCCCTTTCACAAAGAAACGCTGCAGGAAGGGATAGAGTGCCAGTACCGGAACGCTGGCGACCATGATGAGAGCATACTTGATGAGTTCCGCGTACCGCTGGGCTTCCACGATCGTTTCCGGGTCCACGACGGCATCGGTTCCGTGGGCCGACATCTGGCTGGAGATCAGGATGCTGCGCAGGATTAACTGCAGGGGATACAGATCCGCATCGTGCAGATAAATCAGCGCGCTGAAAAAGGAGTTCCACTGGGAGACCGCGGTAAACAGCGCCATGACCGCAATGATGGGCGCCGACAGCGGAATGACCATGCTGAAGAAGAAGCGGAAGGTCGAGCAGCCGTCGACCTTGGCCGATTCCAGCATTTCCTCCGGCAGCGTATTTTGGAAAAACGTCCGCACCACGATGACGTAATACGCCGATGCGGCTGTGGGCACAAACAGCGCCCAGATCGTGTCGACCATGCCCAAATTTTTGACCACCATATAGGTCGGGATCATGCCCCCGCTGAAAAACATCGTAAAGACGATCAGCACCATGAACACATTCCGCCCGTCCAGCTCCTTGCGAGACAAGGCGTAGCCGCCCGGGATCATGATCGCTAAGCTTAAAACGACGTCCAGCACCGTGTACAGAAACGTATTCGCATAACCTCTCCATACGTCGTGGTTCTGGAGGATGATGCGGTAGCCTTCCAGCGTAAACCCTTTGGGCCAAAGGCTGACGTTCCCGGAATTGACGGCTGTCGGTTCGCTGAACGAGGAAATGACGATGAAATACAAAGGATACAGGACGATCAGCAGAATAACGGTCAGTATCGTATAGTTGCACAGGTCAAACACTTTGTCGGCACGGGAACGGGCAATCCTTGCGGTATGGTCGAATGCATCCGTTTTAGCCATGAGCGCTCCCTCCTAGAACAAGCTTTGCTGCTTCAATTTTTTGGCGAGCTGGTTCATCGTCAGCAGCAGGGTAAAATTGATGAGGTTGTCGAACAGGCCGATCGCCGCCGAGTAGCTGTACTGCGCGCCGACCAAGCCGGTCTTGTACACATAGGTTTGAATCACTTCCGACGAATCGATATTCAAGGAGTTCTGCATCAGCAGCACTTTCGAGAAGCCCAGGGAAGCAAAGTGCCCCATTTTGAGAATGAGCATGATCATAATGACAGGCATGATCGTAGGCACGTCGATATGGCGTACCCTTTGGAATTTATTGGCCCCGTCCATAATCGCAGCTTCATGAAGCTGCGGATCGACGGACGTCAGGGCGGCCAAATAGATGATCGCGCTCCAGCCCGTCGTTTGCCAAATCTCCGAGATGACGTACATCGGTTTGAACCATGCCGCTTCGCCGAAAAAATTGATCCGCTCCCCGCCGAAGAGGTCGATCCAATGGTTGATCATCCCCGTCCGCGGATTCAAGAAAATGTACAGCATGCCGACCAATACCACGGTCGAAATAAAGTGCGGGGCGTAAGTAATGGTCTGAACCCATTTCTTGAAGCGGAGCCGGGCGACCTGATTCAGCATGAGCGCGAACACGACCGCGATCGGGAAGGCAAAGATCAGGTCGTACAGATTGATCAGCAGCGTATTTTTGAGCGTATTCCAGAATTGATAGGACCGGAAGAAGCGCTCGAAATGCTCGAACCCCACCCAGGGGCTCCCCCAAATCCCGTCTATGGCGCGAAAATTTTTAAAAGCGATCTGAAGACCGTACATGGGCGCGTACTGAAATATCGCGAAATGCAGCAAAAGCGGCAGCAGCAAAACGTAGAGCTGCCAGTTGCGGATGACCCGCTGCCACAGCGAAGCAGCCTTCGGTTTCGCGGGCTTCTCCAGCTGCGCGAGCGCCGTCCTTTCGATTTTGGTGTTCATCGTTATCAACCGTCCTTTACGTTACGCGGGGCCGGAAACCAGCTCGCGAACGGATGTTGGGGGCAGTTTTCTATTTGGCCAGGTTCGCTTTATTCGTATCGTAGCCGTCCTGGTACACCTTCGTATAATCGCTCAGCCCCATTTTGTTCAGCGTCTCCAGGTACGTATTCCACTCTTCGTCGATGCCGCCTTTGGCGATCCATTGGGCTTCCATTTTATCCGTGTACGTTTTGATATCCGTCTGATACTGCTCGATGCTCTTGTACTGCGCGTCCGTGAACATAATATTCGGGTACACCCAAGGCTTCATGTACGGAACCAGAGCTTCGTACCACTCGTCAAAATCGGGATCCAGCTGCCCGGGCTCCGCTTTCGGCAGAATCTGCTTGTCGCGCATTTCCTGCGAGAAGCCGTAGACGAAGTCATTGTAAGGCGTCTCTTTGACCTTCCATTCGCCGGCCGTATAGTTGTCCGGATTCGGGATGGTGTCATACGTGCCGTCAGCCAGCTTCTTCAGACGGTTCGGGCCTTCGCGAAGCTTCATGGACATTTCCGGCTCGTAAGCCCGGTCGACCCATCTCATCGTCGCCTCGGGGTACGGGTTGACCTTCGTGATGACGAACATGCCCGGGGTCATCTGCAAATTGTTGCGCGGGGTGATCTGGGAGCCGTCCGGCCCGGCGAGCGGGATCATCGGCGAACCGTAATCCCACCGGTAGTCCGCATTGGTGATCTGGTCGGCGCTCCAGGCGAAGAATGCTCCAACAGACGCTTTTTTGCCGGAGGATACTTTGGCGATCAGCTGGGTGGAGTTTTGCGTCATGCTGTCCGGATCGATCAGCCCTTTTTCATACAGCGAGTGCAGGTACTTGACCGTATTTTTGAACTCTTCCGTCGCTCTGACGAATACCACCTTGTCATCCTGCACGATAAAGGTTTCGTCGATCGTATTGAAGGATCCGAACAGGTAGCCGAACCCATACTGCGAGTCACCGAAGACGCCGGTCAGCGGAATTTCGTTATTCGGATTGCCGTCTCCGTCCATGTCCATCGTTTTGAATGCCTCGAGTGCCTTCGTGAGCTCCTCCGTCGTCTCCGGCATTTCCAAGCCGGCCTTCTTCAGCCATTCCTTGTTCACCCACAGCGTATTCCCGTCGGCATGCTTATACTCCGACATGTTGGCCATCGGCAGGGAGTAAATATGCCCATCCGGAGCTGTGATCGCCTGCCGTACTTCCGGGTATTTGTTCAGAAAATCCGTCAAATTCGGCGCGTATTTCCCGATGAGATCCTCCAGCGGAATAAACATGCCGTCTGCGCCTCCCGTCACGACCTGCGAGCTGCTGAGCTCCAGCAGCACGTCGGGAAGATCGCCGCTGGCGATAATCAGGTTGCGCTTTGTCGCCCAATCGGTACCCGGGCTGAGGTTCCACTTAATCTGAACATTGGTCCCTTCGTTGATTTCCTTCATCGTCTCAAGCTCATTCCAATTCGTTCCCGTTCGTTCATCATAAGTACCGGCAATGGTCAGGGATATCGGCTTATCGACAATCGGCAGCCCTGTCTCATGAAAGCCCGCGGACGAGCCCTTCGAATCGCCGCCCCCGGAACAGCCCGCCAGCAGCAGGATGGCGCTTAACACGGCCGCCATGGAACCTGCACGTTTGTTACGCATGTTCACGATCGTATTCCTCCTCAAGGCTTGTTTTGACATGAACAACATGTTGGAAAGCTTTCACCCACATGTTAGCAACCTCCGCTCGGATGAGTCCATGCACGCTCTTTTACTGTACATGTATTTTGTTTCAGCAAAGTCAGGGCCTTGTTGGCGGAACGTCAAGTTTTGGAGAAGCATCCCGAATGTTGTCACCTTTCCTTCCCACCCCTGAAACAAAGTGCATCCCCAATGAAGGATTACTGCATGTTCATGCATCTTTGCCCCTCGTATAATGAAAACCAATTCACGCTTCTTAAGCGGTGCACGGCTTAGTGGGCTGTGTCCATCCGCGGAGATTCAATGAGAAAGTAGGGGTTATATGGAAAGCCAATTGCAACGCGAAGTTATCAGAACACAGGTGCTTGTCCTTGGGGGCGGGGCCGGGGGCGTCGGGGCAGCCATTGCAGCCGCACGGGAGGGAGCGCAGACCATGATTGTGGACCGGCAAGGCTTCCTGGGCGGAAACATGACGATCGGACTGCCTTTGCTGGCCTTCCTGGATGCCCAGGGACGCCAGGTTACCCGCGGCCTGCCGCAGGAAATCGTCGACCGTTTGACCCTGCTTGGCGGTTCCTTCGGACACCGGGAATGCCCGCTGCACAATTCGACGACGGTCATCGACCCCAGCTTGATGAAAATCGTCATTTTTGAAAAAATCAAACAGTACGGGGTACAGCCCCTGCTGCACTGCGAAATCATCGGAACAAACGTGGAGGATGGTGAGCTGAAATCCGTTCTCTTAAAGGGAAAAGGCCGGGAAATCGAGGTCTTCGCCGATGTCTTCATCGATGCGACCGGGGACGGCGACGTCGCTTATATGGCGGGCGCCTCGTTTGAGAAAGGGCAGTACGCGAACGGGGAAACCCAGCCGCCTACCCTTATGTTTACCGTCGGCGGCTTTGATCTCGAACGGTTTATGGATTTCCTCGGGGAGCATCCGGAGGAGCTCCGGCACGGATCTTCGATGAAGATCCGCCCAGGCTATACGGCGGAGTTTCTGCGGGCCAGCGAAAATCACGTGTTCGTCGGCTTGAAAAATACGGTTTCCAGGCTCAGGCAGGAAGGCAAATGCCCGATCAGCCGCGATACGATCATCTATATCAATCTGCCTAGGGAGGGGTACATTGCCCTGAACTGCATCCGCATCCTGAATTTTGATGGGACAAAGGTCGAGGAGCTAAGCCGGGGCGAGATCGAATCGCATCTGCAGATCCTTCCCCTGATCGACATGCTGCGCGAGCACATCCCGGGGTTTGAGCACATCTATTTGTCCTCGATTGCCCCGTTTCTGGGCATCCGTGAAACGAGGCGGATCATAGGCAAGCAGATGATCCGCGAAGAGGCGGCCGTGAACGGGATCATTCCGGATGACACGATCGCACTCGGCTCGTATATTATCGACATTCACAGCGGTTCAGGCGACTCGACCGTTATCCGGTCGCTGGCCGGCCCCTATGGCATCACGTACGGGGCGACGATCGCCAAGGACGTGAAACGGCTGATGCTCAGCGGCCGCTGCATCAGCGTCGACCCCGTCGTCTTCGGCTCTTCCCGGGTCATGCCCACCTGCATGGCCGTCGGCGAAGGCGTGGGCATCGGCGCCGCTCTGGCTGTGAAGCAGCAGATCCCGCCGGAGGATGTCGATGTCCGGATCATCCGGCAAAAGCTCAGGGAGCATGGCGCCATCCTTTCGCTGGAGGACGTTGGCGAGGCAAGCGGGACGACAAGTTTATAATCTAGTGAGCTTATATCCACACAGGAGGCGATCACGTTGCAGGAGGCACAATTGACTTTTTTTGGCGGAGTAGGTAAATCAGGAGGCGTGCAGGTTCTGTACGGCAAAGGAAAACAGGGGCTGATGTTCGACTTTGGCGTCGAGCACAGCAGCCTGCTGTTTCCGACCCAAGTAACGCTGTTTGAACCGGTGAATGCGACACCCGGACGCGAGCTGCGCCAGTTTTTGCTGGGCGGCATGACCGCCCCGCTGCCGGAGCTGTACGATGCTCAGCAGATGGAAGGCCTGAATTGGGCCGCGGTTCGGCGGGTCTGGGGAAACCGGGAATTTCCGGACTACGACCGGGTTCATCTCTATATTGGACATATGCATACGGACCATATGGCGCTGCTTCCCTTTGCCCATCCGGATCTCCCCGTATATATGAACCATGATTCGTATTCCTTGTTCCGCGGCATGGTGGCGGGCCGGCACAGCAAGGATACCGTGGCCAAGATAACAACCTGCGACGACCTGACCGTGGTCGATTTCGGAGAGTTCACGATGCAGGTCGTCGAGATGGATCACAATGCGACCGGCGCATCCGGCATCATCATCGACGACGGCACCCATAGAATTGCGTATACGGGGGACTGGCGCCGGCAGGGTAAGCATCCGGATAAGATCGACCGTTTCATCCGGCTGTGCCAGAGCAAACCGATCGACGTGCTCATTACGGAAGGGACGCGCCTTACATCCGACCCCTCCACCGTTCCGCTGCAGATCACGGAGGAGGCGCTGCTTGCCTCGTTCGCGGAGATCGTTCGCGAAGCGGAAGGACTGGTGTATCTGCAGATGTCGCCGCGGGATTTAGAGCGAATGGCCGACATGATCGCGATCGCCGCAGACCAAGGAAAAAGTATCGTGATGGAGGCGTCGCTTGCCGCCGTCTGGCATACGGCGAACCGGGAAGGCTTGCAGGTGCTCCATGGACATCCGGCGCTTGACGTTCCCGTTCAAGTCATCGATACTACCATGGCTGATGGCATTGAGGTGCCGTACCCTGCCGTCTCTTTGGAAGAAGTCGCCGAGCGCAAGCCAGAAATAGTGTATTTCTTCAAATTTCCGGACCTTGCGCATATGATTGAATTGGAGACGCTGGGAGGCCTGCAGGGTCAATCGCATTTTATTCAGTCGGACTACAGCGTCAAAATCGAGCATGCTGCCGTATCCAAGTTTCTGAACGCCTACGCGATTACCGGCCATTCCCTGTCCAATGGCGGACACGCCCATCCCGAGGCGCTCGCCAGCCTGATCGGCAGCATTGCGCCGAAAACCGTCATTACGCTGCACAGCCGGTTCCCGGTATCGCAGGACACCCGGGGCGTAAAGCCGTATTTTCCGGTAAAAGGGGAAACGGTGCCGGTCTCTTCCATTCTGGAAGCCGCGGCAAGCGGCGTAAACCGCTAAGTGTTAGATTCATTCCTGGTAGGGCTGGGTTACAATCGGAGAAAAGCTTAGGAGGACAAATCGGGTGACATCAATTACGTTTGTCAGGCATGGAATAACCGATCATAATATCGAGAACAGGGCGCAGGGGCATACGCAAAATCCGCTGAACGAAACCGGAAGAATGCAGGCTGCGCTCGTAGCCAAGCGGCTGGCCGGGGAGCATTGGGATCTGTTTATCTCAAGCGACCTGCGGCGCGCCCGGGAGACGGCCGACATCATCGCGGCCGAAATCAAGAAACCGGTCGATTTCTACGACGTGCGCCTGCGCGAGATGGACCGCGGCAAGATCGCCGATACGACCGAAGCGGAAAGGGTCCAGCGCTGGGGAGCCCGTTGGCACGAGCTGGACATGGAGCAGGAAACGGATGAGATGATGCGGGCCCGCGGCCGAAGCTTTGTGGAAGAGATGGCCGCCAGATTTCCGGGACAAAAAATTCTCGCCGTCACGCACGGCTATTTTCTGGGGCAAACCTTAAAAGAACTGATGCAGGATGAGTCGACGGGCGTCAAGCTGCGCAATACTTCCGTTACGACCATCGTTCTGAATGACACTGCCTGGACCTATTCGCTCTACGACTGCATCAAGCATTTGGAAGTGACCGAGAGCTAGCAGACCGGGACGCGGACAGCGGGGCGCCTGTCATCACCGGCATGCGAAATCGACCGGACGCCGGCGCCTTGCTCTGTCTTCCCACACAAAGGACACCAGAGACCGGTTACAGCCGGTTCAGCTCGCGGTATTTGGATGGGCTCATGCCCATATTTTTGGAGAACACCCGGCTTAGATACAAGCCGTTCTCATATCCGCAGCAGGTGGCAATCTGGTCCAGCGTCATGTCGGTATCCAGCAGCAGCTCGGCCACTTTACTGATGCGCAAAGACCGGACAAAGTCCGAAGGAGCGATCCGGAACGACTTCCGGAACCGGCGCGTAAACTGGACGGGACTGAGGTTCAGCGAATCCGACAGCTCCCTCATGCTGAACGGGGTGTACGCGTTCTGGTAGATCCATTCGGCCGCACGGTTCATCAGCACATCGTCCGAGTCGGCCAGCAGCTGCTGCTCATCATGGAGATGCTCTCTTTCCCACACCTCGCAGGCGAGCTGCCAGATGTCGTTCATGATCATGTCCTTGCGCAGCACATGCCGCGGTTCTGTCGCTAAATGCAGCTTTCGCAAATAGGCAAAATTGGAAACGAGGCGTTTGTTGTCAAGCGGGTGCGACAAAAACGTCGGCAGCGACGGGACGGGCCCCGTCCGCTCCTCCCCCACCATTTCAAAGCCGATGTAGTGAAGCGCAAGCGGAGACACCATCTCCCGTTCAAAGGTGAACCCCGGCGGGCAGTACACCAGGTCTCCGGCCCCCGCCTCCCCTCGTTCCTCCCCGATCCGGTAATAAAATTTGCCCGATTCCACGGCAAACAGCACCCAGACAGAGTAACAATCCACATCCATTTCAAACCTTTCCTTACGCTCGAAATATGCATGAGAAACCAGATGCAGCGTTTGATTCCACAAGGTTGTTGTCGTCATCTATGCATCGTTCCTTTGGCCTGGAAGATAGTTTCATTGTAAATGGATTGCAGCGGGGCGTTCAATCTTTATTTTGGCCCGATAACATACCATGAGCGGAACCAATATGATGGGCGGGGGCTAAAGCATGGGCTTCTGCACAGTCACCCTCTTGCCCCTGGGCGTATGCTGTAGGTAAAAGGAGGGCTGTTCATGCCGCTTTTGCTGCAGTATACGGACATCGAAAATGAAGAGCTTCCTCTGGAAGCTTGGAAGAAAGACGCCTGCCGGCGGTTTGCGGCCAAGATGACGGACCGGGAAGCCCGGTTCCCCTGCATTCCGGCCACACGGGCGTTTGCACTCGGTCATCTCCGTTTCGGTTTTGCGCCCAGTCCTTGGGATGGTTCGGCAGGGCCGGAGCTCGCAGAGATCATTGCCGAGTATGGCAGAGCTTCGCGTGCTTTCGGGGATTATTCCTCCCTGGTTGTTTTTTTCGAGGCGGAGGAGAACGTTAGAGAGGTTCTGGCGTATGAAAATGCATTCTGGAACTTACTGAACCAGGTCAGCCGTTTGGATCGTACGCCGTGGCCGGAGGACATTCCGGAAGACCCGGAACAGGCGCTGTGGGAGTTCTGTTACGATGGCGAACGGTATTTCGTCTACTGCGGCACCCCGGCACATACATCCCGTCAGAGCCGAAGCTTCCCCTATTTCATGCTGGCTTTGACGCCGCGCTGGGTGTTGGACCAGTGGAACGCCTATCCTGAAAAAGCGGCTGAGATCGCTCCCCGGATCCGTGCACGCCTTGCCGCATACGACACCGCGCCGGCCCATCCGGAATTAAAGCCTTACGGATCGCAGGGGAATCTTGAATACAAGCAGTATTTTCTGCGGGATGACGACACCTCGCCGGCCGGATGCCCCTTCCATCGGGCAATAACGGAGCGGGCAGGGAAGTAAAACGGTTTGGCTCTCGATCAAGCAGCAGCTGCCCCGTGCGGGCGGCCCTGCTGCTTTTTTAATGCCGTATGCCGTCTTAATGCACTCCTTCTTAACGTCATACCAGGCATTTGAGCTCCCGGCTTACTTCTCCGATGATCTCCCGGACTCCCTCCTCAATCCGTTCCGGCTGCGCCCTAGCAATGCTGATTCTTAAAAACTTCTCCTGCTCCCTATAGTCCGATAAATAGAACCGCTTGCTCGAAACAACGAGAATCTTCTTTGCGGCAAGCCGCTCAACGAGGCGTTCCAGATTGGCCTTTTTCGGCAGCTTGAACGGAACATACAATCCCGAGGACACAGGGGGGATATCGATCAGGCCTGAACCGTTATGCCGCAAAACCGCCTTATTCAGTTCGCGGATCCGGTCAGCATATTGGCTGCGTATCTTTCGCTTGTGCCGCTCATACATACCGCTTTTGATGTAGACTTCAAGCGCTGCCTGGGACAGCTGCGATGTGTCGGCATATCTTTTGTATTCGCAGAACGCCTTCATCAGCTTCTCCGGCAGCACGGCGGCCCCGAGCCGTAGCCCCGGGAATATTATTTTTGAGAAACTTTTCAAATATATGACGTGTGACATGCCGCTGTAGGCATAAATGGGATCTGTTCCCGGCTCTTCTCCCAGATCGGCCATGTAATCGTCCTCCACGACATAAACGTCGTATTTGCCGGCCAGCCGGGCAATCGCCTTTCTTTCTTCCCGGCTGAATGAAGTCCCTAGCGGGCTGTGATACCTGGACATGGTGTAGAAGAATTTGATCCCGCCGTGTTTGAACTTCTCCTCCAATTGCTGCAAATCAATTCCCGCGGTCGTCCGGGAAATTCCGCATACCGGGATGCCCTCCGTCTCAAGATACCGTAAAAAGATGTCGTAACTGGGCTGTTCTACCAAGATGATGGACTTCCCATTCGGGAACGGCATTTTTGCTAATATTTCGAGCGCTTGGTTCGCACCCGCCGAAACGATGATCCTCTCCTTTTGGGCAAACACCTGGTCTTCCGCAAAATGGGAAACGAGCGTATGACGGAGCCTCTTCAGTCCTTCGGCTTCGCCGCAGGTGAACAGATGGCTCTGGTACGTGTCTAAGGCCTGGTTCAAGGCGTGCCGAAAATCCAAATACGGAAACAGCGACGGATCGGGCGATGCCGAGGCGAAATCGATCTGCCAGCTCTCCGCAGCGTCGGGCCCTTTGCCGGGTTTCTCCACAACGTAGTAGCCGCTTTGGGAGATGGAGTAAATCATGTGACGGCTCTCCAGCTCCGTGTATGCCCGTGTAACCGTGCTGACGCTGCAGCCATACATCTTCGCCGCATTGCGGACGGAAGGTAGCTTTTGACCCGACTCGAACTGCCCTTCGCTGATTTTACGTTCGATATCGGCAAGGATATCCAAATATTTTTTCATTTTGTTTCCTCACTCTAATAGCGTTATGTATAGAAGACGGCGCAACTGTTACGGTACACTTTGCTGAAAATGCGGTTGTTCCAGACCGCCCGTTGCCATAACATGGCGGTATAAAGGATGCAAGTTCGCGAACAAGATCCTGACTATAGATTAAGGGAGTTGACCCGTTCATGTCATCAACTGTTCAATCCGATTTTCTTACCGTCATCCATGAGCGCCATTCCGTGCGATATTTCGATCCCTCACACATGATCAGTGAACAAGAAATCAAGCAGCTGCTGGAGCTTGCGGGCAGCGCTCCTTCGTCCTGGAATCTACAGCATTGGAAGTTCGTCGCCTTTACCGACATGGATGCCAAACACAAGCTCCTACACGCTGCGAACGGCCAACGGCAGGTCGTCGATGCATCCGTGACCGTCGCTGTGCTCGGCGACCTCGAGGCTAACCGGAATGCCGCAGCGGTCTATGGACCTGTTATGGAAGGCGGGCCTGAAGATGCTTACGCTGGCTATGCTTCATCCCGAATCCTGTTTGATCAAATCGATAAGGCCTATGCAGTGGACGCCTCCTCACCCTACCGGCGCGACGAAGCGATTCGCAACGCTTCACTGGCAGCCATGCAGCTGATGCTCGCCGCCAAAGCGATGGGTCTGGACTCCGGCCCGATGGTCGGCTTCGACGCCGACGCATTCGTCAAAACCTTTCACGTTCCGCCGCGTTATATTCCGGTCCTGCTCGTCGCGATAGGGAAAGCCGTCAAGCCAGCCAGGCCGACCAAGCGCTTCCCGATGGAGCAAACGATCGTCTGGAACGGATTTGATCCTGACAACGCCTGATACTGTAAGGCAGCCCCATCATACCACAATTTGGAATTGGCGTTGCTCTTTACGGCGAAATACCAAAAAGAACCTCGGGATTCCGCCCAAGGTTCTTTTTCGCAACAACATCGATTAAAAAATTGTCGGCACCATTCCCCCATCCATACGGATCGGAGCGCCTTTGAAGGCGGATGCATAAGGGCTGCATACAAAAGCAGCCAATCTGCCGATTTCAAACGGCCGGATAAACCGCTGAATTTCCGATTGGGGCAGGCCTGCCGCCATAAACCTCTTCTCTTTTTCCGAGAAGGTCAGATCTTCGTCAGCGTACATCCCCTCAATGATTTGCTGCACATTTTCAGAGAGGGTCGGTCCCGGCATGATCGTATTCACAGTAACCTCGGTGCCCTTCGTCAATTTGGACAAGCTCTTCGACAGAGATAACAGCATCGACTTGGTCACGGCATACTGAGGCATTTGTCCCGAAGGCATCAACGCTTCCTCGCTTGCAATAAAGAGAACCCGCCCATAATCCTGCTTCAGCATGGTAGGCAGATAAAATTTGGTCAGCCCATTGGCGGCAAGAACATTCGTGCGGAAGTAGGTTTCCCATACTTCGTCGTCAACGTTCTCATATGGCATGATCTCATAGATCCCCATATTGTTCACCAAAATATCAACCTGGGGGAATTTTTCAAATAAAGCTTCTCTTTGCCCTTTATCTACAAGATCGGCCGTCGCCTTCTGCGGAGAGGTCGCCGGGAAGTTCGCCTTGATTTCATTCACCGTTTGTTCTACCTCTGCATCGTTTCGGCCGTTAATGAGTACATGAACGCCTTCTTTGGCCAGCTCGATGGCAATGGCCTTTCCGATCCCTTTCGTAGATCCTGTAACTAACGCTGTCTTATTGTGTAATCCCATATCCATAACAAAAAACTCCTTTTACTCCGGATAGAGATCATATTACCTGACCAGGAGGGTTCAGTAACTAGTGTGCAGCGCCAACGTTCTTGCTATACACGCCAATAAAATAACAGAATATCCCGACAAGCCGAAGCAATCCGAGGTTTGGAAATCGATCGAAAATCGGGCTCTGCTCGCTGTCCTTCGGCTCACGAGTTCGTACTTACATGTTCAGCACGCCAATGGGATGGCGTATTTCCTTCCCAAAGCCGGAAGGCCCGGTAGAACGAATTCTGGTCTTCGTATCCAACCAGGAAAGCGACCTCTTTAATATCAAGCGAAGGGTCCGCCAAATATTCCCGCGCCTGCTCATGTCTGGCTTGCGTCAGCAGGTGCTTGAAGCTGGTGTTCTCCTCTGTAAGCCGGCGCTGCAAGGTACGGTCGCTCATCCCGAGCTCTCTGGCGACAGCCTGGATGTCGGGGCGCCCTGCCGTGAGGCTGCGCTTCAGAATCCATTTGACCGTCTCGGGGAACGAGCGGTTGCGCTGCTGTTCATCAAGCGACCGGTCCAGCGCGGGAGTCAGAATGTCCAGCAGCTCTTCGTTGTACGATAGAAAAGGCCGATCCAGATCTCTCCGGTGCAGCGTCAGCCGGTTGCGTGTAGCACCTACCTGGATCCGGCAGCCGAAATAACTTTCAAGGGTCTGGATATCACCCATTGGCTGCATAAATTCAACGGACCGTGCTTGCACAGGCTGCCCTGTCCCCCGGCGTCCAAGCTCCATGAGGCATGCCAGCGTGATGCCAACCAGCACCGGCGGGCCGGACTCCCCGGGATGCAGCCAGCCCAGCTCGATGGTGCAGTGCTCTCCCTCCTCAGTGATGCGCAGGCTCTCGGGGGGACACATTTGCTTGTACCGGGCCATCCGGTACAGCGCGTCACGGTAATCACGGGCATGATACGTCGCCAAAACGGTCGGCGGGTATTTCGCCGTTTCAAAGACAGTCGCCAGCTGGATGATGCCTTGGGCGACGTCGCCGGCCAGCTCGGAATAAGCCTGCCAAATGGCGAAATATTGGGCCGTGGTGACCTCGGGTTCTGCAATGATCGTAAGCGGGAGTCCTGCGCTGCGGACAACGTCATGCGGGGCAATCCCGAGTTGACGGAATCCTGCCCACAATCCCGGCGGAATTTTTATGCGTTCAGAAATATAGGAACTCATAGCTGCGGCCTCCTTTAAGCAGTCGCATTCGTTGTAATCGGATAGGCGACCTTCGTCATGGATGTACAGCTATTATAGTACCTGTCCTTATCGCTCTGAAACCAGCAAAAAGTGACAGATCTTCGACAAGCCCCAGTCTAGGCTTTCCAGCCAAGAATAGTTTATGATATAGAAAAAGCCAAATTCAGGAGTTATATCATGGATATTGCGAAAAAAGAATTGGTGGTCAACCTCTGCCTTCTCTCCCTTGTTCTAAGCATTTTAAACGGTGCCCTTGTCGTCCATATCAACCATTCGCTGGTATCCGATACCCCATACGCTAGCGGCCCAGGGGATTTCGTCGTGTTTGTGTTTTTCTTTTTGATACTGTATGGATTTCATGCCGTAGTAAGTTTTCTTCATTTCGCTGCGGCAGCATTCGCAAGAAGATCGCTTGTAACAAGACTTGCTGTTTTTAATGCAGCCGGGTTAGCGTTAGTTGGGGCTATTTATGTTTATATCCAGGATGTAACCGTATTGTTTCTGGTCTCCTCCCTCGGTATTTTTTCCCTTGCTACAGCCGTAATGAACCGTAAAAAGGTTGTTGATTAAGTAGTGTACACACTAAAAGACCTGCTCCTGGATCGCAGCAGGCCTCCTTGAAATTTAAATATCGGAACATTACTCAAACGGATAACGGAGTCCCCATTGACCTCGGATCCGGTCGAGCAGCTTCATAATCGCCACCGACTCTTCAAGCGGAATGACCGAGCTTTCGGTCCGCCCCTCCGCCAGACATCTTGCCACTTCCTCGGCTTCAAACGCATACCCGAGCGATGTCCGGTCATCTTCAAAAATCTCTTCACTGCCGTTGACATATAACGCAGCTCTGGTCGCGTTCAAAAAGGAAGGAATTCGAATATACCCTTCCGTGCCGTAAATGCATGCTTCATTGTCCATATTCAGGCGTATGGCCCCGTTCAGCTGTGCGGTTTTGCCTGGGCCATAGGACAGCAGGAGAGAGAACTGCTCGTCCACGCCGGTACTGCCGATCTGAGCGGTACTCGACACTTCCTCCGGTTCAGCCCCAAAGATCAGCGATGCAAAAGACACGGGGTAAATCCCGGCATCCAGCAGTGCCCCGCCCCCAAGGCCCGGATTGAACAGTCTGCCTTCCGGATTGACGCCGGCACGGAATCCAAAATCCGCTTTGACGAGCTTAACGTCACCAATCCGCCCTTCATCCAGCCATTCCCTCACTTTGCGGATGACCGGAAGAAATCTCGTCCACATTCCTTCCATCAGAAAAACCTTGTTCTCCTTGGCATAAGATACAGCCACCTCCAGTTCGCCCGCGTTCACCGTAAAAGGCTTTTCGCACAATACCGCTTTGCCCGCTTTCAAACACAGCAGGACGTTTTCCTTATGTGCAGGATGCGGCGTCGCGACATAGATCGCGTCAATGTCCGGATCGTTTGCCAGCTCTTCGTAGCTGCCGTATGCTTTCCCGATTCCATAGTCAGCGGCGAATCGCGAAGCACTGTCGAGCGTTCTGGAGCCTACGGCCGCTGCCACCCCATTTTCCGTAAAAGCAAGATCTTTTGTAAACTGCGACGCAATCCAGCCCGTTCCCAAAATACCCCATTGGATCGTTTTCGGCATGTGATTATTCCTCCTCAAAGTTAGATTACGAATATTAGACTATTAGTCATGGGTCATTTCATGACTTTCCAGTTTTCCGTTTGGTCGAACTGGCTATTCCTCATTCCCAAGGAGCTCCCCCAGTGAAACGGGAAATAACGGTTTGATCAGCTCGAGCACTGCTTTCGCATACTCCTGGATTTCTTTTTGCGCATCATGCTCCAGCCGTTGAGACAGGAAGTGCGCGACGGATTGAACCGACGCCGTCCAGTACCAGCGTACATACATCCCGTAAGCGGGAAGGAACAACCGGGCTTGTTCCGCGCAAATGCCGTCCGCCAGGGCGGCTTCGTACTTGGAAATGCCCAGCTCCACATAACCCATCAGCTCTTGGGTATGCTTCACGCCAAGCTCCCAATTCACCTCTCCGCCGCTGCCCTGCTTGGAGTTTTCCGGTTGGAGCCTCCACTCGCCTGCCTTTGGGATATAAAATGCAGGGTCTTCTGTTATGTATCGCCGGCTTGATTCGTTCCATGCCTCCAAGCTGTCGCCGGTCCCCTCATAATGGGCAGACCCGACCACGTATTTCCACCATTGTCTGGCCACCATTAATGGGGCATAGACCTCAAACTGAACGATGGCATGGCGAAAAGGCGACGTATGCCCTTCGCGGGCAAGGAACTTGATAAGCCGCACGTCCCGTTCGTTCAACTCCAGCGACTGCTTGGCATAAGAGACCCGGGCCGCATTAACGACGGTTAAGTCCGATCCCATATGATTCACTAAACGCACATAGCCCTGATCCAGCACTTCGATGGTCGACATACCGTCCTCCTTAAGTTCATTCTACAGCAGTGCGGCACTCTTTCGATGTTGTGTGTTCGAAAAGAGGTCCGCTTTTCTATTTCGCCATGCGTTCAAAGAAAGCCTTCCCGGCTCCAATCCTGTCCACCGTCAGTCTCTATAAATGGCTCTGCCGGCGCTGACGGTACTGCCCCGGGGAAATCCCCGTACGGTCCCGGAACAGCCTCCCGAAAAAGCTCGCGCTCGGAATGCCGACCTGCTCTGCCACTTCCTGCACCGTCAGTGACGTCTGCTCCAGCAGAACCATCGCCTGGCTGATCCGCAAATGCTGCACATACTGAAGGGGCGTCATGCCCGTGTACTTTTTCAGGCAGCGGGTAATGTGGTCGAATTGAAAATGCAGCGCCTCCTCAAGCTCCTCCGAGCGAAAAGGCTCATTCCAGCTGCGCTGCAGATAACTGACCGTCTCCCGGGCGAGAGCGGCCGATCGCGAGCCCGGCCTGCGCCCCAAATCCGCCTGCAGCAGCTCCAGCAGGTCGCAGAACAGCACCTGCAGCTTCAAGGACTGCTCCACGGCAAAACCGCGATGCAGTTCCACCATCCGGTCCAGCAAAGGCTGGAGCAGGTGAAAAGGAGCATCGCCGAATTTGGGCAGATACATCGTTTGCTCTGCCGGATGCTCGTCGCTGTCCTGCCCTTGAGGGAGCACCGCCGACCAGGGAATATCCTCCGCCTCCATTCGGCGCAGGGGCTCCGGGTGCCGGAAGTGCACCCAATACACCGCCGTCGGCTCCGAGCATGCCTGAGTGCCCGAATGGGTACGTCCCGGCTCGAGCAGCAGCAGCTGACCGTCCTGAATGACATATTCGGTATCGTCTTCCCGCATATACATGGCGCCCTTTTTGACCAGAATCAGATCGTAGGCGTCAAAGCTGCGGGTCTGATGCCGGCTTCCAGGCGCCCATACGGCGCGCCCGACGGTCAGAAGCGACGGCAGCGGCGGAATCGCCAGCTCGAGGCATTTCATGGGCTTCCTCTACCTCCTGTACAAGTCGATATCGTGGCAGATCTTTCTCATCAATAAATTCATCCTAGCATAATATGCTGATCCGGTCATTTTTCAAAAGTCGATATCGGACAGAACAAAGTCGCTATTCCGCATGGAAGCGGTATCCATTTTCCTTTACCTTAGGGGTATGTGCAAAGCCGTTTTCAAATCTCTGCTTATTGAATGGAGGAACATCTACCATGCGTATGCGCCAGGTTCATCTCGACTTTCATACGTCCGAAGCGATTCATCCCATCGGCACCCGCTTCAGCAAGGAACAGTTTCAGCAGGCGCTGAAGCTTGGCCATGTGGATTCGATCACCGTTTTTTCCAAATGCCATCACGGATGGGCATACCATCCCTCCGAGGCGAACGTCACGCATCCGGGACTGTCCTTCGACCTGCTCGGTGCCATGATTGAAGCCGCCCACGAAATCGGGGTACGAACTCCTGTCTACCTGTCCGCAGGCCTTGACGAGAGGCTTGCCGTGCGGCATCCCGAATGGCTGATCCGTGAACGCTTCAGCCGCGAAGGCGACCTGTTCACGCCGGGATACCACCAGCTCTGCCTGAATACGCCTTATCTGGACATTCTGCTGTCCCAGATTGAAGAGGTCGCGCAGCGTTATGATGCCGACGGCATCTTTCTGGACATCGTCGGGGTGCGGGAGTGCTACTGCGCCACCTGCGTAGCGGCGGCCCGGGAGCAGGGGATCGACCCGCGGGACAAAAGCGCCATGCGCCCGCTCTGGGAGCAAACTTACGCCAATTACACCAGCCGCGTTAAAGAAACGGTGCACCGGCACAAACCCGGGCTGCCGATTTTCCATAACGGCGGCCACATCCGCCGCGGACGCCGCGACCTTGCACACATGAACTCGCATCTCGAGCTGGAGTCGCTGCCGACCGGGGGCTGGGGCTACGACCACTTCCCGCTGTCCGCCCGCTACGCCCAGACGCTGGGCATGCCGTTCCTGGGCATGACCGGCAAGTTTCATACCACCTGGGGCGAATTCGGCGGCTATAAGCACCCGAACGCCCTGCGGTATGAAGCCGCGCTCAGTCTGGCGAACGGCGCCGCCTGCTCCATCGGGGACCAGCTGCATCCGCTGGGCGCGATGGATGAAGCCACCTACCGGCTGATCGGCGCGGCCTATGCCGAAGTCGAAGCCAAGGAAGCGTGGTGCCGTGACGCCGTCAACGTGACCGATGTAGCGCTGCTGTCGGTGGAAGCGGCCGGCACCCATCAGGCGAACGGCGGCCACGACAGCTTCACCGGCGATCCGGACGCCGGCGCGGTGCGCATGCTGCTGGAAGGGCATATCCTGTTCGACGTCGTCGACCTGGAAGCCGACTTCGGCCCGTATGCCGTCCTGATCCTGCCCGACCGGATCCGGGTCAACGATGCGATTCTGGCCAAGCTGGACAGCTTTTTGGCCGGCGGCGGGCGCATCCTTGCTACCGGCGAGTCGGGCCTGAAGCCGGACGGCAGCGGATTTGCCATCGACTTGGGCGTTCGCCACGCCGGCGTCAATCCGTTCCGTCCGGACTACTACCATCCGCAGCATCCGCTGGCGAGCCTGCAGGAATCGGCGTTTATTTTCTATTCGGAGGGGCAGAAAGTGACGCTTGCCGAGGGCGGAACCGAGCTTGGCAAACGGGAAAATCCGTATTTTAACCGCGACGCGTTCACGTTCTGCTCCCATCAGCATACACCGAACAGCGGAGAGTACGGCGGGCCGGGCATGGTGGAGCATGCGAACGGAATTTATATCGCCTGGAACGTGTTCGAAGATTATGCTTCCAAGGGAAGCCTCGTTTTAAAGGAAACCGTCTTGTACGCGTTGAACCGTCTGCTGCCGGAGAAGACGCTGCGTACGAATCTTCCCGCGCAGGGCGTAACAACGGTTCAGCATCAGCCGGACCAGAAGCGTTATGTCCATCATTCGCTGTACGCCTCGCCGGTGAAGCGCGGTCGTAACATTGAAGTGATCGAGGACCTGCTGCCGATCCGTGGAACAACCGCGGAACTGCGGATTTCCGAGCCGGTCACCGGCGTATACCTGGCGCCGCAGATGACGCCTATCGACTTTCGGCAGCAGAACGGCCTCGTCACGTATGAGCTGCCGGAGTGGCAGTGCCACCAAATGGTCGTTCTGGATTACGGCCAGCCGGAAGGGAACTAGCGAGCAGCGGCAGCCAGTCTCTACCCGAGACACACGCCCCCATCTCATAAACGCATGCTTCTCTCAAGCGCAAGCGTACTGGCAATCACACACGCATACTCGGAAATACAGGCTTACGCGTAGCCCTATGCCGACGATAGAGCACAGTACAGATGCGCATAAACACATACTTACGCAAAAATACAAGCGGTCGCGAACATACATGCTTATGCTTTCGCCTAAACCCATACTCTCCTGCAAACCAAAGAGCCCGGAGCGCTTCCAAGCTGCTCCGGGCTCTTTTTCCGTATTATTTCCGGCCGAAATCCGCCTTGATCTCGCCCCATTCCTCGGTCTTCCACTTCACGATTTTGTTCTCGTACTTGTTCTCGTGCAGCCACTGCACGGCGCGGTCCGTCAGCTCCCAAATCTTCCGCGTTTTCTCGTTACGGGCCAGCGTCGTCGCCGGTTTCTTGTTGCGCACCCAGGCCAGCGCCGTCTTCGAGTCGGTGTAAATGGTCTTCTTGCTGCCCTTCTGCTTCAAATACGCCAGTGCATGGACGATCGCGATAAATTCGCCCAGGTTGTTCGTTCCATTTTCAACCGGTCCGACATAGAACAGAATTTCCCCGGTCCGCGTATCGACGCCTTTGTACTCGACCGGGCCGGGATTGCCGCGCGTACCGACATCCACCGAGATGCTGTCGTAATCGATCTCTTCCATCGAGGATGCCGACGCAGACGGCTTGCCGGATTTGGCTGCTTTGGACGTATAACCTCCGGCTGAGCCCGACGCCTTGGCTTTGCCCCAGTTTTTCTTCCATCCGCCCGCATAAGCCGCTTCCGCCTCCGCGCGCGATTCGTAGGACTTGTATTTGGCGTCCGTATACCCGTTCACCTGAGCCTGGCATTCGGGCCAAGACGTATAGATTCCCGGCTTATGCCCTTCCCAGACGACGTAAAATTTTTGCTTTGCCATAACTAGCATTTGCTCCTATCTGCTTCTGCATCTTTTTCCCCATCTACAGTGACGTTCTTCCAAGCAGACGGCTATTGCGCCAGACCCGTTCCTTCGAACGCCCGGATGGCTTCCTTGATTTCCTCCGGCAGCGGAGTGCTCTTCCCGCTCTTCGTTTCGATCAGCACGACCGCGCCGCGTCCGGCCGCCTTCAGTGTTCCTGAAGCGACGACGGCATACTCAATGTCCAGGGAGGAGCGTCCGATCGACGCCACCCGCACGTGGAGCTGCACCGGATCGCTGCGGTACATCTGGGCGAGATACTGGCACTCGAGATCGGCAACCACCATCACTTTCTCCTCGCCGAACAAGTCGCCAAACAGCCCGAGCTGCTCGAAGTATTCGATTCTGCCCTGTTCAAAATACATAAAATAGCTGACGTTATTCACATGTCCAAGCATATCCGTCTCGCAGTAGCGCACCTTGATCGGGATTGAAAAATGAAACTTTTGCAGCCAGCCTGCAGCATCCGGCTGAATAAAGCTTTCCCTTTTCATGAAAATGTCTCCTTTGTGGACCCGCTGTTCCCCTGCCTGCCGTATAAGCACGTGAGATCCCCATCGGCTTGACGGCTTGGCCGGATCAGGCCCCGATTTCCGGCTGTCTGATGCCCATTATAGCAAAAAATGCTTCCCCCGTTCAGCAATTATCGCAGCGACAGCCCTTTTCCCCGCGTCGTATGATTGAAGGAAATCGCCAGACTGGGCCAGTGATCAGAGCATCCCAGAGACGTTATCCTCTGCCGTTTCTTCGGCTCAGGTATTGACAGGACCGGGATTTGTTTTAACATGTGAAGAACAGCATGTATCCGACTGCGGATCAAGAGAGAGAGGGAACCTGATGATCATCGATATCGAGAACATTACGTGGAGAAGCGGGCAGCATACGTTAATGAAAAATGTAAGCTGGCAGGTGAAGCCCGGCGAGAATTGGGCGCTGCTGGGCCTGAACGGCTCGGGCAAAACGACGCTGCTGAACATCGTCAACGGTTATATTTGGCCGTCCGAAGGCTCGGTCAGTGTGCTGGGGCACCGCTTCGGGGAAGTGGACCTGCGCGAGCTGCGCAAATCGATCGGCTGGGTCAGCAACTCCTTTCAGGAGCGTCTGTACGGATCGGATCGCACCCAGAACATCGTCGTCAGCGGCAAGCACGCCACAGTGGGCCTGTACGACAAAACGAGCGATGAGGACTTCGACCGTGCCCGCGAGTTGATGGAAACGATGAACTGCGGCCATTTGTGGGACCGCGAATACCGCACCTGCTCACAGGGCGAGAAGCAGAAGCTGCTCATTGCCCGCGCGCTGATGGCCAATCCACGCATCCTGATTCTGGACGAGCCGTGCAACGGGCTGGATCTGTTTTCCCGGGAGAAGCTGCTGGACAGCATCCGGGAGCTGACCCTGCAGCCGGACGCGCCGACGCTCATTTACGTTACGCACCACACGGAGGAAATTTTGCCGGCGTTTAGCCACGTGCTGCTGATGAGACGCGGCGAGGCGGTCTGCAGCGGGCGGACCGAGGACGTGCTGACCGCGGACACGCTCAGCGACCTGTTCGAATCCCCGGTGGAGGTCGACCGTCATGGAGACCGGGTATACGTGCGCGTAGCGGAATAGGCGCTGCGATTACAGGGCGGATTGCAAAAGGAGGGCTTCGTTGATCGAAGTTCCTCCTTTTTTATGCTTGCACCATCGAGAGCTTGTCCGGCTTCGCCCAGCATAGTTTAGCGAATAAACCTTATGACATTCGGCTCAAAGTTCCCGCTCTGTAAGCCGATATACTAGTAAGGAAATGATTTCCTGAACATTGGTTTATATTTCGAGACAAAGGGGATATTTTTGCAGCATGAAAAAATGGTTAACCGCAGTACTCATCATGTGCCTTACCTGGGTGTGCCTTGCGCCATCCGCGCCTGCCTCCGCCGCTTCGGCCGTCAAAAACGTCGTGATCGTCGATGCAAAAACCGGTTATTCTTTCCTGCCGGTCCGCTCCTTGACCGAGTTCAAAGGCGTAACCACCCAGTGGAACGACGCCGCCAAGCAGCTCGACATTTTCGGGGGCAACCACCGTCTGACGCTTCACCTCGCGCAGAAGTCCGCCGCTTTCGACGGAACTAGCCTCGCTCTTGCCGCCGCCCCGTTCCGCGAGAACGGTTCGGTTTATGTACCGCTGTCACTCATCGTCAGCAAGCTCGGCGTTGAAGCCAGCTGGCAGAAGGACGATGCAGCCGTCAAGCTGACCAGGGATGGAGTGGAACAGTACCTCCCCTACGTTACCCGAAACGTGGGACAAGCCCTGAAAAACCCGATCGTGAGCGCACGCCAAACGTATAAGGTCGGCGGCAGATCGTTTTCCGCCCAGACGGTGACGATCGACCTGCTGCATCCGAAAATTCAGCTGGATGTCGTACTCGCCGGGAATACCCCCGGCAAGGTCGAAGACCTCTCCAGCATCGCCAAGCGCAGCGGCGCAAAGGTAGCCGTCAACGGCACCTTTTTTGACGCTTATACCAGCGGCGCCTACAAGGCTCCATACGGCTATATCGTGAGCCACGGCACCGTCAAGATGCCAAGCCCCGGCGACAAGCGTTCGATCTTCGCTTATGACGCCAACCACTTGGCGCGGATCATCGCCGGACCCGATTTTGGCCAAGCCTTTGAGCAGGGTTGGATCGATGGCGGACTTCAGGCCGGGCCGCGGCTGCTGGTGAACGGCAAAGTTTCGCTGAACGTGAAGAAGGAAGGCTTTAAAGATCCAAAGATTCTTACCGGTGGAGGCGCCCGCAGCGCGCTCGGCCTGACCCGGGATCACCGGCTGATCCTGCTGACCACCGGGGGAGCTACCATTCCCCAACTGGCGGAAATCATGAAGAAGGCCGGAGCCTACCAGGCCATGAACCTGGATGGCGGGGCTTCCAGCGGTTTGTACTATAACGGCAAGTACCTGACCACTCCCGGCCGGAAAATCAGCAATGCGCTTGTCGTGAAATTTCAATAAGACGGGGCCCCCTGCCCCTCCTATCGAAAAAAGCCTGGAGCGAATTCCTTTCGCCCAGGCTTTTCATATTCATCAGTGTTATCGATCTATGATACCGTCAATAACGGAATTATTCGGCCGTTACTGCCTTGCCCGGCTTCACGTTCGCATTCCCCGACGAGGCGTTCGCTTCCGGTGTCTGGTTGGTGGAACGAAGCGGCAGTTCTTTCAAGAAGAACACGAGCACCAGAGCCACGACAAGCACCAGCGTACCTGTAAGGAACACGGTAGACAGCGTATCACCCAGCGCGTGCCGGATGCTGTCGATCATTTGTACGAACAGTGCTCTGGCTTGCTCCGGCAGGCTCGCTTCCGTCTTTTCGACCAGTGGCTTGTTCATGAGTGTCTGCGGATTGGCGAAGGCGAGCAGGCCTTGTGCCGTCTTCGGATCCAGGGAACTGAAGTCCGGCGCGCTCGGCGACTGCAGCGCTTCTTTCAAATGTTTCGTCAAACTGTTCGACATAACCGTACCCATCACAGCGATACCGATCGTACCGCCAAGGTTACGGAACAGCTGCGTCGATGCGGTAACGACACCGAGCTCCTTATGCGACACCGCATTTTGCGTTGCCAGCGAGAAGACCGGCATCCCGAGGCCCAGGCCAATACCGAAAATGATCGTGCTGACGATCGTCATCGCGATGTTATCCATAAAGATCATCAGGCCCATGCCAATAATCATAACCGGCATCCCGATCAGGGCAAAGCGCTTGTATTTCCCGATTTTGGCAATCAATTGACCGGTAATGGCACTCGTGATGACCATACACAGCGACATCGGAATCGTGACGTAACCCGCATAAGTCGGAGAAATAGCCAGCACGCCCTGCACGTAGAAGGAAATATAAATCATGGCTCCCATCAGGCCAAAGTTCATAATAAAGCCGATCAAGTTCGAGACCGTCACCACGCCGTTTTTAAACAAATGCAGCGGGAGAATCGGTTCCTTCACCAAGGTTTCCACATAAATAAAAATGAGTGCAGATACAACGGTTGCTCCAAGGAGACTAAGAATCTGCCAAGAGCCCCACTCGTACTCGGTACCTGCCCAGGAAAAGGCAAGAAGCAGCGGAACGATCGTCGTCGTCAGGAACAAAGAACCTACGTAATCGACGCTCTGTCCGTGCTTGCGGTCCACTTTTGGAAACAGCGTCAGAATCATAATAAAAGCGACAACGCCAAGCGGCAGGAAGATCCAGAACAGCCAGTGCCAGTCGATATGATCCACCAGATAACCGCCAAGCGTCGGTCCCAGGACACTGGAGAAACCGAATACCGCCGTCATGAGGCCCATCCATTTGCCGCGTTCGCGCGGAGGGAACAAATCCCCTACCGCCGTAAAGGCCGTCGATTGGATGATACCGGCGCCAATCCCCTGAATCCCGCGATAAATGATGAACTGGTACACATTATCCGAAGTACCGGTTAAGAACGCGCCTAACATGAAAAATAGGATGCCGATCAGAATGAACGGCTTGCGTCCAAACATATCCGACAATTTACCGACCAGAATCGTCGCAATCGTCGAAGTTAACAAATAAATATTAATCGTCCATGTATAGTAATCCATACCATCCAGAATCGCGATAATGCGCGGCATCGCCGTGCTTGTGATCGTCTGGTTAATGGCCGCAAAAAACATCGCCGCCATAATCGCGATCATGATGGTTACTTTACGCTTCAGCGTTAAATGCTCCATGTACCTCTTTCACCTCTATGCTTCATGATGATCTATATTCAAAAGCATTAATGAGAAGATCCTTCTCAAATGCTGTACATCCTCTTCGGACAACATTTCAAAGAACACCGTAATGATTTCTTGCTGGTCCTCAACGATTTGCCCGATCGTGGACATCCCTTGCTCTGTAATGGAGGTATACACGACCCTCCGGTCGTTCTCGGCCCTTTCCCGGTTTACATAACCCGAAGCAAGGAGCTTATCCGTCAAACTCGTTATGGCAGGAGACGTCAGGCCAAGCAATTCGGCCAGTTCGGATACCTTCTGTGGGCCCCGGAGCTTCAATGCATACAATACCTGAAACTGGGGAAAAGTCAGATTATACTGCTTGGCACTGTTTTTGTTCCATTCATGGGACATACTTTTCAGCAGCGACCGGAACATCGCCGCCACTTCAAACAATTGTTCATTTCTGGACAAACGGTTGACCTCCTTGGCGTGGTATGGATCTGTGACCATCCGCGTCGTATTGCCGCAGTTACATTAGGACACTAATTAATTATTTGTTAATAGATAATTTTTTAATCAATTAGTAACTTAATCATTAAATACTTAAGTAATATTACGCCTCCGCAGCTGGATAGTCAAGAGGCGGTTTTAGGGAGACTTGTCCTTTTTTTATAGCAGAAAAAAGAGGTTTCCCCCTTTCTCGATCGCCTCCTATTTTTCTAAAAAGCGTCTTCTCAACAAAAAAAGCCACCCTTTGCGAGGGTGACTTTTTTGTCGATATTCGTCGTGCCTTTCGGCTGTGCTTCATCGACGGATCTCGTTTCCGTTTGACAACAGTGACCGTTTTCGACGCTTTTATTCCGGCTTAGGGTAATTGTGCGTTTTCAAAAATTCAAGCGCGTTGTATACCATTACCGCTGCTTCAGACCGGGTCACTTGATCTTGGGGACGGAAGTTGCCGCTGCTGTCCAGGTCGGCAATCCCCCAGGCGAGCGCCCGCTGAATAGCCCCTTGATACTCAGGCGTCATTTTGCTGTCATCCGCGATGTCTTTAGGTACCAAATTGATCATCGGCAGGTTGCCCTTCTTTTCCACCGTCTCGATCAAATATTGCGTGAAAGCTTCACGAGTCATGCCTTCACTTGGCTGAATATCAGCCGGAAGGGCGATGCCATGGTTCGTAACCGTAAGAAAAGCTGGAGCAAACCAAGCGCCTGCCTTCACGTTTGTCAGGGCTGCGGTTTCGCTTCCCTCGGCTGCCTTCGTGACCGGCACGTCAGCCAGCAAGTTTGCCAGCAGCTGAACGCCTTCCGCGTTTGTCAGCTGTGCCTGCGGCCGGAAGGCCGAATAACTGTCTCCCTTCAGCAGCTTCTGCTGCTGGAGCGCAGCGATTTTATCGGCACCGGCGACTCCCGCCAAATCCGTAAAGCCCTCTCCTGCCGCGAACACGGACCCGCCGATCGCCAGGGATAACGCCAGGGCTGCAACACTTCCTGATACAACATGCTTCTTCTTCATCTAGCCACACCTTCTTCGGGAAAATTTGGTCTTGTCTTTCCTACAGACGCAAAGAAAATATGGAAGGTTGCACCATGGGAAAATCTTCGGATTAGTCCCGCCGCAGAGGTAGATGTTGACGCGCGTCCTGAGCGGGTTCCTTCACTGAAGCTGCACGGACGGTCGCACCCACTCTGCGTGGGTTCTCTCCCACACAACCGCTCAAAATAAAAAAAACGCCTTTTGGCGTTATGTTTTATGTATGGAGCGGGTGATGGGAATACTCAACATCTCGATTAAATAAGCGGACCTTCGGCCCGCCGCAGAGATAGATGTTGACGCGCGTCCTGGGCGGGTTCCTTCAGCGAAGCCTGCACGGACGGTCGTACCCACGCTGCGTAGGTTCTCTCCCACACAACCGCTCAATATAAAAAAACGCCTTTCGGCGTTATGTTTTATGTATGGAGCGGGTGATGGGAATACTCAACATCTCGATTAAATAAGCGGACCTTCGGCCCGCCGCAGAGGTAGATGTTGACGCGCGTCCTGAGCGGGTTCCTTCACTGAAGCTGCACGGACGGTCGTACCCACGCTGCGTAGGTTCTCTCCCACACAACCGCTCCACAACAAAAAAAACGCCTTTCGGCGTTATGTTTTATGTATGGAGCGGGTGATGGGAATCGAACCCACGCTATCAGCTTGGAAGGCTGAAGTTCTACCATTGAACTACACCCGCAGATTCTTCCGTGCAAGCCTTGAGCGCAGAAAGATCAAGACTTACACGGAAGCCGTGCATGCGTATCGGGATGACACGATTCGAACATGCGACCCCCTGGTCCCAAACCAGGTGCTCTACCAAGCTGAGCTACATCCCGATATCTATTGTAAAACAGTTAAATGGCGCGCCCTAAGAGATTCGAACTCCTGACCTTTTGATTCGTAGTCAAACGCTCTATCCAGCTGAGCTAAGGGCGCATTTGGAGCGGACGACGGGAATCGAACCCGCGACCCTCGCCTTGGCAAGGCGATGCTCTACCGCTGAGCCACGTCCGCATCAAACAAAGTGGTGCGCGTGGAGGGACTTGAACCCCCACGTCAAAGACGCTAGATCCTAAGTCTAGTGCGTCTGCCAATTCCGCCACACGCGCAAAACCTGTAAATAAAACTGGTGAGCCATGAAGGACTCGAACCTTCGACACCCTGATTAAAAGTCAGGTGCTCTACCAACTGAGCTAATGGCTCTCACTGGCTGGGGATATAGGATTCGAACCTATGCATGACGGAGTCAAAGTCCGTTGCCTTACCGCTTGGCTAATCCCCAAAGTTACGAATAAC
>NZ_MBRK01000001.1:4894286-4896786 GCF_002224835.1 Paenibacillus sp. SSG-1
TTAATGGGGCGATCGATGGGACTTGAACCCACGAATGCCGGAGCCACAATCCGGTGCGTTAACCCCTTCGCCACGACCGCCATAAACATGCCGGCGAGAGGACTTGAACCCCCAACCTACTGATTACAAGTCAGTTGCTCTACCAATTGAGCTACACCGGCGCATAAATATTTGAATAATTTCAAAGCGATAACCATCTATCGCGAAAGCAAATAACCATTTGGATTCCGACCCGATATTTCGGATTCTCATCCCTGAAGCAATTTAAAATGGCGGAACCGACGGGATTCGAACCCGCGATCTCCTGCGTGACAGGCAGGCATGTTAGGCCTCTACACCACGGTTCCACGGCCTTTGGGATCTCCATCTTAAGGAGATAATTGCGGGGGCAGGATTTGAACCTGCGACCTTCGGGTTATGAGCCCGACGAGCTACCGGACTGCTCCACCCCGCGTCATTAAAAAATATTTTGATATTGGGCCCTCGAAAAGTAATCGGTATAAACTTTTTTGAGGTATAGTGGTGGAGGCTGAGGGGATCGAACCCCCGACCCTCTGCTTGTAAGGCAGATGCTCTCCCAGCTGAGCTAAGCCTCCATATTCTTTTGAAACTTATAGGGGATTCCCATCCCAGATGTTAATAAGAAAGTGACCCGTATGGGATACTCTCACTTCGTTCGAGACTGCGATGCAGATGCTACCGAAGTCACGCTCCGACGAACCCTTTTTGGGATTCTCATCCCTGATGTTAATAAGAAAGTGACCCGTATGGGATTCGAACCCATGTTACCTCCGTGAAAGGGAGGTGTCTTAACCCCTTGACCAACGGGCCATATATATAAAGTCTAATTCTGTTTTCTGCAACAAAACATCCTTAGACGTTTTTTAAAAGTGGCTCCCCGAACAGGACTCGAACCTGTGACAACTCGATTAACAGTCGAGTGCTCTACCAACTGAGCTATCAGGGAACGTTGTTACAACCAACCAGTTTTGTCATATGTAGGTGACCATCAAGGCCAAAAAAAATACCACAAAAGTGGTTTTCCGCTTGGCAACGTCCTACTCTCCCAGGACCCTTCGGTCCAAGTACCATCGGCGCTGGAGGGCTTAACGGTCGTGTTCGGGATGGGTACGCGTGGAACCCCTCCGCTATCGCCACCAAACGGAGCATTGGTTAATCACCAAATGCATAATTCAGGTTTCAGCATCGCCAAATGCTGAAAGTCATGCACGCTTCTCTCACCCACTTGGAGTGAAATCAGCAATTTTGACTCCCTGAAAACTAGATACGAAACGAATCTGCGATTTATTTTATTGGATAAGCCCTCGACCGATTAGTATTGGTCAGCTCCATGCATTGCTGCACTTCCACCCCCAACCTATCTACCTCGTCGTCTACAAGGGGTCTTACATACTGGGAAATCTCATCTTGAGGGGGGCTTCACGCTTAGATGCTTTCAGCGCTTATCCCGTCCGTACGTAGCTACCCAGCCATGCTCCTGGCGGAACAACTGGTGCACCAGCGGTACGTCCATCCCGGTCCTCTCGTACTAAGGACAGCTCCTCTCAAATTTCCTACGCCCACGACAGATAGGGACCGAACTGTCTCACGACGTTCTGAACCCAGCTCGCGTACCGCTTTAATGGGCGAACAGCCCAACCCTTGGGACCTACTTCAGCCCCAGGATGCGATGAGCCGACATCGAGGTGCCAAACCTCCCCGTCGATGTGGACTCTTGGGGGAGATAAGCCTGTTATCCCCAGGGTAGCTTTTATCCGTTGAGCGATGGCCCTTCCATGCGGTACCACCGGATCACTAAGCCCGACTTTCGTCCCTGCTCGACTTGTAGGTCTCGCAGTCAAGCTCCCTTCTGCCTTTGCACTCTTCGAATGATTTCCAACCATTCTGAGGGAACCTTGGGGCGCCTCCGTTACTCTTTAGGAGGCGACCGCCCCAGTCAAACTGCCCACCTGACACTGTCCCCATACCGGATTACGGTACCAGGTTAGAACCTAGATACGATCAGGGTGGTATCCCAACGGCGCCTCCACCCAAGCTGGCGCTCAGGTTTCAAAGGCTCCCACCTATCCTGTACAGATCGTACCCAAATCCAATATCAAGCTGCAGTAAAGCTCCATGGGGTCTTTCCGTCTTGTCGCGGGTAACCTGCATCTTCACAGGTATTAAAATTTCACCGGATCTCTCGTTGAGACAGCGCCCAAGTCGTTACGCCATTCGTGCGGGTCAGAATTTACCTGACAAGGAATTTCGCTACCTTAGGACCGTTATAGTTACGGCCGCCGTTTACTGGGGCTTCGGTTCACAGCTTCGGGATTACTCCCTAACCGCTCCCCTTAACCTTCCAGCACCGGGCAGGCGTCAGCCCGTATACTTCGCCTTGCGGCTTCGCACAGACCTGTGTTTTTGCTAAACAGTCGCTTGGGCCTTTTCACTGCGGCCCCCTCGTGCTATTCACACTACCGGGGCACCCCTTCTCCCG
>NZ_MBRK01000001.1:4901786-5055665 GCF_002224835.1 Paenibacillus sp. SSG-1
GATGGGAAAGGCGTCCACGCCAGCGAGCTGCTTGAACAGCATCGCTTTTCCCTCCATCACGGGCATGGCGGCGAGTGGGCCGATATTCCCGAGTCCAAGCACGGCGCTCCCGTCCGATACCACCGCAACCGTGTTGCGTTTGATGGTAAGGGTATGGGCACGGGACGGGTCCTCATGAATCGCCATACATACGCTGGCAACGCCGGGTGTATAGACACGGGACAGATCATCCCGGGATTTGATGGCCATTTTCGGCGTCACTTCGATTTTGCCTCCCAAATGCATCAGGAAGGTCTGGTCGGAAACCTGCAAAACCTTAACGCCGGGCAGCTTATTCAGCACCTGGACAATTAAATCCTTCGCCCCCGTGTCCGTAATGTTAACTGTCAGGTCCCGGATCGTCGTTACTTTACCGGTACCGCTGACATCAATAGCTACAATATCTCCTCCTGAATCCCCGATGGCCATGGCAATTCTTCCAAACGCTGCCGAGGCCTTGTCCATTTCCACCCGGACGATGATATTCGTGCTCCCTGATTTAGGCACAGCCATGCCTTCCACTCTCCTCCGTCAAATTTCAACCCTAAGGCCGTGCCTGACAAACGCCTCTTTCATCGCTGTTGTGGCTGCCGCTTCGTCAGGACCGTAAATTTCAAGCTGATACTGTTCCCGGCTCAACAGCGAAAAGCTCAAACCGAGGATGCTCTTGGCATCGATCGCCCGGCCACCGGCCTTAAGCACGATACTGGATGTAAACCGGTTAGCCGTCTGATTAATATCCACAATCGCCTTGGTCTCCAAACCACTCATGTGTTTACCTCCGTTCTTTATCTTTGTGGGGTACTTGCACCTGCGTCGGTCCGGGATTCATGCATCTGACGGTAATGCTGCAGCAGTCTGCCTCCCAGGACAATCCCAACGGCGAGCACCAGTGGAATGATCGTGTGAAGCGCATGAGGCAAGGCATCCGTGATTTTGGCCAGCCTCTCCTCTTTTAGGATCATTTCACCCGACGTGTACCCGAGAAGAGCTACGCCAACAATAACGATAACCGGAAAACGGCTCATTAGAGTCATCAGCAGTCTGCTGCCCCAAATAATCAACGGAATGCTGACTGCAAGTCCAAGGGCAATTAAGAGATAATTTCCTGACGCCGCTCCAGCCACGGCCACCACATTATCAAGGCTCATCACCAAATCAGCGATCATAATCGTTTTAATGGCTTTTGCCAGGCGGGTGCTTGCTTCAAGCTTCCCCCCTTCGGCTTCACCCTGCATGAGTTTAAGCGCAATCCAGAGCAGCAGGATGCCTCCTGCCAATTGAACAAAAGGTATCTGCAGCATCCAAACGGCTGCAATGGTAAGTACGAAGCGAAGCACGATCGCTCCGAAGCTGCCGAAGAAGACCGCCTTCTTCCTCTGTTCGGGCGGCAGGTTTTTGCAGGCGAGAGCGATAACGACAGCGTTATCGCCGCTCAGCACAATATTAATGACGATAATTTTTAATAGACCTAGAAGTAACCACTCCATATCCATAAGTGCCGTTTCCTTTCCTAGCCTTCCTCATTAACAAGAACTCTCCTGCCTTTCAGCTTCAGGATTAACGGAATCGTAATCCACAGCAGTCCAATGATCAGAAACACAAGGGAGACCGGCTTCTGGAGGAAGATCATAAAATCACCGTTGGAAATCGTCAGCGCGCGCCTCATATTATTTTCCATCATGGGTCCAAGAATAAGTCCCAGAACGAGGGGAGCGAGCGGAAAGTCGTTTTTGGACAATACATAACCGACCACGCCGCAGCCCATAATTAAGAGAAGATCGAACGTTGAATACTGAACGGCGTACACTCCGAAGACCGAAAAGACAATAATTAAAGGGATCAAGTACTTGGCAGGCGTCTCGATCACTTTGGCGAACAGCTTGACGAGCGGCATGTTGAGAATCAGCAGCATCAGGTTGCCGACAAACATGCTGGCTATAACGCCCCAGGCCAGCTGGGGATGATCCTGAAACAGCAATGGGCCCGGCTGCACATTGTACATAATGAAGGCACCCATCAAAATGGCCGTCGTACCGGAAGACGGAATCCCCAGACTGAGCAGTGGAATCATGGCCCCGCCGGAAGCCGCATTATTTGCCGATTCGGGCGAAGCTACGCCTTCGATGGCGCCTTTCCCGAATTTCTCGGGATGCTTGCTGATCTTTTTTTCTACAATATATGCAAAAAAGGACGCGAGAATGGCTCCTGCTCCTGGCAGCAGACCGATAAAGAAGCCAAGAATAGAACCGCGCGCAATCGGTGCGGCGCTGTCCTTCATATCCTGCTTCGTTGGCAGGATACGACTGATTTTTGCGATTTCTCCGTCGTTATGGTCCCGTTCCAAAATGGTTTTGAACACTTCACCTACCGCGAACATGCCGACTGCGATCGTCAAAAATTCCAGCCCCTGATAAAGCTCCGGAATCCCGAAGGTAAACCGCTCTACGCCGGATACGTTGTCGATCCCGATCGTCGCCAGAAGCAGGCCGAGTGCTGTCATCATCAGCGCCTTGACCATCGATTTGCCGGCCAGGCCGCTGATCGCAAGGAGTCCAAGCACCATCAGCGAAAAGTATTCGGCGGGACCAAATTTGATAGCAACAGCCGATAATGGGCGGGCCAGGAAGATGAGTCCAACCAAAGAGATAATGCCTGCGGCAAACGAACCGATGGCCGATATCGCGAGCGCTGCACCCGCCCGTCCCTGCTTCGCCATTTGATATCCGTCTAGAGTCGTGACGACAGACGAGGACTCGCCCGGCGTATTGAGCAGAATGGAAGTCGTGGAGCCGCCGTACATGGCGCCGTAATATACGCCAGCCAGCAGAATAATGGAACTTGTAGCCGCTTCTTCCGGACTCAGGCCTGATGTCATGGTTGCGGTAATCGGAATCAGCAGCGCCACGCCGCTCATCGGACCAATGCCTGGCAGCACGCCAACGACGGTGCCGATCAAGACGCCAAAAAATACAAAGACCAGATTATGCCACTGCATTGCCGTCCCAAGTCCATGCAGCAAATATTCAACTGTGCTCATTGTTTAACCCCCTAGAATAAGACTAACCAAGATGGAAAACCGGGCAGGGTACCATCCAGCACGTTGACATACAGATAATACACACCGTAAGAAAAGCAGGCGGAGATCACGACCGATATCCAGATCCGGCCCCGCTGCATCGTTTGAAAGCCGATCATCAGGAACAGGAACGTTGAAATAACGAATCCGATATCCTCCAGGAAAAGGGCGTACAGCACGGCGGCCGTAAAAATAATACCGAAACGCTTGTAATCGAGATTTTCCCGATTTTGCTGTTTCTGCTGCCTGCGGAAGGTTTCATATATCAGCCTGATGCTCATCAGCGAAAGAAATGCGCCGAGAAACAACGGAAAGATGTTCGCGCCGACGTTGCTGCCATAAGCGCTTGTCGATATGCTGGTGCTTCCGATGACAAAAGCGATGCCGACCGCACAAAATACGATGCCGGCATAGCGGTCAAATGAATGATTCATAGTCTTCACGCCTCCTCTTCAGACAGGGAAAAGGGAAGTCCCCATCCCTTTCCCTCCCCCTGCATGGCCTAAGCCGTTACTTCTGCATGCCGAGTGCCGTCAGCATTTCTTTCAGCTGATCATTTTGTTGAGCCAGGAAAGCCTTGAAATCGTCGCTGTTCTTATAATCGCTTTCCCAGTTGTTCGCCGTCATCTCGGCCGCCCACTCTTTCGTCTCGGTCATTTTTTTGATGGCCTGATCCCAATAGCTCTTCGCTTCAGCGCTCATTTCCTTAGGTCCGAATATCCCCCGCCAAATGAGGAATTCCGCGTCAATTCCCTGCTCCTTCATCGTCGGCACGTCTTTCAAGCTTCCTCCCAGACGTTCAGGTGCGGCCACGCCGAGCACTTTGATTTTTCCGGCTTTTAAATACTGGTCAAGCGACGAGGCATCGGTACCCAGTACATCGGCGTTGCCGCCAAGCAGTGCGGTAATGGCTTCGCCGCCCCCGTCGTAAGAAACGTACTTCACGCTCTTGGGGTCAATCCCGTACTTGAATGCCGGCAGAATGGATACAAGATGATCCATAGAGCCGGGAGCCGATCCGCCCGCGATCGTGAACTTGGTCGGATCGGCTTTCAAGTCATCGAGCAGCGACTTCAGATCGTTGTATTTCGAGTCAGCCGCTACGGCAATAGCGCCATAGTCCTTCGTCAGCTGAGCCAGCGGCGTCGTATCCTGATATCCATATGGCGAATTGCCCTCCTTTTTTAAATTGTTGATCAGGATCGGCGGAGAGTTGACAAACAATTTGTAGTCATCCTTCTTGTCCTTGGTCGCATACTCGGCCATAAACACGGCGCCGCCTCCGCCGGGTTTATTTTCAACCGTAATCGCTTTACTGACAGCCTTTGTCTCGGTCAATACTTTCGCAATGGTACGGGCCGTCATATCCCATCCCCCGCCCGCACCCGATGGGGCCACGAGCGTTAACGCTTTGTCGGGATAATCGGATTTTTTGGCCGATGTCCCCTCTTTTGCTGCTCCCCCGTTGGCACAAGCCGCCAAACTAAGCGCCAGAATGGCCGCAGGTATCACTTTCCAGGTTTTGCTCATCATTTTTTTATCCATCTGGATACCCCTTTCGAAAAGTTCATCTAAAGCCTTATCAACTTGGTGTCATCGAAATGTATGCGCTTTCTTTTTGTGGTTCCCAGCATATCACCCGCGGCAGCTTTAGCAAATGTTAAGCACATAAGATCTAAAAACACGATTATGGGCATTTTGTTCATTTTGTTCACGATAAAATGAAAGCCCTTTCAAGGCCTATATGCTACAATAAAAGCAAAAAACGGAGGGGCGCACGGTACAACATGCGGCTGCAGACAAAACTGATTTGGATCATCTGTTCCCTGATTGCCTTTATCATCCTCAGCTTGAGCGGTATTTTTTATGTCGTGATCACAAACATTTTTGAGGATCAGATCGGTCAGCGCGCCTTAAAAGTAGCTGAAACTCTAGCGATCATGCCGGAGATTAGAAAAGCCTTTACTGAGCCGGATCCTTCGGCCGCAATCCAGCCTATTTCGGAAAGCGTCCGGATCAAAACCGGCGCCCAGTATATCGTTGTAGGGAACCGCGAAGGCATCCGGTATTCGCATCCCCTGCCGGACCGGATCGGCAAATCGATGGTCGGCGGCGACAACGGTCCGGTACTTGCGGGGCATTCGATCGTGTCCAAGGCTACCGGTTCCATGGGGCCTTCCGTTCGCGGGAAGGCTCCTGTTATTGCGGATGACGGGACGGTGATCGGCATCGTGTCTGTCGGTTTTCTGACCGACAACATTGACCGGATAAACGATGTATACCAAAATGAAATATTGCTGGTCTCCTTGATCGGTCTGGCTGTCGGGGCAAGCGGAGCCGTACTGATCGCACGCAGCGTCAGGCGTTCCATCCATGGACTTGAGCCCAAGGAAATCGGGGCGCTGTATACAGAGAAAAAGGCAGTCCTCGAATCGATCCGCGAAGGAATTATCGCCATTAACCGGGATGGTTTCATTACGATGGCTAACCGTTTCGCTCTTCAGCTGATGAATCTGTCGGAGAATGAAGCGATCATGGGAAAACATATTGAGGATGTCCTTCCGAACACGCGGCTGCTCGAGGTAGTCCGGAGCGGCGAAGCCGAGTTCGACCGGGAGATGCTGATCGGCGACCATGAAGTGATCGTGAACAGGCTTCCTATCATGGATATGAACAATCAATTAACCGGAGCGGTCTCCAGCTTCCGCAGCAAGCCGGAATTATATCGGCTGGCCGAAGAGTTGTCCCAGGTCAAGCGTTTTGCGGAGTCGCTCCGGGCGCAGACGCACGAATACTCCAACAAGCTCTATGTCATATCCGGCCTGATCCAGCTGGAGTCTTACCAGGAAGCGGTAGACCTGATCAACCGCGAAGTGAACGTCCATCAGCATTTGATTCAGTTTGTGATGAGGGAAATCCCGGACCCGGTCATCGGCGGGCTGCTGATCGGCAAGTACAATCACGCCCAAGAGCTGAAGCTTTCCTTTGAGATCGATCCAGAGAGCACGTTCGCTGACATCCCGGACCATATGGACCGCAGCCTGCTCGTGACCATTATCGGAAATTTGATCGACAACGCGATGGAAGCCGTTCTTGCGCGGCAAACCTTCTCCGAATCCAAAGGCGAAGTCACGCTGTTCCTGACCGATTTGGGTGAGGACCTGATCATCGAATGCGAGGATAACGGAATCGGCATTCCGGAAGACATCGGAGATACGATCTATGAAAAGGGCTTCTCTACCAAACCGGGGGAACACCGCGGGATCGGGCTTGCCCTTGTCGTTCATGCGGTCCATAAGTTAAGCGGTTACATTACGTTCCATCGGAATACGGCGGGGGGCGGTACGGTCTTTACGGTGGCGATCCCCAAACAACCCGGTCTATTCAGAAAGGAGCATCCTCATGGAAATGTCCGAAGTAAATCCAATGATTGAGGTGTTAATCGTAGAGGATGACACCAAAATCGCAGAGATAAACAGGCGATTCGTAGAACAAGTGCCGGGATTTAAAGTCGTCGGCATCGCCACGGATGAAATGCAGGCGAAATCGCAGCTGGAAATCCTGGAGCCCCAATTGGTACTTCTGGATATCTACCTGCCTCAAGCCAATGGCCTGGATCTGCTGCTGTTCATCCGCCAGCATTACCGCAGCACGGATGTCATCATGATTACCGCCGCCCGGGAAATCGAACCGATCCGGGAAGCCATCCGCAGCGGGGCGTTCGATTACCTCATGAAGCCGCTCATCTTCGACAGGCTGAAGGAAACGCTGCTGCATTATGCGGCATTTCAACGGGAGTTATCCCGGCTGGATACGGCTGGGAGCATTGGCCAGAGCGACGTGGACCGCCTGCTGGCAGGTCCCGTCAAAGCGGAGCCGCTTCCTGTGAATACGGCCGACGTTTTCCTGCCCAAAGGCATCGATAAATTGACGCTTGAAAAGGTCGTTCAAACCATTTCGACGGTGAACGACGGGCTAACCGCCCATCAAGTGGCCAAACGGATCGGCATCAGCCGCTCAACCAGCCGGAGATATCTGGAGCATCTCGTCGGGTTCGGCATTGTCTATGCCGACCTGTCCTATGGGGTCGTAGGACGGCCGGAGCGTGTATACCGGAGCAAAAAATAACCCGTCTGCAGGTGCAGGCGGGTTTTCCTTGCTATCGGATAATTCTTACCGCGTGCACGCCCGATACTCCGTCGGCGACATGCCGGTATGCCCCTTGAACTGCCGGGAAAAGTGCGACAGCTGCATTCCGAGCTGATCGGCAATGTCCGCTACGGGCGCATTCGTAAATGAAAGCAGGCGTCTGGCTTCCTCCATACGCTTGCGCTGGACGTAATGCATCGGTGTGCAGCCCATCGCTTTTTTAAAATAAGGGATAAAGTAGTTTGGGTGCAGATGGACGATCTCGGCCAGCTTTTCGATTTCCATCGGTTCATGAAGATGGTCATGAATGTACTGCAGCACGCCGCCCAGCTTGTTCCCTTCCGTATGGTGCATGAAATCGATCCAATAGTCGGTGTATCCCCCCTCTTCCAGGCAGCAGGCCAGCATGTGCAGCAGACCCGCCTGCATGCGCAAGGCCGCAAAAGGACCTCCCGCCTGAAATTGGCCGATCATCTCGTTAAAAGTGCTTCGAATAAACTCCGGGTCGCCGACATCGCTGATATACAGCTTGCTGTCTGCATGAAACAAAGGCCACTCCCCCACCTGGGCGTCAAAATGGCAGAAATACCGCGTGTATGGATTTTCCTTGGACGTGTAGGTCGTCTGGCTCGTCCCCGCAGGCATGATCATCAGCTGGTTCGGCTTGGGGTAATAGGTCACGCCGTTGATGACGACCGATCCTTCGCCTTGGGTGATGTAATAGAGCCGGTGGAAGCTCGGGGCGACTTCGGCCCGGTTCCAGTCGGGAAAGCCGCTTTTGAGCTGGACGTGACTGATATGTACCCGAAGCCCTTCCGGCAGCCGTGCGCCGAGCTGCATGGCCTGTGCCATAAATGACCCTCCTTATATAGAAAATAGTCGTCTAATGTAATGCCATTGTATCATTCCCATTTTACGAAAACACCTTAATTTTGTGCAAAACCCTCTTAATCTTAGCCATTTGCTTCCCATGCCATTCGGGCTAAGCTTGAGGGAGATGTAATGGCTTACATGCCTGCAAACTTTGATCATAATCCATGGGAAGGCGGGATCATTTAGATGGAGCAAGTACGATACGGCATTATCGGCATCGGGAATATGGGAAGCAGTCATGCACTGAATTTGGTGGATAAAATCAAGGGGGCGCAGCTGACGGCGATATGCGATACAAGCCCCGCCCGTCTGGAGTGGGCACAGGCCCATCTGCCGGAATCGGTTCAAAAATTCGACACGCCGGAGGCGTTCTTCGCCTCGCAAGCGATGGATGCCGTCCTGATCGCCGCTCCGCATTATGATCATCCGGTATTGGCGATCCAGGCTTTTGAGAACGGTTACCACGTCATCGTCGAAAAACCGGCCGGAGTCTACACCAAGGCGGTTCGCGAAATGAACGAGGCCGCTTCCCAATCGGGCAAGCTGTTCGGCATTATGTACAACCAGCGGACCTCCCCGCTGTATACCAAGCTGCGCGACCTGGTGCAGTCCGGAGAATTGGGGAACATCAAGCGGACCAACTGGATCATTACCAACTGGTACCGCTCGCAGAGCTACTATAATTCCGGCGGATGGCGGGCCACCTGGGCCGGCGAAGGCGGCGGTGTGCTGCTGAACCAGGATCCGCACCAGCTGGACCTGTGGCAGTGGACGACCGGCCTGATGCCGAAGCGCGTGCGTGCTTTCTGCCACTTTGGTAAATACCGCAATATTGAAGTCGAAGATGACGTCACCGCTTATGTCGAATATGAAAACGGAGCTACCGGCGTATTCGTGACCACCGTAGGCGAGGCACCCGGAACGAACCGGTTCGAGCTCTCCGGAGATAACGGCAAAATCGTCGTCGAAGACGACAAAATCACCTTCTGGCGCCTGCGCGTGCCCGAGCCGCAGTTCAACGCGGAATATACAGGCGGATTCGGCCAGCCGGAATGCTGGAAATGCGACATTCCGGTGCATGGGGGACACGGTCCGCAGCATAACGGAATTTTACAGAACTTCACTAATGCCCTGCTGCATGGCGAGAAGCTGATCGCCCCGGGCGAAGAAGGCATCCGCGGCCTGACGATTTCGAACGCGATGCATCTGTCCGCCTGGACGGACGATTGGGTGGACCTTCCGCTCGACGAGGATCTGTTCTATGACAAGCTGCAGGAGAAGATCAAAAACTCGACGTTCCGCAAGGAAACCGCCGGCGGTAAGGTGCTGGACGTATCCGGAACTCACTGATAGATATCCCATTTTCGATAAGAGGAGAATCGCCCTATGAAACTATCGGTATTTACCGTCGTCACCCCGGATCTGACCCCTGAAGAGCTTGTACTGGCCGCCAAGGAAGCCGGACTGGACGGCGTGGAATGGCGCTTCAAGGAAGTTCCCGCAGGCGCGGCAGGCGAGAAGCCGTCGTTCTGGAGCAACAATTTGTGCTCGATCGACCCTTCCCTTCCCGCGGACCAAATGCTGAAATTCAAAGACCTGGCCCTTGCACAGGGGCTTGAAGTCGCCAGCATCACTCCCTATCTGAACCATCTGGACCTGAAGGATACGGAGCATGTATTCCGGACGGCCCAGCAGCTTGGGGCGAAAATGATCCGCCTCGGCGTAGCCGGCTACAACGCATCCGCCGACTATAACGAGCTGTACGACAAGACAGTCCGCTATTTAAAAGAAGCGGAGCATATGGCCCAGCAATACGGCGTCAAAGGCATCATCGAAACCCATCACGGCACAATCGCGCCGAGCGCCGGTCTCGCCCACCGCCTGGTCAGCCACTGCAGCCCGGACCATATCGGCGTCCTGTACGATCCGGGCAACATGATCCACGAAGGCTTCGAGCATTCCCGGATGGGCCTTCAGCTTCTCGGTCCCTACCTCGCCCACGTTCACATCAAAAACGCCGAGTGGGTCCGCGAGGGAACGCGTGAAGACGGAACCGTAAAATGGCGTTCGAAATGGGCGCCGATGCGCGAAGGCATCGTGGATTTCACCTCACTGCTCAATGACCTGAAATCCGTCGGCTATGACGGCTACTTGGGCATCGAGGATTTCAGCGAACAATACACGTCGCGTGAGCTGCTGAAAGAATTCGCCCAGCTCATGCGCGAAAGGATGTGACCTTCATGACCGCACAAAATAAAGACGGAATGAACTACGCGCCGGAAGGCAAGCCGAACCATGTTGTTGAACCGGGCGAGTTTGTGTTTGCGGCGGCGGCTCTGGACCACGGGCATATTTATGGCATGTGCAACGGGCTGATCGAAGCCGGGGCGACGCTGAAATGGGTTTACGATCCGGAGCCGGCGAGAAGCCAGGCTTTTGCCGACAAGTTCCCGCAGGTTCAGATCGCGGACAGCCTTGAGCAGGTGCTCGGGGATCCGGAGGTCCGATTGGTGGCCGCAGCCGCGGTGCCCAGCGAACGCTGTGCTCTTGGGCTGCAGGTGATGGACGCAGGAAAAGACTATTTTACGGACAAAACGCCGTTCACTTCGCTGGACCAGCTGGAAGCGGCGCGCCGGAAGGTGAAGGAAACCGGCCAGAAATATGCTGTCTATTACAGCGAGCGGCTTCATGTGGAGTCAGCGGTCTATGCCGGACAGCTCGTGCAAAAGGGAGCCATCGGCCGTGTCATCCAAGTGACCGGCTTCGGCCCGCACCGGCTGAATGCGCCATCGCGTCCGGACTGGTTTTTTGAGAAGGATAAATACGGCGGCATTCTGTGCGATATCGGGAGCCACCAAATCGAACAGTTCCTGTTCTATGCCGGCTGCAAGGACGCCAAGGTTCTGCACAGCAAAGTAGCGAATTACAACAATCCGGACTATCCCGAGCTCGAGGATTTCGGCGACGCGACCCTGGTAGGCGACAATGGCGCCACCCAGTATTTCCGGGTCGACTGGTTTACGCCTGACGGTCTCGGCACCTGGGGCGACGGCCGGACGATCATCCTCGGCACCGAAGGCTATATTGAGCTGCGCAAATACATCGACATCGCCCGCGATCCGCGCGGCGACCATGTCTACCTGGTGAACGGGGACGGCGAGCAGCACTTCGAAGTCAAAGGCAAGGTAGGGTACCCTTACTTCGGCCAGCTCATTCTCGACTGCCTGAACCGGACCGAGAATGCCATGACCCAGGAACACTGCTTTAAAGCAGCCGAGCTGTGCCTTAAGGCGCAGGAGGCAGCCGTACGCATCGATCAGGTGCTGCAGACGAATTCATAGCCACAATTCTTGCCTGACCGCGCGTTAAATTAACGGGCTGCCAGGATTGACGACTTTTCCATAAGCAAAAAGCTCCCGTATCGCGCTCCCCCTCTGTGTAAAGAGGTTAGGAGCACGGCGGGAGCTTTTTTTCATTCCATCCGGATTTGGATCTATTCTGTTAGGGCATCCATCGAATAAAGAATAGCCATGCCATTCGGTTATATGTCATGCACGTGCTGAGGCTGTGGCTATTATTCTGTCACTACTCCCCGTAAACGTTGGTAAACGCCTCTTCGATTTTCGGAACGATGTTCTCCCAATCGGCATCCGGCATTTTGCTGACGGTGACGAACGTCCCGATGCCAAAAATGTTGTCCACCCCGTCGATGCTGAGCAGCGCGCCGGCGAGCGGATGGTCGGTGTCGTCCCCTTTTTTCAGTGAGGTACTTTTCGGTCCTTCGAACAGGCTCTGGCTCGCATTGACTTTAAGCGAGTGCGGGTTCGGGGTCTGCTGAATTTGAATGGATACGGCCATGCTTAATCACTCCTTTCTGCCTATAACTGTACCATATTGTCCATTTTCCACCAAAACCAATTCGCCCTTCAGAAGTGAAAGCGACATCATTTGCGCTTGGCGAAACGCTGGATTACAATAAAAGGAATTGAACGGTTAGGGAGAGGTGAAGAAATGAGCGACAGCAGACTGCAGCCCGGAATGGACGCCACGTACATCGTTTCCGGGGACTCGATTTCCAAGGGGGTCGTGTATGATGAAACGCGCAGCAAATATGTCATCCTTGAGGATAATTACGTATCCCTTCTTCAGGACAAACTAAAGGGAGCCGTGAAAAACACGGCGAGATTCGGCAATACACTGATGAAGGGCATTGGCAGCCTGAAGAAAGAAATTCTGAAGGGCAAGCCCAGCATGGTGCTGATAGAATACGGCGGCAACGATTGCGATTTTAACTGGAGCGAAATTGCCAGCAATCCGGACGCGGAGCATCGTCCCAAGACGGATTTTACGCTGTTTGAGAAGATGCTGACGGATACGGTGAATTTTCTGAAAAGCCAGTCGATTACGCCGGTTCTCATGAGCCTCCCTCCCCTCAACGCGGATAAATACTTCAAGTGGGTCAGCCAGGATAACCCCGAAGCGGAGCGAAACATCATGAAGTTTCTCGGCAGCGTCACCAAAATCTACTGGTGGCAGGAGCGTTACAATTCGACGATCCTCAAGGTGTCCGAGCTGACCAAGACCAAATACATCGACGTGCGGGGTGCTTTTCTCGCCCATCCGGACTTTACCCAATTCATCTGCTCCGACGGCATCCATCCGAACCAGGACGGCCATCGTATCATTTACGACAAGGTTCTCGAGTTCGTCAAAGCCAATTACGGGCATTTGCTGAAGGACAATACGATTGGCTGCGAGGTGTAAATGATAGGATCATGCGAATATCCAATTCAATAGGCGTACCTTGCTTCTAGACTTGCTTGGTTTGTACTAAAAAAGGCTGCCCTATCAGGTGACTTCACCTGGGGGGACAGCCTTTTTTTGTAATTTGGAGTTTTCTCATTCGTTTAGTCCGGCTCTTTCGAGTCTACTTCTCCCAAGCGGCCTTCCTTCGGGGAGAGCCGCAGAGTGAACGTCCAGTCATACGGCGTCATCAAATTGACGACCAGCGTGCGGCAGCCGGCAGGAAAGCCGGTGTTGTTCAGCGCCTTCGCCCAGTGTCCGTGCTGCCCGCCCTCCATCTCGATCCAGTCCGTGCCGGCACTGCAGCGGACGCCGCCCTGCTTCCAGAACAGCACGCCGCCGGACTCGTCTGCGGGAAACAATCCTTCCCCGGCGAACGCCGTTTCGCCGCCGAAGACGAAGGATATCTGCGTCATCATGCCTTCAGGTTCCCGGCACTGCACGCGAAGCCGGAACCCCTCTTCATCCGCGGTCAGATCCGCTTCGGCGCGATGGTGCTGTTCATGCGTCATCTCGCGCAAATGATGCGGCAGCAAGTACCACGGGCTCGTCCCGCCACCTGCCGCGGTCTGCGGCAGTGCTGTCCGGGGAAGCGGTCCGTAATAGCCTTTGGCCTCGTCACCGGCCAACCGATATCCGTCCGGCAGCTCCTCGAGCGTGTTCATTTTGACGTAGCCGGGTTCGAACGAGGAAGCCAGCCGGACGCCCAGCAGCCGCACAGCCCCATGCCGGAGGGACAGGAACGAGTCCGTCTCCGCCATGACGGTCAGGCTGGTCTGACCGTCCCGCTGCCGCCCTACCGGAGCGCCGAAGTCGGTGTGCAGCCGGCTGTGGTAAATGCGGCCGTAATGGCCCGCGCTTTCCAGCTGCCGGAGGTACTGCCCGCGGTCAAAATGCCGGTTGATCATCACGCGGTAGCGATCGGGAAGAGGAGACGGCTGAACCCGCCGCTCACGGAGCTGCGGATAGCGCAGATAGCCGATCATCGCGTTGTTCGGCAGCCAGCCCGGATGGACAATCGCCTGACCGGCGGCATCGGCGAGCGCTGCAAACAGCGGATCCCGGTCCATATGCTCCATCAGTCGGCTGATTAGAAAATAGCCGGATAGGTCATGCCTCACCCCGTAATCCTGGCGGCCGGAATAATCGGTGACCACCTCGCCGTCCGGATGGATCAGGTAAGCCATCACCCTCAGGTTTCGGCGGACCGGCTCCAGCAGCTCCGGCCGGTTCAGCTGTTCCGCGGCATAATACAGCACGATGTCGCTGACCCCGTTATAGATTCCGTTGCTCCGCTCGGTCCATTCCCCGTCCTCCGTGCAGTCCATCCCTTCAGCCAGCCAGGCCTCGGCCCTGTCCTTCAGTTCCTCCTTGCCGGTGAGCCGGTACAAAAAGCCGAGGGCGGCCGTGAGCACCCACCGGTGGTTGGGGGTATGGCAGCCGCCTGTCAGCAGTACAGGGGCGGTCCGGGTAAGGAACAACCGGATCAGGCCGGCGGCTTTCTCCAGCTGCTCCCAGCCCTCGAGATGGGCCACGAGCAGCTCGTGCACCTGGGCGAGACCGCCTGCCACGAACGCCGTATCCGGCGGGGAGTGCATATTCGTCCAGCCCGGGGAGATGGAGCCGTCCGCATGCTGAAATCTCAATATGAATTCGGCTCCGTACTCCAGCCGACTGAGCAGCTCTTCGTTATGATAATAACGCGAATCGGGATTGATCAATGCCGCGGCCCAGAGCGCCATGATCATCGGCGTGCCGCCATGGCTGGCCCAGGCGATGCCGTTGACCGGGTCCGTGACGCCTCCATGATAACGGCTGCCCTCGTCCAGCACTTGGCGGCTTAGGCTTTCCTCCACGCATCGGTCGTTTATGGCAACCAATTGTTCATACATGCTTTATTCACTCGCTTTCGGGTTCATCATGCCACCGTATCCTTACTCCACACCACTTTCGTTAACCGGAATGTGTCCCGTCCCGGTCCGGCCGCCTGCTGCCCGCAGACGCTCCAGCTTGGCCGTCAGCAGCCCATGGCTGCGGTCGATCTCCTCCGGCGTACAGGCTGATTTCAGCTCGTAGACCTTCACAGGCGCGGCTTCGATCACCGGCAAAAACCGGTCGAAATAAACCACGTCGCCGCTGTGGACATAGGGGCACCAATGGTCGGACAAGCCTACGCTCTCGTGGATATGAATCCCGGCGATATGGTCCATGATCAGGCTCATATCCTCCGCGTTGTCGTACAGACCCATCCGCTCCATCATCATGCCGTGGCCGAAGTCGTACCACAGACCGATCTTAGCGCCTTGAAGGCGGTCAATGATGCCGCGCGCTTCCCTCAGTGTCGGCATCTGGTAGCACCGCGACCGGGTCTCGATGCCGATCGTTACGTCCCATCCCTTGGCTGCGATCCGCCCGCAGGCGTCTACCAGGCTGTGCGCGATCCGCTCCGCATAATGCCCGCTCAGCGAATCCCGCCGCTCCAGCATCTCTTCCCACAGGCTGCGGTATGCCGGCGAATCGGGGCCGTGCTCCTTGTAGAGCGCCTTCAGCTCCTGATCGATATTGGCCTCAAACGGTACCTCTCCCGGGTGGACGACCACGGCTGCCGCTCCGTAACGGGCGGCATATTCCGCCGACTGCACCAGCAGATCGACCGCCCGCTTCCGCTTACCTTCATCGTCAAATCCGAGCAGCACCGAATCGGTGCCGTAATCGGGATCGTCAATCAATGGGAACGTATTATGCACGCTGGAAATAGCGATTTCGCCGCGCTCAATCATCGGTTCGATTGTGGTCAGCATTTCCCGGGTGACGTTATAGTTGAGCTCCACGCGCTTAAAGCCCAGCCCCCGGATTTCCTCGATCATATCGCTTCCCACAGCGTGGCGTTTAATATTCCAGCAGGTTGAAAAGGAATACTCCCCTTTGTCCAGAACCATCAAGCCGCCTCCTTGTATTCGATTAAAAGCGTTCCGCCCCTCGAAGGGCATCGCTCACTCAATCTCAAACTCAAACCAAGCCTTATATCCTTTTGCCGAAAAACCGGTACAACTGATCCTTACAGCCGATAAATTTATTTTCCCTCCCATTCGCCTACCCCTTAACCGCGCCGATCATGACCCCGTTCACGAAATACCGCTGCAGCCAAGGATAAACGAGCAGAATCGGAACGGTGGCAAAAATAACGCTCCCCGCCTTCAGGCTCTCCGGCTGCATCGGACTCACCATTGCGCCCTCCATCTGCATCAGGTCGGACACCATGTTGTTTTGGATCAGCTGATACAGCTTCAGCTGCATCGGATAGAGTTCAGGGCTGGTAATGTACAGCAGCGTATCCGTAAACCCGTTCCACCGGCCCACCGCATAGAACAAGCTGAGTGTGGCGATGACCGGCATCGACAGCGGCAGAATAATGCTGATGAGCGTCCGGAAGTGGCTGCTTCCGTCCAGTTCGGCCGATTCCTCCAGGCTATCCGGGATGTTGTTGAAGAACGAGATCAGGATGATCAGGTAAAAAGGGTTGATCAGCCCGGGCAAAATCAGCGCCCACATCGTATCGATCAGATGGAGGCTGCGGACCAGAATGTATTCCGGGATGATGCCGCCGCTGAAGAACATCGTCACCACGATCAAAAACATGATCAGTCTGCGGCCTTTCAGCTTTTTCTGGGTGAGGGGATATCCCGCCGCAACGGTCATCAGCATGCACATGACGGTATGCATCACGGTGAGCAGCACCGTAAAGCCAAGCGATCGGATCATCGACAAGTCGCTGAACACCTGCCGGTAAGCCCCCCAATTCAGCTCTACCGGGAGCAGGCTCACCTCTCCGGAGAGAACCGGGCGGCTCGAACTGAGGGATATAGCCAAAATATGAAGGAACGGGGCCAGGCAGACCACCACGACGATGCCGAGCAGCACCGCATTGACGATATCGAATCCCCTGCCGGACGTTTGCGATCTCATCTTCGTTCACTCCTTTCTCGTAAAAATGCTCCTGCCGCGCTACAAAATGCCTTCATCGGTCAGCTTCCTCGAAACAAAGTTCGCCCCGAGGACGAATACCAGCCCCACCACCGCCTGGAACAGGCCGACAACGGTGGCAAGCGTATACTGTCCCGATTCGAGGCCGATCCGGTACACGAACGTGCTGAGCACGTCGGAATAATCGCGTACCATCGTGTTGCCGATAATGTACGGGCGCTCGAAGCCGATCGAGATCATGTGGCCCAGGTTGATGATCAGCAGGGTCACGATCGTCGGCTTGATGCCGGGGAGCGTAATGTGCCAGATGCGCCTCATCCGTGTAGCCCCGTCCACTTCCGCCGCTTCGAACAGCTCTTTGTTAATGCCGGTCAATGCCGCCAGATAGATGATCGTTCCCCAGCCCGCGCTCTGCCATACCCCGACCAGCAGATAGGTGATCAGCCAGGTATTTTTATCCGTTAAAAAGGGAACCTCCGGAAAACCAAAGGCCGTAATGACATTGTTGATCATGCCGGACTGCGTGCCGAATACCTGGTACACGATGCCCCCGATGATCACCCAGGAAATGAAATGGGGAATGTAGAGGATCGTTTGGGACAGCTTCCTGAACCACGCGCTCCGCAGCTCATACAGCATAATCGCCAGGATCAGCGGAGCCGGGAACGAAACGAGCAAATCGAGAAAATTCAGCATCAAGGTGTTGCGCAGCGTTTTGTAAAAGTCCCGCATGCCGAACACTTCCTTGAAAGCGTCCAGTCCGATCCATTCGCTGCCGTTAATGCCTTGAAACAGATTGAAGTCTTTGAAAGCGATCTGAATGCCATACATCGGTCCATACCGGAAGATAATAAAATAAGCCAGCGGCAGAAGCAGAAGCGCATACAGCTGCCAATATCTGCCCAAATAACGCGTCATTTTCACAAGCCTTGCCTCCTCTGTTGACGGGCCTAACCGCACGGTTTATTTCGACTTCATTTCGCCGTACACTTTGGTCCGCTCATCCAGAACGGCCTGACCGCCGCTGGCCATATAATCCTTCATGAGGGAATCGTACACCGCTTCGAACTGCTCCGGTTTTGCCGTCGTCGTCTTGACGATCATTTCGTTGAACTTGTCGAGCAGCGTATTGCCGTATTTGGCCTGGGCTTCAATCGGACGATCCATCAGTACCGGCGGTACCGTATCTGAGTTGGAAATCTTCAAGGCTTCCCGGGCACCGTCCTGATACTTCGGCGGAAACTGGAGCGCTTTGGCCTCCTTGTTCTTCTCAGGGCTTCCCAGCTGCTGACCGTTGGTAATGAGGGTCATATCGCCGGCGTTGAACATCCGGTTCTTCGCTTCCTCCGTCGGATTTTCCAGCGCCACCGGGATGCCGTCCTTCATCGTATAGTTCTCGCCCTCGACCCCTGTCTGCATGTTGAAGAGCACGTCGCCCGATGCCATCCAGTCCAGGTATTTCACCGCTTCTGCCGCATGCTTGCTGGATTTGGGGATCATAACGTACAAGCCCACCGGCGCGTATTCCGGCTTGGCATGCTCGCCTTTTTCATTCGTGTATACATCCACCGCCTGGAGTTCCGCACCCTTGACATTGGACTGCAGCGTCTCATAGGTACCGTCAGCATAGTAAATATTTGTGTCGTCCTCGCTGAAGAAGCCAACCTTTCCGGTGGAGATATCCTCGCTCATCTTCTTTTTGTCCTCGTCCAGCCCGAAGTCCCGGCTCATCAATCCCTCGTTGTACAGCTTGTTCATGAACCGGAGCGCATCCTTGAAGCCGGGAAGCAGGATCGGATAATCACGGGATCCGAGCTGCTGGGTCAGCGTATATTTCTGCTCCTCCGTCGTCTCCTTGATGAAAGACCAGATCAGCGGTTCGTACTGCGCCGGAGCGATCGTCATGCCGAGCGGGATCACTTTGCCCCCGGTTCCGCCCGGATCCTTTTCCTTAAAAGCTTTCAGCGCCAAGTACAATTCGTCCGTCGTCTGCGGCACAGGCAGGCTCAGCTTGTCGAGCCAGTCCTTGCGGATAAACGAGGAATACTTGCCGAGGTTCGACCGTTTGGCCGGAACGGCGTACAGCTTCCCATCCACCTTTCCATAGTTCAGCACCTCGTCGCCAAGAAACTTTTTCAGGTTCGGCCCGTACTGATCGATCAGCTCCGTCAAGTCCGTCAGCCCGCCCTGCAGCGCATATCGGTAAAAGGTGCTGGAATCATACGTGAACACGATGTCCGGCACATCTCCGCCGCTTGCCATCAGCACGTTCAGCTTCTCGACTTCCTCCGAACGCGGGACGGGAACGTAATTCATCTGAATCTGATTAGGGGTGCCGAACTTTTCCTGAACCCAGCGGGTCCAATAATTATCTTTGATGGTATACCCCGAAGGCGAATTGCCGCGGTCGAACACCTCCACCGACAGGGTCACCTGTTTGCCTGAGGACCCGGATCCTGATCCGGATCCTTCCGAAGCGGCCTGTTCCGATTTGGGCGAACATGCAGACAACAGCATACTGCCCGCGACCAGCACGGCTGACATGAAGCGAACCGATTTTGCCAAAGATCTTGTGTTCCTGTTCCCAACCATTCGTATCATCCCTTCATCTTTTTCATGCCGGCTCCGCTGAATGGCAAGCGGATTATTGTTTACGCTTTCAATCGGGCCGGTTACCGCATCAGCGGGAATGCCCACAGTATGTCACGGGATGCGGCGGCTGGACAATAAACCAGTTTCGGATCGATAAACCGTTTGGGCGTAGAGGCGGAAAACCCATAACACCCTGAAGAGCAAACCGTTTTCCGGCAATAAACTATTTTCAAAACACCGCTCAGGCCAGGAGCTGCAAGGCTTGGTGGACTGCTTACGGCTCCTGCATCTGCCCTCGAACGCGTTCCTTAAATCGGAACGTCACGCTGCGACTTCGCCTTTAATTTGCGGTAATCGCCCGGGGTCACCCCCACCTCCCGCTTGAACGTCCGGCCGAAGGTAATGGAATTGGCGTAGCCGACCTGAAGCGCAATGTGCTGGACGGTGTCGTCGGTTTCCAGCAGCAGCCGCTCTGCTTTGGCCATCCGCAGCTGGACCATGAAATCGACGAACTTCATGTTGAACTCTTCCTTGAACAGGTAACTCGCGTATTTGCCCGAGATCTGAAAGCGGTCGCTCAGATGCTTCAGTGACAGATCCGGATCGGCAAAATTCTCTTCGATGTACGCCTTCATCTCCACGATCATCGCCCGGTGGCTTTTCGTTTCGCTGACGGCTACGAACGTACGGTAAATCTCTGCCAGCTGCTCCGTAAACAACGATCGCAGCTTGTCCAGCGACGTCGTCTCCTCAACAGCCCGGCGCCAAGATCCGGCCCGCTCGCCCGTAAAACAGGACTGCAGCTGTTCGGAAAGGTCCCCGACCTCCCGCGCCAGCATTTCCATCATCGTCAGCAGCAGCATGCGGATATCCTCATCCTTCAAGGCATCGGCTTTCAGGTCGTCAAAAATCCGCTCAAGACGGCTCCGCCAATCGCCGTCGGACAGCCGGAACTGCTTCACGAACTCGGCGATGCCCTGCAGGTGGGTATATGTTCTGGTCGCCGCGTTAGCCGGCATGTCCTCGCTGAGAATAAATGCCCTCTGGCCAAGCGACAGCTTATGCTGCAGCGCCCTGGCCGCGGCCTGATACGAGGCGGACACTTCTTCCCATGAGTCCGAACGCGGTCCGACGCTGACCATCAGGGACAAGCCCAAATGGTCATGGGTCCAGGCGATGCCCCGCTCCGACAGCCTTCGAATCCTCTCCTGCGTCTCTTCTTCCGTCACATCCGGGCTCACACCGAGCAGCAGGCCCATCCGGTTCGCTTCCGTCCATTCCCCCCAGCCGTGCAAGCCTTCGTCGCGGGCCATTTCCTGCAGCACATTGGTCAGCGCAAACTTGAGCGTGCTCTGGTCCTGAACCGAAAAGCCCTGCTGAAAACGCGGAAATTCCAGTATTTCTACGAGGACCAGCAGATACGGCCCCGTGACCTGTACCGGCAGCGGTTTCAATCGGTCCAGACGCTCGCCTGCATCACCAAGGCGTTCCCCCTGAACGAGGTCGATGAACAGCTGCCTTCTGGCGATCAGCATGTTCTCCTGCTGCTGCTTCTCGTAGTCGGCGGTCTGCCGGATTAAATTTTCCAATGCCCGGTCGATCAGAAGCAGCTCGTCGCTCTTGGCGCCGCCCGGAGGATCCATCCGGTCACGGACCGCTTCGATCCGGTGCATCATGGCGCGGATCGGTTTATAATTGCGCTTGGTGATATACAGTAAGTAGGCGACGGCTGCCAGCACGGTGCCCACGCCGATGACGATCCAGATGTACGAAACGACCGACACCCACATAAACAGCTGGCCGTCTGCAATCCCGCTCTCAAACGTCCAGCCGGTGGCTTGGAACGGAATACGGTTCAGAATGCGGCCTTCTGCAGCCTCTGCGTCTCCCGGTTCGGACGGACGCGTCGAGAAGATCAAATTTCCTTCCCGGTCGCGGATTTGAAGGAAGGATACATCGGTATCTTTCATGGTCCGGATTTTCTGCTCCAGCGCATACATGTTGACGTTAATGACGACAAAGCCCTGCGTACCGAACGGAAGCGGGGCCCGTTTGTACATAGAGATGACCCGCCGCTTCGCATCGCTCCCCATTTCATGATAGTCGCGGATCGGGGACCAGCCCTGGTATGCCGGCTGGCCCAGCGCCAACTCGACAAACGGCCTGTCGGCAAACTCGTCCCACTCCAGGAGACCGCTCGTTGTGAGCGTCTGCCGATCGCCGCTGCGGTACACATACACAGAATCCACGAGCTCGTCTTTGGCAGCCAGGGTTCGCAGGCTATCCACGACCGCATATACCGCATCCCGCTCATGCGGACCGTCCGCCTGAAGAAAATCGTTGTAGCGGCTGTTCCGCTCCACCTCATCCAGTGCGTTCATTTCGATTTCCTTGAGGGCCATCTGGACCGTGTCCACGATATATCCCGTAGAAATCTGATCCGCCTTAACCGTCTCCTTCTGGGAAATTTCATTGACGACGAGGAAAGACAGGAACACAAGAATCGTTACAGTGATCAAAAAAATGGGGAAATACGAAAGCAGCATTCGGCGGTACCAGCTGTTCCGCAATGCCAATCACTCCTTTACAACGGGTTGTTTGCCATGGAATCACGATAACGGATCAAAGGGGCCATGGTAGTCGCCAATTTTTTTCGACATGAGGTAAGCGCTTTCTTTATTCATTTTATTCTATCGGATGGGACGGTTCGGAATCAATCCATAGGCGCTGGATCATATAAAAAGAGGGAAACGCAAAAACGGCAGCCCGGGACATGACGTTCATGTCCGGACTGCCGCTCTTATAGTTGATGATCTATATAGGATAAATAGAGCGATAAGCGTTATTTTCCGTGGCACTTCTTGTACTTCAGCCCGCTGCCGCAAGGGCACGGCTCGTTGCGTCCCACCTTCGGCACGGTATCCGCTGCGGAAATGTTCACCAACTTCACCAGCTCCGGCTTAACGCCATCGGCAATGGCCTGAAGCTCCACCAGGGTAAAGCCGTTATTAGCCCACATCCGGGTATGGTTATAGACTTCGGTCAGCAGCTGAATCGTCTGCTGGGCCTGAAGCGGGTTTTTGAAATTGATCTTGCGGCTCTCGAATTCGTAGATCAGATCCTGAATCGACGAACCTTTGGCGCACGCCAGCTGGAGATCGTCGATCAGGTATTCCACCGTCTCCTGGTCCTTGCACAGCTCCCGCAGCACGTACTGCTGCAGCGCGGACAGCTGCGGCGTCATTTCAAAATACGTCTCGTCCGCATATCGGAGCAGCTCCTCCTGCTCGGGAACGTAATACGGTTTCCCTTCGACCTTCGCGATCCAGTCGTTGATCTTCTGCTCGTCCAGGTCGTGGAGCAGATAGCTGTTCACGATGTATCCGCTGTGAAGGAGCAGGTTCTCGCCCCGGCCGATCGCCTCGTTCACTTCGTTCAGAAGCTTCTCCGCACTCAGCGCCTGTTCATTCTGGGCGTTGTAGATCTCAAGAAGCTTGTCCACCTTGACCGCTCCGTACAAATGGGATGCGGCAACAATATATTGATAAGCCAGCTGGTGCTGGCCGTGCTGCTGTTTCAAAGCAGGCAGATCAGCCTTGCGGATGGCGTCCCTGATTTCTTCCGGCATGATCAGGTGCAGCTGACCTTCCGAGAAAAAGCTGAATACGAGCCCGCGATCCAGCAAAAAGGCATAATCCCCGTATGGAATCGTATTATCTTGAACGGAAGACTCCTGAAGGAGCGTCTCAAACAGGCTCCATTCGGCACCATCCATCTGGAGCAGCATGGAGGACAAATGCTCCGTATTCGTGACGTAATCCGACAGCGCTTCGGCAAGCTCTTCTTTCTTCATCTTGGAACGACCTGTGATGCTGTGGACGGAAGCCAGCGCGGACAGCCTCGTCTTGGTCAGGCTCAGCAAAATCTCGGACAAGCTGGTCATGGGTTCGCCGATGATGGCGTGCTGTATGTTTGTTTGTTCCAGTTGTAACGTAGGGTCTTCCAACATGTACACCTCTTCTTCGTTATTAAGCATGCGCAGCATGACCAGTTAAGGCATCACTCTGCGCCCTTCTACCATTATACACGATGTTCGCTTCGCAGCCCGCCCTCCGGCAAAAAAAGGAACCCGGCCCGGAGGTCAAAACTCCGGCAGGCCGGGTTGTACCGCCTGTCAGGCATTCTGCCGCAGGTCGGGAGGAGCTTGGCTTACACCATAATTTTGCAGATATCGTTCGTAAATTCGACCGGATCCTGGATCGGCAGCCCTTCGATCAGCAGCGCCTGGTTGTACAGCAGGTTCGTGTACAGGCCCAGCTTCTCGCGGTCCTTGTCATAAGCATCCTTCAGGGACTGGAACACCTCGTGGTGTATGTTGATCTCCAGCACCTTGTCGGCCTGGATATCCTGGCCGCTCGGCATCGCTTTGAGCACCTTCTCCATTTCGATCGACAAGTCGCCTTCCGTGGAGAGGCAGACCGGGTGGGACTTCAGCCGTTTGGAAGCCTTGACGTCCTTCACCTTGCCGGAGAGTATGTTCTTCATCTCCTCGAAGAGCTCCTTGCTCTCCGTCTCCGCCGCTTCATCCTTCTTGTCCGCTTCCGTCTCGATACCGAGATCGCCGCTTGATACCGATTTGAATTCCTTGTCCTTGTACTTCATCAGCATCTTGATGGCAAATTCGTCGATATCGTCGGTGAAGTACAAAATTTCGTAGCCCTTATCGGCCACCATTTCCGTCTGCGGCAGCTTCTCAAGCCGCTCCACCGATTCGCCGGCGGCGTAGTAAATATATTTCTGATCCTCCGGCATTCCGGATACGTATTCGTCCAGCGTCACCAGCTTCTTTTCCTTGGAAGAGGTGAACAGCAGCAGATCCTGCAGCACGTCCTTATCCGCGCCGTAGTTGTTGTACACGCCGAACTTCAGCTGTCTGCCGAACGCCTCATAGAACTTCTCATATTTCTCGCGCTCATCCTTGAGCAGCGTCTGCAGCTGGCTCTTGATCTTGCTCTTGATATTTTTCGCGATCAGCGTCAGCTGACGGTCATGCTGCAGCATTTCTCGGGAAATGTTCAGCGACAGGTCTTCGGAATCGACCATCCCTTTGACGAAGCTGAAGTAATCCGGGAGCAGGTCGCCGCATTTTTCCATGATAAGGACGCCGTTTGAGTAAAGCTCAAGCCCCTTCTCGTATTCCTTGGTATAATAATCGAACGGGGTGTGCTCCGGAATGAACAGGATCGCGTTGTACACAACGGCGCCGTCCGCCTTGATGTGCACATGCGTCAGCGGCTTGTCAAACCCGTAGCGCTTCTCGTTGTAAAAGTTGACGTAATCCTCTTCGGTCAGCTCGCCCTTGTTCTTGCGCCAGATCGGAACCATGCTGTTCACGGTCTGCTCTTCGCTGTATTCCTCGAACTCGCCGTCCGCGCCCTCTTTCGGCCGATGCCCGGTGACGTCCATCTTGATCGGGTACCGGATGAAATCCGAGTACTTCTTGATGATCGTCCGGAGGCGGTAATCCTCCAGAAATTCATCGTAATTGTCTTCTTCCGTGTTTTCTTTGATTTTCAACACAATTTCCGTACCCACGGTATCCTTCGCCGCAGGCTCGATCGTATATCCGTCCGCTCCCGCAGACTCCCACTTGTACGCCGTATCGGAGCCAAGCGCCTTGGTGATGACCGTCACCCGGTCCGCCACCATGAAGGCCGAATAGAAGCCGACCCCGAACTGGCCGATAATGTTGTGGCCGTCCTTGGCTTCGTTCTCGTTCTTGAAGGCCAGCGACCCGCTCTTCGCGATGACGCCCAGATTGTTCTCCAGCTCCTCCTGCGTCATCCCGATGCCCGTATCGGAAATCTTCAGCGTTCTGGCTTCTTTATCCGGGGTGATCCGGATGTAATAATCGTCTTTATTGAAAACCAGCTGGTCGTCTGTTAGCGCTTTATAATAGATTTTATCGATAGCGTCGCTGGCGTTGGAGATGAGTTCGCGCAAAAAGATCTCCCGCTGCGTATAAATGGAGTTGATCATCATTTCAAGCAGTCGTTTCGACTCGGCTTTAAACTCTTTCATGGCCATCTAGCATACTCCCCTCAACGAACATAGTATCTTAGCACTCAAACATAATGAGTGCTAATTATTCTTATTTTTATATAACATAAGTTCATTTTTGAAGTCAACAATTGGTTATCCGCACCCCTTTCGCATCCCTTCCGGCCATTCCCGGCAAACGCCGAACAGGGCTGCCCCCGCAGCCTTTTGCAAAGCTTGCGCGGTCAGCCCCGTCTTTCATTGTCGCTGTCATGTTTTGCCTATCAAGACCCGCTATTCCTTGACCGACCCCAGCACGATACCATGGATGAGATACCGCTGCAGGAATGGATAGATCAGCAGGATCGGGATCATGGACACGAGAATTTTAGCCGAGTTGAGCGTGGTGTTGGAGATCTTGTTGTACTGCTGCAGCTGCTCAACCGACAGATTCTGCATTTGGTCCCTGGTCAAATTCAGCTGCTGCAAATACGTTTGCAGCGGGATCTTATGACTGTCGTTGATCAGGACGATCCCGTCGAAGAAGTTGTTCCAGTGGCCCACGATGACAAATAAGGTGATCGTCGCCAAGCTGGGCAGGGACACCGGAATGAAGATATGCCACAAAATTTTCAGCGGACCCGCACCGTCGATAAAGGCCGCTTCTTCCATCTCCTTCGGAATCCCTTTGAAAAAGTTCATCAGCAGGATGACGTTGAAGACCGGGACCGCGCCGGGCAGCACAAGCGCCCAGATCGAGTTGATCAATCCCAGCTTGCTGATGACCATGTACCAGGGAACAATGCCGCCGCTGAACAGCATCGTGAACACGATAATCCACATATAGACGTTGCGTGCCCGGAACTGCGAGGCCGTTCTCGACAGCGGATACGCCATCAGAATTGTCAGCACCATGTTAATGGCTCCGCCCAGGGCGACCCGTTCCACCGACACCAGGAAAGCCCTCCAAAACTTCTCGTCGTCCAAAATTTTAACGTAAGAGGAGAAGTTGATATCTACCGGGAGAAAATACACCTTGCCCGCGTTGACCGCCGTGCTGCTGCTCACCGACACCATGATCGTATTGATGATCGGGGCCAGGGACAGGCAGGCGATGAGCACCAGCACCAGGATGATCAGGAAGCGGGAAGCCTGCGCCCCGAACGTTCTCGATTGTATCATGCAAATCAGCGCCCCTTTCTAGAAAATCCGGTAACCGGCGTATTTGGAAGCCAACTTGTAGGATACGACAATCAGCACGAAGCTGATGACCGATTTCATCAAGCCGACCGCAGTGGCAAACGAATACTGCATCTGGATCAGACCCATCCGGTACACGAACGTATCGATGATGTCTCCGGTCTGATATACCAGCGGATTGTACATATTGAACACCTGATCGAAGCCGGCATTCAGCACATTGCCCAGGCTCAGCGTGCCGAGCAGGATGATCGTCGGTAAAATTCCGGGCAGCGTAATGTTCAGCGTCTGCTTCCACCGGCTTGCCCCGTCAAGAGCGGCCGATTCATATAGCGAAGGATTGATGCCCGTCAGGGCGGCCAAATAGACGATCGTTCCGTAGCCAAACTCCTTCCAGGTGTCGGTCACGATCAGCAGCGGTCTGAACCAGGTGTTGCTGGCCAGAAACATCGTTCTGTCCATCCCAAAGAGCTGCAGAACGTTGTTCACCATGCCGTCGTAAGAGAAGATCATCGTCATCATCGTGCCGAGCACGACCCAGGACATGAAGTGGGGAAGGTACACGATCGTCTGCACGGTGCTTTTGAACACTTTCAGGCGGACTTCATTCAGCAGCAGCGCAAACACGATCGGCACGATCAGCCCCAGTATGATTTTTCCGACCGCGATCACCAGCGTATTGACGAAAATTTGCTTTGCGTCCGGGAGCTGAAACATATACGTGAAATTGGTCAGCCCGGCCCATTTGGAGCCGAAAATGCCTTTGGCCGGGATAAATTTCTGAAAGGCCATCACGATGCCGAACATCGGGACGATGGAGAAAATGAACAGCAGCACCATGCCCGGCAGCAGCATGAAGTGATACGTCATTTCATGAAAAGCCTTGCGTTTCTTCCGTATCCGTCCCGAAACCTGCCGCTCCGTATGGAGATTTGCTTCCAGCGAAGACATACTTATCACTTCCATTTATCCAGGATGTATTGACTGGGACTTACCTGCTGCTCATCTCTTCCACTTCCTGCGTGATCTCATCGCCGCCGGTCTTTTTCCAGGTCGACACGAATTGATCAAAAGCATCGATGCTGGCTTGGCCCATGATGATCTTCAGCATCATTTCCTGCTCCATCTTCTGCAGGTTCGCCCATTTCAGCTTCATCGTCTCCGTCGTGCCGTAGAAGCCGGCCGGAATCACTTCGAGGTTCGGGTTGTTCGCCTCCCGCTGCCCCTCGATCCGGGATAGATACTCACCGTACGTATTGGCGTCGACCGCAGTCCCCTTTTGCTTGAACTCCTGGTACGCTTCATAGGACACGACGCGGTCCTCTTGAATTCCGTCGGCACTGCCTGCTTTGTCAGCCTTCATGATGTCATCGTAATAACGCTTGAGCACGTCGTCATAGTCCACCTGCATCGGAATTTGCGTCGGCTCGTTGTTCCAGCGGCTGTGGTCGGTCAGCCCTTCGCTGGCATGCTCCTTCTTGTACTGGACGGCGTCGTCCGTCAGTGAGTACAGGAAGTCCGTCGTCAGATTGATCGATTTCATGATCGCCTCGGGATGAGGATAACCTTTGCGCACGACAACAATGCCTCCACCGACCGGGTCCTGCCGGATCGTTTTAAATTTGCCGTTCTCATCTACAGGTGCGGATACCGCCACCCATTCGGCTTTTGGATCCTGCTTGATGGAGTCCTTGTAGTTCGTGTATCCGATCCACCATGGGTTAAAGAGCATGCCAGCCTGGCCGTTGATGACCAGCGCTTCCTTCTCTTCGTCCGAGCGGACCGCAAACTGCTTGTCGATCAGCCCTTCCTTGTAATGCTCGGCCAAATCGGCGAGCGCCTCTTTCATTTCGGGCTGCACGGAGCCGTACACGACCTTGCCGTCTTTCTTGATCCACTGGCCTGGAAATGCATTATAAGCTGCAAATATCGGTGAAAAATTCATCGCGTCCTGATTCATCCCGAACCCGATCGTCTTGCCGGTTCCGGAGGCATCCTTCTCCACAAAGGTTCTGGCCAGGTTCCACACATCGTCCACGGACTGCGGCAGCTTGCCGCCGACCTTGTCCAGCCAGTCTTTGCGAATCCACAGCAGCTGATGCTGGTTGCCGATATTCGTCATCGGCAGGCCCATGATTTTGCCGTCCACCTTCACTTGGTCGAGCAGCAGATCCCCATAAGAGGAGTAGATGTTTTTGACACCCTCGGAGGCGGTTTTTTCGTAAACCTCGGTCATATCTTCAATGAGGTCATTGTCTACGAGCTGATTGAAAATCGTGCGGCTGACCAGCATCACGTCCGGCAGCTCACCGGTCGTCATCGACAGGGACAGCTTCTGGTCCATATCATCGGTCTCCCAGGCTACCTTGGCCTTCACGTTCACTTTGCTCTCGACGTAGCGGGTCGCCATGTTGTTTTCAATCGAATCGCCCTTCGGCAGATTGTTCGTATGGCTCGTATTGCGTCCGATGGTAAACTCCACCGGGGACTCGTACTTGCTGTATGGCTCGTAGTCCTTTTCGCTGACAACCTTGTCCTCCGCTTTGCCGCTTCCGCCGCCGCATCCGCTGACGATGAGCGCCGTGATGCACGTGACGGCCAGCAGTGACGATATTTTTCGTTTGTTCATCCGTTTGAACCCCTCTCTTGTCGATTCCTTGTACAAGTAAAATTGTATGCGGTTGCAAAAAAATCGTATATATCACATTTTTCCGTTCTGTGTCACTTTTTTCATGAATGCCCCGCCGGCGGATTCGACACACAAAAAGAGCGCCCCGAAGGAACGCTCTTTGGCTCTGGCGGCAGCTACCAGACGTTGAGCAATCATAGGAATACCCCGGTATATGCCAGCAGGCAGCACGACTGCCGGCTTCACACCGCCTCACCGATGATGGATGCTCAGCCTTGAACGGGATAGTCCACCACCACGACCTGCTCGATCAAGCCATCGAGTTTGCGAACAAATTCCTGATGGGCCGGATGCGGCCCGTAGGCCTGCAGTGATTCGCGGTCTTTGAAAGTCACGCGAAGCCCAAGGCTGAACCCGTGGATGTTCTCCATTTCCTCCGTTTCATTGAGGCCGGCCGTAAGCTCAACAATGCCGGGAATCTGATCTTTCAGCCCCCACAGCAGTCCAAGCAGCTCATGCTCCAGCTCCGGTTCAAGGATGCGATTAAATTTAAATGAGACCAAATGTTCAAACATATGGTTTTTTCCTCCTCATGCGCTCTTTCCTTCTTTACCTTCTTTCCATACGGAAGCCGGCTCTTCCTTCTGTGCGCTAAAAACAGGATTGCCTGCCGGCCAACGGCGCTTCGAAGCGGATACACGCCCCATTCGCTGCCGCTGATCTCCGCCCTCTATGGACCGGCAGCCGCGCTCTCGACTAGCCCCTTCGGCGCCGTATCCGCCGGCTCCGCAGGAAACGTCAGGGTGACCGTCGTGCCCATCCCGGGGACGCTGTCGATGGCTAGGCCGTACGGCGGCCCGTAATACAGCCTCATCCGGTCGTTGACGTTCTTCACGCCGGTTCCCCCGTTCTCTGCCGACAGCAGCTTGGCGGCCTGGACAGGGGTCATCCCGACGCCGTTATCCGTTACGCTCAGCGTCAGGATGCCCTCCTGCCGGCGCGACGCAATGACGATCCGCGGAGTTTCCTCAGCCTCCGGATGGGTAAACCCGTGCTTGATCGCGTTCTCCACGATCGGCTGCAGCACGAAGTGAATGATTTTCAAATCCGCCGTATCTTCATCCACTTGAAACTCCACGTCAAAGTCCCCGTCATTCATGACGAGCTGCAGGTCCAGATACGCCCGGATATGCTCGATTTCGTTCGCGACCGTCGCCATCTCCCTGCCCCCGTTTAGGGTCGTCCGGTAGAACTTGGCCAGCGTCGATACCATGTACCCGGTTTCCAGGTCACGCTTCTTTTTGGCCCGCCAGTGTATAAAAGACAGTGTATTATACAGAAAGTGGGGATTGATCTGATTGATCAGCCGCTGGTACTCGCTCTGCTGCCTGGCGATTTCCGCCTGGTACACCTGGTGAATCAGACTGTTGATGCGCCCCAGCATCTTACCGATGCCGTTCGTCAGTTCCCCAAACTCATCCCGGGAAGAGCTCTGGATGACGACGTCCAGGTTGTTCTGCTCCACCTTGTCCACCTTGTTTTTGAGGTGGATGATCCGCCTCGTGAAGTTGTTCGACACGATATAGATCAGGAAAAAGGCAACGAGCAGGCTTAATCCAATGACGAGCAGGGTGATTTTGAAAAACGTCAGCGCGTTGACATACGCGTTCGCATTGGACAGGTAATAATGGATCGTCCAGCCGTTGCTTTTCAGCGTCCGGTCGAGCCGGGTCGCCCCTTGCGCGGGCGGGTCCGCCTTCTGTTCACGGAAGATCGGCTGGTGCTGCGGACCTTCGATCTGTACGGTAATATGATCCGACAGCTTGTCCATATCCGAGAAAATGCTGTCGTAATTGACCGAGATCACCATGTAATTGCTGTCCTTCAAATTGCTGATCAGCTCCTGCACCAGATAGACGTGACTGCCGTCCACCACCCAATGCCTGCCCCGGTACCCGTCGAACCACGGCTTTTGCTTCAAATCGCTGAGCGGCAAAATGTTGTCGCGGATGCCGAGCAAATCCCCGGACGTATAGAACGTAATGCCCTCGATATTGTCGTCCATCGTTTTCGTATTGGAAATGAGCGGGTCCATAATGTCCCGGAAATCAAGGAACATCTCGAAGTAATTGCCGGCATAGTTCCGGGTGAACAATTTCGAAAAGTCGCGGTTCAGCACGATAAATTCGCTCAGCGTGTTGTAGCGGTTGATTTTATAATCGAGAATGTTCGCCACTTGGTCCAGACTGGCCGCGGCTTCGCTCTTCAGCTCCTTCATTTGGATGCGATAGGATTGGATAAAAGCGAGAACGCCGAGCAGCAGAATGGGAATCAGCGCAATAAAAAGGTGGGACAGCAGCAGCTTGTTGCGGAACCGGATATCATTGAACCTGCTCTTGATCCAGTGAAGCATGGACATTCCCGCTCTCTCTATACTGTAATGGGCTCACGCCGTAGTTGGTTTTGAACAGCCGGCAAAAATAAGAGGTGTTGTCGATGCCGACAAACGCCGCGATGTCGTTAATTTTCATATTGGAGTTCAGCAGCAGATGGCCTGCCTTGCGGAGGCGGAGGTCCGTCAAATATTTGGAAAAGTTCATCCCGGTTTCTTTTTTGAACAAAATGCTCAAGTATCCAGGGGACAGATACACCTCATTGGCCACCTCCGTCAATGACAGGTCGCGCTGAAAATGGTCCTTCACGAACTCCTTCACCTGGCGGATCACCTTCGATTCCTCCGATTCCACCTCGGGCCCGCCGGCATGGGGGCGAATATGCGTAATCTCCTCCATCACCTCCAAAAATTCCTCAGTCACAAGCGGCTTGAGCAGATAGTTGACGACGCCCAGCTTAATGGCAGTTTTCGCGTATTCGAATTCGTCGTATCCGCTGCAGATGACGATTTTGAGGTTGTCCTGCGTTTTTTTCGCCAGCCTGCCGAGCTCGAGGCCGCTCATCAGCGGCATTTTGACATCGGTAATCAAAATATCGATCGGGTGGCGGTTCAAAATGGTTTCGGCCGCGCGGCCATTGTCGGCTTCGAGCACGTGGAACGGAAACCGGTATTCCGATATCAAATCCTTGATGCCCTCTCGTTGAACATGCTCATCGTCTACTACAAGAACATTAAACATCGTACGGACTCGTCTCCTTATGAACTAATGATATGCAGGGATAGGACCTTAGGGGCAAGCGGCTGCTGCGCTTTAACGATGCAAACGGTGGAAGTGATTGATATATTAGGTATGTCTGCTTTTATTGCATTATATCATATGAAGTGAAAGTGCTTTCAATAATTTGTTCGCTCGTAGAGTAACGATGGCCGGCGGTTAAAAAAAAGAGCGCCGGCTTCATCGCCAGCGCCCGTAACCTGTACATTCGGGAAAGTTTCTCCGAAATGGCTGCAGGTCACTTTTTCGAGAAATTTCGCTTAAAATATCGCTGTATCGTTTAACGGCTCATCCACTTTCCGTTCGTGAAATCCGGAATCGCCACCGGATGACCGCCGAGCGCAATCGACTCCTCGGACAGGGCCGAGATGCTCATCCAGGCGGCCATATCGTACACATCAAGCGGCGTATCCGTGCCGTTCTTCACGCATTCGATAAATTCGGAGTAGACCAGCCAGTCCATGCCGCCGTGGCCGCCCTTCACGCCCTCGCTGATGAACTTCTTCCAGATCGGATGCTCATACTGCTCACGGAAGGAGTCGGCGTTGCCCCATTGGTTTTTCCAGTCAAAGTGGTGCTCGTCATGCTGTCCGTCGATGTAAATGGAATGGTTCTCCTCCACATACATCCCTTTCGTGCCCCGGACCGTAAACCCTCTGGAGTAGTAGCGGGGAAGCGTAGTGTCGAGCGTGATCGTAATCGTTTCGCCATGGGCGCACTTGATCACGGTAGTAACGATATCGCCCTGCATAAACTCGGTCTGGGCAAGCGCCGAATCGGCGCCTCTCTCCCGGACAACGTATTCATGCATGCCTTTGGCCTTGGAGGACATGGAGACGAGGGATACCATCCGGTTGCCGTGGTTGATGCCCAGGATCTGAGCAATGGGTCCGAGCTCATGCGTCGGGTAGTTTTCACAGTTACGGTGAATATAGTTGTTCAGGCGGTAATGCCGGTTTTCGATGCCGTAGGCAATTTCTTCGCGCAGATCGTGATGGTAGCCACCGGCGCAGTGAACGATGTCGCCGAATACACCCTGCTTGACCATGTTCAGCACCATCAGTTCTTCGCGTCCGTAACAGCAGTTTTCCATAATCATGCAGGGTACGCCGGTGCGCTCGTACGTCTCTACCAGCTTCCAGCACTCCTGCACCGAATAAGCGCCGCCGACTTCGCTGGCTACGTAGATCCCGGCTTCCATGCATGCCGCAGCAATATGAATATGGTCCGCCCAGGATGCGCCGATCACAACGGCGTCCAGCCCCGGCAGGGCCACAACTTCCTGATATTTGGTCGTTACCAGCGGTCTGGTGGTTCCTGTCTCTTGGACATATCCAGCCGCCTCCTCGCAGCGGTCTTCATACAGGTCGCAAACCGCGACAACCTCAACATCTTCCATATGCAGGATGATTCCTCTCAGCAGCCCCATGCCGCGTGCGCCGAGACCAATCATTCCAACACGCACCTTCTCCTTCACCCTCGATCACTCCTCCAAATATTTGGTTGTTTTGGCTGTGAACAATGCAGTCCATCTTTGGCTGTTTTATGGACTATACAAGCATAGTTCTCTATAAAAAGGGTTATTCCTTCTCCAAATTTTTTGTGTTTTTTGGATAACGAGCATAAGGGAACCGGATGACCTGTTCCTCCCCCGGATCCGGCTTGGCCAGCCACCCCCATTATGTCTGAGGGGCCTATATTGGGCCAAGTCCATAAAAAAAGACCAAAGCCATCGGTTCGGCTGTGGCCTTGGTCTACAAGTTCATTCGTGGTTACTTCACTGCTGACGGTTCGGTCTTCTTCAGATAGGCGCGCCACGTAATGCACCACTGCCGCGGATCGTCCAGGGACGATTCGTCGTTGCGGTGAACCGTGCTGGCATGAGGAGCCGTCCGGACCATCTCGGGATTCGTGTACGCTTCATTTGAAATATGCTCCAGCGCCTGGATGTACTCGTCAAGATCTTCCTTGGAGTACGATTCGGTCGGCTCGAGCGTAAACGGCTGCGGCACGATGTACGGATGATGGGACGTCCAGTAATGCAGGCCGAAGTCGCACATCCGCCGCGTAATATCTTCGGTCGTGACGCCGGTCTCGTCGGTCAGTTGCTTCCAGCTGTAGCGGACCTGCTCCAGGCGTCGGCCCTTGATGTATGGCGCGCTTGCCCCGCGGATCTGCAGGATTTTGTGGTACAGATAGTTATTGTTCAGCACAGCGGTCTGCGCCACATCCTTCAGGCCTTCCGCGCCGAGGCTGAGAATCCACGCGTAGGCGCGGAGCACCGTCTGGGCGACGCCGTGGAAGCTGCGGACCTTGCCGATGCTGCTGCCGCCCTGCTCCCGCAGGACATAGCTCCCGTCCGCCGCCTGATCCACCAGCGGTCCAGGCAGAAACGGCTTCAGCGCATCCGTCACGCCGAGCGCGCCGGTGGCCGGTCCGCCGCACATATGCGGCGCGGCAAACGTCTTGTGCAGGTTGAAGAAGCACATGTCAAAGCCCGCTTCCTTCGCGCGGGTAATGCCGAGCAGGCCGTTGGCATTAGCCTGGTCATAGTAGCAGACCCCGCCGGCGGCATGCACCACGTCCGTAAACTCGCGGATCCGGTGGTTATAAATGCCGGTGTCTTCCGGGTTCGCTACGACGAAGCCGGCGGTCCGTTCGGAGACCGCAGCCTTCAGCTTCTCCAGGTCCGGGAATCCGTCCTCGTCCGGATGAAGGGTGATGATTTTGTAGCCTTTGACGGCAGCGGTCGCGGCCTGGGACGGGTGGGAGAAGATCGTCGTGATGATCTCGTCGCGCTTCTCCCCCTCCCCGCGCGAGTCATGGTAAGCCCGCACGATGGAAGCCATGGCCAGCAGCGCCTGGGTGCCGCTGCTAGGCTGGAAGCTAAAAGCATCCATGCCGGAAATCTCCCGCATCGCAAGGTCCAGGCTGTGGTAGATTTCCAGCATGCCCTGTACCGAGCTCACATCCTGGAGCGGATGGAGCTCGGTCATGCGGGGGCTGCGGATCAGCATTTCGTTGATCCGCGGGATATATTTCATCGTGCAGGTGCCCTGGCCGATTTCGACGTTCAAATCCGAGCCCAGCGTCTCCTGGGAGAGGCGAAGGTAATGGCGCAGCACCTTGGCCTGGCCGATCTCCGGCAGGGCAGGCGCCTGGCTGCGGCGCATGTTCGCCGGAATGGCGTCCTGCACGCCGCCGGCTTCCGCTGCAACGGCCGGCTCGGTCTGCGGCGGGATGACGCCCCGCTCTCCCGCGCGGTGCAGTTCAAAGATGACCGGCTCATCCCATTTGGCTTGGTGGAACTGGCGGACCTTCCGGTCCCTGACAATCCGTTTCATGGCGTCTGCTCCTCTCCTGATGCTCCGGCCGCTGAAGCACCTGCGCCTACGATGGCGCGGACGGCTCCGGCCAGGCGGTCCAGGTCGGCCTGGGTATGAATTTCCGTGACGCAGTACAGGGCGCACTGCCCCCACTCGGGATAGCTTGCCGACAAATCCTTGCCGCCGAAAATCCCTTCATCAAGCAGCTGTTGGTTGATGTCGGCCACGGTGCGTCCCGTTTCGTTGAAGTCGACGACGAACTCCTTGAAGAACGGCGTGCCGCCAAAGCGCAGGGATACGCCTGGAATACCGGACAGCTGGATGGCCGCATACTTCGCCTTCTGGACGATCGTTCCGCCCACTTCCTGCATGCCGCTTGGCCCCATCAGGGCCAAATAGACGCCGGCCGTAATGCCCCATAGGGCGGTCTGCGTGCCGACGGATTCTTTGCCCTTCTCCCGCAGCGCAAACGAGGTGCGCTCGTATGCAACGTCACCGAAGCCGTACTCGCCCTCCACTTCCGTCGGCACGATGCCGAACAGCCGGGAAGGGTATTCCATGACGAACTTCTCTTCGTCGCGGGTTGCGATAAATCCGGCCTGTCCCCCGCCGTAGTTCATATGCATGCCGAGCGGCTGCAGGTCCCCGCAGACGATGTCCGCGCCGTAGCGGGCCGGCGGCTCCAGCACGCCGAGGGAGATCGGGTCCACGCCGACAATCGACAATGCCTGAGCGGCATGGGCGAGGCGGGATATTTCCGATCCCTGGTCCTCGATGATGCCGAGATACCCGGGATTCTCGAAATAAACGGCGGCGGTGTCCCCGTCCAGCTTGGATTCCAGATCGGCCAGGTCCATTTTCCCGGTGGCCGGGTCGATCTCCACCATGCGGATGTCCATGACCGGCGTGCAGTAATTGCGGATGATGGCGACCTTATCCGGATCGACAGAGCGCGGAATCAGGGCAGTGCGCCGCCCGGTGATGCGGCCGGTCATGCGGATCGCCGTGGACGCCGCCTGTGCCCAGTCAAAAGTCGGAACGTTAACGACATCCATATCCACCAGCTCGGCCAGCAGGCTCTGATACTCAAACAGCGCCTGGAAGCGGCCGTGATCCTCATAAGGCTCGCCGGCATAGGCCGTCACGAACTCGGAGCGCTGGTTGATTTCGTCACAGACCGCGGGGATAAAATGCTGCCAGCAGCCCGCCCCCAAAAAATTCAGGTAATCCGCGCCGTGCTTGTTCTTGGCGAGTATGCCTTCGATATGCCGGCGCAGCTCATATTCGTTCATGGCCGGCGGGAGGTCCATCTCCCGCTTCAGCTTCAGGTGATCGGGAATGGCGTCATGCAGCTGGTCCATGGACGTCAGTCCGATTTCCCGCAGCATCGCGTCCCGGACTTCCGGGACGGTATTCGGTATATAAGGATGGGCATACGTTCTGTGTTCTGCCAAAGCTAACGCCTCCGTTCTGTATAGAATGAACTAAAGAAATGATTGGATTGTTGTATAGGTTGAAAAAAATCGATATGCCTTTGGGGTCAGGCGATCCCGCCGCCGTCGACGACGAGCACACTGCCCGTGACCCAGGCCGACAGGTCGCTCGCGAGAAACAGCACCGCATTCGCGATATCGCGCGGCGTGCCGAGCCTCTCGAGCGGGCGTCCCCCGGCGGAGGCGACGAGGAACGCCGCCTCATCCTGCTGCAGCTGTTTGGCTTCGTCCCGAAGCAGCGGCGTGTCCGTATCGCCAGGCGATACGCAGTTGACGCGGATGCCCGCCGGCCCATGGTCGATCGCCATCGCCCGCGTCAGGTTCACGACGCCGGCCTTGGCGGCGCAGTAGGCTGCGGCGCGGTCCCCGCCCTTAAGACCCCAGCCGGAGCCCGTATTAATAATGCTGCCTCCGCCGCTCCGCTCCATCACCGGAATGACGTACTTCGAGAGGAGGTAGACGCCTTTGAGGGACACGTTGAGTACCAGGTCCCAATCCCGCTCCTCCAGCTCGGTCACGCTTCGGCGGCGGATGACGCCCGCATTGTTGAACAGAATGTGGATGCCTCCCAAATCGGCAGCAATTTCAGCCGCGGTCCGTTCGCAGTCCGCGGCCGAGGTGACGTCGCAGCGGCGGAAGGTGGCCAAGCCTCCTTCGGCCCGGATGCCTGCGGCCGCCGCCTCCCCGGCCGCCTCATTGATATCGATCAGCACAGCGTGAGCGCCGAAAGCCGCCAGGAGCTCAGCGGTGGCCAGGCCGATGCCGGAAGCTCCTCCGGTCACGACCGCCACTTTCCCCGACAAGTTCAAAACGTCCTGTGTATTAAGCATCCTCGTTCTCCTCCTTAAGTGGGTATCGTGCGGCCTCCCCGGTCATCTGCCGGCTCAGCCGCTCCGGCGCTTGGTCCTCCGCCATATACGGCTGCAGCAGCACCCGGAACCGGAACGGTTCCGGCTTCACCGCGTGCTCCGGCGCCTGCGCCGGACCGCAGCTGTTGCTGCCGAGCCCGTTTTGCCGGTAGTCCAGGTTCAGCGTAATATAGTCGCGCGGCTTGAGCTCCGTCATGTGCTGCGCCTGCTCCAGATCTTGATCCGTGTATCGCCTTGCGCTGAACTCCAGTACGGGCGAGCCCTCCGCAAGCAGTCCCAGCCCCGTGCCGTCCGCCATCGAGACCCAGCGCACATCGGTGCGGTTGCCGTTCTCCTGCGGGTACACGTACGGCGTAAACAGGCCGTCCACCGTGCTCCGGTACACCCCGAAGCGGCCGGCTTCCTTGCTGTCCGAGTAGCTCTCCCCGGGACCGCGGCCGTACCAGGCCACCCGCTCACAATCCCCCGGGAGCTGCAGCTGCAGCCCGATTTTCGGCAGCATAGACGGCGGCGTGCCGATCGGCGATCCTGCCACGTCCATGATGATGAGCCCGTCCGCCGTCACCGTGTACGACGTCTCGCAGCGGAAGCCCCAGTCGTACACCGGCGGCGCGATCCGCGAGGACCAGGTCAGCCGGGCCGCGTCCGCGCCAAGCCGCTCCCAGCGGAAATCGTCCACCCGCTCGGTCAGCCGGTCCAAGTGCGCCTTCCGCCAGTCCGCCAGCACGTACATATCGTTATCGATCGGCGCGCGCCAGAAGTTCAGCCGCGGTCCGCGCCGGATCAGCTCTTTGCCGCTCATCCGGAGCGAAGTGAAACCGGGTTCAAGCCTGCTCGCTTCCAAGTGGAACCGGTCGCTTGCCAGAATCAGCGCATGCCCTCGTTCCTGAACGGATAGGGCCCGGCGCAGACTCGCAGCCTCGGCGGACCGGGCTGCTTGATGCTGCGACGCCGCCTCTGCCGGAGCCACAGCAGGCAGTGCCAGCTGTGTCCAAGCGACTTCATGCCCCTGCTCCGCCCAGCTGCAGTCGGCCGCCAGCGTAAAGCCGACGTTCAGCCACCGCTCCGTCCCGGCTTCCAGACCGCTTTCCGGACGGTCCCACGCAAAGGGGAGCGCGAGCTCTGCCGATTCCCCCGGCCCCACGGCCGGAAGGGTCAGCACACCGCTGCGCAGGGTACGGCCATCGGCCGTCACGCTGTAATCCGCCTGAAGATGTTCAAGCGTTATAAAGTCATACTTGTTCGTGATGCGGATGCGGCCTGCTTCCGCCCACTCCACACGAACCGGCTCAATGACTTTCTTGTATTCAATCAAACCAGGCGACGGGGTGCGGTCAGGGAAGACCAGACCGTCCAGACAAAAGTTCCCGTTGTTCGGCACGTCGCCGTAGTCGCCGCCGTAGGCGTAATCGTCACGCCCATCGGCCGTGCGTCTGCGCAGGCCGTGATCAATCCATTCCCAGACGAAGCCTCCCTGCAGGCGGGGAAACTTCTCGAAGGTATCGAAATACGCCCGCAGCCCGCCGGGTCCGTTGCCCATCGCATGGGCGAACTCGCACATAATATGCGGCTTCGGATGGTCCGTCAGCTTCCCGAAGCCCTCCATCTTCTCCACGGAGGAATACATCGTGCTGACGATGTCGCATACCTCCGCTTCCCGGTCCTCTTCGTAATGCACAAGGCGCGTCGGATCGTTCGCCTTGCACCACTCGGACATGGCGCGGAAGTTGCAGCCGAAGCCCGACTCGTTGCCGAGCGACCAGAAGATGACGGAAGGATGGTTGTGGTCGCGCTCCACCATGCGCCGGACGCGGTCCACATAAGCTTCCTTCCAGGCGGGATCGTCGCTCAGGCGCGAAATGTTCCCGAGCGGCTCAAACCCGTGCGTCTCCAGATCCGTCTCCTCCATGACGTACAGCCCGTATTCGTCACAGAGTTCATAGAACCGCGGATCGTTCGGATAATGAGCCGTTCTGACGGCGTTGATATTGTGGCGCTTCATCATCAGGATGTCTTCCCGCATCGTGGACAAAGTCACGGTTCGGCCGGTATCCGGGTGATGGTCGTGCCGGTTGACTCCTTTAAGGAGGATCGCCCTGCCATTGACGAGAAATCTGCCGTCCTTCACTTCCACCTGCCGGAATCCCACCCGCTGCGCGATGATCTCGGTCTGATTCCCGTGAGCGTCCGTTACCATAATCAGTAAATGATACAGTGCAGGATGTTCTGCGCTCCACAAAGCCGGATGAGCAACGGGCAGGCGGACATCCAAGGTATTGGAGCCATTTTGCACCGATTCATTAGCAGAGGCAGCTTCCTGCCCCGCAGGGTCCATCAGCCGCAGCGAGACGCCTCCCTCCGGTTCAACCCCTTCCAGGTCGAGCCGAACGTTCAGCACTCCCTGCTCAAACTTTGCGTCCAGCTCGGTAACCACCCGGTAATCGGCGACGCGGATCGAGGCGGGCTCGGCGATCAGGTAGACGTCCCTGAAGATGCCGCTCAGCCACCACATGTCCTGGTCCTCCAGGTAACTGCCGTCCGACCATTGATACACGCGGACGGCCAGACGGTTGACCCCCGGCTGTAAATAAGGCGTAAGGTCAAACTCCGAAGTCAGCCGGCTTCCCTGGCTGTAACCGACGAACGATCCGTTCAGCCACACATGGAAGGCGCTGTCCACACCGTCGAATTTGACGGCGATCCGCCGCCCCTGCCAATAGGGCGGCAGCTCGAATTCCCGGACGTAGCTGCCTGTTGGATTGTCATTGGGTACCCGGGGCGGGTCCACCGGAAACGGGTAGTCCAGGTCCGTATAATGTGGACTGCCGTACCCTTGCAGCTGCCAGTGCCCCGGCACCTGAATATCCGACCAGTCCCAGCCGGACAGCGCTTCTTCCCGAAAATCGTCCGGCGCCAGCTCCGGCCTGGTTGCATAGTGAAATTTCCAAATGCCGTTCAGCGATTGGAACCAAGGTGAGCTTCCACGGTCGCTGCTCAGGGCCCCTTCAGCGTCCGCATAAGGAATGAAATAGGCTCTGCCTTTCATCCGGTTTTTTGCCAGCACGGCAAGATCGTCCCAATCCCGGGGCAGGTTCGTGTTGTGCATGCTTTCCCTTCCTTTCTCTCTCTGGATGCGTCTCCTCACTTGAGCAGGAAAGGCGTCAGCCTTTGATGCCCGTGCTCGCTATGCCGCCGACGATATAACGCTGTGCAAAGAAAAAGATGGCAAGCGGCGGAATGGAGATCAGGCAGGTGATCGCCATAATCGACTGCATATCGACGCCGTACATGCCCTTGAACTGCGACAAGCCCAGCGTCAGCGTGTATTTGGTCTGGTCATTCAGAAAAATGAGCGGTCCGAGGTAATCGTTCCAGCAGCTCATCATCTGGAACACCGCCACCAGGATGAGCGACGGCCCCATCAAAGGCACGATCACCCGCATCAGTACGGTGAGTTTGCCCGCCCCGTCGATCGTAGCAGCTTCATCTAATTCCCGCGGTAATGTCATGATGAATTGACGCAGCAAAAAGATAAAGTATGCAGAGCCGAACCAGGACGGAACGATCAGCGGCTTGAGCGTGTTGATCCACCCCAAATAATTGAACTCCATATACTGCGGGATCATCGTCACTTCCCACGGAATCATCATCGTGGCCAGCACGATCAGAAACAGCAGGTTCCGTCCCTTGAATTCGAACCGGGCGAAGCCGTAGGCCACAAGCGTACAGGATACCAGCTGGCCGAGGGTGGAGAGCACGGTGACGATCAGCGTGTTTTTCAGAAACAGGTTAAAGGGCTGAATATTCCAGGCATCCGCAAAGTTGCTGAACCGGAAGACGGATGGAATCCATTTGGGCGGAAACAGGTACAGCTCCTGCGGAGACTTGAGCGCAGTCGTAATGGCCCAGAACAATGGCGCGATAAAGAGCAGGGACAAGAGGATCAGCGCAAGATAGCTCAGCGTCTTTTTCATCCTACCCTCCCTCCTTTCGCCGGCTTCGGCTTCTTCTGCGGTCCGCGCTTCATTTCGCCTTCGTAGAACACCCACGCTTCCGACGACTTGAACACCAGGAACGTCAGCGTCAGCACGATCAGGAACATGAACCAGGCGTTGGCGGCGGAGTAGCCCATTTTGAAATATTTAAATGCGTTCTCATACATGTACATCGCGTAAAAATACGTCGCCTTCATCGGTCCCCCGCCCGTTAAGAGCAGCGCCAGCGTCAGCTGCTGGAACGCCGCGATAATCGACGTGATCAGGTTGAACAGAATCGTGGGGGTGATCATCGGAACCGTGACGCTGACAAACTGCCGAAGCTTGCCTGCGCCGTCGATGGAGGCCGATTCGTAAAGATCCTTCGGGATGCCTTTCAGCCCCGCCAGAAAAATCAGCATCATCGAGCCCTGTCCCCATAAGCTGGCAACGACCATGGCGACGAGCGACCATTTGGTGTCGTTCAGCCAATCCGGCCCCTGAATCCCGAAGATCGACAGGAAGTAGTTCAGGATGCCGTAATCGCCGCTGTATACCCAGGACCAGATCATGGCCAGCGCCACACCCGAAATAACGGACGGGAGGTAGAACGCTGTGCGGAAAATCGCGCTGCCCCGAACCTTCTGGTTGAGCAGCATCGCAAGCCCGAGGGCGACAATGATGTTCAGCGGCACGAACAGCACGGCGAATTTCAGCGTCACCATCAGCGATTTCCAGAACAGCGGATCGTCGGTGAACATTTCCACGTAGTTGCCAAGCCCGATAAACGTCACTTTGCCGACGATCGGCCAGTCAAAGAACGAAATGACGAGCGAAAACAGCAGCGGTCCCAGCGTGAAAACCAGAAAGCCGAATATCCACGGAAAAATGAAGAGGTAGGGGGCAGCCCCACCCCGTCTGCGTTTCTTCAAGGCCTTGAGGGCGGCTGACTGTTCCCGTGCCGGGTGGAGGTAGGTTTGAGCCATCTCAAAAACCTTCTTTCTTCAGGTATTATTTCATGTAGCGCTCGCTGTCCTTTACGGCCTGGTTCAGCACATCCTGGGCATTGCTGCCGTGCATGACCGATTCCACCGCGGCGGAAAGCTGCCGGTTAACCTCATTCCACTTCGGATTCAACAGGAACGCCGGGGTGTTGTCCGAACGCTCCAGCATCGTGTAGTACGGCTTGTAGAGCGGATCCTGGTCCTTTTTCAGCTCGGTCACGACGCTTTGACGCACCGGAAGGTCGGCAACCCGCATTTTGATTGACGCATCGGATACGTAGAACTTGATGAACTCCCAGGCCAGATCCTTTTGCTTGGAATCCTTCGCGATCGACAGCGCCGATTCAGCCAGTACGCCTTTGACCGGTTTGCCCGGGAAGGCCGGCATTTCAACCGTTCCTACATCGACACCTGCCTGACGGAACGATTCCAGCGGCCAGATGCCGCTTTCCCACATGGCGATTTTGCCTGCCTTGAAAATGTCGTCGCCGCTCTGCTGCCCCTTTCCGCCGGTCAGCACGGCCGAGCCGTTCTTCACCATGTCGCCGAACATCTGGATCGCCTCTGCGGTTTCCTTGCTGTTCATGTAGCCGTCGATCGTCTTGCCGTCAGGAGAAATGAACGAGCTCCCGTTGCTCCATACGAACCCCTGCAGATCGTAAGTGTCATTCTCCGCGCGGACGCCGAAGCCGTACTGCTTCTTGGATTTATCCGTCAGCTTTCCGGCCATCTCCTGGAATTCGGGCCAGGTCCAGCCGTCCTTCGGATACGGCACGCCCGCCTCATCAAACAGCTTCTTGTTGTAGTACACCACCCGCGTCGTAAAGCCCGCCGGAATGCCGTACAGGGTACCGTCGATTTTGCCGTAATTGAACAGGCCCTTGTAGAAGTCGTCAATATTTAAATCCTTGTCTTTGTCCGCATAGCTGTCCAGCGGCTCCAGCGACTGGTGGTACGTCGGAAAATCCCACATGTACATGACGTCGGGCGGATTGGCGGCGCCGAAGCCCGCGGCGAGCTTCTGATCAAAGCCGTCCGCGTATGCCTCCACCTGCACCTTCGTGCCCGGATGGCTTTCTTCGAACTTCTTGGCGATGTCCTGCTCAATTTTGAGCGCATCCCCCGTATCCCAGGTGGCAAAGCGCAGCGTCTTCTCCGATCCGGAGCCGCCGCCCTGGCCGGCCGTTTCGGCCTTGCCCCCGCTGCCGCCGCAGGCCGACAGTGACATCATCAGCGCCGCTGCAAGAACGATAAGTGAAACCTGTTTTTTCATATTGTCAGCTCCCCTCGCGAATGAGGCATCTCATTTTTGAACCGCTTTCATCGTAACGCTTTTGAAAGCGGTTCAAAACGTGCGATCATCGGCAATTTGGCGTCTTTTTGTTTGAACTTTCGGGCGGGGTGTCAAACTGTCCGGTCCGATTCGCCTTTTTGCACGGTCCGGAATTGGCTTGGAGTTTGACCCGTGCAGCGCTTGAACCATTTGCTGAAGTATTTGCTGTCGCCAAGCCCCGTCCGCTCGGCGATATCCTGCATCGTCAGGTCCGTATCCCGCAGCAGTCCCTTGGCCAGCCGGAGCTTGCGCTTGTATTGGAACGCGATAAAGCTGTCGCCGACCGTCTTTTTGAACAGGATGGAAAAATGGCTGCGGCTGAGTCCGACCTCTTCCGCCAGCTCGCTCGCCGACCAGTCGGAACCAGGCTGCTCATGAAGCAGCCGCACCGCCTTTTGGATCGGCTCAGGCCAGTCCCCGCCGGATACGCCGTACGCTCGTTCCAGCTCGGCCTCTTTATGCAGGGCGCGGAACGCTTCCGCGATGCCGCTGCTGGTGCCCAAGGGGCCCTTGGCGGACCATTTCAGCAGGCTATGGCTGCCCTTGGCTTCGATCAGCAGGCTGTTGGCCGCCTCCTGCAGCCCTTCCGGCACGATCCAATAGCAGGCGTCACCGCCATAGGGGATGACCGCTTCATTTCCCGAGCTGTGTACGAGCTGCTTCGCTTTCAGCCATTCGGCCCACGGCATGCCGCAGCCCTCCGTCCGGACAAGGTACACATGCACGTCCTGGCCGCCGAAACGCCACGCCTCCGCGCGAAGCCGCTCCAGCTCGGCGGGAAATCTGCCGCTGCTGCCGCTGAGCCAGCCGAACAGGAGCGCCTCCAGCTTCTCCCCGTCCAGCGGTGCCGGGGACGGACGCCGCTGTAGCTCCCGCCGCAGCTTCTCCAGCAGCCCTTCCAGCTCTTCGTCCTCAAACGCGGTCTTCAGAAGGTAGCCCGAAGCCCCTAGCTGGATGCCCTGCTGCGCGTATTCAAAATCCCGGTGGCAGCTGAGCAGGATGATTTTCGTCCGTTCCTCAGCCTCCTTGACCCTGCGCAGCAGCTCGATGCCGTCCATCTCCGGCATCACGATATCGGTAATGACGATGTCCGGTCGGTGCTCCTTGAAGGCTTCCCACGCCTTCGCCCCGTTGGGCGCGTCGGCCACGACCTCCATACCGAACCGCTCCCAGGGCACCGTCGATCTCAGACCTTTGCGAACGATGCTCTCGTCATCGGCAATCAGCACTTTCAGGTTGTTTGCGTTCTCCATCCGGATGCTCCTCCTTTTTGGGCCAGCGAATCAGTATCGATGTTCCCTCTCCTTTGATTGAACGTACCGTAAGTCCGTACCGCGGGCCGAAATGCAGCTTGAATTTCTGGTCCGCGTTTCTTACGCCGAGACCGCCGCGGCCGCGGGGCTCGGGATTCGGAGCGAACAGCCGCGCAAGCTTCTCTTCGCTGATGCCAGCCCCGTTGTCTTTTAGATCCAGCAGCAGCTCCTCCCCCTGCTCCCGGACGCGCAGCTCAATGACCCCGGCCCCGTCGGTAAAGCCGTGGAAAAAGATGTTCTCAAACAGCGGCTGCAGCGTCATCCGCGGGATGACAAACCGTTTCAGATCTTCCTCGCAGTCCAGCTTATACTGGAATACGGCTCCATAGCGGATCTCCTGGATTTTCAAAAAATGCCCGATCATCCGCAGCTCCCGCTCCAGCGTAACGAGCTCCTGCGATATATCGAGGTTGCCTTCCAGCACCATCGTCAGGTGATACAGCATTCGGCGGATCTCCTCCGCCCCTTCCAGCCTGGCCTTCCACTGGATCGAGTTCAGCGTATTGAAGAGCAGATGCGGATTGATCTGGTAATGAAACGCCTTCAGCTCCGCCTCCTTCTTGAGGCGCTCGCTTCGCTCCACTTCCTGGACGAGCGACTGCACGCCGCTGACCATCCGGTTGAAGCTGATATCCAGGCTCCCGAGCTCGTCCCGTCCTTCGACCGGAACCCGCGTGTCCAGCTTGCCGAAGCTGACCTTTTGCATCGACTCCTTCAGGGAACGGATGCGCCCCGTAAACCGGGACGTAAACAGATAGGCCAGCCCGAAAGCGAGCAGGCAGGACCAAACCGCCACGATGACCGTGTTCGACCGGATGACTCCCGATGACTGGTAAAACGCCTTGGCAGGCAGCCTTGCCTCGATCTTCCAATGATTGACGGACAGTGTCTTGTCCCAGATGATATCGTTATCTCTCGGCGAAAAGGATTCCGTGCTTTCGTAGATGGTCCGGCCGTCCGGCGCTTGGATCGAAAGATGCGCCTGCGTGTCCTCCTCGAACTGACGAAACATGCGCAGCAGCTCCCGTGCGTCCTCCTCAATCAGGATCGTGCTGCCGTCCTGGGCGCCGCCCGGGTTCCGGATCGGCACGGCCAGTCCCAGCACCGCCGGACCGGCTTGCTCCGAGGCGGAAATCGCATGGTTCTGCATATAGAAGCCCAGCCAATAAGGGCCGCTATTCGTGTCGGGCATGCTCTTCCAGGCCGGAATGCCGGTGAGCTTGCCGACGTCGAGGTTATTTTCGCCGTAGTAATAACCGGAGGGCGTAATAATATAAATCCCGGCCGTCTGGTCGTTAGCCAGCGATCTCAGGACGGATTCGAAGTCGTTCTTCTCCATGATTTCGCCGTAGGTGACCGGCGGATCGCTCCCGAGATCCGCATGGGCGGGATCCAGCAAATACGAGTAGATCGTCTGGCTCATCTGCTTCATGCGGACCAGCATGGAGTCCGACTGCTGCTGCAGCTGGGCCACCGCGTTCTCGCCGTAACGGCCGAACTGGGAATTGACCGTCTTCGCGGACTGGTAGTAAGAAAGCGCCCCGAGCGAGAGCAGCGGGATCAGCGTCACAATCAGAAAGCATACGAGCAGTTTGGTCCGGATGCTGCGGTAAGCTCCTGCCGGAAGCCAGCGCCGCAGCGGTCCGTGCCGGCGGATATTCATGGCGAATCCCCTCCTCTTCACGGTAGTCGTCTATTTGCATTCTAGCATGGACGGACAGGGGACGGAGCCCTTTCGCCGCGCAATTGTTACCGCTTACAAGAAATCCGTGGCCAAGCGCCTTGTTTGCGGAAGTGAAGCACCTTTCGTTAAACGGGAAAAGCACCTCCCCGGAGGACTTTTCCAAAAAGTCCCTTCCGAAGAAGTGCATGATCCCGCTAAAGCTCCCCGTATTCGTGCCCGAGGATCAAAAATACGCTCGACGTCCAGGTAAAAGCCCGGTCCCGCAGCCCTTCCCCCGTCAGTGCGTCGAAGTTCTCCGCCATGCCGCTCTTGTTCAGCATGCGGCAGAACCGCTGCGCCACCTCTCTGGCGAGCTCCGTATCCCCCGCCGCCGCGGCGCCTTCCACGAGCAGCATGGTCGACGGCGCCCATATCGGCCCGCGCCAGTAGCCGTCGGGCTGGTAATACGGGCTGCGGACGCTTTCGGTCGCCCAGCCGTTGCCGGTGAGGAAACGGCCCTCTTCCCGCAGCCCCTGCAGCAGCGCGGTCCGTATCTCTTCCGGCAGCCGGTTACCGAGCAGGATCGGCACGAACAGCAGCAGGCTGTCGCCTTGCGAGCGCTCATGCGTCCCTGACCGGCATGCCGTGAATCGGCCGTCTTTCCAGAAATGGCTTAGCATGGCGTCCAGCGTATCCCCGGCAAGCCGGCGCCAACGCGCCGCTTCCTCCGCCTTCCCCAAGAGCCCGGCAATCTCGGCCAGAAGCTCCGCCTGCAAAATCAGAAAGGCCGACAGATCCGGGCTTTCCACCGGAATGCCGTTATTAAACGCCGTGCTGTTGTCCCAGCCGGAATCGTTGCCGTGATTGTACTGGGGAATGCCGTCGCCGTCGCCGTCCCGGTACAGGAACCACCAATCCGTCCATTTGGACAGCGGCCCGTATACCTCCCGAAGCTGCGCTTCGCCGATCCAATCGGTCCGGCGCATCATCCAGCCGAGCGTCCAGCCGTGGATCGGCGGCTTGTTGCAGTTCCACAGCTCGTACTTGTCGTTGATAAAATCGGGAAGCAGCCCGCTCTCATCCTGCCGGTCAAAAAAGATCATGTACTGGTCCCACGCCAGCTTCGGATCGTGGCGCACCAGCGCCATGGCGTTAAAGCAGTGGTCCCAGCTCCATATATTCGTCATCCAGTTCTTCGACATGTACATCGCTGGGCGCGTCAGGCAGCCTTCGGCCGGAACGAGGCACGACCACGTAATGTAAGCTGCCAGCTCCCGCCCTTCCTGCCAGTGCGCCGGGACCGTAAGGCTGTGATCCAGCCAGGCCGCAAATTCGGCCTCGGCTTCCTTCACCGCCGCCTCAAAGGGCTCCCAGGCCGGCCGCGGCTTCCACACGGTGCGGAACTCTTCAATAGCGAATTCGGCCGTACCCGCGGCTCCGTCGGGCCTGAACTCAGCCACGATGCGCGAGCTCTTGATCTTGTCCCATATCACTTCCATCTTCATGCAGCCAGCGAGACGGGTCAGCATAAACCGGCATTCGTGCGTAAAGCTGTTCACTTCCCAGCTGCCGGGCACCGCCTCGTAGGCATAATCGTAAGCCGCCGGCTGAAACGTCAGCCGGATGCCGCAGCCTCTGGTCCGGAAGCGCGCGGTGCGGCTGTCCGATATGCACAGCTCTGCATAAGTAGCGCTATCGAGAGTAGCCAGCTTCACGCTCGCGGGATTGGCTTCGGCCGTGAACGGCAAAAGCTCACCGGCGTCATCCAGCAGCTCGATGCGGAATGCCTCCCCGAACTTGTCGTCCCCGCCCCGGACGGTGCGCAGGTACAGCCCGGCTGGTCTATTTTTACCCTCAGGCAGCAGCGATACCGCCAGAAACGTCTCTCTGCGGCTGAAGGGTACTACGTTCAGGTCAAAGTTCATGGCTGTTCTCCTTTTATCCAGGAATATAACGCTTTCATTGTAAACTGCGGCGCCTGGAAGGGAAACGGCCAGGTGTTTCCATGTACCTGCACATTTGTTGGGGACGGCTTTATTTTCCGGGCAATCGTGTCTTTTTGTCAGGTGGGAGGGGGGGCGATTGTTAGATTCGGCAATTTGCCTCCCTCATACCCCCCATTCCTTGCGGGCATCGGCGACCGGCTTCGGCGTCGTTTTGCCCCATGCGTAATGTCCCTTCGGCTTGCGGCCCACCCATCTCTCATCGACCGGCTCCGATGCGAGCTGATAGCGGGTATCTGAGCTGATCCGGTAGCGGTCCGTCGTGCTGTTAAGCGAAGTATGCATCATGTACATGCCGAAAATAATGGCATCGCCCGCTTCGAAAGATGTTGTGGCCCATCGTCCCCCAAACGTATCGACGATCTCCACCGGGTCTTCGGAAAACCAGCCTGTCGCGACATTATCCCGGTCCACATCCATCTCGCCGTACGTTTGCCTAATTTTGCTGAAATGTTGGGAGCCCAGGCACATGGCCAACGTTCCGAGCTCAAGCGGCGTGTCTCCGAAAGGGGTCCACATCGTATATACGTTTTTGGTACCCCTTCCCATATACACGACGTCGTAGTGCGCGCCGGTATTCCCGCCATGGGCTACGGCCCGCGGCCATTTATAGTCGTATGTCATCGATTTGCCGCCAAGCAGACGGTCAAAAAAATCCAGGACCGAAGGATGGTTCACCACATCCAAAAATCGGGGGAAGTCCGCCTGCAGCTCTTCCGCGCCGCCGCCCCACATCATGCTGCGGTTGTCTCGGGAAATGCGCCCTTCGTCCAGCGGAGTCCCCGGCTCCAATCTGCCCATGGCCTGGAGTTTGCGTAAAAACTCCTCTCTTGCGGACAGCACCCGCTCGCGGTCGTGAAATCCGCGGATCAGCAGGTATCCCTCCTCCGCCAGACGCAATCTCAGCGCTTCCGTGTCCTCCAATATATCGTTGCTGCTGCGCAGCTCGGTCAAATACCGGCTTCCCATCACAAGCTCCCTCGTTCCGATCGTCACGTTCATACCGCTCTCTCCTTTCAAGGTATCACCGCGTTCCTGCCGGAAGCGGAAGATTCCCCCTCATCATAGCCCCTGCTTCAGGAGAAAGTCGTTAATCGAAACCCACCACAATTTACGCAAAACCGGACCGGTTGCCTCAATGATGATCACGGCGCTGCCTCGTTCTCCACTCTGACGGTGGACAGCCTTCGGTCTTTTTGAACCACAGCGAAAAAGAGTGCAGCTGAGCAAAGCCGATCTGCTCGGCTATCGCCTGCATATCCTTGTCCGTCGAGCTGAGCAGCCACTTGGCTTCTTCCAGGCGGCACATCTGCTGATACTGCTTGGGCGTCATGCCGTAGGCTTTGAAGAACCGTTTGCGGAAGCCTTCCTCCGATAAGCCGGCCATCTCCGCGAGGCTGCCGATGACGATAGGTTCTTGAAGATGCCGGCGAATATAATCGCCTGTATGCGATACCGTGAACGACTGCTGGTCCGGGTGGGAATGCTCGTTTAAAAACAGCAGCAGAATTTCGATCCAGGCCAAATCATTTCGGACCGGCTCTTTCAGCGTAGACGAACGGCTCCTCAGCCATTCCCGGAACAGCCGCTCGTAGCGGTCCTGGTCGAGGCGGGATAAGGCAATAATGCGCGGTTTGCCAAGGACAATCAGCCGTTCGAACAGCTCACGTACATGTGTCGGCAGTCCGTCAACGAGCACAACCCCGAACCGGATCGGGGTCATCGCATGAAAAGAATGAGCGGATAAGGACGGGATCAGCGCGACATGCCCTGCTTCGACCCGCCTTTCTTCCTGTTCATGAACAAAGCGCCCGCTTCCTTCCAACACGACGGAGATTTCCAAATCGGGATGGCTCCACTGCCGCTCGTCCTCCCAGTCCTTGTCGTGGGTTCCGATAAAACCTCTAATTTCAGGCAAAATCGCTTCATCCTCCTTGTCCGCCAGCTTGGGCCAAGCCAAGCGCTTGATGATGTTATGTTCACTATACATCAATCGCGGAGAGGAGCTACAGTCCAAAGCCTTATTGCTTGTCCATACTTTTTCATATCTCAGTTTTCAGCCTATGGTATAATCAGGAAAACTTATGTTTTAATGGTATATTGACAATAAGGGAGGAACTGGATCATGGGATGGTCAGAACTGCGGGCGGTGCCCAATGATTACGATGAGGAAATCCATGCGGTCGATACGCAGCTGATTGAGCTGCTCAACCACCGGAAAGCCCTGGCGAAAGGGCGCCGGTGTTTTCCGCCTAAGGAAGTGATGAAGGAGTTTGAAACGAAATTCGGCTTGAAGCCTCCCTATTTGAATTGGCTGTTTCATTCGATTAACGGAGGGTTTCATCGTACACGCTCCGACGGTCCCGGCGAGCTGCAGGGCATCCTGCAGATTATGAAAACGACCGTACAGGAAGGGTACCAATACAGGATCACCCATGCGATGCAGCATGAGCATGGCAGTATTGTACATATCGAGATTAGGCAGTTGAAGATTGATAACGACTCACCAGATTTTCATCCCCGTCTTCAGCTCGAAGTCACGAGTACTAATGAAGAGTACAACGTACAGCGCAGTGGTTCCCGTGGGGGCGGAGGAGCCAGCTCCATGTCCTTCCTCGTTGAACCCCGCTTGCCGGAAGAGCTGGACACTGTGCACTTCGCGCTGATCCCATTCGAAGAGCCTATGGAATTCAGGCACAGGGAAACCTTTCTGGATCAGGAGGTTCTTTTCGAGTAAGTCCCCGTGGATGCAAAGGAAAGGGTCAGATTCTAGGAAGAACCGAAACAAAGAAGCAGGCATTTTGCCTGCTTCTTTGTCATGATCTGAACCTATGGCCGGTAGTACGGCGTCTGCCTCCGATGGCCGTTCCTACTCCCCGCATTTCACCAGCCTTCTCCGATCCTGATCCCAACGCCACACAGGCTGGTCACCGCTCAAATGAACGCCTCCGTACCACCTGTCTATGCCGCACCGTTCCAGGTAATCTTCACCGCGTAAAACCCGGGTCCCCCATTCTGTGATCTGGACCTTGCTGTCCCGGAAAGCAGGAGAAGGTCCCGCATAGCCTGGAAAGGATTCCGCCCCCTCCAGCGTCAGCAGCGGACTTGGGCCCTGACACAGGCTGCGCAGAACATCCCAGTACTGCAGGTCGCCCATGCCCAACCCGTGCAGCCGGTCGCCGATCTGCCTGAACAGGTCCAGCGGCGAGTGAATCCCTTCGCTTACCTTTTCCAAAGTCATCTGCTCCACGATCCCCAGTCCGTTATAAACGGAAGGATAACGGGACAGGTGCAGCTCAAATGCCTCCCGCACGAACGGAAGCGCCGAGGTGTCCTCCTCCAATAGCTGCTGGAGCTTCATCGGATCAGGTGAGGTGTATGCCTCCCAGACCCTGCTCCCCAGCTTCAGCTCTTCCGCTCCGATATGATGCCACGTTCCGGACAACGACTTCAGCTGACTGGCCGTTAACTGACCGAGTCCGCGGAACAGGCCGACTCCCGGATAATCTCCGATACAGAGCAGATTCAGCTTCGTCCCGCCAAGGGACTGCCGTCCAAACCAGTGCAGCAAATAAGACAGCATCGTTTGGTCAAACAGGTCATGCTCGAACCACAGCACGATTTCGTCATACTGCCGGAATCCGGCCAGTTTTTGCTCCTGCTCTTCGCAGTTCCGGATATATTCATCAGCCGGGATGCCCATGTCTTTCTCAAGGTATCCCGCGCGGACCGCACGGCTCTCCGATTCCGCCGGCTCCAGAAACACCGGGCCTTCCGAATATACCTCGCGCCAAACGAGGATATCCCCCTGAACGACTCCCTGCTTGAGCGTCTCGGCGACCGTATCGCCGTTAACAATATGCAGCATGCGTTTTCCTCCTTCGTGTAAATGCTTGAATACATGCGCGAAGTCAGCGACCGGCAGCGTGCCCCTCAGCTTGCGGCGTGCGTCGAACAGCCGCTTTTTGAGCGACGTCACCGGCGTTCCCGCATACTCCGAAATTTCCTGCAGACTATAGCCGTGAAAATAAAACAGCTGGACCGCCTCCCGCATGCCGGGCGATAAGGCCTGGACTGAATCGTGAAGCATCCGGTACAGCTCCTGCCGCGCCACGACCTCTCCGATATCCGGCTGGTCGGGTGCAGTCACTTTCCCTTCCTCCAGCGCGGAAGTCTGCGGCTTCCTGCGGATCAAGCGATAGCACTGGCGATGCACAATCGTCCGCAGCCACCCCGGAAAGGCGTCCGCTTGCTGCAGCCGGCTAAGGTGGACGAATGCTTCCGCAAACGCCTCCTGCACCGCTTCCTCCGCCAAATCGTGATCCTGCAGCTTTCCGTATGCGGCCGTATGCGCCATCGCATAATACTGCCGGAAGAGACGGTTTAGCGCATCCCCGTCTCCCTGCCGGGCTTGTTCAATGATCTGCCGCACACCCACTTTCCTCCCTTTGATCTTGGTTTCAACCCTATAGTGCAATATCAGATCCGTAAGGTTACCAGAGCTTCGGAATATTTTTTTAAAAAAACTGAATCTGTTCAGAAAAATCGCCTTAGTGCGGCGTGATCACTGTTCTCGTATTACATTATATCGATTAGATCGGCTGACCTCAGGTGGAAGTATGCTCCCGCGCTCCATTCGCGTCACCGAACGCCCAGCCCCGGAATAGGCTGGTGTATACCATTCAACGATTGGAGCGAACCGCATGCCTCAATACGTACCGCCGGTCACCATCCATACCGTCACCTTTACGGCCCCCGGCACGGTGATCCACTATCCGCAGGTAACCGGGCTCGCCGACAAAACGGCCGAAAACAAAATCAACCACACGATCATCCGTACGATCCAGGAGATGCAGCGCGCCCAGCAGGCGGTTCAGACGGGAAGCCAGCCGGAAACGACCGGAAATTTCGAGATCAAAACGAACGAGCGCGGCATTCTCAGCCTCGTGCTGAGCAACTACACCTATTCCACACCGATGGCGCATGGATACACAATCGCCAAGGGATTGACCTTTTCCTTGCAAACGGGGAACACCTATACCTTGTCCAGCCTGTTCAAACCGGGCTCCCCTTACCAAGCGGTCCTGACTGCCGCCGTCAAGAAGCAGGTGCAGGAGCGGAATCTTCCGGTACTGGATGCGGGAAGCATCACGGTCGCGCCTAACCAGGATTTCCACCTCGCCGACAAGGCGTTGGTGCTCTTTTACCCATTGTACGCGATCACACCCTATTATGTCGGCATTCCGATGTTCCCGATTTCGGTCTATGATCTGCAGGACATCGCCGCTGAAGACGGCCCGCTTACGACACTTGCCGCAGACGTCGTGTAAAGCGGCGCCCCAGGTGACAGGAGCTGAGCGGCCGTCCGTGATCCATTTTCGCAGCCTAAAGTCACCCCTATCTATAGACTGGATAACTCCAAAAAAGCAAAGAGCTGCTTCCATATCGTCTGAGAGACGAAGGAGCAGCTCTTTTACACGTAAGCCTGCGTTCATGGTCACTGTGGTACACGTGGTACACGTGGCATACAGCATCCCTCTTACTTGACGCCGTTGTAAACAAACGCTTTGATGATATGCTTTTGCGCCAGGAAAAAGGCGGCCAGAATCGGCGCGACCAAAATGACGTTGCCGGCCATCAGGATGTTCCAGGTGCCGCCGCCCTCGACCTCGCGGATTTTGGCGATGCCGATCGGCAGCGTCCGCGCCGTTTCGTTCGTCGTCATGACGAGCGGCCAAAAATAATCGTTCCAGTGCGCGATGAAGCTGAACAGGGCAAACGTCACAAGCACCGGCTTCACCATAGGCACCATGATACGGATGATGATTTTCCATTCCTTGGCCTGATCCAGGCGGGAAGCTTCCACCAGCTCCTCCGGGATCTGCCGGAACGCCTGCCGGAGCAGGAAGATGCCGAACGCGCTGGACGCGAACGGGAGGATCAGCCCGAGATGGGTGTTCAGCAGCTTGAAGGCGCTCAGCTCCAAGTATACCGGCAGAAAGATGAGCTGGGTCGGGATCATGAGCGTCACCATGACCAGGCTGAACAGAAAGCCGGAGCCGACAAACCGGTATCTGGCAAATGCGTACGAAGCCGGAATGATCGTCAACATCTGCAGCAGCAAAATGCTCACCGAAATGACGGCGCTGTTCGTGATGTAATGCAGGAACGGCCCGGTTTGCCACGCGGAGGCGTAATTGCTCCATACCGGATTCCGGGGAATCCATTCCGGCGGGAAGATCATCGTCTCCGGCAGCGTTTTGAGGGATGTCGAGAGCATCCAGACAAACGGCATGGCAAAGATGAGGACCAGCAGCAGCAGCGCCGCCACATTCAGCGCCTTCAGCAGCAGGACGGCTGCGGAGCGTACAAGGGCAGGTCTGCCCGGCGCTTCCAGCATGCGTCCTCCGGGAACAGCGACGGTATGCCCGTCAAAAGCACGGTTTGCGGGTTCCACGCGGTTTTCCCCCTTTTTTAAGATCATAGAAGCAGAAGTTGTTACCGGTTAACGGTAATGAACGCGGCTGGACAGCAGCCTGAAATAGACGATGGTCAGGATGCCGACGATGAACAGCAGGATCACGCCGGCCGCCGAGGCATACCCAATTTTGAAGAAGCGGAAGCCGGCCTCGTAGATGTAATACACCAGCGTATTGGTCGAGTTGACCGGACCGCCCTGCGTCATGATTGCGATCGTCTCGAACACCTGGAACGACCCGATCAAATTGATGATGACGAGGAAAAAGATCGTCGGCGACAGCATCGGCAGAATCAGCCGCGTGAACGTCGTCCACGGCCTGGAGCGGTCCAGGGAAGCCGCTTCGTATATATCCTGCGGGATGCTCTGCAGCCCCGCGATAAACACGAGCGTGTTATAGCCGAGCCCTTTCCACACGGCCACGATCACCAGGGAGATCAGCGAGGTGCTCGGATGGGACAGCCATTCCAGCTTGCCGAAGCCGAACAGGCCGATCACCCAGTTCAAGAGCCCGTATTCGGGGTCCATCAGCCAGCTCCACAAGAGCGAAATCGATACGAGCGAGATGATATGGGGGCTGAAGATCGCCCCCTGCACCAGGCCGTAGAAGAAGCCGCTGCGGTTCAGCCAGATCGCCATGAACAGGGAGAGTCCGGTCGTCAGCGTAACCGTCAGCACCGTATAAAGGGTCGTGTTCGACAGCACCTGGCGAAAATCGGGCTCCGACAGCAGATCGACGAAGTTCTGGATGCCGACGAACGTTTTTGTCGGGCTGACGAAGTTCCAGTCGAACAGGCTTAAGTACATCATGTAAAAAATCGGGTAGATAAAAAACATGGCAAAGACGACAATTGCCGGCGCGACCATGCTGTACGGGCGCAGCCGTTCCCAGACGGTCATGCTACACCCCTCCCGCTATCAGCTGCCGCGAGGAGGTCTTCTCATTCGCCGCTCCCGCTGTCTGCACCCGGCTGCCGTTGAGGCTGAAATAATAGAGATGCCCGTTCGGTACGGCGATGCTTACGCGATCCGCCGTCACCAGCGGCTTCAGAAATGTTTTGACAAAGAACACGCCCGCCTTGGAACGGATCTGATAGATATGCTCCGCCCCCAGGCTCTCCCGCGTCAAGATGTCTCCTTCGAGCACAAGCCCTTCCACCGGGGCGTCCGGATTGATCTGTGCATGCTCCGGCCGGAAGCCGACATGGTAGGCTCCGGACTCGGGCTGGACGCGCAGCCCCTTGATGTCGCCGACCTTCATGATGTTCATCGCCGGCGTGCCGATAAACTGGGCGGTGAACAGGTTGGTAGGCTGCTCGTACAGCTTCATCGGCGAGTCCGCCTGCTGGACCGCCCCTTCGTTCATGACGACGATCTCGTCGCCCATGGACATGGCTTCGACCTGATCATGCGTCACGTAGACGAAGGTCGTGCCAAGGCGTTCGTGCAGCTGGATCAGCTCGGTCCGCATCTGGTTCCGCAGCTTCGCGTCCAGGTTGGACAGCGGTTCGTCAAGGATAAACACCTTCGGCTGCTTCACCATCGCCCGGGCGAGCGCCACGCGCTGGCGCTGGCCGCCGGAGAGATTCTGCGGCTTCTTGTCGAGGTATGGCCCAAGTCCGACGATTTCCGAAATATCGGAGACCAGGCGCTCCCGCTCCTTGCGGGAAACGCCGCGGTTCTTAAGGCCGAACTCGATATTGCCCCGGACCGTCATGGTCGGGTACAGCGCGTAATTCTGGAACACCATCGCCACGTCCCGCAGGCCGGGCGGCGTGTCGTTTACGCGCTGGCCGTCGATGAGAATATCTCCTGCGGTCTGTCTTTCCAGCCCGGCCACCATGCGCAGCGTCGTCGATTTGCCGCAGCCGGACGGCCCGACCAGGACGGTAAACGAACCGTCCCGGATCGTCAGATTAAGGTCCTGAATTACGGTTTCTTCCTTGTATTTCTTGCAAATGCCGATCAGCTCGATTTGGGCCATGCCGAATGCCTCCTTGTTTGGCGGGTCTGTTTCATTGCCTGACAGGGCTAAACTTACTTGCCAAGCAGCTTATCCGACTTGGCCGCGGCTTCGTCCAGCGCCTGCTGCGGCGTCGTCTTCGGATCGATAATCGCCTTCTGGATCGCATCGCGGACGATCTTGGCGACTTCCGGATATCCGTTCTCCATCGGGCGCGGTCTCGCGTATTTCAGCTGGTCGACGGCGACTTTATACTGCGGATACTGGGTAAAATGCTCCTTGAGCTCTTCGCTTTCCACCGCCGACGTGCGGGTCGGCAGGTATCCGACATGCTTATGCTGGTAAATCGTGTTTTCCTGGGAGGTCATCCATTTCATGAATTCCCAGGCCGCCGCCTTCTCCTCGGCGCTGCTCTTCGACGTCATGACAAGCTGGCATCCGCCTGTCGGCACGCCGTAATCCTTGTTGGCCGGCATGAAGGCCGTCTCCAGCTCAAAGCCGTTGCCCTTGGCGATTTCCAGGCTTTGCGATACGCCGGCGGTTGAGGCGAACTTAAACGCGGAAATTTGGTTCGCCCAATCCTTGTCCGCCGTATCCCCGGCTTCGTCGCCGACCGGCATTTTGATCAGGCCTTCGTTCACCAGCCGCTTCCAGAAGTCCACCGGCGCCACGCCGGCCGCGTTGTTGAAGGTTGCCTTTTTGCCGTCCTCGCTCAGCATCGTGCCGCCGCTTTGGGCCACCAGCGCCTCGTAGAACCAAATATCGACCGGCACGGTCATGCCGAGCTTGCCTTTCCCCTTGAGCACTTTGGAGTACTGCTCGAACTCATCCCACGTTTTGGGCCCGGACGGATCCAGCCCGGCATCCTTCAGCATCGTCACGTTCTTGTACATAATCGGAGTACTGCGCATAAAAGGCAGCCCGTACAGCTTGTCGTCCACGTAGGCGTTCCCCATCAGTCCGGGGATAAAATCGTCCAGCTTCAGCTGATCCTTGTCCTTCTCGGCGTATGAGGTCAGGTCTTCGAGCATGCCGGAATGGGCGAACACGCCCGTGGAGGCAATTTCCAGATCCGTGACCGCCGGGGCGTCCCCAGCCGCAAAAGCCGCCTGGACCTTCGCATGAAGATCATCGTAATTCCCCTGATGCTCGGCGACCACCTCGATCTTGTCCTGAGACTCATTGAACGTTTGGACCATATGCTGCTTGGCTTCCTCGATCTTGTCGCCGAAGGCGTACCAGTACTTGATGACGATTTTTTTATCCGGCTTGGCCGCTGCCGCCTCCGCTGTCTCGCTGCCGGCCGCCTTCTCGGCTCCGCCGCCGCATCCGGCCAGCATGCCCGTCATTACCGCGGACAGTGTAAGCAGTGCGATCTTTTTCTTGAACATCGATTGATTCCTCCACCCTTGAATTTGGTTTATGTCTGCTGTACAACGACGGCTGCAGCCAAAAAAATAAAGAAACCCGAATACCGCCGAGCAGGAACGCTGGCTTAGCGCTCTCTCGACAGATCAGGTTTCTCCATAACTCCAACCGTTCTATTTACTTGTCGATTTCATCATAAGGGACAACTATTAACGCGGTTTATGCGGAATATTAACGGGACATCAAATGATCTTTCTTCTCCACAGCTCAGGACGGGAAGCGGAAATGGCGGTCGCTCCCTGGTCCAGGCACTCCTGTGCGTGGCTGTGCTCATACAGCAGGCCGCCGGTGATGATCGGGAGTTCCGTAAAACTCTTCACCCTGCGGATCATGTCCGGAATGCGGGCAGGCATCAGCTCGATGATGTCCGGCTCGGCCTGGGACAGGCTCTTCGCGATGTTCTCCAGCCCTTCGCTGTCGACGAGAAAGAAACGCTGCACCGTGAGCAGCCCCATTTTTTTGGCGGTTTTGATGACGCTGGTTTTGGTCGAAATGATGCCGACCGGGCGGATGCTCTTGGCCAAATAATCCAGGCCGTAATGGTCCGTGCTAAGCCCGCCGATTTTTTCCAAATGCATGAACACCGGCAGACCGTGCTCCCGGAATACGTTCACATAGCCTTTGGCGACACCGATATGGCCCATCAAGAGAAAGACGCCGCTCAGCTCATCCCGGTGCTTCAAGGCGATTTCAATATGGCGGGGGTCTTTGATGGAGGCAATCCGTTTATGCTTGGCGAGACCTTTGAAAAAATGCTCCCGGGTCATAACGTCATTCATGCGTGTACAGCCTCCCTTTCACGAAGGTCGTGATTACTCTATATTCAGATTTGCGGCGCAATCGGCAGCGGAACGAGGAGAGCCCGGTCGTCCTCCATCCCTCTGGCATCCGGATTCGGGCTGAAATGCTTCATATGCTGGTGAAGGAGCGCCATGTGATCCGGCAGCGTCGGGTCCATCACTTCGACCGGTGTGATGCGGATCGCGTCCTCCGCGATATCGACGATCCGGAAGCCCGGCTGATCCAGGCAGGCCGACAGCTGCACGAACGACCAGTCCTGCCGGTGCGCGATCGAGTCCATATGCGTATGGCCGTTGAAATAGATGCCAATGCCCTGCTTTTGGTTCAAAATGCTCCACATGTCGATGATGGGATGAATCGAACCCTTATCCTTCTCCGAACCCGCCGTCGTATTGTACACGGGGTGATGGCCGAAGACGAGGAGCGGCTTGTCGCCTGACAGTCCTACCTGCTCCTCAAGCCAGCCCAACTGTTCGGGATCGAGCCAGCCGCCCCAGTCCTTAAAATCCATTTCCTTGGCCGTGTCGAGAAACACGAGCATCGCTTGATCCGTGTCGATGGCATGGTACCTCTCCTGGCCCGTCATCTCCAGCACCTCGGCTCTGCGCTGCGCATACAAGTCATGATTGCCCAGCACGTGTATAAACGTCTTGTCCTGGCGGCGAAGCAGGTCGTACACTTCGCGAAGCTCGGAGGCCGTGCCGAAGTTGGTGAGATCCCCCAGCGAAATATACAGGTCCGCTTCCTGCTCCAAAAACTGCTCCAGCACCGTTTGATAGAATGCACGCCGTGCTTCCTTCAGCCCCGGTACCGACTCGTCGATTTCGTGGTAATGCAAATCACCCAACAGCGCCAATCTCATTATTTCTCTCCTCCCGGCTTGTTCGAATTGGATTTTTCCTCCTTCATCTTATCGATGGATTGTTTCCGATCCGTTAATTGGGAAGGCTGATTATGTAAAATTACGGTTAATCGATTCGTGTCGTCCCCGTGTTGTTGGGGTTAGCCTCGTCCTGAGTCACCTGCTGGATGATGTTTCCGCTCTGGTCGTAGCCCGTAATTTCGAACTTCGTACCCTGTGACGCATCCAAAAACACGTAAAACAATTTGAAGTTTTGCTCGATGGGAATGATCTGCGCCTGCTTCTCATAGCCGGTAGGGTCCTTGACCACGATGCGGCTGATGTCGGGATGCAGAGCGATGCCATAATACATGGGAAAGGGAGAGCTGCCGAATTCCGTACCCTCCGTCCCGGGTAAGTACACGGCATAGAAGCCCTCCTTCCGAGCTTCGGCGTCGGAAAGTCCGGGGTGATAGTTGGAGGCCCCGAAGCTTCCCCCATAGCCCCACTTCCAGCCTTTTTCGAATTTCCTTACATATTCTGCAGCGATGGTGTACCCACCGCTGGGTGTCTTCCGCAGGAAAAATGCCACCTCCCCGTCAGCAACCGGACGCTCATCGATCATATAGGACACGTACTCCTCGCCCCGGATCTTTTCAATCGCCTCCACCACCGTCGGGCTCCCTTCCGCTTTCTTATCTTGAAGGCCGAACAACTTTCCCTCGAAAGCGTAAATAACGACCAGGATGACCGCAGCCAGCACCAGCAGCATAATCAGCCTGTTAGCCCATTGTCTGACCATGAATTCCCTCCTTTCAAGCGTGCGTCTGCGTACACAGCGGCGCCCAGCATCCCGGCCCTGTCCCCAAGCTCGGCCTGTACGATGCGGCAGACCCCGGCGGACAGCTGCAGCGCATGGCGGGCTACCGTCTCGCGCACCGGGCGCAAGAGCCGCTCCCCGGCCGCGGCCATGCCGCCGCCTACAATGATCAGCTCGGGATTCAACAGATTGATCGCGTTCGCTAGTCCATACCCGAGAAGCTCTCCCGTCTCGTGCATGACTTCAATAGCGAGCGCGTCCTGCAGGTCATAGGCGTCCGAAATGAGCTGTGCCGTCATTTGCGAGGAGTCGTTGCCCGTCCACTCCTGAATGACGCTCCTCCGTCCTTCCGCCAGCTTTTCCGAAAATGTTCGGACCATACCCACCGCGGACACGTAGCGGCCGAGGCAGCCCGAGCTGCCGCAGCGGCACGGCCGCCCTTCCCTGTACATGTTCATGTGGCCGATCTCGCCTGCGCTCGAAGACGTGCCGTAGATAACCTTCCCCTCATAAATCATTCCCGAGCCCAGTCCGGTTCCCAGAGTAATGAGCATCAGGTTCCTGCAGCCCCTGCCGGCGCCAAACCGCCACTCTCCGTACATGTTGACGCGCACATCATTATCGATGAAAACCGGAAAAGCGAACTCCTCCCGCATCCGGTTTACGACGTGGATATTTTCCCATTCCGGAAAGTTGGGAGACAGAATCGACAGCCCTTCCCGCGGATCCAGGAGCCCCGGAATGCCCATCCCCATGCAGCTCACGTCCATCGGCCCGATCCCCGCTTCCTTCATCAGTTCATGAACGATCCGCTTCATCCGGTTCAGCACATGCTCCGGTCCCTTGTTTGCTTCGGTGGTGTCCATTCTTTCCGCGGCAATCCTCCAACCGGCATCCGCGTCAAATACCGCCGATTTGATCCGGGTTCCGCCGAGGTCCATGCCAATGACAAATTTGCTCATGCCTTCCTTTTCCTCCTCCGGAAATCCTTGGTCGCTGACATAAACCTATCATAAACGACTTCGCTCCGGATATGAATGGATCTGTAGCATTCTTTTCCAGATTTCTCCTCAGCAGGCTGCCCGGTAATGGCATCAATCGCCGCGGTTCTGAATCTATCAGCACCTTCCGGACCGCCATATTCATAGGCATTAAATCGTAATCTTTACGTATAGATAAAATGGGAGAAAAATTCACGCTTGGTACAGGCCGTATCGCTGGGCCTGCTCTATATTCGACAACGAGGATAAAGGAGATGAATCGCGTATGAAAACGCCAGTCATCATATTAAGCGGATTTTTGGGAAGCGGAAAAACGACGCTGCTGCTGTCCGTGCTCAAGGAGTGCTCGGCCCGGGGGCTGACCCCCGGCATCCTGATGAACGAGCTGGGCAAACGGGATGTGGATGGAACGATTCTGGAGGAACAAGCGGGGGTTCAGGTGCAGAAGCTGCTGGACGGGTGCGTCTGCTGCAGCCGGAAAAGCGAGCTGCCGCAAGGTCTATCCACCCTTCTGGAGCGGTCGCCCGACGTCATCGTCATCGAGCTCACCGGCGTCGCCGATCCGGAAGAAATCCGCCGCACCCTTCAGGAGCCGGGGCTTGCCGGCCGGGTACGGCACCATTATACGGTGACGATGCTCGACGCCGAGAACGTGCTGGAGTTCAACAGCCGCTTCTCCGCCGACAAAGAGCTGGTCCGCACGCTGCGCAAGCAGATCGAAAGCGCCGATCTGGTCGCGATCAACAAGCAGGATCTGGCCGCCCCGGGCACGATCGGCAAGATCGAAAGCATGATCCGTAAGCATAATCCCGGGGCTGCGATCGTATACACAGAATATAGCCGGATTGACCTGTCCAGACTGCTGGACGGGGTTAACCGCCGCCAAGGGTCCAAGGCTGCTGCTGTCCGGGCTGGTGCACAGACCCCGGCGCAGGAGGCGCTGAGCAGCCAGGCGCAGCACAGGTTCGGTGGAGCTGTTGACCCAGCCGCTTCGCATGCTCACCACCTTGCCCATAACGGTCACGGTGCGGGATCTACGGCCACTGCCCACGTGCATGAAGGACATGGCGGCCACGGCGGGCATGAACATCTTGACGAGGCGGTCTCTTTTTCCAAAGTCAGCACCGTCACGCTGACCTTTCCCCCGGCGGAGCAAAGCCCGGCTTCCCTGTCCAGGGAGCGGCTGGAGGCGTTCTTCCATGATTGCGGAGACGCGCTTCTTCGCGCCAAGGGGCATGTGGCGCTCTCCCGCCATGAACCGGTCCAGCTCGTCCAGTATGCCGGGACACGCACGTTCTGGGAAACCTCCCGCTACCCCGGTGCACCGTACCTCGTCATGATCGGCCTGAATTTGAACGAGGCGCGGCTGAAGGAACGCTGGTCCGAACTGTTTCGTTAAGCATCATCATTCCTGTGGAAGGAGCTGATCCCGCCATGACCACCCTCTCCCCTTTTAAAATCGTCCCGCTGCTTCTTCCCGCCGCCTTTCTGATCATCCTGCTCGTCCTGTGGCTGCCGGAGCGCATCGAGCTGCTGGATAACGTCTATATGGACACGTTCAAAACCAGCTTTGTCGGCATTCTGCTGGAGGCGCTGCCGTTCGTGCTGGCCGGGGCGCTGCTCTCATCGCTGCTGCAGGTGTTTGTGCCCGACGAGGTTCTGTCGCGCTGGATTCCGAAGAAGCCGGTTCCGGCCATCCTGTTCGCCTGTCTCCTCGGCGTGATCTTCCCGGTGTGCGAGTGCGGCATGATCCCGCTCGTCCGCCGGCTCATTCATAAGGGCATGCCCGTGTATGTCGCGATCGTGTTCATTTTGTCCGGACCGATCATCAATCCGGTCGTCTACGGAGCCACCTTCATGGCGTTCCGCAGCCATCCCGATCTCGCATACGCCCGGATGGGACTGGCCTTCGCCGTCGCTTTCCTGATCGGGCTCATCGTCTACGTTACGGTAAAAAAATCGCCGGTGAGATGGTCGATGGAGCGGGAAACCGGCGGGAATGCTCATCTCCATGCCGCACGCGGCGGCCGGCTGGCTTCGGTATTCGTCCATACGTCGGACGAGTTTTTCGACATGGGCAAATATTTGATCATCGGCTGCCTGCTGACGGCGGGCATTCAGACGTTTATGGTCCGGGAAAGCCTCTCCGCCATCGGCGGCCATCCGCTGGGCTCGTATCTGTTCATGATGGGGCTCGCCTTTGCGCTCTCCCTGTGCTCCACGTCGGACGCTTTTGTCGCATCCACCTTCCTGCACACCTTTCCCGCCGGTTCGCTGATCGCGTTCATGGTCTTGGGTCCGATGCTGGATTTCAAAAACGCCATGATGCTGATGGCGCTGTTCAAAACCAAGTTCGCCCTCTATCTGTTCTTCCTGATCGCCGCCTGCGTCTTTGTCGGTTCGGTTCTGATTTCGGTCTGGCTGTAAACTTTTTGGCGGATGTAACATTCGATCTGGCTGTGAACGCCCATGCCAGGAACACGCCCGCGCAAGATGCGAGAACCCAATACATAATCCGACTGGAGGTAGAGCCAAGTGAACGACTCCCGCAGCATCCGGCTGCATTACCTGTTCCGGGCGGCCGTGCTGGCGGCTTTCGCCCTCTATGTTCTGCACCTGATGCAGCAGGACGCGCTGCATTATTACGTCGCGCCCGCCCTGGCGAGATGGATCCGGCTGTGCCCGGTTCCGCTGGGCCTGATGGCGCTCAGCCTGGTGATCCAGGCACTGCTCGGACGCAGCCAGGTGCTGTGCAACTGCGATCACCGCCTGCCTGCCGGCTTCTTGAAAAGCACCGGCCTGTACGGCTTGTTCGTGCTCCCGCTGCTGCTCGGGTTCCTCCTTCCGGATAAGGCCCTCGGCAGCATCGCCGCCGCCAAGAAGGGCATTTCCCTCTCCTATTCGGCGATGGAGCCGGAGAAGGCTATTCCCAGCGCATCCACAGTCCCGAACAAGTCAATTACCCGCGCTCCCTCAGATCCGGATACCGCCGTCACCTTCAAGACCTCCGATCCGTATGCCAAGGAATTCGCCGAGCTCGCCAAACTGCTGTACGCCCAGCCTGTCATCCCGGTCTACCCGGCGATTTACTCCGAAACGTTCGGGGCGATCGAGATGTTCAAGGAGCAGTTTGAAGGCAAGGAAATCGCCGTATCCGGCTTCGTCTATCGCGATCAGACGGGCGGAGCGAGCGGCCCTTTCGCGGTCAGCCGCTTTCTGGTGCAGTGCTGCACGGCGGACGCCACCCCTTTCGGCATTATGGTCGATCCGCAGCAGAAGCTGGCCCTGCCGGCCGATTCCTGGGTCAAGGTACAGGGCAAACTGAAGATCGTGTCTCAAGGGGGCAACAATTTGATCGAGATCGAGGCTTCGCAAATCACGCCGATTGCCCAGCCCCAGACCCCTTACATCTATACGAGCGCCGACTCGGTCGCCGCCTGGAAAGAGCTGCAGAAGGACGCCGCCAAGGCAAAATAGCAGGAAATGACCGACAAAAAAACCAAGAAGACTCCGGAACGATGCCCGGGTCTTCTTGGTTTGGAGTTTGCATAGGAGTATCTCTTTCTAAGGTCCATGCTTCTTGTCGGGTACTCCCAGCTGCGTTCAGCGAAGCTTTGCAACCTCGTCGCGCCAGCGGTGCTGCGGCTGCCAGCCGAGAAGGCGCTTCGCCTTCTCGTTGCTGAGCAGGGTCTCATGCCCCGCCAGCGGTGCGCGGATGTCCGTCACGCCGGGATACCTGGCGGCCAGCAGTTCGCGGCTCGGAACCGCCATGCTGGAGTCGTCGGCGGCCACGTTAAGGGCCACCGCACCGAGCCCGTCCGCCTCGACGGCCAGCCGGATGGCCGAAGCAGCGTCGCGGGTGTCGATGTAGCTCCACAGAATGCGGTCCCGTTCTTCGGGCTTGTCGATGAATGAGGGAAAACGCTCATACCATTCCGGAGGGATGACATTCCCGAGGCGAATGGAGACGACCTGCATGCCGGTGCGCCGGTGGAACATGTCGGCGGTCATTTCATTGACCACCTTGGACAGTCCGTAGCTGTCCTCGGGCAGCTGCGGATGCGCCTCGTCCACGGGCACGTATTGCGGGCTTAAGGGACTGACTGCAAATACGATGCCGTAGGACGATTCGCTGGACGCGATCACTGCTTTGCGGATTCCGAGGCCTGCGGCGGCCTCCAGCACGTTGTACGTCGACATGACGTTGTTCCGGAACGTAACTTCCGGCGTGCGGATATGCGCCGCCGGGATCGCCGCCAAATGAACGACGGCATCAGCCCCGGCCAGCGCGCCGTAGGTCTCTCCCAAATCCTCAAGATTCGCAATCAGCGTAGGGCAGAGGTTCTCGTCGGGACGCCGGAAGTCCACGTTCAGCACCTCATACCCCTGCTCGATAAAATGACGCACGACCCACTGTCCAAGCATGCCGCTTCCGCCTGTAATGACGACTTTGGCCACAAGTAACGCCTCCTCTTCGCTTCGGTTCAAACCTGGCCGAACCCTTGGCCGGTCCGATTATTTCAGAATGTCTTCGATCCGCTCCTGCACGTCTTCGCTCAGGACGATGCCCGAAGCCTTGGCATTCTCCGTCACCTGCTCCGGACGGCTGGCGCCGACCAGCGCGCTGGCCACGTTGTCTTTGCGCAGAATCCACGCAAGGGCCAGGTTGCCGACGGAAATGCCGAGCTCTTTGGCGACACCTTCAAGCTGCTGCACTTTGGCGATCTTTTCTTCGGTGATGCCTTTACGCATCCAATCGAGCTTCGCCGCGCGGCTGTCCTGTGGAATGTCGGAAGCCGACGTGTATTTGCCTGTCAGCAGGCCTTGAGCCAGCGGGGAGAACACCACTTGTCCGATCCCTACGCGTTCACTGAGCGGCATGACTTCCTTCTCGATGTAGCGCTCAAACATGTTGTAAATCGGCTGGTTGACCACAATGCGGTCCAGCAGATAACGGTCGGCCACGCCGATCGCTTCGGCGATCTGCGATGCCTGCCATTCGCTCACGCCGACGTACAGCACTTTGCCCTGGCGAACCAGGTCGTCGATCGCACGCAGCGTTTCTTCCAGCGGCGTCTCCGGATCATGGCGATGGCAGTAGAAAATGTCCACATAGTCATGTCCTAGCCGCTTCAGGCTGGCATTCGCCTGCTCCGTAATATGCTTGCGCGACAAGCCGCGGTCATTCGGGCCTTCGCCCATCGGCCAGAACGCCTTGGTCGCCAGCACGTAGGATTCGCGCGGATACGCTTTCAGCGCTTTGCCGACAAGCTCTTCCGCCGCGCCTTTTTCATAGACATTCGCCGTATCGAAAAAGTTAATGCCCAAATCGTATGCCGTTTTGATCGAATTCACCGCATTTTCGCGTTCTACGTAACCGCCATATGTAAGCCAGCTGCCCAAGCTGATTTCGCTGACTTTAAGCCCGCTTCTTCCCAGTCTCCGGTATTTCATTCCATCTACCTCCTTGTTGTCCTGTTACCCTTTTCATTCTATAAAAGTTCATATATGATTTAAAGAAGTGAAATGTTTTTCACTTAATTATATCAAGGGTAGATACTATATAGAGTATAGTTATATACATATAAGGAGGAGAGTCTATGGAAACAGTCAAAAAAGCGAGCAGTTACATTCCGAAAAACCCGACGCATATCGAATGCAACATTGAGAAAACACTGGATGTGCTGGGCGGAAAATGGGCCTTTCTCGTCATCCGCGAGCTGTTCTGCGGCACTCTTCGCTTTGGTGAGCTGCAGCGCCGTATCCCCAGCGTAAGCCCCCGTGCCCTGACCAGTACGCTGCGCCATTTGGAGGAGCAGGGCGTGCTGGAGCGGGAAGTATTCCCTACCGTACCGGTGACGGTGGAATACTCGCTCACGCCTAAGGGACAGGACCTGCATGTCATCTGCCATGAAATGAAGCTGTGGGCGGCCCGCTGGACTTAAGCAGCTCACGATCCGGAAATGTCATCAAAAAAAAGCTCAGGCACTAGGCCTGGGCTTTTTGGTGTTCCCGTAATATCGCAACCATGCAGAGGGCCTTGCGGACGAAGCTGATCGCGCCAAACGCCGACAGAAGTGCCAGCCAAATCACGACGCTCGGCATCAGCAGGAAAATTTGCTCCCATTTCAGCACTCTCCCGCCGCCAACGAAGGTCAGGATCTGCGGCAGGCTGATGAAAATCGCAAGCGGGATCAAGGTGGCGAGCATCCGCAGCGAAATCAGCCAAACGCGGCGCTGCCGGGCCTTGTGTTCCCACCGATTCCAGCGGAAAAAGAATCCACGCACCCACAGCAGGACGGTCAGCAGCGTCAGCAGCGCGATCCCCGCTTCGATCATGCCTACGGAGATCGCTGACTTTGGCGGCTCCTCCCCGTTCAAAATGTCGGCAATGCCTGAAGCAAAGGTGCCATAGTTAACCAGCGCATTCAACCCGCTGCCAAACAGGATGACGATCCCGTAGCCGCTCTCCGGCATCAGCAGCTGATCCGCCTGATACGTCCACAAAATACCGTTATGACTCAACCTTGCACCGTCCACTGTCCATCCCATACCGTAACGGCTCTCCACACCCGCGGGAACCTCGCGCATTGCCGCAATACCCTCCGGGCTGAGCAGGCGTGTTCCCCCATAAGTCCCCCCGCCAAGCTGCAGCATCAGCCACCGCGCCATATCGTTTGCGGTCGAGACATTCCCTGCCGCTCCCTCCACGAACCAATCCGGTTCCTTCAAAGCGACCGGCTGGCCATAGAGCAGCATGTGGCCCGGTTCTTTAAAGGAACTGGTCAACGCGGCGTCCGTCGTACGGTCCATGTGCAGCGGAGCAAAGATGTGCTTTTGCAAATAGTCCGGAAAAGGCTCCTTGCTCACCGTCTCCACGATCAGCGCGAGCAGCTGATAATTGGTGTTATGGTAATGAAACGCCGTTCCCGGGTCGCTGGCGAGCTTGACCCCCTTCAACCGGGCGATCGACTCGCCGAGCGAAGCGGGCTGCGCCGAAAACGCCATTTCCGGAAACACGGTATCGGCCAGACCGCTAGTCTGGTTCAGCAGCTGCCGCACCGTGATCTCCTTCCCCCTCGGATCGTCCATCCGAAAGGATGGGAGAAGGTCCACCGCCTTGTCTTCCAGCCGGATCTTCCCCGCTTCAACCAGCTGCATGACGGCCAGCGCCGTGATCGACTTGCTCAGGGAAGCGACCGGAAGCGGCGTGTCCGGCGTGACGGCTGCTCCGCTTCCGGTTTCCCCGTACCCTTTTGAATATACAATTTCGCCGTCGTGGACAATCGCGACAGACAATCCGGGAATCCGGTTCTGATGCATGCGGGTCTCGATGAACCGGTCGATCTGATCCTCCCGGCCTGTCTCAAGCTTGGGAGCCGCTGACGCCAAGCTGGTGTAAGCTCCTGAGAAGACGGCTGCCAGGAGCAGCACGAGTATCATTTTTCGGGATATGGAGGCTATGGACCTCCGCTTTTCTTTACTCTTCATCATGAATTGAATTCCTCCTCTTGTATCGTAAGCCCAGTATAGGAGCCAAAACGAAAGAGAAGTTAAAGACAATCCTTAAGAAAGAGTTAAGTTGAACACGACGAAGCTGCATGCTGGAATGCCCACAAAAAAGAGGAGCAAGCGCAAGGCTTGATCCTCTCTTGATCTATCCACGCGAACGCAGGATAGGCTACCCGTTATTCGCGGCATAATCCGCATTCGCTTGTTCCAGCATGGTTTTCCAATCCTTAAAGTCGGTCTGCCGGGACACATGCCGATCCAGCAGCTCATCCGGTATTTTATTCAACTCTTCTTGGGTTTCCGCTTGAAAATTGCCATTTTCCAAAAAATCCTGAAAGCTGGCAAACGACGAATGCTTGCGCATAAACGAGCCGTTTAAAAGCTTGTCGAGGGCAATGCGGCCGGATTCTTCCTGCGCCGACTTTTGGCCTTTCAATTCCATCAGCAGATCGTCAAAGGACATGGATTTATTCTTTCTCAGAAGATCACTCCTAAATTGAATTTGTGCTCAGTATAACATATCAGGTTTCATTCTATCTCATACCTTTAAAAATCGGGCGTTTCCCCACCCATCGATGCGGGTCCGGTTGACTAAATATTCCCAGCATGTTATGTTGGTTTTGAACTGACCAGTCAGATTAATCCCGTCCAACCGACGAATGAGATGGAAAGGACCGATACACCACCGTGAGCAAAGAAAAGATTCTGCACGCAGCCACCCGTGTCTTCTCCGAATACGGCTACCACCGGGCCAGCATGGATGAGATCGCCCAGCAGGCGCAGGTCGCCAAAGGCACGTTGTACTACAACTTTCCGGGAAAATCCCAGCTGTTCAAAGCCGTGGTAAAAGCCGGATTCGAGGACATCATGGAGCGGACGAAAACCGACCTTAGCTCCGCGCTTCCGATCAAAGAGCAGATTCTGCGGGTTCTCCGCCATCATCTGGACTTGTTCCTCGACTCCCGCCATTTTGCCCATATCGTGTTCAACGAAATTTCCAACGGCATTGAGCCCGATGTGCTGGATGAACTGAAGCAGCTCCGGCGCGAGCATTTAAGCTTTCTGGCCGGCATTCTTAGAGAAGCCCAATGCGAGGGCGGCATTATGCGCGACGTTGACGCGGACCTGGCTGCAGCCAGTACGATCGGCATGCTGGAAAGCACATGCAATTATTATTTGAGCCACCAGGAGGAGTACAGCCGCGAGGACTTGGAAAGCTTCGTATTCACGGTCGTCGCCGAAGGTCTGTTTAAGTCGCTTGATTAAGCAGGACCTTTTTTTGCCCACATCAAACTGACCAGTCAGTTCAAAAGATTGCAGCGTGTTAAACAGAAGAACTTTATTAGGAAACAGAGAGAGACCTAGACACAGAACCTATTTTCAGAAATTCATCCCATCTAGAAAAAGATCAGCTCTAGCAGACAAACCTCGTTTACTTGTAGACAGACCTCATGGATCGGAAGTTCTCCAGCGTAATGATCGATAAGCCGGCTTTGCCCAAAATTCAGGTTGTTCTCATCTAAAAAAGAAAGCGACGGTGTTGCTTCATGGAATGGAATGCAAATGGACTGCTGCCTTTGGAATGGTATAAAAAGATGCGCCGGGACTCCCCCGTTGTCCAGTCCAACGACGGGCAAGTTTGGGACGTATACGGATATGACGATGTAAAGACGGTATTTACGAATCACGACATTTTTTCCTCGTCGGCCTTCCCTGACTCCGAGGACCCGCTCGAGCACAGCATTCTGCGGCAGGATCCGCCCAAGCACCGGCAGCTGCGCCGGCTGGTGACCCAGGCGTTCACGCCGCGCGTCATCGAGTCGCTGGCTCCCAAAATCCAGTCGATCACCACCTCGCTATTGGACGAAGCGGAGAAAAAGGGGCGGATGGACGCCATCGCTGACTTTGCCAGCCCGCTGCCGATCGTCGTCATCGCCGAGATGCTGGGCGTGTCGCTGGACCACCGCGAACAATTCAAAGCCTGGTCCGACGCCCTGGTCGGAGACAGCGGCGAAGATTTCTATCAGTGCCAGCGCGAGATGAGCGAATACTTCTCCGAAATTGCCGAGGACCGCAGACGCCATCCGCAGGACGATCTGGTCACCAAGCTGGTCGAGGCTCGAATCGACAATGAGCATCTGACGGACCTCGAGATCATCGGCTTCTGCATCCTGCTCCTCGTGGCTGGCAACGAAACGACGACCAACCTGATCTCCTCGGCGATGCTCGGCATCGACACCCTGCCGGACGTCCGTGCGCAGCTGCTTGCCGACCGCAGCCTCATTCCCGGCGCGCTGGAGGAAGTGTTCCGCTATTTCTCGCCGGTGCAGGTCATGTTCCGCCGCGTGAAGCAGGATACCGTCCTTGGCGGCCAGGAGATGAAAGTAGGTCAATTCGTCCATATCTGGATGGCGTCGGCCAACCATGACGAGAAGGTGTTCGAACGTCCGGAGGAATTTAATATCCACCGCAATCCGAACCCGCACCTGGGACTGGGCAGCGGCATCCATTACTGCCTCGGCTCCCAGCTTGCCCGCCTTGAGTCCAAAATCGCGATCGAAACGCTGCTTGCCCGTTTTCCCGAATACCGCCGCGACCGTTCCGCTGAGCTGGCGCGAATGGACAGCATGATGATGTTCGCGCTGAAGGAACTGCCGATACTTTTGACATAGACTTTGGGGCATAAAAAAAATCCTGCATCCCTGGAGAGGGTGCAGGATTTTTGTCAGATGATGCAATGGACTCGCGGATCGGGAATTCGCAGCTATCGACTGAACTCCTGCTGCCCCTCCGGTACAGGGCTTCCGTCAATCGAACCCCCTGCCGCAATGGTCCGGATTTCGATCGGCTTGTCGTTCAGCCACCCGGTTTCGTTTCATCTCACCGATTGGCTTCCATCCAGCTCACTTCCAAATGCCACGTATACGTTCGGAAGCCCTCCACGACAGCAGCGGCATCCTGGTTCATGGCATGCGCCAAGTCGTCCAGGAAACCCGTGGCCGGCTCCAGTGCCAGATGATACTGCCCCTGGTAGCCGCCGTAATTCGCCCACACCGACAGGTAAGGCACCTTCTCCTTCGGAAAGGTAAAGGTGATTCCTTCCTGCTTGACCGGATCATAAACGGAAGCCTTTCCTTCCGGCAGCTCACCCGTAAAGTAAAATTTCTCAGCCGTCCGCTCCTCACGGCGTCCTGTGCGGTCCAGGCGGCATTCCGGGCGATCAGGAAAGGGCTGCGGCCACGCCCGCAGATCCCCCCTTTTCCCAAGCCTGTCACGTTCCGAATAGGAGATTGCAATCTCGCTCAACCTTTCCGGCACGATGATCTGCATCCCTTCCTCGACCCGCAGCAGCGGATGGGCCGCCCACAGGAACGCAAACGGGAACGGGCTGAGATTGGTCACCTGATAGTCGATCCGGAGCCGGTCCTCTGCGGCAAAAGAATACGTCTTCTCGAGCGGGTATGGCATCCTCACGCCGTGCACGCTGCACGAAAGGCGATCTCCATGACCCTCGGCCTTCCAGGGAATGGACCAGACCTCACCGTGATCCGGAAGCTCCGTCCCTCTCCAGGGATGCTCCGGATATCGGCATACGTTGATGGTCGGGAACATTTCATCCCAGCCGCTTCCGTCGCTGTCCCCGAAGGAACTGGCGTAGCCCCCGTTCCCCAGCGGTCCGTCCGCCGGCGCGAGCCATTCCCGGCCGGTCAGACGGTTGCAGAGGGAGACCATTTTGCTGCCGAGCTCCGGCAGCAACGTGACCTCCATGGCGGAGGTCCTTCCCATCCAGGCGTTAAAGCCGTTGATTTGGTGCGGTGTCCAGCTCATCTTTCGCCCCCTTCTCCCCGGCCTGAGATATCATATTCCCGTCCGGCATAATTCAAGATGCTGCGCGGCCCCCTGATGATGCGGCTCCAGCGCCAGCGCCTGCCGGAAATGCTCCTCAGCTTCCCGGATTCGGCCCAGACCCAGCTGCCCAAGTCCCATCATGTAATGGCAGTGGATTTCGTTGCGCTTGTGCAGATCGTCCTCAAACACAAGGAAGTCGGGAAGCGACACGGCGAAATAATCGATTTGCGGCCGGTCGAACAGATGCTTTTCCCCGTAGTCGACCAGCTTGTTGAAGCGGCTCCGCGCTTCCGCTTCCCGCCCCAGCTTGCGCAGGGCCGCGCCCTGGTAGAAAATCATGTGCGGCGGCTGGTCGTTGTAGTACATGGCGCTGGCCGGCTCCTCCAGCCCTTGCGATGCCTGAAGCAGCGCATTTTGCGCTTCCTCCTGCCGGCCGAGCAGGCCGTACGCAACGCCGAGGTAATAGTCAATGTTGTTCTCCTGGGCGCCTTCCAGCTTGCCCTCGCCGATGTTCAGCGGGTACTGCTTCGCGAGCAGCAGCTGCTCGGCGGCCTCCTCCGCCTGGCCTTCGTTCAGCAGCCTTTTGGCGATTTCGACACGGGCGGTCACGTATTGTGCCGGCACTTTGCCTTCCCCGCCTTCCCATGGATGGAAGCTGCGGGCGAGAATAAGGCTGAGCGCCTCCTCATGGCGGTTCAATGTATTGTGCAGCGTTAAGTATTCGAGGTACAGGTCATCCCGAAACTCTACCAGCTCACGGTGCGCTTTCAATGCCTGCAGCCGTTGTTCAGGCGAGCGGCCGGTTTTTTTGTACAGCTGGTCCAGCTCGTAAAAGACGCGTGCGTCCGCCGGGTTCAACCGGAACGCCGTCTCCAGCGCCGCTTGCGCGTCGTCCGGGCGGTTCAGCTTGTTGTAGTAGGCGAGCGCCAAGTTGCGGTAAGGCGTCGCAAAGCTGCCGTCCAGCGCCACCGAAGCTTCCCAGCACGCGGCCGCCTCGGCATGACGCTTTTTGTCATAGAGCAGGTTGCCCAAGTAGTACCTTGCCTTAGCGTCTTCTGGGTGCAGCGCCGCCGCTTCTTGGAGCACGGCGTAATCGTGCAGCGTGTTCGGGAAGCAGTACGCCGGGTCCGCCGCCGCAGCCAGTCTATCATAAGCGGCAGCCTGCTCATCCTGTCCGTTCTTCCGGCTCCAACTCGCCTGGTAATAGCGGACCATCGGATAGACGTTCGGCTGTTCCGGTGCTGCGATGCGGCCCAGGACCTCCAGCGCGTCCGCGTATTGGCCGGCTTCGGCGTAATCCTGAGCCAAGGCGATGTAATTGTGCGCATCGCCGCGCATGAGGCCCGCCAGGCTGTCCAGCGCCTCCTGCGCCTCAGCCGTCCGGCCGGTATCGCGGTAGACGGCGATCAGCTCGTTACGGGCCGCGAATTCCACCGGATCGATGCGGATCGTCTCCCGTACGAGCGTCTCGGCCTCCGCGGCGCGGCCCAGTCTCCGCAGGATGACGCTTTTGAGGTGACGGGCCTTGTAATGGCGGTATTGGACGTTCAGGGAACGGTCCACCAGCTCGAGCGCCTCGTCGTACTGCCCCTGCCCGCAGGCGATCTGCGCGAGGGCAAAGTATCCCGCCGCCTGCCACGCTCCCGTCCACACGCTCTTGTAGAAGGCGGCGTATGCCTCTTCGAGCCGGCCCTGCCATTTGAGCGTTTGGCCGAGATGATAGAACGGCTCGCTGTCATACGGCCTTGCGTTGTGGCGCGTCAGGGTGTCGATCGCTTTTCGGAAATACACTTCGCTCTCCTCAAAGCATCCCCTCCGCAGCAGCAGTCCGTAAGCGTTGTTCAGCCGGATGTCGCCGGGATCCCGCTTCAGTCCCTCCAAATAATAAGCTTCCGGCTCACGGGTTGCGTGCCGGTACTGCTCCAGATGCAGTCCCGCCAAATATAGCGCTTCGGTGTTTGGCAGCAGCTCCGGCGCCTCGATGGCTTTGGCCGGGTCGGGAACCTGCTCGATTTTCTTCGGCATCGGCCGGTAGGAGACCAGCTCCCTTCCCTCCGCGTCCAGTACGATGACCCGCAGCTCCTCTTCCCGGACTTCGGCGCCAATGTTCACCTCCGCCTGGAACACGTCGCTCGGCGACAGCCTCACCGTTTTGTCCAGAACGATCTGTCCGGCGCTCTTCAGCAGCACGCGCGCTTGTTCAAACACCGAGGTGGCGTAGACCTGAATTAATGCCTGCCCGTACGCCGTCTCCAGGTTTACGGCCGCGTCGATGGAGGCGTTCTTCACCAGACCGATCTTTTTATACGGCATAAAATACTGCTTAAAGCTCTTCTCCTCGTACGGCGCGAGCCAGCTGAAATCCGGCTGGTTGTCGGTGTAGACGCCGGTCATAAGCTCGATGTACGGACCGTCCTCGTCCGTCAGATTGCGGTCCCATGCCTGGCCGAACTCCCCGTGTCCCCAAGTCCACTGCTTTTTCCCTGGCGACACATGCCTGTTCGCAACATGCAGCAGCCCTGCGCCGACACCGTGGTCGTAACCGCCGACAAAATTATAGTCCGAGTGATAGGCCATGTAGGAGGTGGGCACAGGAATGTTGCTGTATTTGGAAATGTCTACGCCGGCGGAGTAGTCCATTTTATAATACGTGCCCGTGGCGATCGGAAACTTGGACACGTCGCGCTTGCCGTGGTCGAACACCGCATGCACGTCCGGCGGAAACACAGACTGTGTGTGGTCGTTGACCGCGACCGCCGGGTTGGCCCACCACAGAAACGTCTGCGGCGCTGCTGTCCGGTTGTACAGCTGGGCCTGAATTTCGAGGTAGGCCTTGCCCGGATGCAGGGTGAAGCCGGTCGTCACCTTGGTGCCGTACATGCGGTCGATTTCCCCGACCCATACCGTCGCGCTCCCGTCCGGATTATGTTCGAGCGTATGCTCCACCTCGCCGAACGTGTTCGGGCGGTGATGCTGCGGCCAGTTGAACTCGATCCCCCCGGAAATCCACGGTCCGGCCAGGCCTACCAGCGCCGGCTTGATCACCTGGTTATGGTAGACAAAGTCGTACCCGTTCGTCTTGTCGACCGCCCGGTAAATCCGTCCGCCGATCTCCGGCATGACCTGGATTTGCACGTATTCATTTTCCAAAAAGATGATACGGTACGATTTTGAAACTTTTTCGTCGTCAATTTTATCGATGACCGGCAGCGGATAGACCCGTCCCGAGCTTCCTTGGTACACGCGCTTCTCCAAAAACATCGGGTTCGGATCGGGCTTGCCTGCCTCGTAAGTCGGGATTTCCACCCGCTCCTCCCATACCTTTACTTCTTCAGGCGCTTTGGCCATGCTGACTCATCCTTTCTTTCGCTTGCCGCTTGTATCATTGGCAATGGCGATGTCTGCATTCGGAACCTTTCAAAACTCTATCCTCATCTTAAAAGGAAGCGGCGACGCCCTCCATTCACGATCTCATGGGAATGATGGATTATATTATGATTTTTATTGTTGATAGGGATTGTTGAGACGGAAGTTTCCATTGACAAAGGACACGGCCCAAACCATAGTAAATACTATGGAAAAGATACGAAAACCCGATGGATTCAAATCCGAGAAACTCATCGTCCTGCCGGATCATATTCTGATGGAGGCGTCTTCGCATCCGCTGGTCCGTCCCCTCTACGTGACCGATACCGGATACTTCCCGCGCGCGCTGCATCATTACCGGGAGCGGCCCGAAGGCAGCGAAGCGGTCATCGTCATATTTTGCATGGAAGGAGAAGGATGGTACCGCTTGGGAAGCGGCCGGACGCAGCCGGTCGGCCAGGGCCAGGCCATCGTGATTCCCGCGCGGACTCCCCACGCCTATGGCTCGTCAGAGGAGCATCCGTGGAGCATTTACTGGTGGCATTTCAAGGGGGAGCAGACAGAGGCGTTTTTTGAGGGATTTGGTCTGGGACCCGGTCCAGGGCACGAGTCAGGGCATGAGCCAGGACACGAGTCAGGGCACGGGCCAGAGGCCGAGGAAGCCAGTACGGATGTTAGCGGGTCCGATGAATGGAATAATATCGGTGCGGGTGCGGGCACAGCAGGAGGTCTATCAGGCGTTAAGACTGCTCTAGGTTTGGGTGCACCGGGAGCCTCGGACAGCGGGGACCTCACAGAGCCGCCTTCCCGTCCGGTTAAAACCGCCGCCGCATCCCTTCCCGTCACCCTGCCTCCGGACAAAGCGCGCCAGCTGACCGAGCTGTTCCAGGAAGGATATGCGCTGCTGGAGCAGGGCTATACGCTGAACCATATCATTTATGTGTCGCAGCTGGCGCATCACCTCGCGGCGATTTTGAGACTGTGCCGGCTGCAGCCGCAGGATGGGATTTTCCGCCACAGCCAGCACGATATCACGCAAACGGTGCGGTATATGATGGACCGCCTGGAGGGCACCGTCACACTGAAGCAGATTGCGGCTCAGGCGCGCGTGTCGGTTCCGCATTTTACCCAGCGCTTCAAGGAGGCGACCGGCTATTCGCCGATCGACTACTACCTGCGGCTGAAAATCCAGCTGGCCTGCAGGCACCTGGACCTCACCCAGCAAAGTGTGAAGGAAATCAGCCACCGGCTCGGGTTCCAGGACCCGTATTACTTCTCGCGCCTGTTCAAAAAAATTATGGGCAAGTCGCCCTCCGAGTACCGGGGGATGCGGAAGGGGTAAGTTGGGAAGGGAGTTTCTGAACCATGAATACCAGCTGGTTATTTTGGATCTGATGCTCCCGCAAATCGAGGGTCAGGAGGTCTTGCGCCAAATTCTAGCGAAGGGAACCGTTCCCGTGATTATTTTTGTCGGCCAAAGACAGCGAAATCGATAACATATGAAATTTAAGAACTTTGTTAGAATTACGATAAAGGTACGTTAGGATTCATCTGTATATTGGGCTTCAGAAGGAGGAAGCCAAATGAGAGTATGTGAATTAGCGTTGATTATTGTGAATTTGATTGCCTTGATTTTAGGCACGAGAAATAAATCGTCTAAGACCATTTTGTTAGGACTGACAGGCCTTAATTTGATCGCGCTTGCCCTTCACGGTGCCATTGAGGGATTCCGTTATCAGATGATGTTCTCTTACATTGTTGTTGTTCTTTTTACGATTTACGCTCTAGCGAGAGCTGCATTCAAGTTCCCGGAGTCCAAAATCCTGAAAATTGTGAAGGGGTTTGCGATAGTCTTGTCCCTGATATTCCTCGCCATAACGAGCCTCTTGGCATATGCTCTTCCCGTCTTTACGCTCCCCCAGCCCACAGGCAGCTATGATGTAGGGGTTCAATATGTTGATTTGACGGATGAAAAGCGTCTCGAGCCCTTTTTACAGGGATCGGCCAAAAAGCGGGAATTGGCCGTTAAAATATATTATCCTGCGGCAAAGGATAAAGCCAAGCCGTATGCTGCTTATTTTCACGATTCACCTGAATTGATAAAGACGTTCACCGCAGCCTACGGAATGCCTGATTTTATGTTCAGCCATCTGCGGCTTGTTCAAACCCATACGCAAGAAGGTCTGCCCGTATCCGATAAACAGGCGCGCTATCCCGTTATTTTTTTCTCCCATGGCGCCGGTACGAACATGGAAGTGCATACTTCGCAGTGCGAGGATTTGGCCAGTCATGGCTACATCGTCGTTGCCATTAACCATACCTACGTATCATCGGCAACCGAGCTTCCCGGCGGAATCGTCACGGACCGGGACGCGACCGTAAATTTTGACCAAGGCGACCCTCGGGAAATTGTCGCCAACATTATGGCTGACGATGTCGGTTCCGTGATCGATAAGCTGGGTGAAATGAACACCGGAACAACGGATTCAATCTTTGCAGGGAAGCTCAATCTGGATCAAATCGGTGTCATCGGCCATTCGCTGGGCGGCGCGGCGGCATATGATCTGGCATTGAACGATAGCAGAATCAAAGCCGTTGTTAACCTGGATGGCTCAGTTTATACTGTCCCTAAGGACAAAAATCGCATCGCCCCTTTCTTAATGCTTGCCAATGATGAAACTGGCGTCCAGATGATCCAGAAGCATGAAGCCTCGATGAAAAAATGGGAGGATATGCCTGCTGAAGAGCAGGAAGCCGTGGCGTCAGCATATGGAAGCAAAGAATCCTATATCGATATTTATAAGAAGCAAGAACAAGCGGCCGCTGGACTCGCCGAAACGTTGAAAGCATCGGACAGCTTATATTCAATCGAAGGCAGCGCCCATATGAAATTTACGGATATCGGACTATTTATGGGTGCCGGATTCCACCGCTTCATAGGTATTCAAGGCAGCACTTCAGCGACAGAATGTCTGGCAATCACGGAATCTGTGACATTGGCTTTTTTCAACCAGCATTTGAAGCATGAAACCGGAGATTCGCTCGAGTCCGTGCTTCGCCAATATCCGAAATTGCATAAGGTCAAGCTGATGTGACAGCAGCGACGCGTTCCCCGGCTCACTACACCTCCTCCAACAGTAAAGGACGCCTCGGCCATTTCGGCCTGGAGGCGTCCTTCCGTTTACTCGCTTCATTCTGTACGGCTGATGGCCAGCGGCCTTGTGACTGCTAACCGGCCCGGGAAACGGTTGTCGTTATAGTATCCATCAGCGGGCCTACAGCCTGCCGGCCAGCTATCGGCCACCAGCCACCACCCGCTTACTCCACCGCCGTCACCCGGTACAGCAGGCTGTCAAAATCGCCCCGCAGCGGCAGCTCAATCCCGATGTTCATCAGCGCGCGTCCGCTCCAGCTGCCGGGCAGCCCTTCGATGGCGTACGTCCGGTCCGCCTGCAGCCCCTGCAGACGCAGCCGCGGCAGCGGTTCGCCGAGGCGCTGCGAATGCAGGAAGGCGAACACGGCGCTGTCCGTGCCGGCTTCATCGACGTACTGCACGGCGGTGACGCCCTTGTGCTGGAGATCGGCCAGCCGGTACTGGCGGCCGAACTGCACAAGCGGGCGGATCGCCTTGTACTGGCGGATGAATTCGCCGGACTGCTCGATCAGCTCGTCGCTCCACTCGTTCAGGTTGGAGCCGATGCCGAGCGTGCCCATCATCGCGCTGTGGAACCGGTACTTCAGCGACACATTCCGCTTGTTCATGCCTGTCGGCGATTCTGTCACCCAGCAGGTCATCATCCGCGGCGCATACGTGTACGAGAAGCCCTCCTGGATGCTTAAGCGGTCGAACGCGTCGGTGTTGTCGCTCGGCCAGGACTGGTCGGCATACCGGAAGATGCCGAGGTCGATCCGCGCGCCGCCGCCCGCGCATGTCTCGAATTCTACATGCGGGAACCGGCGCCGCAGCTCCGCCCAAATCTCGTACAGGCTGTGGACATGGCGGATCCACAGCTCCTTCTGCCGGTGCAGCGGATGGTCCTTCATCCCCGGCTCGGTGACCGTGCGGTTCATGTCCCACTTGATGAACTTGATGCGGTGGTTCTGCAGCAGCTCGGTCATGAACTGAAGGATGTACGCCTTAACCTCCGGCTTCGAAATGTTCAGCAGCAGCTGGTTGCGCAGCTCCGTACGCGGCCGCGTCTCAAAATGGTACACCCAATCCGGGTGGGCCCGGTACAAGTCACTGTCCGGATTGACCGCCTCCGGCTCGACCCAGATGCCGAACTCCATGCCAAGCTCGTGAACCTTGCCGATCAGCTCGCCCAAACCGTTCGGAAACTTCTCCTTATTCACGTACCAGTCGCCCAGTCCGGCCCGGTCGTTGTTCCGCTGGCCGAACCAGCCGTCGTCGACGACAAACAGCTCGACGCCCATCCGCGCCGCCCGCTCGGCCAGAGCCATCTGGTCTGCGGCGTTCACGTTGAAATATGTCGCCTCCCAGGAGTTGTACAGCACCTTGCGCGGCTCAGAGCTTGGCAGCACGTACGCGTGCTGGTACTGATGCAGATTCCGGCTCATGCCTCCGAAGCCGCCGGCCGTGTACCCGCCGACAAACCACGGCGCATCGAACGACTCGCCGGCTCCCAGCACCCACTCGCTGTCGAAATCGTTGATCCCGCCGGTCACCCGGACATGATTGAACACCGTTTTCTCCGCGGTAAACTTCCAGTTGCCGCTCCAGGCGAGCGCCCCGAACCAGACGCGGCCGTCCGTTTCCGTCGCCTGGCCTTCATCGACGGCAAACCACGGGTTGGCGTGGCTGTCGGTAAAGCCTCTGCGCGACTCCAGCACCTTTTTCCCCTCGCTCAGCACGTTGCGGCGGAGCTGGAATTCGCCCGACCATTTGCCGGTCACATGCGTCAGCCGGTAATCCCGCAGGTCCGGCAGGCTCCAGGCGGCCGACTGGACGCTCTCGAGGACGATGTCATCCCCGCCGGTATTGACGATGCGTGCGGAACGCTCAATCAGGTCATATTCCGGGATGACCCGATACAGCAGATGGGCTTCCAGCGGGTAAACCCGGTCCTTCAGCACAATGACCAGCGTCTGCCGGCCGTCCTCCTCGCGAATTTCATGACGCACATAGCCGGCCAAAAGGTCCCGGACGCCGTCCGGCATGCGCACCTTCAGGGAAGGCTCGTCATAGTTGACCCCGCCCCAGAAGCTGTACTCTTCGGCCTCCATATCCACTTCGGCGTCAAAGGAGCTGTGCGACCGCCCTCGCAGCAGCGGCGCGCAGTCGTCGATCGTGACAGGCTCGCCCCAATACAGATGCTGCAGCCGGTCCCGTTCATTGATCCCGAACACGTAGGAGCTGCGCTGCGTATGAATCGCAAAGATCCGGCTTTTTTCCTCAAACTCAAACTGCATGTCTACATTCCCCATCGTCCCTCATCCTTTACCGTTTGAAAATGGATCGTTTCCCGCTAACTTCGGGCGTGCAAGCCATCACGGCCTGCGCCCCGGCAAAAAAGGGAGGCCAAAGACAAAGGCCGTCTTTTCCTCCCCCGCTTCCGTTATTTAGACTCCGTCCACAGCTGCTGGCGCTTCTTATAGTTTTCGGTGTAGATTTTCTCCAGTTTGGAGAGGCCAGCCGCCTCGACTTCCTTCATCATTTGGTTGTACTGTTCGGTCACCTGTTCTTCGGTCGGAGCCAAGGCCATCTTCAGGAAATATTTGTTGATCGTATCGTTGACCTTCGTATCCATGATCGCTTCCGGCGTACCGCCCGCAGGTCCCAAATTATCGTATGGGGCTGTGTCAAAAGAGGTATCGGCCAGGTTTTTAATCGCCAGATCGGTCACCGGATCGGACTGGAAGCGGCCGATCAGGTCGTAAGGCGTGCCGTCGGAGCCCGGTCCGTTCTTGATCATCCACGTCCATTTGCGGATGCCCGTCGTCCGGGATGCCTCATCCCAGTTTTTCTTGAACGCATCGAGCACTTCCGGACGCGGCACATGCTTGCCGTCCTTCATGTCCCAGTCCTTGCCTTCCACGCCCCACATCAGGAGGTACTGTCCCTCCTCGCTGGCCAGGAAGTCCAGCAGCTTCATCGTACGCTCCGGATCCTTGTTCGAGCGGGTGATCGCTACGCCGTCCCAGCCCAGGGAGCTTTTCGGACCGTACGTCGTCTGGTCGGCGCTCACGCCCGGAGCCAGCACTTTATATTGATAGAACTGGCGCTCGTCGGCTTTGGCCGGATCGGGCGCTTCCGATTTCAGCAGCGAGTTGGGGTTGCCCACGTTCCACAGCGCTTCGGCTGTAGCGAACACGTTGCCGCCCGCCAGCTTCTGCTCGAACTGCTTCGTTTTCATCGTCGCCCATTCCTTGTCGAGCAGTCCTTTACGGTACAAGGAGTTCAGGAATTTCACCATCTCCAGGTAACGCGGATCGCGGATGTCCTTCTTCAGCTCGCCGTTCGTTTCATAATACGGCATCATGCCAAACATGCCTTTGAAGGTGCCGGATACACTGCCGATATTTTCACCGTTCAGCGTCATCGGGATCGATTCCTTGCCGTCGATCGTCGGATACTTCTCCTTGAACTTCACCAGGAGGTTCTCGAACTCTTCCGCCGTAAACGGCTCACCGTTGTTCACTTTGTCCCCGACGCCGAGCTCCTTCATAATGTCCATGCGCATCATAAAGCCGAAGACCGGGTATTTCTCCAGACCGTACCAGTTGGCAAAATAATAGTTTTTGCCGTCATCGTTTTTCGTTTTGGCCAGGGTGTCGCCGTACATTTCTTTAATATGCGGACCGTACTTGTCGATCAGATCGTTCAGCGGGATAATCGCGCCCGATGAAATATATTTGTTCATGATGTCGCTGCCGCGGTCCAGCATGACGACGTCCGGCAAGTCGCCGCTCGCCAGCATCAGGTTCAGCTTCTCCACCGGGTTGCCGGTCGGCTGCTGAATTTCGACCGTGACCCCGGTCTTTTCCGTAATCGCTTTGGCCACCGGGTTGTTGAACGCATCCCCCGTATTTTTATCGAACCACGTCAGCGTGATCGGCGCATTGCTGTCCGCGGCCGCGCCCTTGTCATCGCCGGATGCCGCTTTCCCGCCTCCTCCGCCGCCACAGCCAGTAAGCGCTGTCATAACGAGGGCTGCCGCGAGAATCCCTTTGATCGTTTTCATTGCCTGAACCCCTTTCTGAAGTCGTCATATTCTTGTTCCCGAATACATGTCTAATTGTAAAAACGGGGAGTTCAATTAGCTATAACGCAATATTACAATTCATAATGGAAAACGTCTTTCATCGTTTCAAGGCAGCTCCTCATCCTGGTGCTTTTGCGGCAGATGGAGGCGGATCGAGCGGTATCCGGATCGTGACGGCGGTGCCGATGCCCGGTTTGCTGAACATGGACACTCCGTATTCCCCGCCATAAGTGAGCTTGATGCGGTCATCCACGTTTTTGATACCATATCCGGAAGCTCCGGAAGGACTGTCGCTCTTCTGCATCGCCTGGTCCAGCTGCTCCGCCGTCATACCGGCGCCATCGTCAATGACTTGGAGCAGCATGTCATGCCCGTCCCGCTTCAGCTTGACGTTAATGTTAACGCCCGACTCGTCCCACATCGCGTGGTTGATGCAGTTCTCGATAAAAGGCTGCAAAATCAGCTTGATCGTCGTCCGCTGGAACAGCTCTTCATCGAGGTCGTAGTGCATATGCAGCTTGTCCCGGAAGCGGATGTCCTGAATCGCCACGTAATTTTTGACGAGATTGATTTCCTGCTCCACCAGAATGATCCGCTTTCCTTTGTTCAGCGACACCCGGTAGTACTTGGCCAAATAGTTGACCATGCGGTAGACCTGCCCCGCCCCCTCTTTTAAGGCCAGCGAAGAAATCGACGAAAGCGTGTTATACAGAAAATGCGGATTGATCTGCGCCTGCAGCGTATTCAGCTCCGATTCCTTCATGGCGATTTCCTTCACGTACACATCCTGAATCAGATTCTGGATCGTTGAGGCCATTTTATTGAAGGCAAAAGACAGCTGGCCGATCTCGTCATGCCCCATCGGTTTGATGGAGAGGCGGAAGTCGCCCCGTTCCACCTTGCGGATCTGCTGCAGCAGCACCTCGATCCGTTTGGTCAGCACCTTGGTGGTGAAATACAGCAGCAGAATGGCGATGCTGATCGTGATCGCGGAGAACCAGATGATTTTTCCCGTAGCCTTGTTCGTGTTGGACAGCAGCTCGTCATACGGCACGGTAATGACCGTACTCCAGCCGTTGCTCAGCTTGTTATAGGTGAAAAAGCGCTCCTGCCCGTTCATTTTCAAGTCAAAATGACCCGATTTCCCGCTCAGCTCCTTTTGAATGGGATAGAGGTCGTACAGCAGGCTGGAAGCCAGGTTCTGATCCCCCGTGCTGATGATCCTTCCGTTTTCGTCGATAATGTAGACGCTTTTGTTGTTGTTTTCCATCTTAATGAGGGAATACAGCTCGTTGTCGCTAATATCCAATGTTAAAATCCCGTAGGGATGCTGGAGGCTGAAATAGCTCAGCGAACGGGCCAGCGTAAAATGCGCATCCGGCGCCGTGTAGTCGTCCGTATGGGTATAGACGGTGCTTCCGGCGGCTTTCAGCGCCTTTCCCTTGATTTCGGCGGGCAGCTCCTCCATATATTTCACGTACTGGCCGTCGGAGTACAGCGTTTTGTTGCCGGTAAAGATCGTGATGTTCTGAATGTTGGAATTCAGCGTCATCAGCGAGGGCAGCGTGCGGTTGATGTATTGAAAAGCGTCCAAATAATAAAACGCCTGCTCGTAATCCGTCGATAAATAATTGCGCAGCTGGGCATCCATGTACAAAATGTTCGACAGCTGGTTATAGTAATCCAGCCGCTTCTCCACGTTGGTGTTGATCTGGGCCAATGTCACATTAAGCGCGGTATACGTCTGCTTCGTAATCGTGCTGCGGGTCGACGTATACGAATAGTAGATCAGAATGGAGAACGGCAGAATAATGACGATCAGAAAGATGAAGAAAAATTTGTGCCGCAGGCGCGGGCGGGCAAGCCTGCCTGTCCGGGTGAACGGAATGCGTGCGGCGATTTTATCCCAGAAGGAGATGTTTTCGGTATTCATTCGGCGTGACTCCTTGGTTTTTCACGAATAAGGAAATAAAGTAGGACGTGCTCTCGTAACCCACCATCTGGGCGATGTCCTGCACCTTCAGCGATTCGTCAGCCAAGTAAGCCTTGGCCTTGTCGAGGCGGATTTGGGTCAGGTAGTCGTGAATCGTCATCCCCGTTTTCTCTTTAAAAATGGACCGCAGGTAGTTCGGCGACAGGTACACCTGATCCGACAGGCTGTTAATCGTAATCGGCTGATGGAAGTTCTGGTCGATCATCGTCCGCACCTGATGCACCAGCTTGGCGTTCTTGTCCGCAAACCGCTGCCGGACCGAATCCGCCGCCTGCTTGGCGTAGTCCATCACCAGCGCTTCAATCTCGTAAATGGTTTGACAGCCGTACACGGTATGGTACAGCTCGGCACGTTTATGGCTTTCCGCAATCGGCTCGTGAATGTGCTCCAGCAGGTGCTCGATCCAGCCGATGGCCGCGCCGCACACCTCGTTTTTCGCAACCCTCAGCGCCACCAGCTTGGCGATTTGCTCACTTAAAATCTCACCCGCCCGTTTCAGATCATGCCCGTCCAGCGCTTCGATCCATTCCTTCTCCGCAAGCGCCGGCGCCTCACCACCCTTGGACTGCTGAACGTCCTCCGGCCCGATGACTTTTCCCTTTCCCGTGTAAAATAGCTCCGCTAATATGACCCGTGTTTGCCGGTACAGCGCCTGAATTCCCGTCAACGATTCCTCCTGCGGTGCCGTGGCGACCGTTACCGTAAAATGCAGCGATTGCCGGATTCGCTCCAGCAGATCGTTCCAGCCATATTCACCCGGCTTGGCCGCAGCGTCCATAAAAAGGCCCATCTCGCCTTCCTTGAACAGGACGATGTCGGCGTCTAGCCGTTTCTCGGCCAGCCATTCCCCGATCAGCTCGGACACCTGGTCGCGTCCGTCTTCCACGGATACGCTTTGTGCCTCAGCGCTGATCACGTCCAGCTGCAGCAGGGCCAGCGCATACTTCTGCCCCTCCGGGTGGCGCGACAGCCGGCGAAAGCTGGCGGCCAGATTTCCGGTGCGCTCCGCATCGGATTCATGGACGAGCTCCTTCAAAATATGGGAGCGGGTCACGCGGATCGAGCGGTTCTTCATCCGCACTTCCTCGCACTGATGCTTTACTTTTTCGATAACGCTTACAATTTCGCTGAGATCGAGCGGTTTCAGCAAATAACCGACGGCCCCCACGTTCAAGGCCGATTTGACGTAATCAAATTCGTCGTGCCCCGTCAGGAACACGAGCTGCATCCAGTCATAACGCTCCCTTATATGCCGCGCCAGGTCCAGGCCGTTCATAAGCGGCATTTGCACGTCGGTCAGCACGATGTCGGGCTGGATCGCCTCGATCTTCTCCACGGCATCCCGCCCATTGACGGCCGTGCCTGCGACATAGAGCCCCATCTCTTCCCAGCGAATATAATCCCTCATCATCTCAAGCTCCAGCTCTTCGTCGTCCACGAGAAAAATGCTGTACATGGTCTACCCCTCCAGTCCCCTTTTGCTAACGTTTATATAGAAATGAACTAAAGAAAGTCCTTTTCTGACACGGAAATGCCCCGTGAATCAAGCGATAACGATAGAAAACTTTAGTTCATTCTATATTATAGTGGTTTCCCGTTACTTAACTAAGGGTCCTCACAAATGTAAGTCATTTTCAAGCATCTTTCGTTACAATGGCGTATCGACACTCATTTTTTGCGGGTTTTATAATTTGAGTTAACTTAAGATGCGAGGTGCCCCCTATGAAAACCGAACTGGCTTTACAGAAAAGATCGGAGCTCCCGATCCCCCGGCGCAAGCTGTGGGTGACCGTCAAACAACAGAAGTATCTGTTCCTCATGATGCTGCCCGCGATCGTCTGGGCGCTCATCTTCGCTTATACGCCCATGGTGGGGCTGTACATGTCCTTTGTCAATTACCAGCCGACGCTGGGCGGCTTCTGGCATACGCTGTTTCACAGTGAATTTGTTGGATTCAAGTGGTTCCAGTACTTTTTCAACAACGGCGACTTTCTCATCGTCATGCGCAATACGCTGGCGTCAACCTTAATTACACTGCTGTTCTCGTTTCCGATGCCGATCCTCATTGCCATCGCGATCAACGAAATCCGGAGTGTTCGCTTTAAAAAGACGGTGCAGACCGCATCGTATCTGCCATACTTTATTTCCTGGGTTATCGCGGCCAATATTATCGTGACGCTGCTGTCCTCGGACGGCGCCATCAACGGTATATTGAAGTTTCTGAATATTACGCGTGAGAGCGTTTTATTCCTGCAGCACGGCTCCTACTTCTGGTGGATCGTCGCGATCGGCAACACGTGGAAGGACATGGGCTACAATTCGATCATGTATCTGGCCGCCATCTCCTCCATTAACCAGGAGCTGTACGAAGCCGCCAAGGTCGACGGTGCCAGCCGCTTCAAGCAGATCCGCTACATCACGCTGCCGCACCTGAAGCCGACGATCGTCATTTTGCTGATCCTTGCCCTCGGCGGGATTCTAAATGCCGGCTTTGACCAGCACTTCCTGCTCGGCAACGATTTGACGCGCGACTACTCCGATGTGCTGTCGACCTATTCGTTCCGCTACGGTATTCAGAACGGCATGTTCTCTTACGCCTCGGCCGTCGGTATGTTCAGCTCCGTCGTCGCTTTTATCATCGTCATCATCGTCAACGGCATCGCCAAGCGGCTCAACGGCCAGTCTTTATTCTAATCGACCCGGGAGGTTTACGATATGAAAAACAGCAAAACGGTCCCCGAGCATCTGTTCGATGCCTCACTGTACGTCTTTTTGGCCATTATCTTCCTGGCGACGTTCTATCCGTTCTGGAACATCTTCGTCATTTCCCTGAACGACGCGACGGACACGTTAAAAGGAGGGCTGTATTTCTGGCCGCGCGTGCCGACCTTTGAGAGCTACATGACCATCTTCCGTAACCCGGAAATTTGGAGCGCCATTAAAATCACCGTGCTGCGAACGGTCGTCGGCACCGCCGTGTCCATCTTCTGCATCTCCATGCTGGCCTACGCGCTCAGCAAACGGAACCTGATCGGCTGGAAGTACTTCTCCTTCTTTTTCGTGTTCACGATGTATTTCGGCGGCGGCCTGATTCCAACCTATATGGTCATCAAATCCGTCGGGCTGATCGATTCGTTTTGGGTGTATATTTTCCCCGGCCTGATCGGCGTGTTTCTCATGATTCTGGTCCGGACCTTTATCGAGCAAATCCCCGGCGAGATCGAGGAATCCTCCAAAATCGACGGTGCGAACGACCTGCAAATCTTTTTCCGCATCATCATGCCGCTCTGCGTTCCCGTGCTGGCCACCATCGGCCTGTTTCTGGCCATCGGCCACTGGAACTCGTGGTACGATTCCTACGTGTACACCTACAAGCCCGAGCTGAAGACGCTGCAGGCCGTGCTGGTCAAAATCCTGAACCAGTTCCAGACGGCCAGCATGATGTCCGACGCCCAGCAGCTGGCCCAAAGCTCCAAGCGCATCCCGGTATCGAGCGAGAGCATCCGGATGGCGGTGACCATGGTCGCCACACTGCCGATCATTCTCGTATATCCCTTTGTGCAGCGGTATTTTGTGAAGGGGATCATGATGGGGGCGATCAAGAGCTGAGGAAGGACTGGGTGTGTGCGGGGATGGCAAAACGGAATGTGGTGTGTCGACGAAGCGTGTATTTGTGAGTGGCTTGGCTATGGCCAAGCTGTCTAGATGACTGGCGAAACCAGACGTTTGGCGCGTGGGGTAAGTGCGAGGGGTGATTGGAGGAAACCTAGACGTATGCGCGTGGGAGGGGCGGGATTGGGGTTTCAGCCGCTGTTGAGACCGGGTTCCTTGGAATCGATAAGGTGGTTGGAACCCGGTCTCAAAGGCGGCACGTAGACTTTCCACCCCAATTCCCGCCTCCTCTTGGTGCCACTTTTCCGGTGACTTCCACGTTTGTGAGGCCCTTCCCCATCTCTTGATGGGAAGTAATAGGCTCGTTCCGGACGGCTTTGGCCGTGAACTCGCCTCAGGCATCAGCGCCTGGCCTTTGGCCAGGCTGCTTTGATTTGCTTAAAGCCATTGTTTTATTGCATCCATCTATAGAGCAAAGTTTGAAAGTTATCATGTCGTCTTGACTCGATTGGTCATTTCTTATGTTGCCGTAAGCAACCTGATTTAATAGAAACAAATTATCGCTTGATTTATGCCTCTCATTATTTATAAAATTGGGAGTAAAAGTAAATTTTTAAATCCGCAGCATACTTTACATGATTGGTCAGAACGAAGGGGGATGAAGTGATGAAACGACTAATATACCTTGCGGCCGCCGTCCTCATCGTGATCGGCTTGGGGATTTTCTACTTTTCACCAAAAAACTTTACTTTCAAAGAAGCTGTACTGGATAAGCTCGATACCAACAATGTTGCATCCATTGAAATCATCAAACGCGATCAGCAAGGTGAGCACACCAAAAATGTAACGGATTCGGAAGAAATCAATGAAATATTGAACTCACTTTCTGCGGCGAATTTAAAAAAGTCCGGATCATCAGACATTCAATTTACCGAATCCTACTGGATAACTGTGAAGACAAACGACGAAGGGAGAGCGTACGGAATCACTCTCTATGATAGCGACTATATGCATACCTTTGAATACGATGCAGCAGCACCTAAAAATGCATCTAAATCATACAAAATTACGAACGACTTCGATGCTGCAGCTATTCGAAATGTATTTAAATAACTGTTGCTTGCAAGCCCGGTCCCTTTTATTGTGATGAAAAGCATTTGCCTTTTGGCCACCTCAGTGAGGATAAAATCCGTCCTTCCTCAATGGACATTTTCAAACTTTGTCTTACAAAAGAAGGACTCGATACACTTCATTGTCCTGTTGGCGGATCGGCTCCAAAATCCCTGTATCTAGTGCTAATCCCACATTTCTTACTAGATATAGAACTCAACAGTTTGGAAAAGATATGTACTTCTGTCCACCATTTAAAAGACAAGATCTGAATTTGTTCATCATATGTAGACACTCTAAAATAACTGTGAACTCGCTTTATCACAGACCACCAGCTATCCCCTGTATAATCCAGATTGGTTTTTGAACCATCCGTTGACCACCCCGACGGTCCGGTCATCAATCGGAATGTTACCGATCAGGAAAATTCACCTAAGTTGAACAGCACGCTTTCCCGCCCTTCCCCAACTTGTGGTAAGATGTCAGTAATTATGTATGGGCGGTATACCGCCTGCCTGTCATGATCCTTACAATTCCGTTCTGCAGATGATGCACCCACCACTAAAAAGGAGGACAATCATCATGAAGAAGCTGCTTGACCACTTGTAACGTGAACTCGTCGTTCGCTGGAGTATCCGAATTCGTGGACCGCCTCTTGTAAGCATGACCCCACTCCAAATGAATATAAAACAGGGAGGCTGTACCCGGGATGAGAAGCGAACGAGAAATGTTGGATTTGATATTAAATGTAGCCAAAAGCGACGAGCGTATCCGGGCCGTTGGGATGAACGGCTCGCGGACGAATCCGAATGCGCCGAAGGATGTTTTTCAGGATTACGATATTGTGTATGTCGTGACTGACGTCGGGTCTTTTATCCAGGATCCCGACTGGGTTAACGTATTCGGCGACCGGATCGTCATGCAAAAACCGGAGGAGATGAAGCTCGTTCCTCCGTCTATGGAGGGATTTTATCCGTATCTTATGCTGTTCACGGATGGCAATCGGATTGACCTGACCCTTTGCCCGATCGATAAAAAGGATGACTGGAACGGCGGTGACCGCTTGGCCGTGGTGCTGCTGGACAAAGACCAGAGCCTGCCGCAGCTGGCAAAGCCTACGGATCAGGGGTATTGGGTACAGCAGCCGACCGCTAAATTATTTGCCGACTGCTGCAACGAGTTTTGGTGGGTCTCGCCTTACGTCGCCAAAGGCTTGTGGAGACAGGAGATCCTGTACGCGCTCGACCATTTGAACATCATCCGGGAGATGCTGGTCAAGATGCTCGAATGGCAGGCCGGCGTCCTTACCGGGTTCTCGGTGAGCACTGGCAAAAACGGGAAGTACTTAAAGGGCTACATTCCCGAATCGAGCTGGGAGCAGCTTTTGGCCACCTATCCAAAAGGCCAATACGAAGATGCTTGGAACGCGCTGTTTACGATGACCGACCTATTTCGCAGCACGGCGCAAGAAGTGGCGGCGAAATTCGGCTTTGCCTATCCTAATCAAGATGACCGCCGAGTGATGGCATATTTGGAGCGTGTCCGAACACTGGAATCCGGGGCCGCCGAAATATTTCCGCCAGGTCGTGAGCCAGGTAATGAAGCGTAGGTACAGCACATACTAACGTTTTCCCGTAACGGTCGTGAATAACACCAAAAACCAGCCGGAACCCTGACGGGGGCCTGGCTGGTTTTTCTCTAGAGCATGGCTGAGGCGTACGTGTCCCGTCCAGAGCGAGACATGCTATCCACCTTTTAATGGCTCAGGATTCGCAGCACCTGCAGTCGCGTTCCCAGACTCTCCACGTCTTTTCGTCCGGTGTTTCTGACCTCCACCTGCATTTCGGCCGGTTCGGAACCACTGGCCAACATGATGATCACGGGTCTGTAAGCCAGCTTGCACCAATCGTCGAAAAGGTTCACCTCTTGAAAAGGGCCTCCGTTCACGGCGTATTCCAGAATGCCGGAGTCGGGGCCCATGAACAGGCAGAGTCCCGTTCCGCGGCCGGTCACGATATAACTGAGGCTTGCTCCTTCGTTCAGCGCCTCCAAGTGTCCGTCATCGTACCGCCAGTTCATAACAGGCCTATGCTGAAGCCCGTTGTAGTCAAATCCTCTTTGGCTTAAAATGCTGTCCGCCCGGATCATCCGTCCGTACTCGTAATTCCCCGCTTCCAAAGGCGGGAGGGAAAGGACATCCCTTCCCATGCTGGTGACATGACTGGTTTCAGCTATCGCATCCAGTCCTGTCTCAAAGAAAGGCTCCAGGAATTCCCGGGCAAAGCCGGCATACAGCGCGTGGCCCTCGTCGTTCGGATGGACGCTATCCGGGGCGAGTTCCCTCCATGTCCAGCGCCCCTCATCGATGCCCTGCTGAATGGCGGAGGCGTAGTTGACGGAAGGGATACCATAATACGCGGCGACCTCCTCGTGTACGGCGATGTTGAACGGGACGCCCGGTCCTAAATTTTTGTCCGCTGCGGTATAGACAAAGCAAAGGTCCGTCTGCGGCGAGCGCCGCTTGCAGCCGCGGACGATCCCCTCCATGCCGCGGATCGACTCGCTGCGGTCCGTCCCGTCGTTGACGCTGAATTCGACGAACAGAAGATCGACCGGGCCGTGCTCCAGGACATGCTCCTGCAGCCGGTGCGCGCCGAAGGTCGAGTCGGTGCCGCCGACACCGGCGTTGATGCAGGCAACCCGGCCGGCGCCGTGCCGATCCTCGAGCCAGGCCTGCGTCAGTCCCCGCCAGCTGGTCTTATCTGCGTCCGAAGCCCCCGCTCCCTCCGTGATGGACCCGCCAAGGAAGGCAACGGTTACGGGCAGTCCCTTACGTATCTTATCCTGAAATGCGGGTAGACCGCTCCAGGTATGGATAATGGGCTGGGGATACGCATGCGGATGAATCGGCTTAGAATGCGGCATGGTCCCCGGCCCCCTTTGCTTGGCGTTCCTGCCACTCCTGCCGCTCCTGCCGCTCTTGCCGTACTTTCCGGGGTTCGGAGCTTTCTCCTTCCGTTTCCGCTGCCCCAAGCTCCATTTCCAGCCGGTTGACAAGTTCAATGAGCTGCATCGGTTCGCTGATCGTATAAGCGGGCTGCTCGGACTCGTCTGCCGGCGTATGGGGGTACCTTGGCGTCCAGCATTGAAAAACGCTGATGATGCCGAGGGCGTTCGCGCCTTTAATATCCCTGCTCAAATTGTTGCCGACCATGACGGTGCGGGCAAAATCCGCTTCGGACCCGTTCAGCGCGCCGATCGCTGCCTTAAACATCCGCGGGCTCGGCTTGGTGACCTTGATCAGCTCGGAAATGATGAGCGCATCGAAATAATCGTGCAGGCGGTGCTGACTCAGCACGTTTTTGAAGGATTGTGCTTCGCCGTCGGCCACGAGCGCAAGCGTAAAGCCAAGCGAATGCAGCGTCTTCACCATCTCCGCGGCCCCCGGAATCAGGTCGGCGCTGACCACGATTCCGTCTTCGTCACGAACCTCGGTAGACTCGTCCACGAGCGTATCCCCGCTGTCCAAAAATACGATCAGTCTTTTTTTGTCGATGACGTCCATCTCCTTTATTCCTCGTTCTATTCGTCTGTCGGAGCCACCATGAATCCGACCGAATTGTCGGCCATTGTAACTCCGCTGCAGCGTTCCAGCTTAAAAAGTCCGTCAGAGTATTGCCTATGAAAGACCCCGCCCGAATACAGGCCATCTTTGCTGCCAGCCTTCACTGCAAGCAAAATATCGTTTCGGCAAAAGGCCAGCCCTTCCGTGCTTCGCGCCGATAGCAGCATGGCATGAGCCGTTCTGAACCGGTTATCCTCGATCCGGATGTTGCGGTGGACTGGTAAGTCCGGCACGTCCGGCACGGAAGGCTCATTCTCGGGAGCGATCCGGATCACGGGATGCTCCTCTCCGCCGCAGTCGATAAATTGGTTGCCCGCAATGCGCACATCCGCGACTGCACCTGATTCGTACCAGGAATTCGCGTCGCCCGCAACCAGAACGGCACTCATGTTCATGCGTTCAAACCTGTTGCCTTCTATGACCGTCTTCCGCGGCGAAGACACCAGTATTCCCCGGGTCGGTATTCTGACAAAATGGTTCCTCGCAATCACGACCTCCGGTGTCCACGTCACGTTCTCGATGACATCATAATCCCCTATCGATGCTGGGGCCGGCTGCTCCAATGTCAGAAGCAGCTCGCGGGGATCGAGCATCTTCACGGCGGCGATCCGCCCGAAAGCATAGGACGCAAGACCGCGGGCATCGACAAAAGCTATTTCGTCCCCCGGAAAGAAAGCGCGGAATCCATACGTTTGCGGATGCATGAATCGAACCCGCACTTGATCGGGCGCCGGCTGGCCGACGATACGGAGGTACGTGCCGTGAACGTTGACCGCATCGTCATGGGCTCCAGCAAACCGGCTGTCCGTGATCGAGACACGGCCCCGGCACCCTGAACAATGGATAAAATCGGCGAAGCCCGCCACCGTTCTCCCCGTCTCAGGGCGCGGCGTCACATCCAGATCGGCGAAGGTCAAATCCGCGCTAAACTGGCCGACGATGCCCAGCCCATGCATAAAATGAAGCCCCATGCCGATCAGACGGATCCTCTCGCATTCCAGGATCAGCACGCCGACCTGGTCACGAATACCGTCTCTCATTTGTACGGTCATTCCAGGCGAAACATGCGGAACGGGTTCCTCCCCAAAATGAAACCGCAGCCGCCGGCTGCCGATTTCCTCAATGCGTTCAGCCCGTGACGGCCAATCTTCCACGCGCCAGGTGGCGTTTTGGGCCATGTCGCAGTGCTGTACCGGCCCTTCCCGGAACCTCCATCCTTCACCGGCCCAAGTGAGACGTCCGTCTTCCAGTTCATAATGTGAATCCGGATGCACGCAAACGTCGAGCTCATGCTCTCCGCGCCGCTCCACGGTCATCTCGGTCACGGTCGGCACCGCATAGTCGAAGCGCAGGTTGCGGATTTCGATATCCGCGCAGCCGTCCAGCAGCAGCATCGTTTGCTTGCCGTGGATCACAAAAAGGGAACCGTTCCCCTCCAGCGTCAGCCGGCGAAGGCCCTTCAGCAGCAGTGCGACCGTTTTCGTAACGTCCGGGTTTTCCTCCTCGCTGGCCGTATTGGTAATATGATAAGCCGTCCGGACGGCATGCTCCGGATAAAAATGATACGTTCCAAGTGGGATGTCCAATACGACAGGGCCATCATGCGAACCGGCTGCCTCTAGCGCAAGCCGCATGGCCGCCCCTGCATTGGCCTGTAAGCCCTCAGCGTCGCCAAAGTCCGCCAATGATATCAATTTGAACAGCGCCGGACCCGGATTTCCAGAATCAGTCATGCCTTGCTCCTTTCGATGCGTTGTTCCATCCTTGAATATTACAATCGCAGCCCGTGTTGCAAAAATAAAGGAAAAAGCCGAAGATGCCAGTCTGTTATAGAACCAGCATCCCGCAAAGGAACCAGCAGGCTTTGCCGGCCGCCGGTTCCTTGTGATATCGTATTATTTTGCTAACTTATCATAAGCCGTCTGCAAAATTTCCAGGTAACGGTCCAGCTGCAGGTCCTTCAAGCCTTTCACATAAGCATCCCAGTCTTTGTCCAGGTCTTTGTTGCCGGTCACGAACTGCAGTTCATTTTGCTCAATGTAATTTTTCAGGTTGGTCTGCAGCATGCTGGCTTCGTCGATTTCGGTTGGATCGATCCAGACGGACCAAATCGGGAAGATTTCTTTAGGCTCATGTCCTTGGTACAGAAGCGTAGCGTTGTACAGTCTGCGCTCATAGCCGTCCGAAGCGTAAATATCGGTGCCCTGTACCCAGGTGTCGCGGTATTCTTTCGGCATGTAGAAATGCCCCATTCCGCTCCATCCCGCATTGTGCGGCTGCTCGCCTTCCTTCGTCGGAATCGTTTTGACCATCGGCTTGACGCCTTCACCAAGCGCTTTGTCTCCCGGCTCCGGATCCGTCCAATCGATGCCCTTCATACCGGTTCCGGCATTGGTTTGCCCTTCGGGCGTGAACATATAATCCACCATTTTGATTAATGCGATCTGTGCTTCTTTGCTTGCTTTATTCGTAATCACGAATTTGGCTCCCGAAGTGACGCCCCCGGCATCATGCGTGGCATACGAGATGCCGTTCGGACCGGTCAATGGCGGCAGCGGGTTATAGTGTGCGGAACGGGTGTTGCCCGGGTCGATATTGACAAAGATGGCCGGGTGCATGCCTGCTCCTGCGCCAAGAATTTCAGCACCGGCATTTTCGCCGACTTTTTTGAAGGCCTCAGCATTTTGCGTAAATGCGCCCGGGTCGATCAGTCCTTCATCATAGAGGGACTTAACGTATTTCAATCCTTCCTTCCACTCCGGCGTAATGGCGGCGGACTGCACTTTGCCGCTGCTCATCGTCAAATAGTTCCGGTCATCGTCATAGATAAAGCTGTTCATCAGATAAGGAATGATGCGGACGCCGAAGTCCTCTGTCGAACCGCTGAGCGGAACTTCGTCGGCTTTGCCGTTGCCGTTGGGATCCTTCGTTTTAAAAGCCTTCAGAACCTCTCTGAATTCCTCCGTGGTCTTCGGCTCTTGAAGATTGAGCTTTTTCAGCCATTCAGTATTGAGCCACATTTTGTTCGGATAGGAACAGTGGAAGCATTCGGTGTAGGCTCCAAGCCCATAGATATTGCCGTCAGGGGCCGTGACAAGAGCTTTCATTTCAGGACTCTCTTCCATCGCCTTCTTGATGTTGGGCCCATACTGGTCGATCAGATCGTTCAGAGGAATCAGCACCCCCTGCTGCCCGTATTTCAGGACGTCGGCCTGTGAAAATTCATCGATGTAGGCTGTCAGCAGATAAGCATCGGGGTAATCGCCGCTTGCCAGCGAAATCTGGCGTTTCTCCTTAGCTCCGTCGGAAGGGTTAATCTGCCATTTAAACTGAATGTTAAATTTGTCCTCGACGAATTTGGTAAACTTGTTCGTCGGAATGTCGATTCCCGATTCCTGGACAGCGAACACGCTGACCTGTACAGGCTTCGACGCTCCCCCATCGGCTGCGGTACCGCCTCCCTGTGCGCTGTCCGGGCTATCTGTCTTTTTGCCGGAGCAGCCGCTGATGACGATGAAGGTGGCCATCAGCAGGATAAACATTCGTATTAGGCTCTTTTTCAATCGAATCGCTCCCTTTTAATAGTTCTGCAGCAAGCTTGTAATGCCTTCCTCTTCTCAAAAAAGGGCACCACCTCCATTTGAAATGGAATTTATCAGGATGGCGTGCCGAAATCAGCACCTCAAGGTTATCCTTTGACCGATCCGACCAGCATCCCCTGCACGAAATAGCGCTGCACGAACGGGTAAATGACAAGCACCGGAAGGGTCGCCACCACGATCAGCGCATATTTTAACAATTCGGCCAGCTGCTGCTTCTGCACCATCGCCATAGCGTCCATCGTTCCGCCCGAGCTGTTGTTCTGGATAATAATGCTCCGGAGGACTAACTGCAGCGGGAACAGGTCTGCGCTTCTCAGATAGATCAACGCATCGAAATAGGCATTCCATTGTCCAACGGCGTACATCAGCACCAGAACGGCAATGATCGGCTTGGACAGCGGCAGCACGACGCTGCGGATAAACCGGATATCGCTGCAGCCGTCGATTTCGCTGGCCTCCAGCAGTTCCCCCGGAATCGACGATTGAAAAAAGGAGCGGGCGATAATCACCTGCCATACCCAGATGGCGTTAGGAATGAGCAGCGCCCACCTTGTGTCGATCAAGTGCAGCTCTTTCACCACCATATAGGTGGGAATTAACCCGCCGCTGAAAATCATCGTAAACGTGATGATCATCATGAATACGTTGCGCCCAAAGAGGGACCTCCGGGACAAAGGGTAGGCAATCATGACCGTCAGCGTGACGCTGATCAGGGTGCCAGCCGCCGTATAAATAATTGAGTTTAAATAGCCCGTCATAATTTCCTGCCTGCTGAAAAGCACGCGGAAGCCCTCAAACGAAATGTCGACCGGCCACAGCCATACCTTTCCGGAGGTAACCGCCGCCGGACTGCTGATGGAGCTGCTTAAAATGTAGACGAGCGGATACAGAACCGCCAGGACGACCAAGATCAAAATGGTGTAGACGATGCCTAAAAACAGGCGGTCGCCCTTCGACTCCTTGATTGCTTTTCTTCCTGCGAGTTGTATGGTCATACCTTTGCTCCCTCCTTACCAAATGCTGTTGTTCGTCAGCCTCTTCGCCAATCCATTTACGGTCAGCAGCAGGATGAGATTGATGACGGAATTGAACAGGCCGACGGCTGTGGCAAAGCTGTAGTTTGCGTTCAGCAATCCGATCCGGTACACATAGGTTGCGATAATTTCCGAATTCACCTGATTCAGCGGATTTTGCAAAAGATATACTTTTTCAAAACCGATCGCCATGACGTTGCCGACATTCAAAATCAGAATGATGACGATGGTCGGAACGATGCCCGGCAAATCGACGTGCCAGATTTTCTGGAACCGCGAAGCCCCGTCCACCTTGGCCGCTTCGTACAAGGTCGGGTCGATGCCCGCCAGGGCCGCTAAATAGATGACCGCACTGTAGCCGGCCGTCTGCCAAATATCGGACCAGACATAGATGGAGCGGAACATGCCCGGGTCGCCCAGAAAATTCACCGATTCAAGCCCGAAATAATTTAGGACGACGTTGGCGAAGCCCAGCCTTGGGGACAGGAACAGCATGACGATCGATACCATGACCACCGTGGAAATAAAATAAGGAGCGAAAGTGACCATCTGCACGAATTTCTTAAATCTCTTCCCGCGCAATTCGTTAATCATCAGCGCCAGAATAATCGGAATCGGAAATCCGGCAAGGATTAAATAACCGCTCAGCAGCAGCGTGTTTTTGAGCAATGTCCAAAACAGCGGATTTTTAAAGAACAGCTCAAAATGCTTGAAGCCTACCCATGGACTGCCCCAAATCCCCTTAATGACGTTATAATCCTTGAATGCAAGGACTGCGTTAAGCATCGGGTAGTATTTGAAAATAAGGAAAAATAACAGCGGAGGAATCACGAGCAGATAGAGCTGCCAATGCTTCTTCATGCTTTTACCGGCAATTTGCCAGTAACTGACCTTGCGCGTACTGCTGTTGCGCTTCATTGGAATTGCGGCTTGCTTGTTCAGAATAATAATCCCCCCTATGCCATCAGCGTGGATGCGTGATGAAATGACAGCGTTTTCTTTCTTGCTTGAGCATAGTGGATCAAACGGGCGCTTGAACAGGTACACTTCGGTCGTTTTGCATCCAATTTCCCTTTTTTCGGGGGTCCATCGCTCTAAGCGCTGTACATATTTCCGCTTCGGCTTCCGCACGCACAAAAGCCGCATCGTCCTCAAACGGATCCTGCGGCTTACAAGAGCTGGTGCTATTCGTCGAGCGTTTGCCTGTAAACGCTCGGCGTCACGCCGATCAATCGCTTGAACGCCCGGCGGAACGAATGGGAGCTGTTGTACCCCACCTGGGCGGCGATATCGTCGACCGTATGATTGCTTTCTTTGAGCAGTTCAGCAGCTTTCTCCATGCGCACCTTAATCAGATGGTCCGAGTAATTGACCCCGGTCACTTCTTTAAATAACTGGGAAATGTATTTTTCGGGACGTTCCACATATTCGGCCACCCGGTACAGGGTCAAATCGGGATTGGCGTACATCTCCTCCGTGTACTGGTACATTCGCTGAACCAGTTTGGCATGGGAGTCCTTTTTCTTGTTGGCGATATAACTGCACAGCGTGGCGGTAATGCTCTTGATTTCGGCCTGAACGGAATCCAGCGGCTCGGCGGGGCCGATGTCGATGACCCTCCGCTTCACAGTTTCCAGCATGTTCGACTCCTGGAAAACCTTCTGATCGAGCAGCTTGAGGAAAGTTCCTTTGATCTCGCCGACGAGCTGATGCCTCATCTCGACAGACAACTCGCGCCTTGCGATATTTTGCTCGAAAATGCCGTCGATGATCTTGCCGGCCTCCTCCTCTTCCCCGGCCCGGATCGTACTTGCGAGGCGCTGCTCCGCGTCGAGCGGGTAATAATACGTCGTGTTTTCGATGCGGGCTTCATGATTCCACAGCATGCCCTTGGAGTTCACAAACACGGCATATTCCAGCGCCTGCTTGGCCTGCTCGAACGATTGGCTCACATCCATCAGCGTCTCAAAGCCCTCGCCGAAACCAGCCTGGATGGAAACCTTGTATTCCTGGAACAGATGCTGGATCAGCTCTTCCATCAGCGCGGTTATCCGCTCCTCCTCGTCCTGCCCGGGTTCCCGGTTCTCGTGCGAGAAAAACAAGACGACAAGCTTATCGGATCCAAGGTCGGATACCGGCAGCGGACCCGCGATTTCCAGCAGCGCTTGTTTCACAAGGAGGCGTGTGGCACTGAGCTCATTCAAAATTTCCACGCTGTCCATACCCGAGTATCCGTTAATGCAGAGAATGCCTGCATAACCGCTCTCCTTGTCGAGCGAAATGTTGGCCTGTTTGGCCGCCGCCACGATGACATCGTGCGATTCGAATTCGCCTGCAATGAGGCGCTTAATGAAAGCGTCGCGGACCAGCGGAAGCTGAAGGGTCAGCTCGCCTTCGAGCTGTTTGTTGGTCTTGATCATATTGGCGATATTGCCGCTAAGAAAATCATACGCATTCCTTTTCTCCAGCTCGTCCCGGCCGAACTGTTCTTTGATAATGCCGATCATGCTTTGGATCGGAACGCTGTGACGACGCGCCAGCAGCAGCCCGACCAGCAAACCGATCAGCATCGTCCCTCCGGTAAGGATAAAGGTTGCGCGCTTGATCTTGTTGGCGTTCTCCATGAGGGTGGTCCGCGGAATGCCGGCCTGGTACACCCAACCGTTCTTGTCCGAACGGGTTGTGATGACCAGGTCATCCTTATAAAATTGGCTCGTTTTATTGGCATCAAAAGCCGGGTCATCCTTCAATCTGTCCACATACGACGGAACGCTCCCTTGGAGCGCAAGCGTATTTCCTTGACTGTCATAGATATGCACCCATCCGCCAAATCCTTTGGTCAAACCTGACAGCAAACCGGTAATAGTTTTTTCGTCAATCATGACCACCACGCTCGCCGGCGAGGAATCGTTGAAGCTGTCGAGCGGCAAGGACTGCATAAACGTAATGACGGAAGTACCCATTCCCCTCTCCGTATAGGCCGTCAACGGCTTGATTTCGCTGCGGTGGGTCTTTAGCAGCACTTGGGTCTTCCATTCGTCAAACGACATATCGTCATAATGAAAATATTCATAATAATGCTCCGGCCGGAAAGTGGAGCCTGAAGTCAGGATCAAATCGTAATTGGCCAAATAAATGAAATAGTTTTGAAGAAAATCGTTGGTTTGTCCAAAGGTCAGCACGTTCCGCATCGCCTTCCACAAACCATACACATCCTGCACTTGATGGCGGTCGTTCATCAGCATATTCACTTCCTGGCTGATGGCGATTTGCCGGGTCATGCCTTCCACCTCCGCCATCCGGTGCTCCAGCAGCTCCTGGCTCTTTTCCAGCTGAATCAAGCTGTTGTCGATCGAGATGGACTGTGTAACGGATATCGAGGTGAGGTAAGAAATGTAACCGCCCACACAGGGGATCAGAAGAATGACGATATAAGAAATCAGAAAATTTCGAAAAACGCTGGAACGTTTCAGCATGATATCCCCCTTATTTTGATAGCGCTATCATTTTGTGGGTTGAAAGATGTATTGCCTGCTCATGCAGCGTACATTCCATAATAAAGCCTTGATCGCAAATTTGTATAGGTACACTCCAGCCAAAAGGTACATTTTTCCTTGTTTTGCGGTTAGAATGCAGCATCACCGGGACTGAGGAGGCCGTAAATCATGATTTGTTGATACAGAAAAGGCAACCGCAGCCCGAACGGCTGCAATTGCCTTTATGCCTAAAGTTCACCGAAGCTCGGCGCGGCTCAGCTTGTTCGTCCGGCAGCCGTATTCGCGGCGAGCGCTCCGTCCAGCGTATGCACCTCGCCGGCGGTTAAATTCAGCGTCACGCTCCGATCCCCGCAATATACCTGAACGGTTCCACCCGACAAGGCCTGTATCCGGGCGTGGACAAGCTTGCCATGCTTCCATGTCAAGTCCACTTCCATGTTTCCTTTGGCCCGAAGCCCACGAACTTCCCCGTCCGGCCAGCTGTCCGGCAGCGCCGGCAGCAGATGAATTTCCCCAGCATGGCTCTGCAGCAGCATCTCCGCGATCGCAGCCGTCCCGCCGAAGTTGCCGTCGATTACGAAAATATTCGTCTCCGCCCCGGCGATCCCCGACTTGGAATAGGTCAGCATGTTGTCCAGGCACAGCTCGCCGATCAAATGGGCGATATGATGCTCAGCCCGGTCCGCGTCGTGCAGTCTGGCGAAGAACAGACCGAATAAGGCGGCGGTAAATTCCACGTCCTCAAGGTCGATGCGCTCCATGCGGTTTTGCAGTGTTACCCGCGCCGCCTCCGCCAATGCCGGCGTATGATGCGGCGTGATCTGGCTGCCGGGATACAGGGCAAACAGATGAGCCAAATGGCGGTGCTCCGGCTGCGCTTCGCCGTAGTCCTTCAGCCACTCCTGCAGCTGGCCGCGCCGGCCGACCTGCAATGGAGGCAGCAGTGAGATGGCGTGCTCCCACTTCCGCTGCAGCTCGCCGTCCACGTCCAGTTTTCGGGCTGCATTCAGGCAGAACGTGAAGAGATCCCGCACCAATACCTGGTCCATCGTCGGACCCATGGAGAGCTGCTGCGCTCCTTCCTCCGGAGACCCGGGATAGAAGCTGTTCTCCGGCGAGTTGGAAGGCCCGGTCACCAGCCAGCCGAATTCCGGATGCACGGTCATGTAGTCCAGGAAAAAGGCTGCGGCTGCTTTGAGCACCGGGTACGCCTCTTCAGCCAGGAACTTGTCGTCTATGCCGTATTCGTAGTGCTCCATCATATGAGTCGCGAGCCAGAGGCCGCCCGTCACGTTCAGGCCCCACGACGTCTCCCATCCGGGCGAACAGAAGCCCCAGACGTTCGAGAACACATGGGCCACCCATCCTTCTGCACCGTAATAATGCCGCGCGGCCGACCGTCCGGCCTGAGCCAGCTCCCGGACGTAGCGCATCAACGGCTCGTGGGAATCGCCAAGATTGGCAATTTCCGCCGGAAAATAGTTCATCTGCGTGTTAATGTCCAGATGATAGTCGCAGCTCCAGCCCATCCGGCACGCTTCACCGTCATTCCAGATGCCCTGCAGGTGCAGCGGCAGCGGTGAGTCTTGGCGTGATCCGGCAATCATCAGATAGCGGCCGTACTGGAAGAAGAGCGCGAACAGCGCCGGATCATCCGTCTGGCCCGCCCGGAATCGGCGCATCCGCTCATCGGTCGGCAGGCTTGCCGCCGCTGACGTGCCGAGATCCAGCCGCACCCGCTCCAGCAGCGGCCGGTAATCGGCGGCATGGTCCGCCTTGAGCCGGTCATAGCCTTTGCCAAGCGCCTGCTCCAGCTGGCCGAAGCCCGCTTCCCTCCATGCATCGTCCTGCTGGCGATAATCCGTGTGCACGACGGTGTACACCCACACTTCTTCCGCCTGCTCCACCCGGATCGTTCCGGACGAGGCCAGCACGCTGCCGCCGCGGGCCTGGACACGTACCGCTCCGCTGCAGGACACCCCGCATGTTCCGTCGCTGTGCACGGTTTCGACCGCTTTGCCAGCGAAGGCCAGCATGTCCGGCTCTCGGGCTTCGCTGCTGAACTCTTCCGTGCGGCCCTCGAGCCGGAGCGTGAACGTTAGCCCCGCCGGGTCCTCGGTCCACAGCCGGGACGCCATCAGATCGTCCGCATGGGAAATGAACGTCTCCCGTTCAAACCGGTATCCGTTCATTGTACCGGCGGAGCGTGCCTCCGCCTGCAGCAAATCCAGCTCCCTGAGCATTTCCGCTCCCCTTTCCGAGGCTGCCGCAGGCCACTCCAGGATGATGTCGCACAGGCTCAAATTCGTGCCGAAGTTGCGCTTCGGCGGCTGCAAATGCTCCTTCGCCAGCTTGTCGCCAGCGGCATAATCGCCCGCAAAAAAGCGCTCACGCATCCGTTCCAAATCCTGCTTCGTATTGGAGCGGCCGTGGCAGAGCTCCGCTTGTCCCGACCAATATGTGACCTCGGTCAGGCTCCAAACTTCCTTGTGCGGAGCCGATATAATCACGCCGCCCATTCTGCCGTTCCCAAGCGGCAGCCCCTGTGCCCAGCCTGCCGCAGGGCCTTCGTACCAGAGCTTCAAGTCATTCATCCGATATCCTCCACCAAAAATTTATTTGCGAATTCATCCGCTTTTCTTATTGAATTCTATTCCGGTACCGTTGATTTTATCGTATCATTTTGATGTATAATCCGTCTTTGTTAACGCATCCATTGATTTATCAATTCATCCGCCATTCTATCGTTTGGAATCAGCAAACATACACCTTCTAAATGCGGGGGAGACATGATATGAACAAAAGCTTATCCGAGATAACTCCATTCGTAGGCGACTCCATGAGTTATCTGTACGACGGCAGCAGCAACGAGCATCTGCGCGCAGGCAGCGTGTATGCCCTTCACTTGTTTAATGAAGGCCCTGGAGAAATGGAGGTCGAAGGGGTCAAATATCCGATCGAGCGGGGAACGCTCATTTTTTTGCGTCCGGGCCAGCCGCATGCTTTTCACATCCGCCCGTCCCATCCGCTGCCTTCGTATAATCTGTATTTCGATTTATGGGATGACGCCAACCCGCTCTCTCCGAGCCGGTCTTTCATCCATGCGCCCGATCCTTTCGTCTTTGAACGATTGTCTATCGAACTGGCTTGCGATGAACTGGACCGCCTTCCGAGCGTCTTCTCCCTGCGCGCCCATCCCCATTTGTATGATGGAATCGCCATGATCGCCAGGATGTACAGCGAATCCAAGTTTTACCGCAGCGAAACGGTGAACAGCTTTCTGTACGGCTGGATGCTGTCCTGGCACAACGCCGTGAACGTGCAGCACCCGAGCGATTACCGCATCGTCCGCCTGCTGGAGTATTTGAACAGCCGTCCGGAGCATGGACAGTCGGTTGAAGCCTGGTCCCGGTTCTGCGGTCTGAAACGCACTTATTTCCATGAACTGTTTCTGCGCGAAACGGGGATGACCCCGAAGGCCTACCATCATCAGCTCGTGATGAAGCGGGCGGCCCATATGCTCGTCGAAACCGACCTGAGTATTACGGCGATTGCGGAAAAGCTGGGATACCCGTCCATCCACCCGTTTTCCCGGCACTTCAGCAGCTTTCACGGCACGACTCCCAGCCAGTACCGGCTGAATCCGCTGCACCGGATATGAGTCCGGGGAAGGAATAAAAAATCGCGCATCCGCTGGTCAGCCGGAATACGCGATTGGGTTGGTCATACTTGCTCTGATAGATGCTGCTCAGAAATTAAAATTGTCCGGGTCCCCGCCGGTCCGTTGGTTCCGGTTCAACCCGTCGATCTGCTGCATTTCGTCCGCCGTCAATTCGAAGTCGAACACATCGGCATTTTCGATGATCCGGTGCTCCTTGACCGATTTCGGAATCGTCACGATCTCGTGCTGAAGATCCCAGCGGATGATGACCTGCGCGGTGGATTTACCGTATTTGGCGCCGATGCCTGCCAGCACTTCATTGTCCAGCAGCTGGCCCGCAGCCAGCGGCGACCAGGCTTCGATCTGAATGCCCTGCGATTTGCAGTAGCTGCGCAGTTCCGTTTGGGAGAGCAGCGGATGCAGTTCCACCTGATTGACGGCCGGTTTCACCTCGGCATCCTGCATCAGATCTTCCAAATGATGAACGTGGAAGTTGGATACGCCGATCGTACGGACCCTGCCGTCCTTTTGCAGCTTTTCCAGCGCACGCCATGTATCCTTGTATTTGCCTTTGACCGGCCAGTGAATCAAGTACAGATCCACATAGTCCAGGCCTAGCTTGCTTATACTTTGTTCAAACGCCTTCAGGGTAGAGTCATAACCTTGATCCGAATTCCAAACTTTGGTGGTAATGAACAGCTCCTCACGCGGAACGCCGGATTCCCGGACCGCCTTGCCGACACCTTCTTCGTTACCGTACAGCGCAGCCGTGTCAATACTGCGGTAGCCGTGCGCAATGGCCGCTTTCACCGCGCTAACGACCTCATTGCCTTCCTGTGCCTTGTAGACGCCCAGCCCGAGCCATGGCATGGCATATCCGCTGGACAAGGTTGTGGTGGACTGCAGATTGTTCATGAGTAAGACGCCTCCTTCGAATCAGGTAAATGTCGTGGATGACTGAAAACCACCCATCCTGTCCCAAGATAAACCAGCCTATGGGCAAAGTCAAATTCAAGGACTAATTTGGTACAGCTTGGATTCGGCGCTTTTCAGCGTAACGTCCAGCGTTGCACCTGCCGTTACCTTTTCCCCGGTCCACAAATCGGTCACTTGAACGGAAGCCCCATCTTGGACAGGAATGCCGGCACGCTTCAGGTCGATCTGGCGCTGCTCCGGATTTTGCGTGTAATTGAATACGGCCAAGTAATACGTGCCTTGGTCTTCAAGCACAAACAGGTCCGCTGCTTTCGTTCCGGTATTTCCTTCCACCGGCTTAAAGGCTTTGCCCTTCACCGCCAGCGCGTTCACTTCCGGGTTGGTGAGCAGGCTCTCCATGTACTGGCGCGCCGCCGGGTCGTTCACATCGTCGGAGTTCAGGAAGACCGTACCCGAAATGGCCGCCGCATTGACACGGGTCTGCGCTCCTTCATACGAGCCGCCCTTCACCAGCGTCATATAGTCCGGGTCGGTGTAATGATAAATCGTCCCGTTCTGCCACCAGCCGTAAGTCAAGTTGTTCAGCTGGTATTCCGTGCTGCCCAGGCTTCCGTCCACGTCGCAGGAAATGCGGCGGCTGTGCGCATATTGGCTCGGGAACAGCGGAGCGATTGATTCGCTGATGAACATCGTACCGCCGATAGCCTGATCGAGGTACGCCATTCCCTGATTGTACGCCTGAATGCCGGTTTGCACGTTCGAATCATAATGCCGGCCTTCCAAAGAGCCATGGGACAGGAAGTCTACCTTAATATACTCAAAACCTTCCTTTTTGAAACGGTTCATATAGTAGTCGATCCGGGCTTTCACCGCCGGATGGGTCGGGTCCACGGCATAAGCGCCGTCCAGCTTCGGCAGAACGTTGCCGGATGCATCCCTCAGCACGATATCCCCGTATTTGTACTTGCCGTCGGTCCCTTCAACTACCTGGTCCATGTTGTCCCCCCAATAAACGAACGGGGAGTAGTAGATGCCTGCCTTCTGGCCGTTGCCGTGAATCAGCTTCACGAGATCGGTCAGCTGCTGGTCGGTCATGTTGTCCCAATACGAATCGAGGTTAATATACACGTTCCCGTTGTTCTCGAAAGAGTTGTTCTGCAGATGCTCCTTCACATAATTGGAGACGGCTGCCGCGTTGTCGTAGCTGAGATGATCGGCATAAGCGCCCCAGCTGTTCCAGCCGACCGGTACGCCTTCAGGGATGTTTTGGCCAAAAGCAAGCGGCGGCGCAATCGCGGCATTCACCTGGCCGTAACCCTCCATGCCTTTGCGGTAGTCGTCGTACAAACCGATGAACACCTTCGGCGAAGTCACGCTCTTTCCGGACACGCTTCCGTGCGGCAGGCTGTCATGCGTGGAAGCCTGGGAAGTAAAGCCCCCGTACACGCGCAGCTCGTTCAGCTTATTGTCTGTGCCGCTCCAGTGGATTCCCGTTTTCCATGTGTCATGCGTAACGGAACCGACCACCAGACCTTTTCGGCTTGTATTGTCATAAATGGCTGTTAGTTCGGAACTGACATAGTTATCCGTATTTAACCTCGTATTGATACTTTTCGCCTGATACCGGGACCAGCTGTCGTTATCAAAAGGCGTCACGAGCACCCGGTTGTCGCCGTAGCTGCCGATATCGATTCCGCCCCGGGCCTCCACAGCCAGCGGCGTAATTTGGTTCGTCGTCAGCCCGGCGGCTTGGGAAGCCGTCACTTCCGCCAACACATACGGTCCATTGTTATAAATGTAAAAGACCTGGCTCAGATCCGGCAGTCCTTTTTGCTCGCTGCGGACCGTAACCTTGATGCCTTCGCCCGTGGCGTCACGGAAGGGAGTCACACCGTCCTTGGCTTTAAACGTATGCTTGCCGTAATCCTTGCTCGACACGGTTTTGTCGAGCTGGATTTCGCTATAGGCACCCTTGATCACTGGCTTATGGTTCCAGTTGTACTGGGACAGGCCGGTTGAAGTGTTGTACAGCAGTTCATACGACGGATTGGCCACACTAAATCCGCGCTGATACTCAGTCAGCGTAATGGGGCCGTACTTCGTGACATAGAGCTGTTTGCCCAGTTCGCCAATGCTGCCGTCATGGTCCGGCACGCCGTCGCCGGCCGATGCCAGCCGCAGCTCAATCAGGTCGATATCCGGCGAGTATCCGCCGCCGTCGTCGAAGAGGATTGTATTGCTGCCCTGCTTCAAGTCGATCTGGATATCGTAGGTGCCGACCGTATTCCAGTCCGCCGTTTTGGGAAAGTTGAAATTTTCCCCTTCCGCCCCGTTGACCGAAATGACGGCGGCGCGGGGGTCGCCGGAAATGTAGTGCACCGTCATCGTATAGACGCCGGCCTGGTCCGCGGTGACGCCGTTAAACTGCAGGGTGGAGCCGCCGTACAGGTTGCCGGCTTTTTTGCCGCCCGAGCAGGTTCCGCAGTCCGCAGGACCCGCATTACCCGTAAACGTGTTGGCGCCAGCTTCCGCCTCGTACGAAGCTGCTGCTGCATTGGCTCCCGTTCCGGCAGCCGTTTCAGAAGTTGCGGCCCAGGAAGCCCCGGGCCAGGACAGGGCCAGCAGCCCCGCCCATACCATCAGCAATATTTTCGGGATAAACCGGGTTCGTGTACTCATCGGCAATCCTCAATCCTCCTTGAAATTTGAATTAGGGTTGGATGCATAACTTCAAAATGGTGGACTCCGCCGGTTCAAGGCTTAAGCGGACTTCCCCGCTGACCTCGCTCTCGGTCCCTTCCCACAGGTCGGTTACGCGGTAAGCTGCGAGCGGGTCGAGTCCCAAGCGGTCCAGAGGGACTGTCTTGTCCGCCGCCTGTTTGCCGTCGAAGTTGAACACAGCCAGGTAGACCGTCCCCTCCTCGTCCGGATCAGCCAGCATAAAGACGTCCGCCGCACGGCCGCCCTGGGCGCTTTCCACCGGAACGAACGTTGTGCCCTTACGTGCAAGCTCCATGATGCTGCCGTTCCGCAGCCAAGCCTTGGCGCGGGAGGCTGCTTCTTCTTGTCTGAAATCGTCTCCGAGCAGCAGCACCGTCCCCGCGATCACGGATGCCGTCAGCCGGCTCCTCCCTTCATGACGGGTGGTGGCCTCCTGGTTAAAGCTCTTGTACAGCACGGAGTGGTCGGGGTCGTTGAACCGGTACAGCGTATTGTTCATCCACCAGCCGTAAGTAAGCGAATTGAGCAGGTACTCGGTATCCCCGATCATGCCGAACACGTCGCAGGAAATTCTCCGGCTGTGTGCAAAGGCATACGGGAACAGCGGCGCGATCGACAGGTTGATGAAGATCGGCTTTCCGGCGGCTTCCGGAGACAGCTTTTTCGCCAAATAAGACAGCCCATAATGATAGGCAGCAATACCTGTCGTGATTTCAGGGCGGTAATGCTGCCCCTCCAGCGCACCGTGCGCCATAAAATCGAGCTTGATGTACTCGAAGCCCTCCCGGATGATTTTGTCCGTAAACCAATCGATGCGCTTCAGCGCCCCCGGATGGGTCGGATCGATCGCCAGGCCGCCGGCGATGTCCGGCAGGATTTCGCCTTCAGCGTCCCGCAGCAAAATGTCGCTGTACGTGAACTCGCCATCCGTTCCCTCCACGGGCTTGTCGAATTGGGACGGACTGCCCCAGAAGGCAAACGGCGTCCAGTACGTCCCCGGCTTATGGCCGTTTTGCCGCACCCGGTTCAGCGCATCCTCCATCTCTTCATCCGTCAGACGGTCCCAGAACGCGTCGAAGTTGATGTACAGCGTGTCGTTATTTTGAAAACCATCCGCCTGGACTTCGCGCTTCAAAAAATCACTCGTCGATGTGTACAGATCGTAATCCAGCGTACTCATGGCGGCAGACCAGCTGTTCCAGCCAACGGGGACCCCGCCTTCCCATGGAAGCGCCGGCGACAGGGCAGCATTAGCCCGTCCGTAAGCCTCCAGGCCGCGGCGGTAATCGTCGTACCCGCCGACGAATACGACCGGCGACGCCACGCGCGTCCCATGGACGTAACCGTGCGGCTGAAAATCCCGGGTCATTTCCCCGGCAGCGCCGGCGTACAGCTCCAGCTCATCCAGTGTTCCCGGGTGTTCGCCCTGGATTTTGATGCCGGTTTTCCAGACGTCATGACTCAGTGAACCGGCAACGATCCCTTGCCGGCTGTGCGGCCGGAACAAGGCCGTAACCTCGTAGCTCTCGGTGCGCAGCGGCGCCGTCTGTGTCTCATAGCGCACCCACTTGTCGTTGTCGTAGGGAACGCGGAGCACCGTAAGCTCGTCTTCCTTGTCCGCGGCCGGCCCAAAAGACAGCTGTCCGGACCGGAGCACCGTCATCCGGTTCAGCCGGATGCGCGTCTTATGGACGGCCACCAGCTGCGTCAGGTAAAACGGCGCACCTTCATAAATCCAGAAATGCTGCTCCAGCGTCGGGAGCATGTCGGATTCATGCACCAGCGTTAAATGAACGCCGGTTCCGAAGGCATCCTCGATGCTCTCCAGCTCTCCACTCATGCTGTGGCGGTCGTAGCTGCCCGTATGGTATTCACGCCCGTTCCACCGGATGGCGCTGCGGATTTCTTTCCAGTCCCACAGCGTGCCGCCGGCAGCGCTGTAATGGCCCTGTTCCAGGTCGATCTCCAGCGTCATCCGATCCGTGGATACGCGGATCAGGGAGCCGGTTTGCCGGACCTGGACCGCGTCCGTTTGGCTGTTAGTGATCATTCGCCTCATTTTCCTCCTGTCTCTGCAAGTCTCTGGCTGCACGGGCAAAAGTCAGTAATGCTTGGCATCCGCTTCCGCCCAAGCCGTATGATTTCATTATAGAAAGCGCTTTATCGGCTTGCTATAGAGCGATCTACCGATTGATAGCGGGAATTAACGCTTCTGGATGATGGGAGGGCTGTTAAAATGCGGCATGGTGGTGGCCGATATTGAACGTTGTGCTGCGATGGACGCTCCGTGTACGAAACATTCCTTCGATCGCTGTTGCCCCCGAATTTTCGCGGATTAGATAGAAGGATAAAATTCGGGGACAAAGGCGACCGCTCCGCTTCTCCGGAATTGTTTCGTCCCCTCCGCTGCGTTGTGCTGGGAGGGCATACGGTGCGGGGCTAAACGATCGAAATACCTGGATCCGATATCAAAAACACCAACAGACATAGCAGCTATTAACCATGCTCCTATAGCGCATTGCATCGCTCGCAAACCTCGCCATACCAATCGATTGTCAAGCAAAAAAGGCAGACGCATCCGTCTGCCTTTCCTGAATTCATTCCATCTGCTTATCCATCTTGCTTTACCTCATCATCTTTGTCAGATTCCTCTTGCATGTGAATCCTCAACCACTCAGGTATCCATGCCTCTTCCGGCCTTGATCCCTGACAATACTGGCCCAAACTTACGCCTTATTCCCTGCCTCTTCTGCATTTCACACCCCAGTGTCCGGCAGCATGACAATCCCTATAAACCTTTATCCGTGCAAGCTCCAAGCCTGCTCCTCATAAGCGACTTCCTTACTTACGCATCCACCGGCTCGAGCTCCAGGCTCCATGCAATCACCCGCTGCATCAGCCTGATGAACCCTTCGTTCAGCAATCCCTCAGGCAGATGTGCTGGCGTCACGCAGGCCACTCGTCCCTCGCCGTAAGGATGCAGCCAGCCGGCAATGGATTCGCCGTCCCGCGAAGAGGACCGCAGGAACACCTCGGTCTCCTGCTCGGAGCAGGCGACAAAGTAGTGTTCGTCCTTAAACCGGAACGTACCGCCAAGCTCACCCAGGGCCGATCCGCCGACCGGTGTATAGGTCACCTCACTGTGCTCCTTCGGATGGGATAAAAAATATCCCCGCAGCATGTTCACATACGCGCCGTCCTCGGGATACGACGCCAGCCCGGAATGCCATGCGAGCCAGGCACCGCCGTCACTTACGTAAGCTTCGATCTGCCGGCCGATGTCCTCGGTCATCCAGGCTGCCTCCGGGTCGCTTTGCGGCTCCAGGCGGTTCTCTGCAAATAAAATAACGAGGTCCGGCTTCTGCCCAAGCTGCCCAGCGGCGAGATCGGAAACTTCCTTGTACAGCAGCCCAATTTGTCCATTCGCCAGGAAGGACTCTAAAACTTGTTCAAGAGACTTTTTCGCCGGCTCGGCTTCATGATAAAAGTCACCGACAACCGCCCAAATCGTTTTCATGTGGCATCCTCCTTATTGTCGAATGCAATACGGTGGTCCAAATAGCGACCATTAAAAGGGCATCGCTTCCCCGCGATGATTCACCATCCAGGCATTCGGGTCAGGAATGACGGTTCGTTCCACGATGCGCAGCAAGCCCTGCGCGGTATCCGCCGGGTCGCCCGGCGCTTGGTCGCCGCCCATTGGAGTCCGGATCCAGCCGGGGTGCACCGCATAAACCGCAAAATTCTGAGGAGTCAGCTCCTTGCGGAGCTGGGCGGTAAAGTAGTTCAGCCCGCTTTTGGATATCGCGTAAGGATAATCCCCGCCGTAGGCCCCGGTAAAGCTTCCGGCCTCCGAGCTGATGTTGAGGATGCACGGCTGGGCGCTCCTGCACAGCAGCGGAAGGAAATGCTTCACGGCCTTCATCGGTCCGTACAGGTTCGCCAGCATGGACCGTTCCATATCGGCAAAATCCAGCTCCTCCAGCTTATGCTCGCGGCCGATCAGCACGCCTGCGTTGTTAATCAAGGCATCGAGCACATCCGTATGCTCCAGCACGGCCGATTTAGCGTTTTTCACGCTCTCTTCGTCAGTGACATCCATTGCGATCAGCGTGAGCCGGTCCGGATGGACTGCACGCAGCGCACGAAGCGGCTCGGTATGCCGCTCCATATCCCGCACGCCTGCAAACACGGTATGCCCAAGCGCAAGCGCCGCTTTGACCGTTTCAAAGCCAAGCCCCCGGGCCGATCCCGTAATCAAAATATTCATAGCTTCAGCACCTCACCTGGTTATCGGATTAATCGTTTTCCAGCAGCTCAATCAGAACTTTCAGTTCATTGCTGCTGTCGATGTATGCGTAGCGCCCGCCAGTGTATTCGCCTTTTTGAATCAGCGGCATGTGACGGCCTTCCAGTACGGCGATCTTGTCCTTCATTCCTTGAATCCCAAATGCGATATGATGCACGCCTTCACCATGCTCATCCAAAAATTCGCGCCAGGTCGACGGATGCTCATCCGGCTCGATCAGCTCGATCTGCAGCTGCCCGCAGTCAAAAAAGGCCAGCTTCGCACGCGCCTCCGAAGGCTGCCCGTTAAACTCCGTCTGGGCGACATCCACGGTGTCGGTCCAGGACCATTTCGGCCGCTCCACCCCCAGAAAATCCGCATAGCTCTGCGAAACGGTATCGATGTCTTTCACGACAATCCCGATTTGTGTAACCAGCTTAGTTCCTAATGCGCCTGCCGTCATATAAAAATCCTCCTTAACAGTACTGAATTGGAAAAGCATTTTTCACTTCGAACCCTAAGCAGCCAATAGATTCCCTCTTCTGTTCCCGCCAAACACTTAATCCGACGCACATTTCATCCTTACTGTTTAAATCACACTTTCCGGCACGAGTCCCGGATGACCAGCTCCGCGGTCCCTACGTATTTTTTGAACATCTGTGTCTCGTCCTCAACGGTCTCGATGACCTGCAGCGTCAGCATGTCGATCATTTCGGAAAAGTTCACGCGTATGGTGGTTAGCGCCGGCTGTATGCGGGAGCTTAAGAGATGATCGTCAAACCCCATCAGGGAGATGTCATCGGGTACCCGCAATCCAGCCTCGTTCAAGGCCCGAAGCGCCCCGAATGCCACGCTGTCGTTGCAGGCGAAGATGGCTGTCGGCAGGTCTGAGATGCTTTGAAGCCAGCGCGCGGTCGACTGGTATCCGCTTCGTTCGGAGAAATCCGATGGCAGGACCCAGTCCGGGTTCACCTTCAGACCGTTAGCCGCCATTGCATCCTGAAAAGCCTCCATTCTCTCGGGACCGGAGCAGCGAAGCGGATCCCCTGCAATAAACGCAATGTTCCGGTGACCCAGGCCTACCAGGTAATCGACTCCCTGCTTCATGCCCAGCTTGTTGTCAAAATTGCAGATCACCCGATTCGGTTCCATCCGCCCCTCCAGATGCTGGTCCACGATTCCCGCCACAAATCCTTTGGCAATGAGCTCCTCGATAAACGGCTCATGATTCGCCGCGCCGATAAATATGCCGCCGTCAATCCGCCGCTGATAAAACGTATCCTTCACCTTGCGGACAGTCTCCGTATCCCCTGTGCTCCGGATAATGTGGGTCAGGACGTAGTAGCCGCGGCTGGACGCGCTCTCGATCACATCGCCGATCAGCGCGTGGGTCAGCGTGTCGTGAATCGCCTCCGGCGAAATCAGGAACAGACCAATGGTAAGCGTTTTCATTCCGGTCATGATGCGTGCCGAGAAATTAGGAGAATAGCCGTACCTCTCGATAACCTGCATGACCTTCTCCCGCGTAGCCTGCGGCACGTTTGGGTACTTATTGATCACCCGGCTGACGGTGCTTCGCGAGACACCTGCGATTCTGGCGATTTCGATGCTGTTGATGTCGTTCTTCCTCATCCTGCACACTCCAAATTCATTAACACGTGTTCACAAAAGGCGGCGCAGCTGCAGTATCCGTGAGCTCCGCTTCACCATGCCCTGTATGTACGATCGCGAATCCGGCATTCGCCATTCAAAAAAATAACACCTTTAGGCATAAACACGTGTTTATGAGTTCAATCTATCCCCTCTTCCACATGTTGTCAATACATTTCCGAGGAGGCGGAGGGCCATGCTTTAATCGTGCTCGCTATTTGGGCCGTATGGGAAAAAGAGTTGAAGTATGCTCGTAACAATCTCTCAGTTTTTGTTGCCATAAAAAAAGGCCAGAACCGGTCGAGACCGGACTGGCTGGCTTTCGATCATAAAAAATTATACTTCGGCCATCGCGTTTCTCCAGCCACCGGACACGGTGATGTCCAGCGCCCCTTCTGCGGCGTACGCCTCGCAGACAAAACCCGGGACGCTCCGCCCGTCCGCTAGCTCCACCCGACCGATCCCGAGCGGCGCGGGAATCGAGGCTGTGAACCTGCCGAAAGACGCCACCGGCATATCCCACAGCTCCACCGCGATCGGCGCCCCGCCTAGAGGCGTCCGTACCAGCCCAGGCTTCGGCGGATCGGTCGCCAGTTTGTACAGCCGGTACACCGGGGCGGTTTGCGCCTCTTCCGCAAATACCGCGCCGAGACCCGTCATCTGCGGCTCCAGCGGCATGCCGCGCATATGCAGCCCGCAGACGGCGACGCGGATGGTGTCCTGCACCCGAAGGAGGAAGCGCGCGGCTTCAGTCAGGTTCGCTTCTTCTTCAGGAAGCGCAAACAGCGTCACGCCGAAGGGGAGCTCCGGCCCCGCCTGCCCGGCCGGAATCGCCAGCGCGCTGAGATCCAGCAGGTTACAGTGGTTCGTATAGAGGCCCATCTTGCTGTTCGTTCCGATAGGGTCGGCTCCGACCTGCTCCCTCGTCCACGTGCCGCCGCAGGTCGGCAGCACCAGAACAGCTTGCCGCAGCCAGGTACGGACAGCCCTGCGAATCTCAGCCAAACGATGCTGGGCGCGGAAGAGGGCTGCCGCCGTATGCTCGGCCTGGGCCCCCGAGCGCAGAATCGTTTCCGTCACCGGAAACGTCGACCCGGGATGCGCCTCGATGAAGCCGGCGAGCGCGCTCCAGCGCTCGGCCACGAGCGGCCCCTCGTACAGCAGGGCCGCCGCTTCCTGCAGCAGGGACACATCCACCTGCTGCACGCGGACCCCGGACCGGGCGATCGTCTCCTTCGCCCGCTCCCAGGCCGCCTCGTATTCGGCCGCGAACGGGCCGAAAAACTCGGGGCGGCCCTGCGGGAGCAGCCACGTCTTCGGCTGCTCGCCGCGGTGCAGCGGACGGTCCGCGGAGTACGGATCGTCCGCGCACCACCCGCGTGCGGCCGCATCCACGGCGACCGCGTCGTCCACGTGACGGGCGAACACCGTCACGCAGTCGATGCTGCGGCAGGCGGGAACGACGCCCGCCGCAGGCCAGGCGCCGACGGCCGGCTTGTAGCCGACCAGGCCGTTCAGCGCCGCGGGCACCCGGCCCGAGCCGGCCGTGTCGGTGCCGAGGGCGAACGCAGCCTGCCCGCGGGCGACGCTGACGGCCGAACCGGAGCTCGAGCCGCCGCTGATCAACTCCGGACGGAGCGCATTATGCGTCTCGCCGTAGGGGCTGCGTGTGCCGACAAGGCCTGTGGCGAACTGGTCCAGGTTCGTCTTGCCCACCGGAATCGCACCGGCTTGGATGAGCCGCTCCACCACCGGCGCGTGCCGTTCCGGCACATACGCATAGTCGGGGCAAGCCGCGGTGACCGGCCAGCCGGCCACGTCGATGTTGTCCTTCACCGCAAACGGGATGCCCCATAACGGACAGACCGCCGGATCCAGCCCCTTCAGTCCTTCCAGGTAAGGGGCGATCCGCTCCATCTCCGGCGGCAGGATCCAAATATTCATCCCGCTATCCCGTTCCGCACGCCCGATAATGGCCGCGATCACCTCTTGCGGCGTAAAGCTGCCGCTCCGGTAACCCTGCTGGAGGGCATGGATACTCAGTTCGAAAGGAACCGCCTGGATGCTCATGACGCCGCCTCCTTTTCCAACGGAAAGATCGCTGCTATGCAGTCGCCTGCCCGCACCTGATCGCCGGACGCCACAAAGACGGAGGCAATGATGCCATCGAACGGGGCAGGCTGGGAAAACTCCATTTTCATACTTTCTTCTATTATAATGGTCTCGCCCTTGCGGACCTCCTGACCCGGCTCTACGAGCACCTTCCAGACGCTGCCCGACATCGAGCTGTTCACGCCGAGGCTTCCTTCCGGGAGCGCCCCCTGCTCTTGGGTCGCGGCTGCCTCCGGTTCGGATACATGCTCCGCGATGCCAAGCTCCTTCCAGTACGCCCGCTCCTGCTGAAACGCTGCCTGCCGGGACGTCCGGAACACCGCTGATTCCTCCTGGATCGTGCCCAGCCAGGCCAGGTACTCGCCGAGATTAAACGTCGTTTCTTCGACGTCGACGGTAAACTCCCCGCGCGGGAAGTCCTCTCGCATTCGCAACAGTTCCTCCTCCGACACCGGATAGAAGCGGATCTGGTCAAAAAAGCGCAGCAGCCACGGCTTCCCCTGCTCAAAGTTCGCCGTCCGGCGGAATTTGTTCCACATCTGTACCGTTCGCCCCACGAACTGGTAGCCCCCTGGGCCTTCCATGCCGTATACGCACAAGTAGGCTCCGCCAATGCCGACGGCATTCTCCGGCGTCCAGGTGCGGGCCGGATTGTATTTGGTCGTCACCAGCCGATGGCGGGGGTCCAGCGGAACCGCAACCGGCGCTCCCAGGTATACATCCCCGAGCCCCATGACCAGATAGGCGGCGTTAAAAACGATTTCCGCCACCTCCTCGATCGAGCCCAGCCCGTTCATGCGGCGGATAAACTCCAGGTTGCTCGGGCACCAAGGCGCATCCGGACGCACGTTTTGCTGATAGCGCTCGATCGCCAGCCTTGTGGCCGGATCGTCCCATGATAAAGGCAGCTTGACGATCCTGGAAGGGACCTCGATGGAATCAAGCGGCGGCAGCGTCCGGTCGATCTCCATCACTTTCGCCGCCGCCTCCTTTACAGACATGCGGGAGGCATCGATATGAATTTGCAGGGAACGGATGCCCGGCGTCATTTCGATATACGGGATGCTTCCGCTGTCCGTGACCGCCTGCATCAGGACATACACCTGAAAGCGGTACAACAGGTCGAGTTCGCGTTCTCCGTATTCCACCAAAATATTTTCGTCCCCGGAGCAGCGCACCGCCATCGGAAAGCGCCGCCCTTCTTCCTCGTATGCGAGCAGCGGCATGTAGTCGCCGCGGGATGTATGTGGAAGCTCAGGCAGCTTCGGCACAGACGCTCCGCCGGAGAGCTCACGCAGAAATACCTCCTGGGCTGCTCTCAGCTCTTCGGCTTCCTCTACAGTAATCAGCCGGAAACGGACCTGATCGCCCGGACGAAGCTGCCCGATTTTCCAGAGCTCCGCTGTCGCGGTCGTGACCGGGCAGACAAACCCGCCGAGGCTCGGCCCGTCCGGTCCGAGCAGAATCGGCATGTCGCCCGTCAGATCCAGGGCGCCGACGGCATAGGCATTGTCATGGATGTTCGACGGATGCAGCCCGGCGTCGCCTCCATCCTCACGGGCCCACAGCGGCGCAGGGCCGATCAGGCGAACGCCGGTGCGCGAGCTGTTGAAATGCACCTCCCACACCGTGGAGGTCAGCTGGTCCAAATACGCCGGAAGCAGGTATTCGGCGGTACAATGCGGGCCGGGAATGACCCCGAGGGTCCATTCCCGCGTCAGCGCCGGCTGCGATGCCGGTGCGAGAAAGCTTAGAGGCTCGGACTGGCGGTCCGGCGAGTCGCTGCGGACCCGGAGCACCGCCCCCGGACGCAGCGCACTGCCGGTATGGCCGCCGAAGCCGCCGAGCGTAAACGTCGAGGCGCTGCCCAGCGTCAGCGGCATATCCAGGCCGCCGGCGACGAGCAGGTAAGCGCGTATCCCGACGGCGGCTTCGCCCAGGGTCAGCACCGAGCCGGCGGACGCCGTCACCGGGGTATACGCCGGCACCGGTTCGCCGTCCAGCTCCGCCCGCATATCGGCCCCGGTCAGGCAGAACCGCATGGCGCCGCGGAAGCGGTAGCTTCCTCCGCGCAGCGTCATTTCCAGACCCGGCGCTTCCTCCGGATTGCCGAGCAGCCGGTTGCCGATGGCAAAAGCCAGTCGGTCCATCGGCCCTGATGGAGGTACGCCGATATCCCAGTACCCCGTTCGGCCGGGAAGGTCCTGTACGGTGGTTTGAACGCCGCCGTCCAGCACCTCGATCGCCAGCTCGACCGGCTCAAAACCGGCCAGCATGTTCGTATAGACCCGCCCTTCGCGGAACGCTTCGGTATCCAGAAAAGCTTCGATATAAGACTGGTTTGTCGTCACACCGTACACGCGCAGCGCCTGCAGCGCCTCGATCATCCGGGAGACGGCTTCCTGCCGCGTCTTGGCGTGGACGATGATTTTGGCCAGCATCGGGTCATAGAGCGTAGTCACTTCGAGGCCCGGCTGAATCCACGTCTCGATCCTTGTGCGTTCCGGCCAGACCACCGCGTCGATCCGGCCGTCCGCCGGACGGAAAGCATTGACGCAGTCCTCCGCGTACACACGCACCTGCAGGCTGTGCCCCTCCGGTTCACGCACCCGCTGCGCGAGTCCCGGCAAATCGCCGGCCGCCTCCCGGACCATCCATTCCACAAGGTCGATGCCGAGCACCTCCTCCGTGACGCCGTGCTCCACCTGCAGCCGGGTGTTCACCTCCAGGAAGTAGTACTTCTCCTCCTGCGGATCGTACAGAAACTCGACCGTGCCGGCGCTGCGGTAACCTGCGGCTGCAGCAAGACGCCTGGCGCTTTCGTGCATTTCCCGGCGCACCGGTTCCGCCAGCAGCGGTGCCGGCGTCTCTTCGATGATCTTCTGGTTCCGGCGCTGCACGGAACAGTCGCGCTCGCCCAGAGCGACCGCTTCGCCGTCGCTGTTGCCGAAGATCTGCACCTCGACGTGGCGCGCCCGCGCAATATACTTCTCCAGAAAAACGCCCCCGTCATTGAAATTCGCCGCCGCCAGCCGGGTCACGGATTCGAATGCATCCCGCAGCGCTGCTTCGTCGCCGCAAATACGCATCCCGATGCCTCCGCCGCCGGCCGTGCTCTTGAGCATGACGGGGTAGCCGATCGTTTCAGCCTGCCCGGCGGCTTCGTCCACCGACGAAATCAGCCCTGTTCCCGGCAGCAGCGGCACCCCCGCTTGCTCAGCCATCGAGCGCGCGGTATGCTTCAGGCCGAACAGCTCGATATGCCCGGGGGACGGCCCGATGAACGTGATGCCGTGCTCGGCGCATGCTCTGGCGAACCCGGCGTTTTCGCTTAAGAAGCCGTATCCGGGATGCACCGCGTCCGCCCCGCTTTCCAGAGCCGTACGCAGGATCAGCTCGGCATTCACGTAGCTCTCCTTCGCCGGTCCATCCCCAATGAGCACCGCTTCATCTGCCTGCTCCACGTGCAGGCTGTCCCGGTCCGCTTTTGTGTACACGGCCACCGACGCAATGCCCATCGCGCGCAGCGTCCGGATAATCCGTACCGCGATCGTTCCGCGGTTGGCAATCAGCACCTTTTTAAACATTGCCTTCGCCTCCTTCCGCATTCCAGACCAGCACCTGCGCCGGCGTCGGGTTATAGGCATTGCAAGGATTGTTCAGCTGCGGGCAGTTGCTGATCAGGACGGTGACCGGCGCCAGCGCCGTCAGCTCGACGTAACGTCCCGGTCCGGATACACCGTCCGCAAAGGTGAGCTCCCCTTCCGGCGTCACCGGCACATTCATGAAAAAATTGACGTTCGGGGCCAAATCCCGCTTCGTAAATTCATCCCGGCCCGCCAGCATCAGCATGAAGGTATCCCGGCAGTTATGCATCGGGAGCGTGTCGTGGGAATACCGCACCGTATTGCTCTGGGCCGAGCAGGCACCGCCAAGCGTGTCATGCCGGCCGCAGGTGTCGGCCGTAATCTGCAGCAGCTTCCGCCCCGATTCGGCTACGAGCACCGAGCCTGTGGTCAGATAAATGTTATTTTGACGGGTAATCGTACGGACCGCACTGTAATGATCGCCCGGATCTTCCTTGGAATAAAACAGGGTGTCCACCGCCTGATTGCCCTCCACATCGACGATGCGCAGCACCTGCCCGGGGAACAGGTCATAAATCCAGCCCTCTCCTGCAGCTATGATGTGGTTGTACACGGCATCCGCCGCGTTTCGTTCGCTTGCCACTGCTTGAAATGTGCTCATTTTCAATTCGCCCCTTTCATAAGTGCATAGGCATTCCATGTATTTTCAAAAGCTCGCCGGTTCTCACCGCAGTGGTTCACGCACAGATCGTCTTCCGTCATTGGCGCGGCATCCGTTATACGGATCTCCACCGCTGCCCCCGGATACACCGCCGAGGGGTTGAGTGGATGCGGCGTGTTCGAAACGACCAGCAGCACATCCATTTCCGTCCGGAGGGTGACGGAGCGCCCATCGGTTGGCTGGGGAACATACCTCATCGTCCCGTCCAGCTCGCACACCACTTTCGAGAAGAAATTCACCGGCGCGCTCAAATCCCGCGGCGTCAGGTTATGGCGGTACAGCTCCACCGTCAGGTTTTCCTCGCCGCTTCGCAGCCAGGCGTTGCGCACCTGCTGGTACGAAGTCGGACCATACTTGCCGTCTGTTCCCTTACGGGTCGTGTACCCGCCCAGGGGATCATGCCAGCCGGCAGTATCTTCAATGATGGATGCAAGGACACGGCCCTGATCGCTCATCAGCACGTGACCGGCTGTATAAAAAGCGGTATGCTGCGCCTTGAGCGAATCCGGCATGTTGTACCTCTCCGACGGATACGCCGCATGATACAGCAGCGCAGACACATTCGCTGAATCGCCCGCGGCCGTCAAGGTGACCGACTTACCTTTGCCAATATAGGCGGACCATTTACCGCCGGGACCCATCGTTATCGAAAAGCTTGCTGTCATTTTCATTCCTCCTATGGAGCAGGCCTGCTGCTGGCCGGACGTAAACCGCCAGTGAGCCCCAAGCCCGCCAATTAAAAATAAAAAAAGCCCGGGAGAAACATCAAAGCGTGCTTTGATAGATTCTCCCGGGCTTTTTTCCCGCCGTGTACACCAGGCTGCCCCGGTGCGCCTTCTCTCGGACCAGCCAGCCGATGACTTTCATCGACCCGGAACCCTAGAAGACATTTCGTATGCGGTTGTTTATGTTATGAATACTAACACGGTTTCTTGGCGGCATGCAATAAAAACTTACAAAAAAAATTTATAAATGCGAATATTTAGCTGTAAAAGGCGGTTTAATGTGAGGTTATAGACCATGATAAAACATATGTTTGCATGTAAACTCAGAAAAAAGACTTGATTTTTCGGAAATAGCCTGCAAAAATGTGAGATGTCATGACATATCGAATCGCCGTCAGTTGCTTTATCCCTTTGGAGGAGGAATGTCATATGTCAAATAACATAACATTAAAAAGAGATTTATCCTTGTCCCATGTCGTGACCATGGGCCTGGCCTGGATGTCGCCCATGATCTTTTTCACCAGCTTCGGCGTGCTTCACGAGGGCTCGGGAGGCATGCTCCTGGCCGCTTACATGATGGCGTTTGTAGCCATCGTCTTCACGGCGGCAAGCTACGGGCAAATGGCGAAGGCTTTTCCCGTCTCGGGTTCGGCGTACACCTACGTGACCGAAGCGATGAACCCCTTTCTCGGCTTTGTGGTGGGCTGGGCCGTCCTGCTCGACTATTTATTTTCGTGCATTATCGCCGTGCTTATGTTCGGGATTAATTTGAACGCGCAGTTCCCGTCCGTACCTCCGGCGGTCTGGATCATCCTCCTGACGGCTGTCGTCATGGCGATCAATATCATTGGCATCAAAACATCGGCCAATGTCAGCAAAATCTTCGTCCTGATGCAAATTTTGTTTATCGCCGGCTTCTGTGCGCTCCTGGTATACAAAGCGCTGCAAGGCGGGATTACCGCAGGACTCGACCCGTTTGCCGCAGGAAAAGGCGTCTCGTTCTCTTCCATTCTGGCCGGAGCCTCGCTGGTCTGCTTCTCCTTCCTCGGATTCGACTCCATTACGACGATGGCCGAAGAAACGAAAGACCCGAAGAAGACGATCCCCCGCGCCATTATGGTCATTGTCGTCCTGGCCGGGCTGATGTATTTTGCCACCGCTTATTTGATCCAGCAAATGTACCCTTCCTTTTCGTTTGCGAGCGCCGACTCCGCCGGCTTTGAGCTGATGCAGTCCATCGGAGGCAGCGTGCTGGCCTCGGTGTTTACGTTCGTCATCATTTTCTCCATTCTGTCCCAGGGCATGTCCTCCATGACGACCGTCACCCGGCTGCTGTTCGTCATGGGTAGAACCTCTCTCCTGCCCAAAACATTCGCTTCCATCCATCCCAAGTTCCGTACGCCCGTGTTCAATATCGTGCTGGCCAGCGTTATTTCCTTGTCCGCCCTGTTCATCAGCCTCGAAACGGCGATCAAATTTGTGAATTTCGGCGCGCTGACGGCGTTCCTGTTCGTCAACCTGTCCGTGATTTTCCACTACATCGTCCGCGAAAAGGGGCGCACTCCCAAAGACCTCATATTCCGTCTTTTGTGCCCGCTACTCGGTGCCGGCTTCGTGCTGTACCTCGTCACCCTTCTGGACGTTTCCTCGCTGCTGCTTGGCGGCGGCTGGCTCGTATTCGGACTGCTGTTCTATGCGCTGCGGCGGGCCAAACCGGCGGTACATGAAGCACCGGGTGCGGAAATGGAGAGCGCAGTTTAAGGGAAAACGACTGCTCGCAATCCTGCCGTTCACGCAAGAGCAGCGGATATTTCGAAAAAAAAAGAAAAAGGACACGGCCCGCCTGAACCGCTTAGGCGCTGCTGTTGTCCTTTTTTAAATAAAGCATAGAACTATCCCAAATCCAACATATCGTCCGCAATGATTCCGTTTTGCACATACCGGACCAGCTTGCCGGCTTCATTCGAAGCCCGGTTGAACCCTTCCGGCGTCAACCACCAGTTGTCCTCCCGGGTCGACGCATCCTCTGCGGCACACATCGAGTATTCGATCCAGGAAGGCATGTACGTCTTTAAGGTCAAGTACGCCCGCCGCATATGGTATGCGGAAGTAACGATCAGAATCCGGCGGATACCGTGCAGCGGAATGGCCCGGTCCAGGACAAGCAGCGAGGCGAGCACGTTCTCCTTCGTATGCCGCGACTCCTGCTCCACCAGAATTTGTCCGGCAGGGACCCCCAGTTCCACCGCCCTTTCTTTCATCATCAGCGCCTCGGGCAGCGGCTGCCCTTTCCAGATCGTACCTCCCGAAAAAAGAATCATCGGTGCCCGGCCATCCTTGTATAATTGAACCGCTGCGGGAACGCGGTACTTTGCGCCCTTGTTGCTCCCGAACACGAAAATGCAGTCGCCTGGCCGACCGTCGTCGGAAATTCCCTTGTACAGCAGTGCGGTAATTTGCTCGTGCGATAATTGGCCGGGATTGCATTCTGAAATCATCATCTCCGGCACCCCCGTTTTCCTATGGATTTCTTAGCAAATCTTGCAATAAATGATAGAACCACTTCAATTGTATGAAACAACAACTGAAATGGTTCTGAATTTCACCGTATATGATGACGATGCCCAGGCATCGCCGCTCTGGCAAAGGGAAATATCGGAGTAGCGGGATTCGAACCCACGGCCTCACCCACCCCAAGGGTGCGCGCTACCAGACTGCGCCATACCCCGATATATGAACCGCATAAGACGGTAAATCAACCGCCTAACAACACGGCTTCAAACGTTCAATGTGCTTAGTCCATGGAAATGGTTGCGTTTTCCATCACCGTATTTAACGTTATTATAGCGTATTGGAGCGCACACCCGCAATACTATAGGTACGCAGCTTTGCGGATAAATTTTTGATCTCAGCAACGGACAGAGGTGATCTTCGCTTCATCTCCGTAACCACAATTGTTCATCATGATCCGTCCTTTGTCAGTTCTCCGAGGCTTCAAGATGTTTGAATAGATCGATTTTATGATCGATCTTCTTCAGCGTCTTCTCCAGTTCCTTCATTTGGTCGATGATTTTCCCTCGATAAGACTCCATGAATTCCCTTCGGACGCTTGTGGTAGAGTTTTCACGCTGATGCAAAGCTAGGAACTCCTGCATTTCCCGAATGGGCATATCCAATGCCCGAAAATACTTAATAATTTCAAACCATGCAATATCGGACTCCGAATACCGGCGATACCCGTTTTCATCCCGTTCGATCCCGTCAATTAACCCGATTTGTTCATAATATCGCAACGTGGGAATGCTTAATCCGGTCTTTTCAGATACTTGTTTACTCGAAAATTTGTTTTCCATCTTTTTATTATAGCAGCTTGGAACGGTATTGCTATCAAGTGCACTTTATACTGTAACGTTCCATGTAAAGCTATGATTTCATTAGTGAGGTGAAATTGACATGCAAGAAACAAATATGGATTTTCAAAACAAAGTCGTTCTGATCACAGGCGGGACATCCGGAGTCGGAAAGGCCATCGCGCTAGGTTTGGCAAGACTAGGGGCAAAAATCGTTATCATCAGCAGAAATCATGAACGAGGACAGGAAGCATTGCACGATATTGCAAAAGCCACGGGAAATGAGAAAGGTGAATTCATGGTGGCTGACCTCTCCCTTCAGTCCTCCATCCGGAAAGTGAGTGAGGAGTTTAAACGGAAATATGATCACTTGCATGTGTTGGCCAATGTGGGGGGAGCGGTTTATTTTGAAAAACAGCTAACTTCTGAAGGAATAGAGCGGACATTTGCGTTGAATTATCTCAGCCACTTTTTATTGACTAACGAGCTGCTAGACATGCTGAAGGAGAGTCGCCCGTCAAGGGTTATAACCGTTTCGGGAGCACCCCGGTTTCTCAAGAAAGCAAACTTCAATGTTGAGGACGTACAGCTTGTAAACCACTTTAGCGGTTTGGGTGCGACAGCCCAAGCGCTGTTCGCCAGAGTTATATTTACTTATGAATTAACGAGACGGCTGGAAGGAACAGGCGTAAGGGCATTTACCTTTCACCCGGGATTGGTTCAATCGAATCTGACTCGAAACGCCCCCTGGTATATCAAGGCATATGGAAAATTAGCTAATCGACGGGCAAAAGAGGACTGCGAAATTGGGGTTTATCTCGCTGCTGCTAAAGAAGTCGAAAACGTAAACGGAGTATTCTTCGACGATCAGATGCAGATGATGACTTTTCCTATATTGCAGGATGAAGAAATGGGAAGAAGGTTATGGAGCATTAGCGAGGAACTGACGGGCGTATCAAAGATGTAAAATCTCAAGGAACATCACGAACTTTGCAGACGGCTTGATCACGGGTACAAGAAGAAAGAACCGCAGCAAAGCGGTTCTTTCTAAATGAAGTAAAGTATGCTATTTAAACGTATAGCCGTGTTTTGGAAAACGTAATTTATGCCCTTATTTGAACCAGCGTCTGCCCTGGCACAGCCTTTTCCCGATTGCCCAGCAGCGAGGAAATTTCGTCCACGGTATAGTATCCGGCGAACCGCTTTTTCCTTACCGCCTTCGTCAGCCAGCTGAAAAAATCCCACACCGGATCGTCGACCCATCTTCCGCCATGGTTGATCAGAACGGGCGTATACGAGATTTTTAACGCACAAGCGCCCTGCCATTCGAAAAAGAAAATGTTCTCCGTATTTTTTTTCTGCAGTAAAAAGGAGTAGCTGCCCTCCTGAAGAAGATATTTGTCCTGGTTGTGAAAGAAAACCGGTCCTTCCGCCGTCGCCACGATCCCAATCAAGTCGCCGTTGTGATGAACGTAAAAACCCCGGGTGTATTCGATGTTCATATTGGGTGTGAGCCGAACTTCCTGAAGCGAGTAGGGTTCGACTCCCCGGTGTCTGGTTTGCGCTGCGTCCTGAAAATGACTAATGATTTTCATGATTACACATAACCTCCCTCTTCGTACAACGCTTCAATGAGTATACCGCTTGATTCTATACCAATTCTGAACATTGCGGGGCATCCCTATCCTTTATCCTCATAAAAAATATGCCGGGGGAAGACTTGGCCACCTTTGATTTCAAGCAGTCCAAATGAATACAGCTTCTCCCTGCGCTTGTCCGTAGGAGAACCGGGGTTAAACATCAACACGCCGTCGTCCATCTGCAGGTGAGGCTGGTGTGAATGGCCGAACAGGATGCAGGAAACCGGCTCGCCCTCAAAGGCCTTCCTGGCCTTCTGCGGAGTGGTTATTCTTGATGAATAAGGCTCATGTCCGTGAACAAGCCCAATCTGTACCCCTTCAAAGGAGAGTATCTTTTTTTCGCCAAAACCCTCAATGATCTCGTATCCGTCATTATTTCCGGCAATGCCGTCCACAGGAGCTAATTTTGACAGCTGATCGTACACCTCCAGGGTCATCCAATCGCCCAAATGAAGAATATGGTCAACCTCCCGGAACGCTTCCGTCAGCTTTGCGGGGAGCTTTACTCTGCCTTCTCTTAAATGCGTATCCGAAACAACACCGATAATCATGGTCGTTCCTCCTTTTTTTCAATCTGATCACTTTTCCGCAGATCACATTTCACACGAAAATTGCATTTTTGCAGTTACTCCATCTATGCCCTGCCTGACTGATGATCATAAGTACAATTGTACAGCTTTTTTCCCTATTCCAACTATTATAGCAACGCCACTGTCTGTGGTCCCGCGCAAAAAAACTGCCCCGCGGCTTCCATATGGACGGTTCAACGTCCAAAAGGTGCCGAGAGGCAGTCTAGGAACAGCCTTTGTGATGGCAGTCATGGTACTTCATGGTACTAATACTTGGCCTCGCTTAACTTCGTCTAAACGAACCTGAAGCAGCGACCGTCGTGCCGTCAATTAATATTTGATCAAGTCGGCACGCAGCGGCGTGAAGCAGTCCAGCAATGCACTGGCTTCCACCGCCTTCGCCCCATGCCTGGCGCCCATCGGAATGACGATGTGCTCGCCCTGCGCGATGACCGTTTTCTTGCCTTCGATCGTGAACTCGACTCGCCCCCGCAGGCAGTAAGACATCTGCTCATGCGGGTGGGCATGCTCATATCCTTCCGCACCGGCTTCAAAATGTACTTCCATCATCATCAGCGACGCCCCCGGCTGCAAAATTTTACGCTTTACGCCGGGCTCCGCATCCTCCCAAACACCGATATTGCTCATGCTTTTGCTCCGCCTCCTTATGCTTGTCATTTCATAAACTAAAACGCCTTCGCGATTTCGATCTTCTGCGTTTGCCCGTTGTCCGTCAAATACAAATTATAACTGAATCCTTGATCGTCCATAAAATAAGAAATGTATTTGCCGCCCTCATCCAGCCGCTTTGGAAGGAGCAGCGTAGCGATCCGGTGCGAGGACGCGTCCTTCGTCTCCGCCGACAGATGCCAGTGCGTATCGAGCCCGGCGATTTCCTCGGGATCCACGCCCTCGAATCCGCTCGTCTGCGACAGCGCCAGCTCTCCGGACGTGCTGAAGATGAAGCGCCCTTCCATCAGGGCTTTCTTGCCGTTCACGTGGAAGGACTGGCCCTTCAGCTCCATCTCGTACAGCGTGTGAAAGAGCCACTGCACCCGTCCCGGCTGCTCCAGGTCGATTGAATCAACAATAACGAAGTAGCTGTTTTGCACAAAATAAATCTCGCGCTTATACTGCTTCAAATACGGTACATGCTCCCGGTAAGCGGAGGTTGGATTCAAACGAGTGTAGGATACGCGCTTGTCATGCCAGGCGTCCTCGACCTCCCCTTTAGCCGCCAGGTTAAGCGCCTTGTTCATGCCGGCGAACTGTCCCTGCCCGTCGATAAGGACGGCGTTTTTCGACTTGGTATGCCTGCGCCAATTCAAATGCATTGAGCTGTTAAACGCGACATAATACCCGCTTTCAATGGCCAGCGGCTCCCCGTAAGCGTGCAGCAGGAATGCGCCCTGATCGCCGTGGCTGTGGCTGACCGATCCGTACCGGCTGCTCTTGGCGATGAGGGAAATCTGCTCCGCAGGATCGTGCAGGCGATGATGCATCGCCACCCAGCCAATGTCGCAGAACCATTTGACGGGCTCGATGCCGGAAGGCTCTACCGGTTCAACCTGCGGATAATTGTGCCGGTACACGAGGTCATCGAAGGCAAAATCCCACCAGCCGTAGTTGTAAAACATACGGTCGGCCTCCGGATTCGCGTCCTTCAGCTGGTCGAAGTACCATTGGTACCATCCGTTTCCGGTCACGCCGGCAAACTCGCGCATGTTGTAGCCGACCTTTTTGATGATATCGTCCCCGAGTGTCGAGTTGTCGCCAAAGGCCGTGCGCGTCGACGTAGTGGGACTGTAGCAGTAGAGGGGAAAATCGCCTGTACGCTGAAAAAAGGGCCGTCGGAACACGTCGAGCTCCGAAAAGTTTTTGAGCAGGTTCAGGCCCTCTGTCAGGTAAGCCATGCCCGTCGTCCAGTAGTGGGGCCCTTCGGCCCAGCCGCCGTCCTTGCCTCCCCATGGAGAGAACAGCGTGTAATAGTACTCCACCGTGTAGTCCAGCCATTCCCTGGCCTCCGGCTCCTCGTCGAACAAGGCGATGCAGCAGGGCACGAGCACCGAGGATAAGGAGCGGACCGCGTGGCTGTCATAAGGGACATGATGGATCTTCGAGCGCTGGATCACATGGTACGCCACCTGCCGGGTCCGGGCGAGCAGCGGCTCCCGCACCGCTTCCCGCTCATCCTCCGTCAGCTCGCCATGGAGCCAGTCGTAACCCCAGGCCAGCGCCGCGGCGATCCGAAACGCCGCTTCGTCGTTATAGTCGCGGCTGGTCGGGCCGTCCGGGTCCCAGGACGCGGCGTGCAGCAGCCAGGCTTTCGCCTTCGCGAGCAGCTCGGCGTCCTGCAGCACAGCACCGGCAACGCTCAAATGCCGGATCGCGTACAGCACCTCCTGGCAGGCCAAATAGCTTCCGCGCCACAGCGCTGCCGTCCGGCGGTTCTCCGGATAGGGCTGCGGCTCCTCAATCAGCTCCCGGGTCAGCCAAGGTTTGACCGATTGCTCGAAGAAGGCCTGCCATCCGCTGCCTGCCGCATCCTCCCTTACTGTGCCGCGGTACGCTTCCAGCTCATCCGGCTGCAGCCACAGCCGCGGATGACCGGTGTGCACCCGGCTGTAGCGCTCGCTCCGGGACGGGAGCGCCGTCTCCGGCAGTCCCTCCGGCACCCGGAATTCTCTTACGGTGCTCCATTCCGACTGCTGCGCCTCCGGCCCTTCCCCTTCGAGCAGCGCGTACCGCCAATAATACGTTCCCGGCCTCAAGGCCTCGGAAGGCGTAAAGAAATTGTAGGGGATCGGCCCGTAGATCCGGGTCGTCTCCCTGGTAAAATCCGGCGCGGATGACACCTCCAGCACGTACCGGTCATCTTCCAGCTTCGCCGGGATCCAGGTAAACCTCGGCGGGTTCTCGATCAGCTCCGTTTGCGCCGAAGGCGCATACTGCACCGTTAAATCGCCGCTTTGCGGCTGATACAATCCGTTTGCCGTTGCCATTGTCCGTATCCCTCCAGTTTGATTGACACTGTAGCGAGCTTGTTGCCTTGATATCCTTATCTCGCTGTGCTCCTAGATCAACGTTCTTTGTCCGTCGTCAGTTGTTCATCGTTAGTATCATTTCAGCTTCAGCTGTCCATTTCCGTTTTTAAAAGTATTTTCTGGGCGCTGTCCTTTGACCCTTACTGCCTTGGACGAAACCCTTACCGCATGAACAATCCGCCGTTCACTTCAATAGTCTCGCCCGTAAGATAGCGGGACAGGTCCGAAGCCAGATACAGCACCGTATCGGCAACATCCTGCGGCGTCCCTTCCCGGCCGAGCGGGATTTTGGACACCGTGGCGGCCCGGCCTTCATCCGAGGTGAAGGTGGCGTGGAAGGCCGTCCGGCCGATAAAGCCCGGCGAAACGCAGTTGACCCGGATGCCCTGCGGCGCAACTTCCTTGGCCAGTCCTTTGGAGAAGGAAATGACCGCCGCTTTGCTGGCCGCATATACCGATGCTCCCGGCCCTCCGCCGTCATGGGCGGCGACCGAAGTCATGTTGATGATGGACCCGCCGCCACGGGTTGCCATGCCCGGAATGACCAGCTTGCTCAAAAACACGCAGGACTTGAAATTGACGTCCATGACATGCGTATAATGCTCCTCGGTCATTTCGGCATTCGGTACCCGCTTCACCAGGTGGCCCGCATTGTTCACCAAAATATTCACCGGGCCGCCCAGCTCCCGCTGGACCGTGTCCAGCATCACCGCTAGTTCCTCGGTGCGGGTGACGTCCGCCTGGACGACGGCGGCCCTGCCGCCCGACGCGGCGATTTCCGCCGCAAGCGCCTCCGCCTCCTCCCGGCCCCGGTTATAATGAACCGCCACCGCGGCTCCCGCGGCCGCGAGCGACCTGGCCGCTTCCCGGCCGATGCCTGAGCTGGCACCGGTCACCAGCGCCATTTTCCCCTGCAAATCGATCTTCATCCCACGTTCTCCTCCTCATACATGCAAGTGATGCTGCCGTCGAACGGCAGCGACATCCGAATCGTCGTTCCGTGATGCAAAGCGCTGTCAATCGTCAAACCGTACGCTTCTCCATAGACCATCTGAATCCGCCGGTGCACGTTCATAAGACCCAACCCGCCTTTGTGGTAAAGGGAGCCCGAATCGGACTCCGCGAGCCGGTTCAGCTCCAGCTTTTGGCGCAGCGAATGAAGCTTCTCCTCCGTCATACCGGCGCCGTTATCCTGCACGGTCAGCCGGAACCCTCCTTCGCGGACCTCCGCGCCGATCCGGATCCGGTGATGATCCTGAATCCCGTCGGGAAACGCATGCTGGAACATGTTTTCGATCAGCGGCTGCAGCGTCAGCCGGACCATCTTGTGCAGCAGCAGATCCGGAGGAACGTCAACGTCCAGCTCAAACTGCCGCTGGGTCCGGTACTGCAGAATCGTCATGTAATTCAGCACATGCTTCAGCTCGTCGACGACCGTAATCTCCGACAGGTTCGTCTGAATCGCATATCTCAGCATGGCCGCCATCGCTTCGACCATTTCCATGATTTCTTCGGAATCCTGGACGACGGCGTAGCATTTGATGGTCTCGAGCGTGTTGTACAGAAAATGCGGATTGATCTGCAGCTGCAGCGCCTGGAATTCGGCCTTATGCTGCTCCAGCGCGATTTTCTGCAGATTCAGCTCCGTCTTGTGCGAGCGGATTTCCGCCTCGTAGACGCGCTCGATCATCTCCGACAGCCGCGTCAGCATCAGGTTGTAGCTCGAGATCAGGAACCCGAACTCATCCTGGCGCTGCTCCTCCCCCTCAATCGTCTTCCACTCGCCTTTTTCCATCATGCGCATGTTGCGGACGAGCTTCTTGAGCGGCTGTACGAGAGACCGGCCGAACCGGCCTGCAATCCACATCGCGACCATTAACGTGATGAAGCCGGCAATAACCGTCGTATAGCGGATGTTCATGATCGGTTTACGGAGCTCCTTCACCGGGACCGAAATGACCATCTGCCAATCGGCGGCGCTGAGCCGCTGCGACACATACATCCGCTTTTCCCCGTTGACGACGGCCGTGAAGGTGCCCTGCCCGCTAAGCAGGTTCTTCTTGACCTCATCGTCCATGAACTCCGGGATGACGGCGTCCTCCGGCTTATCGACGAAATTGCCCTTGCTGTCCACAATGAAGGAGTAGCCTTTGTCCCCCAGGTCCATTTGTCCCCACAGCTTGGATATCTCCCTGGTGTTAAGCTTCATGCCGAGGATGCCCCGCGGCTGGTGCGACAGAAGCCCGCGCACGCGGCGGATGAACGTAATGTACTGCTCTTCCCCCGGATCCACCGTTGCCGAGTTGATGATCGCGCCTAGACCGTCCTTCGGAATATTTTGCTCGATTAAACGATAATACGATTTATAATCCTTGACCTCATCCTGGATGATGTCCTTCGTCGTGATCGCCTTGCCATCCTGATTAATGACGTAAATCAGTTCGATCTGCGGATAAATGATAAAGGCCGAATCGAACACCTTGCTCTGAATCCGCCGCGACAGCTCGTAATACTGGAAACTGTTGTCCGGGTCCATCTCCATGAACTTCAGGACGTCCGGGTCGGACAGAATGATTTTGCTGGCATTGTCGAACGTCTGGAGGTACAAGTCCGTATGATAGGCCGCGTGGGTGATCATTTGGGACAGGTAGCGTTCCAGCTGGCGGTCCAGAAGTTTGGCCGACTGCACGTAAGTGATGGTGCCGACCACCGATAAGGAAATGACGATTAATACCATGAAGTAGCCGAATATGCGGTGGGAGATGCTTCTGCGGAACATGTCAGATCCCCAGCCGCTGCCGGTATTCCGAAGGCGAGATGCCTTCGTATTTCTTGAAGGTTTTCGTGAAGTTGGAATGGTCGGCATATCCAACCGCGTATGAAATGTCGGTGATCCGGTGCGATTCCTCGCCGAGCATCCGCTTGGCGTATTCCATGCGCCGCTTCGTGCGGTACTGGACGAAGGTTTCTCCCGTCGCCTGCTTGAACATGACGCTGAAATAGTTGGGATGCAGCCCCAGCTGATCCGCTACTTCCTCCAGCGACACCTCACTGGCCAAATTGCGCTCGATGTAATGCTTGGCTTCCTCGATCGGGTCTTTCCATTTCCCTTTCCGCTTCCGGTACAGACGGTCCAGCGTCTGGCCGATCCGCTCGGCGAACCGCCCGAAGGCCTCTTCCCCGGTGGAGTCCGGGCTGAGCTCCAGGCTGTCGTCCAGTTCGATGTTCATCTCCCTGGCTCTCAGCTTCTTAACGAGCAGGCCGTGGAATTCCTCCAGCATTTCGGCCTTTTGCCGCTCCTGAAGCTGAAAAGCCGAAGTCTCCCGCCGCCACTCCTCCAGCAGCTCCTGAACCTGGCTGCGGTTCATATAGTAGATGGCCTGGTCAAACCGCTCCAGCCATGCATCCATCTTGGCGACGGAAAGGTAGGCGGAGGCCGGCTTCTGCTTCTCAGCCCGCTGCACCAGGCGCCGCAGCGTATCCGCCAGCTCCCGTTTGGCCACCGGCTTCAGCAGGTATTCCCTGACGCCGAAAGCCATACAGGCCTGGGCATAGGAGAAATCGCCATAACCCGATACGACCACCGTCTGCACCGGGTACTCCTGCTTGGCGATGGCCTCACACAGGGACAGGCCGTCCATGACCGGCATCCGGATATCCGTAAACACGAAATCGGGGAGCTCCTCCCCGATCGCCTGCAGCGCCTCGCGCCCGTTGGCGGCGAGCCGGATGGATGAAATCCGGATCCCGGACTGCTGAATGAATACGCTTAGTCCTTTCAGAATCATAGGTTCATCGTCAACGAGCAAAATCCGATACATCCTCAAGAGCTCCTTTCGATTTCGTATTCAGGATTCATTTTTGGGCGGCGGGAACCGGTGCGGGTCGCCGCCCCAACATCTCTAGCAGGTGAACAACCGTCAATTCCTACTTCCGCGGCAGGAAAATGCCCTCTTTTTTCTGGTAGCGTTCATTGGCTTCTTTCAGTACGGCGCTGCCGCCCTTGGACTTCCATTCCTCGATCACCTTCGGCCAATTTTCGATCGGCTCCTGGCCGTAGACCATTTTGACCATGTGAGTCACGAGCACAGGTGGCGGCGTATCCGAAAGCGGGGTGATGTCCGGGTTCTTTTTAAGCGCTTCCAATCTGGGGTCGAATTCGATGCCGTCACGGCCCTCGTTCGCCAGAATGTTATCGAACACGCCCATCAGCTTGCGCCCGTCTTCCGTCAGGCTGAGCGATCCCTTGTTGTACGTCGTGTCCTGCACGAGCCACAGGAAGGACTGGCGGTAGCGCTCCTCGTCAACCGCTTTGGAGTCGGTCGGCTGCTTGTAGTTGATTTTGTCCCCGTCCATCGTGTACGTTTCGCCTTCGACTCCGAAGGTGAAAAACTTCTCGGCTTCATCCGATACCATCCAATCGAGGAATTGAATGATTTTCTCCGGGTGTTCGTATTTGGCATTAATGAAATAGGAACGGTTTACGTCGCCATACAAATAATATCCGCCCTTGCCGTCCGGTCCTGTCGGGGAGGGGATTACTTCGAGCTTCGCGTCTGGAACCGTATCCTGAAGCTGGGTCTGCCATTGGAGCAGCTCGTTAGCATTCATCGACCAGATGCCGGCTTTTCCGGACAGGATCGTGTTCTTGAAGGTCGTCGGGTTGATCGTGGCAAATTCCTTGTTGATCAGCCCTTCGTCATACATCGTTTTGTAGGTGGACAGCGCTTTCATCATATTGTCTGCGTCGAAAAATTTGGGCTGCACCTGGCCGTCCACTTCCTCAAACTGGCTTAAATAAGGGAAAACATCGTACGCTCCGAAGACCGTATCCGCATATTTGAAGTCCTGACGGCCCATGTAGGGATTTTCGACGCCCATCTTTTTAAAAGCGCGCAGCACTTCCATAAAATCGTCGATCGTCTTCGGCGCCGGCAGGCCTGCTTTGTCCAACAGATCCTTGCGGATCCAGGTCGCGCGGCGGGAAGGGTTGCCGAGCCACTCCGGAATACCATAGATTTTACCTTCATAGGTCATGCGATTCCAGGCTTCTTTCGGGATTTTTTGCAGCAGGTTCTGCCCGTACTTCTGCAGCAGGTCGTCCAGCGGCATAAAGACCCCCGCCTCCACCGATCCCGCCATCTCTTTCCCGGTTACTCCGCCCTGGCCCTGCACCACGTCCGGAATGTCGCCCGTAGCAAACATTTGCGCCATCTTCTGGTCGTATTCGCTGTGCGGAACCAGGCGGATGTCCATGTCGGTATTCGTCAGCTCCTCCAGCTTCTTCACCCACTTATCCGCGTTGATGTCCGGCGATTTTTCCACGTGGCCGAAATTCAGCGTCCGCAGTGAAATCGAAAACTTGGTGACCCCGTTGTCCTCCGTGCTCGTCCCCGCATCCTTGCCGCTGGCGGATGAATCATTGTCTTTGCCGCCGCACCCGGCGAGCAGAGATGCCGTCACTACGGTGGCCAGCATCAGGCTTACCCATTTTTTCATCGTATCCCCTCTTTCCCCGCTTTGATTGCTCTTGTGTATGCTCTTTGTTGGAGTTGGCAAGTTGATTGTATCGTTAACGTTTGCCCGACTGTGAGGTGGCAACTTCAGTTCGGGTAGTTCATTTTTAAGATTTGACCGCGCCGAGTGTAAGCCCTTTCACAAAATGCTTCTGCAGGAACGGATACAGCAAAATGATCGGCAGCGTCGCAATGACAATGGTCGCCATCTTGATCCCCTCCGGGGAGGTAAACGCCAGCTCGCTGAACTGCGAGGCGCCGGGGTCGATGCTGAGATCGTCGGTCTCGAACATTTTTTTCAGCAGCACCTGCAGCGGCCACCACTTCGGCTGATCGATGTAATACAGCGCGTTCATATAGGCGTTCCAATGTCCTACCGCGTAAAAAATACCGAGCGAGGCCATCACCGGCTTGGAGAGCGGCACCACCATCTTCATCAGGATACGTACCTCCCCGCAGCCGTCGATGCGGGCGGAATCGATGACCTCCGCGGGCAGCTGCTTGAAGAACGAATGCATCACGAAAAAGTTAAACGCGCTGATCGCACCGGGCAAAATCATGGCCCACGGGGTATTCATCAAATGCAGATTTTTCATCAGCAAAAAGTTTGGAATCAGCGGCGCGCTGAAAATCATCGTGATCAGCACCATCAGCATGATCAGCTTGCGCCCGACATACTCCTCGCGGGACACCGGGTAAGCCAGTGTTGCCGTCGCCACCAGGTTGATCAATGTTCCGGCCACCGTAATGAAGGCGGATACCGCGAACGCGCGCCATATTGACGCGTCACTGAACACGTACTGGTAATTGATCGTCGTAGCTTCCATCGGCCAGAACGTTACCTTGCCCGACGTGACCGCTTCCGATGAGCTGAAGGACTGGGCGATGACGTTCAGAAACGGCAGGAACATGGCGAGCCCGAGCAGGCACATGAACAGGATGTTGAACGCGTTGAATAGTTGATAGCTCCTAGACATCATTCGGTGCAACCGTCGTTCCTCCCTTCTAGTACAGGCCTTCGCCCGTCGTTTTCTTGCTGAGCAGGTTGCCGGTCAGGACCAGCACCAGCCCCACCACCGATTTAAACAGGCCCACCGCCGTCGTGTAGCTGTACTGCTGCGACAGGAGGCCGGAGCGGTAAATGTACGTGTCGAGAATCTCCCCGTTTTCCGTATTGAGCGCGTTCAGGAACACCCACACCCGCTCAAAGCCGAAGTCGAGAAACTTGCCGATGTGCAGCAGGAACAAAATCATGATCGTCGGCAGCAGCGCCGGCAGCGTGATCCGGAGCGTCTGCTTCCACCGGTTCGCCCCGTCGATCTCGGCCGCTTCGTACAGGTCGGGATTGATTCCCGCCAGGGCGGCCAGGTACAGGATCGTGCCGTACCCCATGTCCCGCCAAATGCCCGAGCCGACCAGCACGCTGCGGATGTAGGCGTTGTCGCCGAGGAAGTACACCGGCTCGATGCCGAACAGACCGAGCAGCTGGTTCAAGATGCCCGTGGACGGGGACAAAATGGCCACTGACATGCCGGCGATGACGACCCAGGACAGAAAGTGCGGCATATACACCACGGTTTGGATGACCCTTTTGAACACGACCAGCCTCAGCTCGTTGAGCAGCAGGGCCAGAATGATCGGGGCCGGAAACGCAATGATCAGGTCGTAGAGCCCGATGAGCAGCGTATTTTTCAAAATCCGCAAAAAGTCGTAATGCTGGAACATCATCGTAAAGTTGGCGAAGCCCACCCACTCACTGCCCGTGAAGCCCTTAAAAATGTTGTAATCCTGAAACGCGATGATCGAGCCGCCCAGCGGAATGTACTTGAAGATGAGAAAATACACGATCCCGGGAAGGGAAATCACGTACAGCGCCTTGTACTTCCACATGAGGTGGATCAGTCCGCCGCCCTTTCCCGGCCTTCGGACCATGCTTGGGGGCGTCATCTCGGCTGCTTCCGTTTTGATCGTCGACATATCGGTCCTCCTTTTCGCGCACGTCGTATAGCTGTGCTTATTTTTCATAGTAACGGTGGAGGGGCGGGGGATGCTTGGCATGAACAGGGGTGGGCTGGTTATTTTTTAAGGTTGGGGGCGTGTGGGTGTCGTTGGAAAAAAGACTCATGCTGCATCTGCCATGGGAGCATTGGGTCGATTCGAAGGAGCAGCAACGAAACCCAGACTTTTGTGCTCGGGGAGGGACGCATTTGGGGTTCCAGCCGCTGTTGAAGCCGTGTTCCTTGATGAGACAAGGAGGCGGGAACACGGCTTCAAAGGCGGCACGTGAACTTTCCACCCCATATGCTTTCCCTCTTTGGAGTTCAGGTGGTGGGGACTGCTGCTCTTGGGGTAGCTGCTAGAACGCCCCCATCTGCTTCTCACTGCTGCTTAGCCAATTGTTTCTCCTTCGGTTACCGCACCGGTACAACGCCTTGGCTCGTGTCCTTAAAAAATAATCAGCTTGTGGGGGGATGCAAAAAAGAGGCGTGTCTCCTTACGGCGCGCCTCCTTTGGTTATCTAGCTGATTCGAAGGAGCAGCAATGAAACCCAGACTTTTGTGCTCGGGGAGGGACGCATTTGGGCTCCAGCCGCTGTTGAAGCCGTGTTCCTTTGATTAGATGAGGAGGTGGGAACACGGCTTCAAAGGCGGCACGTAGACTTTCCACCCCATATGCTTTCCCTCTTTGGAGTTCAGGTCGCGGGGACTGCTGCTTTTAAAGTTGGCTAAGGCTACCTTTTCTCCTCTTTCCTCTCCCCTGCTGTTTGGCCATTTGTTTCCCCTCGATAGTTGCCACGGGCCAGACTTTCGCCAAGTGACCTTATAAAATACCCAGCTTGTGGGAAAAAAAGAGGCGTGTCGCCTTACGGCACGCCTCTTTTGGTTATCTAGCTGATTCGAAGGAGCAGCAGCGAAACCCCTACACCGGCGCTCGGGGGTGAGCCGCCCCCTATCACCGGAACTGCTGAGCAATACCGGCCATAAATTCCTCCTCCGGCACCCTGCTGCGCAAGTCTAGCAGGAACTCGGCGTCCTGACCGGCGATATACCGGAACCGGGGTGAAGGATCGACCGCCGCCTCGTAGATCGTCTTGGCGATGTGCTCTGGTGTGGACGACTGGGTTTCGAAGCTCTCAAGCTGCTTTTTCATTACAGTGCCGGTATAGGCGGCGTATGCCTCCAGCGAATCGTCCTTCAGCACATCCAGCGAACGTCCGGTAAAATCCGTCGCCACGTTGCCCGGCTCCACGAGCTTCACCCGGATGTTGTGTTCAGCCAGCTCATAGTAGAGCGATTCGGAGAAGCCTTCCACCGCCCACTTACTCGCGTGGTACAACGACAGCAGCGGGAAAGCCACCCTGCCGCCGGCCGACGAGACGTTGATCACCGTTCCGCCGCCCTGGGCCCGGAAATGTGGAAGAAGCGCCCGGGTCGTCTGCATCACTCCATGGACGTTGACATCAAACTGTTTACGTACCTGGGCGTCGGTCGCCGCTTCAAAAGCGCCGAATGCCGCATAACCCGCGTTATTCAGCAGGACATCGATCCGCCCAAACCGGTCAATCCCCTCTGCTACCGCCGCCTCGATGGTATCCTTCCGCTCCACATCCAAACGGGTCACCAGCACCCGCTCCAAGGACCGCAGTCCGGTTTCCTGTTCCGGCGAACGCATCGTCGCAATGACATTCCACCCCTGCTGCTGAAAAAACTGTGCCGCCGCTTTTCCAATACCCGACGAAGCACCCGTAATCAAAATCGATTTCACGCCAATTCCTCCTCGTTTCTCATTTACAAGGAGATTATAGCGCGTAGAATGAACTATGTAAACTGATATTAACTATTTTAGTTAAGTTTATATAAAATCATTTATATCGTTTGTCTCCTCAGCAGACTAAGACGAGCACGGATGCGGGACGGACAAAGGTGATTTAAGGATATAGGAGGCAAATAGGCAGTCGCCGCGATGGGAGCCTAAGAACTTCCTTTCGCGTATTACCTAGAGATGGATTTAGCGTACTACCTAGAAATGAGATTTAGTGTATTCCCTCGGAATGAACGATATGGTGCAGACAACAAAAAGAGGCCAGCGCGGCCTCTTCTTGCTCATTTGCCAGACGGCACTTTGGGTGGCACCGCCTGGTTTTGTTCATTTTCCATCCCTTTGTAATGATCGATCTTATCGTCAATACTTCGCAAATGATCCCGGAGCACCCGCATTTGCTCATGAATGTGCGCCTGGTGGGCCTCCAGCATTTCCCGCCTTTCCGTTATCGTGGAATCGCCTTCGCTCCGCAGGTCCGAAAACCGCTTCATCTCGCTGATCGGCATTCCCGTTCCCCTTAACCGCATCAAAAATTCAACCCATAACAAATCGGACTCCCGGTACAGGCGGTAACCGTGCTCATCCCGGGGTACCCCTTCCAACAAGCCAATCCGCTCGTAGTAACGCAGCGTATGCACGGACAGACCGGTTTTTTGGGAAATCTGCTGAATCGTGTATTGGTTCTCCATGGCTGCATTATATCACTAAATCCCCTATGCATAGCAGGCCCTTTGCTTCGATCTGCTTTAATTCCTTGCGTCTCCTTGGAATGGCAAAATTCCATGCAAAAAAAACCTTGCTTTAGAGCGCGCTCAAAGCTGTAGCATATAACTCACGAAGCGGTTAAAACATCATTTCAGGAGGTCATAAACAATGACAAACGAACGTTACGAACGCGGATGGGAAAAGCTGCTGGAAGTCGATGGCGACGGCGGGCAGCGTGTTATGGAATCGCTCAGCGATATCGCCCCGGACCTGGGGAAATACGTCATCGAATTTGCCTTTGGCGACATTTATTCACGGGAGGGGCTGGACCTGAGGCAGCGCGAACTGATTGCGATCGCTTCCCTGACGACGCAAGGGGGATGTGAAGCGCAGCTGAACGTGCACATCAACGCCGGGTTGAACGTCGGGCTGTCCGCCGGCGAAATTGTGGAAGCCATCATCCAATGCGCGCCGTACACCGGCTTTCCCCGGGTGCTGAACGCGGTATTCGAGGCAAAACGGATCTTTAAAGAACGCCATTTCATATAATGGGCGAAGGGGCGGCGGATGAGCCGCCTTTTTTGATCTGCTAGCGGATAGAACTTTAACTTTTTCCGTTCTTATCGCCACAATAGACAGATATCGTTGCAAGCACATCTCTGCATTCATATGTTAGGTCAGGAAGGTGGTGGTATGTATGGCTAAGTACAAAAGCAGCTCGATCAGCGATAAATGGAAGAAAACGAATTGGTTATTAAAGCAGGGCGATTTACGGAAACATGTCCCCCACACGGAAACTTTTGATAGAAAAAACCTGTTCTCCATGCTCTCCAAATATTCAACCGTTTACTTCAAACCAACGCATGGTTCCGGTGGAGCGGGCATTATTCGGATCAATAAAAAGAACAATGGGTACCAAACCCAATTCAAGAAAGAAAAATCCTTCTTCGCAACAGCTGACGAGCTATATCATATGCTTTCCCGCTTTTCTAACAAAAGGCCGTATTTGTTACAGAAGGGGATCCCATTAGCTAAAACGAACGGAAAGCTGTTCGATATTCGCGTGATGGTGCAGAAAACGAAAAAAGGGGAGTGGATCAGTACGGCCGTCTTCGCAAAGATCGGGAGTCCTGGGAAGATTGCAACGAACTATAACCAGGGAGGAAGCCTCGGTTTATTTCAGCCAACGCTGACAGGCGCGGGATTTCATTCGGCCTCCATTCAAAATACGGAAAAAGCGCTGAAGCAGTTAGGAGTTTCGGTAGCGAAAAATTTTGACCGCCATCTCAAAGGATTTCAGGAACTGGGTTTGGATGTAGCGGTGGACAACAAGGAGAAGCTGTGGATATTGGAGGTCAATACACGGCCCCAAATTTATCCGCTAAAATTTTTAAAAGACAAAAAGTTATACCATCGAACCCTATCTTATGCAAAGCAATATGGGAGGCTCCAATAACCGCCATCAAGACGCCATGAGCAAACATGGCTTTTTTTGTTTATACATCATTCGTTTGAGGAGATCCTTAACTCGACTAACAACAAAATGATAATATTATTCATTAATTATTTATTGTAAAACGATAAATGATGTGCTAAATTCGAGGAACAATAATGATTAAGAGGTGTTTATATGAAACGGGTGTCGACTCTCTTCTTAAAGGTGGCTGTGTTTCTGATCGGACTGCCGATCCTTGCTTTGTGCATCTTTGTGGTGCCCGGGATCGCGGATTTCGCAGCAGAATTGTATCCGGATCATGCCTATCTCAAATATCTCGTGTTTGTTGACTTGTATGCATCGGCAGTCCCTTTTTACCTCGCTCTGTATCAATCCTTTAGACTGTTGATTTATATCGACAGAAATGAAGCCTTCTCGGAGTTGTCCGTAAGTGCGCTAAAGAATATCAAATACTGTGCCGTCGCTATCAGTATTTTGTATGTGGCCGGCTTGCCCCTCCTGTATCTGATTGCGGAGGCAGACGACGCTCCGGGTGTCATTTTAATCGGACTAGTCATTATTTTTGCATCCATGGTGATCGCTTTCTTTGCCGCCGTTCTTCAGAGGCTCCTGAAGGAAGCAATCGATATCAAATCGGAAAATGACTTAACGGTCTGAGGTGAAAACAATGGCTATCGTAATCAATATCGATGTAATGCTGGCGAAAAGGAAGATGAGCGTAACCGAGCTGTCGGAACGGGTAGGAATCACCATGGCTAACCTGTCTATATTGAAGAACGGGAAGGCGAAAGCGATTCGATTATCGACGTTAGAGGCGATTTGTAAGGCGTTGGATTGCCAACCCGGGGATATTTTAGAGTATCGGAGTGATGAAGATCATGATGGATCATAGCCGAATGATGGAGTCACCGGTCATCAGAGCGTTCAAGCAGCTCGTTCGATTCGGTTGGGAGCAGGCTTTATCCTGTTTGTTCCCTGTCGTGATTTTTGCCTCCTTGGCTTTGACGAAAATCATCCCCCTCCCCTTTCTGCCCAGGTATGATTGGCTGCTGATCATTTGCCTCCTGATGCAGTGGTGGATGGTTCGCTCCGGACTCGAAACACGGGACGAACTCAAGGTGATCACGATGTTCCATCTGATCGGGCTGGCTCTGGAACTTTTCAAGGTACATATGGGCTCTTGGTCATACCCGGGAGAAGGATATTTAAAAATATTCGGAGTCCCTTTATACAGCGGGTTCATGTATGCCAGCGTAGCGAGTTATCTTTGCCAGGCGTGGAGAAGACTCAAGGTTGAACTGATGAATTGGCCGCCGTTTGCGGTCGTTGTCCCCCTTGCGGCTGCGATCTACTTGAATTTTTTCATACACCATTTCTGGATTGATGTCCGTTGGTGGTTATCCGGACTTGTCATCCTTGTCTTTTGGCGGTCCTGGGTTCAATATGAGGTGAACGGAACGCGTTACCGTATGCCGCTTGCCCTGTCCTTTGTGCTTATCGGATTTTTTATTTGGGTCGCAGAAAATATCGCCACGTTCTTTGGCGCCTGGCAATACCCGAATCAGGCCGAGGCCTGGAGTCTCGTTCATCTTGGCAAAGTAAGTTCATGGCTCTTGTTGGTAATCGTCAGTTTTTTGATCGTAGCGACGTTAAAGCAGGTAAAGGGAAAAATCCCATCAGAGTAGGCCGGGGACATTTAAGCGATGATTATCACAAGCCCGAAAGTGAATATAAAAAAAGAAAGGCGGCGGGATGGGCCGCTTTATCTATTCCAGCGTATGTTTTTCGGATACCCCGTCGTTCCCCGTTAGGTTCCCGGCCTTGATCCCCGCTCAGCCTCCCGCAGCTTATACAGAATGCTGAGGAAAATGCCTTCCCGGATCGCCTTCTCCCATAACCCGTCGCAAAAGCGTTCCTGCCGGACGAAATAGGTCAGCACCGCCCGCAGCAATTCCATATCCCGGGGCATCTCCAGCCCGCTGATCGCTTCCGGCGCAAGAGCATCCCCCTTCTCGAGCTGCTGCAAATAATCCTTCATCATCAGTCCACTGCCGCTGACGGCTGCGATGAAGCGCTGAACCCCGGCGTCGTATACCGGATAAGGCATCGTTATCACGCCTTCCTCGCTTTGGGTGCCTCCGGTCCATGTGCAGAAGGAAGTATTTTTATTTTCAAAATAACGGATCCATTCCTGCAGCTCCTGCTCCTGAAAACCCACCATCGCCGATCCCTCCTTGGTTCTAACATATCACAGCTGCCGTAAGCTGCGCTTCCCGAAAAGGACATCGATTGGGCGATTCATACAATCTAGTCATTGGGTGCGCCTATATCGGTCCGAACGTGAGGTGTACCTGTACGGCTAGAAATGTACCTGTACGGCTAGAAAATTTGCTCCGCCAGCATCATCGTCTCCATCTCCGGCTCGGCGTCCAGCTCCTCGGACAAGACCCGTACAAACGCATCATAATGCCTCTGTGCCTCGCCTGTTTCGCCGGCCTGAAGGTAACTGAGCAGAACCTTCCGGCAAACCTCATCCGAAAAAGGCTCAACGCTCTGCAGGCCCAGCAGCCGGTCCAGCGCCTTGCGCGCCTGTCCGACGGCTTGTTCATATTCGGCGGCCAGCAGGCTGGAGCGCACGAATTGGCGCCGAAGCTCCTCGCGGGCCGACATCGCCCAGCCGTAATCATGCTCCTCAAGATAGTCGCCCTGATATTGGGCCAGTCCGCTCTGCAGGCGCTGCAAGTCGCGCAGGTCACGGATTTCTTCCATGGCGGTATCCCTCAGGAACCGGTCCACGTCCACCTCGACTTCCCGCTGTACCAGACAATAGCTCTCATGGGAGTAATCCACGGTGGAGCCCAGTCCCCAGGCTTTCAGCATTTTGCGGACCTGGTACACGGAAGTATGCAGCTGGGTCACCGCTTTATCGGCGGAGAGTTCCGGCCACAGGGTCATTAAAATCTGGTCCTTCGCGACCCACCGGTTGCGGTGATGCACCAGCAGGGCGAACAGCTCCTGCGCTTTCTGCGTCCGCCATTTGAGCCGGCTGCCGCTCCCCGTGCCATCCAATACCTCAATCCGCTTAAAGCAAATGACTTGGGGATCCTGCCGGACAAGGACAGGTGCCGCCGTCTCCTGCTGAGGCGCCAAACGCGCCTCGAGCCGGCTTACGGTTTTGGCAAACCGCTCGGGATCAACCGGCTTCAGCAGATAGTCGATCGCGTTTACCTCGAACGCTTCAATCGCGTACTGATTGTACGCCGTCACGAACACCACCTGAATACCGGGATGTATAGCGTGCAGGCGTTCCGCCGCCTCCAGCCCGTTCAGGCCGGGCATCTCGATATCCAGAAACGCGATGTCCACCGGAATTCCCTCGGCATGCTCCAGTGCCGCCCGGACCTGCGTAAATTTGCCGGCGATCTCGATTCGCCCGTCCCCTTGAATCAGCCGATCCAACTGAAGCAGCGCCGGATTTTCGTCATCGACCAATATCGCTCTCATGCTTGTCCTCCTCTTGTGTCACCTGAGAGTCACCCTGCTTCTGCTTCGGCACATGGAACCGGACCACGGTTCCCCGCTCCGGATCGCTGTCGATCATAAGCTCCGTACCAAAAAGCGTCAGCAGGCGGGCGTTAATATTTTTCAGCCCTACGCCGTTCCCGGCTCTGCCTTCCCGCACAGCTTCCATCCGTTCCGGCGTCATGCCAATCCCATTGTCCTCGACGGCAATTTCCACTCGCTCTTCCAGCTCTCGCACCGATATCCGAACCCTGCCGCCCTCTTCCTTGCGCATGATTCCGTGCCTGACCGCATTTTCAACGATCGGCTGGATCGTGAGCGGGGGCACCAGACGATTCATATCCGCCTGAATGTCGTAGTCGACCTGCAGCCGGTCCTCAAACCGGGCCTTCTCCAGGTTTAAGTAGGACGTAACCAAGGCCATCTCCTGACGAAGGACGGTCAGCTGGTCCCGGTTGCGGAAATCGAAGCTCCCCCGCAAGTACCGGCTGAGCTCGTGAAGCAAGCCCGCCGTCTTCTCCGGGTCGATAGGCAGCAGGGCGATCATCGTATTCAGCGCATTATACAGAAAATGCGGCTTAATTTGGGCCTGCAGAAAGGCCATTTCCGCAGAAATGGCGTTCCGGACCGACCTGCGCAGCTCCAGCAGGGTTCTGACCCTGGCCCGCAGCTCTTCGGCATCAACCGGCTTGCGGAGAAAATCGTTCGCCCCGGCCGACAGCCCGATGCGGACATCCTCCGGCAGGCTTCTGGCCGTCAGAAGAAGAATCGGAAGGGCCGACAGGGAAAACTGCCGGCGCACGCTTCGGCACAGGTTCAGGCCCGACATGCCCGGCATCATCCAATCGGCAATGACCAGATCGATCGACTGCCCGGATTGGATCTTTTCCAGCGCTTCCTGACCGTTGCTGGCCGTCATCAACCGGTAGCCCTCGAGTGCCAGCAGATTGCGCAGCACCTGAAGATTAACGGGATCGTCGTCCACCATCAGGACGGTTGCGCGTTCCGCCCCGTGATCAGGCATCTGCGGATCGGTAAGCGCCAGCGCCGCAGCCGTTTCCTCGCGGATGGGCTCCAAAGAGATGCCGGCTGCTGCGCGATCTGCCGTTTTCGGTCTTGGACCGGCGGCAGGAACGGTGAAATGAAAGGTTGAGCCCCGTCCCAGCTGTGATTCGACCCAAATGCGGCCGCCGCTCAGCTCAACGAGCCTTTTGGTAATGCTGAGCCCAAGGCCGGTGCCGGAAGCTTCGTGCCCCTCCGGCATGTCCAGCTGATCAAACGGAGTAAAAATAGCCTCCAGCCGATCCGCCGCAATGCCAATCCCGGTGTCGGCCACTGAGATATGCACGGCGTCGCCCCGTTGGCCGGCCGCAATCCGGATACTTCCGCTGGAAGTATTCTTCACCGCATTGCCAAGGAGATTAAACAAAATCTGCTGAAGACGGTCCTCGTCCGTCAGCAGGAAAGGCAGATCCTCCGGCAGGCTTTCCTCCAGCATGATTCGTTTGCTCCCTGCGAGATTACGGATGATCTCCAGCACGGAACCGGTCACCGAAGCCAAATCAACGGACTGCCGCCTCATGACGATCTCCCCGTTCTTCAGCTTGGCAAAATCCAAAATATCGTTGATGAGGAGCGTCAGCCGCTTCCCTGTCGTCATGATCAGCTTGAGATTGCCGCGCTGCTCCCGGTTCAGTTCCCCGGAGGCCCCTTCCAGCAAAGATTGGGCCATGTTGACCATGCCGTGCACGGGTGTCCGCAGCTCATGGGAGGTGTTCGCCATAAACTCATCCTTCAAACCATCCAAGGTCAGGAGCCTGCGGGACAGCTGCTCCACTTCATTAAACGTCCGGTCGTAGCGCCGGGCGAGCAGGGCCGACTGAGTCACGACGAAGATCAACATTTCTGCGGGAGTAAAAACCATGCCTTCGTAGACCCCGATCAACGGGAGCAGGTTGGTGATAATAACCATGAGGATGCTGATGATGCCGAGAATCGTCAGCAGGTATTCTCCCGAATTTCGCCGCCGACGGAGGTCCCGCAGCATGATGCCGATAATGTAGGCGATGCATAACGCTGAGAAGGCGACCAGCAGAGGTTCAATTTTTGAGAACAAAATACTTGGAAAAATAATCGCAACCGCGATGGATGCCCCGCCGAGAAACGCGTAAGAACGCATGACGATGGGATGAACACCGCCGCGTACCGAAGCGGACACAAACTTTAATAAAAAATAGTAAATCAGCGCGGATATCATCAGCTGGCTCTTCAGGACCCACTCATAGGATAGGCCCGGCAAAATGCCGGCAATCAGCTTCTCCCCATGCAGCAGGACATAACCAATCGCCGTCAGGCAAAACAACCCCAGATGCAGGGAGGCCGGCTCCTTCTTGCGGATTTGCTGAAATCCGAGAAAATATATGGCGGCGGTAAAAAATCCGGCGATCGTCATCCAGTCGGCGAACAAATACATCTCTTTGCTCTGCATAATCGCGTGCTGCTCCCCGAACAGGATCGGCGTAAATACGCCGCCGGTGGTATACAAGTAATTGGCGACCTGAACGATAATTTCGATCCGTCCGCCTGAAAGGGTGGCAAAACCCAAGAAGGGAACGTTATTCTGAACGCCGTCATCGGCGGTACGCCCAGGATTTCCGCTGGCTCCAATCTCGTAACCGCCCATGAACACCCGGCTGGCGGAACGGATATTGTTGGTCTGCAGGCCGTACGTCAGCGCTTGCCCCGGCTTGACCTGAACGATCAGGCGAAACGTCCCGTAGCCCGCGGCCATTCGCTGCCCGTCCTCCGCAATATAATCGTTCCAGGCGCCCGGCAGGCGTGCCATCCCGGACAGCCTTGGACGCTCGTCTTCCTTCACGGTGACGCTGCGGTCAAAATCCTTTGGAGTCAGCAGCTGGCTCCGGTAAAATTCCCACTCCCCGTTCAAGCTGATCGCTCCGTGATGCCGGAGATCCAGCTTGCTGAGGTCAAGGACCCCTTCCACCGCCGTAGGCTGCCTGTCCATCACGAACTGCTGCCAAACGGCGTACACCGGCAGAAACAGCACCAGCAGCATGCCGATGATAAAAATAATCCATTGCCTTTTCATCCTAACGCTCCCCGGGCTTTACGCAGAGTAAAGCCTATATTCAAGCCGCTTTTCGCGCGCTTTATTCCGTCAAAGCAACCGCTATACTTTATGTCGGCGCCGTGAGCCCAAAACGTAATAAAAAGCCCCCTCCAAAAAAATATTTATTTTTAACCATCAAAAGTAAAAAAACGTCTATCGGCGTCATTCAAGGAAGCCAAACCGTTGTACTATGGCAGCTTTTCTTGCGCTATAAGGAATCCAGGTATCCGAAGCATCCACATCCTTGGACAAAAAAAGAGACCTTTCGGTCTCTTGATTCCCGGCCTCAACTTGATCCGTCCCGTGGCCAATCGAGCTTCATAATTCCCTAACTTCGCCGGGACTGAAGCTCACGCCAAACCTTCTTGTTGCTGTATTCCTTTTCCGTGCTGATGTCCTTCCCGAACCATGCCGGGGGAACGAAGCTTTCGGCCTCCTCCTCCGAGCCGAACTCCACCTCCAGCACCGTGAGCTGGATTTGATCGTACTCATCGATCTCCACCTGTACGCCATCCCATAGCGCCGTAGAGCGCTTTTTGATCAAAGGGACGGCGCCATGGGCCTGAATCATCTGATCATACAAGCCGCCGGCGATGGATACCTCCACTTCTTCCCGGGCGATGCCGAACCCTCTCTTAAACGTATGTGTATACTCTACATCTCCGCTGGCGGCATCGGTTATTTTCCGAACCCTCAGTTCCTGATCTTCATACAGCGCAAGATACGTCTGCTCGATCAGCTGCTCCTTGACGATCCTCAGTTTTCCTTCCTTAACCTGAGCCGCCGGGAATTCCGGCAGCAAAAATTTGCGTTCAATTTCTAGCGGCACCCGCTGTTCCCCCTTGAAAATGGTTAAGCCGGTAACCGGCTCTATCCATCCATTCATTTTGACTTAAGACTTGCCCCTTACATTTCATCCACAACATAGCATTACCCATTATACGAACGAAACCATAGGAGGACAATCATTGGATTGCCGTTTACCCTTGTATTCCGGGATTTAGGCCTTTTATAATGTAACTATTCTTTCAAAGGGGTGAAGCGGATCGTGGCACTGCATTTCGTTCGAGGTATGTAATTTCCGGGCTGGGTCAAAACGCGTACCAGCTATCAAGGGACACGTCTGTCCTTTGATCCATTTGGAAACGAACCGGCAACGTCTGCATGCGTCACTATTCTCTTACTTTTTGAAAGGTGGAATCATCTATGGATTCTTTTGATTATAAAAAATTTTACAATGAGGTCGGCCAAATGAACGGCTGGGATTTCAGCCGATTGAGCGTGATCGTTGAAGATGCCCTGTGGAATTTTTGGAGCGAAGTTTCCTCCCGCTGTAAGGCCGGAGATATTTTGCTGGATATCGGCACCGGAGGCGGCGAGGCTCTGCTGCGCATGGCGGATGCGGCCCTGCTTCTGATCGGCATCGACCATTCGGAAGCCATGATTCACACCGCCAACCGGAACCGGGAACAATCCGGCAGGTCCAACATCCGCTTCTTGCCCATGGAGGCGTCCGAGCTCCATTTTCCTGACCGATTCTTTCAGGTGATCAGCTGCAGGCATTCGGAGTTCAATGCGGCCGAAGTGGCCCGAGTGCTGGCGGATGATGGGGTGTTCCTCACCCAGCAGGTCGGCGAAAGCGACAAATGCAATCTGCCGCAAGCTTTCGGCAGAGGCCAATCCGGGAATGCCAAGCGTGGAACGCTTATGGAGCGGTATGCCGCCGAACTGAAGGAAGCCGGATTCCGGCAGATTGATTGCCGGCAATATGATGCGGTGGAGTATTATGCGACGGCCGAAGACTTGATCTTTTTGCTGAAGCACACCCCGATCATCCCCGGCTTTGGACAGACGGAGTCGGATTTTCAGACGCTGCACCGCTTTATTGCCGAACACCAGACACCGAAAGGAATCCTGACGAATGCCGACCGGTTTATGATCATCGCTTATAAATGACTATTATTACTCAACCTTTTCAACACTTAACACCTTGATATGTTTCGGATCATACACGTCCTGACTGGTATAGCTGCTCTCCAGCCTGAGGATCACGCGGTCATGGACTTTGAATTTATCAATATTCTTCGATACTGGAACACAGGTACCCTTAACGCAGATCTCTTTAAGATCTGAATTTATGGTATCGATCTCTCCTTCAACAGTAAACATATTATGCTTTGCCGTGCAGCCAACCATAAAGGTGAGCGTCAGCATGGCTAGAATCCGATTTATCATCTTCATAGCCTCCTTAGCACAGACAGCAGCTGATCTTTATGGTCGGCTGCTGTCTTTTATCATCGTATTCATGCCCTTCGTTAACGATCATCCTTTTAAGGTTGTTCCAAAACAGGAGCCAATCCCGCTGCCACGACCACCAGCATCTCCTGCACCATCTCCTCCGCCGGGCGATGCTCAGGGTCTCGGCTCCACTGAATGGCTGTCCCCAATATGCCCCAGCTTATGAGGAGAGCCGTGGATTCCACCGCTTTTTTTGCCTCCGGCGCCTTCGCTTCTTCGCTCAGCCATGTGAACAGGAGTTGATAGAGTTCTTTATGAATGGCGCTTTCAAACAGCGGTTCATACGGACTGTTTTCCGGAGTACGAATCATATATTGCCGGGTAAGGGCAAGAAAATCAAAAACGATTTGAATCAAAGACCGCAAGCTGCTCATATTGGATATGGAATGATTAGGTAATTCCCTCTCCAGTTTCTTTTGGAATTTTTGCCTCATCCAACACTCCAGGAAAGCATACTTATCTTCGAAATGCGCATAAAATGTGGCCCGATTAACCGTCGCGCGATCGGTAATGTCCTGCACGGAAATGGAGTAAATATTTTTCTTTTGCTCGATCAGCTCCATAAAGGATTGCAGTAATAATTGACGCGTGCGCTTGACGCGGGGATCGTTTGGGTTTACTGGCATGCTATCACTCCTTGGACTTATAACCTAATAAACAACAAAATCGTGCAGATGTTGCCTACACAACGAAAACGGCTTGCTGCTGATTGCCTGCATGGCTGAACCAAACTAATATCATGTATACAGTATAGTTTAGCCGAAAATGACGCTTAAACAACACTGTTAATTAGCTGCTCTCTCTTATTAAGCTGGGTCAGCCATAACCTATGAAAGGATGAATTGTTCATGATCGTTATTACGACTCCCACCGGTCAAATCGGCCAGCAAGTCCTTGAACGCATCGTTGATAACGGAAAGCCGATCCGTGTCATTGCCCGGGACCCTTCCCGGCTGCCGCAGCGGGTGCGCGACCGTGTCGAAGTCTTTCAGGGATCACACGATGACATGGATGTCGTCTCGAAAGCATTCGCAGGTGCAGAGAGTGTTCTTTGGCTGGTGCCTCCGAACCCTCAATCGGGGAACTCCACGGAATACTATTTGAATTTCACCAGACCGGCTTTTCCAACCCTCCCG
>NZ_MBRK01000001.1:5055675-5139050 GCF_002224835.1 Paenibacillus sp. SSG-1
GAAAAGAGTGGTGGGCGTGTCCAGCTTGGGGCGTGGCTTCGGCAGAAATGCCGGGATATTAACCGCAGCGTTTGAGATGGACGCGCTCATCGAAAGCACAGGTGTAAGCTATCGTTCACTGCGTATGCCGTACTTTATGGAAAATATGTTTCATGATCTGGAATCCATCAAAAGCCACGGAACGTTCTATATGCCTACGGCTGGAGATCAGGTGCTCCCGCTCTGCGCAACCCGGGATATCGCCTCGACAGCAGCAGCACTCTTGCTCGATGAATCCTGGAGCGGTCAAGACAGTGTCCCGGTCGTCAGCCCCGATTCTTTAACACCCAATGAAATGGCGCATGTCTTGTCTGAAGTGCTCGAGCGTCCGATTCGCTTTCAGCAGGTTTCCATTGCTGAGTATAAAGCTACCCTATCTCGCTTTGGATCGGAGGCTTGGGTCAAGGATTACATGGATATGGTCATTGCCCAAAATGAAGGCATCTACGACGACGATTTACAAAAGGCACAGCCTTCTGACACCAGCTTCCGCACATGGTGTGAAGAAGTGTTCAAGCCGGCTGTACTAGCCCCCTGATGTCCCTTGAGAAATGACCAAAAGGAATCTTTGCCTGTGAAACCCGGTGTCCAGCGATACCGGGTTTTTATTTTGGGTTCCGGTGGACGATTAGTTCAGGCCCCATACTTTATCCCGATAATTTGCCATAGATCTCTAGGTTTTTGCCGATGAATCGCCAAACGTTTGACACATCGGAAACAACGTGCTATATTTATCTTAAATTAAAGATTCTTTATAACAAGGAATTGGCGCAAGCCATTTCATTCATGGAAAAACAGTTTTAAGGGAAGCTTAATTATAAGGAGGAATTATGATGAACGGATTAAAAGGAATTCACCACGTGACTGCGATTACGAGCAGCGCGGAAAAAAACTATCAGTTTTTCACCTATGTGCTGGGCATGCGCCTGGTCAAAAAAACGGTAAACCAGGACGACATCCAGACTTATCATTTGTTCTTTGCCGATGACAAAGGGAGCGCGGGAACCGACATGACATTCTTTGATTTTCCCGGCATTCCGAAAGGCGTTCACGGCACCAACGAAATCGCCAAAACGTCGTTCCGCGTTCCGAGCGATGCGGCACTGAGCTATTGGGTGAAGCGCTTTGACCGCCTGAACGTTCAGCATTACGGCATTAAAGAGAAGTTTGGTAAAAAGACGCTCTCTTTCGTCGACTTCGACGACCAGCAGTACCAGCTCATTTCCGACGAGCACAACGAGGGTGTTCCTTCCGGAACCCCATGGGAAAAAGGGCCAATTCCGCTGGAGTACGCCATCACGGGCCTGGGCCCGGTCTTTGTGAGAATCGCCAATTTCGATTACTTCAAAGAAATGCTGGAGAAAGTATTCGAGTTCAAGGAAATCGGCCAGGAAGGCTCCTACCACCTCTTTGAAGTCGGCGAAGGCGGCAACGGGGCTCAGGTCGTCGTGGAATATAATGCCGTGCTGCCGCCAGCCCGCCAAGGCTTCGGTACGGTGCATCACGCGGCATTCCGTGTTGAGGACCGCGCCGTGCTGGAACAATGGATCACCCGCCTGGACGAATTCGGGTTCTCGACTTCGGGTTACGTGAATCGTCACTTCTTTGAGTCGCTGTATGCGCGGGTGGCGCCGCAAATTCTGTTCGAGCTGGCGACCGACGGCCCTGGCTTTATGGGCGACGAGCCTTACGAAACGCTGGGCGAAAAGCTGTCCCTGCCTCCATTCCTGGAGCCGAAACGCGAGCAGATCGAAAAGATGGTGCGTCCGATTGACACCGTGCGCAGCACGATTGAATTTACAAAAGAATAAGACGTTAGTTTATAAAAAAGCAGCTCCTGATTTCGGTCAGGAGCTGCTTTTGTAATAGGACAGCAAGGGCTGGAGCAGGCCGAGAAAGCCTTGCTCGTACAGCTTCCGGTACATCAGATGGCGTTCCGGATCAGGTTCGTACACCTTCGCCTCGGGGTAGGTTACAGCAGCCGCCGCTTCGCGGAAGGACGGGTACAGGCCGGCCCCGACAGCGGCGGCCAGGGCAGCCCCGAGCAGCGAGGCCTCCGCTGCGCCGGTCATGGTCAGACGGACGCCCGATACATCGGCCTTGATCTGCAGCCAGTGGCTGTTCCGGGCTCCGCCGCCGACCACGTGCATCCGCCGGATCGGACTGCCGCCGACCCGTTCGGCGCGCTCCCGCAGCAGCTCCAGCTGATAGGCGTTTCCTTCCAGCACCGCCCGGATCAGGTGCCCCTTCTTATGCTTGGCGTCCAAGCCGATAAATGCGGCCCGGGCACCGGGCTCGGGATGAGGGGCGCCGCTTCCGGTCAAATACGGATAATACAAAATGCCGGTGGGCTGCCCGCCCGCCTCATCCAGCAGCCGCATCATATCCGGGTAGGACATGCCGGCATCCGATAAGGCTTCGCGGGCCCACTCTACCGAACCGCCGGACGAAGAATGTCCTCCCATCCAGTACATGCGGCCCGGCACCGGATGAATGCCGAAAGACAAGCCCGATGCATCGTCGGCATCCCCCAGGGGACGCAGGGGGAACGTCCCGACCAGCGTTTCGGCGGTCCCCATCGAGTTGTACGTGCTGTCCGGGCCGTCCGGGCAGGCCAGCGAGGCGCACACATGGTCATGTCCGGCCAGGATGACCGGCGCTTTGCCGAGGCCGAGGCCGTCCATGGCCGGCAGTACCGTGCCCACTGGCGTTCCCGCCGGCTGAATGGGCGGAAACAGCTGCGGATCCAGCCCGAAGCTGCGGATCAGCGGCTCATTCCAGGCGCGGCTGTCAATCCGGTATGCGTAAGTTCTAGCCGCCAGCGTCTCATCCTCGGCGATCCTGCCGGTCAGCCGGTAAGCGATGTATGACGCGGCGGACAACCATACGCTGCCGTCAAAGGCGTCCGGGTACGCTTCCCGCAGCCACAGCAGCTTCGGCAGGCCGTGTTTGAACGACGTGCGCAGTCCGGTCATGCGGAAGAGCTCCCGTTCATCCACCTCCTGCCTGATCCGCTCCGCCTGCGGTGCCGAGCAGGTTTCGAACCAGGGCAGCATCGGAGTGCGCGCTCTCCCATCCGCTGGATTCAGCAGCAGGCCGCTCTCCGCCATGCTCGTAATCCCGACGGCATCGATCGCTTCGTCCCGCTCTCCAAGACGCTCTACCGTCTGCTGGATCAAACCGGCCGCGGTCTCCCACAGCACATCCGGGTCATAGACAGTGGTACCGGAGGGGCCTTGCGCCTTCGGGTTCGGTGCCGAGACGACAGCCATTTCCGAGCCGTCGTTCCCGAACACCCCTGCTTTGATATGAGTCGTGCCGATATCCAAAGAAAGCAGCATCCCGATTCCTCCTCTCCAAAAAGGGCTCCTCTACGGGAGCCTTATGTATATTTTTTTATATCCCAATCGTAGCATGTAGGACTTGAAGATAACACCCTCCCAGCCCGGAACGTGCATCACGCAGCCCCACTGCCCCCAACAGCATACGCTGCCGGGGTATCCAGCATCCGCCGGGGAGAGCAGTCCTTACCAGGACGAGAGTTCCGTCCGCTTCCAGTTGTCTTGGGCAACGCACACATATACGTACTGGTCGTCCCAGGCCATTTGTCCCTGACTGCAGGGCTCGGTGGATGATTTCGGCGTATGCTTCTCACGGATGCGGAGCTTGTCTCCGTTTACATCCAGCTTGGTGTCCGGTTCATCGGTGCCGATTCCGACATTGCCGTCGCTCCGCTGCATCGTCAGCGGGGAATCGACCACTTCGCCGTCGTCGCCATAGCGGACGAATTGGAGGTCGGACCCTGTGTTGCCGCCCTTCTCTTTCGTGCTGTCCGCCCGAACGGCCCATCTCGGCGTCGTTTTGTTGTCTTCGCCGGCAACGCTGAACTGGAGGTCCCGGTTCGACCCGGTTTCGCCCGCAACCCGCAGGATGCCGTTCATCACATTAAAATTGGATGATTGGGTACGGATTTCGCTGACGTCCATGTCGTAGGGAATTTCCAGCCGCGTGAACAGCTGGTCCGCATATTGACCGTCCGGCGACATCGTCGTCTCAAACGAGAGGTGTTTATGGTCGTGCTGCTCGGGATTATTCGCTTTGTCGTGGGAGATGATGGCGGTCTTATCCTTCCCGTTTTCGTCGGCCCAGGCAATCGCGGGTTTGGCGCGATCGGCCGTCCACTGCAGCCGGATCAGGTCGGACTGATGCCCTTCCTCATTAATCCACTTCTTGTCGGTGGACAAAAACAAGCGCTCATTATGCGGAACGACGATTTCGCTGCCGTTCTGTTTCGTTTGATCCAACACGCCATCTGCCGAGCTCAATGTTCGGTCGGTGCATCCGATGCCTACCAAGCAGACGCCCCCAAGTATTATCTTTGCGATCATCGACTTCGATATTTTCATTGCTATCCCTCCGTTATCATTTCATTCGACTTTATTTATGGAATCAGCCAAAAGCTCCGTTTGATCGTATACTAGACCGCACACTGCGTACATCCATTTCATCAAATTTCCCGGAAAAATGATTCTTTTCGTCTATAAAATTTTAAATCCGATGTGCCGACAGCGGTTTTCAAAATAGGTCTTGCTGGTAATATTTTTCTAAAAGTTACCAATACACTGCAAATTACCGCAGCTCCTCCTATTTATATGAATATGTACCTATGCGGCAGTCAACGAGTCCAACGGAGGGTGATCCATAAATCCGGAAGATAAGGAGGCAAGGAATATACCTATATATTGGCATCAACTTAAAATCGCCATATTCATCGTCCAATCGTTCTCCGCCGAGAACACCACGGCAAATCCAAAAACGGATGTCGTAGGCCCCGTGTCGTTCAGCGGGTTGGCCATCACAACAAGATCTTGATATTGCAGCGAAAATAGTTAAAGCAGCTCGTTTGTCATCAGATGAACGAGCTGCTTTTGCTATTTTTTTCATCAAAGCCTTCATGCGGCTTTTACGCCGAGACGATTTCGATCTGCACCGGTTGGCCGGGCTCCCCGCAGAGAACCTCATAAAAATCGCCGGTGCCGCCCCCGATCGGAGATGCCTCTACCGTCAGGCCGTTTGCGGTAACGCTTAAAGGCGCCGTTCTGGAAGCAAACACGAACCGGCCGCCTTCCCGCAAGCGGACGTTTGTCACCTCGCCTACCTCAGTACACCCGGCAACCGCCGCCGGCGAAATGTATTTGTCGGCCAACCCAACCGGGGTAACGCTGCCCGTAACCGGGACGACCGCATAGAGGGCGCAGCCTCCTTCCTCCAGACGGATCGGGGTCTGCTCGTCGGCGCGCATCAGCCAGCCCTTGCCGGCAAAATGGTCGTACACGGCGAATTCCCCGCCGCCGAGTCCCGGCACATCGGCCGGTCCGATCGAACCCATAACCTGAGCAGAATCCCCGCTGATATGAAAAGCCGCCACAACCCCTGCGCTGCCCGCCCAGTTCCACAGTTTAAGAGGAACATGCTCATCGGCCGGATTCAGCAGCAGGCAGTCCGGGGTCGGATTGGCTGTTTCGTCGCAGCGGATGACGGTGCCGTCTGCATAGATCAAAGGCCAGATGCGCGACGGATCGGTATTTCCCGGAGCGTCGCTGATATAGACCGGACCTCCGCTCACCGCACGCAGCACCGCACTCTGCACGTCGTCGTGGTTTTTGGACCAGTACATATCCCAGTCTCCCCAGTAAAAAGCCCCATGGTAAAAGGAATTGTAGCCGTTCTGCAGCGCATGTTCCGGAAAGCCGCGCTTCTCCTGCGGCACAAAATCGTCGCTGTTGCGCGAAACGGCCGACTTCGGCCGGTGCCATATATTTTCGGACGCCATGCCCATGCAGTTGATGATCGTCCCGTCAAAATGCAGCGCAACCGAAGCCTCCAGCGCCTCGTGCGCAGCCGCGGCTGCCTGGCCTATGGGCATGCGCCCCTGCAGGTAGTTCAGAACCGCGCTTTGGCTGTCCACCTTGACGAAATCGACGCCCTGGCGGCGCAAAAATCCGTGCCAGGCATGCCAGAAGGCAAAGCCTTTGCCGGCTTCCGGATAAGGGATGAGATTGCCCCGGGGCACCCGGTACAGATGGTCCGCATACGTTCTGGCGATCGGGCTGTCCTCCAGAATGCCGCCCCAGTAACCGGCGATGGTGTGCCATACCCCAACATGGCGGATGCCGTACCGCTCCTTCAGTGCATGCACGGCACGCTTCAAACCGCCGGGAAATTTGACGGGATCCGCTTCAAAGGAAGACAGCTTGCCTGCAGAAATATCGGACCAGCCGTCGTCGATCATCACCCAGCCGACCGGCAGCCCAAGCTGCTGCAGCTCGGCGGCTTTGGCAAGCAGCCCTTCTTCGCTGACCTGGTGGTAAAAAGCGTCCCAGCTGCACCAGCCGAGCTTGTCCAGCATCGCGGGAAACGGCTTCTGTTCCCTCGGCAGCGTCGGATAATCCAGCTCTTTCAGCGCGGAAGCTACATTGCGCTTGACGAGATCGTACGGATCGCTCCCGGCCGCAAAGGCAAACACCAGCGCTTCACAGCGGGTATGGCCTTCCTCATAAGCGGATAATCGAAGCGTAATCCCTTCCTCGGCTCCGGCGGCATCCGCACGCCACATCGGCCCCGTCACCGGAAGCAGGTGGCAATATTCGCCTGCTGTCTTCCACAGCAACGACTGTATTTTCTCCGGCAAACCGGCCAGATCGGTGCCAAAATGTGGGCGGGTCCACCAGTCCTTATGCTGGTAGTTGGCCATCAGCCCCTCGATCTGCCCAGCGGGCCGCAGTGTCAGCATGACCGCATGCTCCCCTGCGAATGAGCGCTGCTTGCCGAAATCATTTTCATTGGCGATGCCGGCTTCCACGGAGACCAGCATCGTGCCGCCTGCCTTCTCGCGCACAAAAATCCGGGCCTGAATGGACTCATCTTCGCTTCGGTAGTGGAACCGGGTTTCTTCAAAAAAACCCTGTTCCGTCGAACCTTTCTCTGTTTCCGACCCTGTCAGCTGCAGCCGAACCGCTTCCGTCCCCGACTGAAGCCGAACGGAAAGGCCAAACGGCCGGAGCAGAGCTTTCTCCACGCCGTCCGCCCCAAGGTTTTCACTGGAATGAAACGCACCTTGCCCTTCGATACTCATCAACGATTCCCCCTGCTGCTCCCAAAATGACGAACATGTCAATTTCCAACTATCTATACGTCAAAGGCCTGAGGGCTCTGCACTTCCATGCCTTCAGGCCGCGAATCTTGTATCACAAACGTTATAATGAACCTGTTATCATCTGTTAAAAGTTCGCCGATCCACCTTCGGTTTCCCGGATCAATTATTCCCTCGTTGATGCTCCCCCAGCGCGTGAAGCGCAACGGACAAGCTGGCCGCATCCCCGACATGCTCGCCGAGCTCCGACGGCAGAATCCGGCAGGCCGCAAGCGTCCCCGGCAGCGCTTCACGCCGCAGCTCCTCCAGCACGATCGGCCGGAGCACCTGTTCCTGGCGCGCATAAATGCTGCCGATTACGATCCGCTCCGGATTGAGCGTATCGACGAGGACGGCCAAGCCCCGGCCGAGCTTGCGGCCGATGATGCCCACCGCTTCGCGCGCCAGCGCGTCCCCGGCGGCAGCCGCCTCAAACACGTCCTTCGCCGTCCATGCAGCCTCCCCGCTCCCTCCGGATTGCGGGGCCATCCCTCCGGCGCCGGCGGAGAATCGCGCGGCAGTCTCTGCCGCCGCTTCCTTCAAACCGGCAAACAGGCGGGCGATGCCCCCGCCGCTGCAAAAGCCCTCAAAAGAGCCGGCCTTGCCGTAGCCGACCGGCCCCTCCTCCGCCAGGCGGATATGGCCGACCTCACCGGCCATGTCACTTGCGCCGGCATACAGAGCTCCGTTCAGGATCAGACCCGCGCCCATTCCTGTCCCGAAGGTCAGGAAGATCATGCTGGACGCCCCGCGCCCGGCCCCCCACCGCCATTCGGCGAGGGCGCAGGCGTTGGCGTCATTCTGGAGCGCGGCGGGTACGCCGAAGCGCTCCCGGAGCGGCGTGAGGACGTCGATGTCGCCCCAGCCGGGCAGGTTCGGCGGGGAGAGAATCCGTCCCCGCCGGCTGTCAAGCGGGCCGCCGCAGCTGACGCCGACGGCCGCAAGCGGCTCCCCCCCGCCGGCCGAAGCGGCCAGGCCGGCCAGCTCACCGCACAGCGACGCCATCGCTTCCTCCGGCGTGTCCGGCGTCGGGAAGCTGCGCTTGCCCACGATTTCGATCCGGTCTCCTTCCGCCCTGCCAAGCACGGCCGCGCATTTCGTTCCGCCGATATCGAGGCCTCCCAGCAGTGTGCTCATGCGAAAAATGCCTCCTCCAGCATCATGCACAGCGTATGGTAAATCGGCAGATGCCTTTCCTGGATATCCGGCGTGCCGTCGTAAGGAACGCAGACGGCAATGTCGCACAGCTCCTTCAGGCGTCCGCCGGTGCGGCCGGTCAGGCCGATCGTGGTCATCCCGAGGGATTTGGCCACCTGAACGGCACGAACCACATTCGCCGAGTTGCCGGACGTGCTGAACACGACCAGCGTATCCTCCGACCGGCCATAGCCGTACACCTGCTGGGCCACCGCCATATCGGCGGCAACGTCGTTGATGAACGCGGTCGACAGGCCGCTCTGGCTGACGAGGGAGATGGCCGGCAGCGCACCCTGCAGCCGGTCGGCGATATAAGCGCCTTCCTCGCCGTGAATGAGCATCTTATCGCGTTCGGCCGGCGGCAAAGTCCGCTTCAGCATAAAGCCCTTCATCAGCTCGCCCACGACATGCTCGCAGTCGGCGGCGCTGCCGCCGTTGCCGGCGAGGAGCATTTTGCCTCCCCGGCGAAAAGAAGCCTCCATCGCCTCATACGCCTGCCAAACCGCGTCCCGGCACGGCTGAAGATCCGGATATTTCGCAAACAGCTGCTCAAAGATCGCGCTCATCGCAGTCACTCTCCCCATGGATGTTCATTCCCTTCAAATGTTCGATGGCTTTGACGATAAACTCCGGGCTGCCAAAGCTGCCCGATTTCAACACCAGCAGACGCGCCTTGCCGTCCAGCGACATACAGGAGGGCAGCCCCGGCTCAATCTCTTCCAGCACCCGCAGCCCGGTGATGCCCAGCCGGCCGCAAACGGCAGCAGAGGTTTCGCCGCCGGCGATGACGATCCGGCGCTGCCTGGCACGCTCCGCGACATCGGCTACAGCGCCGGCCAGCTCATCCGAGACGATGCGCGAGAGCACCGTCCCCGACAGGCCGAGCTCCTCCGCCCGCTTGCGGGTCGCTGCCCGCTTGCCGGCATCGTTCGATGCATGGATCAGCACATCGCGTCCGGATGCCAGCTCCGCGCCGGCCCGCCGTACGACATCGGCGATGTGCCCCCCTTTGAGTGCTGGTTCCAGCAGCAGCAAGGAATCGAGCTCGATGATCGTAACGCCCGCCTCCCGGGCGCAAGCAATCTGCGCTGCGGTTTGCGGCATCAGGCTGCCTGCCGCGAGCAGCACCCCTTCGCCCCTGGTGGCATGACCGGCTAAGCCTGCGTTGTCCTGCGGGGCGTCTGCATCTTTGCTCAGTAACCCGCTATTTTCAATAAGGTCAGCAGCCGCCCTATCAACTTGCCCGCCATGCGGCCCGGTCCCGGCAGAGGCCAAGTTTTTCCCTGTTCGTTCTCCTTCATCTGCTCCCAGGTCAGCCCTTTTGTACAGCGCCTCATTTTCCACATGCCCGGTAGTGGATCGATCTGAGCTTTCCGGGTCCGCATCCGCACGCTTCAGCAGCGGCGCGAGCTCCTCATAGAGGCCGGAGCTGCCGCACAGCAGCGGCTCATCCAGTACCGCCTCGGCGATGATCCGCAGCGACTGCTGATCGCGGACGTCGAGAATCAGGTAGGTACATTCGCCCCGCATCCGGTTGATTTCCCCGCGTAGAACCTCGGCGCCCTGCTCCACCACGCCGATCGGGAGCATCGCCACCTTCCGCTCTGTCTGCGCCTGCAGGATCGCCGTCAGCTCCGACTCCTGCATCGGATGCACCGGATCATGCCGGAATTCGGACTCGGCCAGCGGCTTGCCGTGCACGTAATGGATGCCGTCCAGCGTGACGCGGCCGTTCTTCGGAAAACCGAGCACGACAACCGCGAACGAAGCATGCATCGCATCCAGCATGGCGTCGAATTCCGCTCCGATGTTGCCGCGGAAGACTGAGCACGTTTTGTTGATCAGCCGCGTGCATCCGGCGGCGCGCAGGGCGACCGTCGCTGCATACACCTTGGCGTAAGCTTGATCCGCGGCATCTAGCCGCGAGTTTGTGTCCACTACGAGCACGTCCGGCTGCGGATCCGGCAGACCGTGCCGGAGCTCATCCGCCGGATACACATGCGTCGTCACGCCCGCCTTGGCGAACATGATGCCGATGTCGTTCGCGCCGGTAATGTCGTCGGCAATGACGCCGATCATCCGTCCCACCTCCTCCGCGGACGGTAGCCGGAGCGCTCCAGGAAGTCCTGCCGGACCGGATCCGGCAGCTCCTGCAGACGTACGCCCGCGCTCCCGGATTCAATCACCATCCGGCAGGCCATTTCGAGTGTCTGCAGCGCCATTCGCGCTTCCTTGATGCTGGTGTCATAGACCAGCACCCCGTGGTGTTCCAGCAGCAGTACGTTGGCCTGCTTCGCCTTCTCCCTGACCGCTTCCCCAAGATCGAGCGAGCCGGGATGAGCGTACCGGACGCGTTCCACACGCTCCAGGTAGTACATCGTCTCCACGAACAAGCCGGAAGGAAGCGGAATATCGGCACAGGCGAACAGCGTGCTGTAAAAAGGCGACGCATGCAGCACGGCCCCCACGTCAGGCCGCAGGTCATATACGGCCTGGTGCATCGGCACTTCCTTGGACGGCTTGGGCCCGGCGGCTGCCGGCGCCTCTCTGCCGTCCAGAACGCACTCGGCGAAATCTCCTTCGCCCAGTTCTCCCAGAAACGTCCCCGTGGCCGTGATCAGGAAGCTTGAATCATCCAGCCTGGCGCTGATGTTGCCCGCATTGCCCCAGGCGAGCCCCGTGACCATCATGAATTTCCCGGCCGCCCGCAGCTCGGCAGCCGTCTCTTCGCGGCGGCCCATATTACAGGTCCCACTCCAGAAGGCTGGTTTCCGTCACGGGTAGGCTTTTGTCCGCCGGCACGCGGAACGTTTTGATTTCCGACGGCTTGAAATCGGCACGAATGCTGCGCTCCCATTTCGGGAGACTGATTTCGGCCGTCGTCGCCTTTTTGTCCGTCTCATACACGCGCAGGATCAGATCGTCGTTATCCTCCGCTTTTTTCACCGCGCTGACGATAATGTTGTTCCGGTCCACCGACAGATACGAATCCGTCTGCGGCAGCTTTCCTTCGTGATACGTTTCGATGATGGCTACCGGCTTGCAGTTCAGCTCCGCGGCCCGGCGCACGGTGCCGGCCTGCTCCCAGCCCTCTTCATGAGGAAGAAGCGAATAGTTGAACTGTTGAATGCCCTGGTCGGTAAAGGCATACTCACCGTCCGCCTCCGGCACGTATGGATCGTGATGGGCATAAATCGGGCTGCGCAGCACGGTCAGTGCAAGCTCCTTGTTGTGGATGCTGTAGCTGTACTTGGCGTCATTCATCAGGCTCAGCCCATACACGCGGTTCGATCCCGGAACGATCCCCGTATAGTCAACCCAGCTCTGACCCGGCTCTTCCTCGCCGTTATGCTCGCGCTCGATCGTTCCGTAAGGAATTTCGTACGTATGCCGGCTGAAGACGCAGTTGACCGGGAAGACGAGCTTCAGCATTTTGAACTTTTCCCGCCAGTCCACGGTCACGCGAACGTCGATTTGGTCCCGGTCCGGATACATCGCAAAATCCTGCACCAGCCGCGAGCTGCCGTATTCGCTTACTACGCGGATGACCGATTTGACCGGCCCGTGCTCGATGCGCTGCACTCTCACCGCCTTGAACTGCCCTGCCGTCCGGTTAAAATGCAGCACGTCGTGGCTCCACGTATCCGAGGTGTCGTCGATGACGACCGGCCGTGCCCCTTCGCCCCGCAGCACCTCATGATCCAGCTTCTTGTCCCGCAGGCTTTTGATAAAGCCCGTGTCCTTGTCGAACTCCAGCCGCAGCCGGCTGTTTTCCAAGACGAGATCGCTGGCCGTGATCGGCTCCCCGACCGGCTTCAGCGAAGCCGATTCCAGGAACAGCTTGTAGACCCGGTATCCGAGCGGCGGCAGTTCGGCCATAAAGCTCAGACGGTAGCGGCCTCTGGCTGCGGCCTGCGACTTGACGGTCTGGAACGGCACCGGCTTGCCGGTATCGTCGACCAGCACGCTGTTGTCCTTGATTCCGCCAACCTCCAGCTCGACGTTCACTTTGCTGGACCAGGCATGCGGGTTGAACACGACGATCGGGCGCATCGATTCATCCTGCTCGATACCGATGTTCCAGGACAGCGACTGCAACGCATAGTTCAGCGAGCGGTCTGCGATCGCCATCGCTTCCCCAAACAAATATCTCGCGTCCTCATACGCCGGCTCCAGGCTCGTTCCGGCCAGGATGTCATGGAACTGGTTGAACAGCACGTTTTTCCAAGCACGCGTGAATTCCTCAGGATACGGCTGCCCCGTGATCCATGAAGCGAGCGCGGAGAACTTCTCCGCCGCAATCAGCCGGTTCTCCGCCTGGCGGTTCCACTGCTTGATGCCGGAATGCGCGGCATAGCAGCCGCTGGCGTGATGCTGGAGGTCGTCGTGCACAACCGGAAAATCAAGTCCGGAAGCTTCCATGTCCTTGAAGTACCGGTCAGGCGTAGCGAACTCGAGCTTCGGCAGATCGGGCGCATCATTCAGGCGCCGAATGCTCTCGATATTTTCCTTGGTCGGCCCTCCCCCGTGGTTACCCACGCCATAGAACAGCATCAAGTCGTTCAGCGGTTCCTTGAACTCGCCGAGGCAGCGGCGTACGTGATTCTCCAGATCTTTGCCCCAGGACAGATACTCGAACATAATGCGGAACGTCAGCACCTTGGACCCGTCGTCGGACTGCCACCAGAAGAGCCGGCTGGGCAGGCCTTTTTCGTTAGGCATCGGGCGCATCATCACGTAGTAGTCCATCCCGCTCTTTTTTAAAATTTGCGGGAGCATGGCGTTGTGGCCAAAGCTGTCGACGTTGTAGCCGACTTTGGCAGTCACCCCGAACTTTTCTTTAAAATAACGCTGGCCGTACAAGCCCTGGCGAACGAAGGATTCGCCCCCCGGAATGTTGCAGTCGGGCTGGATCCACCAGCCGCCGACGATGTTCCACCGGCCTTCCTTGATGCGTGCGCGGATTTCCTCGAACATCGCGGGCTCGTTGTTTTCGATCCACTCGTACATGGCCGCCGAGCTGGACGTAAAAATAAAATCCTCCGATTCCTTCATCCGGTCGAGGGCCGAGCGGAAGGTCGCTTTTGCTTCCTGAAAGCCCTCCTGCCACTGCCACAGCCACACCGGGTCGAGATGCGCATTGCCGATCATGTACAGCTTTTTGTCCTTCATACGTGGTTCAGCTCCAATCCATGGTTACTTGGGTGTAAGGATGAATCCGGTTTATTGGAAAAAGCGTCCGGCCTTTCCGGCGCTCAGCACGAAATCCTTCATCTTGTTCATGACCGTCTGCTTGACGGCTTCGCGGCCTGCAGCCAGCTGATCCGGCGCCAGTGCCCGGCACTCCGCGTCCGTCATGCGCTCCTCCCGGCCCAGTGCCGCGAGCAGTGACAGTTCCAGGTCTGTCGCGATATTCACTTTGCTGACGCCGCCCCCGTTCAGGGTGAACGCCTGCTGCATCATACCGGCCGGAACGCCCGAACCGCCGTGCAGCACCAGATGCACCGGGGTCAGTGCCCGGATCGCCTCTAGGCGCGCATAGTCGACCTTCGGCTGCTTCACGTTGTAGACGCCATGCGCGGTGCCGCACGATACCGCCAGCGCGTCCACTCCGGTCAGCCGAACGAACTCCGCCGCCTCATCGGGATCGGTGTACAGCTCTTCGTCGGTTTCCGTCTCGACGAAATCGGTCGTGCCGATCATGCCGAGCTCGGCTTCAACCGAGACGCCTCTGGCATGGGCATAGTCGGCCGCTTCTTTGGACTCGCGGACGTTGTCCTCGAACGGCTTTTCCGACGCGTCGATCATGACGGAGGTAAAGCCCGCTTCGATGGCCTCGGCGATGACCGCCATGTCCTTCGTGTGGTCCAGGTGAAGCACCACCGGAACGGTGATCTGCTGCTCCTCCAGCTGGCGGTAAAATTCCTCCGCAAATGCCTTCGGCGTAATGCCGTACCGGATCAGCTCCTTCTGCGAAATCTGGACGATCAGCGGCGAATCTGCCTCCTGCCCTGCCGCCAGAACGGCGGCGATCATGGACGTATAGCGCGGTGAAAACGAACCGATCGCGTACTTTCCGGCTTCGGCGGCTTCAAGGGCCTGCTTCAGCGTCAGGACGTTGGAACGTCCCGCAGCTCCTGCTTGGGTCGTCATAGGGTAAAAACTCCTCTCGCTACTCTCTTGTAAATCTGAAAAACGGACCTTGCTTCCGTCCATAAAGTCTGTTGTTCAGTTAAGTCTGTTCTTCAGTTAAGTCTGTTCTTCAGTTAAGTCTGTTCTTCAGTTAAGTCTGTTCTTCAGTTAAGTCTGTTGTTCAGTTAAATCCGTTCTATAGTTAAATCTGTTCAGTGAAGTCTGCTCAGTTCATTCTGTTCGCCGACAATTGCTCACGCACGCGCCCCATTCCGAAGGCGGGGCTGGTCAGAAAGCGGCTGCGTTCCTCCGGGGGCAGACCTTCCACCGCCCGCGCCATCGACGCCTGGGCCAATACGACGATGTCTGCCGTACCGGCCATCCGGGCCAGCGTCTCGGCCAGCACTTCGTCATGGCCCTGCCGGTCGCCGGCCAGCAGGCGCTCGTACGCGGAAGAGATCACCTCCGGCACCAGCCGGACTTCTCTTCCGAGCCGCTCCGCCTGCTGCTGCAGCAGCCGCTGCGTCGGCCCGAGCGTCGTGGCCAGCGTGGCCGCTACGCCGATGGTGCCGGCGGAGCGCACCGCATGCTCCGCCATCGCTTCGTCGATGCGCACGATCGGCACCGCAATCTCCGGCTGTACGGCAGCGCACAGCTCCCCGATGGAGGAGCAGGCGTTCAGAATACAGTCCGCGCCCTGCCGCTCCGCAATGTGCGCATACTGCCTCCACCGCCCGGCGATGGCTCCGACGTCCCCGCCGTTCTCCGCCAGCTCCGGCAGGATCGAGTCGTCCACCAGATTGATGACGCGGAGGCCGGGCATCAACTGCTGCGCCAGGTCCCTTAAGGGACCGACCGTAACCGGGGTCGTATGAATGACCGACAGTTTGAAGCGTCCCCATTCCTGCGGCTGGCGCGTTGTACTTGTCTCGACTGTATCCATGTCCATCGCAAGTTCACCCTTTCCTCATTTCGCTAAGCGCGGACCGGACATCGGGATAATATCCGGCCGCCGCTGCGCCGTACACGGCCGCTCCATAGGCCGCCTCTTCCTCCCCGGGCGGAAGCTCAAGCGTCAGCCCGAGCTTCGCTTCCAGCATCTCTCGGAGGAGAGGGTTCCGGCGGATGCCGTTGCCCGAACCTGCTGCAGCCGAGATGCTGCCGCGCAGCCCCGCCGGCAGCGCGCCGACGTACTGCATCAGCTCGTCGGCCATGCCCTGCAGGAAGCCTGCGGCCAGATGGCCGGGCGTGAAATTGTCCGGCCCGATGCCGCGGATGGCCCCTCGAAGGCCCGGATCCTGCCGTGTTCCGTAAAACTGGGTCTGAACCTGAAGCGGCTCATCCCCGCGCCGAATTGCCTCCCGGGCCCATTCATTCATCCGCTCGTAGATCTCGCCTTCATCCGGAGACGTGCCGAAGGCTCTGCCCACCTCTTGAAAGAACGCCAGCAGCATGGCGTAGGACTTGCCCCCGCTAAGGGGGGCACCTACCAGCAGCGAGCCGCCTCCCGGAAACGGCCGAATTTCAAGGCCGGCCGCAGCATCCAACTCCTCCGGAGACACGTCGTTGTCCGTGTAAATGGAAATTTGCGAGCCGGTCCCGACGTTGACGAGCAGCGTCCGCTCCAGCTGCGATACCGAACCGAGGAAGCTCGCCTGGTTGTCGCCGATCGCGCATGCTACGGGCTTGCCGTCCGGCGTTCTACCGGCCGGCTCCGTGCCCTGGCATACGGGCGGCAGGATGGATGCATCCATCCCGGCCCGCCGCAGCGCTTCTTCATCAAAGCAGCGCTTGCTTGCCGAAAACAATCCGATCCCGGCCGCGTTAGAAGGATCCATGAGCGGTTTGGTGGCGCCCGTCAGCTGCATAGCCACGTAATCGCCGATCGTGCATAAGTAGACCGCATCTTTGGGAACGTTCCCGTTTTTCACATGATGAAAGTGCGTCACCAGTCCGTAGCCGCTGGCTGCCGGATAACCCGTGATTTCCCGAAGATATCGTGCGTAAGAAGCATCCCGGTCCTCCATCCGCTCGTCTCCCCGCCCGTCCTGCCAGGTATAGAGCGGACTGACGCTTTGGCCATCTCCGTTGACATAAAGAATGCCGTGCATCTGGCAGGAAATTCCGACCGCAGCAACGTCCGGCCATTCCTCTTGGCATTCCGCAAGCAGCCCTCGAACTTGCTCCATAATCCGCTGCGGATCCTGCAGCCGTTCCCAGCTGTGCTCCCCCCGAACCGATGCATCGTTCGCACAAGTTGCCACGCGGACCGCCCGGCCTGACGCAGCCGAAATCAGCACGGCGCTGATCGATGTCGTTCCGATATCAATTCCTGCAAATAACATACGTTGTCCCCTCCCGTATTCGTCCTGCATCTCATCTCGCCTAAGCGATTTCATGGATTTCCTTATTCTTTTTCGCGGGCATAAAGCTAGGCACCTTCAAGCCATCCGCTTTTGGGTTATGAAATCCTTGTCTCGCTGGAAGGCGGTTTCGATAGGATGAAGAACGTCTACCGGCGTATTTTCATAAAGAACAGACAGCGTTTTTTTGTCTCCAGCAAGCAGCTTACGGTTTTCGACCTCTTGGTATTCGAATCTGTTCTCGATCCATCAGTCTTTAGATCTGTTTTGATCCTTCAGTTTTCAGTCCCTCGGTTTCCGATCCTTCAGCCTTCAAGCAGCTCGCTCAGCCCCAACTCCGCTGCGTATTCCGCCGCCTCCTGGGACGCGTACAGAATCAAGCCGATGCACCAGGAGTGTGACAGGGTCAGCATCATTCCTTTGGGCTGGAAGCAGTTCGTGTTGTAATAACGCTCGGTGACCATGCCTTTATAGGCATTGAAGTCCCCGTCCTCCCGCGCGATAAACTGCAGGAAGCAGGCGATATGGTCGCGGGTGCGTTCCAGGTAATACCGGTCGCCGGAATGCTTCCACAACCGCAGCATTTCCGGCACGCAGAACAGGCCGTAATTGTGCAGATGCTGGTTCGACGTGGACGCCTGATCCGCGCCGCGCGAACGGAAATCATACTGCGCCAGCAGGGTGTGGCGCGGGAAGCACAGATTATACGTCCAGCGGAACGTCATCATCCAGTCCGCCGCGCTGGATGCGAGCTCCAGCCACTTCGGCTGCCGGTCATACTCGTACAGCAGCACATAGGCGGCGACGGCGTTATAGGCGTCTTCCGAGGTCGGCGTCAGATGCACATCCTCCGGAGCGCCGTAAATATATTCATCCCTGATAAACTTCTCGTAATAGCTGCCGGCACACTCGGCGGCTTCCGCAAACCGCGGTTCCCCGAACAAGGCCGCGCCTTCAAGCAGCGCCCCGATCCACAGCATGCCGCCGGCGCCGTCCCATTCTTCGACCTCACCGGTCTCCGCATGGTAATAGGAGCCGAAATTGCCGTCGCTTCGCTGGCAGGAAGCCGCAAAGTTCAAGTTCGACAGGGCCGCCGCTTCCCAGTCCGGATGGGATGCTCCCTGCCCGCGCTCAAAATCCAGCGCCCGGACCATGAACAGCGTCGCTTCGGCCGCCGTTCTCGCCTGCAGCCAATCGGGCTTCGGATTCCAGCCGGCGTTCCAGCCCCGGCCTTCGATCCAGGACGCCCAGAAAATGCCGCTCGGCGACAAGCCTTCGGCGATTTTGCTCAGCACATCCATTCCGGCCGATGTGTATTCGGCAATGCCCTGTCTGCGTCCATATTGGAGCAGCGCATGCGCGTAAGGCGCTCCGCTGACCCAGCCCACGTGCATATGGGGGCGGTCCCCCTGCCCTTTAACGTTGTTGTTCAACTCGCGGTCAAACGCCGCCGTTTCGTACAATATGCGGTGCTCCGGACGATAATGCCACGTAAACAGTCCGTGGGCGGTCAGCTGCGCCGCCTCGTCCAGATCCATCCATGGCCGGAGCGGGTAGGTCTCGGCATGGAGCCGGTACATCCGACGCACAAACGGATCGTACGCATGAGGATCGCCGACCGCCGTATATACCCGGTAGCGCAGCGTCACCTGCTGCCCTGGCTCAAACCGTGCGGACGCCAGATCCGCAGGGGCCGGAACCGGCTCGCCGACGAACGTCACCGGCTCTTCCCGGTACGGGAAGTTCAGCCAGACCGCCGTTCCGTCCGCGTTGCCCCGGAAACCGAGGCCAGTCAAGCCCAGCTCCGACATTTCTTCCGTGCAGAGCGCGCCGCACAGCGCATCATTCCAGGCAAACACTACCGGCAGCGCCGCCCGGTCCGAGCGGAAGGACCAATAATCCGATACCATCTGCTCCGGGTCTCCGCCCCGGTAGTCGTAGCGGGGATAGCGCCGTAAATTTTTCTCAAAACGGTTTTCCTTATAGAAAGCGCCGGGGATCATCCAGTCCGGTTTCCCTGGACCGAGCACCTCCGCCCGCAAAGTCAGCCCCATATTTTTGGGAACGTTCCCGTTATACGTTAAATGAAGGGTGACGTCGTAGCCGCCGCAGCTGTCCTTCACCGTTTCCCATTTCGCTTCGGCAGCAATCTCCCCCGAAGACCCGGACATCGTCAGTCCTCCATCCGCCAGGGCATCCACCCTTTCGATCGGAATTTCCAGGATGGACCCGTCCAGCGGGCTCCACGCTTCGATCAAATGATTGAACCGCAGCGCAGCCTCCCCCTGTTCCTCACCGGGCCGATACACGTTCAGTACGTAACGCTCACCACCGTCTGCCTCTGCCTTCCATCCCACGATTGACTCCCGCCTTTCTTCCAATAGCCTTCTTTTTCCGGAAATTTTTCTACATTACATATCCAGCTGGTATATCTCGATCAGGTTGTCCCGGAAAATGCGCTTGGCGAATTCCATTGCTGCCTGTTCCGTCATGCTGTCCTCCTGAACTTTCTCGGTTAACACGTCGCCCACTAGGTTCCGTACCAGCTTCAGATGCGCGTAGGTTCCTTCGATATGGTTGTAGTCGCCACCGAATCCCTGGATCTTCGACTGCGGCACCATCTCGATCATTTGATGCAGAATCTGCTTGCCGATCGTCGGTGAAATGATATGCACCCAGGTAAAGTCGGTGTACACGTTCGGATAATTTTTCGCGATGCTTAAATACGATTGATGGTAAGGAAAACCGCAGTGCAGCAGGACGAATTTGGCGTCCCGGTACTGCGCCAGCAGCGGCAGCAGCAGCTCTGCGTTCGAGTTGGTCAGGATGTTGCCGTTGCCGGACACGCTAGATTCATGATGGCCGGTGTGAATCTGGATCGGCAGATCATAAGCGATGGAACGCTGGATGATGAAATGAATGAGGTAGTCCTGCAGCGCCAGCGTCTCTTCCTTCGACAGCCCGTCCTGCAGCGTATAGCCCAGCAGCCGGTTGAAGACGATCTCCGCTTCGTGGAACGTCGGGTTGGTGCTGGCGAGGCTCCGCCAATATGCATGGCCCAGCTTCGTTGCGACCATTCCTTCCTGTTTGTATCTATGCAATAAGGCATCCACTGCTTCGAGATAGCCCGGGAACGAATGTACATGCACCCCTGCGGCGTTCTCCACGTCGTGAATATCCTTGAGTGTTCGAAGTTTAAAGGTAAAATCCAAAAACATGATCGGCCGGAACAATTCGTAATCCAATTGCGTGGTTTGGATCAGCGTGAACGCCAGGTCAATTTTGGAGCGTTCGTACAGCACCTCCCGGTACCAGTCCGGGTTATTCGTCGCCGCCTTCACTTTATCATTAACCTCCAGAATGCCTTGGACCGTCCAATCTTCAAAGCCGTACAGGTCCTTCATGGCCGTCCGGAACATGTTCGCGTACGTGGTGTTGTTCGCGCGCTGCCAGTACTGCAGGAAGGTGGCCGCTTTCTCTTCGTCACTGCGCACCCGGCCGCTTAAAGCCCCGCGCTGCATCCCCGCCGTAATGAAGTCGGAATCAAGGTAATGCATCAGGGAGAAAAAATCCTGCTGCTCTCTTTGTCTGATCTGCGGAGTCGCCAAATGCTCGTGTCCGTCGATGATCCGTAGTTCGCTGATATAATCATGTATGCTGCTCATCGGGCCTTTCTCCTTCCAAAAATGGAGCGGCTGCTCCTCTTCTCATCCGAACGGCAGCCGCGTCTATTTATCTGTCGTTTCTGCTCTTGACCGGGCGATCAGTCCACATTCAGCTCAGGGAAAGCGTTCTTCACTTCTTTTTTGAAGTCTGACACGACGTCGTCATAGCTGCGGTTGTTGGTGACACCGTCGCCTGCGACCTTTCTCCACTTGCTCATGATGTCTTCGCCGTATTTATCCGGTTTCGTTGCCGGAATTTTCACGACGGTTTCGTAATAAGGCTTCAAGACGTTTTCGTCGCCGAACAGCGGGGATTTGTACGTATCCAGGTTGGCCTCGTACACTTTGCTGTTGCCCGGCATGTTGCCCGTTTTCTCCAGGTTGTGCTGCTGCCATTCCTCGCCGGCGATATATTTGATGAACTCATACGCCAGGTCTTTGTTTTTGGACTTTTCGTAGATGCCGCGGTACGTTCCACCCGAGTAGAAGCCTTCCGGCGTTTTGGCTACGCCGTACTTGCCTTTGGCTTTGTCGTCCTTGTTGTCGACCATAAACCCGGCCCATGCCGGCATGGAAGTCAGCACGACGCTGCCGTCGTTCAGTGCGTTGCCCCAGCCCGCCGACATGAACGGAAGCTTGGCATCCACGTTGTTTTTGCGGATATCCAGCTGGGTTTGATAGACCGTCTGCCATTTCGGATCGATGTTCAGCTTGCCGTCCTTCACCCACGGCTGGGTGTTGTAGGCTTCAATGTCGAACAGGTCGCCGGCGTTTTGGATCAGATGCACTTTGCCGCCGCTGTCCGCTGCCACCTTTTTGCCGAGCTCAATGATTTTGTCCCACGAGCCGACCATATCGCTGACTTTGTCGGGATCATCTGTGCCGAGGTACTTCTTGGCCGTATCGCGCAGATACCAGAAGCCGCCCGGAGAAGAGTGGTCGGAAATCGCCCGCAGCTTGCCGTCCTGGGATCGTCCCAGTTCCTGAACGTAAGGGACGTAATCCTTCACCAGATCCTCGGCGCCCATCGCCGACAGGTCCGTCAAAAACTTCGAATCGATGAATTTGCCGATATACCCGCGCTCCAGGTCGAAAATATCGGGAACGTCGCGGCCGGACTGCAGCGCGGTCAGCAGCTTCGTTTGGTATTGGTCGCCCGGGAACATTTTGACGTCTACCGTGACGCCGGGATTTTTCGCCTGAAACTGGTCGGCCATGTCCTTCACCTGGTCAAAGAACGTCCAGATGACCAAGTGGCCCTTGAGCTCGCCGGATTCGGCGGCTTTGCCCGAGTCGTCTCCGCTTGCCGTACTGCTGCTGTTCGAAGCCTTGCTTCCGCATCCGGCCAGCATGCTGCCGACCAGCAGGACGGACAGCACCATCATCAGCCATTTCTTCGTTTTCAAAACCGATCTCCCCTTTTTGAAGACGTTTTCTTATTGTGATTGAAGTGCATGCGTAACAGATGTCCGCAATTTGTAGAACGCTTTCAATTGACTTTGTTTTCGTAGCGGTCCACTGCGCCGTTTCCCGGTCATCACCTCTTTCCCTGGAGTCTGAAAGTCAAGCCGTCTTGATGTCTGCTTCAATCGGTCAGCCTTTGACCGCTCCCGCCGCCACCCCGTCGATAATCCGTTTGGACATGAACGAGAAGAAGACGAGGATCGGTACGACCGCAATCACGATGCCCACATACTGTGCGCCAAAGTCTGATGTAAACTGGGATTTCAGGCTCGCGATCATGACCGGCAGCGTCTGCAGGTTGTTGTCGAAGAGGACGATCATCGGCGTGAGAAAATCGTTCCATTTGCCGATAAAAGCGAAGATTCCCAGCGTCGCAAGCCCCGGACTCATGATCGGCAGCACGATCCGGTTGAAGATCTGCCATTCGCCGTACCCGTCCATCCGGCCCGATTCAATGATTTCCGTCGGCACCGAGGAATCCGCGAACTGCCGCATCAGGAAAATCCCGAAGGCGTTGTGGATCGACGGCAAAATGAGCGGCCAGTACGTGTTCAGCATGTTCAGCGAATCCATCAGCTTGAAGAAGCCAATGATGCCGAGCTGGCCCGGAATCATCATCGTGCCGAGCACAAACATGAACAGTACGTTTTTGTACTTGAAGTTGTATTTCGAGAAGCCGTATCCGGCCAGTGCCGCAAAGTACACGTTAATGATCGTCGACGTGACGGTGATCAGGACGGTGTTCCCGAAGCCCCGCCAAATGTTGACGGTGTCCTTCAGCCTCGCATAGTTGTCGAGAAACTGGTCTCCCGGAATGAGCAGCAGCTTCCGCGCGATATCCGAGTTGGCATGGGTCGACGTTATGATCATGCTGTAGAAGGGCAGCAGGCATGTCGCCGCCACGGCGATGAGAAAGAGGTACAGAATGCCTCGGGTAAGTATTTTAGCCATGAAGGTGGACCTCCTTAATCCTTCAGCTTCGACGCTTTGGCCGTAATGGCCGTAAAGAACATGACCACAAAGAATATTCCGTAGGCGACCGCCGCCCCGTAGCTGTAATCAAAGTTTTTGAAAGCCGTTTCATATAAGTACATGACCATCGTTCTGGAAGAGTTGCCCGGCCCGTCTCCGAGCATGAGCGGCGCATCGAACAGCTGCAGGCCGCCGATGACCGACGTGATAAACACGAACAGAAATACCGGACGCAGCAGCGGCAGCGTAATGTGCATCGCCGTCTGCTTTTTGGTCGCCCCATCCACTTCTGCGGCTTCATATACTTCTCTCGGAATGCCCTGAAGTCCCGCGATAAAGACGATCATGTTAAACCCGAAGTACTGCCAGCAGATGACCCCCGATGCGATAATTCTGGACCACCATGGGCTGTTAAACCAGTTGACCGGATCGTGAATGATCCCCAGACTCATGAGCAGCTTGTTGATCGTCCCGGTCTGCCAGTCGAACATGAGGGAGAAGATGACCCCCAGCGTGACCGGCGTAATGATGTGAGGAAAGAAATAGACCGCCCGGAAGAAATGCTTGCCCCGGATAAAGCGCTCGTTCAGCACCAGCGCGAGCAGCACCGATAAGATGAGCTGGGGAACGTTGGATAGAATCCAGATAATAAGCGTGTTGCCTATCGTCTGATAAAAGAAGCTGTCGTGCAGCAGGCGTGAATAATTCGCCAGCCCCACATAGACCGGATCCGAAAATCCGTCCCATTTCATGAAGCTGAGGTAGAGCGTGTACAGAATCGGCATCAGCCCGAATACGGCAAAGCCGATGAAGAAAGGCGCCACAAAGATGTAACCGTAAAATGACCTGTTGACCTTGGAGCCCATCGTATTCACCCCTTTTTACACTTTACTTGGTTCCGCATGAGTCCCGGACGATGAGCTTCGGCTTCAGCAGATGGATCGCTTCTTCACTCTTGTCCTGGACGCCTTCAATTTGCTGAAACAATCCTTCCGCTGCTTTTCGGCCGATGGCTTCAAAGGGCTGGCGCACCGTCGTCAGCGACGGGTACACCCATTCCGAGATCGAAATGTCGTCATACCCGACGACCGACATCTGCTTGGGCACGTTCAGCCCGTGCTCCTGGATGGCCCGCAGCGCCCCGGTTGCCGCTTCGTCGTTGGAGCCGATGACCGCCGAGAAGCCTTTGCGCTCCAGCAGCTGCTTCATCGCCTGATATCCGCCCTGGCTGCTCCAGTCCGACTCCACCACCCATTCCGGACGGTAGGTTAACCCAAGCGTTTCCATCGCCTGCAAATATCCGTTAAAACGGTGCTGGTTCGCTGCGGCATGCTGCGGTCCGGAAATGTATGCGATCTCCCGGTGTCCCAGGCTGTGCAAGTATCCGACGATATCGTAGACCCCCGCCGCATTGTCCACGTCGACCGCGAAGATGCCGTCCTTGCCGCCGTGATCCCCGATCAGCGCGATCGGATACTGCGAGTCCCTGATTCTCTCCAGGTCTTCGTCTTTGCGCTTTTGGAAGCTCACCAGGATCACTCCGTCGACCTGCCCTTCATACAGAAGGTTGAGGAAGGATATTTCTTCGGCATAGTTGGAAGTCCAGCTCAGGAAGGTGCAATTGTATCCCTTCAGATTGGCTACTCCCTCAATGCCCCGGATGATGCCGGAATAGAAAATATTCGAAATGTTGTCGACGACGACGGCGATGCTGTTCGTCCGGTCAAGCACCAGCCTGCGGGCATTGGCGTTGCGGTGGAAATTCAGCTCCTTGATGGCTTTATCCAGCGCTTCCTGCGTTGCTTTTTTAACCTGCTGCCCGTTCAGATAACGGGACACAGTGCTTTTGCTTGTTCCTGCCAATCTGGCGACATCGTGAATGGTTGGACCCACTGTTATCACTCTCTCCATGTATCGTTTCCCATGTTTCGGCCCTTTCACTTGCCTATCCCGCTGATGCGGAATCGATGGCAAGATACAGCACGAATACCATTTTTGGGAACGTTCCCATTTTACCAGACAGCCTGGGTCCAAGAAAAGGACTTGTTTGGCAGGAGCTGCCATTTCTTTACCGGAAAGATTCACGGCACTAGCAGTTGGTTGTCTGTCCCCCGTCGTAGAGCTATCCATACAGCCTCTATGAGGTTCCCGTCTTGACAGGTTTCCGTCTCGATCCTCCAATCATCCGCCGCCAGCTTCATTTTGGGAACGTTCCCAAAATGAAGGAAATGCCTCTCCCAGCTTTGCTCCATCAGAGTTCATGTGAACGGGAAAGGAACCGGGCAGGAAAGTGGAATGGCCAGATCAAAACCGATGAAGATTTTGGGAACGTTCCCGTTTTGATGCAGCTACTTGATTAAGATGGGTCTATAATAGCGCTTCCAGAATGGGGTGTCAACGGATATTTCAAAAATAAAAAATATCCATTTTATGGGCATCGGCTTCCGTGCTCCCCTTTTAACTTTTTTTCCTTGGGTGAATGACATTTGCCCATGATGCTGAATAGGGTGAAGAAAAGCCTATATTTGCGAAGGGAGATACCCCAAGGATGTATTACTATACGTGGGACTATCGGGCTCCGGCCTCATCCATCGGCGATCTCGAGAAAGCCATCAACGGCGAGTACTCCGCCGTCGCCTGTTACGAACGGCTGGCGGGTGCGGCGCCGAACGAAGAGGAACGCACGCAGATCATGGAGATCCGCAAAGACGAAATCAGACACTACCAAACGTTTGCCGGGCTGTACACGTCCCTGACCGGAAGACAGCCGGCCCCTGTCATCAATGAGCCCTGCCCCTCCGTCTACCGCGATGGCCTCCACTTTGCCTTCAAGGACGAACAGAACACAGTGGACTTCTACCATGAAGCCGCCGACCGGGCATCCGATCCGGCCGTGAAGCAAGCCTTTCTCCGGGCTGCCGCCGATGAGCAGAACCATGCCGTTTGGTTTTTGTACTTTCTTACAAAGCAGCAGGCCAGGGAATAACCGTTGGGGCGAAAGGACACGGAAAGATAAGCCAAACGTTTGCCGGGTCTGTGGCCCTCGATCAGAGCGCACATAACACTTGCATAGGGATGCTGGATGCTTGAAAGAACCGCAATCCAAAATGGCGCCACAGGGATCTGTCCCTATGGCGCCATTTATATTTATTAAAATCACATGCCAAACTAGATGCGAATTTGGGATTGAAGGATATTTGTGCTATCCGGCCAGTCCCTTTGTACTCCTACACCCCGTAATGCGTAACGCCTCCATCAACAAATAAATTTTGCCCCGTAACGTATCCCGCTCCTTCGGAACAAAAAAACAGAACGGGAGCGACCACTTCCTCCAAACGGCCATACCTCCCCATTGGCGTCCGCTGTTCAATCATTTTTTGGTTATCCGGATCGTCGAGGGCTTCTGCGTTAAGAGAAGTCCGGATAAACCAAGGACTAACCGCATTGACGGTAACGCCATATCGGGCCCACTCGCTGGCAAGCTGTTTTGTCAATTGCACGACGGCCGCTTTGCTGGGCCCATATGCCGTTGAGAATGACAGCGTTAGTTCCGATGCCACGGAAGCGATATTTACGATACGGCCGCTTTGGCGTTCGATCATATGGCTTCCTGCCGCCTGAGACATCAAAAAAACAGATTTTAAGTTGGTATCGACCACAAAGTCCCATTCTTCCTCACTGAGCTCAAAAGCGGAATGGCGAATGTTTGTCCCGGCATTGTTGACCAATATGTCGATTTTCCCGAATCTTTCCACCACTTGTTGAACGGCCGAGTCTACGGAACGCTTATCGGTAACATCGCAAGCGATGCCGAGCGCACGCCGCCCGGTAGCAAGGCTAATCTCATGAGCCGCTGCAAGTACCTCGGCCTCGGTCCGGGCAGTCAATGCGACATCCGCCCCCGCCTGGGCAAGCCCCTCAGCAATCGTTCTTCCGATCCCGCGGCTGGCACCTGTAACGATAGCCACCTTTCCGTTCAAATCGAAGTTGACGTTGACCACTTCATATCCCTCCATGAAAATGCATATTTTTCGAATCAGGATGATTTCCGTTGCTCGACTAGCCTTTCGTAACCATAGCATGACCAGGTGGTCGCCTTCTGATCATAAAACACGCACTAACATAAGTAAAATGCATATTAATCATCACAACCATATCAAAATTGTTATATAAAAATCATATTAAAAATGATATGACATTCATATGATGCATTTGATAAGCCATTGGAAAACCATCATGACCATTCCGTTTCAACAAAGGGCTACCAGGCAATAGCCCGGCGTTCCCGGAAATATCCACCGCTGGGGCCGTCCTCTCCCGCAGTGGCCAGCCACACGGCCGTATCGGCCCCCTCCGCCACCGAGTGCGGAGCATCCGACCCGCCCATATCGGTCCGCACTCTGCCGGGGCAGACCGCATTCGTTTGAATGCCATATGCCGCGGCTTCCTGGTCCACCAACACCGTCAGCGCATTCAGCATCGTTTTGGAAATCCGGTAAGCAGAGGATGAGCCCTTAAGCCCGAGGAGACCCTGCATCACCTCAAAAGAACCGAGACCGGACGACATGTTGACGATCCGCCCGTACCCTCGCTCCTTCATCAACGGCACCACCGCCTGGATCATGCGCAGCGCGCCGAAGAAGTTGGTCTCCAGCGTTTCTTTCATCACATCCTCTTCCACGTCCAGGACAGATACGCCTCGATCCAGAATGATGCCCGCGTTGTTAATGAGAACGTCCAGCCTGCCATGTTCCTGCCGGATTCGATCCACTATCGCATCGATGCTTCCCGGGTCCTGCAGATCCACCACCTGGACCTCCAGCTCAAGCCCCTCCAAACGCAGCTCGAATACGGCTTGCCGCCCCTTCTCTTTGCTCCTGCAGCCAATGATGACATGCAGCCCTTTTTGCGCCAACTGTCTGGCGATTTCCTTTCCGATCCCGCGATTCCCGCCGGTGATCAGTGCAACCCGCTTGCTATTCACTCCCAATCGTCTCCTTTCTCTAGCTCACGTCTCCAAGCGGTCAGGCATGCCCGCAAATGGTCTTCCGCTTTTCGAAGCGTGTCGATCCGCTCCCCAATCTCCGCCAGCTTGGCTTCCCCCACCCGGATCGCTCCGGGCAAGCATTCCCGCCGAACCTCCTCCGATCCGGCGCACGGATAGGCATCGCTGATTTCTTTGGCGCTTAGCCCAAGGCTGAAGTACAGCTGGATGATCCGAACGCGCTCGACATCGGACAAGCTGTACTCCCGGTACCCGTTATCCAGCCGGACGGGATGAAGCAGCTCCTTCTCCTCGTAATACCGCAGTGAGCGCAGGCTGACGCCCGTCGCGCGGGACAGCTCGCTGATATGCATCATCGTCACTCCTTTCATCGGCCTTGCAGCCATCTGTTAAAGCAAGTGTAAACCCTCACATCATGTGAAGGTCAAGCGATGTTTTGCGGGCGGATTTATTATTCACCCTGATTCGATGGGCTGTCCGTTAATTTTTCTGGTAAGTGCATTGGAAAACGGGGCTGGTTGAGGCCATGACCTCGGTCTTATGGGGGGTGGTTAAGATGTAATGAAGTCATACTTTCTCGTTTATAGGACGTTTATATATAGGAATATCTAAACAGGAGGGACGAATGATGAAGAAAATCACCATGGCCTCGATTCCATTTCTCTGTGCAGCAGCTCTCATGCTGCCGGACCACAGCATCGGTACAGCAGCAGCCAGAACCAATAGCGGAACTCATGTCATCATCAATAAACAAGATCTGGCACCCGAAGATGTCCTTATAAAAAACAACCAAATATTTATTAGCTTCACTGAAGCTAAAGCGCTAGATAATCTAACTTTCCAATGGAATCACGCTGCAAAACAAGTGACCGCAAAAGGCAAGGATACCAGTCTATTGCTTACCATCAACCAAACAACCGCCCTGAAAAACGGAAAAGCTGTGAAGTTGAACACAGCTCCGTTTATCTATGATGGAAAAACGATGATCCCCCTGCGATTTGTCACGGAAACCATGGGCGGCTCTGTTACCTGGAATCCATCCACTCAGACAGCATACATCGCAAAGGCAAGCTCATATTTGACCAGCGATCTCCTGAGTGATGAGTTAAGCGTTGCAAGGAATGCGGCGATCAATCTTCCAAGAGTGTCACTGCTGCCTAAAATAAATACTCCCACTTACGAGACTTCAAGTATCCAGTATTATTTTCCAAAAAATGTGCACGATCAATTTTTTGAAAAAAACAACAATGCCATCAGTTATTTTGAAATTTCTGATGATATCGCTTATTTGAAATGGCAAGGCTTAATCACCAAAAAAGCAAGTACTCAAAAGCAGCTGTATTTTATTTACGGAACGATAACCAACGAAATTGGAACACGGCCATCAATTAAAGACTCCACATTCGCCGCCTTCCATTGGATGCCGCATATCGGATCGACCGGCTATAGCTTGATTCATAAGGACAATTGGAACGATGTTGTGTTCAAGGAAACGGAAGTGGATCAAAATAACGCAAAACCAAACTATATTATTGTTCAGATTCCTGAAGAAGAATAGAAACTGGCCTAGTTACCCGGTGGATCGAAATGTTGGATTGATCAGGCAGGATCTCCCTTCCAGAGAATCGAATTTATCGTTAACGGGAGGCGAGGATCATGGCAGTTTATAGACCGGACAGTGCAAAGATACCGGACAAAATTCGCATTATCGGCTCGGTCGGCAGCGGCAAATCGACCTTGGCAAGAGCGTTGTCCGACCAATTGGGCATCCCTTATTATGAATTGGATAATATGGTGTGGAGGCGCACGGGCCACGGAGACGTAAAGAACAGCTTCGAGGAAAGAGACCGTATCCTGAACGGCATTCTCGAGCAGGACCGCTGGATTATCGAGGGTGTCCATTATCAGTGGGTGCAGCGGAGCTTCGCGGACGCGGACCTGATCGTTTACGTCGATACGCCGATCTGGGTCCGCAATTACCGCATACTGAAGCGTTTTACCGTGCAAAAGCTGGGGCTTGCGCAGGGGAACTACAAGCAGACGTTCAGCATGCTCCGCAAAATGTACCAATGGAACTACCGGCACGCGAAAAAGGAAAAGCCGGAAATCATGCAGATCGTTGAGCCATACCGCGGAAAGCTGCGGATGATCCGCAATTCGTCTGTGCGGCAGGCTTTAATGCTGTCCGAAAAGCCCGGCCCTAAAGGGATTGAAGTACCCTAAAGGGCCTGAGGGGTCAAAAAACCTGAATCTCTATTCCTTCACCGGAAAGGCCATGACGCTCATCAGCGCGTTCTCTGCCTGCGTAGAATCCAGCCGGCTGTACTGCACAAAAATCGGTGCGCTGCCGGTGACCTCCATGGCATAAGGAACCCCTTTCGGTATGTACTTCCCTTCCACGTTCAGATGGGCCGTGCGGATATGATGCGTCCGCTGCCCCCCCACAGTCGCCGTCATGCCCAGGATCGGTTCCCGGTCTTCGAAAAAAGCGTTGACCGTCACCGTCACTTCTTCTCCGCTTAAGTTCAGCACGCAAATCGATTCGTGGCTTTCCAGCTGGCCGCTGCTCGTCGGTGGAATGTACCCGTCGGGAATAATCCACTGTAACTGACCTTTGGACATTCGAATCCCTCTTTTCGAAAAAAGTTTTGCCGTGCCTCCTTAGCTAGGCCCATAAGACGGAGACGCGGCTTTTTTCCATTATAAACCTCTCAGGGAAGCGATTACATCCAATATTCCTTTCTTTTTGGTTAAAAAACAGGGCGCCCTGCTAAGCCGTAAATTATTACTCTACGGCCGCCTGCTCCACCTGCCGCTTCGCCAGCGGTTTGCGGACGAATGCCAGAAAGATCAGCGCGGATACGGCAACGGATGCGGCGCAGACGCCGAACAGCGTATTGTACCCCGTATACTGCGACACCCAGCCCAGCAGGATGGAGCCCAGGCCGATGCCGAGATCAAAGGCGGTCATGTACGAAGCGCTGGCCGCGCCCCGCCGCTCCGGATCCGCAAGCCGCAGGTTCACCGCCTGCATGGCCGGCTGAGCCGAGCCGAAGCCGATGCCGTACAGCACGGCGGCGGTGATGACGCCCGCAAGCCCGCCGGCGAAGGCAAGGACGAGCAGCCCCGCCGCCGTAACGGCCAGCGCCGGCACGATCACGTAAGCTTCGCCGAGCCGGTCGGCCAGCTTGCCGGCCACCGGCCGCGCCAGCGTCAGCGCCAGGGCGTAGACGAGAAAGAAGGTGCCGGCGTTCACCCGGACCGATTCGGCAAAGAGCGGCAGAAACGTCGTGATCCCGCCGTAAGCCGCCGACAGGAAAAACAGCGACGAGGTGACGGGAAGCACCGATTTTTCGAAAAAGACGATTTTCCGCCGCTCCGCCTTGACCTGAAACGGAATCCGGGTCAGAAAGACCAGAATGAAGGCCGCGGCCGACAAGCCGGTCGCCAGCAGAAACAAATCGTGAAATGAGCCGCTCTGGTGCACCCAGGTCCCGAGCATCGGTCCGACTGCCATGGCGATCGTCATCGCCAGGCCAAACCAGCCCATGCCTTCACCGCGCCGCTGGACGGGAATGATGTCGGTGACCGATGTGCTAACTGCCGTGGTAGAGAGCGCCCAGCTGGCCCCATGAAGAATCCGCAGTCCGAGAAGAACGGCGATCCCGCCAACCCAGTCATACAGATACATGGACAATACGAAGAAGAGCAATCCCCAAATCATAAAGGGCCTTCGGCCGTAACGGTCGAGCAGCCCGCCGACAATGGGACGAAACAGAACGGCGCTCAGCGTGAACACGCCGGTTACGAGCCCGACTTGGGATTCGTCCCCGCCCATCTCCTTGATAAAGAGCGGCATCGTCGGCAGCAGCAGATAAAACCCAGTGAACAGCACCAGCATAGCGGCCGTGATTTGAATAAAAGACCTCGTCCAGAGCCTTTCCATAGATGAATTCCTCCCTAACCATAAATTAAAGTGGTTTCATGTGCTCCAAATCTTCTGGAATCATCGTGCTGGTTCAATCCCTGTGGCGATATTCCTGATCGTCATCTTTCACGACATTTCCATCAATCTTCCTCGGCCTGGATTCGCTCGATCTCTGCCGTGATCCAGGCTTCATCCGCCTCTCCCAGCCGTTTGCGGTAATCAAACATCCGGAGCAGCTGGTTCCGCTGCTTGGCGGGTTCCGGCTGCTGCGATTGCAGGTACGCCTCAAACCGGGACACATACTCCCGGCTTCTTCGGATGATCTGCAGGTAATCCTCCAGACAGGCCAGGCGGACCTCCTTGGTCACGTAGCCGAAATACACCATTTTAAACCGGAAAATCAGCGCGGCCTCCGCTTCCGGGTTCGGCTCAAGCGTCTCCTTCATCAGCTCTTCAAAACGCTGCCGGCCGGCATCGGTAATCGCGTATATCTTCCGGGTTCGCCCGCCCTTCGTCTCTTCTTCGATCCGCAAATGAATCCACCCGGCCTCCGTCATCCGCGAGAGAAGCGGGTAAAGCGTGCCGGAGCTAATCTTACGGCCAAGCCCCACCGCGTTATTCAAGACGTCCTGGAGCATATATCCGTGCTTCTCACCTGTCATCAGCTCGCCCAGAACGAACAATTCGTACACCTCTCTCACCTCCGTTAAATATGTCGTTTCGATATATATTATATGTCGGATCGACATATTTGCAAGCCCCCTTTTTTGAAAATTTCCCCACCTTTTTTACATAGAAAAAGACGTTTTCAGCAGAGAATCCCATATTAGGCTTCGGTCTAATAAACATGCAAAATCACGACATCAGACCATCCCAATACCGATATCCCAAAGGTTCCCGAATCGTCCCTAGGTCCCGGTCCTAGGCCTCTCCTGCCTGTTGACAGCGTTTCCAAAGCGATGACATAATGTTGTACAAAAATCCCGCCTAGGCGGGCGGAGGGAGTAGCCGTGCAGACTTGGAAGAGCCGTTTCAGGCATATGAAAATCAAGAACAAGCTGTCCATCCTAATCGCATTTATCGTAGCCATGACCTTTGCCTTTGCCCTGATTGTGCAGCAGTACGCCTTCTCGGTGTACGACGAGCAGCTGTATGTGAAGTCCTCCCGCGTGCTGTATCTGTCGTCTTCTGCGATCGAAAAAGAGCTCGAACGCCTCGAGCAGCTGTCCTTCAACATCATCACCGACACGCAGATCCAGTCCCAGCTCAAATCCATCGCCCAAAGCGACTCCGATTACGATCGCCTGACCCTGCGCAAGCACATGGTTGACAGGCTCCTCACCTATGTCGGGTCCGAGCCCTCCCTCTACTCGATTCACATGGTCGATGCGGCCGGAGCACAGCAGGATGTCGGCAGCCTGGTTCCCATCCAGGCCGGAAAGCGGGACGTGATTCTCAGGCTGGCGGACAACGCCGAAGGCCAGGCGCGCTGGACCTTCCCCGACGCATCCGATCCGGCCCTGATCCTGGCCCGTCAGATCCGTTCCTACTCGGGCACCATGTTCGACCTGCAGGATATCGGCACCATTTTCATGCGGATCAACATGGAGCGGATCGTGCACGAGCTGGGCGCCGGGGAAGGCGACCTCATCGTGACCTCCGGGCCAGACGTCATTTATCCCTCGCAGCCGCATTTCGATCCCGCCCTCATCCAGAGCTCCATCACTTCCGAGACCGGATATTTTATCAAGGAAATTCAGGGGAAAACGTATTTTGTCGCCTATAACCGTTCTTCCGCCACCGGGTGGACCTACCTGAACGTGACCCCGTTCAACCAAATTTTCCGGCAGATCGTCCTGATCAAGGAAATCGTTATCGGTGTCTTCATTCTGATATTTGCCTTCGCCATTCTGTGGGGCATCCGCTTCTCCCGGGGGCTGACCCGCCCGATCGAGAATCTGATCGCCCGCATGAAGCTCGCAGAGAAGGGGAACTTCGCCGAAGCGAACATTCTTGCCGGCGACCAGGAGCCGCCCGCGATGGACGAACTCGGCCTGCTGCACCGGACGTTCCGCCTTATGGTGGAGAGGATCAACGACCTGATCACTGAAAATTACGCCAGCCGCCTCCTGATCAAGGAGACCGAGTTCAAGGCGCTGCAGGCGCAGATCAACCCGCATTTTCTGTACAACACGCTGGAGTCCATCAACTGGATGGCCAAAATCAACAAACAGACGCAAATTTCGCAAATGGTGCAGGCGCTGGCGTTTCTGCTCCGCAATTCGGTCAGTCTGAAGGAGCCGATCCTGACGCTGAAGGAGGAGCTGGAAATGGTGCAGCATTACATCACGATCCAGAAATTCCGGTTTGAAGAGCGTCTGTCCTTCCACATGGACGTTCCCGAACGGGAGCACTTCCGGAAAATTCCGAAGCTGACGCTCCAGCCCCTGCTCGAAAACGCGATTCATTATGCGCTGGAGCCTTCCGTCGGCACGTGCACCATTTCCTTGACCAGCCGGGAGGAAGCGGACGCGTTTGTCCTCATCGTCGAAGACGACGGCCCGGGCATGGCGTCAAATACGCTTGAGCTGCTGCGGGAAGGCAGGCTGACCACGGCGGGGAACGGCATCGGGCTGCTTAACATCGACGAGCGGATCCGCTTTGCGTTCGGCGAGAGTTACGGGCTCTTCATCGACAGTGCCCCGGGTCTGGGGACCCGCATTCATATCAGGTTACCGAAAGAAATGGAGGGATCCGAGCATGTATAAAGTGCTATTGGTGGATGATGAACGCATCATATTGGACGGCATTTCGCAAATGGTCGACTGGCAGGCCTTCGGGACAGTGCTGACGGGAACGGCCCAGAACGGATTGCAGGCTTACGACCTGATCGCAGCTGATCCGCCGGACATCGTCATCAGCGACATCCGGATGCCCGGACTCGACGGGCTCGGGCTGGTCGCCCAAACCTATGCCACCCACCCGAATGTCAAATTTGTGCTGCTGTCCGGATTCGGGGAATTCGAATACGCCAATCGTGCCATGCAGTACGGGGTCAAGCATTACCTCCTCAAGCCGACCGACGAGACCAAAATCGCCGAGGCGCTGAAGGAAGTGACGGCAGAGCTGGATCAGGAGCGCCGGCGGGAAGCATTTACCCTGGATATGAAACGGCGCTTTGAGAAAGTCATCCCTCACGTCAAGGAACAGGTCCTCCGCGAGTTCGTCACCAATAAAACCTACGGACGGCGGGATCTCGAAGAATACCGCAGCCTGCTTCCCTGCGACTTCGGGCGCCCCGTCCGGCTGCTGCTCTGCCATATTGAGGGCGAAGCCGATTACGAGCACCAATTTGCCGTGAAAAATATCGCCGAGGACCTGCTGCATACGGCGCTGATGAGCACGACGCTGGGCGACCACGCGCTGATCCTTATCTCCGACCCGGAGGATCTGGAGCTGCTTCACAGCCGGCTGCAGGATATCCGCCGCACTTTCCGGCTGTATTACAAAATGAACGTGACCGTCGCCGTCAGCGATCCCGGTCCGATCACGTCCGCGCGGAAGCTGTACCGCGAAACGCTGCAGTGTCTGAACTACCGCTTCTATCTGGACGAGAGCGGGATCATTACACGGAAGGACACGTTTGTGCCCGACGGCGGCGTCAGCGAGTTCGCTTTTGACGAAGAGCGCCTGATGCTGCCCGTTCGCTCGGGTGACCGCGAAGAGGCCTCGCTCGCCCTTTCCGAGTTCATCGCCGAGCTCAAACGGGCCCAGCTCGGCATCGAAATGACGAAGTCGTACGCCATTTCGATGTATGCCGCGCTGGTGCGCCTGGACGGACCGGAACGGATGGCGGAGGCCTACAAGCGGATATCCGAGATCGCCGACATGGGCTCGCTGCAGGCGATTCAGTCGTTCCTCGAAGAGACGGTCCGGGACATGGCCGGGCGCAACTACGAACGGAATGCATTTAAATACAACGCCATCGTGCGGAAGGTGATCGACATCGTGGAAGAGCAGATCGGCAACGCCTCCCTGTCGCTGAACCTCGTCGCGCACGAAATGCTGTACATGAACGCCGACTATCTAGGCAAGCTGTTCAAAAAGGAGACCGGCGAGAAGTTCTCCAACTACGTCATGCGCATCCGCATCCAGCGGGCGACCGAGCTGATGGCCGAAAACCCCGATGCCAAAATTTTCGAGATGGCCGAGCAGCTCGGCTTCGGCGACAACCCGCAGTATTTCAGCCAGGTGTTCAAAAAACAGATGGGCTGCACGCCGTCGGAGTATATCCGGAAGCTGACGGGCGGCATCTCTGCTTTTTAAACAAACAGGTCGGTTTTTTTCCTTACCCGGATCGCCGCAAGCGTTGATAATTGGAAATGTAAGCAGTATCAGATAAAGCACACCAATCTACCGTTAAATCCTATGGGGGAGGAAATGACATGAGAAAAGCGTTAAGCGCCGTTCTTCTTTTTTCCTTAATCACCGGCCTGATCGGCTGTTCCGCCGGGGGCAGCAGCGACAAATCGGCCAGCGGAGGCGACGCCGCGCCTGCAACGACTACATCGGCCGGCGAGAGCAAAGATCCGGTCAAGCTTCGCATCGCCTGGTGGGGCGGACAATCCAGACATGATTACACCCTGAAAGTGATCGAAATGTACGAGAAGCAGCATCCAAACGTTACGATCGAGCCCGAATACGCCCCGTTCGACGACTATTGGAAGAAGCTCGCGCCGCAGGCGGTCGCTGGCGGGCTGCCGGACATCATCCAGATGGACATTTCGTATTTGAGCCAGTACGCCAGTCGCAACCAGCTGGCCGACCTGAAGCCGTTTACCGACAATGGTACGCTGAATGTCGCCGACGTCAGCGAGAACGCCCTGAAGGGCGGCGAGGTCGACGGCAAGCTTATCGCCATGAACCTCGGAGTCAACGCTCTGCAGACGACCTTTGATGTCGAGACGATGAAGAAGAACGGCATCGACATCCCGTCCAAAGACTGGACCTGGGACGATATGGGCAAGCTTGGGGAGCAAGCCAAGGCCAAAGGCTTCCAGATCGGCGGATTCGCCTATCATCATGAGGTGTTCTTCCCGTATTACCTAAGAACGATCGGCCAGAAAATGTACAGCGACGACGGCAAAACGATCGGCTATGCCGACGACCAGGCTTTTATCGATTATTTCACGCGATATCAGCAATGGTATGACAAGGGCTACATCCTCTCCCTCGACAAAGAAGCGCAGAAGAAGGGCGTGGCCGAAGAGGACGAAATCGTTCTCGGCCACTCCATCTCCGGCATCGGCTGGTCCAACCAGTTCCTTGCGGTGGCGAATCTGGTCAAGGACCGTCCGCTCGAGCTGAATCCAATGCCGGGTCCGGGCACAAAGGAAGGGCTGTTCCTGAAGCCTTCCATGTACTTCTCCATCGCGGAATCGTCCAAGCAAAAGGAGGAAGCGGCCAAGTTCATCAGCTTCTTCATCAACGATATCGAAGCGAACAAGCTGATCAAGGGCGAACGCGGGGTGCCGGTATCCTCCAAAGTGAAGGATGCGCTAAAGCCGATCCTGTCCGAGAACGAAGCGAAAATCTTTGATTATGTCACCTGGGCCGAGTCGAACAGCAGCCCCGCTGACCCCCCGAACCCGATCGGATCGGTGGAAGTCGAGAAGCTTCTGCGTGATTTGAGCGAAAAGATTCTGTTCAAGAAAATTCCGATCGACCAGGCGGCGGCGGAGTTCCGCAAAGAGGCCAATGCCATCCTGGCCCGCAGCCAGAAGTAACCGGGAGGGAATCCTCATACTGCCTGAAGGAGCCGGGCCCCGGTCGGGTTCGGCTCCTTCCTTTTGGCTTAGGTGAGAAAAGGTGCCTCTATAGCCCCTCTATTTCCAGAGGGACAGCCGGGTTACACTTCACCGGCGTTGTACTGCTTTCGCTCACAATGCTGTACGTATCCAATTTTGTAAGCTTAGGGGTTGACGATAATGAAAAGGCTGCGGGATAACGAGCACCTCACCGGTTACGTATTCACGTCTCCGTTCGTGCTGGGCTTTCTGATCTTTACCCTGTATCCGGTGCTGTCTTCACTGTATTATTCCTTCACCGACTACAACCTGATGGAGGCGCCGAACTGGCTCGGCCTGGACAACTACAAGCGGATGTTCATGGAAGACGACAAAATCGGCAAATCGTTTCAGGTCACCTTTACGTATGTGCTGGCCAGCGTGCCGCTCCGTCTGATCTTCGCCCTGTTCGTCGCCATGATCCTGAACGTAGCGACAAAAGCCGTGGGCCTGTACCGTTCGGCCTTCTACCTGCCGTCCCTGATCGGCGGCAGCGTCGCGGTGTCGATCATGTGGCAGCAGATCTTCGGGGATCAGGGGCTGGTGAATTCCTTCCTGAACCTGATCGGCATCCACACCTCGACCTCGTGGATCGGCAATCCGAGCACCGCGCTGTGGACCTTGATCGCCCTGTCCACGTGGCAGTTCGGCTCGTCGATGATCATTTTCCTGGCGGGGCTGAAAAATATACCGAAAGACTACTATGAGGCAGCGGGCGTGGACGGCGCCAATGCCATCCGGCGGTTCTTCAACATCACGCTGCCGATGCTGAGCCCGATCATCCTGTTCAACCTGACGCTGCAGACGATCTCGGCATTTATGACGTTTACGCCGGCCTACATTATTTCCCGCGGAGAAGGCGGTCCGCTCGACCAGACGCTGCTCTATTCGCTGTACCTGTACCGCAAGGCGTTCTCGCATTTTGAGATGGGCTACGCTTCGGCACTCGCCTGGGTAATGCTGCTCATCGTCGGGTTCCTGACCCTGCTCATCTTCAAATCCTCGACCCGCTGGGTTCACTACGAGACGAAGGGAGACTAACGGCCATGACCATGTCCACACCCAAGCGCGTTATGTACCATGTGCTGGTCGGCATCTTCGCCCTGTTCATGATCTATCCGATTCTATGGCTGGCAGCCAGTTCCCTGAAGCCGAACGACCAAATTTTCTCGACCGCCTACAGCCTCATTCCAAGCCGGCTGGAATTCGCCAACTACGTCTCGGGCTTCAAGGGATTCGGTGGGACGACGTTTGCGACCTTCTTCAAAAATTCGTTCATCATCGTCATTCTGTCGACAGTCGGCGCCGTCGCCTCTTCGGCCCTCGTAGCCTTCGGCCTGGCGCGCACGAAATTTTTCGGCCAGAAGTTCTGGTTCGCCGCCATGATGACCACGATGATGCTGCCGCAGGACGTCGTCCTTGTGCCGCAATACGTCATGTTCGCCAAGTTCGGCTGGCTCTCGTCCTTCAAGCCGCTGATCGTCCCGCACTTCTTCGGCACGCCGTTTTTCATCTTTCTGATCATGCAGTTTATCCGCACCATTCCAGGCGAACTGGACGAAGCCGCGAAAATCGACGGCTGCAGCAAATACGGCGTGTTCTACCGGGTGGTGCTGCCGCTCATCGGACCGGCCTTGATCACCAGCGCGATCTTCTCTTTTTACTGGAGATGGGACGACTTCATCAACCCGCTCATCTATTTGAACAGCCCGGATAAATTCCCGGTCTCCCTTGCGCTGAAGCTGTTCCTCGACGGCGAATCGCTGAACAACTGGGGCGGCATGTTCGCTATGGCCACACTGTCGCTTCTGCCGGTCGTGATCGTATTTTTCATCTTCCAAAAATACATCGTCGAAGGCATCAGCACCACCGGTTTGAAAGGATAACAATAATGTTTTCATAAGCATGCCGTTCACGGTGCTCAATATAAAACAAAGACCGGATTCCTTAAGTAAGGGAAATCCGGTTTTTTTCATGTTAACTTTCAATTTCTACGATTCCACTCTTCACCATCGAATCAATCGTAACGCCTGACAATTCGTTCTCCATCGTCGTTTGGACCTTCGTGTAAACTCCGTCTAATAAATACGGCATTTTACTTCCTACCGGACAAGTCGGGTTAGTATCCCGATGAATCATAAAAATCTCCTGGTTATCTTCCATCGTAGCACGGTATACATCCAGCAGCGTGATTTGATCCGCCTTTTTGGCCAGGCTTATCGCGGCATTCGTTCCAAGAGTCGATGTAATAAGACCGGCTTTCGTAAGTTTCCTCATGATTCTTCTAATCACCGCCGGATTGGCGTTCACGCTCATCGCAAGCAATTCGGACGTGGTCCGGTCTTTTTTATTAAATTCAAGAAAGCATAAAATATGAACCGCTACAGAGAACTGTTGGCTTCGATTTCCCATTTTTGCAAGGTCCTTCTTTCCGGTTAAAGCTTATGTTTAGTGTATTGATTTTTGAAAAGCAAATCAAACTTAAAATGATGTATCAAAGCATCAACTTGACTTCTTAAGGATGAATCGTTATTTTATAATATGTAACAGTAACTGTTACTGATACTATTATTGGGAGTGGATCATATGCATTATCATGTTAACGGCGTCGAACTTCATGTGGAAGAGCAGGGCCAAGGAGACACGGCTCTTGTGTTTTTGCACTTTTACGGCGGGTCAGCACGAACGTGGACGAAAGTGGTTGACGCTCTCAAGGAGGATTACCTTTGTATAACCTATGACCACCGCGGTTGGGGAGACTCAGATAAGTCAGCTGTATCTTATACCATTCAGGATCTTGCCGATGATGCACATACGCTTATTCAAGAGCTTGGTTTGAACCGTTATGTGCTCGTTGGTCATTCCATGGGCGCTAAAACGGCGCAATTGTTGGCTTCACGTCATCCGGCCGGTTTAGAAGCTTTGGTCTTAGTTGCACCATCTCCCCCGACACCTCAAGATATGCCGCAAGACATGAGAAATGCCATGGTTCATTTTTATGATTCGCGTGAAGGAGCAGAAATCGCTTTGGGCAATATCGCCCTACTTCCTCTTGAAGAGCATATCCGCGAAATAGTGCTTGAGGATATGCAACGGAGCGCACCTTTAGCCCGTGCGGCATGGCCTGAAGCCGCAATGCTAGAGGATATATCCGCAGAAGCGAACAACATCCATGTTCCCACCCTTGTGCTCGCCGGGGAATCTGATCCGGTAGACCGGTTGGAAACACTAAAAAGCGAGCTGCTGCCGCGCATACCTCATGCAGAGCTGCGCGTCATTCCCCAGACCGGCCACCTTTCTCCCTTAGAAGCACCCGGCGATATCTCAGAGGGAATCTCCCATTTTTTGGCCAAGCAGAAATGGGGTAATGGCAAATGATATGAAAAACGGCAGGTCAGCTGTAAGCTGAATCCCTGCCGTTTTTTGCGCTTACACTCCTTGTGACGGAAAAGCGGAGGGGCGCATTTATCATGCTGCTGTATGGTATGAGGTGCCTCTGCCGAGGCCTGCCGTTTACTTTTTCTCGAACAGACCGAGACGGTTGTTGGGACGGCCGTTCAACCGGATCCCATCGCCATTCTTACTGTTCTTGCGCTTGGTACCGTTCAGGCGGTCTGTCAATTCGTTAAACCAGGCTTCGTCATAGGTGGCCAGTGCTATGTCAATCAGGCTTTCGACGTTGTTCTTATCGGCAAGCGGGTTGACCGGCAGCGATCTCAGCCAGGATTCACGTACACCGATCACGCGTCCAACCGCTTCCTCGTTGTCGGACTGAACGACGCGTACTCTCGCGATGCCTTTCTGAGCGTCCACCGTCTCAATGTATCCGTGAATAAACTCACCGTCTACCGTCTTCCCTTGGACCCAATCGCTAACTTCGAATCTCATCATTCCACCGCCCATCTTTAAGTATATACAAACTGTAACCAGAAAAATCACAAAATGAATATACTGTAATGATACTAAACACAGTTGGGAATGTCAAATCCGCCAACGACCATTTCGCAAACGACCGATTACATGGATGAGAAGCCACCTGCCGCCATATCCCCCATCTATAGTGTATGCAGTTATAGGGCGATAGGTTCGTTACCGCCTTCGGAATGCGACCTTGAAACCTAGTCCGATATACAGCGCTCCTACAACTTTGCCGCTAAGTCGGCCCAAACGACGGATCCATGCCGCCCGCTTGAAAGCCGTCCTTGCAGGCTGACCTGTGGAACACACCGGGCTGATGCACGCTAACTGCCGATTCCCAACGGATCCAATGTGTGCATGAGCTCTCAGTTTTCTAATGAAGATCATCGCTGCGGCTCTGCAGCCATTGCTGGAATTCAGCGGGTGTACTCACATCATCATCCAATACGGCCGAATAAATATCAAAGCTTTTCACTTGATTTCCATATTCGGCCCGCTTTGCCCATTCGGTTTTGATGCTTAAAATAGCAGCGGTCTTGGCAGGAGTAAGGCGTGCGGGCATCGTTTGAATATGCAGCAAATCGGGCTGTTTGTCAGGCTCGTCTACAAACCAGATATCCAGCTCCCACCGGTGGCCGTTTGCGGACCCGTAGGTCAATCCAAGAAAATAACCGTCTGGGTAAGCCGGATCGGTGTTCCATTGGCCCGTATCGTTAATAAATTTCATCTCCCGCACTCCCGGATTGGACATCAGCTGCAAAGCAATTCCAGAGACCGCAGCCATATCCAGTTTGGAGCAGACCACCGTCACATCCAGGTCCCTCCAAGCCATTAAACCTAGCGCAGCGCTCCCTACGATTACGGGCTTACCGGCTGCTGCCAGCAATGGCATCAGGTTCATTTCTTCAGCAACCGAACCCGCTTCAACCTGCAGCTGCTTTTGGCGGGCAAGCAAATCCTCTTGGTTCATCATCGTCCCTTCACCCTTTCGATATCCGCTAATCTGGTCTTATTTCCTCCGGCTGTCAAATTCGCCGCTTCCAGCAGCATCATGTTCTTCGTCCTCTCAGGAAAAGATAGCCGGGTATCCTCCAAAATGTTCTCTTAGCATCATTATAATGTTTTTAGAGGAATTTTTAGAGGAAATCGATAGATAAACTGCATGATTTGGTCAGCACAAAATGTGGGAGGTTGATCCTTGGCATTCTCTTTTTGATGAAAGTAATATCCGATTTTTCCGTCGATCATTATGGAAAGCTGTTGTAATATAATGTAAGTACCTTAATGAACGAATCAAAGGCGGTGAAGATTTTGAAAGGTCTAATCAGAGCATATAAGGTATTCATTGCCGTGTTTGCCGTCATTGTGGTTGCTGCCGTTGTGATTGGGACAAGGGGGCTGAGTGGGCAGGAAAATCATATTTATGTGCTACCGGCCGGGTACACAGGATGGGTAGCGGTCATTTACAATCAAAAGGGTTATCCCGAGCTCCCGAAAGAGGGAGACGCCATTGTAAACCGGATTCCGAAAAACGGAGTTTTGAAGACGTCGAGCGCACCGACAGCCGGCGGGATGACATTTTTTTATGCAGATGATCAAGGTCAACGGACTGAAGTGGGGATGGGAATGATTCAAGGCCAGCACATGGGCACGGATACGATCCCGCGTCCGGACGGTACGAAAGAAGAAAAAACGATCAATGCGTTTTATGTCGGCACCGAGCAGCAGTATTACGCTCATTTACAGGAGCAGCCATGATAGATCAAACTTAAAGCCACACTGCTGTTATCCTCCAATCATCCACCATTAAGAGCAGCTGTAGCGCCCCGTCCGCTGCCCCCTCCCCCAGACTCCTTCTTTTATGGAAAATACAAAATGACCCACAGGAGGGTCACGGGCAAAGTGTCCTTCCTGTGGGTCACAGATCACAGATCATCTGTGGTCAACACGTAAAACGTCTAAACTCCATATTAATGAGACGAACTTACCTTATTTCTAGGGTCCGCCCCGCTTGGTTTCGGTCTGCGGTTCGTGCGTCCGTTGGAATTTCCATTTCCATGCCCCTTGGACTTGTCGTTCGCATTTCCCTTCGAATGGCCTCCCGCATCACGCTTCAAGCTGCTGTTCGCGTTCCGATCAGGTTTGCGGGCACCGCTCACCGCCGCCTTTGGGGCACGATCCTGCTTCGGTTTGCCCCGCTGCTGCCCATCGTCCGTCCGCCCTTTACGGGCATCTCCAGCCTGCGGCTTGCGGGAATGGCCAGCTTGCGTCTTACCCGGCCGGTTTGCCGTGGAATTCCCTAATGGGCGGTTTGCCGCTGCCGCTTGGGGCTCCATCGGATAGTCATGCCCCTTCACTTCGGGAATGGCCTTGCCGATCAGCTTTTCGATGTCCTTCAGGTACGGCAGCTCGTCCGCTTCGCAGAAAGAGATTGCAGACCCGCTCATCCCCGCCCTGCCCGTGCGGCCGATACGGTGAACGTACGTCTCCGGGATATTCGGCAGATTAAAGTTAATGACATACGGAAGCTCGTCAATATCGATCCCCCTGGCGGCAATGTCGGTCGCCACCAAAATGCGCGTCGTCCCGTTTTTGAAATGGTTCAGGGCGTTCTGCCGGCTGTTTTGCGATTTGTCGCCATGGATCGCCTCCGCCGTAATGTTCGCCTTCTTCAGCGCACGCGCCACCCGGTCGGCTCCCCGTTTGGTACGGGTAAACACCAGGGCCGACTCGATCGACGGGTCCTGCAGCAGCTGGTTGAGCATCTGCAGCTTGCTTCCTGCCGCCAGCAAATAAACCGACTGCTCGATCCGTTCGGCGGTTGAGGAGACCGGCGTCACTTCCACTTTTACCGGGTTGACGAGCAGCGTTTGGATCAAGCCGCTAATTTCTGGAGGCATCGTCGCCGAAAAGAACAGCGTCTGCTTCCGCTTCGGCATGACGGCGATAATCCGCTTCACATCATGGATAAAGCCCATGTCCAGCATCCGGTCGGCTTCATCCAGCACGAGCATTTGAATATGCTGCAGATCGATGTGCTTCTGATGGATCAGGTCGATGAGCCGGCCTGGCGTGGCGATCACGATATCCGCGCCCTGCTGCAGCGCCCGTTCCTGCGGCTTTTGCGGAACGCCGCCGACAATGACCACCGCACGCAAATCGGTATACTGGCTGTACGCCTTCACGTTATCCATAATTTGAATGGCCAGCTCTCTCGTCGGCGTCAAAATAAGCGCGCGGACCCTGCGGCCCGTCCCCGGTTTGCGGGGCTCCCGGCTCAATAACTGTATGATGGGCAGGGAAAATGCGGCGGTCTTGCCGGTTCCCGTCTGGGCGCAGCCCAAGAGATCCCGTCCGGCCAGCACGGCCGGAATGGATTGTGCCTGAATCGGCGTCGGCTCGGTATAGTTCTGTTTGGCCAGCGCTTTTAAAATATTCGGGTCAAGCTTCAAATCTTTAAAGTTCATATATGCTCCTTTTACTTTAAACCTGTATTCTTTAATCACGAAACCTGTGTACTTTTCATCCAAGTCACCACAAGCCGTTCTTTTACGTCGTAATACATAACGATACCACATCTGGACACCAAAAAAGAAGCGGAATCTTTCTCCGCTTCCTTAAAAAATGATGTATATGGACTAAAATGGCAATAAGCTCCACGGAACTGAGCACGGATCAAGGGAATGAATTCGCAATGAAAGTGTTCCTTCAGCATATCATACGGATGATGGCAAAAGAGACCGGAAGGGTCAGCTCACCAAGCTGTTCCCCGCCGGTCTTCTTGTTATTGGTCTTCTAACTGGGTGGATCGTAAATTACCAGATCGTTACCTTCGTTTATTTCCCCGCTTGCCCCAGCTTGGTCAGAACGTTGTACAAGATCTGGGCCGTTTCGGCCCGGGTGGCCTGGCCGTCCGGATGAAACCGGCTAGGCCCCTGCCCTTGAATCAGTCCGGCGGCGTACGCAGACCGGACGGCTTCCTGCGCCCAGGCCGGCGAACCGGCGACGTCCGTGAACGGCGCCGTTTCCCCGCCGGCTGCGGCGGTTCCGCCCGCGGCCCGGTAGGCGCGGACGATCATGGCCGCCGCTTCCTGGCGCTTGATCAAGGCGTCCGGCGCAAAGCTTGCGCCGCTGACGCCTTGGACGATGCCCGCCTTGGCGGCGGCGGATACGGCTTCCGCGTACCATGCCGCGGAAGGCACGTCGCTGAAGGGCGCGCTGCCGTCGCCCTTCAGGTGCAGCAGGCGGACCAGCATCGCCGCCATTTCGGCGCGGGTCACCGGCTGATCCGGCGCGAAGATGCCGCCACCGACGCCGTCGATGAGATGCTTCGCCGCCAGCTCCCGGATCACGCCGGAAGCCCAGTGCCCGCTCGTATCGGCGAAGCTTTTGGTGTACTCCAGAACGGCGTAAGCGGCATCCAGCGAGCTCACTTCGGCTTTCAGCTTGCCGCCTGCGGCCGTTCCGCCGATATACGTGAGCTCGCCTTGGCTACTCAGGCCATACAGCCCGGTCAGCTTGGCATCCAGCCCCGAGGCGACGGGGAGCTCCAGCGTTATCGGCTGCTGCAGCGCCGTGATCGGGTGAACCTGGCCATCCTTCGATATGAGGCTCAGGTTGAGGGTAAAGAGGCTGCTTCCTGCGCGGAGCACCGCGCCTTCCGCCTGCCCGGCCTTCGCCACCCGCTCTGCGGCCTCTGTCTCCGAGGCGCGGGATGCCGCCAGCCGAATCGTGCTTCCTTCGAGCTGATCGGCGGGCACCTTGCCGCTGACCGCCTGCAGGATGCCTGCGGGCAGCGTCAGCTTCAGGTCAGCCGCGTTCACCGTCAGCGGCTGTCCCTGGAGCAGCGAGGCGGCGCTGCCCGGCAGAATCAGCTCATCGAACGGCTGATCTGTGTCCAATACGGCTCCGCCTTTCGCCAGAATCGCCGTCAGCTGCGCGGCGTTCAGCTTCCACTTGCCGCCTTGGCCCGGCTTCGGATCCGGCTGGGCGGGTGGAGTCACCGGCGGCTGCACCGGTGCAGAAGAGTTCCCTCCACTGTTGCCTGAATTCCCACCATTATTTCCTCCGCCATTACCCGGGTCACCTCCGCCAGGGTGATCTCCCCCGCCGTTACCCGGGTCGCCTCCGCCAGGGTTGTCACCATCTCCCCCTCCCGGCTGCTCCGGCGCTTGAACGGTAAGTTCATATTCGGCCGACAACGATCCGTAAGCGGCCGATATCACCGTTTTCCCTTCGGCCAGCGCAGTCACTACGCCCTGTTCGCTCACCGAAGCGACGTCCTCATGACTGCTGCTGAAGGTTACACCTTCCAGCACCTGAATGCGCGTGCCGTCCGCGTAGACCGCTTCCGTTACCGTCTGATCGGTCTCCCCTTCCTTCAGCACTTCTTTGCCCTTCAGCTCCAACGATTCGGGCTGGTCTTCCGGCGCCGGATTCACGGTGACGATCGTCTCCGCGAACAGATCCGGGTTCACCGTGCATGCCGCCCGGATGACGGCCGTTCCCGTGCCGGCCGCCGTCAACCGGCCTTCCGGCGATACCGTCACCACTTCGCCGCCCTCCCCGGTCGGCTCGGCGCTGTAGACGGACCACGTGACGCCGGGGTCCGCTCCATCCGGCTTCACCTTGGCGGTCAGCTGCCTGGTTTCGCCGACGGCCAGCTTCACGTCCTGCTGCTCGATCTCGACTGACTCCGGAGCCGGAGCCTCGGTCTGCTTCGACAGCGTAAACTCGTCGACGGTTCGTCCGCCGACCGTCTTGGTCACAAAGTGCAGGCTGTCGCCGTCCACCTCGACCGAAGCGTACATTTGCGTCGCTTCATCATCGGTAATCCGCTGCCAGTCCCGTTTGGTCAGTGAGTAAAACTTCGGTCCTGTCGAGCCGGCCACGACATAAGTCGTCCCCTGCCCGTCCGGAACGATCTCGTTGTTCATCATCGGGAAGGTCCGCAGGTAAATATGATCATGCCCGTTCAGGACGAGATCGACCCGATGCCGCTCGAGCACCGGCGCCCACAGCCGCCGGATGTCGGCCGTATCGTAAATGCTGCCGTACGGGCCGCGGTGGAAGATGGCGATCTTCCATTTTTTATCCGTCCTGGACAGGTCCTGGTCGAGCCACTCCTTCTGCTCCTCGTACTGGTATTCGCTGTTCAAAACGACAAAATGAATGTCCTTGTAATCAAAGGAAAAATTGCTTCCCGCCAGGCTTGGCACACCGTTGCCCGGCTGGTTGAAATGGGCCAGGAAATCGTTGCTTTCCTTCGTTCCCATCACCTCATGGTTGCCGATCGCGCCGACCAGCGTCGTGTTCAGGAACGCCTCCTGCGCTTCGCTGAACCACCACTTCCATTCCTGCTCGTTGAAGCCTTTGTCGACCATGTCGCCGACGTGGACCATAAACTCGGCGTCCGGTGAATCTTCCACCGCCTTCTTCACCGTGCTGCCCCACAGCTTGAACCCTGCCAAGTCTCCCGCCTGGGAGTCGGCGAAATACAGGAACTTGGTATGATCGCCGTCAGCCTCAGCGGTCCTGAACGTGCCCTGCGGGCTGTAATGGCCGCTTCCGTCACCGACGCGGTACACGTATTCGGTGCCCGGCTCCAAGCCGTTCACCGTCGCCTTGTGCACCCGGACCGCACCCAGATCGAACGTCTGGTACAGATAGCTTGTTCCTTCCGTTTTCAACGCATTCGGCTCGTCAAACCCGGTAAAATCCGCTTTTTTCACCACTTCTACCACGGTCTGCTCCACAGCCGGGCTCGTATGCCAGATGAAACCGCGGGATGCAGCCGGATCCTCGCCCATGCCGACGTTGATGTTGTACGGCGTTTCGGTACCGGACAGCGGCGACACCTTAAACTCCGCCACCGGACTGTACTGGTCTCCCTTCACCGCCTGCATCTGATACGTCTTAACCTCAGCCGTCAGCTGCTTGGTGCTCAGCTCGCCCTGTGCATCGGTCGTTCCGACCAGGCTGCCGTCCGCGGTAATCTGCGCGCCTTCTACCGGCTCCCCCGACTCGTCTTTGACCGAAAAGACCGTTTCGTAGCCCTGGATGTTGCCGTTCTCGTTCCAGGACAGCGACAGGGCGCTCTTGATATCGGACTTCAGCGGCAGCCCGAAGAAGGGGTACACCACGCTGCCTGTGCCGGCAAAAGTAACGTTACCGGACTCAAACCGGATTTCATTCGTTCCGGCGGCGTCCTTTTTCACGTCAAAGCTGATTTGTCCGATCAAATCGCTGTCGGTCAGCCCCGCTTGGTCCAATTGGCTGAAGGTCAGCGCGGCCGTGCCGTCCTCGCCGATAACTGCGCTTGCCTGGGTCGCATCCAGCTTGCCGCCCGGAATAAACTTGAGATTCTCCACCTTGCTCAGGTCAAAAGCAAGCCGAAGCTGTCCTCCCTGCAAGCCGGCGGCCTTCACCCCTTTGATGTCGACCGTGTAGGTACGGCCCCCGTACAATTCCTTCGGCGTGTCATACGTCAGCTTCGAGCCGCCCGTGTCCACGTTGAAGGTCCACGCCTCGGTCGTCCGGTTGCCGGCCAGGTCCGTCACCGACACCTTGGCCTGATGCAGCCCGTCCGCCAGCGGCGTCGCCGGGGTGTAATAAATCCGGCCTTCCGGAGGATACAGCGTGTGCTGCACACGCTGGCCGTCCAGGTCGAACCGGATCGAGTCCGGATCAATCAGCGTCGTGCCCGGATGCTGCGCCGGATCATATCCCGCGTCTTCGCCGTACACCTTGATCACCGGCTGGTTGCTGCGGATCGTCTCCCCGTCCGCCGGCGAGAAGTCCTTCAGGACCGGCGGCTCCATGTCGTCCTGATTCGGACCGTACAGGGCCCGGATCTGATCGACGTAGATCGCCCCGGCATCCTTCTTGGCGGATGAAGTCTCCATATAGCGCACCGGCATATCCATGATTAGCGGAAGCGTCCGGCCTTTGGGCACTTCCGCCTCCAGGTACTTCCACCCGGTCCAGTCAATGCCGATATTCTGGTCGGTCAAATCGAGTGGTATCGTTCCCTTGCTGTCGCGCAGCTGCGCACGCAGCCAGTGGGTTTTTCCGTCCCCGTACACCCACATGCTGATCTTCTCCGGATAACCCGGAATTTGAATGGCCTCCGCCTGCGTCTTGCTCTGCAGATAGGCGCCCGAAGTTCCCGGTGTGCCGGTAAAATCATACTCCAGCTTCAGCGAACCGCTGCCGAAACGGACCAAATCTTCATTCGTCTCGATGCTCACCTTGGACGTCTTAAACTGCGCGCCGGCCGACGGCAGATACTTGTCCAGGCCGTTTTCGAAATCCTCCAGCACCACCGGAGGCTGGCCGATGGTCACATCCATCTAAGCTTCCACCCCCTTGTAGCTCACCACAATTTTGCCGCTCAGCTCATTGCCTTCCGCCGCAGTAAAGACGCCGGCTGCGTCGATCGAGCCGATCGGCCCCTCGACGCGCCATGTCAGCAGGCGGTTGTCGGCCTGCACCACCTGGCCGTCGCGGAGCGCCGTCACCTTCAGCGTCTCCGACTGGCCCGGCGGGAAGCTGCGCAGCTGATCGCCAAATTTCAGCTCGGTCAGCGTATCGACGACCTCGACTTTGCCGGCTCCGCTTGCGCCGCCGGACGTGACGGCGATATCCGCCTGTCCTGGCGTGGAACCGGCCGTAAAGACGCCGCTGCCGTCGATCGTTCCGATCGCCGGGTTGACGTTCCACTCCGGCGTGCCGTCCATCGCGGCCGGATGCAGGTTGGCATCCACGCCGGCCGCCTTAAAGGCCGCCGTGGAGCCGGCCAGCACCCTCGCCAGCTGCGGCTGGACGACCAGCTTGTCCACCGGCCCTTCCGCCGCCTTGTTCACAAGCAGCAGCCCGTTGGCCGTCTTGCGCTCCCCGCCGTCAGAGGGAGAGTTCAGCAGCGTTCGGCTGGTTTCGCCCGGCATGCGGGCGATAAATGTCGACGAGCCGCCGCCGTCCAGGTTGATGGCGTTCACGACGCCGATCTCCGCCATGATCTGCCCCAGCTCGGCCAGCGTCACGCCTTCGCTGAAGCCCGGCTGGCGCCCGTCGATTTCCAGCATGACGACGGAGCCGTCCGCTTTCGTCCCGATCGCCGTGCGCGGATGGGCCGCCGGGTCGCTGTTCGGCTGCGCCGCCCCGTCCTTGACGAGCAGCGCGGAGCCGCCGATGGCCATCGTCACGCCGCTCCAGGCCGGCTCAAGGCCGAAGGTGACCGATGCCGTATCGCCTGCCTTAAGGCCGGCGAGCACCGCGCGCTGGCTGCCGGAAGCCGACAGGATGACCTGCCCCGGGGCTAGCGGCGTGCTGCCTTTGTCTTTATGGACGTCGGCTACCTTCAGCTCCAGTGTCTCCCCGCTTTTGACCTCTCCCTTCACGACGTCAAGAACGACTTCGTCTCCTAAATCATTGGTCATGGTCGAGCCGTAGAAGTCGTTCGTGTACAAAACGAGATCGTTATTGCCACGCGTCCGGTTGATGGACGTCAGCTCGGTCTTCTGTCCGCCGATCTCCAGCGTCCGCGCAAGCTTCGGGCTCGGCCCGTACATCGTCGTGCCATCCTCCTTGATGCCAAACGCGTACCAGTCATTTGGCGGACTCGTCAGTATTTTTCCGCTGCCCATGAAGTAACCGAGCGGGACGCCGGAGGACATATCATAAAAGTCTCCGTTGATCCCGGCGATCACCCGATTCCCCGCTCTGTCGATATCCGCAGCCATTTTGCTGACCGGCTGCATGCCGTATACTTTGCCGTCCGTCATGCCGGGCTCAAGCACCAGAGCCGGATTGGACGGATCGAACTCCACCATGTGCAGCTTCTCCAACCCTCGGTCCAGCTTCATGTCCTTCCAGGTATAGACCGCGCCCGGTCCGATCTGGACCTGCCGCTCGTCGACGATGCTTCCGGCTGCCGCAGCCTGTGCGCCGGCTTCCGCCGCCAGTACGGGCCGCCCGCCGGGCAGAGCCAGGGTCAGAACCAGCGTGCCGGCCAGCAGCGACGCCCATAGGCTCCTCGTCCGTTTTCTTATCATTCCATCCTTGCCTCCCATTCGATCTGACAGAATTCGGGTCCTTCATAGAACGCCTCGACAGCAAAGTATAGCGGTAGCGTGTAAAGCCATCTCCCCTCTCTTCGTAAAATTTTGTCAGATTAATGTAAAATAAAATTAAATATTCACTAACAATATAAAATTATATTTCACGATTGGATAGGAGCTTTGTAACTAAGATCGAGACAAAACCAGAGGTTTGAAGCCCTGTTTTAGCAGCAAATTTCGACAGTGAACATGAATCCGGCAGGCGCGGCGCCCCGCGAACAAAACGAAAGCCCTTACGCATAAGCGCAAGAGCAGCATTGTCTTTTACATAGCATGATATATCATATCTTTTCTACCGCAGCTTCCTCCTCTCCGGACTAGATTATAAAAACAGATCCGGTATCCACGCAGCCTCCTCCCCATTCGCCTCATATGATATGCACATTCAATCTACAAATAATATAACAACAATTATAAAAAACTTAATTTAGTATATTGACACTATACTGTTATGTCATTATATTGAGAAATGTAAGCGGTTTATTTGCGTGATCTTGCTCTAAAGAAGCAGATGAAATTGATGAAAGGAGAAAAAAACAGGGGGCCGTAGTGCAGTCAGGACGGACCAATCAACGGACTAATCCACGAACCGATCCACGGACCGCCTGCAGTCCGAATGCAGTTTACACCGTACTTTACTTTTACGCACGGGGCCGGGACATAACGGCGGGTACACGCACCGTTCCTGTCCGGATGCTGAATGAGGGAGGTATATGAAAAATGACGGTAAGCAAAAAGAAGCTTCGCGGCTGGGCCAAAGGCTATCTGTTTATTCTGCCTTCCATTATTGGCTTCAGCGTGTTTGTCGCCTATCCGCTGTTGTCGTCCATTTATTACGCCTTAACGGAATGGAGCGGCTACGATAAGCCCCGTTTTGTCGGATTCGACAACTTTAAATACATGTTCACGGAGGACCCGGCCTTCTGGCCTTCGGTCCGGGCGACGCTGTATTTTGTCATCATGAGCGTTCCTTTATCGCTGATTCTGGGCCTTTTGCTGGCCATGCTGCTGAACAAAAGCCTGCCCGGCATCAAATGGTTCCGCACGATTTATTACCTGCCGACCGTCGTGCCGTCCATCGCGACACTCACGCTGTGGCTGTTTATCTATCAGCCCCAATACGGGCTCGCCAACTCGCTGCTCAGGCTGCTCGGACTGCCCGAAGGCACCTGGCTGACGAGCGAAACGACCGCGCTTCCCTCCATCGTGCTGATCGGCCTGTGGCAGGTCGGATCCGGCGTCATTATTTTCCTGAGCGGTCTGCAGTCTGTTCCCCAGGAGCTGTACGAGGCGGCCGAAGTCGACGGAGCCGTCCGCTGGCGGATGGCCCTACACATTACGATTCCCATGATTACTCCTATCCTGTTCCTTCAGCTTATACTCGGCATCATCGGCGCCTTCCAGGCCTTCAACCAGGTACAGGTTCTGACCGGCGGCGGCCCGAACTTCTCCACATCCCTGCTCAACTTCAAAATTTACAACGACGCCTTTAACGGCCGCATGTTCGGCTATTCGATCGCGGAGGTCTGGGTGCTGTTCGTCATCATCATGATCTTCACCGCGCTGACTTACCGGTACTCGAACCGGTTCGTGTATTACGAAAGCGACAATTCGAAATAAGGAGGTTCCCTGCTGATGGTGATGCAAACGGAAGTACGGACAACAACACGCAAACCCAGACGGAAATTCAGCATCCTGGACACCATCCGGTTTATTATCCTGACCATCGGTGCCATCGCCATGCTGTTTCCGCTGCTGTGGATGGTGACCATTGCCCTGAAGGGCAACAACGACGTGTTTAAAATCCCGCCCGAGTGGTTTCCCCGGGAGCTGCACTGGTCCAACTTCGTAACCGGAACGCGGGAGATCAACTTCTGGCAGACATTCGGCAACTCGATGTTCATCGCGGTGGTGTGCACGATCGGCCAGGTCGCCAGCTCCGTGCTGGTCGGCTACGGGCTTGCCCGATTAAGCTTTCCCGGCCGGAAGCTGTGGTTCTCGTTGTTCGTGGGCAGTCTGATGCTGCCGGGCTTTGTCGGCATGATCCCGCTCTTTAACCTCTACACGAGCCTGGGCTGGTACGACTCCTGGCTGCCGATCATCGTGCCTGCTTTTTTCGGGAACGCCACATTTTCATTCCTGTACGTCCAGTATTTGAAGACAATTTCCGTTTCCTTTGACGAGGCGGCCAAAATCGACGGTGCATCCGACTTCTACATTCTGATGAAAGTGCTCGTACCCATGACAACGCCGGTCATCATGACGATGGTCATCTTCTCCTTCCAGGGAGCATGGAACCAGTATCTCGAGCCGCTGATTTATATTATCGACCCGAGCAAATGGACGCTGTCCCTGGCGATGGCTTCCTACAAAGGCACCTATGCGACCGCCTGGAACCTGTTCATGGCCGCGGATCTCATCTACATTCTGCCGATGCTGCTCATCTTTTTCTTCGGCCAGAAGTTCTTCATGCAGGGGCTTGGCTCCGTCAATTCCGCTTCATTAAAATAAATCGGCCGCCCCGGGCGGATAGGAGGTGGTGCCTGCCGGCGGTGGGATCTAGGAAATGATATATCAGGTACAGGTGACAAATGTATTCGAAATGAGATATCAGGGAGGTCTTTCTATGACAAAGGGTGCAAAAAAGTGGTTTAGCGGCATGCTCACGTTACTCCTGTTCTCCAGCCTGCTCGCCGCGTGCGGCGGTGGCGGGTCATCCGATTCCGCCGGTTCGGCAGGCACGTCCGATTCGGGCGGTACTTCCGGTTCGAAATCGTCCGGCAAGAAAGTCGAAGTGACGATGATCACCTGGGAATCGAAAGAAATGAACGATAAAATCATGGCGGCCATGAAGCAGTTTGAGCAGGAAAACCCCGACATTACGGTGAAACTCATCCCTACCCCACTCGACAATTACGGCGTCAAGGTCAACGGGATGCTGACCGCCAAGAAGGCCCCGGACATTTTTATGACAGGCAACGACATGCTGCTGGACAACGCATCCAAGGGACTGCTGTATGACTGGACGTCCCAGGCGGAGCAGGATAAGGAATTCATGGACGGCTTCTACAAAGGCGTCGTGGACAGCTGGCATTATGACGGCAAGCTCGTCGGTCTGCCCGGCCTGCTGAATACGTATGGCATTTTCTATAATAAAAAAGCGTTCCAGGACGCTGGTCTGACCGAGCCGAAAATCGGCTGGACTTATAGCGATCTGTTCACAGCTATGGAGAAGCTGTCCAGCAAGCAGGGCGGTGTGCAGCAGTTCGGCTATTACGCTCCGCTTGATCCGTTCTATCTGTCGCTCTATTCGGTCTCCTCGGGCGCCGCTCCGTTCGCCGACTCCATCCTCAATCCGACCAAAGTGGAGATCAGCGACAAGTTCGTGGAAGGCGTGGAGAAATACAAAACCGCTATTGCAAACGGTTACATGAATCCGCCGACCTTTGATTTGACCAACGTCATGAGCTCCTTTAAGCAGGGCAAGGTGCCGATGACGCTTCAAGGCCAGTGGGTTGCGGACGATTTGATCCGTACGGCGCCGAAAGATCTGCAGTGGGGCTTCGTGCCGATGCCGGTCGTGAACACCCAATCCGAGATTTACGACGCGGTGGGCTGGTGCAGCCCGACAACGGTCAAAAATCCGGAAGCCGTCTGGAAAGTGCTGAAATTCCTGGACTCCAAAATGTACGAAGAAGTGCTTCCGCAAACGCCGGTCGCTCCTGCAGCGTACCAGGCATCCTCTTCCGCTTACTTTGAAGCGCTGAAGACGGCTGGCCATGCCGATGTCGGGGAAGGTATCGACCACATTTTGAAATCGCCTGATACGCAGCCAGTCCGCTTCCTCTCGTCCTGGGCAGGCAAAGCGAATCCGTTCATCGAAGCTTCCTGGAAGAACGTCCTGATGGGCAAAGCGCCGATCAGCGAGCTGAACACGATGGCGGATAAGATCAACAAGGTCATTTCGGAAGCCAAGTAACAAGTCGCGGGATTAACGGTCCCCTCTGCCCTTCAGGCGTGTATACTCCTGCAAAACTCCTGCCTTTTATGAATCCGGACGCCGGATGCAGGCGGGGACCGTTCATATAATCCATCGTTACAGCGTTCCACAACCACCATAAAGGAGGAGACTTTAATGACTAAGAGCAATCGCCGCATGAACCGGCTGTTGAGCGTGCCGCTGGCGGCCGCCCTCACCCTCGGCTCCGTCACCGTCTGGGGGCCGGGCACAACCTATGCGTTCAGCGCCGAGGACGGCGACACGGCCATCGAAGCGTTTAACGCCAAGTTCTGGGATCCGGCGGCCAATATGTTCTGGAGCAGCACCGATCACAAGGATCACCAGGGGTTCTGGGTGGAAGCCGAGCTGTGGGAATTGGTGATGGACTCGTATCTCCATACGTCGGATCCCGAGCTGAAGGCGCAGCTGCGCAAGCAGATCGACGACGTGTATACCGGCACGGTAGCCAAATACGGCAGCAACTGGACGAACAACCCCTTCAACGACGACATTATGTGGTGGGCGATGGGCAGTGCGCGGGCGTACCAAATTACGGGTGACCAGAAGTATTTGGACGCGGCAAAGTACCATTTTGACTGGGTATTCAATACGCAGTGGGACGAAGACTTCGCCGGCGGCGGCATCTGGTGGCTGAACAGCGAGCATAACACCAAAAATGCCTGCATCAACTTCCCGGCGGCTGAGGCGGCGGTCTATATGTACAACGTCACCAAGGATCAGCATTATCTGGACGCCGCGAAGCAAATTTTCAAATGGGGCAAAACGATGCTGACCGACGGCAACGGCAAAGTGTTTGACCGGATCGAAACGGAAAAAGGGCCGATCCCGGACGCCACGCACTACAATCAGGGTACATACATCGGGGCGGCCGTAGGCTTGTACCGTATTACCGGGGACACCTCCTATCTGGACGAAGCGGTCAAGGCGGCGGCTTTTACCAAAGACCATTTGGTCGATAACGGCGGCGTGCTGAACTTCGAAGGACCGAACGGTGACCTGAAGGGCGGCAAAACGATCCTGCTCCGCAACCTGTCCTTCCTGCAGAAGGCGCTGGACGAGCGGACCGAAAGCAAATACAAGGACTTCGGCGCGCAGTTTGACGCCTGGGTCTCCTTCAATGCCGAGCTCGCCTGGACGCACCGGAACGCCGACAATATCGTCGACGGCAACTGGGCGGGACAGCTGCTCTCCGGCACGTACGAGTCCTGGTCGTCCGCCGCAGCCGTGGAAGCGCTGAATGCGCTGAAGCCTCAGGATGCCGAGATTCATTATCCGGAAAAGGACCCGTACAGCAAAATCGAAGCCGAGCGTTACAACATCGGTCAAGGCTTTATCCTCGAGGGTGCGCTGGAAGGAACGCTGCAGCTGGGCGGCATCGAGGCCGGTGACTTTGCGGCCTATAAAAACGTCAACTTCGGCACATCCGGCGCCAAAGGATTGATCGCGAGAGCGGCCAGCGGAACCGGCGGCGGCAACATCGAAGTCCACCTGGATTCGCTTGACGGGCCGAAAGTCGGAACGCTGAACGTCGAAGGCACCGGCGGGTGGAACAACTACATCGATGCCGTCACCGTGCTGAAGGATGACCAGGGCAATCCGGTTACCATTACCGGCACGCATGACGTCTATCTCGTTTTCACCAAAACGAAAGACCAATACCTGTTCAACCTGAACTGGTTTAAATTCACTACCGGCGACCCGACCCGCACCGACGCTTACGCTAAGCTGAAAGGCGTGAACTATGACAGCAGCGAGGGCCTGAGCAAAGCGCAGGGAGGTTTCCTCGACGCGATTCACAACAACGCCTATGCCTCTTATAAAGGCATCGATTTCGGCTCCGGCGCCGCCGGCATAACGGCCCATGTCGCCAGCGGCAATCAGGGCGGATCGATCGAGGTGAAGCTGGATTCCTTGAACGGCCCTACCGCAGGCGTCGTGGAGATTCCGGCCCTCGGCGGCTGGGATCAATGGGTGGACATCATGGCGAACCTTGATGATAAGCTCGCGGTTGGTGTGCATGACGTGTACCTTATTTTCCACGGAAAAGATGGCAGCGACTTCCCATGCAACCTGGACTGGTTCACCTTTACGACGATGAAGGGCACGGCGAGAGATGCTTACGCCAAGCTGGAAGCTGAAAACCGGACGAACGGCGTCGGCTTCGGCACGGAAAGTGGCGGCGGCCAGACCTATCTAGCCGGCATTTACGGCCCGAACAACGGGTACGCCATGTACAACTACGTTGACTTTGGCAGCACAAGCCCGACGAAGTTCCACGTCAACGCGGCCAGCGATACGAGCGGCGGAACGGTCGAGGTGCGCATCGACAGCTTGAACGGTCCGGTTATCGCCAGCAACAAGGTCACCGGAACGGGCGGCTGGCAGAACTTCAAAGTGTTCTCGACCGATGTGACGACACCGGTGACCGGCAAACATATCGTGTTCCTGCTCTTTAAAGGTTCGGACTATCTGTACAATCTCGACAAGTTCACCTTTGGCGACCCGTCCGTCTTTACGAAACCGAACCCGCCGACGGAACCGGTGGAAGATCATGTGCCGCCGGGCGACGTGGAGAACGTGCTCGTCAGCCGCGGTAACGGCCAGCTGACCCTGACCTGGGACGGTCCGTACGATTTGGACGCGGACAAAATACGGGTCACTGTGACGAGCGGCGGCCAGCAGGTCGGTGACGTGCTGGAAGTGAAACGCGGCATTCAAAAGGCCGTCATCCCTGGCATCGAGGACGGCAAGGACTACAGCATCCTGCTCAAGGCCGTGGACAAATCGGGCAACGTGTCCAAAGGCGTCACGGTGGACAGCAAGGTTGAGCCAGCCTTCGCCCTGACGGTGAACGGTACGGCCGTGAAGGACGGCGATACGCTTGACGACAGCGCGGTGCTGTCCTTCCAGGCCGGCGGCGGCCTGGCCGCAGGCGGATCGGCGGTGCTGACGTTGGCCGGCAAGGAATACAAGGTCGATGCGCAGCAGGCTGGTGTCGACGTGGCCCTGGCCGGTAAGCTGGGCGACCAGACGGTTACCGTCGACGTGTACGTCGGCTCAGGCGAGCCGGCTCGGACGACGCTGCAGCTGCATGTGACGACCGGCCCGGCCTCCATCCAGCAGCTGATCGACCGCTACAGCGCTGCCGGCGACCTGGGCGGCGGGCTCGTGCCGCAGCTGACCAATGCGCTGAAGCAGGCGCAGCACCAATGGGACGGCGGCAAGCCGGACCAGGCCGTGAAGCACCTGCAGGACTTCCTGAAGCATCTGGACAACAAGGGCCAGAGCGGGAATATCAAGGATGACGCCAAAGCTGTGCTGACCGCGGATGTAAACGCGGTGATCGCGCAGTGGCAGGGCGCGGGAAAGTGATTTGCGCTTAGGTTGTGGATCGTGGTAAACGAGGGGCTGTCTTTCACGGAATCATCCGTGAGGGGGCAGCCCCTTGGTGATTTCGGCGAGAGAACGAAGTGGAAATAGCTGCAATCGTGCAGCTATTTTGTGCGGGAGCCCTAGAGGTAACCACTTCGAAATTACGCAATGTCCGTGCCAGTATTTTTGTTCAGTATTTTTGTGATCCAGCCCGCTCTAATTTTGTTGACAACTCAACAATGTAGATGCTATATTCCTCATACAACGTTGATTTATCAACCATATAAAGGGAAGGAGCATATTTTTATGAATAGAATGGACAGCTCAATTATACAGCCGTTTCGCATCGAAATTGCGCAAAGTGCACTCGACGACCTGCGGGACCGTCTCGCCCGTATCCGTTGGCCTGACGAGCTGCCGGATGCCGGCTGGGATTACGGCGTGCCGCTCGGCTACCTCAAGGAACTGGCGGAGTACTGGCTCCATTCATACGATTGGCGCAAGCACGAAAAACGGTTAAACGGGCTGCCACAGTTTACTACAACCATCGACGGGGCCAACGTTCATTTCCTGCATATCCGTTCCCCGGAGAAAGATGCGCTGCCGCTGATCCTTACCCACGGTTGGCCGGGCTCGATCGTCGAGTTTCTCGATCTCATCGGACCTCTCTCTGATCCGCGGTCTCACGGCGGCGATCCGGCTGACGCTTTCCATCTGGTCATTCCCTCGATCCCGGGCTTCGGGTTCTCGGGCCCTACCCTGGATAAGGGATGGAATATGCGCCGGGTTGCCCGGGCTTGGGCGGAGCTGATGAGTCGCCTCGGGTACGGCTGCTATGGCACCCAAGGCGGCGATTGGGGCGCAGGCATTTCCCGGTTGCTGGCCGAATATGACAGTGAGCATGTGTGCGGCGTCCATGTGAATTATTTGCATACCGTTCCAGCGGAGGACTTCGATCCGAGTGAACTGTCTAAAGAAGACCGAGAAAGGCTCGAACGCGCGCAGAGTTACCGGTCCGCACCGGCAGGGTATGCGAGGCTCCAATCCACCAGGCCCCAAACTTTGTCCTATGCGCTCACGGACTCGCCGGTCGGACAGCTGGCATGGATCGCCGAGAAGTTTTACGAATGGACCGATCCCGCCTGCAGGGTGGACGCCGACCGGCTGCTAACGAATGTGATGCTCTATTGGCTTACGGCAACCGCCGGATCATCAGCCCGATTGTATTACGAAAGTTCGAAATCGAAGGGGCCTCTTCGGTGTCCCGTACCATTGGGCGTGTCCGTGCTGCCTTACGACTTGGCATTACCGGTATATTCTCTTGCGCAGCGCCAACATCCCCTCGTCCATTGGACCGAGTTTGAACACGGCGGGCATTTCGCCGCCATGGAGGTTCCGGATCTGCTCGTTGAGGATATACGCAACTTCTTTAGAAGATTCCGTCATGAACTTCATCGGGCTTGACCCAGCCACAGGCTTTACACTTTAACGAACCATGCCCTTATTAGGCCGTCCTTGAAGTTTGCACTTTAACGAACTATACCGTAGGCCATCCTCAAGGGGTGGCCTACGGTTGCTCCCCCTACTCTCTCACCTCACTCCCCCTCAAACAGCTCCGTATACTTCCCGTACCCCTCGCGCTCCAGCTCCTCCCGCGGCACAAAGCGCAGCGCCGCCGAGTTGACCTGGTAATGCTGCCCGGCAGGCGACGGGCCGTCGTGAAACAGGTGACCCAGGTACGAACCGGACAAGCGGCCGTACAGAGCGGTACGCGCTTTGCCGCTGCGCAGGTCGGCCTTTCGGCGGAGGAAGCCTTCGTGGATCGGCCGCGTGAACGCCGGAAGGCCGGTCCCCGCATCAAACTGATCCCGCGAGCAGAACAGCGGATCTCCGTTCACCACATCCACGTAGATCCCTTCGCTCTCGTTATTCCAGTACGCATTCTCGTAAGGCATCTCATCCGCGCCGTGCTGCGTAACCTCGTACTGAAGGCGGGTCAGCCTTTTACGAAGCGCGGTATCATCCTGCTTTCTGCGCCAATACTTTTCGGCAAACGTTCCCCGCCCGGAACCTTCATGGTAGAGGTTGTAGTCGTAGCGGTGCGTTTTATAGTAGTCCTGGTGCTCGTCCTCCGCCGGATAGAACGGCCCCGCCGGCAAAATTTCGGTGACGATATTCCCCTTAAACCGCCCGCTTGCCGCAAGCTCCTGTTTGGAAGCCTCTGCTTTAGCCCGTTGCTCCCCGCTATGTACAAAAATGGCCGTCCGGTAAGAGTTCCCCCGGTCCATAAACTGCCCGCCCGCATCCGTCGGATCGATCAGCTGCCAATAGATGTCCAGCAGACGCTCATACGGAAACACAATGGGGTCAAAAGCGATCTGAACCGCTTCATAGTGCCCCGTCGTTTCGGTCCCAACTTCTTCATAAGTCGGATGCTCCGTATGGCCCCCGGTATAACCGGACACGATCGAATGGATCCCCGGCAGCTCGTCAAAGGGCTGCACCATGCACCAGAAGCACCCGCCCGCAAACGTAGCAAGTTCCCACCCCTGATGTTTGTCCTGCTCCATGCTTTCCTCCCCTTTCTTTTAAAAGTAAACATACCACAGTTCTGCATCCCTTGCCCGCCCGGCATGAATTGGCATCCTTGTCCGCAGACAAGCATATATTTTAGTAAGGCTTGACCAGCTTATGACCACCAAACTATTCTCCAAAGGATGATCGGGTTGAAAATACAGTTAATTCCCGGCCGTTACCGGCACCACCGGCACCTGTTTTACCGCCGCCTCGGCAGGAAAGTCTCCCTCATTACAGCGGGAGCGGTGCTTCAAGGCTTTGCGATGGCGGTTTTTTTATTCCCGCACAGCATCCCTTCCGGGGGAGGTGCCGGTATTGCCGTGCTGCTGAACCACGGGTTCGGCCTGCCCATGAGCCTCGGCTTCTGGGTCGCCAATTTCGCCTTTCTCATTTTTACCGCCCATCATTTGGGCATATTCAGTGCCATTGGCACCATTTACGTGATCACGGCCACGTCCGTATCGGTCAATTTTTTTGAGGTATATGTCCGGCCGCCGCTGCTGAATGTGTGGCTCGATCTCCTGATCGGTTCCCTTATTCTCGGTACAGGCGTCGCCATGCTGATGAGGCAGCGGGTATCCAACGGAGGCATCGGCTATACCGCCTTGGTGATATATAAGTATAAAAAAATAAAACCCGGCACATCCCTTTTCTGGATGAACGGGGTTATCTTTATTCTGGCGGCCTATGTCGTCAATTGGAGAATTATCCTATTTGCCGTCGGATGCCAAATGATCTCCACCCGCGTCATCAACTACATCCTCGGCCGCAAGCCGCAGCGGAGATGGACGGCCGATTTCGCCTGGCGCAGTAAAAAATAGCAGCTTGCTTCTGCCCATCTGCGCCTGCGCACAAACCATAGGATCCATCCAACAGAACAAGCCGGATCAAGATCCGGCTTTTTGGCGTCCGCCGAACGGCCGAATGAGGCCCGCCGGTTTGTTGCGATATGCTTCGGCGCGTTTGCCGCCGGACGGCTTGCCTTCCCCGGAATCGACCCGGATCAGGAAAAGGGCCAGAAGCCCGATCACAAACGTCAGTCCGGCAATGGACAGAAACATGCCCGGCCGCGACCATCCCGTCATCCAACCGAACAGCGGCGGGCCGACGGCCACCCCGAAGAACCGCACCGACCCGTACAGGGAGGTCACAATGCCCCGTCTTTCCTTCCCGACCGCTCTCGTAATAAAGCTGTTGACGCAGGGCAGGATCAGGCCCGTTCCCAAACTGCTGACGGCCAGAATGGAGATGAACAAGGTCAAATGCCCGATAAAGGCCAGCAGAACGTAGGCAATCGTCATCAGTACGAATCCGATCACGATGAGCCGTTTCATCAGCTTCTTATTTTCCCCGATTTGGCTGCCGGTCACATAGGATGTCGTGCACATCACAAGCAAAGGAATGGCCAGAACCAGCCCTTTGACGGCTCCCACGATATTGTGTTCCTTTTCCAGCATGTCGGACAGGTAAAAAAGGATGCCGAACAGCGCAAACAAACAGGTGGCGCCGGCCAGATACGCAGGGATCAGCCATCGGCCCTCATGCTTAAACACACTGCCAAGACCATTGACGTATTTCTTAAAAGGCATCGGTTCCTTCTCTTTTTTCTTCTCCTTGATCAGGAGCCAGGTGAGCGCGATCGAAATAATCACGACCGCCGGAAAAGTGAAAAATACGCTGTACCATACGATCAAGGCCACCAGCGATCCGAGAATCGGCGAGATGACTTTACCAAAGCCGTTGGATGCCTCGACCAATCCAAGCACCCTGCTCTCCGCGGATCCCTTGAACAAATCGCCCGTGAGCGCCATCGCGATCGGGGCTGTCCCTGCAGCGCCTATGCCTTGAAGCGTCCGGCCCACCATAATCCAAAGGAACGGTTTGGGGAACAGAGCAGCCGCGAATCCTGCCAGCAGACCACCGATTCCGTACAGGATCAGCGCCGGCACGATGACAATTTTCCGGGAGAAACGGTCGGACAAATACCCGAGGATGGGAATAAAAAAGGCTGCAACCAAAGAGAACACGGTGATCGTCAGGCTTGTTTGAAACGATGAAATATGAAGCTTCGACTCCATTTGGGGCAGGATTGGAATCAGCATGGAATTGCCGAACGTCATGATAAAGGGAACCGAGGCAATGGCCGCGATCGTTTTCCCCGACGGTTGTTTCTGCTGTTCTTCAGCCATCGCAGGAGTGCTCCTTTCTAGGAAAGTACACCTTTTCTGCTTAGATTGTCCCTGGAAACGTCAAGTTATGCTCAATCCTGTTGCCTGGAGATTATTCAGAACGTATTCAGAGCCGTGTGGTCTAATGGGGGTATCGCTTTAAACGGAGGCATAAGTATTGTTATCAATTCATGGATTTGCTTGGTGGTGAAGGAATGTTATCGAAAATACAGCAAGAAGCTTTAAAACAAGCCTGGAAGCATGGAGGTAAGCTCGTTCGTTGGAATGACGGAGGCGGCTTTTGGACGTATGAAGGCGTACTGCCGAAGGCAAGAAGTGGCTCGACAAGGCTGCCTGATGTCGAATGGTGCTGTACGACAAATACGATTTTTGCGCTGGTCCGCCGCGGGTACATGGCCATGGATGATTGGCATACGTGTTCGGTCGTACAAGAAGAAACCTATGAGCAACCGGGTAAAAATGGAGCGTTAGAATAGTTTCAGAATACATAAGTATACCGCATCCGAGAAAACACGGGTCTGTTAGGGGAGAGAAAGCCGCTTGAAGGTAATTATCGTCGATGATGAGCATCTGGCATTATTAAAAATGGAAAAACTGCTTCAGACACAGACCGCTGTTCATGTTCCGTGGAATGTGATCGGATCCTATATGAACCCGCACGATGCGCTGGCGGCATGCCGGATCGAGATACCCGATGTGGCCTTTCTGGATATCGAATTGCCGGAGATGTCCGGCATGGAACTGGCTGAGCAGCTGCTCGCGATTCATCCGCAGATGCACATCGTTTTTGTGACTGCCTTTCAACAGTTTGCAGTTCATGCATTTCAGGTGAATGCCCTCGATTATTTATTGAAGCCCGTTCAACCCGCGAGATTGGCTGTCACGCTGAAACGAATCGCACAGTGCTTGAGCCTGAAGGCTGCGGGTTCCGGAACGATCCTGGTACCACTGGAACAAAGCTTTTTGGCAAGCCAAACCAAATAAGCCAGGGAATGAAACGCTGAATACGATGAACAAAAGCACAAAGCAGCCTGCTGAACAGGCTGCTTTGTGCTTTACTCTACGCTTTGAGGGGGCTCGAATTCCCGAGGGTCCCCGGAGCCCTGGCTCGGAATCACGAAGGACATCACCGTTCCCTGCCCCAACTGGCTCTCGATCTGAAGTCCTCGGCCGTACCTCTGCAGAAGCCTCCGGTTCGTATTCTTCAATCCAATGCCGCCGGATGACGGTTCGCTCGTGGAATGCGGTTGAAGCAGATTCTGTACTTCCTCTGGAGTCATGCCCTTTCCGTTATCCCTGACTTCAAATCGCGTGCCATCCTCTTCCCGGCGGATGATAATCTGCACGGTTCCGCCTTGAATCCGGCTCAGCAGCCCATGCTTAACTGCATTCTCGACCAGCGGCTGCACCGTGAGCGGCGGTATAAACAGCGATAATTGCGGATCGATATCCCAAATGACCGCCAGCCGCGGCCCGAAACGCGCCTTCTCGATGTATAAATATGCCCGGACAAGCTCGAGTTCATGGGAGAGCGGCACCGCTTCCTCCGAGTTAATAAAATCGATGCTGATCCGCAGATAGGAAGTAAAGGCATCAGCCAGCTCCCGCATTTGATCCAGGTCGATATCGCTTAAAGCCATAATCGAGTTGATCGTATTAAACAGAAAATGAGGCTGAATCTGTGCCTGCAGATATGCCGCTTCAAGCCGGAGGCGCTCTTTTGCCGATTTTTTAAGCGTCGCCAGGGAACGTACCCGGTATTTCAGCTCAAGCGAATCCACCGGTTTCGCCACATAATCATTGGCGCCGGCCATAAATCCGGCATAAATATCCTCCGGCCGGCTTCTTGCGGTCAGCAGCAGAATCGGCAGCTCGAAGCTGTTGTACCGTTCGCGGACGATACGCGTCAGCTCATAACCCGACGTATGCGGCATCATGACATCGGAAATGATCAGATCCCAGGTCGAGGATGAGAGCTGCTGCAGCGCTTCCTTCGCCGATAAAGCGGTTTGAATCTCATACGGCTCCTCCGCAAAAATGCCTGCAAGCACCCTCAGGTTTACCGGATCGTCCTCGACGACTAAAATTCTGATTCCACCAGATATCGATTCGTCCAGCGATCCACCAGCTTGGCCAGCATAAACCGTCTCCATGGAGACTGCCGCTTCTGTGATGTGCAGGGGATCCAATGGTGCATCCTCCAGATCCAGCTCCGGCTCGGTATGGCCTCCTTCGGAATTCTCATTCTCTAGATCCGCCTGCAGCCAACCTACAGCCTTAGGAAGCGTGAAGCTGAATACCGCTCCTTGTCCAGGGGCCGATTCGGCGGTCAACCTCCCCCCGTGGAGCTCGACCAGCTGCTTGCAGATGCTGAGACCAAGCCCGATCCCCCCATGATCGTCTTCATCCTCAGCCTGCTCATAGGGAAGAAAAATCCGTTCCAATGCGCTCTGCTCCAGCCCTCGACCCGAATCGGCCACATGAATGACAACCGCCTCTTCCTTGGCCTCGGCCGAAATTTCGATGACGCCTTCATCGGTAAATTTGATCGCGTTGTGCAGCAGGTTGAACACAATTTGGGTCAGCCTTTGTTCATCCGCATCAACCGGAGGAAGCTTGTCCGGTATCGACAGGACCACTTGAACGGGTTTCCCCTCCGTCATATGAGCCAGCATGCTGACCACACCGGACACGACCGATTCAATTTGCAGGGCTTCCCGGCGCAGCACGATCCGCTGATCCTTCAGCATGACGGCGTCAAGGAGGTCATTCAGCAGCTGTGACATCCGGCGGCTGATGGTGACGAGCAGCTCCATATTTTGCTGGCTTGCTTCCGACATGGAGCGTCCCTCGCGGGAAAGGACCGATTGCGCAATGTTGATGATCCCGTGCAGAGGTGTCCGCAATTCATGCGAAGTGTTCGCCAAAAATTGATCCTTCCGTTCGTCCGCTTTGCGAAGCTCGGCGTTCAATCTGGCATTCTCCGCCGCATTCCGGAAATACCGCTTAAACCAGTACACCGAGAAGCCGACGACCCCAGCCACGATATCGAGCGGATAATAAATCGGGGTGAAATTCCAGTCGAAATTGACAAATCCCCATACGATATTGGAAATAACGCTTGTTGCCGCCAGCAGAATGATAAAGGCGTCTTTCCGCTTCTGATACACCATCTTGCCGATGAGCCCAAAGAACCAGAAGCTCGGAATCAGGTATAACCAACCGAAGACATGGTGGGTCCTTGTGATATGAACCAGATTGGCGGGGGCTGCAAGTATAAAGATCCAGTACAGCGCAGAGGCGCTCAAATACGTAAGGAATACCGGCCCGCGCCGGACTTGCCCGATAAATCCCCTGCCCATCAGCAGCATGCAGAACGGAACACCTAAATAAGACAACAGCCGTATTTTCAGCATCCAGGTATAATTCAGGGGAAACCAGCTCATCAGCACATACTCGTGATCCGAAACCACCGTCAATCCCGCGAAAATGAGCAGGAACACAAAGGCAAGCAGCAGCTTCTCCCGCGGGTTGATCAAGAACATAATACCGGCGTACAGCGCATGAAGAAGCAGGATCGTAAACACGACCACCTGAAAAACAATCGAATACCACCACTCAAAATCAATCGCAGCCTGCGTTCCGAACCGCATGGACTCGATGATGCCCCCGCTCGTGGGATCATGATAATTCGCCGATTGCACGAAAATATCAATCACGTTCTGCTCGTTCGGAGCAGCGTCCTTGGCGAAAGACTGGATGACCGGAATATACGCTTTAGCACTCGCCGCCGGTTTGCCGGCTTCGCCGACGATGTTCCCGTTGACGATCAGAACGGATGAAGCTTTAATTTCTCTAATCCATAATTTATAACGCTCGTCCGGCTGCTCATCGACAAGAATCCGGAGCCTGTAGGTCCCGTACCCGAACGACGAACCGCCTTTGTCCTGCCAAGCCGGGCTCCAATCTCCAGGAACATGGATCATACGCCTGTCCTGATCAGCTTCGACCGCCTGGCGGCTGTCCGAGATCAACCGATTCGGGTAAAACTCCCAGTCCCCGTCCAACAAGATGGAATGCTTGTCATCCATGGGGTGCCCGCGCAGGTCAAGAATTCCTTGCACAACCTGAGGCTGCTCGTCCGTGCCGAACGTATCCGACCAGAACCATCTTGCCCCCAACATGAGGGCTAAATATGTAATGAATATGATGATTTTCTTAACCAAATTCTCCTGAGCCTCGCTTCACTTGAAGTCATCCATATTCATAGTAACGGAAACCGCCGCATCCCGCTATTGCAATCTTGGAGCGCCGGAAAAAGGAGGCTGGAACGTACGAGGCGTCAGTAACAAAAAAGACAGCTTCCTGTAACAGAAGCCGTCTTATATTGGAACCTCCTATATCTTCAATCCAAACGATACAGCAGCCAAAACTGTGCGGTTCCGCCGGGAATGTCCTGCCACGTTCCTACATCCGTACCGCTATTAATGCTTGCTCCGTTAACGTCAAGCGCTTTTCCTGTCTGCACATTAAACCATTTGCAGTAACCGTTGCCGGTATCCACGAGTTTCCACTTTTGCGTATCCAAGCCTTGATACTCGGCTAAGCCCGCTCTCCCCCAAGCGGCCGCAGGATCGATCACGGTCAAAGCTTTGCCGGACTCCGGATTCACGAATGAATAGGTTCCGTCCTCATTTAGGGTAACCTTCCAGCGCTGCGCCGCCCCTCCGTCGGAATCATCCTTCATTTGGGTCCACGTCTCTCCCGTTGCATTGGGGTCGGCCACACTGAGAGCTTTGCCGCCATTCGGGTTAATCAGTTTGTACTCGGCCCCAGACTTAATCGAGAATGTATTGCTGCCGGCAAGTTCAATGTAGTCGATGTCAATGGCATGTTTGCTTTTCGCAAATTCGATGACGTTGTCGTAGCCTTTCTTCAACTCGACCTGGATCGAAGCCGTTGCATACTGCTTGCTTCCCGTGTGAGGCAATGCCACCGTCACGGCTGGGCTACCGTTCACCCACACCTGTTCCGTGGCATCGGGACCTGCGGTATTCGAATACCTAATGTTTAAGGTATAGCTCCCTTCTTCGGGCACAATGACATCCTTGATCGATAAGGAACTGTTCGTGTTATTGAGCCGCACGACTTTGCCGCCGGACGCGCCTTCCTCCTCCTTGATTAATGCCTTGGCTGGTGTTCCATGCTCCGCCTCAATCCGATAATCGCCGGACGGAACCGCAAGCGGACCGTTGGTTGGAACTCCGAAATTCGGGGAACCGTCGTTATTCCAGGTAAAAGGCTGCACCCTGGTCGGCCGGGCACCGCAGCCTTGGCCGGGTCCGCTGTTGCCGTGGTACACGATCAAATCCTGCGTCCCGTCCTTGGATGGGACAAAGGAGTTATGTCCCGGAGCGTAGACGCCATTGGCCGCAGACTTGGCAAAAACCGGCTGATCGCTCTTCGTCCATGACGCGGGATTCAACAAGTCGCTTGCAGCATCCGCGCTCAGGATACCAAGCGAGTAGTCATCCTCCCAGCAAGCGCTTGCAGAAAAGACAAGGTATATTTTCCCCTGGTTTTTCAAGATGACAGCGCCTTCATTAACAGGCATGCCTTTCATTTCCCAGTCGTATTCGGGCTTGGTCAGAATACTGCTGTCTCCGTCCAGCGTCCACGGATTCGACATCGGTGCGATGGCAATCGCGCTGCCGTGGCTGCCCGACCAATCCCCATATGCCGCATACAAAAAGTACAGCCGGCCATTATGGTCGAATACGGTGCCGTCTAGTCCCGCATACTGTGTATTCAGCTTGCCTTTGTCCGTCCAGCTGCCCTGTAAAGGATCCGGAGAATCGTTCTCCAGGACGTATACGCCCCGGCAGTCATCGCCGCAGCCGGTATTCGCCGTATAGTAGATATACCATTTGCCGTCGATATTGTGGATCTCAGGCGCCCAAATATCCTTCAAGCCGGAAGGGGGCGTCCATACCGTCTTTCGTTCTCCCAGATCGATCGCAGTCAGTGATCTGGATTTCCAAATATCCAGCCTGTTGCCTAACGTGCGTGTAAAGTAATAGTACCCATCCGAATGCAGCATCACGTACGGATCTGCTCCCGCCGTATTGATCGGGTTTGAATAGTTCATCGTTGACGCAGCTGACGTTGGGTAAGCCCACAGCGAAGTCCATGTCAGCAGAAAGAGAAGAATGAGCGATGTGCATTTAAAACCGATTCTTCTGACAGCATACATTGTTCTGGCACCTCCGGTATGTATAATGGTTTTGTTGATCGCGAGCACGCAAAAACCATTATAGGCCAGGAAAGGCATGTAAAGTTCCGGAAAGCGGCATATTTCTGCCGGACAAATAAACATAAGATAAACCGGATTCGACGGTCGAAAGCAAGAAAAACGTGCATCGACGTACATTCCTAGAAGACAGACCGCGCGCCGCTGCCCCAAAAACCAAAGGCCGGCTCAGGAATGAGCCGGCCAACGAAATTTACAACGCTAACGTTCGGATTAAATTCAGCCTATAATTACGTCCAGATTCAAAATTCTATTTGGCACGCTTGATGTCAAAAAAGTCGATCTCCCCGTAGCCTGCGCCCTTGGTGAAGCGGATCGTGTTGGTGCCTGCATGGAGCTGAATACGCGCCGTGGACAATCCCCAGTTCTCCCAGCCTTTATTCGTGATGTAAAAGGGGCTCGGCATGCCCGAATTGACGGCCAGCTGAAGATGGGACCAGTCCCCTCCGGCCGTTCCGTTCGCGGTTCGCGCCAGCAATATATATTCGCCGGCTTTCGGCACCTTCACGGCATATTCTACGTAGCTGTCCGGCGTATCGATATGTCCGGCCTTCATGCCGCCAGACCCGTTCGGACTTTGCGAAGCGTACGCGGCTCCGCCGAACGTCCCTTTTTCCCCTTCGACGCGGATATGCGGCGTTTCACCGGAAGGCAGCGGAATCGGGACATTGGGATCGGCCGGTACGCCCAGATTGGGCGTATGGTCGGCATTCCACGTAAATTTCTGCATGCGGATCTCCCGGTTCCAACCGGCACCGTCGAATTTGGCCGTATGGTACACAATCCAGTCCTCGGTTCCGTCGGGCGATTGGGTAAACGAATGATGTCCAGGACCGTAAAGCCCGTTTCCGGACGCGAAGATCGGCTGACTGCGTTTCGTCCAAGAGGCCGGATTCAGCAAATCGCTGGAAACGCTGGCTGTGATGAGCCCGAGACAGTAATCGTTCGTCCAGCTTCCGCTCGCCGAGTACACCAGGCTGATGACGCCGTCCCGCACAACAACCTGCGGACCCTCGTTGACATAAGGCGAGTGGTTGGTCTCCCACGGATAGATCGGCCTGGAAATTTCAACACGGCTCGAGTCGATCGTCCAAGGATTGCTCATATGGGCGATGTACAGGTTCTGACTCACGTTGACATCTCCCTCCCAGCCCGACCAAATAAAATAGAGCTGTCCGCCAGTCTGCAGCACGGTACCGTCGATAGCCCATTTATTTGTCGGGTCGGTGATCTGCCCCTTGTCCTGCCAGGTTCCCTGCGTCGGGTCCGCCGACGTATTTTCCATCACGTACATGCGGTGATTCGCGTTGTCGCCGTCATCCTTGGCGTAATAGATGTACCAGGCCCCGTCAATATAATGAAGCTCGGGAGCCCAAATATTGCAGCAGCCGGTTTCGACAACTCGGGTCGGGGCCGCGTCGATCGTCGTCAGCTCGGCCGATTTCCAGATCGTTACGTTGCCGCCCGTCGTTTTCGTGAAATAGTAATAACCGTCCGTATGTTTGTAAACCCAGGGGTCCGCTCCATCCTGCATGACGACGTTATAAAAATTGTTCCGGCTGGAAGCCGCGTCCGTGACCTGCCCCATGGGGACGAGCAGCAGCATGCATAACGCAAGCAGCAGCGGATTACGCACTATAGCCTTCATGTACAGGCATCCTCCTCTTCGGGAATATCAACTCGTACCGTCACCTTCACCTTCACCTAACCCTTAATCTTCAATGGCCGCTTTGCGGGAATTGATGCGGCGAATCACTTCCGGATCAAACTTCTGACGTCTGTCGTAGGTGTACAGCCCGTTTACTTCCTGTTCCACGTCATACAGCTGGGTATAACAAAATCCGAACATCATCGGGTGCTCCAGCAGAGCGCTCGTCAGCCCTTCGTACCGCTGGAGAAACGCCTCCTCGGATGTCGGCCGGTCGCCGTAGCCCCAAGCCTTGTCGTCCTTCTGGTCGGGGTTCCACCAGATGCCGCCGTATTCGCTGATAAAATAAGGCTGCCCGCCGTACGTCTGCCGGTTTGGAAACGTGTTAAACACCTCACCGCCCGTTTTCATCGGCTCGTATCTGGCCCGGAACGTCTCCGGATTTTGATCGTAATCGTGCAGGTCGAAAATATCCGTCACGACGTGGAAGTTGCCACTGGTATCGATCACCGGGCGGGTCGGATCCAGCCGTTTCGTCGTCTCGTACACGATGCGCAGCACTTCGTTATCCTGCTTGGCGCCGTCCCGGTCCCACGTCTCATTGAACGGGCACCAGCCGATGACCGCCGGATGATTGTAATCCCGCTCCACACCTTCCAGCCATTCGGGCAAAAACCGCGACAAGCTTGCGGGAGTGGTAATATCCAGCCCCCAGTTGGCATGCTCTCCCCAGACGAGGTACCCCAGCCGGTCGGCCCAATACAAGAAACGCGGTTCGAACATTTTCTCATGTAGTCTGGCGCCGTTGAATCCGAGTCCCAGCGAAATCTCAATATCGTTCCGCAGATCCTCGTCCGTAGGTGCGGTATAGATGCCATCCGGGTAAAAGCCTTGATCCAGCACGAGCCGCTGGAACACCGACTTTTCGTTGATCCGGAACGCCAGGCCGTCCAGACGCACCGTCCGCAGGCCGAAATACGAATCAACCGCATCGGCATCCGTCAGGTCCGGCCGTTCGAGCGACAGCTTCAGGTCATACAGCCGGCCGTGGCCCGCCTCCCACAAATGGACTTCCGATACAGGCACGGTCACCTTGACGCATGGCCCTTGCACCACAGCCGTGGCCTCGCCGACTTCCTTTCCTTCATAGAAGGCGGACGCCTTCAGCTGCGCTCCGGCGGTATTTCCGCTGACCTTCACTTCCAGGTGCACGCATGCATTCGCCGGATCTGCCACCACCTTCATGTCCGCGAGATACGTTTCAGGGACCTGCTCCAGCCATACGGTCTGCCAAATGCCCGTCGTGCGCGTGTAGTCGCAGCCATGCGAGTGGAAGCGCTCACTTTGCTTGCCGCGCGGCTGGCTTCCCGAGCGAACGTCATCCTCCGCATAGACGGTCACCACGTTGGCGCCTTCCTTGACATGCGGGGTAATATCGAAGCTGAACGAGGAGTACCCGCCGCGATGCGTACCGACGGATGTTCCGTTCACCCACACCTCGGTTTCGTAGTCGACCGCGCCGAAATGAAGCAGAATTTTGCCGCTGTTCCAATCCTCCGGCAAGGTGAATTCCCGCTTATACCACACGGCGGCCATGAAGTCCTTATATTCCACGCCGGACAGCTTGCTTTCCGGACAAAACGGAACGGTGATCGTTCCTTCGAGCGCATGCTCCGGCTGGTGGTAGCCGCGCTCCTTCCCGCTCTTGCCGTGATCGATTTCGAACTGCCAAGGGCCGTTCAAATTCAGCCAGCGGTCCCGCACCCATTGCGGACGCGGGTATTCGGGACGGGGGATGCTGAAGTTCGATTCCATAGAATAGCTCCTTTTCGGGTTGATTTTTAGTTAACTAATTAGTTAATGATTAATCCTAAAATACTCACATAGATAGTAAAATACCCGTGATATTTAGTCAATGATTTTCTTGTTTAGTTAACCATTTGGTTATACAATGGATAGACAACACCTATCAGACCGAATCGGAGGCATCTATGGAAATCAAGGTAAGCCAGGAAAATCTGCCGTTATTCGTTGCATTGGCGTCGGAAACGCGCATTCGGATGGTCGAAATGCTCAGCAAAGAAAACCTCAATATTAGGGAAATGGCGCAAAGGCTGAATCTCTCCTCCGCCATCGTGACCAAGCATGTTCAGCAGCTGGAAGAGGCGGGCATTCTCCGTACGGAAATGACTGCGGGCAAGCGCGGTATGCAGAAGCAGTGCTCTCTTCATCTGGAGCAGGCATCGCTGGTGTTCAAAACGGATGACATTCTGCCGTCCGAGCCGGATCAAGACGGCTATGACGTCGACATTCCTGTCGGCCAGTACTCCAGCTGCCAAGTCAAGCCCACCTGCGGACTGGCTTCCGAAACCAAGCTGATCGGCATGCGCGACGACCCGCGGTATTTCGCCGAGCCGGAGCATGTCAAAGCCCAGCATATTTGGTTCGCCGCCGGCTATGTCGAATACCGGATTCCGAACTACGTCTCCGGCAAAAACAGCATCAGCGAGCTTCGCATCTCCCTGGAGATCGGCTCGGAAGCACCCGGCTACGCCGAAGATTGGCCGTCGGATATTACGTTTCTGCTCAATGACGTTCCCGTGTGCGTCTGGACCTCTCCGGGCGACTTCGGCAGCGTACGCGGAAAGCTGAACCCTTCGTGGTGGGATCCCGGAAGCTCCCAGCACGGCCTGCTGAAAACGCTGCTGGTGACCTCTTCCGGCACATATATGGACGGCGTGCGGATGTCGGATGTATCGATACAGCATATTCCGGTCCTGCCCAGAGAAGAAATCCGATTCCGGATTCTGTCGCCGGAGGATGCGCGGAACGCCGGCGGCGTCAGCTTATTCGGCAGGCACTTCGGCAATTACGGGCAGGACATTCAAGTCCGAATCCGCTATTAAGCCAAAGGCTCAGGCAAAACGGTTATGTTTGCAAGAACATGCCGCTTAGTCTGAGCCTTTTGTGATACTTTTTTCATATACTTAGCCTTCCTTCGCTTATTCCTCTCCAGAAGGCACAGGTAGATAATGCGTATCGCTCCAGGGAACGCCGAAATCGGGCGTACCGTCCGGATTCCAGCCGAACTTCTGTATGCGCGTCGAGCGGAGGCTCGTATCGGAGCCGGGCGAAGGAAGGGCATGATAGACGATCCAGTCCTCCTGATCATCCGGAGACTTCGTAAAACTGTTATGGCCTGTTGCATATACCCCGTTTTCTACACTTTTGCGAAATACAGGCTGCATCGATTTTTGCCATGAAGACGGATCCAGCGGATCGGCTTCTTCATTCATCGTGAGCATACCTAAGGCATAATCCTCAGACCACGTGGTGCTTGCCGAATACACCAGAAAAATCCGGCCGTTGCGATGCAGCGTGACGGGTCCTTCATTAATGGCCATTCCGCCTTGCTTTTCCCACGGGAGTGTCGGGGCAGTGAGCAAATGATGTTCCCCTGTCAATGTCCAGGGATTGGCCATTTGGGCAATGTATATCGCAGATCCATAATCGGGGAAGTTTCCGTAGCCGGCATACAGAAAATAGAGCTCGTTCCGCAAGGACATCACGGTGCCGTCCAATCCCGGGACAGGCGTCTCCAGCGCCCCTCTCCAGCTCCACTCGCCTTCCAGCGGATCAGCATTTTCGTTCTCCAGTACGCATATCCGGCGGGACTCATCGCCTCCCCCATCGTTCGCTGTATAGTAGATGTACCATTTGTGATCCAAATAATGTATTTCCGGCGCCCACAAATTACAGCTGTAGGGACCTCCCGGTTCGGGCGTCCAGATGGTCTTCTTGCGCCCCCAGACCAATCCCGTCAAGCTGGAAGATTGGGTAAGCTCCAGGCAGCCTGATCTTGTTGCCATAAAGTAGTAGCTGCCATCCGTGTGCTTAAGCACCCAGGGATCGGCGGCGTTGGCTACGATGGGATTGCAAAACGTCTTCGTTTTGGTGGACATCTTCTCACTCCTTTTCCCTGAACAAAGCAGTCATCCCTCTAATTATCCCGTGCGATCCTATCGTAAACAATGTTGAAAGCGATTTACTCTTTGCGCATAAAAAGGAATAACCGAATCGTTTTCGACCGACGAAAAAGAGAACCGTCCTGCCGAACGGTCCTCATCATCATTCCATTCATGGATTCTGTTTGCGCCATTCCAGCGGAGTGACTCCAGTCGATTGGATAAAGAACTCATAAAACCGGCTGGATGAAGTAAACCCAACCTCAGAGGCAATCAAATCGATCGCCTTGCTCGTTTGCTGTAACAACCGTTTAGCCTCCATCAAACGAAGGCTGATGATATATTGCTTGGGCGAGACGCCGACCGATTCCGTAAATTTCTTCCGAAGGTTGCTTTCGGACAGAAAATGACGCGCTGCCAGCTCGTTAACGGTAATGCGGGTATGATAGCTGCTGTGAATTTCTTTTAACACTTCTTCTATGACCCCGTGACGGATATCTGCTCCAGGCACCGCCGATTCGATGTTACGCTGGAATACCAGCAGTGCTGTCTCAAAAGCGATCCTCATCATGTTGTAGGAGTCGATCGTTTTCCTTTCGGAATTCCATTCTTTCTCCAACTGCAACAAACTGATTTCCACCCAGCGGGTATCGTCAGCGTCAAGATGGCTGCTCCGGATGCGCTGCGACTCACTCTCCGCTTCATGAAAGAGATATTGGCAGTTGACCGGAAGCTGATCATGGAAAAAATGAACGGAAACACCCTTCCAAGGTTTTGTACACACGAAGCCATGATGAAGTCCGGAAGGGATCAGGATCAGGTCTCCGGCAGCCACCTTGATATTTTGCTCGGAAGAGCTGTAGTATCCATCCCCTTCCAAAATAAGCGTTAACTCATCATATTCATGGGAATGCGACATAAAGAGGCCCTCACCTTGACTTGCCTGAAAGGTGTGAGGTTTAAAGCGCTCCATACTGACTACAAAACTCTTAACACGGTTTCCCAAAGTTAGCATCCTCTTTCCCTTGACGCTTCTTTCTCCCTTTCATTCTATGAAGTCCGCTTCGCCCCGTCAATGATCCCGCTAAGCCGAAATTTCAATCCATCAGCGCTATGAGCCAAGCCCCGCTCGCTTTGTCCTTCAATAAAGAATAGGTCATGACGCCTTGCTCTATCTGTTTATGATATATATTTCGATAAAAAGTAACGACCACTTGAATACGTTTCGAGTCTTCCTCATAAGAAATTTCATTAACTTCGGAGAACTCAAACTTCACTCCATCTCCATCCATATAATCGAACCAATCCATATTCGCCTTGATGTCATTCTCACTAAGCATATTTTGTTTGAATTTGGCTGCATCGTGATCAACAATGGCTTCCATATTATTTTGGACCTTCTCGGCTATATCCTGTGTAAAAAAGTCCTCCACGTGCTCCGATAATTCAAAGAAAACGCCCTCTTGGAAATTCTCCAGACTCGGTTTATCCTGACGAAAGTCTTTTTGATAAAGAAGCGCTTTGCTGCCTATTTTGGCATCCCGGCTGACATCCACACGTTTCGGTTCTTGAACACATCCAGAAGCAGTAAAGATCGCTAGAATAGCAATGACATGAAGCCAATTTTGAAACCTCATTGTAATCAACTCCAATTCACAGGGGGGGCATTTTTTCCCACTTATTCCAATATATCATATAAAAAAAATGCACCCTCCAACCGGTCAAATGAGCAGAAAATCGCATCATTTGATCCTATGGAAAGATGCATATGAGAGTATACGACCCACTCTTTTGCAGAAGGCGGAAACCTGCCTCCTCAGGACACCGGAATCGTCGGTGCCTTCGGCCGGCTGCGCAAAGCCCGGGTCGCCTGCAGGGTGATGGCATACACGAGCAGCGATACAAGAATGGCCCCAAGCAGCGCAGCCGTCGCCCCCAGCTGAACATGCTGCTCCAGGAAACGATGCGCGGCCAGCCCCGTCACCGTCATGACGATCCCCCCGATGCCCGCTTTGATCACCATGCGGAAGTCAAAATAAAAACCAATTGAGCCCGCTACCGCGTAGAAGTTGAGCACGGTCAGCATCAGGATGCCGAGCCCGAACCCGAGCGCCACGCCGCGGATCCCCAGGTTCGAGCCGAGTACGAAGATCAGGCTGATCTCAAAAATATTGGTCATGATATGGTTCCACATAACGGTGGATGCTTTGCCCAGTCCAAGCAAAATCGCCTTCAGCGGCGCCTCAAAATAGTGGAGGAAAAACAGCGGCGCCAGCAGCTGCAGCAGCACGCCCGCTTCCGGCGAATGGTACACGACCGTCGTCAGCGGCACCGCCCACATATACAGAATGACGGTGCAGGGCACGCCGACCAGCAGCCCCGTGCGCATCGCCATGTCCATGCGGCTGTGCATGAGCCGGGTGTCGCCCTCCGCGCTGGCTTCGCTGATCGCCGGGATCAGCGCCGTCGACAGCGACTGGGTAAAAAAGCCGGGGAGGAACAGCAGCGGGATCGCGTACCCTGCGAGCATGCCGAACTGCTTCGTGGCCATCTCCACGCCAACACCGGCAAGAACGAGGCTCTTCGTAATGACGAGCGGCAGAAACGCATGATAGATCGAATGGATGAAGCCGCTGCCGGTCATCGGCAGGCCGATGCGCAGCAGGTCCCGCAGCGTGCGGTCCCCCTTGAGCCGCACACTCGGAACAAACCGCCGCTGCTCCTTCGATTTTCCCCGGTTCGCCCACTTGAACACGGAGAACAAATACAGCAGGCCGACGCCTTCCCCGATCACCGAGGCCCCCATGGCTCCGGCCGCCGCGTAGGCGATGCCATAAGGCAGCAGCATGTTGACGACGCCGATGATGACGATGATCTGCGCCACATTCTCCAGAATGTCGGATAAGGCGAGCGGGTTCATGTTCTGCCGGCCGCGGAAATACCCCTTCAGCACGGCAGACATGGCGATAATCGGGATGATTGGCGTAATCGCCACCATCGCATAATACGCCCGCTGGTCGGCCAGCACGATCGAAGCGATCCACTTGGAGCCGAACAACGCGGCCAGGGTCAGCACGACGCTGAGCGTCCCCGTTACCGACAGCGAGACGGCGAGAATCCGTTTAATCCTCGCCTCGTCCCCTTTGACTTCCGCCTCGGACACCAGCTTCGAAATCGCAACAGGCAGCCCGAGCTCGGTCATCGTAATAAACAGCGGAAGCAGCGGATGGGCAATCATCAAGAGCCCTACCCCTTCCGCTCCCAGAAAACGCGCCAGCACAATGCCGTTCACAAACCCAAGCCCTTTGGTAAAAAAAGACGACAGGGTCAAAACGAACGTTCCACGGATAAAGCTTTGCTTGTTTAATCCCATTGGTCACATCCCACCCACTGTTTGTCCTGATCTCTCTTTTATTAGCGTATTCGGACAAGGGGCAATACATGCAGACAACCCTGACATCTTCGAATGCCTTTCCGGCTCTATGCAGCCAAAGAAAAACATAAAGGAAGCCAAATGGCGACGCATTTCTCGCCATTGACTTCCTTTGAAAGAGAATATGAACTAAAGGATTACTTGTTTCATTAAGGGCCAAATAACTCACGAAGATAGTCCCTTCGGCCATGTAAAATGCGATGGATAATCACCCTATTTTCAATCACACGATAAAAAACTAAATAAGGCTGCACGACGATGAATCGGTAACCTCGTTTCAATAATGGGAATTCATCTTCCGACAAGACGGATCCCATATAGGGGAACTCCGCAAGATTTGAAATTTGATCATCTAATTTTTGTAACAAATCTTCCGCAGCTGATGCATTTTCCTGTGAGATGAATGAAAAAATTTCTTCCATATCATCACCCGCAGCCGGAGTATATTGGATCTTATTCCTTGGCGGCATCGATTTTTCTCCGTACTCTTGTCATAACCTGGTCGTGATCAAGTAATGCTTCCCCTTCTGCTACCTGTTTCTCAGCAATCAATAGCTTCGATTGTAGTTTAATCCGCGCCTCCATCCTGCGATAAGTCTCATGACTCATCACCACAAGATCAGCCTCGCCATTTCGCGTTAAAATAACCGGCTCGTCAAGTTCATGACAATACTTTGAGAAGCCATTATAATCCTGCCGGATCGTGGTTGAGGGTTTAATGTTCATTGTGCACTTCCCTTTCCTCAAATGACATTATTCTGACATTATTATATCATTAAAAATCAACATAATAACCTCTCTAAGGGAAAATGTGCTAAGTTCATCATTTTAATATGATATTTTTTGAATCGTCTGCAGCAGCAGCTCTTCCATCTCGGCATCATCCACGGAATCGAGCATGTCCGGGACGAACAGCTGGTATTTTTTCATCTTATAAAATTCAAACAGCGCCTGCTTCAACGAGAAGTCATGCCTCACAGCGAACGAAGGCTCTACCATCTGGCGGAGCATGAGATCGTCTTGTACAACAGACAAAGTGGAGTTAACCGGATGAAAAACATTCTTCTCTACGCCTGCCTCATAAAACCGGCGCAGATTCCGGTGTCGCTCCAGTTCCGCTGTGCTCAGCCTGTCATATAGAACCGGGTATACCGACTTGAGGTCCTCCAGCAAAATATCGGGCATGTACAGCACGCATTGCAAGGATTGGATGTATAACATGTGGAACCTCTTGCCCCACGAGAGCTCCTCATCCTGCAATTGGACGTCGGCATTTTGCAGAAAGGCGATGCAATGATCCACAAACATTTCAATGATTTCGTCTTTGGATGAAAAATATTTGTACAGCGTCACTTTGCTGATATCCATATGGCGGGCCATGTCGTCCATATTGATGGTGCTGAACTTGCTTTTTCTCAACACCGGCTTGATTTTATCCAGGAATAAATTTTTGTTCTCTATCTTTTTCATGTTGCCCTCCGCTCCGAACGCTTAATATTCCTATTATATCATATTGAACTCCTTTCATTCCGTGCATTAGCTTATATGAAAAGAACTAAGTTAACGGTTTTTCAGTAAACCAGTTAATATTAAGACGACCGGACCCGTACTGTCGGCTCTTTACACCACGGATCATATCCTTAACATCTTAACTTTTTACCGCACAAAAAAGCTGCCAAGCGGCTCTAGACCCGCTTTGGCAGCACTTTCTGATATCTGCGCCGCAGCTCGTGCAGCTCCTCACTTCCCGCAACCGCCTGCTCCTCCATCTGCTTGCCGACCGCCACGATCAGCGTCTCGAGCAAGGCCACCGGCGCCACCATGGAGTGGAACTCCCACAGCTGACCGCGTGCGGTGTACAGGGTCACATCGGCCTTCTCCAGCATGCCGCTGACCGCCAGATCGGTGACAAGCAGCGTGCGGTAGCCCTTCACCTTGGCGTGGTCCAGCAGCACTGACAGCTCCGGCGACTCGGACACGAAGCCGAAGATGACGATCACGTCCTGGGGCTGCACATGCACCAGCAGGTTAAACAGCTCGTGCCCGCCCCGGTCGAGCCGCTTGACCCGCATGCCGAACCGCGTCAGCCGGAAATCGGTCAGCGCGGCCAGGCTCTCCGCGGAGCCGGGCCCATAGATGTACACGGTCCCCGCGTCGCGCAGCAGCGACGCCGCCCGGTCGAACGACTCCTGGCTGAGCCGGTCGGCTGTCTGCTGCAAATAATCCGCGCCGACGAGCAGGCTCGCAGCCGCGTCGTTTTCGTTCATTTTCGAAAAGGCCGATTGCAGCTTCTGCGAGGGGGACAGCAGCATTTCGTCCTTCACCTTCTGCTTGAATTCCTTCAGGTTTCGGCATCCCACCTCGGACCAGAACCGCGACACCGTCGACGTGCTGACCTGGCAGGCGGCGGCGATGTCTTCCTCCACCATAAACGGGATGTCTTCCATGTGCTTGCTGATATAATCCGCGATCCGCTGGTGTCCGCGGGACAGCTTATGGCCTTCCAGCGCAAGGTTCATAGTTCTTGCCACCTCTCTATAGCGGGATGAATGATCAACGGCCTTAACGATACAGGGAATGAACCGTTAACGTTACACGGCTTCCACTTCGACCTTCTTCTTCAATAGCTTCTTCACTGCGCCCGCCGCGCGCACCTGCAAGTGCAAGCTCGGAGAGATGACCCGTTTGCAGGCCCCCGCCCGGATAGCCGCCTTCAGCTCGGCGACGGTCTCATAATCGCCCGGCAGGACATTGTAGACGCAGCCGACCTGGAACATCTGGTGGGCGTCGCTGCCCGCTACGACCGGCACACCTAGCTCCGCGCCGAGCGGCAGCACCAGGGCGATATTTTCCTGAATGCCGATCTCATGCAGGTCCTTGCCGTTCAGGTCGAACGCGTCGAACCGGCGCAGCAGCTCGCGGTCCACATGGTACAAATGGTTGGACTCCCGGAACGGGTGGCCACCGATCACCATCATGCCCCGCGGCTCGCACAGCTCGAACAGCCCGGCCAGCCCGATAAATGAACCGGCTGCGGTGTGCGGCTCAAGCAGGGCGCGGATTTCGAGCAGGGCGTCCTTGGGTCCGGAGACGAGAATATGTCCGCCCTCGGCTACGTCCACTTCCATGCCTGTAAAGATTTTAAACCCGTCGCGGTCGTAGTAGTGGTTGTTCCCCGGCAGCATCCGGTCGAGCGTCCCGTAGACCTCGTCGAAGCGGCGCGTATTGAAATGCTCGGTCAGCGTGATCGCCTGCAGCCCCTGATCGCGGGCTTCATCCAGCATCTCGTTCAAGTGGTCCATGGAGAAATCGGTCTTCTTGGACAATTTAACATGAAAGTGAAAGTCAATATTCATCGGTGTATTTCCTCCAATATGGGTGTAATGGTCGTCACGCCGGTCTCCAGGCGTCTGCCCGTCTCCCGGTCGTACAAGTTGATGCGTTCTTCGCGGAAGGACGCGTACAGCATGCGTCCCGGCGCGTAATCCGGGTCGCCGATGACACGCGCGCCCAGCTTCTCCTGGCCGTAGGCGACCCTCACCAGCGTCTCGCCGCCGGCGGGCAGCACGTCCTCCACCTTCACCGGGATGGAACCTGCGGTGCGGGTCTCGTGCAGCACAACGTCTTCCGGCCTCACCGTCAGGACGACCGCTCCCGCTTCCGCCGCTCCACCGTTCATTCCCGCAAGCCGGAAGCTTCCGAGCGCCGTGCTGACGGTGCATTCGCCTCCGCTCGTGCGGCACATTCCTTCCACCCGGTTCAGCGGATGGTCCGAGCTGCCCATGAACTCCGCCACCTGCAGCGTCCGCGGATGGCGGTACAGCTCGCGCGGCGTATCGGCCTGCACCAGCTCGCCGCCGAAAAACACCGCGACCTTCGTCGACAGCGTGATCGCCTCATGCTGGTCATGGGTCACGTAGACGATCGTCGTGCCCAGCTCGCGGTGCAGCCGCTTCAGCTCGGCACGCATCTCCGTCCGCAGCTTGGCGTCCAGGTTCGAGAGCGGCTCCCCGGGCAGCAG
>NZ_MBRK01000001.1:5139060-5157906 GCF_002224835.1 Paenibacillus sp. SSG-1
TCACGATCGCCCGGGCGATCGCCACCCGCTGCTGCTGCCCGCCGGACAGCTCGCCGGGATAGCGGTCCGCCAGCTCCGGGATGCGCATTTTGTCCAGCGCCGCCATGACGCTCTTGCGGATCCCGGCCTTCGGCTGTTTGCGCACCTGCAGGCCAAAGGCCACGTTGTCAAAGACGGTCATATGCGGCCACAGCGCATAGCTCTGAAACACCAGGCTCACGCCCCGCTTGGCGGGATCCAGATGGTAAGCCAGATTGCCGTCGGCCACCTTGTTCCCGGAGATGACGACGGTTCCTTCGTTCAGTTTCTGCAGGCCGGCGATCGTGCGGAGCAGGGTCGTCTTGCCGCAGCCCGACGGGCCGAGCAGCGTCACGAAGTCCCCCTCCTCGACGGTCAGGTCGATGCCCTTCAAAATATGCTTTTGCTGCACATGCACATGAATCTGCCGCAGTTCAATCGCGTTCATTCATTGCCCTCCCAATCCTTTGGTCAAATCGGCCTTCCCGAACTTCACCGCCAGGGCGTAGACCGCCACGACAATCGCGATAATGATCATCAGCACGACGTTGGTGAGCTGGTCATACCCTTTTTCCACATAATAAAAGGTGAGCGTCGTCAGCGTCTCCGTCCGCGGTGTTACGAGCATGATGATCAGCTCCATCTCCTTCATCGCCCCGATGAACACGAGGATGAAGGCGGACAGCAGGCTCTTGCGGCTGAGCGGCAGCAGCAGGCGCCGGAAGCGCGTGAACCAGGAGGCACCGCCGAGCACGGCCGCTTCCTCGAGTTCCGGGCCGATCTGCATCATGGCGGCGCCGCCCGCCTTGACGGTAAAGGGCAGCTCTTTGACCACCGTGATCAGAATAATGATCGTAATGGTGCCGTACAGCGCCGGAATGAACAGCACCGGCTTTGCAAACATTGTAATATAAATCGCCGCGAGCGAGATGCCCGGGATAAAATACGGGAAAAACGACAGCTGATCGACGAGCCTGCCCATGGCCGTGTTTTTGCCGCGGGCCACCGCGTAACCGAACAGAAGACCGATAACCGCAGCCGCGACCGAGGCGATGCCGGCGATGATCAGCGAATTTTTCAGCGCGAGCAGGAAAATCGGGTTCTGCAGCACGCCCTTCTCCCCGGTGTTAATGTCCGGATCCGAGCCCCCCGTCCAGTAATGAAGCGTAAAGTTGTCCGGGCTGAGCGAGCCGTCCTTCAGCAGGAACGTCTGCAGCAGCAGCACGATAAAGGGTACGACTGCAATCAATGCCATGCCGGCCACCGTTACCGCCGCTGCCGGAAGCCGCCATTTGCCGAGCGGCACATGCGTCACCGCGCTGCCCTTGCCCGTCACTGTCACATAGCTGCGCCGGCCGCCAAGCAGGCGCTGGTTGAAATAGATCGCCAGCATGGTGATCAGCATCAGCGTCAGTGACAGCACGTTCGCCTCGGTCGTCAGCCGCGACCGCATGCTGGAGTACAGCATCGTCGAAATCATGTAGAAATTCACCGGGGTGCCGAGCAGCGCCGGCACGCCGTAGGAACTGACCGCTTTCGTAAAGATCAGGATGAATCCCGACAGCACCGACGGCAGCATCAGCGGAAACACGATCCGGCGCAGCACCTGCATCGGCCCCGCGCCGGCCATTTCGGCTGCCTCTTCCAGCTGGCTGTTCATCGAGCTGAGCGCCGCGCCTACGAGTAGGAAGAAATACACGCTGTCGTGGATCGACAGGGTCAGCACGATCGGCACGAAGCCGTACGCCAGCCAGTCCGGCGGCGTCACATGCAGCACCGACTGCAGAATGCCGGGCGTGCCGCCGATTTTGCTGTTTTTGAAAAAGGTCAGCCATGCCTGGGACAGCATCCATGACGGCAGCAGGTACGGGATGATCGCCAGAAACGTAATCGTCTTCTTGAGCGGAACGTCCGTCCTCGTCACGAGCCAGGCAAGCCCGCAGCCGAACACCATGGACAGCGCCGAGACGGTCACCCCCACCGCCAGTGCGTTCAGCACGGGCTTGTAGAAGAGGGACCAGCTCATATCGCTTGCCAGTACGCGGCTCCAGTGGTACAGCGTCAGGTGCCCCGGGTCCGCCGCGGGCGTAAGCCGGGCGTCCTGGGTTTTCCATACGAACGTCGACCAGATCAGGTTCAGGACCGGCCAGACGATGGTGTACGCCAGAAACAGCAGGGCCGCCACCCCGATCAGGTACAGCGGATTCCGCAGCGCGTCCCGGCACCGGTTCAGCCACCTTGCTTGCGATGTATTCAGCACGGGCTTATGCAGCATCCCGTTTCCCTCCTGTTTGTGTCATCTCGGTCTTTCGGTCCGTCATTTCTGCTTGATCCAGAAGTCGCGGACCTTCGGCGCCTCGAAGTACAGCTTCTCCCCGTCAAACACCCACAGGTTCAAATCCTCGAAGGCCACCTCGTTTTTGGTCTTGACGTCGGAGCGCGGCACCCAGGAGCCCACTTCATTGAACGGCGCCATGCCCTCGCCCTGGCCGTCCTTCTCGCCCATCATCCAGCGGATGAACAGCTTGGCCCCCGCCGGATGCGGCGCTTTGTTCGCGAGGAACAGGTAGCCCGAATCGGGTACCGACGTTTTCGGCTTGATGTCATAGATCGGCAGGATGCTCCAGTCTTTCTCCTCAACCTTGGATACGTCGCCGGATACCGCCAGTCCGACCGCGTCGCTGTTTGCCTTGCCGATCGCATCCAGCACATCGTCGCTTCCTTTTAACACGACCAGCCCGTTGTCGAACAGCTGCTGAATGAACTCGTACCCCGCGTTCTCCGTGCCATGCAGCTCGATGTCCTTGCCGAACTTCTCCTTGTACGCCGCCGCCATATCGTCGCTGTGGATGACCATTGTCGTAAACAGGTCCATGAAAGCCGGCGAGCTGAGCGGATCGGCCGTATAGACCTTGCCTTTGAATTCCGGGGTAGTCAGGTCCCACCAGTTGGTTACCGGCGCGGACTTATAATGCTCGGTATTGTAGAAAATCGTGCGGAACTCCAGGTAGTTGGCATACCCTTCGGCCTGCGTGCGGTACGGCTCGTCCACCTTCTCCGCCAGATCCTCCGGCAGGTACTTGACGTACCGTCCCGGCTTCACCATCTCCTCCTCGACAGCCCCGCTCACTTCCTTCGTGATGATCACGTCCGGGTTGAACTGCCCGGCGTCCTGCTCCTTCGTCACCTTGTCCATCATCTCATCGGACTTGACTTTGCTTACCTCAATCTTGATGCCAGGGTACTGCTTCATGAACGTCTCCGCGGCGTCGTTGGCGCGTCCCGATGTCGAGTAGACGATGACCTTGCCTTCCTTCTTGGCCTGCTCGTACAGCGCTTCCGGCGTTTCGCTGCCGGACGCCTCTGCCGTATCCGTGCTCTGTACCGTCCCCGCCGGCTTGGCCGATGCGTCTGAGCCGCCCGCCGTGCCGCCTTCTCCTTGCCCGCATGCGGTCAGCAGCAGGGCTGTGCCCAAGATGAGCGCCATCGCTTTGCCTGGCCAGGACCAGGGGGTCCGTTTTCCTTTGGGCGCATATGTATCCCGCACGATCTCCGTTTTTCCGTTGGCATGTACCGTCAAGATGGTCCTCTCGTTTCCGTTTCCTTTTGACCTCATATCCCGTGGCCTCCCCATCGTTCATTCAGAATTAGTGAAGCGTGATTGGTATCCGGATGTTTCGCTTGCCTCTTCACTATAGGGATGTAGTGTCAACGGAATGTTAGGCGGACGTGCGATTTCGGTAAAAAATTATCAATAACTTAAAACAAGATAAAAAACTTTCATTTTCCCCATGATGCCGATTCCTTTCTGAAGTGGTCCAAGTTTCCTCAGCCTTCTCCTGCGATCGGCATGCCCAAGGCGCCCTTCGGTCTTCTTGTATCCTATGCTTTTGATCTATAAAAATCATTTTCATAGCCGTGACTGCGAACCCCCACGTTTGCTCCAATGCGGCAAATCCCTTGATTATTGTGCGTTTTATAATCTCTCTATGCCCATTCCCTTTCTCTCTTCCAGCATATGATACTCATACATTTGATATTTGGAGATGAGCAGATGACAACCCCCATTGATGTGTTCATTCCGGCGATTGAGAAGGACTTGGCTACCCTCCCCCATGTCATTGACGCCGTCAGAAAATATGTACGGCACCCGATTCACGAAATTATCATCGTGGCCCCCCGGAAGCAGCGGATTGTGGATTTATGTACGAAAAAGGGCTGCCGATTCGTGAACGAAGACACGGTTCTGCCCATTACGAAAAAGGACATACACTACCAGTCCAAAACGTGGGACCGGTCCGGATGGTTGTACCAGCAGCTGCTGAAGCTGGGCGGCGATAAGGTATGCTCATCCAAATACTATTTGGTAATCGACGCCGACACTGTGCTCATTCGCCCCCATATGTTCAAGACGGGCGACAAGACCGTGTTTTACTGCCGGAACTGGAGCCAGCCCGAATATTTCAACACGTACAAGAAGCTGATGGGCAAAAGCCGCGCTTCCAAGCGCTCCTTCGTCACGCATTACATGCTGTTCGAGAAGGCCAAAGTCAAACAGTTAAAGCAGGCGATCGAGTCCAAACATCATACGAACTGGTACTCCGCCATTATGAGAAGCATGAACAAATCGAAGCAGTTTGCTTTTTCCGAGTTTGAAACGTACGGCAACTTCCTGTATTCGTCGGAGCCCGGCAGGATGATGCTGAAACAGGCCAACAACAAAAGTCTGCATACGAGCTTTTCCCAAATCTCGCCTTCCAAAATGTCGTCCCTGCAGCAAAAATACCGGTCTGTTTCTTTTCACGAACGAAAAGGGTATTCGAAAGCTTCCAAGGTGAGACCCAAATGAAGCCCTATGTCGTTGTCTGGAAAGGCCCCGTCCACAAAGCCAGCGGTCTTGGCCGTGCCAGCAGAGCCTATGCCAAATCCTTGAAGCGGCAAGGGGTCGCCGTCCGGTTAAGTCCGCCAGACCACCGCAAGCCTAACGCCGCCCATGTCAAAAAGGTTCTCATATACCACCACATTCCCAGCCGCATGCAGTGGAAAAAAGAGCGAAACACGTATGACTTCATCCTGTTGAACACCGTTTGGGAAACAAGCAGACTCCCCAGAAGCTGGCTGCCCCATATGAACAAATTCGATGCCGTGTGCGTGCCGTCCCAGCATAATCGGCGGGTTCTCAGGAACTGCGGCGTCACCGTCCCGATTTTCGTCGTTCCCCATGGGGTGGACGCCCGGGAGTTTCGTCCGAACCATCCGAAGCTATCGTTGCCGGCAGCCGCCGGAAAGTTTACGTTCGTATCCGTCTTCGGCTTTCAGCACCGCAAAAACCCGGAGGGACTGCTCCGGGCGTATTGGGAAGAGTTCTCTTCCAAAGATAACGTCATCCTGGTCATCAAAACGAATGGATATGCGGCCAATGAGACGGAGGCGTGGATTAAGCAGCAGGTCATGCGGTACAAAAAGAGGCTGGGCATTCAAAAGGATACGGCCCCTGTCGTCATCATCGGCCGCCATATGAGTGAAAGCCAGCTGAAAGGCCTGTATGCGCTCGGCGATGCCTTCGTCCTCCCTACCCGCGGCGAGGGTGTCGGGCTACCTTATTTAGAAGCGCTGGCAAGCGGCATACCGGTCATCGCCACCGGCTGGGGCGGGCAGATGGATTTCCTCACGCCTCGCAACTCCTTCCTGGTCCCCTATCAGCTCAAGAGCCCGGCGAGCAGCATGAGCCGCGCCATTTCCAGAAGGTTCAGCAACCTGTTTGCGCAGAAGGGCCAGCGGTGGGCCGAGCCGGATTTAAGCAGCCTCAAAAGGCTTATGAGGCAAGCGTACGAAAATCCCCGGTTGTGTAGACAGAAAGGAAGCCAGGGTCGAAAAGATATGCTCCAGCTGTCATGGGACCAGGCCGGAAAGCTCATGAAGCAGGCGATTGAAGAGACGATGCGTTCCAAGAGATCAAGATGAAGGGTGATGGTTTTCGAAGGAAGGAGGATGAGAATCATGCGTATTGTACTGTTGTGTGGGGGATCGGGAAAAAGGCTGTGGCCTTTATCCAACGATATACGCTCCAAGGTATTCTTAAGGCTGCTGACCACTGAAGACGGGGTCAAGGAGTCGATGATCGAACGGATCTGCAGACAACTGGACGAGGCGGGGCTGCTCCAATCCACCTGTATCGTCACCCATCACAGTCAGGCGGAGATTACGCGCCGCTATGTCGGCGACAATATCCCGATCATCAGCGAGCCTTTTAAAAGAGGTACGTTCACGGCCGTCGCATTGGCCGCCAGTTATCTTCATGAAAAGCTGCAGGCCGATCCGGACGAAACCATTTGCATCCTTCCGGCGGATACGTTTGTCGACACCGCATTCTTCCGGCTGCTGCACCGGTTTCCCGACGTCTTGGGACGCTCCAAGGCGGAACTTGCTCTCCTCGGCACAAAGCCGGTGCAGCCTTCGGATCAGTTCGGCTATATCGTCCCGGCTCTGCCCAAGGCGGACGGCGAGTATGCTTTCGTCCAGCGGTTTATCGAAAAGCCAAATACACGCACGGCCCGCCGCCTCATGGCGCAGCAGGCGATGTGGAACTGCGGCGTCTTCGCCTTTCCCTTGAGGTTCATGCTGACCTATTTGAAGGACAAGGGCCACCCTGTCCGGATCGCGGAATGGCTGGCAAATTACGAACAGCTCCCCGAAGCCAGCTTCGACCGGGAAGTCGTCGAGACGACCCTCCCTGTCGTAGCCATGGAGTATGGAGGGCACTGGACCGATCTGGGCAGCTGGATGGCGCTTACCGGCCATATGAAGGATCGAGTGATCGGACTCGGGCACATATCGGATGATTCCGCGGATACCCATCTCATCAATGAGCTCCCTTATCCTATTGAAATTATCGGCGTACCAGGTATCATTGCCGCGGCCAGCACCGACGGCATCCTGATCGCAAGCAAGGAGCATGCGCATCGGATTAAGGAACGGCTTGCCCTGGCGCCTCAGATCCCGATGTACGAAGAGAAACGGTGGGGCACCTGCCGGATCCTGAGTTACGGGACAGATACATCCGGCGTGGAGACGATGATCAAGCAGGTGCGACTTGCCGCCGGCAAGTCTACTAGCTATCACGTTCATCACCGCCGGCAAGAATTGTTGACCGTGGTGACGGGCAGCGCGGAAGTTATCTTGGAGGAGCAGCGATACCGCCTGAATGCCGGTGACGTGCTGAAGATTCCGGCCGGCGCCAAGCATGGCATCAAGGCCATTACTCCTCTGGAGCTGGTGGAAGTCCTGCTCGGCTCTGATCTTGCTCAGGAAGATATCACCCGCATTGCTGTGGACTGGTAAATGGCGTTTCGGTCCAAAATGTCGTAAATTTGCAGTAGGAATTGTGACCGGCCGAGCCGAAGTAATCATCGATCGAACATGATTCCGCGAATAGCGGAAAGAGGAGGCCGATGATGGAACCGATGGTGGAGCCTGTGATCAAGACGGAAAGAAAGGCGTTTACCTTGTTCGGATGTTCCAAAGTTCATGATCCGGGCAAGCCGTATAGTGAGACGATTTTCGAATTGTTTGACCAGGTCTGGCATGAAGTACGCAGCAAAGAACTCGCTCACAGGGGGATCAATCACGTCGTCTATGAGCAGGGAAACATGGTGTTTGCGGGAATCGAGCTGGTGACACCGCCTGAGGACAATTCCGTCTTGAAGAGGAAGGACGTCGTGCTCGAAAAATACGCCTACGGCAAGCACATTGGGCCTTACAGCGAATTGGACGCAACGTACCGGCGTATTGATGCGCTTCTCCAAGCTGCAGGAGAACACAAAGAGCTTCCCCTGATTGAGGTGTATGGCCACTGGAACGAGGATGAGTCCAAGCTGGAGACGGAAATTTACCACAACCTCATTGGATAGATCCCTGTGTGCAATGAGGCCGTGCAAGTTTCTAGTTCGTTAGGATAATATGATTAATCTTAGGAGCAGTTTGTCTACTGCTCCTTTTGCTATATAAAAGTTCGGCAAGAACATGGTTCTATTGCTGTTTTTGGTCAACTTCCTTGTAATTTTCATGCAAGTTTTTTTAGATTTCCTGTATGATGATGCTATGAAAAAAATATTATCTTTCATGGATTGGGGTATATTCGCTCTTCGTTTATACCATTATATTTTGCTGTTGTCCCGGGTTCTGGCAGTAAGCGAGTTTTCGAACCGGATGTTACTAAACGTGATCTGGCTGAGCATAGCCCTTGTCGCCCCTTTGCTGTTCTGGTTTCCCGGGCGCCGGATGAACAAAGTCTGGTTTTGCATATTAGAGCTATTGCTTGGCGGTTCTTATTATGTGAATTCGGTCATTCATCCGGACCTGACTTCAAAAGCGGACTATTTGCTGCCGAGTCTGACCATCGGGTACTTATTAACCAAGCAAACCCTTTGGATCATTCCCTTACTTGTTTTCATTCCTTTCTCCTTCCAGTCCTCCCTAAAATTATCTTGGGAGCAAACCCTGGGTATCGGAACAGACAATCTGCTGTTCTGCTTTATCGGCATGTGGGCAAGCTCCGTAGCCAATGCGTATGATCAGAAGAATAAATTGGCAGCCGAAGTGGAGCATCAAAACAAGCTCTTAACTCACTACTCCGCCGAGGTCGAGAAAATGACTTTGCTTGAAGAACGCAACCGCATGTCCAAGGAGCTCCATGATACACTGGGGCATTCCTTTATCTCACTCATCCTCGGCCTCGATGCTTCTATTGCCCTGATGGATAGCAAGCCTGCCGAGGCCAAAGACCGGTTAATTCGCTTAAGAGCATTGGCTGAGAACAATCTGGAGGAAATGAGGAACGTCGTGCACGAAATGGGCGAAGAAGAGGAATCCAGTCTGATCCGGCAGGTTGAATCCCTTGCAGCCCGTTTCCGGGAGCATACGGGTACGGCACTGACCTTGAGTCTGCCGGGGACAGAGCGGTCCATACGTTTTGAAGTACGGCAAGCGATCCTTCGGGTCATCCAGGAATCTTTTACGAATGCACTAAAACACGGAAAGGCAACCGAACTGCATCTGGAGCTTACTTATTCCGAGAGCCATCTGCAATTGTCCGTTCGAAATAACGGCACGCCGATCGACAAGCTGGATTATGGCTTCGGCTTGACCACGATGAAGCATCGGGTTGAGCGGTTGGGAGGCAGCTTACAGATAGCATCTGGGGAGGGTACTCCTGTGATCACCGAAGTTAGATGCGAAATCCCGCTGAAAGGAGTCATGCCGCATGGAGAAGATTAAAGTGCTGCTTGCTGATGATCAAGAGTTAATTCTCGAGAGTTTACATATCGTGCTGTCCATGGAACCGGATCTGGAAATCGTCGGTTTAGCCCGGAATGGGGAAGAAGCCGTAAAGGGCTGCGAGCAGTTGATGCCGGATATGGTGTTGATGGATGTCAACATGCCGGTCATGGACGGCGTCGCCGCAACGGCCTTGATTAAAGAGCGAATGCCTGCAACCAAAATCATCATGCTGACCTCCTATAAGGAAGTAGAGTATGTGTTAGCGGCGTTAAGCCACGGAGCGGAAGGTTATCTGCTCAAAGCCATTCATCCGAAAGATCTGGCGGCAGGCATACGGGTGGTTCAGGCGGGAGGGACTTTAATTTCACAGGAAATGGCGAGTAAAATGATCAAGAACATGAACAGTGCCACCCCTGCGAAACATAATGAATTCGGGCTCACTGCCCGTGAAATCGAAGTGCTGCATAAGCTGGCTGCCGGCCTGCGTAATCAGGAAATTGCCGAGGCATTGTTTCTTAGCGAAGGGACGGTCAAAAATTATATCTCAACGATTTATTCAAAGCTTAATGTGAAAGGACGCCGGGAGGCCACCCAGAAAGCCCGGGATTCGGGAATGATGGATCGTTAAATGATGACCAAACGGCACTGTCTCTTTATGACTTTTTCAGCCTATACTCAGAGCATCAAACAACAGAGGTGGCGATGTAAGACATGAAGAACAAAGTGTCATTTTGGCGTTTTCCAATCATCTGGATGATTGCGGGGGCTATGGGTATTGTTCTCATAAATATGATATTCCAGCAATTGACAGAGCAAGGAGAGGGGATCGTCTCTCTTATTTTCACACTGGTGATGGGATTTCTGGCCCTCTTGGTTTATAAGCTCACGCTGACATACCTGGCCCGGCGGCCCACACCAGAGATATCAAGAAAGCGCGCAGGGATTGAAAGTGTCCTAGGCATGCTAACCGGGACCATCTTTATCGCAGGGTCCGCTTTTATGATTATTGCTCTGGGAGGTTACTCCTTTCAGTGGGCAAGTTCTGCGGATACGAGTTCCGTTCTAATAGCCTCCATTGAATCAGCTTTAGGAGGAGCCATTGTCGAGGAACTTATCTTTCGCGGACTTATGCTTCAAGCCATTGATCAATTGGGGGGGAAACCACTCGCACTTGCAGTAACCTCTCTATTCTTTGGAGTTGCTCATCTTGGAAATCCAGGGGCGACATTATGGAGTGGGTTCGCCATAGCCCTCGAAGCAGGTGTTCTCCTTGGATCCGCCTTCTTGTGGCGGCGGAACTTGTGGTTTGCCATAGGACTGCATTTTGCTTGGAATGCTATTGAAGGCCTGCTTGGCATTCCTGTCTCTGGACACCCTGCTACCGGTCTATTTACTGTAAAGGTGCACGGTGCCGCACTTCTCACAGGGGGCAACTTTGGACTTGAGACCTCTATTGTTCCGGTTGTAATCAGTCTTCTGATCTCCATTCCTATGCTAATCGGGGCCGCACGGAATCAAAGGATTGACGTCGGAAACCTTCCTGTACCAAAGTAAACGACCGACTTGCCAAATTTTCGATAGAAAAAACTGCCGACACTTTGTCGACAGTCTGGAGCATCCACGTTGGATGACTTAATAATCTAGTAGACGGCCATTATCGTTCCATTGACCGTACATTTTGTTTTCTCTCGTATTGGTTATGAATTTGTCCAATCTGCTGTGAAATAATTCGGGCTGATTCTTATAGCTTTGGATCGTGTCGATCCGGACTCTCGTATAAAGATCTGGAAATGCCATGAAATTCTCATACACTTGCTTTTCCTCTTGCAACCTTTGCTCTATCACCGGATCGATTCGAAAAGAATCGTAATTCATATCAGGAAGGACCTTTCTTCCTTCGTCTGTCATCAACCCCAACTTTTCGAGGCGGCGGACACGCTCCTTATTCAATTCAGTCCATGAGCTTTTTTTGCTTCGAGGAGACAGTCTCTGAGCCAGCTCCGTTTCAGATATTTTCTTCTTGACTCCATCGATCCATCCAAAGCATAATGCCTCCTCGACCGCGTCCAAATATAAGAGCGTATCCGATTGGGGCGACATACGAACCAAGACCCAACAAGATTTTTCAGTCTTGCTATTTTCCTGCAGCCAAACCCTTAATGCTTCTCTCGAAATGACCGGAATTAAGCGATCTACTTCCATGTTTGAAAAAATATCCTTTCAATCCGTTGCAGGACTTTCTCAGCATGAGTTACTGTTTGTTGGAGATGACGTTATCAAGAAACTGATCTGCATCGCTATTAAATTTCCAGGAAACTCCGAACTTATCGACCAGCATTCCGAAGCATGAAGACCACGGCGTATTGGATAACGGCATGATGACATAACCGCCCTCAGATAAATGAGAAAAGTAATTTTCCAATGTCTGTTGATCCTCATTAACGATACTAATCAGTATGTTGTTGCCTTTAACCAACTCGCCCATGACATTCTTCATTGAAGGCAAAATATCCGACATCATGATGTTCCCGCCTGCAAATGCTATGGAAGACTCCATGACCATGTTTAGTTCATTTTCCGGCAATGGATCGTTTGGATCCTGCGGGAAATCCTTAAATTTCACTTTTTTTACTTCCGTTGCGCTTAAAGCTTTCGCATAAAAATCAATCGCTTGTTCAGCAACTCCATCAAAGTTTAAATAGACTACAGCTGACATATAGTAAAACCTCCTTCTTGGGATAAATGTAGTATATTGAATAAGAGGTGACAGCTGTATGTCACCATTTATAAATAAAGTACATGGCGTCCGAACGGATCTATCCAACTGCCATTTTATGATCGGGAGGTTGGAGTCTGTATTGGATGGGTTTGTATCGCAAAAAAACTCCACATGTTCATCGCGAACATGTGGAGCTTTTTATTCCTGGATGCAGCTGGTTTGATTATGCAAAAGGCTGGAGCATTTGGCTGGCATTCGCAAGAATCAGGGCAATATTCAGTACGGCAAAGAACAAAGCCGGCGCCGTTTTGCCAATCGGATCTTTCGTGCGGATATGCACCAGGCTCGCCACCAGCATCGTAACGCCAAGCCACACTCCTGCCCATGCGACCAGTCCGGTATACCAGTAGCCGGCGATCAGCACGGCCGCACCTGCCAGTTGGACCAGGCCCGTTACTTTAAGGAACCATTGCGGCAGGTGAAGGTGTTCGAACATGTCTGCCCAGTACTTAGCCCCTATCATTTTGGCGGTACCCGAGAAGAGGTAATAAGCAATCAGCAAAGATTGAAGAACGATAGTAAAAATGGCCATTTCGATCTCCTCCTATTCGATCAGAAAATCATTTGGATTACAGCCCAGCCAACACCACTTCAAGCTGATCGGCCATCTTGACCCAACCGAGTCTGGCTCCGTTATACGACAAGCTCTCACTTTCAAATCCGGTATGCTCAAGATGAAGGCGGGTTGCGCCATTGGATGAATGGAGCGTCCATGTAACAACCGTACTTACCCCAGCGGTTACCCAGGTGTAGGATAGGCGGTGAGGTTCTTCCACGGCCAGCACTTCTGAATCGACGATTCCGTCCCACACTTTCGACGGTTTGGCCCGAAATTGAAAGTGATGGCCGACAACCGGCTTAAAGTCATTGTCCATCACCCATTTTGCAAGCATGTTGGAATCAGTCAATGCAAGCCATACTTTCTCAATCGGACTATCGAATTGAAAATCCAGCTTCACTTCCGGTTTCATTCCTCTTCCTCCTTCAACAATTGACTCAGCTTAGCCGATCCTTGGTTCCAAAAAGCCGTGTGAAAAGTGACCCAATCTTCAATTTCTCGCAGGGGCTCTGCGTTCAATCGATACCTTGTTTCCCGCCCGGCCTTGCGGTGCCTGACCAGATCGGCGGCTTTGAGGATCGCCAGATGTTTGGAAACGGCTGTCCGCCCCATCTCGAAATGGACTGTTAATTCGTGTAAGGGCAATTCTTCCGCCTCGGCCAGCAATCTAAGCAATTTGCGCCGCGTCGGATCGGCAACCGCGGCATATACATCCCTCGCTTCATGGTTTTCATCCATTCCCATCATCCCTATTCTGCTCGATGATAGGACACCAACTGGTGTCTTATGAGCTTATAATAAGACACCAGTTGGTGTCCTGTCAAGCCATAGTTTGGAAATAAAATTATAATGGCTTGTCAACGAACAATTGGCCTCTGTATATGCCAGGCATGATGCAGTAAAAAGTTTAGGGCATCCCTGAAGGATGCCCCAATGCTGAAATATTGAAGTGTTACGGATCAACTGAATATACATTTATCGGAGCGGCTTTATTCCCGCACACTTTATATTGCTGTCTCTCCGCCTCTCTCCTGTCCATGCAAAGCCTTCCGCAGTGCGCTTACGGCATGCCGCACCGCTTGTCTTCCTTGGTCATAACCGCCGGTCTGGAGCATGAAGCCGTGGACCATGCCGTCATAGCGCTTCGCTTCCACCGGAATGCCGGCAGCTTTTAATTTCGCTGCATAAGCCTCCCCATCATCGCGCAGCGGATCAAATTCGGCCGTGATTACGAGAGCGGGCGGAAGGCTGCTGAAATCGGCAGCCAATAACGGCGAAGCGTAGGGGTTCCTTCCGTCCTGCTCCTCCGCCAGGTATTGGCCCCAGAACCACCGCATCGTGTCCGTCGTCAGGCCGTACCCTTCGGCATTGTCACGGTAAGAATCCGTATCGAACGCGTAGCGGGTCGCCGGATTGAACAACAGCTGAAACTTGATGAAGGACAACCCTTGGTCCCTTGCCATCAAGGTTACGGCAGCGGCCAAATTTCCGCCCGCGCTGTCGCCGCCGACAGCAATCCGGTTGGGATCCGCTTCTAGCGAAGAGCTATTCTCCGCAACCCAGGCTGCAGCCGCATAAGCATCTTCGATGGCAGCGGGAAACCGATGCTCTGGTGCCAAACGGTAATCTACCGAGACCACGATCACGTTTGCCCCATTGGCCAACTGCCGGCATAACACATCTGCTGCATCCAGGTCTCCGACGACCCAACCGCCTCCATGATAGTAAATGAGAACAGGGAGCGGGTATTTGCTTTGAGGACGATATACCCGAACCGGTATGTGACCGGCCGGACCCGGGATCTTTCGATTGTCGACTTTCCATACTTCTTCCGGATGGGCGGCCATGGAGCTTAAGTTGACGGTTCTGGCCCTCTCCACGGATAGCGTGTGAAGAGGCGGGACCCCTTGCTTCTTCATATTTTCCAACACAACTTGAACTTGAGGGTCAAGCGGCATGATGGTTCCTCCTTAGGGATCAAATATAATGGATACGAGTCTTCTTATACCCGAAATAAACAACCATTCACGAGCAGCGTCTTTCGGTAAGACAGCTACCATTCCGGTCAAAATGAAGTATACTAAATGGAGAATAACCCTGTAAGTACGCACTTTTGCGTGACATAGTACCCATTTGGTAACTTCATGGACGGATTGGATGTGATGGATATGGGCGGTTGTCCGGTAGAGGCAACATTGTCTGTCGTTGGAGGAAAGTGGAAGGCTGTGATCCTATGGCGTTTGGTTGGTGGGACCAGGCGCTTTAACGAACTCCAGCGTTCGATTTCGCAAATTACCCGTAAGATGTTAACGGAACAGCTTCGGGAACTGGAGCAAGATAACCTCATTATTAGAACCGTCTATCCGGAAGTCCCGCCGAAAGTCGAGTACTCGCTAAGCGAATACGGCAGGACGTTTATTCCTGTTTTGAATGCCATGGCCCAGTGGGGATTGGTCCATCAGGAACGCGTGTCTGACCCCGTTCGCTCTACGACGTAGATTACCGTTCTAAAACAAAAACCATAGCCTCGATATGGAGAAGGCGCAGGGAAGCTGCCATTCAAACGCCTCCCAACACCAAAAAGCAGTCCGCAATACCGGCGGTCTGCTTTTCTTCATTTTTATGTCATTTATGCGCCAATCCAAACTTTCGGTTCATCTAAATAAAGGAAGTTTCAGGCGCTTGACTTGGAGTTCACTCCAAGGGCTATCCTATAGTTGTCCGGACGACAAAGGAGATGAAAGGAGAAGGCATGTCGCGACAATATTCCATTTCCGAAATAGCTGAACAAACCGGTTTGACTTCCGATACCCTTCGGTATTATGAAAAGATTGGACTGATTCCGTCCCCCCAGCGCGGACCAGGTGGGTCCCGTTTATATAGCCAGGAAGACATCGGCAAAATTCATTTTCTACTGCATCTCAAACATACCGAGATGCCGCTTAAACACATTCAGGAGTACATTCGGGCGTATGACGACCAGGATGAGGAGCTGTGCTATCGGCTGCTTGACGAGCACCGGATCCGCATTGAAGCCCAGATGGCCGCATTGAACGAAACGCTCGTGCTCGTCAAGTATAAGCTGGATCATTTTCAGGAAATTAAAGACGGTTGAACGAAAGGAAGATCACTTTGAACATGCAGAAAACTCCCCAAACACCGATCGGGTCCGGATTTGGACCCCGCACTACAGCCATGGAAGCACTCGGACAAGCCGATTTGACCGGACAAACGGCAGTCATTACCGGCGGACATTCCGGATTGGGGCTAGAAACGGCAAGAGTGCTCGCGGAAGCGGGGGCCAAGATCATTGTCCCGGCCCGATCCGTTACAGCTGCTCAAGCGGCCATTGCCTCCATCCCAGGCGCAGAGGCGGAGCTGCTGGATTTAACCGATCCGCAGTCCATCGATTCGTTTACGGAACGGTGGATCCGTTCCGGACGGCCGATTCATATGCTGATCCACAGCGCCGGAATTATGGCCGTACCCCAGCAGTATGACAGTCGGGGCAACGAGCTTCACTTTTCCACGAACTACTTGGGCCCTTTCCAGCTGACGGCGCGGCTGTGGCCAGCACTCCGGCTGGCCGCTGGTGCACGCGTTGTCGTGCTATCTTCCCGGGCTCACCAGTTCAGTCCAGTCGTGTTCGAAGACATCCACTACAAGGAGCGCAGCTATGACAAATGGTCTGCCTATGGGCAGTCCAAAACGGCGGACGCCCTATTCGCGGTGGAGCTGGACCGGAGAGCACAGGCCTATGGCGTCCGGGCATTTTCGGTGCACCCCGGTTCGATAGTCACCTCGTTAGCCCGGCATTTGTCGGATGAGGAGCTGATGACCATGGGTGCGATTAACGAGCAGGGACAACGGCAATACACCGAATACGATAGGGAACGAAAGACCGTGCAGGAAGGGGCGGCCACCATCGTATGGTGTGCAGCCAGCCGGCAGCTGGACGGGATGGGAGGCGTATACTGTGAAAACGTTGACGTCTCTCCGCTCATTGATGAGCATCAGACCGGCATGGCCGGCGTGCATCCAAGTGCCGTTGATGCGAAAGCCGCTGAACGTCTGTGGAGCATTGGCGAAGCACTGACAGGCATTCATTTTGATATTTCATAATTCGATCAGAGGATAAAGCGCAACGCTCAGCTTGTCCCACGAATAAAAATCCTGAACCGGCAAGGTTCAGGATTTTTATTTTTTGAGACGAACATCATACTCTTGTATGCAGTTTTAGTGTTGCGGGATGCGCAGTGACCGAAAGCGGCTGCCTCACATCATTACTTAGAGGGCACTACGTTATAGCTGACAGGCTCGGCCGTATTGCCCGCCCGATCCGATGCCGTGACTTCGATCCGGTTCATGCCCGGCTGAAGGTCGATATCCGCGCTGAACGTCAGGTCATCCTTCACGTCAGCCTGTACTCCATTCACGAGAACAATGCCGGGCTCGCTGATTTTCCCCGTAACGCGCAGCGTTCCCTTTTCCACATTGTAGTGATTGCCCGTCAATTTCCCCGGTTCATCCAGCATGATGATCGGCGAGGTCGTATCCAGCACAATAATGCGGGCGGTCGCGGTATATTCGCCGCCAGCGGCTGCAGCCGTGATTACCGCGGTCCCCGGACTTTTGGCCGTTACCTTACCGGTGTCGCTCACTTCCGCTACGCTGGTGTCGCTGGATGTCCACGTGATGGTCTTATCTCCCGCATCCTCCGGTGTAACGACCGCAGTGAGCTGCGCAGTTTCGCCTTCCTTCAACTCTACTTGTTCCGGTGTTACGTTGATGCCGGTAACGTGCGGCTGATCCGTCTTCACGGACACCACATCCGATGGAGCTGATTCCCCGGCCGCGTTGACGGCTTTGACGATGTAGAAATATTCCGTCGAAGCCAACAGGCCGGTGTCGGTATGCGTCGTACTAGACAGTACCTCGTCGTTAAGTTTGACAAATTCGCCGTCGGCCTTATCGGACCGGTAGACGCTGTACCCTTCCGCCTGCTCTACCGCGTTCCAGTTCAATTCAATCGCGCTGTCGCCTGCCGCCTTTGCCGTCAGGTTGGCTGGAGGCGCAGGGACGGTATCGTCATGAACGGGTTCCCCATACACCTTGAATTCGTAGCTGGAAGCACTTCCTCCGCTGTAGTTGGATCCCGTCACTGTTACGCGGAGATAGCGGTACGCCGCATCGAGGGCATCCGTCGTCAAGCCCTGCGTTTTATTGTCCGTTCTGTCCAGGAGGGTCGTGTACGTGACATCGTCATTGCTGCCTTCAATTTTGTATTGGTAGTATCTCGGGTAGGTCGCGCTGTTGTACCAGTAGCTCTCGAGTTTCGTGATATGCATGACGTCACCAAGGTCGACTTTCCACCACTGCGGGTAGGAATTGGTGACGGCCGCCCAGCGCGTGCCGGCTTTGCCGTCATTCGCGTACTCGATATTGTTCCCCGTTTGGAATGAGCTTGCCGTTGCTGTCTTGCCTTCCGAAATGACCCCCGACGTCGTCGTGGCTTGGACCGGCAGGCTCCATAGACTCGATCCCGAGCTGCTGCGGGCTCTTACTTGATACGTATGCGTTGAGCTCGCATCAAGCCCCGTATGCTTGTATGGGCTGCTTACTCCGCTGATCAGCGCGCCGTCCACGACCAGATCATAGCTTGCTGCCCCATTAGCATCGTTCCAGGTGACGTCGATTTGGGACTGGCCCGCTGCCTTGGCGGTCAACCCGGTCGGCGCAGCCAATCCTGCAGTCGTCGGCGTAATCGTCAGCACCTGCGCATTGGAGGCATCGAACTTGATCCCCTGGATGGACGCCTGACCCGATACGAATTCAACAGCACGGTCGCTGGCCCGGTTGACCAGCCTGTACTTCGTGATCCCGGTTAAGCTCGTATTCGTCGCGGCCTCGATCTCCGACGCCGAAGAATCCGGGGATAGGTCAGCCGGCTTCGCGTTGCCGACCGGAAGAAGATACCACTGATCGCTTTCGGCCGCGGCGCCGTTTCCGCCGTTGCCGTTCGGATCGGCATTCGGATCCGCAAGCCCCGTAGTGACTGCAGCGCCCATCGCCCGTGTCTGTGCCGGCGTCGATCCGGATACCTTCAGATTATTTCCGGTCTCCACATTTTGCAATCGGTAGAAGCCGCTGTTCTTCGACGGATCGAATTCGTCAGGTACGGGAACGAACTGCCACTGGCTCCCCCCGCCGT
>NZ_MBRK01000001.1:5157916-5277674 GCF_002224835.1 Paenibacillus sp. SSG-1
GTGCCGTCCTTCAGGTCGCTGCCGCCAACGGAGACCGTATAGGCAGACAGCGGTGAGATATCCGTTCCATCGTTGTCCTTCGGCGGATTGTAGGAAGAATAGTAGGTATGGCCGGCATCGGGTTCTGGCAGGGAATAACTGATCTGCTTGCCGGACAAGTCGGAGATCGCCCGGAACGAATAGCCGCTGACTTGTTGGTTCGTCAGGCTTCCGGAATCGATCTGGGACATATAGCTCCCCACCGTGGCAGGCAGCTTGCCGACGAGGCGGAAGGTGTCCGGCTTGCCGAGATCGTCGGTTTCGTAAACGTAGCCATCATAGCCGACAGAGCGGTATTTGCCGCTGTACACGTTATACGAAAAGGCGTTTTCGTACTGCGTATTGACCGGAACAAAAAGCCGTTCCGTCACGGCATCTTTAAAGATCGGATTGCCTGCGCTGACTTTGACCGAGGTCACATAGCCGGTAGCGTTGTTCTCTTGCTTGATCCATACCGCGCCGCTCTCGACATAGACCGTTACCGTTGCATCCAGTGCGGGATCAGAGTACGTCACCGAAGGAACGCTGCCGCCAGGACCGGTGATCGTTCCGCTCACCGTATTCGCCGTATATGTGCTGCCTGCCGGGTCTTTGAAAGTGAAATCACCGCTGCTCGGCACTTTCGTATAGCCGATATCGAGCGAAGAGTTATCCATCCCGATGCCGGTCAGCCTCAGGTCATCCGTCTCTGGCGTATAGTTGACTGTGAGGTTATGATCGCTGCCTGCGCCCATCGGACTTCCGATCCAACCGGCGTACCCTTTCAGGGCAGAGCGCGTCCACGTGCCGTTGTACCATACGTCCCACGAGCCTTCGGCCATCTTTGCGCTGATTGGCGAGCGGGCGAGGTGGAAGTAGGTGAGGACATTGCTGTAGCCCGTTTTCCAATTAATATGGTTGTTGTATAAAACGTAAAAATAACCGTTAACGTTATCGACGAAGAAGCGCGTCCCGGCCACCCCGTACGACCAGGTCTTCCCCGGAAAACCGTTCGCGGTGACCGCTTCGTCACTGTCGTTCCACGGCGAGGTCGCCACCTGTCCGATCAGGTTCCATGTTTTGCCTTTATCGGTCGAGTACATGGAGAGAACGCGGTTGTTGTGCACGCCCGTGGCGATCCGCTGGTTATTCGTCGGGTTCCCGGTAGCAAATGGATTAAATTGATACTCATCATTGGTGAGCGAGTACCAGTAACCGGTATCCGGATCGACCCAAATGCCGATACCGTCGTTGTGATCATCCTGATAAGGCGTCGGAATGCCGTACGTTTCGTCGATTTTGTAATTGATCGTCCCCGGCCGGTTCCAGTAAGAATTATAAGTCACAGGGGTGCCCCAGTTCGTGTTCAGCTTGCCCAGATCTGTGCTGGTGTTGTACTTGATCCAGGATCCCCCGTCGTCCGCCTGCTCATAGTTGGAGACGGAATACATCCAGTGAAACTCCCCGTCCTGATCCACAAACGCGGTGCCGGCGATATCGGCCGTACCAGAGGTGAGACTGGGGACAGCGTGCTGAACGAAGGTCGGGAATTTCTCCGCGGCTGCACTGGCCGGCTGCGTTCCGAACGGAACCGTACCGGCAGCCAGCACGATGGCGGGAATGGCTCTAAGCACCGCGAGCTTTGCTTTCCATCTTTTACGCATCAAATTGAATAACCTCCTGTCTAGGTATGGTACACACCTCCTCCCCGTCCCGGGAGACTTCCCCACCTCCTTTTGGCGCAAGATGAACTCGACTGTTTGCTCATGCTTTGAATGCTATTAAAGCAGTCAGAACCTTTCGCCAATGAATAAAGCGCTTTCAAAAATGAGTCTAAAGCGGTTCAGCCGGCAGCGTACACTTCCATTTTTTCACATAGGCAGTACTTTCGTAAGAAACACCCTTGGGAATTAAATATCGTTCATGAAACTTAATAATTGTCGGAGGAGCATGATCACGCAAAAAAGCCACCCTTTGCAGGATGGCCCTATGCTTGCCTTTGTTTATACTACTGTATTGCTAATTACGGTCAAAAAGCCGTTCTTTCCGGCCGTCTCCACCATCGATTGAATGGAGTCTCTTGCTGCACCGCTGAACAGATACCATTGATCCTCGGTAGCATCATACAAGAGAACTTCCGGGTAGCCCGTCAACAGCTCGTCGGGAAAGGCGTTAACGAGAGAATAGACATCAAACCGCTGCACGCTGTTCCCTTTCTCATCCAGAAAATCATACTGCGCATTTTTGTAATACGACCCGGGCACGTCGATGTTTACCATCCACGAGTAACTGGCTGGGGCATCGACTTTGGCGCCTTTGTTACGCACAAAAGCATCATAAATGGCTGCGTTATAAGCATTTCCTTTAACCTGCTGAACGACGCCGCCCATCGTCATGTGGTATTCTTCCTGCAGTGCTTTTACTTTCACGTTGTGAATGACAAGTGGCGCGGTTTCGACCGTAACCTTCGAATTGCTGTAATTCACTTTACAGCCGAACGTTTCGGCGATAAAGCGAAGCGGAACCATCACGCGATTGTTCTTGATGTACGGCTTGACATCCAGCTGCACCGCTTCACCATTTTTTACGGCCGCCGTGCTGTTCGTTTGCAGCGTCACTTTCATGCTGCTTTTGGTAAGCGTCACTTTCGAATTCGACCAATCGACCTTGGCCCCCAAATTCTCACTGACCACGCGCAAAGGCACCATGGTACGCTTGTTTTTCGTCTCCGGCTTCACATCGGACGCCACCGCGACGCCGTCAATTTGGATGGGATGGTTCGCTGCATAAGCAGGCGACGATGCGATCGCAAGAATGAATGCAAAAATGATGCTTGGGATGATCTTCTTCATGTTTTGTCATCGCTCCTTCTATAAGTTTCTATCTTATCCAATCCCCATCCCTTATCCTATCAATTTCCATTATTAATGTTAAGGGTAAACAGGCAATTCATCCGTACAGCCATTCAAGAGCATTTGTCCCTCGCTCCCCTTTCTGTAATAATTAATTCATCAAGATGGCGACGATCAAAAACGGTTATGGAGGGAGATCCCATTGATTACTGGTGAAAAGGTCGAACTGCGCCCCGTCTCTCTGGATGATTACAGACGGGCATACGCCTGGAGGAATGATGAGGAAACAGCCAAGCTGGAAGCGGGTTCGGCCCTGTTCTTGTTCAGCCATGTTCCACTGGAATATTTGGAGGATGCATACAGAAAGGAAATCCTGGAACTGGATAAGCGGGAAAAAGGACGATTCTCCATTTATACGCGCGGCGAACAACCCGAGCATATCGGTTTCATTGAGTACCGAGACGTGAACATCGTCTCCCGCCGCTGTACCGTCGGCATCGGTATTGGAAACAAGGACTTCTGGGGACAAGGCTGGGGATCGGATGCGCTGAAAGCGCTGATCCGGTATGTGTTCCAGACGATGAACCTGCGGCGAGTTCAGCTCGAAACTTGGGGCGGCAACCCAAGGGCTATCCGCGCCTACGAGAAGTGCGGTTTCGTTATTGAGGGAAGGCTGCGCGAGCATTCCTATATTGATGGACAGTACGTTGACAATATCGTGATGGGGCTCTTGAAAGAGGATTTTCTGAATTTAGATAGGGGATAAAAATCTTCCGTTCACCAAAAAAGCCGCGGTTCCTCATGACTGGGATCCGCGGCTTCCTACTCAATCCTTGCCTTTCAATGGCATACTCACCGGGCGATCGGAACCATGAACCGCTCGCGATGGCGGAATATGGCCCATTCGCGGTAGCCAATGTCATACAAATGGCCGGCGACCGCCGCGAAATGCTCGCCTACGCGCTCGGGTTCGTGCGCATCAGAACCAAAGGTCACCTTTACCCCGTAACGGTGCGCGCGTTCCAGCAAATCACCGTCCGGCACCCAGTGGTTGTCGGAGGAATTGATTTCAATCACTACATCGCTTTCCGCAACGGCCTTCAGCATGACCTCGACCGCTTCGGTACGCAGCTCCGAGTATCCGTTGAAATAGCGGTTCAAGGAATCCACATGGCCCAAAATGTCATACAAGCCGCATTTCGCGGACTGGGCGATATAATCATAAAACAACTTTTTTACTTCCATTTTTCGTGCCGCGGTCAGGCTTTCCCAATACGCCGAGTCATAAATGCCGATTCCGGCGAACTCATGCACGGAGCCAATGACGTAATCCAACGGATAAGCGGCGATCACCGATCGGTACAATTCCAAATGCTCCGGCAAGAAATCCGCTTCGATGCCGAGCAGCACCTCGATTTTCCCATGATACTGCTTCTTTAGCTCCACAACCTCCCGAATATACGTTGGAAACTCTGATTTTGCCATACTCCCCGTTAAGGATGGGCGGTCTTCGGCCGATGCGAAAAACGGCGTATGGTCCGAGATGCCGATCATATCCAGCCCCTGTTCAATGGCCGATTCAATATAATCCCTCACCGAGCCGGCCGCATGTCCGCAGCGCTCGTGATGGGTATGAAAATCAAACTTCATGGAATCCCTCCGATTCATTGGTTCATCAAGATGAATACAATCAGCCTTTGGAGCCTGTGATCACAATGCCTTGAATAAAGTACTTCTGGGCAAAGAAGAAAATGAGCAGCAGCGGCAAAATCGCGACGAGCGAAGCCGCCATCAGCAGGTTCCACGGTGTTGCCCCGTAAGCTGCCGTAAAATTGGCCAAGCCGAGCGAAACCGGGTACTTATTCATATCGTTCAAGTAAATGAGCGGCCCGAACAAGTCATTCCACCTTGAGATCAGCTCCAGAATGGCCGCAGTTGCAAAAGCCGGCTTGGAGAGCGGAATCAGGATGCGGAAGAACATCGTGAATTGGCCGCCCCCGTCGATCTTGACCGCTTCGTCCAGCTCCTTCGAGATCCCCAGATAAAACTGGCGCATCAGGAAGATCGTAAAGGAGCTCGCCGTAAATGCCGGGATGACAAGCGGCAAATATGTTCCGGTCCAGTGCAGCTTCGTAAACAGTAAATACTGCGGGATCAAGGTCACTTGAGACGGGATCATCATCGTACTGAGGACGAGCCCGAATAACAATAGGCTGCCCCGCGCCCGCAGCCGCGCAAAAGCGAATGCGGCCATCGCGGAGGAGAATACGACCGCCGCTACCGTCACAGCCGAGTACCATACCGAGTTCCAAAGAAAGCGGCTCAGCGGGGCATCGATAAAAATTTGCCTGAAGTTGCTCCACTGCAGACGGCCCGGAAACCACGTCATCGGGACGCGATGGATTTCGGCGATCGTCTTCAGCGAAGTGGAGAGCATCCAAAACAACGGAAACGCGAACAACAGAACGCCGCCGTATAACAGGACGTAAAGGATGACTTTGTTTACGGGACGCATATCGCCGGGGTTGTATGACTTTTTTGGCTTCATGAGGAAGGCATCTCCTTACTTCGAGTCATATTCATAGTGGACGTATTTTTTCGAACCTCGCAGCGAAACGAGGGTGAGCGCAAAAATGAGCAGGAACAGGATCCAGGCTTGAGCGGACGCATACCCCATCCTGAATTGTTTGAACGCCGTATCGAATAAATAGTAGACGTAGAAATACGAATTCCAGTCCGGCCCGCCCTTGGTGATCACGTAGGCTTCCGTAAAAATCTGCAGCGCTCCGATCATGCCGATAATCGTGTTAAAAAGGATGACGGGTGAAATGAGCGGAACCGTAATTTTCCGGAACTTCGTAAAGCCGCTGGCCCCCTCCATTGAAGCGGCCTCATACAAATCGGCCGGCAGCGACTGCAGCGCAGCCAGAAAGATCACCATCGTGCTGCCCGAAGCCGTCAGCTGCATGAGCACCATCGACGGGACCACGGTGCCGGAGCTCGTAAACCAACCAGGTCCTTGAATGCCGAACCAATCGTAAAGGACGGAATTCACGACACCGAACTGCGGGTTCAGCAGCCACGACCATAGAAAAGAAACGGCTACCCCGGATACGATGCTGGGTGCGTAATACAGCGTGCGAAGCAGGGATTGCCCCTTGATTCGATGATTCAGCAGCACCGCAATGACCAAAGAAGTCAGGATCGTGAACGGTACGGCCAGCACGGTGTAATACAGCGTCACGGACAGGGACTTGTAGAACAGCCGGTCCTTGAACAGCAGGAGGTAATTGCTGATTCCCGTAAATTTCGGAGAAGAAATGACATTGTATTCGGTGAAGCTGAGCAGCAGCGAGATGAGAATCGGTCCCCCGGTAAAGCATATAAAACCGATAAACCAAGGAGCTATAAAAATCCAAAACGACCGCTCCTCGCGCTTCATTGCCAGCGTACGCTTACTCATGAGCAACCTCCGTAGGATGGGATGGACGCGGGCTTGCACAGCACGTCCGCCCAGGTGTAATTGACTCCAAGCTGTGGCTGTTATTGATTCAAGTTGAGGGACAGAAGCTTCTCATTCAAGCTCTTCAATCCGTTCGTCACTCTCTCATTGCCTCCCCATACCTGATAGAGCGACTGGTTCATCGTTTCGAGCACGGTATTAAATTTGACGATCAAGTGATTTTCCGCTTCGCGACCATTTTGGATCGAGCCTTCGTGTACCTGCTTGAACGCCGCGGCATCCATGCCGATTTCCCCGCCCATTTTGTCATACCAAAGTTTGAACAGCCCTGAATCCGCCGGTGTTCTACCCACATCGTTCATATACCGGTAAGCGCCGCCGCCCTCTGCGGGATTCGCTAAATGCCGGACGAACTCCCAGGCCTCATCAGGGTGTTTGCTTGTCGCCGAAATGCTCCACGGGTCGACGTACAGCGGTACTTTCCGCCCCTCGTGATACGGAACGGCCGCTACCCCCCATTTAAAATCCGCCTTTTTGTAGGAGCCCAGCCCCCACCCGCCTGAAATGTACATGCCGACCTTGCCGGTAAGGAACGGATCCCCGAGCTGTGCAGATGCGGCTACCGTCTCGGCGTCCGGAGCAACTTTGTACTTATGGATCAAGTCCACGTTAAACTGCAGCGCTTCGATATTCAGAGGCTTCATAAGATCCGGCTCTCCCATGACGCCGGTCGTATAGGCCTCCGGTTTGAACATGTCCCCGCCGAAGAGCCAGGTCATCTCATTGGCACTAAGAGCGCTGGAAAAGCCGAAAACCTGCTTGCGCGCATCGCCTACGTCATGGGACAATTTTTTTGCCGTTTCGAGCATCGTATCGAAGTTCCAGGACTTGTCGTCCCAGTCCGTCGGCGGGTAAGGAATTCCGGCCGCGTCGAACAAGTCTTTGTTGTAGTACAGATAGGTGGCATTGCTTACGAGCGGGACGCCGTAATACTTACCGTCGATTTTATAAATGTTGAGGAGGTTCGGATCCATCGTCTTGAGCTCGGGAGCCCCTTTATCGATATAAGGGGTCAGGTCCTTTAAGGCCCCCATCTTCATATAAGTCGCAAATCCGCTGTCCGCCTGGTTCGGATTCCAAACATCCGGCGCATTCCCGCTGGCGATCAAGGTAGCCAGTTTTTGATCAAATTGGTCGTATGGGATATTTTCGAGCCGCACTTTGACGTTGGGGTGACTCTCCTCAAAGGTCGAGACCATGGCGTCCTGCCAAGCTTTCTTATCCGGGTCTGTCGCCATCATCCAGACAATCTCTACTTTTTCTTTGCCATTGCTCTTCGCATCCGCTGTGGCCGTAGGATTCGAATCGTCTGCACTCCCGCATGCGGCTAGTACCGTTGAGAGGGAAAACAATAGAAGTACGCTCATCAGAAAACGATTTTTCGTGAGTGGATTTTTCATGGACACCCCTGCCTCCGTTTTTTGTGCCAAATTTACAGAAAACTGAATAAAACCAGTTCGGACCTGCGAAAATCTAAGCGTTTTAACACGAAGTTAACAAAGCTGACTCAAAACTTAACAAAAACGAAGTTTCATTTTACATAATGTTAACAAAACTAACTCGAACCACGTCGAAAAATAGGCTGTTTTATTCTCCTGTTATCCGCTACCTCCTATGGTTTGTGCCTTGTCGACTACAAATATAGCATAGGATATTACGATTTTTCTGCACGTATCTTATCTATTTTCTATTTTTTCTACATATGTTATCATGATCTTGAGGATCACAACTTGACATGGTGGTGGAAGAATTGTGGAGTTAAATTTCTATGAAGCATCTAAATTCGACATTAGTCGTGAGAGGAAATATAACACAAGCATGCCGACACGCCATTATCATAATGGCTATGAGATTTTTTATCTGGTCTCCGGCGATATCAGCTATTTCATCGAGGATCAAAGCTACCAAGTGGTTGGCGGGGCTTTGCTAATCATCAACATGAACGAGATCCACAAGCTGGTCAACTCCAGCAAGGAGAGCTTCGAGCGGATTACACTGCTGTTTCAGGAGGAATTTCTCGAGGATATGTTTCCTTACAACGACAGCTTTCACGTGCTGTCCAGCTTTGCCAGCGGTAAGCATTTCATGCCCTTGAACGGGCAGGAACAGAGCTTTATCGAGAAGCTTTTCGACAAAATGATTGCCGAGTACAACAAGCAGCCTCCCGGCTACGAGTACTATTTGAAAACGCTGCTATTTGAGCTGCTTATCTTCATTTACCGTAAGTCGTCCACGCTGCCGGCAGTCGACCATACCGGGGGCAATCCGATTCATAAGAAGATTTTCGATATCGTCGATTACTTGAACCAGAACTACCATGAAACCCAGACGATCCAAGGCATCTCCAGCAAGTTCTTCATCAGCCCCTCTTATTTCTGCAAGACGTTTCGGGAAAATACCGGCTTCACCTTCACCGAGTATTTGAACAATGTCCGGATCAAGGAAGCGCGCCGCCTCCTGACCGGAAGCACCTTAAAAATCGCCGATATCGCCGAGAGGGTCGGCTTTGAGAGCATGACGCACTTCGGGCGCATTTTCAAAGACATTACCAGCCTCTCACCGCTTAAATACCGCCAGACATATAAGGCGGAGCTGGATTGAGCATGAAAAAAGAGGGCTGAGTGCCCTCTTTTTGCCTACTCATAATAGCTGCAACTCATCACGAACTTGTTGCCCCCTCCTCAGCCTCTTTGCCCGCGATCAGCAGCTGCACCCCGATCATCGCCACGATGACTACGAGCATCGCGAGAAGCGCAGCGTGAAAGCTTCCGCTGTAATCATGGATCGTTCCAACCAGCAGCGGACCGAATGCGCCGATAATGTAACCTCCACACTGAGACATCGCGGCCCACGCCCCCGCTTCCTCCGAAGTGTTCGTCTCGACAATCGGCAGCATCAGCGCCAGCGGAAATAATCCGCCTGCTCCGATTCCCAAACAGATGATAGCCGGCAGCATCGGCAGGTGGAACAATAACATTACAATACCGATCAACTCAAACACGCTGCACAAAACCAGAAACAATCTTCTTTTGCCAAAGCGGGACACCAGACCCGGAACGATTAAGGAGACAGGAACTTGGATAATCGTAAACAAGGTAAGGAACATCGCCGAGCTCGACGGACTGTACCCGAAGCTGTGCGCAATCGGTGAAATCCATGCGGTAATGGAATAGAACATGCTTGCCATAAAACCGAAAAATAACGTTAATAATATCGCTCTTTTATTACGGATGGGCAGCCTGGAACGAACCAATCTCTTCCGCTCGGCCTTGTTCCGGAGAAATGCCGACCAGATCAAGAGGGCAATAACACCCAAAATAGCCCAGCATGACAAGGTCAACGTTAAGCTGTGATGACTCCGGTCGTATATCGGAATGGAGAAGGCGGATGCTAATGCTGCCCCCACAGTCATTGATGCGGAATAGATGCTGACGATGCCGGGCTTCGTCGGGAAATATTTTTTAATAAAACCGGACAATAAAGGCCCTGCCAAACTGATCCCGATCCCGCCTACCAACGCTGTAACCACCAGGATCGTGACGGAGCCGACGATTCCTCGCAAAGCAGTGCCTCCTGTAATAAGCAGCAAGGCGAAGGCAATCGTGCGTTCCAGCCCCAGCCGATCACTCAGCGCCGTCGCTGCAGGAGCAAAAATCCCCATACATAATACAGGCAGCGTCGTGAGCAGACTTGCGGTCAACCCGCTCATTCCCAAATCGCTCTGTATGGTACCGAGCAAAGGGGCAACAGACGTAAGAATTGGCCTCAGGTTCAACGCCGCGATAAATATAGCTAATAATAAATAGAACTTTCTCATCGATTTCCTCCACCCATCTGCTTTATGTACATTCAGTATATGGAACCACCTTTCATTGTTCAATCCTATAATTTATATTATTATGATAGTAAAATACTATTAAAATCAGGAGACCTTGCATGGACACTCGAAATATACAGTACTTTATGGCCGTATATGAGCATCTTCATTTTACGAAAGCCGCCGATGAGCTAGGCATCTCCCAGCCCACACTAAGCCAGCAGATTCGCATCCTTGAAGCGGAGTTCGGCATGCCGCTCTTCGACCGCATCGGCAAAAAGGTGGTTGCGACGGAAGCCGGTAGGCTTCTGCGGGAGTACGGAACGAAAATGCTGCAGGCGGAACGGGACGCCAAAAATGCCATCAAGGAGCTCCAGTCCGGCAAACAAGGCACCGTTCGGCTGGCCGTGCTGCCTTCTGACCTGGATTTTCAGCTCGTTCCGCTGTTTGTCCAGTTCAAATCCACCTATCCTGACATCCAGCTGCAAGCCTTCTCAACGATCTTCGTCCAGGACGAAGTGCTTAATCATAAAGTAGATCTCGGCATTGGATTGCGCGGGCCGGTCGATAAAAGGCTGACCCAAATTCCGCTTGGATGCGAACCCTATCATCTATTCGTGAATTCGGCAAGCGAGCTCGCCGACAGGAAGGAGATCACGCTGGAGGAACTGAAGGAGCATGCCTTAGTGATGTATCCAAAAGGTTATCTCGGCCGCGATCTGGTTGATGACGTATGCAGACAAGAGGGTTTCGAATTAACGACGGTGATGGAGGCCAGTTCAGCCACTTCGCTGCTGCAATTAGTATCAGCAGGGGTAGGCGCGACGATTCAACCGGCTGGATTGCTCAGACAAAATCCGGAGCGTCCCGAAATTGCATCGATCCCAATTACTGGACCGACACCGGTGCGTTATCTGGAGCTGATGTACTATGCGGATCGATTTATTAGCGGCTCCCAGCGGCAATTGACGAATTGGCTGATCGATTACTTTAACGCCAACATAGGGCAAAATCCGCATGACGGTTAGGCTGGAGGCACATCATAACGATCCCAGGCTCCAAGATGGCATTTACTAGGCACCGACACCGAGTGGAATGGCTTTTATCAAGCGATTTCCATCTCTTGCAGGCCTTTCTACCAAGTCCGATTGGCATGAGGTACTGAAAAAAATCCCGATTCACCTGCCGGTAGAATCGGGATTTGTATGCTTATTCCTCGAAAAACTGATTTTTATCCACTCCAGAAACGGTTAGCAGAATGTCCGCCGAGTTGGCAACCAGCCTGAACTGATTGGCGTTCACCGTTTCCGCCGCTGCGGCTACAGAGGCACCTTGCAGCTGGCGATTAATGGCTCCAACTAAGGCATCCATGGTGGCATACCGCGAAACTAACGTGACGACGGCCGTATGCTCCCCATCGCTCACGTTAAACGTTCGATTCTTGCTATGGTCGATATCGCTTCCGTTATATTGGCTCTGTGGAAAGAAATATTGCCAGTCAGGTCCGCCTAACGTAACGGAAGACTCCGAGCCGGTGCTGAATGCAAAGATCGAGAACGTATCCCCGAATCCGACGGCACCCAAAGTTCGCTTCCCCAGGTCGATTCCATGCGCATTGCAGTAATCCTGAATAAAACTGTCGACGGCCGAGCCAACGACTTGCCCTGCAGTAAACTCCCCTAGGGGGATATTCCATGTCAAATCGACAGGGATCGTTATCGTCCCGTCGCTGATCGTAAAATGCTTGGGCGCGCTTTGGAAGTCAGTCGTTTGGACCTGAAAGCTCTCCCCTCGGGCTTGCGTTGCATAGATGGTGGAAAAGTCAAAATCGGCGATGGTTTTGCTCGTGATCACCTCTGGTTCGTCCTTGATAGCTTCCACCCGAATACTAATCTCTTTCGTATCGGAAGCAGCTCCTGCGGCGATGTTCGCGACGAGGACGACGTCCGTGTTTTCGTTCAATCCTTCACGCTGCACGCTGCCGGTCGTTATATCCACGATCGTTGATTGCCCCGTGTTTTTCAGGATCCAAGTAATTGTCGCGCCGTCTTGGGAGCTTGGCAGCTCGATCTTCTCCGCAACGCCGTTGTAAACGACCTGCAAATTCCCTTTGGCCGCGGCCACGATTTTCAAATCCCTGATCATGTCCTCGGCGTCCGTCAGTTTGCCGATATCGCCTACCCGCGTCTTTTGGCTATCCGTTAAACCTTCGTAATGGGCGCGGGCTGCCGTTACAGCCAGTTCATCGGTCAGCTTGATATCCACTTTCGCCGGCAATGCTGCGATTTCGGCTCGGACCGGCGCTGCGGCCTGCTCATCCAGCGCTGCTTGGGTTTCCAGTTCGGCAATCGTTTGTTCAGCCTCCGTCAACTTAGCAATATCGCCTACCAAGGCTTTTTGCGCATCTGTTAACGCATCGTAATGGGCGCGGGCTTGGACGACAGCCGGTTTGTCGGATAACTTGATATTTGCTTTTGCAGGCAATGCTGCGATTTCAGCTTTTACCGGTTCTGCAGCGGCTTGATCCGGATTCTGATGAGGAGTTTCTCCTCCTCCATTTGAGGGAGCGCCCCCGCCGGAAGATGGCGTCGACGGAATCGGAGTCGGAGTCGGTGTTGGTTTTGGTGTGGGGGTAGGAGTTGTGGGCGACGTTGGCGTTGCGGGCGGTACTACGGGCGGCTGGGTGCTGCCTTCGTCCGCCTTTGCCTTGTCATTCAGAAACTGGACCGTCACCAGGGCTGCGTCCTGGCGGGTCGCCTGATTTCCGGGATTGAATGTACCGTCGGGGTAACCATGTATGAGTCCTAATTCAACGGCAGCGGCGACAGCATCCTTGGCCCATGCGGAGATGGATCCAGCGTCGGAGAACGTTAAATTACTTCCTTTTCCTGCAGGGTTGACGCCTAGGGCGTTCACGAAAATCACTGCCATTTGCTCGCGGGTGAGGTTTTGGCCCGCTCCGAAAATCCCGTTCCCCATGCCTTTGAACAATCCTGCCTTGAACGCCGCTTCCACGGCAGCATAGGCATAGTTTTCTTTCGGTACGTCTTTGAAGGTCGGCGTTACCGGCGGATGGCTAAGATCCAATTGGAGCGCTCTGGCCATGATGATCGCAAAATCCTGCCGCTGGATACCGCTAGCCGGATTGAATTTTCCATCGCCTGTTCCATGGATGATTCCTTTGCTGACAAGCTCATTTATCGCGTCTTTGGCATGACTGTTTGAAATGTCGGACAGGGACGCATCTGCGGATACATGCGGCACCAGGGCGCCCAGCAGGGCAGCCGCCGATAGAATCGATATCGATTTCCCTTTTAAACTCATCAGGATATTTCCTCCCAAATAATAAAATCGCTAGAATCAACGCGTTGATCTGCCGACGGCATAAGCCCACGGGCTATAACAATGCGATCGAATCCATGCGGATGCTGCCTCTCATTCTAGCGCCGATAGACTAACGTCATGTTAATCCCCCATGGTTCACTCCTCTAACGCATGGGTTCCAGCGCATATTCATGATCCCCCTCCTTTGCATCCTTTTTGATTGTTTGAGCTGTATTTTAATACTATAAAACGATTTTGTATAATAGAAAATTACCCGTAAGGGGGACGCCGGGAGAAGGAAAAGGGGGAATATCGTAATTCTCATTATTTATGTGTGCTCCCCCCCCCCATCTATTTCTCAGGGATATCCGTCTTTGAGTAATACCGAACCGTCTTCCCGGTTCTTTCAGCATACTCAATTTCTTTTTTTGTGCTGCTCCCAATATAACCTTCGACATCAATGACAAAGATTTCATCGGACAAATCAATTTTTTTAAAATGAAGTTCGCCAAGCAGTTCAGCCTGCTCTGTCGTCAATTCGATTCCTTCGCTTTGTTCAAAGAACGCTAGGCCTATCACAATATTTCCTTTAAGTGTTAAATAAGCGTTGGCCTGTTCAAACTGCCTTTTGAATTTAGTAGACCCGCATAAAGTGATTACTCGCATCATTTCACCCTCTCTAACCCAAAGAGCAAGCTTTCTATTCGTCATCATACCATTTTAACCAGACTTCAAATAGACGCCCTTCAGATGCTGTGTTAGAATTCCTTCATGTGGAAAAAGAGGAGTGAAGCAACGTGCCAAAAGACCAGCTGCAGCAATTAATTGCTCTTCGCGAACAGGGACGGGCCAATCAGGATCAAGAGCTTCTGGCCGATGTGCGCGCCCGGCTGTTGGAGCTGCTGAACGAAGATCCGAATGATGCGCAGGTGAACTACCAGACCGCAATCGCCCATGACAACTCGGGATTGGGGAAAGAAGCCATCCCCTACTACGAACGCGCCCTGCAGCTCGGCCTTTCCGGTAACGATCTGGAGCGCTGTCTGCTCGGTCTGGGGAGCACCTACCGGTACTGGGGCCAATATGAGAAGTCGATCGCAACGCTCCGCAGGGGCGTTCAGGAGTTCCCTGACGACCGGGCACTCCGGGTTTTTCTGGCCATGGCGCTGTACAACGGCCAGCAGTATAAAGAAAGCGTCGAACTCCTGATAACCAATCTCATGGAATCGACTACGGATGAAAAGCTGCTTTATTTCAAACGCGGCATTTTGGCCTATACGGAAGACTTGGACGAAACCGCAGAGTAAGCAGCTCTTTCGTAAAATCCGGGGCGGTTCAGCATCTAACCCTCGGCGTTCTCATGAATCTCGCACGTTAGCAGAACAGCCTGCCGGCATAGGCCGACAGGCTGTTTCATTGCAGAAACCATGCGGATATGCTGTTTCTTTTTACTTTTTAGCAGCAAAGATAAAGGATTTGGCATGGAGCCCCGCCTGCTGGAAATCCCAGTCTCCGTATATATTCACCAGCTGAAAGCCTGCAGCAAGCAGATCCTGCCTGAGCGTCTCCCTCTCCCTAAAAATCAGCGTGTCGTCTTCGCTCCGAACTTCATGAGTATCCAAATTTTCATAAAAAGTATCGTACGTCACCAGGGGCAGATGAACCGAGGTCGTCTCATGCCAGGTTCTGATGTTCGCCTTCGTTGCCGGATCCACGACTTCACCAAGAGAGTGTTCCTTGGTCCAGCGTTCCCAAGCGCGTGCGAGAGGATTTCTGGTGTCGAACAGAAGATACCCTCCCGGCCTCAAGGACTGAAAAATGTTGTGCAGCGTGGCTGTCCATTCCGCGTCCGTCACAAAAACCTGTGCCACGTTGGACGTCATCATCACTACATCAAACCGCTCCGCCCCCAGTTTCTCGGACGTTCCAATCTCCCATAGCACGGCGTTCTTTATGTCCTTCTGCTCGGCAATCCGAATCGACGCCTCGTCGGGATCCAAACCGGTCACGTGATAACCTTTACCCGCCAAATGCAGCGTCAGCCTTCCGGTTCCGCAGCCTAAATCAGCTATTCCGTCAGGCTTGATCCGCTCAATGATGCGTACGAAAAACGTGTCGTCCTTCCCCCATCGGTTCAATTGATCGTAAATCGATTCGAACATCTTTTCCCTCCCGATTCGCTTCCTGAATTTTCGTTATTCTGATCATAGTTCATTGGCCTTTAGGAGGATAGGGAAAGAAAAAATATAGCCGTTTAATATCCGTGCAAGGATGCATAGACGCAGACTGGAAGTTGCATCCTAATGATAAACGGAATTTAGACAAAGGAGGCATCGAAACGAAATGGAAAAGGATAACCACTTAGCCAACGAAGCCGAAGCGAAAGAACAAGCGGCCAAAGCAAACCGTAACAAGGGTCCGGAAGCCCCGGACACCGAATTCGCCGGAGAGCTCAGCCGCAGCGACATCAAGTCCGCGTTCAAAAATCCAATAACCGGCGAAGAACGGTTATATTAAAATTCCGCTATACCGGGAATCAACGTTCGGTGCAAGAGTTTGGGTGTCGTAACCAAGTAACAAAAAATAAGGTTAATCTTGAAGCGCAAGAAGCGCTCCTAAGGTTAACCTTCTTGTATTTGGATGCCGGCTCTGCGGCTGGCATTAACAGCAGGTCACGACCTCCCGCTTTCTTGGGATTGCTTCTGTCCCGCCCATCTCACTGCGCTTTTTCAGGTGCCATACGGGTCAGCCAGAAAGTCGTTCACCGCTTGAGCATAACCATTTAAATCATCGGAGTGGACACCGTGACCGCATTGTTCGAAAACGACAAGCTTGGTGCCTGGTCTTCTTGCCTGCATGCGTCTTGCCTGTTCGGTATCCAGGATGAAGCTCCTGCCGCCATGAATCAGGAGGATCGGGCAGCTTGAGCGCATCCAGTCGTCCCACCACACCCCGTTGGATTGGGAGACGGATACCTGCAGCCCTTTCAAATCCGTTCGGAAGCCCCAACCCCATTCATCCTCCAGCACGCTTTCGGCAAAGTAGTCGATCGCCCGGAGTCCTGCGCTTGCAAGCGATTCCCTCAGCTGCTTCAAGGAAGGCGACCGGAACGGAAGCTTGGCAGCAAAGGAAAAGTCCGCGCTAATCTCCGCGCCGATATCCTCCACGATTAAGGAACTCACCAGTTCAGGATAACGGGCCGCGAATTGATAAGCATTTAATCCACCCAAAGAATGCCCCAAAATCGTAACCGGCTGTCCCCCGAGCTCCGACTGGACCAGATTCCAAATATCCATTACATAATCTTCCCTGGCGTATTCCTGTGCGGGAGGATGGTCGCTCCATCCATGTCCCCGCTGATCCAGAGCGATCACCCGCCAATCCTTGAATCGGGCCGCCAGCTCCGAGAAGGTCCTTGCATTAGCCATGTACCCATGCAGCATCACCAGCACCTGCCTGCTGTCGCCGCCAAAATCAAGATAGGACAGCTGAAGATTTCCCGATTTAAAATATTTCCTTTGTGCCCATGGAGTATGCTCCGTCATTGTACTGTTCCCTCCTTTTATACGATTCAGGCGCCAAGATGCAGGTCGCGTGTTTTCGTTTTTCGCTGCTTCTGTCCATACAAGCCCGCCAACCCCGCGGATATTCCCATAAAGATCGCGCCTGACGCCGCGCCGAATTGCAAACCGTACTGCTGCACTCCTACCCCGCCGACGATGGGTCCCAGCATTTGTCCTGCCGCGAAAAAGGCGGTGGCGATGCTGAGGCATGCCGCATAGGCGCGATGTGGAACGTGGCGCCGAAGCAGCGAAGTCGTCATCAGCGGCGGAGTAATAAAAGAAACAAGTCCGATCATCACTGCTCCTAGTGCGGTAAAGAACAAATTCCCGGTCGTTATGCCGAGCACCCCGACGGTTCCCAAGGACAGCCCCGCCGCCAGCGTATACCCGCTCGGCCACCGGTCGATAGCCCTGCCGCCGACCCAGCCGTTAAACATGCCCGCCAAGCCGATACCGGACCAGATTAATCCGGCAAAGAGGGCCGGTATGCCCCTGCTTACCAGATAAGGGATCAGATACGTGAAGTAAATAATGTATCCCGCACCAAAGAAAAAATAAGAACCGATTAAGAACAAGAGCTTCTCGGGGCTGAATAGAAGCCGGTATACTTTGACGCGTTGTTGATCCGGAGTTTTCACTTCTGCCTGGGACGATGAACTTCCCTGTCTTCGCTTGCTCGTGACCACCGCAAAACCGAACGCCGCCGCGATGCCAAATACGCCCATGGCTGCCCAAGCATACCGCCATCCCTGCAAATGGGACGGGTCAATCGTAAAGGGTGCGGATAAACCCGTGAGCAGAATGCCGGCGGAGCCGCCCAGCCAAATCAAGCCCGAAGCCGCTCCCTGCTCAGCCGGTCGAACGGCGTCCATTGCAATAGACAAGACGAGCACCGTGGCGAGAGCTGATAGAAATCCTATGGCAAAACGCCATAAACCGAGTTGGGCCAAATGATCACTGAATGCCGAGCCGATCATGGCCAATCCGAGCAAAAAGCATGTCGTTCGATTGATGCCATGCTTCCGGTCCGGAAACCGCGAGATCAATGGAGGCAGGCACAAGGTCCCCACCAAGTAACCGATAAAATTGATCGTCCCCAACATACCCAATTGACTGTAGCTCCCCCCGATTTCCCGCTGAATTCCCGGCAGAAACATGCCGTAAGAGAGCCGGGAAAAACCGAGGATCACGACAAATAACAGCGATGCCCACAAGGTGATCCCGTTCCATGCCGATTTTTGGCCCATCATTTGATTTTCCTTCCATTGTTTGGTTTGAAATTAGTTTAAAAGAGCGCGATTATTTTGTAAAATTGAATTATATGAATGAATTGTTTAATTATCTTAAACTAAGGAGGGGACGAAGATGGATTTGCGAGCCTTAACAACGTTCGAAGCCTGCGTACGTCTCGGCCACTTCCAGAAAGCTGCCGAGGAGCTTCAGTATGCACCTTCTACGGTAACCCTTCAGATCCAGCGTTTGGAAGCCGACCTGGGTGTTTCTTTATTTATTCGGGATGGCAAACGTGTGATCGTCACCGAGGCTGGCCGATGGCTTCATCAAGAAGCCGGGACTTTGCTGAAGTCCGTCCAATCCATAAGGCAGACCGTCTCCGAAATCGCTTCGGGAGAAGGCGGGACCGTCCGTTTCGCCGCGATCGAACCCATCGCAAGCCAAAGATTGGCGGCGGTCGTGGCCGATTATTGCAGGCTGCATCCGAAAGTGCAGTTAACGATGGAAGTGAGCGGCAGCCAGCCGATTGCGGACAGGGTTCGGTCCGGCGAACTGGACTTTGGGATATGCTCGGTTCCCTCGGCGAAATTCATGCTGGATTTTGAACCGCTGTTCGAGGATCAACTCGGGGTCATGATGCATGTGGATCATCCGCTTGCCAAACGGGATGAGATTGCGGTAAGCGACCTCGCGGGACTTACGGTTCTGGTCAAAGAACCGACTTGTATCTATCGGAAGCTTTGGGAGAGGGCGGTGAGCCAAACGGAACCCCATCCTTTTTCTTGTATGGAGGTAGGAAGTTTCTTTGTCATTCAGCAAATGCTTAAGGAAGCATCCAGCGTGGGGGTCGTTCCGATGTACAGCGGTCTCGAACTGGAGGGGTCTCTGGTCATTCGCCCCTTCTCCGACATCCACCCTATCGTTCCGCTGGGCATCGTTTATAAAGATAAACACCTCTTGGGCAAAGCGACGTCATTATTAATGGATGCGATCAGGGCAATTTAATAGCTGCACTATAGAAATAACTTGATGTAAAGTACGACGCCAAGAAGAAGCTGACCAATTGGGGCCAGCTTCTTTTTTATTGATCAGAGGTAATTTGTATTTGCTCTGCAGCAAACTCATGTAGGTCTTGATCATATTTATACGTTACATGAACAGTGCATACGTAGTCTGGAAGCACGCCATCAATGGGTCTAACAGATCCGACTATATCAACGGTCAGTTTCTGATCTTTTACATTGTTTAGAATGACATTACCAAAGTAAAGTTTGTTTTCATATTGACCATCTGAATTATGCATTAACGCTAACTCGCTGACTTTTTTACTGAATTTGTATTCTTTCCCTTGAGCCTTGGTCTTAATTAGGAGCTCATCGCCCTTTTGGTTGACCTCGGTTTCTATACCCGAAAGAATTTCCTCAACACTTTGTATCTTTATTTCCGCAAGGTTTTCCCCGTTTAAAATATGGGCTTCATTCGTATCTAATTCAGTACCATATCCCGTAACCAGAATGATGACCGCTTCTTCTTTACCATCCCCTGTCAGATCAACATAAGACACCTGTGGATTAGAAACACCTTTAAGTATGTTCCAATCGAATTTCTTTTGGCTGCCGTTAACGTCTACAATGACTCCATCTGTAGTTTCAAAAAGTTTTACCTCTCCATTTTCAGAAGCACTGAGCAGCTTAGATGGCTCTTGCTCTTTTTCAATCGAAGAAATTGCGGACTGTTCGACGTCTTGTGAACCACTCTCCGGCTTGTCCGAAGCGCATCCTGAACACACAAAAGCAGCAGACAAAAACCATGCAGCAAATCCTATTCCCTTTTTCAATCCTAAGGCCCCTTTCCGGTCGTCTACGAATCATGTTAACAGAGCAAATCAAAAACTGATTTACTAAATTTTAATAATTAGCCATGACTTTCCAGTCCTGCGAGCGCCCTAAACTTGCCTGCCCCAATAAAATTTGATATTATTTAGATGTCTAAATATTAATGTTCTAAACAAAAAGGCAGGTGTTCATTTCATATGGCAAGAGTAGAAGGAAAAGTTGCCCTTGTTACGGGAGGAGCTTCGGGAATTGGGTTGTCCTCCGCAAGACTGTTGGCTAAAGAGGGAGCCAAGGTGGTGATTGCGGATTTCAATGTGGAAGGAGCACAGCAGGCGGCTGCTGAGATCAACGCACAAGGCGGAGAAGCCTACGGCCTGTTCCTCGATGCAGGCGACGAGAGCTCGATCCGGGAAGCTGTCGAGTTTACCGTCAAGCACTTTGGCACAATTACGGTGCTGTTCAATAATGTAGGCTTAACCAATCTTCAGAAGGATTTGGATGTTGTGAACATGGATCTGATGGAGTGGGACCGGCTCATGAATGTCAATCTGAAAAGCGTGCTGCTCGGCAGCCGCTTCGCGATCCCCCATATGATCGAGGCGGGCGGCGGAACTATCATCAATACGGCATCCATGGCAGGCTTTACAGGCGATTCCATTCGTTCGGCATACGGTGCTTCCAAAGCCGCGGTCGTGAACCTGACGAGATATATCGCCACCCAATACGGCGCCTCCGGCATCCGCTGCAACGCGGTTGCACCTGGCTTAATTATCACTCCCGCCGCTAAAAACAACATACCGCCGCAAGTGCTGGACATTTTCGCCAAGTACAACAAGCTCCCGTACCACGGAGAACCGGACGATATCGGATACACCGTCCTATTCCTGGCTTCGGATGAATCGAAATTCATTACGGGCCAGACCATTCAAGTCGAAGGCGGGCACTATATCGCGAATCCGAGCATTCCCGATTTTGCTGACTTCATGCAATAAAATTCCAAGCCACCAAAGCGCATACTTTCATATATCTGCAAAAACGCCGGTCAAGACAACGTCTTGCCGGCGCTTTACGTTTGCAGGCTGAACAGCCTGTTCAATGATATTTCAAAATCTGTAAATAAAATGGAATGCCTTAATCCCCCCGCCGGTAGGCATGAGGAGACGTTCCTACGATCGCCTTAAAATCTTTGCTGAAATGCGCTTGGTCAAAATAACCGAGCTCCAAGGCCACCGTCGTGATATCGGCTCCATTTTCAATCGCCTCGCTGGCCTCGTGCATGCGGTATCGCTGAATGACCCATTTGGGGCTTACCCCTAAGTACTGTTTAAACATGCGCTGCAGCGTGCGTTTGGATGCGTTGAACCGGTTCACCAGCAAATCTACGCTGGTCAACGAACGATCTTCCATGATCGCCCTGACGATCTTGTTCAGCTCGTCCACTTTGTCATCCGGCTCCGGAATGTTAATGGACAGCAGTCCTTCAATAAAGGCAACCCTCTCTTCCAGACGGTTCGACGCAAATATCCCCTTCTCTGCCGTTTCCGCATCAAACGGAAAATACCTGGAGATATCCACTTTACGGTCCACCAGTTCCGACATAGGCTCTGAGCTATAACCGTAAAAAGCACCTGGACGATAAAGAATTCCTACAATCATCCCCTTTCCCTGCAGCGTATACGCCGCTTTCCTGCTTTCGATTCCGCAGACGTACGAACTTCCTTGTTCAAACACGATGTTGACCCCGGGATGCTGCAATACCTCCTGCGTATACGGCGGCTGCCCCTCTAAATTCCATTCGACGAACCAGTAATGCTGGATCAAATGTCGAAGCTGTTCTGATGGCAGATGACGTGTAATTCTGACGTTCGTTTGTGCCGGGTCAAAATGCAAAATCCCTCGGTTAGGGTTCACCTGATAGCGCATCGAATTCCCCCTAATGGCGCGTTTTTACAAGAAACCTGAAGGACGGAAATGGTACGTTACATGTATACAACGTAAATATTTTTGTTTCAAGGAGGATTCGACATGCAGTTAGAGTACACCTTCTACATTGGAGCCAGCCCCGAAGAGGTTTGGGACGTGCTGTTCAACCCTGAGAAATCGTTCCGCGCTTTTATGGGAGGCGTCATTCAATCAAATCTGCAGGCAGGCGACCCGATCCGGTTTGTCGGCCCTGGGCCTGACGGGGAAAACACGGTGCACATTTACGGAGAAATTTTGGCCTATGAAAAATACAGGGTACTCAGCTACACCGACCATCCCGGCCCCTCCCACTTCGCCGAACACGAGATGATGCAGAGCCGGGTGACGATCCGGTTAGAGCCGGTGGGATCGTGCACCAAACTGCACCTCATCAATGATCAATGGACCGACAGCAACCCCTTGTTCCTGAAAACCGAGAAGTTCTGGTGGATGATTCTAAGCAATATCAAGTCCATCGCCGAGACGGGAAGCTCCCTCGATTTCGGTTTTTAAACGCGCATCCAGCACCAAAAGACGATCGCCATTTAAAGGGGATGATCGTCTTTTTTGGGCTGCCCGATTGGCTCTCGCAAACGGATTATAAGCGTTCATTAATTTTGACCAGCAGTCCCTTTAACAGCTGCTTCTCCTCTTCGGTCAGGGTCTGAACAATTTCGTCCTCCACCTTCTGAAAGGATTCGTTAAAAGCATCAATCAGTTCAACGGCCTTTGGCAAAACATAGATGTTTTTCTGCCGTTCATTATTGGCCGGAATTTTCCGCTCAATATATCCTTTTTTCTCGAGGCCTTGGAGCATGCTTGTTATGCTGGCCCCCTGTAAATGAAACCGATCGGCTAAATCCCTTTGAATGATATCTTTATCCTGGTTTTTATGAATATAATCAAGGACTTTACCTTGCTGTGCGTTTAATCCCAGCTCTTTAATGCTTTCATCCGCCTTTTTCTTCAACTTCAGGCCGATAATCTGAAACAAGTCCAGATAAAGTGTATCCTTGCGAGGTTTCATAACTGTCCCTCCTCAAAATGTTAGGAGACTAACTTTTAACATTTAAACTATACGGGGATTCCATAGGCTTGTCAATTCAAACATTAGTTTATTGACTGTTAGAAAACTAATTGTTATACTTCGAACTGTCATCAAGCACACATCCAAGGAGGAATAACGAAATGAAGAATACGCTGGACAAGGTTACGGCCATTATAAATGCACGGATTTTCGACGGGGAACAAGTGATTGAGGCAAGAAATGTGCTCATTCAAGGGGAGACCATCATTGCCGTGGGCACTGACGTTCCGGAGGATGCAGTCATCGTGGATGCAAATCATGCTACATTATTGCCGGGCTTGATTGATGCCCATGTTCACACTTCCATTGGAGGATTAAGGGATGCAGTAAAATTCGGTGTGACGACCGAACTCGAAATGAACGGTGATTTTACGGAAAGAGGACGGGCGATTCAGCTGAAAAATGTGGAAGGCGCCGCCGATGTCCGTTCCGCCGGAACCGCGATCACCGCTCCGGGCGGTCATCCGGATGAATTGCTGCCCGATGGGGACGATATCCCCGAGTTCGTGTTAAAGGAATTGGAGAAGTTATCGAAGGAAGACCGGGAAGCGATGCTGGCGGCATACGCCCACGATCACGAAGAAGTGCCCCAGGTGACGACGGTGGAAGAAGCGATCAAGCACGTGCATACCCAAGTGGAGAATGGCGCGGACTATATTAAAATCATGATTGAAGAAGGCACGGTCATGGGCGCCCCCGGCCTGCCTGTCCTGAGCGACGAAATTCTTAAAGCTGCCGTGGAAGAGGCCCACAAGTTTGATAAAATCGTCATCGCCCACGTCCTGACGGCTCGCTCTTCGCAGACCGCCATCGCTCTCGGAGTGGACGGATTGGGCCACCTGTTTATCGACAGACCTGAACTCACGCCCGATTTGGTCCAATCTATTGCAGATTCTGGCGCGTTCGTGACGCCATGCCTCGTATTGAACTCGTCCATCCTTGGAAATCCGGCCTCCGATTTGGCCAATGATCCGCGGGTGCATTCCAGATTAAGCCCGGAATGGATCGATATTCTGAACTCCAGCTTCAATACGTTCCCGCAAGGCGATATGGAGAACAGCTTTAAGAACGTGATGGATCTTCATCGGGCCGGCGTCGACATTCTGGTTGGAACGGATGTCTCCCCTGTTCCCGTTCCAAATCTCGGCGGCCTTGCGCATGGTGCCAGCGTCCATCATGAAATGCAGCTGCTCGTTCAATCCGGGTTCACTCCGATCGAAGCGCTTCAGTCCGCCACCTCGAAACCGGCCCGCTGCTTCGGGCTTCACGATCGCGGACGGATTGCCGCAGGTTCGCGCGCAGACCTTATTCTGGTGAATGGCGACCCAACAAGTCATATCTCGGATACCTTGTCGATCGAATCCGTGTGGCTCAGAGGCGTGCAGCAGCAATGTTAACAAGGAGAAATATTCATTAACTAAACCTTCTGCAAAATAGAAGCTTTTCCCTACCGGGAAAAGCTTCTCTGCCTATATGAAGGTACTAGGCCTGTTGCTGGGCTGCACAGCTTAGTGCTCAATTCGATGACGTCTGGTCCGTAAGCGCCTGGAATAACTGTGGCAGTCTATCAAACGCCTCCGCCCCGTCGATCGGGTTGGAGTAATCACGGGAGGATAAGATCTGTCCGTTCCGGACCCTGACCACCATAATATACGAAAAGGTGAATGAGCGGCCGGTCTCTGTCACATGACCGTGAACATTCCATTCAGCAACAACGACTTCCGGATCCCGGGTCTCGTGCAAGGCGAGTAACTCAGCATTATCGAACCGTCTCATTCCGGCGACGCTCTTAAATCGTTCGCGTAGTACCTCCCTTCCTTCCGTCCGTTTGGGAACCCCAGGTGGAGCGAACGGGATTTCGATAACCACGTCGGGAGCATATAAATCTGCAAGTTCATCCCATGCATTGTCAGCTGTAGCCCGTATAAAACATTCAATGATTTCGCGCGGACTGGTGCCGGCTGATTGTGTCTGTTCTATCAAGCTGATCACCTCGCTTCATGAATTAGAAATTACTATTTTTAAACGGAGAATGTTCTCCGTTTATTATTATACGGAGAATATTCTCCGTTTGTCAACGATACGTTCATTGTGTAATATGGATTCAAGCGAGGTGATATCCTAAGATGTCAGAACAGAACTTACCGGCTGATCACAGTGGGGATACCGACTCCAACGGTGCCATGTCTTCTTCCAAAGCACTGCGTGCCGACGCCAAACGAAATCGGGATAAACTGCTCGATGTTGCGCACAGACTCTTTACTACTGAGGGCATCACCGTCTCGATGGATGAAATTGCCCGACATGCCGGGGTTGGCGTAGGCACCGCCTATCGGCATTTCCCGACCAAGGAGGAATTGTTTGGAGCGGTGATGGTCAGCTACAAGGCGCGTCTTGTTGAGGAAGCAAAAAAATGGCTCCGCCACGAGGATCCGGGCGAAGCATTCTTCAGCTATTTTAGAATCGTGATCCGTGAAGCAGTAGCCAACAAGGCGATAACCGACGCCCTTGTGGGCAGCGGTTTGGACAAGGACGCCGCGCTCAAGGAAGTTGCGGGAGACTTCTGGAGCGAGCTCGGCAAGCTGCTAGCCCGGGCCCAGCAAAACGGATCCGTCCGGCCTGATGCCAGCGTTGGGGACATCCGGGCCCTGCTTGTCGGTATCCTGCAAGCGCACAGCGGGAGTGCACCATATCCCGAGCGCATCGTGTCGATTATATGTGACGGTCTACGGGGCAAATCATCACCCGGATTGCTGGACTTACAACACTAAAAACTGCGTTCCAAAGCCCTTGCCGGAAACATAAGCTTTTTCCAGTTCTTCTGGATGGCCGTTGTCTAATATAACCACATTTTCGGGATACAGCTTACCAAGCAATGCCCACCGAACAAGCTCGTTTCCATCGGTTGGAATGAAGTGGATTCCGTCTGTATTTGTCACCAATCCGGAAAGCGCAAGGATGTCCGCTGCCGAATGCAGGCTGACAGAGGTACGCTTCACAATAGCGACATCGGCGTTGTCGTTTCCTTCGGGCCGGTACATAAAGCGATGCCCTCTAAAGAGCTGACCGAGATCCACCGAAAATTCACGTCCGTCCACTTCCAAGCTCAATCGCAGGGTCGTTCGATCAGAAGCAGTAATCGGCAGTAAACGCGCGACGTTCGGACCAGCGATCTCCCCTAAAGAGACAGGAAGCGTATCTTTATTCCCTGGCGTACCGCTTCCCGCATCGGTGCGCGGTGCCGCATAATAATCGTCATATTCGTAATCGAACGAGATCGCAGCCATATCCTGCGTTTCTTCTGCCTGTATCGTTTGTACCGGATGCCATTTCAGCAGGTACCGCGCCGCCGTCCCGGCCGGCTCTCCCAGCCCGGCAGGCAATACGGTGCCCAGTTGATATTGGAATCCGTAACCGGCTGCGGACAGACCCGAGCTGACCACACTTTGCGCATACTGGACAATCGATTTGTGTGTCAACTTTTTCCCAAGCAGCTGAGTTAAAAAGACCTCCCGGGCCGGTTCCAGAAAACGGAGCCCTTTAAACTCCGTATGTTCCTTCACTTCAAACGGAACCTGCTCCCAATTGGCAAACGGAAGCAAGGCATCCCGCAGCAAAACCATTTGGTGCAGGTATTCATTATAGATCTGCATGATTCTTGGGCCCCCAAAGGGTCCCCAAACCTGTGCAACAGCGTCAGGGATCAGGGCATGACCGTAGCAGTGGCTTCTAAATTCCAGCTGGCCAAGCGTTTCCGGCCCATAACTCGCGAGCGTCCTCTTCTCCGCATTCATTTCCCGCGCCCAGCTTACCAGCTGCTCGCCGATGCGTACCGCCTGGGCTGTCAGTTCGACGCCGGCTTTATCCTCTAAAGCCAGGGGACCAAGCGGCAGAGATGACACGCGTCCGGAAATCGCCAAGTTGGCCTGAAGGCTGTCCAGCAGCACCGCCGGATCGCCGTTTACCGGTTCGCCAAGCTGGACCAGCATCGCCTCAAGCAGGGGATCGAGCGCCCTGACGACCTCTTTTGCCCGATATATACCGGCAGGCAAGTTCCAATCCAAGGCGCTGCCCGCCCCTTGCCGGATCGAGTCATTCGGAGATTTTCCAATTCGCGGCTCTACATCGATTTCCTTTCCCCATACGATACGGTTATCATTCAAATTAAGTTGATAATCAGACATATTTTCCACCTCATTTTAAAGTTTTGTGGTCGCATACGACAGCAAATTGTTCTGTTCAAATGATCCCAGCAGGCATATTTCAAGACCAGGCATCCCCCCTTTCACGGTGAGTTCCAGAGGTTAATTGCTCAGTACCGATTCTTTTCTGCTTTTGAGCGAAAAAGAGTATAGCGCAGTGATCACGCTAAGCAGAATGCTTACTGCTCCTACCCATCCCAGCTGCATCAGAGACGTCTGATTGGCCACCCATCCGCCTACCCCGGCGCCTACCGCCATTCCAAGCTGCAGCATGGAACTGTTCAGTCCCAGCGCAAGACCTGAAGTTTTCGGGGAAAGGGAGATGAGGTAATACTGCTGAGCGGGAGTCGTCATCCAAGCCGCTCCGAACCAGACCGCCAGAATGATCAGCGCGCTCACCATCGTGGCTGCGGCAAGCGGAAGTACGGCCAGTGCGGCTGCATGAAGAAGCAGGCTGATGAGCAGCGTTTTGCCAATTCCCCACTTATCCGCGCCGTACCCGCCAAGGCGTGATCCCATGACAGCGAACAGGCCGCATACGAAGAGCGCTGTGCTGATCATCGTCGTATTCATGCCCACGGCTGTCTCAAGAAAAGGTGCAATGTATGTAAACATCAACTGATACCCGGCAATCCAGAAAAAAGTAATCATCAAGCCGCTGACCATTCGGCGATCCTTCAGCGCAAGCAGTTGGTCCCGAATCGAAGTCGGCTTCTGTTCTTGTACCTTCGGCATCCACACGGCGATTCCGATCATGGCAAGCACACTCAATGCCGCAATGAGCATAAACACCGGCCGCCATCCCCAATATTCGCCGATGATGGTTCCGAGCGGAGTGCCTGCAACCAAGGCAGTACTAAATCCCATATAAATGATGCCGATGGCATTCCCTTGCTTTTGAGGCTCCACCAGGCTGGAGCCGACCATGAGGGCCACCACCGTAAATACGCCTTGACTGGCTGCCAGAATCATTCTGGAAATCATCAGGACGGTAAAATTTGGACTAAAGAAGGCGACCAAATTACCAATGACAAACAAAGTAAAGGTCAGCAGCAGCAGCCTTTTTCTCTTCATTTTGCCGGTAAGCGATACAAGGATCGGGGTTCCGATCGCAAATACAACGGCATACAGCGTAACTAATTGCCCGGCTGTGCCTACGGATACGTTCAAATCATTCGAGATCATCCCCAAAATCCCCATGACGACCATTTCAGCCGTCCCCATGACAAAGGCGCCGAAAGCAAGCAGATAAACGAGTCCCATTTTATTCATTGATTCCTCTCCTTTTAGGTTATTACCATGAATAGATTGATGTTTTTATATATATCGAAATATAAATCATAAAAATACATACATGTTAAACCACATCCTTCTTTTGTTCTTATAGATTTAAAACTATCAATCTATTGGCCAAAAAAGAAACTGCCGCTAATGACAGCACACTCATTTGGATCTTATCTTAATATATTTAAATTTATCGAAATATAGGGCCTAATAAAAATTAATCTGGCTGAAGCACGACATGACGATCTAATGTATCCTGATTGACCCGATAAAAGTGATAAGTCCCTTCCTTGCGCGCCAGCCTCAACACCCCGCACTCCACCAGCTGTTTCAGATGATGCGACAGGGTGGAACCTTTATAATTCAGCTGCTCCTCAATCTGGCTGCAGCTTAATTCATCATGCTTGCATAAGAGCTTGACGATATTCAACCGGGTTGGCTCTCCGAGTGCTTTGTATATTTTTACAGCTTCCTGATGTGACTGCTCCTTGTTCATGGGGGTTGCCCTCCTTCCATAGGTTTATAATTCTATATTTATCGATATACTAAGCGATGAAATTTCCTTTGTCAACAGCGATCTAGAATAAATATGATTCCTTCTAAACCAAATCCCTTTCCCTAGAGCAAATGCCCCGCTGACTGTGGTGTTTTTAAATGGAGCAACCGTTAAGAAAAAAAACAGCCGCAGCCAGGGAAGATGACAAGCCCTGGACTGCGGCTGTATTTTCTGCTTTTTGGGCCTCAGAATACAGGCGGCAACGCTAACGGGCTAAACCAGGCTAAACTCGCCTTTCAACCGCTCCAGCTGCATAAAATGGTGCCGGTAATGCATCTCAACCAGCAAAAACCATTCCGCGGCGGTTAAAGGACCAAAACGCGGATGCGGGATCTTAGATTGCTCAGACGCTCCGGCCAGAGCGGGCTCCGTCCGCTTCATCCGTTCCACTACACTCCGGAGCCCTTCGATAATCTGCTCCTTGCTCTCCGGCTGCTGCGGAGTGTACTGCGGTGATGCCGGGACCCGGACGCGGACCGGCGGAAAGCTACCCAGCTCGTATACCTTCCTGCCAATCTCCGTCTTGTCCTCCGCGGTGGCGAGTGCCGGCCCGTTGCCGGCCAGACAGCTATCGACATGCTGCAGATGCATGAACTGCGCCGTTTGAATCAAATGGATATACATCTGCCCAATCGACCATTCTTCCTCGTTCGTTTTTATCAGCAACTGCTCCATATCAAAGTTCTCCAGTTCAATCAAATACCGTTCTACCGACGTCTCCAAATCCTGCAACGCGTTCGCTGTGCTTTTCAACATGGGAACAACTCCTCTTTATTTATGGATTTTCTCCCATTATAAAAAACCGCTCCTGACAACAGCGTGTCAGTAGCGGTTTAATATGTTTTCGGCCTCGGTCTGAATTTGGCGGCGGAAGGATTCCGGCTCCAGCACGACAACCGCCCCGCCCCAACCGAGGATATAGGGGAGCAGCTCCTCCGGCTGACGCACGCGAAAGGTGACCCGCAGTCCGTCCTCCCGTTCTTCCATTTCCTCCATATAAAAATGCGTGGTCTCGGCGATTTTGTCGGCGATATCCGGATTCGCCCGAACCACCACCCGTAAGTTGCGGTCATCGGGCGGCTGGTAACGCTTCAAATCGAATCCGGCCGGCATGGCAAAGCCCTCCTCGAGCACAGCAAGCTCCGTCATCCGCGACAATCGGAAATGGCGGATATCCTGCCGCAGGTCGCAGTGCGCGACCAATGTCCAATTCCCCTGAACGAGCGTCAGTCCGTATGGAGCCGCCTCCCTTATATTCATCCGGCTCCCGTCCGTTTCCGGGTATTTTTTTAAATACGCAAACCTGATTTTGCGGCGCTCCAGAATCGCACGCCGAATTTGTCCGAGATAGTCCTTTTCCTTCCGGCTGGTTACCGGCTCGCCGGCTTGGAGAAGGCGCATCGTTTCCCGCACTCGCATCGACTCAGCGCGTACCGGCTCCGGCAGAACCGCTTCAATTTTGCGTTTGGCCGCCTCCGCCACCGGGCTGTAGTCCGTATCCAGCCTTTGCTCGATAAAGTCCGCGCCCATCAGCAGGGCCACGGCCTCTTCCGCCGTGAAGCTGACCGGAGGCAGGAAATAACCCTCCATCAGGGAATAGCCCTGCCCGGGAGCCCCGGCGATCGGAACCCCCGCTTCGCTTAGTGCCTGAATATCGCGGTAGATCGTCCGGACGCTCGTCTCGAACCGGGCCGCCAAATCCTCTGCTCTGACCAGCTTGTTTCGCTGCAGCTCCAGCGTAATGGCGAGCTGCCGTTCCGTTTTGTTCATGTTCTCTCCCCCGCTGCTATCATCAGACGATTTGTATTCCTTGTCATCCGTTTTTTCGAGACAGGGCATCCCAGATGCTCATCAACTGAGTGATAGCTGCATCAATTTGTTCGAACGGGATACCGTCTCGCGCCTGCGTCGATATGCCAAGGAGAAAGGTGTTGAACAAAGACACCAGCATGGGAACATCGACCGTGTCGGGCAGCTCACCATTCGCAACTGCCCGTTCGATGCAGTCCTTAATCCCGTCCCGGTTTTTTTCCCGCTCCTTGGCCAGCATTTCTTGGATATGCTGGTTCTCGGGCGAACAGCTTATACCGGATAACACCACCAAACAGCCCAGTGGATGAGAGCCTTCGGTCTGCATTCGCGCCGAGCGGCGCAGCCCTTGTTCGATGGCAGCCTTCGGTGCCAATCGTTGATCATGAAAGCTCTCCATCACCCGGCCGTAAGTTGCTTTATACCGTTCCACCGTCTCGCGAAACAGCGCCTCTTTCGATTCAAACGCCGCATAAAAGCTAGCAGCGGATATATGCCCCATCGCCGCGCGCAATTGGGCCAGCGAAGTGGATTCAAAGCCGTGCTCCCAGAACAGAAACATCGCAGCAAGTACGGCCTCGTCCCGATTAAACGCACGGGGGCGTCCTGTTCGTGGCATACGATTACCCCCTTCATGAATTTTATACTAATCGATCCATAAGTTCTTGACAAGTCAGCCCAGCTGAACTTAGTATATGGAATGATCGATCCAGAAATTAGGTTACCATTCGAAGGAGGTCACTCACTTGTCCCATATGTCATCTTCCACGGAAGTGGTCCAGCCGGTATCCGTCCCAGCCAGGCTTCCCTGGCTGGCGCTGCTGGCGCTTGCCATGACCGGTTTTATCTGTATTCTCACGGAAACCATTCCGGCCGGGCTGCTGCCGCACATCGTGGAAGGGCTGAATATTTCCAAAGGAATGGCGGGTCAGCTCGTCACCCTGTATGCCCTCGGCTCGCTTGTGGCAGCCATTCCGTTCGCCATGTTTACCGCCGGGATGAGGCGGCGTCCGCTGCTGCTCGCCATTATTGCCGGATTTTTGGTATTCAACACCATTACCGCTATTTCGAGCAGTTATGCCCTGACGCTTGCAGCCCGTTTTTTTGCCGGTGTGGCCGCCGGCGCGGCGTGGGGCATGATCGCCGGGTACGCGCGGCGAATGGTACCGGATGCTTTAAAAGGCCGCGCCTTGGCAGTCGCCATGGTAGGAACGCCGATTGCTCTCACCTTCGGCGTACCGGCTGGAACCTTGCTCGGCGACCTGATCGGCTGGCGGGCCGTATTTGGGCTTATGTCCCTTCTGACCCTTGTTCTCATGGTTTGGGTGCTGTGGAAGGTGCCGGATTATCCCGGGCAGCCCGCAGACGAGCGCATGACGATGGGTCAAGTGTTTGTATTGCCCGGCATCCGCCCCATTCTTATGGTGGTACTCACCTGGATGTTGGCCCATAATATCCTATATACGTATATTGCGCCGTTTCTCGAGCGTTCCGGGCTGGGCAGCCGCGTTGATCTGGTCCTTCTGGTCTTTGGTCTCGCGGCGATTGTGTCGATCTGGATTGTCGGTTTGCTCATCGACCGCAAGCTGCGCCTGTTGACGCTGCTCAGTCTGCTCGGTTTTGCGCTGGTTTCGGCCGCATTATGGGTGGGCGGCACATCGGTACCGGTCGTCTATGCCGCCGTCGCATTGTGGGGACTTACCTTCGGCGGAGCAGCTACGCTGCTGCAAACCGCCCAGGTAAATGCAAGCGGCGAAGAAGGCGTGGACATCGTGATGCCCATCAATACGACCGTATGGAATCTGGCCATCGCTGGCGGGGGCATCGTCGGCGGAGCCTTGCTGGAGCTCATCGGCGTCCAGTCGTTTCCGGCCGTGCTGCTGATTCTGCTGCTGATCGCTTGGATCATCGCATGGAGCGCGAAGCGGCATGGCTTTCCCGGAAAAAGATAATCGTCTTTGTCCTATCCCATTGTTAAAGGAGAAATAAACGATGAAAACTTTTCAATTAAAAAACATAACGATCCCGGCTGTAGCCCTCGGTACCTGGTCCTGGGGGAACGGCGCCAACGGAGGAGATGCGGTTTTCGGGAATGACCTGACTGCCAAGGATCTGAAGCCCGTATTTGATGCGGCGATGGATGCCGGATTAAATCTATGGGACACGGCCGCAGTTTACGGCATGGGCGCTTCGGAGACGATTCTGGGTCAGTTCATTCGTGGGAGAGATGACGTCCTGATCTCAACAAAATTCACGCCCCGCGGCGAGCAGACGGATGAGGCTGTTGAAGAATTTCTCGCCGGGAGCCTGCAGCGGCTTGAAAGGGATCATGCCGACGTGTATTGGATCCACAATCCGAAAGACGTCCAGCGGTGGACCTCTAAGCTGATCCCGTTGATGAAGAGCGGAAAAGTTAAATACGCCGGGGTCTCCAATCATAATTTGGAGGAAATCAAGCTCGCCGCGGACATTTTGGCTCAAGAGGGGCTTCAGCTCTCAGCGGTTCAAAACCACTACAGTCTGCTCTACCGTTCCTCGGAAGAAGCCGGCATTATTGAATACTGCAATGCCAATGATTTGATCTTCTTCTCCTATATGGTGCTGGAGCAAGGGGCGTTAACCGGGAAATATGATACAAAACATCCTTTTAAAGCAGGGACCCGCCGAGGAGACGCCTTTGATGAGAAGGTACTTGCCAAGCTGGAAGATCTGATCGGGGTCATGAGAGAAATCAGCCTCCGTCACCATGTTGAACCTGCTGAAACCGCCATTGCCTGGGCGATCGCCAAAGGAACGGTGCCGATTATCGGCGTGACGAAACCGTCCCATATCGCCAGCGCCGTGTCGGCTATGGACGTCCAATTATCGGTTGTTGAAATCGAAGAACTGGAAAGGTCCGCCAAGTCAACCGGCGTGGAAATTCGGGGTGCATGGGAAAAGAGCATGATATAAGCTTGGTCTATACTTACCACTATTGAGGTAAAATAAAGGACAGCTGCGAGCGCTTTGCAGCTGTCCTTTTTATGAAACGATCCTTGCCCATGAATAAGCGCCTATGATTATTCCTTAAATAAATATTCCTTTCGGTCTCTATTGGTATACAATTCCCAATATACATCGGCGATCCGGTCCGGATCGTAAAAAGTCCCTCGCTGAACATGATCGGCGATTAGAACCTGGCCCACATAAATTCCATGGGGCCCCAGCGTCTCGGCCAGGGAAAGCGCAAGTGAGCGGACCGCGGCTTTGCCAATGGATAAAGAAGCATACAGTGGATTCGGGTTCAATGCAATACCGCCCCCTGTGAAAAAGAGCGTCCCCTGTTTCCGTTCGACCATGTCCGGAATGACTTGCTGCGCGCTGGTCAACGCGCCGACCGTATTTACTTTCAAATCATCGATCAGCTGCTGTTCCGTTAACGATAACGCATCTCCTGGCGCAATGTGCGCCGCATTATATACCAGAACATCGGTGATTCCATATAAGTTTTCAATCTGTGTAAAGGCTGCTTTGATGGAATCCGGATCTGAAGCATCTGCAGTTATTCCATACGATTCGATATGCACCTGACGAAGTTCCTCCAAGCTGCGCTGCAGCGAAGTCTCGGTTCTTGATAGAAGAACCACCCGGAAGCCATTGCTCCCGAATTTGCGGGCTATACCCGCGCTTACGCCCGAACCGGCCCCTACAATGACCAATAGAGGTTTATGACTCATCCTTACCACACCTTCTTTCAGATATTGGCTTCATTCGTGATCTTTATTTCTATATTTCTAATAATATAAATATAAAGATTTTTCGTCAAACCCTTTAATTCTATTTTTTTCAATGCAGTTAAACCGTTCAGAAGCGGAAGATGGAAATCAACAGGTTGAAAGGATTACAATGTTCTAAATGGCTGTTGTCGGCCTACTTGGAAACGCAAGGATGGTGGCGTACATGAAAATGAAAACAACTCGTTCTTCTTCTCCATTGGGCGATTTCATCAAATCGCGCAGGGAACGGCTGCAGCCTTCTGAAGCGGGGATCCAGCCGCTGCCCGGAAGAAGGCGTACCCCAGGGCTTCGGCGGGAAGAGGTCTCTTATCTTGCCAATATGAGCGTGACTTACTACACCTGGCTGGAGCAAGGCAGAGAAGCTAATCCTTCGCCGGAAGTGCTGTTAAATATCAGCCATGCGCTGCAGCTCGACGAAGACGAGCAGAAGCATCTGTTCGATTTGGCCCATGTGGACCCGGCAAGCGCCGGCGCCGTTCCGAACAGCGAGGAGCCGGATTCCGGCGTGCTGCAGCAAATCGTCGATCAACTGTGGTACCCTTCGTTCATCACGGATGCGGGCACGGATGTGATCGCCTGGAATCGCGCCGCAGAACTGATCATCGCCGACTTTGGCCGTATGCCGGAGAATGAAAGATATATGCTGAACATTATATTTTTCAAAGAGGATTACCGTAAACGGCTTGTGAATTGGGAAAATTTCGCCCGCTACTCGGCGGCGGTGCTGCGGGCAAGCTATGACCGAAGCCAAGACAACCCGTTGTATATGGAACGTTTCGAACGCTTGAGACGGGAAAGTGAGGAATTCGAGTACTACTGGAACCTCTACGAAATCAAGCAAAAGCGTGTAACCACCGCTTTGTTCCGCCTTCCGGACGGTCAGGAAATGGAGTTTATGCTCCATTCGGCGGCCGTCATTGACGGCGACCCGGACCTTCACTGGTGTTTCTTCGTACCGGTACCCGGTTCAGGCACGGAGGAGAGGTTAATGTCTATGCTGGAACAAGACCGGCTGCCTCAATAGAGCAGAACCTATCTCGCCTGGATTGCAGGTGGACATTGGCTTATGATCGTAGACTGTTACTCCCATTAATAGTATAAACATGCTGTGGCTAGTGCCCTTCCGCTGCTCGTATGATACAGAGGAATACAGCGATTGGAGGGCATTTAGCATGCAAACATGGTTTATTACAGGAGCGTCAGGAGGCTTGGCTTCGCGCATCACCCGACGGTTGCTTGAAAGAGGCGACCGTGTAGCCGTAACGGTGCGCAAGCCGGGCGTGCTGGACGATCTGAAAGCACAATATGGTTCCCGATTATGGCAGGCTCATTTGGATCTGACGAACCCGCAGCAAATTGTTGAGGTGATCGAACGGGCATGGGAGGAACTCGGCACGATTGATGTGCTTGTCAATAACGCAGCCTATGGATTATACGGTGCAGTGGAAGAAGCAAGCGACGGGCAGATCGAGCATCTGTTCATGACCAACGTCCTCGGATCACTGCGCGCGGCCCGTGCCGTCCTGCCTTTTTTCCGCAAACAGGGCAGCGGGCACATCGTGCAGATATCGAGCATGGCGGGGCATTATTCCACGCCGGGAATGGGGCTGTATTGTTCTTCCAAATGGGCGGTCGAGGGCGCCTTTGAAGCGCTGGCCAAGGAAGCCGCGCCGTTCAATATTAAGACGACTATCGTGGAGCCGGGCGGAATCCGTACGAATTTCATTACGAGCAATGCGGTATTCGGAGAACGGATGGACGCATATCGGGACAAGGAGGTTGGCCAGTTCGTCAGCCTGATGAAAGGGGAACTGCCGAGCATCGATATGAACATGTTCAATCAAATGGTTGTCGGCGATCCGGATAAAATGGCGCAGCAGATCATCCGCCGCGTCGATCAGGGAGACGGTCCGATCCGGATGGCACTGGGCAGTGATGCCTATGAGCAAATCCGGGAAGCTCTGCTGGACAGATTGGCCGCGCTTGACGCGCAGAAAGAACTCGCTTATTCCACGGACGCGGATGATGTGGTACGGCAGGCATAACCATGAAAGCCACCCCAGGGTCTGGGGTGGCTTTCGTTGTTTTATCTGTATCCTACTCTCTTTGTTCCGCAGGAACATACTTTTGGATTAATTCTTCGATGTTGATCCCATTGATGACCAATCCCGTTATGTCGCAGTTTTGAAGATTGGCGTTCGTAAAATCACAGTCGGTGATCCGCCCGTTCTGGAAGCTGCAGTCTGAAAAACGGACGCCCTCCTTGTTGTGTTCTGCATCAGGCTGGCTTGGATCTCCGTAGCCGATGGATTGAAAATGTGCGCCGCCCCATTGAGCACCGTCAATGGCAAGTTCGCTCAAATTCGCATCGGAAATATGCATTCCCGTCAAATTCACATCGTTCATGCTCATCCCGCTGCCATTGCAGCATTGAATTTCTGTTTCACTGAGGTCGCAGCAATTGAAGCTTGAATGGCTTAAATTTTGTTGTTCAAATTTCAAAATGCATACCTCTTTCCCATCTGGAATTTTTAACCATATGGGATATTCTACATGTTGTTTCCGAAACCCTTTTTATATCTGCCAAAAAAGCCGTTACGGGGTCACATGCTGCAGTTTATCCGGATTCGTGACCATAAACATACGGACAGGCCGCGAGTCGCTGTCAAACTGGAAGGACAACACCGCAAAGAGCTCGTCGCCACGGTTCAACCGCAGGCCAGGCTGCCCGTTGACGTCGATCAGCAGCTGATTCTCCGGCTTGATATTTCCCGGGGCAATCCCTTGAAGGAAGGCCAGGATACGATGGCTGCCGATGATCGGGAAGATCGCCGAGCGAACCTTGCCGCCGCCATCCGTGTACAATCGGGCATCATCCGCAAGCATGCCGACAAATTCCCTGAAATCGCCGGAATTCGCCGCTGCCATAAAAGCGCGGGATAGTATTTCCGCATGCTTGGCCTGGTCGGAAGTGACGCGAGTACTTTCTACAGGCACTGCAATCGGCGGCTCGGCGGCCGCTCTCTCCTCCCGCCCCGGAACCGGCGCGGTGCTGACCTTCTGCTTCGCCCGGCTGTAAAGCTTTCGGCAGTTCGCATCGCTTTTGTCCAGCAGCTCGGCGATATCCCGGTAATCGTAATCGAGCGTTTCCCGGAGAATGAAGACGGCTCTCTCCACCGGCGACAGCTGTTCCAGAAGGACGAGCAGCGCGTAGGAGACCGATTCGGCTTGGATCGCTGCCGTTTCGGGAGTCTGACCTGCATCAGCCGTCTCAGGTTCCGGCAGCCAAGGGCCGGTATATACTTCGCGTGTTTTACGGGCCGACTTCAGCATATTGATGCTCCGGTTGGTCACCATTTTAAGCAAATAGGCCTTCATGTTTAAAATATGATCGGTCTGCATCGTTTCCAGCTCAATGAAGATGTCCTGCACAATATCCTCGGCGTCCGTGAGCGACCCCAGCATTCGGTAGGCGATGCTGCTCAGCAGCGGCTTATACTCTACATATAAACTGGATGTATCTGTTGTCATCTATCCATCTCCGTCCCCGCTCTTTTCCGCTTATTGTAACATAGCCTACGTGAATCCGGGGCTGACGCCCTTACGATGAATTACTTGCTCCCTGCCTGATTGGACACTTGCATTCCCTGATGTGCCAAAGAAGCCGCCGCAGATTCGGCTTCTTGAAATGCCTTAGCCAGCACCTCATCCCTCTTCAAGGAATGATTGCCCTGTGCCCGGATGATTTGATAGTCGACGCCCATAAAGTTAAACATCGATTTCAAATAACGATGGGAGTACTCGACTTCCGTGTACCAGTCCTGGTTCGTATAAATCCCGTCGCTTGCCTGAATGACGACAACGTTCCGTCCGTCGGTCAGCAGGCCGATCGATCCCTTGTCCGTATAGGCGAAGGTCTCTTTGGCGATCAGGATGTTATCCATATAATCTTTGAGCTTCGAAGGAATATTAAAGTTATGCAGCGGCATGGCGATGACGTACCTCTTGGCGCTCTTGAACTGCCGAAGGATATCCGACATCCGGGAAGTGAGCCGCTGCTCTTCTTCCGTTAAGCGCTCATTTTTTTGCATTTTTTCCTGTGCGCTGAAAAATAATCGATCAATGCAGGGCACATCTTCCGAATACAGATCAATTTGTTCGATAGGCCCCTCCGGATTCAGGTTTCGATAAGCTTCTAAAAAGTGCCGGAGCACGGTCAAGCTTACGGATGAAGCGTCCTCCACTTTCGGATGCGCATTAATGACAAGCAGCTTTTCCATAAATTCTATCTCTCCCTCCTAGTTTCAACACTATTGAAGACAATCCACAATTTGATTTTGTGACAAGATGGAGAAATTATTCAAAAAAAAGCAGCCGGTCACAAAACCGGCTGTCTTCGCACTTCCAATATAGAGTTTTCATGAAAACCGGTCACAGCCCCAGCGCTTTCCCTTTTTCCAGACGCTGAATGTGCTTCTCCCCCTCATCGGACAAGGCACGGAACTGATTGATCGTGTCCCGCATTTTCGGAAGCGCCGCCTGTTTGTAAGAGCTGATCGCTTCAAAGGCGGAGATGGCATCGGAGAAAGCCTGCTTGAGCGTATCGACGGAGACGCTGGTTTCGATGGCCTGCTTCTGGATCGCTACGCCTTGGTCCTTTAACATCCGGGAGGTGCCGGCAATAATATTGTTCGTCGTTTGATTCAGCAGCTCGATCTTCTTGAGCACAATGCCTTGGTTGTACAACGCACTGGCCACGGTCACCGCGATTTTCAGCGCCGAGATCGTGACGGTTTTGGCCCGGTCCACGCCCCGGATCAGCTCGCGGTTGTTGCGGATGACTACTTCATAGGCCATGATGCCCTGCTGGTTAACCACCAGCATCTGCTGAAGATCCATCACGCGTTGCCGCATCGGAAAAAGGACTTCCTCCGTAATAAAACGGACTTTTTCGGGATCTTCTCCCCTTTGCTTGGCCGCTTCAATCTGCGCCTCGATCGATTCGTCCATCATCGTCCCCAGCTGAATTTCTTTCTTCAGCGTCTTCGTCAGCTCCCGGATCGTTTGCTGCTCCAGCTCCAGCGTCGTGTTGTCGTTTTTGAGCGTCGTTTTCCCTTTGTCGAGGGATACGACAATGTCAGCAATGACGTCGTCTGCCTTCTCAAACTTCAAAAAGTATGCCCGCAGCGGGTTGAACAGCTTGCCAAGGAATCCCTTTTTAGCAAAGTCGATCAGACTGGGGTCCAGATCCTTCAGCTGCGTATGCAGTTCCGTCAGCCCTTTGGCAACGGCTCCCCCTTCATCCCCGCCTTTGGAAAGATTGCCGACAGACACCTGCAGCAGGTTGTTCTTCTCGGAAGAAAGCTTCATCGTATCCAGCCCGAAGCTGTCGATCGATTGCAAAATCTCCTTGCGTTTGTCCAGCGACTCCACATCCAGCTCCATAATGGAAGCCACATTCGCATCGGCGATTTCTTTCAGCTTTGCTACCTCTTCCGGTACCGGCTTAACTTCCTCCTCGATCACAGCCTGGATCTGCTCCGCACTTGAGACACTCATCGTAAACGCCATATCTCATCCTCCCCCTTTGACTTCACCCTTACATTTGAACGTTGAACAGATTTCCGATCTTGTACACGACGTCATCGGTATCCGCATTGATGCTGGCGGCTTCGTTAATGCTGGAAATGCTTTGCAACGCCTTGATGTTGGCGTTATAGCCAATGGTATAAATCGGAACTTTGTAGTTCTCAATCAGTCCTTTGATGTCGCTGAGCGAATTGCCTTTGTTCGTTTCACCGTCGCTTAGTACGAAAATAACGGGTTTCATGTTCGGATCGGCCGCCAGCTGGTCCTGCAGCATCTTGAGGGCAACCACGATGCCGTCAAACGTCGCGGTCTGGCCGCTCGCCTGAAGGCTGTTCACTGCGCCCACGAACATCGACTGCTGATTGACGTCGTATTTTCCGATCGGGAGCTGGATGGTCACGTCGTCGGAATAAGAAACCATGCCGATGCTGTTGTCTTTGCCCAAATATTTTTGACCCTTAATGAGCGATTCCTTCAGGCGGTTCAGCGGTTCACCATCCATGCTGCCTGACGTATCCGCCACAAATACGGCTACGATCGGCTTGCTTCCGTTCTTCTTCTCTTTCCATACCTTCTGGGCGGATGTCAGCAGCTTCCCGTCAATCGGGGCCATCTCGGATTTGTAATCCTCCAGCCCGTTGAAGCCTTTGTCTTTCGCTGCTTTAGCGTACTTATCCTGGGTTACGAATTCTGCGAACTTTTTCAAAATGGCCAGCTTCTCCGGCTTCGTATCGCCAAGCGCGTAGAGCGGACTGTCGTGACGCACGCCAAATGGAGTGAAGACATAGCCGCTTTTCAGGTCTGGTGCATTGACGAACGTCTGGTACTCCAGAATGAACCCGTCGAGAGAGCCCGATGTAGCCGCATCCCGCATTTGGATCGTCGTCGAGGCAATGAATGGTACGTTGGCTTGGAATTTCTCAAACCCTTGAACCGCTTTATCGCTTAAAATATTGGAGCTGTCGAACGTATTCAGCGAGGTCACCAGGAAATTCAGGCCGGTCGAACTGGCAAAAGGATCCGTATAACCCATGACAAGCTCGTTGCTTGCGATCGCATCCGTTACCGTTTTGACATTGATGGAACCGTACTTTTCGACAAGTGCATCGTATTTGGACTTCTTGATGACGATCCCTGGAACGTTGCCTACGAGGCGCTTAGACACCAATTGGGTTTTGACACCGCTGGACTTGACCATCTCTCCCCATAATTCGTTGGAAGGCGTGAAGGCATCCGGTACGTATTTACCTGACATGATATAGTCCGCTGCCGTACCGGAAGCGATGTTGCGGACCTTAACCGATACGGGAGTTCCGTTTACAGCCACATTCGCTTTATTGAACTCCGTCGCCGCCTCCGTGAGCCAGCCGTCCACGCCGGTTCCCGACTTCTCGGTCGATGAGAAAATCTCGACATAATGATCATTCGTGTTCGGCACCGTAATCGGAAATTTGCTGATATCGGGAAGGGATGAGGCCACATCCACCGGGTCCAGGTCAATTTGTCCTTTTACAGGCGTTGCCGTTGCGGGTGAAATCTTCGAATACAATTTATCCAGCCGTTTGGCTGCGTCTTCCGCGGTCACCTGGTCTTTCGATTTCCCGAGATTCGAGGTTACCGTAATTCCCCCGTACACGAGCGCAAATACAAAAATCAACACGATCACTGAAGTCAGAATAAACCTGCCCTTCTTCACTTGAACACCTCTAATTCTTATAATATTTGGTTTGATTAATTAACAGATCGATTTCCTGCATGCAGGGCATCTTCTCGATGTCGCCGGCTTCGAAGCTGTCCAGGCGGGATATTTCCAGCAGGAGCTTATCCAGCTTGAGCAGGATCTCTTCATTGGTCGCCAGGGAGTTCTTGGTGAATGTTAAATACTCGTTGTAGATCTGCTTTCTTTCTTGGAGCAATTCTGGAGGTAGATGGGAGGCTTTAGATCCACTAAGACTTTTAAACTCGGATTCGTCGAATGCGCCCAGCCGGTTCAGGATGCTTTTGAGGTTGAGGTAAAATACGTTTTCTACCGCCTGGACCGTCGACATGAATTTTTTGTAGCTAAGCTCGCTCGGATCGAAACGCTGGGTCAACACGCCGACCAATTTGTACTTCTTGCGTGCGATGCGGTCGAGCTGATTTAAAGCAAGGGATATATCCGCTTCTAACGCTTTTACTTTCTTGTAGTACTGCAAGGCATTTACGTAGTCATCATGCGTCTGGATCTGTTTGACCGGCACGGCAGCCGGAGTCTTGGCGTTAACACTGTAAACCGAATAAATGAGGACCAGAACACTCGCCAGAAGGAAGGTAATCCCGAATGCCGTCGAAAAGGCGCTGCCGCCGAGGTTAAGACCGATAAACCCCGGGGAGAACAGAACGATGTTCACGACGATGACCCCCAGAGTGATACCCAGCAGTTTTATGTATTTCATTCCCAATTAGGTTCGCACCTCCTTCATCACTAATCTCATCCTTTACCATATTCTACATGATGATGTTTTGGGATGTCATTTTTTGTAACGATTTATTTTTAATACGGTTCGATCTCCGTTTTGGCTTCATTTATATAGATTGAACTAAAGTTTGCATTGAGCTTCCTTTTACGGCGGCTCACTAGAGGCCTATAACACGTTCATTTCTTTAGTTCATTCTATGTTAACTGGCTACTTATTTTCCTTATGCTCGGCAAGATGACAGTATGAACGAGAACGAATGGAAGTCCCCTTAACCGCAAAAAGACAGCCGCTCAACAAGCCGGCTGCCTTCATTTTGGACGGAGCTATTGCATTTACGCTAGATGATGAATCACTCATATGGATAATGGAGCAAGTACGTAAAATGTTCCTGCGACCGCTCTTGTTTTCGGACTTCTTAATGTATAGAGCCTTCTTAAGTGGGAGAAATCCGAAAATCAAAGCCTATGCTTCCAGCTCTTCTCATGCAGCCTGGCGGCGCATTGTCAAAGAATACACGGCCGGGATCAGCCCAAGGGCGACCCCTATTCCACCCAGCCAGCCGGCTGCTGTCAGAGAGATGCTGTCCACAATAACACCTCCGATGACAGCCCCAACAGCCATCCCCAACTGCACGATGGAGTTGTTCAAGCTTAAGATGATCCCCGAAGCCTGGGGAGCCATACCGATTAAGTACACTTGCTGAACCGGACCCGTCGACCATGCAAAGAAGGACCACAGCATCAGCAATGGGAGCACAAGCATGGAGTAATGGGCAAACGCTGCCAGCAAAAATAAAATACCCGAGTGAAAGATCAGACCGCCTACCATCGTGCGGGGGATCCCCCATTTGTCTGCACCGTAGCCGCCGACTTGGGAGCCCAGGAGACTTGCCAGCCCAAATGCAAACAGCCCGATGCTTACCATCCGTTCGCTCATCCCCGTAATGGTCAGAAGAAACGGCGTGATATAGGTATACAGAATGGTATATCCCATTATCCAGAAAAAGCTGATGGACAGCGCAGCGGAAATCCGGGGCGTTTTGAACAAGGCGAGCTGTTCCCGAATGGGAACGGGAGCCTCTCCCTCTGATTTGGGAATCGCCAGCAGAAGAACCAACATGGCGAGCAGGCTGAGCACGCCGATTCCCGTGAAAATAACCTTCCAGTCATACGAGCCCGCAATGACCCGTCCCAGAGGAACCCCCAGAATGAGCGCGAGATTAAAGCCTAAGAGAACGGTGGCGATCGAACCGCCCTGCTTTCCAGGATGGGCGATTTTGGCCGCAACGGTAAGGGCGACAACCATGAATACCCCGGTACTGATGGCCAAAATGATTCTTGCCCCCATCAGCATGCCGTAACCGGTAGATGTGATGGTGATCAGGTTACCTATGAAAAACAAGCCCAAAGCCGACAGCATCAGCTTTTTCCGATCTATCTTTGCTGTGAGCGCAATCAGTATCGGGGTACCAATCGCATAGGCAAGCGAGTAGACAGTAATCAACTGGCCGGCCGCTGCTACCGACACGCCAACGTCCTTTGCAAGCATATCCAGTATGCCGGCAATCACAAACTCAGAGGTTCCGACTAAAAAGCTCGCAATCGCCAATATAAAAATTTTCCATCTCATATCGTATCTCTCCTAATTCAATCAATTTCATAGTTCTAAATCTGTAGAAATGGTGGGTGAAAAAATAATATCTCCGCCCTTAGGCATCTAACGCCCCGATCGGGTCACTGCGCTCCATCATTACCGCTTGATGCTTGACGGTCGAGCTCTTGACGGACTATCGGTGCTACCTTGGTGCCGAGCAGCTCAATCGTTCGCAGCAATTCGCGATGGGGGAGCGTGCTGAAATCCACGTACATGAGAAATCGGGTTAGGCCCAGATTCTTGTGCAGCAATAAGATTTTCTCCGCCACATATTCAGGGTCCCCGACATAAAGAGCGCCATGAAGGCTGCTGGATGCATCGTATGAGTCACGTGTATAAGGAGACCAACCGCGTTCCCGTCCGATCCGGTTCATTTGGGCAGCCATCACAGGGTAATACCGCTCTGACGCCTCTTGTGTCGTATCGGATATAAAGCCATGCGAGTGCGTAGCAATCTGCAGCTGATTTGGATCATGCCCGGCTTTCACAGCCGCTTCCTTGTAGAGCTCCACCAAGGATGCGAATCGCTGCGGAAGTCCGCCAAGGATTGAGAAGACGATCGGAAGTCCCAGCAAGCCGGCCCGTATGGCCGATTCCGGGCTACCGCCCGTGCCGATCCAGACCGGTAAAGGCTGCTGCACAGCACGAGGATAGATGCCCATATTGTCAATCGCAGGCCGATGTCCGCCGCGCCATGTCACCCGCTCCGAAGCGCGGATCTTGAGCAGCAGTTCCAGCTTATCTTCGAACAATTCCTCGTAATCCTTCAGGTCATAGCCGAACAGCGGGAACGATTCGATGAACGAGCCTCGTCCGGCCATGATCTCAGCCCTCCCGTTCGACAGTCCGTCAAGCGTCGCAAAGCTCTGGTATACCCGCACCGGATCATCCGAAGACAACACCGTCACCGCGCTCGAGAGCCGGATGTTCTTTGTTGTCGCCGCAGCAGCAGCCAATATGACGGCTGGCGACGAGCTTGTATAGTCGATACGGTGATGCTCACCGATGGCAAAGACGTCAAGGCCGACTTGATCGGCCAATTGGATCTCTTCGATGGCTTGACGCAGCCGCTCGACATGTGAGACACCCCCTTTTTCGGGATCTGCATGAAGAAACGTACTGATTCCAATCTCCATCGTATTTGCTTTGTCGCTCATAAGAGTGCACTCCTTCTTCATAGAGTATAGAGGATGACTTGTACATCAATTCCTCAGTTCTAGAACTATCGAAATGTTGGTTAAAAAAATTACGCCATTAAATAAGGCGCAAATTTTTCCGCCACATCCCGATTGACGTTATAGTGAATATACGATCCGCTTTTCCGTGAATCAATCAGACCGGAATCCGTCAGCTGCTTCAGATGATGCGACAGCGTCGAACCCGCAACGGATTCAAGCTTCTCACCGATGGCCGTGAAGCATAGATCGCTTTCTTTCGAGAGCAGCAAGGCGATCTTCAGCCGGGTTGGTTCCCCCAGAGCTTTATATACCTTAACGGCCTGCAGATCTGTTTGATGATCACCCATGATGATGCTCACCTCCTCCATCTATTCCGCAGTTCTATAACTATCGAAATCCAGTTTAGCATGATGCCGTTGGAAAGTAAAGGGCTTCACCTAGGAGCTGCAAATGGCCTGCCAGTTCAATAAAAGGCAGCCGGTCCTTAGGCCGGCTGCTGCTTGGTTTTAGGTTTGGTTTTGCGTTTGACGTGTCTGTCCTCAGACACAAGTAATAGAAGCCTGTGAGTTGAGCCGCAATACCGTGATTTGCTCGTCTCCGATCACTTCACCACTGTCACGGAAGCCGAGGCTTTCATACAGCTTTTTGGCGGGCGCATTATCGGCCTTGTAAGAAATCCAGCAGTATTGTGCTGGACCTGCCGGAAAAGTGCGGATAAACTCCAGCACCTTTTTCATGGCTTCCCGGCCATAGCCTTTATTTTGGTGCCGCTGATCCATCATCAGCCGCAAAATACAATAGCCGTCATCTGCGATGGATGGGGTATCGTAACCGGTAATTTTATACGTGATCATCACAAAGCCGACGGGCTGCTCATCCGCGTAAATCGCAAACGGAAAAGGATGCCCTCCATTGGTCGCAAGAACATAACACGAAGCTACGCTGGACAAATTGGACGCAACGAAGCGGCGCTGATCTTCCGAAACCTCTAGTTTAAATATTTCGCGTCTGTTTTCGAGCGTGATTTTTCTGAGTGTAATCATGCAGGATTTCTCCCTTCCTTATCTTCGGCAAGATCACCGATTCGTTTTTGCGCCGCGGTCGCTTTAATAACATACAATCTATGCAAAAAAAGTAATAGACTTATATTGAATTTTTTTATAGACTATTCTGTATCCATGGCATTTTTAGGAATATGTTGTGTTCTTGAAGGAAATGAAGGTTCTTCGAGGATGATGCAGAAACTTGGCTGCGTTCAAGAAGGTGTGCGGAGACAAGTGGTGTATATCAATGGCAAATACATGGATTTTATTTTGTATGGCTTAACCAAGGATGAGTTTATTCAAAAGCAAAACGAGAAACTCAACATATAAACGGAGAAGGGGCTGCCTAGCGCAGCTCCTTTTTTATGCTTGATTTACTTAATGCACTCGTGGAGGTAGGAGCTTGAAGAAGCTTTGGAATAAAAAATAAAGGATAAATCAGTAAATACAGATTGGGTATCCACCACATCAGGTCGTAGTCCGCTTTAATGATCCAGAACGCTATCGCCTGCAAACCCGAACAGAAGGTTAGGGTAAGAGAGATCAAAGCCATCTGGCTCCATCTGAGGTCATGACGTTTATGTAAATATAGACTGTATATTCCTGTTATCGAAATGAAACTATCTAACGGAAAAAAGGACCAATTCCAGATGACTAATAACTCGTTGCTATAATCCTTGTATAGGTAAGCTTTGGGAATAAACGCAAAGATCGTAACGATCCAATACACCATAAATCCGATATCTGTAAACAAGAACAGCACTCTCAATTTCTTACTCAAATCACGCTCTCCCCCCGCCAAGATTTAAACCGATGACGCCGGCAATGATAAGGATGATCGATATGGTCTTCAATAGAGTCAATGGTTCAGAAAAAAAGAGTATGCCGATAACAACAACAAGAGCTGTTCCTAGACCAGACCAAATCGCATACGCAATGCTCACCTCGATTCCTTTTAATGCAAAATTCAAAAAAGTTAAACTGGAAGCGTAAAAAACAAAGAGCAGCAAAGAAGGAGTAAGCCTGCTGAAACCTTCCGACAATTTCATCGTTGTCGTTCCGGCTACTTCCGCCAGGATAGCCAACGTTAATAATATCCAGTGCATACCATTCCTAACCTTCTTTCTGTACAATGCCGGACAATAGAATGTCCACCATATCTTCTAAGCTTTCCTGCAGACCTTTGTTACTCTTACGTGCTGAGGGGTCTTCTATTAGTCGATAGAATCCGCCGACATATAGGTCAATAAATAATTCAGTATTAAAAGAGCGAAGAATCCCTTCGCTGATGCCTTCATTAAACAAGCTAAGGATGCTGTCCCATTGTTGGTTCAGAAATTGATCCAGCAGCTTCCACTGCAATGGATAGAAACGTTGGAGGTCCGTTATAAGGTTCATATCTACAAACTGAAAATCTGCAGGGACAAGAACTAAACACTTTTTCAATTTAGTAAGTGTACTCAGTTCATTGTTTTCAAGAATCGCCTTCTCCTTTTCTTTCAGTTCATTCATCGTATCATCGAGAATGGCAGTAATGAGTTCCTCTTTTGAAGAGAATATTCCATAGAGTGTTTTCGTACTCATCCCTGAAAGCTTCGCAAGTTCCGCCATGGTGAAACGGAGACCTCTTCGCTTGATTTCGTGTCTCACCACTTCCATAATTCGATCATTCATTCATTTCACTCCTGTTGCGGAAAATAATAAAAATATAATATTTTCCTGGTTTTATTCAATATAATATATCCCCCTTCCTTTCGTCAACTTACAATGCCCCCTGATTAACCCAAGAAGGAAAGTACAGAGCCCAGCTGCCCCAGTTGTCTGATCCAATGATCCGAACGCTCGCTAATCTGCTGCCTTGGTCGCCATTGCTCCCACTCGCTTATCGCATATTTATAAAAATGAACAGATAATTTGAAATAGCCCTCATCTTAGAAACAAGATGAGAGCTATTTGACGATTAAGAATATTTGACCAGTAATACAAACTTCACTTTCGTTTCTTCTGACAAGTTCATTAGCAAATCAAATAACTCCTAGTTGCGTCTGCTATATTCGATCTCTTGAATGTTGTCGTCAATTACTAGATGAGTAGTTGTGTTGATTTGGCGGGAGATATGGGATTGAATGGGACGACTTCAATGCCCATCACCCTCACCGTACAGTCAAACCACCATCGATATTGAGAATGGTTCCAGTGACCCACTTTGCTTCGTCAGAGGCCAGATAGACAGCGGCATTCGCCACATCTTCTTCATTTCCAATGTGCCCCAGCGGGTACGCGCTTGTAACGTAGTTCTGATATTCGAGAAGCTCTTCTTGATTCTTTGTATCAAGCCACTTCCGGAAGGTCGATGTGTCAATAGAACCAGGAGCGATAGCGTTAGTGCGGATCTGGAGTTCACCCAACTCGTTAGCGAGCGCTTTGGTGAGCGTATTGATCGCGCCACGTGTCATCGAGTAGGCTGATGATGGCCGTCCCGCAATCATTTTTTGAGACCAATAGGTTGAAATATTGAGAATATTCCCTCTCGTTGCGGTCAGTGCTGGCAGCAAGTGTTGAATGAGAAGAAATGGTACTTTGATATTGAGGTTCACCATTTCATCTAAGAGGTCCAAGGAAAGGTCAGGAAGAGGTTTGAAATGGGCCACTCCAACATTGTTGACTAACACATGTATTTGGCCGTGTGTTCGCTCAAGCAGTGTTGCTGTCACATGTGGAATGCTTGAAAGATCTTTAAGATCGGCAGAGACTGTCTCAACTGAGACACCTTTTGTCTGTAAAAGCTGCTTTGCATGAAACAGTTTTTCTTGATTTCGAGCGACTAAGACAAGGTTTGCGCCATTTTCGGCAAATGCCGAAGCAATGGCAAAACCGATCCCATCGCTTCCTCCTGTAATCACTGCTGTTTTTCTCTCTAATCGCTTCACTGTAACCCTCCTAAACATATAATATAACTGCCCACGGGTTGTACCCTCGGCTGAAGTGCCTCTATAGGCCCGTTCAATGCGCTAGCTCAGCAAGTTTCTCCGCATAAATGCCCGTGTCTGAACCCTCACAGTTAAAACTACTTTCATCTTTAAAATACACTTGTGCGTGTTATTTGCCCTGTGTATATTTACACTATAATAAAGGTTCGATTGATTCTATTGCCACAATACGCTATTTGCGTATTAATACACATATTGTTATCATTGTGTACAAAATAATGGGGGACTTGCTCTATGAATAAAATAGATAGAAGAGTATTAAAGTCTCGACAGGCTATTCAATCGACCTTTTTGCAAATGTTAGTTAAGGAAGGGTTTGACGAGATTACGGTTAGAAACATGACGGAGAAAGCCAACATTAGTCGAAAAACGTTTTACCTACATTATATGGATAAGTATGATCTATTAGATAAGATTGTGGATGACCATATAGCACAATTGCGAGAAATATGTGATCAAAAAAAAGACACGGGACTTATAGAAGATTCTGTTTCATGGTTTTCTTATTTTGAGCAGCATAAATCATTTTTTGCCGCATTGTTTAAAAGCAGAGATGCTTCATCATTTCGCAAAAAGCTATCGTCTTTTACGATGGGGGAAATCAATAAAAAGATTAATGAGGATTCGTATCCCATTACCGATAAGCATATTTTTTTGAAGTTTCTAGGAACGGCAATAATAGGAGTATTGGAATCCTATATACTTGATGAAGTAGATAGCGATATCGAAATTGTAGCTATGCAAGTTAAGCAGCTATTATATAAACTGAACATTCAAATAACTTTTCCTAAAACCGGATACGCCTAAAAGGTAACGTTGGGGAAGCCCCTGGCTGGCAAGAATGTTCCGCCCCATCGTCAATTCAAATTTGTGGCTACATACCCGTTCTGAATTCTTGTCCTGACGGACTGCACACTTAGCCTGCAACAAGTCCAGGTTAACACCAAGGAAAATCAGCCAACGAAAATCAACGTTCCCCCCCATAACCATTCTGAAATCATCTGTAAATCACATACTCTCGCTGTAAGCAGCATTAATGCCATAATCTCTCCACTATTGCCTTTACAATCGTCAGCCCTATTTATCTAAAGCAGATGCCATTGCTTAATCAGAAGACTATGCCGCTCTCTGTCCCACGTGTTCTCTTCGTGAAGAGGCTTTGGTCGTTTTTTCTGCCTTTTAAAAGCAAAAGAGTCACAGCCATGGATCGTGACTGTGACTTTTCGCGCTAAAGATCAATAAGCACGCTTTGGCTGGCATTGTCCCACGTTACTTCACCTAACATAATGCCGGCAATCGTCTGGAAATCCTCAAACCCGATCTCAAATTGCCCATAGCGAAAAGCATATCCCCAGCTGCGCTTCCCGCGGGTAAAGGTAAGCCGGTCCAATAGAGGGGCAATCTTCACTTCACGGCATGGATGGTAACGAATATCCCGGCGAAAAGGCACAAAGGATTCGGACATCGGATACTCGTAGACCCTGTCACCGGTCACCTGCCCAATGGCGGTAAACGCTTGAAGCGGCTCCCCTTTCGACATGTCGGTTCGTGGAGAGTAATATATGAGCCAATCGCCGGGACTCATCCGGCGCAAAGGCGCTGCTTTTCCATGACAGAGCTGGGCAAATCCGCCTTGGACCCCCCGCTTCACGTGAGAGGCAGATACAACGCCAATCCAATAGCGGCTGTTTTGCTCATCTGCGGTAACCGGCATGATTTGATCTTCGTTTTTCTTTTCCAATATGGGTGCCTCCTTAATAAATCATCTCCTATGACTATATAAAAACGCTGCTGACAACGGTCTGTCAGTAGCGTTTTAGCATCTGGGTACAAACCAATGATATGACTTCTAAATAGTCCTCACTAATCCTGAGAAAAACGAAAATACTTGCTAAGAGGCATGGAGTGGTACTCCAGATATCCCTTGGCTTGCAGCAAGCGGCTTAAAGCAAGATCATAATCGTCCTCCTGCTGAAAGAGTACCGTGACATGGCAGTGTGCTAGTGCCACATGATCCGTCAGATGTTCGGCGATGTGGTACAACATGCGTTCTTCACTTTTCTCCAAACTTTTAGATGAAAATACATGCGCCGTGATATGATTTTCTCTCTTGTCCTCCCCTATTCCATCCTTAAGCCATGGAAAATCCTCATCACGGCTTGGCCGCCCCTCATCCACAATGATAATCTTGCAATCTTTACCGTTCATGGCAACATCCCATGCTTCCAAATCCTTTAATCTTAGGATTCTTTGAAGTTGTTTTAAAAAATCGATGTTCATGTTAAGCTCCTTTCAAAACAAAACTTACACCTGAGTGACGGCTACTTGATTCAGTCTATACCCTTCCTATCGTCAAAGGTCTCTATGGTATACTTGTATCGTAAATCAGCCTCAATGATCATGCTGATACCTTGAACGAAACCCAAACCAACAGGTGGTGATCGACATTAATGACGGTACATAACAGTAGGGCCAAAACGATGGGGGCGTTCCTCAAATCGCGCAGGGAACGTCTCTCGCCAGAGGATGCGGGATTAAACTTCTCCAGCGGTCAGCGCAAAACACCCGGCCTTCGACGGGAGGAGGTAGCCATCCTGGCAGGCGTAAGCGCCACTTATTATACGTGGCTGGAGCAAGGAAGAGAGCTATCCGCCTCCAGGGAAGTCATCGAGAGCATTGCCAATGCTCTTCAACTGTCTCCGGACGAGAGAGGCCATTTGCTTCAGCTGTGGAATCCATATGAGCCCGATCCCAATGCTGCGAGTTCGGCGCCTCCCGCTGCCGTGGATCCACAGCTGCAGAAGATCATCGATCAAGTAGCCTACCCCTCATATATCACCAATAAGAGAACTGAAGTCCTCGCTTGGAACGAGGCGGCCAGCAGAATGTTAACCGATTTTGCTTCCATTCCAGCTGAGGAGCGTTCATTAATTCGGTTGGCTTTCGAAAATGAACAATTGCGCCGACGGATCGTGAATATCGATGAATTCGCGAGTTATGGGGTTGCGGTATTCAGAACCCATTATGATAAACACCGGGACGATCTTTGGTTTGAAACAACGGTGGAGCATCTGATCCAAAGCAGCGAGGAATTTAACCGCTTGTGGAAGCCGTACGAGATTCGACTCAAGAAATTAGACCGGGTTATTTTACAGCCTTCGCCCTCTGATACCCCTGTGGCTTATGACATCCGGCCGCTCGCGAATCTGTCCGACAGCCCGGATCTGCACATCTGCGTCTATATGCCGGCTGCAGTGGATAAGAAAGACTGACGGGTAATATTTTTACTAGTAAAAACGCTGTGTGGTTGCCTCAAGTTGGATCGCTTAGAATTGGTTCATGTTCGAGCGATACTAACGAAGGAAACGAGGGAATCTCTATGGTACAGAAAAGAAAACTAGGTAAAGAACTTGAAGTGTCAGCCATCAGTCTGGGCACGATGACGATGCCGAATAACGAGGAATCCGTTCGCACGATCCAGGGAGCGTTGGATCTGGGCGTAACGATGTTCGATACGGCCGATTTTTACGGCGACCCGGAATTCCGCCGGTTCGGTGAGAACGAGAAGCTTGTCGGACGCGCCCTGAAAAGCCGACGCGGCGAGGCGATTATCGCTACCAAATTCGGGATCACACACGGCCAAGGCCCGAAAGGCGACCCCGCCTATATAAAAAAATCCGTCGATGCCAGCCTCTACAGCCTGGGCCTCGATTACATCGACCTCTATTACCAACACCGGCCCGATCCTAACACTCCCATCGAAGAAACGGTCGGAACGCTGGCCGATCTCGTTCAGCAAGGAAAGATCCGCTTCATCGGGTTATCGGAGGCACCCACGGACATCATCCGGCGAGCCCATGCCGTCCACCCTATCACCGCAGTCGAAACTGAATATTCGCTGTGGAGCCGGGAAGTGGAGGATGAAGTCCTCCCTGTTCTTAAGGAGCTGGGTATCGGCCTCGTCCCTTACAGCCCGCTTGGCCGCGGCTTTCTAACCGGTCAGATCAAGAAGCCTGAGGACTTGCCGGCAGACGATTACCGGCATCGTTTCCCAAGGTTTCAAGGCGAGAATTTCGTCAAGAACGTTGAGGTTGCCTCCTTGGTCGAGAAGTTAGCCGCGCAAAAAGGCTGCACCCCCGCCCAACTAAGCCTGGCATGGCTCCTGGCCCAAGGCGAGCAGATCGTTCCGATTCCGGGAACGAAACGGCTTGACCGTGTGCAGGAAAACCTTGGCGCGCTGAATGTCAAACTAACGGCCGACGATTTGGCGGAGATCGAGCGAATCTCACCTAAGGGCATTGCCTCCGGCAGCCGTTTTCGTCAAGCCTGACTCATATAAAAACCGGTCAGAATATGATTCTTAAACAGATGAAGGGCGCCCAACGGGGCTCATTCATGCTCCCTCCCCTCCATTGAAAAGCGCATAATCCCTCAGCCTCCTCATTCCTTTGGAATGTGGGGGCTTGTTCTTTTGAACGATGATTCAGAAAAAAATATAACAATTTTATATTTGTTATATTTTTATTAGTAAATTTACATAACTTAAATATTGCCAGTCGCACCCCGTTATGATAGTATATTGACTCGAAAAGGGATAAATAAAGCGGTTACATATTTCTTGAATATGATATTCTGTTAGCTTAACAACCGCTTTGTTAGCCCTTTATCTTCTATCAATCAAGGGGAGTTTTCATGAAAAAGTCATCCAAATGGCTGGGCACTACCCTATCGGCGGTATTGATCGCTTCACTATTGTCTCCTGCCTACGGATCGGCAGCTGTCCAAACGGACACCAGCGGCATGACCGCCAATGACCTTACAGGGCACTGGGCACAGGCCAGCGTGCAAAAATGGCTGAGCAGCGGGCTGATCCAGGGCTATCCGGATCACACCTTCCGCCCCAATGCAGAAATCACACGTGCAGAATTCGTATCTCTCTTAAATCATTTGTTCGGCTTTACAGCCCAGTCGAAGGAAGCTTATGCGGATGTCCCTGCCGACACCTGGTTTGCAAGCGCTTTCTCCATTGCCAGAGAAGCCGGTTACTACACCGGATATCCCGGCAACGCGGCCAAGCCCAGCGAACCGCTAACCCGTCAAGACGCTGCGGTGCTGCTTGCCCGGGCGTTTGAATTCAGCGGAAACGAAACAGCCTCCTCCCTTAGCTATCTAGACCAAGAGAACATCGGGGTGTACGCCCGCAAAGCGGTCCGGACCCTCTCCGGTTACTTCCAAGGCTACCCGAACGGGACCTTCCGTCCCGAGGAACCGATTACCCGCGCGGAAATCGTTACCCTGATCGATAAGCTGGTCAGCGCGTACTATCCGGCTGCCGGTACTTATACCGCCGGGAAGATTCAAAGCAGCGCCGTGGTGAACCACGGGGGTGTCGTCCTGAAGGACGCCGTCATTCAGGGCAATTTATATCTGGCGCCAGGAATTGGCGACGGCGAAGTCACCCTGGATCATGTCACGGTTCAGGGCACCACTTTCATCGAAGGCGGCGGCGCCCATACGGTCATCGTCAAAGACTCCGACCTCGGCAGCGTTCTCGTCAACCGCCGCGACGGCCAGGTGCATGTACAGCTGTCCGGTACGACCCATATCGGGCAGCTGACGGCAAACAGCCCGTCCCAACTGGACGCGGGTGACAGCTCGATCATCGACAGCGCCGAGTTCAATCAGCCGATGCAGCTGGCCCTCGGCGTCAGCGCCTCCATCGCTTCCCTGACCGTGAACCCGTCAGCCGCAGGCACCGCAATCACGGGCACGGGCAGCATCAAGCAGGCGGTGATCCAGGGCAGCGGCGTCACGCTGAACGGCAAGGCGCTTCCGCCTGGAACGACCAGCATCTCAGGTGGAGCAGCCAATGCAAGCCCTGCGCCTTCCGGAAGCACAGGCACCACAGGCACAGGCGGCAGCCCTTCGGGCAGTACAGGCGGAGGTTCCAATTCCGGCGGGAACGGAAACAGCAGCGGCGGTGGCAACGGCGGCAGTCCGGTGGAAAACGTCACGACCGTCAACCTGACGGACGCAGCGGCAACCGACCGCACCAAATCGCTGTTCGTCTATTTGAACCAGCTCCGCGGCAAGAACATCCTGTTCGGCCAGCAGCATGCCACGACCGAAGGTATGTCCATCACGGCGAAGGACGGAACCCAATCAGACACCTTCAACAGCGTCGGTGCCTATCCGGGGCTGTTCGGCTGGGATACGCTGAGCTTGGAAGGCAAAGAAAAGCCAGGTGTGGCCGGCAATGCCGAACAGAGCCGCGACAACCTCGTCGCCGTCATGAAGAAAGCCTACGCCGACGGCGGCGTGCTGACACTCAGCTCTCATATGCCGAACTTCGTCACCGGCGGGGATTTTTACGACACCAAGGGCAACGTCGTATCCCACATCCTGCCTGGCGGGGACAAGAACGCAGCGTATAACGCTTTTCTCGATCAGATCGCCGACTTCGCCTTGCACCTCAAAACCGATGACGGCAAGCCGATTCCGGTCATCTTCCGGCCGTTCCATGAGCAGAGCGGAAGCTGGTTCTGGTGGGGGGCTGCTTTTACAACGACTGACGAATACAAGGAGATCTACCGTTATACAGTTGAGTATCTCCGCGACAAGAAAGGCGTCCACAACTTCCTGTACGCCTACTCGCCGGGCGGCGGTTTTGGCGACTCTGCGGATACCTACTTAAAAACCTACCCGGGCGACGACTACGTCGACATTCTCGGGTTCGACAGCTACTACAACGGCGAGGGCGACTCCTGGTTTAACGGCGTCAAGACGGAAGCCAAAACCGTGTCCAACATCGCGGACAGCCGCGGAAAAGTCGCTGCCTTTACCGAGTTCGGCTACCAGAAAATGAAGGTCACTGGCAATACGACGCCCGACTTCTACACGAAGCTGGCAAACACGCTCAAATCCGATCCGGACGCGAAAAAGATGGCGTTCATGCTGACCTGGGCCAACTTTGGGCCGGACTCCATTTACGTCCCTTACCCGACCGGCGATCCAAATCAGGAGCATGAAATGCTGCCGGATTTTAAAAAGTACTACCAGGATGCGTACACGCTGTTCAGCGACGGGGTCATTGGCGCCTATGATAAAAAGGTCAACACCGCCTCCGAACAGGGCTCCATGCATATCGCCTCTCCGACGGACCAAAGCACCATTAAGGAGGCTTCAACGACGATTCGCGTCCGCGTCCTGAACGAAACGCCGGATCGTGTCGTCTACAGCGTGCAGGGTTCGGATACCGAGTATCCGATGACCCTCAACCCGGACAGCGGGTACTACGAGGCGCAGTGGACGCCGGCAGCGGAGCAGAACGGCAAAACCGCGGACATCACCGTCAAAGTGTATGGCAGCAGCGGGGCCGTGCTGCATGAACAGACAAACACGGTGTTCGTGAAGATCGGCGAGGTGCTGGCCGGTGCCTACACTTTCGATACCGCCGCTGACACGGAAGGCATCCAATACAACGGCGAATATACCAGTTCTTCGGAAGAAACGAATGACGGAAGCGCGGTGTACAGCGATTTTAACGGCGGATCCCTGAAGATCAGCGCTCCGCATTTGAACGGAACCGATTCATGGCAGGAGCTGAAGCTGGAGTTGAAGAACGCCAAGGCTAAAGCCAGCGCCGGCTCGCTCGCGGGTATCCAACGGGTCAAAATGGACGTGTGGGTCCCCGCTGCAGCCGGGGCATCCAGCGAGCAGGCCAGCCTGCGCGCCGTAGGGCAGCTCCCACCGGACTGGACTAATAAGTACGGCATGGACACAACGTATTCGTCATTTGCGTCCCTGCCCAAAGAAACGATCGATGGCGTGGAGTACGTTAAATTCAGCCCGACGATCGATTTTACGAACGCGGATGCGCTGGCGGCTGCCGACGACATCGCCTTGTCCATCGTGGGCAGCGCGCTGCAATCGGATGGAGATACGCTCCCGGTCTACGTCGATAACATTAGGCTCTACAGCGCCTATGCCGAATCGGCGGGCGACCCGTCCGTCGTCGACGACTTCGAGAGCTACCTGGGCAGCAGCGACGCACTGGCAAGCAAGTTCGTGCACGCCGGCGGCGACCCGGCCGGCGCTGCGCTGGACGGCACGCACAAGCACGGCGGCAGCTACGGGCTGAAGTACACGTACACGCTGGCAGGCAGCGGCTACGCCGGCATCACCAAGGCGATGAACGGTGCGGATTGGTCCGGCTTCAACGCCCTGCAGTTCTGGTACCAGCCGGACGGCCAGGGCCAGAAGCTGGTGATGCAGATCAACGCGGACGGCAAGACGTACGAGTACTACCCGGACACCAAGACGACCGAGCCGGCGCTCATCACCGCTCCGTTCAGCGAGTTCAAGCCCGCCAACGGGGCGACCGGCACGTTGACGAAGACGAACCTGAAGAACGTCCAGGCGTTCTCCATCTATACGAACGCGGTGCCGGACGGCAACCGGCTGACGTCGTCGATGTATTTTGACGACATCCATGCCCTGCTTGATCCGAACGCTGGCACCGTGCCCAGTGGCAGCGCAGGCGGCGGCACCACACCCGGCGTGCTGTTCGACTTCAACAGCTCCATCACCGGCTGGTCGCTGAACGACGACACGCTCGGAGCCGGCAACCTCGCCAATCCGGAGGATGGCGGCAGCAAGGTGCTCAGCGCGGACTTTCCGTCTGCGGGCGCAGCCGACAAGCACTTTGAGCTCGCCTACATGAGCGACCAGGACCTCAGCCAAGGCAGCACCCTGATGGTCCGCGCCCGAGTGGCCGGCGGTACAGCCAAAGCGAAGCTGTTTATCAAGACCGGGTCGAACTGGGCATGGGCTTCCACTGACGAAGTCGAGCTGACAGGCGAATACCAGTGGATCAAGCTGAATTTGAACGGCAAGGACATCAACGGCGACGCCATCGACAAGACGCTGATCAAGGCCATCGGGCTGCAAATCGCTTCATCAAGCGGTGAAGGAACGATGACCGTGTATGTGGATGATGTAACACTGGATGAGAAAACGCTGGATGCCGTGGTCAATGGCGACGCTGAGGTCAGTGGGGATGGCGCTGACAGCGACACAGGAAGTGACGTCGCAGATTCCAGCGAAGCCGGTAACGCCACTGGTGAAGGTACTAACAGTCAAGGTACTGTGGATGAAGGTAGCGAGCATTAGGGAACGATGAATGAAAGCCTGGAACCATCTTCATTACTAAACTCTCCTTAATCAACAATGCAAAAAGGACCCTCCGCTGAGGGTCCTTTTATGCGTGTTATGGAAATTGCATTGAATACATTGTTACAAGAAGGCTGTCAAGCCCCAACCACCGTCAACAGCATCGTCGATGCCTGGAAGCGGCCGCTTTCCGGAACGACGCACACGATCTGCTGCCCCGCGGAGAGGCGTCCGGAATACAGCAGCTCCTCCAGCATGATGTAAATCGAAGCCGCCGCGGTATTTCCTTTGGTGTACAGATTTGTAAACCATTTTTCCTCAGGGATCGTCACGCCGCCCTGCTCCAGCAGCTGGAAGATCTCTTCCCTGAACACATGCGACGAATAATGGACCACCATCCAATCGACCGCGCCCGGGTCAAGCCGCCCTTCTTCCACCAGCTCCAAAAACCGCCGCGTCCCGACCTTCGTAATTTCATTCACCAGCCGGACGTCCTGTTTCAAATTCAGCGCGCCGTGATCGGCCGCTTCATGAATCGAGGCGTAGTCCAGCCACGAACGGCCGCCATCCTCCTTGCTCATGCCGGAATACATGCAGGTCTCGTACTCATTGGCATACGACTTGTTGTCGATCCACTCGATGCGCAGCGAGAGCCCCTGTGCGGAGGGTTCATTTTGCAATAGGGCTGCCCCCGCTCCGTCCGACAGCATGAACCGCAGAAAGTCCGTGTCAAACGGTACCCGGCCGTTACTGTAAATGCCCTGTGCCTCGAATTTCGTATGTTTGAACTCACGGCTCAGAAACTCGCTGGAACAAGCGATGGCGGTCCGGTGCTCTCCTGACTTGATATGTAAAAAGGCATTCTTCAGCGCATGCATCCCGCTCGCGCATAACCCCGAGTGCGAAGAAATCTCCATCACCGGCAGTCCCGTCTCGGCATGCACCATACTCGCAAAACCCGGCAGCAGCAGGTCCGCTCGTGTCGTACCGGTCGCCAAGAACTCGACGTCCTCCGGACGGACACTGGCGCTGCGCTCCAACGCCTGGCGTATGGCCAGGGCCGCCATCTCCGCGTTGGTGTACAAGCTTTTCTGCTCCTTGTCCATCGCGTAATAGCGCTGCTTGATCTGATTCTTTTCCAAAATGATACGCTTCGTCTTGGAGGATCTGCCTCCGATTTTGCCAAGGTAATCTTCCATTTCCTCATTGCCCACCGGGGCGCCGGGAAGGAACTTCCCCATGCTCGTGATATAAACGGATTTCATATAACACCTCACTAAAGATATGATTACTAATTATGATATTAATCCCACTAATTGTAAAGTAGATGAAAAATTAGTAGATTCAAATACTCTCCAGGTGTGTTTTTAAACAACAAAAAAACCGCTTTATTCAGGCAGCGGCAGCCTCTGCGATCCACTCTTTTACCGTTGCAGTCACGGGATGAAGGAAGCCGGTTCGAATGCAGCGCAGACAATGGAGATAATCCAGGAAGGCTCAATCAAGAATGGCATACCACATCTTATTGGAAAAGCGTTCATGCGTGTTGGGTAAAGGCGGGATTCAGATCAAAATGGTTGTCTGCCTTTACAATCGGTCCCATGCGGCTGTCTTCAATTTAGACTCTTTCATCTTCCATTTGTCTATGACCCTTTCAAAGATACTCACATAGATTAATAGTGCAGTACCGATTCTTTGATCAGAATGGAGTGGATGCTATGAGTTTTTATGTTAGAAACAGTACGCCGAACCCCGTATGGGTCGCGGTGGGGTACTATGATCCGGATTGCAGTCCGATCACTTATTCAAAAGCTGGCTGGTACCGGATTACCCCTGGAAGACGTATGCTCCTCGTAACGGGATCCTCCGTAAATCAAACGTATTATTACTATGCCTACGACCAATTCGGCAATACGTGGAGCGGAGATTTCCCCACCTATGTTCCGAGTACGGCTTTCAATATGTGCTGGATTGAAAGATGCCAAGGTACGGGCTGCAGAGAAGTAGGGTTTGACGAGGTCAACGTCGGCAATTTCCAAAACTATACCATTACCCTGGTAGAGGCCGCAGGCGCAGCGAAATCAAAAAATATGAGAGCACCAAAAAAGAGTACACGAAAGTTTAAATTAGGCAAGGCCAGCTTGAGAAAAACTCCTGGTAAATTGGGCAAACTGGGCAAAGTTAGAAAGCCGCGATATGGTAAACGGAAATAACGCTTCATTCCAAAGCCGCAAAGATTCTTATCGGGAATCGCGGCTTTTGCTATTTTTCACACATCATGCTATAGTCATTAGTCTGCTTAGATTCTTTTACATAATAATTAAGATAACGACGAAGGAATAGGCCACCCGTATTCAGAATGATTAGTATCCATATCAACCGGTAGGAGTGATGAGTGATGAATCAACACGAGTTTGATATTGTGGTCAAACCAGCCGAGGATTCTCAATTGGATTTGCTTGAGGAAGTGTTCAGCCCCGGGAATCTGACGTATCCCCAGCATCGGCGATTCGAAGTACAGAGGAAAGGTGAGGGCGTATTTCTGATCGCATGGCATACAAATCAACCGATTGGACATTTCTTACTGCGATGGAGTGGCCCTGAGGATCCTCGTGTAACTCAATATATCGATGTGACTCACAGTGCCTTTCTGGAGGGAGGACTGACGAAAGAGGACTATCGCAAAAAAGGGGTAGCGACGGCAATCATTCGTGAGGCTGAGAAATTAGCAAGCGAAAGAGGCTGCACCCATATCGGTTTGGAAGTGAGCAGCAAAGACAATCCCGAAGCAAGAAGGCTGTATGAACACCTGGGTTATATCGACTGGGGTTACGGTGAATTTCAGATCAGTTGGGAATATCATGATAAGCACGGAACAAGCACCCGCTCCGATATTGTTATTTTTATGCAAAAACCACTAGTCTATTGATCAGGCGAAAGCCCCCCGTTCCAGCCAAGGATATGGGGGGCTTTTCTATCGATTGATCTCATAACCTATCAAATTGTGCCTGTTTGTCCAGTCAAATCTATTCGTAAAAGCATAGATTGTTAATATAGGAGGTGATCATTATGTGTTGTAATCGAAAAAAAGTAATCGTCGTCAAGCTGCACCCCGGTCAAAAAGCTGTAGTCATCTGTAAGAAAAAGAAAAAGCATCGGCATGATCATTGGAAATTCTATTAATGCTCTCTGAAAGAACGCTCTTCGAGCGTTCTTTTTTGTTTCTCTCTCTCCCTGCGATGTTCTCCCTATGTAATGCTTAAGTACTCTTTGATGCCATCAACAATCGCTTGTGCTGCCTTATACTGAACGGTGTCCGACAGCATGGCTTGTTCATCCGAGACATTGCTTAGAAATCCGACCTCTAATAGAACCGCAGCCATATGGGTCTCACGAATCACCTGCAGGCTGGTGTTTTTAACGCCGCGGTCTTTCAGACCCATCGCCTGGACCAAACGCTTGTGGATCGCATCGGCGAGCTTTTTGCTGCTGCTCCGCTGATAATAATGGGTCTCTGTACCGGTTGCTTGCGGCGATTCCAGTACGCTGTTGCCATGGATCGATACAAAAACGTCCGCATTTAATGAATTGGCCAGCTGCACGCGTTCTGTCCGGGTAGGGTACACGTCGCTGTCACGGGTCATGATGACTTCAATATCGGGTTCCTTAAGAAGCAGTTCCTGCACTTTCAGAGCAAGCGCGAGGTTAAAGTCTTTTTCATGTTTGTTGCTGATGCTCGTCGTTCCCGGATCGCTGCCCCCGTGTCCCGCATCAATGACTACGATTTTTCTTTCATTCTCGTCGCCTGAAGACATGGGAGTCTGGGGATCGCTGCCCGTCCCAGATAGATCTATAATGAGCTGATCGCCGATAAACTCCTGATGATAGGAAGCCGGGTTACCCTGGCTTAATTCCACCACGACCCTGACTTGCTCGGGGTCTCTGCTAAATAGAGAATATCTGACTTCAGATACATCCGGCTGTCCGCTCACGTCCAATTTCCCCATCATGGCCGAATCCAGCGGCTGAGTCAGAGCCCCGAAGGTCGTATTGGGTAAATCAACAACGATTCGGGCGGGGTTGGCTAAAGTTGAAATCTTGGGCGTCACTTGGCCATCCATACGAATGACGAGCTGTTGGTTTAAATAATGGATCTGACTCACATGCGTCAACGGCTCTGTATTGTCTGCTTCGGATTCGGAGTTCGGAACTTTGCTTTGATCCGGGTTTTGAGGCGGGCTTGTCAGGTATACCGTTTTGTTGCGATTGTCCCAATTGACAGCCAGTCCCATTTGTTCGGTGACGAATCGGATCGGAACGACCACGCTTTGATTCATATTCCGGGGAGCCGTATCCAGCCGTACGAGCTGATCCGCGACCTTTGCCTCTTTTTTGCCGACGGTTAACATCATGGCTTTGGCGTTTTGCTGGATTGTAACGCTACGGGACCGTTGATCCCAGTTCACCTGAAACTTTAAATTTTCCGCCACCACCCGAAGTGGAATCATCATGGATTGATCAATGATCGAGACCTTCACATCAGCCGGCAGGGCCAGTTCCTGGCCGTCTAATACAATTTTGGATGGCTTGGATGCGGCACTGATTGAATTGGGGAGCAGAATCAGTAGAAACAAAGACAGGAACAGCAGAGACAAAAATTTCTTCATTGGGCACCTCTATTATGATTTGAACTTTCTATCATGATTCTAGTAAAAGCGACAAATTACCATTTACAATATATAACAATAAAAACGGAAAATAGTTGCGCTCGAAGTGAAAATGAGGTGAGTTCCTTCTATAGAATAAAAAAAAGATGACCCTCGAGAGAGTCATCTACCTATAAATCTATTTAAAAACTCTAGCAACCGTAATGATATATTCGACATCCCGTAAAGGGAAGTTTTGCTGTATGGTAACATCCTCCCCAGCTTTCACTCCTGGAATAGCAGGGTATGCTGGGCGGCTGTAGGAATCGGTAGCAAAACCGCCATACATTTTTCCGTAAGAAACGAGCGGATGAATATCTGCTTTTCCCTTCGGAATATCCTTCCCTGATTGATTATTAGCTGTAATTTTCAGAGCAAAGGTATCATACTTGGACTTTTCAATCGAATAACTTTTGATTTGGAATACGTTATCTATATTTGTACTCTTCAAATCATTCCCTTTAAAATCAGTAAACGGCTCGCCCACAAGAATACGATCATCATCCAGAACCAGCATCTGGAGTTTATTATCCCAGTGATAATCGAGGTTTGTTTCGTCTAGAAACAAGCGGATAGGCAATGAAATTGCTCCATTCTTCATCACTGGCTTCGTATCCATAACGTAATTTTTACCATCAATCTCTGCAAGATTGGAACCTACAACAAATTTAAATTGATGCTGCAGCCATTCGACCTGAGCGGTTTTGCTCTCGGGTAAGTATGAAACGCTCCCTCCAAATAATTCTTCGAGTGATCGAAGAGGAACGAGAAGCCGATTGTTCGAATCGATATAAGGAGCAGTAGGATGAGTATATAAAATATAAAACGGGCCTGCCTTTAAATACACGTGAGCACTTGAAGGAAGAGGCAGTACAGGAGATGCAGCCGACGCTTGATTTACATGGGTGACAAAAATCAATGAAATCGCACTTAGAACAAATAGAAGGATTTTCTTCAGCACAGAATTCGCCTCACCTTCGAGATCTTTCTCGTACAAAAACCAGCCGCCTTTAAACTAACCCTTAATAAACACAATCTTCACGCCAACTACCTGATTGTCTGAATTTACGGCTTTATACACCCCATACGCCCCGTCGCCCATGCCTGTCCGTGATACGACGCCGCCATCCATGACACCTGCTTCCTCCCCGCTCTCGGTGAGATCGCAGCAGGCGAAATACCATTCGGTATCTTGGTCCTGTTTACCGTCAGGGGCATCCGCATCCGGAATCCGGTGTTTGTCGATATCAAAAATCCCGGCCTGCCCGCTGTCCACTCCCGCCACAAAAGAGCACTTGATCCATTCCAGCGACGCTGCCTGTTCCGCCACGGAGTGATGGTAAGCCGTCAGCTTGGCATTGGCTTCGCCCCAGTCGCGAACCTCGACCTTCTCCACTTCTCCTACCCATGTGCCAGTTAAGGCCGATTCCAATACGCCCATAATAATCGTATCCCGATCCAATTCGTAACAAGGATCCGCTACGACCAATTGCCCGGAATTCACTTCAAAATTGCCTAGTTGAATGACCACTGAGGATACCTCCAATAACTGTGATGATTTGGGTTTATTGTAACATGTGTGGGGGAAAAAGCGTCTGTACTGATAGGATTTGTCCAAATGAAGCGTCCTGTTTGATGCTATTAAACTTAAAAAAGGAGATGGTATTTGATGAAGCGCCGTTCTTTTCTATCCCTTGCTGTGCTGACTGTTTACATCTTAGTCTTTGGTGCACAAGCTGTGTTTGCTTCAGCGGGCCCGGATTCCCGCGGAGTATACCGTCCTACGATATACATTAATGGGGACAAACAAACCTCAACTGCGGCAATTCCTCCGAGCGGATCAACCTTGGTTCCTTTCAGGGCATTTTTCTCGGCGTTAAAGATGGACGCTCAGTTTGATAATCAAACCAAAACTGTTACGGCTAAAAATAATGATACAACGGTTACGTTAACTGCCGGAAAAAAGATTGCTACTCTAAATGGCAAGGAAGTACAGCTTTTACAAGGTCCAGAACTTGTTGATGATGGTCTTATGTACGTAAATCTTCGGTTTATTGCTGAAGCTTTTGGTGGAAAGGTTCAATTTGATAAAACCAACCTAACGATACAAATTGATTTCCAGAATAAATGAATTAGTTAACAAAACCGCCTTCAAGATAATCAACCATATCAAAAGATATGTAGATTTAACTTGAAGGTGCTTTTTTGTGAGTTAGAAGAGCAACTCACCTAGAATGATTGTTAAGGACAACTGAAATGACTTTAAATTAGAAACAATAAATAGAGTAATGGTCTACCAATACCCATTTGATTGGAGAAAATTTATTCATCGGAAGAAGATCCCGGACTATTCACTGTCTGAATCTCACCGTTTGCAAATTCCTTAATAATCCGACCGCTATTTGTCTTGTATACAATGTATGTCCCATTTACTTTAGCCTCTAACCTTGCACGTTCACCTGTAAGTTTAATTAACTTTTGAAGATCTTGGATAATATCCATGGTGTATCTTCCTTTCCATAGGTTATTCATATTAACGCTATCATATCATAGCCTTCGAGATTCCATAGACGGTTTGGAACTAATCGTTTCCCTACCAAAAAAGTCTTGACCTGTGCCCGATACTTCCATGTAGGAGGTACCGAGTCACAAGCCAAGACCTTTTTATTCATAAATGTTACGATCAGGCGATTTCATTAGATAACCTTTAAAAAACCTCTTCATTCACCCAATCCATCAATTTTAACGGTTAAAGTAGTGCCCCTGTTCCAGATCCGCGATCAAACCAGGGTTCACGGGCTGCCATCCTAAGCGTTCCTGGGTCAGTGCGCTCGACGCCAGATTGTCGGTTGACGCGGCGAAGGCGAGCCACCCGAAGTAAGCGTCTGCCTCCTCGCGGGGAATGCTGCGCACCGGCAGGTTCAGGTGCCGGCCGATGATCTCAGCGATCTCCCGGAAAGGCACGCCCTCATCGCCAACCCCGTGGTACACGGCGCCTGCGGCCCCTTTTTCCAACGCCAGTCTGAACAGGCGCGCCGCATCAAGCTGGTGAACCGCCGGCCAGTGGTTAAGCCCCTCATCCACATACGCCGCAAAACCTCTCTCCCGCGCGATGCCGATCAGAGTCGGAACAAAGCCCTGCTCGCCCGGGCCATGCACGGACGGTGACAGGCGGACGACGGAAGCTCTCACTCCGCGTCCAGCCAGCGCGAGCGCAGCCTCCTCGGAGCGGCGCGGCGTAGACTGTGTCGACGCCTCTTCTTCCTTCCCGAGCCGCCCCGGCGTAAGCATCAGCGTTCCCGAGGTCGCCACGAATGGCTTTCCAGTACCCTCAAGTGCCTCCCCGATCGCCTCGATTGCCTTGCTGTCCGCCTCAGCGGCTGCCGCAAAATCCGCGAAGTCGTGTTTAAAAGCCAGGTGAATCAAGCCGTCCGCTGCGGCGGCTCCTTCCTGCAGGCTGCTAAGATCATCCAGGGAACCACGGTGCACTTCAGCCCCGGCAGCCGTCAGCGATTCGGCAGACTTTTCCGAGCGGGCGAGCCCGACGACTTGATGTCCTGAAGCAATAAGTTCGCGAACAACAGCGGTGCCGACAAACCCCGTTGCGCCCGTTACAAAGACGCGCATATTTTTTGTATTTTCCATATTGATCACTTTCCCTTCCTTGGTTCGTTTATTAAAATCGGTTGGCCAGCCAACCGCGGGTTTAGACGTACTTAGATTTGCGAGCCGCCGCCGTCAACGGGGAACTCGGCCCCGGTTGTGTAAGTCGCGTCGAACGCAAGGAATGCGACAGCTTTGGCCACCTCGCTGGGCTCACCAAAACGCAGCATCGGATTCTCCTGTCTCATTTGTGCCTTGGTCTGTTCCGCGGCTTCGGCCGGCATCGATCTGTCCAGAATGCCTGTGTCGATCGGACCGGGGCTGACCGCATTCACACGGATCTTCCGAGGCAGCAGCTCGCGGGCGAGACTGCGCGTCATGGAACGAAGCGCTGCCTTGCTGGCAGCGTATGCGCTGATCATCGGAATTCCAAGCACGTTCGCGACCGAAGTCGTGAGAACCACGCCGCTCCCCTCGTTAAGCAGCGGGACGAGCTTTTGCACGGTAAAATACGGCCCCTTGGTATTGATGGCGAGAACTTCGTCGTACACCTCTTCGGTAACGGACTCAAAAGGAACGAAGCGCGTCACGCCAGCATTTACGAACAAGGCGTCGATCGTACCAAACTCCGCCTTCACCCGGGTTGCCAGGGCTTCAATATCACTCAACGATGAGGCGTCACTCACGATAGCAACCGCGTTGTTCCCCAATTGTTTCAGAGCCGAATCGAGCGTGGACTGGGTGCGGCCGGTAACCAATACACGCGCTCCCTCATCCACCAGCAACTTCGCTGTCTTCAGGCCGAAACCGCTGCTTCCTCCTGTAATGACGACCCGCTTGCCCTCGTATTTCCCTTTTTCCACAGTACTCATCTTTTCACTTCCTCCCTTGGCTTAGAAGCTCATTTATTTTTGCAAGACCGATTATAGACCGGAAAATTAAATAAGTAAACAAAATTAATAAAAAAAGTTAATTTATTAATTTTAGTAAAAAGTGTTTGTGATCCCAGCGAAATCGTTATAATATGTTGTATAAGCACAAAGGAGGCTTCATTTCGTGAGAAAAGCGGTAAGCGCCGATCATTACATCGAGAAAATAAAACAGGTCATCCGAAAGAACAAGTTCAGCCAACTTAAAATAGACGATATCGCCAAATATATGGACATCAGCAAAGTGACGCTGTATAAGCATTTTTCATCCAAAGATGACATCATTCAGCAGGTTGTAGAGTATGAGATGAACTACTTACAGCAGGCCGATGCTGTGGTGAACGACGAAACCGTTTCTTATATCAAGCGTTTTCAGCAAACGTTTCTGCAATCGCTGATCTGCGTCATTTTTATATCCGATTTGTTCCTGGAGGACCTCAAGGAATTCTATCCGCGGTTATTTGAAAGTCTTGTCATTGCCCAGCAGAATCGGAATAAAAATCTGGAAGGCTTTTTTGAAGCCGGGATGGATCAGGGAATTTTCAACCGGATGAATGCAGTGCTGTCTTTGGTTCAAGACGACGCTACGCTGCGGCGGATTATGGAACCGACGTTCAGCATCCAGTGGTACGACCTCACCTTGAAACAAGCCGTGATGGAGTTTTACCGTATGAAAAAATATCAAATGATTCGCCCTGAGCATTGGGACAAGGTTGATGAATCCCAGATTGAGGATGAGGTCGTTAGAATTTTGCAAACCATATAATTCATCATTTTGTTCATCGTTCCAACACGACCTGATCCATGAACGCCAAAAACCCCGCTGGCTCGCGCCGGCAGGGGCTTTTTCACACTTTCTTCTATTGTTCCTCTAGGTTAACGATAATCGCGGTTAAGTCATCGTTTGGTTTATTATCCGCGGATGTCACAGCGTGCCAAGTTCATCATCCCGCTGCTCGAATGCTGGCAGGTGCCTTATTTTCTCCGGATTTCCTACGGCATAGATCGATTGAATCTTGTCATCCTTAAAAGAAAAAGAATACACGTACTGATCCCCATTATCCATCGCAAGCCGGAAGCCCGGTATGCCGTTGACAGAAACGAACGAATACGCAAATTTACCCTCATGCATTTTGAGCAGATTAAGCAGCAGTTTGGTAACCTGCTCGAATCCAATGACAGGCACCCGTGCCGCCTTGACCTTGCCGCCGCCATCGGAGATCATGACAGCGCCCTCGCTGACCAGTTCCAGTAATCGGCTTGTATTTCCTTGCAGAAGGGAACTGACGAAATCCCTCAGCTTCTCTTCGGCTATGTGAACCGGCAGGCTTTGCTCAGGATCCACCTGGATGCTCTTTTTGGCCCGGTGGAAAATTTGCCGGCAGTTCGCGGTGCTCTTGCCAACCATCCCGGCAATCTCGTCGAACGAATAATGAAAAATTTCGCGGAGGAGAAAAACGGCTCTTTCGACGGCACTCAGCTGCTGCAGGAGCAAAAGGTATGCCGTTGATATGGATTCGCGCCGCATATAGATCTCGGACGGGTCGGCCTCGGCGGCATCCAGCAAACCCATCAGAGGCTCAGGAAGCCAGGGACCGACATAGAGCTCCCGTTTCTTCGCCGAGGAACGGAGCAGATCCAAGCAGCGGTTGGTGACGATTTTGTACAAAAAGGATCGCTCATTTCGTATCGCATCAGGCTCCTCCAGCCGGCCATAACTTATAAAGGCCTCCTGCACGATATCCTCCGCGTCCATGACACTGCCCAGCATCCGGTAGGCATAGGATATCAGCGGTTTTCTATAGGCTTCATACAATTCTTCTATGCTCATGGGTCGCCCTTTCCTCGCTCTCCAGGGAGAGGATGTGCCGAACGGCTCTTTTCGCGCTCGCTGTCGCGGCGTCGGTTAGTAATTCCCCGTGCGAAGCCCAATCTCCTGCCACATACAGCCCCTTGATTTCCGGGACGGCGGGCCCCGGGTTCTCCTGACGGTTCAGGTGCATAAAATCGTGGCAAACCGTAATCTTCGGCAAATACTGCCGGACGACCAGCTCATCCCTCCAGCCTGGCTGCACGAGATCCAACGTTTGTTCGAGGTCTTGCAAATCCCGTTTAGGATCGCTTTCCAGCCCCTTGTATTTCATCACGGAAACGACCTGGTATCCATCGTCGCTAAGATCAGCAGCACGCGACTGGTTGGAAAGAAAGACCGTCCTGTCGATGCCGTACACGAATTGCTGATTCGGCTTCGGCAGGCGACGGAGCGCGACATCCAGGCACGCAGCCGTAATTTCGACCGCCTGCTCCTTCCAGGTATGAAGGGCGGTCGTTTCAGCTCCGGGTACCAGCTGGTGAGCGATCGTGGGCGATGCGGCGACGATGATGGAATTCGCTTTGATTGTCGTTCCGTCTTCGCAGAGCACATGCCGTACGGAGCCTTCAGCGTGCCCAATGGACACGGCATTGCTCTTCGAGAGCAGCTTCACGCCGCCATCCTCAGCCAGCTTGCCTAGCTCGTCGACCATCGCGCCCCAGCCCCGGTCAAGATACAGCACGCCCTTTAGGGAGTTCTGAAGCTGCCGCAGTACGGGACCCGCCGCCTGCAAATCCGGCGCTACCACGTAGCTTGCCGTGCGAAAAAGCGAATAAAACAAATGCCGCAGCATGGGGTCCTTGATATTCCCCTCCAGCCATTCCCGGAGACTGACCCGCTCGTACCGGAGCGTATCCAGTTTGCCAAGCTTCGCCAGCCAGGAGGCCAGCTCCACTTTCCCTTTCCAGGACAGCAGCGGCGTGGTAAAGAGCGATTTGACCCCCATCGGCATGGTCACTAGCTTCCCGTTCCAAATGCCGAGTGCATCGGTGGAAGGCTGACCTCCCTGCAAACTTAGCCCCAGCTCGCGGAAGGTCGCAAACGCATCGCCGTGATACAGGGCGTGCCCGCCCAGATTGAAGTATGCTCCCTTCTTTTTCACCGTGATGGCTCGCCCGCCGAGGCGCTCCTGCTTCTCGATCAGAATCGTCCGCTTTCCCGCCTTCGCCGCATACACCGCTGCCGTCAGACCTGCTATGCCCCCGCCAACTACCGCCACATCATAATCGTATTCCATCTCCATCTCGATCATCCCTTCCGGTGATTTTACCCGTATGACGGGGAGTGAGGATGGGATGTGACAACATCGGCCGGGAAATTTCTTTAACTATTTTTTGGCTGTACTGGCGTTCTTCAAACCCTATATCATTTAAAAAAGCGCCCTGGCGGGCGCGCTGCGGTGAACTCCTATTTTAATTGGTCCGTACGGGATTCAGCTCCAATCTCACGCTTTCAAAGACATATTTACAGCCTCGCAAGCATGGATGTAGGTTGTGTCAAACAGAGGAACTTCTGCGTCTTCCGGCTTCACCAATAGTCCAATTTCTGTACAGCCTAATATAATCCCTTCGGATCCAGATTCGATTAAGCCCTGAATAACCTCTTTATAATAATCTCTGGATTCCTGATGAATCTTGCCCAGGCATAACTCTTCGTAGATGATCTTGTTTACGGCCTCTCTGTCATCCCGATCTGGAACGATCACTTGAATCCCGGTCAGCTCCAAGCGTGATTTATAAAAGTCCTGTTCCATAGTGTACTTCGTGCCAAGCAGCCCAACCTTCTGAATCTGGCTTTCTTTGATTTGGGCTGCTGTAGCATCCGCTATATGCAAAATGGGAATGTTGATCTGGGACTGAATATCATCGACAACTTTATGCATCGTATTGGTGCAAATGACGATAAAGTCAGCGCCCCCTTTTTCCAAAGCGCGTGCGGTTTGGCCTAGCACTTCCCCCGCCTTTTCCCAGGCTCCTTCCGCTTGGTAACGTTCAATTTCTTCAAAATCAACGCTATATAACAGGCATTTCGCAGAGTGCAGCCCGCCTAACCTACTTCTTACTTCTTCATTGATCATTCGATAGTACAAAGCAGAAGATTCCCAGCTCATTCCGCCAATAAGACCGATTACTTTCATTTTATGCTCATCTCCATTGTCCTTGGTTTATCTTTAAAAATCAGCTCCGATTAACCTTCAATTCTGTAAAGTGAATGTGCAAAAAACGGCGGTCATCCCGCCGTTTTCAGTATACATTAGGCTGCTTAAGGACAATAGGAATTTTTCCATTCGTTCGGTGTTCCTTACTTCTGCTCTAACCTCAAAGAATCGTCAACCTTATTTCGTGGCAGCCGCCTTGGTTACCTCCACCGTACGCTTGCCGGCGTTCCATTTCACCTGCACACCCAGCAGATCGCCGAAATCCTTGATCGGCACGTAGAGCGAGCCGTTCAGCGTCGCCGGGGAGTAAGACAGTGCGGCTTGCTTCCCTTCTATGAGAGCAAAAGGGGAGCCGTCGGCGATCGAGAAAACGCGCGTTCCGTAGGTCACGGTCGTCCGCTTCGTCTTGGCGTCGTAAGCGACCTTGGCTCCGAGCGCTTCCGTCAGCGACCGGAACGGGATGAACATCCGGTTATCTGCCGACATGACGCCCGCTCCAACCCGCAGCGGAAGTGCCTTCCCATCCAGCGTGACCTTGGCATCCGACTTCGCGAAGGCTCCCGCCGCGCTGCCCCCAGCAGCGGGCTTCGCCAATTCGGAAGACAGCGGGTACGCATACAGCTGGCTCTCCGCCTGGACGAGCAGCATGCCGCCCTCAACCTGAAAAGCTCCGTAACTGCGCGCCTTCGTCTGCGCACGGAACAAAGCCTTCCCTGTCGAGACGTTCAGCGCATAGACGGTACCGTCACTCTGCCCGACGTACAAGCCGGATTGGATCATATCGACGCGGCTGGCCGGATTATCGGGGCCGTTATAATTCACATACGAACGATCCACGATTTTGCGCGCATGAATCCCGCGGCTGTCCTCGTCCAGGAAAAACAGCTTGCCGTTATAGGGGCCCGCGATAAACTCCCCCCGATCCGGTATCAATTCCGGCTTCACAACAGCGGGGTCGGCGTCGTAATTGAAGCGGAAGACGCCCTCGCCGGCAACGGTCGCATAGATGTTATTCCCTTCCATCACCACTTTGGATGTGGGATAGACCGGACTGCCATCAGCCTTTAAGGCAACAAACTTCTTGCTTGCCGTAATCTTGCCGGTCTTCACATCCACCTCGTCGATGTTCGCCGCAGTCTCCACATAATCGGAATCCGGCCATTGGTCCTGGAAATAAAGCTTATTCCCTTCCGACTTGAGAAGACCTGAATGGTCACCCGACAGCCGCCACAGCGTCTTGCCCGTGGCGGGATCAATCGCGTAAGTCGTATTGACGGTAATCGCTCCCGACTCCACGGCGCCCGAGAGCAGCGTCCCGCCCACGCGCTGAGGCAGGGACTTACCGTCCTGATTCCGCCATTTCTCCTTGCCTGTAGCAGGATCGACCGAGATGAGTGAACCGGCGGCAAAGACGTACAAGGTTCCACCGTCCACGGATATCTCGGGCGCATGCCCCGATGGAGCACGGTAGATGCGCGCGCCCTTGCCGGTCGCCTTATCGACCCGGTAAACCGAGCCGTCTTTGGCACCGACGTAGAGTTTCGTTCCATCGGTACTCGTGAGGGTTGCATAGCCAAGTCCCGTCCCGAACGACCACAGCGTCTTCCCGGTCGCGGCCTCCTTCGCGATCAGCTTGCCGCCCGCGATGTAGTAGACCTTCCCCTGCCCCGCTATAACGACGGAAGGATTGGAGGCGGACGAGTCCTTCGGCGCATCAAGCGCCGCCGTCCATTTCGGCTTGGCGAGCGGTATCGGATTCGTCAAATAAAATTCCGAGCCCGGGCTCGAATAACTTGCGTTCGGTCCGGAGGTTTGAGCCCACACGGACGGGCCTGTCCAGGCGCTCCCGAGCGTCCCGGCAAGCAGCAGCCCGGCAGCGGCCATAGTCCATTTTCGCATCATCGATATCCTCCCAGCTTTTAACGAAATTTACCTACTGTTTATGGACGCTGCGAGCCGGGGCAAAGTTACAAGGTTGGAGAATTGAAAAAGGCTGATTGGGGTTTCCAACCAGCCATTATATGCGCGGCACAGACTTGCCTTCCCTTTGAGATCGCCAAGGGGTGCATGAATCATTTGAACCCCGTAAAAGCAGATCCGGATTGCATATAGTACTTCTGCCCGAAAAAATAGAGCAAAATCATCGGAATCGCCATGATCGTCGACGCGGCCATCAGCTTTTCCCATTGCGCCCCGTGATCCTGCTGGAATCCCTGCAGACCGAGCGTCAGCGTCCACTTGGCGGCATCGTTCAAGTAAATGAGCGGTCCCATAAAGTCCGTATAAGCACCCACGAAGGTAAACAAGGCCACCGTCGCCAGCGCCGGCTTTAAGGTCGGCATAATAATTTGCGAGTAGATGCGGAACTCTGAGGCCCCATCCATTTTCGCGGCTTCGGACAGCTCCTTGGGGATGCCTAAGAGAAATTGCCTCAATAAGAAAATGTAGAACGGCGCGCCGAAAAAGGCCCCGATCGTCAGCGGCAGGATAGTGTTGATCCAGCCCAGCTTGGCGAAAATGATGTACTGCGGAATCAGCTGCACCTGTGAGGGCAGGATCATCGTTGCCAGGACGATCGCGAAAATGATCTTGCTCCCCACCCACGGAATCCGCGAGATCGAATAGGCCACCAGCGGGGAGGCAAACAGTTGCCCGATAATGCAAACGACGCAGATAACCAGGGTGTTCAGCATATAGTGTCCGAACGGCACCGTTTCGAACGCGGCCTTGTAATTCGACCATTGAAACGATTCCGGCAGGATGCGCGGCGGCAGTTCAAAAATTTCGTTCGACGACTTGAGCGAAGTGAACACGAGCCAAACGAACGGAAAGAGAAAAAAGAATGCAAACAAAATCAGCATCGTATGCGGAAAAATTTTCGTGCGAAACAGCTTGCCAGCGCTCATCCGCTATTCACCCCCGTAGTAGACCCAGCGTTTGGACGTTCTCAGGACCAGCAGCGTAATCAGCATGACGATCACGAACAGGATCCAGGCCAGCGCCGAGGCGTATCCCATTTTCAGATTGATAAAGGCTTCCTGGTACAAATTGACGGCATAGAACAATAACGACTGCCCGGGACCGCCGAGAGCGCCGCCGCTTGATTTGCCACCCGCCAGAATGTAAGATTCCGTGAAAATTTGAAAAGCCCCGATGAGTCCCATGATCAGCTGGAACAAAATGATCGGCGACAGCGCCGGTACCGTGATTCTCCAGAACCGGTGCCACCAGTTGGCGCCATCGACATGGGCCGCTTCGTAGTAGGTTTGCGGAACCCCTTGCAGCGCCGCGAGAAAAATGAGCGCCCCCGCGCCGGAACCCCAGAGCCCCATCAGGATCAGGGAAGGCTTGGTGAACCGGGGATCAAGCAGCCAGGCCGGATCGGGAAGATGCAGCCAGCGCAAGAAAATGTTGACCAGGCCGAAGTCCGGATTCAGCATCCAGGTCCAGAGCAGGGCGCTCGCCACGCCTGGAATAACGGCCGGAAGATAAAAGATCGTGCGGTAGTATCGGATGCCCTTCACCTTGAAGTTCAGCAGCAGCGCAATGAGCAGCGAGCTGAACAGCGTGACCGGAACGGATATGAACGCCATGAACAGCGTGTTGCTGATCGATTTATAGAAGCTGCGGTCTTTCATGATCGCGGCGTAATTGTCCATACCCACCCATTTTGGCGGATTGAACAGATCGTATTCCGTCAGGCTGAAGTAGAGGGAGCTGAAGAAAGGATACACGGTAAAAATCAGAAACCCGATGATCCATGGGGAAGCGAAGATCAGCCCCAGCCAAAAATAATGCCACTCCTTCCTCGTCCAGCCCTTTCTCCGCCTAGGCGCCGCTGAGGATATCGTTTCAATCATCTGCACGTCCTCCTCGTGATTGTTGGAATGCGGGCCCGGCCCAGAAGCGGACCGAGCCCGAATGCAAAGAACCGGATTATTTGACTAAAGGCTGAATTTTGTCCTTCACCCGTTTCAGCCCTTCGTCCAAGCCGACTTCCCCGCGCAGAATCGCGTTATACTGGTTCGAGAATTCGGTCATGTACTCCGTCGAAAAGGACGTAGCCGGGAAGGAATGCAGGTTTGGGCTGGAGGAATATTGTAAGAACTCTTGGAAGCCCGGCACCTCCTTATAGATTTCATGTGTCTGCAGTGAGGTTCGGGTCGGCAGATTGCCGATGGCCGCGGTGAACTCCGCCATCTGCTCCGGCTCGGTCATCCATTTCAGGAACTGCCACGATTCTTCCGGATGCTTCACGCCTTTCGGAATGTAAAATACGCTGGTCGAGACGTTGCCCGGGTCCTTCAGGCTCGGGTTGCTTTCATCGTACGGAATGGACGCAATGCCGTATTTCAGGTTCGGGGCGTACTGCTTAATGAACGTCGGCAGCCATTCGCCGTCGATCGTCATCGCGTATTTGCCTGTAAAGAATGGATTCTGCGGCGACATGTACTGCCCCAAGCCGGACGCGAAGCGATCGAGCTCCTTCGACCCGAATTGGTCCCAGATTCCTTTACCGAATTCCACGGCCTTCTTGACCCCCGCATCGTCCGGCGTGACCTGTTTCTTATCCGCATCGTAATAGGATCCGCCATAGGCATAGCTGAACGTATAGGCATCGACGCCGGGCCACAGGCCCAGCTGCTGCAGCTTGCCTCCATCCTCCTTGACGCTTAGCTTCGCAATGTACTCCTTGAGCTGGCCCATCGTCTCCGGCGGACCGCTAAAGCCCGCCTTCTCGAGCAGCTCCTTGTTATAGAAAAGCATTGAGACGTGCATCGCGATCGGTAAAGCGTACGTTTTTCCATTCGATTGGGAAGAGCTCAGTGCAGCAGGCACGAAGTCGCCGAGGTCGACGTTGTCCTTCTTGATGAAATCGTCCAGCGGCATCATGGCCCCGCGTTCGCCCCACGGCACGACGTCCTGACCGAAGTTGGACGCGACGTCCGGCGGGTTACCTCCGGTAATCGCCGTCAACTGCTTCTGGTAATCGCTCTGGGACAGCCCCTTTACCTGAATGTCCGGGTTGGCGTCATTCCATTTCTTGATCAATTTCTCGAGGGCTTCCGCCTCCATGCCGGTCCAGCCGTACCAGAAGCTCAGCTGCACTTTTTCTTTCGGGGCATCGCCGCCCTTCGCTTCGCCGCCTTCCTGGCCACCGCTTGCCGCATCTTTGCCGCCGCAGCCCGACAGGACCGCGACCAGCAGGAAAACCATCATGAGCCCCCATGTACTCCCTTTTCGCATCATGTCTCTTCCCTCCTTAATCTTGGGGCGGCAGCGCCGCCAATGCGCGCTTGCCGCCGTCAACTACCCACATGTTATCATGTAAGCGTTTTAGTTAATTTCACTATTGTCTCTAGTAATTGGATTATCGTTAAAACTTAAAATGGCTTGCCCATCACCTGTTTTCGGAACTGGTTTGGGGAAATGCCCGTGTATTTTTTGAAAATCCGGCAAAAATACGCGAGCTCGTTGAACCCCGTGGCATAGCATACGTCCGTGATGGACATGGACGGCCGCTGCAGCAGGACGAGCGCGTTGGATATCCGTAAATCGACGAGATAGCGGTTGAAGGTCTTGCCCGTCCACTCCTTGAACAGCCGGCAAATCGTCGGCTTCGACATGTTGGATATGGCGCAGATATGCTCCAGCTTGATATCTTCATGCGCATTCCTGTCGATGTATTCGACGACCTTGTTCATCGTGTCGCGGTACCTTTCGATTTTTTGGAATCCGGCCTTCACCAGCTCCCCGTTCACCTGGCGGATGATGATCGACAGCAGCTGCAGGAGGCTGGCCTTCAGGACGATTTCAAAAAAGGGCGTCCGCTCCTCGTATTCCCCGAGCATATCCTGCAGCAGGCCGCGGATTCTGCCGTCCGTGACGCCGTCGAAGGCGATCTGCGAATGCGGCGTGCAGTCCGACTGTGAGAAATGCCTCAAATACTCGGCGTCAAAAAATCTCCGCTCTCCCGAAGGATCCGCGAAGCGCTCGTTAATGAAGGACGGCATAAATTCGCAGCCGAGGATCTCCCCCTCTGTCTCGAAAGCCTGCACGCGATGCAGCGTAAAGGGGGGAACGAGGAACAAATCGCCTTGTCGGATCCGGTACTGCCGATTGGAGATCGTGTGCACGAATTCGCCTTTGGATACGTACCAAATCTGATAATAGTCATGGAAATGGGTGGACAGGCTGACGAGGGTGTTCATCCGGTACATCTTGCAGTGCAAATTCTCCAGCATCTCGAGCTTCGAATTGAAATAGATGACTCCAGCGCGGGTCAATCGATCGATATCGAGCTTTTTCATTCGGCACGACTCCTCTCATTTGATACGTAAGTACAATCTTTCCCCTCGCGAATCGCCTAGAATGGGATTCAAAAATCGAGGGAGGCTTGCACTTGCATGAAGACTAAAATCGCTTATTTGGATGGTTTAAGAGGACTGGCGGCCTGCGTCGTCGTGTTGTCCCATTTTTTTCAGGTCTTCGCGCCGTCTGTCTTCGAAGGAAAACCGGAGATCGCCCACTTTCCCTTTGAAGGCCTGGCCGCGCGAACGCCGATGAACCTGATGTTCAACGGCAACTTCTCGGTTTGTGTCTTTTTCGTACTGAGCGGATACGTGCTGAGCTGGCGCTATTTTCTCACGAAGGACAAGATGCATATTTACGCGTCCGCGCTGCGCAGGTTTTTCCGGCTCGCCATTCCGGCTTCGCTGTCCGTTTGCCTCGCTTTCGCGGTTATGCGGCTGGGCTGGGGATTTTATGACGACATCCGCCAAACGACCCAATCGTCGATGCCCGATCCGTTCACGGCCAGCCCCCGTGTACTCGACATGATCCGGGAGGCGCTGTACCACACCTTCTTCACTTATGGATCCGCTTACAATCCTGTGTTATGGACCATGACCTACGAGCTGCTGGGTTCCTTCCTCATCTTCGGGTTTCTGTTGACCCTCGGCCGCTTCAGGCTGCGGATCATCGGTTACGCCGCTCTTGCGGTGCTTCTCGCCGATTCCTATTACCTCGGGTTTGTGCTCGGCATGGCACTCAGCGACTTGACGTACAGCGGCCGCAACCGGCTGACCGCCGTTCTTCCGCCCTGGAGCGCTCCCCTGTTTCTGGGGGCCGGTCTGTATCTCGGCTCTTTCCCTTACGTGGGAACCCAAAACACTATTTACTCCATCCTGGTATGGAAAGGCTCGTCCACCTTTTCGTTCTTCGTGTTCTACCATACGCTGGGCGCTTGCCTGACCTTAACGGCCCTGCTCATCTCGCCCCGCCTCAAGTCGCTGTTCGGCCGGCAGCCCTTCCTCTACCTCGGCACGATATCCTTCTCTTTATACCTGGTTCACTTCACCATCATTTGCTCACTGGGTTCCTATCTGTTCTATCAGTTCCACCTCCTGTTCTCTTACGGCCTTAGCACAGTCCTCACCGTTATCCTAACAACTCCTTTTATCTTTGCATTAGCCCATCTTTTCTGCCGGTTCGTCGATGCTCCCACGCTGGCAACACTTAGTCCGTGGAGCAGGCGGGTCATGGATCGGCTGGTTCGGAAAAAGTCCGGCGGCATGCCGGTTGAAAAATCGAAGGGGATATAGCATTAGCTTCTGGCGTTTATGCGACGGAAAAAGGGAACAAAATTCTTAACATTGTGCAAGGTGGCCGCTGCGGTTACGGATCGTTCTTCCGATCGCTGTTGTCTCCAAATTTCTTGATTTTATATCACCAAAAGGTAGAAATTCGCAGACAAAGGCGAACGCTAACGCTTCTACAGATCGATTCCGTCCGTGATCGTTCGCTGGCCAACCCGTTCCAATGCAAAAAAAATCTCCGGAGACTCGTTTCCAGTGCCATCGTGCGCTAGGGCGAGTCTCCATGGAGATTGAATACTGCGCCCTATATTAATGTTCAGGCGCAACGCAAAGCAGCCATTCCCGTTCTCCGCGAAAATGGCTGCTTTGTTCTGTTCCTGCCGCCTACCGGCTCTCCGGCAGATCGATCCAGCGATACGGCTGCTTGGCGGCGATCCGGCCGTTTTCGATGATCGACATAATGGCGACCGTCTCGGCAGGCGGCACGCTCACCTGTCCTTTCTCGAAAAACGCCACCAGATCCCGAATGAAGCGCTGAAAATAATCCGAAACCGGCTGCACGACGCGGCAGGTACCGGAATCATAGTTGACGGCCATCATGAACGGACAGCCCGGACCCGGCTGCTGGATCGTGGCCTGCCGGCCGCCCGCGAACTCGATTAGCAGTGCCGGCGCAGCCTCCGTGCCGATGAACATGATGCGCTTCGCGTCTGTACCCATAAGCGCGACAACCGGCTCGATCTGGTGGATCGAGTAGTTCTCGAACGAGCCCGGGCCAAGGCTCGCAATCACCCGAATCCCCGCGCGCTCAATCTCCCCGTATTCGTCGGCATAACGCAGCGCGGAAGATGAATACAGCGGCGTGTGATGCTGCCTGGCCCGCTCGAACAGACGCAAGGCGGCTGCCCGGTCCGGGGCAAACGTCTTGTCCACGTACGTCGGTTTACCCGAGACGAGCGGCAGCTCCGCCAGCGCCTCATGCTGCTCCGGGTTGTCAGGCGACAGCACGATCAGATAGTCGCTTTGGGCGATTACCTCTTCGATCGTGTCGCACCATGCCACGCCATGCTTTGCGCACCATTCCCGATTGGTCATCCCATGCTCCGCGTCCTTAACCGCATACGCAAAGGCGACCTCCATCGCCCCGCCCGAGGCGTCCTTGATCCATCCGGGATATTGGTTGGCGTGCCATTCGTCCAGGAAATAGTCGATAAAGCCGATTTTCTTCATGCCTGCGCCACTCCAGCTTCCGTTAAGGAAATCTCGCGGCTTTCTTCAGAGGATTGGTAAATAGCCTCGATCATTTGCGCAGTCAAAATCACCGTGTCAATGTGCGACGACAGCTTTTCACCGGAATGGATGCCCGCGATAAAGCCGTCGATCTCCTCCTGGAACGCATTGGTCTTCGGATAGTTCGGCGTGCTTTCAATCAATGCGCCATGCTTCGCCGAATACAGGGTAAACTCTTGGCCGTACTGGAGGCGAATGCCAGCCTTGTCGCCGAGGAAATCGATGTACGTTTCTTCGACTCCGATGTTTTGCGCCCAGGCGCCGTTGACCGAAATCGACGGGCCTTCGGTCCGGATCATCGCTGTCACGAAGTCGTCGACGTCATAGCTGCCCGCATAGTTTGGAGGACCCGCCCACATGTTCAGGTAAGCGTAATTTTGCATGTCTTTGCCCAGCTTGGAGTACGCCTGCCCCGTCACCGTCTTCGGCCGTGGATCGCCCGCGCAGTACATGACGATATCCAGGTAATGAACGCCCCAGTCGATCAGCGCCCCGCCGCCGGCGACCGCCTTGGTCGTAAAATCACCGCCGAGCCCGGGAATGGATCGATGCGCGCGGAAGCTTACGACGACGTGGTACAGTTCGCCAAGCTCGCCGCTTTCGATCATCTGCTTGATGATGTTGACGCCTTTATTGAAGCGGTTGACGACGCCGATGTTCAGCGTCATACCGGTTTCGTGCTGCACCTTCTGCATCTCCAGCGCCTCCCGGTACGTCCGCGCCGCCGGCTTTTCGCACAGCACATGCTTGCCTGCGCGCATGCAGTCGATCGCGATTTGAGCATGAACGTTGTTCGGCGTGCAGATTGATACCGCCACCACGTCCGGGTCCTCCAAAATGACCTGATAATCCTCCACCGCCGTGCCGCAACCGTACTGCTCGACGGCTTTCTCAGCCCGCTCCTTGCGAATGTCGCAGAAATACTTGATCTCAGCATCCTTGTTCGCCATGTACGCCGGGATGTGCGCATTGTTGGCAATGGTCCCGCAGCCGATCACGGCTACAATCGTTTTTGACATAACCTGTTCCCTCCGATGGTCCTGAACCCGGTTAGGCAGATCCGGATTGCAGAGAATAGTTTGACCGATATACGATTCATAAAAAAAATGCCATCAGCCTTCTCAGCTGACAGCATTTCATTTGTCTATCGTTCACGGCCAACTTACCGACATGTTATCATGTAAGCGGTTTAGTTGATTTTACTATCGTATGGGAAAATAGGATTATCGTATCCGTTTATATACTCTTATCTACACATGCCGTCAGGCGCTTTTCGATATCCGATGCAATGCTCATCAAGGCGTCATTCTCTGCCAACCCGATCAATGCCGTTGGTTTCGGCATGCCGATCTTGGTTGTTCCGTTCTCCACGTACACAGCCAGCTTGCACGGCAGGAAATATCCGACCAATGCATCTTCAGACAATACCCGTTTAGCTTCAACCGGATTACAAACCTCCAGGATCTCATACGGCATATCGAACTCAACACCCTTTTCGTGAAGCTTCGCCTTCATGTCCAACCGCCAAAGGACGCCGAACTTTTCCGCCTTCAGGTTTTCCGTCAGAGCTTCAATCGCTTGTTCAATCGTTTTGTTCGTTTCAACCGTGTAATGAAACATCGCATGTCAGCCTCCCGTTTTTATCTCACCATTAGGTTAACTTAACCAAACATAAACATGGATATTACTTACGCGACAGTTTTCCGTTCCAGGCACCCAGACCGCCCTGTAGATGCGCCAGTTCCTTGTGCCCGTTTTTGAGCAGCATCTTCGCCGCGTTTTTACTGCGCATACCGCTGCGGCAGTAAAGGAGCACCGGTTGATCCTTCGGGATTTTAGTAAGCGATCCAGGCAGCTGGGACAGAGGCATGTTTTGCGCCCCGGCAATAAAACCTCCCTTAAATTCACCCGGTTCACGGACATCGATCAGCAGAGGTTTACCCGGCTTTTTCATTTCGTCACTAAACTCCTGTGCGTTCAGGCTCCGGAGTCCCTTAACCGGTTTTAACCTCGAAAATATAAACCATCCAAAGAGCACGATGATAACGAAATTGATGATTGTTCCTGTTTGCAAAGTTTTCACATCCTTTAGCTTTCGCTTGTTTCAGAAAAGCATGAGTTTATACCGTTAACAGCTGCCGGAACCCACACTTATGCTGAATACGGGCCATTTATATGGTTTTGCCGGAGGTCAGCGGACAACATCATTCCAGTCGTTCATGCCTCCCGTCATATTCACCACGTCAAATCCTTTTTCACTCAGCAATTCACAGGCAAGGCCGCTGCGATTGCCGCTGCGGCAAATCACGATAATCTCCTTCGACTTATCAAGCTCATGCAGACGTCCGGAAAGCTGCCCGAGCGGAATATGCTTGGCGCCTTCTAGATGACCCGCAGCCCATTCCTCGGGCTCGCGAACATCCAGCATATACAACTTCTCCCCATGATTCAGTCTTGATGCCACTTCCTGCGGTGTCGTTGCTTTGGGAAATTTGAATGCCATGCTGTTTCACTCCTTATCGATGTTATACATATACCCCTATAGGTATATTAGTTTCGATTTTCCCCTTTGTCAACTTTGGTAAGTCCCTATGAAGGAATTACCAGTGCTTAGAAAGCAAAATCAATGCCAGCTCATCAACTGAGCTGGCATTTTTAAGCGGAACCATAACCTTCAATCACCTATTTTATAATTAATCGGGTAAGCAATGCTTAGTGGTGACAAGACAACAAAAAAGCCCGGGATCGTCGTCCTCGGGGCTTATAACATTCATTTCTTTAGTTCATTCTATATATCGTTATTGGATTAGTAAGTTCAGTTTGGAAATAACCTCCGACAAGGTCGTCTGTGGAACTTTACAAATGAACACGGCATTCCGCGATTGCCAGTCAAGGCATTTGACCTGATCGGCAAGGATTACCCCCTCAATCGGCAAACTCTGCGGAATCATCACTTCAAAAGGGTAGCCCTTCCGTTTTGAAGTGATCGGACAAAACAAGGAAAGTCCAACCTTCCCATTATAAGCTGCTGGAGAAATAACAATTGCCGGCCGCTTACCAGCTTGTTCATGACCAGCTTGCGGATTAAACTGCAGCCAAACCAAGTCGCCACGGTCTGGTACATACTCGTTGGCTACCATGCTTCCCTACCTTCCGGGTCCCCCGTGGAGATCTCTTTATGAATATTCTCGGGTGTAACTTGGGTAAGGAGTTCCTCCAACGAGGACGACTTCGGTTTGATGATCAGATGTCCGTTTTCTACGTCAAGATCGACTTCAGAGCCTTCCTCCAGACCTACCTTCAATGCTAGGGATTTCGGTATGCGAATACCCAAACTGTTCCCCCATTTTTGAACCTGAAACATGGAAAACCGCCTCCCTCGATTGTATATACAAAGTATATACTTTATTTCGTAACGAAGTCAAATCGTGGGTTCGATATCGGTAAGGTGTCATCAAGTCCTGTACCTATGACCACTTCATCCCTTAGCCTTGGTTCATATTCAGTTCATAAAGCTGCTTTATGATCTTCCTATAAGGAGGAGATGAAATGAGTAGGATAAAGACGGATATTTTATCTGTGCCTGGAGCAAGTATCCACTATGAGGTGCGCGGGGAGGGACCTATACTTCTGATGATTCACGGAGGATGCGGTGATTCCGATGTATTTCAGGAGGTCGCGGACCATCTCGCCGATCAGTACACGGTCGTCACTTACGACCGCCGGGGCCACTCCCGCAGCAAACTCACCAATCCGGCTGAAGATTACCGGATCGAGACGCACAGTGACGATGCTCACCGACTCTTGGCCGCTTTAACCGATGAGCCGGCATACGTTTTCGGAAGCAGTTCCGGGGCTGTCATTGGACTTGATCTGACGATGCGCTATCCCGGACAAGTGCGTGTGTTGATTCCGCATGAACCGCCTTTGCTGGATCTTTTACACGGGGATGAACGATTACAGGCCAAGACGATTATGGAGGACCTAATCGCAGATCACCGCAAGTTAGGCTTATTTCCGGCTTTTATCAAGTTCACTTCAGCCATTGGACTTCGAGATGATGACGGCCCCAGCCCTTCTTCGCCGCCGAGCGATGAGCAAAAGGAACGCATGATTGCAAATATGGAATACTTCATGGCGAAGGAAGCTCCGGGCGTGCTCGGATATGCTTTCAAGCTGGAGCAGCTCCAAACTGCGCTATCTCATTCTACGGCACAAGTCCGCCCCGCTATAGGCAGTACCTCCAGACATTACTTTCCCGCCCGCTCCGCCGAAGGATTGGCAGAACGTTTGGAGGTAAACATTGCCGAGTTCCCAGAAAATCACATTGGCTACCAGGTTCAGCCAAAGTCGTTTGCCGAGCGGCTGAAAGAGGTTTTGAGCTCACTAGGGTAGTGTACGAAAACTTATTTTAAAGCCCGCCCTCTACCGCCACTACGCAAGAAAAGCCAAGAAGGTGATGTTCTCCCTCTTGGCTTTTTCCCACATCTTATATAAACAGATGAATGTCAGCGATAATAACGTTGGTAGCTGCGCCGACGTTGGACTAACTGAATAGCTATTTTAAGAGCCAGTTAACAGCCTCTAGTACATTTTCAGCTACAAAATCTGGAGCAGCTTCAAGCCATTCTCCAAAAAATTGATTATTGCGGTATTTGGCCAAGTCCTTCTCGCCAGAACCTGTTTTTACTAACACCTTGATACACCCTGCTCTTTGGGCAGCAATCATATCGGTCCACCTATCTCCAATAACAGCACAATTCTTCAACTCCAGATTGTTATCTACTGCTGCCTGAATGAGCAAAGCCGACGAGGGTTTGCGGCAGGTACAGCCCTCCTCATGTTGGTGCGGGCATATGAATACATGATCAAAGCCAAAGGAAGTTAGTTCATCCTGAAAGTCGCCAATCGTTGCATCTCCACGAGATATACCGGGTTGATTTGTAAAAGCGTAAATTGGTATCCCAGCACTCACAAGGACTTCAAACGATTGTTTGGAGAAAGGAAATAATTTAAAAGTACCGGGGTATATAACCTCTTCAGAACCACCAATAGTCCCATCCCTGTCAATAAATACAGCCTGAATTTTCCTCGAAGTTGACATGTGATCACCACCAAATTGTTCTTAATAATTCTCTTCTCGGTTATTATTTTATAGCTCAGTTGTGAGTTTTTTGACTATGTTTTTCCTCTACACCGGGGCTATTCCTGAAAGCTTTGATATCTTTAGATGGTGAAGATCCAAAAAGTCTGCGATATTCCCGGCTAAATTGCGAGACATTTTCATAACCAACTTCCATAGCTGCTGCAGTCACATGAATTGCGCCACCCAGCATAAGACGCCTGGCTTCATAGAGCCGAAGCTGCTTTTGATATTGTATAGGTCCTAATGTTGTTACGGCCTTAAACTTATGATGCAGCCCGGATACGCTCATGTTCGATAATTTTGCTAGTTCCTTTATGGTTAGCGATTGGGCATAATTCTCTTTGATCCATGCGATGGCTTTGCCGATCCCCTCGTCTTGCTGATCCAGCATGACTTGTTGAAAAAAAATATGCCCTGAATCCCCAGATAGCAGCCGAAAGATCATCTCGCGTTTCATCAGAGAAGACAAGTAACGATTCGCATCAGGTTTCTCAATTAACTTGAGCAGACGGTAAAAAGTTTCCACCAAACCTTCGTCGGCTGTCCCGACGTATGCTCCGGTATTCAAGTTTTTATTTCTTGGTTTAAAATCAAGGCCAGCCTCCATAACCACAGAAGCGATCTCTTCCATCATAAATTCAACGCGCAGACCAAAATAGGGTGATTGCTTGGTAGCCCCAATAATTTCTGCGGATGCCGGAATATCAATAACAGATACCAGGTAATCTCCAGCATGATAATCGATGACCTCATGGCCAAGATGAAGTTTTTTGGCACCCTGTAGAATCAGACAAATCGAAGGAGTCAAAACACCAGAAATTTCCGAAGTCTGCCGACTATACCGCATCGTCGTTAGAAACGGAATCATCGTTTGGGTACGCCCCTCGTCCAGGGTAGTCCGTTTCGCGATCTCCAGCATTTGATCCAAATACATTTTGGATTGGGGGCTTTCTGAATATAAGTGGTAGTACTTGATTTGCCGCTCTCCCACAATACTCACCAACTTTACTTTGATAGATCCTCAGATGCTCGTTGAAAACCTTTCTTGTAATCGTAACTTAATTCTGGATAAAGGCAAAGAACGGTTTCTATCATTTGCAGTTTTGAGCAAGTTTTAAGCAGAAACGAACTATTTCCATATATCCATTCAAGTCATAATGACCTTGAGATTAGAAAATCAAGAAAGAAGGAAATCACAATGCCGGAGTCCTCATTAATTACAACCCCATTTCATTCCGAATCGACAGCAAGCGATGTCGTTGCAGGGATCAATCTTGCGGGTCGCAGAGCTGTCGTGACGGGAGCTACATCCGGAATCGGCCTTGAAACAGCCCGGGCTTTGGCTGAAGCGGGCGCCGAAGTGACACTAGCTGTTCGCAATCTCAATGCGGGAAAGCTCGCAGCCGAAGATATTGCTGTAACCACGGGCAATCCACTCGTTAAGGTAATGCCATTAAATCTTACCGATCGATCCTCGATAGCCTCATTCGTTGCTTCATGGAGAGGGCCGCTGCACATCTTGATCAACAACGCTGGTATCATGGCAACGCCCGAGACGCGAACTCCTGAAGGCTGGGAGCTTCAATTCGCTACCAATCATTTGGGACATTTCGCTCTAGCCACCGGACTTCACAATGCTCTAGCTGCAGCAGATAGCGCTCGCGTGGTCTCAGTTAGTTCAGCGGGGCATCTCCGCTCGCCGGTGGTGTTCGATGATATTCACTTCCTGCGCCGTCCCTATGACCCGTTTCTTGCCTACGGCCAATCCAAAACAGCTAACATACTATTCGCCGTGGAAGCTTCAAAACGTTGGATCAATGAGGGTATCACAGCAAATGCTTTGATGCCTGGCGGTGTGCGAACTCCGGGAGTTGACCGTATACAGATCACTCCCGAGCAGATCGAAAAGCTAAACGAGACTAGAACAGGCTATCCGGAAATCATCTGGAAGACCCCTCAACAGGGAGCCGCTACTTCCGCGCTATTGGCAACGTCTCCCTTGTTAAACGGAATCGGCGGCCGATATTTTGAAAACTGCAACGAGGTCGGACCTCGTGTTGGAGAAACTCAGTCGAGGCTCGCCTCTTACGCAATGGATCCCGACGCGGCTGATGAATTGTGGAATGTGTCTATGGAATGGATCAATAGCTAATGAGTCACTAGCCTACTTCATACAAAAAGACCCCTTTACTAGGGGTCTTACGCTACGTTATTACATAATCGGCTATACCTTTTTTACCGGCCGCAGCACAGCATAGCCATATCCCTCTGGGTAATGCCGTTGGTAGTCTTGTTTGATCCTTTCATCCCATTCGTAGCCCATACCTGTGGGGTCGAAGTTCCACGCCACTTCTTCAACGGTTCTCATCACAGCGCCATTATCCTTCAAATAATCGAAAGGCGGGTGAAAAAAGACCAAATACTCCGATTCCGGAATTTCCCTGCACTCCATCCCTTCCGGAATGGGCCCCTCGTACTCCAGTGAAACAGGGATTCCATATAGGTACCCCTTTTGACCATTTTGGTAAAACCATCCCGCCGTCTGACCCATTTGTCCAGGGAGGGCCTGGTTGGACATACTCTCCAGCGTGCCACAGATCTCGTCACAAGAATGTCCCCTTCCCCAGAATTCCCCAAAGTTTGCTGCGGAAAGGTCCCAAATCCCGATAAATTTGTGCGCCGGAATGAACTCGACTTTGATCTCCGCTGGTTGCAAATGCACCTTGCTCATCTTATCCCGCTCCTTGATCAAATAATGATAAGGCGAGAATACTTCCTGACGAATAGCCAACTTAATAGGTCGGGGAGCTTTTTGGTAAGCTGCGGGGGTGAGTTGAAAAGCTTTGTTGAACGCACGCGTAAACGACTCTTGGGATGAGAACCCGTACTTTAAGGCAATATCCAGAACCCGCTGGTCCGTGTCACGGAGCTCCAAGGCGGCTCGACTGATTCTTCGAGTCCAAACGTAATCCCGTAGTGTGATCCCGGTCAATTGGTTGAACTGCCTGGAACAATAATAAGGGGAATAGCCTAACTGGTCCGACATCTTCAATAAAGACGAACTCTCCGTTATATTGGCTTCGATCCAATCCACCATATGCTGGACCATCTCGTTCCATTCGTACATGGAAGTCCTCCCTCCTTTCCCTTCGATCATAGCACCGGCGATCTTCGTATATTTGATTCGAGTTGCACAAATAGGGTTCTCCGCTCTAACGATAACGGTAAGTTTAAAGGGCACCTTGGAGGGTGCCCTTTATGTATATCCAGACTCGTCTATTGACTTAAGTCAATGAAAGGTAACATCTCCCTAGTTACAATTAGGGTGTTCGAACCAGTTAAGAGCTTACTGGATTCTCTTCTTAATTCGGCTTAGCGACTCGGGGGTGATGCCCAGATAGCTGGCCAGTTGATGTTGAGGTACCCTGTCGATAAGAGAGCGGCGCTTCATGAGAAGTGTCTTGACGCGTTCTTCAGGCGAAGAAGCGATAAAAGCAGCGAATTCCTCTTGGACCTGACTAAAGTTCTCCTCCATCATCCTGCGGGTCATGGATTCCAATTGAGGGTGTTTGTTGTACATGTCCTTTTCCTGATCCAGATCGCCAACGACCATGACCGAATCTTCTGCGCACACGAAAGTGTAATCGGAAGACTTATCTGGTTTATGATGATTGAAAATCGCGATGGCTTGCTCTTCAGTGTAAAAATTAGACGTGACCTCTCTTCCATCTTCATCGATCGAATACTGCCTTACGCAGCCTTTCAAGATGAAATAGCATGCTGTAGGGACGTCTCCTTGTTTGAAAAGAACGGTACCTTTTGTAAATTCCTCTATACGAATTTCGTTCACTATGGCTTGCTGATCTTCCTCGTTAAGAGAAGTCCATCTCGACATGTATTTGTATAGAATGTCTTTCATTATTCATCTCCTGTCTTCCGTTCTTTCCCCTATATATTTTCTAATATTGGGGAGCCACTTGTAAATGCCCGTGACCATGATATTGCCTTTAGGAGGGGAAAACACATGAGAGCTATGATTCAGAACTCGTATGGTCCACCGGAAGTCTTTGTTCTACAAGAAATCGCGACACCGTCGCCTGGAAACAAGGAAATTCTCATACGGGTCCATGCCGCCAAAGTGGGGCCTTCTGACTGCGCTTTTCGCAAGGGCGATCCGTTTATGATTAAATTGCTATACGGACTGTCCAGACCGAAATTTGCAATTGGAGGAACCGAATTGGCCGGAGAGGTTGAAGCGGTCGGCACAGAGGTAAAGCATTTTAAAGCGGGGGACCGTGTTTTGGGAATGAGCGCCAAAAACTTCGGAGCTTATGCTGAATATAAGTGTCTTTCCGAAAAAAGCCCCCTTGTAGTTATACCGGACAACATCACCTATGAAGAAGCCGTTGGCGTCTGTGATGGGGGTGCCACCGCATTGACGTTCCTAAGAGATAAGGCAAAGCTGCGGAAGGGACAGAAAGTGCTGATTAATGGCGCCTCAGGGGCCGTCGGTATCTACGCTGTGCAGTTGGCTAAATACTATGGCGCTGAAGTAACCGGTGTCTGCTCTGCCGCCAACGAAGATCTGGTTAGAAGAGCAGGGGCTGACTTCGTTATCGATTATACCCGGGAAGACTTTACGAAGGCAGTCAAAGCCTATGATGTCGTTTTTGATGCCGTAGGCAAACGCTCCTTCTCGGCTTGCAAGCGCGTGCTTACGGCCAAGGGAGTATATCTGACAACCGCACCCGGGTTGTCGATCCTCTTGCAAATGATTAGGACATCTCTGCTTAGAGGCAAAAGGGCTGTTTTTGCAACAGCGGGCCTTATGCAGAACAAAGCGAATTTGACATTTCTTATGGAACTCGCCAACAATGGAACACTGAACGCCGTAATCGATCGTCGCTATCCTTTGGAACGTCTGCCGGATGCCCACAAATATGTAGAGACCGAACGTAAAAAAGGTAACGTGATCATTCAATTCTAAAGCCATACAACTTGCCGTTACTTACGATAAGGTTCTCCGCGGTTGATTTTAAATTATCCTGCCCGTTAACACAACAACGGCAGCCGAGCGTTTTCGCCGGCTGCCGTCCTGTTAGGATTGAACTATTGATTCCCATCCTTTTAACCGCACAAGCTCTGTCCGATCTAAAAATTAGGCTCGGAGTGTGCCTGTTGTGATGCACGCGGAGCTTTTCTTACCAGTCCGAAATAAGCGAGCATGGCTGCCGTGCTCGTCGCTAAAATAATCAGGCCGAGCGGAACGGCGGTATTTTCACCGGCAATCCCAACCATAGGAGCAACCACCGCACCTAGCAGAAAAGGGATGACCCCCAGGAGTGCGGCAGCACTTCCCGCCATATTGGCCTGTCTCTCCATGGCAAGCGGAAACGCTGCAGTGGATGTAATGCCTATGGAGCAAACAAAGAAAAACAGCGGAATGACCAAGGCGAACAGCGGACCATGGAATACAGCGACCACTAGAACAACGATACTTGCAGATAAGGCTACCCATAGGCCAAACAGCAGAAAAGCCTGTTCAGATATGCGATGCGCCATCCGCCCGACCAATTGCGAGCCTATAATCAAGCTGATGCCATTTGATCCGAATAGCAAGGCGAAAACGGCCGGTGTGACGCCATAAATATTTTGATAAATAAAAGGTGTTCCTGAAACATAAGCAAAGACGCCCGCGATCATAATTCCCTGTGCCAGCATGTAGCCGACGAACTGGCGGTCACGCAAGAGCATTCCGTAGCTGCGCAGCTGGTTCGCGAAGTTGGGTTTCTCGCGTCTTTCCGTTGGGAGCGTCTCTTTCAAGCGCCACTTGGTCATCGCCCACAAGTAAATCCCCAGCAAAGACAGCGCGATAAACACGCCGATCCACGTTGTGAACGAAAGAATGCCGCTGCCTGCAATCGGTGCAGCAAGTGGACCCAAATTACCTACGAGCAGCAGCAAAGAGAAAAATTTAGTAAGTTCGTGGCCGCTGTACAGATCGCGGGCTATGGCTCGCGAGATAACGATTCCCGCGGAAGCGGAAAACCCTTGGGCGAATCGGAACAGGATCAGCAAGCCAATATTGGGCGCGAATGCGCAAGCCAACGAGGAGATGATATACACGGCCATGGAAATCAGCAGCGGATTCCGCCGGCCATACACATCGCTTAGCGAGCCCATAACGAGCTGACCTATGCCTAATCCAAGCAAACAAGCCGTCAGGCTAAACTGGACAAGTGACGCGCTCGTATTGAAATTCTGTGCGATTTCAGGAAATGCCGGTAAATACATATCAATCGTAAACGGGCCTAACGTCGAAAATAAACCCAGCAGCAAAGCCAGGCCGAAAACATTCCCTGCATTATTTTTGCTCATTATGAATTGAATCTCCAATTCTAGTATGGTTTCTATTTTCTAAGATCATTTTCAGACATGCCGATGATGCAGCTCACATCTTTTCTCCAGTCTCCTTTCCTAGTCTTCGTTAGATCTTCTGCGATTTTTTTCATGTTTAGTTGAAGTATAAGGCCTAGAGTTAACTGTAGGTCAAGGATTTTCGCTTATAGAATTTCTTCATTGAATCACATCCGCCGTCGGCAATGTAATATACACGGCATCAATTTCACTTTTGTCATCCATTAATGCTTTTGCAATTCGATGTCCCCCATCAATTAATTGTCCGTCTGAACACAATAATATGGGGTACTCCATGTTGGCGTTGACAATCCGCTGACAATGAAGCGCAACATTGCGTATCGTTGGAATTGGGGTCCTCCTGCTATCTTTAAACCAACAATCCTGATCCAGTTCCTTTATTGAATCAATCTTGATGGTATGAACGGGTAAGTCCTTAGATAACTCCCATAGTTTCTCTACGTCCCAGAAATGATGCCTTCCGTCAATCATCCTTCCGTGAATATGTTTCATTCGTGAAAGTAACTCTTCCACAATCATCACCTCGGTTTTTCATAATAATCAATGACACATAACTCTACATGTTTAGTTCGTTCAGAATAGGCAAACATGCACTCATGGTGCCTGTTTTATTCACGTTTAACTGCCCGTTTACGGAACGACGGCAGCCGAGCAATTTCGCCGGCTGCCGTTCTGTCTGATTGAGCTATTTTTCTTCATCTACGCATTCTAATTTACGAAAGCAAGGTCATCTAACCGCCTGGTAAAAGAGACCAATGGCCCCAGAATCAAAAGTTTTGTTGTCGATAAGTTTAAGATTGATCTTCTCTTTGATGCCTTGGAATAACGGTAACCCGCTGCCGATCAGGACTGGAGAAACTGTGATCTTATACTCATCAATTAAATCAAGCTCCATAAGGTAATGCGCAAACCTAGGACTGCCGAGGATGACCATATCTCTGCCTGGCTGCTGTTTAAGGTTCATGATCTCTTCTTTTACATTATTTTTCACCAGTCTGGAATTGTTCCACTCGACTTTCTCCAGCGTTGTGGAAAAAACGACTTTATTGGTCTTTTCGATCCACTCGGCATGATCCAGTTCATGCTGCGAAGCTGATGGGTTCGATGGCACAGATGGCCAGTAACCGTGCATCATCTGATAAGTCCCACGTCCCCAAATGACAGTGTCGGCAGTACTCAGAATTTCTTTCGCGAGTTTTTCCAAATCAGCATCGTAGGAAACCCAGCCAATGTCCATTTCGCCGTTTGGCCCTTCTACAAATCCGTCAAGCGATGAATGCAAAAACAAAACAAGTTTTCTCATTTTCAGTTCTCCTATTGTTGATGTGGTGTACTTCCATTGACTACACTTTACAACATTTCCATTCAGTCCGTTTATTATGGATTGCTAATTTAAACCATCCTCTTGACCAGCATTCGTCCATTTTTAATTTTGTGAGAAGATCGCTTCATAATGAATTCTTTGATATTCCTCCTGAAAACCAAATTTTGTATAAAGCCCTTTAGCCGCATCGTTGCTACTGTCTACGCTTAACCGAACATCGACTGCACCTGAAACCTGAAGCCTTTGCAGTATTTCGGATAGCATCGCTTCCCCAATACCCCGTCTGTACCATTCACGCTTTACTGCAAGGGTCGGTATTCTGGCGTGAATTCCTCGAAGTGTAGCGCAGAGGAGGCCAACCGCTGTCCCCGTTTTATTTTCACATAGCATATACAGGTTTTTGGAAAAACCTTCTCCCTGAAATTCGTGGATGACGCTCTCAACCGTTTTGTTACCACCGAATGCATTGTTATAAATCTCTGCCCAAATTGGAGCATCTTCTAGCGTAGGGGGACGGAATTCAAATTCTGATGGAGGGCTCGAAACTTTGATGTGGTTTAGGTCGTTTAAGCACAAAATATTCAGGCTGTTTTGCACCTGCATGCCAAAATTAGCACCAAGAGCGGTTTCTCCAGAAATACTCGTGAGTGCACGATGAATAAAGTGGATTTGTTTTGCCTCTTGCCTTGCGATTGCTTCCAGTCGAGCGAAAATGAACTTAAACATTGCCGTACCAATGCCTCGCCTGCGCCAATCCACGTCCACCGTCCCGTAACAATACACGGAAATGTGTGTAGTCCGTTCAACGAAACATAATGAAAAATAACCGACGGTTGTCTGTCCAAGCTCAACAACGAACGTGTTATCCCGAATTCGTTCCCCGGGTTCATCTAAATCCTGCTCAAACGCTTCGGCCGTTAGCCCGTTCAACATATGAAATGGGTCACGATTGATCATGGTTACAATGTTTGCTGTATCTGACCGTTTATGTAATCGAATTACCAAATCATCATCCGAAAGCTTCATCCCGTATTTTTCCTCCAATGCATATTTACGATTTATAACAATGCTGCCGGCGTTGAACTAACGTTTCCCGTTAATTGAAAGCCGCTCATGTCTTCGGTTGATTTTTTACTCCCCACTCGCATAACCCTTCCAAAACGGGTAACAGCGTTTCCGCTTTATCCGTAAGACTGTACTCGACTTTTGGAGGAACTTGAGGATACTCTTTCCGTTTCACCATCCCATCCGCTTCCAATTCTTTAAGCTGTGAACTCAATGTTTTAAAAGTAATCGCCCCGATCTGTCTCTTCAGATCATTAAAGCGAACCGTCTGATTTTCGGCCAGGAGGTAGATAATCACCATTTTCCATTTGCCGCCAATAACGGATAATGTGTACCCAAATGGGGTATCCTGAATATTTTTCACTTTGCCTTTATACTCAGCCATGCTCATAATTGCACTACCCTTTCTGATAGTACCTATCAATAAAGTGCGTACTATATTTTTATTTTTTCTCATCTTATACTTGCCTTACTTTGAAGTAAAGGAGAGAAAAAAATGACTACAGTGAAAACCTACAATCACGATCTTTGGGATCACGGCATCACCCAGGGCTATAGCGTCAACGGCACGATTTACATTTCGGGACAATTTTCCCACGATACAGAGGGAGCGTTTGTTGGCGAGGGAGATATCGAGGCACAGACCCGGCAGACGCTGGAAAATCTGGATCGAGTACTGGCGGGATTTGGTGTCACAAAGTCGAACCTGGCTTATGTTGAGATCTATCTGACAAATGCGCAAGAGCACTTCGACCTTTGCATTCAGCTGTTCAAGGAATACATCGGACAACACAGGCCGGCCGGCAGCTGCATCGGCGTAACATATCTGGCGTCTCCCGAGCAGCTGATCGAAATCAGAGCCGTCGCACACACGGACGAACTCGGCTAACGTAGTTGGCCGGACTGCAAGGCGCAGCATTTACGAAAAAAGACTGAACGCCCTATTCCGGGCCTCAGTCTTTTATTGACGATCGACAAAGTATTGATTGCAGTAAGCGGAGCGTCGATGAACTAGAGAACGGGAAAAAAGCGCCTTCTATGCTAACAGTGACTGCATTAGCAAAGGCGCTTCAAGCTAAGCCATTGGTTTTTATTAAAGGGTATGGGACAGATCGTTCCCCGGCTGCCTAGAGCAGCCGCATCCCCTGCGCAATCACCCCATAAATCGGCTCCATCTTTGCCTCGTCAACGCTGGCCAGAGGCGAGATGGAACGGATTCGTTCCGCCAATCGGCTTCGCACAAGCGGAATGTTCTGCAGCACGCCTCCCTGCAAAATCAGGGCAAATGGCTCTTCCGCTGCAGCCAATCCGATTCTTTCGATCACGGCTCGGGCCCCTAGAAACAACTCGTCGGCAGCAGCCTCGAGAATCATGCGTGCAGACGCGTCTCCCTCCTGCTCCGCTTCACTCACGAGCTTGCTGAGCCCGGCTGTTTTCTCTACGCTGTATGCTGCGGAGTAGGCCCAGTTGAACAGTTCCTCTTCCGTGCGCAGCTTCAGATGATGCAGCAGCTTACCCGTTAACGCCGTGGCGCCGCTCCTTCCGTCATATCCACGCAGTGCGGCGATGATGGCCTGCTTACCGATCCAATAGCCGCTGCCTTCATCGCCGACACGGTGGCCCCAGCCGCCTGCACGGGCGCTTTCCCCGCTCGCATTGATCCCGTACACGATCGAGCCGGTGCCGGCGATGATCAGGATGCCGGGGGCGCCGCCCGTGGCACCGAGCAGAGCCGCCACGCCGTCATTCTCCACGATGATGCGGTCGGCCTGCACCTGCGTGTTTCGAAGCGCTTCATGGACAAGCTCCTCAATCACTTGACGGTCATAGTCAGTATCCAGGCCGGCGAGGCCGAACACCGCGCAGGCAACATGCAGCGGTGATTCTACTGTTACGGCAGGTGAAGGATCTTCGGCCTGAGAAAGGATAGGAGCAGCATCCCCGTCAAACGCAGACTGCGTATTCCCTTGAACATCCAGATCCGCCAGCTGCCTCTTGGCTTCCTTGATCGCACGCATAAGCTCACGCGCCGCGGCTTCGCGCCCTACTCCCTGGTAGTTGCATGATCCCGCACGCCCGCTCGCCAGCACCCGGCCCTCGGCATCCGCAAACACGGCCAGACACTTCGTCCCCCCGCCGTCTACGGCCAGCAGAGGAATTGCTGCCATGTTCATCGGCTGCCGCTCCAGCCGGCGAGGATGTCATCCAGGTTCTTCAAGGCTCCTTCCGCCTGTTTGCGGGCTGCGTCCAGCCATTGCTCCTGAGTCTGCTGGGCTCCTTTCCGCTTCGTGATCACGCTCTGAATTTCCGAAGGAGCCGGTCCGCCGGGGAGCGTACGGATATTCACAAAATGAACCGGATCCAGCGCCATTCGCAGCTGCTCCTCCGTCAGCGAGAGCTTGCGGCCGATGACTTCCAGTGCGATCTCATTGACCAGATCCAGCGTAATCTGGTTAGCGGCAAGTCCATCGGCGACGGCACGCTTCACGAGACGGCTTACGATATGATGGGAGCCGCGGAACGACAAACGGTCGGAGCGCACCAGCGTATCCGCAAGCTCGGTCACCGTGGCAAAGCTGCCCTCGGTCCGCTTCCGCAGCACATCCTTATTAACGTCCACGGTCCCGATGACGCAGGAGAGTAGACGATACATCCGTTCCAGCACCTTCAGCGCCTTCCAGGCATAAGGCTGCATGTCATCCTCGGTATCGACGATATCGCCGAATGGCGTGTTGTGCATCATGGTCAGCACGGTTTGGGTATTGCCGACGCAGCTGGAGAGCAGCGCACGCATATGCTCGAACGATACCGGATTTCTTTTCTGCGGCATGATCGAGCTGATCTGCACGTAAGGATCGGCCACGCGCAGCATGCCGAATTCCTGTGTGCACCACAGCAGGAAGTCCTGCGACGACCTGCCCAGGTTAATCGCGGCCAGCTGCACGGCCGTCATCATCTCGCCGACGTAATCGGCACCGCCAATCGCGTCGTAGGAGTTATAGATCAGCTCGTCGAAGCCCAGCAGCTCCTTCACCCGCTCCCTGCTGATGGCGAAGCCGGAAGTGGTCAGTGCTGCCGCTCCCATGCTGCTTCGGTTGCAGTTGGCATAAGCCGCCTGCAGCCGGCGGATGTCGCGATCCAGCGAGTCGGCCATCGCCAAAATATAGTGGGCCAACGTCGTCGGCTGCGCCTGCTGCGTATGCGTATACCCGATCATGATCGTGCCTTTATGCTCCTCTGCAAACGAAAGCAGCTGACTCTTGAGTGCAAGGGCTCCGCGAAGCGTTACGAGCAGCTTCTCCCGCAGCACGATCCGGTAAATCGCGATCCCCATATCGTTACGGCTGCGGGCCAGATGCAAATTGTCGGCAATGTCTCCGGCCGCTGTATGCAGCTCATGCTCAACCTGAAAAAACAGGTCCTCGTACTGTCCCGTATATTCCGCTTGGCGCAGCCCCTCCAGGTCAAGGCCGCGAATGGCCGACGCGATTTGAAGGGCTTCTTCCCCGCTTACGAGTCCCTGCTCCTTCAGCATGATCAAATGCGCTTTGTTGATCGCCATCATCGCCCCGAGCAAGCTGTTCTTCGCTTCATCGAAAGCAGGCTCGAGCACGGCTTCCGTATAGGTACGCCCCGGAAAATGTCCGCCTTCCCGTTCCAAAATCTGTTCCCGATTCCTCATGTTGCCCCAGTCCCCTCCATAGTTTGTGTTTTTGTGTTTATGTACGTAAGCCAAAGTCTTTATCCGTTTGAAAATCCAGGGTCCGGCGCGAAGCCTATCGCTCCGCGCCATTCCCTTTCAAGCTAATCCTTCAACGATTCATCCTACATTCCGGCCCGATCATCCATTACTTCTGGGGAGTGGTTCCGGTGGAAACCGTCCCTTCCTGCTTCAGGCTGATCATGTTCACGAACATGCGAATCGAGCCTGGAACAAGGCTTGGCATTTCGCGGTACCAGACAATGGAGCTGTACGTGTAATTCCCTTTCCCATAAGGGGCTGTGAGGAACGTGCCCGTAAACTCTTTCTCACCCGGGTCGCCGTTCGAGATCAGCTCCGTGTACTCCTTGCCCCATTCGGACGGGTTGTAGGCGGAGCGGTCCTGGATCCAGTTCTCCCAGTCGGCCGATGTAATCTTATTCGGCGTGTTAAAGATCGGATGATCCGGCGCAAGCATCGTCACCTTGGAGTTTTCGTCCGTGACGCGCCATTCGATCAGCGGCGCGCCAATCTTGATTGGATACGGAGCGAGGTCCGGCGACCATTTGTCTTCCGGTTTGTGATACTGGACCACCAGGTTGCCGCCATTTTTGGCGTAATCGAGCAGACGCTGATTGCTAGGAATCAGTTCCGGCCGGAACGCATAGGCCCGAATGCCGAGCACAATCGTATCGTACTGCGACAGATCGCCGAACTGAATCGTTTTGGCATCCAGATTCGTCACATTGATGCCCACCTGGCGCAGCACCTGATCAATGTTATCAAACCCGCTGGACACATAGCCGACCTTCAATCCCTCCGGCACCTTCAGATCGAACGCTTGAATGGCCAGGTTGGCCGGCTTAACGTAATAGGTTTTGCCGATATGCGGATACTGGATGACCTGTACCGTTCTGCTGCTGTCCTGCGTTCTATCGCTCGATACAGCCGATAAGCTGTAGCTTCCCGCCTTCACGCCCTCCGGCGCCTTGACGGTAAATTCAGCCGTCTTGGTTTCGTATTTTGCCGCGAAGCTCAATTCCTGCACCGCAGGCTCCACTGTCCAGCCCTCCGGCGTTTTTAACGAAACTTGGGTCTTCTCTGCGCCTGGCGCATAATTCGTCGCGGTCACTTTGACCGATACGGCGTCTCCCGGTTTCAGCGTATTCAGAACCGCCGCTTCCGGACTTAGGGACAGCGCAACCGGCGGCAGCACGGCTACCGCATTATCCGGAACCGCATGCAGTGTTGCCGCCGTTCTGAACGCCTCATACCCGATATCCGCGGAAATCAGCGGAAGCGCATAAGGATTGAAGTCCTCCACCTGTTTCGGCACGGTGACCTCAAATTCCGTTTGGACCGTCTTGTTTTTGTCCAGCTTGGCGAAGGTCGCCGCTCCTGACGCTTTCGCATTCCAGCCTTCAGGAACATTCAGCTTCAGGCTGACCTTGCCGACATTCACGTCTCCGCCGTTAAAGACCGTTACCGTCACCTTCGTCGTTTGCCCCGGAATAAGCTCTCCCGTCTCCGGCTTCACCTTGACGACGACGGAAGTCGCCTCCTGGCTGGCTTTATTGAGCTGTCTTTCCTTCACGTCCAAGCGATGCAGCAGATCATTTTTCGCCGATGAATCTAAAGATGAGGACTTGACAAGCTCCACAGCGGTTTGTACGTCCGCTTTCATCTCATGAACTTCGCGGGCGACTTTTGCAAATGCAGGATAAGCCGCAATCACTTCGTTGGCATCCTTTTGCAGCGTGTTCAGCTGCTTGGCGACTTTGTTGTCTTTTCCTTTGGCGTCTATTTCTTTGGCCAGATCGTCAAACGTAAAGGCGATCCCGCCGAACAACGACGCTGCCGGCTTCTCGTCCGCCTTCTTTCCGTCCGCCGACGCCTGCAGTGTGTAATAGGCCGTTCCTTGGCCTTCGTCCACTTGCCGGCCCATGCCCTGGCTCTTATGCATATAACGGGATTCTTCTCCGAGCTGGGCATAGGAAGCGCCGTACAGCTCATTATATTCGTTGACCGGCAAAGAGACATCGTATGCCTTCTCCGTTCCTGGTACATAGAGCTTTTTCGGCTGCCAAGGCTGCAACCCTTCCTTCAACTGCTCCGGGAAAATCTGCGGATTGCCCGCATCCTTGAAGGCACGTACGGTCAGTACGTTGATCGCCCGATGATGCCCGTGCGTCGAAGGCTCGTTCAAGAACGCCGGAATCAGCACATCCGGACGTTTCTCCCGGATTTGGCGGATCAGCCGTTCATAAGCGACGTCCTCGCCCCATTTTTCCAACGTTTCGTCAGGGCTTTTGGAGAATCCGAAATCATAGATCGGATCGTCCAGCTTCTGGCTCAGGTTCGCCAGCGTCACATTCGTAATCTTCGATGCTTCCTGAAGCTCCCGTGTGCGGATGATTCCGAGGGCGTTGCCCAGCTCGCTTCCGATTTCATTCTGCCCGCCTTCTCCGCGGTTGGCGATGACACTGTATGTATCCACGCCGAGTCCGAGCGAAAGATACGCAAGTGTCGCACTGTGCTCATCATCCGGGTGAGCTCCCGTATTCATCGCGCTGGCAATGGTGGTGAGGGGTTTGATAGCTTTCCATAAATCGACCACCCCCCTGTCAGCAGATGCCTTTCCTGGACCGGCTTGGAAAGCCAGCGTTCCTGCCATCACCAGGCTCATCGATGCCGCCATCCATTGTTTCGCCCTGCGTTTCTTACTCCGTTCACGTTGACTCAAGTTACTTCTCCTCATTCAAGCGTGAGTGTTGGCTTGCATCGGCAAATGCCGCTGCCGGCCTGTATCATTATCGTGGAGGCTCGCCTTTTATCGGGCAGGTCGCCGCGTAATGAAAAAAGGTGTTCTTTTACCGCTTCAGGTTCAGGGAAATGGATCGTCAAATCGCGGAGCCGGCATTGCCGCCGGTCAGCCTCCGGGAAACGTAAAGCACGAGAATAATCATGACGATTTGCAGCACGCCGTACGCGCAGGCGGTTCCGAACTCAAAGGCGTACATCCGCTGAAAAATCTCGACCGAGATCGGCGTCGTCTTGTTGGTATACAGCAGAATCGAGGCGACGAACTCGCCGATGCCTTCCACAAGTGCCAGCAGCGTGCCCGCCAGAATGCCGCTCAGCGCCATCGGAAACACGACGCGGCGGAAGGTGTACCACCAGGACGCTCCCAAATTTCGCGCCGCTTCCTCTACCGAACGGTCAGTTTGCATCAGCGTGGACGAGGTCGAACGGAAGATCAGCGGCAGATGCCGGACGAAATAAGCCAGCGGCAAAATCCAGAAGCTCCCGATCAGCACCTGTCCAAAGGAAAACGCATTGGGCTCGCTGAACGCGGTAATGAGGTTCACGGCCACGACCGTGCCCGGAAGCGCCCAAGGCAGCATGATCAGAATATCGAGCAGCGTTTTCCCTTTAAAGTTCATGCGCACGATGGCATAGGCGGCTGCGACGCCGAACAGCAAGTTGCCGATCGTCGCCGCGATGCTGATTTTGAAGCTGTTGGCGATGGGACGCCATGTTTTGCTGTCAGTGAAGAGATCCTTGAAATGGTCCAGCGTATAAGACGGCGGCAGCACTTGGGTCGTCCATTTCCCGTCTTCGGAAAAAGCAAGCAGCACGATCACAAGGATCGGCAGCATCAGCACAAGCACCCCCAGAAAAGAAAGCACCATCGCGGTGTTTCTGCCCGCTTTGCTTTTCACCTCGGTCCGATGAACGCTGACGCCTTTGCTCATGTTCTGGTAGTTCCGCGCGCCTTGGTACCAACGCATCAGAATGAGAAACAGAATGGACACGACAGACAGCAGTGTCGACTGCGTCGCCGCCATATCCAAGTCGCCGTTGGTGCGGGACAGATAAATCTGCATCGTCATCGTCCGTTCAATGCCGAAGATGAGCGGCGCGGTGTACGACGCCATCGAGATCATAAAGACGAGCAGCGATGCCGCAACGATGGCCGGCGTCAGCATGGGCAGAATCACCCGCCGCCAGATGGTGAACCGGTTCGCCCCCAGATTCGCTGCGGCTTCCTCAAGCGACGGATCAAGCCCCTTGATCGCCGAAGACGCCGTCATATAGAAATAGGTGTACATCGTAAACGTATGGACCACCAGTACGCCCCAAATCCCTTTTAGGGTAAAAGGCGGCTTGTCCAGATGAAGCAGATGCTGCAGCCCCCGCGGAATAATCCCGCTGGAACCGTACAAAAATTCAAAAGATAACACCCCGATCAATGGCGGCAGCGTCATCGGCACGAGAACAAGCACCGACAAGAGCTTGCGCCCGGGAAACTCGTACCTTTCGAGCAGAAATGCCATAGCCACCCCCACGATGCCGCAGGTGATCACGCTGAGTACCGAAATGTATACACTCGTCCACAGGGCCTCCAGATTTGCCGTATGTTCCAGACTGAAGAAACGGGAGTAGTTTTGGAGTGAAAAGCCGCCGTCCAACTGCAAACTCTGCCGGAACGTCTGGAAGAACGGATAGATGACATATGCCAAAAGGATAAGAAATAACGGCGCAATCAGCACATATACAAAATGCGGCGATCTCGTCAGCGAATTCCAGCGGCTGCTTGAGCGAATAGGCGGCGGTGCCAATTGAGGCTGAGGTTTGTTCATCGCTTCGGGTCACCCCCTATTCCAAAAAATAAATGCTGTCCGGCGCCACGTTAAACAACACTTCCTCGTCCCGCTCCCTCATCCGGTGCCCCTGCCCGACAAACATCGCCTTCACGGACAGCGGGCCGGTCTGAGCAATATAATTCACGCTGATCCCGGTGAATTCCGACAGCAGCACCTTCACAGCCATCGTATTGGCCTCACCGCGTTCGGACGCGGCGGCCTCCCGGACCGCCTCCGGGCGTACCGACAATGTAACCTTCTGTCCCACCGCCAGCTTGCATTCGGGCGAGGCGTTTTTGGCGAGGCCGGTCAGCCGCAAATCCGGTGCGAGCCGTACATCTACCATCCCGCCTTCCAGCCGCTCCACCGTGCCTTCCCACAAATTGGACTCGCCGATAAACGAGGCAACGAAACGGTTGACCGGGCGGTTGTAAATTTCATGCGGCGTGCCGATCTGCTGCACGACGCCATCCTTCATGACCATGATCCGGTCCGACATGGACATCGCCTCCGATTGATCATGCGTAACGTAAATCGTAGTAATGCCCAGCTCCAGCTGAAGCCGTTTGATTTCCTGCCGTGTCTCTTCCCGCAGCTTGGCATCGAGATTGGACAAGGGCTCATCGAGCAGAAGGATATTCGGCTCGATCACCAGTGCACGAGCAAGCGCAACCCGCTGCTGCTGCCCGCCGGACAATTGATCGATGCGGCGCTGCCCGTAGCCGTCGAGATGCACTAGCTTTTGAGCGCGCGTGACCTTCTCGTTAATTTCAGCCTTTCCCTGTTTCCGGACTTGAAGACCGAAAGCAATATTCTCGAACACGGTCATGTGCGGAAATAAAGCGTAGTTTTGAAATACCATGCCCGTGTTGCGCTTATTGGGCGGCATGTGGGTGACATTATGCTCACCGAACAAGATTCGTCCGTCGCTGGGGTAATAGAAACCGGCGATCATGCGCAAAGTGGTCGTTTTGCCGCAGCCGCTCGGACCCAGAAAGGTAAAAAACTCGCCTGGATTGATATGTACGTCAACTTCCTCCACACCTTTGGCCCCACCGAATGTTTTGCTGACGCGGTCCAGCGTGACTCCGATCATCATTCGTCCTCCTTCAAGTCATTCACGTTCAGATGCAAGCATGACCGTCTTCATGTAATAAGTAGCTACATAAGTTGATCTATTGAAATGGATGATGGGGGCAAGTACGTAAAATGTTCCTATGATCGCTCTTGTTTTCGGATTTCTTGATTGTATATGACCCTTAAGGTAGAAATCCGAAAGCCAAATGCGACCGCTCCGCTTCTTCGGAATCATTTTACTCCCTTGCCTTCATCGTATTTTTTGATTTAACTTATATGGTTGTAGAACCTCTGCTCTTCAAGCCGTATGCTTGAAATGGAGATATTCATCATCCTGCGCGCAGGCCCGGGGGCGGGTGGTCTCCCATCCCAGCCCCCTTGCTCACCCTGAAAGCTGCATCCGTTATTTGCCGCCCTTGCCTTTGATATTCTCATCCCAATACTGCATCCATTCCTTCTCTTTATCCGCCAGAACTGTCCAATCCAGGTCCAGCGGCTTGGTATCAAGGTTTTTGTACCAGTCCGGGAACTGGCTTTTGTCGATATCGGTCCGGGTTGGAATCTGGAACAGCTTGTCCGCCTTTTCCTTAAGCTGGCCTTCATCAAAAATAAAATCAAAGAACTTCTTCGCCGCGTCCAGGTTTTTGGCACCCTTGATAATGCCGACGCCATCCACCAGAATCGGTGCACCGCTGGTCGGATAGATGTAGTCAAACGGCTGCTTCTGCAGCTCCTTCTGGATCAGAATGTCCTGCAGGTTCCATAGCGACAGCTTTCCTTCCTGACGGGCCAGCTTCAAGTACAATTGGGTCGGGTCCTGCGTATATTCTTTCGTGTTGGCATCGAGCTTTTTCAGCCACTCGTAGCCTTTTTCTGGATTCGCGGGATCTTGGCGGTATATCATGGCATCATAGATCGTTCTCATCGTGCCAGACGCCATGACGCCGCGGATCAGAATTTGATCCTTCCATTTCGGATCGAGCAAATCATCCCAATCCTTCGGGGCATCCTCTTTCTTCACCGCCTCGGAGTTGTACATGATGACCTCGGGCAGCAGCATCTCCCCGTACCAGCGGTCCTGCTCGTCTTTGTATTCGGCCGGAATGCTGTCCGCATAGCTCGGCTTATACGATTCCAGCAGCCCTTCATTCGCCGCCGTGATAAAAGAGGACTGCGTGCCGCCCCACCAGAAGTCAGCCTGCGGGTTGGCCTTCTCGCCGCGCACCCGCTCCATGATCTGCTGGGCGCCCATCGTCATCACTTCGACGTCGATATCCGGGTTCAGCTCCTCGAACTTCGGCAGAATCTGCTCGACGACGTTTTTGTCGCGGGCGGTGTAGATGACGAGCTTCTGTGATCCTTTATCCCCGCCCGCTTCACCGGAGGCTGCCTGTTCCTTGTCTCCGCCGCCGCAAGCGGTCAGACCGACCGTCATTGTCAGTGCGATGGACATCATGCCGAGCTTGAACCATTTCTTTGCCATTGTTAATCCCCCTAATTTTAGGCTCAACATTGAAATGAGTTCTTAGTATGGTGCAGGGCGGCCGCTGCGGTTCCGGATCGTTCTTCCGATCGCTGTTGTCCCCAAATTTCTTGATTCACCTTTTCAACAAGGTAGAAATTCGGCAACAAAGGCGAACGCTAACGCTTCTCCAGATCGATTCCGGCCCCTCCGCTACTCTGCTCATGATTAAGTACTCATTAGGATGTTGTGCTAATTTATAATTCAAAATGTTAACTACCTGGATGCGTACGAATGCGCTTCAAGCACGCTGTGCACCGCACCCATGAGCCCCGCGCGCTCTCGCAGCGCCGCCAAGCGGATTTCCGGCATCACCGGCACCCAATCCAGCAGCAGCTCACGGATCCGGTTCATTCCGGCTTCGTTCAAATGGACCATCTCGCCGCTCAAAACAAGCATCTCGGGATCGAGCACGCTGACCGTATTGGCGATTCCCGAAGCCCAGCCGTGATACACGTCATTCAGCAGTCCCTCCGCCTGCAAGCTGCCTTCCTCGCTCAGCCGGATTAACTGCCGGAGAATGCTCGTCTCCGCGTCGACCTCAAGCCCAAGCGACTTCGCTTTACCGTGTATGCCGTTCACCGAGAAATTTTTCTCGAACACGCCGAATTCGCCTTTGCGTCTTCCCGGCGAGTCACCGATCCGCATATACCCGATTTCTCCGGAGGCTTCCTTGCTTCCGCGGTACAGTTGCTTGTCAAGGATAATACCGGCGCCGATCCCGGTTCCGACGTACATATACACCAGGCTGGATACGCCAGACCCGGCCCCGCCGAAAAATTCGCCCTGCGTCATCATGTTGACGTCATTATCCAGCACTACCGGCAGCTGAAGGCGCTCTTCAATCTCCTTGCCTACGGGGAGGTCCATCCAGCCCGTGCTTGGAGCATGGCTGACGGTGCCGCTTCGGCGCTGCGTAATGCCCGGAAGCCCAACGCCAATTCCGATCACCCGGCCCCGGTCCGTCCCGCTCATATCCAGCAGACGCTCCAGCGTCTCTTCGAGCGCCTGAAGCGCGGATTCCCCATCCACCGGCTGCTTCAAACGCGTATGCATTTGGGCGATCAGCTCGCCCTTCATATCGGCTACCGCCATTTCAAGCTCGCTGCCTTCAAACACGGCGCCTACGACCGCATACGCCTGCACATTGTATTCCAACAGGATCGGCCTGCGCCCCCCTCTGGATTCTCCTGTTCCCACCTCACGAATGAGCCCTTCATGAATCATCTCTTCCACCAATGCCGAGACACAAGGACGGCTAAGCTTCGTTTTTACTGCCAGTTCGGCTCGTGACAAGCGGGGCTCCTGCCGGAGCTGATGCAATATGCCTTCCCGGTTCATCTGCTTGACGAATTTGGCGTTCCCGGTTTTCCCCCTACCGATCACGATGTCTTCCACCACCTTACTTTGTTAAAATAACTAACAAATCCAAATTTAGGCTCAAGTATATGAATGCGTTTTCAAATAGTCAATGCAGTTTCCCAAAAATGAGAAATCATTCCTAAGCGTCGAAAAAGATCGAAATCCATGTTTCCCTACTCCTCTTTCCAAACGCACAAATTCTCGCCTGCCCCGGAATGATACGCTTTTTCCAGTCTCCACCATCTGTAGAATATCCCTTTTCTTAGGATCGAATCAGAGTTAAACCGTTTTTGTGGGATACGACTTTCTTCCCGCACCCTTTTTTCCTATGTTGAAATTAAATTCCCACTAAATAACGAGAAAAAGCCGGGCGAAAATCAGGCGTAAATACCTGGGTATCGACCGGCTCCTCTTCGGGTAACTTTTACACACTTTTAGCATGATACCTTCTGATCGAATATCTTTTTTCAAATCGTCACAAAAAAGGCCCCAGCGTTTTATGCCGGAAGCCTTCTTCATGACATCAATCGTTCATAGGGTTAAAATTTCATCTACCCTCGAAGTACGAACATATTCAGCAGGACCGTCACAGCCTCAGCTCTTGTAGCAGCTTCTTGGGGAGCGAACCGGTTGCCGTCTTTCCCAAGCATAATCCCGTTTTGTTTCAGAAATGCAGCGCTGCCCTTGGCCCAATCCGGAATTTCGCTGTCATCCGCGAAGCCTGCTTCCGGAGTGCCCTTGCTGATCTGGCCCACAGCATTGGTAATGGTTACGGCTATCTCAGCGCGTGTGATTTCTGCGTTCGGACGGAAAGTACCGTTTTCGTATCCTTTCATCATGCCTAGCTGCACCATTTGTGCGACCGCGTTTTGTGCCCAAGCACCGATACTGGCTGAATCGATAAAGGTTAGCTCAGCTCCTGTCTTTTTGAGGCCTAGCGTATTTACAAGCATTACCGCGAACTCTGCGCGGGTGACCGTTTTGCCCGGTTTAAACGAGCCGTCCGGATAACCGGTGACGATTCCGGTGCCTGCCGCCTGCTTGATGCTGGCTTCCGCCCAGTGTCCGGAGATATCGCCAAATTCCGCTGGGTTGCTGATGACGGTTAACCCAGTTACCTGATCTATGGCAAGTACTGCAAACTTTGTGAAGTGATCGACAGTGACAGCAATGCGGTTTTCCTGTACCCTGCCGGCCGGAACCATGATCCAAATTTTCTTCGCTTCATCATAATAAAAAACAGCCGCCGTTTGATTGCTTTTCAAGCTTGCCGGGTCAAATGCAAAAGATAACGTTACCGATTTATCGAAGTATGCCGGTACATTTTTTGAAAGCTCGAATACCGGGCTAAGGAAAACTTCATGATGAGTTATAAATTGATGCGTGTCCGGTACTTTTTGGATCGCTAGTTTCAGCTCTTGCTTTGTCGCACATGCTGGAACAGAGATCGAGATGGCATCTCCTAATCGAGCCTCTCCGGCTTTACCTGGAGGAAGGGTTAATTGACCATCCGTAGAGATGATTTTGTTATCGCTCGGGATTACCGGTGTGGTTGAACAGCCGCTGCTTACACTTCCACCACTACTGACGCTGCTACTGCCACCATTGTCGCTGCTCCCGCCCTCATTTGTCTCGCGATTAGCACGTGTAACGGAGATCGTGTAGGTCTTAGTCGAATGATCCTCAGCTATTACAACCACCGTAATGGAATTTACACCTACGTTTAATGAAATATCCTGACTTGGTTGCCCGCTGGCTACCGGACTTCCGTTCACGGTCATCGTGGCGCTGTTATCCTTCATTGTCGCGTGTACTTTTATGCTGGATACAGCATAAGGAACATTGGCAGTATAGCTTGTCGTTTCGGGTACAAAAGCAGGGCTTAATGTGCCGCTCGATATGGTCAAATGGCTCAATGCCGCAGATGGAAGCACCGTATCGACTGTATAGGGATTGGATTTTGTCACTCCCTCCCCCAATGAATTGCCGGCCGCATTATGCACCTTGCTGTTGTCGAGCGTAACGAAATTGTCAGCCGCATTAACGTTGGCTTTAGGCGTCAGCGTAACGTTCCAAGTCGTTCCCCCGTCGATCGAAGTGAGATTACTTAGTGTCCCGTTACTCGCCGTAAGGCTGGATAAGTTGAAGTCCGACACCGCCTCCGAGAAAGTGATGGTCACAAGTGAAGTTTCGCGTGTCTTTAGCTCATTGTCAGCAACCACAATGGTGGCTGTTGGGCGTACAGTATCAATCTCGTAGTTGGCGGAATTGATAGTTCCTTCACCCGCATTGCCGGCGAGATCCTTCACTCTTGTATTATCTAGCGTGATGATATTGGTGTTATCCTGTATACCCGAAGTCGGCATCAGGGTCGCCGCCCACGTCTTGCCGCCGTCACTCGAACTGAGGTTACTTAATGTACCGTTAGCCACAGTCGGCTCAGATAGGTCGACACCCGTCACCGCTTCCGAGAACGTAAACGTCACGGTTGTAGTCTGGCCGGCTATCAGTTTGGAATTGGCAATCGTAATCGTGGCTGTTGGGCGTAATATATCAATCTCGTAGTTGTTGGATTTCGTTGTTCCCATTCCCGGGTTACCTGTAGCCGCATTCTTTACACCCGCGTAATTAAGCGTTATGACATTGTTAGGGGCGTTAATGCGCGAAGTCGGAGTAAGCTTCGCCGTATAGGTGATATTGTCTGAAGTGCTGAATTCACTTAATATGCCGTTTTCCGCAGTCATGTCGGAAAGAATGAAACCCTTCACCGCTTCCGAAAATGTGACCGTTACCAATGAAGTCTGATCGATCCCCAGCTTATCGTCCGCAACCACAACGGTGGCCATTGGGCGCTTTGTATCAATCTCATAGTTGTTTGATTTCGCAGTTCCCGTCCCCGGATTGCCTGCGGCATCTTTCACACCCGCCAAGTCGAGCGTTATGACATTATCCTTGGCTTGGGTGTCGGGAAGCGGAACCAGCGTCGCCGTGTAGGTGGTTTTGTCTGAAGAAGAGGTTAGGGGACCTAATGTACCGTAATCCACATTCAAGTCAGCATTCGTAAATCCGGTCACCGCTCTCGAGAACGTGATCGTAACCGTTGAAGAATCTCCAATGATTAGCTTATCCTTGGCCACCACAACGGTTGCCGTTAGCAGTTCCGTATCAGATTCGCTCGTTCCCTGAGAGAGGGATTCGGCCAAACTAACCGCTTCGTCGCTGGCTGGCGTGTTCACGCTCCCTGACGACTGGACAGCGGCTGCTTCATCACCGGCGGACGCTTCATTGATTGTTGTTAAAGGAAGCGCCCCCGCTATAATGATCAAACACAGAAATAACCTCCATATTTTTTTCACATGGTACACATAGACCTCTCCTTGTTTTTCTATTCATCTATCAAACTGTTATTTTATTCCTTCCATGTCACTCTCCATTATAGGTTTTAGCAACGAATCTAACAATCGACTTGCCTGGAATCTAAACATAATATTTTCATAGAATCGCCCGATCAGCCTCATGACGACACCAAAAAAGCCAAGAAGGTAATCTTCACCCTCTTGGCTTTTCCCACATCATCTCTGCAGTTCCCGAAGGAGTTAATGCATAATGAGGACTGGACAATGGGATAGCTGTGAAACCTTGTGGCTGACGCTTCCAAGCATCATTTCTTTGATGCCCCTTAGCCCGCGGCTTCCGATAATAATAAGTTGCTGCTCGGTATCCCTTGCATAATTTAATATTTCATGTGCAGGATCACCCTTAAGATGAACGGTTTCCGCGTTAATCCCCGCAGATTTCAATTTAGATTTGGCTTGCTGCAGCTGTTCCAAACCCGCTTTCTCCATTTCGTTCAATATTTCTTCCAAGAAATTCTCTGGTACATAGGTCATGCCATTCGACACATATTCCTGGCTGACATGAACCAAGGTTACTTGCGTTTGTTTGTTTCGGGCGATTTCAACAGTTGCATCAAGGAGCTTGTTCGTTATTTCAGCTTGATCAATGGCCACCATCATTTTGTCAAACATTCCAATCATCCTCTCCGTGGCAGCTCGTAACGATTTCGGCTACCTACATAACGGTTTTTGGCTGCGCCTAAACCGACTAGAAAGAGTAAGACCGAAGCGCCAAGCAGAATGAAAAGCGGCAGGTTCCAACTATTTGTCGCATCATGCAGGTATCCGATAAGGGCAGGACCGATTGCGGCGAGCAGATATCCGATCGATTGTGCCATGCCGGACAGTTCCGCTGCCTGATGCGCATTTTCAGTACGCAACCCGAAAAACATCATGGACAAACTAAAGGCGAAGCCTCCACCAATTCCGAGTAAGATGATCCACAACAGAATGATATCGGAGCTACCGTAAAGGATCCCGAGCGTTCCCGTCAACAGCAAAATGGTTGTAATGACTACTAACAAACGTTGGCTAGACATGCGCCCCGCAATAACGGGGACAATAAAGGTAAATGGAAGCATAGCCAACTGCATGATCGAGAGGTACCATCCAGATTGGCTGGAGTCAATTCCTTGCTGCTTTAAAATTTCAGGCAACCAAGCGATCAACACATAGAAAACCATGGACTGTATCCCCATAAACAAGGTTACTTGCCAGGCAAGCGGGGATCTCCAAACATTCACCTCGTTGCCGGCCACCTGTTGACTCGTCGTGGCCGTTTGCTTCGTTTGATTTCTTAATTGGGGTAACCAACAGAGGACCGAAACAAAGCTTAGCATCCCCCATATTCCCAATGCTCCCTGCCATTTTAGACCTGCGTTCACGGCGACCGGTACACTGATTCCCGATGCGATTGCTCCGCATAAACTCATTGAAATGGAGTAAACTCCTGTCATGGAGCCAATTTTATTCGGGAAATCCCTTTTGATTATACTTGGCAGTAATACATTACATACGGCAATGGCGAATCCAAGAATTGCTGTTCCAATAAACAGATCAACTGCGCCAGATAAAGAACGTATGACAATACCAACGGTCAGAAAGATGAGGGCCATCAAGATGATCCGTTCAACCCCATATTTTCGTCCTAATTTCGGTACTAGAGGAGATAATAAAGCAAACGCAAGCAAGGGTACCGTTGTGATCAGGCCCGCTAATGTATTTGAAATATGAACGTCATCCCTTATGAGACTCACTAAAGGACCGACAGAGGTTAAGGGAGTACGTAAATTAGCTGCAATAACAATAATGCCGAGAATGATCAGCCCTATAGAGGATGGTACCCCTTTTATATTTTGTTTCGGCATTCTTCCATTCTCCTTCCTGAATTCATGCCTATGATTTGTTTCCTATCGATTGAAAAAAATGAAAAACCGATGCAAGTACATTCGCGCGAACAACAAAAGTATATTATAATATACTATTTTTAACAAGAAGTATTTTATAGTAAACCGAATCTCATATAAAACAAAAATACAACTCTGAATCCCTATCATGGAATTCGGAGTTGTATGTAATAAGTGGAATTTCGATTTTTAGAAACCATACTTTAAGGAGATATGGAGTACGGTCTCACTATTCGTATGATTCGTATAAGAGTGAGCATAGTCTGCACGGAAACTCATCGTATCGTATTGATTCAATGTGTAATTCTCTCCGTTGACTTGTATTTCAATGGAACCCGTCATGACTGTCGCAATTTCCGTTGTATTCACATGATGACCTTCCGGGTAATACGAGCTTTTTGGCTGTAAGTATGCCCGACACATTTCAATATCGTTGCTTTTAAAGACAGGTTCAATGACCCAATTTTTTTGACCATTAGAAAATCGCAATCCTTCCCCTGCTCGATACAAACTAACAGGTTCTTCTGATTTGAACAAAGCCAATAGCGGTAAAGATATGCCTTTTGAAATTTTCCATATCATCCCCAAAGTTGGATTTGTCTCGCCACGTTCGATATTCCCCAGAGTAAGCTTGCTGACGCCCGTTAACTCCGCTAAGTCGTCTAAGCTCATATTTTTTTCTTTTCTGTACTTTTTCAAGGCACCGCCGATTTGTAATACAATTTGTTTTGAATCATCGATTTCTTCCATATTGATGTTCACCTCAATAAAAAACAGTTATAGTGATATAGATCTATGACATTCATTTCTTTAGTTCATCCTATACAGTATATTGTTTATCTGCATTCTTTTCCATACGGCTACCCGGAGTAGCCCAAGCTGTTTGCCGAGCAGCTGAATGGCGTTTGATGAAAAAGCCAAGAAGGTGAACATCACCCTCTTGGCTTTTTCCCATATCTCTGATATCAGCGGAATCGGCTGAAGAATGACCGGATGTCAGGAATCAGAAGATCCGGCGCATCCATAGCGGCAAAGTGGGTGCCGCGCTCAAACTCCGACCATTGCACAATATTGGTATTGTCGCGTTCGGCAAACCGTTTTATCGATTTGAAATCATCACCGAACACCGCCACTCCTGTCGGAGTCGAATTCGGTCCTTGCGGCTCCTGCTGCTGATGCGCGTTCTCGTAATATAACCGGGCGGACGATTCCGCCGTATTGGTCAACCAGTACAGCGTGACATTCGTCAGAAGTGCATCCCTGTCAATAAAATCCACATGATCGCCGAATCCGTTAAATAACTCGGCTATCCAAGAGAGCTGACCTGCCGGCGAATCCGCAAGCCCATAGGAGAGCGTCTGCGGCCGGGTGGATTGGATCGAATTGAAGCCCGCCCGTTCATGAAAATTCGCCAGAAATTGAAGCCGCTTCTGATCATCTTTCGATAAATCCGCCATCTCCGCAGGATCTCCAGAAGGGAAAGAAAATAACTGCAGTACATGGATGCCGCGAAGGCCTTCCGGCTTTTGTATACCAAGCTCTCTGGATACAAGTGCGCCGCAGTCGCTGCCGTGTGCTCCGTACTCTGTATATCCCAAACGTTTCATTAACGTATCCCACGCCTTTGCAATGCGGGCAATATTCCATTCGGAGCCGAGCTCCGGACCAGAGAATCCAAATCCGGGAACGGAAGGGATAACGAGATGGAAAGCGTTCGCCGGATCGCCGCCGTGGCTGCGCGGATCGCTTAGCGGTCCAATCAATTCGAGAAATTCGACAATCGAACTGGGCCAAGCGTGGGTAAGCAGTAAAGGAAATGCATCTGGCTCTGGCGAGCGAACATGCATGAAATGGATCTGGGCTCCGTCGATTGTCGTTGTAAATTGCGGATACTCGTTCAATTGCGCCTCGTATTTCCGCCAATCATATTCATTCTGCCAGTAGGACGCCAACTCTTTAATGTAGTCAAGTGAAATGCCGTATTTCCAGCCGCCCCCGTTCATTGCTTCAGGCCACCGCGTCCGGGACAGACGATACCGAAGATCATCAAGATCATCCTGTGGCACGGCGATATGGAAAGGATGGATCGCTTCACTTACCTCGTAACAATTCGGGTTAACTGTAGTCATTTCATTTTCCTCCTCAAATGGGTTGGCGTTTGTCTTGCTTACATTACTAATATTAGACCACCCACCTTGACAGCATTATGTCAGGGTACAGCAGGAGGCAAAACATTTTTAAAAATAAAAAAGCCGCCCTCGGGCGACTCCTTTTACCTATAGCCATGGTTCCATTTCGCAGCTGTTTCATTTCATATAACGATATTCCAGGAGATTCTTCAAATTGGATATTTTCTGCTGCAGCTTCTCCCCGACATTGGTTTCCCTCACCAGCTTCCGCTCCAGTTCTTTGTCCACCAGTCTTTTTACAGACAATACGTCCGTTCCGTTACATAACACATCTTCTCTGGAATTGAATTTCTGATGGGCGACAAGCTGCATGCCAAAGGAATTATACAGCAAGGTATATCCGGCAATGCCGGTTGTAGACTGATAAGCTTTGGAAAAACCGCCGTCAATGACGACCATTTTCCCGCCTGCTTTAACCGGGTTCTCTCCACGAATTTCTCTAACTGGCGTGTGGCCGTTAATGATATGTCCATGATCCGGATTCAGTCCGAAATCCAGCAGGATCTTCCGGCAGATCTCCTCCTGTTCACGTAAATGGTAGTAAGGGTTCTTTCTCTCCTTATGGGTTTCTTTATCTTGGATAAAGTACCGTTCAAAGGTGGTCATTTCTCTTTTTCCAAAGAGCGAGGAGCACTCCCCTGTCCAGATGTACCACACCATATCCGTAGCCAAATCATCCGTCTCTTCCGGATGCGCGAAGGCGTAACGTAAATAATATTCAAAAACGTCGAGCAGCTGACGGCCCGAATACAGTTGGTCTTCGATCTGCATTTCTTCCATGTTTCCTTCTTCGTCCAAAGGAATGCAACCGTGGATTAACAAATTCCCGTTGTATTTTAAATAAAGACTGCCCTTTTTCATCAGAAAATTCATATGTCTCGCCAGCTTTTCCGAATGCTGAACGGAGAACAGCAGCTTCTCCAGCACCTGCTGCTCCTCCTCTAATAATTGTTCAGGCTGCTCCGGGTTTACGGTTGCGAAACAGGTGTTATCCAGCGGGTAAGTTTTTCCGCCAATGTTGATTTCATTCTTGTCGTAATCGATCTTCTCCAGCAAAAGCCTTTCAGACATATTAAAGTAAGGGCGTCTCTTAATAATCGGGATTTCAAGCTTAAACTGGATCATGGCTATGGCTTGATGAATTTTGGTGATCTGCAGAATTTCCGACTCCGATACGTTGTGGTCGGCTTGCAGCTTCGGTCTGAAGGCCGGATTGTCATCATAGTACTTCTCCGCCAAGTTCAGCAGTGGGCGAAGATTGATTCCGTATACGTCTTCGATGATGTCCAGATTGTCGTATCTGGCGCAGATCCGGATAATATTCGCAAGGCAGACCAAGGAACCCGCATAGGCGCCGATCCATAAGGCATCATGGTTCCCCCACTGGATGTCTACAGAGTGGTAGTTAATCAGCGTTTCCATTATTTTATCCGGGTCCGGCCCGCGGTCATAAATATCTCCGACTACATGAAGATGGTCAACCACCAGGCGCTGGGTCGTATAAGCAAGGCCGATAATGAGCTTGTCCGCCTGCCCTAAGGAGATAATTTGCCGGTATATTTCCTCATAATAAGGATCCTTATTATGGGTCAAATCCGTCTTGTACAGAAGCTCTTCGACAATATATACAAACCGCTCCGGCAGAGCTTTACGCAATTTCGAGCGCGTGTATTTGGAAGAGGCATAAGAAATGAGCTTAAGCATGTGTTCAATCGTTTGTCGATACCACCGGTTCAAGGCTTGTTTATTGCACAGGTCTCCTTTAACCAGCTGTATTTTTTCTTCCGGATAATAGACTAATGCCGCAAAATCACTGATTTCTTGATCCGTCCATTCCTCACGGAACAAATCTTTGATTTTCTCTTTGACGGTACCCGAACCGTTTCTGAGCACATGCTGAAAAGCCTGGAACTCTCCATGCAAATCACTGACAAAATGCTCGGTTCCCTTGGGGAGGTTGGAGATCGCTTCAAGGTTGATGATCTCGGTGATCACTTTTTCTTCCGTATCATATTGCTGGGCCAATAAATCTAGAAACTGCGCATCCAAAACAGTGTCCCCCTTCAAGGAAAGATGGTGATGTATAAGTTTTTTAAGCTGGCGGCGTACCGTTATGCTTAGTGTAGACAATAAAAGGAAAAACATGACGTTTCCTTGTTCCCCTGGTATTATGCTAACAGCTTTGCCTTTGGTGGATCAAATTTGCTTGAAAAAGAAATAGACCGCCCTTTACAAAGGTTTGCGGTCTATCTCTTGTGATCAGCACTGCGCCCCTGAGCCTGCTCAGCCCTCTGGGCACCGCGGACTCCGGTTGATTGCTCTTCCGAAACGCGTGTCAATTGCGGCGAGCCGTCCGCTCTATGCCATCAGCGATTTCTTCGTACAGTTGATGCGGCAAGTCGTGTCCCATGCCGTCAACCAACATGAGCTCGGCGCCCGGGATGGCAGAAGCCGTGTCCTCGCCACACGCTGGCACGAACATGGGATCATCCGCCCCATGAATGACAAGTGCGGGTACTTTGATCGTCGCCAGCCGCGGACGACGGTCACCGGAGACAGCGATCGCAGCGATTTGTCGTCCGACACTGCCTGGATCGTAGGCTCGCCGGACTTCCTCCAGAATAAGCGCCCGATAAGCGTCCTCTTCAAACGGATAGCCAGTACCGGCAATGCGTTTGGCAAAAGAGAGGCGGTGCGCCAAAAATCCTGCTTCATCCTCAAAGGGGTTCGGTGCCGGTTGAGTCATCATCGCCATGACATCCGGGGAAGTTGGCGGAAGGGCGGGATTACCGGAACTGGACATGATGGAAGTGAGGGATAAAACCCGGTCAGGGTACTCACTGGCTGCAACCTGGGCGATCATTCCGCCCATCGACCTGCCAACGAAATGTGCCCGGTCAATGGAAAGGGCGTCGAGCAGTCCGATAGCATCGCTGGCCATGTCATCGAGAGTGTAAGGGATGTCCGGCCGCTGTCCCGACATGAGAGCAGCCGCCAGCGCGTCGAAATCCAGCGTCCGGTAATCGCTAAAGTGTGTCGAGCAACCAACGTCGCGATTATCAAAGCGGATCACGCGAAAGCCCCGCGCCGCTAATATCTGACAAAACGGAACCGTCCATCGGATCATCTGGGTTCCAAGCCCGGCGATTAGGATGATCGCCTCGTCATTTTCGTTGCCAAAACTGTCATAGGCCAAATCAATGCCATTGACTTTCAAAGTGTTCATCTTCATGTTCTCCTCCATCCACATGCTTTCATTCAGAAGCTCTCTTCTGGGAACGCATTAGCGGATAATTTTTTGATATAGTCTCTGATATCAGGTGCCCAGTCATCGATAAAGTGGAAAAAACGATCCACATCACCAGCATACAGTGCCCGCAGTGCTTCTTCGTAATGATGAAAGTTCCCGGCCATGGCTGTCATAAAGTAATATGTCGCTTCCTGGGACTCTCGTCTTTTGCTCTGTTCTCCTCCAGCATGGCGAGCCTCATCGATGAGTTTTCGTAATGTTACCGAAGCCCCTCCAGGTTGACTCTTGAGCCATTCCCAATGCCGCGGCAATAACGTAACCTCACCGGATACAACCCCCAGCTTGGGTCGGCCGACCCGCCGTGCAGGCTGATGATCCACTTCTGTATCGGGAGGCAGGTCACCGAACTGTTCTCCTAATCGATGGAGCACGTCGTCTGTCTTCCCGCGAAAATCAACATCGATTTGCTTTCCCGAGGTATCGTCAAATATAAGCAGCTGTGTGAGGTCCCTGTCATCCAGAGTATCCTTTACCGTAGAAACAACGTGCTGCAGCGAACCACTGGCGACGACTCTCACACCCAAAAATGCCGTGCAGTAAAATCGCGTTAGGTCATTTCCCATGCCTGTATCTCCTTCTCTGATTTCTTCACCAATTATACCCGGGTAAAAATACGGAGTCAATATTACCCGGATAAAATAAATTTTGTCGCTCGCCCTGGTCGTTTATCCAAACACGAAGAAGCCAAGAAAGGTCAAACTCCCTTCTTGGCTTTATCCATTTTTCAAGCATTATCTGGTCTCAGATTTTAACTTATCAATATATTCTTTACCTTCTAACAGGGAAAGGCCCAAAGTTTCTCTTGCTTTTTTAATGGCTTTTACGTCTTCACCCTCTTTTATGAGCTGACGCAGTTCATCATTTATTGGATGTTCAGGCAGTCCCGATTGTTGGGTTAACTGGTTTATGGTATATTGCATTCCTTTTATGCGACCTTCTAATTTACTCACCTTAGCCCATAAATTTATGATGATCAGGAGAGATACGATGATTAGAATGTATTCCATTTCCGAATTAAACCTCCAAACTTTATGGTCTATCTGTAGAACTACCCATTTTCTCCCCTCGATTAACGCCTTTGACCAGCTCAAGAATATCTCTTAGGCCTTCCGAACCGAAGGCGCGTAGAATACATCGCCATGCATATGCTGAATGTTGTCCCAGTTGCCCGGATTGGTCGTGTCTGGAGAGCGGTGCTCCAGAATGGCCTGATAGAGTTCCGTTTTTTGTTCCAAATGGGCAATGTGCCGCTGGGCCTCTTCGAGCTTAACACGCGCGGCTTCTTTATGCTCCATGATGAGTTTGTAGCGCTGCGGAATAGACGAGTCTCCTTCGAGACAGAGATCGATGTACGTTTTGATGACTTCAATCGGCATCCCGGATTGCTTGAGGCATTTGACGCCAAGCAGCCAGTTGATCGATTCTTCGTCGAACATCCGGATGTTATTTTTATCGCGCTGTACGCTCGGCACCAGGCCTTTATCCGTGTAAAAGCGTACGGCGTGCTCGGTAAGTCCCGTGATCAAGGCGGCTTCTTTGACCGTATGCATAGTAACCCCCCTTGGAAAATTAATTTTTGATAGAGGCTTTTTTTTT
>NZ_MBRK01000001.1:5277684-5455184 GCF_002224835.1 Paenibacillus sp. SSG-1
TTACACGAAGGTAGTAGGCTTATTGTAAAGCAAACCGGCCGTAAGCGGAAGCCCCGCTGAGGTGCCCGATTCCCGGGATTCGCGGCCGTTTGCCGTTTTACACTTAACCCATGGGAGGAATGACAATGCAAACCGTGACTTTAAATAACGGAGTCCAAATGCCGATTATCGGCTTCGGTGTCTACCAGATTCCCGATGCTGAAGAATGCGAGAATGCGGTATATGAAGCGCTGATGGCCGGTTACCGCCTGATCGACACCGCAGCAGGTTATCTGAATGAGGAAGCGGTCGGACGCGCGATCAAGCGCAGCGGTGTACCGCGTGAGGAGCTGTTCATCACGACCAAGCTCTGGGTTCAGGATGCCAACTACGAGAAGGCCAAGCTGGCGTTTGCCAAATCCCTGAAAAAGCTGCAGCTCGACTACCTCGATCTGTACCTGATTCACCAGCCGTTTGGCGATTACTACGGCGCTTGGCGTGCGATGGAAGACCTGTACCGTGAAGGCAAAATCAAGGCGATCGGGGTCAGCAACTTCCTGCCCGACCGTCTGATGGACCTCATCGTGCATAACGAAGTCGTGCCCGCCGTCAATCAGATCGAAACGCATCCGTTCTACCAACAGATCGAGAGCGCCGCTTTTATGAAAGAACAGGGAGTACAGCACCAATCATGGGGGCCTTTCGCTGAAGGACGCAACAACTTGTTCGGCAACGAAGTGCTGACCTCAATCGGAGAAAAATACAACAAGTCCGTCGCCCAGGTCGTGCTGCGCTGGCTTGTTCAACGTGAAATCGTAGCTATTCCCAAATCGGTGCGCAAAGAGCGGATAGTCGAAAACTTCAACATATTCGATTTTGAGTTAAGCGCGGACGATATCGAACAAATCTCCACCCTCGATTTGCGGGAAAGTCTTTTCTTATCGTACCACGATCCGAAAGTCGCCAAGATGATGGGCAACTGGAAAGTCGATCTGTAACCCTTAGTTTAGACTCCCCTCTACCGCCACTACACCACAAAAGCCAAGAAGGTGCTATTCACCCTCTTGGTTTTCCCATTCCTCTTACGGATTCTGTCACGGATCGATGCCCCCTTTAAACCACGCTTGTACGCTGCTCGCCGATCGTTTTCGTTTCGGCTTTACCCGATTTAATGAGGTTAGCAGACAGCAGCATCCCCGCAATCACGATAACGCCACCAACGACCTGAGAGACCAGCAATGCCTGGCCTGTCATCACAGACAGGATCGCGGTGAAAATCGGCATCAGATTCATCGTGATCCCGGCTTTGCCCGGTCCAAGCATCTTCACTCCCTGGTTCCAGAACAGGAACGAACCGATGGATGGGAACAAACCCAGATAGATGACCCCGGTAATGCCGATTGCCGTGATATGCCCGGTTTGCAAAGGCTGCATAAACAGCAGCGGAACCATACAGATGACTCCGATGAAGGCTGTAAAGGCTACAAAAGTAATCGGGGGCAGATGCTGCGCCCTTTTGTTGACGATGGAATAGATGGCCCACAGGAATACGGCTATGAGCAAAATGCCGTCTCCCTGGTTATAATGCGTGCTGAACACGCCAAGGAGGTGTCCCTTCGTCAATACCGTTAATACGCCCAGGAAAGATAAGACGAGTCCCACTCCCTGCCATACCGAGATCTTGTCCTTCAGGAACAACAGAGACAACACGATCATCACTGCTGGAGTCAAGCTGTTGATCAGACTGCCGTTTGTCGATGAAGTATGCTGAAGTGCTGTATAGGTAAGCAGCGTGTAGAATACAACGCCTACTAGCGAAAAGAATAATAAAAGACCCCAGTTATTTTTCCACACCTTCCGCCAATTGGGTTTCTCCACCAGTTGGGCCATCGGGATTAACACGACAGCTGCAATCGCCCAACGCAGAAAGGAAGCCCAGACCGGTGGAAAATCGGCCGTCACCGCTTTGCCGAAGATCAAATTCCCTGCCCAGAACAGATTAGCCAATACTAGAAAAAGCCACGCTTTAGCTTTCATTACCCAACACCTCTCCCCACTCGATTCCAAGTCTTTCTCTTGTTCTATTGTCATGTTACAATAAACCATATCATAAATAAAATGAATATAAATCATGAAGGAGATATCAAATTTGGTATGAACAAATCACTTCTTCAATTGATTGTGGCGATCTCCGAGACCCGAAGCTTTACGTCCGCCGGGGAAAAAATGAATATGACACAGCCTGCCGTCAGCCGTGCGGTCACTGCCCTTGAACGCGAGCTTGGGGTAACGCTGCTGATTAGAGACCGGCGTCTGGGCGTTGCCCTTACTCCAATTGGAGAACGAATCGTACGGATCTTCCGCGAGATACTTCAAGGGTATGATAAGGTCGACCAGGAAATCGCCAGTGAAAAAGGAATGGAAACCGGCAGCGTCCGAATCGGTGCATTCCCGGTTGCCGCTTCTTATTTTGTTCCGAAGATCATCAGCCATATCAAACAACAATATCCAAAACTTGAATTCAGCATTCTTGAAGGTACCATTGCGGACATACAGGAATGGCTGGATAACCGGGTCATTGATGTCGGATTGCTGATCCCCTCGGATAAAACGACGCACTCTCACCCACTATACCGGGAAGGCATTTATGCCGTGATGAGAGATGATCACCCTTTAAGCGAAAAGTCCATCATCAGCCCGGAAGATTTGCGGGAGGAGCCTATGCTGATCTGCAAAGCCGGTTACGAGCCTCCCGTCCTGCAATGGTTCGAAAGTGCCGGGGAAGAACCCAATATTCAATACATTCTCTACAACTACAGAACGGCTCTTCAAATGATTGCTGCAGGCGAAGGCTTGGCCGTCATGTCTGAGCTGTCCCTGTTGGACCTGCCTCCTGGACTTATCCTCAAACGCATCTCACCAGCAGCCTACCGGGATATTCACATCGTCTCCGGTCCTGTGGAGGACTGTACCATTGCGGTAAAAACCTTTATCGAGACCGCCCAGAAATTATTCCCCATCCAAGCTGAGCATGAACCCTTGATTAAACTATAGGGTTTTATCACCCAACGTTATCGTGAACTTGCATACCGTCCCTTACACTACAAAAGCCAAGAGGTGATGTCCATCCTCTTGGCTTTCTCCCGTATCTCTTCGTTCGGCGGCCTGTCGTCTTGCAGTTTAGTTTTTGGCAATATTGCGGTATCGGATCGGCGTGATGCCTTCGGCTTTTTTGAATTTGCGGATGAAGTTCGTCGAGTCTACGTAGCCGACCTCGTTCATAATGTCTTTGAGAGGCAAATCTGTTGTTTTCAGCAGCTTTTTCGCCTGATCCATCCGGATCGAATCAATATATTTCATCAGCGGACAGCCCGTATGATCTTTGAAAAATCGCGTCGCGTAAGACGGCGAGACGCCGAATCGGTTCGCGATCGATTCGAGATCAATCGTCTGATCCGAATACTGCTGGGCGACGTAAGCCTTGATATTCTCCAGCAGCTCGATATTCTTGCTCTCTTTCTTCGCTTCTACGTACCGGCATACGTTGCGGCATATCGAGACGACGAGACGTTCCAGTTCCTCGATCGTTTCGAAGCGCGGAACGAACAACTGCTGCATCGTTTCCCCCAAATCGTCGTCGATTTCGATTTCCAGCTCGATAAGCGTTTTCATCATATTGTTGACGATATCGAAGCAGATGCATTCCGCCGCCTCGAGCGACACGTCCATTTCCACGATATGGCCAAACGCCTCGCGAACGGCCGGTTCAACCTGAGACATGTTTCCTTGCTTGATCGCCTTCACGAGCCGGTCTATCCGTTCGACGGGGTAGACGTACTCTCCGCTTGAGCGGGGCACGATCTCGGCAAACAGAAACACCTGGTCACCTCCCTTCACGAACCGGTACCTTGCGGCATGACTTGCTTCTACGAACGATTGCGGAACGGAGGACAAATCGTCGTAAATTCCCCCGATGCCGACAGTTACCGTAAGCCGGAAATATTGCCGGAAAAACGCCTTTGCCTTCACGGCCAGTTCCCGCAAAACGTCGGTATCGTCAAAGCCTTCGTTCAAATTGACCAAAAAAGCAATGGTACGGCCGTCCATCAGCTCGGCTCCATATCCTGCCCCAGACTCCAAGGCGAGCTCCTCGACCACTTTCATCAAGCTGAACGTCAGCACCTCCTGCATCTTCTCTGAATTGTCCTGCCGAAAACGGTTGTAATCGTCAATCAGCACAATCATGACGGCGTAGTGGGGTTTGTCGAGCTGGATATTGGAAAATTGCAAAATATCGCTCATTTCCGCTTTCGTGCTCAGCTTCCCCTTGAGCAGCGTCAGCAGCACCTGCTCGCGGAGCGTGCGGCCTTGGTTGCGCAGCTGATGCTGCAAGCTCTGCTTCTCGCTGGCCATGAGGCCGACAGCGCGGGAAATGTAATCGATCTCGTCGCTCGAACGTACCAGCGGCTCGGACCGCGCTTCGCTGGAAACGATCCCGGCCAGACGCTTGAGCGGCCGGTAATGCTGGACCGAGAAGCCGAAGGCGATGGCGATCCCGATTAGGAAAACGGCCGCGATGGTTATGCTGAATATGCCGCGCTTCTCATTCACTTTCCGCATCCATTGATCGGTTGGCAGCACCGCCACGTAAGACCATTGACGGTTGCTTGACGAATGGATAAGCACCGAATATTTCCGGCCGTCTACGGACAACTCGCTGAAGGGAGACCGGTTCGGAATATCGTTGATTCGTTCGAGCAGGCGTTTGCCGGATTCGGGCGATTCTCCTTGTGATTGACTGAAGACGATTTCGTTGCGTTCGTTCAGGATGAACAGAAATCCGTTCGACTCCGTCAGCACGCCTTGGGCCAAATCTGTCAGCGCCTGCTCGCGAATGAGGAAAAGCGCGACACCGTAAGGGACTTCCGCGTTTAGCGGGATCGGCACCATGTAGGTGGCATACCGCCGTTCCTCAAGCCGGTTGAACAGAACCGGTTCAACCCCCCGCATAAGCGGAGCGGACAACGTAACGGCCGTTTGCATAAACTCCGACTGGCTCCAATTGCGATAATGGTAGATCGAATTGAAAAACAGATCGAGTTTGTACGTTCCGCTTGCGGCATAAAGCTGTTTGGTGCCTGATCCGTTGAAGGATAACACGACATCCTCGATAAACAGGTTCGTGGACAAGTATTGCTTCAGCTCGGCAACCGCTTGCAGAGAACCGTATCCACCATCCGAGGCCATGTAGGGGGTCAGCACCGGATTGTAAGACAGCTGGGAGGCAAGCCGGTTCATTTCGTTCATGCGCAGATCGACCGCATCCCGAAATTGGCCGAGGGCGCCAACGGTCGTATGCTCCACTTCTTTGCGGAGCGTATCGAAAAAGTTTTGGTACACGACGCTGCTGACGGCAACGAGCAGAACGACGACCAGCACAATATAGGAGAACAGGAAGTTGTAAAATCGTTGGCTGCGGATCATGTTCATCGGGCGCTCCTCCATACCGGTTCCGGGAGTAGTCGGTACCCGGGCTTTCCAGCCGGGCACTGCTCTCCCGTCTACGATCCCTAACACTTTCGCTGTGCGGCCGTGTTTTCCGCTCGGTAATGGTCCGTTTTACCCGGCCCCACCGCTCCGGCGCCGCGTTTTATTAGTTCTTGTACCGATCATACGCGGCTTGATAAATTTGCATATAGTCGTCGAGCCGCATTTTTTTCAACGTGGCCACATAGTTATCCCACTCCGAGAATGGCGCTTTGCCGGAGACGAATTTGGCGGCCATTTCGGTTACGTACGTATTGATGTCGGCGGTTAACGCGGACATTTTCGTACTTTCCTCGGCAGTATAGCTGAATGTCGGCCAAACCTCCTTCGGCATGTACTGCTTGAACTTCTCCGCCGCCTGGATCGATTCCGGCTGCGATTCGGCACCTTTGAAAAACTTTTGCTGCACCATGTTCGGGTAACCGCCACCCGGCCATACGACGTATTTCACAAGCGCCTGCTCGAACGTCAGGCCATTCGGATTGGCCGTAATTTCTTTTGTATATTGAAGCTCGCCGGAGGCGGTTTTCTCGTACGACTTTCCTTCGAAGCCCATGAAGAACATTTTGCTGCCTTCGTCGCCGTACAAGTAATCCATCCAACGAACCGTTGCTTCCGGACTTTTGTTTTTGTCGGTAATGACGAACGCGCCCAGACCAGCGAGAGGGGAGCCGACGGCGGAATACAATTGGTCGCCATGAGGACCTTTAAGCGCGCTTGCGCCTATATATCCCGTCTGGTTCATCAGCGTGTACGGACTTGTCGTGATGGTAGCTCCGTATAATCCTTTTGCGCCGGTTGCATAAAATTGATTCGCTTGGATCGTAAAAATATCTTCCGCGATCAGCTTTTCGCTGTACAGTTTGTTTAAATATTCCAGCATTTGCTTGTAGTTCGGATCGGTAGGGATAAATCTAAGCTTCCCGGCGTTGTCCATATCTACGTTAGCGTGGCCTGCCCCCCGGGTACCGAGCCCCCAAGCGCCCTTGAAGTAGTTCATGATGACCGGCAGCCCAACACTCTCGAACGGAATTTCGTCCGCTTGGTTGTTGCCGTTCGGATCTTTTTCTTTAAACGCTTTCAGCATGTTGTAGAAATCTTCGGTCGTCTCCGGCTCCTTTAAGCCAAGCTTGTCGAGCCATTCTTTCTTGATCCACATTTTGCCTCCGGCGAGCACGGACGTAAACTGCGGGTCGTAGATGGTCGGGAAGGAATAAATATTGCCGTCTGGCATTGTCAGCCCTTTGCGTACCTCCGGGTATTGATCCAATAGCTTTTTGAGATTCGGGGCATATTGGTCGATCAGGTCGTTCAGCTTGATAAATACGCCTTGCGAACCGTATTTGAGCAAATCGGTCGAAGGGATGGCTGCCGTAAAGAAGGCATCCGGATAATCGCCGCCGGCCAGCATAATGTTACGCTTTTCTGTTAAGTTGTCGTTTGGCACCATCTCCCAGGTGACATGTATGTTTGTCAGCTTCTCATATTCTTGCCAGAGCATCACTTCGTTCCAGTTGGAGGCGGTCGTCGGCGCTTTCCCGGCCACCATCTTCAGGTTGATTTTTTCGGCTACGATCGGCATGCCCGTCTTATTGATGCCGGATTCTTTCGGTTTGTCGCCTACCGCTTCATTCGATCCCCCCCCCGAACAAGCCGAGAGCATGCTAAGCAATACGAAGAGGGATAGCAAAGCCGCTGTCGTTTTTTTAGATTTCAAGAAAAAACCTCCTTTTTCTTTTCACTTCTTGGGTAGGATTAACCTTTTACCGCGCCGATCACAAGTCCTTTGACAAAATAGCGCTGCAGGAACGGATACAGCAGAAGGACCGGCAGATTGGCGATGATAACGACCGCGTATTTGATAGATTCACCTTCCATAACGCTTTTGGCAAGCGATTCCTCGTTTGTTTCCACCATATCCTTCAAATTACTCTGAATCAAAATCTCCCGGAGCACGAGCTGAAGCGGGTATTTGCTCCGGTCGGTCAAATAAATAAGCGCGCTGAAAAATGAATTCCAATGGGCGACGCTGTAAAACAAGGTCATGACGGCCAGGATGGGCATCGACAGCGGAAGGACGATGCGAACCAAGATTTGCAGGTTGGAGCAGCCGTCAATTTGCGCCGATTCCTGTACTTCGATGGGGATATTTTGCTGGAAAAAGGTGCGCATAATGATGACGTTCCATATGGCGAGCGCATTCGGGATGATAAGCGCCCACATCGTGTTGACCATGCCGAGATTTTTCACCAGCAAATAGGTCGGAATGAGCCCGCCGCTGAAAAACATCGTAAATACGAAAAAGGCGGTAAAGTAGCCGCGTCCGGCCAAATCTTTGCGCGACAGCGGATAGGCGGCGAGTATCGTCATAACGATATTAATAGCCGTCCCGATAACGGTGTACAGGATCGTATTCCCGTAGCCCTGCAAAATGTCGTTGTTTTGGAACACTTTCTCGTATCCGCGGAACGTGATGCCCTTCGGCCACAGCCACACCTCTCCGCCCAAAACTTTGGAAGGATCGCTAATCGAGGCGGCCAGCACGAACAACAGCGGATACAGGACGGCGATCAGGGCGAGAACGAGCAAAGTGTGGATGATGAAACTGAGCACTCTGTCGCCAAACGTCTCTTTTACCATAAGCTCGTTTCACCAGCTTTCCGTGCAATGTAGTTGACCGTAATGAGCATGATGAAATTAACGACCGAATTGAACAGCCCTACGGCGGCAGAGAAACTGTATTGTGCTTCCAGGATGCCGCTTCGGTATACGTAGGTCGAAATGACGTCCGAGCTTTCCATATTCAGACTGTTCTGCATCAGAAATACTTTCTCGAAGCCGACGCCAAGAATGGATCCGACATTCATAATGAGCAAAATCACGATGGTAGGCAATATGCCCGGCAGGTTAATATGCCAGATGCGGGCCAGCCGGCTAGCTCCGTCAACCTTGGCCGCTTCGTGCAGCTGCGGATCGATGCCGGTCAAGGCGGCCAAATAGATGATCGAACTCCAGCCCATCTGCTGCCATACCCCGGAGAAAACGTAGATCGTTTTGAACCAGCCCGCCTCCGTCATGAACGAAATGGAATCCCCGCCCAACCACCCGATGAACAGGTTCACGATTCCATGCTGCGGCGACAAAAAAACCATCAGCATGCCGACGAGCACGACAGTCGATAAAAAATGAGGGGCATACGTTACCGTTTGAATCGTTTTCTTGAACCATTTCGCCCTCACTTCATTGATGAGCAGCGCGAGAATGATCGGGACGGGAAAGCCGACAACCAGCTCATATATTCCGATGCCAAGCGTGTTGCGGATGAGCCGCCAAAAATAGTAGCTGTCAAAAAAACGCTGGAAATGGGCGAAACCGATCCAAGGGCTGCCGGTTATCCCTTTGGAAGCAATAAATTCTTTGAATGCGATCTGCACCCCATACATCGGGATGTAATGAAAGATCAAGTAATAGGCGACGACCGGCAAAAGCAGCATATACAAATCCCAGTTTTTCTTGAGCGAACGGCCTATTGCCGATCTGCGGCCAATGGCGGTCTGCGCGGAAGCCGCTTCCGGAGGAGCATGCTTCAAGAGTGCTTCACCTTCCTTCCAATTCGGGAGTGTCGCTAACATTTCTTCAAGGGGCCCCTTTGCCGTTATGGTATTTTAAAACGCTTTCATCGTCCATCAGCAATTTTTGCGGCGACCATCTATTCTTGACATCGCTGCAAGGTGGTAGGCCGACATAACGAAAAACTCCCCTGTTCATGATCGACGGGGAGCAAATATATAGATTATTTTTGCCTTAAAGGGGTCGTACCCCATGCCCTTCAAGCTAGGGTTAACGTAACGACGGCAGCCGATTTGGCCGGCTGCCGTCGTGTCATGATGGAGCTATTGTTCCCCGTTAGTTCAATCTCGTGCTACTCGATCAATTCGTCAAAATCGCGCTCGCGATAATACGGAAGAGATGCTCAGCCCGTGGCGCGGACGAGGGCTGGTTGCTGAGCCACGCAAGCGCAGCAGCTAGCGAGAACAGGTCATCCCCATCCATGTCGCTACGCGCCAGACCTTCGGCCTGAGCACGAGTGAGAAGTCGGGTGCCTGCCGAGCGCATCGTGACGCATGAAGCGTGTAGTGCGGACTCCGGGTCCTCCTTGGCTGCCATCATCACGTCCACAACACCATGATAGTTGCCCGTAAATGTAACGACGTCGCGCAGCCACGATACGAGTGCATCATCGGGGCTACTCGCAGTTTCGAGCTCACGTGCCTTTGTCGTAAACTCGTCGAAGCTTGAGCGGAGCAAAGCTTCGAGCAGCGCCTCTCTCGTCGGGAAATGACGATACAGTGTGCCTAGCCCGACACCAGCTCTGCGAGCGATGTCGCGCAGCGATGCATCGACACCCTGCTCGGTTACAACGACGTTCGCGACTTCGAGTATGTGCTCATAGTTTTTCATTGCATCGGCTCGCATAGAATTCCTCCTTGACAATCGGAGCAGCGCTCCGTATAGTTATAAACGGAACAGTGATCCGATTATACGGAGCACTGCTCTGGTAAGTATAACTCATCTACATGAAAGGAGAAAGCAAGATGTCTATAGATACAATGAAGGCGATTCGTTTGCATGAATTCGGCGGCCCCGAGGTGCTGCGTTACGAGGAGGCGCCGATTCCCGAGCTGAAGCCAGGTGAGGTGCTTGTGCGCGTTCACGCGGTTGGCATGAATCCCCCCGACTGGTACCTGCGTGACGGGTATAAGTCGCTTCCTCCTGAATGGCGGCCGCCTGTGCCCTTTCCCATCATTCTGGGGTCGGACGTGTCGGGAGTTGTCGAGGCGCTAGCCACGGATGTGAAGGATTTCTCCGTCGGCGATGAAGTTTTCGGCATGGTTCGCTTTCCTAGCTTTGGAGAGAGCGCCGCTTATGCTGAGTACGTCGCCGCCCCAGCGTCGGACCTTGCACTCAAGCCGGCTGGCATCGATCACGTGCACGCTGCTGGGGCGCCGATGGCTGGCCTCACCGCGTGGCAGTTTCTGATCGATCTGGGGCACAATGAACCGAACCCGCTTCAACCGGAGATGCATCGCCCGGTGCCGCTGGACGGCAAGACGGTGCTCGTCAATGGTGCTGCGGGCGGCGTGGGGCACTTCGCGGTACAGCTGGCCAAATGGAAGGGTGCGCACGTCATCGCGGTGGCATCGGGGTCACATGAGTCGTTCCTGCGTGAGCTCGGTGCCGACGAATTCATCGACTACACCAAGAGCCTTCCCGAGGACGTCGCGCATGACATGGATCTCGTCCTTGATACCCTCGGCGGTCCGACCACCGGTCGTTTCTTGCGTACGCTCAAGCGTGGCGGCGCTTTGTTCCCGGTGTTCCTAGGCTTCTCCGACGCCGAGGAGGCCGCGAAGCTGGGCGCCACGGTCTCGATGACCCAAGTGCGCTCAAACGGCCCGCAGCTGGCGGAATTAGGGCGCTTGCTTGATGCCGGGACGGTTCGCGTCGCTATCGACAGCACGTTTCCACTTGCCGATGCTCGCAAGGCGCATGAACGTGCAGCCGGTGGGCACATTCAAGGCAAGATTGTGCTCACGGTCGTGTAACCATGATTATACTCATGGGTTACGTTCACCTAAACCCGTCTGATGTGAATGAGTTCACTGCAGACGTTCAGTCTGTCGTTTCCAGCACGAGAGCTGAAAAGGGATGTCTCTTTTATGCCTTTACTACGGAAGATGCGCTGGCCGGACGCATGCTGACGGTCCAACGGTGGCAAGATCAAGAATCGCTGTCGGCCCATGTTGAAAGACATGAGTCGGCGCCGTTTTTAAATAAGTGGGGACGCAGAATGAAAATGGACATTCTAAAATACGATATCACGAACGAGCGCTCGTTCATGGAATAAAAGCCCCATCGGATCAATGAACATTTCTGCCTGTTAGTTCAAAAAAGAATGTTAAAACGCTACTGACATACTGTTGTCAGTAGCGTTTTTCTATACTCGGAGTATGTAACCGTAAGAAATGGGAGATCAATGCGAAGGTTTATGACCCAAAATGATAATATACGGTTCTGTATCACGGATTATAGGAAGGATGGTATTTCATGAATTTTGCTTCTGTACGCATCATTACCGACGATGTAGATCGTCTTGTCGGGTTTTATGAGAAAGTTATAGGCGTGTCGGCGGAACGCCCCGCGCCCGTCTTCGCCGAAATCGTTGGGTCATCATGCACCCTGGCGATCGGCCACTCCCAGACGGTGCAGCTGTTCGGCGCTGGTTCCGCCGTGGCGGCCGACAATCACACAGTCATCCTCGAGTTCCGTGTTGACGATGTCGACGCCGAATACGAGCGCTTGAAGCCGTTTATCAGCGAGTGGGTCAAGGAACCAACCACAATGCCGTGGGGGAACCGTGCTGTGCTGTTTCGGGATCCCGACGGCAACCTGATTAACCTCTTCACGCCGGTGACGGAGGAAGCGATCAAACGGTTCAGCGGCAGGTCGTGAACGAACAGTTGAAGTGAGTGAGACGATAAAGAGACCAGAGACCATGGTAATGAGCTATGGTCTCTTTATTTTAACTCACCGGCATTCCGCCGACTCCACATACTCGTCTGGCTTGATCCCTTCATACCGCGCAAAGGCGCGTTTGAAGGAATACACATTTTCGTACCCCACCGTCCGTGCGACGTGATCGATGCCGCAGCTTCGCTCCCGTAGCAGCTCTTTCGCCTTCTCCATGCGCAGACGGCATACATAATCATAGAAGTTAATGCCGGTTACCTCTTTGAATATTTTGGACACCTTCGATAGGGACATATGATACATCTCCGCCAGCTGCTTTAATGAGATGTCCGCGCTCGAATAGTTGTCGTTCACATATTGCAGCAGCTCGCTGCCGGTCGACACCGCCGAAGACGTGTTGGCATACCGCTTACGCTCGCAAATGAGCGTGCCGACTTCGAACATATAGCTCCACATTTCTTCGATGTTCGCCGCTTTGGCCCGGCTGCAAAACTGCTTCGTGTAGATATCCGTATCGAGATTCAGCTCATGCAGCACCCGCAGCATCGTTTCCATCAGCAGGGAGAGCAGCCTGCTTACGCTGGCCTCGGCCAGCTCGCGCTTGTCGTTCTCGGCATGGATTTCATGCAAAATTTGCAGGGACGTATCCAGGTTCCCGATCTTGAGGTTATTGATCAGCTGCACTTCCCAATCTGTCGGATAATAGTAATCGACACTGGCCTGAATCGTCTCCTCCTGCAGCACCTGAAAATGCTCACGCGAGAATATGGTGTAGCGTAGCCTTTCATTGGCTGTGTAATACGATTTGCTGATGCCGACCAGCCCTTGCTCAACCCCTCCGTATAAAATATCGGGATGAAATCCGCTCAGCCGCTCGATTTCGTCAGCCATTTCGGCAGCGATGCGCTCCAGCATATCATCGTCTCCAAACGGCTGCCCGGAGGACACGATCATTGCCTTATCCGCATTCGTGACCTCGAACAGCGCATAGTCCAGCCCGTAACGGCTCATCGCTTTTTCCACGATTACCATCATCAGCATTTCGATCTTCCGGATTTTCTCGAAGTCGGAAAAGTCGCGGATCGCGTGGAAGCTGACAAGCATCGTGCAGTAATACATGTCCTCGGTATAACCGATCCCCAGTTTCCCCAGCTCGTTCTTCTGCTGATCGTCCATAAAGTATCCCTTGAGCAGACGAAGATACAAATTCGACTTGGCGGCGTTTTCGTAATCCTGCATCGATTGCTGAAGCTTGCGGTTTTCGTGCAGCAGCCGGTCGAACGATTTTTCGATAAAATTGTATTCAGAACCCGTCACTTTGCCGCTTCGGGAATCCTCGACCCGCGCCGCGGCGCTCAACTTGCTTAGCAGAGCCCCAAGAGGACGGTAACTGATTTTGGCCAGCAGATAAGCCATACACGCGCCAATAACGATGGAGATCAGGATGGCCGCCAGCGAGCTGAACAAATTGCCGATACCGATGACGCTGCTGTCCGCGTAAGAGATCGCATACTGCACATCACTGGCCTCCGAAGACAAATGAATGGGGTAGGAAGCCGCTCCGCCGCGGGCTGCCGGATCATTTCGGACTTGGCTGTAAATCAGCGCATCCCGGGACGTCATAACGATCTCCTGCGATTCAATCCCTCCAAACCGGTGCATATACTCCGAAAAGTAAGCGCTATCAATAAACAATACCAAAACCGCGCGCGGATGATTCACCACCTCCAGGCTTTGCAGTACCGGAATCACGCGCTTATCGCTGCCCCACAGCGTCATGCTGACCGGCGGCATCATGGTAAAATACTGCTGCTGCGCAAAGGAGCTCTGCAGCTGCTGCTCGGCAGCTTCGTCGAATGCGACAATTGATTGGAAAAATTCCTTCAGCGGGAACATCCCCCACGAAGTCATCGCCTTCTGCTGCTCCGGAAACACCACCATGCCAAACGAGAGAATCCCCTGCGAACTCACGCTGTTGCCGAGACTGGTGCGGATGTCCAGCATCTTCGTAATATCGAATTCCTGATCGTAAACGTTCGTATCCTGCATCAGCTTTTTCACCCAAGATTCGTTGCTCAGCGTTTTGCCCAAGGTTTTGAGCTCATTCAGTTTATTATCGACCAGATCGGCGATCCGCTTGGCGTCCAAAGCATGCGCCTCATGCTGCCGGCGTTTCTCCTCGACAATGTTCCGCTGCACGTTTAATGCGCTGAACACAATAATCGGGATGATCAAAATCGCGGTATAAGACAACAGAATTTTACGAAACGTGCCGCTTCCGAAGCTGCCATTGCGCACAGACTACCCCTCCCCCATTAGATAAGCAAAAACAGGAAAACAGCAGAGCCTCCAAAGCGATATGGAGCCTGCCATTTTCCAAAGTCATACGGTTACAGTCAACGTTACTGGATGCTGTTGTATCTGTCGAGCAATTGCTGGTCGATTTCCAGCAGCTGGTCCAGCCCCAGCTTTTTCAGATCGGCCATATATTGATCCCAGTTGTCGAGCGATTTTTGCCCTAAAGCCAGCTTGGTTGCGAGCTCCGTGGAATACGTGTTCAGGTTGGTCAAAATCTTCGTTTTCGCTTCCAGCTGCTGATCATCGGGAATCGCCAAATAGTTGTCGTTCATATTGACGAAATACGGCTTGTATTTCAAAATATTGAGCTCGTTGTCGGCTTTGTATTTCGGTACACCGGACAGCTCAAACTCGAGGTTGGCGAACTGAACCCGCGGGAACACCGTATCGCCGAACAGGCGGAGTCCGGGAACCTGGCCCGTTTTGGCCAGTTCTTCGTCCGAGGCGTTGTTGATGAATACATTCGCGCCGCTCTCATCCTTTTTATAGGTTTGTCCTTCGATGCCCCAATACAGAAGCTCCGCATACTTATCCGAATAGATCGTGTCAAAATACTTGATCGCCGCTTCTACGTTTTTGCTGTCTTTCGTAATCGCGTATTTCTGCCACACCAGAAACGGCGGCTCAATTTGGGCTGCTGGCGCAATGCCGTCTACCGCTTGGAGCGGCATGAGCGGAAGATATTCCCCGCCCCCCTTGATCGTCGGCTCCAGATACGTCTCCAGATTGTAATCTCCTGTGGAAGCAACCTGGTTTTCCGTCATCTTCTGCTGCTTCTGCTCTCCTGTCGCCCCGATCAGGCTTGTGTCGAGCACGCCTTCCTTCACCAGCTGCTGCAGGTAGCGGAAGTAATCTTTAATGCCGTCCTGGTACCACGGGGAGACGACCTTCTTGTTCTCCACGTCCACGGAAGAAATGCTGGTACCCAGCCCGAACCACTGCGCGATCGGTCCTGAGAAGGCACCCGGATCGTAGACGAGCACCTCATCCTTTTGCCCGTTGCCGTTGGCGTCTTTATCGCGCATCGTCTTCAGCGTTTGCAGGTATTCCTCCGCACTTGTTGGAACCGGAAGGCTCAGCTTATCGAGCCAGTCCTTGCGGAGCAGCATCGTTAAGGAGACCGGAGCCGGATCGGTGCCTTGATACGTCTTTTTGTGCAGATCGCTGAACCAGTACATTTTCCCGTCCGACGTCGTTGTCGTCTTTTTCGCATACGGGAACTCCTGCTCATACATCTTCTTGATGTTGCCGTTGCTGTACTTCTCGATCAGCGGATTCAGGTCCAGCAGCACGCCCTGCTTCGCCAAATTGAGCACCGTCGTGTTGTCCAGCGCCGAAATGTTGACGATATCCGGAAGATTGGAGCCGGACGCCATTCGCGTTTTGATGACGACGTTATACTGCTCGTTCGGAACGAGCTCGTAATCGAGCTGCAGATTCGCATCGGTCAGCAGCTTGTCGACTTCCTTCCAGACCGGGTACTTCTCTCGGTCCTCGAATTTGATGAACTTGTTCGAACCCGTCGGCCCGAGAAGCCGCAGCTTGGCGGACTGCTGCCCGGCCGGGGCGTTACTGTCAGCTTCCTCTGTTTTGCCGTCCCCACCGCTGCAAGCGGTTACAGAAGCGATGAGAACAACGGCGACGATGGCGGTCATGAACGGTTTTTTCCTTTTTTTCATACAACTCTTCCCCCTTCGGATGGCCTAGCCTATTCCTTTAATGAACCCAGCAGCGCTCCCTTGATGAAATACTTCTGAAAGAACGGATATGTAAAAATGACGGGTAACGTCGTAAAGACGATGATGGCGTATTTCAGCTGGATGTTCGAGAGCATGTTGGCGACTGCATTTTTCGCATCCTCCATGGACAGCATCTTCAAATCGACCGACTGCTGGACCACGACCCGGTACAGGTACATTTGCAGCGGATGCAGCTTCTCATTCGGCAAATACACGAGCGCGTCGAACCAGCTGTTCCAGATGCCGACGACTGAATAAATGGCGATGACCGCCAGGATCGGCTTGGATATTGGGATAATGACCCGGAACAGCAGCTGCAAATGGGAAGCGCCGTCGATAAAAGCCGACTCCTTCAGCCCGTCCGGAATGTTGGCAAAGAACGTTCGCACCAGGATGATATTCCAAATGCTGACCATCCCCGGGATGATGACCGCGAACATCGTGTCATACAGTCCAAGCTTGTTCACCAGCAGGTAGGACGGAATGAGACCGCCTCCAAAATACATCGGGATCAGCAGGTACGACACGACCCACTTCCTGCCCATGAGATTGCGAACGGTGAGTGGATAGGCGCCAAGCACGGCTGTCAGACAGTTTAAAATCGTCCCCGCACTCACATAGATCAGCGTATTGGAATAAGCCCACCACATTTTCGTATCGCTGACGATCAGCTTGTACGAATCGAGGAAGAATCCTTTCGGGTACCAGAACACATTCATGGCCGCGACTTCCGTCGGATTGCTGATGGACATAATGATCACGAAATAAAAAGGATACAGCGTGATTAAGCAAAGGGCGAGCGCCAGCGCATACAACACGACGTCGACGACAACCGAGCCTTGCTTGATGGTGTTCGGATTTCTTTTGACCAAGGCGGCCATGGGACTCCCCCTTACCATAAGGCGTAATCGGAATATTTACGGCTGAGCGTATTGGCTGTGTACAGCAGCGTGAAATTGATGATCGAGATAAACAATCCTACAGCCGTCCCTGCGCTGAAATTGCCGCCCAGCAGGCCATCGCGGTACAAATACGTGCCGATAACGTCGGCCGTCTCGTACACCATCGGGTTATAAATGAGCAAAATAAACTCGCTGTTGGCCGACAGCAAATTGCCGATCGCAAAAATCAGCAGAATAAAAATCGTCGGCCGGATGGCCGGCAGCGTAATATGGAGCATTTGCTTGAAGCGGTTGGCCCCGTCCATCTTCGCGGCTTCGTACTGATGCGGGTCCACGGAGGACATGGCGGCCAAATATAAAATGCTGCTCCATCCAAACGACTTCCAGATGCTCGTAATCGTATAGATTGCCGGAAAATACCCCGGCTCCGTATTCAGCGCCACCGGCGTGCCGCCGAACAGCTTGACGATGGCGTTCACGATGCCGTCCGTATTGATAAAAGACAACACCATCCCCGCCACGACCACATTCGAAATAAAATGGGGCAGATAGCTTGCCGTCTGCACGTATTTTTTAAATACGCCGCTTTTGAGTTCATTCAGCAGCAGTGCAAACAGGATCGGCACCCAGAAGCCAAACACCAGAAAATAAAAGCTGAGCAAAAACGTGTTCCGCATCAATCGCCCGAAATACGGGCCGTTAAAGAAGTCGATGAAATGCTGAAAGCCGACCCAATCCGTTCCGTGAAGGGATAGAAAGGGTTTGCCCGGGTAGTAATTCTGAAACGCGATCAGAATCCCGTACATCGGAATATAGCTGAAAATAAAAATGTGAACCAGAACGGGAAGCATTATTAAGTACAGCTGGAGGTTGTCACGCACTCGAAAAGATTTTCGCTGATTCGGCTGACGAATGGCTCTCATGATCTTCCCCTTCCCTGATGATCTCGACGGAACTTGCAGGCCCGCTTCCGCATGGACTCATGATATGCCGAGCCCCAGATTTCAGGCAAGCAACATTTTTTGATGGGGTGCGCAATATTTTCGGGGGTGGGGAAGATGGGTTGGGGTAAGGAAAAAGGCGTGTTGGGGTGGGGGTTGCCAGGATGTAATGTGGGGTTTCAGGGAAGCATCAAAATCGGATTACAAGTAAGGCGCATTTTTTGATTGGTGGCGCAATGTTTGCGAGGGTTTTGGAGGGGATGGCCAAGATGTAGGAGGTTCTTACAAAGTAGGACTAAAAAAAGGACCCTGGAAAACCTGGTCCTTAGGTTTGTCTATTTTAATAGACAGTTCAGTCTGCTATGTTCCCCAATAAATCAACAATGGCGTCTAATTTACCCATATATCTTCCGCAATTACGAAAGAATTGTATCAAATTAATTAAGACGTTTAGGTCTGTTTTTTAAATCCACGCCCCACGTTAAAAAGACGACGCCAATTGCGGCAAAAGTTACATAATTACTTATTTTCCCTACAATATTTTCATTTAAATAGTAGAGACCATATAATGAAAATAATGGTGATGTTATGAGCAAAAATTTCACCACTATCATAAAAATATACTGACCAATTCGTCTTTGTTTGCTCCCCTTTTTTTCAGCGATTTTATAACTAACCTTAGAAAAATCATAAATTGTTAAAAATAGTGCGATAATACTAGTGTAAGCAGTTATTTTATTACTTATTGGTATCCAAGGATTAAAAGAAAAAATTGCAATAATTATGTATATTCCTGCAGCACAATAAAAAAAGCGAGTTTTTATTCTTTGATACAATCGTCTCAAATCCTTTTCCATTTTTTCTATAAATCAATTAAATCCTCATCTTCCGATGAGGGGCTAGAATCTTTAAGCGGATTTCATGGCGAATGAAATTATGATGTAGATTGCGGACGCCCCGGCGAATGCTAAATAAATTTATCGGCCAGATTCTCGGTGATCATTCGTTTTTACGTCATTTACTTTTCCGCCTCAATCAACAGAATACGATCCTGAAACTTGCCCCTTTTTTGCGTGCTCTTCCTGCAGCTTTTTTCTCAGTTTCGCAATATAGTTTTGTATTATTTGGTGTTAGAAGTACTTCTATGATTGATTTGTTGAGGGTTCTAATTAAAATCTTAAAATTGCAAATACTGCTGCAATTTTTTATTATTTCTTCAATGAAATTCTACATAGACCTTACTCCTTGTTAAAATGAATTTCGCATAACGTTCCCGTATTGAGGACGCGGCGAATGCCGAGTGTGTCTGGCTGCTTTTGCTTTCACGAATTCCTTCCACGCCTGACCGAGGAACATGCCGATAATGAGTATAATGTTATATGATGATATCCAGTCTCCTCAAATATAATTTATAGTGTCGTCTAACTATATAAAATGACCACACTTTGATAAAGTGTGGCCTCATATTTAGACTCACTAATCTCGATTTTGTTCACTATATGACTTCTTCAATTCTTCCAGAAATGCTTTTCTAGAATCATTAATTTTTCTGACCTGAGAAAGAAGTTCTTCTTCCTGAGCAATCTGTTTTTCATAATAATCTTCAGCACCAAAACGTGCCATTCTTTCATGATATCCCTGAATTCTTTCTAAGATACCCGCCTCTAACTTTGAAAACTCAACCAAGCTTTTTTCTAATTCCTTAATAATTTCAATAAAGTCAGCTTTATTTCCTTTGATCAACTTGTTCACCCCCTTTCGAACAAATTAAAATATGATATCAAAGGTTATAATTAATCCTTTATAGTTACTAAACTAACTTTTTTTTCTAATAGCTACTCTTTGACTTCATATAAGATTACTCTCTAGTTTTGATAATTAATCTTGAACTTTGAATTTTCAAGATTTTCAAAATGTATTTTAGAATTGTTTGAAATAATCTTTCTGAATATTTCCGATAATGTTTCTTGGATTCACGACCTTCGTTTCCCTTAGTTAGCTCTTTATCCCACAGAAACGAATGTGTTGGTGAGCTACTTTTTCGCTTTTATATCTTCTTCCAACCAAGGGCGTAGCCCGCAGCTTGAATCTGGTGTTATCAGATGTAATCGGCATCCTGTCCACTTACTGAAATAAATATAGATTTGTTGTCAGTTAAGTTATGAATTTATTCTTTTAAATATTAATTTAAGCCGAACTCCAATAATTGCTTTAACTACTCTTGTTTGTAGCATAAGAGGTAATATTAATAATTTTAAATATTCTGAATAACCACTATTCAAGCTAATTAGTTCCAAATCAAAAAAAAGAAAAATACCTTACTCTCGGAATGCAGCGGCCTGCCCGTGAATCTTTTCGGTTTCGTCCGACAAATTCCATACGGTTGCCTCCAAGATATGAAACCTCCGGCCTGTGCTGGATATGCGGATTCCCGTGTAGTTATCAATATAGCCTTGTTCGCCTACCGTTCTAAGAAAAACCGACCGCGCCTCCCGTTCCATCGGTTCCGCGGTGAGTCTTGACGGAGTGCTCGTGAACTTGTCCCAATCCATTGCCCATAGCTCCAGCGCCGCCCGATTGCCGAAGTTCAGGACCGGGTCGGTCTCTGTTCCGTGGGAAAGCACCACACAGGGTGCGTTAAATAATTATTCGAACGGTTGGCTGTCTGAGGCTGTCTCACCCAGAAGCGATTGTCCGGTCAATCTTTGATAGCTCTCCATGATCAATCTTGCATGCTCGTTAGTGGCTCCTATTCCACTGTAATGCATAACCGAAATCCCCCTCTTATCCGTCTCAAGATCATATTATAGGTATGTATATCTCTTGACTTTCATCGAGCTGGCCGTGTTCATCATTCATACTTCCCTCTATGTTTTCAAATCTATCATTCTTCTTCGAGTTGAAAATGTTCTGTGAGACGTTCAATCGTAAACTGGTTTCTCAGCTTACAAGCAGAGTTTTGGTTCGCAAACATGCCTTTCTCCCAGATGGCCTCCTGCTTAGGAACCGTCTTGAGCCATTCTACCCGTACGACGTATTCGCACAGATCAGGATCATCGACATCTTTATCCATTTTGACATGTAAGTCCGTTTCCAGCAGCGGCACGCTCTCGCCATCGATCTCGACCTGAAAGTCCTTGATCGGCACGACTTCATCGGTAACGATACCAACGCCCACGTATCCCACTTTAGGAATACATACAAAAACTCTAGCGCCTGGCTTCAGGAGGTTCAGCGTATTGCTGTACCACTTCCCTTGCCCTGCCGATATAAAGCCATATCTTCTGCAATCCTCCCAGTTCCGGTGAATGCCGTCTCCTAAGGACACATAATAATCTTTGCCGTTCCATGGGGCTTTTCCCGTTTTCCGGCTGTTCACACTGGATGACTTAGCCTCCAATTTATGGGGATCAATGAGCCAATTTCTGGCCAAATATTCGTTATCTCCATCTTTAAAATAATGAAAAAAGACTGCATTTACCGGTACTGCAAAGCCCGTGAGATAGTCGATGATTCTTTCCGTTGCTGGGTCCAGCTCAGCAGAAACGATAATCAATTGATGAGATTCGTTTAAGGTTCCCGGAAAGTCGGTCTGAAAATGATCCACAAAATCCTGCTCCAATTGCCCGCCTGGATTTTTCTCACTATAGATTTGGATGATTTCCGTGTAAGTTAACTGTTGAATCCATGAAGCATAATCCAGCGTTTGGGCCACAACTTCCCGTGGGGTTTTGTTACGCTTGAGCTCGATTACGACCAAATTTCCTTCGGAGTTCATGGCCAGGATATCAATGAATTTGCCAAACGCTGTGAGGACCTGTCTCCCTATTAGCATTAAGGACGGATCGATAATGCTAACATCATGAGTAATTATATCCTCAAGCTTACGCTCCGTTTCAATACTGGAAAAATGAATTCTTTCAACAACTCCGTTAATTTTCCAGACTCCTAGTTCGATGGGCATGGGAATGCTCCTTTCGTTTTGAATAATAGATAAAGTTAGCTGGAGTATTTTTCATGTAACACTACACTAAGTACGATGTTTTACATATAATAGGAGTTGCTGACTCAATAAACTTTTGGGCAATTATACCTATTATAATACCAGAGAGGAACAATCTAAAGAATGAAAAAGGTGGCCTTGTTAATTGCATTGATTAGCACCGTACTATTATCATCAGCTTGTACTATCTCACCAGTCCAATCAAATACATCCCAACCACTAGATACTACAGATAAACAAGAAGGAGTGGAGGTAAGTAACGATGATGCGGCCAATTCGCCTAATAAAGAGACCGATATGGCTGCATCACGACACGATCAGCAAGAGATTGAGACGTCGGATAGTGAATCACAACCAGAGAATACCTCCATGGATATTTCCGCCACTGACTCATTAATCCGATCTCCTGAAGGGAAAAATTTATCTCAAGTAAAGTGGACTCCCGGTGCGCCCGATGTATCTTTGCCAATGAAATTTGGTAAAACGAAAGCGGAATTAGTGATTGGTTTGGATCACCCCAATGGAACTAAAGCCATTGTTTACTTCCCTTCATCTTCGGTAGGTTGGTCTCTTGATATGTCTGGTGCTGATGGCTCTGAGGCATTCGATGATTACGGTGATTTGCAGGAAGGTTACAAAATGCAGGCTGCTCTCCATGACTTCGACCAGGATGGTATAAATGAGTTAATTGTTGCAGCTGGCGACTCTTTAATTGATGAATGCATCTGGGTATATTCCTTTACTACTGTCGGGGACTTGAGAAAAATTAACCCTATTAACCAAGAGCTTTCAATTACTGGGCAGTCTTATGTAGAGCTTGTTGGCAAGGAACTTATGGTACCCTATGGATCGCAAGGGTTATTCGACTCTTATAAGTATGTGGATAAGCAGTTTATGAAGCCAGTATATTAATACCTTTTGTTCGAGGGAGTGCAAATAGTTAAATGTATTAAGTCTTTATAGCGTGATAAATTTAATAGTTTTAATCTAACAAACAAAAAAGCTGCGTAAAAACGCAGCTTTTAATATTTATAAAAGCCTACCTGCCAAAATCACTGCAACATCTGTGTAAGTTTGTAGATGGCTGTTGCCGCTTCAGCTCTTGTAATTTCTCCCTTAGGCCCAAAGGACCCATCATCGTATCCTCTCATTACCCCGATTCCACTTATATTATCAACATCTTTCCGAGCCCAACTGCTAATTAAATCATTATCGGCATACAATGTAACCGAAGGTTTAAACGAAATTAACTTTTCTTTAGCAGTATTAGAAAAAACAACGGCAGCCTGTTCCCGGGTAATAAATTCATCGGGTTTGAAGCTATTTTTATTGTATCCTTGGATTATACCTTTGTTAAAAGCAGCATTCAGATCAGATGCATACCAGGCATTTGCTTCCACATCCAAAAAATTAAGATTATATTTTTCATTTGGATTATAATTCATTGCCCGGGTTAGCATAACAGTAAACTCAGCCCTAGTAATTTTTTTGTTGATACCGAAGGAATTGTCTGAATAGCCTTTAACAACTCCTTTTTTTGCAAGGGCCATTATTGCTTCATATCCAAAATGTGTTGTTGGTACATCAGTAAACTGAACAGTAGTTATCGATGGAACTTTATCGTCTTCTTCAGTCGAATTTTTATTAGAACCAGTTTCACCTGAATCAGTAAGAGCCTTTTCGGATAAATCCCCATCATATCCTCCGTGCCCATTTTGTGGAGATGTAGAAGATTCTGGATTTGTATCCTTACTTTCGTTTCCGGGATCGGTAGTTACTGGACCAGGATTTGGTGTGGTATTGACATTTATAGTAGCTCCACTTCCATCGGCCGGTGCTAAAATACTTACACTGTTTCTAGCAATAACTTCAGGCATTCCGTAGGCATTTATACTCAAAGCAGAAACAGTATAGTTATAGGTTTTACCAGGGGCGATCCCAAATTCTTTATAAGATAAATATCCGTTCTTATCAGGAACAATACTATCAATAGGTTGGTTTCTATCAGTTTCTGTATCATATCTTAAAACAAGAAACCTATTGGTACCGTCATTAATAGGTACAAAAGTCGTTTTGAATGGGCTATCTACCACATAATTTGCACTTGAATCGACTAATCTAAATTTAAATGTAACCGTGGCTGGCTCTAAATCAGCTGGAGAGACATTAATAGATAGCGGCAATCCAGAAGTGTGTACAAGTAATGGACCACTTGAGGTCTCACCTTCGCTGTTTAATCCAATTATTTCATATTGGTACATTCTGTTTGGAACAACTGTGTGATCTATAGCCTCAGTTATTTGTCCTTGATAAACTAATGTTTTACCGTCCCTAATTACTTTATATGAGGTTGCTGTTGATAATCTATCCCACTTAATTTCAACTGTGTCATTGGATACACTAGTTACTGAAATATTTGTTGGAATGCTTGGGGCTTCGCCAGGATTAGCGTGTAACGGAACTGAAACTGATTTAATCGCCTTCTTACTTTTAATACCACTTTTGTTGGCGATCACACCATATACATACGTTAAACCTTCGCTAACACTATTATCTTTATACGTTGTTGATGTCACAGTAGTGACTTCTTCACCGTTACGGAGAATAGTATAATTTTCTACGTCACTAACTTCATCCCAAGCCATCGTTACGGTATTATAAGTTATATCAATAGGCTTTAGTCCCACGGGCGCAGAAACAACTTCTGTGTATGTTAGCTCATTCAACCTTCTCTCAATACTTTTGACTCCATTCTTTATTGCCACTACCGAATACTGATACATTCGTCCCGGAACAAGCCCTGTGTCGTTATACTCCATGTCTGTTCCCGTGTATACAATTTTATCCCCGTTTTTCAATTCATAACTAGTTGCCCCACGCACAGCTGCCCACCCCAACTTGAGGGATGTAGGTGTTCTTCCTAATAATTTTAATTCACTTGGTGCAGAAATGGTTTCGGGAAGTGGATCCGTCGAACTACTTGGAATATTTACATGTACCTCAACAGGATCACTATAAATCGTTCCGTTTAAAGCACGGACTTTATAACTGACTGTAGAACCTTTTGCCACATTACTATCGTAATAAGGGCTGGATTTTGTCTCGACTACGAGGCCACCAGTCCTTTCTACCTGGATACCAATAGATGTATCGGGTTGTATCCAACTTATCACGACTTTACTCCCATCCCATTCTGCTTTAACATTCGTTGGAATCTCAGTTGGGAATGGTAAATTGTCAGGTGAAATCGTGAATACTTTAACAAGTTTTTCTTCGCTAGTTCGCTTAGCATCTTTTGCTATCAGTGTGTATGTGTATTCCTTTTCTGGGCTAAGACCTATATCCTCAAAAGAATTTTGAGGCCCAGTATAAATAACAGCCCCGTCACGTTTAAGTTCGTAATAAGTAGCATCATTTACGGGATCCCAATGCATCATAATTTCACTCGGAGATTGAGGGTAAACTCGAAAATCGGTTGGGGGCAATAAAGGCTCCTCAACTAATGTTGTAACGGCAGTTCCATTGGTATCACTAGAAATATTACCGTTCAATGCCGATATTTCATATGTATAACGCGTATTGGGAATAAGTCCGATATCTTTAAAGCTTAGATCTGTTCCTTGATAAACTATAATTCCATCACGGGTTAGTACGTAAGAAGTTGCATTTATGACTGGTTTCCAAGAAAGTTCCACACTAGTGGTATGGGCTTGTATCTCACCAAACGGAACATAATTCGGTTTGTCTGGTAGTTGAGTTAAAGAGTTCGCATTTGTAAGACTAGAATCCTCGTTTAATGAAATAGCTTGACTAGATGGCTCATTTTCAAACGTTACATCAGCACTAACTTTGGGGCTTCCAATCCCTAAAAAGGAACTTCCTAATACTATTAAAGATACTGATGTTGCAATAATTTTTTTGTGTCCTCTCAATGTTCTCCCTCATATTCCTAGAATTTATTTTCACTAACATCAAACTAGTTATATAAACCCTCCTATTCAATAAAATACCAATGGAGAGTCTAGCTCACTAGCATCGCCGTATAGATCCCTCGCCCACCAGGAATGATCGGCTATCGCGATTGGTCCATTGGCCGATTATAAATTTGACATACAACTTTTCTTCAGATCTTTCTTTGCGGGGTGCTCTTAATTTATTCAGGTCGCAAAATCTTCAAATCTGAACTTGCCCAGCTAGGAAATCCCCTCTATAAATGAGTATTTTAACCTTCACTCAATTTCTTAGTTATCATTTCAGCCAATTGAACAGGACTGTAATCTTTAGCTTCAAGATACCCATACCTGTCCGTAATTCCTGGAATTGTTGTATGATCTAAACAAATAGGCAATATGTATTCGCCATTTCTGTATTGCCGATGCATAGCACTGTTGCGTTCAAGATTACACCAAGCCTTTTTTGTATATACTTCAGATATAAACATTACGCAATAATTAGCGCTATCGCTAAACAATTGGTCCAGGTATACTGGTAAATCTTTTCCCCATAAGAATACTTCTTCAAACTCATCATAGAACACCCTAATGCCTTTATCCTTTAATTCTTTTGCGATGATCTCCACATAGCTCCGATCTTCTCCAGCGTAGGATAAGGCAACGTCATATTTATGACTTTGACTGTTGACTTTATCTGGAGCTTGTTCGCTACGATAATTATTTACATTCATATTTCCTACGGATACTATTTTCCCATGAAACTGCCCTCCATTAATTACAATCCCATTGTTAGTTTTCATATGCCACTCCTTTTTTAACTACTTTGAAAAGCATTTTTCACTTGCCTTATAAATTTGTTTGTTTGATCCCCTACTGAAACCACATCTCCGTTGAACTCCCCGCCATTTATCATAACGCCCTTGTTTATAACAGTTTCTTTTCGTTGAACAAACTCAGATACATCGACGCCAATGCTCTCTAGATACTCCACAATGCTGTCTGTATAACAACGCTCTATTTGTTTTTTGTACATGTCCGAGTCAGTTTTTTGAAAGTAATTTTGCATTTTTTCATTCGCGGCCATTTCCCTAATGCTTTCGAAAGCGCCATAATCAAATTTATGAGTATCATCTACCTGTTTAGCAAAATTCCTTTTATCCTTCCAGCCGGCAAAGAAAGCCATACCACTCCTAACGGCCCGATAAGGAGATAATGGTAGATAATAAAGAGCGGGTAATATTGAAGATATACCCATTTTCAGAACGCGTCCAAAAGGAATAGAAGAACTAAACTTATCAATCTCATAATATTCAGATTTCAGTGGTGGTAAAGCATAGTAATTAGCCTCTACAAATAGATGTTTGTCATTTTTACTCACTCTAAAAAAAGAAGAGAATACGAGATTGCCTTGCCATCCGACCACTTGTACCGACTGGTAATAACGAATATTCTCTTCCTGTATCTCTTTATACTGATCAATTACTGCATCCGATACTACAGAAAGAGGAGCATGGTAGGGGTCAAAAAGAAACCGTCCGTCATCCCGAATTTCTCTCCCATTTACGTATAGCATATCTTTAACTGTTAGATTCGGAATTACTAGAGACTCCATATTCCTGCGAATAAGGTCATATAAAGTATATAAAGAGACCTGGTCTGTTACTTCTCCCTCTTTTCTCTCAATACTACAAACAAACGACCAACTATCCACTTTATTTCCCGAACCTACAAATGGATTATAACCGCTGTAATATACTACATTACCATCTTGAATTTTTTCCAAATCTTGAATACGTTTTTCATATTTCAATTCAATCCAGGATTTCTTTTCGCTCTGAGCATCATTGATTTTCAAATCTTTTGCAACGATTCGATACCCAACATATAAATTAGCCCAACGTAAAAAGATTGATATTAACCAGGGATAAGTAAAAATAATCATTACAAAATGCAAAATACCAAGAACAACTCCATAGGAGTTAAACGATGAAAAAAGAGCTCCAAATAACACAAGGGACAATAAGGTCTCCACTATAAAATCTCTCATATGTGCTCTTAAACAGTGTCTGGCAACAAGAGGAACATCAACTCCATATGAAGGTGCTATATACCGAATGGTATTGTCGATTATTTGTTCAAATACTTTGGTCCTGAATTTAGAACTAATCTCTGCTGCTGCACATAAATACCTTGTAATATCATAGTGCGGTTTTTTCATCACTATGAATCCTCCACTCTTCATTTTGGTTAAAAAATCTGATTAGTCTGGTAAACTAAGAAATTATTCCATTATCTAGTTCTTGAGATTATGTAATTATCAAGTTGTTTACTTTTTTCATAAGCGTTATCGATATATTTATTTGGATCCTCCAAGAAATCTTCTTCATTAATTAATGAAATATAAGAACCGCTAAGAGAATTTATAGTCTGGCAAGCGTCGCATTCATAAATCGTAGGATCTTGATTAAATCGATTATTAATAATAATGTCATAGAGATATTGATTATTTGTTTGAATTGATGTATGACCATCATCATTAATAACAGTTTGTCTAAGCCAGGAATAGTCTTCATTATATTTCATAACAACACCTAGAACGCCATTTGTTCCTGATGTCCTGTCCCCTCGCTTAATTTGTTTTAATGAATATTCTATCTCCCAGTCAATCCATTTACTTTTTTTGATATTTGGAGAGATTATAACTATTGAGACTGATGTAGAGTAAATCATGTCCTTTAACTTTTCTTTAATATAATCAGTAGTTTTATCAGAAAAATCAGGGGAATCACTTGTTTCACCCTGATAATATCTTGCATTTTCCCCCAAAGAATCTACAATTCGGTCCCTAAGATGACTAGCTTCGGAGTATTTATAAGAAATAAATGTTTTATATGCCACTTTTTCCACCTCTTTTTAATAAAAATGGTACAAGGTACTTTTTCCAAATCAGAAGCCTAAAGATTGTAAAATTTCATCTGCTAACGACCTGTAATCTAAACTTGTAAGTAACTTTTTGTTTTGTTCCTCAGTCAATCCATTTATTAGATTATCACCGTTTTCGATCTTATCTTTAGCCAATTCTGAGGAACGTCCACCTACAGAACCAATGATAAATGCTGGAATGCCGTTATTCTGAGCCAATTCCAATTCCTCATCGATACCTGGCTTAATATGCTTATGTTGTTTTCCTCCAATTAAAACAATACCAGCTGCTTCTTCGTCTGATATCATTGCTTGCCGCATAGCAGTTAAACTCTCTTCTCGATCATTATTAATATTCTCCGTTGCAAATACAGTTGCATGACTAGTTAATTCGCTTATTGCTGCTTGAGTAACAAAATGCTTCGAGATATACATATGAACAGCATTTATATAGTCATTAGGACGCAATCTTCTTGCCAATTCAAGAATCATATGTTGAAAAGTTGGGTGGCTTCCAAAAATAATAGTCCCACCTTTGTCTAATACAGCTTTAGCAAAGGAGTAAACTGCATTTGTCAATTGTTTTTGGAATTCAGGTTCATAATCTGGAAATGCCCCTGAAATAATAATTCCTTTTTTAGTTGCAGTTCTTTTGTCCGACAATAGATATTTTTGGAGGAAGGTTACATATCCATCAATCGAATCAACACAAATTGGACCATTAACATTTAAAGAATCTAGAGATGTATTCGGCCCTAAAAGTAACCCAGAATCAAAGTGATAACCTAGAGCTGGATGTGGTTGATAACCTAGTTCCGAAAGTAACGGTTCAAAACTCCTTTTGTCCACATCCTTAGGATTACGGCCAAATAACTGAAAAATATGACTTAGTGGACGCTGATAATATTGTAATACTTCTACCTTTCTAGGGACTTCCACTCGATAGACCATATTTTTTTTATTTATAGGAGTTAACTTTATTCTTTTTGAACTAGCAAGCTGTTGAAGACGGTTAAAGTGATCAATTACAGTCATTGCATTATTTCTGCTTATCTGAAAGGCTTTATGAATTATGTCATCAATAATATTTTGTGATCCCTCTAAATCAACACCATCCAGATTCTCAAAACTAAAATGGGGGCTTCCTCCCGGTAAGACTTCGAGATTAGTTCTATCTGAGTTAGGCCCTAACTTTACCCAAACTATAGGCAAATTTAAACCTAAAGCAATTTGTAGTTCTCTCTTTATCCACTTTGATTCGCCACATCGGGGAGTATCAAGTAATATAACAGCGTCGCTGTTATACAAGCTCTTCTCTATTTCTTCCTGTGCGTCTTGCCCTACATTAATACTAATTAGATCTCTAAATACCTCTACTTCATTGGCACGTCTTCTAAATTCATTGTAAAATTTTGAAGCAATTTCTTCGCCATCAATTCTACGATGACTGATGAAAAGATTCATTTGCTCAACTGACATAGTTGGTTGGATTTTAGACATGATTAATCGAACAAGAGCAAAGGCAACTGTATCTATATTTTTATCTGTCAATCTCCTTTGACGTAATTGATCAACCACTTCAAAACTTTGAATGTGAGAGATTACCGAGGCAGGTGTTCTTGTTGGCTCATATAATGATATCGGAATGATCTGACACCCTATTTCTAAAGCACAATTAAGAAGAAGTAAAATATTTTCAGAATATTCCTGACTTTGATTGTTAAAGATAACCAACACATCATCTGTTTGTAATGAAATTTCATGAAGATGCATTGTGGTTTTGAGACTTCGTACATCTACATAATCTTCTAGTTCCGAACGCAACAAATAGTAAAACGTATCTGTTAGCGTATCATTTCCAATTGTAAGATTTGGACTTAATAGTACTGCTCCCATGCGAACCCTCCATTATTAAATAATTATTTAAAGCCATGAATTATCTGATATATATTCCTCCCATCTAGACATATACCCAACCTCTTTCCATAGCCATTTTGACCTGTTTATCACTTACACCAAACGAATAATCAGTTCTTAATAACTAGGACAAATTACATATATCCATTATAATCCCCTATACATGTCGAATGTTGTTAGTTTATGTCTATTTAATAAATTGTTTACATACTCGCTTACGTTTACTCTGGCGAATATTGATAATGGAAAGCTGGAAATGGTAATATGCCGTCATTATTTTTTTGTGAAATTATTTTTAAATAGTAATCTTTTATCCTTTGTAAGTGAAAAGCTCCTCCCTACTGAATTTAATTCTCTTGTGAGTTTTAATATTAAATGAATCCTCCATCATTAACTTTATGTGTATAATTTCCATCTAAATATGACGAATTCAAGAAGCTAAAGGCTTGCAAGAACTTGCCGTTGCGTGTGCAGTTAACAATAATTCGAGTCCTTTAATCCTTCAAACAAAAAAGCCGCGTAAACACGCAGCTTTTTAAATACATCGTTATTTTTCCAATCCCCGAATCCCCAACACCCGCTTCGCCAAATCCACCTGCTCATGATCCAGCTCCACCTTCACCGAACCTGTACGTCTCTGCTCACGCCATTTGATGATATCCTCTTCTGTCTCTAATTTTAGCTCAGCAATTTCCGCAGCCCGGTCAAAGATGTACTTCGATGTATACAACGCCGTATAGATCCCCCGCCCACCAGGAACGATCGGTTTATCCCGCCTGATCCATTGCTCGATCGTAAACTTGACGTAAAGCTCCTCTTCTGAACCTCTCCTCGCAGGACGCTCAGTGATTTCTTTGCGTCGTAGAACCTTCCAATCCACAATGCGCCCATACCAATGGATACCGGTCTCCCCAGTAGAAGCAAACTTCCCTTTCGATTGATAGAGCGCAATATATTCGATCTGCGTTAGGATCTTGTGATCCGTGATGTTTTCAAGCGGCATATGGTAGAACCTAAGCTCCAGCGCCTGCTCCAACTGTGAAGGCTCTCGCAGCGAGCCTACTAAAACATTTTTGCCAGACATTTTATCCTGGTAGTAACTCTTCGTGCCTCGTGGTCTTGTGGAGCGTTCGTAGGCTTTTTCGGGACTGTCCATAATGATCTCATCCACGAAGGCTTCCATCAGACTTGTTGAGTTCGGAAGAAACGGAAAGGCCCCTACATTTACGAGCTCGATACTTTTATAAAAACGGTGCTCCCGAAATTGCCCCTCATCATGGTATGGAAAGAGCACATACGCTCCAAACATGCTCCGTTCATACTCTCGGTCTTGTCCTTCCCCATCCGCATACACAATCGCGTCCCGGTACCGATGCATGGTGTTGATATCGTCTTCCTCCGGACCGGGCTGACTGTATTTATCATAATAGGAAGTCCCCTCATATGCCGGGTTCAAACGATATTTCGCGTCAAAAATATACTTGTACTCTACCGAAGCCTCATTTTTCTTTAGCGTCAGTACGTTATCCGGCCTCTGGCCGAGCGTCTCGCTTTTATCGCCTTTCGGAAGGGCATTGTAATATAGGGTGAATAGCTCTCCGTTCTTCGGGTTGCGGTACACCATTTTGGCTTTCGCAGACTTGTCCAAAGTCACAAAAATCCCATTCCGCTGGACCTTAATAATATCTTGCTTAAGAAGCTCGTACTTCTGGCTGAGAAGATCGTGAATTTTCAGGAAGCACCAATACTCATACAGCTGCGCCAAGTCTTTCATCGAGAGCCGGAACAGGTCGGTTTGGATCGATAGGCCTTTCATCAGCATCAAATAATTGCGATATACCTCCCGATACCCGGGCGCCATTTGTAACACTAAGGACACCGAGAGCTGCTTCATTCCGCCAACGTTGAGAAAATCGAGCCTCAGCAGCCGCTGCAATTGATTCTGCATCGAGTCGATTCGCTTCATTAGGAGAGGATCCTGCATCCGCGTTTTTCCCGATAGTCTGGATTTCAGCTCCTTCAATTTACTTGATATGCGTTCGAGAACCCACCTTACAAAACGATTCTCCAACGTGTCATATTGAATCCGCCGTTTCGTCTCCAACGCATGGCTTGGATATAACGTTTGCCCGTTGATGGGAATAAATCCGATCTTGTCATCGGGTCTAAGCAACTGAGGATGCTTCGTCAGATAAGCGATGTTCTCCTTCCCGGTCTTCTTTACTCTAGCTGCCTCGACCCTTCTCATCTCTTTCTCTAACCTATAATTAGGCGAAGTCTCAATTCGTGCCACGGCCTGGACAAGCTGGTCAAATACATGCTGCAAAATCGTAAAAAACTCCGTCAAACTCTGATGCTTCGTTTCTTTTAACCCGGTTAAATGGTACGTCTTCCGTAGAAAATCAAAGGACAAGTTATAGATCTGCCGATTCACATCGTTTAGAATCATTTGGTAATCTTGTTTGTAATCCATTTTAGAAGGGAAGATCTCGAGTTGTAGTTGAAAAATCGCCTCCCCACTCAACCGAAGCTCCAGATCGGTTAGCCCTACCTCATTCTGAAAATTCAGGATCCCCGATAGGATCGTCTGACCCAGCGGCTTAATCGCCTGTCTGACGCTAGCATTATCGTGATGAAAGGTCATCGCCAACGTCTGCTTCTTCTCCACCACTAGTTCATAAGACTGCGTTTCGAAAAATAGCGGCCAACTCCGCTCTCCCACCTGCCATGGGATAAGCCCCCCTTGTTCCGGTGAAAATATCGAAATTTGTTCGATCTGAAGTTTACTCGAAAGAGAGCGAACCAAAAGACTGGTATCGATCCACTCTCCATCCTGGCAGCGATGCAACTGCAATGACTCCACCGTAGGATGATAGGGCTTGCCTTGAATATACAGATTGAAGAGGTTGGTTTCGATGCGCAGCAATTCAACGCTCTGATTAAGAGAGCCAGTAAGAGGTGAATCCATCTTCTTCTAACCTCCGCAGCATAAAGGCGATTTTCCGGGCGCTAAGTGGATGTTTAGCCTTCTTTTCTTCTTGATCGTCATTCCATTCTTGGTCGATGTTAGACGCATCTTCCATGAGGTCGGAGAACGAAGAGAGCTTTCTTCCTAGTGCCCCCTCTAGAAGCTTTAATAGGACGCGTTTCACGGATAAACTGCTCCCCTGAACGCGTGGTAAGATTTTCTGCAACAACTGTAGATCAAAAGCTTCGTCGGGAGCAAGTAATTCATAGCGTTGATTGTAAACCATATAAAAACAGATCGAATCCCGAATCCGGAATCCCACATGGGAATGGATCTCTTCTAAAATATGATTAATCTTGACTAACTTCTCTGTCGTCGCGTGAACCAAGTCCGTATAATCGGCGTACACGTCAACTAGCTGCAAATACTCACTTCGCAGAAATGAGTTATGCACGGGAAGCAGCGTCTCCTCCTCTTGCAACGCAAGGCTCGGATATTGCTGGAGATCAATATAGTTAAACTCTATCGTGTTCGCACGATCCAGTACCTTTTTGCTAAAAGGATGCGTCGTCTCGTCCATGTTCACTGTACCAATCAAATACACGTTATCCGGTATGGACAAGTCCCCATAAACCGATTGGTCCTCCTGTAGCAAGGACTCCCGGTTGATAAGCTTGGACGTGACAATCCGATCTTGCTTCCACTCCTGCGTCTCAATCACGCTGAGTACATCGCTGAAGTAGTACTCCACCCGAGCCAAATTCATCTCGTCCAGACAGATAAAATATGGCTTATGCTGATTCGCCGGCTGAGAAGCTTCAACGAGTACCTCAGCTAAACGACCGGGCCGAAATGCACCCGATAAGTCCTTGTATCCTAATAAATCCGAAGGATCGCTCCAGTCCGGTCGTACTGGGATCAGGGTAAACTGATGGTTATCCCCCGTAGCGCCAAGCGCTTCGGCAAATAGCTTCACGAGCTTGGTTTTGCCGGTACCCGACACCCCTGCTAAGATGACGAAAGGCTTGGTTTTCAGAGAGAGGTATAGGTTCTCGATTAAGCTCTTCGGGTAGTGGAATCCTTTTTGCTCGATGAAGGCTTTAATCTGCTGCACTTGCCCAGGCACGCTTAATGAACTCAAGAGCTCTGCCTCCTCTTTATTCGTAATAGAGTTATGCTCGTCATGATTGTTGTTCAGGACATGCTCCACATATATCTTGTAGTTTGACACGAAATTTTCTAAATCAGTCCATAGCTGTTCGTCATCTGGTAGAGCGTCTCGATCATAACGTATATAGGCTACTGTGGAGACCTGATAGTCGCGTCCTAAGCCACTAGTGGTAAGATGAATCTGGTCGTCTTTTTGCATGTTTTCGAGGGGAAGTAGGCCCCTGATTTCATTTACCTTTTCTATGAGATACTGGTATCCATCCTTCTTCCCACGTTCTTTAGTTGGTAATGTGACCCCTTGGGCTAGGGTGAGATATACAGACTTCATATCCTCGGAAAACAAATACACTATGTATTCACCTTGCTGCGTTGTTTCAGTTATACGCTTATCCATGATTGCAATCCACGGGATGTTCGCCCAATTGCCTTGGCCAATCGAACCCTGAATTTTGTATTGTTCGTCCATGAAAGGAAGAGCTCTTAATTGTTCTGGGATTGTCTGTCTAAAAAGCATTCCTAGTGAATGTCCGGCAAAAGATTCTGTTCGGGCAGTCAGGTAGTTGTTTAAAATTTCGGAAAGAGCTTCATGGAGTGAAAAGGCGGGTTGAATGCCAGTAGACTCGAGCTTTTCATTGTAATGATGTAATTCTGTCTGAGCGTATTGCTCCAACTCTTCTAGCACATCCTCATTAAGCCTTTCGATTAACTCAGTTGTGAATGATATAGTCTGATTCTCTTGGTCTACCTCAAGGATGGAAGATAGAGCATCTATAGGCGTTCTAAGTAGTGACTTGGTCTGTCCTAACGTAAACTGATCCCAACTAACAGCCTCGTTTTGCGGCGGGGTATCTATTTTAAGACCTTCTTTTGATTTCTGCTGGTAATACGCCAAAAACCGCTCAGCAATGTTGCTAAGCGGGGCGTTAAAGAATTGGGTTTGATTGTGAAATTCTAGTAGAGAAAGGATAAGGACCATTTTATAGGATTTTTGTTTGTTTCTAAAGATTGTAGAAAGTTCATTAGGTAGCATATTGAATTCCTCCAGGCTGAGTTTAGTTCTATCATGCTGGATCAGTCAAAGATAATACTTCCATTATTATCGTGATTTTTTATTTTCATGATGATAAATATACAAATGAATTGTATTGCAACTGCTCTCGCACCTTGTTAGCTGATGTTCCATACATTTATCCATTCAATATTATCTTCCTTTTAATACTTTCTAGCTTTTCTTCTATGCCGTCTTTCTCATTATTTTTGATTGATTCGAGCATTTCGACAATATCTTTATCATCTAATGGAATAATAAGTCCTCTATCATCTTTGTAAGTGTCAGAACATCTCTGATATAATAAATCCTTATTTCCAATTTTTCTGCACATTAGTATTCCAAACTTTCCTTTGTTAAATGCAAATCTGCTGGAGAGTTGGTCTATTTCCGGATTTGCAATATCCTTTCCATAATTTTTACATTCTATAAAGATGTATGGACAGAAAATTTTATTAATATCTTGCAATCTATAAAAAAATCCACTTTGCGTAATATTATTCATTACTATATCAACTCTTTTTCTACCCTGATGCAGTTTTTCTTCAATCGTTGGGTTGTTTAGATGAGGATAAAAGAGAATTTCGAGAATTGATTTTATGAATTTATGATATTCTGACGCAGTTTTGGTTCCAACTGGAATACTCTTTAAACTTAATATCAAAGCATCAACTATATTATTAATGTCCTCAAATCCAGTAAATTGCATAATTTCATCATTAGAGAGCGATTTCACTGCTCCTGATCTTGACTTTCTAAACCTCTCAAACAGTTCAGGTTTTCTTTGTGTATATTTTTAGAAAATCCTTCCTACTTTCAAATTCACCATTTTCAATCCTGTTCCCTATATCTTTATCTACATCTTTTTTGGGAAGATAATATTCCTCTCTACCGTTTTTGTATTTTCTATATTTAACAAGTACCGAGCGTCTTCTTAATTGATCATCTCTTTCATCACTAATTACATAGTGCCACCCATATTTTTGCGCATTATATTCAGAAATAAATGTCACAATAGCTTTAGGTACTAATAATAATTCTCTTCCTTTGTAGTAAAGTAATTCTTCATTGGATGTTGTCCAATCTTCACTAACAGGATCCCAGTAAGGGAGAGTTTCATTTATTGTTAATGGAATTCCCCAAATATTACATTGTTCTTTTGTGTAATCAATAAGATGCTTCCGAATAATATTTGTAGTCATATCTGATAATTTATCTTTGTCAACATCATCCACAAATACAATAATGTCTTCTATATTCTGAACAATACCTGTCTCAATTGCTTTACTTCTAATAATTTCTTTAATAATATCAGTTGCGTTTTCAACACCAACCCCTCTTCCATTGTCTGTACCTGTTTTGCTAATCCCTAAACAAGTTTCTTTTGGTTCAGACATAAATTGAAATAATTCAATAGCCATTTCATGTTTATCATTACGAATATACTCTGCTACTTTAGAGAAAAAGTTTTTTATAGTTCTATTCACTTCAACTGACCAAGGATCACTTCTAGTTGATATTAAGTAGGGATCAATTTATATTGGATAATCCTGATTAATATTAATATCGACAAAATCCAACTGAACCTGTGTTACTCCCAACTTATATATGTCGCTAATCTTCATTGAGTCAACCCCCAAGTATTTGTTTTTCAGCAATTCCAAAACTTTCTATTCCCTTGGCTAGACACTTCTTGTATTTCGACACTTCGGAAAGTTACTACAACCCCAAAATTCCGTACCTTGTTTTCCTTTTCTTCTAACCATTGGGGCACCACATTTGCATGTTATACTGCTGGTTGCCGCCACCTCTCTTTTTGTCTTAACTATTTCGGATTTAGCCGTGGCTACATTTTTTTCAATTGGGCCTCGTTTTTTACTAGGCTGCCACCTTCCCCAAGCTCTGAGCTTATGCTCTACAAGACCGCCATGCCAATAATCCACTTTAAACTGTTCCGCTTCCTTCTTCGCAGGAGGAGTCAGGTCGGAGGTGGTGACAAGCAAGGATAAAATACAATCATGATTTCTTTTTGCTGCAACTAGTTCACGTATGGTCGTGACGGGAACCAGGTTATGGTCCGCATAACATTTTGCTTGCACTGCGGTCTTTTCACCGTGACGGTCAATAACGACTAAATCCACTCCGCCGTCGCTTCCTCCCACACCGACCTCCTTAACGGTATAACCTTGATCGCGGAAATAAAGAGCAAGTAATCTTTCGAATTCAGCTCCAGTTAAATCGTCTAATTGGCTTGTAAGGATAATCTCGTCTGATCTCACTGAGTTGCTGGCACGTCTTGTTGTGGTTGGGCTTTTCTTTTGATTTGGTTTAGCAGAGTATTGCTTTTTATTCGTACGTCTCTTCCTTGTCCACATCGCACCCAGAATTTCTGCTGCTAGAACAGCAACAAGAATAATGCCAAAGAAGAAACCCCAATGTAATCCTGGAATACTAAAATAAAGCGTAAGTCCACCGATAACAAATAAACCTCTCAAAACGTATGCAAGCTGCCTGCCTTCTGCTTTGTATGTCCTAGCCATTTGCCACTCATCCTTCCGGTTATGTATATATCCATTTTTCGACAATTGATCCTACATTCCCTCTAATTTAGGTAAAAAGAAATACACCCTTCAACGGGTGCATTAGAACTACTAATATGGTTCAATGGATCTACCAATTTTCGTATCTGTAATTTAAGAGTTGGTAAGTTGAATTCTTTCCAATAGATAGTTATGAAGGTTTTTATCTCTACAGTAAACGTAGCACCCCTTCATCCCCCGAGATAATAGCACTTTATAAATATTCTTGACCAGTTCAGTTAACTTTGCGGGATCTTTCTTTAATCCCTTCTTGCCAACCGTATCTTTATATTCATCATAATCGGCATAAAGCGTCATAGTTTGGGGATCAAACTTAAGATCTTTGCCAATAATGACACCAACATAATCAAACTCAAGGCCTTGGGAAGTATGGATGCAACCAATCTGATCGATACCATCGGGATGAATAGCCCAAGTAGTTGAAATCGCTCGTCCATTCCAAGGCATGCTAAAATCATGCTCTTCGATAATGACGTCATCGATTTCACCGTTATGGTTTCCTTCATCTACTTTTGTCCATGTCCAAGCAAATCCAGCCAGCATTCGAGACCTGAATCCATTATCTTCTTTTTCTTTAATTTGTTTTAACAACTCATGGGGACTATCGAATAGTTGAAAGTCAAAGGCTGATTTATCCCAACCATTAAAATTAGCTGTTTCCTTAATTTGAAGAGCATCATCAACCCAGTTCAAATAACCATCAGCCCCTGCACATCTAAACTGGGAAGTAAGTTCAATTTCATGAATTTCCGACTCATGAAGCGCTGCTATTCTTTTAATCTCTTCGACTGAGCCGATATCATCTGGCCTAATTCTTTGATTATCATCTATGAAAAATACATTTAATTTAGAGGCTTTAATGATATCTTCGATTTGATTAGCACCTTTATACTGATAGGCTCCTTTCCCCTTCAGTCTATGCGCTTCATCTACGACTAAAACATCGTAAAAGTTTGATTCACAATCATAGAACTGTCCAGATCCAGCAAATAACACTCTAGTCCTAGTTTTATCTCTAATTTGCTGTTTAGCTAACGTGTCCACCATTACAGTACGGAAAGCAGCGTTAGGAGCGATAAATTTAACATTTTTCTTTTTAGAAAGTATTCCCCCAAGTGCGTTCATTGAGATAACGGATTTACCTGTTCCTGGTCCACCTTTAACGATAATAGTCCTTTTAGATGTTAGATCATTAGTTAAGGACATTATTGTTTCATAAGCAACTTTCTGTTCATCCAGCATAATAAAGTCTGAATTACCTTTGAACAGTCCGTTTATATGATCAATCAATTTCTTCGAGGGACGTATCTTCCCATTTTCAATTAAATAAAGTAGGTTAATTCCATTCCCTTTACCAACATGTTTATACAAAAACTTCTGAAGTTCCTTCGTATCATTTGCGTAAAATAACGGAGCTTCCTTAATAATAGAATTGTAAACTTCGTTTTTAAGAGGATCATACGTTTTAGGTTCATGGTAATTATGTAAGTAAGCGCATGAGTGTCCCTTTAAGTCATTGGTTCGGATGGCCTCATTCATGTCTGTTAAATACTGTCGGTAGGACCATGCTTGGTAAGATGGGTGAGGTGTTTCTCGGTTTCGGCTACGAATAAATGCAACTACAACATCTTCTTTATCTGTAGCTTTAGCAGAATCCCATTGTTTAAGCTCAATAATGACAAAATTATCTTGTTCTTGTACATCTTTACCTGCAATAATGAAGTCAATTCTCTTGCTTGTTGAAGGAATATTATATTCGATTAGAATGCCGCAATCATCTGGTATTTCCGAGTTTCGAATCACTCGCTCCATAAATTGCATGGAATTATTCCATGCCATCCGTTCACCTTGGATTGGCCGTTTCCCCATTTTCTGAATATAAGCCTGTTCAATATCTAGAGTGATTTGATTGGTCTCAACAGCCTCTCTAAATTGTAATGCGTTACTGCTGTAGATAATCATAGTTGTTGGCACCGCCTTAATGCTCTTTTAATTTTCTTCATTTTGTGTTGCTAAAGAAATAGATCAATAGTTCCGTTTTAATAAATTACACACTTCGACAGAGCATTGACATATCCTTCAATTGGAATTAAATAAGTAATAAGTTACATATTCATAGAAAGTACAGAAACAATCAAACAGCTTATCTCAGTGCTATCGTGGAATAAAGCAATATAACGGTTTCTAATTAACTTATACACTATAACTCAGAATATTTCTTATTACTACCATACGCCTTATCCACAGGATACTTCTTTTCATTCTTTTCAAGTTTAGATTCAAGAGCTTCCTCTATATTAATCCCCAGGTCATGACTCATTAAAAGCACATAATATAAGACATCCGAAAGTTCATCTTTAATATCTTCTATTTTATCCTTAATAACATCTTCGCTTCGCTTCCATTGAAAAAGCTCTAGCAGTTCACTCGCTTCAAGTGATAGTGATATAGCTAAATCCTTAGCGTTATGAAACTGTCCCCAGTTTCTTTGATCCCTAAATTTGAGTATTTTTGTTGTAAGCTCATCCATTATAGTACCCTCCCAAGATATTAAATATAAAGAATAAATTAGATGGAAATTATTTTAATGAACTTACTTTAAGTTCAGATGTACTATTATTATCTATGGCATATCAATGAATCGACCTAGAGCAATGAGATCAATGTGAAAAATTTGAAGGACAAAATGAGATTGTTAAATAGGTGGCTGACCCAAAAAACTTGTTCATCCTTCAGTACAAGTTTGCCTGCGCCTAATTGAAAGCTCTCAGTGATTAATTATTCAAACCGAAGTTCATTTTTCATTTTTCTTTTACTAGATGAACTTCGTAGTTCTTTTGAATAAAATTCTTATCTGACTCGATACTGTTAATCAAAGTACGGTCACAGTCTATGCCTTCTATCAGGTACAATTGTAAAAGGCTTTCTTTGTTCATGGCCCATTCCTCTAAACTATCTCTAACTCGTTTAAAGCAATGTGAAGATGCCGCGGTCACCATCTATACCCAAGCATTCTTGTGTACGCCACGGATAGAATCAGCAACTTCCTCTGATGGTAATAAATTACATATTTATATCAATTATCTCTATATTAACCTTAAATGTTTTTTCATTTTTGATATCTTCGCCATTATTACTGTTAGCGCCGGCGTGTCCCTGACCAGGGTCCGATTAGTTACACTTCCTCTTATTTCTGAATCCGAGCTTCTGGAGATCCTTGTCATTCGGCAGCTGAAGCTGCAAATTCCGGATGAATTAAACTTCCTTGTCGAGCTGTTTGAAAAAAAAAGATGCGCCTGCCTATGAGAAATTCAGGAAGCAAAAATAAACGAACACGATCACGATTTTTTGGTACACCAATGGACGATTTTCTTGCAGCCTGCAGCTTCAGTACTTTCCCCCCGCTTGTCTTTCATGTTCCGCTATCATCGATATCGCAATATCCTAACTATAGATATTAAAAAAAAAGAACCATCCCTATGGAAGATTCAATCTATACATGAAAGATCCGAGAAGGGAACTTCCTCACAGGATTCTCTGCTTCATTCTAGGTCTATCGTACATTTCCAGCTCGTTGATCGCGAATTTGCCCCATTTCAGATTGGCCGCTTGGATTTTGAGACGGAGTGTCAACACAGTCGTTCGCGCGAAGTCCACCGTATGCGCTGGATTCCCTGCTTGAGCGGTACCCCGGCGGTGCCGGTACAATAATCCAGGTCGGGCCCCTTGGCTCTTTCTGAATCTCGTCAACACTTTCAACTAGTTAGCCGTGACGGACTCCGTGCTAAAATCCGGCCTGAATTCGTTCAATAACGTTCACCTCTTGCCCACTACGCCTTGTCATACGATCCGTCGGTCAGGCCCTTGACGGAGATGTCGGACATCGTTGCCACGGGGGCTGTTGCTGTCGCAAGCGGCGCTAGGTTCCCATAGTACGGTCCGTGCAGCTTCAGCATCGGGATCACTGAAGCCGGTGTATAGATGAATCCGCGTTTTGCCGATGGCAGGTGCCCGTTACCTGATACTCGAACGCGCCGATGTCCGGGTCGCCGTTCTAGAGCGGGATACCAAAATAGTCACTACCTTCATCTCAGTTGCCGGCCAGCTTCTGCTGGATCCGTTCCTTGTACTGCCAATCAATAATATAATCCTGGACCTGATTCTTGATATCCCCGTACTTGCTAAATGCCGACCCGGTTCCGTTATCTCAGCGAATTTCAATTTCTGAACTGTTAGAGAATCTTGACCAAATCTTGACCATAGAAGTATACACTAAGCAGGTATAGACATATCGTTATGAACTACAACGGATGCTAATTCATGTCCCCTACCTGTTTGCCAGTAATGTAAGTGGTATTCGTAGTCAACATCTCTTCTCCATGCCTTGTCTTCTCCTCTTTTTCTTTGTGGATTATCCCCACCACTACCAGTTCTAAGAGCATGAGTAGCTGGTAAATCTACTTCAAGAATAGTATCCGTACATGTCCTTAATAATGTTCGAATTTTGGTTTCATTATTTAAAAAACCATGTTCCCGACAAGTCTCTATGAATTCTTTTCCAAATGACCAGTTCGGCATATTCTCAGGATCAAGTCCCGTAAAACACATTCTTTGATATACATGTATAAACAAAGCATCGATATATCCCGCAATGCTTCTTGAATTTTTCCACATATTCACAGGATCGATATTTAATATAATATCTTTTAATGTAGCACAAGAAATAATTTCACCATTAATCGTTAAAGGAAACGAATTTATTAATCCTTCATTAACGAATTCACAATCGTGTATTTCACCATTAACTTCTACTAATGAATTCCCAATATTTCTTGTTATCAGATAATTCTCATTCTGAGATGGAAATAAATATTTGTTAAGTGATATTAGCATCAACACTCTATTTAGTTCGTGTAGATATGTTGCTGGTCTTTGTCCAACATTTTCATCAACAGAAGTTGCAACATTATCAAATAGAATATCATTAATCCCTATAGCATCTTCAATTGTTTTTAAATGCAGAAAATTATCAACTAATTCAATGATATCTTTAGGTTGGTAGATTTGATTTAATCCTGTCTGGGAAAGTGAGATTTTCAAATCATCCCAATGCGGATAATTATTATATTGCATTAGGATATTAGGTGTGTTTTTGGGTATCAGTATATCAGACCAATTAACATCTCTTAATTCTCTCCACGAAAGAAGGTTTTCCAAATATTCTTCGAAATCTTCTATTGTCACACTCTCATTCTTGGAGGAAGGGTAAGCTAAAAGATATGAATCTAAGTAAATGTTTGTCATTGCTTCTGCTGAGACTCCTTCTTTCTTTTATTCATTGCTGCTTTTATAATTGCAGCCGATGTTTCTTCATTTTCATCAAAGAAACCTTTTGGCCACTCTTCAATAACCCCATACTTGTTAATCTTTACAGGCTTATATTTAGATTTCCCAAGTTCTTTCTCAACAAAATACATAATAATTTTTTCTGTAAAATTGCTATCTTCTGAAACGACAGCATGATATCTAAGTCTATTGATTAGATATTCACTATGAGTTTCTACAATACATTGCTTTCCTAAGTTTGACATCGAGACAAAAAAATCAGCTAATCTTGTTTGTACTCTTGGATGCAAATGCAATTCTGGTTGCTCAAATATTAAAGTTGACCCTTTTGGTGCAAGCAAAGATAGCACTAATATTGGAAGGACCTGACTTACCCCCACACCAACATGTGTTAAATCATGCCATTCATCATCATCATTAGTACTGACCTTTAATTCGTGCCCTAATTTTCCTCGATCAATTGTTTTTACATTACTAACTACACCCATATAATTTAACCAATCAAGTACGGCGTTAATTAGCTCATCACTTTTTAACTCTGGGACGTTAGCACTCTGATTAAATTCTGGTGGAGTGATATAATTTACTTTTGTATTCTTATGTATTTCGAGTACTGCAGCAGTATGCTCCCCTCTATAACCCACGTCACGTGAATCAGTTGTCCCTGTGTGAGGATAAATAGGTTTAGGTTCATCGCGTAATGGCCCTAAATATTTTACATTGTTAGCAAAGAATTCGATTATATAATCAGTAGCAAAGTATGCATAATCCGGTAGATCGGCACTAAACAATGCAAGTTCAGATAATTTATTCGCTTTAGCTAAATCTTTTAATTTACTCTCTTTTTCTTCCATTAGGGAACTATATTTTTTCTGATCATGAGCCATTAAAGTATTATAACAACGAATTAATCTGTCCAGCTTAAAATCTGATGTTAATCGTTCAATAGATTTCTCCACCTGTTCATATCGTCTTTGCGAATATTTCTCTTCACTTGTTTTAAAAATGTCCTTTATTACATCCAATATAAAATTACATAACTTATCATTTAGATACTCATTCACTTCCTTAACTTCAGTACTCCTATAATAATAGCTGCCAGGGTATATACACATTCTCACCAAATTATCGATATCTTCTTCTATTAAGTCATAAATAAGTGTAATTTTATTCGGCAAAAAGTGTTGCAAACTTGCACCAACGGTTTTTCCGTTATTCGGAAATTTTCTATAGTAACGCATCCTATCCCTATTATATGATGGCATTTTAATTACTTCATACTGTAGCGCATCTTCAAATGAATCTATGTATTTCTCCGTTACCCCAAGACCCTTTACAAAATCCAGATTATCTCTTCTTTCAATCTTAACTTCTTCAACGCGATTACCCGAATCAGAATGTAGTTTTATACTACATGAATTTAAAATTGGATTTAGATTCACAACCTCAACATCTTCAGTACCTTCCGTGGTGAAGGTATAGTTACAGCTTATAAATGTTTCATCTATATTTTTTTTGTGTTGATTCCCCATAAAAACTCTTGCTGCTCTAGGTCCTTTTGCTGTGGGAGATAACTCGAAGCCAATCGATATTTCTTTTGTTTCACTTTTATTAGTTGCAATGTCTTCGAATGTACCTAATCGGGCAATATGACCATTTAATACAACTGCCCTTGAATAAACTGGATTTTGTATGGTTTGAGCAGTTAATAACATACTCTGAATTATTGTACTTTTCCCCGAGTTATTTGCGCCAGTAAAGATAGTCAGAGGTGCTATATCTAAATTGGTTTGCTCAAATACAGATTTAAATTGTTTTAATGTCCAATTCTTTATCATATTAGCTCCTTTAGTAATGACATTAATTCTTAGATAATATATCAGCCTTTCTACATAGCACACACACAATTTTTTATAAATCCCTGAGTATTCTTTAATTTCTACATAGCAGCTCTAACCCTTCTAATCTTTACAAGCATATAATGAACTTCTCACAAACGAACTGCGCCCCCGATTCTATTATTCGATTTTTAGCATGAGTTTATTTGTAATGCCACGAATTTGCGGGTTACACTTTCTTGACCAACAGTGAGTAACACTCTACATGTGAAGAGTATACAGTGACAACAAAAATGCCCATTGAATAGTGTTTAATTAAAATATTACCACGATATCAAATTTTAATTTGATCTACTAAATAATATTTTTCCAAAATCTCTAGAAACCCTGTTTTGTTTCTTAATGATTTCAAATTAATATGATTTTTCAATAAATCAAGTAATTTTTTTCTATCGTAGTAACAATCTAAAAATGAAGGTTTAATTTTATTGCTCTTGTTTAATTCATCTAACTTTTGTAAACTTTCTTGTGAAAAGTTAGCGCTTGTAATATAACAACCTTTTATTTTTGCCTTATCATACTCGGAGTTTTTTTCGTAATACGCTTTGGCAATTGGATATGTCTTACCAAAAAACCAACGTATAGAATTTGGTGTATTTGTATCTCCTAAATTAATAATAGTGGAGTTTTTTAATCCCTTTAATTCAATAATAATAATTTCATCCTCATTGTTATCGTGAACGATGACATCGAACTCATACGATTTATTAGTATCATTAAAACTTTTAATGATTTTCGAATGTTCTAAGTGTGCTCCTTTAAATAAATTTGATAAAACAGTATACATTAATGTCTCAAATAAATCTCCCTTAAGATTTTGCAAGTTCTCCGTTTGTCCTGACTCCTCAATAACTGTTAGGGATTCTCCGATCTTTTCAATAACTGAACTACTAGATTCTTCATCTATCATGAATGCTTCATCAATTATTTTTTTCACATCTCTGTACTTTTCAATAACCTGAACAATATTACTTCCCATTATTGACTTAAGTGAAAAGTTTAGAATATGCAAATTATTCATTTCCCTTTTTACGTTATCATCTACATCTAGATAAAAAATAATTGGCATTACTTTACGAGCGCCTTCTTGTTTTGTACTATGTCTGATTGACTGAATACGTTCATAAAATGCTTCTAAATCTATTTTTTCGTAGGTACGATAAATCAGAACTTCCATAACGACAATTGTATAATCTTCATCTATTTTACCTGTATTTATGGTAAAACCCGTGGTTTTAGAAATGGTTGTAGCATCAAAAGGAAAATCATTTCTAATAGCTCCCAAATTGGGATTATCTTTTCTCCGATAAAATACTTTATCGGTTATAAATCCATGATTAACAAGCCATCTAATAATATCGTTTATAAACATGACATCCCGCTTCATGTTAGCAATATGAGCTTTTATTTTTTGTCTTATAACGAATGAATCTTCAACATCCATTTGATCTTGTAATAATACTAAAAAAGGAATTCCAGTTTCCTTATCTTCAATCTTTTTAATGATCTTGTTATCATTTAATCGTTTTATATCATCTTCTAAAGAAATAGCGCGATACTTTTCTTTATTTGTCATCGGTGTTGCTGTAATTTTGACAGCTTCATAATAAGAACAAATACCACCTGTACGATAAAGAAGTGTAAGCAATCTGTACAATGGCTTGCGATACTTCTGGCTGATATCAAGCAATGCTCTTACATCAATACTTCTATTTTGATTCATGTAAAAATACTGTCTTTTTTCAAAGCTAAATGGCTCGCTAGACTTAATGATTTTTTCTTTAACTGCTCGACTAATTAGTTGACGTGCATAGTTATTAGTAACTTCAAACTGAGTTACTAATTTTTCAATCAAATCATGAGCAACTAATACATTAGAATGCTCCTTAAATAAATCAGTAAGAAATTTATTATATTTATTCATGTAACACAGCCCTTATATAAATTTTATCTTTTTTAAATAAAAAGGACTAAGGATTTTTTTAATAAAACGTTGATAATAACGGTATTGGGGAATCGAATTAAAATAATAATATGTAACATAACCAACGTTTCCCGAAGATATAACATTGGGATATTAGGTATTCATAAACTTTATAAAAGTTAGTCTGGAATTAGAGCATTTCCATCTCTAAACTCTAATGACTCACTATGATCAATTATATCCCCAGACTGAGTATTAAACAAAAGGAAATATTGAAGTGATATCTTGCTTCCTGCTTTTAGTTTTTTTCTACCCCTAAATGTCTCTCTGGCCGACTCAACGGGAACTTACTTAACCCAGCAGTTTAATTGTTTACTTTCTTATATCCGTCTGTTTAACTCGCGGTATAGTGACCATTACTTTCTCCCGTTATTTCTTCAATACAGTAAATTCTCCGCTCTCGGGTAGCTTTATTGCCTTATCTAGCTTCTTCATTCATATCGGTCATAGGGCAACCGCCCTCAGGGGATGGGCGATTTATTATGGGGGGAGCTTAATCAAAAGTCCCTTTCCCTTTAAGTAACACTGTACATCCACATGTACATATGCGAGAACATATCCATCGGCATCACTTCCACCTCCGGTACGCGTCCTCGTACCCACAAGTCCCGCGCCAGCCTAGAAGGGTTGCAGCTCACATCATACGACCGGGTTCAGCTTCCTCTCCAAAATCGTAGTAGCTTGGATCGCAGTTAGGGGCGTCCGCGGATGTCATCCCCACCTGAAATTTGATCATCGCCTCAACTAAGACATTAGGATATAATCCCTATATACTCTTTCCCAAAAGTACGGTTAGATTTACTGTGATCCCTATATCCTCTGCTGTTGCGTAGAAATCTGAAGTATTTACGAAGATATCCAGAAGTTGATTCCTGTAGCAAAAGTCGTAATCTTCGTGAATGCATCAATTTTGTGACAGACCCATTACGATCTTAATGTCTGGATTTTGCCTCATAAATTCATCTGCAAACTCTTGCTCAAATATGCCTGTTGATTTTTCATCGAATGTCGAAGACATAATCTGCATGTCGTTTGTTTGGTGGCAGACGCATTACTATCATTTGAAGATCCACTACAAACACTAAGAGCTAAAGACCAACTAATTAACAGACTTAATAAAAAGTATACAAATACTCCCCTTACGCTAGACAGGTGAAACCATAAAACCTATCCCCGTAAGAAGAGCATCCCCTTAGCCACTAGTGTCTTATTGCTTCAATCCGCCTTCTCCAACAACGTCTCAGTCGTAAGCGTAAAACCCTCAATAACAGCATCTTCGTCAACTTCAATCATAATGCAGCGTTTGCCTTGAAAGCTCACCTGTTTAATGTACCTTAAATCCTGTGGACTGATGGTAATCGTGGCTACCTTGGTATCGATCTTGATCGATTTGGACGTGAATTTCGGGATCACGCTGTTCGCCTTCAGTTCGTAGTTCTTATCGTCAACGATGGTCTCGAATGCCCGTTCCACGGCTTCCTTCGTCACGTTATCCACGCCGCTTGCCGTCAGTACGCGTTCCACGTCGGTATAATCCAGCTTCGCCGGTTCTTCCTCATCCTGGTGGGATTCAATCACCTGATGGATCTCCTCGTACACATGTGCGATCGTGGCTGAATCCAGCTGTTCACCTGCCACTTCCTTCACGATGTCTTCAAAGATCTCTCTCTCTTCCATGGCGGTCACAGACCGTTCCGCATTCAACACATCAGAGATGAAACGCTCATTCGGATCATTCGATTTCCCCGTAGCATAGAGAACCCGGTTCACGTCGGAATAATTGTCCGTTACGCTGGGATAGAAGAACCCTTGCTCCGGTGTGCTGAGCTTGATAATGGGATCGACAATGACATTGTACTTAAACTCTCTCTCCACATAGTCGAACAAGAGCGCCTTCCGCTGCTTCTCCGTAGAGTTCACGCTGCATAGGATGAACGGATGCCCGAACACTTCGTCGTTCCCGGTCTCCTCCGCTTCATCATTCCTCGCCTTGGTCGGCCGGTAGTATTGTCCGCGTACGAACGTGATGACCGTATCCCGTTCATACGTCGTGTCCGCCAACATTTTGTTCACGAGCAGCATCATCAGATCCTGCCACTCCTCCGGATCTCCCGTCTGGATCGCTTGGTGAAGCAGCACCTTCGAAGGGTCCTCCGCTTCCTCCTGAAACTTGAGCTCGAACAGTTTATGATCCAATTCACCGGTCAGCAGCTTTTTAAAATTGCCCATGTACAGCTCCTGCTTCTCCCGGTCCACTAACTCAAAAGGATTTCGCTCCCAATGATAAACTTCGTTCGTTTCTTTCATAATGTACACGTTCAGAATATCGAAAATCTTCATTAATTCATTATCCATCTTAAACTGCTTGCGGATGTGCGCGATTTCTTTCTTGTTCATAGTTCGTCAGACAACTCCTAGAAAGTAAAATTGGCTATATCAGTATAAACGAAACAAAAACCCTTCGCTATATAGAATGAACTAAAGCCATGTTATAGGCCGCGATCCGGCGCTAATAACAAGAAGTTCGATGCCAAACTCTAGTTCAATCGATATAGACGGGGTTCTCGTCAAATACGAAAGTTATGGATTCTCAACACGTGCTGCGCCGCAGCTCATAAAAATACTGCACAACAGGATGCTTTAACTTCATTTTCTCGGACATGTTCAAAATCCGCTTTTTCCCAACGCGTCTGTCCACCAAAGCTAGAATATTCAATAGGATATCTTTGCTCTCGATGTTTTCTTCTATAGAAGTAGATAAAAATTGATTAGCTACAGCGACAAAATTGGATTTGCTTAATGAAGCCTGTGCTGACATAAGCTCCTTGGCATATCCTGTTATTTTTCGGTTTCTGGCAATGACTTTTAGACGATCCTCCGGAACGTTTCCCTGGGTATCCTTTCTGACCGCTTCCATTTCTTCATCGCTGATCGGAATTTGGATATCGGGGTCATTCTTAATTTCCAGCTCCGTCTGGTACCACCTTATTGGACTCGCTTTATCATTCATTCGGAGGACGTCCTTTTTATCTACAGAAATATAACAAAGCCCTGCTTTATCCGGTAAATAACGATAACCCGTTGCACGGTATTCAACCCTTCCAACTAACGCAGGACTGAGAAAACTCTCCAGCTGCTGCTTCAATTTACTCCAGGACATGGTTCCTCCTATATTCTCAACTAAGCTTTCTTCTATTTAAAAATAACTCTCGTTTCATTGTGCCTCTGTTCAGTATGAATAACCCCATGCCAAAAAACAACCCACAAAGCCTGCACTTTTATTCTCCTTCGTTTCGGTGTCACACTTTTTCAGTACGAACCGTAACAAACATCAAGGCCCCTCGCTTCAAAATCAACCAAAGCCGCTCCACCTCTTTTTCAAATTTGCCGAGCATTTCTTTATTTTCTTCCTTAAGCAGGGTCTTGATTGCCCGTATATTTCGGCCAGTCGCCGAGCAGTACCCGTTTGTTCTTCGCCCCCGGATCGTATGTCATGTTCGTTTGTCTCCTAGTGATTTTTATCACTTTTCCGGTGATCGCAGCGGAGTATACTGTTTCTGACAGTCCAATGACAACGTGGAAGTATGTTGACCTTAGGCGACCAATCACTCACGAAACGGGGGAGAATCATGAATAACAACGCGACAGAACCGTCCTTGAATCATCAGCCGTCCATGTTCTGCTTTCAATGCCAGGAAGCATCCAAAGGAACCGGCTGCACCCTTGTCGGCGTATGCGGCAAACCGCATGACGTAGCGAACCTGCAAGATTTGCTGATTTATCTACTGAAAGGGATCTCTTATCTCAGTCTGGATGTCCGGCTGCCGGAAGCGCTGGAACAGCGCGTATCGCTGTTTATCATGGACTCCTTGTTTGCCACCATTACGAACGCCAACTTTGACCGCGAGGTTTTTGTGGGGAGAATCCGGGAAGCGATTGCGCTCCGCGGCGAGGTGCGTGCCTATTATAACGAACAATATCCGGAAGGAACGGCTCATCTCCCGGATGCTGCCGTCTGGGAAGCGGATGATCATGAAACCGCAATGGATGAAAAAGCGCGTACGGTTGGTGTCCTCTCCACCCGCAACGAAGACATCCGCTCGCTGCGCGAATTGATTACGTACGGCTTGAAGGGAATGGCTGCTTATACGTATCACGCGCTTCATCTGGAGCGAGATGACATCGAATTGAACCGGTTTATGCGCCGTGCGCTTGCGGCTACGCTGGACGACAGCCTTGAAGTGCAGGATCTGGTCGCTTTGGCGATGGAAACCGGCAAATACGGCGTAAACGCCATGGCGATGCTGGACGAAGCAAACACATCCGTGTACGGAAATCCGGAGATTACGAAGGTGAATATCGGGGTTCGAAACCGGCCCGGCATTCTCATCAGCGGCCACGACCTGAAGGATTTGGAAGAGCTGCTGAAGCAGACGGAAGGAACCGGCGTGGACGTGTACACGCACAGTGAAATGCTGCCTGCCCACTATTATCCGGCTTTCAAGAAATATGAGCACTTTGTAGGCAATTACGGAAATGCCTGGTGGAAGCAGAACAGCGAATTTGCCTCTTTTAACGGACCGATCCTGATGACCACCAACTGTATCATTCCGCCGAAGGACAGTTATAAGGACCGTATTTATACGACGGGCAACACCGGCTTTCCGGGCGTCCGCCATATCCCGGAAGGGACGAACGGCGTTGCCAAGGACTTCTCCGCACTGATCGAGCAGGCAAAAGAGTGCCCGCCCCCAACGGAGCTTGAAACTGGCGAGATCATCGGCGGCTTCGCCCATGCCGCTGTGATGAACGTGGCCGATCAAGTCGTCGATGCCGTGAAATCCGGCGCGATCCGCCGGTTCTTCGTCATGGCCGGCTGCGATGGACGGATGAAATCCCGGAATTATTACACCGATTTTGCGGCTGCACTTCCACAGGACACGGTCATCTTGACGGCAGGCTGTGCCAAATACAAATACAATAAGCTGGACTTAGGCGAAATCGGCGGCATTCCGCGGGTTCTGGATGCCGGGCAATGTAACGATTCCTATTCCCTAGTCGTCATTGCCTTGAAGCTGAAGGAAGTATTCGGCCTTGAGGATATCAACGAACTGCCGATTTCCTACAACATTGCCTGGTACGAGCAAAAAGCGGTGATCGTGCTGCTTGCCCTGCTGTATCTTGGCGTCAAAAATATCCACCTGGGCCCTACGCTTCCTGCATTCCTGTCGCCTAACGTCGCCAAGGTCCTCGTGGACAACTTCGGGATCGGCGGCATTACCAATGTGGAAGATGACATGCACATGTTCCTGGGTGCCTGATTCTGCAACTAAACCAAAAAGAAGACACGCAGGAGGATCCTGTTGTCTTCTTTTCTTTTGGACTTTCTATCCCAGCACTAACTCAAACCGAGCAAAAATATCTTCTTCATACCACATCGTGAAATTCGTTCCCCATGTGGTGTTCAATAGTGTAAACGTAAATTTATGGTTGTCTGGATGGTATTTGTTGTTATAGCTTAGATTGTTATGTGTTCCGATTCCCAAAAGAGGGGCATCAATAGGTTTAATATTGATTTTTTTATCGCTGCCATCGTAAATTAACTCTTCAATCATGTGCTGCAGCTTATTTCCGTGACCTACCACAGCAAAAGGTGAAATCACGGTATCCATTTTACGAATCTTCGTTAAGTACGGCGAATTCAGACGTGGTGTCATGTCAAAAGAATAAATTTCCGGATAACGAATGGCATCTTTATCCTGTAATAAAAGTGCAATTTCAACTTTATCTCCAAATTGATATTTAACCTTCACCACTCTTGGAGCACCATACTCCTCCACAGCTCTTTGGCTATATTTTAAAGTGGCAATTATCGAATCATTTTCCTTAACTAAGTTAACAACATGTGGTGTGAAATGTTCATTCCATTGAATGCGTTTTTGAATCTCCATTCCTGGCTTTAAAAAGTCAATGGCCCACCAATTATGCTGCAGCTCACGCAAATAGTTGTAACGCAGGTTATCATAGTCATTTTGCCCGGCAATGGTATAGCTCAGAACCCCGAGTTTGTTGTCCTGATCAAAGTAGAGGATTCCATCCTTTTCTAAGTGGTTGATAGAACCATCGCTAGCAAACATCAATTGATACCCGTTTATCGAAATCAATTCTTCCAAACCACATTCAGTCCCTTGGTTTTCAAAAATATGATATGGAACTTCGATCCGTTTTTTAATGTTATGTTGATCTTCAGGCTCCAAACAAGCGATTGCACGATCAATGTTCTTGCGTTGTTCTTTCCATGAAGACTCATAAAATTTGTACGAACGATCACTCCACTCATTATAAGTGAATTTCATTTCGCCAACCGTTGCATCTTTAACAATGCCATAAGCGTAGGTTAAATCAGCATCGGTAATTTGGTCTAAACTGCGCGCTCGCTGGAAGTCTTTCTTTTCATAATTCGTATAGTCACTGAAATAGCGTTTGATATCCATTCCCCAAGTATGCTCTGGAACTAACATCGCATAGAAATTCGCTTCATCATTTTCGATTTGGTGATCAGACATGTAATTCGTTAAAATCCGGTAATCCCGAATGATTTTCGGATCAGACATCGTTCCGTGAATCCAGGTGTCCCCAATCTCCTCTGTAATCACTGGCAGTTGGTCACGTACTTCCCAAAGTTCATTGGCAAACTGATCCATGGAAGTCATTTCAAGCTCATAGTCCGGATACGCATTCGCCATTTTTGACAAGTATGCGTTAATTTTCTCTTTTGTTCCTGGACCACTATTATCATGAGTATGCATAAACGCCAGCTTGTTATCCATGCAATCCACTCCGATGACGCCGCCATAGTCGTCTGAATAAGAGACAATGATCTCACTTTCGCCATGCTTCCATAAAAATGTATCTGGAACTTCTGGAATGGAGCTCGAGCCATTTACACCAATGTGCAGGAATTTAACTCCTTGACGATATAACTCATCCACAATCCCGATCGTATGTCCTGGGACGTCCGTCATTTTTGAGCTTGTTGTTGTGTATCCATAACGAGCATCTAACTTCTTTGAGATTGAAATGATGTAATGTAAAGTTTGAGGTGTCATCGCTTCAGAGTGAAACGTACACGGGATGGCGTGCCAGCGTATGTAACCTTTCTTGATGGCGTCGTCCAGCTTTTGACAAGCTTCTTCATCCATGTTTTTGAAGTAATATTCAATAATAAAGCTGCCTGTTGTCCAAACAAAGTCTTTGCCCTCTTTTCTTAAGTCTTCCGCTAAAGTGATTGCGTTTTGAATGTATTCATGGCAATACTTGTGCAGGACATTTTCTGCTAAATCGGTAAAACCAATGTCCAAATGAGTTTTGTTGACCACATAGATTTTTTTCATTGCTATCCTCACGCCTTTCTTAGTCATCATACGTCGTGAATATCTACTAACGAGAATATGAATTTTGATCGTGTTATCTGATATGATAAACGCCCAAACGACATCATTCTTTGAACGAACGAGACAACATTTTGTATGGTGTGGACATGATGATGAATAAAGGAACAGAGTAAAAAAAGGGCCCCTTTCATTTCGAATGGTCCCTTGCTTCTTTTCTTATGGCTTGGCAGTTCCGTTAATCTTATCAAAATACGGGGCCATCTTGGAGACGAGGCGGTTCACTTAACGTTCATCCTTTGGTTCATCATAAACCACAACGGTTTTACTTTCTTCTTCCCATTGGACGGTTGCACTCAATGCCTCACTTATAAAACGCACTGGCACATAAGTACTGCCTTTTGTAATAGTGGCTGGCGCATCCAAAGAGACGTTGGTGCCATTGACTGTTGCAGTCTTACTGTCAACCACCAGTTTGATGCTCACCCCATCCTTCATAACCATAATGGAGCGTTCTTCAGGATTCCATGCTACTTCCGCATTCAAAGACTCAGCTATGGTGCGAAAGGGAACAAACGTATTGCCTTTTTTGAGAAAAGGCTCAGTGGCAGAAGCTTCTCCATTCACATATAGCTTTACTTTTTCCTGATCACCCGCTTTTTCTTGAAGTTTTCCCATGGTTTTGTACAGGTCCAAATTTGTAAAATTTGCTTTAATGGCTTCTTCCTGCAAATACACTGCGTCCGTCACGCTACCATTTTCTTCAAGCATTTTCGCTGCTGTTTCCAATGCTTTATCCTGTTCTTTGATGACTTCAAGTTCCTTTTTTTGTTCTTCTGTCAGCTCAGTCGCATATGTTGTAAGCAATATGTCTGCCAATACGGCACCTGCAGGTTTATCTTTCACATGTTGAATAGCATTTAGCAAACCCTTGTATCCTTGGGAACCCTTCTTCTCAGATTCTGATGTGTTGTTGTCCGACTTCTCGGTCTCCGATGTTGATGAATCCTTAATTTGGCCATCGTCAGTGACCACCGTTACTGGAGACTCGACTTCCTGGGTCTGTTTCACCTCAATTTGAGATTCCTTTTTTTCAGGTGCTTTTGACGATACCTCGTTTTTTGTTTTCCCGGGTGGAGTGTTTCCCGATTTGGCTGAGGTAGTGCCTGCGGACGCAAGTATTAATGCCAGACTGGTTAGCAAGATGACTGTTTTTTTCACTGAAGATTCCTCCTGAAGAAAAAATATATGCTCCTTCATTATCGGCAGAATAAAAAAGTTCTGATAGGAATTTAATGAAGAATTTCAATTCCACTTGGATCTTCGACCAGGTTCATCTTTACCCTGTTATTATATCTTCTAACTTATCCTTCATTCTTACGAAGCACTTATATGTACATCTAAGGCGATAATGCCTAATAAATGGATGCCTTGCCTTTAACCCTTCAGTCTCTGCTCTTGCGCTTCCTGACTCGTCAATGACTTATTATATTATTATTTCATTTCATTAATATATTCTTGAACAAAACTATCAATCTGTTTTTTTGTAACTAGTAAACATAATGCCGGTCCAGTTTCAGTAGCTATATATTGATTTATTTCTCCTGCATCTAGTACAAATATTAGCCTATAAAGAACATCATCTATACCGTTTCTTGGTGATTCAGGAGTGTAATATATAGATAGGCCAGGATCTTGTGTTGTAAATACCTTTGGAGTGATTGTATCTATATTTTTCATATCCAAAAAAGCAGAAATTAGATCCTTCTGTAAACAAGAAATATCGGCTTTCAATTCTGGAAAGTTAGTACCAAAACGAAAAAAGACAGTGCTGATTATCCCTTCTTCTTCTTTTTCTTTTAATATAATCTCAAATTCACAACCATTAAATGGGTACGCTGCATCCTTTAAGATGGCCATACTTCTCCTCTTTTCTCGATAATTTACCAACTCCAATTACTAAGTTGCCAAACTACCTTTAGAGCGTTTTGAAAGTATACAGTCGAAATATATAAACCCGTAGATTATGGAATAGTTTTACTTTTCGATCCTTTTACTGATCTATCCTACCCGTTAGATGAGGAATAAGGCAGCCGCTTTTGGGTCGGCTGCCTTAAAATGTCTTCATTAAGCTATCGTGTTCCGCACAATCTGCTAATCCATCGTAATATCTACTACTTGTTTCGCGAATGCAGCATAGGGTTTGACTAGGTCCGGCCTTTGATCAATAGACCACCTAAGGTTATCAAAAGCCCGTAATAACAGATAATTCCTTATGCCAGAAAGGTCTTCTCCAATTATTCCGTACCCATCTATAAACGCTTCGAATTCTTCAGCATTTGGGCTTTCATCCAGCCCCAGGATTTGGTAATGCATCAATTGAGCAACAGTTGCATGTGGTACCACGCTTACTTTTGCATTCCAATCCAGCAAGATCACTTGGTTTGCCTGATTGATAATCGTATTCTTTAAGGAGATATCACCATGGATTAATCCGAAACGGAACGGTTCACTCTTTATATCCTCAAACCGTTGTTTTATTCTCTGTGATTCCGCCTGATTGATTACTCCAAGTTCAATCAAGGGATCATGCTCAGTCAAACTATTAATATTATGCTGTACATACCCTTGCCATGTACCGTCTGATCCAGCATGAGGTGGTGACTGAAACTCTCCTTGGACAGGATCAATCAGATTTTCCCCGTATCCCTTCACTTGAATAGAATCAATAAGCTTGGCATATTCGCCCAGTCTTCTCCAAATAATAGACTTTTGTAAAGTACTGTCTCCCCCGTTGACTCCCTCAATAAAGCCTTGAATCATATATGCTGTCTCATCAACAATGCCAATGGACATGACCTTAGGTCCAGGAACGCCTACTTCAGCTGCTTGCTCGATACACCATTTCTCTTTGATAAAGCTTTGATATTCATCCTTTACGTTCATGCGGACAACCACTTTATTGATCTCTGTTTCAACTACGCATACCTGATTTGTGATGCCTTTTCCTTCGATCTGATAAGAAGTTTTAACTTCTTCCTGAAGAAAATGGCCTGCAATTCGTGCTGCTTGTTTAACTAAAGACTCTTTCATTGTGAGTTGTATCCTCCCTCAAGTACCCTGCTTTGAATAGTTTACCACGAACTTATTTGGGAGATCGTTTGATGAACTATACTGCCCGTTAGCTTAATAAAATGAGCAGGCTGCTGCAGCCTGCTCAACATCAAGTTTTATTCAACTAACGTTCACCGTTCGTTTATTTCAATCAACACTTTCCTATCAAATATTCCCTGCTACAAGTTTACGCTTCTCATATCCGGATATCGGGTTCCGAAGGCCGCTCCTTTGGGAGCAGTTTCGTCAATTCGCACCAAATCCTCTTTAGTCAGTTCGACAGAGATAGCACCGATATTTTCCTCCAGGTACTTCCTGCGTTTGGTTCCCGGAATGGGTACGATGTCGTCTCCTTGTGCCAACAGCCAAGATAAAGCTAATTGGGACGGCATGACACCTTTCTCGGCGGCTATTTCTTTTACTCGTCTTACGAGTTCCAAATTTTTAATGAAATTATCACCTTGAAACCGGGGTGAGAACCGTCGATAATCATCATCCGCCAAGTCTTCAAACTTTTGGATTTGACCTGTAAGAAATCCGCGTCCGAGCGGGCTGTATGGCACAAAACCAATACCGAGTTCGCGACAAACCGGCAAAATCTCATCCTCCACATCGCGGCTCCAGAGTGAATACTCCGTCTGCAGCGCCGTGATCGGGTGTACGGCGTGCGCTCGCCGAATAGTCGCAGCGGCGGCTTCTGATAACCCGATATAGCGGACTTTGCCCTCACTCACCAGTTCGGCCATAGCGCCGACCGTCTCTTCGATCGGCGTATTTGGGTCTACCCTGTGCTGATAGTACAGGTCGATATAGTCAATGCCAAGGCGCCGAAGGCTGGCGTCACAAGCTGCTTTTACATATTCCGGACTGCCGTTAATCCCCAGAAATTTACCATCTTCACTTCGCACATTGCCGAATTTCGTTGCCAGAATGACTTCGCTGCGCCGCCCTTTCACCGCTCTGCCGATTAGCTCTTCGTTTTTCCCGACGCCATACATATCAGCCGTGTCCAGAAAAGTAACTCCCACTTCTATAGCTCTATGTATGGTCCGAATGGCCTCTTCTTCATCACGACCGCTGTAAAAGTCGGACATGCCCATACAACCGAGTCCGAGCGCTGATACCTTTAAGCCGCTGTTACCTAACGTTCTTTGCTTCATTATTCATTCACACCTTTCCATCCAAGAATTGGAATATATTCATCTTACATCTTAAAGTACACTCTAAGGCAAGCATTATTTATCTTCCCCTCACTTGATCTCAACCTTATCGACGGGCCATGGCGACGTCCTAGGCGAATAACAGCAGAAAGACTATAATGATGAAAGAATAAGTTTGTAAGGAGTTCGGTAAGATGCCTAAGAAAATTGCCCCTGCTTTTCAATTTATCGGGAATCATCCAGCACTGGATTTTATCAATACGAAAATTGCGGTGGGCGGACAACCCGTAGAATTACTGTGTAGCTGGGAAGACGTGCTTGAATGGTTATCCCTAATGAATTTCTACACGAAAGAACAACTCAATGCTGTGATACAGAAATGGGAGTACGGGAAAGGAGAATCGCTGGTTGAGGAAGCAATAGCGCTTAGAAAAAGTATGCTCACGATGGTCCAGAATAGAACGCGGAATATCGAAGTCTCGGAAGAGGACATGTCATGTATCAACAAGGTACTTCAAGAGCAGGTCATCACCACCAAACTGATCAGAACCGATCACCGATTTGCTGCCGAGAAGCAGGTTGCCCTTCGGAAACCGAGCGATTTACTCATTCCCGTAGCAGAGGCTGCCGTCGATCTATTCTGTCATTATGATATTCGTCTGATCAAGAAGTGCGAGAACCCGGCATGCGTACTTTATTTTTATGACAATAGCAGGAACAGCACCCGCCGATGGTGCAGCCAGAAAACGTGCGGCAACCGCATGAAAGTCACGGCCTATTTGGAGCGGCATAAAAATAAAGATACCAAGGAGTCCTAGATTCATAATTGTCTAGGACTCTTTTTTTTTGCAGTCATTTATTAATACCCATATTTAATGTTTACAGGTTAAATAAATCAATATATAATACCCATATGAAGTTTATACTGGTTAAAAAAGGAGGTGTAATACGTGATTGGTGTGTATCATGCCGGGGAATTGGCCGTTCAAAAGCTGGCGGGTGAAGAATTTCTCGCGGAACAGAACAGTAAAAGCATAAGGTCTGTTATTTTTAAGGGTGCCATGGCATTTATCCAGACACAATCCATGATCATTGCTTCCACTGTTGGTGAGAACGGGAAGGTATGGATTTCCTTTTTAACCGGTACACCAGGGTTCATCAGCGCTGCATCGGAGACTATGGTAACCATCATGGCCTGTCCTCCTGCAAGCGATCCCCTCATCAAAAATTTGCTTTCTAACCCGGAGATCGGATTGCTTGCGATCGATTTCAACCGAAGAATCCGAATGAGAATAAATGGAAAGGGAGAAATCGATGAGAGCGGACGATTGACGGTCACAACGGAGCAGGTATACGGTAATTGCCCCAAATACATACAGAAGCGGTCGCTCCAACCGAGTGGGGGGTTCCGCCGGACGCAAAGACATGTACAACACAGCAACAAGATAAGTTCCGAGCAACAGGAATGGATTCGCCTAGCGGATACTTTTTTTATTGGCAGCGCAAGTTTGGAAGGGAAAATGGACGCCTCTCATCGTGGAGGTCATCCTGGGTTCGTAGAATTGTTGGATGAGAGTACCCTTCTTTTTCCGGATTATTTCGGGAATTCCATGTTTAATACGCTTGGCAATCTTTACAGCAATCCGAACACCGGTATGTTGTTTATTGACTTTCAAGCGGGACATTCGCTTCAACTGACCGGGCGCTCCTATATCATTTGGGATAAGTGCCAGATTTCTCTTCATCCGGGGGCAGAGCGGCTGGTTCGGTTTGAGATCGATGAAGTTCTGTATATTGAAAATGACACGCCGATTATCTGGGACTTTCACGAGTTTTCCCCTGCAAATCCATCTCTTGTACGCAATTAATAAAAATGAAATTGGAGGTATTCAAAATGTCAGTTTCCAATAAATTTGTCATCATCATTCAAGCGAATCAACAGGATCTCGGTAAGGCAGTTCATGGTTTGTTGTACGGGCAGGAGCTGCACGAAGAGGGCTTTGAGGTTGCAGTTCTCTTTGACGGAGCCGGAACGGAGTGGCCAAACGAACTCAGCAAGGCGGATCATCCATTTAACGGTTTGTATAAGCAGGTGTTGAAATCGGGGATCGTGAAGGGCGGCTGCCAAGCCTGTTCGGGATTCTTCGACGTGGAGGACGAAATCCAGGAAGCTGGGATCTCTTTGGTCGGAAACGAATTGACCGGGGGACATATTCCGTTCGCACAATATATAAAGGATGGCTTTTTCCCAATCGTTCTGTAAATGAGCGGGATAAGGATCACGCGTAAAATTTATAGTATTCTGCCTGTTAGTTTAAGAAAAAGGCAGCCGGCTTTTGTGGCGGCTGCCTTCAAATGTCTTCATGGAGCTATCGTTCCCCGATAGCTTATTACTTCAAGTCTTCCATCACCCTTAACTCAATCTCAGCACCTGATTCAACAAGAAGATAGATATGCTCGTTGCGCCTAGGGTCTGTACAATAATTCTCAAACGATTGGGAAGATGGAAACCAGATGATATGAATCTCAATGAGACGATCAGGGCTTTGGAGTCTTCTTTCCATTTTCGCGCCGTGCTCATTAAGTAAAGGTAGTACATGACTTTCATATTCATTAAATTTCTCTACGCCTTCTTCCGGAATCTTTGCCGTCATTACGTAAAGCTGAGCAATGGACTTTTCATTCACCGGAGCACCTCCAACCTGAAGCATTTGATCCAGCTTCGCAAACTGGATCCCTTATACCAAACCATTTCGCATATTCATTATACAGCAATTGGAAGTATCCTTCCCGTTAGCACAACGCGGCTGCCGATCATACGGCAGCCCGCGTATTTGTGTATTTATTGAGCTATCGTTCCCCGATAGCTTTATGTCTACAAATTGCCTCTGGCGACTAGGCTCGTCCAGAAGCTTGGAGCATTTTTAATTCGATCCGTAAAACGAGCGTTTATGGCTGCAGATCACCTGAGACAATATCCAATTGCAAATGGTCCACGGAGACCGTGGACCATTGCTTATTTTCTGTAGCTTCTGTAATAAAAGTAACTATCATTTTCCATATAAAATTGGTTATCCCCTATAGGCGTTCGTTTTTCAAGCAATTTAAATCCACATTTTTCAGCCAATTTGTTCGAGGGAACATTGGCACAATTAATTGTCAGGATTAAATACTTAACATCAGATACCTCAAAGCACCATTCTGCCAAGGCACTTATCGCTTCTCTGGTATATCCGTTCCTTTGGTGCTTTTCTGACATGAAATATCCCAGTTCGATTTCATTTAGCTTCTCTTTAAGCCCCACTCCTATGCTACCAATCATCTCATCGGTGTTTGGCAAGGCAATCGCGTAGGAACGGCCAATGGAAATATCCGTATTATCCGATTGCTTTTGATACTGATCAATCAATCCATAATAATCCTTCGGATGTGCGCGTCCGTCAGCCCAATCTGGCATATAGCGGTATACAGCCGATTCCCTGGCAATTGAATAAAATCTTTTAGCATCTTTTTTTTCCAATGTTCTTATAACAACATTTTGAGTTTCTATGCGCATGGCAGATACTCCTCCTAATACAAATTTTGTTCGCTGCTCATTTGTTTACCTATTAACATACACAAAATTGACAGGGGGGCACTTTACATTCACTAACGGTTTTCGTCTTCAAGTCCCCTCGCCAATTCTTGTTTCAATTCTGCTGGACTCATGTAAAGTAAAGAAAAGAGCTTTTCATCGTTTAAAAAGTCATCCGCAGTATAGTCAGGCTTGTGCTTCAAACAGTTTATCACACACTTTTTTGGAAAGTACGTTTATAACTAAACTATACTGTCCGTTAGCTTAACGAAAAATGAAACAGTTGCCAACGGCAAGTTAGTTTCGATGAGTTAGCTGTAATGCGCTCTTTTTCCGATACAAACCGTGAAGCTCGGTTGTTCTGCCTTACTGTGGCTTTGTCACTCCGTTCGGAAGTTCGGAAGCCGGCGGCCAGACGATCGCTCCGCTGCGGTTCACGTACCCTCTGATTTCTTCGCGCGAATTCGGAACGAGCAAACTGATCACCGCCAATTCGCCTTTAAAATCGTCAGCCCAATAAAATTTCGACTGAATCACAAAACGGCCGGATGTATTGATATAGCCGTACCTCTGCCCCTGGCTGGCCGGAGCCAGGCCGCCCTTGAACAAACCTCCGGCTCTAATGCCCTGGATGACTTTGGTGCCCTTCTTGTTGATATAAAAGGTGGCTCCATTACGCTCGACAAAAGCCAGTCCTTCTGAGAACGGCTGCGCCATGCTGAACTGCGGTGTTAGCAGGTAATTGCCGTTTTTGTCGATGTACCCGTATTTTCCGTTCACGTAAACTACTGCCGCCCCGTTTGAAAACGGCATGGCGTGATCATACCGGGGTGTAATGCGGAGCTTGCCGGTGGTGTCGATATAGCCGTATTTGCCGCCGTACGCAAGCATTACGGCCGCCATACCTTCGGAAAAATCGGACGTCGAGCTATACCGGTATGGAATGACCAGCTCGCCCTCCGTGTTGATGTACCCCGCTGCTTTGCCCACATTGACCCGAGCCAGACCTTCAGAGAAATTATACGCATTGGCGTAGATGGGCTGTATGATCACCTTGCCATGGCTGTCTATATATCCGTACCGTGTCGCCGTACCTCCGTCAGCGTTCTTAACCTGCGTCGCATACAGCGCACGGTCATTAAAAAGAACGCTGGCACCTCTCAGCTTGTATTCGAACAGCTCACTGCCCGCCGAACTGAAGTAATATTGCTTTTTAGCCGCATGGTCCTCGACATACACCTTCCCTCCGGATACTCCTGAATATCCGTATCCGTCGTACAACGGCTCGATAATCTCCTTGCCTTTGCCGTTGATGAAACCGTATTTTCCGTTAACTTCAATCGGATACAGTTGATCGCCTGTCTGCGCCTGCATAACGGTCGCACTAGCAGCTTGAGATTGCCCCGCCACGGTTGTACTGAATACCATCGTCGTAAATATAAGAGTAACAGCCATCTTTTTAAGCAACTGTTGTCCACGCTCCCTCAGAGACTATTTTCCATTCTTTAGTATTGACGACGCTTGTACCAGTTTTGTTGTGAGTGACTGGGAATAAATCACAAAAGCATTCGCTTAATCCCACATGTCTCCCGCCCACATATTGCTGATCAGAAAATGCTGTTTCTTTCCGGAGGCTTACGGACACAGGAGCTGCTATTTGGTGAAATATGATAATTCCCTACTTATCGGACCCAGTTCTCTTAGCTGTAATTAATCATAGGCCCGATCAGGTCAAACCCTATGCTGCATTAGGACTTCGATTCATTGATAGCGGTCTCGATGTAAGATTTCAAAGTCTTGATGAACGTGCGCATGGCGTATCCGACATATCTGTCGTTGCGGTAAATCAGACAAAAGTCCTGAGATGGCGTAGGATACCTCAGGTCCAAGACTTTGATGTCTGAATGGCGAAGATTGTCCAGCAGCATTTTCGGCAGAATGCAGGAGCCAACTCCGCTCTGGACCATCTGGAGGAGGGATGATAACGTTGTCGTCACCATATGCGGCTGCAAAGTAAATCCCTGGTCCATGCAAAAGCGGTCAATCAGCATGCGGTATTGATGATCGGGCGGAAACATGACCATCTTCAAGGTCTGCAGTTTGTTTAAGGGGATGAAGCTTTCCGTGGCAAGAGGATCATTCTTGCTTACCGCCAATGAGAACTCCTCATGATACAGGGGAATAGACGTGATACGTGTATCGATAACAGGGCCAACGGTTACGCCGAAATCGATGCTTCGATCCAGAACTTGTTCTGTTATTTTCATGGTTTCCAAAAGGGACAGTGAGATGGTGGGATAGGTCTGATGGAAGTTCAGTATAAAGGCTTTAAACATGAATTCCGCGTCACCGGGCAAAACGCCGATGGATAACGATCCGCCTTGCATATGCTTCAAATCAACAATAGCGTCGGTCGCTTGTTGTAGATGCCCGAACATGGCAGCAGCATGTTTTTGAAGAATCGTTCCGGCTTCAGTTAGTACTATTTTTTTCCCCACGCGATCGAATAATAGCACCCCTAACTCTTCTTCCAATCTCCTGATCTGCTGGCTGATGTTGGGTGGGCTGACTCCCATCTTTTCGGCTGCTCTCGTGAAGTGAAGCTCCTCACAAATCGCCATAAATACTGTAGTTGTTTTAACTCCATGACTAACACCCGCTCTCACATTGCATGGCTGAATGAATATTCAATGATTATTGTCTTGCCATCTTATTTGTCTGTCAATGAACAATCGTTAACTCATACTTAACGTTTCGGTAATGCCCACTACATTGATGGTAGATTCCATGAGACCTAAACTAGAAACGTATCAAGCGTCTCACTATAAAGGAGGGGATCGACGTGTCTGAAATGATTATCAACACGGCAAAAACCGGACGTCAATTGGTGCTGCAGCAGGTAAAAGCAATCCCTGAGGAATTGTTCGATATTCAAGCGACAGGTTTCAACAATACAATCCGTTGGAATCTCGGCCATATGATTTTTTGGATGGATAAATATTCTCCTTTGATTTTTGGCTCCCCATCGGCCATACCGGATTCGTATGAAGTGCTGTTTAACACAGGAACAAAACCCTTGGACTGGACGTTTAATCCTCCATCGAAGGAAGAGTTGATCGAAATGTTAACGGCGCAGCTGTCCCGCATATCTGATCTGGTGCCTGAAATGCTGGGCGAGAAGCTTTCTAATCCGTTTTCCCTGGGACCGTTCAAATTCAGCACCCCAGGCGAGCTGTTAAACTTCACTCTAATTCACGAAGCTTTTCACCTTGGAACGATATCGAGCCAGTTAAAGGTCCTGTCGCGCTAACCAAGGAATTTTCCGTCATTGGTATCCCGACTTTTGGCCCCCCTATCTTTTGCTAACCTATAGGTTGTTGAACAAAAAATGTAAGGAGCACTTCACCGTAGCAAAATGCTCCTTACTGATTGAACTATCGTTTCTCTTTAGGTCAATCGTCAATTCCTTAAATAACTATGTCATTTCGCATAACTGAACAAATTTTAAAGAATAAAGGATCCTCTGACTGCCTCTACAGCCGGAGAATCCCTATTAAAGTAACGTGCCCTTTAGGCCGCTGGGCCAACCGCACAACTAAACTGGAACGTAGGTCAACCTGATCACGTTCTCGCCAATTCGATCGCTTGCCACGAGGCGCAGCGGCGGACGCGGACCGGCGAAGAACGGCTTGCCGTGACCCAGCACGACTGGATGGAGATAGAGTCGATACTCATCAACGAGACCGAGCTCCGTTAGACTGTGGGCCAACTCCGGCCCGGCAACTTCAATCTCCCCTTCATGCTGAGCCTTCAGCCCACGTATGGCCGCTGCGAGGTCGCCCTCGATCAGAGAAGCGTTCGGGCCGACGGTTTTTAATGTCCTCGACACCACCCACTTCGGTTTGCTTTGCCACGCCGCTGCGTATTCCCGTTCCGGCGCATCCCATTCAAGATGGTCTCCGTCCCAATACCGCATGGTCTCGTACATGTGGCGCCCGTACAAGCAGCCCGCCAGACCGAGCACGTCGTCGATGAAATGACGGAATAGCACGGGGTCGGGCTGAAATGCCGGGTGGTCGTGGTCGACGAATCCGTCCAGAGACTGGTTCAATGCGAAAACGATCTTTGCCATGCGACTGACTCTCCTCCCTGGTTTTCTCGCACATTCATCATCAAGATTACACGTTCCATATGCAGTCTCCTTTATGTCTGCATTTTATCATCCAACAGCATGTCCGGATTCTCATGGATTGCTGATGTGTACAGGTCCTGGCCTGACCAAATACAAATTTAATTTAATGAAGGATCAGGGTGAAAACAGTTTCCAATGCCCTTCGGAGACCACTTCGACTGCTCCGTCAATCACTTTGATGGCGGTCTGGTCATCCATCGCGTATGCTGGCCCTTGCATCCCGGCGGCCCATCTCTCAGCAGCAGCCATGGTGTTTCCCGGCAGCATCTCGTGATCCAAGTGCGGAAACATTGCAAAATCAACCAGTCCCAGCGTTTCATCACCACCGTTGGGTGGAGTCCAGCCAACGAAGTCTTCCCCAATATTAGGGGCCATCACCATGCTCCCTGCACTCATTCCCACATAGACTGCGTGCAGCGACGGCAGGAGGTCTGCCAGCCCGGATTGCCGCATCCAGTGACACAGGTAGAGGGCGTCGCCGCCCGCCACCAGCAGTACGTCCGTCTCCCGGACCAGCGGCACCCAGCGGTCTTCGGCGATGCTTGGCAGCGCTGTGAGCTCCAGCACGCCGACGGACTTCCAGTTCAGTTCGACCATGGAATTCTCGGAATTCCCGCTGATGAACTGCCAGGCTTTGACACCGGGGCCGACCCAGGGGTGTCCGTACATCGCGGTGGGGATGCACAGGGCGCTAGACTCGGCAATGGGCTTGCCCAACATGTCAACCAGCGCGTCCTGTATGCTGTTATTATTGATGCCTGCAGATGTGAGCAGAAATTTCATAACCCCACTCCTTTTTGTAGGATCTCACGCCATGGTGCCAAAAGACGGTTTTCCCGCAAGCGCGTAGCGCAATAGAACCGTACCTTTGGAGAACGCTCTGGATTCAAGTAATTCCAGATTCGTCGGTATCGTTCCATCGCCGAAGAATCGTTTTCCCTCTCCGAGTATTACTGGAAACTGCCAGATGTTCATTCGGTCAATCAACTCGTGACGCAACAATGTCTGGACCAGGTCGCTGCTGCCGACGACATGCACCTCCTCGTAACGCTCCTTCAACAAAGGCACACTTGTGGTCACGTCCGCGTCGAGCAGTTTTGTATTATTCCAATCGACGCTGGTCAATGTCCGGGATGCGACATATTTCGGTTTCTCGTTCATCAGCTTAGTGAACGGGTTGGTGTCTGGAGCTTGCGGCCAGTACGATGCAAAGATTTCATACGTTTTACGTCCGATCAACATAGCGTCGAGGCTCGCATAATCATCCGCGATCCGTTGTCCTGTCACCGGATCCCGAAACGGTTCCTGCCATCCGCCGTAGCCGAAACCGCCTTCACGATCTTCATTGGGCGACCCGGGAGATTGAACTACGCCGTCCAAGGTCATGAACATGTGCACAACTAGATTTCCCATTTCGCTTTTCATTCCTTTCAGATTTAAATTTGTTCACAGGTGGGTTGTCTCTTAAACTAAGTTTAGGACATTTCAGTTCGGATTGTTTCTTACAGATTGCTAATCTAATCTGCCGTTAGCATAATAAATAAAAGAAGCAGCTGCCGCCGGCAAACTGCTTCTTCATTTAGTTATTACATTAACGTTTACGTTAGTGAAATTCTCGCTCGTTTAGGTGACTTCAAAATAATCAACGATCTAACTCCACTTCGTCGTCTACGAAATATTTCCCTTTCACACCGTTGATGACTTTATGCAGTTCAGCTCTGACCCTGATAACTTCCTGCTCATCCTGCCACCAGTTGTTAGCCTGCCCTATAACTCGATCATCAGGGCACCACACATATTGATACCATGGTGGCATAAATGTTTTTAACATCAGAAGGCATCTGCGCATGTGCCCAGGCGAACTAACTAACAATAACCGATTAATGTTTTCTAAGCCGATTGCTCGATCAAGAACGGTGAGTGAACAAAGTATATTTTCTTTCGTATGATTAGACTGTGTCTCTATTAAAATTGATTCATTAGGCACACCCAGTCTTCTTGCCTCGTCCTGCAGGACAATTGCCTCTGGCGGATGTATTTGTCCAAATTTATCCCCGCCAGTAAACAAAATATAAGGGGCTCGACCATTCTTAAACAATTCAACCGCCTTTACCGCTCTTGATAAATACGACCCACCAAAAACAAATATGCAATCTCCATTCGCAGCTCCGTCATCGGTGTACTTACCATCACCAAACACTACTTTGGTGGTTTGATCTATAGTTAATTCTGCCGGGTTCATCTTGGAAATAAGCATGGAACTACCCCCCAATGTAAGCTGTGCCATTTCACATTTCATTGCTCCTTTTGAAATGGCTATGATCATTTTAGCAGCAAAATACCTGCTGCCTTTGAAATGTTTTCATTGAGTTATCGTTGCCCGTTAGCTTAATGATATTAATCTCAGTTATTCTTTGCGTTAAGGAAATCATCAATTAATTCAATTAGATGGGGATTCTTTGTATGTCGACGATAAAAAAGAATTGATTTGGACCATATGGTCCTGTTTCCCTTTTGGATCGCTGTACGTTCTCTATCTTTCTCAAGACAAGTTATTTGTTCTGAAGACATAATATGTACTTCCATTCCGTCAACAAAGAAGTTGAATTGCCAAAACCCGCCTTTATTTATTGGACTAGGATTATATTTTTGAAATAACCTGTGGGCAATCTCAAAGTAATCCCACTGAATCATAATATCTAGATCATCCATTTCAAAATCTTCAATACCATGTACAAAAAGTGAAGTTGAAGCATCGAAGCTATACGGAACGTTTCCTTCATCAAGGTCTTTAACGACTCTAAAAACTAATTCCCACCACTTATTTGACAATGCATGATCCATTTTAACTCTCCTATTCGTTAAAGAAGGCCTCCTCAGTTACCTGTATTCTCGAACTTTGTTGCGTAATCCTGCCCGTTAGCTGAGAAGACGGCAGTCATTTCACGGCTGCCGTCTCTTCTTTCTTATAGAGCTATCGTTCTCCGTTAGCGAGTCATCCAAGGTTCATTCCCATAGATGAGGTATGCTCGATCATATAACGAAAATCTTCCTCCGTATCGGTCCAAAAAATAACCGGTACTTGTTTTATGTTCATTTGTCGAAACGCTTCATTGCGGTGACGCCCATCAGCGATTTCATATTTGCCAGCGGAATAAAAGACGATTAGCGGCGGAAAGTCCCAATCACCATAGGCGATTTTCATTTTATCCACGACATGGAAAAACCATGCTATATCATTCTCCTTAGTCAGATACGATGGAGCTCCCTCTTCAATTCCAAACTCCGATATATCCGTTACGACAGGACCGATATAGTATCTCTTCTTCTCCAATAACCCGTCTGCCAATGCAACATTGTCTCCGTCATTTCTAAGAAATAACTGAATCCACTCATCAATGGCACCACGTTGGGCATATTCAATTGCACATTTTGTACTGCCGTATAGCATTAGGTTCACACTCTCCTTGATTGGGCTAGTACAACCTATTGTATACCACTTCCAAATGGGACAAAATGGTACTTAACAGATATAACTAAACTGTCCGTTACTTACTTCAAGCATATTGGAGAACCCACTCTTTTATCCGAGAAGCAACTTCGGCTACATCAGTATCCGTTGTATCAATAGTAGGCATAGGCGGGTCATAGACCTCATCAGCGATTTCAAGCATTCGTTTAGCAAAGTTTTTGTGGTTTTGGATCTCTTCCTCTGACCAATTCCTTTCACGTAGACGTTTCTCGCGAGTTTCTTCATCACAATGCAGGTTCAGGTAATACACATGCTTAAAAAAAGGATAGTCCGCACATTTTTCAATATCCCACGGCATCATGGTTCCGCATATGATAGTCATGCGTCCACTTTGAGCGATACTTCGTGCAACCCGAAGCCAAATATTTCGAATTTTCTCCCAATCATGCCCAAGAAATTCAACAAGATCATCAGGGTCAAAAATACCAAAGTGATGCATCATTCTCCGTAGCTCCTTAATGACATATGTTTTCCCTGACCCACTTGCACCTGTTACGATAAACAAAGGAATTTTATGATCCATTAGTTGTCCCCCACCCATGCTTATTTTCTCAATTATAGCAACAATCCTGAATAAGGCTGCGGTACTTCCCACATGCTAACTTTGCTGCAAAAAAACCGGAAAGCCCCAATAAGGCCTTCCGGTTCATTATTCGCTATATCATTCGCCTAATCCTCGGCGCCAGTAATCTTCCCGCCCCTCTACCACACGCCCGGCCAATTCCTACACACAGAATAGGTCCTTGCAGATATCAGGTTACAAACGAGGCCTCCTCGCACATCATCAGTACATTTGCGCACCACTATATCCATCAATCATGAATTCGATAAACCGAACCAGAGGTGTGGCCCCGATCTTCTCTACATCAGTCGCCGGCAGGCAGGAGGATCAGTTTGCCACGGGCATGTCCGCTCTGGCTGATGTCGAGCACTCTACGCCAGTCCTCAAGGGCGAAAGTCTGGGCGACCGGAACGGTGAACTTGCCTTCTGCAGCATACTGGGCGAACTCGCCGAGAACATCATAGCGTAAGGTCTGGTCTTCTCCGCTGCTGGCGCGGACGCCGAGTTTGGCAGCTGCGCCGAAGTCGCTGATGGTTAGAACACGGCGGGGATCACCACCGGCGATCCGGATAAGGTCGGGCAATATGCCGCTGACCGGAGCCGTGTCCAGAACCAGGTCCACTGGCTGTCTGGCGAGCTCGGTTACCCGCTCGACCATTCCGTCACCGTACGAGGTCACCGCCGCTCCCATCGAACGGAGCCGGTCGGCGTAAGTGTCACCGGCGGTAGCGATCACGTTGGCGCCGTCCATGAGGGCGATCTGGACGGCAGCGAAGCCCATCATTGTGCCTGCTCCGTGCACCAGCAGGGTGTGTCCCGACTTAACACCAAGTGCTTTAAGGTGGTTGTATGCAATGGTGACCGCCATTGGAAGCGCCGCTGCTTGCACGAACTCGAGTCCTGCAGGGATGCGGATCCAATAGTCCATGATCGCCCGATCCGCAGCGCCGGCGCTCGGGGCGCCGACAAAGTCGGCGGAGCCCAGGACGGCGTCACCGATAACGACATCGGTGACCCCCTCACCGACCGCTTCCACAATCCCGGACACTTCCAGCCCGATACCGCGGGGCAGCTTACCAGGATATAACCCTTTGCACAAGACCCAGTCAACCGGATTCAGTCCGCAAGCTCGCACCGTTACACGAATGCGTCCCGGGCCTGGGGAAGGGATCTCTACCTGTTCCATGCGCAGGACATCGGCCGGTTCGCCGTAGTCGTGGAGGCGGATCGCCCGCATAGTAGCAGGGCTGGACGTCTGATTGTTCACATCTTTGCTTGACGTATCTAAATTCTCCAATTTGATATCCCCTCCCGTTTGTTTTAGCAAATTCGTGTATTTACATAAGTGTATACTTCACTTGTGTCAGCTCCTCGGAAATCGTCCACAACCGCCGCGCAACGGCTTCGTCATGCGAGCTTGCACTCGAAACAACCTTCTTGGGGTAGCCGCGCAATTCGAGACTCGTTGGCCCGTAGTAATCTCCACCTCGGACGCCTGGCGCAGTGGCTGCATACAGGGTCGGCAAAACACCCATTTTCGGGGACTGCGCGAAAAACGGATTCAGGCTCCGCATCATGCTGGAATGCCGCAGCGCATTGGTCGCGGACCAGCCCGGATGCGAAGCTACTGCCAGCGTTGATTGGCCTGCTGCAACAAGCCTGCGCTGCAGCTCATAGGTGAACAGCAGATTCGCCAGCTTGCTCTGAGCATAGGCGCGCGCTGGATGGTAATTCCGCTCCCAGTTCAGATCATCAAAGCGAATCACTCCCGAGCGATGCGACAAACTGCTTACGGTCACAATGCGTGCGCCCGGCGTCGCGTCGAGCATATCCAGCATCAAACCGGTCAGCGCAAAGTGCCCAAGGTGATTGATCCCAAACTGCTGCTCGAAGCCCTGCGCTGTCTTCCCGTAAGGCGGCTTCGCCACGCCGGCGTTGTTAATCAGGAGATCCAGCCGATCATAGTGCTGGCGAAAGGCCGCGGCAAAAGCGTGGACGGACTCCAGATCACCCAAATCGAGCTTCATGACTACGACCTTGCCCGACGGCTTAAGTGTTTTAATCTGGTCAGCCGCCATGTTGGCGTTAGCGATACTGCGGCAGGCCATAATGACCGTCGCCCCTTTGGTGGCTAGCACCCGCGCCGCTTCCCAACCAATCCCGCTGTTTGATCCGGTTACAATGGCCACTCGACCGGTCTGATCTGGCATGTTGTCTTCTGTCCATGGTGTTGTCATGTGGTTTCTTCCTTCCTCTGTTCAATCCAAAAACTAGTGGCATGCTCTGATCAGGTACAACATGTTTATCCAGCTGCGAGCTTGGACACGAACTTAGATCTGAGAGCCGCCTCCGTCCACGGGAATTTCGGCTCCGGTTGTGTAAGTCGCGTCGAACGCAAGGAATGCGGCTGCTTTGGCAACCTCGATGGGGTCACCGAAACGCAGCATGGGGATCTGCTGACTCATCTGTGCCTTGGTCTGTTCTGCAGCTTCCTTCGGCATCGACTTCTCCATGATGCCGGTGTCGATAGGGCCTGGGCTGACCGCGTTGACGCGAATCTGCTTCGGCAACAGCTCACGGGCCAGACTGCGCGTCATGGAGCGAAGCGCTGCTTTACTGGCCCCATAAGCATTAAGCATCGGGATACCCACTGCGTTCGCGATCGAGGTGGTGAACACCACGCTGCTTCCTGCGTTTAGCAACGGGGTCAGTCTCTGCACGGTGAAGTACGGGCCTTTGGTGTTGATTGTAAATAACTCGTCGTACACTTCCTCGGTCACCGACTCGAAGGGGATAAAGTGCGTGATGCCGGCGTTTATGAACAAGGCATCGATCGTTCCAAACTCAGCCTTTACCCGTTCAGCCAATTTATCGATATCCGTTAAAGACGCGGCGTCGCTCAGCACTGCGACCGCGTTGCTGCCAATTTTTTCACGAGCTGTGTCAAGCTTATCCTGGTTACGACCAGTGATCAGAACACGCGCTCCTTCATCCGCCAGCAGCTGAGCTGTTACGAGGCCGATCCCGCTGCTGCCTCCTGTGATCACTACATTCTTGCCTGCGTATTTACTTCCAGTATGGTTTGCCATCTCCATCGTCCTCCCTTGGTTTATGTGCTAAACTAACGGTCAAATGTTGGATAAGAAGCCTTTACTTTGAACCGACAAATTGACCCAACAGTGTAGTAAAAGCAACACTGTCTGTGCTAATCTTATCTAAGCGGTTTGGCTTATACAACCAGTAAAAAACCGTTTTTGTGGGTTATCCAACACACGTACTTATTTGTTGGCCTTTAGTTTTCCTAAACGCATGATAACCAATATATCCTGAGAGAGAGGGTGGATCATAACATGTCGACTAACACAAACGATCCCCGTGTGAAACGGACGCGTCAATTATTGATGCAAGCTTTTATGGAATTGCTTGAGCAGAAGAGGAATGTCACTTCTATTACCGTACAAGATATTACGGCATACGCGACCGTAAACCGCTCCACGTTCTATGCGCATTTTGAAGACAAATTCGCATTTCTTGAGAGCTGGATGAGGGAAAAATTTCTAGAGAAGCTGAAGGATGAGCTGCCTAATGCTGCTTTATCCGATATAGGGAGCCTGCGAACGCTTATTTTAATCGTTTTTGATTTTCTTTTCTGTACTCGTCCGTATATGACTTTAGCTGATCGTCAGTATGAACCGTTATTTGAGGTCGCGATGCAAAAGGAACTGTATGACCTATTATTCACCTGGTTAAGTGAACAATCGGAACCATCCGTTTCACGAGAGACGGTGGAGACTGCCGCCCGGATTGCAAGCTGGGGCATATTTGGATCAGCCCTGGAGTGGAGCAGACATCCGGAATATCGATCGGCGGAAGACATGGCGCGAGAAGTTTTAGTGGTCGTTGCTGCAGGTATAGCACCCGTAATAGGGGAATAATTGGTGCCGCGTACAGGCGGTGCGGTCAAATAAATCGTAGATTTATCACGCGTTTATCCTTATATCAATTAAAAAAAGGACAGGCGGCCTGTCCTTTTTGTGTTGATCCACAAAGAGTAAATTTTGTTCGTTCCTAATTGTCTATGGCTTGAATACACAGTACCTGTTTTTCGTCAATTTTGGTTTAAATCGTTTTAATCATATTTCCATCAATAACATAATCCGCTCCGGTAATCATTGAAGCTCGCTCCGAAGCAAGGAACACTGCAAGGTTCGCAATATCTTCGGCTTCTGCAAATTTCCCCAATGTTATACCAGCCATTTTAGGCAGCTCTTCAAAAACTTTTTCGGAATCCATCGCTGCAACTGAACCGATTGTTTTGGCCATTCCGTTTTCAGGGTCTTGCCACAAAGGGGTTACGACCGGTCCAGGTGAGATCGAGTTAACTCTAATATGACGAGGTCCAAACTCACCAGCCAGCATTTTTGTCAAATTATTAAGTGCCGCTTTGGTGGTGCCATAAATAGGCAATAACAATTCGGGCATCCGTGCATTTACTGAAGAGATATTTACAATTGCACCCTCATTGTTCTTTAGGATATGCGGTAATGCTGCTTGAGTAACACGAACAACGCTAAACAAGTTTAAATCATAAAGTTGTTCCCATTCCTCATTTGGCGTAGCCAAAAAACCTTCTCCTCTTCTCTTGTCAACCGCCCCGATACTATTGATTAAAATGTCGACTCTGCCGAACACTCCACCGAGTTTTTTAGAAAGTTCAACGGTATTGCGTTCCATATTGACATCAATAGGTAGATGTTTGACTGAATTTTTTTCAACAAGATCAGCCAATTCCTCCGTTAATGTCCGGCTTACCGCGACGACACTTGCCCCTTCCTCGATAAATTTCCGAACGATTGCAAGTCCAATTCCTTTACTTGCTCCGGTAACGACAGCTACTTTGTTGGCTAATTTAAGATCCATGTTTACCTCCGAAAGCTAACGCTTTTAAAATTTAAACTCCTTTATTTCCAAGCATTATTCCTTTGTTAAAAACAATTTAGGTAGATCCTTATTTTTACGCAATAGGCGTACCATTAGGCATTTCAGTATCCGGCTTTAATAGAATAACATCTCCTTTTTCCGGGACTCCGCCCAACACTAATACCTCCGATTTGAATCCCGCAATGCGCCGAGGAGGAAAATTGACGATTCCTATAATTTGCTTCCCTACAATTTCCTCAACCTTGTAACGCTTAGTTATTTGTGCACTTGAGGATTTCATCCCGATCTCCGGTCCAAAATCAATCTTAAGCTTTATCGCAGGGACCTTTGCTTCTTCAAAAAACTCCGCTTCCTTAATCGTTCCGACACGAATATCTAGTGCTGCAAAATCATCGATCGTTGCCAACGTTTGCCTCCTCTACTAAAGTCTTTAACCCCTCGGTGTTGCATTTTACTGCGCTGGGCGGAACGGCTGCAGGAGTCGAATCCCTTCCTCAATGGATCCCTCCATCAACTCTAAGAGCTGGGGTACCAGTTCCTTCATTCGGGGGGCGTTCAGGTGCCGATCAAGGGCATCCCGGTTTTCCCAGCGTTCGTAGATGATGAATGTGCCAGGCTGGCCTTCTACTTCGTGAGCCTCGTAGTCAATGTTGCCCAGGTCGTTGCGCGACGGGGTGACGGCAGCAGTCATGAATGCCTTCATCTCGGCTTCTCTCCCTGCTTTAGCTCTCGCCTCCCAGAGTACAGTAACGTAACGGTTCTTTGTATCGTTCATGCTAATTCCTCCTATTTTATAAATACTTCGTATTTTTGCTTTACCGTTTTCTCAAATGGGCAAATTCCCCGTTTATACTTGAAATTCCAGTGTATCAATGGCCCAGCTTAATGCTGTTATAAGCGTCCAAAAGAACGATTAAAGCCTTGGCCCGCTAGAACATCTTGACGAACCACATCTAAACGGCGTGTTTGGTATTCACTCAAAGCTTTTGTTATCGAATTCGGATACTGTTTAATAGAGTCTATAATGGCAACCGTATCATCAAGTGAGTCATTAAAGCCTGCGCCCGTCATTGGTGACATGGTATGAGCTGCGTCGCCGATCATGGCTATTCTTCCTTTTGACAATATATTAGGGATGTATTCATTAACAGGTGCCCCGATTAAACTGCGGTCCTTAATCGCGATTTGCAAAATGGCATCATCTTCTTTGCTCCAGTGGGCTTGGCTGGTTTGTGATAGTTCTTCCAGCAGCGAATCCGGAATAGCTTCACCGTATAAGGAATGCTGGGCAACCCCGTCCTTTAACACCCCTAATTCAGACAGCAATGGATTATGCGAATGATCAAACCAGCAAAAACCTATCCATCGCTGGCCAGGATGGGTCCCCCCCTCTTTCCCTGGCATCACCGCAGTTGTCAATTTACCGGCAGCACTATCGTTGAAATAAGCGCTCGAAAGTTGCCGTTTTTTCCAGTCTTTCTTGGGCAGCAAATGTTCATCCACTTTCCCTACCCAAGCCAGATAGCCAGCATAATCTGCAAATGGTTTGTCAGGGCTTAAATAACGGCGGACAATACTGCGATATCCATCTGCGCCAATTAATAAGTCTCCTTTAAACGTCTCCTCTTCACTGGTAGCCCAAGCAGATGATTCATTTTGCCCAACACTAACAATTCGTGTTTGGTGCTGAAGGGTAATGCCAGGTTCTTTAGCGACCGCATTGCGCAAACGTTCTTGAATGGCTGACCAAGCTTCAACATGGTTGCTACCATTGGATGCCAAGTGTCTTAATTCACGTTCAATTTCACTGTTACGATAAGGCTTTGTGTGTAAACGAATAAAAGCGCCATTTCTTAATGATGAATCTGCACGTTCAAGAATGGTCACGGTATAACCAGAACGAGATAACGCAAGCCCCATCATTAGACCACCTAAAGATCCACCTACAATAATGGCATGTTCAAACTGTTTTTGTGACATTATTCATTCTCCCGTTACTGCAATTTCATCTGGCTGCGGAGCATCCGATCGAGGAGTTTGTCTGGGAGAATTCGGACCAGTCGGGTCAGCAGCGCGGAATCGCGACCGACCGTATAGCGGGTGCGCGGCTTACTTACGTGGATGGCTCGTGAAACCACTGCTGCCACTTTCTCGGGGCGGATACCGTCCGTTGCCCATGTTTCAGCCTGAGCCTTCACGGCATCAAAAAGACGATCATGGCGCCTGTGCTGATCCGGCGTCATCAATTTCGCCAGCCGCTCTGCAGTCGTAATCCCTTGCTCCGACAGGCCTGTGCTGACGCCACCCGGAGTGATCATGATGACCTTGAGGCCAAACGAGGACATCTCCCTGCGGAGACTGTCATTGATCGCTTCCATAGCATACTTTGCAGCCGAATAAATTCCGAACCCAGGCATGGAAACTTTGCCCCCAAGCGAACCGATATTGACCACGCGTCCGCCGCTGTTCAGCAAGGCCGGGGTAAGTGCCTGAATAACCGCGACCTGTCCGATCACGCTGACTTCGATCTGGCGGCGAAATTCATCCAGCGGAACCATCTCGAGAGGGGCATTAACGGCGATGCCGGCATTGTTGACCACGGCCCGCAAAGGGCGACCCAGCGGATCTTGCTCCACCCGTTCGGCCAGCGCCTTCAGGGTGTCGATATGGGTAACATCGACGATCACCGGTTCGATATTTTTGCGTTTGATTTTGTCGGCGTCTTCCTGACGACGAACCCCTGCCAAAACATGAAATCCTTCAGCGGCGAGCTGCTCCGCAGTAGCCCTGCCGATGCCGCTGGACGTACCTGTGACGACGACCAGCTCTTGAGTTTTAGATGGCATAGTAACCCTCCTAGGTTTGATAAAATGTGGATCACTGTCACGTTATAGCACTGCTATACGGGTATTATAGCACCGCTATACAGAACTGTCTATAGCGGTGCTATATATTTTCTCGAAGTGTTGTCCTGCGGTTCGAACATCGTTTGACTCGCATCCTCCAAACATAAAAAAGATCGCCATCCTCCTGGAGGTCCAGGTTGGATAGGCGATCTTTCTTATGCGTCTCTAAATTAGGGCTTTGCCTGGACTCGCCAGGCTCTGTCACCGAATTCCTCATTTTGAATCGTCTTCCGGCCTTTGGATCAAAATGATCTGCATTACGCTTTCCCGAATGAGATCAACGACGTCGGGCTGGGGTGGGGGTGTCTTACGAACCTGGGCCGTCACATACAGCCAAGAGGCCGTATTCGCAGAAGCCCAGACCAGATCTGCCGCAGCCTGGACTGACACGGCCAGTTTGCCTTCGTCGGCGACTCTCTGAATATTTTGCACCAATGCTTGGTACGACTGATCTGCCGCCGCGATATGGGCTCCCTCGAGCAACCGCCCCATCATTGCTGCATAAATCCGAGGACGGGCTGCCGCGAAGCGGACATAGTCATCCCATCCTTGACGAAGAGCCATCTCTGGAATGGCGGACTCCACAGCGGCAATCTTGCTTTCAAATAACTGTTTGAACGCTTCCACTATAGCTGCACTCAGGAGTCCATCGGCACTGCCGAAATGATGGTAGAGCGTAGGAGCCGTAACCTGTGCGATCGCCGTTACGGCTCGCGTCGAAAATTGGGCTCCGCCCTCCTCTTCGAGTACCTTAAGAGCAGCTGCCAATATTTTGTCATATGTGTTCATACGCCCATTATAGCAGTGCTATATACGAATGTCCATAAGGAAGGTTGTACGCTTAGGGCTTTTATTGTTTTAAAGATACGTCCTGCCCGTTAACTTAATGAAAAAAAGCAGCCGGCTTTTGTCGGCTGCCTTCAAATGTTTTTCTTGTTTGTTCTGCTTGTTTTTATGTCTTCTAGTTCTGACAAGTACTTATATTGTTAAAAAAAACGGCTAAGGAATCCTATCCTTAGCCGCAAACCAAGCTTCAATTCCTCTTACGTAACACAACATATACCCCGGTATCGTCGGTTTCCACCGGATAACCACGCAGCTTCGCGTCGCTGCCTGGAGCCAGGTGATGACCGCTCTTCAGGTCAAATTCCCAGCCGTGCCATGGGCATCGCAGCACTCGATCTTCCAATCCGTAACAATAATCGTAAACATCGGAGGGAAGCCGGGTCCCTCGAATCACCCCCGCGCATACCGGCGCCGCCGCATGCGGGCAAACGTTACGCCATGCATAGTATTTACCTTCGATCCGAAACAGACCGATTTCCATCTCTTTCACTTTTACGATAAGTTTGCCGCCGTCACTGATCGCATCTGGCTCCGCCACTTTCACTCTCATGCGGGACCCGCCTCCTTAGGCCTCTCCGGGATCGGGAAGCCGTACAGCTCTGCCGCGTTATCCCCTAGAATACGTTCTTTCAACTTCTGAGGAAGGTTTCTCAGCACGACTTTCGGATTGTCGAAGTCCCAATGCGGGTAATCGGATGAGAACATGGCGATTTGTTCAGCATGCATCATCTGAAAGATTTGCAGCAGATGTTCCGGCTGCTTCGGTTCTTCGATCGGTTGCGTTGTTACCCGCACATGCTCCACGATATACTCCGATGGTAGACGCTTGAGCCATGGCGTGGTATCGCGCAGCGCTTTATAGTTTTTGTCCATGCGCCACATCAAATGGGGCAGCCAGGCTATACCGCCTTCGATCGCTACAAATTTAAGCTTTGGATATTTTTCGAACACCCCTTCGCATACCAGGCTATTGATATGAGTCATAAAATTCGCAGGTAGAATATTGTGCCATTCCATATACCGGGTTGGGTACCCGGCCGGTGTCGGGGCGCCGGATATCCCCTTCCCTTCCGTGCCAGGATGAATGGCGACCGGCAGTCCATTCCGTTCAGCTGCTTCGTAGATCGGATGGTAAAAGCGGTTGCCGTACGGCATACGCGCTCCGCTTCCCATAACAACCTGCACCATGCCAGGATGCGGCCCCATCCTGTCGATCTCTTTGACGGCTTCGGCCGGATCGGAATGGTTAATCTGAATGGAGCCTTTGAATTTTGGGCTGACGCTAAGCCAATGATCCGCCAACCAGTCGTTGAAGGCGGCAGCTACGGCATTCGCATAGTCCGGATCGGCGTGAAGAGAAAGGCCCTGTTCTCCCCCACCCGTTAGTATGCCGTAATCGATTCCGAACGGTTCCATATAATGCTGCAGGACAAACTGCGGATCGCTTCCGGGCGTGGCGCCATTGTCGGGCTTTGCATCCTGACGCAATACACCTACGGGCGAATAATACTGCCCGTGCACACCGATACCACTTTCGAGCCATTGTTGGTGCCATACTTTCGGTAAATAAGGCAGCAAGTCCTGCAGTTTGTCGATCGCATTGTGGATGTCAGCATCAACGATAAACGATGCGGATCGCATTTCACGCCCTCCTTTGACTTGAATCTTACCGCTTACTTGGAGCCATACGTGCGCTGATATGCCGTATTGTACATCTCCAGCAGTTCATCGGAGCCGAGTTTCTTCAATTGATCCAAGAACTGCTGGTAGTTCGCGTCGGTAATCGGCGTCTTGCCTGTCACGAATTCCGTAATTTTCTGCTCCAAAAACTTGGTGAGCGGGGTCAGCTTCGATTTTTCCAGATCGAGCTCTTCCGTAGTCTTCACGAGTGCCTTAGGCGCGGGAATGATGAACTTTTCATAGCTGCTGTTGATCGCTTTGCTTTTGTCGTCGAGACCTCTCTCCCACGTTTGACGTGCCAATGCGTTGTTCAGCGAAATGTTGTCGTACCATACACCGAAATCGCGGCGCAGCGGCACATAGGGGCTAGCTCCGAACTCTTTCATGTAGACCGGCTTCCCGTCCTCAAGGGTATACGATTTGCCTTCAATACCGAGCGATAAATAATTGGTGCCCTCTTCACTCACTAGATAATCAAGAAATTTGACGGCTCTTTCCTTATCTTTGACTTTCGCCGAAATGGCCCGCCCCACCGATCCTACGACCGGACGGGAAAACTGGTAGGTCTTTACGCCGTCTGCGGCAAACTCGGGAAGCGCATCCAGATCGTAATCCGACGTGCCGGCTTGCTTCGCTTTGTCGATCGTCGGGTTCACTTCCGCCTTCCAGTAGTAGGTTACGGACGACTTCCCTTTTAAGAACCGTTCTTCCCACTGATCCGGAGTCAACAAATAAAATTCGGGGTCGAGCAGTTGTTCCGTATACAGCTTATTCATAAATACAAGTGCATCTTTATATCCGCTATTGTACGGCGCGAATTCGTACTTATCTTCCGTCGGACTTTGATTGAAAAAGCCTGTAATACCTGTGAAAATCTTTCCGAATACGGTATACATTCCGGTATCCGCCGTGACCGGAGTATTGAAGCTGAGCGGGTAGCTGTCCGGCTCTTTAGCCTTCAAGTCTTTCAGGAATTGATAAAATTCATTAATATTTGTCGGGGCTTTCAAGTTATATTTATCCATCAAATCCTTGCGGGCCATCCAAATATAATTGAAGCCTTTCCCAGCAGGGTCCCCTTCGAGTACCGGAACGTCGTAGATACCGCCATCCGCTCCAGTTGCGACAGCTTTCGCTTCGGGATAAGTTTCATAAAACTTTTTGAGATTGGGCGCGATATCCAAATAATCGTTCAAATTCAGGAACACGTTCTCCGGCCCGTTCTCCCTAGCCTCTTGATTTGTCGGCTGACTAAAATCAGTGACCGTGTTGGTAGCGATCATAATCTGCCGCTTCTCCGTCAGGCCTTCTTGGCTGACAACCTGCCAATCCACTTTGACGCCCGTTTTCGCTTCGATTTCCTTGAAAATCTCCCAATCATTCTTTACCTTTCCTTCCGGGCGATCGTAAACTAGCCAAGAGAACGAAATTGGCTTTTGCGAGTCTGTCCCTCCTCCATTTGCCCCTTCTTGCTTCCCGCCTTTTCCACTGCAGCCTGCGGTCAGAACGCTCAGCATAACGGCAGAAAGGATGATGGCCATCATTCTTTTACTCACTTGTTTATACCCTCCTTATATTGACATCGGATATATATAGGAATAAGTTCCGGTGGAATCTACATCTACCCTTTGATTCCGCCGATCATGGTGCCTTGTACGAAATATTTTTGAATGAACGGATACACGCATAATATCGGTACCGTAGCAATCGTAATCATGGCATATTTCAGCGTCTCTATATAGTCCGTGTTGCCTTCGCCCTGGACATTCGAGCCGGCGATAATAATGTTGCGCAGCATGATTTGTAAGGGGTACATGCTCCGATCGTTCAAATAGATCAGCGCATCGAAGAACGAGTTCCATTGATTAACGGCGGTGAACAGACCAATGGAGACGAGTACCGGAAGCGAAAGCGGAAGTACAATCTTTAGGAACACCTGCATCGTGCCACAGCCATCAATGGTGGCGGCATCTTCAAGCTCTTCCGGCAATCCTTCGAAAAAGGTGCGCATGATGAACAGATACCAAGTGCTGACTAGCGAGGGCAGCACGATCGCCCACATCGTATCAAGCAGTCCCAGTTTCTGTACAACAAGGAAGGTCGGGATCATCCCTCCTCCGAACATCAGCGTGAAGGCCGCCAGGAACAGGATCAGCGGACGGCCAGGTAGCCCCTTTTTGGCAAGCGGATAAGCCATGGCAGATGTAACGGCGAGCGATAAGAAGGTTTGAACGGCGGTATAGCGAATCGTGTTCCAATAGCTGATCCATAGATCCGGATTGCCGAGGAGCCGTTCATAAGCAATGAAGTTGATCGCTTTGGGCCAGAGAACGACCCGCCCGCTCATGACCATGGCGTTATCACTGATGGAAGCGGAAAACACATATACGAGTGGATAGACCATGACGATAATGAGGATGGACATGAGGAAGATATTCACAGCGTCAAATAACTTCGAGCCGAAGCTTTCCTTGATTTTCATTTCTCGGCCTCCTTCACCAGAGACTAGTGTCCGAAAATTTCTTGACGACACGGTTCGCTGAGACGACTAGCACGAATCCGATCACCGACTGGAACAAACCGACAGCCGTAGCGAAGCTGAAGTCGGCGGATAGGATGCCGCGGCGATAAATGTATGTGTTGAGGACATCCGCGGTTTCATAGGTCATCGGATTGTACAGCAAAATAATTTTTTGGAAGCCGGTTTCCATAAAGTGGCTAAGCGTCAGGACAAACAGGACGATCATTACCGGAATCATGCCGATGAAGGTCACATGACGCATTTGTTGAAACCGATTGGCGCCATCGATTTTTGCAGCCTCATACAACGTCGGATCGACGCCGGCAATAGCCGCCAAGTACAAGATGGTGCCCCAGCCGATCGTCTGCCAAATTTCCGAGCCTACGTAGATCGTACGGAACCAACCTGGCTCGCCGAGAAACATAATTCGCCCGAAGCCGAGCCAGTCGAGTATATGATTGACGATTCCGGTCTGCTGCGACAAAAAGGTCACCATAATGCCGGCGATCACGACGGTAGATAAAAAGTGAGGCATGTAGCTGACGCTCTGCACGAACCATTTGAACTTCCGGCTTCGGATTTCATGGAACAGCAAGGCAAGAATGATTGGTGCCGGAAAACGAAATATCAGGTCGTATACATTGAGCATGACCGTATTCCGGACCAGCTTCCAGGCATCCGGCGTGTTGAGGAAAAAATCAATAAAATGCTGCAGGCCGACAAACTTGCTGCCCATGATACCACGGCCGATCGAGAAATTCTGAAACGCGATGATCACCCCGTACATCGGCGCGTACTTGAAGAGGATGTAATACAGGATGCCGGGCAGCATCAGCAAATATAACGTTTTGTATTTCTTCAGCTTGAATCGGAGAGAAGTGCCCTTTCCACTTTGATCTCGGGCTGGTATTTGTGCCTTCGCGGCGTCGCTTCGATCCAATGACAACGGTTTCACCTCCTTTGGCAGGCGTTTGAACGCCAGCCGAATCTTTGCTCTGACTATATGTGGTGACACGCCGCGGGTAAAGCACCATGTTTTCGGGTTGTCTCCATTTTTACAAACCGCATGACAACGCCAACTCGCATAATAAGCAGGTGAAAAAAATGAGACTTCGAAAAAAAGAAGACTCATGCTTGATGAATCGCGCGATATTTAGCCGGGGTAATTCCTTCGTAACGGCGAAAATTACGGATGAATGAGTTCCTTCCCCAATAGCCGATTTGTTCGGCTATATCATCGATTTTTAGATCGGTTTCGAGCAAAAATTGCTTCGCTTTGGAAATCCTGTACTTGGCGATGTATTCCACATACTTCTCACCTACCTCTTCCTTGAACATGCGGCTGAAATGCCCGGCGGACATGTTCATTTGCTCCGCGAAATGCTCAATGGAGAGTTCTTCGTTATAATGGGTCCGAATATAGTCCAAAATTTCGGCAAACTGTTGTTTACGATCCGGCACTTCGATTTTCCGGAACAATACGCCGTGTATTTCCCGAAATGTTTGCCTCATTTCTTCCCAGGTTACACAGCGGTTGATGGAGGCAAACAACTCGGAATAGACCGAGATGTCAAAATCGTTTTGCTCACTTTCGATGGCCCTGGCCCAAGTATTCAGCACATCGGTGCCCAAGTTCTTCATCTGATCTGCGTTCGCATTACTTCGCATTCCTGCGTCCAGCAAGTCGAACACGGACTGAAGCAAGTTTTTGTAATCGCCAGCTTTGTACCTATTGAAGATCCGGTTCACTTCTTGAGCAGACAAGAAACTATCTCCTGACGATCGTTCCTTCCACACCCTTTGTTCGCTGCAAATTTCCGCACCAGAGTGCAAACTCTTATAATGGAGCATCGAAACCGCATGGTTGTAAGACTGATGGAGGGCGGCGACGGAATGGACTGTTTCCCCGATCCCAATGGAAGCCTTGTAATAAGGATGCTCCAGGAGCAGCTTTATAACATTCGCTGTTTCCATGGGGTCACAGATCCCATTCTCTTCGTGATGTAACACACAGGACAATTGTTCGGAACGTGTTTGACATACCCAAATCAATGCCGGGGACAGCTTGCGAATCTTCTCCTTCAGCTCCGCCAGCATAAATGATTTGGACGTTTCAGACAGCTGTTCCGCGAATGGCGAATAGTATTGGATATCAATGCAGAGGACGGTTGCGGCTGATACCGGCTTGTACGGGAAGGCAATTTCTTTCGCGTAATATTCGATGGACAAGCTGTCGCGGTATTCACCAAACAACACTCGAACAATAAATTGCTCCTGAACGATCGGGAACATGCCGTTTACGGTCTGTGTCAGCTCTTTGTTCTTAGAGATTAGCAAATGCGAAAACCGTTTTATCGTATCGAACTCGTTGCCGCTGTGGGAGCCGGGTGCGTCGTCCAGATGCGGATGCTGCGATTCCAGCCCCGTTTTAATTTCGCGAATCGGATTGTACAATCTCCGGCTCAAATCATAAGAAACCAAGCCGCCTACGATGATAAACATGCCAAGCAGTACGAACGTCATCGTGCGGATCGTGCTTGCCGGCTTCATCAGGGTGGGCAGATCGATCATGCTTACGTAATACCAAGTATCATTGAACCGGGATTTGGTAAATGATAGCGCTTTCTTATTTTCGTATAAAAATAAAGTCTGTTCCGGATTCATCCGGATCATTGCTGCAAATGAATCAGGCTGTAGCTCGGACGATCCGTTCGAGATCAGGACAGAGCCGGACGAGTTGACCAGCATCGTATCCGTTACCCACTTCTCCTGAATGCCCAATCGCCCGCGAAGCTCATCTAGATCAAGATTCACGACCAAATAGACTTCGGGATTGCTATTGTTGAATGGATAGCTCATCAGCATGGCGGTGTTCGAGTGGGTTGAGACAATGTCCCGAGTGAACGGCGGCCTTTCAAATACGGTATGCGGTTTTGTAAAAACCATCGATTTCTTGCCAGTAAAATTGGCAAAGTAGGATGGCATATCCGTATCTTTAATCAGATACTGTTCCCGGAAATACTCGTCCTTGTTGTTGTATGTATTGCCGTCGATGACAAGATCTTCGCTGGCAAAGTACAGGAACGATTTGTACACTAGATCTTCCGAATCCAGTTTATTCATTTGTTGCATGAGCGAGTGAATCCATTCATAGTGCTGCGTGAGGTCGGCCGGATCGCCAGACGTTCCGGGAAAGTTCTTGAGGCTTGCAGTTGACAGCATGTTCACCATATCGCCTTCGAGAGAGGCGAAGGTGTCGTCGGTTTGCTCCGAGAAATGCTGCATGATGGTATTGTTCAATCTTTCCGCATCATGCTCAATCAACCGGACGACAAAAAAATTGGTCAGTACGGCGGCTACGATGACTGGGGTAAGAATCAGTGCGAAGTAGTTAGCGAATAACCGACAAAACAGCACTGTGCGATACGTTTGCCAGAAACGGTTCACCATGACAACCCTCCAATAAAATTTCATAAATACAAATTAATTACAAAATATTATTTCATCCCTATCTTAAACTATTTTCACTAAATTTGTACTTGTTTACTTTGCAAAATATCACCGCTTCTGCCTGAAAGGCAGCCGGACCTCGCTTTAGGGTTACATGGCCATGAGCGCAACAAAAAAAAGACTGGAGCATATGCCCCAGTCTATGATGGAATCAAAAAGTGTGTAAGCTACGCTCGGTACCAGCTTATTCACTGTTTAGAAAAATACAAAATTGCCGGCAACACTACATGATCAACAATCTCTTCCAATTTCTGATTCGACACCAATCCATTTTCAAGCATAAACGTATAGCGAATTTGCTCAAAAAGAATTAGTTTGGTCGCTTTAGGTGGGAATTTTGTGATTTCTCCCCGTTGCACGGCCCGTTGAAGAACGTAATCCATCATCTTAATATTGGAACCCGTTGCTTTGGCCAACATCTGGCCTGTCCGTTCTCGCTCCTGCTGGTTAATCATCTCGGAAAACAGCATTTTAAACAATCTAAACGGTCCCTGGTTGGACTCCAGAATAAAATACTGACCAACGTATACTAAACTATCACGGAGACTGCCTCTGTCAAAATCCAAATTGTTGAGTTCCTCTTCCGATTGTTGCATCTGTTGTTGGACAGCTGCAAACACTAAATCAAACGGGGTATCCCAATAACGATAAACCACCGAACGACTGGTGTTCGCCTCACGAGCAATACGCGAAAAATTAATCGCACTGTACCCTTCCGTCTCCAGCAGACGATACGTAGCTGCATAAATATCATTTTGTAATTGGTCGCCGCGGCGGCGGCTTTTATTTGATTCGGTCATCATTCTTTCTCTCCTTGTACGTTCATTATACATCAAACTGTATCTTAAATGAATAAGATTCACACATGTATCTAATTGACTTTTTAAGATACAGTAATGTATCCTAATTATCAAATAAGATACAAAGATGTATTTAAAGGAGAGGTCATCATGAAAGCTATTGTTTTAGGAGGATCGCACGGAGGTATTGAAGCGGTTGAAGCGTTACGATGGATGTACCCGAAAGCGAACGTTCAATGGTATGACAAAGGAGACTTCTCCTCCATTCCGGCCAAGGATCTTGAATCCATTCAACAACAAGGAGTAACCGTCTTCGGCAACACTGAAATAACTAAAGTAGTACCTGGCAAACACCAAGTGGAAATATTCAATCATGCGACAGGGGAAACGCGAACGGAGGGTTATGACAAAATCATTTTAAGTCCTGGTGCAAAGCCATTTATTCTTCCTGTCCCTGGACATCATTTAAAAAACATCGGTACGATGAGCAGTCGACAAGATATATTCAATATGAGAAAACATGCGGCAGATCCAGATATTAAAACCGTTGTTATTGTTGGCGCAGGGTACATTGGGACTGGAGCAGCTTCCTTATTTGCCGAGTCAGGGAAAAAGGTTACGTTAATGGACATCAACGATCGTCCTTTAAGCTCCTATTTAGATCAAGAATTTACGGATGTGCTTGAAAAAGAAATGAAAGATCGCGATGTCGAATTGGCACTGGGCAACTCGATCATCGAATTTGTCGGTGATGAAAATAATAAAGTCATCAAGGTTGTAACTAAAAAAGGCACCTATTCAGCTGACCTGGTCATCTTGTCTGCCGGCAATCGTCCCAACACGGAATGGTTGCGGGGCGCAGTGGAATTATTGCCGGATGGCAGAATTAAAACAGATGAATACATGCGTACAAGTGATCCCGATATTTTCGCCATTGGGGATGCAACAACGGTTTGGTACCATCCCGGTAAAATGCGGATGAATGTTTCATTAGGAACCAACGCGCGTCGTCAAGCACATTATGCAGTGAAAAACTTATTCGAAGCCATTCATCCGCTTCCTGGTGTACAAGGCTCTTCAGGTGCGCATATTTTCGATTATTATTTCGCTACAGCGGGTTTGAATGATAAAACAGCAAAAAAGCTTGGCATTGAAATAAAATCCGTTTACTTGGAACAAGAGACGTCCCTGTTTTCTCCGGAGACAAACGTTATGTTCAAACTGGTTTACGATCCAACAACTTTAGAGATTTTAGGGGGACAAATCATGTCTAAAGTTGATTTGACTGCTAATATCAATACGGTCTCCCTTGCGATTCAAACCGGATGCACATTAGAACAATTGGCATATGCCGACTTCTTCTTTCAGCCAGAATTAAACACACCATGGAATGTAATAAATACGGCAGGATTAAAAGCATTACTAAAAGAGAATTTAATATAACAGACTTTCATTTCGCATACGAGGATGTAGAAAGGGCTTTTCCTACCTCAGGAAAAAGCCCTGAAACTCACGAGACCATTGCATCTCGTCCTGATGAAGGATGTCCCCATAAGAACGGCAATTCAAGCCGATATCAGCCGATTGAGCAAGTTGGAGAGACTCTATCAAGAAACAATGAAATGGATGTCCCGTTTCGGAAATGCTACGCGGCAAGCGGGAAGCTATCTACATGGTCGATTGTTTTTAGCGGGAGATTCGGCGCACATTCATTTTCCGGCGGCAATCGGTAAAGAGGTTTTTGTCCTTTGGCTTGGGACTAGCAATTATACCGATAAAATAAAAAAGTCGCTTAATTAGCGACCTTAATGGGTCAAAGTTTTTGTCCTCTGGCAACATTGTGTCACAAGAAACAATCTACTTCGATATATGTGTTTGATGTTTGATTAGGAACTCAGGGTTCGTTACATACTCTATGTAATTTACGGCTCCGTTAAACTCAAAATAAGCCTGATAGCGAGTGCGAATCGCCGGATGTGTAATGAAATCAAGAACTCTATCCTTCGCTACCCAACGGCTATCGGTTGTTTCTTCAGAAACAGCTAACTCCCCTCCAACAGTTTTGCATACAAAATCAAAAATAACTTGTGTAGGAATATCAGTCACGCCATCATACCATTTAAAAATCCCTGTATTTGAATAAACACCAATTAAGCTGCTAACCGTGATGTCAATTCCGCTTTCCTCTTTAATTTCACGAACCAAAGCATCCATCAAGTTTTCTCCAACTTCCACTTGTCCACCGGGGTATACCCAACCACCGTCACGAGTTTTTACTAAAAGGATATTTCCTTGCTCATCTTCCACAAATCCACCTGCGGTTACGATGTGCGTTGGAAATGGCATACTACAACCCCCTTATGCGGAACGTTTGTATAAAAAGCACACTGATCTTTAGAGCGTCATGTAATTATTTTTGCAACTAACTTTTCATTTTTAAAGTGTAAATTCTCATTATCCAATAAAGTATAAAGCGTGCTGTTTTTTTGAGTAGAAGCCCAAATATCAAATGCAATACGACGCTCTTTATCATTATAGTGCGGACAAAGACTGCCTTTTAACAATCCTAAACCTTCAAATTCTTCGAATTCTTCTTCATTTTTTTCACTAAAACAAGTTCCAAACCAACACATGGACCCTGCACTTATACCTGCTAATACGACACCTTTTTGATAAGCATTTCTTAACACAACGTCGAAGCATATATTGGGTATTCCCGCCGCCTACATACACAATATCTAAATCATTAACAATTTCTTGAATGTGGGGTGTGTCAAAATCATTTATAGTAAGATGGCTTGATTGTTCATTTTTAAAAGCCTTATAAAACTTATCGATATAGCCTTGTGCATCGTTACTGGCTGTTGCAATAAATGCAATTTTTAATGGTTCTTGCTTTCTAGGTATTTTTAATAAGTATTCATCAATGTAGGCTTGGTCTTCTTCGGAAAAACCACCGCCAGAAATTGCGAGAATTGTTCTGTCCATTCTGTATCTTCTCCTTAAAACTGCCATTTTCTGAACTATGAGAATGCCGCCTCTAAGTTGTTGCCTTATGGATTTGTATCACTGATCGTCGTCAGAAAACCGTTCTTCCCGGCAGTTTCAATGAACTTATCAATCGATTGAAATGCTGGGTAGGTAAACGAGTACCATTGTTTTTCAGTCGCATCATATAACATAACACTGGGGTTGCCCTCGGAATGAGATAAAGTATAGAGATAAAATTGTTTAATGCTGTTCCCTTTTTGATCCAAAAAATCAAACTTTCCACTCATGTAATAATCCCCCCTTGTAAGCTCTATAACACTCGAAGTGTAACTGGCAGGGGGATTCGACTTACTTCCTTTGTTGTCAAAAATATGATAAATCGCTTCGATATAGGCACTCCCATTAATTTCTTCTACTATGCTGCCCATTGTATAGTTAACTTCGTATTGCAATGCTTTGACTTTCACTCCATCTAGAACAAATGGGGCAGGTTCAACAGATACTGTCGAATTTCTGAATCCGACGCTGCAATTAAACGTTTCTGCAATAAAGCGAAGCGGAACCATGATGCGATCATTCTTGATATATGGGGTTGCATCCAGTAGCGCAGGTTTACCATTTTTCATCGCCGTACGGCTCTTCAATTTTAAGATTACCAGCATATCGCTTTTTGCGAGCGTAAATTCCGAACCCGACCAGGTGACCTTGGCTCCCAAATTTTCACTGATAAAACGCAAAGGCACCATCGTTCGATTGTTCTTCATTTCGGGCTTCACAGCGGAGGCAATAGTAATTCCTTCAACTTTTATTTGCATATCTGCCGCGTATGCAGGTGAAGAGATAGATAAAATGAATGCAGCGAAAATTCCTGTTAGAACCTTTTTCATAATATTCTATTCCTTTCTTGGCATATTTTAGTGAACTAATATTATGACGAGAAGTGTGAAGTAATGTTGCGCTAAACTGCTCGTGAGCTTGATAAATAACAAAAGGAGCAGCTGCCGCCGGCAAACCGCTCCTAGCCAAGATCAAATTATCTGCGGAAGTAGTGCCCCTCATGAATGTCCTCAATAAGGGATGGATGTACGGGACGCCACCCCAGGCGCTCTTGAGTTAATGCGCTTGATACAGGATTATCCACCGACGCGAAGGCTCCTATCCATCCGAAATGTGAACCCGCCTTGTCCACGTCAATGCTATCTATCTTGAGCTTCAGATGTTGGCCGATGGTGACGGCGATTTCTCGAAATGGCACTCCCTCATCTCTCACCGCATGGAGTCGCGACCCTGCCGGGGCTTTCTCCAATGCAAGCTTAAACAATTGAGCCGCATCTAGGCGATGCACAGCCGGCCAGCGGTTGGTCCCCTCGCCCACATAGGCGGAGATACCTTTATCACGAGCCGTGCGAATCAGAAGCGGTAATAAGCCGTTCTTATCACCGCCAGAATCATGTACAAGCGGAGGAAGACGAACAACTGAGGAGCGGACTCCCCGTTTTGCCAATGCCAGTGTAGCGATCTCCGACGGAACCCGTCCGCTTCCTAAGGAGTTAGGATCGGGTGCATGCTCTTCTGTTGCCAGTCCACCCGGTGAGAGGCTCATAGTTGGAATAGCGACGACTAGTGGACAGTCGCGGCCCGAAAGCACAGTACCAAATGTCTCAATGGCGCGTCTGTCAGCCTCTGCAGCAGCCTTCGTGAACCTCAAAGACGCAAGGCGGGGATTGCCCCCGAGCAAAATTCGAAGGCGTGTCCGGAGACTGGCATGCGAGAACTTATGGAAAAAGGCCAAGTGAATAACACCATCAGCCTCTGCAGCTCCTCTATGCAAGCATTCGATATCCTCTATTGAACCCATTTGCACCTTTGCACCTATAGCAGTGAGCCTCCTGCCAGCCTCTTTGGAACGAACCAGACCAACTACATGATGGTTAGCATCTATTAGTTTACGAACAACCTCTGCTCCGATGAAGCCGGCAGCCCCCGTAACAAAAACATGCATGTAAAATCCTCCTCAAATTTTTAAACAGATTTCTTGAACCTCGCTTTAACCATAGTATAGGAGTTTGTTCATCCCGAAGTTTGCCTTATTCGCTTAAGTTTTTGCTTGATTCAACGAAATCTGCTCTCCAGAAAAGGTAAAACCCGCTAAGCCTTATGGCCGCGGGTATATATATGGAAAAAAGCGATGATGCCTCCCGATCCGTTCAAATACTGTGTTTATTTGCGCCATTTGGCGATATCTCTGCTTGGAGGACTTCCAAAGAAGCTGCTGTAATCCCGGCTGAATTGGGAATCGCTCACATATCCCACAGCCCGGGCCGCAGTCGTCGCATCCAATTTATTGGATAACATCCGGCGTCTTGCTTCTTGAAGGCGCAGAGCTTTCTGGTATTGTATGGGGCTCATTGCCGTAACCGACTTAAAATGCTCACGAAACGATGACTCGCTCATATGGACCATCTCTGCCAAATCTGCGATTTTTAATGGCTGGGAGTAGTTGGCCTGCAGCCAGTCAATTGCTTTCACAATCCGCTGCACACCGGAATCTGCAAAAACCGTCTCGGCAACGTTAACGCCGATGGAGCTGCGGAGAAGCCGGATGTAAATCTCGTCCATGACGAGCGGAGCAAGCAATTTTTCATCACCCGGATGGGATAGACAGTCTACAAGTCTTACCACGGCATTCATAATGGCCAAATCAGCATCAACCACGTAACCCGCACTACGATTGCGGACTTTAGGCAACCCCTGCGGAAATACTTTCGGAACCAAATCAGCGAGCCTTTGTGGATCAAGGTACAGTCCTACTCCCAAGAACGGTTCGGCAGGGCTGGCTTGTATGGTTTTCATCGCAACCGGTAAGGCAACGGGAGCAATAAAAATACGAGACCCGCCATACTCATGTACCTCCTGCCCCACGGTTAAGATTTTTTTTCCTTGCGCGGCAATGCCGACGGCAGGCGAGTAGATGGTATGTAAGTAATCCGCTGCTTCTACATGTGAGTAACGAATGACATACAACCCAGGGATCCGCACATCATAGGTCCCGTCATACGAAGTATGAGCGTAAATCAGACTTGCCAGTCGGGCCGTTTCCGCATCAAGTGATCTCTGGGCATTATCGGATACCCGTATAATCTCGTGATTATCCAGCATTTTTTCGAGAGCACCTCCTTCTTAACTTTTCATATCGAACGATGTGGCGGACTCCTCTGCCCCCCATTTCCGCTGCTTCTTCAAGTTATTTTTCTCAATTCTTTTTTGCTGGTAATTATGGTTGAAGAATTCTTTATTTATAAAGACTTGCAACAAGATTGTTTAGTTCAGCTGTGGTTTCTATATCTGTTGGATCTAGATTTAATTTTATGAAGATATTTCTTATCTTTTCAGCCTTACCTATTACTATTTCTTTCTTGTCTCCATTTATCATTGCTTTGTATAAACCATCAAGTCCTACATCTATCAAATCGTTAGTGGCTTCATAAGACGAGGGTTTAGATACAGCTGAAGCGGCAGCTACTGTACCTACACAACTTTCATAATTAGTGTTGTTTCCACCGGTAAAATCCCTACTAAAACATGCAGCTGATTCACCTAACTGATATTTAAATTCCATATCAATCATGTTTTGTTTGTATTTTAAAATCTCTTTATTGTTCATTTGTAAATTCATAGAATATATTAGAAAAACTACCAGAATAATAACTACAACTGCTAATACAGTTATAATATTTTTAGATTTATTCATTTCAGGCTCCTCTACTTATGCTCTATTCAGCTTTCGGTTAACGTCTAATTCACGATCTTCGTAAATAATCCATTTGTAGGGTATTCGTGAAAAACTTTGAACTCCCCTGCCCGTTAATTGAGGAAAAGGCAGCCGGCTTTTGGACAACATTATTGCTGGGCAAAGACACATATGCGGTAGCAACCGCAAAATTGGGTGACATGCTTAACGACATTGAAAATTGGAAAGAAACGACGGTGAGTACCGATTTCGAGGAATAAGAGGGGAGATTATGGCCGCAGGCTTCTCTAAATAACGATGCAAGTTCATGTCCCTAACTGAGGGCAAGAACTTGCATCGTTAAAACAAAAAAAGCCGCGGATCCCGCGACTTCTTATGTGTGTACGTTCTTGTCCTCCGACATTATAAAACTCCCACATCGAAAGCCCCCCGCGCTTAGGATAATGATGTTATCCTTTACTTTCTTTTGCAGGTGATCCCTTTGGCAAATATTTTTCCAGCTTTGATCTTGTTGCTGGTAGAGGCATGTAAATCATCACTCTCATATCAGGATCATTGGGGATTTGCAGGGTAATATGATCAAACTCAAGCAGCCCCATGAAGGGATGCTCCACTTCTTTAAATCCTTCAAGAGAGCCGGGCGTTTCATGCTGCAGCCATAGCCGGTCAAATTCAGGACTTATTCGTTTAAGATCTTCTATTAATTCGGCAAACGACGAATCCTCAACGTAGCGGGCGGATGCCGTGTGGAACTCCGCAATCATTCCCGTAGCCTTTTGATCGAAATTTTTGAAGCGCCTCTTCCATACCGGGTCCGTGAAATACCGCCAGATTAAATTGAATTCATGAGGCGGTGCTGCCGAGGAAATAGAGAAAACCTCATTTGCAGCATCATTCCAGGCCACAAAATCCCAACGTCTTCCCAGAATATATACAGGATTCGGAGTAAGGTCATCCAGCATCCTTTGAAATGCTGACCCGATACTTTCTTTATGAGGAGACAAGTAAGGAGGCAGTGATTCTCCTGCAAGAAAAAAAAGATGGCGTCGTTCATTGGGATTAAGCTTTAGAGCCGCAGCTAGGCTTTCCAACACTTGTACTGACGGACGGACATCACGTCCCTGCTCAAGCCACATATACCAGGATGTGCCGATATTCGACAGCTGTGCGACCTCTTCCCTGCGCAATCCGGCTGTCCGGCGGCGCGACCCAGTCGGCAATCCCAAATCCTCTGGAGAAAGGCTTGACCTCTGTTTACGCAAAAAATCACCAAGAGCCAAGCGGCGCTCGCGATCGTTCATCTCAATCCCTCCTAACCTATTACTCGGAAACCTATGATTAAGCAACCTCTCGTTAAAAGTGTATTAGAAAATTATACTCAATCATAGAAATCGCTTCAACTCAGTTTGAAACGTTTCAAACCAGACTTTAAAGGAGACAGGCCATGCAATCAATAACACAGCACAAACATTACAATTCTCAGGGAATGCTTATCAATAAAGTAGCTCTGGTTACAGGGGCCAGCCGCGGCATCGGAGCAGCGGCAGCCAAACTCTTCGCCGAAGAAGGAGCGGCGGTTACTCTCGTCGCAAGAACAGAAGCAGCTCTACGCTCTGGAGTTGAGGAAATTATCGCGAAAGGCGGTAAAGCCGATTACATTGTAGCCGATCTAGCCGATTCCGCCAGCATCGAACGGGCGGTTCAAACGACCGTTGAGCGTCACGGTCGCCTGGATATAGCATTCAATAATGCTGGAATTGGGGCTCCCCTTTCGCCATTAACAGAGGTCACAGAAGAGGATTTCGACCTTCTTCAAGCTATAAATTACAAAGGAATCTGGGTGGCAATGAAAGCGGAAATCAAGGCAATGCTCGATACTGCGGGTACCGGTGCCATTGTCAATAACAGCAGCGTCGGCAGCTTCAGAGGTAATCCGGGGTTGTCTGTCTACGGAGCCGCCAAACGGGCTGTTAATAGTCTGACCGAGACGGCTGCCATTGAATACGGGCCTTCGGGTATCCGCGTAAACGCTATTGCACCTGGCACGACCATGACCGAGATGATCGAGGGGTTAGTTGCACAAGTTCCAGATATAATCGAAAAAAGCAACTCTGTGACGCCTCTAAGACGTCCTGCCGATCCTCATGAGATCGCACAAGCAGCTGCCTGGTTATTGAGCGATCGCGCTTCTTACGTGACAGGCGTCGTTCTGCCGGTGGATGGCGGAGCAAGAGCGTAGTCCCTAACGGAGGGAGTATCCCATAGGGTCCATTACCCCGGGATACTCCTTCCGCATGTTATGAAACGCTCCGACAATTACTGTCGCCCCTAAACTACAATAGAATTTCAGACATCCCACGGCTGAAGTACATTACATTTCCCGTTAATTGAACAAAGGGTGAAGCAGTGGCCCGCCAGCAAACTGCTCCCAAGATCATTAAAATATCGCACCTCAGTGAAGATCTGTTATACTTCCGTTTTTAGATGTTCCTTTTTAATACCTTTGTGTGAATCAATGGTGATTTTATGCACTTATTATTTTCATATATAGCTTTTATTACTGATATTTCAACAATTGAAGTTGTTAATGGTTCGATTCTTTTAGTGCAATAAACAGTCGCCTCTTTTAACTTCTCTTCGTTCAGTCTATTAGCTAACGTGCAGTGAGGTATCCAATTATTCGGAAGATATTGAGTTTCAGCACTCGCTCGATATATTTCAAAGTAGTTATGATGGTTACCGTGGATTTCTAAAAATTCTTTGGAAGGAACAGGAGCTAGGAATAATGCTCCAGAGTTTAAGAAAGTCCCTAACGAACTCAGCGTAATGGATATTTGTTTTTGGGATTCATAGAAGCGGTCAAAATCGGCGATAAATTGTTCAATATTTATTCCAGAATCATACCCTGCTATCGTAATATGTGGTCGTCTATCTTGTACTTCCTCAGCATATTGGGATATAGCTTTATCACTCAACCCTTTCCAAACATTCTTTATATAGAGTTCCGTATTCGAGTCAAAGTGAGCAACAACTCCGTACATCTCATCTCCCCCGAAAAAATAATTCTCACTCACACGGTACTGTTTCGGCAACCAATCAGTTGGTCGTCTGCCGTCGTATCATGATTGAACTATTGTTTCCCGTTAGCTTAGCGAAGTCTCTGCAACCACATGCGTTTGTGAGTAGTTAAATTAGATATTACGGTGTAGCGACGGCATCGTAGATATGATGTTATATGATAGGCATGCTTCTTTCGTGTTAGCTGAATAGTTCTTCTAAGTAGCTCTCTATAATGTCTTTTCTAAATTCTTCATCTACTAAATGAATTCCATCTTTAGTAATCCACTGGTATTTAAATTTGCTCCCTTGATCCCCTCCATCTCCTGTGCCAATAAATTCCCACTTTTCTGGAAGTTTTCTATCTGGTACAACAAGAAAATCATGTCGTTCCACATTTGAATCTATAAATGCTTTGTAATAATATTGAACTCCGAGTTTCTTCGTCATCAGTAAATAAGTCAACCCAGACTCTTCCAACATTTCTCTATATAAAGCCTCTTCAGCCGTTTCTCCAGGCTCAATATTTCCACCAGGTAACCTAAACTGTACACCTGGCTCATTCGAGTAAACTAATAATTTTTTTCTTCCCATCTGATCAGTTTGTACGATAAAACCGAAGGATTTTCTCTTTAGGGGTTTATTAGCCTTCATAAATTTTCTTCCTCATAATTAGATTTTATCGTTGCATGCTTTTCACATAACGACTTATTCATAGGCTGCCTTCAAATGATTTCATTGAGCCGTCTTATGCAGTGGAATGATCCGTTCTCAAGGCAAGTTTATAAAAAATCCATCCCTTAAAGGATGGACATCACTCCAATCATATTTCTGCCTGTTTGCGAAATCGTTCCTTTGTGACAACAAACAATAACTCACCGTTACATTCCTCGTAATCACCTATCAAACCCATAAGTTCGCGTTCAAATACAAAGCCTAGTTTCTTAAAGACTCCTATTGACGCAGTGTTCTGTGAATTGGCCTTAGCGAACAACTTGTCTAATCCAATAACATTAAAGGCATAGGCTGTCAACGCAGAGGCTGCTTCAGTTGCATAACCATTACCCCAATAGTCTCGGCCAATCAAATAATACAGTTCATTATCAGGAGCACTTAAATCAAGTACGCCCACACCACACCAGCCGATGAAAGCGTCTGTTGCTTTGGTCCGAATCGCAAAGGAGTATTTAAATGGCATGTTAAAGGGCGTATTGTAACTGTCGATCAGCCACTTGAATAGTCCTTTATATTCTTCGAACGATAAAACTCGCATATGCATATAAGTGAACAACTCTGGGTTTTGCATCAGCTCAAACGATTCCATCAAATCACTTTCGATGTAAGGGCGAATGATTAGACGCTCTGTTTCTAATCGCATCATAGATAATTCGGATTGCATGTTGATTCTCCTCTTGTCTGTATTTGTTATACATCATGTATCAGACTAGAGTGAGAAATATGGCATATCCACCCCTCACTTTCCACGCATTTCTATCTATTAGCATAATCTGTTACCCAGGAGAGATACAATGGATAATTTGATTTTAATCGAAGTTACCTTCTGGATAATGCCAAACTCTACTGCTGTTTAGAAAAGGCAGCCGATTCCAAGTATTCGGCTGCCTTCAAAATCTTTATTGAGCTATCGTTTCCCGTTAGCTTAGTGGCTTGGTAAGGAAAATTTCCAATGGTTGAGTATTAAGTAATAGGCATCCAGCATCTTGATAGCCTAGCTTCCTATAAAAATGTTGGGCACCTTCGTCAGCTTGAGTGGATGTCATGACCATGTTGAAGCCCTTTTGTTTCATTTGCTCCTCCCAGAAGAGAACCACTTTATTACCTACACCCCTGTCACGAAATTCTTCGTCTATCCAAATCATGTTCATGAACGGTATGTTGTCCCAAAAATAACCATACCTCATCCATCCAATGTTTCTTCCATCAGAGTTCCGTATTATATAGATTTCTTTTCCCTTTATTTTTGCGGATATGAGGTTCTCTGAAATATGATGATCTCTACCTTTTATGTATTCGTAATCTAATTCATTTGCAAAAGCAATGTTCATTGTAAATCCTCCCTACTGTCCCAAATTAGATCTAATTAGCTTATAACCTTTGATAATATTTGAATGTTTCCTGCACTCCATGTAACTGTTTTAAGCTAACCTGCCCGTTAGCTTAATAATATGAGCAGGCTCCAGTAGCCTGCTCAACATTAAGTTATATTGAACTAACGTTCTCCGTTAGCCTTATAATAGGTTACCTTCCCAATCAACAAAAGCCAGTCGATCTTTTGGAAGCAGGCACCATTCGACGATTGTCCTCACAAGACTTGGTGTAACAATACGATCATCCCAAATTGGAGTTTGTATTCTCACCCAACCTTTTTGAGGATAATTTTCTAAGCCTACAAACTCCATTCCCTTTACAACAATATGTGAAATCTTATCGTTATCTGCTTGTGCCACATGATATAAAACAATAAATTTCTTATCCTCCGAAACAATATTAAGACCGATTCGGCCCAAATCTTCAACGTCTTGTCGGACATTCCAATAATACATTTTGCCGCAATACTCTAACTTCCGTCTTCCTTTTGTATTAATTCCCACCGGATTGTTACCTCGCTAAGTTCTTTTTCCGTATCTATTCGTGCCAGCATCTAAGTTTCCTGCCGTAAAAAACGAAATAGACTTGGGCCAACGGTAAACTGCTCCAAAATGCGTTGCTCTCTCTGCGACGTCCGCCTTCCTGCTCATAACAGCGGTTCCGCCGTATCCAATTAGTTATTTTTAATTACAAATTAAAACCGCCTTTACAAATAAGGCGGTAAACTCTACTCTAGAGAATTGTTATAAATTAAATTTATTCTTAATGATATCAGCCACTTCACATGCAGATAATTTCGTGTTGTTAATTCTGAGGTAATTTTCTCTCTTAATTTCTCCCTCGAACGAGTTCAATCGGTGCTCTTCCATCGTCCGTTTTAAATCTTGTTCAGAGCGAGCGATATCCCTCTTTGTCGGTTTGTGTTCAAGTCTAAAGGGAGTTTTATTACGCTCAATCCTCTCCTCTAGGTCGGCTTCAAGCTCAACAAAATAAACTTCACCGTTTTTGTCTTCAAATATTTTGCATACTGCATCTACATAATCCCAATCACTCTGCAAATCGAATCCCCATACATAAGTGAAAATCATTCCATACATATCACTGGCGGCGGTGACTTCAAAAATGTCTTGTCGAAATTTATTCACCAATCCCCACATTTCACGACTAAAGCCAAAATAAGGAGCGAGTAATTCAATCGTCATATGGTTGTGGAACAACTTTAATTCGGTTATCTTTTCTAGTTCATATCCCACTGTCATTTTCCCCACTGCCTGCGGACCAAAAATCAAAACAAATTTCACGACATCGCCACCTTGGAAGATATTTCAATAATAATATCACACTTTAAATCAATAAGGGTTTTATGATTACCTAGTAATTTACTTTCTAATCACTTAACAGGCACGATTCAATCTTTCGTAGTAAGCCCTGGTCATCTTTATAGTCGAAAACAGTATCCAGGAAAACTTGCTCGTTTGGAGCTAAATGAACAAGTCGTTTGAGCTTTTCAGCAAAGTTTTCTCGCCGGGTTCCAGTTATACTAAACGTATAAGTGTTGAAAAGTTTGCTAAGAAACATAGAGGATGGTTCCTTTGAACATCGGGCAAAGCACATCGTTATCAGGTGCCGTCCAAACGGCTTCTAATTATTCTACAGGTAAGCGCAGACGGGCATATCCGAAAGGATGATTATGAAATGGAAACTAGAGCAATCGCAGGAACAAGTAAGGCGGGGACGTCCACGACTATGAGATCAAGCAAAATGGTCAGGGTGCCTCATGAACTGGTAAAGTCTCCGAATAAAAAAGGGAGCTTGAAGCTGGATGGGATGTCCGTTATCGAATTCTGTTTTTACACGCAAGGCATAAAAGGAAGCTTTTTTTTGCAGGATCATCTTCTGCTAATCGTCAAGTCGGGTGTCTATACCATTCGCTTCGGTGATCGAGAATACAAGATACGGAGCAACCAAATGATGTTTATTCATAAATCAACTGGAGTCGAGTACGAGAAAACGGGTGAACCCGATTCCGATTATATTCTCGACTATACGATGTTTTTTCTGAACGAGAAGATCGTAGATGAATTCCTCAAGTTCGCCGGTTTAAAACCCATTTATCCCGTGAATGATGTTGTTCCGATAACCGTCTTTCCGATCAATGACCGCATTGGAAGCTATATTGAGTCGTTAAAACCCTTTTTCGAGAACTCTGACGAAGTCAAAGAAGGACTCGTTCGTGTGAAACTGATGGAATTGCTGTTTCACATCGCCGATTCGAATGATCGTTTGCTGCATCAAATGATACAACCCATAAGCAAGGAAAGAGGCAGCATTGCAAAAATCATGGAGGAGAACTTTATGAATCCCGTTTCCCTTAACGACCTTGCCTATTTGTCCGGTAGAAGCCTGGCGGCGTTCAAAAGGGATTTTCAAGCAATATACAACACCTCCCCGCTCAAATGGGTTCGCAATCGAAGGCTGGATAAAGCCAAGGAACTGTTAGCGGAAACCGTGTTATCTGTTACGGATGTCTGTTTTTCGACCGGATTTGAAAATATCGCTCACTTTTCCAAAGTATTCAAGGAAAGATTCGGACTCCCACCCTCAGAGTTTAGACGGCAGCTGAGGTTGAAAGAGGATGCCTAAAGGGGCTAAAAAATGGCTGCACAGGCACTTGATTTGAAGATACCGTTTCGCGGACAGCGGAACGGTATTTTGTTATGTACAGAAACCAAAATGAGCTAAATAAACAAATAAAAATGAGCTTGTAGGCAAAGAAATTCATTCGTCTCCTTGATATTCTTATCTCATGCGGTAAACGTTTCACTAATACAGAAAGGTGTTGAAACCAATGAAAAAAGTGAAATTACAAAATGAAATGATTCCTCCGATCGCTCTTGGTACCTGGTCATGGGGGACCGGTCAAGGCGGCGGGGATGCTATTTTCGGGAATCATCTTACCGCGGAAGACTTAAAACCGGTTTTTGATGCGGCGATGAAAGCCGGACTCCATTTATGGGACACTGCGACGGTGTACGGAATGGGAGCCTCCGAAAGCATTCTGGGCGAGTTTACCAAAGGCCGCGACGATGTGCTGCTCTCAACGAAATTCACTCCGCAGCTTGGCGGCCCTGTTGAAGACCGCTTGAACAGCAGCCTGAACCGGCTCGGCGCAGACCAGACGGATATCTATTGGATCCACAATCCTCTCGATGTAAACAGATGGACTCCAGAGCTGATTCCGCTCATGAAAAGCGGAAAAGTAAAATATGCAGGCGTCTCCAACCACACTCTGGAGGAAATCCAGCTAGCACAAAGTATTTTGGCTGAAGAAGGGCTGAACATCTCTGCTGTACAAAATCATTACAGCTTACTGTACCGTTCGTCCGAAGAAGCCGGAATTATGGATTACTGCAACGAAAACAACATTGTGTTCTTCTCCTATATGGTATTGGAACAAGGCGCATTAACTGACAAATACAATGCGAAAAATCCTCTCCCCAGCGGCACCAGAAGAGGAGAGGCGTTTGATGAAGAGGTGCTTGCGAAACTGGAAGGCCTGATTCATGTTATGAAGGAAGTCGGCCATAAGCACAATGCGAATTCTGCACAAGTTGCCATCGCTTGGGCCATTGCAAAAGGAACCGTTCCGATCATCGGCGTTACGAGAACTTCCCAAATTGCTGATGCTGTAAAAGCCGCCGAAATCACGCTGACAGCACAGGAAGTCCATGATCTTGAAGCAGCGGCGAAAGAGACAGGAATAGTCATCAAAGGTGAATGGGAAAAGCCGATGCATTAATTACTATAATCCTTCTTGTGCCGGCCTTATCAGGCCCAAACGAAGGTTCTAGGGTCTCTCAGGTTACTTTCAGGATAATGTCCTTTAGTTCAATTAGCGTCTTGATTCGATAGCTGGCCTGTGAGAAGTCATGTGTTTTGGTGAAGTCGTTATGGACAATAGCACAGTCGATACCAGCCGCCACGGCTGAGTTCAACCCTCTGTTTGAATCCTCTACAACCAGGGTCTCTTCTTTGGTAGCCCCGAAGCGCTTTAGGCCGGTCAAGTATGGTTCCGGGTGCGGCTTGGTGTGCTCGTAGTCTTCACGAACAAGGACGAATTCCATGAATTGTATGATCTGGCGTTTTTCATGTATAAGCTGAAAATCCGCACGTTTTGCAGTTGTCACGATAGCCATGCGGACGTACTTTGACAGTTCGGCTAGAGTTTCAACTACACCTTCAATCTCTATGGCTTCTGTTCTTAGATACTCCTGATAATAGATGTTGCGGACCTCACGCTGCTTGCTGATGGTCTGTTCATCAATACCTGCCGCCCTAGCCTGGGACCAAGTGCCCAATGACTGGATCATGTCGCGGAGGTACTGATCTTTATCCAAGGTAAATCCAATGTCAGCCAGAGCGCGTTCTCCCGCTTTGTAATACCAGAATTCAGTATCTACCAGAACACCATCATGATCGAAAAGTATGTACTTTTTCACTGTTTGGTTCTCCTTTGGCAGCTGTGGCAACCATTCGTGCCATCACGCGTCGTTGATCGCTCCAAGTAGACGGGGCCCAATATGTTACTGAAGTAATAAGTTATTAAATAATTCGGTTCTACAATTACTCTATCCTGCCCGTTAGTTGAATAAAGCCAGCCGATCAAAGTAATCGGCTGGCTTCTTGTTCGTACGTGCCACAGTGCTCAGTCCTGTTTACTGGCTGGCTCGGCCACGTCAGCCGACCCGGCCAGTCCGCCGCCGAACACCTCCTCGAGGAGCCTCTGCGTCGCCTTCTGGAACGCCACTGCCAGGGACATTGCGACGTCGTCCACATAGTTCAAGGAGGCGGTCAGGGTCTTGCTGCCGTCTGGCGTGCTGTACATCAGTGCCGCGTAGCCCGAAATGCCGCCGTTGTGGGTGATGATAGTAACGTCGCCGTTCGGACCGGCGTTCTGCACGAACACCCCCAGGCCATAGCCGATTTTGGGATACGGCTTGCACATCTCGGCCAGCAGCGGGGCCGGGAGGAGCTTGCCGCCCATCAGCGCGGAGATGAACGTGTGGAGATCCTGGGTGGTCGAGATCATGTCGCCGCCGGTGGAGATCCAGGAGGGGTTCTGGCGGGTGATGTCGACCGTCTTCTGCTCGCCGGCATCCTCGTACCGGTAGTAGGCGTGGGCGTGTGGTTCGGGGATCTCCGGCTGCGTGTCTGGTACCACAGTACCCGACAGCCCAAGCGGCCCCAGAATCAGCCGCTGCATCTCCTCGGCGAGCGAGCTGCCGGTGACCTTCTCGATCAGCAGCCTGGCCAGCACGTAGTTGGTGTTGGAATAGCTCCAGTCCGTTCCCGGCTCGAATCGCGCCGGCTTGGATAAAGCCAGCCGTACCAGCTCCTCCGGCCGGTAAGTCTTGAACCGGTTGTCTACCCACTCCTGGCCCTGCCAGGGGATCCCTGGAACGACCGTCCCGTCTTCGTAGTACTCGCCGGTGAAGTTGAACACCCCGCTGGTGTGTTGCAGCAGCATCCGCACTGTGATCCGCCGGTCCAGTCCGAACTCAGGCAGGTAGTCTACCGCCGGGTCGTCCAGCCCGATCCTGCCCTCGGCAACCAATTGCAACACCACGGTCGCGGTGAAGGTCTTGGTGTTGCTGCCTATCCGGAAGTGCCCGTTTGTAGGCGGCTTCGCCTCCTCGCCCAACCTGCTCACCCCGGCGCTGCCGACCCACTCGCCCTGCTCATCGTTCACGCGCAGCTGCACCCCGAGGAAACCGGAATCGACGATCTCCTGGATAGCCTTCTGCAGCTCCGGTCGATCCTGCCCGGCAGCGATTCCTTTTTCCTTCATATTTTCTGACGAACTAAAATTTTCTGTTGTTTTCTTTTCCATTTCGTTTCCCTCACTTTACTTTTTTATCAGTCCAATTGGTTTAAACTACAAACTCTCTCCCGGCTTGGCGTTCTCCTTTATCAAAGGATCCGCTTGTGTTCTTTCACTATAGAAGGCTCCGAAACGTTACCTTTCAGCACTTGGAGCTGCTTGTTGGTTTTTTGCAGTCCTTTGCTTGAATGGTCTTGGTTTGCATCGGATCCCTTCCCTTAAATGACGGTGACTTTTGACAAATTGGCATCCATGCCTTTGAGAGCAGCAAATGTCAGTTTATCCATCGTCGCGCCGTCAAAGCAGATCGTTTTGATCATGCGATAGTACTTCTTCGTAAAGGTAAACCCCGGTTGGAAAGAAACATTTTTTAATGTAGCGCCCTTGAACGAAGCGTTGCTTAATTCCGCTCTGTCAAACTTCACGCCGATAAACGTCTGTCCGTCGAAACGCTGCCCGCTCAGATCGGAGTACTTGAAGTCAACCCCATCAAACCAACAGCCCTCAAATATCGTTGTTTTCAGATCCGTTGTCGTTAACGTGACGTCGGTCATCCTTACGCCCGTGAATTTGGCTCCGTTAAGATTCGCGCTGCTGAAGTTGGTTCGTACAAGAATCGACTTATTGAAGCTTGCATTGGTCAGGTCAAGCGCAGACAGGCTGCAGTCCGTCAGATTCGTGCCGTCAAAGTTGGCTTCGCGTACGTCGCTTCTATTAAACGTACTGCCGTTCAAATCCGAGCCCGAAAAGTCGGAACCGGCGAGCGCGCTGCCCTTAAACTGTCCTTTATGGGCCGTAACGCCCGCTAAGTCACTCTTCACCAGATTGCTTCCACTAAAGTTGGTCACGACTTGCTGTTCCAGCGAGCGGGTGGTCATTGTCAATTTCTGATTCATTACATTCACATCTCCTTATAATTAAGTTTTCTAACAAGCACTTTGAATCCGAGTCTCCTATTCATACCAACCGTTGGTATGAATAGGCTTAAAAATAAGCTGCCTCTCGGCAGTTTAGTTTTCTTTGCTGACTTCTCTAGCTGACATACGCAACAGTTCCTCGTACCGTTGAATCATTTGCTCATCGAACAGGTCAAGCCCCAGGCCTTTCAATATTTCATCGAAAAACTTTACCTTGCGCAACACTACCTCGGGCGAAGCTGGAATGATCGCCGGGTTTAGCCAAATGTTGGTGAGTACCATCAGCACTTCGCTAAGCTCCCTAGGATAGTCAGTTTGGATCGATCCGTCTCGCATACCCTGTTCGATAATGGGCTGGATATAGATGGGTACGGCTTTATCGATGATGTTCTCGATCAGTGCCGCCAGCATCTTCGGATTGCGCAAGAGGTTCGGTGCCACCGATGCCAATTCGTCTTGGGCGGGATTGTCGAGAGAGACGAGGGAAATCTTGCGAAGCTTTTCCCGTCCGTTCAGCTCCTTGTCGTCCCGGACACTGGACAGCATATCATCAACACCTTGGAACAAATGATCGGTGACAGCCTGCAGGATCTCCTCCTTCGACTTGAAGTGATGGTAAATTGCCCCTTTTGTCAGCCCGCCCAGCTCGTTGATGATATCCTGAACGGAAGTCTGCTCGTATCCCTTTTGAATGAACAGGTTAAGAGCCACGGTTAAGATCTGGTTGATTGTTTCTTCAGGATATTTATTCCTTGCCATACGTCTCCTCTTTTCATACATTCGGTTGGTATGTAACAAATATATCCGATCATCCTTTTAATGTCAACACCAAAAAACAAAATCATTTGATTACTTATTTACAACTTTATTTTTTCGGTCTAACATCATGCTTCGGCAGCGTTGTCGTATAGCCCTTTTGAGTCATATTCAGAAAAGGTCCGGTCAGCTATTATGGTAATATAACGACATGCGTTATCCGGATATAAACTCTGCCTGGACCTAAGTCGGGGAAAATAACCGTCTTCGGATGGTTTTTCAATTTTTCTTTTCTTAGTATCCTTTAATTGGGAAAGTTAATAACAAATATTTACTTACTGATTAAAGGAGAGAGAAAATGAAGAAAGTATGGCGTTACGTTGTATATGCATGCGTTATGATTCTCGTAGTAGGAGGAACCGGAGCGGTCGGTTACATGCGTACGATGCAGGAGTCTATGTCGGTTTACGATAAGCCGGTTCCTACTTCTTTACAAAGCATCCAAGCTCCTGCCTATGATTCGAAAAAGCCGACAGTAGCCGTGATGTTGGCGAATGAGGTGACCGAGGTGTTTGATTTCCTTGTACCTTACGAAATGTTCTCGATGACAGGCTCATACAATGTGTTTGCGGCTGCGCCCGATAAAAACGTCAAATCGTTGACAGGCGGTCTTGATATCGTGCCCCATTATACTTTTGATGAATTAGATCAATTGACGAGTAAAGGTCCGGATATTATCGTCATCCCTTTCATGCCGATTTTGGATGAAGCGAAATACAAGCCTGTCCGCGATTGGATAAGGAAGCACTCGGGCAAAGAAACAACATTACTGTCCATCTGCAATGGTGCCGAGAATTTGGCCGATACCGGCCTGCTGGATGGAAAATCTGCAGCAACGCACTGGGGAGATATCGGCAGGTTAGAGAAGAAATATAGCGAGGTTACTTGGAAGAGAGACCAGCGTTATGTGGCTGACAGCAATTTGGTCTCGTCTGCCGGGTTGACATCGGGGATCGATGCAACCCTGTACGTCATCTCCCAGCAAATGGGTGAGCCGACTGCTGAGAAAGTGGCGAAGGATATGAATTACCCTTCCTACCATTTTGTTCAACATCCGCAAATGATGCCTTTCACAGCCGGATTGAGCGATGTCGTATATATTCTGAACAACGCCTTTCAATGGAGCAAGAAAAAAGACGGGATCCTACTGTATGACGGTGCCGACGAACTCATGTTATCCTCTGCTTTTGACACTTATGGAGCTTCCGGAACGACGACAACCATAACGGTATCAAGTAAACGCGAACCGGTCGTGACCCGGCATGGTCTCAATCTCATCGCCCGATATCAAATTGCAGATGCTCCGAAACTCGACAGAATGATTTTCGTAGGCCCGAACGTAAAGACGGTCGCTGCGGGCGATATACGAAACTGGAACGAAAACGGTGGAAAGGCTGAACAGCTTTACCTGCATACCGATTCACCCGAGCGGTTCGCGATGGAACCAGCGTTTGAAGATCTGGCAAGGCAGGAAGATGTCCGGACGGCCAAATTCGCCGCTAAGCGGCTCGAGTACCGTGCCACGAGCCACCTTAAACTTGAAGGAGCTCCTTTTTCATATGAAGCGTTCGGCATTCCGATCGGTGTCGGCATGGTGTCTCTGTTCGTTCTTTATTTAGCAGACAGACGTTTCGTAAGAAGAAAGAAACTTTCCGCATAAATTGGGATGCAAAAGAAGCATATAAGACGTCAGGTCTGGATGCTTCTTTTGCGTTAGAGAGATTTGTTTTAATTAAACTATCCTGCCCGTTAACTTAACGACGACAGCCTATTATTTTGTCCGGCTGACTTCATGATTGAGCCATTGTTTATTTCAAAACCCCCGCCAGACAGGGGCAATAGCCCCCATCTTGAATATGTTGTTATCTGATGGATTCGCCTTCTATGAAACAGTGACCTCTCTTTTACTTAATTTCTTAAATGCAGAGTAATCCTGATCGGACTTAATCAAACTTAAAATTTTATCGGCACATTCTGTCGGACTCAACTCTTCAGTATTTACTTCAAGGTCATATTCATTAAAGGAATATACTTTGTCGAATTGGGAAGCTGCTAGTCCAATCCTTCGATCTCCCCTAATTTGCTCTCTTCTTGCGAGTTCTTCTTTCGAGCATATGACACCTACAAATAATGTAGGATAATCAAAAAGTGCATCAAGATAATCATTAAACCACTTATCATTTTCGATTACGGTATCGACGATGACATTCAGTCCCATTTCGGAAAACAATTTAATTGTCGCGTAGTACATGGAGATTATGGGATCAAATATGATTTGTCCGATACCTTCATCATCCAATTTTCTTACAGGTTTTAAATCTGGAAATTTATTATTAATAAAATCATTGTAATTATGATAAAAATCATCAATGGATAAATGATGAAAAAGAATCTCTTTCTGGTTGGTCAGTTCCCTGGAAATACTCGTCTTTCCTGCACTTGAAGTTCCGTTCAACAACACAATAAGTCCTTGCTCCAAACGAACCACCCTTACCTATAAGATTTGCGTATCTTTCAGATAAACGTTATCTTCACAAAGTTCAATAAATTATCCAGCTGATAAAATATTCGAGAAACAATTGAATGATCCTGGCCTTTAGGTTAATGAAAATAACGTTTCCCGTTAGCGTAATTGCTAATAAAATATATTGGATTCCATCAATTATTTTATCGACCACGGAATAGGTGTAACCTGATTGTTCTCCCAGTCTTCCCTAATCACCGCGTAACCGACGGAGTCAAACAATAGCCCGGCTTGTCTCCAAGATTTACGATGATACGCTTCCAACACGAACAACGATTTAGCAAACAGAGTTTGCATAGCCGTGTTATCCACTCGGGTATGTCCTTCAATGCGGATCGCTTCCGGGTATTCAGAGAACACGTGCGAGACGATCCAACTCAAAGCTGACTTTCCAATACCCTTGCCCCGATACTCGCCTCGGATTCTCAGATCGAACATAACAATCGGATCTGAGACGTCAAACAATCGGATCAGCCCGATTTTCTGATGGCCGCCTTGATCAATGATCCAGAACGTTCGAGTATTCTCATTGTGATAGGCGCCATTTTCATAAGCCTTTCTGATATCGGATTCAGCAGGGTTCTCAACTCCATGATAAGGCCAGCTATCTGATGTGAGGAACTGTACGAGCTCCTCAACTTCCTGTTTAACAGATTCAAAAGTGATACTCACGGTAATAACCCCTTTCTGTGGCTATGTGAATATTTAACAATTTCAAAAAATTTCTCTTATGCCGTCCGCTGCAAAGAGGCTCATTTCATAACACTCAATAATTTACTTCCTAACGGACTCATCTTCAACCGTCCCAGTAATTCACTTCATTTTCCAACTGGTCTCCCCATGCCTCATACACTTGATTAAAACCAAAAGATCTTAGCAATTTTTCAGTAGCTCTAAACAATATGATTTGATCCTTGGGGTTAGCGGATTTGGATATCGCTGCAAATCGTTCACTTAAAGCTGTCTTCTGCATTGGAAGATGCTCCAAACGATCGAGTAAGATATCGACTCTATCCAAATAAGGGGGAATAAGCTTATTCATGCTAAACAAGCAATGGATTAAGCACATGATAGACGAAGAAGCCTGCAGTAAAGCCCCAAGTTCATTAGTTCTTCTTACTGCCTTCATAGATCGGTAAAAAGCATTCAGATAGGCATCCAACCATTCCGTGACTTGTCTTTCAGATTCTTGATCAGATAGTGTACAGATTTCATGAATAACCGATGGCAGCCATGTGGTATGGTCAACGATGATTTGAGCAGTTAAAAAGGCGTTCGCTCGCCAATCCGAACATTTTTGAAGCCCTTTAATCTCCTCTTCGCTTATGTAGGATACATCCCATGTCCAAGCCGCGTTGGGAAGACGCAACACGGGCTCGGACTGTTGATAGACGACAAGTAAATCGACATCTGAGAGCTGGTCATGAGCGTCAGCTGAAACCGAACCCATTAAAAGTACACCTAATACATTGGGCTGACCACAATTTTCATATACTAACTGTTTGATTTGATCAATCATACGAACACCCCCATGATTGTATACCTTTTGTTGTCACTATGAATACAAGTTCTTCTCCATTCCTGCGGCTACATATCCCGAAGCAGTGAAGTATTCAGCTCCGCTCTTCCCAGGTAACCGCTGCAGATGACAGGGCGGTTAATGATTTCATAGAGTTTGTTAAGATCCGTAATGTATTCCTCGCTCCAGGTTTCAAACGATTCGAATTCCTCCTTGGAAATTTGGTGGTACTCCGGGGTGTCGGCGATCCCCGTTAAGACCTCATATGCGTAGATATCGCCGCCAAACTTTCCTGCAGATTGGTACCTGCCTATTTTCAGACGGATGTAATCGGTGTATCTCAAGGTCATCACTCCATAGGGATCATGATTATCGTACAATTATCATAATCTGCCCTTCAGTACAACACAATCGCAATCGAATAAGACTAAATTCGTCTATCGTAGAACGCAAAAAAAACTCCATCCCCTAAGGGACGGAGTACTTCGCATATCTTATTTAACTGTCTGCACCCTCATCCATACGCTGTGCAAATTCGTCCAGAAGCGCACGCACTTCATCGGTAGACGCCGTGCTCATCAATTGATTTCTGAATTCGCTTGCCCCTCTGAACCCTTTGACATAAATTTTGAAAAAGCGATGAAGAGCTTTGAATGGACGTGCCTCTAATTGTTGGGAATACTGATCATGAAGATCCAGCTGCAATCTTAAAAGATCAAGGTATTCGGCGCTGCTATGTTCCCTCGGCTCTTTTTCAAAGGCAAACGGATTTTTAAAAATACCACGCCCGATCATGATCCCGTCCACACCATATTGTTCTGCCAGCTTCAGGCCCGTTTGACGGTCAGGAATATCTCCATTAATGGTGAGCAGCGTATGTGGCGCCACACGATCCCGAAGTGCCTTAATTTCAGGAATCAGCTCCCAATGCGCATCGACTTGGCTCATTTCCTCTCGTGTACGCAAATGGATCGAAAGATTAGCGATGTCCTGCTTCAAAATATGGGTCAGCCAGTCCTGCCATTCATCCACCCTGGTGAAACCAAGTCTGGTCTTTACACTTACAGGCAAACCTCCTGCTTTGGCGGCTTGGATGATTTCAGCGGCAACCTCTGGGCGGAGAATTAATCCGCTTCCCTTCCCGTTGGATGCCACATTAGGAACAGGACAACCCATATTGATATCGATCCCTTTAAATCCTGCCTTCGCCATCCCGATACTCATCTTTTCAAAATACTCCGGCTTATCGCCCCATATATGTGCAACCATCGGTTGTTCATCCTCGGTAAATAGCAAACGGCCGCGCACACTATGATTGCCTTCTGGATGACAGTAGCTCTCTGTATTCGCAAACTCGGTAAAAAACACATCCGGTCTTCCTGCTTTACTCACGACATGACGAAAAACAACATGCGTCACATCTTCCATTGGTGCAAGTATAAAAAAAGGCCGGGGTAAATCAAGCCAAAAATTATCGTTCACTTCAAACTCAATCCTCTCGTAATAATAAAGCTTCAGCCGTTATCCAAAAATATAACGCCTCATATTTGACTTCTTATCCACTTATATCATGCTTCATAACTTAATGATTAAATCAAAGTACACTTGAGCTTCCAACCCTTCTGACCATATTATATATCAAATTACTCCGAAATTTTTATATTGTCAGATATAAGAAAAACTCTATCGACGTACCTTCCCAGAAGACAGACCGCGTTTAAAGGAAGTTTTTCTTGCAATATCAGGAAGCCGCCTTGGCTCTGGAGTTTATACTTCCTGATATTATAAGAAAAACTCTATCGACGTACCTTCCCAGAAGACAGACCGCGTTTAAAGGAAGTTTTTCTTGCAATATCAGGAAGCCGCCTTGGCTCTGGAGTTTATACTTCCTGATATTATAAGAAAAACTCTATCGACGTACCTTCCCAGAAGACAGACCGCGTTTAAAGGAAGTTTTTCTTGCAATATCAGGAAGCCGCCTTGGCTCTGGAGTTTATACTTCCTGATATTATAAGAAAAACTCTATCGACGTACCTTCCCAGAAGACAGACCGCGTTTAAAGGAAGTTTTTCTTGCAATATCAGGAAGCCGCCTTGGCTCTGGAGTTTATACTTCCTGATATTATAAGAAAAACTCTATCGACGTACCTTCCCAGAAGACAGACCGCGTTTAAAGGAAGTTTTTCTTGCAATATCAGGAAGCCGCCTTGGCTCTGGAGTTTATACTTCCTGATATTATAAGAAAAACTCTATCGACGTACCTTCCCAGAAGACAGACCGCGTTTAAAGGAAGTTTTTCTTGCAATATCAGGAAGCCATGGCTCTGGAGTTTATACTTTCTGATATTATAAGAAAAACTCTATCGACGTACCTTCCCAGAAGACAGACCGCGTTTAAAGGAAGTTTTTCTTGCAATATCAGGAAGCCATGGCTCTGGAGTTTATACTTTCTGATATTATAAGAAAAACTCTATCGACGTACCTTCCCAGAAGACAGACCGCGTTTAAAGGAAGTTTTTCTTGCAATATCAGGAAGCCATGGCTCTGGAGTTTATACTTTCTGATATTATAAGAAAAACTCTATCGACGTACCTTCCCAGAAGACAGACCGCGTTTAAAGGAAGTTTTTCTTGCAATATTAGGGAGCCATGGCTCTGGAGTTTATACTTTCTGATATTATAAGAAAAAGAACGAACTCCCCCATCAGAGAAATTCGTTCTTTATTCCAATCATTTAATCATGCCGCTCCTATGGAACACAGATATAGCAATTATTATCGTAGGGTTTACAGCTTTCTCAATTCCTGCAAAATATTTTCCGGATCCAACCGCTGCATAAAGTCCGGATTCACGTAAGCAGAACGGATAATGCCGGATTCGTCGATCATAAAGGTGGAAGGAATCGGCAGGATCCAACGGTTCGTCGCATTGTATTCCGCCAGGTCCATGACCATTTGTTTCATCATGTTCTGGATATAATCCGGAACGTCGTAAAGGATGTTATAGAAAGCAGCCACGAGACCGTTGGTGTCGCTCAGCACTTGGAAGGTCAGCTCTTCTTTCTCCTGCTGGGAAAGCGTGTTGTCGGGGCTTTGCGGGCTGACCGCGATCAACTGGCCCCCAAGGGCTTCGATGTCCGGCAGTAGCTTCTGATAAGCCTTCAGCTGACTGTTGCAGAACGGGCACCATCCGCCCCGATAGAAAGTGAGGACAACAGGTCCTCTGGACAGTTCATCATAAAGGTTCACCGTTTCACCCAAAGCATTCTTGAGAGTAAAATCTTTGGCCTTTTCCCCCTCCTGCCGGCCGTAAGGAATACCGGATTCCTGCTGCTCCCGGATCTGACGGAACATCTCTGTTTGAATCTCTATAGGGGTATTCGCGATAAATTGCTGTTTGGTTTCCGCTAAAGCTTGAGTTAATGACATGTTTCGCTCTCCTTTTTAATTAAAACTTTCTCATAAAAGCGGCTATAAATTAGATAGACTTGCTGGTTATTTATCAGGCTAAATCTCAATTCATGAAGCTTCATTCGGCAGAAATCTCGGCTGGCGAGGCGAATGCCGCGCGCTTGCCTTGCCTGCGCAAATGGATGATTTGGGCTATCAAGCCAACGATAAGAATGACGAAGAGAATGCCTTGAGCGCCGCGGAGAATGGGCGAACTCAGATCGGTGACGAAGGGATGGCCGTTAGGAACACGGGTCAGGGTTTCGGTAATGGTCGGCAACATCAGCAGAAACGCCGTCAGGCTCAAGAAGATGGTTTCGAGGTACTTTCCCGCACGCCCAAAGCTCGAAATACGCCCGACGCCGTATCCGGCGAGCAGCAGCAGGAGCGTTGCGGTACCAATGGCATAGCTAGCCGACTGATGTGCGATGGGGAATACGGTGATCGCGCCAATCAGCATCGAAATGAAGTAGACGATACCGGGCTTTGACCGGGGCACAATCCGTCCGTAACGAGCAAACATATAGATAGCCAGCGGAATGGCGGGCAAGCTGCTGAGTGTATGCACCCAGCCGAGTGATGAAATTCCAAACATCATTGTCTCCTTCCAGTCCATAAGGACAAGGTTGATTTGTTTTGTCTTGGCGCGAGCCGATACTAGCGGCTGACAGCACTCCTGATCAAAAATTCATTTGGTCGTAAACCACTACCTACTAATAGGTAGGTTAAAAAGACAAGACTCCGCCGGCTGCTTTAAACGTCCCCCGTGCCTGTCGTGAAAAAACATCACGCGCGGACCACTCGACGGGACCGGCCACAACCGATATCCCATACTCAGCAGCTCTGGAGGTATGTCTGATCAATCGACGGGCAGCAGGGGCCATTTAGCAATCATTCAGCGACAAGAATACGCCGTTCTCACTGTAGACTGACGTTATGTAGACGGCATGCCTCGTATCTGCAATTGGCGGATGAGATGCGACTCGTTCGTAATATAGCGGGCTAATCCTCATTAGAATATAGCCTGCTCTCAAAGTGGGTAAAGCTAAAGGATTCACCTCTTTTCTTCTAGATTATGACTACAAACCATCTCCATCGCGGCTTTCATCGCGAAGAGAATCGCTCCAAGAGCGAGCTTGTCACGACGCCGAATATTTTCGGATCGCCATAGGCCCGCGCCGAGAGCATCGCGCCGTGAACCGTCGCCATGAACGCTTCGGCCTCATCATGAGGAGTACCCATCAGTTGAAGCTCCCCTTGCCGTGCACCGCGCTCCAGCACAGCTGTCAACCAAGCCGACAGGGAGCGGAAATGCGCCCGGACCTCTAGGCCAACTTCCTCGGGCAGAACGGGGAGCTGGCTTGCCAACAGCGCGCAGACACAAAACGGAGCGCTGTCGTCCATGATGCAGGCTTCCCAATAACCCGTGTAGAACCGAAGCAGTTCGAACGGATCAGATACCTGATGCTCGAGATTCGCCATCCCCTCTTCGGCCTCTTTCCGATACCGCGCAACCAGCGTTCGGACCAGATCTACCTTGCTTGGGAAATGGTGATGGATGCTCGCCTTACGAATCCCAACCACATCAGCGATGTCGGCATAACTGAAACCGTTGTAGCCGCCAGCGATGATCAGAGAACGCGCACAAGCCAGGATTTCGTCATAGGTGTTAGATAAATTGTTCATATCGTCATTCTACCTTCTGGTAGGTAGTTTGTCAAATGGTGGCATAGGGGCAAAGCTGGGCGGAATTATCAGTAGGTAAAATGCAGGCGGGGCAAGGATTTGAGTGGGTTTTGGGTTCAGGGTCGAGTGGAAACGGTATGCACGTATCTTGTCCCGCTCCCTAAAAATAATATTCCCTGCCCCTGGGTTCCCCCGGCGGATATCGATTGGGTTTAAAAAAGCCGAGAAAATCAGGAGTGAGTACCTGAATTTCGTTCGGCTCTTAGGCAGACTATTTATGCTTTATGCAGACTAGTTAGGCTTTGGGTTAACTTTGATTACTATTTACAGACAATCCTTCACCAACCAAGCCACCGATTCTACGTGAACCGTATGCGGGAACATATCCACCGGCGTTACTTCGACGGTCTTGTACCCTCCATCCTCCAGCACCCGCAAATCCCGCGCCAGTGTGGATGGATTACAGCTTACATATACCACCCGCTCCGGCTTCATCTCCAGGATCGTCTCCAGCAGCTTCGGATCGCAGCCCTTGCGCGGCGGGTCGACGACGATGACGTCCGCTTCGATGCCCTGCTCCTTCCAGGCAGGAATGACATCTTCGGACGCTCCGACTTCGAACGTGACGTTGCTCATCCCGTTCAGTTCCGCGTTGCGGCCTGCATCCTCAATCGCCTCCGGCACGATCTCGACGCCGTACACCTTGCCCGCATGCTGCGCCATAAACAGCGAAATCGTCCCGATACCGCAATACGCGTCGATAACTGTTTCTTTTCCCGTCAGCTGCGCATACTCGACCGTCTTTCCGTACAGTACCTCGGTCTGAGCAGGGTTCACCTGATAGAAAGACCGCGCCGAAATGGCGAATTTCACGTCGCCGATATAATCATAAATGACCTCACTGCCCCACAAGACACGAGTCACGTCACCGAAAATCACATTCGTCTGCTTCGTGTTGACGTTCTGGCAGATGCTGACCACCGAAGGCAGCTGCTCGCGGATCTCCGAGACCCACTCGTCCACATGCGGTATCTTGTCCCCATTCGTGACCAGAACGATCATCATCTCGCCGGTGCGGAAGGCGACTTTCACCACGACATGACGAAGCTGGCCTTGGCCGGTTTCTTCGTCGTACGCGGTGATGCCGAGCTTCCGCCCGATGGCCTTCACACGGGCAACGACCTCGTCGTTGTGCTCGTGCTGAATGAGGCAGGTCTCCATGTCGATGATGCGGTGGCTGCCCCGGGCGTAGAAGCCGCCCACCAGGCCGCCTTCGGTGACGCCGATCGGCACCTGGGCCTTGTTGCGGTAGCGCCACGGCTCGTTCATGCCCAGCGTGGCATGAACCTGGATGCCCTGCTGCGCTGCACCGCCCGCTGCGATGGACGCCGGCGCAGCAGCACCCGCGCCTTCCGCCCCATCGGCGGCCTGTGGCCCGCGCAGCTCGGGCTCGCCGAGCACCTGCAGCTTGCCGATGCGCGTCAGGTTGTCCACGACCAGCTGGCGCTTCCACGCGAGCTGGGCGGCGTAGTCCATATGCTGCAGCTGGCAGCCGCCGCACTGGTCATAGATCGGGCAGGGCGCCGCGATCCGGTCGGGGCTTGCCTGCACGATGTCGAGCAGCTTGGCGTAGCCGTACTGCTTCTTCGTCTTGAGTACCTTCACGCGGACCTTCTCACCGGGAAGGGCGCCCGCGACGAACAGGGTATAGCCTTCGGCACGGCCAACCCCCTCTCCGTCGTGGTTCATGCCGATGATGTCAATGACGGCTTCATCGTTTTTCGCTACCGGCAAGCCGGCAATCGCTGCAGGCGTGCTGTGGCGGCCGGGATTCCGGCGGCTGTGTCGCTTGTTCATGCTGCTTGAGTCACTTCTTTCGAGTATATTTTGAAAGGGAAAGCCCCGATGCACGGCGGCCTGTCCACTTGTATTCGTCAAAGTTAAGATGAGGAATGATACTAATCCATTTTTAACCCGCGGGTTATAAGCCCCACAACCCTCTGGCTTCATTTCTTCCCCGCATCCTTCCCATTATAACAGAAAAGCGCACAAAAAAAGTCAAGATGCCTTGCCCCCATCCATAGCGGATGAGCCGCATGCCGACACCTTAACTCTCCTGCGATGATCCACCGCCTGCACAACTTCCCAGTAGGCAGATGAACCATTCTGTTCCTATCCCTGTTGTCTATATCGAAGTATGTCAAAAACAAGCCTTACGCAAAAATCCGCAAATGCTGCGGCAGCACCGAAAACTGCCCTGGCAGCGTTCCGCCGAGCTCTCCGTCCAGGTTGAGCAGCACCTTGCCAGGGGACGTCACTTCCATCGATCTCGTGCGGAAGTAGACGACCTTCTTGTCGTTGAAATGCTCGCCGCGCAGCGCGAGACTGGCCAGCCGCACGAATTCAGCCAGGTTGCATTTCTTGAGGGCGATCACATCGAGCAGGCCGTCGTCGATCCGCGCGCCCGGCGCGAGCTTCTCGAAGCCGCCGACGGAGTTCGTGTTCGTGATCAGGAAGATCATGAACTCGTCATGGATCGTCTCCTGGCCCTCGGCATTGATGATCAGCTCCTGCGGAGACAGGCTGACCATCTTCTCCACGCCTTTAATATAATAAGCGAGCTGGCCGATCATCGTCTTCAGCCGGCTGGGCACGTCGTATGTCAGCTCTGTGAGCGTGCCTCCCCCGGCGATGTTGATGAAATACCGGTCATTCGCCTTGCCCACGTCGATCGGGCGGGTCTGCTGCCGGATGACCAGATCGCAGTAGTCTTCCCAGTTCCTCGGAATGCCCAGCCCCCGCGCAAAATCGTTTGTCGTTCCGACCGGGAACACGCCGAGCGGCGGCAGGTTATCCCGCTCCGCCATGCCGTTGACGACCTCGTACAGCGTACCGTCCCCGCCGGCGGCGATGATCATGTCGTACCCCCGCTCCACGGCGTCGATGGCCGCCTTCGTGGCGTCCCCTTCGCCCATCGTGGCATGGCAGGAAGCCTCGATGCCGCCCTGATCGAGCCGGTGCAGAATGTCCGGCAGACGCCGGCGCATTTCCTCCCGGCCTGAGGTGGGATTATAAATCAAACGTGCTCTTTTCATACATACGCCACCTAATAAGTTGATAATTTCCGAATAAGCGCCTGTTCTTTACAATGACTCATCAGCATCACGCGCAAGCCAGCTCCGGATCTGCCGCTCCATCCAATGGGTCAGCAGCGGGTGCGGCAGCAGCGCTTCACCTGAATACCGGTAATTTAACCCGTCCAGCCGCTGCGGAATCACCGTCCGGGTGAAATAGCCGTCACTCAAAAAGAGCGGAGCTGCAATCACCTGCATTCCGCGTTCCTTCTGCCAGTATTCCACCTTCGCCCGCACGCTGTCGGGCCGAAGCAGGGCATAGTCCGCCGCGGCCAGGCCGCCGATCGCCCGGGCGCTCTCCGCCAGGCGCGAGAGGCCTTCCTCCCAGCGCTCGCGGAAGCCGTCGTGGCTGCTGCCGTGACCAACAAGAATAAGAACCTCCTCGCCGGGGTTCTTCGATTCCGTCTTCACTTTATCCCACACCATGCGGGCCACGTCCGGATCGTTGTCGATCGGCTCTCCGTACAGAATATTCGCCCGGATGCGAAATGGCTCCAGGTCCGTGTCGATGGCCGGGGCGTCAATGACGCCGAGCGCATATGCGATTTCATTCACATGGGTGCTGCCCGAAGAGACAAACAGCGGAATCACCAGTATATCCGTAACGCCCTGACGCTCCAGATCATCGATCCCGTCCTGGATCAAGCGGCCTTCCACGATCTCCAAGAACGAAGCCGCCACAGGGAGTTCTCCCCGCAGCGGCAGCTGCCCAACGGCATCGTCGACCAGTTGGACCCAGGAGGATTCCCTGGAGCCGTGACTGATAACAAGTACCCCCGGTTTGCGCATATTAACGCCCGAGACGCTCTAACGTCATTTTATACCCTTCGTTGCCATAATTCAAACAGCGCTTCACCCGCGAAATGGTGGCCGTGCTGGCTCCCGTCTCCGCCTCGATCTGATTGTACGTGCTGCCCTTGCCGAGCATACGCGCCACTTCCAGACGCTGGGAGAGAGACTGGATTTCGTTGACGGTACACAGATCGTCGAAAAATACGTAGCATTCCTCTACATCTTTAAGAGTTAAAATGGCTTCAAATAGTTGGTCGATGCTTTTATCATTAAGTTTCTTCAGCTGCACTGAAATATCATCCCCTATTGTAACTATTGCCTATTCAGGATTTTGCTCCCGTCACAGGGTCTTTCCACATTTAATATCGGTCAATCCGTGTTCAAATGATAGTCCTCTATGTACTCCCATTGTACCGAGCCGTTATGAACTTTTCAAGCGTTAACGGATTCACGCACTGAAGAGTTGCATGGCAGCAGGCCAAATAAAGCGACATGGATCCGCCGCCCGGTCCCCGATGCCCTTCCACGGTTAAAATGCATAGAACACCACCTTCCACTTGAAAGCGCTTAAATTATACATCATCCTGACGGGCTTGTACATGTTTTGGTGGATCATTTCCAATTCCCGGCATTGGACTCCGGGTTGTGATCACAAGTTAGCGATATTTCTTCTCCCGGATCCTCCCCCACGCACCAACCGGGCCTCCGCTGAATCTTGTAGGGTAAGAGGTCTGGGATCCTTGAATGCCAGCTTTTGTGCAAAAGAAAAACCGCCCGATATGGCGGCATGGCGCGTCGCTCTGATGTTGGTGTCTACTCATTCCGAACTGGATGGTCCTTCTCTATGTCGTGCCCATTCATTCCAGACCCGAAGCTCCTTCTCTATGTCGTGCCCATTCATTCCGGATTCGAGGCTCCATCATTGGCTTGTGCGTTCTTCTCCTTATGATAATCCTCCCAGAGCGGGGCGATGTATTGTTCCAACGTGCTTACGATCTCATTTCTCCGGCCTTCTTCGATATTGACCGTGTCATTTAAAATATCGTTCCGAATCCGGATGAGCACAAATAGTGGAGGTAATGCCACCTCGCGCAGCGCCTGAATCATGTGTTCTTCTTGGGACGAAATATCCATCACGGCATCTTCCTTTTCTGTTTGGGATGAGCTCATTATAAACCGTGACATTAGTGTCAGGGTCAAGCAAAAATAAGCCGCATTCCAACGTTGCCGACCGTTTCAACCGCTGCTTCCGCGCCGGCTGGGCATCCGCCCGTTTCCGCTCCTATCCCTGTCTACCGGGCTAACGTCCATACATTATGTTTGCCCAGCACATACAGTATAGTAAATCATTCCAAAAAGGAAAGTGATATCATGCCTGAGCATTACTACCATAAGTCAAAGGCAAAGCCCAAAGCTGACCACCGCTCGCTGAACGAATTTGCCTCCCCATATCCACCGTCCCCGTATCCCGGCATTCAAGGCTATCCGGACTTTGGAGCACCCGGCGGATTACCCGGAGGCGCTCCCGGGTTTGCGCCTTATTACGGACCTGAAGGGTTGGCAGGTACGGCGGAGATCATCCCGCCAGTATCCGCAGCCGCCTCGGCTGCTCCCGCGGCCGCCGCAGCCGCAGCCGCCGCACCGGTCGCTGCCGCAGCCGAAACCGCCAAAACCGGCTTCTCCCTTGCCCAGCTCGGTGACCTCAAGGGACTGATCGACCGGGTGGGCGGCATCGATGGCATTGTGAACTCCGTCGGCAAATTCCAGAAGGTGATGACCGGTATGCAGCAGATTGCCCCGATGTTTAAACTGTTCGCGGGTCTCGGTAAAGGCAAAACCAACAGCAGCAATGATGGCGAATACAGACCACGCCGGAGAAAGAAGTCCAAGAAATCGTCTTCCAAGAAAAAATCGTCGTCGAAGAAGAGCTCGTCGAAAAAAACATCCAAGAAGAAGCGCAGCTGACGCCAAAAAATCCACTACCATTGCCGTTTAAGTGTCGAACGAAGCCTTCGTTGGTGCGATGAGCCGGTGCCATGAACCGGTGCCATATCGTACCTCATGCCCTATCGTACTCACCATTCACAATATCGATACCCTCATGTCGCCCATTTTACCGGAAGAATAACGATGATTCCCTCTTCGCCACTATATCATGCCCAAAGAACATACAAGCGCCAGGTCCCAGCGCAGAAGTCTCTCCACTTCCGTGCTTGGCCTGGCGCATTCCGTTCTACCACACGTTCTCTTGTCCTGCCGCCCGTTCTACATTATCCTGCTCTTGGCCGATTGCCCCCGTTCTACCTGCCACACTCTTGGCCTGACGCAATCCCAGATAGTCCTTCCTTCTATTTGAACCATCCGCGCTTCGTGAACCACAGCACCATGCCCGCCCCAAGCACGAACATGAGCAGCATAACAGCGGGGTAGCCGTACTTCCAGTTAAGCTCGGGCATATTGACGAAGTTCATGCCATAGATGCCGGCGATAAGCGTCAACGGCATGAAGATGACGGTAATGACCGTCAGCGTCTTCATGATCGCGTTTGCCCGGTTGGAGTTGAGCGAGATGTAGCTGTCGCGCAGGTCGGCGGTCATTTCGCGGTCGGCCTCGATCATGTCGGTCAGCTTGAGCAGATGGTCGTAAATATCGGCAAAATACACTTTGTGCTCGCTGTTGTTCTGGACATGCTGGGAGTTGACGACCCGGTACAGCAGATCGCGCATCGGCACAATCGTCCGCCGCAGCTTCAGCAGCCGGCCGCGCAGGTCGAACACCTGGTTCATCAGCTCCTCGACCGACTCTTTGCCGCCGCGGTTCTCCAGGTCGGCCAGCTCATCCTCGATTTTGTACAAACTCGGAAAATAGCGGTCCACCAAGTGGTCCATGATCGTATAGGCGCAGGATACCGGGCCGCGCGCCCAGATTTTGCGGTCATGGGCATGCTGGAGGATCTGCTCCCAGGCGTCGTCGACGACCGGCAGCTCTTTGAGATGAAAGGACACGAGCAGGTCGTGCCCGAGGAAAAGGTCCACCTCATCCACCCCGAGCGTATCGGGATCGAGCGCATGCAGAACGAAGAACTGCAGATCCTCGTACATATCCAGCTTCGGCCGCTGCAGCACATGCATGCAGTCCTCGACCGCCAGCGGGTGAAAATGAAAATACGTATGTAAAAGGGCGGATTCCTCTTCGGTCGGACCGTTAAAATCCACCCACATCCAGGCATAGTCCTCCATCCGGGCTTCTTCCAGCGAAATTCCCGTCAGCACCTCATGGGTATGGGTAATGGCAAGCGTGCGTATCATCGGCGTTCAGCGAAACTCCCCTCTAGCGGCTTATGTTCCGGCTCCGGCAGAAGCGGAGCACTTCTATATGTATGTTCTGATCTATCTTAGTATTGTACAGCATCCGTTCGAACGAAGTCACGCCGGCGATGTTTTTGCGCAACAAAAAAGCCAACCCTTTGACGATTGGCCCCCACTCTACTCCAAATGTGTACATCTATATATATGAGATTAACCAAGATTAGAAAAAGATTTTAAAGATAATGCCCGCCAGCACCGCTGAAATCGGAATGGTAATGAACCAGGTGATGACGATTCTTCCGGCCAGCGACCATTTTACTTCGGAAAAGCGCTTCGCGCTGCCCACGCCTAAGATCGCAGACGTAATTGCGTGCGTCGTACTGACTGGCAGGTGCAGGAGCGTTGCCGTGAAGATGACGGAAGCGGACGAGAAGTCTGCCGCAAAGCCGTTGATCGGCTCGATTTTGAAAATTTTCGTGCCCATCGTCTTGATGATTTTCCAGCCGCCGATGGACGTGCCGAGCGCCATGGAGGTCGCCGCAGCGATTTTAACCCAGAGCGGAACTTCGAGCGTCTCCAGCCGGCCCGATGTTACCAGCGCCAGGGTGATGATCCCCATCGCCTTCTGCGCATCGTTGGTGCCGTGCGTGAACGACTGCAGCGCCGCCGTAATGATCTGCATAAACCGGAAGCCTTTATTGACCGTATGCGGACTGCGTTTGGCAAAGATCCACTTCAGAATCGTCATGACGATATAGCCGATCACAAATGCGATTAGAGGGGATAACAGCAAGCCTTCCACAATTTCCGTAAAGCCGCTCCACTTGATATGGCTTGAGCCTGCTCCGACGTAAACCGCTCCGGCCAGCGCACCGATGAGTGCGTGTGACGAGGAGGACGGAATGCCGAGCCACCAGGTGACCAGGTTCCAAATGATCGCCGCCAGCAGCGTGGCTATGACGACTTCGAGCCCGTTATTCAGCGTCGAGGGGTCGGTGACACTGCCGCCGATTTTCTTCGCGACGCCCGTAAACATAATCGCGCCGACAAAGTTCATGACCGCCGCCAGAAGGATCGCCGTCCGCGGCTTCAGCGCCCGTGTCGATACGGACGTGGCAATCGCGTTCGCGGTATCGTGGAAACCGTTGATGAAGTCAAACGCCAGCGCCAGAATGATGACTATGGTAAGTACAAATAATGATGTCTCCATGTGTCTCCAAAACCCCTTACGAGTTGCTCATAATGATCGATTCCAGCATGTTGGCCACGTCTTCGCAAGCGTCGGTGGTCGTCTCAAGGCGTTCGTAAATTTCCTTGCGCTTGATCAGCTCGATCGGATCGGTCACTTTCGCAAACAGCTCTTTAATACAAATGCGAAGCAGCTCGTCGCCCTGGTTCTCCAGGTCGTTCAGGCGGATCGTATATTCACGCATGGCCAGCAGCTTCTTCTGGGACAGCAGGTGGATCGCTTTCTGAATTTCATAAGCCGACTGACGGAGAATTTCCGCGAATTGCACGATATACTCATCCGGATCCGGGAGATGGTACATGTCGAAACGGGAAGCGCAGGCCTCCAGCCCGTCCATCACATCATCCATGGTGGTTGTCAGGTCCATGATGTCGTCACGTTCGATGGGCGTAATGAATGTCTTGTTGAGTTCTGTAATAATCGTGTGCGTGTAATCGTCACATTGCGACTCGAATCTCTTCATTTCGTTGGCAAAAACAAGCACATCTTGCAGATTGTCCACATGCTGGGCGAAATAATCGGCAGCCTGCACAATCGTATCGGCCATATTCTCCAGGGTTTGGAAAAATATGTCCTTTTTCTTCAATCTCATACGATAACCCCTTTACATAAGTTTGCATAAACACCGCAAAAACATGAGAATGACAACCCTTGTTATCTTATCAATCCGTCCTACGGTTTGTAAAGATAAGCGGCTTTCAATTTTAATGCAATGTAAACTCGCTGCCGAATTTATATATTAAACTTACCCATTCCCTGCCAAAATATCCGGTGGAGTGACAATTCCCGCAAGGATTCGCCATCCTTTCCCTATTTTTCCGTCATTTGAGAAGCTGAAGATGGCTGTCGAAAGATGGCGCATTCGGCACGATGTTAAAATACGTGGTTCCCGGGTACAGCGGCACCTCTTGTCCGTCTTTTACAAAGCGGATGACATCCCCTTTGGCGCGCACCCACTTGCCCTCCAGCACCTTGCCCCGCTGCAGCAGCACGGCCTTCCCGCCGGAAGATACATCGATGTCCAGCCGGCCCACATCGTCCAGCACCTTCTGGTCGGCTCCCAGCACGATGACGTTCGCCGCGGTCAGCTGCTCGTTGTTGTTCAGGTCGATATGCGGCTTGCCGTTAATGAAGCGCTGATAGAGCTTGGTGGCGGTATCATATTTATAGGAAACTTTATAGCTCTGGAGCAAAAAGGTGACGTCGACGTCCGTAGCGTCCTCACCCTCAGGAACGCTGTCGTCCGCCGGATCGTGAAAAGGATACGACTTCAGCTCCACATGCTCCGCGTATCCGCGCTTGTCCGCTCCCTCGCGCAGCTTATCCGCGCTCGAATACAGATTGTGCGGCGCCTTGCGGCTCTTGTCGCGCCAGAAGTACGGACCGGCGTTGCTGATCTCGTCCAGGTCCTCCTTGTGCTGGCGCTGGATGATCGCGTAGGCGTCGTTGCTGCCCCCGGCATGCACCAGCACGCCGCCGTAGCTCTCGCCCAGATCGATCAGATACGGGCGGATGCTGCGGATCGGCCCGATCGTCTCCTCGGCGCCCCGGCTCTGGAAGATGCCGATCAGCCGCGTAATCCCGCCCTCAGCCAGCACTTCATAGACGATGTCGGCCTGGCTCAGGCCCGACTGCGGCCGTGCCGCCGGCGCGTTGTTGATCATCACCGCCAGCGGCCTCTTGTCTGCCGGCTGCTCCACCGGCAGCCCCGTCAGCGGCGCCGTATAGGCCGCCGGCTCCTGCTCCGCCGCTTCCGGCGGCGCGGTCTCCTCGGGCGCCGGCTCGTCCTGCGCCGGCTCCTGCTCCCCGGCGGCGGGCGGCTGCGGCGCCTCCGCCGCTTTCTCGGTGCAGGCGGCCAAAAGCGCGCCGCTCAGCGTCAGGCACAGCAGCGTGCCTGACAGCCTCCTCCAGCCTGTACTCCACGTATCGTTCATTCGCTTGGATTCATCCCTTCATCGTAAACTCCCGGTCATCCCCTGCTGTCTTTGTGCGGCTCGTCCACACATGCTTTCCTTCCATTTAATCACAAAAGGGCGGCATCTGTCTGTGTTTTCAGGCAGATTGGCGGGCCGACGGACTCGCATTAGCAGGCGTTTGATCCTGATTCCAAGCAGATTGACGGACCACATTGCAGCGGACTACAGGCATAACTTGAGAGACACGCGAGGGATTGTACTCCGAGACGGTTACACTGAAGGGTATTAATTCTTTCGACTACTAAAACATCCCGTTTTTCGTATAAATCCAGCTTAGCGTCCGAAGCTTAAACATAACTGAAATCTTTTTTCGTATTTTGTTGGATGTGTGATGTATATCATAGTTATTGTGAAATATTTCACTTATAATAAAGACATCAAAGATGATCATCTTCCAAAAGCAACATAACCTAAAGAAAATAAAGGAGTGGAACAAATCATGTTCAACCATTGGCTTAGAAATCACAAAGTAGCAAGCTGGCTGCTGACCGTCGTCCGGATCTACCTGGGGTACAGCTGGATCAAAGGCGGTATCGAGAAACTGACCGGAGGCTTCGATGCAGGCGGATTCCTGCAGGGGGCCATTGCCAAGAGCACCGGTGATCATCCGGCCGTTCAAGGCTGGTGGGCCGCCTTCCTGGAACACGCGGCCCTGCCGGGCGTCAAATTCTTCAACGTCCTGATCCCGCTCGGCGAAACGCTGGTCGGCTTGGGGCTGATCCTCGGCACCTTCACCACCTTCGCCGCCCTGATGGGTATGGTGATGAACGCGGCGTTCCTCTTCTCGGGCACCGTAAGCACCAACGCACAAATGCTGCTGCTTGAAATGTTCATCGTCGTCGCTGCCGCCAACGCCGGCCGGATCGGTCTGGACCGCTGGGTACTGCCTTACCTCCGCGGCTTGTTCCACCGGCATCATGACGGCATGGATCCCACGCCGGCACCCGCACCAGGCATGAATGGCAAGAGCAAGGGCGCCGCTTAACTTCAGGAGCAAGCGGACGGCCCGCAACCAGCACCGTCCACTCGGCTGAAGCGCGAATCCCGCGAAGGCCGGATGGATGGATGCGGACCGCCGCTTTCCCCATATATACTGTTTTTGAACGTTCCCCCGTTCAAACAAGAAACGAGCCGGCAAGGATGCCGGCTCGTTTATATTTTACAGGACTTTCGGCGCTCGCCGGTCCACTTCAATATGCAATCTTGCTGCCAGCCTTCCGATCGGTTCAAGACCCGCCGAACATCCAGCAGTTCAGGCTGAGGCTTCCATATTGGTACGTCTGGATCAGCCGTTTGGCCTTCGCCTCGTCGCTTGCTGCGCCCATCGCGTAAAACAGCGGGGCAAAATGCTCGGTCCCGTAGGATGGAACGGCTTCGCGCGCATGCGGTGCTTTTTTGTCGTAGTTAAACAGCTCTTTCAGGTTCCAGATCTCCAGATTCCGGGCAATCCATTCGTCGAATTCGACCGCCCAGACTTCCGGTTCATCCGTCTGACTGATCAGCCGCAAGTTATGGACGAGGCCGCCGCTGCCGATGATCAGGACGTTGTCCTGCCGCAGCTCCTTCAGCATCGCGCCAATGGCGTACTGCTCCTCAGGTGACCGCCGTGAATCCACGGACAGCTCGATGACCGGGATGTCCGCGTTCGGGTACATTTTGCTCAGGATGACCCAGGCGCCATGGTCCAAACCGCGTCCCAGAACGGGCTCGTAATGCAGGTTGCCTGCTTCGAACAGGCTGGCGATTCTTTGGGTGACGGCTGCCGACCCCTTAGCCGGGTAGCGGAGCTCGTACATCGCTTCAGGAAATCCGTAAAAGTCATGCATCGTATCGTGAGATTCGTCCACTGTCATCGATTGCTCAGGACTGTCCCAATGTGCCGAGAAGACGACGATGGCTTCCGGGGCAGGCAGCTCCCGTCCCAGTGACTCCAAAAACCGCGAGTACTCGTGATCCTCCAAAGCGAGCATGGGTGAACCGTGGGCTACAAATAGTGCTGGTAATGTCATCGATGTCAACCTCCACACGCCAGTATACGTTGCTGTTTCTATTGTACCGTGTATGCAGAGAGATTTCCAATTTCCGCCCGAACATACGGTCCGCCCGCCTGCCATGGATCGCCGCCCCGCCTCGTTATCCACGCCTACCCTGCCTGGTGTCTGCTTGGGATAACCGAACCTCGTAAAGTTCTAGATCATCCAATGCTGCCATTCCTGTTGAACGGCTTCCTGGTCGTTCAGCCACTCCTTCGTGCAGTGGATCACCTGTCTGCGGTGAGGTCCCGAGGAATACGTATGGTCCGCCTGGAAAATGATCTCCTTGTCGCAGCGCCCCTCGTTGCGCATCCAGAACACCTTTTGATACAGGAATGCATAGTCCACCGGGATGGTGTCGTCCGACGTTCCATGAATGATGAGCACGTCGCCGCCGAACTTCACCGCTTCCTGCAGCGGCTGATACTGGCCGAGCGAGTCGAAGAATCCCGGGGTGAAGTCATAACCCAGGTAATCCGAGTACCCGGATTTCACCGCGGTATCGTACACGTCTCTGCCGGTGATTTTCAAAATATCGCTGAGCGGATATCCGACCGACGACCACAGCACCAGGCTCTTGACGCGCCGGTCGCGGACAGCCGTCAGGATGGCCACCACGCCTCCCAGGCTGTGACCGATCAAGGTGACGCGCGTCGGATCGACATCCACGCAGCTCATGCCGTAATCGAGCACCGTCCGGGTCTGGGCGATCATCGACTCCAGCCCTTCCATCCCGTAGCTCCCGCTGCTCTCGCCGCATCCGGCATAGTCAAAGCGCAGCACCATGTATCCTTCCCGCGCCAGCTCGCGCGCGGTCTTCACGAACAGCCGGTCCACGCCGATCCGGCTCCCGACGAACCCGTGGCAGATGATCACCAGCGGGACGCGGTCCTTGCTCCGGCCTTCCTTGCCTTCCTGTTTCACCGGATAATGCAGGCTCGCCGCCAGCTCCTCCTGTTCGTGCCGGATCGTAATATTCCGCTCCATCCTAACTCCCCCGTCCCCATAAAATTTATATATTGATAATTCCGATAAGTTTAATGTGATATCGGAATTTATCTTATCACCGCGGGGTGGAGAGTGTCAATTGAAAAAGCGGCTTATGCCTCTATTCGTAACTGCGGCGGAACATCGAATGGGTTTCCTCCCGGCCTTCCCAATCGGTTAGCAGGCTGTTCTCCGGACTTACTTCCAGCACGTTCTGCGGATGCCAGCTGCCCTTAGACTCGGGCTCGTTAAGCCAGCCATAAGCTTCGATCGGCTCCTCGGCCATTTCGCTCGTGAATTCGCCCGCCGTCCGAGGCCCGATTCCGTTATCTTCGGCTGCCGGACCTACGCCCCGCATGCCGCTGCCGACATCGACCGGGCCAACGCCCCGAAGCTCGTGATCGCTGATGCGATTCGCTTGCCCTGCCTGCTGCCCGGATACAGACGGCTGCCCGCCTTCTTCTCCCTTTGTCTGCGCCTGTTCGGCCGCTGCTTCGGACCCGTTCAGTGACCCCAGCGCGGCCATTTCCACGATCCATCCTCTGCTCTTGCTGTCCCACACATATTTCTGCTTAAAGTTGTCGCTCACGACAAGGTCACCCCCTGGTCAGATTAAATTTTGGATGCATATTGACCTATTGTCACGCGCAGCCGTGCGGATTATTCGGGGGTCGTTAAATGTTCACAAAATTGAGGGAGAAGGGAGACTACTACTGGGCTGTGGAGCGTCGCTGTGGAGCGTTGCTATGGACCATCGCTGCGCCTCATATCCCCCTTGCCTGCATGGAAAACAGACGCGCGGCAGAAACTAGGTCTACTTATCATTTTTGCGAGAGGATGGATCATCCATGTGGGACCATGTCATGACGTTTGCCCAGGAAAAGCCGCTGTCGATCGTCCTGATCGTCTGCGTCATTATCGCCATTATTTATGTGGCGGTGCACTATGAAATGCTCTTTTTCAAGGAATAGAGGGGCGGTATCCCTTGAAGGCTGCCTTGCAAACGGCCGGGGCTGTTCCTATACTTGTGGTATATGGAGGAGCGTACAGAATGACGATCAAGCAAATGATTCAAGAGAATAACAGGCTGCGTGAACGCATGACCCCGGCGAACCGGGATTACGTGGAGGATGTCATCATCGCGGTGCGGAGCACCCGGGCCGACCGGCAGCAGGCCGAGAAGAAGCTGCTCGAAGTGGCTTCGGACGTGCTGAAGGCCCAGGAAGCCGGCCGCACGGCATCCCAGCTGTATGGCGAAGATCCGGCGGCCTGTGCCCGCAGCATCGCGGATGCGCTGCCGAAGCGTAAAGCCATCGAGGGAGCCGCCTATTACATCATGATTCCTTGGGCGGCGTTCACATTTCTGTTTTTGGTCGAGGCGGTGTTCGGACTGGTCGCCGAATGGAGCGGCTATGCAGGGGAACCGATCAATCGGATCAGCCTGCTGGCGCTGATCGTGTTGGCCGCAGGCTCGATTCTGCTGACCGAGCTCGTCACCAAGACCCTGAATAAACCGGGCAGCGATGAGGGCTCCAGCAAGCCCAAGATCGATTTAAAGGCGATCGGGGTGTATTTGATCATCCTGATCATCGTCATGATCATCGGGTTCTCAATGCGGACCATGCTGCCGGTCTTCACTGTCAACCCATGGGTAAGCCTGGTGATCGGATTGGTTGGGCTGGCCGGGCTACGTTTTATCTTTCTAAGAAGAGGCTGATTCGGCAAACGAGGTTGGCTGGACAAAGCGCCTTGGCCCCATATTTGCGGATAGCCCGAACATAGTGAAAATCCCCTTTAAGCAGGCATGTGCTGAATGGCAGCGCTGCGCTTGCTCGAAGGGGATTTTTCGTTTTTGGCTATATACGGCAGCCTCTAAGATCCACTCATATCCATCCGATAATCATTCCGGCTAACGCACCTGCAAGAACGACAACCCAAGGCGGGAGCTTCCAGAAGACAAGCAGAATAAATAACAATAGAGCCAAGGCAAAATCAACCGGTGCCGTAACAGCCGTCGTCCAGATCGGAACATAGAATGCCGCTAACAAGATGCCGACCACGGCAGCGTTAATCCCAATGAGCGCACCTTGCACCCTGGGGCTGTTTCGGAGGCCGTTCCAGAACGGCAGCGCTCCGGCAACCAGCAAAAAAGCAGGCAGGAAAATCGCCACTGTCGCTACAATGGCACCTGTGATTCCGCTGGCCATCGCCCCGAGGTACCCTGCAAAAGTAAACAGCGGTCCGGGAACGGCCTGCGCCGCCCCATAGCCGGCAAGGAAGTCTTCCGGATTCACCCACCCCGTCGGCACCACCTCGCGCTCCAGCAAAGGCAGTACGACATGTCCGCCGCCAAACACCAATGACCCCGAGCGGTAGAAGCTGTCGAACAGGGCCAGCCATTGGATGTCAAACGTTCGTCTCAAGAGCGGCAGCGCAGCGAGCAGGCCGAAAAACAGAACAAGGCAGCCGATCGCGAAAGGTTTGCCTACCGGCATCCGCAGACTTTGGCTGCCAGGATCCGGACCCTTCTTGTACAGCCACAGCCCGAGTATACCCGCGGCGGCAATGATGAGCACTTGAGTATAGGCTGTCGGCCATAGTAACACAAGCGCGGCAGCGCCGACCGCGATCGTCATGCGGGACCGGTCGGGGGTCAATTTTTGGCCCATGCCCAGCACAGCCTGGGCTACAATCGCAACAGCCACGATTTTAAGCCCATGAATCCAGCCTGCATTTGCGATATCGAAGCCTTGAAGCAATAAGGCGAACAGAACCAACACGATCACGGAAGGCAGCGTAAAGCCTAACCAGGCCATCACACCGCCCCACAGGCCCGCCCGGAGGATGCCAATCCCGATTCCGACCTGGCTGCTTGCCGGACCCGGCAAGAACTGGCAGAGGGCCACAAGATCCGCATAGGCTTTTTCGTCCATCCACTTCCTGCGCCGGACGTATTCGTCATGGAAGTAACCCAGGTGGGCAATCGGACCGCCAAAGGAGGTCAGGCCTAATTTGGTGGAGACGCGAAGCACCTCCCAGAGTGAGCCTGATTTTGCATTAGTAGCTTCTAAGGTTTGTTGTGGTTCAGGGTTCACGCCAATCGCTCCCTAACGTTATTTATACGGTGCTTGCTGCCGGCAAATCAAATCCATCATAAACGTTATATGTTGTATGTAGATTAATGGAATATCAAAAAATTCAAAACAAGTGAGTAAAAATACGAATCCCTGATATTTAGTTCTACGGAATACTGTGAAATTCCCCTGTCACCAAAATCAATCGCTAAAAGTTTACAAGTCGGAAACAAGTTGAGATCAAAGCGAAACAACCTTCGGGTAATATGTTCATATACCAAACAGGAGGTTGAACACACCTATGAAAAAAACAGTTACCGCGGCCACAGCCGCTGCCCTTATGATTGCCCTTACCATGCAAACCGGAGCCGGAGCGGTTCATGCCGCCACCGCGCAGCCTGCCGCTACCAAATCGGCAGTTTCTGCCGACGTCTCGGCCAAAACGAAGCACGCCAACGCCATTTACAACCACATGATGGAGCTGCTGAAGAAACCGGCGAAGCAGGCGGAAGCACTGGCCTACATGGAGAAAAACATGTATCAAGTAACGCCGTATCAAGCGATGCTGATGGCTCTCAAGATGGAGAATGCCGAAAACGCCAACCTGGAAGCATGGAACCAGAAATTTTACAAAGACAATGTACAGCGCAGCCTCATGAAGCTGATGAAGCAAGGCGACGACCTGACTTCCCTGATCAATAAGACGAGCGACAAAAACCTGAAAACCCTCTTCAAAGGCGCCCGCGACAGCGGCTATCGTCTCGAAACGGCTGAAGGCATGTTCTACCTGGTGCTGGACTACCCGCGTTTCCAGAAGGTTCGCCCTTACGTAACCAAAGATATCAAGAGCTATATCGATATCATGACGGCGGAGACGAAAAACCGCTTTGCCAACGACGCGGCGCTGTCGATCAGCTGGCAGGAAGTTATCAAGCGTGCCCAGACCCAGGAAGCATTCGTAAAGTCGTATCCGAAATCCAACCGTGTGACCCAGGTCAAAGCGCTGTACCAACTGTACCTGGCCATCAGCATGAACGGCCTCAACAACACGCCGATGTTCGACTATGACAGCAAGAAAATCGATCCGAAGGCCAAAGCCGCGCTGGAAGCTGCCGTCAGCAAAGGAAACCCGGCCACGAGCGGCTACCTGAAACGCATCAAGGGATTCCTTGACGTCGTGAACAAAAACAAAGACACCCTGACGCCGGAAGTCCGGAACTACATCAATTCCGCGCTGAAATAATGCCGCTCGTTCATCAGACGAAACTTTTATCGGCTGAATCATCAACCGGATAAAAAATCGTCTATCGACGTACATTCTCCGAAACTGATCCTTTGTCATAATTAAAAATAGAAAAGGGAGACCGCTGCGATGGTTGCAGGGTCTCCCTTTTTGTAGTTTGGGCGGGGCGGATGCGGATTGCTCCCACGTTGGCACGGTGCACCAAGGGGCGAGCATATCAGCATCCGTTGCCGGCGATCCGGCCGCTCTATTAAATCAGCATGTTATACAGGCTGGAATCCTTGTTCAGCTCCGTATATTTGAGACCTTTCCGGTTCATGCGCTCGATGAGCGGCTCATAATCCTCGCGGCTGTTCAGCTCGATGCCGACGAGCGCCGGTCCGTTCTCTTTGTTGTGCTTTTTCGTATACTCAAAGTTGGTGATGTCGTCTCCCGGCCCGAGCACGTCCTCCAGAAATTCGCGGAGCGCGCCGGAGCGCTGCGGGAAATTGATCATAAAGTAATGCTTGATGCCTTCGTACATGAGCGAGCGCTCCTTGATCTCCTGCATCCGGTCGATGTCGTTGTTGCCGCCGCTGATGATGCAGACGACCGTCTTGCCGCGGATTTCATCCCGGTACAGGTCCAGCGCCGCGACCGGCAGCGAGCCTGCGGGCTCAACGACGATTGCATTTTCGTTGTACAGCTCCAGGATGGCCGTGCAGGCTTTGCCTTCCGGCACTTTGACGACGTCGTCCAGCAGGCGGGAGCAGATGTCGTACGGGGTGTCGCCCACCCTTTTCACGGCTGCTCCGTCGACGAACTTGTCGATCTCATCCAAGGTGACAACGCCCTGCTGAGCCAGCGCCTCGCTCATCGATGCTGCGCCTTCCGGCTCGACGCCGATCACTTTGGTCGCGGGACTGACCGTCTTGATGTACGTCGCCACGCCTGCCGCCAGTCCGCCGCCGCCGATGGTGACAAACACATGGTCTGCTGCCGAATCCAGGCTTTCCATCACTTCCATCGCAATCGTGCCGTTCCCTGCAATGATCTTAGGCTCGTCAAACGGATGGATAAACGTCATGCCCTCGCGGTCGCAGGCCTTGATCGCCTCTGCGTAGGCGTCGTCGAACGTGTCTCCGGTCAGAATGACTTCCACGTTGCTGCCGCCAAAGCGCTTGACCTGCTTCACCTTCTGGTTCGGGGTCGTGCTCGGCATGTAGATTTTCCCGTGAATATTCAGCGCATGGCAGGAAAAGGCCACACCCTGCGCATGGTTGCCTGCACTCGCGCACACGATCCCCTTCGCCATCTCCTCCGGCGACAGGCTGCGGATCATATTGTAGGCCCCGCGGATCTTGAAGGAACGCACGACCTGCAGATCCTCCCTTTTCAAAAACACGCTGCATTCGTATCTCGCCGACAGGACCGGGTCCCGCTGCAGCGGCGTCCGTACGATAACCTCCCGCAGCACGTGGTGTGCCCGGACGATATCTTCCATACTGACGGTGCGGGGCTTGTCTGCCGCGCTTTCTCTTTCAGCGTTCACGACAGTGACTCCTTCGGCGCCAGCTGAAGGCTGGACCTGCGTTTCCTTACCGGTATCTTTCATCTCTTGTTCTCTCCTCACTCCGCTAACCCTCTTTTTAAACGGACGTTTTTATATTACTCAGTAACTTAACGCTTTTGCGGCTTTTTTTCAAGAGGCTCTCTTCCGGCAGGCGCCTATTTTTGAAGATTATAGAATTTATAAAATTCAGCGAAGCTGAATCATTCTATAATCGCAAGAAAAACTTCAGCTAACCGCGGTCTGTCTTCTTTGAAAGTACGTCGATAGACGTTTTTCTTATGGCGTTTTTCGCGGTGGGAAGGCCATCAGCTACTGTTTTCCGGAAAGCCAATCGGTGAGCATGTCGACATCGGAGGCCGAGGCATGCCGCAGCGAAACTTTGTCTCCGGATTTACCGGATGCTACCGCCACTTTCAGCGTGGCCAGCTCTTTTCCCGCCTGGAATGGAGTCTGCGAGGTTATGTGCCACTGTACCTTGGAGATCGGGATCAGCACGGTTTTCTCGGAAAAGCTCCCATAGCGGATGTGAAGCTGGTTCTCCTCCCGGCTCCAGGCCGCCCTCCGGTATTCCAATGATGACGCTGCCCAGGCAAAGAGGGGGAGAACCCATGCAAGCCACCGCCACACGCCGGGCGCGAGCAACCAGGCGGCTGCCGCCAGAATGATACAGATGAGAACAGGCAGCACGGTGTAAGAACGGTAAGATTTACGGCTGACCGGGTTCCAGGTCTGCGGCAGGCGGAAGCCGGGCAGAAACGCTGCCATCCGCAGAGGAAGCTCGTCATAACGGACAAGCGGAAACAAATCGACGGCCTTTTTCTCCTCATCCGAGCTGCCTGCGATGACCATTCGAACCGAAGCCCGGCGAAGCAGCTTGTGCAGCGGGTTCTGGGTGATGCGGATCGCCTGAATCCGGTGCGGCTTGATGACGGTTCTTTTTCTTTCCAAAATGCCCCGCTCGATGGTTAACGTACGGCCCTCGGCCTCAACCCGAAAGCCGTACTCCAGTAAGAAGGCGCCTGCAAACGCGAGCAGCCAGGAAAGGATCGCAAGGATGAAGATGAGTCCCGGGATTCCGAAGACCATCAGCCGCGGGGACAGCTGATCCCATACCGGCGTATCCCTCACCCATTCATCCCACAGCTTCAAGCCTCCCCCTACGATCACCATCCAGAGGATCGAGAATTTGCCGCTCGTTGTGCTTAGAATCAGCGTTTGGCCCAGTGACAGCCGCATGCTGTTCAGGGGAGTAGCGTTCGGCTGTTCAGCGTGAACGAGGGAATCGCCGGACGGTTCGGACGCCGCTTTCTCCGGGTTTGCCATGCCGATCTCTCGCTGAATCCGGGCGGCTTCCGCGGCAGAAATCGAACTGAGCACGGCCTCCGGCTCATCTTCACCCCCGGACGTCTCCATTTCCAGGCGAACGAGCCCGAACATTCGATCATACAGGCTGACTGTGATATTCAGAGACTGAATGCGTTCCTTGGTGATCCATAGTTTTCGGCGGACCCACAGCCCGTGTTCCATATAAAGGACGCCGTCCTCCACCCGGTACACAAAACGGCGCCAGCGCAGCCAAGCGAACACGATCAGCATGACCGCAGCCGCCGCAATCACGCAAGCGGTCAGCACGATGCGGTCGATCTCTTTTCCAAATACGCGATGGATCAGAAAAATACAGAATGGAATTAAAGGCAGCAAGCCCGCCAATTCCTTCCCGGAATGAATCAGAAAGTACAGAATGGATACGGGATGCAGCCGCCGGTTGGACGGCAAGGGTCCTGGATTAGAGTTCACCGTTCGTCCCTCCTGCCCAATCCGAAATCTGCTTGCGAATATTCTCAGCTTCCTGCTCTGACAATGCAGGAATGCGATGGCTGCCGGCTGCGGTGGAGAACGTGACGGTGGACAGTCCATAAATCTTCTGGATCGGCCCTTGCTTGGAATCCACATGCTGAATACGCACCATCGGGATTAACGTTTTCCTGCGCACCCAGACGCCGTGATTTAGCTCTACGTTCTTTTCCGTAATCTCATATCGCCAGAACCGGTACAGCAAACCGGGCAGCACCGCCAGCTCAAGCACGATAAACAGCAGAACGGCGGCCGCACTCCATCCCGCAATCCAGACGGGCCAGCTGTAAGCCATTGTCAGCCATAGAAGCGCGATAATCAGCACGACACTGATCGCGCTGGCGATCCACCCTTCCATTCTTCGCGCTTTTACCGCCCTCGGATCGATCCGTTTCATGACTGCTCTCCTCCTTCCGCAGACGAATCCACTGGATGAGAGGGACGGTGGACGGCCGATAGAAACAGGTCGGCAAGTTCCGCCGCGTATCCCGAAAGGTCCAGGCCGGGATTGACGAGCAGCTGGCTTGCGACGCCATCAATGGCGCTGCGGATGGCCGCTGCAGTCACACGAGCGGAGCGTTCGGTAAACGGCTTGAACTCCCCGGCCTCCTGCCCCCATCGCAATATTTCGATAAGTGGCTCCAGGATCAAGTCATCGGCGGCTCCTCCGAACCGAAGCTTTCCGTCCGCCGTGCGCGCATTCGTGACAACTTCCGTTAAAGCTACGATATAGTCACGGTGCCCGCCCATAAATTCCAGGTTCGATTCGATATAGGTCTTCAACATATCGCTAGGTGTCGTTTGTCCCTCGACTCGTGGAGACATGAAGCGTGCTCCGGCATCAAAGACCTCATGGACGATTTGCTCCATTAACTCATCCTTGCTGGCGAAGTGGTAGGTGAACACGCCTTTGCTTACACTGGCACGCTTGACGATTTGTCCCACCGAGGCCTGGGCGTAACCAAGCTCGGCAATCGTATGGATTGCGACCTCCATGATTTGCTGCCTTCTCTTCGATTGTTCCATTGACTCCCCCGCCCCCTATTTGGAGTTCACCTGCTTCGTAGATTCTAACAAATCGTACGACTGTACTAATTAGTTTAGTACGGGTGTACTAAGCTGTCAATATCCAAACGGTTGAGGCAGTATGGAACCGCCAGAAAATTGGTGACTGGGGCAACGGAGGGCCTATACAGCTTGAAGACCTCACTATCATGATGCATGAAATGTTTGTATTTGCTTTGATGAGTAAGCATAAAAAAAGCCCACCTTAAATGGGCCTTTTCTAAGTCTTTTATTCTCAGTTTAAACGTTACGTTAGCTCAGATGATGCGAATGAACATTTCGTTTGGTGAAGTACTAACCTTCGGGATTTTCCTGGTAGCGTTACTCACTTACATCGATAAACGAAAATAACCCACTCTTAAGGTCGGCACCTAAGTGGGTTATTTTCAAGGTCAAGCTTGATCCTGGAGGGAAATCCCACTCAAGATGTTTGTGCTAGGGAGTAGCCTGGGCCGGCTGCTCCTTATTTATTGTTATCTTAGCATACGGCAAGATATACCACAAGCTATGCAAATTGAAAAATATGACTTATTCTTGCACCTGCCGGATCAGACGGTCCCGGAGCTCATCCGCCAGCTTGATCGACGGAGTATCATGGATAACTGTCCCAGGCCGATTCCCCTCGCCCAGGATATAGCCCCCAAACTTTGTTCCGAAAAAGCCGAAAATATGCTGAAACTGCTGGATCAGCGGCAGTCCTTTCAGCTGTGGATCGTCGCCGCCGACCGCAATCACATAAGCGGTTTTGGACTTCATCGATTCCCGGAAATGCGGACGCTGATCGTCCCTGAGCGTTTGGGACCAGCGATCGATAAAGTTTTTCATATGGCCCGACATGCCGTACCAATACACCGGCGTGGCAAAAATCACAGTATCCGCGGCCAGCACGCGGTCAATCAGCGCGTTGTAATCGTCGCCCACATCCTGAAACCCCTGCTCGGTATGTCGAAGATCCTCAATCGGTTGAACGGTATACTCTTTCAGCACAATCCGGTCCACGCCGGCAAATCCCCGGACGACCCGCTCGGTCAGAAGCTCCGTATTCCCGTCTGGACGCGTACCCCCATAAATGACAGTGATGCTCATCGTATTTTCACTCCTTGACGTTTAAAATGGAGCTGCCCGCATTCAGGTCTGCTCACTCCACCATTTTTTTGACCGTAATCTTAACATGGCCACGATCCCATAATACAACGGAATCAGCTCGATAAATATCCACACCAGCACCGTAATAAAGGAGAAATAATGCTTCTGGTAGGCAGACAAGTGGTAGGCGTAATAAAACGCAATCCCCGCCGAAACGAGCGTCAGCGAAGGGACGATGATTCCCTCTCCTCTACCTTTCGTAAAATAGGACATGCACTTGGTCCCGGCATATATCAAAAAGGAGCAATGGATCAGCATCGAAGCCGTCCATACCCCGATCATAAATGGGGCGGAGTTTTCCAACAGGCCATCGTCTATTTTACCTCGGATAATTTCGAGGAATGGATATTGGATCTGCTTGGCATAATGCGGACTGAAATTAAGCAGCGTAAACATCCAGCCTGACAACAAGACGAAGGAATTTCCAACCGATGCAACCGCCAGCTTGGCGAACGTCCCTTTGCCGAATGTAAATTCCGGAGCAAGAAACAGAAAGACCACCCACTCGCTCACGACCGAAAACGTAGCCATTGTGTTGCTGAAAAAAGTAGGCAGGTCAAAATAATGAAAAAAAGCCGGAAGCATCTGCACACTGGCGTTTTCAGCATAAAAATAGGTGATCAGCAGCGTGGTTGCAAAGATCAGCAAAAAAAGGCCCTCCGACATGTAGACAAGCGTTCTTGCCCCCAACCGGACGACGTAGAGGATCACGAGGCTGATAATGAGCTGGATGAACCAGGGCGGGGTTCCTTTCAAGTAATTGGTCCCGAAAAACAAGACGAAGCTTTGGATATCGTAGGAGGCGTAGTACACCGTCCATACGAGCAGCATAATAACGAAGGCTCCATGTATCCCTTTACCCATGATTCGGTTCCCGAAGGTGACCCAGGAGGAAGCGGGCTGAAGCTTGCTGATATAAACCACATAGAACAAAATGATGAAGCCCAAGAGGGAACCGAACACGATGCCCGCAATTCCTTGATAGCTTGACGTGGATACCAGCTCTGGAATAAGGAAGATGGACGCCTGGGAGTTAAAATAGACAAAGGCAAATCGGGCCAACCTCCAGTTGTTGTTTGAAGTCATTTCGCCTCGCTCCCCTTCTCAATATTCTTTCCCGTAATCGTCCAGGCTCAGCTTGGTAACTACGCGTACCTCGGCATCCTTCTTATAGTGTTCCGGCCATTTGCCTTTCACCTGCTGCCAGTACTGCGGGGCGTTCCACTCCAGAAGAAACCCGAGCTGAAGCACATCAGCTCCGATTTGTTGAGAGTAGGCAATGCTCTTCCGGAAGTCTTCGGAGACGGTTTCTCTCATTTGATTCATGATGGTCCCGCTGACGTCCTTCACGAAGCGGTGAGAAGCGTCCTTTTTGGCTATGATGCTGGCCCTGCCTTTGAGATGAACCGTGAAAACCGGGCCGTTTGGGGTCATTTTGACCGAAGTTTTGCCGTTCGTATAAGTGAATTTAAGATCTGCTTTGCTCTTGCCGTGATCCCATTGAACGGAATAAATCGGAAATTTGAGATGCCCATAGGCCCATGCGATGGTTTTGGCTTCTTCATAGGGGAGCGTGCCTTTCAATCGGCCTTGCTGAAACAAAGCTGCCCCCTTAATTCCCGTCCACGTTTCGCTTTTATGAGCATCGGCGGCGGAATGGATCTTGTCGTTCTGCAATAAGGTAGCGGCGTATCCCAAGCCGGCAGCGTCCGCGACGAGACAGTCCTTGATGGTCGTATTCAGCATATAACCTTGGGTGGCGAAGCTTAGCAGCACCGTGGTGGGCAGCTGTTCAAAAATCGGCGTCAGGTGTGCGGCATCATCCAGCTTACCGGAAGCAACTAACAAGTATGCCCCGATCGGGACATCGGGTTCCCTCTTGATCCATTCCAGAAGATCGCCGATGCCCTGCTCGCCGTATTGCTCGCTGATCATCACGACTTTGATTTCGGACAGGCTGAGCTGGCGCGACAAATCTTTGTGGATATATTCCAGCGCCTTGCCGATGCTCGTGGATTGCTTGGTGATCAAGGAGTAGGGCTTATCCTTGCCGCCTCCCCCGCCGCTTAACTGGTCCGAATCCAGGCGGTTGGTCAGAGGCGTGCTGATCGAGACCTTCACCGTTCCGGGTTCCTCACCGACATCGATAAACACCCCGTTTACGAAAATACGCTGATCCAGCTCGACTTTGGACCAGCATCCAGTGATGCTGCACAATATGATGACCATCAGCCCAACTTTCAGAAGTGTCGTTTTCATAGGAATCGATTATCTCCTCCGATGCCGGATTCTCGAAAAGGCGCTGCTGCGTTTGTTCATCAGAGGTGATGACAGCCGCAACAGCGTATCTTTCCAATCGGACAGGACGAGCGGTGCGACCGGCTGCAAATATGGGGCCCCGAAGGACCTTAAGTGCACCAAATGCGCGTACAGAACAAAAGTACCTGCGAATATGCCGATCAGCCCCATCGAACCGCCCAAAATGAGAAACGGGAAACGGAGCATCCGAAAGATAAGCCCCAGCTCCAGATGGGGAATGATATAAGAGGCCACCCCTGTGATCGAAACGACGATGACCATGGGAGCGGAGACGATGCCTGCCTGAACGGCGGCTTGGCCGATGACGATCCCCCCGATGATCGAGACCGTCTGGCCGACAGGCTTCGGAATTCTCATGCCCGCCTCCCGCAGCGCTTCAAAGGTCAGCTCCATCAGCAGCGCTTCCGTTAATGCCGAGAACGGGATGCGTTCACGGGCGGATGCGATCGTAATCAGCAGATGAGCCGGAAGGACTTGAGGGTGGAACGTCGTAATCGCTACGTATAATGAAGGCAATAAGATCGACAGCAGTGAAAAAGCGAATCGGACCGTGCGAATCCAGCTGGCTGCAAAGGGACTCTGAAAATAATCCTCCGAGGCCTGCAATAACGAAAACAAGGTGACCGGAGCGATCACAGCATTAGGTGCCCCATCCATCAAAATGCAGACGCGCCCCTCGAGCAAAGAGGCTGCAACGGCATCAGGCCGCTCCGTATATTGAAATATCGGAAACGGCGTGGAGCTTTCCTTGAAATGCTCCACTACATAACCAATACCGAAAATCCCATCGATGGATAGGCTTTGCAGCTTGCTGTCGATTTCGGCTAACACTTCGTTTTTGGGCAGGCCCTCGATATAAACCACATAAACCAACGTGTTGGTATAGTCGCCGATTGTATATTCCTTCATCTTCAGCTTCGGATGCCGGATCTTATGGCGCAGCAGGGACAGGTTGCTCTGAATATCCTCGATAAAAGCCTCTTGCGGACCCGTAACGACCAATTCGTTTTGCGATTCCGCAATCGATCTTTTCTGGTACTGTACGGTGTCAAAATAGTAAAAATCGTCCGTTTGATCCACATGCAGGACGGCCTTCCCTTGTACGACCAGGACGGATGCCTCTTCTGGGCCGGAAATGGAATGATAGACGATCGGAAACGCGTTTCCTTGCTGCAGGTTACGGCGAAAAGCATCCCAACTCCCCGTCCGGCTTTCGGCCAGCAAAAAACGGGCGATGTTCTTTTGAAGCATCGCTTGGTCTACAATGGAAGGTATATAAAATAACGTACAAGTTCTACCGTCAATGAGAAATGGCTGGCAAACCAGATCCGGGGAATCCTTCAGCTGCTGTTTGAGGATATCCAGTGCGGTTCCCTTCATAGTTTCCACCTCTTGTGTACGATGATCGGTTCTCATATCATGCCGGAAATGAAGTCAAATTATTCCTTAATGATGACAATCAAGCTGTCACCAATACATTGCTATAATCAAAAGTACCAGCCGAAGACATTGCACACACTTTAATCCAAGAAGGAGGATGTAACACGATGAAGCCAAGTATATCCGTTTTGACCCTGGGGGTAGACGACTTGGAAAGGGCGCTGGCCTTTTACCGGGATGGCTTGGGGCTTCCTACGGAAGGCATTATTGGAACAGAGTTTGAGCACGGCGCGGTCGCGTTCTTTGACCTTCAGGCCGGGGTGAAGCTGGCCGTCTGGAAAAGGGACGACCTCGTCCACGACGCCAACATCGAGCGCTCGGCCCCCAGCAGTGCGGAGTTTACAATCGGCCACAACGTTACCAGCAAGGAAGAGGTCGATCAAGTGATGGAACAGGCGCGTCAGGCGGGAGCTACCATCACCTCCCCTGCGCACGATACGTTCTGGGGAGGGTACTCCGGTTATTTTCAGGATCCTGACGGACACCTGTGGGAAATCGTCTGGAATCCCGCTTGGGAGTTTCCGGCGGAGTAAAGAGAACGAAATTCCAACGCAACAAAAAAAGGCTGCCGGGATGAGTCCCAAGCAGCCTTTTCCTTATGTTCGATCAAATCATTATGCTTTGCTGTTAAAATGACGCTCAAACCAGGCGGTCGCCGCATCAATCTCCAGCTTGCTCAGCTGGTGTCCGTAATCTGCCCAATGCAGCTCGGAATCCGCACCGGCGTCTGACAGCAGCGAATGAAGCTCCTCGGTTTCGCTGATGGAGCAGATTGGGTCATTCGTCCCTGCCCCGATAAATACCGGAACGCCGGTTAGATCAGGCAGCTCCTTCCCGCGCAGCGGAACCATCGGATGCAGCAGAACCGCGCCCTGCAGGGAGTCGCTGTAATGGAACAGCAGGCTCGCGGCAATGTTGGCGCCGTTGGAGAAGCCGACAGCCACCATCCGGTTCCGGTCGATGGAATACTGCGCGGCCGCCTCATCCAAAAAGGCCTTCAGCTCATGCGTCCGCGCAATCAAATCTTCCTCATCGAACACCCCTTCGGCCAGTCTCCGGAAGAAACGCGGCATGCCATGCTCCAGAACGTTTCCCCGCACGCCAAGCACGGATGCCCCTGGTGCTATCATGTCTGCGATCGGGAGCAAATCCCGCTCATTCCCACCCGTTCCGTGAAGAAGAACCAATACGGGTGCCTCCGGCCGACTTCCTTGAACAAAAATATGCTTCATACTCATCATTGTACGCCTCCCAACGCACGGACCTGAATGTCCGGCAAAAGTTGTTCTATCACTTCACGCTGCGGCTCATACCACTCGGGCAGCATGAGATGTGTCCCCATTTCCGCTTCCGGCTCATCCCGTGCAAACCCTGGCGGATCTGTGGCGATCTCAAACAAAATCCCGCCTGGCTCGCGGAAATACACCGCATTAAAATACTGACGGTCGACGATCTGCGTCGGACGAAGACCGGCTTCCTCCACCAGACTTCTCCACGTCTCATGCTCGGCAAAATCCTTGGCACGCCAGGCGATATGATGCACCGTACCGGCACCGGCGGTCCCCCGCTCTTCCTGACCGATATTCACGTCGATGATGTTGCCGATATCGCCGGTGCTGCGGTAACGGACCTGGCCTTGGTCTTCGCCGATTTTGGCCAGTCCGAGGATTTCTTCCAGAACCAGCATCGTCTGCTTAGGGTTATTGCTTCCCAAAACGGCGCCGCCAAATCCCTTAATGGCATGGTCCACTGGAACGCCGCTGAAGGACCAGCGGCTTGGCGCCCCCTCGGCCCGCTCCACCAATTCAATCTGCAGACCGGAAGGATCTTTGAATTGAATGTACGTTTCTCCGAATCTTTCCGTCGTGCCGTACGCCAAGTCCAAAGAGCTCAGACGCTGCATCCAGAAATCCAGGCTTCCCGGAGGAACGGCATACACCGTCGTTTTCACCTGTCCGCCGCCAACGGTACCTGTTCGGCTATTGTCCCTCGGAAAAAACGTAATAATCGTCCCCGGACTGCCGTGCTCGTTGCCAAAGTACAGATGGTACACGTTTGGTGCATCGAAGTTGATCGTCTTTTTCACCAGTCGAAGCCCGAGCACCCCTGCGTAAAAATCAACGTTGTCCTGGGCGTTGTTCACGAATGCGGTAATGTGGTGGATCCCTGTCGTCTGCAGCATGGTTTGAAACCTCCTCTGTGCTCTCTGAATTTTAAACCTCTCATTGCGTTTACGACTTGCCAAACCTGATCTGAATTTATTTTAATATTAAGATTTATAAATATATAATATATGATTTCAAGACTTTTGGCAAGGGGGTATACGAAGAGTGATTTGCTGAACAACAAAAGGCGCCCCTTCGGTCGTGTGCCGACCTCGGAACGCCTTCTATCTCAGACCCGGCAAAATGTACCGGGCAACATCCATAGGGACATCCCTATGGATGCATTTCTAGCGAAACATTTTTATTTCCCGCTCTTCACCAACGCCTTGGCGGCGATGTCCGTGCGGTTCTGCTTGCCCTCGAAGGTAATCTTCTCGGCCTGCGCGTATGCCTTCGCGCGGGCTTCGGCGATGTCGGCACCCAGGCCGACGACGCCCAGCACGCGGCCGCCGCTGGTAACGAACTCGCCCTGCTCGTTCTTTGCGGTTCCCGCATGGAACACGAGGGCGTCTGCCGCGTTGACTTGATCCAGCCCCTGGATCGGCAGCCCCTTCGGATACGAAGCGGGATAGCCGCCCGATGCGAGCACGACGCACACGGCAGCCTCATCGCTCCATTCGATGTCGATATCGGCCAGTGTACCGTTCACGACCGCGATGAAAATGTCGAGCAGATCCGTCTTCAGCCGCGGCAGCACGACCTGGGTCTCCGGGTCGCCGAAGCGGGCGTTGAACTCGATCGTGGTCGGCGTACCGTCCGGCTGGATCATCAGCCCGGCGAAGAGCACGCCGCGGAACGGCCGGCCTTCGGCGACCATCGCTTTGGCGGTCGGCTTGATGATATTTTCGACAGCGGCTTCAATAATCGCCGGATCCACATGCGGCAGCGGCGAATAGGTGCCCATACCACCCGTGTTCGGACCCTTGTCCCCGTCAAACACCGGCTTATGGTCCTGCGCAGCCGCCATCGGCCGCACCGTCTCGCCGTCGACAAAGGACAAAATCGACATTTCCTGCCCCTGCAGGAACTGCTCGATGACGACCTGAGTGCCGGATTCGCCGAATACTTTGGCGACCATGATGTCGTGGAGCGCTTTTTCCGCTTCCTCCATCGTAAACGCCACGGTGACGCCTTTTCCTGCAGCAAGTCCGTCCGCCTTAATGACGATCGGTGCTTGTTGCGACTGCAAATAAGCGGATGCTTCTTCGTAATTGTCGAATTTGCGGTAAGCCGCCGTAGGAATGTTGTATTTATGCAGCAGGTCTTTCATAAACGTTTTGCTGCCCTCGATTTCAGCCGCCTTGCGGTTAGGCCCGAATACCGGAATATTTTCCGCCTCAAAAGCATCCACGATGCCGTCTGCCAGCGGATCGTCCGGTCCGACGACGACCAATCCCACTTCTTTCGTCAAAGCAAAGTCCGTCAGCTTGTCGAATTCATTGACCTGAATCGGCACGCATTCGGCGATCTGCCCGATCCCCGCATTTCCCGGGGCGCAGTAGATCCGTCCCGCCTTCGGGCTCTTATGCAGCGCCCATACGATGGCATGCTCGCGGCCCCCGCCGCCAATCACCAAAATATCCATGTCCGCCTCCCGTTTCTTCATTCATGCACGTTAATTTTCATAAGAACTTAAACATCCCGTCGTAATACCGCCGCCAAGATTACGGTGTCGACACCGTTTATAGCAGACAGCCGCGTTCAGCGGAGATTTTGATGACGGGAAGCAGCAGCTGGAGGGGACTTTTCCGACAACAGCCCAACTGTAGTCACCCTTCCCAAACGTTATCCCAAACCTCTTAAACGCGGCTATCTCAGCCTTTTTCACTTTTCAGTGCATAGAGGCAATGACTTTACATATGACGGTATTGACTTTCTCCCAGCCAGAACGGCGAGTTCTTGACTTAGTGTTTAAAATGTCTGACGCCCGTAAATACCATCGCAATGCCGTATTCGTTGGCGACTTTAATGGACTCCTCGTCCTTGATGGAGCCGCCAGGCTGAATGACCGCCGTGACCCCGGCTTTGGCCGCCAACTCCAGCGTATCGCCCATCGGGAAAAACGCATCGGATGCGAGTACCGATCCCTTGGCTTTGTCGCCCGCCTGCTCGATGGCGATTTTGGCGGAGCCGACGCGGTTCATCTGACCCGCACCCACGCCAACGGTCATGTTGTCCGCGGCCAGTACGATCGCGTTGGACTTCACGTGCTTGACGACCTTCCAGCCGAACAGCAGCTGCTTCAGCTCCTCTTCGCTAGGCGCACGGTCGGTGACGACTTTCAGATCGGCTTCGTCCAGCGAATGCACGTCGCTTTCCTGCACGATCATGCCGCCGTCGACCGACGTGACGACAAATTGACTGGTCCGTTCCTTGGCAGAACCGAATTCGCCCATTTTCAGCAGACGGATGTTCTTCTTCTTCGTCAAAATTTCGAGTGCCTCATCGGTGAAGCCCGGTGCCAGCACGATTTCCAGGAAAATTTCGCTGAGCAGCGCCGCAGTATCGCTGTCGATAATGCGGTTAGCCGCGACGATGCCGCCGAAAATGGAGGTCGGATCCGCGCTGTAGGCTTTTTTATAGGCTTCCAAAATGCTTTCGCCAGTGCCTACACCGCAAGGGTTCATATGCTTGACCGCCACGACAGCCGGTTCGTCGAATTCTTTGACGATCTGCAGCGCCGCGTTGGCGTCGTTGATGTTGTTGTACGACAATTCCTTGCCGTGCAGCTGCTCGGCGGTTGTGATGGTACCGGATGGAGCGAGCGGTTTGCGGTAGAACGCCGCTTTCTGGTGCGGATTCTCGCCGTAGCGAAGGTCTTGGATCTTCTCGTAAGTGACCGTCAAACGCTCAGGAAGAGGATCGCCTGTGACGTTCGACAAATAATCGGAAATGAGGGCATCGTATGCGCCGGTGTGGCGGAAAACTTTGGCTGCAAGCCGTTTGCGCGTCTCCAGCGTCGTATCTCCGTTCTCGCGGATTTCCGCAAGTACAGTGCCGTAGTCGGCCGAATCGACAACTACGCTGACAAACGCATGATTTTTGGCTGCCGAACGAAGCATGGTCGGACCGCCGATGTCGATATTTTCGATCGCATCTTCATACGTAACGTCCGGTTTGGCAATCGTCTCCTGGAACGGATACAGGTTTACGACCACCAGATCGATGTAGTCCAGGCCCAGCTCTTTCATCTGCTGCTGATGCTCTTCGCTGTCACGGACAGCCAGAAGGCCGCTGTGTACCGCCGGATGCAGCGTCTTGACGCGTCCATCCAAAATTTCCGGAAACCCGGTTACTTCGGAAATGCCGATAACCGGCACGCCTTCCTGTGCCAGCAGGCTTTTGGTGCCCCCTGTCGAAATGATCTCCACGCCCAATGCAGACAGCTCGCGGCAAAAATCCACGATGCCCTTCTTATCCGATACGCTGACCAGCGCTCTTTTAATACTCACGATATGCTCCTCCTTTATGTGTAAAAACGATAACTTTCGCTCGAAGCTCATTTATTTCCCGAGAAATATCGAAAAGATTCCCCGGCATCCGCCGGAAGCGGGCCGAGCCGACAAAACCGTCAAATCCCTCCACAAAGCGCACTTTTTGCTCGATAACGGCCGACGTCTTTGCGGAAACACCGAAATTTATCATTTCTTATATAAGTTGAACGATTGAAATGGATGATAGGGGCAAGTACGTAAAACGTTCCTACGATCGCTCTTGTTTTCGTATTTCTTGATTGATGGATCCAACCTAATGGAGAAATCCGAAAGCCAAAGCATATGCTTCCGATGCTAGCTTTCCTTTGGAAAGCTTTCACGAACGCTTCGCTTCTTCAGAATCGTTTTACTCCCTTGCCCTGCATCCTATTCTTTTAATTCAACTTATATTATACGAAAAAGCCGCTGACAGCCGCCGCCATTCGTGTCGGAACCGCGGCAGTTGTCCTTTATCCCCTTACCGTATCTCTATATCTTTGTGTTGTTACCTCTCCAACCACATCAAGGCATCATCCCTTAAGCAGCGTAACTTTCCGGCCCTCCAGCTTCACTCTACCCTGGGCAAAAAGAGCAACGACCTGCGGGTACAGCTCCTGTTCTACAGCATGCACCGCCTGCGCAAAAGACTCCTCCGTCTCATGCTCGGCCACCTCGATCGCCCGCTGGGCGATAATCGGTCCGGTATCCATGCCGCCGTCCACAAAATGCACGGTTACGCCGCTCAGCTTGACGCCATAGTCCAGCGCTTGCCCGATCGCGTTTGTCCCGGGAAATGCCGGGAGCAGCGACGGATGAATGTTGATCAGGCGTCCCGCATATTTGTCGACGATCACGGAGGTCAGCAGACGCATGTACCCTGCCAGCACGACCAGGTCGATGTCCAGCTCCTCGAGCTTGGCGACGATTTCCGCTTCATATTCCTCGCGCGATCCGTACTGTTTGGGAACAAACAGATGCTTAGGAATACCGAGTCGCTCCGCCCGGCCGACGACAGGGGCCGCCGGTTTGTCGCAGACGAGCAGTTCCACCGTCGCGCCGCCGAGCCTTCCCTCAGCGGCCGCTTCGGCCAATGCCTGAAAGTTGCTTCCCGTTCCGGAAGCAAACACAGCAATCCGGTAGCCGCTCATTAGACACCGGCTCCCGTAAAGGTCACAACCGACTCACCCGGCGTTACCGACCCGATGATGTACGCTTCCTCGCCGCTTGCCTTGAGCAGCTCCAGCGCCTGCTGCGCATCGCCTTCGCTGACGACAAGGACAAGCCCGATACCCATGTTGAATGTGGTGAACATATCGCGGTTGGCAATACTGCCCTTGCTCTGCATCAGCTCAAAGATCGGCAGGATCGGCCAGGAACCGTAACGGATGTCCACGTTGACGTTCGCAGGCAGCATGCGCGGAATGTTCTCGATGAAGCCGCCGCCGGTGATGTGCGCCATGCCTTTCACGTTGACCTTCTCCAGCAGAGCCAGCAGAGGCTTCACATAGATTTTGGTCGGTGTCAGCAGGACGTCGCCCAGCTTGCCGCCCAGTTCAGGGATTTCATCATGCAGGCTGTAGCCGGACTGCTCAAGCAGGAGCTTGCGCACCAGGGAGAAGCCGTTGCTGTGCACGCCGCTCGACGCGATGCCGATGACCGTATCTCCAGGGGCGATGGACGCGCCGTTGATGATTTTGCTTTTATCGACAACGCCGACGGTAAAGCCCGCGATATCGTATTCGCCTTCGGCGTACATGCCGGGCATCTCAGCGGTTTCGCCGCCGATCAGCGCGCAGCCGGACTGATGGCAGCCCTCGGCGATGCCGGCCACGATCGCTTCGATCTTCTCCGGCACGACCTTGTCGCATGCCAAGTAGTCGAGGAAAAACAGCGGCTCTGCCCCCTGCACCACGATGTCGTTGACGCACATGGCCACCGCGTCGATCCCGATCGTGTTATGGCGGTCCATGGCGAAGGCGATTTTCAGCTTGGTGCCGACCCCGTCCGTTCCGGAAACGAGCACAGGCTCCTCATATTTGTCCTTGTTCAGGCCGAACAGCGCCCCAAAGCCGCCAAGATCTGTCATCACTTCCGGACGGAACGTCCGTTTCACGTGCTTCTTCATCCGTTCTACCGCTTCATTTCCGGCCGCGATATCCACACCGGCATTTTTATAAGCCTCAGACACTCCAACGACACTCCTTTGTCAAATGCTCCGCCACTTTTTAAGCGGGTAAAGTATTCATATCCTGAATCGATCCACAGACACAGCCCAAACCTTCAGCCCGGCAATGCCATCGCGATCCGTAATCGCCCTGCATTCCAAGCCCATCAGCAGCTGCAGCCAAACTTCTCTTCACCGTTAAAATCCAGATGCGTCGGATAATCGTTGTCGAAACAAGCCAGGCACAGCCCGCCCTTATAATCATCCGCATTGTTGCCTGCAATCGCAGTGATCAGACCCTCCGGGCTAAGGAACGCCAGCGAATCGGCGTTAATTTCCCGGCAGATTTCTTCCACCGACTTGCTTGAGGCAATCAGCTCGCGCCGGTCCGGCGTGTCGATGCCGTAAAAGCACGGATTTTTAAAAGGCGGTGACGTAATCCGCACATGCACTTCCACCGCCCCGGCGTCGCGAAGCAGGTTCACGATCCGGCGGGAGGTCGTGCCGCGGACGATCGAATCGTCGATCATGACGACCCGCTGGCCTTCGACCACACGCCGCACGGCGCTGAGCTTCATCTTGACGCCCTGCTCGCGCAGCTCCTGGCTCGGCTGGATAAAGGTGCGGCCCGTATATTTGTTTTTGATGAGCCCCATCTCGTACGGGATCCCCGTCTGCTCCGCGTAACCAATCGCCGCGGAAATACTGGAATCAGGCACCCCGGTCACGATGTCAGCGTCGACAAACGATTCGATCGCCATCCGGCTGCCCATCCGCTTGCGGGCGGCGTGCTGGTTCGAGCCGTTCATGTCGCTGTCGGGACGGGCAAAATAGATGTACTCCATCGCACACAGCGATTTACGGTGCTTCTTCTCCTCGAACCGGTCTTCATGCAGGCCGTCTTTGTCGAGAATAAGCAGCTCGCCCGGCTCGATGTCGCGGATCAGCTCCGCGCCGATCGTCTCGAGCGCGCAGGTCTCGGAGGCGAAAATATACGCCTCACCGAGCTTGCCCATCGTCAGCGGCCGCAGCCCGTGCGGATCCGACGCGACCAGCAGCCGGTCGTTCGTCATGATCAGGAACGCGTAGCCGCCGACGATGCGGTTGAACGCGTCTTTGGCCGCAGAGACGAGATCCTTCGGCGAACGCGCGATCAGATGCGCGATGACCTCCGTGTCGCTCGTCGTCTGGAATATCGACCCGCCTTCCTCCAGCTCGCGCCGGATTTGCGGAGCGTTCACGATATTGCCGTTGGTCGCCACGGCCAGGTCGCCGTCACGGTACTTGAACACCAGCGGCTGCGCGTTCGTCAGCTTGCTGTCGCCGCTCGTCGAATAGCGCACGTGCCCGATGGAGATGTCCCCGGTCAGGGAAGCCATCATATCTTTGTCGAATACCTCTTTGACGAGACCCATGCCGCGGTGGTAGTGAAATTCCTCGCGGTCGCTGACACACATCCCCGCGCTTTCTTCCCCGCGGTGCTGCAGGGCATGCAGCCCGTAGTAGGACAAAGAAGCGGCGTCCGGGTGTCCATAGACCCCGAACACGCCGCATTCTTCTTTTAATTTGTCGAACAGCCCGTCTTTGCCCGAGCCTTCGTTATAGTAGTCTCCCGTCCACAGCGTTTGCGGTGTTACTTCATGAGACATGGAATCGCATCCTCCCAGACCTGCTTCAAGCCTCCTACACTTTCGTTCACGGCCGAAGCACCGTTGATGTCAACCACCAGACTGTCGCCTTCCACGATGCCGATTTCGGCAACCGGCACGCCTTGACCTTCAATATAAGCTTTCAGCTGCTCTGCCTTGTCCCGGGATGCCGAGAGCAGGATGCGGGATTGGGATTCGCTGAACAGGGCTACGTCCGGACGCAGGCCGGTTTCGACATGCACCTGGGCACCCAGCGAACCGCTGATGCAGGACTCGGCCAGAGCCACTGCAAGACCGCCCTCGGACAAGTCGTGCGCCGACTGTACGAGTCCTTGCTGGATCGCACCAAGCACGGAAGACAGCAATTTTTTCTCCGTGTCCAGGTCGAGCGCCGGAGGACGTCCTTCCGTTGCCCCATGCACGACATATTGGAACTCGCTGCCGCCCAGCTCCGCTTTCGTGTCGCCGAGCAGGAAGATGACGTCGCCTTCTTGTTTGAAGCCTTGTGTCGTAATATGATCCGTATCATGCACCAGACCGACCATGCCGACGACCGGCGTCGGGTAGATCGCTCCGCTGGCGTTCTCATTGTACAGGCTGACGTTACCGCCGATGACCGGCGTATCCAGCACGCGGCAGGCTTCGGCCATGCCGTCTACCGCACGCTCCATCTGCCAGAAAATATCCGGCTTCTCCGGACTGCCAAAGTTCAGGTTGTCCGTGATCGCCAGCGGCTCGGCGCCGGAGCAGACGATGTTGCGCGCGGCTTCACTGACCGCGATGCGGCCGCCGACTTCCGGATCGAGATACACGTACCGCCCGTTGCAGTCGGTCGTCATCGCGAGACCTTTGCGCGTGCCCTGGATCGTAACCACTGCCGCGTCGGAACCCGGACGGACCGCCGTGCTCGTGCGGACCATGTAATCGTACTGATTGTATACCCAGGCTTTGCTGGCAACCGTCGGGGAAGCCAAAACTTGCTTCAGGGCGCCGCCCAAGTCTTTCACTTCTTCGTAGCGCAGCGTATCGACGCCGGCGTTTGCTTCGTAATAAGCAGGCACGCTCGACGGCTTGTTGTACACCGGGCACTCGTCAACAAGTGCCTTGACCGGCATGTCGCCAACGACCTCGCCATGGTGGAACAGCTTCAGGCGTCCATCGTCGGTCACTTTGCCGACCTTGGCGCAGATGACGCCCCAGCGCTCGAAAATTTCCATCGCCTGCGCTTCGTCCTTCGGCTCGACGACGAACAGCATGCGCTCCTGGGATTCGGAGAGCATCATTTCGTACGGCGTCATGCCTTCTTCACGCTGCGGCACCTGGTCAAGGTACAGCTCCAGGCCGTTGCCCGCCTTGCTCGCCATCTCCGCGCTGGAGCAGGTCAAGCCGGCTGCGCCCATGTCCTGAATGCCGAGCACGATCCCCGAATCGATCAGCTCCAGGGTCGACTCCATCACCAGCTTCTCCATGAACGGGTCGCCGACCTGAACGGCCGTCTTCTTCGCTTCCGACTCTTCGCTGAGCTCAACCGAAGCAAACGTCGCACCGTGAATGCCGTCGCGGCCGGTAGGAGGACCTACGTAAAAGACCGGGTTGCCCACGCCTTTAGCCACACCGCGCTGAATTTTGTCGTGGTCGATCAGACCGACGCACATCGCGTTAACCAGCGGATTGCCGTCGTAGCTGTTGTCGAACATCACCTCACCGGCCACCGTCGGAATGCCGATGCAGTTGCCGTATCCGGCGATGCCGGCCACGACATGCTCAAACAGATACTTCACGCGGTCGCTTTCGAGCTTGCCGAAACGCAGCGAGTTGAGCAGCGCCACCGGTCTTGCACCCATCGAGAAAATGTCGCGGATGATGCCGCCCACGCCGGTCGCGGCGCCTTGGTAAGGCTCTACCGCGGAAGGGTGGTTATGGCTTTCGATTTTGAACACGACCGCCTGGTTGTCGCCGATGTCGACGATCCCCGCGCCTTCGCCCGGTCCCATCAGGACCCGCGGGCCGCTGGTCGGGAAGCGGCGCAGCAGCGGCTTCGAATTTTTGTAGGCACAGTGCTCAGACCACATGACGCTGAACACGCCGATTTCGGTATAGTTCGGCTGACGTCCCATAAAGGAGCAGATCAGCTCGTATTCACTGTCCGATACCCCAAACTGCTGATAGATTTTCTGTTCCGCAATCTGTGCTGCGGTCGGTTCTTTAGCGGACACTTGCTGCGCCATGGGTATCCCTCCAAGCCTTCAAAATGGATGTAAACATACGCTTGCCGTCCTCGGAGCCGAGCAGGGAGTTCACTGCGCGTTCCGGGTGCGGCATCATGCCGACGACGTTGCCGCGCTCATTGCAGATGCCGGCGATATCCAGCACAGAGCCGTTCGGATTGCTGCTGTAGGTGAAGACGATTTGGTTATTTTCCTGAAGACGCGCGAGCGTCTCTTCATCACAATAGTAATTCCCTTCGCCGTGGGCGATCGGAATGACGATTTCTTCATTTTCGCTAAAGTCGGTCGTGAACGGCGTGCGGTTGTTCGCCACCTTCAGCACCGTGTCATGACAGCGGAACTTCATGGACGTGTTGCGCAGCAGTGCGCCCGGCAGCAGACCCGCTTCCGTCAGGATTTGGAATCCGTTGCAAATGCCCAGAATGTATTTGCCTTGCTCTGCAGCCTTGGCCACTTCACTCATGACTGGAGCAAAACGCGAGATTGCCCCGCAGCGAAGGTAGTCGCCGTAAGAGAAACCGCCAGGAACCAGAATGCAGTCGTAAGCGGACAGGTCTGTTGCGGTATGCCAGACGTAATCGACAGGCTCCCCGAGTGTTTCCTCTACCGCTTTGTAGCAGTCGATATCACAGTTGGAGCCGGGAAAGACGAGAACTGCAAATTTCATGGATGTTAGCCCTCCAATTCGTATCGGTAATCCTCGACCACCGTATTCGCCAGAAGCTTCTCACACATGGCTTTGACGCGTTGTTCCGCTTCAGCACGGTCATTCGTGTCCAGCTGAAGCTCCATGTATTTCCCGATGCGGAGGCTCGACACTTCCTCGAATCCCATCGAATGAAGCGCTCCCTGCACCGCAACCCCTTGCGGATCGAGTACGCCCTGCTTAATAGTGACATAGACCGTAGCTTTCATCATGTTCTTCTAGTTCCTCCTCTAGGAATGAGTGAATAAGTGAATGAATCTTTTTCAGGCCTGCATTAGCTAAAAAATCGTCTAAAACCTAAGTTCGTTACTATAGCGGGTTCTATCTTAAACGCGCTTCGTCAGGCGTTCGTAAATATCCACATATCTGCGGGTCGTTTCGTCTACTACCGGCTGCGGCAGCGGGTCCGGCTGGCTGTTCTTGTCCCATGGTGTTGAGGCAAGGTAGGATCGCACCGGCTCCTTATCCATGCTGTCGATCTCGATGTCCAGCGCGTAGTTTTCCTTCGCCCAGAAGCGCGAGGAGTCCGGCGTAAAAATCTCGTCGATCAGGATGACCTTGCCGTCCAGTACGCCGAATTCGAACTTGCAGTCCGCCAAAATGATGCCGCGCTCATCGCAGTACCGCCGCGCGAAGTCGTACAGCTTCAGGCTTTTCTCCTGGAGCTCCAGCGCCAGCTCTGCGCCGATCAATTCCTTCATGCGCTCCATGGAGATGTCCTCGTCATGGCCGACATCGTTTTTGGCCGCCGGTGTGAAGATCGGCTCCGGAAACGCCTCGTTCTTGCGGATGCCTTCCGGCAGCTTGATGCCGTTCACTTCACCGCCCGCCTGGTACTGCCTCCAGCCTCCGCCGGTAATATAACCGCGCACGACGCATTCCATGTCGATACGCTCGGCTTTGCGGACCACCATGATCCGGTCCTTCAAGAGCTCCTTGTTCTTCGCCACGGCGCCCAGGCGCTCGACGTCCGTATGGACAACATGGTTGTCCATGAAGTCCTTCGTCATTTCGAACCAGAACGCGCTCAGCTTGTTCAGCACGTTGCCCTTCTCGGGCACCGGCGGCTCCAGCACATAGTCAAAAGCGGATATGCGGTCGGTGACCACGATCAGCACATGCTCTCCCAAATCGTAAAGCTCGCGCACCTTGCCTTTGTACAGCAGCGGCGCGTCTACCAGTTCGACCGCAGTCGATACAGCCGGTGATGTCATGCGAATCCTCCCCACTTTTTCGTCTTGGAGATGCATCGGTACAGCTGCGAGCAACAGTTGAGCTTCCGGCCGCTGTTGTTTTCGGATTTCCTTGATGGATCAATACTTCTAGGTAGAAATCCGAAAACAAAGGCGGACGCTCCCGCTCCTCCAGCTTCAACTTTCCTCTCCACTGCCCTACTTACTCCATGACAAATTTATTGTACAGCCCTCTTAAATCAAGCCAAGCTTTTTGAAAATCGTATCCACGTGCTTCAGATGCCACGACGGATTAAACGCATCTTCGATCTCTTCCGGGCTGAGCGCCTCCGTAATTTCCGGCGTCGCTTCCACGATGTCGCGGAACTGGCGCTGCTCTTCCCACGCCTGCATTGCCCGCGGCTGCACGGTATCGTACGCCTGCTCGCGGCTGAAGCCTTTGTCGATCAGCTTCGTCATGACGCGGCCGGAGAACGGCACACCGTAGGTACGCGCCATGTTGCGCTTCATGTTTTCCGGGAACACGGTTAGGTTCTTCACGATGTTGCCGAAGCGGTTCAGCATGTAGTTCAGCAGCATGGTCGCATCCGGCAGGATGATCCGCTCCACGGAGGAGTGCGAAATATCGCGCTCGTGCCAGAGCGCCACGTCTTCATAGGCGGTTACCATGTGGCCGCGGATGACGCGCGAGAGGCCCGAGATGTTCTCGCAGCCGATCGGGTTGCGCTTGTGCGGCATCGCCGAGGAGCCCTTCTGGCCTTTGGCGAAGGCTTCTTCAACCTCGCGCACTTCGCTCTTCTGCAGCGCGCGGATTTCCGTCGCGAACTTGTCGAGCGACGTCGCGATCAATGCCAGCGTTGCCATGTATTCGGCATGGCGGTCACGCTGCAGCGTCTGCGTGGAGATCGGAGCCGGGCTCGTGCCGAGCTTCTTGCAGACGAACTCTTCCACGAACGGGTCGATGTTGGCATAGGTGCCCACCGCGCCGGAAATTTTTCCGAACTGGACGCCGTTCGCCGCGTGGCGGAAACGCTCCAGGTTGCGTTTCATTTCTTCGTACCAGAGGGCCATCTTCAGGCCGAAGGTCGTCGGCTCGGCATGAACACCGTGCGTACGTCCCATCATCGGCGTGTCTTTGTAAGCTATAGCCTTGTCTTTCAGGATCTCGATGAAGTTCAAAATATCCTTCTCCAAAATTTCGTTTGCTTGACGGAGAAGATACCCGAGCGCTGTATCCACCACGTCAGTGGAAGTGAGTCCGTAATGCACCCATTTGCGCTCCTGTCCAAGACTCTCCGATACCGCGCGGGTAAAGGCGATGACGTCATGGCGCGTTTCCTGCTCGATTTCGTAAATCCGGTCGATGTCGAATTTGGCGTTCTCGCGAAGCAGCTTCGTGTCTTCCTTCGGAATGACGCCCAGCTCGGCCCAAGCCTCACATGCGCACAGCTCGACTTCCAGCCATGCCTTGAATTTATTTTCTTCGGTCCAGATGGCCCGCATTTCCGGTCTGCTGTAACGTTCGATCATAAATTATCCTTGCCTCCAGATGTTAGTTTGTTCAACCCAATCGAGTCCGTCCTGCACGTCCTTGCACAGCAGGTTGATATGTCCCATTTTACGGTCTTTCTTCACGTCGCTCTTGCCATATAAATGAAGCTTCGGCACCACGCCGTATTCGGTGACGGCGATGCTCGGTCTGCCGCTGGCGCGGATCACCTGCTCCAGATGCTGGCCGAGCACGTTGACCATGACGACCGGGGTCAGCAGCGTCGTATCGCCGAGCGGCATGTTGCACACGGCGCGTACATGCTGCTCGAACTGCGAGGTGGCGCAGGCCTCCATCGTGTAGTGGCCGGAGTTGTGCGGACGCGGCGCCAGCTCGTTCACGTACAGCTGCCCGTCCTTCGTCACGAACATTTCCACGGCCAGCAGGCCGACCGCGCCCAGGTGCTCCACGAGCTGCTCCGCCAGCTTGCGGGCTTCCCGCTGAACCTGCTCCTCGACTCTCGCCGGGACGATCGACAGGTGCAAAATGTTGTTCACATGAATATTTTCTGCCACCGGGAAGCTTTTTACTTCCCCTTTTGGACTGCGGGCGGCAATAACTGAAATTTCGCATTGAAAATCAACAAATTTCTCCAGTACCAGCTCGCGGCCGGTGGCAGCCAGTTCCTCGTAAGCCGTCTCGAGCTGATCCTCCGAGCGGAGAACGATCTGGCCTTTGCCGTCGTATCCGCCAGTGGCGGTCTTCAGCACGCCGGGAAGTCCGAGCTCGGCAGCCGCCTCTCTGAGGCTCTCCAGGCTCGTAATTTCGCGGTACGGCGCCACGGGCACGCCCGCAGCTTCGATCGCGCGCTTCTCCCGGAGGCGGTGCTGCGTCGTGTAGAGCAGCGCGCTTCCTTGCGGCACGCTGGATTCCTTCTCCAGCAGCGCCGCGACTTCTGCGTCGACGTTTTCGAATTCGTACGTAATGACATCCGATGCCGCCGCCAGCCGGCGGGCTGCATCAACGTCGTCGTAAGCCGCTTCAATCTGTCCTGCCACCTGCCCGCAGGGCGAATCCTGCGTCGGATCGAGCGTGATGAAGCGGTACCCCATAGCGGTCCCGGCCAGCGCCATCATTCGTCCCAGCTGGCCGCCGCCCAGAATGCCGATGGTGGAACCAGGGAGCCATGTCTGCTGCGATGCCTGATTGCTGCTCATAGCGAATCACTGCTTTCCAGCACTTCGTCGCGGATGGCATCTCTTCGAGCTTGCACCCGCGCTTGAACCTCGCTGTCATAGGCCCCGATGATTTGCGCGGCCAGGAGGCCCGCATTCGTGGCGCCCGCCTTGCCGATCGCCACCGTCGCGACCGGAATGCCGCCCGGCATTTGAACGATCGACAGAAGCGAATCCAGGCCGTTCAGCGCCTTGGACTGCACAGGCACGCCGATGACCGGCAGCGTCGTCTTGGACGCTACCATGCCCGGCAAATGCGCGGCACCGCCGGCTCCGGCGATGATGACCTTGAGGCCGCGCTCCGCCGCCTGCTCCGCAAAGGCGAACATCAGGTCCGGCGTCCGGTGCGCGGACACGACCTTTTTCTCATACGGAATTTGCAGTTCGTCCAGAACGAGACATGCATGCTGCATCGTTTCCCAATCCGATTTGCTGCCCATAATGACAGCGACCGCTGCTGACATGTTTCAACCCACTTTCCAAAAGTTTTTTATTCATTCGGGAGAGACCCAAAAAGGCCCGGTGCCCGAGAAATACGTTGACTTTCAGGATACCGGACCGGGTAAGGAATACCGCTGCCGCAAACGCAGCAAGGAGGGAAGCCTTTCCGTCCATCGGAACCGGCGACTCCTCAGCAGTATTCCCTCGTAGTCCGGACATTTACGGTATCCGGGTAGAAACTTCCGGGCCATATCCCCGGCATTATACGAGATCAATTCATTCGATTATTTGTTCATTCCCTTAACCATCCAGCGATGGTTCTCTGCCTCTTCCAAATCCCTTAAGGCTTTACACCTAACAGTTTAACAATCCCCTACACAACATGTCAACTAAAACACGAACAATTAAAACAGTGTAAAATCGAATGTTCGGATTTTGCCGCTGATCATTCCTAAAACAAAACCAGTGCACCCCATATTCGGGGCACACTGGCTTACAATTCCATCATTTATTTAACGACAAGCACCGGAATGGTCGCATGCTGCACGACGTTGTGGCTGACGCTGCCGAGCACAAACTCCCGGATTCCGCCCAAGCCGCGGCTGCCGATCACGATCAGATCATTGCCTTTTTCCTTGGCATATTCCAGAATGACTTCCGCAGGTCCACCCTGGATCATCTCCGCATTGTAGGCGACGCCTTCGCCGTCGAGGCGTTTCTTCACTTCCGCGACGGTCTGCTCAGCGAGTTCATAGAAGTCCTGATTGACGGATGCCGGAATCGGAGCCATGCCTTCGCCAATGAACACGCGCGGGAAATCAAAGACGTGTACAACGTCGATGACCGCGTCAGGCGCCGCTTTCGCCAGTTCGATTGCACGTTCAAGAGCCTTATTGGAAGCTTTGGAACCATCATAAGCTAAAAGAATTTTGGAAAATAACATGTGGACCCACCTGCGCTTTCTCTGTATGAAGTGTGAATTGAGATGTTATTAAACCGAATTAGCAAGAAATGAAACCTGTTGTACCATCAAGCGATAAATCAACTCATGAAAAATGCGTACAGAACTGCGTTGACGAACAGCAGCAGCGGTATCCCGACCCGAAAGCTCAGATGCCTGGTCTTATGGCGTTTGCGGTACATGGCGATCAATACGCCCAGCGCCCCGCCGATGGCGGCAAGCAGAAAGAGCGTTCTTTCCGGCACACGGTCACGCCTGTTTCTTGCCCTTCTTTTATCCTCGGACATGATCAGGTAACCTACCGCGTTGATAAAAATAAACCAGATCAAGAGCGCCGTCCTCACTTACACTACCACCCCCGTTCTACTGCTTGCTTCTATTATAAAACTTTACTAGCCAAGAGACAAACCGCCAGGCATCCGTCTGCCAGTATTTCCAGCAAAAACGCCTACCTGGCGGAGTTTTCCTAAGCAATTATGGAGCAAGCTTCCTCTCGCGAATGAGAGATTCCTCTGTCTGCTAGCCAGATTCTAGCTGTACCGGCGATAGGCCAGATAGGTTTAATGCATGTATACTTAGGCCGATCAGCCAGAGCATGCAGCCCGGGTCTTTCAGGCTATTAACCGTTCTTTTTCTCCATCGCCGCTTTCAGCAGCTCGCCGAGGTTCGAGCCGATCGGCTCCTGTTTCTTGGCATACTGCTGCACCAGCTTGCGCTCCTCGCGCTTGTTGACGTGCTTGCTGTCCTTGTTGACTGTCTCCGTGATGCCGCAGGACAGGCACTGCACATACAGGCCGGCTTTGCCTTCCTTCATCTCCATCTTCTTGTGGCACTGCGGGCAGCGGCGGTTGGACAGGCGCTTCTCGTCCGAACGACGGTAGCCGCAGTCCTCGCTCGGGCAGACGAGCATCTTGCCGCGCTTGCCCTTCTTCTCCAGCAGCCGGGTACCGCAGTCCGGACAATGGCTGTTCGAGACGTTGTGCGGCTTGTAGTCCGCCTTGCTGTTCTTTACGCCTGCCACCAGTTCCTTGGACATGCCGCGGATTCCCTTCAGAAACGGCTCCGGCTGCCCCTGGCCGCGGGCGATCTTCTCCAGCTCGGCTTCCCACTTGGCCGTCAGCTGCGGCGTCCGCAGCTCCGGCGCAACGAGTCCAATCAGCTGCTTGCCTTTGCCCGTCGGATGCAGCGCGTTCCCCTGGCGCTCGATCGTATCGGAGTTCACCAGCTTCTCGATAATGTCCGCGCGCGTCGCCGGAGTGCCGAGTCCGTGCTTCTCCATCTGGGACAGAAGCGTAGCCTCGGTATACCGCTTCGGCGGCAAAGTCCGGCCGCCCTGCATGATGACCCGCTGCACCTTGACGGCTTCGCCCTCGTTCAGCACGGGAAGCTGGGCTCCGCTCTCTTCGCCATCGGTATCAGACGACGAATCCTCGTCCGATTCGTCGGAGACATCTCCGCCGTATACCTCGCGCCAGCCGCTCTCCTTGATCGTCGTCCCTTTCACATGAAGGGACTCGCCTTCCACGTCGATCGTTACCGCGACCGCGTCGTACCGTGCCGGCGGGTAGAACAGGCTGATGAAGCGCCGGACGATCAGGTCGTACAGCTTGCGTTCTTCAGTGTTCAGCTGATTCAAAAGCACTGTCTCTTCCGTCGGGATGATCGCGTGGTGATCGCTGACTTTCGAATCGTCCACGACGCGTTTGGTGATATTCAAATTTTTCCGCAGCAGCGGACGCGCCAGGGAAGCATATGGTCCGATGGCCACGCTCTCCAGGCGTTCCTTCAGCGTGCCGGTCATATCCGACGTCAGATAGCGGCTGTCGGTCCGGGGATAGGTGACGAGCTTGTGCTGCTCATACAAACGCTGAAGCACGCCCGACGTCTGCTTCGCGGAAAAGCCGAACCGGCGGTTCGCATCCCGCTGCAGCTCGGTCAGGTCGTAAGCGAGCGGATGAGGCTCGACCTTCTCCGTCTTCTTCACCTTGACGATCCGGCCGGACGAGCCGTCCAGCTTGCGCTTCAAGGCTTCGGCCGCGCTCTTGTCAAAGATGCGGGCGTCACCATTGTTCCCCCGCCACACCGCGGCAAATCCGCCGAAGTCGGCCTTGATCGTGTCGTACTCCTGCGACCGGAAATTTACGATTTCATTTTCCCGGTCCATGATCATGCCCAGCGTCGGGGTCTGCACCCGTCCTGCGGAGAGCTGCGCCCCGAATTTGACGGTGAGCGCCCGCGTCACGTTCAGGCCGATCATCCAGTCTGCTTCAGCCCGGCAGCGCGCGGATTCGTACAGCCGGTCGAACTGGTTCCCCGGCTTCAACGAAGCAAAACCTTCCTTGATCGCCTTGTCTGTCTGTGAAGATATCCAGAGCCGCTTGAACGGCTTGTTCCATTTTCCCATCTTCATGATCCAGCGGGCGAGGAGCTCCCCCTCCCGCGCGGCGTCCGTCGCCACGATCAACTCGCCGACGTCCTGTCGGCGGAGCTGCTGCTGCACAACCTTGAACTGCTGGGCGGATTCACGCAGCACCTTCAGCTTCATCGATTCCGGCAGAATCGGCAAATCCTCCAGGTTCCAGGTTGCGTATTTATTGTCGTAATCCTCGGGCTCCGCGAGTCCGACCAAATGGCCCAGCGCCCAGGTGACGATATATTTCGGACCTTCGATATATCCTTTATGCTTGTCGCGGCTTCCCATGACGCGCGCAATTTCGCGGGCCACGGAAGGCTTTTCGGCTAATACCAATGATTTCATGACGTACCACCCTTTCTTTCCGTCCTATTATAACATTGAATCCGGCAGCGGATGCAAAAGGAAGGTAACCCTGTTTTATCTTATCGCCTGTGCAAAATAAAATCCCCCAGCGGAACCTCGGCAGGAGCCGAGGATGCCACTGAAGGACCTGGGGTGGTGCGGTAAATGCCTAATCCTGTTCCTGCTTCGGAATTTGGTTCAGGCTCGGCGGAAATTTAGCAGCTTTATCCGGATGCAGCGTGGTGTATTCCTGTTTCCGGCTCGCTCTGTTTGGCAGGTTACTGTCTTTAACCGGTTTACGATGCGGCATGCTTATCCCCCCTTATCCTTTAACAATCCCCCGATCGGGACGGAATTATCCATGGGGCCCTTGGGATGCCCTCGTTCGTTCAGCTCGTTTCTTTCAATAGAAGATACGCATCAAAATAATGCGACCCGTCCTCGGCTTGTCCGCTCACGTACACCCTGCCGCCGGACAGCTCTGACCGTTTCACCACCATGTCATCCCCCAATCGGGCCTCGTGATGGTAGGTGATCCGAAAACCCGCACAAGAATAACCCGTAAGCTCCTCCTTGGTCAGCGTATCCATGCACAGATCGGCATAACGGGAATTGTTCAGATGCAGATTAGCGTCGATCCCGCTGTAGCGTACCACGGAGCGGTACGATTCATGCAGCGGCATATCCTCAGGTATAGTTACTTTATCCGGTGCTTCACCGGCCGAGTCCTCTTCATTAATGTAGACGTCAAAAGGAAACTTGGATGGCCGCAGCATTCTGCGTTTCTGGATATCCACGAGCGCCCAAATGCTGCACGCTTCGCCGAGAATCTCCCCGCCGCTGCCATAAATCACAAAGTCCCGCTGCCACAGGGCCCCTCTCGGGCCTTTGTTCCAGGTCTCGACGTTGATTTGCTCCAGCGCCTTCGGCATCCGGCTGATGCGCAGATCCATTGTAATCAGCATCCAGCCCATGCCCGCTTCGATCATCTGGTCCCTCGTTGCCCCAAGCTGCTCCAGATCGGCGTCGGCCGTTCTCTGCGCCAAAGACAGCAGTACCGACAGCCGCGCTTCGGATTTAAAATCGATATCGTTGGAATGGATTAAGTAGGTTTCGGTCCACTTGTTGCCCATGCTATGCGCTCTCTCCTCTTTTTACGTTAAAATGATACTCGTACGTTGTTAGCCAGCCTTTCCATTTGGTGAAAAAGCCCGATCTTTCATCGGCTGCGCCCTTTCCCTGTATGTATAAGAAGCAGCGGAACGTTCATCCTAAGGCCACAACATCGGCGGAATTTAAGTTAATGTTAAGAAATTCGTGACCATAATGTTAAGGGTTTCGGTTTATAATGCTATACATCAAGCATACTCCTAGTTTCCACAATATTCAAAGAGGTGTGAATGCCGTAATGTCCAGAGAAGCGATCCTGCTCGTCGATGACGAGAAAGAAATTATCGAACTGATTGAAATTTATTTAAAAAATGAAGGATACACCTTATATAAAGCATCCAATGGACTGGAGGCACTCGGAGCGCTGCAGAGCCATCCGATCGACCTCATCATCCTTGATGTGATGATGCCCCAAATGGACGGGATTCAAGCCTGCATGAAAATCCGGGAAAAGAACAACACCCCCATCATCATGCTGTCCGCGAAAAGCCAGGATATCGATAAAATTTCCGGCCTGAGCATCGGTGCCGACGATTACGTCACCAAGCCGTTCAATCCGCTGGAGCTGGTCGCCCGCGTCAAATCGCAGCTGCGCCGGTACAAGCTGTTAAATTACCGCGATACCACAGCCGAGGACGAAATCGTAATTGACGATTTGGTCATCAATACCGCCACCCATACGGTGACCGTCGGGGAGCAGGAAGTGAAGCTGACGCCCCGCGAGTTCGACATTTTGAAGCTGCTGGCCGTCAATCAGGGCATCGTGCTCAGCATGGACAAAATTTACGAAGAGGTCTGGAACGAGCCGTTCATGGAATCAAAAAACACGGTGATGGTCCATATCCGGAAGCTCCGCGAAAAGATCGAAAAGGATACTCAGCATCCAGCCTACATCAAGACCGTCTGGGGCATCGGCTACAAAATGAAATCGGCGAAGGAGGTGTAGAGCACCATGACCACCAAGGTATACATCGGCATCCGCTGGAAGTTCCTTGCCGTGTTTCTCGGCTGCACTGGGCTGACGCTGCTGTTCGTGCTGCTCGGCCGCCTGCTCGCCTCTTATATCATTGTGCGCCCGCCTTATAATGTGCCCCTGATTTGGGTGATCAACCATATCGGCTCAAGACCGACGATCGGGGTGTTCGGTGTCGTCTTTTTCCTGTCCCTCTACGTGGCTTCCACCCGGCCCCTCGTTCGTTATGCCAAAGAGCTGGCTGGAGTCCTGGAGGACATGGCCGGCGGCCGGCTCCAAGCTTCCGTTAGTGTGAAAGCTGCCGATGAGCTCGGAACGATCGCGGAAAACATGAACAGCCTGTCCGGGCAAATTCATACGTACCTGGAGGAAATCAGTTACGGGCTGGCGGAGATCGCCAAGGGACATTTCGATTACGAAATTCCGGTTCGGGAAAACCATGAGCTCGGCCGGATTGCCGACAGCATCAACCAGATGAGCGCTCAGCTGAATCGCTCCATTCAAGAGGAGCGTAACGCCGAGAAGACGAAAAACGATCTGATCACCGGCGTATCCCACGACCTGCGGACCCCGCTGACCTCCATTCTCGGATTTTTGGAAATCATCGATAAGGACCGTTATGCCGACGAGGTGGAGCTTCGCTATTACATGAATATCGCTTACGAAAAATCGCTCAGCCTCAAGAAGCTGATCGACGACCTGTTTGAGTATACTCGCATCAATAACGGCATGCCGCTGCACCTGCGCAAGCTGGATGTAACCGGATTGATCCGGCAGCTGGCCGAGGAGTTTGTGCCGAGCCTGGAGCAGGCGAACATGATTCTGCAGATTCACGCGCCGGAGCAGCCGGTCATCATTCAGGCCGACGGCGACCACCTCGTCCGGGCTTACGAAAATCTCATTTCCAATGCCATTAAATATGGAAGCAGCGGCAAATATATCGACGTTTATATCGAAAAGGAAGAAGCTTTTGTCCGCATACGCGTCTGCAATTACGGGGAGCCCATCCCCAAGCGGGATCTACCGTATATCTTCGAACGGTTTTACCGCGTAGAGCAATCGCGTTCCAAAGCGACCGGCGGTACCGGGCTCGGGCTGGCCATCACCAAGAGCATCATTGACGTGCACGGCGGCGACATCTCCGTGGAGAGCTCGACGAACCAGACCGTGTTTGAGACCCGGCTTCCCGATCCGGCTGTGCCGGCATAACCACTTTCCTTTCACCATACAAAAAGCAGATAACCTCATCCCATCTGGGGAGTGCGGCTATCTGCTTTTTTGGTGCACGCTTATACAGAAAAACTTAAGCGTTTGTTAAGCATTTGGGTAGGCTCCCGTTAAGAACTCTCCTGTAATCTTAGATTCAAGTTAGAAGGACAGCAGGCATCGTCCGTGAGGAGAGCTGTTTGTCTCCAATCTCTGTCCAGGAAGGAGCACGAAATCCGTATGTACACCATCACTTCAAAATGGTTGGCCCATAAAAAAACGCTGCTCATCACGATTTTCGTGCTGATCTTAGCGCTGGCTGCCTATGTTCGGCTGGACTTTTTGCTTTCGGTCAACCATAAGGTTTCGCATGACACGCTGAATTACGACATCATGGTCCGGCAGCTGCTTGAAAAAGGGATCTACGCTTACAAGGATACCCAGTCGAACGCCCAGGTCACGCCGGGGTATCCGCTGTTTATGGCGGCCATCTACAAGCTGGTCGATTACCAGCATCATGATCCGTTCCCCTACATCCGTTACATACAGGTCGTGATCAGCCTCGTCACCCTGTGGCTCATATACTCGGTGGCCCGAAAGCTCTCGGGTCGGACCGTTTCGATGATCGTGCTGCTCATCAGCAGCGTGTATCCGCCTTTTATTTGGAGCAACGGTGCGGTTCTGACCGAGACGCTAGCCTGCTTTTTCCTGATGCTGTATATCCGTCTGCAGCTTGAAGCCTTCGAGCGCAGAACACGAACCCTCGCTCTGCTGAGCGGGGCGGCAATGGGCCTGCTGGTGCTGACGCGTCCGGAGTTTTTAATTCTGATCGCGCCGGTGTACGGGCTGTATTGGCTCTGGAAAAAGGAATTCCGCCTCACGCTCAAGCTGCTGCTGTTCACCTGCATCGGAACAGGGATCGTCCTCGCTCCTTGGGTGATCCGCAACATCGTGACCCTGCACGAGGTCGTGATCGCTTCCACCCAGGTCAATCCGTTTGCCGCCGGCACCTATCCGGACAAAAATTACAACGACGGCCTGGTCGACCGGCATGGCAAAACGCAGATGGAAGTCGCCAAAGAGCGGCTGAAGATCGGTTTTACGCAGCACACATGGCAGTTCGTCAAATGGTACACCGTCGGCAAGCTCAAGTACATTTATTCGAATATGTACTTCGGCAGCGGCCACAGTCCGTTATACCGCGTGCTTCCGAGCCCGCTGGGCAGCCTGCTGCATGTGGCGCTTGTGTGGTTCTGTCCTGTGGCCCTGGCCGCATCGCTTCGAAAATGGAAGCAGCCATTATCGCTGATGTCGCTGATTGTAGCGGTCATGACGGTTACCCGCCTGGCCTTCGTTCCTGAGTTCCGCTATAACTACACCGCCATGCCGCTGATCATCATGCTGGATGCGGCCGCGGGGATCGCCATCCTCCGCTGGGCGTGGCAGAAATGGACCCGCTCTTCAAATTCACGGAAAGGAGCTGTTACTTATGCTGAATCGACCGGAAAGTCATAACAAGCCGCACAGAGTGCTCGTGATTGTGCCCGCCTATAACGAGGCGGAGGGGATCGGGCAGGTCATCCGCCGGCTCCGCGAAGACGCGCCTTACGCAGACGTGCTCGTCATCAACGACGGGTCGAGCGACGCCACCAGCCGGATCGCCCGGGACGCCGGGGCCAGTGTCATCGACCTGACCTGCAACTTGGGCATCGGTGGCGCGGTGCAAACCGGCTACCGCTACGCGGCGGAGCATCATTACGACTACGCCGTGCAGATCGACGGCGACGGTCAGCACAATCCGTGCGATCTGCGCCGCCTCCTGTCCGCCCAGTTCGATACCGGCGCCGATATGGTGATTGGCTCCCGCTTTATTACCAAAGAGGGCTTCCAGTCGACTTTCGCCCGCAAAATGGGCATCGGTCTGCTGTCCGCCCTCGTGACCCGGCTCACCGGGCAGAACGTGACCGATCCCACCTCCGGCTACCGCCTGTGCGGGCGGCGCGCCATCTCCCTATTCGCCCGCGAGTACCCGACCGACTATCCCGAAGTAGAGGCGCTGATGCTGCTCTACAACCGGGAGCTGTCCTTTACGGAAATTCCCGTCGTGATGAATGAGCGTCAGGGAGGCGTCTCCAGCATCTCGGCCATGAAATCCGTGTATTACATGTCCAAGGTCATCCTGTCGGTCCTGCTCATGAAAACCAAGAAAAAGAGAGCGTGGGAAAACCGCTATGAATCTTAATATTTACCTCATCAGCTTTTGCATGAGCCTTGCTTTTGCCGGCTCGATTTTATACTTGATCCGCAAGCACAGGCTACGCGAGCAGTACGCCCTGCTCTGGCTTTTGATGAGCGTGATCATGATGGTGCTGTCGCTGTTTCCGTCCCTTTTGGACGAGGTCGCGCAGCGGATCCACATTTATTACGCCCCGTCGCTGCTCTACCTGCTGAGCGTAGTCGCGGTGCTGTTCATCCTGCTGCATTTGACGATGGCGGTGTCCACGCTCACGCACCGGGTCATCGTGCTTACTCAAACGCTGGGCTTGCAGGAACAGCGCATTCAAAAGCTTGAAGCCCAGGCGGAGGGAGGCTCAGAGGGCTCTATGGGGCTTGCTGCCGGTACTGCCTTTGGGTCGCACCCGGGACAGACATCCGACCCGCATTTTGGACAGTCATCCGCGCCTCATGCTGAACAATCATCTAGACCGCATCCTGAGCAGCCATCTAGACCGCATTCTCAACAGCCCCCAGAAGCGCATACCCTGCCGCAATCCGGGATGCCGTCTGGGGAATTCTCCGGACTCCATTCCGTGGAGCCCTGTCAGCGAATTTCTGCGGCGGCTTCTTCCGAAGATCAAATTATTGTGCCTTCTTCTTCGAGCACGGAGGTGAACCGCTAGTATGGCTTACTTGATGCTGCTTCTCAACATGCTGCTTCTGGTCGCCGGTCAAATCACCTGGAAAATCGGCCTGCAGCATCAAGGTGGCATCCACCTTGGCAACCTATTGCAGGTATTATTTTCACCGCTGATTCTGCTTGGTATCGTTCTTTATGCAATCGCCACGGGATTGTGGTTCGTTGTGCTGTCCCGGCTGCCGCTCAGCCTTGCCTACCCGCTACAAAGCCTGGCTTACGCCGCCGGTATTTTCGCCGCGTGGTATTTCTTCGGGGAAAGCGTTCCGCTGAACCGCTGGATCGGGGCCGCGGTCATCGTACTGGGAGCGGTCATCATTGCCGCCAAATAAAGCCCCCTGTTTGATTTTCAAATTTCAGAAAAGGAGTTCCATATCATTCCGATGAAAATACAAAAAACCGCCCTTCTGACTTCCGTTCTGCTTGCCGCCTACGGTGTGGTTCCGGCATCTGCCGCATCCGATCTGGAGCAGGAGCCTACGATTCCGCAGAAAGTGACTACGGCTCAAGCACCCGCAGCTCCTTCCGGAACGACGGTCATCTATTTAAACAGCAGCCGAATCCTGAATAGCGGCACCGAGTCCGCATTAAACCGTTCCACTGTCGTCAAAAAAGGAGTCACCTTTGTCAGCCTCCGCTCGCTTGCCGTCTCTTTAGGCTGTAAAGTGACTTACCAAGCCTCTACGAAAGAGACCACCGTATCCCGAGAAGGTACCAAAGCCAGGTACCGTGTACATACCAAGGCATATCAAGTCAACGGGGAGACGAAAACGATGAAAGGCGAAGCGTACGAGGACCGCGGCGTGTTGATGGTTCCCCTTACTTCGCTGACGGCTGCTTTTCATCTCCCTTATGTGCTCCAGGGAAACCAAATTACGCTACACCCTGGCGGTTCCGGATCTTCGGGGACGGACAAGCCAAAAAGTCCGCAAACGAACGAACCGCCGCTGGCCTATTTTACGACGGACAAAGATCAATACCGGATCGGCGAGCCGGTGACCCTGAGCGATCAAAGCACCGACGACGAAGACGCGATCACGAATCGCGAATGGACAAACAACGAACCGGCCTTTTTCGAGCCGGGTACGGTGGAAATCAAGCTTAAAGTCACCGACAAGCACGGCCTGACATCCGAATACAGCAAAAAAATCGAAATCACTTCCGAGGTGTTGTACAGCAAAGAAGAGTATGCCAAGCGCTTCACTCCGGCAGGCGGCACATTCCAGGTCAGCGGCAAATCGATCCTGTCCTACAAAGCGCTGCCCTACACCTACACGACCGAGCCGTATTTACTGTTCCGGGCCAGCGGACCGGAGACGGTCAACTCGGAAGGGATCCTGTACCAGGACATCCTGTCGGGACCGGCCCGGTTTCTGGTCCATCACAAAAACAACCTGGCCACAAAGGCACGCTTCTACCTGGTCGCCACCAATCCGAACGATACCGCGGCATCAATCCAGATCGAGAGCGGGGGCGTGGCGGGGCCCACTCCGTATCCTGAGCTATCCGGCAGACTGGCTGGCGTCCGGTATTTGGAGTCCACCTTGACCGGCAGTGAGCAGCGAAGCGTGCAGATCGCCCCCGGCGAGAGCGTGGCCCTCTTTCCCAAGCTGAATGCTACCGCGGCTGCTCCCGGCGATGTCATCACAATGAATGCCGATGTCACCAGCGATGCACCCGTCGAATATACCATGCTGATGGTTCAGGCCGATCATGACCCGATTGCGGTCATGCCGTCTCTGCCTGATTTAAATCCGATCGAGTCCATCGTCCGCGGCACCTTTGCCGATTCGACGCGCGTGTTCGAATACGACGGCACTGTCGGAACAGAAGCGGAGCGCCTGCCGCTCACCGACAACACCACCGATCCTTTTCAGCGGGGGATGGACGGGATGCAGGACAGCGTTGCCATCAATTCCGGCAATTACGGTGTCCTGTATAAAATCATCCTGAACCATGTTGCGCCGGACACGCTCATCGCCTTCAACCCGCGTGGCGGTAGGTACTTCGGCTCGGCGAGGGTGAACGACCGGGTTGTCGAGATCAAGCACGGCGACGGCTCCCAGGACAGCGCCACCGTGCTGTACCGGACGCAGGCCCGGGAGGAGAAGGTGGAACTCTGGTTGTCCCCGGCGGCCGGCAGCAACCTGCCGTTTTCCCTGCTGTTTCTCCCTATTTCGGAAAAATAAAAAAGACCCGCAAAGCGTTTCAGCGCTTTGCGGGTCTTTTGGTCGGATCAAACTGCAGCTCTAACCGCACATTACACATTTTTCTGGACACTTCCCGTATTCGGCGGTCCGCCTGAAGCTGCACTCACCCCGGCTTTTGTATCCGTCCGAATCCACCAAAAAGCGAGCACTCCCGCAGCTAACGCTGCATATGCCGCCAAGCGGAACCCGCCTGCGAGCCCCCATGCCGAACTGATCCAGCCTGCGATAAACGGACCCATGAACATGCCGATCGCATAGACTGCCTGATAAAAACCCATTGCCGTTGCCCTTTTGGATGGCTCGATGTGGGCCACCGATTTGCCTAAAAGGAGCGGAAAGACCAGTCCTTGTGCCAGTCCATTAAAGATTTGCGTTACGCACAGCCAGCCAAAACTCGATGCCGCCGGGATACAAAACGTAAAAACAGCCGTTCCCACATACCCCACGGTTAGCACGGCCCTTGCCCCGAAACGGTTAACGAGGGTCCGTCCGGCAAACAGCGTAGCCGCCGCATGCGGCAGCATGAAAGACAGCGTCAGCCAGGCAAGGTCGTTCTTGCTTGCACCCAAGTCCAGCGCCTGATTCGGCGTATACCCAAACATCGTGATGAACAGAACGCAGTGCGCCAGGATCGACAGAAAAGAAACCCGAAACAGCGTCCGGTCACGCATAACCGGTGCCAAATCCTGAAGCGACATGGGGGTGCGCCCGGGATCCGGCTCTTTTTCCCGCAAAAATAAAGCAAGTATAAGGGCTATCACCGCAACGATGCCTCCAAGCCAAAACGGCAGCTGCCAGCTCCAACGCTCCACCAAATATCCGCTGACGAGCATGCTCGTCAATTGGGCGGCCACGGTGGTGAACTGCATCATGCTCATCGCCCGGGTTACTTCATGTTTCGGGAAAAAGCCTGAGAACGCGACGGTGAACACCACCCAGGTCGACGCGGCGATCCCTGCCATGGCTCTTGCAGCCAGCGCCCATCCCAAATGTCCGAACGCAGCAAACATCAGCCCACTTACCGCACTGGCGGCCAACCCCAGCCAAATAAATGGACGGCGCTTTTCCATAAAATCCGATAAAATGCCGAGCGGCAGCCTGAACAAAATTTGCATCAAACCGTAGGAACCGAGAACGATACCCAGATAGGTATAGGATGCCCCCAAATGCTCGATATAAGGCGACAAAATCGGAACATAAATATAAGACGAGAACCAGTACAGGAAAACAATAGAGATAAACAGCACGACCTGTCTCCTGGAGAAGGAGTCGTCCTTTGTTTGAGGTCGCTGTATCTCGTCCAAAGTTTTCGATGCACCACGGGCAACGGATTCATACGAATCCAGAGGTTCGGTGGAACGCATTTTTTTATGTCGCTTGGATTCCTGCTTTTGAATGCTCAACCCGTCACCCTCCTTTCGTTCTTAGAAGTTGGGAGTTTTTTCGAGTATAAAAAGTCTGGAAGACAAAGAAAGTCATCAAATGGATAGAAAGCAATATAAGTCTGATCCTTTTATATGTTCACCGATTCTATATTGCGTGACATTACGTAACAAAATAATGTGGTGAGCCAAATCGGACAAGGACATGCCATAATTGCTTCATGTGCTGTAACGTTTCATCGTATGATCCCCAGTCCTGCCACTCTTCGGGATGATTGTGCAGCGATGCCGCTGCCAAGCCTAATACTGCCGCGTCAATCCGCCCCCTATCGTTCCCGAACCTTTGGTCGATCCTGAGTGCAAGCGGCTGCATCGCAGGTCCCCGAAAATCGCCCGGTACCGATCCAACCTCTATCTGAAAACCCGCATGCCAACCAAGCCGCAAATCATATTTATAGCAGGTCTCTTCCAATAGGTTCCCCGTTGGCGTGCCTTTGAACGAGGGATCAGCAATCAGGGCCTCCGCGTCATTCGCCAAATCCACCACAGCATGAACCTGTGCTTCAATGTAGTCATCGAGTGACCTTCCTAAGGCTTCGGGTAAAAATTCGCTGGATCTGGTGTTTAGCGATTGAAGCAGCTCAACTAATAGCCTTACGTTAATGTGATCCGACCCGAGCACCTCCTGTGTGCTGACAGCCGCCTCAAACAGAGGAGCCAACAATGGAGAAAAAACGTCGATCGTCCCCTTTCGCTCCGGACCCGTAAAGCTATCCCCAAACGTAAAGGTGCAGCGCTCTGAAACATGCGGGCGAAGGACCAGGTGGCACGAGCCAAACCGCGGTGACGCACCGTCCGCATAATTCATCAGGTTAAGCCCACCATACTTCGGCCGTTCTTCGTTGGTTACTCCGGCCGCCTGGTAAGCCTTTCCAAATAAATGTTCCTCCCAGCGGTCACGATCACCACCAGCAAATGCCGTTCGGCTCCCGTTGGAGATCGAGGTCTCAAACTGTCCCCGGTACACCCCATCCTGAAGCAGTCCCTCAACCACCGAACGGCCGGTCGCGAGCAGACGATCGGGATGAAAATTGAGCGTAACCCGAGCAAAACGGCGAATATGATCAATAAGCAAGTCAACATCAATCGCGCTAAGTCCTTCTGCAGCCAAAATCCGGTCAATTACGCTGCGGGAAAGGCACTGCACATCCAAAGCATCCGTACGTACATACTGTACAGCTCGAGCTTGTGCTTCGGTCAAACTTACTCCTCCTTTATCGATCCCGGGGCAATCATACGAAGAGCCCTTGGCATGAACGTACAAACTTATGTACATGTGAATAACATTTAGACAAAACTCAACTCAACATCACCACATGAATCATTTATGCCATAAAGCACACTTCAATTGTGAGTACTGGGGATGAAACTGTGAATTATGGGAATATAATTTATGATTATAATCCAAATTGGGCGGGGATGGTTCTCTTTTTTGTGCATAACCTTTGGAAAATCGACCAGGGAATATGTATTTGTGGATGAACGGACAAAACGGATGTGTTGTCCACATTGGGGATAAGAAATAAAAAACCACTGTCGATGTTATCAACAGTGGTCCTTCGCTTGGCAACGTCCTACTCTCCCAGGACCCTTCGGTCCAAGTACCATCGGCGCTGGAGGGCTTAACGGTCGTGTTCGGGATGGGTACGCGTGGAACCCCTCCGCTATCGCCACCAAACGTTCAAGTGTTTGATCACCTGAAAACTAGATACGAAACGAATCTACATTTTATATTTATTGGATAAGCCCTCGACCGATTAGTATTGGTCAGCTCCATGCATTGCTGCACTTCCACCTCCAACCTATCTACCTCGTCGTCTACAAGGGGTCTTACATACTGGGAAATCTCATCTTGAGGGGGGCTTCACGCTTAGATGCTTTCAGCGCTTATCCCGTCCGTACGTAGCTACCCAGCCATGCTCCTGGCGGAACAACTGGTGCACCAGCGGTACGTCCATCCCGGTCCTCTCGTACTAAGGACAGCTCCTCTCAAATTTCCTACGCCCACGACAGATAGGGACCGAACTGTCTCACGACGTTCTGAACCCAGCTCGCGTACCGCTTTAATGGGCGAACAGCCCAACCCTTGGGACCTACTTCAGCCCCAGGATGCGATGAGCCGACATCGAGGTGCCAAACCTCCCCGTCGATGTGGACTCTTGGGGGAGATAAGCCTGTTATCCCCAGGGTAGCTTTTATCCGTTGAGCGATGGCCCTTCCATGCGGTACCACCGGATCACTAAGCCCGACTTTCGTCCCTGCTCGACTTGTAGGTCTCGCAGTCAAGCTCCCTTCTGCCTTTGCACTCTTCGAATGATTTCCAACCATTCTGAGGGAACCTTGGGGCGCCTCCGTTACTCTTTAGGAGGCGACCGCCCCAGTCAAACTGCCCACCTGACACTGTCCCCATACCGGATTACGGTACCAGGTTAGAACCTAGATACGATCAGGGTGGTATCCCAACGGCGCCTCCACCCAAGCTGGCGCTCAGGTTTCAAAGGCTCCCACCTATCCTGTACAGATCGTACCCAAATCCAATATCAAGCTGCAGTAAAGCTCCATGGGGTCTTTCCGTCTTGTCGCGGGTAACCTGCATCTTCACAGGTATTAAAATTTCACCGGATCTCTCGTTGAGACAGCGCCCAAGTCGTTACGCCATTCGTGCGGGTCAGAATTTACCTGACAAGGAATTTCGCTACCTTAGGACCGTTATAGTTAC
>NZ_MBRK01000001.1:5460184-5804361 GCF_002224835.1 Paenibacillus sp. SSG-1
TCATGATGCCCATCCGGGTCGTCGTACCCACGAGCGTGCCAAAGGTGTCAAACAGCTCCACGAACGTGAAAATAAAGACGATATCGAACAATCCGATGTGCAGCGCGCCCCTCAGATCCAGATCTCCGACAGCCAGGTTGGAGAACGAAGGCAGCCAGTTGGCATGGGACAAGCCGCTGAGGTCCGTCACGCCCATTGGAATGCCGATCAGCGTCGTTACGATAATGCCGATCAGGAGTGCCCCTCTTACTTTCAGCACCATCAGAATGGCGATAATCAAAAGTCCGATCAAAGCAAGCAGCGCATCTTTATGTGTAAAGAAATCGCTTAGTGCCAGGTTGAAGCTTCCGCCGCCGATCGGCTTGCTGATATCGGTACCAGCGTTCACGGTGATCGAGATCAGGTTGGCGAGCTTGAAGCCGATGATGGCGACGAACAGGCCGATCCCCACCGTAATGGCGGTCTTAATGTTTTTCGGAACGGCGACCATCAGCATTTGCCGGACGCGCGTTACCGTCAGAATGATAAAAATAATACCCGAAATAAATACGGCGCCCAAAGCAGCCTGCCAGGTAATTTGACCGTTGGATCCAAGCACGACGGTCATAAAATAAGCGTTCAGACCCATACCCGGCGCCAAGGCGATCGGGATATTGACAAACAATCCCATCAGGATGGTAACGAGGCCCGCGCCGACTGCGGTGGCGAAAAACACGCCTTCATGAGGGATACCCGCACCGTCCGGCCCGAGAAACAGATTGTTGACGAACAGGATGTACGCCATCGCCATAAACGTCGTGAGACCGGCGATCATTTCTGTTTTTACATTTGTGCCGCGTTCCTTTAATTTAAAGAACCGTTCCATTTTCAAATAATCCCCCTTAGAAATTTGAGTCAGAACGACAAAAAAGCCCGGCAGACCGCAAAGCGACCACCGGACATTATGAATGAAAGAAAGAGATATCCCGCCAGCATCAGCTTGGACTTACCATGGTCAAGGCAAGCTGCGCTGCGAGTTGGACATCATCTCTTCTAAATTCGTAGCCAGATCATTACGGTGATCTCGTAGAGACTCCCGGGCCAATTCCCGGGATTATACGAAAGAACATATGTCGTTTCTCACATCATTCATTGTATGGAGACAAGCTTCACTTGTCAACAGAAAAAACGAATAATCGAGAGTATGACATGATTCAATGTTCGGAAATTTACATATTTCTCCCATGGGACGATGGAGCCTTATACAGAACATTTTCTCTAACTAGATAGATTGAACTAAAGTTTTGCATTGAACTTCCTGTTATAACGGCCCACTGCGGCCCTGTAACGTTCATTTCTTTAGTTCATTCTATATAGGGCTTAGCTTTTGGAATCGACCCGGAAATTATGTAAAAAACAAAAAAAAGACCCGCACCTGCCTAAGCAGATACGGATCTTGAACCTTGAAAAGGATAACGATTAACCTTACTCCCACTCGATTGTGGCCGGCGGCTTGGAGGTGATATCGTACACGATGCGGTTAACGTTCTCCACCTCGTTGACGATACGCACCGAAATTTTCTCCAATACGTCCCACGGAATGCGGGCCCAGTCGGCGGTCATGCCGTCGATCGAAGTTACCGCGCGGATGCCGACGGTGTACGAATACGTACGTGCGTCACCCATGACGCCCACGCTCTTCATGTTCGGCAGAGCCGTGAAGTACTGCCAAATTTCCCGGTCAAGCCCGGCTTTGGCGATTTCTTCGCGCAAAATGTAGTCGGAATCCCGAACGATCGTCAGCTTCTCTTCCGTCACTTCGCCCAGCACGCGGATCGCAAGGCCCGGACCCGGGAAAGGCTGGCGATAAACGATTTCATCAGGCAGACCGCATTCCTCGCCGACTTTGCGGACTTCGTCCTTGAAGAGCGTTTTGAGTGGCTCGATCAGTTTAAATTTCATATCCTCCGGAAGGCCGCCCACGTTATGGTGCGACTTGATCGTCTGAGCCGTTGCCGTTCCGCTCTCGACGATATCCGTGTACAGCGTTCCTTGTGCCAGGAAGGCAAAGTCGTCAAAACGCGCAGACTCTTCCTCAAACACGTAAATGAATTCGTTGCCGATGATTTTCCGTTTTTGCTCCGGATCATCCACGCCGGCCAGCTTGGACAAGAAACGCTCGCGGGCGTCGATTTTGACAACCTTCATATCGAATTTGCCTACAAAGGTATCCATTACGCTCTCGGCTTCGCCCTTGCGCAGCAGGCCGTGGTCGATAAACATGCAGGTCAGCTGATCGCCGATCGCCTTGTGGATCAGCATCGCAACGACAGAGGAATCCACGCCGCCGCTCAGCGCGCACAGCACTTTCTGGTCACCGACGGTTTCGCGGATTTCACGAACCTGATCCTCGATAAAGGATTCCATCGTCCAATTACCCTCACAGCCGCAAACTTCATAAAGGAAGTTGCGGATCATTTCGTTGCCGTTCACGGAGTGGCGTACTTCCGGGTGGAACTGCACCGCGTACAGCTTCTTCTCGCCATGGCTCATCGCCGCGATCGGAGCCGACTCCGTACCCGCGTCGAGCTGGAAGCCGGACGGAAGCTCAACGACATGGTCCCCGTGGCTCATCCATACGACCTGACGGTTGTCCAATCCTTGGGTAAGCGTCGTGTTCGGTTTGAACTCAAGCTCTGCTTTTCCGTACTCGCGTTTGTGCGCGCGCTCCACTTTGCCGCCGAGCTGCTGCGCCATCATCTGCATGCCGTAGCAAATGCCGAAGATCGGCAGCCCCAAATCGTACACAGCCGGGTCCACATGGGGTGCGTCTTCCGCATACACGCTGAGCGGTCCGCCGGAGAACACGATACCCTTCGGGTTCAGCTCCCGGATCTTCTCGATTGGCGTGTTAAAAGGCAAGAGCTCGCTATATACTCCCAGATCGCGGATACGTCTTGCGATTAATTGGTTATATTGTCCCCCGAAATCGAGGACAACGATGATTTCATTTGGCTTATTCATTACCGTGCCTCCCTCAATTAATGAAATCAATTATACGCAACGATAATTCATACCGTCAAGGAAGCCGCAGCACCTAAGTTATGCCAGCCTGCCGGCGATCAAAAGGCATCTTCGCAGGAAAGCGCTACCTTGGCTGCGGCTTACGGGAACCTGACCATAAGCTATCTTTTCCCATTCCGCGGCAAAATCGTACATTTCTTTGCGCATCATTTCATCATCGACCTGTAGGGACTGCACGTATTCCCGAACGGTGGCCCCCGGCGGAGCCGCGCCATAGCGGCGGGTAATGCCCTTCCAGGCCGGAAGCGCCGCCCGGAGCAGCTGCTCCTTGCCCGGAAAGGTCCGCCGCGATAAATACACCAGGCACCACAGCCAAATCAGGCCGCGATACATCCAGACGCAGCGGACGGCGGCGGCCAGCAGCAGAGCGGTGGCAGCTGCTCCAACCGCGATCCACGCATGCTTGGCTATATAAGACGCGATCCCCAGCGTGATGTTCTTCAACTGGAGGGCGGCGCGAACCCAATCCCAGGTCCCCCCTGAATGAACGTCCTGTGCCTGGACCGTTCCGCTGTCAGAAGGCAGCGCGAATCCAGGCGTCGGGTCGAACGGAATCCAGCCGGAGCCGGGGAAATACACCTCGACCCAGGCGTGAGCGTCGCCTTCGCTGATTTGATAGCGTCCCGGGTGGCTGCTGTCCTCTTTTCCCGGGGCAAATCCTCTGACATACCTTGTTGGAATTCCCTCGCTTCGCAGCAGTACCGCCATAGCGGTCGAAAAGTGGTTGCAGTATCCTTTCCTTGTCGTAAACAGGAAGTCATCTACAAAATCCTCGCCTTGGGGTGGGACGCGGGTGTCCATCGTGTAGGCATAGTAGGTTTTCAAATAGTCCTCCACCGCGACGACCGCGTCATATCGCGTGAGCGACGCCGACGTAATCCGGTCCGCCAGCTGCTTCACGCGTTCGGGCAGCTTGTCCGGCAGCTGAAGGTATTCGTCCTTCACCCGCGCCGGATCCGCTCCAGTCTCTTCCCTCAGCACCTGAGGATCCACGGCGGGAATGTCCGCCTTGATCCGGTAGCCGTTCACTTCCGGCACGCCCGAAATCAGCGGCACCTTGACCGTTCCCGCATCTTCGTCGGCGATCACGGTCAGGGACACCGATTTCCGGCTCGACTCGAGGTCGAGCACTTCGGCGATGGGGCCGCCGGCAAAGAGAGGGAAGCTCTCGGTCATGGGCCGGCTGAACATGATTTGCTGGGTAACGGTCCGGTACTCAACCATCGGAGCGGCCGGCTCCTCTGCTTCCGGGTCCGAGCCTTCAGGCCGGACCGCGCCCGGAATGAACAAGGTGCGGGAATCGGCCTCCTGGCCGGTCCATTTACGGCCGTCATAGAGGCTGAGCGTTTCCCCGCGCCAATATGTAGGGACAGGGCTCTCCGCTTCAAAATAGAGCCGCCCGCCTTGGCTCAGGGGCATTCCCATGTCCTGATCGTCCCCGCTCAGGTTGTAGCCCGTCACGGCTGTGGCTGAGGCGTCGCCGTAATTGTCCCGGATCCAGGATTCCAGCCGGCCGGCCGCCTGCTCCAAGGATAACCTCCCTGGTGGCTTGGCCTCGGCCGCATATCCCAGTCCCCAGCTGCCGCCGAGGACCAGGAGGGACAACAGGCTGAGCGACACGATCCAGGTGCCGTACACCTTGCCGCCAAACCTCCCCGACGTATCGCTCTCGCGCAGTCCGGACAGATGCAGCATCCCTTGAAGCAGCAGCAGCAAACCGCAGGTGCGGATCATATCGGCGTAAATATGGATGCCGAGGAGCGTCTCAAGGCATATCAGGTAGAGCAGGGTGGCCGCGGCGAACAAAAAAATGCTGCGCCGCGACAGGGCGAGCGATTGCACGGAATAAACCAATAAGGACCAGCCGACGATCAAAACCAGCGTCCGGGTCTCCGAGCTGGTTTCGGCAAAGTGTCCGGTGGACAGCAGCAGCAGAATATCATCGCGGCATTGCGATATCCAGGAAATCAGCCAACTAAAGGGCTGGCCCTCTCCGGAAACGTTAAACCAAGCGGCGCCGACCAGCACGAAGTACACCGGGAGGGTCAACGTCCACCTCGCCAGCAGGGTTCCCCACAGCAGCAGAAGCGCTGTCAGCCACAACAGCGTCGTCATAAATCCGTCGTCCGCGGAACCCGTCAGCGGCCGGAGCGGAATGAGCCATTCGGCGAACAGCCCCATAAAGGGCAGAGAGATGATGAGTCTGTACAGAAGCGGATCCGTACGTTCCTCCATCTATACCGCCCCCTCTCCGGGGAAGTTCGACTCCACGTGACCGACGCGGGATACGCGGCCGCCGTGCACGATAAATACGCCGGCCCCCAGACGCGAAAGCAGCGCCGCCCGGCGGAACAGGCCGGGATCGTGAACCGCCGCAGCGTACGATGCCGAATCGCTGCTGCCGTTTCTTTCCGCAGCGCCTGCGCAATAGATATCCACATATCCCCCGGAGGAGATGATTCCGGATACGGCGCGGAGCAGCTCGTCGGTCAGATAGCCGGTGACGACGGCCGTTCTTTTGCCTTTCAAGTTCCCCGCGGCTTGAAGCTGTGCAGGCAGCGGCATGCCGCCGGCCAACGTCAGTCCCGACAAGGCTGCGAGCATGCCGGTGATCTCCTGCCCGGTCTCCTGCCTTGACGCAGGGCCGGGTCCTCCGGCTTCTCCCGGCATATCGGCACGAAGCCCGGATCCGAGCAGAACCGCCTTCTCGCCGGCACGCCCGGCTTCAACGAGCAGCCCTGCCGCCGTCGATACGGCGGTCTCGAACCCCCGCTGCGCGGCCTCGCCGCTGACGTCGCCTGCCCGGGCGCCGTCCGGCATATAGCCGCTGAAGGAGCGGTCGATCATGACCGCGTAAGAGGACTGCTGCGCCTCCTCCGGCAGGCTCGTATGCAGGCGGCCCCACCGGGCAAGGTGCTTCCAATGGATACGGTTCGGCGGATCCCCCGGAACGTATTCCCGCACCTCCATCCCCTTCATGCCGTCCGCAAACCGGGGAGGCTGGAGACTGGCCTCTTCGTTGTAAGACAGCGAAGCCGCCGGCCGGCATTCCTGTCCGACGGGCAGCGGCTCCGGCAGCACGATAAACCGGCCTTCTCCCTTAACGACCTTCCTTCCCTGGAACCAGCCGAACAAGCCGCCCCATTCCAGCGCACAGGCTTCAAACCCGTAATGCCCCCGCGGAAGAGCGGGAATCTCATAGCGATACGTTAAGGAGCGCCGAAATCCCGGAAAAAGCACGCGGCGGAAGCTCCCGCCGGTATAATAATCCTCCACAGCCATCCAGGGGAGGGGCAGCGGTGAGCGGAAATGAATCCGCAGGGTCACGGGCACGGCCTCCCCTGACGGAATCAGGCTTTGGGGCAAGCTGCGTTCCACAAGAATTTGCCGGGGGCCGAGCAGCTGAACCAGCATGCCGCCAGCCAGCACCAGGCAGGTCACAAACATCATGAACCATAAGGCCTCGCCTCCGTGCAGCCGGTACATGGCCACCAGACCGCCCAGCACGGCCAGCCCGATCCCCCATTCGAGGACCCGCCGCATCATAAGCGGCCTCCTTTGCGGGAGTGAACGGGCAGCACGAGCTGCTGCAGCAGCTCCCGGACCAGCTCCTCGCCGCCGGCCCCCGCAAGAAGCGCGGCATGGTTCAGTATCAGCCGATGGGCGAGGACCGGCACGGCGGTATCCTTGATGTCATCCGGGATGACATAAGAGCGGCCGGCCATATAGGCCGAGGCCTGGGATGCGTTCATCCAGGCCAGCGTCCCCCGCGGGCTGATGCCGAGCTGGACGTTCGGATGCCGGCGTGAGGCGTCCGCCACCTGGACGAGGGCAAGCTTGATGGACTCGTCTACGAAGACGCCGCGGACGGCGCGCTGCATGTTCGCCATTTCTTCCGCCAGCATGACCGGCTTTATGGCGTCCAGCGGATGCTCCAGCTGCATTCGCGTCAGCAGCTCCACCTCTTGAGCCGGCTCCGGATACCCCAGGCTCAGCCGCATCATGAACCGGTCCATCTGCGCCTCGGGCAGGCGGTAAGTCCCTTCGAAATGCAGCGGGTTTTGCGTCGCCAGCAGCAGGAACGGGCGCGGAAGCGGATAGGTGGTGCCGTCCACGGTCACCTTCCGCTCTTCCATCGCCTCCAGCAGGGCGGATTGGGTCCGGGGCGAAGCCCGGTTGATTTCGTCAGCCAGCACGATATTGGAGAGAACCGGCCCGGGCCGGAACTCGAAGCTGCCGCTGTGCGGATGGTATATCGAAGTGCCCGTTACGTCGCCGGGCATCAGATCGTATGTGAACTGGATCCGGCCGAACGTGCAGCCAAGGCAAGCGGCGATGGCCCGGACCAGCATTGTTTTACCTACCCCTGGAACATCCTCCAGCAGAATGTGGCCGCCGCTAAGCATGGATATTAGGGCCAGGCGTATTTCCTTTTCTTTACCGACGATAACGGATCCGACGCGCGATAAGACGCGGTTCAATAATTCCGGGGCAACATCATCATGAAACACCGATGGAGTCGACATAGTAACAACCTCCGTTTCCAATCATGGCTTGTTCCCGTCAAAACAGGGAATCTATCAATATTCTCTCCATGTAGAAAAGGAAGTAGACCTGCCGCACCGGCTCATTTTTTAAGAGTGACGAAACTCTCTGCAAAAATCGTAGATTCGCTCCATTGGGCACCCAGACCGTTAAAATACTGTGACCCGCCGCTCCTGTTCATTAACCGATGCCGTGATTCCGGCATATCCGGAAGCTTCAAACAAGCTGCGCAGAGGCACCCACAGCGATCCATTGACCGTCAGCACCTGCAGCGTCTCCCTAGAGACCACCTGATTGCCCTCCACCGCCTCCAGCCTGCCCGTGTCCGCATGGATCCGCAGCGAAACCGCGGCTTCCGCCGACAAGGACGCGACCCAGGCCGCCCCGGCCGAATCCCAGACCGTATTGCCCCCAATCCGCTCGGTCAGCGCGCGCAAAGGCACCATGTAATGTCCGTCAACAATGCTGTACTCGCCGGTATCCAGCGTGGTCTCGAGCCCGCCGACATCCAGGTGGAGCGGTTTGCCAGGCTCGAACAATGCGGCATTCTGCGCAATATGCGACTGAATCCAGGCGGCGCTTGGCGCGCTTCGCTTCAGTCCGCGGGCTGTGGCATTCACTTTAAATTGAACCGGCGGGTCTTGCGGTGACAACACACCGAACTGATATCCACGGGCCTTGTACCAGCTAATTATTTGCGGGAGGGCCTTCACGCTTTCCGAATGGCCGGGACCGTCATGCATAAGAAGAACTACCTTGCCTCCCGGGACATCCGTCGTGGCGCCCTTCACGATCTCCGCAGCCGGGACATCACGCCGCTTGGAATCGCCGCTGTCCACGTTCCAATCCGTCACGACGTACCCTGCCTGCTGCAGCAGTTTAAAATACGTGTCGTCAAAATGCCCGGCCGTCCCCCCGGGGGCCCTGACCAGCTGCGGCCTTTCTCCCGTGATCAGGCGTATCTCCTCTTCGGTCTCTTTGATTTGGTCCCAGAACGCAGGAAAAGATTGATAGAGTTCGGTATAATTATGGTCATATGTATGATTGCCAATGGCATGGCCTTCCTCGTAGATCCGCGAAATGAGCTGCGGATATTTCTTTACCTGCTCACCGAGAACAAAGAAGGTTGCGCCAATCTTGTTTTTCTTTAAAATATCCAGCACCTGGCCCGTTAAATCGCTGGGGCCGTCGTCAAAGGTCAGATACACCGTTTTGGGACTGACCGGAGCGGGTTTCTTCGTCGTATTGGAGGCAAGCAGCCCCGCTTGGCCCACATGGACCGGATCGGTTTGCCGTCCGATGACAGCAGAACTCTTTTCGCTTGCAGATTCATTGTCCGGAGCCGTCTTGACCGCATTCTGAACCAGGGGCGTCATAGGCTGAAGCAAGGTTCGCCCTTCCCAGACGCTTGCGCAGAATATGATAGCCATCACCGCCAAAACGACCCCTATCGATCCCAGAACAACGCTGAATGTCTTCTTCACCATGTACCTTCTACCTCCACTATTTCTATGAGTTCTGCTTTCTGGTAGATTATATGGTGAGAGAAGTGGAAATAGACTTAAGGAGCCGAATCTTTCAAGAGCTTAATCATTCTTGCTTCCGGATGGCATTCCATCGGAGTCCGTTGTAACTCGTTGGAGTCCGGTTGTGTGATCTTTGGGGCCCGACCTGAATTGGAGTGAAAACCTTTTGGAATTGTTAAAATGGATACATTTGATGTTCGAGCAGTACGGCTACCTCGTGCTGTTTCTCGGACTGGCTTTGGAATTTATCGCCCTCCCCTTTCCCGGAGAAACGACGATGGCCTATGCAGGCTTCCTGTCCTACGACGGCATGCTTCATTACGGGTGGCTGCTGATTATTGCATTTGCCGGAACAACCCTGGGGATGACCATTACATACTTTATCGGCCTCAAGGCAGGCCTTCCTTTTCTCCAGCGCTACGGCAAATGGTTCCTGCTCTCCGAGCATAAACTGGAACGGGCCAGCCGCTGGTTTAACAAATACGGGCAAAGCCTGGTCTTTATCGGATATTTCATCCCCGGCGTCCGCCATTTTACCGGCTACTTCGCCGGCATGATTGCCCTGCCCTTCCGCAAGTTTGCGCTGTTCGCCTACAGCGGAGCGCTGGTTTGGGTCTTGTTGTTTATCAGCATCGGCAAAATATTCGGGCCGCAGTGGAAGTTCGCTTTTCACCTGGTGGAAAAGTATTCCTTCTGGATCGTTGGCGCCGTCATTATCGCTGTTGTCGGGTTTCTTCTCTACCGTTACCGCAAAAAAATGCGCTCGCTGCTGTCCAAACTGCATGTCAGCTGACATGCAGTTTGGACAGTGAACCGCCACGGCAAGGAAGCGATCAGCTCCGTCCAGTGACGTCTTCCCCGCCCGTTCCCACAAATAAAAAAGACGCACGCTGCATGAAATGCAGTGCGCGTCTTTTCTTTTACATCCTAAAAATATAAGTTCATTAACCCTCCGCGTTTGCGGTGCTGACGCTTTGTCCTTGAAGCTCGTTCTTTAGCTCGGTGTGCGGCTTCGTTCTTTTGATGAAGAAAGCGAGAGCCAGCGCGGCGACACTCAGCCAAGTTGCAACAATGAACGCATAGTTAATGCCGTGAACCATCGAATCGGCGGTCAGCTTCGCCATAGCGGCTTTGTCGGCCGGATTGACTGTCCCCCCGGCAAGAACGTCCTTGACATGACTCTTCGTTTCATTGGTCATGACCGTCACCAGGATCGCCGTACCGATCGAGCCCGAAATCGTACGCAGCGTGTTGGACATCGCCGTACCGTGGGCGTTCATGTTCCGCGGCAGCTGGTTGAGACCGGCGGTCTGAATCGGCATCATCAGCATCGACATACCGAACATCCGAATCGTGTAAATGACGATCAGGTGGGTGTACGATGTTTCAACCGTCAAACGGCTGAATTCATAAGTCATGATCACCGTGATGATCAAGCCGACGACGGCCAGCCATCTTGCGCCGATTTTATCAAAGACCGCGCCGGTAATCGGCGACATGATCCCCATCAGAATCGCGCCGGGCAGCATCATGAGGCCCGATTCGAGCGGCGTGAAGCCGCGGATGTTCTGCAGGAAGATCGGCATCAGGATCATGCCCGCGTACATCGCCATCGTGATAATGACGTTAATGATCGTCGTCAGCGTAAACATGTTGTATTTAAAAATCCGGAACTCGAGCATCGGAATCTTGGATACGAGCTGGCGCCATACAAAGAGGATCAGACCTACCGCACCGACAATGAGCGTGGAAATAACGGTCGCACTTCCCCATCCGTCGGTACCCGCGTCACTGAAGCCATAGAGCAGGCCGCCGAAGCCGATGGTCGACAGAACCACCGACAGGAAGTCGAATTTCGGTTTGGTCACGCTCGTTACGTTCTTCAAGAAAAATACGCCGATTAACGTGGCGATGATCGCTACCGGCAGAATGATGTAGAACAGAACCCGCCAGGAGTGATGTTCAACGATGTACCCCGACAACGTCGGTCCGATAGCCGGAGCCAGGATCATGGCGATCCCCATCATGCCCATCGCAGAGCCCCGTTTTTCGATCGGGAAAATGTTCAGGAACACGACGGTCATCAGCGGCATCAAAATGCCTGCGCCAGCCGCCTGAATGACGCGGCCGGCCATAAGTATCCCAAAATTGGGTGATATCGCGCATATCAGCGTTCCCAGCGAAAACATCGTCATCGCCGAAATAAACAGCTGGCGGGTTGTAAACCGTGCGATCAAAAATGCCGATACTGGAATCAATACGCCGTTAACCAGCATGAAGCCGGTCGTAAGCCATTGGCCTGTCGTCGGCTGAATGCCCAAATCATCCATAATTTTGGGCAGGGCAATATTCATCAAGGTCTGATTCAAAAATGCCACGAATGCGCCGAGGAGCAGTGCGGCAATGATCGGCCCTTTCCGGATATGCTCCATTGATTGAGCTTGACTGCTATTCATAATTTCTTTCTCTCTCTCCCTTTTGGCTGAAAATCTGAATAATTTGCTGGTGTGTCGCTAGTAAATGGCTTCTGTCCTCCTGTTTGATCTGTAAAAGAGGCAGCAGGCAGCCCATGCTGACTTGCTCGGTCTGCTGTCTAAGTTCATCTCCCTTCTCGGTTATCCGCAGCGCGATCGACCGCCGGTCCGTCTGGAGCCGTCTGCGTTCAACGAGCCCGGCCTTGACGAGCCGATGGACAACCCCGCTTGTGGCGCTGTTCCCCATAAGAATTAAATCTGCCAGCTCGGAGAGTCCGATGTCCGGATGCTCGCGGAGCGTGTGCAGGACAAGATATTGAATCCAGGTGGTCTCAAGAGCATCGGCATGCTTCCAGAAGATTTGGTAAAACGTGAGATTGACCTGGCGAAAAGAGTACAACAGTTCGAGAATTTCTTCTTGAGGACCCAAAATCATTCTTCACCCTGTTTCTATTTCCATCTCTTAATATTTCGCATACGAATTATTTTAAAACCAACATGTTTACGTGTCAATAAAAACATAAGAATAAATTTACATATATTTTTGCATTTCATTTTCAAAAATATCCATGAAATTTACCGGAATCGCTTTCATTAGAAGAGCGGTACCCGGAGCGGCTGCAGACCAAAACTGGGCCCCCGAACCATTCCGGGCAGCCCAGCTCCTTTTCAATGCTTTACTTCTTATAGTTATGATCATGCGTTTCACTTTTAATATTTGTACGGCCAGTTACATAAAATTAAAGGACTGAAACGACGTCGCCGGCATGGCCCGCCACCCGGAGCTTCCGCCATTCCTTGATGAGCCTTCCCTCTTCATCGATCAGGAACGTCGAACGGACGACGCCCCAGAACTCGCGACCGTACATTTTCTTCAGCTGCCATACGCCGTACAATTCGCTCACATGATGGTCCTTGTCGGACAGCAAAGGAAACGGCAGGCTGTATTTCTCGGCAAATTTGCCATGGGATTTAAGCTCGTCCGGGCTGATCCCAAGCACGACCGCGCCTTTCGCTTCAATCTGAGGAAGTGCGTCGCGGAAATCGCAGGCTTCCTGCGTGCACGCGGGCGTATTGTCCTTCGGGTAAAAATACAGCACCACCTTGCGTCCCCTAAAGCTGCTGAGGGTGATCTCCTCCCCTGTCGAGGCCGGAAGGGTAAAATCGGGAACCATGTCTCCAACTGCAAATTGTGTCATATGTATCACTTTCTCCTTTCAGAGGCCAAGCACTACATCTATATAAATTGAACACTTTCGTTCATTTTATCTTGGTGAAATGCTTTCCAGAATGTAAAATTGATTGTATTGTCAAAAAAAATTATAATAAATGAATCCTTACTCTACAAATGTCTGAACATGTCGAAGACAAGCACTCTCCTTCAACAGGATAGCGAAAGGAAGAAAAGGAATGACTCCAAGGAAAAAAACAATATTATGGATTGTAGCCATTATCGTATTAGCCATCATCGGTTATGCGGTCTATTATTTCGCATCGATTTATAATGGCCTGCAGGGATTGCAGAAGTCCGCTGAAAACTCTCCTTTTAAATCGGTTACCCCCGTCGAAGTCAAAGTTCCCGATCCTCCCAAATGGGAAGGCACCGAACCGGTCAACATCCTGCTGATGGGCGTGGACGCCCGCGGCATCAAGGAAGGTGAAGTTCCCAGGTCTGACAGCATGATGGTCGCCTCCCTGGATCCCGTCAAGAAGCGCATCAATGTCTTTTCGATCCTCCGCGACACGTACACCGACATTCCCGAACACGGCCAAGACCGCATCAATACAGCGATTACCCATGGACCGAATACGGCAATGAAGGCGGTCGGCGATCTGCTTGGCATTCCTATCCAGTATTATGTCTATACGGACTTTCAAGGATTCATCAAGCTGGTGGACGCCGTCGGCGGCGTAGATTTTTACGTGGAGAAGGATATGTATTATCCGAGCAACGCAGACAACCATGAATACGATATCGACCTGAAAAAGGGCCAGCAGCATCTCGACGGCACAACGGCTCTGCAGTACGTCCGTTTCCGTCACGACGCAACATCGGACTTTACGCGGACGGAGCGGCAGCGGGCCTTCCTGAAGGCGGTCGCCCAGAAAATGCAGTCCACGACGTCCATCATGAAGCTGCCGAACATTTTGGAGCAGGTCAGCCCATATATAGATACGAACCTGTCCGTCAATGACATGTGGAAACTGGCGACAGTCGGTTACCAGAGTCAAATGGCCGGCAGCGAGCAAATTCCGCCGATGAAGCTGCTGAAAGAGGAAAAGATCGGCAGTGCTTCCGTCCTGACCGTTTCCAGCGAAAGCAAGCTGAAGCAGTATATCCAGGATATTATGAACAAGCCGGAGACGGTGCCGGTATCCAGCGAAGGCAAAACAGGCACCCCAACCAATACCAATTCAACAACCTCCGGGGAGACCGGGGAGAACAGCAGTACGGGCAGCAGCAACTAGGCTGCCCGCCTGCTTTTTATTTGAGAAAGGAAGTTATCCGTCATGAATCGAACACGTTCCGAACAATTGTATCAGGAAGCACTGCAGCACATCGTCGGCGGCGTCAACAGCCCCTCCCGCTCGTTTAAGGCGGTTGGCGGCGGGGCGCCCGTCTTTATGAAGCGGGCGAACGGAGCCTACTTCTGGGATGAGGACGACAACCGTTATATCGACTACCTCGCCGCTTACGGCCCGATCATTACCGGGCACGCCCACCCGCATATCACGGAAGCCATTACGCGTGCCGCTCAGAACGGCACCTTGTACGGAACGCCGACGCAGCTTGAAATCCAGCTCGCCCGGATGCTGAAGGAAGCGATCCCGTCGATGGACAAGGTCCGCTTCGTCAACTCAGGCACCGAGGCCGTCATGACGACGATCCGCGTCGCGCGTGCCTACACGAAGCGCAACAAGATCATCAAGTTCGCCGGATGCTATCACGGCCATTCGGATCTCGTGCTCGTGGCTGCCGGCTCGGGCCCTTCCACGCTCGGCATTCCGGACAGCGCCGGCATCCCGACGAGCATTGCGCACGAGGTCATTACCGTGCCTTATAATGACCTCGACGCCCTTCAGGCGGCGCTGGCCAAATGGGGTGACGACGTGGCGGCCGTCATGGTCGAGCCGATCGTCGGCAACTTCGGCATGGTTATGCCGAAGGAGGGCTTCCTCGAGGGCCTCTGCCGCATGGCTCGTGACAACGGCTCCCTCGTCATCTATGACGAGGTGATCACCGCCTTCCGCTTCCACTACGGCAGCACGCAGACCTTTGCGGGCCTGCAGAACCATGACGCGATCCGGCCGGATCTGACCGCCCTCGGCAAAATCATCGGCGGCGGGCTGCCGATCGGAGCCTACGGCGGGTCCAAGGAAGTGATGGAGCAGGTCGCGCCGCTCGGCCCGGCCTACCAGGCCGGCACGATGGCGGGCAACCCGGCCTCCATCTCGGCGGGCATCGCCTGCCTTGAAGTGCTTCAAGGCGAGGGCGTCTATGAAGAGATGGACCGGCTCGCTGCGAAGCTCGCGGACGGACTTCAGGCATCGGCCGGCCGCTACGGCGTGCCGCTGAAGATCAACCGCATCCGCGGGTCGCTGTCCACGCATTTCTGCGACCATCCGGTGACCAACTACGACGAAGCGCAGGATACGGACGGCGAAGCCTTCGCCGCCTTCTTCCGCGCCATGCTAAACCGTAATATCAATCTCGCGCCGTCCAAATACGAGGCCTGGTTCCTGACCACGGCCCATACCGAAGCGGATATCGACGCGACGCTGGAAGCAGCAGAAGCCTCCTTCAAGGAGATCAGCAAGTAAAAGAGGATCCGGGGATTATTGGAATCCACCCCGATTATAACGGAAGACCCTGCCTGCGGCTGTTATGCCGTGGACAGGGTCTTTTTTTGTATTTATGATAAGTACCTCTAAGCTAACATCTGGCCACCATTCTGGCCGTCCGCTTCCTTACTGCTGAGGCTTGATCTCATCGAAAAATTTGGTTTGTACCAGTTTGGCCGCGTCGTCCAGCTGCTTCTTGGAATCCGTGTCTTTCTTCGAGAACAGCTCCTGTACGACGTTGGACATCGCGCCATAGTAATCCTGGGTGCCGTACTGGGCTTCAGGCTTGCCGTCCAACAGTCCGAACAGGTTTGGATCGTACTTGTACACGTTGTCGTACTTGTCGTAAATCGCGGCCACCTTTTTGCCGTACTCCGAATCGTCCTTGAAGTAGTTCAGTGGTGCCGGCACGAAATATTTATTGTTGGCCTTACGCTCCTGGATGTTACCTTCGAGCGCTTCCAGCCCTTTATCCGTAAAATAGTCGAACGTGATGTAACGGAACGCCATTTCCTGCTCATCCTTGGTGGCGTTCGGATTAATGACGAGATAGTTGCCGCCGAGAATACCGTAATGCTTGCCGCCTTTCTCGGCCGCCGGCATCGGATAAGCCAGCACGTTCTCCGGCTTCAGCCCGCCCTGGTTGAGCGCTGCGTCAATGACGTCATACGCGCCTGCGATGACCATCGCCGTCCGTCCCTGCTGGAACGCGTTCAGGGCATCGCTCCAGCCGAGAGCCCAATCCTTCGGAATGGCGTTGGCTTCCCATCTCAGCTTTTTATAGAAATCGAGCGCCTTCACGCCGGCATCCGAATTGAACACCGCCGTATATTTCCCGTTCTCCACCTTCTGAATTTCCCCGCCCGCTTCGAACAGGAAGTTCGTCCAGTTCCATCCGGCTTCATTGCCTTTCCCCATCGGGGCAATGCCGGAGATTCCCTTCTTCACATCAGCCGCGCCTTTGGCCGTGTTGTACATATCGTCCCACGTCCAGTCCAAGGGCGGCACCGGAACCTGCTTGGCGTCAAGCAGTGCTTTGTTGATCATGGTCGACGTGATATACCCGTTCTGGGTAACGCCGTAGACCTTGCCGTCCACCATGAACTGGTTTTGCAGCAGCGGATTCATTTCGTCCTTGTATTCCCACTTGTTGTACAGGTCCGAAATGTCCGCGACCCAGCCGCGTTCCACCAGCATCTGCGCTTCGGTCGCAAACGTGTTGTAGAACGTCGGGGCTTCGTTCGAAGCCATTTTGATGCCGATTTCGTTGACGCTGTACTGCCAGTCATCCTTCACGATCGTCACGTTCGGGTACTTCTCGGTGAACCGTTTGATCTTGTCGTCTTCCTGCGCCCGCAGATCTTTTTGGTCCGGGAGCGGGTAGTGGATCTTGATCGTGATTTTCTTCTGGGTAATATCGTCCTCCGATTTCCCCGCATCCGTCGTCGCCGTCGTTCCCCCGGATCCGGATCCATCGGACCCGCCGCCCTGATTGTCGCCACCGGCCGTTTTGCTGCCGCCGCTGCAAGCCGCAAGCACCGAGGCCGACAGCAGGAGGCACATCAGCACCATGGAAAACTTACGCATTGAAACTCCCCTTTTCGTCAAATGGTATGGTTTACCCTCTCATCATAAGAGAGGATGGTTCATCAATCGATGTGTAATCGTATGCCCTTCATGTGCATGCCTACGATGTTGGCCGGTCAGCCTTTGACCGCCGACAAACTGACGCTCCGCATAATGAACCTCTGGAACACAAGGAACACGAAGATCGGCGGGATCATGACCATGAACAAAATCGTGAATTTGATGTTGTTGTCCATGCTCCGTGCGTTGATGACGTATTTGTAGATCGCCGTGGCCAGCGTATACTTCTCCTCGCTGTGCATCACGAGCGACGGCCAGAACCAGTCGTTCCATGCCGTGGAAAAGATAAAAATAGCCAGTGTGGCGAAGATCGGCACGGACAAAGGAACGGCAATCCGGACGTAGCTTGTGAGCTCGGACGCTCCATCGATGCGGGCCGCTTCGAAGATCTCCGGATGAATGCCGTCGAAGAAATTTTTCATCAGCAGAAAATAGTAGGCGCTCGCTCCGGCCGGCAGCCAGAACGCCCAGTACGTGTTGAGCAGGCCCAGCTCCTTCAAATTCACGAAGTTCGGAATGATATAGCTCGAAGCCGGGATAAACAAGGTCATCAGGATGAAAAAGTAGATTCCCCTGCGGAACGGCACATTCAGCTTCGAGATGCTGAACGAGGCCAAGCCCAGCACCAGCACGGTCATCAGCAGATTGCCGACGAAGATCAAGATCGTATTCTTCAAAAACATCGGCAGGTTGATGTAGTCCCAGCCTTCCGAGAAATTGCCCCAATTCCACGTTTGCGGAAAGAAATGCGGCGGGAACGAGTTCACTTCCTGGTTCGTCTTCAGACCGTTAAACATCGTCATCAGAATCGGGTACAGCATCGTGACGATCATCACCGTGATGCCAAGCACCATGATGCCGTACACCACTTTGTTCAGCGGCTTCCTCAAATCGGAAGAAGAAAGGATTCCTCTGTCATGCTGGCTCATCTAGTAATCCTCCTTGTTCATCTTGAATTGAAGCAGTCCGAGCAGGCTGAGTACGATAAACATCAGCATGCCCAGCGCCGTCGCCGAGCCGTAATCCAGCTGGTTAAACGCGTACTTCACGATAAGCAGCGCATAAGTCAGCGTCGTGTTGTTCGGTCCCCCGTCCAGCAGGGCGAGCTGGGATTGGTAGGCTTGGGACGTCCCGATGATTTGCAGGATAAACATCAGCACGATCAGATTCCGTATGGAAGGGATCGTAATGTAGCGGATCCGGTTCCACACGCCGGCCCCATCGATCTCGGCGGCTTCATACCAGTCTCTCGGAATGCTGAGCACGCCGGCCAAATAGATCAGCATCGCCGATCCGAACTGCTGCCACGTCTCCATGAACACGATCGAGATCATGGACCAGCGCCCGTCGGAGATAAAGGACACCGGTTCCACACCGAAGCTGCTGAGCAGCCCATTGATCGGACCGACCGGGTCATACATCCACCGCCACATGCCGTACAACACCACACCCGGTACGACAAATGGCAGGTAAGCGGCAATCCGGGCAAAGCCCTGAAAAAACCGCAGTTCCGAAATCGCGATCGATGCCACGATCGGCACCCAGAAGCCGATGATGACCGTTAAAAACATGTAATACAGCGTATTTTTAACGGCTGTCCACACATCGGGGTCGTGCAGCACCCTGGCGTAATTATCGAAACCGACAAAGGTGTTGCCTTTAACGAAATCAATCGTAAAGAAGCTGTACACCGCTCCTTTGATAATCGGCACCCACAAAAACAAAATGAAAATGACAATGGCCGGCAGGATGAACAGGTATCCCCAAAGATGCTTTTTCCACCTGCTCGTTCGTCTGCCCGCCGGCTCGCTCTTCGCTTCCGGCTTTAACATAGCTGTAGCGGGTTCCCCCATCTGTCTCCCTCTTTCCTCTAATGTTTCTTAAGGATCATTGTAGAAAATCAGGCTGCCCGCGCACATGTCTAGTTCTATGGAAATGATAGCTGTTCTTACTTCTTCATCTCGCTCGGGCTCACGCCGAAATACTTTTTGAATATTTTGCTGAAATGCTCCGGCGACTCGTATCCCACCCGCTCGGCGATTTCATAGCGGCGCAGGTCCGTGTTCTGAAGCAGGTGGCGACTCTCCTCCATCCGCAGCTTGATGACGTACTCCCACAGGTTATGCCCGGTAATTTTCTTAAACAGGTAGCTCAAATAGTTCGGACTGACATGATTCTTCTTCGCCACCTCATGAATGGTCAGCCCCTTCTGGCTGTAGTTCTCTTCGATATAGCGCCTCGTGCTCTCCACAATCCGGTTGCTCTGCGTCGACAGCTCTTCTGCAGACGGATCTTCAGCGTAGTTATGCCAATTGAAGTCCCCGTAATAAAAAACGTGGTAGTCCGGGTAGTGCCGGCTCCACAGCATCGCTTTATCGGCCTGGCGGCCGAGTACGGAAAGAAAAGGAATGCCCTTCAGGATCTGGCTGATGGCGACTGTACATTCCAGCTTCAAATATTTGCGGATATGATGGTACACGCTGCGGCCGGCCATTTCGAGCTGGCTGAGCTTGTTCTCGCCGGTTTCGACATTCGCCGCCTCGCTCCACTGGATAATCGCATGGATGTCGTCATCCGGCGAGTAAAACAGAAGCGCATCCCATTCCTGATCGAGCAGCTCCTTCACAATATTGAGCGAGGCATACCGGAGAAGCCGCCGATCCCTGTCGGTATAGGGCGCACTGCCGGGGGAAAGGTCCAGCCTCATTTTCATGACGGCAAAATACGGACCCTTCAGCCCAAGCTCGCCATATTCACCGCCCGTCTCAAGATCCCTGGATTCATGGCCCGCTTCTTCGGACAGCAGCCGGTTCAGAAGCTCGTTCTTGCGGGGCTCGGGCTCCTCCATGCGAAAATCTTCTTGCGTGGCTGTCAAAAGCTCATTCACCTGCGGTATCCGTTTATCCATCTTGAGCAGCACGCTCCCGACGGAGTCCAGAAACTGCTCGCTGTTCAGCGGCTTCAGCAAATAGTCCTTGGCTCCGAGCCGGATCGCGCTTTGCGCGTACTGGAACGTTTCATGCGCTGAAATAATAATCGTCTGAACCCACGGCTTGATGATTTTCGCCTGGTGCATCAGCTCGATTCCGTTCATCTCGCCCATCTGAATGTCCGTGACGAGCAGGTCGACCTCCTCCATCCGGACGATATCGAGCGCCTCATGGCCGCTGCCCGCCGTGTAGACTTGACCGATGTCGAGGCCCGATGCGCTCAGCAGCCCGGCTAATCCCTTGCATATGAGCGGCTCGTCGTCGACGACCAAAATATTGAACATGGATGCTCCCCCTTGTATGTAGCTTGTTTATCCCTTGTTTGTCATGAACCGCCTGCCGTTTCGGCGGGAAGCGTGATCGTGACCAGCGTCCCCCCGCCCGGGCGAACGCTGTAGACAAGGCCGTACTCCTTGCCATAGTGAAGCTGTATCCGCTGATGGATGTTCCGGACCCCGTAACCGGCCGCAGGATCATCTGTTTCACTGTTTAAGTTCCGGTTGATGGCTTCGATGTCCACCGGTTTGTAGCCGTTATCGGAGATGCGAATGCGCAGGATGCCCCCGGACGCCTCCGCTTCGATGCGGATTTCGCCGTCCTCGCCCATATTTTTAATGCCATGAATGATTCCGTTTTCGATCAAAGGCTGCAGCGTAATTTTCGGAATGCTGAACGGGTGCAGCGATTCCGCGACGTTGATGTCCACCTGGAACACATAATCGTATCGGTTCTGCTGCAGCTTGATATAGGCGGTCGCATGCTCCAGCTCCTCCCCGAGCGTAATCAGCTCCCTCCCGCGGCTCAGGCTGATTTTCATTAGCTTAGACAGGTCCTTGATCATCTCGGCCGACACGTGGTTGCCTTCCATCTTGCTTTTCCAGTAGATGCTCTCCAGCGTGTTGTACAGCAAATGCGGGTTGATCTGCTGGTACAACAGCGACAGCTGCGCTTCCTTTTGCTTTAAGTCCATGTCGTATTTGTAATGAATCAGATCGTTCAGGCGCCGGGCCATTTCGTAAATGGTGGAGATCAGCACGCTGACCTCGTCGTTGCGCTTCCGGTGCGGCGTTTCGGGCACGGCATTCCCCGGCTCATAACGCCGGACGAAGGTGACCAGCTTCTGCAGCGGGGTCATCAAGGACCGCCAGAAATATAAAATGATGATCAAACCGGCGGCGAAATACGCGACCGAGATGATCTGGATGACATGCTTCATTTCGTCCTGCTGCTGCAGGAGCGCTTTGACCGGCACTTTGTACACCAGCTTCTGCTGGAGCACATAGTTATAATCCACAACATAGATAAAATCCTTTGTAATGACGTCCTTAACGCCCATGGGCGAATTCCCCGGCTCTACTTCGGGAGGAAGGCTGAGCACGCCCTCGGCATCCGGCTGGGTAGAGGTCAGAATGTGATTGTTCCAATCGGTAAAATACAACTCGCCTTCCGGCAGCGACACGGTCTTCAGCGATTCGCCGATCCGCGCGTCGACGTTCGTTACCATCAGCACGCCGATCGTACCGCCCTGATCAATGTTGTTGATCGCGCGGACATAGCCGAGCGTCTTCTGGTCATACTGCCCCTTCGCTGGCGGGGATAAATGATCGGTGAGCCGCAAATAGCCGTTCCCTTTACGGGCTACCGCCTCATCAAACCATTCCGGCTTCTCGGCCTCGTTCGAAAAGAAATAAACCCCGGACTTTTTGGACTCCGGATAATAAGGGGCAAAAAAGTAATGGTTGCCGGGATCGTACACGTACAGCGAATAGTACAGCGGCTCGCGCTCATCGCTCTCCTGCGAGTACGAGCTCAGCATGCGCTCCAGCTTCTCGTAGGTTTTCACCCGCTGCAGCACCGTGTCTTTCCCCGTCGTATCCAGCTGCTGGACCACCGAATTCTGAAACACCGTCGCCGTCACCTTGTTAACGGTTTCAATATCGCGGCTGATCAGTTTGAAATTTTGCTTGTTCAGCTCTATATAAGCATTGGTTACATGGCGTTTTAAAATCTGGCCCGCCCTGTTGTTGCCGTACCCGTTCAGAATAAACACGGGAATGACGAGAACCAGAAACAGCAGGATCATCTGCTGCCTGACGTTCATTCTCGCCAGCGGATTGCGGATCCCCCGCTTCATCAGTCATAACACCTCCGGCTTTCCTTCAATATACCAACAATAAAAATGGGGAAGTATGTGCGTTTCTACGACAATCATTCGCGATTGTAAGATATGCCCCAGTAGACAGGCCCATGGGCGATTAGTCCTAGTGTAATTTATTTTCGACGGCTTGCCAGTAAAATTTTATGGAAGTGTTATTGGCGGCCGCGGCGGTGAAATAGCAACGGGATGACAACGTAATAGCGGCGGAATAGCAAAAGGTTAGCAACGGAGTCGTGACCGAAATAGCACCGGGATTGCAATGGGATAGCAACGGAATGGGAGCGAAATAACGGCAGATGCCCTCTTTCCTTCCTCGAAAAAATGAGCTACAATAGTGCAAATCCATTTTCACGATGATGAAGAAGAGTACGCGCGAATTGCGGCCTCACAGAGAACCGGCGGGTGGTGCAAGCCGGTGGCGGCGCGCGCGGAAGTGGGCTTCGGAGTGCCCCGTCTGAACAGGAACGCTTCCCCAAAGAAGCGGACAGTAGGATGGGCGACAGGTCCCCACCGTTAACCGGGGCAGGGTATCGAGGAAGGCATACGCAATTTTTTTTCGTTTAGCGCCGAAATCCGTACCTGTTGAGCAGGGCTGCATCCCTAGAGGATGGCGGCCAATCAAGGTGGCACCGCGGGTTAGAGCCCCGTCCTTGGATAGATCTCCGTCTGGAAATTTTTCAGCATGGAGATCCCAAGGGCGGGGCTTTTTTGGCGTTGAAATGCGCATGGGGACTGGAGACTTGTCTTGAGCTTGACCTAAGGAAGGCATGAGCTTAAGACCCAATCCCGAGCGTGGTATCGGCGTCTATCGCCGGTCCTTCTGCCCGATCAACTTAAGCAAAACTGCATGATTGAAGGAGGTGATGGCCATGGATGACGGCTGGTGGTGGCGTCCCGGGAAGACCGGGCTACTAGACATGATCGCAAATGAAGTTCCGTATACAAAACAATTTCAATTCAGGAGGAATAACCATGACAATTTCAACAAACTCACAACCCAAGGACATTGTCCTTACCGGAGACCGGACGACTGGCAAGCTGCATCTCGGCCATTACGTCGGCAGCCTGAAGAACCGGGTGCAGCTTCAACAGCAGTACGAAACCTATATCATGCTGGCGGATGTGCAGGCGCTGACCACCCATTTTCATACGCCGGAAATGCTGGCCGGAAGCGTGCGGCAGGTGGCGCTGGACTATTTGTCGGTAGGCATTGATCCCGACCAGGCGACGTTGTTCGTGCAGTCGATGATCCCCGAGATTGCCGAGCTGACGGTGTTTTATTCGATGTTCGTGTCAGTCAGCTCGCTGCGCCACAACCCGACGATCAAGAGCGAAGCGGCCGAGCGCGGATACGAGGATCTGTATTACGGTTTCCTCGGCTACCCGGTCAGCCAGGCGGCGGACATCACCTTCTGCAAAGCCACCCTGGTTCCCGCCGGCGATGACCAGATCCCCCATATCGAGCAGACGCGCAAAATCGTCCGGCGCTTTAACGAGCTGTACGCCCCCGTCCTGGTGGAACCGCAAATTATCGTGGGTGAGCGGCTGGATGGGCTCGACGGATCGAGTAAAATGAGCAAAAGCCTCGGCAACGCCATCTCCCTCGATTCCACCACGGATGAGGTCCGCAGCCGGATTCGCAAGGCCCCAACCGATCCGGCGCGCGTGCACAAAACCGATCCCGGCCATCCGGAGGTCTGCACGATTTACGGGTATCACCGGATTTTTCGCCCCGAGGACAGCGGCAATATTCATGACATGTGCACCCGGGGCACGCTCGGCTGTGCCGCCTGCAAAGCTAAAATCACCGGTGCGATCGAAGAGGTGCTCCAGCCGATCCGCGAACGCCGCGCCCGGTATGAACAGCGTCCCGGTGACATCGACGACATCCTGATGGCAGGTACCACCAAAGCCCGCGAGACCGCGCGCCAAACGATGGGCGAAGTGCGGGAGGCTATGGGGATCAACTATTTTGACCGGAGATAAAATCGCAATAAAAATGGGCTGCCCGGAACCCTCCGGTTAGCCCATAGGAGAATATCCGTCCAAGGTGATACGGTAGAAACCGTTCCTTGGGCGGTTTTTTTGATTGGTAATAACGAAGCGGCACGCTTTAAAAGCTCTGGACCAGGAAGTCCCGAAATTCGCGCGCAGCTTGGGATAAATAGCGCTCCTTTTGCCATGCGATTTGGTAAGTGCGCCGGCAGACCGGTTCCTCGATCCGCAGCACATGAAACGAAAATCCGATCCGGTCTACCAGCGTTTCAGGGATAAAGGCGATGCCTACTCCCGCCCGGATAAAATGGCCAACGGCCGAATGCTCATCCACCTCGCACACAATATCCGGCTCAAACCCGGCCTGCCTGCAAAACTGATCCGTCATTTTCCGAAATGGATTGCTGCTCTGGATGCAAATAAAAGCCTCCCCCGCCGCCTCGCTTAACCGGATGCTGCTGCGGCCCGCAAACCGATGTGACGAAGGTACCGCCAGCAAAATTTCTTCCGTCAAAAAGGAAATTCCCTCGATGCCCGGCTGCTCGATCGGTGGGAACGTGATGCACAGGTCCAGCTCCCCGCTTAACAGCTTATCCCGCTTCTCCTGCTCTCCCGCCTGGGAAATTTGCAGCCGGATTCCCGGATGCATCCCCAGAAAATCTCCGATCCGGTCGGAGAAGCATTTATGCGTGGTCGTCGCCAGATTCACCCTGCCCTTCTCCGCTCCCGCCAGATCTTCGAGTTCCCTTTTTCCGTCTTCCAGGGCGTTCAGCGCGGTCTCCACCCTGCGCAAATATGCCCGGCCGAAGGCGTTCAGCTGGATCTGCCGCCCCTTCCGGTCAAACAGCGGCACGCCCAGGTCCTCTTCCAGCCGTGAAATCGTCTTACTGAGGGCAGGCTGGGCAATGCGCAGCTCTTCCGCCGCCCGGGTCATGTGCTCAAGTTCGGCAACTTTGCGAAAATATTGAAGCTGCAGCAGTTCCATCGAAATCCCTCCTTATATACCAAAGGTTATTAATAAATAGCATTATATATATTTTTTATTATTTATGATCGATTATAGAATAAATACAGGCCGAAGGCGAGAGAGGCTGCTCAAACTCACCGCAGGAGGCATGAAATCAAAGCTCTGGATATTACTATATTCAATGACCGAAAGGATGATCGATAGCATGACAGAACAACAGACAATGAAAGCGGCGGTGATCCGCGCGTTCGGTCCGCCGGACGTACTGCATACGGCGGATGTGCCGCTCCCCTTACCCGGCCCTGATGAAGTCAGGGTTCGCGTAAAAGCGGCCGGCGTTCAACCGTTCGACCTGGCCGTCCGGGAAAGGGGATGGGTCCCGACTGGTCTAAGCATCCGGTTTCCGCAAATTCTCGGCAATGACTTCGCCGGAACGATCGAGCAGGCTGGAGACCACGTAACGGACTTCGCGGCTGGCGATGACGTAATCGGCTGGGCTCTGCTGGCCAGCTACGCCGAATACGTCGTCGTTCCCGCCAGCCAAATCGTACGTAAGCCGCCGGGCATCCCTTGGACAGAAGCTGGGGCGCTCGCAGCTTCGGGGCAAACCGCCCACACCGCCCTGCAGGAGCTTCGCGTCGGGGAGGGCGATACCGTCCTGATCCATGGCGCCGCCGGCGGGGTCGGCACCATGGCCGTCCAGCTTGCCCGCGCCTTGGGCGCCACGGTTATCGGTACCGCCAGCGAGCGGAACCACGACTACCTGCGCACACTGGGGGCCATCCCCGTCGCCTACGGCCCCGGCCTTGGCGATCGGGTGCGTGCCTTGGCTCCCGGCGGCGTCGATGCGGCCCTCGACGCTGCCGGGAGGGATGCGCTCCGCGTGTCCGTGGACCTCGTCCCGGACAGGGAGCGCATCGGCACGATCGTGGACGGCGAGCTTGCAGCGGAGCTCGGCGTCCGCATGATCCGCAGCCAGCGCTCGGCCGCGCGGCTGGCCGAGCTGGCGGAGCTCTGCGCCGCGGGCAAGCTGAAGGTCCACGTCCGCAGAACCTTCCCGCTGGAAGAGGCCGCCGCGGCGCACCACGAGCTGGCCAGCGGGCACGGCCAGGGCAAGATCGTGCTGGTGATCGGGTAAGGGAGGCCTGCTGGAGTCCCCGCCGTTCGCAGCAGACTCGGCCGGCGTTGCCCGGCTGTCCGGCCAATTGGGGTATCCGTTGCATGGGCGTGGGCCAGAAGCTGGTTGGCCGGTGAATCGGGTAGGTGCAGCGTAAAGAGTACGGGCAGTTTCCGCGTGCGTTCGAATGGAGAAAAGTAGAAGCGGGTTTTGAGAATACGGAGTGGCAGCAGATGTGTTAGCTGATGTGTAGGGGCACCTGCCTGCCGGTTTACGGCAGCAGGAGCAGCGTTTCGGGCGGGGCTACAAAAGGCATTAATCAGGGGAGTTGGGCTCCAGTCGGCTCGCCCTCATAGGCTTCGAAGCCGATGCTCTCCCTTAGCGCAGCAGGCATAGCTACCTCCACTTCCCCGATTCCAGCGGAGCTGGCCGGATTCATGCTGGAGAAGCGGCAGCGGCCGGAAGCATGAGCCGGACGCGCAGCGGGCTTACAGGATGGCTTCGGAGCGATGGCATGGATCAGAGATGTGGGCGTCGGAGAAATCCCACCAGAGGTCCGAGCGCCGGAGCGCCGGCCTTCACAGCTTCGAAGTGATGCTCTCCCTGCCATAATTAGGTGCCTTAGCGCAGCAGGCATAGCTACCTCCACTTCCCCGATTTCAGCGGAGCGGCCGGATTCATGCTGGAGAAGCGGCAGCGGCCGCCTTTGTGAGCGAATTTCTTCCTCATCGTCCATTCCCGGAAATTCGCGAGCAACAGCGGTCGGAAGCATGAGCCGAACGCGCAGCGGGCCTACAAGAAGACTTCGGAGCGACACAACCAGAGGCTAAGCCTCGAAGCGCAATAAACAAGGGCTCCCCCATCACCGGGGAAGCCCTTCTCGTGCTTATTATGGATTGATAAATGCCGTTCTCAGCTTCGCCACGTACTGGACGTCGAAGCCGAGGCCTTGCGCCAGCGCTGCCAGCGGTACGTACGTCTTCGATTCCTTGCCGACCTTGTTCAGGAACGCCGGTGCGCCGACGGTGACCGGTTGGCCGTTCACCTTCACGGTGCTGGCTCCGATGGTGATGACGACCGTGTTGCCTGCGTAACTGATGGTCGCGCTGGACGTCTTGCCGTCCCACTTGGAGGTGGCGCCGACCGCGTTCACGATGTCCTGGATGGCCACGAAATTCGCGCCGTTCTTGATGACCGGCTTGTATGGCGTGTTCAGCTCCTTGCCGCCGACGATGATGCCCATCGGTGCGCCCGCCTCGTGAACAACCAGCTTGGTGTAGCCGCCCCAGATCACTTCGGAGAAAACTTTGGCCATCGCCTCATACCCCATCTGGTTCGGATGGATGTCCCGATCCGCGATGATATGCGTCATCGTGCCCTCGCCGCCGACGAACTCCTTGGCCACATGGGCCACTTTGACATTGACGCCCTGCGACTGATAGGAGGCCGCCATCTTGTCAATGACGTCCGTAAAAGCCTGGGCTGCCTGCCCCAGCTTCGGATACAGCGCCTTGTCGGCGATTTCCGGCATCGGCTGGTACTGGTCGGCGACCACGATCAGCGCGTCCGGATTCAAGCCGTGCAGGTCGTCCAGAACGACCTTCATGCTGTCCGAGTACAGCTTGAACAGCTCCTGTACGCGGTCGGACAGCTGCTGGTCCGTCATTTGGCTCCCGGTCTCAAGCAGCTGGGACATGTCGTTGCCGCCGATCGTGATCGTAATGGCGTCCGCGGCCTTCACGGCCGCTTGGGTCTGTGGAGCCGCTGCGCCGATCTGGGCGGTCCGGGGATCCGGCAGGTTCGGCTGAATCGCCTCGGCACCGATCGGCTGTCCGGCTGCGACGGCTTCCACAAAGTTTTGGAGCCCTTGGCTCTTCAGCCCGGCAATCCCCACGTTCAGCGTTTCCGTCCGGCCGTGAAGCAGCCCCTGCTCCTGCAGGCGGTCCACAAAACCGTAAGGAACGTCCTTCTCTCCCTTGCCGGGCTCATAGCCGACGGTTAACGAATCGCCGAAGGCGACGATCCGGTAGGGCTCTTTCGCCGCCGCTTGCGGTGAAGAAGCGGGTGCCGCTCCCGCCGCGCTCAGCACCAGGGCCGAAGACAGCAGCGCAGCGGACAGCGAGCCTATGTACTTGTGAACAGTTCGAAGCATGTGATCACTCCTTATTCAATGGAACAAGCCTCCGGCAGGACGCCAAAGGCTTGCTTGCTAACTTCAGTTTACCACCATTTACCGGTTTGGGGGATTAGTTTTTCCCCGAAATGGCGGCATGCCATTCCCGGTATTCCGTCGGGGTTTGGCCCGTGGCCTTTTTAAAAACCTGAGTAAAATATTTCGGATCCTGATACCCCACCAGCGGCGCGATTTGATACACTTTTACGCTCGTATGGCTCAGCATGTACTTGGCTTTGTCCATCCGGCACTCCGTTAAATACTCAAGGAATGTATAGCCCGACACCTGCTTGAACAAGGTGCAGAAATGGCTGATGCTCAGGTCGGCGACTTCCGCAACCTCCTCGATGCTGAGATCTTGATGATAATGGTTCGAGATATACTGCTTCGCCTTTTCAACCACGGTTGGCCCGTCTTCACGCTGCTGGCTTTTCAGGTGATCCGTCAGCTGCACCGCAAACGCTTCTTTAAGCAGAGCGATCGCGTCATGCAGGCTTCCCTGGTCATGCAGCTCATGAATCAGGCCGTCCAGGCGCCAATCCATCGGCGGATTTCCCTGCTCCAGCTGGCGGCACAGGACGATCGTCAGCTCGATGAGCAGCCGCTCGGCTCCCTCCTTCGGATAGGCCTGTTCTTCCAGATATCCCTTCAGCTCATCCCAGCATGCGTTCAGGCGCCCCGTATCGAGCGTCCGGATGGCATCCAGCAGCTGTGATTCCAGATGCTTCGGATATTTTAAATCCGGATGCCCGGCCATATCCTCATGTTCCGTATCGGCAAACACACCCTCCTGCTCGGAGTAAAAGCGCTGGTACAGCGCCCGGGCTGCCCCGTCATAAGCTCGGCTCAGCTGATGGATTCCACGGGTCGTCCGGCTGAGGCCCACCGAGCACTTCAGCTTGGAATACGTACGGATCCGGTCGATCAGGTCGTGGCCAAGCGTGATTTTCCGCGGCTGCAGCGCATCCGGGAACAGCACGATCCATTCTCCGCTGTGAAAAGGAAATACCGCCAGGCATCCGTACTGCTGCGACCACTCCTCTAAAATGTTGCGAACTGCAAACAGCCACAGCCGCTTTTCGGCCATCGACCAACGTTCGCTCAGCTGGTGGTAATGATCCAGCTGCACAACGGCCATAAAGTAGTCCTCATCCAGTTCATGGCTCTCCAGCCACGCCAGTGGTCCGCGCGGACGGTCGTTGCCCTCGATCCATTCCGCGTACATCCGCTCGCGGGCCATCACGGACAGGACCTGAACCGAGTGCAGCAGTCTGTCGTCGGCCCGCCGCGCGTCCAGCCGGGCAGCGGCCCGCTTCAGCATCTCTGTCAATTCGTCATGATCGATGGGCTTCAGCAGATAGTCGAAAGCCCCCTGCCGAAGCGCCTCCCTGGCATATTCAAATTCGCCATAACCGCTGATCACGATGAAAATGCGCCCAGGGTTCTCCGTAAGCACTTCCTTCATCAGCGTAATGCCATCCATGCCGGGCATGCGGATATCGCTGATGATGATGTCCGGCGCATGCTCCCGGATTAAATCGAGAGCCCCTTCCCCGTTCTTCGCCACCCCGGCCACCTCGATGCCCAGCTCCTCCCAAGGGATGGCAGCCTTCAGACTCCGCAGAATAATCGGTTCGTCATCCACCAATATGGCTGTGTAATGCCGGCCTGAACCTTCCACTTCCTATCCCTCCTTTCATTTCACTGCCGTGCTGCGCCTCAGATTCCAGTACTGCTGTGAGGAGACGTCCAGCTCCTGCAATGCGTCTCCTGCCGAAATGCCTCCGTGAATCATCTCTGCGATGACCGCCAGAAACGATTTGTTCACTTCCGGGGACAGCATATTGTCATAAGGAACGAAGGTTTGCGGATCCTGCTCCATTAAGGCGGTCACCTGCGGAAAAACCGGCCCGGTCCGCTCGGCATCAAAAGGAATACGCATGGACGGAATCCGCAGGCCCTCGTACACAATCCGTTCCTGCACTTCAGTCGTGTACAAGCTCTTCATCAGCTCCAAGGCCGCCTTTTTTTGCGCTTCGCTTAAATTGGAAGACAAGCCGATTCCGATCGTATAGCCTCCCGCAAGCGACTTGGAGCCGCCGGGCTCAAGGGACGGGAACGGAATCGCCTTGATATCGTTCTGAAAATCAGCCGGCGCCCGTTCGTTATGAAACAACGTAATGTCCCAGTTGCCGTTTAAATACATGCCCGCTTTGCCATGGCTGAACAGATCAATCGCTTCTTCGGTCGAGATATCGTTGGGATGGGGGCCGAATGCCCCCTTTTCCGCCCATGCCTCGATCTGGTTAAATGCCTTCAGATAAGCCGCATTTTGAAACGCGCTGCCGCTGTTTCCCTCGACGAGGTTTTCGATCATTTGCGGATTGCCGTAGCGGTCCATTAAATAATGGGCAAAAATAGCCGCCGGCCAGCGCTCCTCGTTGCCGAGGGCAAACGGGATATAACCGCTTTGCTGCAGCACGTCCACCGCTTCGTTTAACTCGCTTAACGTTTCCGGAATGGCGATCCCGAGCTTGCGGAACAGCGCGGCGTTCACATACAGCGGCTCGGCGTTGCCTTCAATCGGCAGGCCGTAGACATGGCGGTCGAAGGTCCACAGCTTCAAATCTTTAAATTCGTTCTCCAGGTGGTTACCGTTCACGAACTCTGTCAAATCGAGCAGTCGGTTCGACCTGACGTACGGTTCGATTTCGGCGCCTCCGAACAGGACGAACATGTCCGGAGGTGTTCCGGTCACCATCTCGCTCTTGAGCTTCTGCTCCCGGTGGATCGTTTGATCCATCCCGTCAAAGTTGACCTTGACGTTGGGATGGGCCTCCTCAAACTCGCGCACGACATCTTCAAAAATGTTCAGCATCGGCCGGTCATGCTCACTGATCCAGAAATGCCGGAAGGTCAGCGTGACCTTATCGGTGGCGTCCTCCTCGATCGGCTCATGGTTGGCATGCGCCACAACGACGACCGTGCCGGTCAGTACGACCGCATAGAGGAGCACCCAGCCCCAGCTTCGCAGTTTTCTTCTTAACATCCGTTTTACTCCTCCCCTGACGCACCGGTCCTATGGCATAATCTTCGGCACCCGGATCCGGACGACCGATCCGCCGCCGGGAGAGGAGCATATGAGAATGCCGTAATAGCCTCCGAACCGGATCCGCAGCCGTTCATGGACGTTTTTCAGGCCCACACCGCTGTCATGATACTTTTTCGATCCGGCGGACTCCTTGTTCCAAATACGAAGCAGCGACTCCGGGTCAAAGCCCGGCCCGTTGTCCGTCACGTCGATGACGATGTCCCGGCCGGCTTCAACGGCCTGGATGCGGATATATCCTTTGTCCTCCATCGGCTCAATGGCGTGGTACAAAGCGTTTTCAACAATCGGCTGTACGATCAGCTTCTGGGTCATATACGATCGCAGCGTCTCGGGAATGTCGATTTCATAGTCGAACCGGTCTTCGAACCGGTATTTCTGAATGTTCAAGTAATGGCGCACATGCTCGAATTCCATATACAGCGGAATAAGCTCCTGGTTCTCGCTGATGCTGATCCGCAGCAGCTTGCCAAGGGAAATGACCATTTTGCTGATATCCCGGTTCCCGGCCAGCACCGCCATCGAGTTGATCGACTCCAGCGAATTGTAAATAAAATGGGGATTGATCTGGGCCACCAGCGCCTGCAGTTCGGCTTCCTTCTTGCGGGTCTGCTCCGTCTCGACCTGCTGGATCAGCTCCTGGATCTGCGAGCTCATCCGATTAAAGCCGTCGATCAGCAGATCGGTTTCATCATCGCTTTGCGTATGGGATGTGATCGGCACGAAGATGCCCTGCTTGACCCGCTTCATGCCGTTTACGGCGCTGATCAGGCTGCGGACCAGCCTTCGGATGAAAAATTGGTCGAACCAAAGTGCCGACAGCAAAGAAAACAGTCCTAAAATAATGGCGATATTCCGAATGGAAACGGATTCAGAACGAATCAGCTTCAGCGGCGTCACCGCAACCAGATACCACTGTTCGTTGTGGGACGGCAAAAAGGTAATGAGCGATTTTTCATGATGAAAAGAATCTACGTAATAGTCCTTCGTCTTGGTGAACGTGTCTGACAGAAAAGGAAAAGAAATGTTCTCCCCGATCCGGTCTCCGGATTTGTTAAATACGACGCTGCCCTCTTTGTTCACCAGCAGAATGTCCCCGTTCTTCAGCGTCGCGGCTTCCCAGAATACCTGATCCAAAATATCCGGCTTCACATAGATGACCAGATAGCCGATCGTCTCCAGCGAGTAGTAGTCTTTGATGACGCGGGCATGAATCATGACGGGACGGCCCGCTGCCGCCGAACCGTTCTCCCCCGGCCCGGACCATACCGGACGCCCTTCGGCGCCCAGCATGGACGCATACCAGGTTTGCCGCTTCAAATCGCCGAATGACATCGGCGCATTGTACTGATAAATCAATTGGCTGGTGGAGTACAGGCTGAACGAAGTAATCATCGGGTGGTTGATCAGCAGATTGTTGATCTCCTGCTTGCGGTCGTACGTCACACTTACGTCCGGATTTTTCAGAAACTGCTGAATGACCGGCTGGGTAATCGCCGCATTGGAGACGGAGTTGATCTCATTCAAGGCGAACTTGAGCTTGCGGTCCGTCTCCAGCAGCGAAATCCAGTAGAAATTGTTCGACTTCTTCTCCATGGCACTGGAAAAGTTGTAATAGGTGACTACGCCCATGATGATGACCGGTATGAACACCAGAAGAATAATAGCCAGTAATATTTTGCGGCGGAGCTTCATGGCACTTGGGTCCTCCTGCCTCCTGCTTCTATGTCTTTAGATCTATTCATTCTTCATGGCATGAAATAATTCCTTCGTGTCTGGCAGATTTTAGGGGGATCAGCTTTTGATGGCCCCGGAGGTCAAGCCTGCAATGACCCAGCGGCTGAAGAGAAGGAACACGATCAGAAGGGGCAGCGTCGCCGTAAACGTCGCGGACATGATCATGCCGTAATCGAGCCCGTCGCGGTTGGAGAACAGCTGCTGCAGTGCGATTTGGATCGTAAAGTGCTCACTGTTCTTCAGCACAACGAGCGGCCAGAAGAAGTCGTTCCAGACGTTCATGAAATTGAGAATGCCCAGCGTCGCCATGGCTGGCGTAATGACAGGGACCGCTATGCTCCAGAAAATCCGGAAATGCCCGCCGCCGTCGATCCGTCCGGACTCGATCAGCTCGGAGTGGACCGCCGTGGAAATATACTGCCGCATCCAGAAAATCCCGAAGGCGTTCACCATCGCCGGGACGATCAGCGCCTTGTACGTATCAATCCAGTGCAGCTTCGCCATGATGATGTACGTCGGCAGCACGCTCAGCTGGGTCGGTACGAACAGGGTCGCGATGACGAAGTAAAAGAGCGCATTTTTCAGCGGAAAATCGTACTTGGCAAAGGCGTATCCGGCCAAGGTGCAGAAGAACACCACCGACACGGTCACCATGGAAGAGACAAAAAGCGAATTGAGCAGCGCGCGAAAGAAGTCCGTCCGCTCCAGCACCCGCTCGAAATTGTTCAGAAACTCGCCGCCGATGGACAGCATCGGGGGAATATGGAATACCGCCCCGCGGTCATTCGTCGCAATGACAAACATCCAGTAAAAAGGAAAGATCGAGACCAGCGCCCCGAGCACGAGCAAAATGTAAAAGAGCGTTTTGCCGATGATTCCCGTATCCCCCGGCGTCCGGGAAGAAGCCGTTTGAAGTGAACTCATGCCTTACCACCTTCCGTATCTCCGTTCATCCGTCCCGACACCCACATGTTAATCATGGAGAAGATGATCGTAATGATAAACAGCATGACCGCCGTGGCCGCCGCCGTTCCGAAAAATCCGTTCCGGAAAGCCTCGCTGTACAAATAAGTCACCATCGTGATCCCTTCCTGGCGGGTCGATCCCGTTCCGGACTGCCCCAAATAGACGTACGGCTCGGTAAACAGCTGGAGCGCGCCGATGGTCGATATCAACGTCACGAAGACGATAAACGGCTTGAGCAGCGGCAGCGTAATATAAGCCAGCTGCTGGCGGCGGTTCGCCCCATCGATCCGCGCGGCTTCGTACAGGTCCATCGGAATGCTCTGCAGGCCGGACAAGAAAATGATCGCGTTGTAGCCCGTCCAGCGCCACATGACCATGGTGGAGATGGCGATTTTGACGCCCCACCAGCCGGAGTTAAAGGCCACGCTCTCCAGCCCCAGGCCGTTCAGCATCCAGTTGATCATGCCGTTGTTACCGAACAGGGTGCTGAATACGAGTGTCACAGCAACGATCGACGTAATGTTGGGCATGAAAAAGAGAACCCGGAACGTCTTCTTGAACCGGGTCATCGCCGAGTTGAGCATGACCGCCAGCAGAAGCGCAATAATCAGCTGCGGGACGGTGCCCATCACGCCCATGATGAGCGTATTGCCGAACGAGATCCAGAAGGTCGGATCGCTCGTGATCAGGTCGTAGTTTTTCATCCCGACGTATTTCATCGGGCCGAGCGCATCCCACTTGTAGAAGGAAAGATAGATCGTAAAGAATATCGGGTACAACCCGAAAATGGCGAACAAAATAAAAAAAGGCGAAATAAACGTATAGGCTGTCATCCGGCTCCGCCTTTGCTCCGTCAGAAAAGGCTTCTTGCTGCTCCGGGCCTGCGAAGCGATTACGGTTTCTGCCATGCTGCACCTCCGCGGTTCTCATAGGATCCTCCAAACCCGCCAGGCGCGGCGCTGCGGCCGTCCTGACGAATTTGGATGCAGAATCAATGCTTTAACATTTGAATTTCCGAAAAATGGTTAGCTGCGTTCCGCCAGCGTTTTGGCTTTCTCGACGGCAGCGTCCCATTCTTTGGCTGGGTCGGCTTTTTTCTCAAGGACGTTCTTCAGTGCATCCTTGAAGAACGTATCCGTCTGGTCATGCAGCGGACCGTAGTAGACCGGTTTGACCCGCTGTGCGGCTTTACCGTATTCCACGGCCGTCGCCTGTCCGCCGAAGAAGTCGTCCTTGAAGCCGGTGAAGGCCGCATCCGTATACAACGCAGGAATCGAAGGCATCAAGCCTTTGGATTTAAACGATTCCAGCTGATTCTCCTTGCTGTCTAGCCAGGCGATGAATTCGTAAGCTTCCTTCGAATGCTTGCCCTGCTTCGGCAGCGTCAGGAAGGAACCGCCCCAGTTGCCCGCGCCTTCAGGCAGCTGCGTAATTCTCCACTTGCCGGAGGAGTCCGGTCCGTTGGTCTTGATGTTGCCGGCCATCCAAGCCGGTCCGAGCATGACGCCGAATCCGCCGTCGTTGGTCGCTTGACCCCATTCCGGAGACCACAGCAGCGTATTACCGATCCAGCCTTCCTGAATGCCTTTGACCGTAAAGTCATAGGCTTTCTTCACCATCGGGTTTTTGTCGCCGATGAAGGAGCCGTCCGCCTTGCTGAAATAAATCTCGCCGTCGGATTGGTCACGAACGCCGTTGTAGACCAGATCCGTCAAATCCGCAAACGGCTTGCCGGTTTTCTCTTTGAACTGCTTGGCCACGGCAGCGAATTTATCCCACGTATCGATCGCCTTGCCGAATTCTTCCGGATCGGTCGGCAGCCCCGCCTTCTCCATCAAATCGGTGCGGTAATACACGACGGTCGGGCCGATGTCGGTCGGAAGCCCGATCTGGAAGCTGCCGTCCTTGGACGAGCCCTGCTTCCATTTCCAGTCCAAGTAATTGGCTGCGATATCTTTAGCCCCTAAATCATTCAGGTTGTAAAATTTGTCCTCCGCCGTAATGAACCGCTCCATGAAGCCGATCTCCAGCATGAAGATGTCCGGAGCTCCGGATCCGGCGGACAAAGCCGTCGTCAGGTTGTTATGGTGCGCAGTCTGGTCCGACGTGTTCTGGAATTTGATCGTAATGTTGGGATGCTCTTTGGTGTATTCTTTGCCAAGTTCCTCATAGTTGGTCGTGCCGAGCGACCAGAAGGACAGTTCGATCTTCTCGTCCGAACTTGTCTTTGAGGAATCGTCCGTCGTGGCCGCTGGCTCCGCTGTTCCTTCCGAGGTACCGCTGCCGCTTTTACTGCCCCCGCCGCAGGCGGACAAGGATACCATCAGGATGAGCGCAAGCAGCATGACCGGCCATTTCTTGCCTTTTCTCATTTGTTTAATGCCCCTCTCGAAAATAGGTTGATTTACAAGGATCAGTCTACCGGATCGCTTTCCAAATTTTGAGGAGGCAATATTGCGATTTAGGGTTGAAATTATTACGGTGGGGATGCGCTCTACAAAATGATGGGAAAGTATGTTGGAGAGGAATCTCAGCTTGGAGGTAAATTTCGGAGCCTTAACAAACGACAAAAGACCTGTACGGCCTCTCTGCCGGAACCGGCAGCTGCCACACAGGTCTAATTTGGGCTGATCAAGCGATACTGTTCTCTACGACTTTTCGTCCTCCAGGGATTTGCTTTCGGAAGCTCCGTCCCCTTCGGCCCTCTTCATATATTTATCATACCGGTCATCAAGCTCCTTCGCCATGCCCCGGTAAATCTTCGTCTCTTCCACGATCGGGTCCATCTTCGTCTGGATCCGGATTTCATATCTCGGAGAAATGAGCTCGCGCTCCTTCTCCTCACGGTCTTGCTGCTGCTGCAGCTCGCCTTCGGTCAGCATGTCACTGAGCTGCCGCTCCAAATTGTCCTTCTCACTCATGGGTTGACACTCCTTTGCGCTGTACCGGTGGCCTGCCACCGCGTGAATAAGATCGATTACGTCCTTTGTTTGGTTACCCCGATTCAAGCCTAATGAAACAGCCTGACGGTCAGGCTCAGCCTCTGAATCTCCGAACTATTCGCCGGTCCCCTTCGCTTCCTTCAATGCGCCGACCAGCTCCTGCTGGATCAGCCCGTTCGTGGCGACCACATGGCGTACGCCCAGATGATAAGGATTGCCGAGCGTATCGGTGATGCTGCCGCCGGACTCGGTGATCATCAGTGATCCCGCCGCCAGGTCCCAGGCGTTCAAGCCGACTTCCCAGTAACCGGTAAGCCGCCCGCTGGCAACATAAGCCAGATGCAGGGCTGCGGAGCCCCCGGAGCGGATGTTGCGCACCCGCGGCGCAAGGTAATTGAGTCCGGCCATATTTTGCGGAAGCGTCGTATCTCTGCCCACCGGAAAGCCTGTTGCTAGAAGGCTCTCATTCAGCGTTCCCTGCTGGGAAACGGACATGCGCTTGCCATGCACATAAGCGCCCTTGCCCTTCTCGGCCACAAACATTTCATCGCGTGAAGGATCGTAAATGACGCCGACGATCACTTCACCTTTATGCGCCAAGGCAATGGATACGGAAAAGAACGGATACCCGTGAACATAGTTCGTCGTTCCGTCCACCGGATCCACAATCCACAAGTATTCTTCGTCCAGCGCCTGCTCAAGCGCTTTCTTGGAAGCCTCCGGTCCGGGCTCGACCCCTTCCTCGCCAAGAAGCGCATGATCCGGAAAATGAGTGAAAATCAGCTTGCGGATCATTTGCTCGGCGCCCTTGTCCACTTCGGTGACCAAATCCGGCGCTCCGGACTTGGTATCCAGCTGTTTTACCGTGCCCAGTTTACTCTTAATCCATTCGCCTGCTTTCGAGGCGGCGTTAATCGCTACAGCCGTAAAGCTCTTGCTGGTTACGACATATGGTACCTTACCCTCTTGGTTCAAAGCATTCACTCTACTTTCTGATTAGATCTGTACTTTGGGGGCCCCGTCCGCGGGCGGAGCCAAGACGACTCATGAACACAGCTCCCGTCCCCGTGTGGATCAGCTTATAACGTCACACCGCTGATTCTATCTCCTAAAACTATACGTATAGACTCCGGCAAAGTTTCGCCCGATTCGGACCGGGAAACCGATTTCCACATTGGCCCCAAAGGTGATGCCCGTAAAGAGATTAGCCTTATCTAGGGTGTAATCTCAATACTCGCACCATCCAGAATACGCACCCCGTCACCCTGATATGCCTGCAAATCCTCCATCAGCTTGAACAGCGCCCCGTCTTTGGCTTTGGCTTCAATCATGACATCCACGGCAGGTGTATCTCCCGCAATCTTCCGTAAAAAGGTCAAGAGCGGCTCCATCTCGACGTGATCGGCATGGCCGCGCGGGTCCGACTCGCTCTTGGGGCTGGACACGTGGATTTTCGGCGGAAGCGGCTTGTCCTTCGCCGCGTCGGCCTGCGCCAGCGGCGTCGACCAGGTCTGCAGGATGTCCGGCCACAGCTCCCAGGGCTTCTCCCCATCATTATTGACCCATTGGTGGTGAATATCCAGCACCATCGGCAGTCCGACATGCTGACAGACCTCAAGCGTCTCGGCGGCCGTAAACGTCTTGTCGTCGTTTTCCAGCGTCAGCCGCTGCTTGATGTCTTCGTCCAGCGCGGCAAAATGCTCCTCAAACCGCTGCGCCGCAGCGGTTTTGTCACCATAAGCTCCGCCGATATGTATGTTGTTCTTCGCTGTCGCGTTCAGCCCCATCGCCTTCAGCATCGTGACATGGTGGCGGAGGTCGCGAATGGAGCTCTCCAGCACCTCGGCCCGGGGCGTGCTGAGCACCGTGAAATGATCCGGGTGAAAAGACACCCGCATGTCATGCTGCTTGACGTAATGGCCTACCTCGGCAAACGGCTCACGAAGGGCTTCATATGGGCTCCAATCGCTTAGGTCCGAATGGGTCGCCAGCGGAATCAGTTTGGAAGAAAACCGATACACATGAATGCCGCTGCCATGGTTATGCTTCAGCAGCCGCAGCGTGTTATGCAAATTTTCGGCCGCAATCCGCTCCAGTTTGCGAATGGCCGCCTCCCGGTCGTTCAGTTTGGTGAAACTGGCCATCGTCATCGTTTTGGAGGGAGACGCATCTTTTATTACGGTTGACATCGCCACGTATCCGAAACGGACCCTCATCATCGGCTTCTACTCCTCTTGGTTATAAAATCATCCTTAAGAAGTATGTTCCCCAAAAAACATTTCGTAAGCCAAATCGGTCTGAATCCGCGACTCCTCGTCGGTCAGCTTGCGGATGAGCTCCATTTCGACCTCCGTGACCTCCTGCCCCTGAAAATTGATCTCGGCGATGCAGCCGACGATCTTAACGATCGCCACCGCCACGTTGTTTGGGGTATAGGCAATCACTTTCTGGCCTGTCGGGAAGACACGAAAGCCCTGCTTGACCATTTTGCCGCGTCCGTATTCGAGCAGCTCGTACAGCTCCTGGTCGCTTTTGAACTTGCACACGGAATTAAATTCGGTCTGGAAACCCATCATTTCATCTCCTTCTCCTGATTAAAATGGAAAAGGTACCCGGCCTATACTGCAGAGCCGGCCGGATACCTTATATGTGTTGCTATACGTCTAAATCGCTCACGTGGCGGATATCTCACGAAAGCATCTGCCGCGCCAAGTTAAATGTCGTTGGCAAATACCAGCGACTGCTTGCTGTTGTAGCGCTCCAGCGCCAGCTCGATCATCCGGTCCAGCAGCGCCTGATAGCCGAGGCCCGTTTCACGCCAGAGCAGCGGATACATGCTGTACGGAGTGAAGCCCGGCATCGTGTTGACCTCATTGATGAAGATGGCGCCGTCCGATTTGCGGATGAAGAAATCCGCCCGGGTAATGCCGCTGCCTTCGATCGCCTGAAAAGCAATCAGGGCGAGCTCCCGCAGCCGGTCCGCCGTTTCGGCATCCAGCAAAGCCGGAATGACCATTTCGGATTGCCCATCCGTATACTTCGCTGCGTAGTCGTAATAATCGCTGGAGGAAATAATTTCTCCCGGCACAGATGCCATCGGCTCGTCATTGCCGAGCACAGCCACCTCCACTTCGCGCGCGTCCACAAACTCTTCGACGATGACTTTGAGGTCATAGCGGAAAGCGAGCTCAATCGCCTGCTCCAGCTCCTCGCGGTTTCTCGCCTTGGAGATGCCTACGCTCGATCCCAAATTCGCCGGTTTTACAAAGCATGGGTATCCAAGGTCGTCTTCGACGCCCATGATCAGATTGAAGCTGCTGCGCTCCCACTGCGATTTCGTGAAAAAGCGGTAACCGCATTGAGGCAGGCCCGCCTGCGCAAACAGCTTTTTCATTACGGCCTTATCCATTCCGGCTGCGGAAGCCAGAACTCCGGCGCCTACGTAAGGAATGTTCGCCATTTCGAACAGACCCTGGATGGTTCCGTCTTCCCCAAAGGTTCCGTGAAGTAGCGGGAACATCAGGTCGATGCCGGCCTCGCCGCCGTACAATCTGCTGAAAATTGCTCCCAACGCCGCTTCTGTACCTTCCTGGCTCTGTTCCAGCTTCAACTGGTCCAGCTTACCGAGGGGGGCCTGCAGCGTCGTTCCTTTTCTCCACTCGCCCTGCTTCGTAATATAGAATGGAATAAGTTCGTATTTATCGTAATCAAAGGCGTTCATCACCGCAAAGGCCGTCTGCAGCGATACCTCGTGTTCTCCTGATTTACCGCCGTACACAAGGCCTACGGTTGTTTTGTTGTTCCCCATGCCAAACCTCTCTTTTTCCTCATGATTGCAGGTGTCCTCCTGCCGCTGTTCATATACCATTATAATGGCTTAGAAGTAGTCCGGGATATGTAAAAAACGGTATACGGTGTTCTCCGACCAGGCGTAGGAGTCCTTGTAATCCCAGAAACGGTGCTTGCTGCTGACCGTATGGGCGTTGACCAGCGGGCTGCCGCCGGCATCAAACGCCGTGACGATCGTGCTGTGCTGGAAGGAGCCGTCGCCGTCCCAGTCATAAAAAATGACATCGCCCAGCATCAGCTGCTCGGGCCGCTCCACCAGCTCTCCGCGGAGCCCCCAGCTGCTTGACGATAAAAAGGACTGCAGCGCGTTCGAAACCGCCCAGCTGTAGCTCCACCACTCTTTGCTCCCGACATATCCTTTGTACCACCAGCCCGATTCTCTTTTACCAGTATAGTGGATCGGAGCGCCCCCTGCAAAGAGGCATTGCGAGATGTAATTGGTGCAGTCCACCTCGAATGCGGCAAACTCCGGATTGCTGGTTTCCCACCACTCGTCGGCATAAGCCGCCGCTGCCGCGCGGTTGTAGCGCGATGTTTTGCGGCCGGGGCCACCCTGCAGCACCTCGGCGTTCAGGTAAGGCTTCGACCCGCCGCTGGAATAGGCGTAGGCCGGCTGCCCGGTGTGCACGGCAGGGATGCCGGCGGCCGGATGCTTCTCCGGCGTCAGCTGCTCCACCGACACGATCACCCAGGCGTCCCCGTCCCGGATCAGGGTCAGCCTCTCCCGCTGGATCATTTCCTCCACATGATTGACGCCGCCCTTTTCGTAGAACAGCTGCACATACAGCTGCACGTCGATGACCGCCTCCTCCGGGGTATCGCGGATCGTCCGCAGCAGCTTGGCCCTCGTCTCGCTGCGAAGCGGCCTTGCCCCCCTTGCGGCATACCATTGTGACAGCCGGGAAGCCCGCTCACTCCTTGCCAATAAATAAGCCGGATCCGTCACGACCTGATCTGTATGTTGTGACCGGTAATCGATCTGATGCTGGTTGTATTGATTTACATAGGCGTACAGCGTCTGCTTCCATTCCTTCTCCATTCCCATGCATTCCCCTTTCACCCGTTTCGTTAACCCGAAATATGTTGTTTCGGCTGCGTATATTCCACTATATGAAAAAAAGGGAGCACCTATGAACCCTGGTCCATTTTCGCGCGGAAGAGGTCCGCCGGAAGGCCGGAAGCGGACAAGCTGCGCACTCCGTCCCGCCAGTGCGCGGAACCAGTCCCGGCGCAGATCGGGGGAACGTTTTCCCGTTCTTTTGCCGCCTCGGTCTCTTCATATAAATAGACGCAAAAAGTACTTTACTCCCCGGCTTGTAAACGGTATACTAAAAGCGAACCTCACTATTTTGAAATTATGTTTCATCTAGTGAAACAAGGAACGGCAAAGTGATCGCCCTTATCGCTCTCACCCAAGCCACCTGAATGATGACTGATTTGATGAACCACAGTAAGCAGAGGAACCGAATTACGATCAAGGAGGTACATGTAATGACAGCAAAGGATCAATTCTCCACGGCCCGCAGTCTGGAAGTCGGAGGCAAAACCTACCGTTACTACAGCCTGCAGGCTCTTGAGGAGCAGGGACTCGGCAGCATTTCCAAGCTTCCGTTCTCCATCAAGGTGCTTCTGGAAGCCGCTGTCCGCCAATTCGACGGACGTGCCATTACCCAGGAGCATGTATCGCAGCTGGCCAAATGGAATGAAGGACGTGACGATAACAAGGAAATCCCTTTCATTCCGGCCCGTATCGTATTGCAGGACTTCACCGGCGTACCTGTCGTCGTCGACCTTGCGGCTATGCGCGACACCGTGAAAAAAGCCGGCGGGGATCCGAAGAAGATCAACCCGCTCGTACCGGTCGATCTCGTTATCGACCACTCCGTTATGGTTGATGCGTTCGGTACCAGCGACGCCCTCAACTACAACATGCAAGTGGAGTTTGAGCGCAACGAGGAACGCTACCGCTTCCTGCGCTGGGCCCAAACGGCATTTAACAATTTCCGCGCCGTTCCTCCGGGAACCGGGATCGTTCACCAGGTCAACCTGGAATATCTCGCATCCGTGGCGGCGACCAAGACAACCGACGGAGAAACGGTCGTATATCCGGACTCCCTCGTTGGTACCGACTCCCATACTACGATGATCAACGGCCTCGGCGTTGTCGGCTGGGGTGTCGGCGGGATCGAAGCCGAAGCGGGCATGCTCGGACAGCCGCTTTACTTCGTAACGCCTGACGTTATCGGCTTTAAACTGACAGGCAGCCTGACGGAAGGCGCTACGGCGACCGACCTTGCGCTGACCGTTACCCAAATGCTCCGCAAAAAAGGCGTTGTCGGCAAATTTGTCGAGTTCTTCGGACCGGGTCTGGCCAACATCAGCCTCGCGGACCGCGCAACGGTAGCCAACATGGCACCGGAATACGGCGCAACCATCGGCTTCTTCCCTGTCGATGACGAGACGCTGGCTTACCTGCGCAACACCGGCCGTACCGATGAGCAGGTTGCTCTGGTAGAAGCCTACTACAAAGCACAGAACATGTTCCGCACCGCGGAAACCGAAGATCCTGAATTTACGGACATCATCGAACTCGACCTGGCCTCGGTCGTACCGAGCCTTGCCGGACCGAAACGCCCGCAGGACCGCATCGAGCTGACTCATATGAAGGACGCCTTCAACGACATCGTCCGTACGCCGATCGAAAAAGGCGGATACGGCCTCAGCGATGCCAAGATTGAAGAAAAAGTGTCCGTGAAGCATAAAGACGGATCCGTCAGTGAAATGGGAACCGGCGCAGTCGTTATCGCGGCGATCACCAGCTGTACGAATACGTCGAACCCAAGCGTTATGCTGGGCGCGGGTCTCCTGGCGAAGAAAGCCGTGGAACGCGGCCTGAAGAAACCGGGATACGTGAAAAGCAGCTTGACGCCGGGCTCCCTCGTCGTTACGGATTACCTGGAGAAAGCCGGTCTGCTTGAGCCGCTGGAAGCCCTTGGCTTCTACGTAGCGGGCTACGGCTGCGCAACATGTATCGGTAACTCCGGTCCGCTTCCGGACGAAGTAAGCCAGGCTATCACCGACAACGACATGACCGTCGCTGCCGTGCTGTCCGGTAACCGTAACTTCGAAGGACGCGTCCACGCGCAGGTTAAAGCCAACTACCTGGCTTCGCCGCCGCTCGTTGTCGCTTACGCGCTGGCAGGTACGGTCAACATTGACCTGCAGAACGATCCGATCGGTTACGATCCGAACAACCAGCCGGTTTATCTGAAAGATATCTGGCCGACTTCCGCGGAAATCAGAGAAGCGATCGGCTTGTCCGTCAGCCCTGAAGCGTTCCGCCGCAAATACGAAAACGTGTTTACTGCCAACGAGCGCTGGAATGCGATTCCGGTTCCGGAAGGCGAGCTGTACGAGTGGGACGACAAGTCCACGTACATTCAGAACCCTCCGTTCTTCGAGAATCTCGCAAACGGCTTGGCCGACATCGAGGATATCAAGTCCGCACGCGTGCTTGCCCTGCTGGGTGACTCCGTCACGACGGACCACATCTCCCCTGCCGGCAACATTTCGCCGACCAGCCCTGCAGGTCTGTACCTGAAGGAGCATGGCGTTGAACGCAAGGACTTCAACTCTTACGGTTCCCGCCGCGGTAACCACGAGGTCATGATGCGCGGTACGTTCGCGAACATCCGCATCCGCAACCAAGTGGCGCCGGGCACCGAAGGCGGCGTTACGACTTACCTGCCTACGGACGAAGTCGTGTCCATCTATGATGCTTCCATGAAGTATCAGGATAACGGACAGAACCTGGTCGTTATTGCCGGTAAAGAATACGGTACGGGAAGCTCCCGCGACTGGGCGGCCAAAGGTACGTTCCTGCTCGGCGTCAAAGCCGTTATCGCCGAAAGCTTCGAGCGGATTCACCGCAGCAACCTTGTCGGCATGGGCGTGCTTCCGCTGCAGTTCCAGGAAGGCCATGGCTGGAGCAGCCTGGGCCTCACCGGCCGCGAAACGTTCGACATTGTCGGACTCAGCAACGACATCAAGCCGGGCGAGAGCCTGACCGTCACCGCTACACGCGAAGACGGCACCAAGTTCGAATTCCCGGTAACGGCCCGTCTGGACAGCATGGTCGACGTGGATTACTACCACAACGGCGGCATTCTGCAAACCGTGCTGCGTCAAATGATCGCCAACCAATAATTTAGGTTTAAATAGGAAAGCCCCGCAGTGCCATGGACATGGCCTGCGGGGCTTTTTTATAATACAGCCCTATTCTTTGATACCATGGGACGTTGAATAACTGTCGATGATGACGATCGTATCCACGATTCCGTCGTACTCCAGCGCACTGAAGATCAGCAGATTTTTGGCTTCTTTATCGTTCTTGGGCTTATTTTCCTTCAGAAGCACCTGCTTTTTCATATCAAAAACATACGTTAATTGGGAACCCGGTATGGTCGGCATATGAACATCCCCGTAAATACTTTCAAACTGGTCTTTGTGCATGCCGATCTCGGCATCTAATGCAGTTTTATAATGATTCTTCGCTTCTTCCTCGAGCCGGATAGCGGCAACCTTGCCATCTCGATAAAATGCGTAGACACCGAAGGCATATTCAAACTCTCCCTTTCTCCTTTCTTTGCCCTGTCCCAATACGGCCTCAGCGTCCGCCTGCTTCATTCCGTAATACACCTTTCGTCCATCCGCCTTGCTGACGATGCCTAAATCCTCCACGGTGAACTTTTTTTCATCCTTCTTTTCGCTGCTGCTGCAGCCTCCCAATGCCAGGATAAACAAGATCATTAGAGCGCAAGCGGTTCTCATCATTTCCCCCCTCGTTTGGATTTACTAAATTTTACAACAGCTGGGGCGGTTCGCCAATCACGATTCCGGGATGATGACACTACGTCATCTGATGTTTCATTCACCTAGCAACAGGGTAAAAAAGATACAAGATCACTGTGACGGACTTTTGCGTCTTCAGATTAGCTCTTAATTAAACTTGCTTCACGAAAATCCGTTTCAAAATCCCTGGCATAAGGAGGCCTGCAGAATGATCCATATGCACGGCATCATACCCTATCACCCGTCTTACCCTAAGCCGCAGCCCGTTAACCGGCCGGTGAAGGAAGATGCGGACAAGAATAGGAGCTTTCAAGAGATTTTGCAGGAGAAAATCAGCCAGAACCGCTGATGCACCAAGGTCGGTGTTAGTCGGGCGCCAGGCGGAATCACAATCACGGCGATCCGCTGTATAAATGAAAAAGACCGTGCGCATGATGCGTACGGTCTTTCTCCGTTCCGGTTAACAGTTAATTGCAAATACCTATGCTGACACCCGTCCGCCCGGCAGTGATCTTCGATACTGGGTCGACAAAAAAGCCATATACTTTTTAAGACCTACCCAGCTGAAGTATGCGATCCCTCCAATGATGGCGCCAATGATCGCCGCGACCACCATGCTGTATTCTGTCGGGACCTCCATGCCAGGCACGCCCATATTGATCCAGGTCGCGCCGAAAGTACGTATGGCGCCTGCGATCAATATCAACAATGTGCAAAAGCCAAAGCCGTAGGCAATCACGGCTAAGACCGGGATGACCATGATGCTCAGCAGCCCTGTCGTGCAGTAGAACAACGCCATTGCCAAAATATCGCGGAAAGATCCGCTCCGATGCCCCTCGACGAAGTGCTGGCTCCGGTACGCCTTGGCGAGCTTGCGGGGATCACCCAAACGCGACAGGATCGCCGCCTCCGGCTGCCCGTTCGCGATGCCCTCTGCAATATGGCTCTCGATTTCCATAACAGCATCCATCCGCTCTTCATCGGGAAGCTTCTCCAAGTACTTGTTCAATTTCTCCAAATAAGACCTTCCATATGTGCTGATCATAAGATCTCTCCTCCATAGATTTGAATTTGATCGACGCTCCGGCTGATCTTGTTCCACTCCGCAGACATCATCTCCACAAGCTGGTGCCCCGAAGGGGTCAGGCTGTAATATTTGCGCGGCGGACCTGACTCCGATTCCTTCCAGAACGATTCAATGTATTGATCCTTTAGCAGCCGCCGAAGCAGCGGATAGAGCGTTCCCTCCGTCACGGCAAGCGGCTCCCATTGATCCAGCAGCGTCACAAGCTCGTATCCGTATCTCGGCTGCTTGGCGATAAGCTGCAAAATGCAGTATTCCAGGATACCTCTGCGGACCTGTGAAGTCCATTCCGACATTTCCATTTCGTTCGTCCGCTCCCTTCGTCAACTATAATAACACCAGGTACTTTGCATTGCAAGGTACTATGTCAAAATAGTTCCGAAAACTAATTACAGTCATGCGTGCAATGGTTCTGCGAACTATTTACAACGATATGTCCATTAGTTTGGCGAACTGATTTCAGTCATACGTCCATTAATTTGGTGAACTATTTACAACTATACGTGCACTGGGTTGGCGAACTATTTACAACGATACGTGTTCTGGGTTGGTGAACTATTTACAATCATACGCGCATCTGTTATATTTGTTGTATAACAGTTGTTCATACTCTAACAATAAATATGACCTAAGCAGCATGTTGATGAAAGGAGGGCTCATCATTGATTATCCGGTTGGATATGCAGTCCGACGTGCCCATTTACACACAGCTCATGAATCAGATCATCGAAGGAATCGCCAGCAAACAGCTGGCCCCGGGCGAGTATCTTCCCTCCGTCCGCAGCCTTGCCTCGGATATCGGCGTGAACCTGCACACCGTCAATAAGGCTTACACGCTGCTCAAGCAGGAAGGATTTATTCAAATTCACCGGCAAAAAGGGGTCGTCGTGAACCCCGACGGCATGCCGGGAATCACCCCGGACTATCAGCACAAACAGGAAGCCCAGCTTAGACCCGTCATCGCCGAAGCCATCTGCCGGGGCATGGATAAAGCGGAGCTGTTGCGGATCGTGGAAAGCTTTTACGACGAAATCACCCAAGAACCAAAGGAGAATGCCTAATGTACTGGATATCCGTTTTGTTTCTGATTGCCATGTTCGTTCCCCTGTCGCTGTCTCTGATCTGCATGCCTTATTTGACGCGCGAAACCGTCAGCTTCGGCGTATCGGTCAGCGAAGCCGTGTATCACAGCGCTCCGCTGCGCCGCATGCGCAGGCAGTATGTATGGACCGGTTCAGTCGCATATGGCGTGCTGCTGATCACCTGCCTCCTCGCCATGCTGACTGTGCCGGAAAAGCAGCAGCCTTCCATCATCTCGGGATTCGTAGTGCTGCTGGTAGCTGCTTCGGCAGTTATCAATCTGATTTTTTATACGAAAATGAAACGGTTCAAAGCCACGCTTCCCCCGGAGACGCTGAACCCTTCCGTCGTGGCCGTGGATACGTCATTCCGCAGCGGGAACAAGCTGGTCTGGTCGAATAAATGGTTTCTGATCCATGGAGCCGTTGCATTGATCAGCGCCGCCCTTGCCCTGGCTTACTACGATAAAATCCCCGACACGCTGAACATGAAGTTCAACTGGCAGGGCGAAGTGACCCGAACGGCGGCCAAATCGTACCGGACGGTTCTCGGCCTGAACTTGATGCAGCTGGTAATGATCGGGATCTTTATGACCACGAACTGGTCGATCCTCCGCAGCAAACAGCAGCTTGACCCGGCCAATCCGCAGCAGTCGGTACGCCGTAACGCCGCCTTCCGCCGCAGATGGTCCATGTTCAACGTCGCGGCCGGCCTCATGATAGTGCTGCTGTTCTCGTTCGTTCAGTACAACATGATCTATCCGCTGAGCCGGGAGGTTATGATGCTTGTCAGCCTGATGATGCCCCTTCTGATCGTCGTGCTGGCCATCGTGCTGGCCTTTTCCACCGGCCAGGGCGGACGGCGGATCGGCGGTCCATCTTCCGGTTCCGGGGCAACGCATGTCGTTAATGATGATAAATACTGGAAGCTCGGCAATATTTATTTCAATCCGCAGGACCCCGCCTTGTTCGTGGAAAAACGGATGGGCATCGGCTGGACGGTCAACTTCGGCAGACCCGGCGCCTGGATTTTCCTGGTCGGTATCTTAGCTGTGATCATCATCGCTGCCCGAATTGCAAGTTAACCCGCAGGAACGCGATGTGTCATATTATCATTCGGGGATATCCCCTTTAGGAGGAAGGTTTATGAAAAAGAAACGAACCCTAAGCGCGGTGGCTGCTGCTTCCCTGACGGCCATCAGTCTGTCTGTCCCTGCGGCGGCTGCTGCTGAAACTCCGGACGCCGCATCCTACGTCTCCATTCGCGAAACCGCAGTTCGATTGGGCGCCGAAGTCAGCTGGGACCCGAATCAGCGCTCGGTGACCGTCACAAAAGAAGGCACGAAGCTGGTACTGACCATCGGGCGCTCCACCGCCGTACTGAACGGCAAAACCGTGCCGACCGGAGGAACTGTCCGGATTACCGGCCAACAAGCGATGGCTCCGGCCGCCCTCCTGTCGGCAGCATTGGGCGGCACAGAGAGCGCCGAAGGCCCTTCTGAAGCCGCCGACAATGCCGACTTGTTCCTCCAGGCCTTAAGGGCCGGGAACGGTGCTGAGGCGGCCAAGGTCATGAGCCCCGCCCTGCAGCAGGCCCTGCCCGCTCAAACGCTGAGCGGCCTGTGGAAGAACTACGAGAGCGCCTACGGCCAAGTATCGTCAGTAGGCGGCAAGCAGGAAAGCGACAATGCCGTCCACCATAATGTGACGTATACACTGCAGACGGCGGCCGTACCGCTTCAGATCACCCTTCGCTTGAATGCAGACCGCCTGGTGGACGATCTGAACATCGGCCCGGTCTCGGCGGGAGGATACCGGCCTCCGGCTTATGATCACCCAGAGGCTTATACCGAGCGGGAGGTCCGGATCGGCGAAGGGGAATGGGCTCTTCCCGGAACGCTGACCCTGCCGGCTGGCCAAGGACCGTTCCCTGCCGTCGTGCTCGTTCACGGCTCCGGCCCGAACGACCGGGACACCTCCATCGGCGGAGCCAAGCCGTTCCGCGACCTGGCGGCGGGATTAGCCGCCAAAGGCATCGCCGTCCTGCGCTACGACAAGGTCACGTTTGAGCATACCTTTAAAATCGCCGCCAACCCGAAATTAACCGTCAAAGAAGAGACAGTTGACGATGCACTGTCGGCGGTGAAGCTGCTGACCCAGACCCCGGGCGTCGATCCCGCCCGGATTTACGTGGCGGGGCACAGTCAAGGCGGTTATGCGATGCCGCTCATCGTGGATGCCGATGCCAATGCCGGCCGGAACATCGCCGGCACTATCCTGCTGTCCGGCCCGAGTTCTTCATTTATCGACGTTGTCGTGGAGCAGCAGGCGGAATTGGTTTCCCGCGTAAAACAGCTGGGTCAGGATCCTGCGCCTTACGAGCAGCAGGCAGCTGTGTGGACCCAGGCCGCCAAGCTGCTGGACGACCCGCAGTATTCGGTCTCGCACCTGCCGGAGAGCTTTCCGATTCCACCGGCTTACTGGTGGTACGATAAGAAGGATTACAAGCCAGCCGAATTAGCCAAAACGCAGAGCGGCCCGATGCTCGTCCTGCAGGGCGAAAACGACTGGCAGGTGCCGATGCATGAATTTGAGCAGTGGAAGGATGCATTAAAAGGCCGCGCCGATGTGGAGTATAAGCCATTCCCGAAAGTAAACCATCTGCTTGCCGAATATGACGGCCTCTCTACCGGTTCGGAATACGCGCAGCCTTCCAACGTGACACCGGCAATCATCGATACGATCGCAAGCTGGATCGGCAAACAGAAATAGACCGGACGTAAGGCGTCGGCCGGCAGCGAGAACCCCAACACTAGATGGCTCAGACTCCCGCCAGCTGATAACGTCACTAAAATACACGGCAAGCCCCTTGAACCGGATCAAGGGGCTTGTTTTTTGTGTCTTCCTATTTAGGTTGTTAAACCCATCGATGATTGGGATGTGTGGGATATGTGGATTTATGGATTTGTGGTCACGCCCTCCATCCCCTGCGCGGATTCGCGGATGGATTTCCCGCCGGAACTCTGGGATAATGTGGTTTAGAATCTGATTGCTTCATCCCCTATTCCAATTTCATGCTTAGGAGGCCCTGTCCATGAGTGAAAAACGTCCCATTACCGCCGATGACTTGTACCGGATGCATTGGGTCAGCGACCCTGCCGTATCCCCCAAGACCGGCGCTGTCGCGTACATATCGAAAACCGTTAACGACCAGCATGGGGGCTACACCTCCCATATTCGCCTGATCTCGCCGGACGGCCGGGAGGATACCGCCTTTACCGCCGGCGAGCAGGACGCCTCGCCAGCATGGTCTCCCGACGGCTCCAAGCTGGCCTTTCTGCGCAAGAAGGGCGATGCCCGCCAAGTCTGGGTCATGCCCGCGCACGGCGGCGAAGCCCAGGCCGTAACGGAGCTGAAGCACGGCGTCAGCGCCTTCAAATGGGCGCCCGACGGCAGCGCCCTTCTGCTCCGCGCCGAGGCTCCTTCGGCCGATGAGGCCGTCGGTGCGGACTCCGGAGCCCAGGCGGAGAAAGCCGGCAAGGACAAACAGCCGGACGAAAAAATCATTCATCGTATAAAATACAAGGCCGACGGCGCCGGGCTGTGGAATGATCGAAGAACGCATCTGTTCGTTCACGATTTTGCCGCCTCCGAATGCACGCCGGTCACTTCGGGCGACTTCGATGTGTCTTCGTTCCATTGGTCGCCGGACGGCAGCCGCATCATCTATACCGCCACACATGCCTCCGCTTCCTTCCCGGATCCGGACCTCCGCCTGACCAACGATTTATTCGTGGCGGAGCGGGACGGCGGAAATGTCCGCCAATTGACGGACGGGCGCCTGAGCATCGGGCCCATCGCCTACACGCCGGACGGCAGCCATATCCTGATGCTGGCCGACGACTTGAACTGCGGCTTTGCCACGCTGACACGCATCTACCTGATTCCCGCTGAGGGCGGCGAGGCACACGCCTACTATGAGGACCTGGACGTACAGCTCGGACACGCCTGCGTTGGCGATATGCGCGCGGGAGCCGGCAGTCCGCCCGTCTTCAGTGAAGACGGCAAGTACGTCTTCCTGCAGCTGAGCGAGGACGGCGGCGTCAAGGTCGCCCGCTTTGCGCTGGACGGCTCCGATTACGAAATCATCGCCGGCGGCGACCGGGAAATTTACCAGTTCGCCCTGGCACCGGAAGGCAGGCTGATTCTTGCTTCCGCAGATACGCTTCATCCGGGAGATCTGTTTGCCTTTGACATGGCAAACGGTGAAGAGACCCGGCTGACCGACTGCAACAAGGAGCTGTTCAGCGAACTTGTGCTGAGCGAGCCGGAAGCCTTCCGCTTCGAAGCCTCGGACGGGTGGCCGATCCAGGGCTGGATCATGAAGCCGGTCGGCTTCAAGGAAGGCTCCAAGGTGCCGGCCATCCTGGAAATCCACGGCGGACCGCAGGCGATGTACGGCTGCACGTTCATGCACGAGTTCCAGCTGCTCGCCGCGGCCGGGTTTGCCGTGTTCTACACGAACCCGCGCGGCGGCCACGGGTATGGCCAGGTCCATGTCAATACGGTCCGCGGCGATTACGGCGGACGCGACTACCAGGACCTGATGGATGCGGTGGACTATGTCCTGTCCGCCTATGACTACATCGACGCCTCCCGGCTCGGCGTCACCGGCGGCAGCTACGGCGGCTTCATGACGAACTGGATCGTCGGGCATACCGACCGGTTCCAAGCCGCCGTCACCCAGCGTTCGATCTGCAACTGGGTGTCGTTCTACGGCGTCAGCGATATCGGGTACTATTTTACCGAGGATCAGATTTGGGGCAATCCGTGGGACGATCTGGAGAAGCTGTGGAAGCATTCCCCGATTGCTTACGTGAAGCAGGTGAACACGCCGCTCCTGATCCTGCACGGGGAGCAGGATCTCCGCTGCCCGATCGAGCAGGGAGAGCAGCTGTTCGTGGCGCTTAAGCGCCTTGGCAAGGAAGCGCAGTTCATCCGTTTTCCGGGAGCCGACCATAACCTGTCCCGCAGCGGCAATCCGCATCTGCGCACCCGCCGGCTGACCCATATCGTACGCTGGTTTGAAGAGCATATCGAGCACTGATTTCACTGACTTCACTGATGCCACTGATTTCTAATTCATATTCTATAATCTAAAACAAGCCCGCCCTACCGGATTTCCCCGGTATGGCGGGCTTTCTCTATAACGATGACGCAGACCGTTTGTTTTCTTATTCTCTTCATCCGTTCACAACCTCAGTGGGCTTACGTCCGTTTACGGAATCATCAGCCCCATTTCCCGCGCCGCTTCGATCAGCACGGGAGCAAACTCATTCAGCGTTTCGCTGGACAGCCGGCTCACCGGGCCGGATACGGACAGGGCGGCGGCGACGCGGCCGTTCCGGTTCACGATCGGCACCGCCACCGCGGCGGCGCCGGGCTCGCGCTCCTCGATGCTCGTCGCATAGCCCCGCTCGCGAATGTCCTGCAGCTGCCGCACATAGCTGCCGCCCTTCACCAGCTCCGCCCAATCCGGATCGCTCAGGAGCTCCTCCTGATCGGCAGGCGCGGCAAACGCAACCAGCACCTTGCTCGACGCTCCCACCGTAAGCGGCAGGCGCGCCCCGACCTGCGCCACCCTCCGGATGGCCTGGTTGCTCTGCACCGCCTGGATCCGCAGACGGTCCTTCCCGTCCCGCAGGTACAGGCTGACCGTCTCACCCAGCCGGTCACGCAGCCGCTCCATCGCCGGCAGCAGCAGCACCGCCGGATCGTCGCTTTGCGATAAATGCGTGGACAGCTCCCACACTTTAATGCCAAGCCGGTATTTCTCCGTCGCCGCATCGCGGACGACGAAAGCCTTCTCTTCAAGAGTCGTCATCAGCCGATGGACGGTGCTCTTGTGCAGTCCGATCATTCCGGCGATTTCGGTCAGTCCCAGCTCGCTGTTCTGTGTAAAACACATCAATATATCCAGTGCCCGTTCAACGGCACGAACCGTTAATTTGCGGTCTTCCATTCCGATCCCGCCCCTCAAATGTTTCACCACATGAAACATGGTTACATAAATTATAAGAAATTCGCCGGATAAAGTCTATATTTTCTTCTTTGACCCTTTCGCAAGAAGACGCCAATAGGTAGCTAGGGCCAATGTCCGGCTTCGCTGCACTCGCGCACCACCGGGTGCCCATCTGCATGTGCAAGTTCATGCCGCCGGGCACTCTATGCTCATGTCCGCATCAGGAGGACAAGGGTAGCCGGCAGGTGAACTATGGAGCGGTTCACTATTACAATTGTCTAACAATTGTCCGCCCCGGATTGACTTTGACCTCAGGCTTGCATAGGATATAGAGTAAAATTTTATATGTTTCGTAAACGAAGCCCGGAAGTTAAACTTAATATAGTAAAGTATTTATAAGGAGGGGCACGCATGAACATGACATCCCGTAACGACGTACATCTTCCCCGCCCCCTGCCCGATACACCATTACCGTTATCTACGCGAATGATTCGCTTTAAGCATATTTTGGTGGCACTGCTCTTGTCCGTTGTGTTTTTCCTGCTCTTCTGTTTCATTGCGCTGCATGCCTACATCGCCTGGGTGTTGTCCAATCCGACAGTCGCCCCCTTGTACTCCAATCCGATGCAGGCCAAGTCCATGAAATACGAGGACGTCACTTTCCCGGCCCATGACGGCAGCCGGATGATGCAGGGCTGGTACATTCCGGCCGCAGGATCAACCAAGACGATCGTGTTCAGTCACGGGTACGGCGCCAACCGGGAGGAAACCTGGATCCCGATGTACGATTTGGCGCATTTCGCCCACCGCTTAAATTTTAACGTCATTATGTTCGATTACGGTTTCGCTTCCCAGAACAGCAAAGCCGTCGCAACGGGCGGCAAGGTGGAAGCCCAGCAGCTGCTGGGGGCCATCGATCTGGCCAAGCAGCGCGGGGCCAAGCAGATCGTGGTATGGGGCTTCTCGATGGGCGCCGGCACCGCCCTTCAGGCCGGACTGCAGACCAAGGATGTCGACGCCATGATTCTCGACAGCACCTTCCTGCTCGAGCCGGATACGCTGTACCATAACATCAAAAATCAGATCGACCTGCCGCGGCATCCGTCGCTGGAAATTCTGCAGCTGCTGTTCCCGGTACTGAACGGCACGAGCCTGAACCAGATTCCATACCAGCAGGTCAAAAAAGAGGATTATCCGTTCCCGATCTTCTTTATCCACGGGACGGAGGACGAGAAGGCGCCTTATCCAATCGCGGAGAAGCTTGCCTCCAACCAGACCAATCCGTATTCGGACGTCTGGATCGTGAAAGGCAGCCACCACGAGCTGATCTTCCGCGAACACTCGCGTGAGTACCTGCGCCGGGTGTCCACCTTCCTTGGCAATATCAAGCTGGCTGAGCAGAAGGATATCGACAATGACCCTATGATAAGAAAAACGTCTATCGACGTACCTTCAAAGAAGACAGACCGCGATTAGCTGAAGTTTTTCTTGCGATTATAGAATGGTTCAGCTTTCGCTGAAATTTATAAATTCTATAATCTTAAGAAAAACGTCTATCGACGTACCTTCAAAGAAGACAGACCGCGATTAGCTGAAGTTTTTCTTGCGATTATAGAATGGTTCAGCTTTCGCTGAAATTTATAAATTCTATAATCTTAAGAAAAACGTCTATCGACGTACCTTCAAAGAAGACAGACCGCGATTAGCTGAAGTTTTTCTTGCGATTATAGAATGGTTCAGCTTTCGCTGAAATTTATAAATTCTATAATCTTAAGAAAAACGTCTATCGACGTACCTTCAAAGAAGACAGACCGCGATTAGCTGAAGTTTTTCTTGCGATTATAGAATGGTTCAGCTTTCGCTGAAATTTATAAATTCTATAATCTTAAGAAAAACGTCTATCGACGTACCTTCAAAGAAGACAGACCGCGATTAGCTGAAGTTTTTCTTGCGATTATAGAATGGTTCAGCTTTCGCTGAAATTTATAAATTCTATAATCTTAAGAAAAACGTCTATCGACGTACCTTCAAAGAAGACAGACCGCGATTAGCTGAAGTTTTTCTTGCGATTATAGAATGGTTCAGCTTTCGCTGAAATTTATAAATTCTATAATCTTAAGAAAAACGTCTATCGACGTACCTTCAAAGAAGACAGACCGCGATTAGCTGAAGTTTTTCTTGCGATTATAGAATGGTTCAGCTTTCGCTGAAATTTATAAATTCTATAATCTTCAAAAAATAGCTGGTACAAACAAAAGAGGGCACGCCCCCTTCCGGGCGTGCCCTCTTTCTATATTGCCGTCATTATTCTTTGATCAAAGACAGAAACTCCGCTCTCGACGCCGGGTCTTCACGGAAAATGCCGCGTACGCCGGAGGTCACCGTCTTGCTGCCCGGCTTCTTCACGCCCCGCGAACACATGCACAGATGCTCGCCTTCCACGACGACCATCACACCATGTGGCTGCAGCACATCGACCATAATGTCGGCGATTTGGGACGTAATCCGCTCCTGTACCTGCAGACGGCGGGTGACCGCCTCGACCAACCGGGCCAACTTGCTGAGTCCGGCAATTTTCCCGCTCGGAATGTAGCCGATATGGACCTTGCCGAAAAACGGCGCCATATGATGCTCGCATTGGCTGTAATACACGATATCCTTGACGATCACCAGTTCCTCATGATTTTCGTCAAAGGTCACGCCCAGCACATCACGCGGGTCTACCTCATATCCGGCAAAAATTTCCTCATACATCCGGGTAACGCGGGCGGGTGTCTCTAGAAGCCCTTCCCGCTCGGGATTTTCACCGATCAGCTTCAAAATTTGCTCGATATGGTACTCGATCTTCTCGCGGTTTTCACCAACCCGCGTGTTCACGTAATCTTTAACGCCAGCCACAGCACTTCCTCCTATCGCTACCCCCTGCTTCTCTGTAGACGTTCTATGCCGAGGGGATTATTTCTTCTTGCGGCCTTGACCTTGTGCCGGGCCCTTCTTGCCGGAAAACTGCTGATTTTTCATCATCTGCTGCGCTTTCTGCATCTGGCGCCCGTTCAGGTTGTAACCCATTTGCTTGGCCATCTTTTGAAGCATTTGCGGGTCATTTTGCATTTTTTCCATTTGCTTGCGCAGATAATACACGCCGATAAAAAACCCGCCGACCAAGCCGACGATCAGCGTAATAATTGGAATTACATATTGCATATTCCGCCACCCCTATAAGTATAAATCGATTCCTTGCGCGTGCCTGAGCAGCACGAACCTATCATAGCATGTCCAAATGCGGCTCGCAAATGAATTCTAGGCCAATACAGCCTCGATAAATACGGTCGTTTCCTGCGCCAAATCCAGCTCTTTAATATCCAAATGACCCGCTTCGCCGCGCACGATCCGGACGACTGGACGTCCCGGCAGCCCTCGGTGCTGACGGACGACAAGCCCCGTCTCCTTGTTCGACAGCCTGACGGCCGTCCCGTTGGGATAGATCGACACCATCCTCGTAAACTGGACCAGCACGCCGTGGTCGAGCTGCTTTTCCGACATGGCCATCATTTGCTCGCAGGCTTCATGCGGCATTAACCTCCGGCCCGAAGGCTTCAGCGGATGAATCATCCGGTCGTAAGCGTCCGCAGCGGCGACGATTTTGGCATATAAATGAATCTCGTCTCCGGTCAATCCCCGGGGAATGCCCAAGCCGTCCACCCGCTCATGATGCTGAAGGGCGACGTGGGCGATCAGCAGGCCGAACTCCCTTTTGTTCTTGAGCTTCTCGAAACCGCGCCAGGTGTGATGGCTCTTGGAATCCGGGAACAGCTCGTCTCCCTCCCGCATGCCGTTCTTGCCGATATCATGCAGCAGGGCGCCCGTAGCGAGCTCTTTGACCTGCTGATAATTCAGGCCCATATTGACGCCCATTACCGTGGACAGCAAGCATACATTCATCGCGTGCACATACTGGGCGTTGTCTTCGGTCCGGACATCCGTAAGCTGCACGAGCAGCTCCTTGTTATTCATCACGTCCTCGAGGAGATGGTCCACACTCGCGCCGATCAGTTGGGTGTTCCATTCCTTCCCGGACCGCACCGCTTCAAAAGCGTCACTCATCTCCTGAATCAGGCCCTGTTTGGTTGCTTCGCTGAGAATGTCCTCCGTATCCACGTCCGCGTACAGCGGATCCTGGATGTAGAGCATCGTGACCCCGATTCGGTTCAGCGTACTGATCATATACACGGTAAGCTGGACTCCCGCCGACAGCAGTACCGTCCCATTCCCGGAATAGATGGTTTTCCCCAAAAATTGCCCGGGCTCCACACTTTCAATGCCTACATACCTCATGAACGTTCCCCCGATTGGTTACTTAATCGGCCCATCCCTTTCTTTCGGGCAGGGAGTTCTCCAAGGTCAAGAGATGGCGCTTGATCTCCATCCCTCCGCCATATCCTACGAGACTGCCGTCGGCGCCGATCACCCGGTGACACGGGACGATCAGCGGTACGGGATTTTTGTTGTTGGCTCCGCCGACGGCACGGACGGCCTTCGGTCTGCCAATCGCATTTGCGATATCTGCATAGGATCGGATCTCTCCATAAGGAATATCGGCAAGCGAGCTCCAAACCTGAAGCTGGAACGGCGTTCCCCGCATATCCAGCTGCACGTCGAACGTCTTGCGTTCCCCGGCAAAGTACTCACCCAACTGGCGCTTCGCCTCTGCCAAACGCTCGTCGTCCTGAACGAAATCACCGCCGCCGCACCAGGTGCGGGACCATTTCTGGAGAACCGCCTCCTTGACGTTAAACGGTCCGAACTCGATCAGGCACAGCCCTTTCTCCGTTGCGCACAGCGTCAACGGGCCGATCGGAGAAATCATCTCCGAATAATAGACCGTTTCCTTCTCGCCTCCCAGACCGGGAGAAAAATCATCCGCAGCCATTTCGGCATCTGCGGGTTGTCCGCTTCCAGCGGGCTGAAGCTTTTCCTGCGCTTCGCTCATCATGTCTATCACCTTCTCGTCTTGTTCTGAAGCCAGACCTTTATTCAGCCAATTCAAAGCTTCTTCCCCTCCTATCCGGCCCAAAGACCACGCTGCGGCACCCCGCAGTTCCGGTCTTGGGTCTTCCAGCAGCACCCGGCCGAGGCGGGGCACCGCCGATGTATCCTTGAAGTTGCCGAGCGCAATCACGGCATTGCGCTGAATCGGCTTGCGGCCGCGCCAGGCGGCTGCGCTTTCCCCAAACTTCTCCTTGAACTCCTTATTGCTTAAATCCAGAATTGGCAGCAGCAGCGGCTTGTCCTTCTCGGGATCCGGCAGCAGATACTCATGATGCGTCCAGTTCTTCCCCTTATTCTTTGGACAGATGACCTGGCAGGTATCGCATCCATACAGCCGGTTGCCGATCTTGCGCATCACCTCGTCCTCCAGAAAGCCCTTGGTCTGGGTCAAAAAGGAGATGCACCGCTGCGCATTGAGCTGGCCGGGGCCGACCAGCGCTCCCGTCGGGCATGCGTCGATGCACATCGTGCAGTCGCCGCAGTCCTCCGTGACGGGCGTATCCGGCGGAAACGGAATGTTGGTCACCATCTCCCCGAGATAGATCCACGAACCCCATTTGGGCGAAATGATGCAGCAGTTCTTCGCGCTGAAGCCGATGCCGGCCCGCTCCGAAACCGCGCGGTCCACCAATGCCCCGGTATCCACCATGCTCTCCATCACCGCATCCGGCACCCGCTCCCGGATAAACGCCTCAAGCTTGCCCATAGCGTCCCGCAGCACCTGATGGTAATCCCGCCCCCACGCGGAACGGGCAAGGATCCCCCGGTATTGTCCGGGCACCTGCTTGGGCTTTTGTTCCATTTTGGATGGATAGGCTACGGCGATAGCAATGAGGGAGGCGGGCTGTGCATCGGGGAGTGCCGGGGTGACGCGTTTGTCCAGATCCGGCTCTTCAAAGCCGGATTCGTAACCAAGCTTGCGGTGGTTCTCGAGAATCGATTTCAGAGAGACAAACGGGTCAGCCGAAGCAAAACCGATATCGTCAATGCCGAACCCGGCCGCCGCCTCTTTAATGTCCTGTTTCAGCTGCTCCCACGGCGAAGCCGAAGGAGCGTACGCAGCCTGTGGTTTACCTGATGTCATTTCTCCTTGCGGCCTCCTTTCCGTTAAGAGTCGTTCCATAATGTCTTACAGCGATCTCGCTTTGGATAACGGCCAGAAAATAAATTCAGCCCGCCCCACGATGGCGCTCGCTTCCACGCTGCCGAAGGAACGGCTGTCCCGGCTTGCGCCGGCATGCCGGTTGTCCCCCATCACAAAATAGTGATCCTTGTCCAGCTTGACCGGGCCGAAATCCGCATCCTGAATTTCCACCTCGGTGTAAGGCTCGCTCTGCTCCTTACCGTTCACGTACAGCTTGTGGCTCTTCACTTCCACGGTGTCACCCGGCACGCCGATGATCCGCTTTACCAGAAATTCCTTTTTCTCCGGACCGTTGCTCGGATCGCGAAGCACGACGACCTCGCCATGCTTCGGTGCGGTAAAATCATATACGATCTTATCGACAAACAGCCGTTCCTGCTCTACAAGCGTCGGCTGCATCGACTGCCCGCGGACCATGGACAGATTAAAAACGAATAAATTCAGCAGCATCATAATGACAAATGCGATAACCAGTGTTTTGGCCCAGTCCCAAAATTCGGACAGCCAGCCGCGCTTGCCTGCCTGCTCTCCCGGCGTTGTAACCGGAACCGGCTCGGGGCGGCCTTGCTCCCGCTGATCGACTTGATTCATGCTACACCTCATTTTTATGACAAATTCCCATATATACAGAAAAGCATATCTTCGGGCCTTTTGCAACGCCGCAAAGATATGCTCAAGTATAGTAAATATTGCTTATTAACGATATGGATGTAGGTTTTCTCCATAATACCAAAGGGTCGTTATCTCTATTGCGGCGCGACAATGCTGAGTTTCTGGAATGCCTGCAGCACCTTGTTGGCCCCGTAGCCCATCGCCTCATACAGAGGCATCGCGGCCTTGTTATGCTCGTCTCCTGCAATCATAATTCCGCTGACCTTACGCTGCTGGAACCGGCCTTCCATCATGGTGACCAGTGCCTTGCCAATTCCCTTGCGGCGGTAATCCGGATGGATGGCAATACGATAGTAGAAGCCGTGGTTATGCTCGATCGTGCCGATCAGGGCACCGACGATCTGTTCATCCTCTTCTGCAACCATAATCAGGTCAGAATCCCAGTAGAGCTGCCTGGAGAAAGGTTCGATCGTATTCTCGTAGCATTCTTCGGATAACGCGATTTGCAGCAGCTCGTTGACACGAGTCGCATCACTTAACTGAAAGGAACGAACATGCATGTTTAAATCTCCCTTTTCGTTAGCTTTATAGGATTAAGGGGATTTTCAGGGAAAACAAAAAAACCCTCTAATCCAAGGTATAGTATTACGACAAAAACCGTGAAAATCCTTCTTTATCATCCATTAAACCATAGTTTACTTTAAAAAACACGCGTTTTCTTTTGAAAGCGCTTTATGGCAAGCGTTTTCATTCTATCATCTGTAAATTTCCCATATAATGGACTAGTTTTGCGGCATAATCCTTCGGGATTTGGGTAAAGGATAACAAATGCGTCTTTCGACGTGCCTTCATGGAATCAAAAAAAGTTTTTTTCTCGCGATGAAAGAATGGCACTTCCCGCCTGGATCATTTGAGGTTCTCACTGGAAAAGGCTGCGGTTAAGTCCGTTCCAATACAGCAGGCAAGCCCGCCTCAGGATTAATTCGACTTTGTAAACATAAATGTTGATTTAATCGAAAAAATACGGTTTAATAGAAATGGAATCACGTTCCATGCTACATACCTATGCCGATAAAGGGCTCTTTTGGACAACAAAAGCGTTCCTTTATTCATATGAATCAACCGCCTGCGTTGATTCTACCCAAAAAAACATTAACAGGAGGTATTTATTATGGCATTTCAATTACCACCACTTCCATACCCGAATGATGCGCTCGAGCCGCACATCGACGCTCAAACGATGGAAATCCATCACGACCGTCACCATAACACTTATGTAACGAACCTGAACGCGGCTCTGGAAAATGCTCCTGAACTGCAAAACAAAAGCCTTGAAGAGCTGATCTCCAACCTGGACAGCGTACCTGAGAACATCCGTACAGCCGTTCGCAACAACGGCGGCGGACACGCTAACCACTCCCTCTTCTGGGAAATCATCGCCCCTAAAGGCGGAGACAAGCCAAACGGCCTTCTGGCTCAAGCGATCGACAGCGAGCTTGGCGGCTTGGACAAATTCAAGGAAGAATTCACCAAAGCGGCTACAACCCGTTTCGGCAGCGGCTGGGCATGGCTCGTCGTGGACAAGAACGGCAAACTGGCTGTAACTAGCACGCCTAACCAAGACAACCCGCTGATGGAAGGTCAAACACCGGTCCTCGGTCTGGACGTTTGGGAGCATGCTTACTACCTGAAATACCAAAACAAACGCCCTGACTACATCGCAGCGTTCTGGAACGTTCTGAACTGGGATGTTGTCAGCAAACGTTACCAGGAAATCGTACAGCCGTAAGCTGTACCTTCCCGGAAATAAAGGGGCTGCCCCCAAGAACTGCATTGCAGTTTCTTGAGGGGCTGCCCCTTTTGCTTGTCTCTAAACCGGGTAATTACCGGCGGCTGGGAACAAGCTCTGGTTCACGTTTTAAACGATTAATAGGATGAATGTTTAAAATAGTTCTGTAAAATTTTCAAGAATACATTAGGAAAAGCATAATGCTGCATATCCTGCTCATCGATCCATCGGTACTCCGTCTGGACGGACGGCTCGCCGCTGTCCCCGGCCGCGTACATCGCCTTCAGCTCGGCTGCCTGCGGCAGGTCCTCTTCGCGGCAGCGGTAGACCTGCAGGTTCCAGTGAATATGGCTGAAGGTATGCTCCGCGTCCGTTAAATGCGCGATCGGCCGCGCAGCGATGCCTTCCTCGAGCAGCGCCCCGGCGAGGATATCCATCGCCGGCTCGTCCGGCAGACGCCCGCTGCGCGCCGCCGGCGTCTGCAAATGCGGCAGCTCCCACATGCGGGCGAGCAGCCCTTCCTGCGGACGCTGGCGGATCAGGACGCGGCCGCTATGTTCGCCGCGGCCCTCCACGAGGGCCACCACCCGGTACTCGGGCCGCGGCGGCTTCGCCTTGGTCTTGATCGGCAGCTGCTCCTCCTTGCCTTCCTGCCTGGCGGAGCAGTGCTCCATCACCGGGCAGGTCAGGCAGTGCGGCGACTTGGGCGTGCACACCAAGGCGCCCAGCTCCATGAGCGCCTGGTTGAAGTCCGATGCCCGCCCGTCCGGGATCAGCTCCACGACCAGGCTTTCCATAAAGGCGCGGGTGCTTCCCTTCATGATATCTTCCTCAATCAGGAAGTATCGCGACAGCACCCGCATCACATTGCCGTCAACGGCCGGTTCCGGCTTGTTGAAGGCAATGCTCAGAATCGCGCCGGCCGTATACGGGCCGACCCCCTTCAAGGCGAACACGGACGCCTTGTCGTCCGGCACTATACCGCCGTGCAGCTCCTTCACCTGCTTGGCCGCAGCCTGCAAATTGCGCGCCCGGGAGTAATATCCGAGGCCCTCCCAGCATTTGAGCACATCCTGCTCAGGGGCGTCGGCCAGGTCCTCCACGGTCGGAAACCGCTCGATGAACCGGTTGAAAAACGGAATGACCGTGTCCACCCGCGTTTGCTGCAGCATGATTTCCGACACCCAAATATAGTAGGGATTGCGGTGGCGCCGCCACGGCAAATCCCGTTTATGCTTGTCGTACCATTCCAGCAGGTTGATGCTGAAATGCCGTTTCTGCTCCATTGAACTTATCGAACTGCTCATGAGGTCCTTCATACCTTTCTGGCTGGCTTGATCATGAGCCGGCCTATTCCCGCTTCTCTACAACAGCGAAGGCGGAAGCCAGCTCGGTCTGGTGGGAGATCGATAGATGGATTACATATTCCGGCTCGCCCGGCAGCTCGAGGCGCTCCCAAGCCTGCTCGTTCAGCACCACGACAGGTTTGCCGCTCTCATCGGGAAGCACTTCTATGTCCACAAAGCCGATTACCCCGCCGATACCGCAGCCAAAGGCTTTGGAGATAGCCTCCTTTGCGGCGAAGCGCCCGGCGACAAACTCGGTCAGGTTTCCGCCGCGTTTCTTGGCTTCCTCCCTTTCACGGGCCGTCAGCACCCGCTCCATAAAACGGAAGCCCTGACGGCTGCCGAGAAGCAGCCCAACCCGCTTGATTTCCAGCACATCGTGCCCGATTCCGTAAATCAATGCCCCGCACCTTCCCTTCCATGACATACAAATCCTATTGTAACAGGTGCACGTCCCAAAAACGAGCCGCTTGTGAATAGGCGGCTTTTACCAGCTGTTCTTCCTGGAACGATCCCCGGCAATACCTCAAAAGCTGTAGCGCACACGAAAAATGCGGAGCCCTTCGCCGGGCTCCGCATTCTTGTTACCGTCTACGATTATACGGTGCTCCGCGCCAGCAGCCGCGCACCGTATCCCTCCAGCTTGATGCTTCCGGCGACGGGCTCGCCGCCAAGCAGATCGCGGTATCCCCGCTCATCCAGATCCACTTGCTTGTCCTCACCCGTGAAGTTCAGGACAAACACATAGTCCGTGCTGCCGTCCGACCTAAGCTGGACCGTAACCCCTTGCGGAAGCTCGGTATCCAGCACCGGGCTGACCCCCGCTTCCCGAATAAGGCAGGCATAGAAATCGCCGTAGAACGGCTCCTTCGCGCGTGAGGCGAGGTAATAGGCCTTGCCTTGTCCGAACGAATGTACCGTCAGCACCGGACGCCCCGCGTAAAAATCGTCGCCGTACTCCGCCAGCACCTGGGCGCCTTCAGGATGAATCAGGTCGCACAGTTCGTACAGCTCATAATCGCCTTCGAGGCCCAGTCCGTTGTTCTGGACGGGGATCATCCGGTTGAGCTCGCCCTCATGCAGGCCGTCGATCTCTTCGGACCAGATGCCGAGCGTCTTGCGAAGCGGTCCAGGGAATCCGCCCAGATGGCACAGGTCGCTCTCATTGACGATGCCGGACCAGTAGGTCGCCACCAAGGTGCCTCCGCCGGCCACAAACGCCTCGAGCGCGGCACCGGCTTCCGCCGTGCATAAATACATCATCGGGGCGACAATCAGCTTATACCGGGAGAAGTCGTCGCCCGAGCCGATGACGTCCACGGGCACGCCCATGTTCCAGAAGGCGCGGTAATGCTGCATCACCGTGCCTTCGTAGTCAATTCCCCGGTTCAGCGGCCCCTGAGAATCTTTCACGGCCCAGCGGTTGTCCCAATCCGCGATAATGGCCGTCTCCGCAGGCACCCCGGAACCGGTCACCACGGCGATTTGCTCCAGCAGGCCGCCCAGCCGGGCTACATCCTGGAACACCCGCGTGTGCTCGTGCCCGGCATGGTCGACGACGGCGCCGTGAAACTTCTCGCTGGAGCCGCGGCTCTTGCGCCACTGAAAATACTGCACGGTGTCCGAGCCATGCGCTACGGCCTGCAGCGAGGAGAGCAGATGCATGCCCGGGCGCTTCAGCTTGCTGACCGGCTGCCAGTTCGTCAGGCTCGGGGTGCTCTCCATCAGCATGAACGGCTGCCCGCCTTTCAGTGAACGAAACAGATCGTGGTTAAAGGAGAACCAGGATGCGAGCTTGCCCGGCTCCTGGTTGTCATGCCACGTCGGATAGGCGTCCCAGGAGATGACGTCCAGGACATCCGCGAATTTGCGGTAATCCAGCCCTTCGAACCAGTCCATCATGTTCGTGGTCGCAGGAAGGTCCGGCCGGATCGCCTTGAGCGGAGCGATTTCCTTTTTGCAGAAGTCCACGGTTTGGTCCGTGACGAACCTTCTCCAGTCCAGATTGTGGCCGTGGACCATCTTTTCCCCGTGCCGGGCGGGAGATTCGATCTGGGACCAGTCCGTATACGTATGGCTCCAGAACGACGTCCACCAAGCCTGATTCAAAGCCTCCAGCGATCCGTAACGCGCCTTCAGCCACTCGCGGAACGCTTCCTGGCAGTAATTGCAGTGGCACTCTCCGCCGTATTCATTAGAAATATGCCAGCCGATCACGGCCGGATGGTTCGCATACCGCTCCGCCAGCTTCGTATTGATGATCCGGGTCTTCTCCCGGTATACGGGCGAAGAATAGCAGTGGTTATGGCGCCCGCCATGCAGATTGCGCACCCGGTTCTCCTCTACGCGCAGCACTTCGGGATACTTCTGCGACATCCATGCAGGCCTTGCGCCGCTGGGGGTTGCCAGCCATGCATACATTCCGTTTGCTGCAAACCGGTCCAGCACCTGGTCAAGCCAATCGAACGTAAATACGCCTTCCTCCGGCTCCAGCGCAGCCCAGGCAAAAATGCCGATGGCCATCACGTTGCAATGGGCCAGCTTCATCAGCCGGATGTCCTCTTCAAGCACGTCCGGATCGTGCTGCCATTGGTCCGGGTTATAGTCGGCACCATGCATGAATCCTGAAATTTCAGGGCTGATCGGTGGATAGGATTTCTTCATATGAATACAAGCCTCTTTTCTGTTATGGGATATAAAGCGCCGGGAGCGGATAACCGTCATGATCAAACAGCGTCAGATTGCTCCAATTGTTGGCATGGCCGACAGACCACACCTGCTGCGACGGGATCCAGCACGGCTCCCAATAATAGAAGCCCAAGCCCCGGCCGTCCGGCGTGCGGCGGATGATGTCGGTTAGCGCTTTCAAATAAGCCTGCTGGCCTTCCGGCGAAACGGGGAACGCGGACGGCAATGCTTCATCATTCTCCACGATGAGGGGAAATCCTTCCCTAGTCCGAAAAGTCCAGGGGTAAGCCGTTTCCACGACGACGATGTCCCGCCCAAACCGCTGAGACAAATCCTGCAAATTCCGTTCGAGCTGCTCCAGCGGACCGTGCCACCATGGATAGTACGATAATCCGATCACGTCATGAGGAACCCCCTGCTCCTCCATCCGCTCAAAAAAGGTCAGGCTGCCTTCCGGATCCCCGCCGCGGTCGATGTGCAGCATCACCCGGACTGATCGGTCCACCGCCTGCACAGCGCTTGCACCGGATTTGAGAAGCCCGCACAAGCGGGCCCATGGCTCCTCATCCGCATCGGCCTCCGCTTTCGGATCCACCTTCGCATCCGGCCAGAGCATGCCGTTAGTAATCTCATTTCCGATCTGAACCATATCCGGCAGGGCACCGCCGTCGCGCAGCACCGCCATCACTTCGTACGTATAATCGTAAACGGCCTGTTCCAGCGCCGCCCCGCGCAGTCCTTCCCAAGCGGCCGGCTTCCACTGGTTCGCCGGGTCGGCCCACTTGTCCGAGTAATGAAAATCCAGCAGCAGATGCATGCCGAGCTCCTTGACCCTTTTGGCCATTATCAGAGTCCGCTCCAGATTGCAGTAGCCTCCCGGCGGATCATTCCAGATCCGCAGCCGTATGGAGGTGGTGCCGCTGCGCTGTAAAAGCTCGAGAACGTCCACCTTGTCCGGACCCTCATGAAACGCGCCTCCCCCCTGTTCGATCTCATCCAGGAAGGACACGTCCATGCCCTTGATCCACATCTTTTCGATTTCCATACCCTGCCTCCTATTCCTTAACCGAGCCCATCACAAGGCCCTTGACGAAATACTTTTGCAAAAACGGATAAACCAGCAGCACCGGCACCGCGCCGATGAAGATCTGGGCGGCGTTGACCGTTTTCTGCGAGAGCAGCGCCACCTCTTTCGGATCAATGCTCATGGTGCTCATATCCTTCTGCACAATGACCGTCTGCAGGAAGGTCGCCAGCGGAAACTGCTTGGCATTGTTCAGATACAGCAGCCCGTCGAACCACGAGTTCCAGTGGAACACCATGCTGAACAGGGCCAGCGTTGCGATCGAAGGAAGCGATACCGGCAGAAAAATCGAGAAGAGGGTGCGGAAATGCCCGGCACCGTCGATAAACGCCGCTTCCTCCAGCTCTTTCGGGATTCCCCGGAAAAAGTTCAGCAGCAATATCGTGAGATACACGTTGACCGCCCCTGGCAGAACGAGCACCCAGAAGGAGTTGATGAGATGCAGTTTCTGGATGACGATATAGAACGGCACCAGCCCGCCGCTGAAGATCATCGTGAACACGAACACCCAGGAGTACACGTTTCTCGCCCGGAAGACCGAAGCTTCCTTCGACAGCGGATAGGCCGCCAGAAAGGCCAGCAGCAGCGTGAGCGCGGTGCCCAGCACCGTTCGCTTTACCGAAACCCAAATGGAGTGCAGGAACACGGGGTTGTCGATCGTTTTTTTGTAGGCCTCCGTCGAGAACTGCACCGGCCACAGGCCGACCAGATTGGCGTCCGCCGCCGACTTGGCGCTGAACGACACCGCCAGCACATGCAGCAGCGGAATGATGCACATCAGCGACAGGCACAGCAGCACCAAGGTATTGGCGACCGAAAATATGCGGTATGAAGCGGTTTTATGATACATCCTTCTGATATCCCCCTCTTAAAAAATCCGGTAGTTCGCCAGCTTGTAGGCCAGCCGGTATGAAATGAGGATCAGGATCATCGATATGACCGACTTGAACAAACCGATCGCCGTGCCAAGCCCCATCTCTCCGTTCAGAATCGCGGTACGGTACACGAAGGTGTCGATGATATCCCCTTTCTGGTACACAAGCGGATTGTACAGGTTGAAAATTTGGTCAAAGCCCGCGTTCAAAATGTTGCCCAGCGCCAGCGTTCCGACGACCACTGCGATCGGCAGCATGGACGGAATCGTAATATGGAGCGTCTGCTTCCAGCGGGTTGCCCCGTCTACCTCCGCCGCTTCGTAAAGGGACGGATTCACGTTCGCGAGCGCAGCCAGGAATACGATCGTGCCGAAGCCGAACTCCTTCCATACGTCCGAGGCAATGACGGTAAACCGGAACCAGTTGTTATCGCCAAGGAAAAAGATCGGCTGGATGCCGAACCAGGAGCTCAGGATGCGGTTCAGAAACCCGCCGTCCGTGGACAGAAAATCCAGCAGAATGCCGCCCAGAATGACCCATGACAAAAAGTGGGGCAAATAGACCAGCGTCTGCACGAAACGCTTGAAGAACGCCCTGCGCACCTCGTTGAGCAGCAGCGCAAACGTAAACGGCGCCAGCAGGTTCAGCACGATCTTGAGTGCGGAAATGATCAGCGTATTCCAGATCACCTCCACACTGTCCTGCCGTTCAAACAGCATGCGGAAGTTGTCCAGTCCAACCCACTCGGAGTGGGCAAAGCCGAGCCAGGGCTTAAAATTTTGAAAGGCCATGACGATCCCCGCCATCGGCACATAGCTGAAAATGACCAGAAACACCAGCGCCGGCAGCAGCATGACGTGCAGCGGCCAGGTTCTTTTTAGACGGTTCATAAAAGGTCGTTCCCCCTCTTGGAATGCCAATTTCTCTTTTGGTACCGTCATTATATCAACCGCCCAAATGTCGTCGTAGCTCATAAAACCAACATAAATGGCACTATTGAAACCAATTGCAGGCATGAATCCGCGAAGGGCTTGTCCCTCTGCTGAGCCTTGCCTCCGCCAATGGAGAGTTCATGAAGCCAGGTCTGCCGAATACAAAAAAACCGGCAAAAATCAAATGATTGATTTTCACCGGTTTCCAGGCGACCGACTCTTCCATTGAAACGCCGATACAACGGAGTTACAGCGTATTGTGAGACGGTGATTCCCGCTCATCCATTCTGTTATTGGGACTCCAGGCTGGCCGGGCTGTTGGCATGCGCCGCCTCGCCATGGGTGCCGGCTTCCTGCGCTTCGCGCTGATCGAACATTCTGCCGATTTTCCAGCCGATGCCTATATTCAAAACCGCCATCGCTCCAAATAAAACCACATCACCCCAGGGCTCCGGCAGCAGCAGATCGGCAAGCAGCCACCCTCCGGTCATGGCCGCCCCCATCACTGCGCCCTTTACGGATGACCTTAAACTCATTTTTCCCATTGGACACACTCCCCCGCCTGATTCCTTATAATCTGAATCGACAAGCAATAGGCCTGCACGCCAAAGTTCTTTGTTTCCTGCCTTTTGTGATATATATGTCGTGGACAAAATCGAATATTCCCGAATAACCGTTAAAAAGCCCCTGGCTCCCCATCTGTATAAGCTCACTTCTTCCGTGACACAATAACGTAAGTTTAAAAACATACTCCGAAGGAAGGTAGCCTCAATGAGACAACAGTTAAGAATCGGTGTATTGATTGCAGGCATGTCTTTGATGCTGGCTGCTCCGGCCTTTGCTTATGGGGCGGCTGGAACGGCGCAAGACGGCGGAAATGGCGGCATGGGCACAGGTATGGGCACGGGGACTCTCGGAACCGAATCCACCGGTGGTTCGCATTACCGGGTGAACAATGTCGGAACGACATCCCATTACCATGTCAGCGTATATGGCACTGGAACAGGAAGCCAATACTTGAATACGAATTACGGAACGAACAACACCGGCCGGATGGGAACAAACAACTACACCGGATCCAATACGAATATGCTGACTGACAATAACCGAATCCGGACGAACGCAGCGACGGACACGAACCGCGGCGGAGGCTGGGGCTGGCTCGGACTGCTGGGTCTAATCGGATTAGCCGGCATGCGCAAAGGAAACCCGGAACGAGACCGCGGTTAGTTTGCCCAAGTGCATGGTCAGCCATCATAAAAATCCCTGACTTACTTCAAATGTAGGTCAGGGATTTTTAGTGCTTCGACTCCCGGTCGATCAATCAACAGCACATTCTGTTGTCTATCGCTATCTAAATGTCCTATCCTAAATGGCTGTAGAGTGAGCCGGACGTTCATCATATTTAAAAGGGATATTTTTCGGATCTTCAGCGGCAGGCTGAACAAAACCGGCCGGAAGGGTATCGCCCCAAGTTAAGCGCCCCTCGACGAATTTGGACATCCGGGTCTCGAAAAAGGCCGGCCGCTGCTTCCACACCTTTTTGGCAACGGTCACGGTAAATTCCCCTCGCTTGTTCGGAATGGTGACGGAATAAGGGACATCCTTGGGCAAACTCAGTCCGACCAGCACTCCGGTGTACATCGCGCCAGACGATGTCCGGCTCACCAGATACGGTGGACGATCCGTGATGACCGTGCCCTCTTTCGGCAGTGTGATGTCGATCTCCACGCTCGTGTTCTCGGGCATCTTGAATACCCTGCCTTCAGGAAGCGTGTACCTCTTGGTGCCGATCGTGACCGACAGATTTGTTTCTTCATCCTCTGGCCAATAGAAAATGGAATATCTGCCGTCCTGATCGGTGGGCGTCGATTTCCCGAAGCCTTCGCCTTGATCCCGGTCAAACCAGACCACCGCGTTCTCGACCGGTCTGCCGTTCGCGTCTTTGACAACCCCACCCATCCGGTATTTATCCACTTGAAAATAAGATACGACGTCACCGCTGCCGGCGATGACCCGTCCGTGAACCTGGACCTTGGACGCATCTTCAGGATCGTCTTCCACCTTCAGCACCTCAATCGGATAATTTACGCTGAGCATGGCCGAAGCAGTAAGAAGCCGCTTCGACATTTCCGGCGTTAGATGTTTCCCGGATACGGTGGCGTCCTTAAGGGAAGCGATACTGATCTTGGTCTCAGCCAGGAGGCTCTGGTCAACGGTCAGGTTGAACGATCCGTCCTTCCCTGTGGGAGCGTCAATTTGGCTCTGGCTCGTATGCACCGTGGCGCCGGCCACAGGCTGATTGTCGAGGAGCAGCCTGCCGTGAACGGAGGTCATATGGGACCCGTCCGACTTCCACTGCTTAAGCCGCAAGGACGGCGAATCAATCGTCAGCTGTACGCCTTGGTCCGCCGCTTGCGCCGATGCCGGAGCCTCCGAGGATACCGGCTTCGAGGGCATCCCGGCACATCCGGCAAGACATACCGTCATGATCAAAATGGACAGTCGCTGCAAATACCACATGGATTCGATTCCTCCCCTTTACTTGTGCGCAAATAAACAGGGGCAAAGCCATAGGCTCTGCCCCGCTTCATGAACCTTATTTTTTCTGGTGAGCGTTCGTGTCTTCCGCTGTACCCGCTTTGCCTTGGGTTTTGTCGCCGCCAAGACCGAACACGAACACTTTCGGTTTGGGACCGCCGGATGTAAAGGCCATATATTGTTTATCGTCGACGGCGAAAATCGCCGGCGCTGCTTGAATGCTGCTGCCCGTCGTCTGGAAGGTCCAGATGACCTTGCCGCTTTTAATATCCAGGGCGTTGATCTTCCCGTCGAGCTCGCCGTAGAAAGCAAGTCCCGTCGTCGTGCTCGTAAAGCCTCCGCGCATCGGATCCTTCGTCTTGATCTGGTAGGCTTTTTTGCCGGTATTCACGTCCATCGCCGTGATAGTGCCGTACGGTACATCCTTCGCTGGCGCCGAGGTCGTCGTACCGAACGCGGCCGCTCCGGGCATGTCCGGTGTCGAGGCTTCCGTCTGGCTTTTCGCAGACTTGATGACGGCCCCCTGTTCCACGCCCGGAATCAACACATAATTTGTTGCGGGATCATACGTTTCGGGAGCATAGTTCTCGCCGCCGAGCACGCCCGGGTACACGGTAACCCCCTCCGGTGTCGGCTTCGGATGATCGATCTTGGCAAAAGGAACCCCGTCCCAAACGACAGCGCCGGTCTTGGCGTCCCATGCATACCATTGTCCCGACTTCCCGCCCTGCACGACGATTTTTTGCTGCTTGCCTTTGACGGTGGCATTCAGGATCATCGGCGAAGCCGCGGCGTCATAATCCCAGAGGTCATGGCTGATTTCCTGCTTCGCCCAAATCAGCTTGCCCGTAGCAGCGTCGACGGCAACCACCGAGTCCGTGTGCGGATTGTCTCCCGGCCGGGATTCACCGTAAAAGTCAGGCGCCGGGTTGCCCACGGCAAAGTACATGATCCCTGTCTCCTCATCGATGGCCGGCGGGTTCCATACCGCACCTCCGCCCTGGAACTTGCTGTTGGCGAGCCAGTCCTGGCCTTTAGGCGGGACCGTGTAGAAAGGAGAGGCCCAGGCCGGCGACAGGTCGCTCGCTTTATAGGCGTTGACAAACCCGCGGATGCCGTTGTCCCCGCCGCTGCTGCCGATATAAATGTTGCCTTTGTAATACACAGGCGCGGTCGTTTCGTAATAACCGTTCTCCAGCGTCACACCTTTGATGGACTCGGAGATCGGCACCATTTTGATCAGCTTGCCGGTCTTCTGGTCCAGGGACACAATCTGATTGTCGACCGTCAGCATGAACACTTTGCCTTCCCCAACAGCGACGCCGCGGTTGGCAATGATCCCCGACTTGCTGAATGTCGCAGCTTGTTCTGCGGACGGCTTCCAGTGCCAGATTTGACTGCCGGTTGCACCGTCGAAGGCGAATACCTGATTCCCGGCGGTCGTAATGTACACGATGCCGTCGACGAATACCGGATAGCACTGATTCCCGTTCTTGACATCTTTGTCAAGCTCCTTCAGGTCCGCGCTCCAGATCACGCCCAGGTCCTTGACGTTGGCCGCGGTCACCTCTTTATAAGGGACATGGCGGGTATTTTTCAGATCGAATCCATAGGTGCCGAAGTTTTTAAAAGAGGTGCCCGTCACTTTTCCCGGCGTCGTGGAAGGTTTGTTTTCGTTTGTATTTTGCGCCGGAGCCGGTGTCGCTGCGTTATTGTTCTTATTCGTATTACAGCCGCTTAGAGCCAGGCTTGTGCTTAAAAGGGCTGCGCCAATCATCACGTGAGTTTTTCTCATGTTGGAACGATCTCCTCATTTTTTCATTAGAAGCGTTGTAACGTAATATTTCCAGCAAGACCAAAAATCATGCAGAAAAAATATACAGCCCTTCGTACATGCACCTGGTTTGCACCCAAGCAGCATTTCCGGCTGATGTCATGCAGGTATAAAAGCGGCTCAAATCGGTCATCTTGAAGGAGAAGAATCACACCACCCAGATTTGCATTCAAGGAGGACGACGATGAAACCGAAATTCCGTTTGATCTTTACGATAGCGCTGCTCTCGATCGTATTGGTATTAAGCGCATGCGGCAAAAGTAATAACGGTACGGCGGCTCCGCCCGCCAACAATACAGCCCCGTCCACCGGCGGCGGACAAACCAAAGAAATTACCGTAACGGCGAAAAACTTCGCTTTCGACCCGCCCAATATCGATCTGAAAGCCGGCGATACGGTCAAGCTGACCTTTAAAAACGCGGATGGCGTACACGGCTTCGAAATTCCTGACCTGAACGTCAATCTTCAGGACGGACAAACGGCCACCTTTACCGTAGACAAGGCCGGGACTTACGACTTCAACTGCTCGATCCAATGCGGCTCAGGCCACGACAATATGACGGGTACGATTACGGTATCCTAAAGACAAAAACAAAAAAGGAGCCCATCCCAAGATGGAACTCCTTTTTTTCGATTTATGGCTTATGGAAAGCTGCAGGAAGCAGACATTAGGTCGCCGCGGGCAGGTGCTTCAAATAAAAACGATACCAGTTACCGCAGATAAAGCCTTCCACGTCTTCCTCGCTGTAATGCTTCTGCAGTAAATTGACCAGATCATGATATTTACCCGCATGCTCCAGACCGATGATCTTTTCACGGATACCGTCAAAATCCGATCCCAGCCCGATATGCCGGCGGCCCCCAAGGGAGCAGATATGGTCGATGTGCGCGAGCAGCCGGTCCATCGTTACCGGTTCCTCCGCATGGACAAAAGGCGGCACAAAGGTGACCCCGATGACGCCATCCGCCCGGATGATGGAGCCAATCTGCTCATCGCTCAAGTTTCTGCGGCGCGGGCATATTTTACCGGCATTGGAATGGGAGGCGATAAGCGGCTTCGCGGACAGCGACGCCAGCTCCCAGAACGCTTTTTCCGAGAGATGGGACACGTCCAGGATCAAGCCCAGACGGTTGCATTCCTGAATCAGCTGCCGGCCTTTCTCGGTCAATCCCGCTCTCCTGGACTCCATGACGCCGTCCGCCGCCCAATTGGCGTAATTCCAGGTGATGCCGATACTCCGGACGCCCAGATGATGCAGGATCCGCACATAGGCCAGGTTTCCCTGCAGCGCATCGACTCCTTCAAGCGATAGCAGCGCCCCGGTCAGCCCGTTCTTCTCTGCGTATTCGAGGTCCTCCTTGGACCGGATAAAATGGATGGGGCCGCTTGCGAGCACCTTCTCATGAAACAGGTCAATGCTCTCCAGCACATAACGAAACTCTCCGGCATACTTCTCAGGCAAATAGACGGCAAAATTCTGGAACCGGATGCCGGATTCTTGCATGCGTTCCAGCGTGACATCCAGCAAATCCTGTTCGTGCACAAAATCCAGCTGCGGATGCTCGAGCAGTTTGCTAAGCACATCGCAGTGGGCGTCAAATATGGTCACCGGTCATTCCTCCGTTCTTCTTGAACCTGCCGCGATAGGAATAAGAAGGCACAGGGCGATGAGGCACAGTAACGGATGGTTCATCGTGGTCTTGATTGAGGGAAGATAAAATATCGGATATCAGTTCGTGATGAGGCGACCACTGGCAGACAGGATCCGCCTGCCGCGCGTCGCCGGCCAACAGGTAAGCTTGGCAGCGGCATCCGCCGAAATCGCGGAAACGGTGTTCACAGCTCCGGCAGGGCTCCGCCATCCAGTCGAAGCCGCGGAAGCTGTTGAATGCTGCGGATTCCCGCCATATCCATTCGAGGGTCCGCTTTTTAACGGATTCGAAGGTCAAGGTATGAATACTGGATGCCGCGGTGCAGGGCAGCACGGTTCCGTCGGGCGTCACCGTCATCGAAATTTCGCCCCACCCGCCCATGCAGGGTTTTGGGAAATCCTCATAGTAATCCGGGAGAACCCAGATCAGTTCAATCTGGCGGTCAAAGCGCGCTTTGGCCCGAAAAAAAGCTTCCTCAGCCGCCGCGAGCTGCGCTCTGGTCGGCAGCAGATGCTGGCGGTTAAGCAGCGCCCAGCCGTAGTACTGGGTATTCGCCAGCTCCAGCCGAACGGCTCCCCATGACACACACATCTCGATGATTTCCTCTACGAGGTGGATATTTTGCCTGTGCAGGACCACGTTCATATGTAAGGGGATCCCCGCCTCCCGGATCAAGGCAGCCGTTTTCTGTTTGAATTCATGTGCCCGGGAGCCGGCAATCGCATCCGCCAGGCCTGGCTCGGACGCCTGTACGCTGAGCTGCATACTGTCGACCCCCGCGTCCACCAGCTGCTGCATGCGTTTCTCTGTCACGCCAACCCCGCTGGTAATGACATTTACAAAAAAGCCCAGTTCACGGGCCTGCCGGATCAGCTGGTCCACGTCCGGTCTCATGAGCGGCTCGCCGCCTGTCAGGTGAAGCTGCACGACCCCAAGCTCACTGGCTTCCGTGAATACTCTGATCCATTCCTGCGTGCTCAGCTCATGCTCCCTTTTGGCGAGCTCTACCGGATTCGAACAGTAGGCGCAGTGAAGGGGGCACCGGTGGGTAATTTCCGCCGACAGGGCATACGGTATGCTTACGGACACTTTTCGATCCACCCCCGCTCAATGGCTTGCGTGAGAAATTCGAGAACATCCTCCTGCAGATTGGATTGATTGTATTTCGCCTCAAGCTCCCCGATAATTTGGTGAGCCGACCGTGTCCCGTCACACAGCCAAAGAATGGCCCCGGCCGTCGGATTCAGGTTGACGACGCGTTCGGGGAGCAGGAGCATATCGGTTTGCCTGGCTTTATCGAACTTCAGCCGTGCGGGACTTCGCAGCCTGAGCTGCTCCGACTGCCCCCAAGCGATCATCGCTGTGCCTCCGCATCGGGATATGCCAGACTTAACGCATCCAGAATGGCCCAGAGGACATCGCATTTAAAGTGCAGGGCGGATATGACCTGCTCCTGCTCGCCGCGGTCTTTGCATTCACGCAAAACGAGTTCCAGACCGTGGTCCGCGTCACGCGGTGCCTGATGCAGCCTCGCCTGGAAATACTCCAGTCCTTCCGGACGGATCCATGGATACAGCTGTTCAAACACGGCGATTCGCTGGGAGATGAGGACGGGAGCGAACAATTCCGTCAAAGAGGAAGCTACGGCAATGAGCCACGGCTGCAGGCGGCAGAAATTCACGTAGGCATCGACCGCAAACCGGACGGCGGGAAGGACATGGCGCTCATCCAGCATCTCCTCTCTCGGAATGCCGACGGCTTCGCCAAGGCGGATCCAGGCTTCGATCCCTCCCTCGCTCCCTTCCGTTCCGTCATGGTCCACAATGCGCTGTATCCAGTGGCGGCGCTCCTCTCTGGAAGGCAGCTTCGAAAGGATGATGGCATCCTTGACGGGGATATTTTTCTGATAATAAAACCGGTTCGCCACCCAAGCCCGAAGCTGCTCGGGACTCAGCTTTCCTTCATGCATGCGTACGTGATAAGGATGCTTGTCGTGATAGCGCTGTTCCCCGACCTGGCGCAGCCTCATCGTTAATTCTTCGTTCGAGAGCAAATGCTGGTTCATGTTAGACCTCCAATTCCAATCCGTCATAACCGACCTCGATCCCCAGCTCCCGAAGGCTGCGATTCTCCGGAGAAGCCTCGTCAAGGATCGGATTGGTATTGTTGATATGGATGTAAATTTTTCGCCCAACCGATATACGGGAAAGGTGCTCCAGGCTTCCACCCGGTCCGGCAATGGGGACATGCCCCATATCGGATGCCACTAATCGGGAAATATCCAGCCGCCGAAGCTCATCCGAATGCCAAAAGGTGCCGTCCACAAGGACGCAGTCGGCTGCTTCCAATTGGGTATGAAGCTCGTTCGACCAGGACTCGACACCGGGTGCGTATACAGCAGTCCCTCCGGTCCGCTGGTCTACCATGCGGTAGCCGACGACCCAAGGGGATGTAGGCGCCCCATCCGTATCGGGATCCCGAAGGAACGACGCATACCTCGGCGGCTTGGAGCCCAGGAAGAACGGATATACCATTACTCTGCCCCCAAATAGTGGAAAAGATTCCTGCGGCCGGACTTCGTGCCACCGGTATGAAGCATAGGGCTTCAGGATTTGCCTGACCGGGAAGGCTTCCATCAGGGCGTCCAATATGGGAGCTGCGGCGTAAACGTCGATTGCCGAAGACTCCCTTAAGTGGAGGAGGCCCATCGTATGATCCAGCTCCCCGTCCGTCAGCAGCACGGTTGAAATGGGCGTATGTCGGATCGTGGAACCCGGAGCAAGCTCGGCATGGGCCTCGATCTGTGCACCGATATCCGGCGTGGCGTTGATGAGAACCCAATCGCAGCCATCATCGCTGACGGCCAGCGAATTATGCAGCCGGGCACGTAATGAGGGATCCTGCATCCGCACGCGGCGGCAGTTCGGACAGCCGCAGTTCCACTGCGGGAAGCCTCCCCCCGCCGCCGATCCCAGCACCTTCAACAGCATGTTTCTGCCCCCCTCAAAAAAATAGATGCCGGATTGCTCCGGCATGGTTCGTCACTTCTGATAAGCGTATGCGGTAACCTCTGCACAAACCTCTATGACTTCAAAATCGGGTTTAACCCACATGCCGCCACCCCCTTTGATGAAATATCCCACCATGCCTGCCAGTAGAGAGCACAAGTCTGTTTAATCATATGTTGTATTTTGGCATTCTATAACACGTAACCATGCGAAGGGGTGTTCACTTAAGCGTTCTCTCCCAAAGTCAAAATTCGCGAGGTTCGCCAATATGCTTCGCAGACGGCGGCAAAAAAAGCGGCATGCCTCAGCATGCCGCTTCCCTTCTGTGCGCCGGTTATTGCCCCAGCTTGGAATACCAATCATTCACTTCGTTTGTCATTTGGTCGCCGCCCGAAGACTTCCAGGTCTCGACGAATTTATCAAACGCATCCACGCCTTGCTTGCCGTAGATAATTTCGTTAAAGGTCTGGTTTTCGATTTTATTCAAATAGTCCAGCTTGGATTTCATAGTTGCCGTGGTCGGGCCGGTGTACAGGTTCGGATAAGCGATGTCCTTCTGGGACATCAATACCTTGGCCGCTGCCGGCGTATCCAGACCGTAGTTGAGCTTCACTTCTTTTTCCAGGCGGGTTGTCGCCTCCTTGCCGTCCGCCAGGTTCAGCAGCGCCTTCATTTGCGCGTCCGGAATCCGTGCCCCGTCGCGCACCAGCAGGTAGCGCAGGCTGTTCACGAATCCGCCGGGGATGTCCTCATACCGAAGCGGTTTGCCGCTGGCGTCCAGATCGTAATCGTATCCCTTGAAGAGGCCGTTGTCGAACACGCCTCCCGGCTGGGAATTGGCCAAATTGTCGAACATGTAGTTCTGGTAGGTAAAGAACGCTTCCGGATGCTTCATGTCCTTGTTGATCAGCGTCACGCCGTTCGTGAACAGAGTGCCGTGGCGCCCGGCTTTCCCGTCCGGCCCAGCCGGCAGGGCAATCGGCTTCCAGACCGCCGTCTTCACGTTCTTCACTGTGTCACTCAGCGGCCATCCGCTCATCCAGTAAGGTCCAGGGATGATTCCGGCTTTGCCGGCGACGGCCGGTTCGGACGTCTTGTTCTCATCCCAGAGCGCCGCTTCCTTCGGAATATAGCCTTTGGTGAACCATTCGTTCAGCTTTTGCAGCCCCGGCTTCATACCCGGGTTGATCGAGCCGTACTCCAGTTTCCCGTCCGCGCCTTTGTTCCACTGCTGCGGGATGGTGCCGTAGGCGCCGAAGATCCAGGACGGATCACCCATCCAGGTATTCATCGTGGTCTTGAATCCGATGCTCAGCGGGATGACCTCGTCCGGCTTCAGACCGTCCGGATTGTTGTTTTTGAAGGCGTCCATGACCTTCTCCAGCTCATCGATCGTTTTCGGCGCGGCAAGTCCCAGCTTGTCGAGCCAATCTTGGCGAATCCACAGCAAATAATCGTGGTTGTAGGCGTAATCGAGCACCGGGATGCCCATTCTTTTGCCATCGCGGATATAGGGGTTCCATACGTTCTTATCCTGATCGATCGCCTGCTTCCACGTGTCGTTGGCATACTTGTCAAACAGCGCGCCCGCATCCTGGAACATGCCCGAATCGATCAGGTCCTGCGCCAGCTGCGCATCGCCGACGGTGACCACATCCGGCATTTCCTGGCCGGAAGACATCGCCAGCCGGAGCTTGGTTGCAAATGCCCCGTTCGTGTCGGTTACCGACCACAGCGATTTGATCTCGATGCCCAGCGTGTCCTTGGCCCACTTGGTAGCCACGTTATTTTCGATCGACTCTCCGTTCTTGAACTTCAGCTCCGGATCGACGCCCCACACCGTGCTGATCGTCACCGGCGGGTCGTATTTGTCTTTATAAGCGTTTTCATTTTCGGCTGCAGCCGGCGGGTTCTGGGCCGAATCCGCAGAAGTTCCTCCTTTGGACCCCGAGCATCCGGTGAACAGCGCGCTGACCAGCACCAGGCTGCATGCAAGCGTCAATGCCTTTTTCGTATATGCCTTCATGTCGCTCCCCCTTAAATCTATATTCCTTCTACATGTTTCATTATAGAGGTGCCCCAATCGGCGTCCTATGTCATTCTCCGAACATTTCTGCACCTTTTGCAACCTGTTACTGGTCCCGGAATTCGTTTGGATTCAGCCCGTAATGCTTCTTGAACATTTTGCTGAAGTATTGCGGGTTTTGGTATCCGAGCTCGGCGGTAATCTCGTATATTTTTTTGTTCGTCTTCTTTAGCAGATAGAGCGCACGTTCCATCCGCATCCGGATAATATAATCGCCCAGGCTCTCACCGGTTTCGGCCTTATAGATTTTGGACAAATAGACCGGATGTAAAAAGACTTTGTCGGCAATCGTCTTCACCGACGTGTCCTGCCCCAAATCGCGGGAGACGAGCTCCTGCACTTGGTGGATAATGTAGCTGCGCGTATATTGATCGCTGGCCGACAGCTCCGTCCGAAGCTTGTCCAGCATCCGCAAGGCCCAGCTTCGCAGCTTGTCCAGCGACAGAATCATTCCCTGGTCATGGACAAGGTCAAAGCCCGACTGGTCGACTTGATAGGCAAACTGGCCCTGCTTGTGCACCATATACATGAACGCATTCGTCATCAGCAAATACACCTCGTACAGATGCTCACGGGAGTAGCTCGTCCCTTCCAAATCGGCAAAAACTTCGTCAAGCTTGTTCCGCGCGGCATCCCACTGCTTGGATTCCAGCAGGTGAATCAGCGTCGGCGGCTTATACAGCGATTCCATCGATTGGACCGGGCTGACAGGCTGCGACCGTACGTCATCGAGGTACAGGATGCCCCCGGACTCGCCGCCGCCAGACATCATAAAGGAGCCGAGACCGGCCCGGTAAGCCTGGGCGATGCCGTCCGGGAACGGAAACCAGTCGGTGATGACCAGCGTGATATCGCCCTTCAAATAACTGCTCACCTGCGTGCGGAAGTTTTCCGCAAGCCCGTGAAGCTTCGCTTTGCGGCGCTTCTCAAAATCCGGCAGCAGCTCAATGCCCTCCCGGTATGAGGTTTTCAACGCGGCCGCCAGCACCAGACAGTCATGGGGCGCCTTGCAGCCCCACACATGGAACGCCTCCGCAAGGGTCTCTTCCGCGATGTTGCCCACCGCGTACTCCATCAGCGCCATCGAATGGTGGTCGTAATGGGCAAACTGCCGCCCGAGCTGGACGAGCAGCAGCACGGCGGGTTCGCCGACCTGCAGCGGAATTTCGTACTGGGCCAGCTTGTCCGCCACGGTCCGGTGCGACCAGGTCCGGCCCAGCACCAGATCGTGCATCAGGCTCGCTTTCAGCACGCCGGAATCCGATTTGATGGCGTACATTAACTGATGCACCTTTTCCGCCGCCTCCCACTCGTCCTTCAAAGATTCGATCGCATTCGACAAGCTGAGAATGAACTCCTCGTCGTTCACGGGCTTTAAAATATAATCAAACGCCTGCAGCTGCAGCGCCTTCTTCGCATATTGAAAGTCCGAATATCCGGTCAGCACCATGCAGCGGATATGCGGCCAGTCCTGCTGAATCCGCTCAATCAGCTGCAGGCCGTCGGTTTCCGGCATCCGAATATCCGATACGACGATATCGATGGACTGCTCGGACAGAACGGCCATAGCCGCCTCGGCCGAGTCGGCTTGATAAACCTTGGCAATCCCCAAGTCGTCCCACGGGATCGTGGCTTTAATGCTTTCGGTGACATAGGATTCGTCATCCACCAGTAAAATCTCAATCATTCTATGTTCCCCCTTACCTGCTGCCCGCTCGTATATTTGGTATGCTCAATGGGCCAGTGGAGCTCTACCCGGACGCCGCCCAGACCGGACTTTGCGAAGCGGAGCCCGGCGGTGTCGCCGTAATGGATCAGCATGCGCTGCCGAACGTTCCACAGCCCGCAGCCCATATCCTGGCTCATCGGCAGGGTCAAGGAACGGCGCAGCCCCTCCATCTGCTCTTCCGTCATGCCGCGGCCGCCGTCTTCGACGATGATCCGCATTTCACCGGGACCGACTTCACCGGCGATCCGCACGCTGCCTGCACCGGACTTTGGCTCGATTCCATGCAGCACCGCATTCTCCACCAGCGGCTGGACGACCAGCAGCGGTACTTCCCATTTGCGCATCACCTCAGGGATATCAACAGCAAATTCGAGCTGAGGCTTGCGCATCTTCTGAATCTCCAAATAGCTGCGGACAAAGTCCAGCTCTTCCTGCAGCGGAACGACATCCCTCTCCTGCCGTGTCGTGTATCGGTAATAGTTCGACAGGTTGTGGGCCATCGCCACCACGGCCTTCATGTTCCCGAGCTTCGCCATGCTGGAAATGAAGGAAAAGCAGTTGTAGAAAAAATGCGGATTGATCTGCGATTGCAGCTGCTTCAGCCGCGCTTCCCTGACGTGGATCCGCTCCATATACACGTTCTCGAACAGCTCCTGAATCTGCCCGACCATCGAGTTGAAGCGCTGGAACACGAAGCCGAACTCATTGTTGCCCTTGGCCTCCAGCCGGACGGAATAGTCCTCGTGCTGCAGCTTCTTGAACGCCAAAACGAGCCGCTTCACCGGAACCTGGACCTGGGCATACAGCATATAAGCCGCCAGACAGCTGAGCAGCAGCGTCAAGCCGACGGAAACATAAAACAGCCGGTTCGACTGCTCGATCGGCGCAACGATTTCCTTCAGCGGCACGTAGTCGATCAGGTACCAGCCGGTGGTGTCCGAAGCGGCGATGTTGACCAGATAGGTCTCGCCGTCCAGCTCGAGCCTCCGGTTCTCCGCCTTCTTCAGCGGCTCCTGCCGAAGCTGCCGCAGGATGGAGTCTGTCAGCGGCCGGTCCGCCGACCGGTTATAGATCACGCCCATGTCCGGCCTGTAGTAGATCGGGTCGCGCCGCCCGTCGCTTTTGAACTTGTCCAGCATGTTCTGGATATTGCTGCTGTCAAACTGCAGCTCGATGATCAGATTGGCGTCTTCGGGATGGCTGAAGGAAGAATACGGATACGCCGTGAACAAGGAGAACGAATAATACGCCTCGTCCCCTTCCACCATCTTTTGCACCTGCCAGCCGGGCCTCATCCGCTTCTTCAAATCGTCGTTATCGTACGATTCCACGTCGTTGTCCGACACCATCCGCCCCAGCGACGGGGAAAAAATGTAGAGCTTCGTTTTCCAGTCCGACGAGCTTTCCTGAATGTTCAGCTTCGTCTGGATCCGTTTCACCAGGTTAATCATGTCGAGATTGAAATACTCACTGTTCAGAAAAACGTCCTTAAATCCGAAAATATCGGGATCCTGGATCAGCAGGGTCGGCCACAAGGAAAAGCGCTCGATGTTCGTGTTGACCTGCGTCTGGAAAAAGTTCAGCTGGTTGGCGCTCGATTGGCTGAGCTCCGTCCCCAGCACTTCCGTGCTCGTACGGTTGGAATAGAAGTAAAGGCCCACGATCGGAACAAGCATCATGACGAGCAATAGCACCATTTTACGGAATAATGTATTTCTGGGCACGGCAGTTCACACCTTACGCATATTTTTAAAGTCATGGATCAGCAAGACGTAGATCTTTGTCAGAACATGTCTAAAAGCATCATCATTATACTGGAAACGGATGCATGCGAGTAGCGTTCTTTTCACCAAAGAAGAAGCCCCACCTGCCTTAAGTGAACCCGCCATGGAACGCGTGATCAAATGACCGGATGAATCGGAGAGCCGTTCTCTTATTATTGTAGGGAGCCTGCTCCGCCCCGAAAATGGTTCATTCTTCAACAATTCAGCACTTTTCGCAACCAAACGGATGGAGAACGGCATAGCTACGCCCGATATGAGGTCAAAAAAAAGCAGGCCGCTGTTTGCGGCCTGCCCTTGATTCCCCGGAGTCAGCTTAGATGCCCGGAATCGAATTGCGCTTATGTGCGGTACGCTTATAGTAGCTCTCCAGGCGCTCCTTCGCCTGCGGGCTCACTTCCTTGCCTTCCAGATAGTCGCTGTTCTCGTCATAAGTAATGCCGAGCTCGCCTTCGTCCGTCTGGCCTTCCCACAAACCGGCGGTAGGCGCCTTATCCAGAATCGCCTGCGGCACGCCAAGGTAGCCGGCCAGCTGGCGGACCTGACGCTTGTTGAGCGTGCTGAGCGGCGTAATGTCCACCGCACCGTCGCCCCACTTCGTGTAGAAGCCGGTAATGGCTTCGGAAGCATGGTCCGTTCCCACGACGAGCAGGTTCAGGTCAAATGCCAGCGCATACTGCATCACCATGCGTGTTCTCGCCTTGATATTCCCTTTGCCCTGCGGGGTCAGGTGGCGGTGGATGCCAATTTGCTTGAGCCCATGCTCCGCTTCCAAGGCAATTTCGCCGACGGCATCCTCGATATTGGTCTCGGCCTTATATTTCAGGTTAAAAGCTTCCGCCACCGCGTAGCTGTGCTCGATATCCTCCTGAACCGCATAGGGCTGGAACACGCCCAGCGTCATATATTCCTTGCCTTCCTCCTCGCTGAGCTCGTCGGTCGCCCGTTTGCACAGGCCGGTCGCCACGGCGCTGTCGATCCCCCCGCTGATGGCAATGAGCAGTCCCTTCGCCCCCGCGCTCTTCACATAGGATTTCAGGAAATCCACCCTTTTCCGGACTTCGCTCTCCACATCGATTGCCGGCTTCACGCCAAGGGCCGCAATAATTTCTTCCTGCAAACTCACGATAAGCACCTCTCTTGAACAGAATAGTCGATTAAATATGGTGTGATTTCAAACACAAAAGCCCCGTACGTATCGGATGTCCGAATACCCGGGGCATTATGTACGAGGTGCGCCGATTAACGGCACACCCGGTCAAACGCTTCGATCAGATCGTCGGCAATTTCTTGGGCCGAACGGTCTTCGATTTGGTGACGCTCAATAAAATGAACAAGCTCCCCGTCCTTCATCAGGGCGATGGATGGAGAAGACGGCGGATACGGAGCGAAATACTCGCGTGCTTTCGCGGTCGCTTCTTTATCCTGTCCGGCAAATACCGTAAACAGATTGTCAGGCACGATGTCATGCTGCAAAGCCTGAGCTACGCCGGGACGGCATTGGCCGGCGGCACAGCCGCACACCGAGTTAACGACAACCAGCGTGGTGCCTGGCGCGTCCGGAAGGTGAGTCTCCACTTCTTCCGCGGTTCTAAGTTCCTTAATGCCGAGGCGCGTCAGTTCGTCACGCATCGGTTGAATCATATCCTTCATATATCTGTCAAAAGACATGGCCATTCCCTATCACTCCTTGGATACAAAATATCAATGGACAAGCTCATAACAACATCCGCTGTTAATACTCCTATTATACATCCATAAGGGTCGAAATCAAGAGAAGCAGCGGCCTTGCGGGCTGTCAGATCATTCCCGCCCACGAATCCGTAACGGGGAACTGAATGGTGAAAGCCGTCCCCTTTCCCTCCTCCGATTCTACCGATATTTTGCCGTGATGGCGCTCCACGATGCTGAGACAGAGGGCAAGACCGAGCCCGGTACCTTTGGCTTTGGTCGTAAAAAACGGCTCAAACAGCCGCTCCTGCCTGCTCTTGGCGATCCCCATCCCCGTATCCTTGATGATCAGCTCCACAAAGGAGTCGTTCAGCCTCGTCTCGATCGTCAGCTGCCCTTTTTCCTCCATGGCTTCCATGCCGTTGCGCGACAGGTTCAGCACCAGCTGCTTGATTTCCTTGGCGTTCAGGCTCAGCTCCGGGACCTTCTCGTCCAGGATCAGCTCGATCGTCTGTCCGCGCAGATTCGCATCCGCCCACAACAGCGGGCTTAAATCGCTGATGATCGTATGCAGATGCCATTGTTCTTTCTCGGCGATACGGTTCTGGGCAAGGGATAAAAAGTCGTTGATAATACCGTTCGCCCGGTCCAGTTCCTCCATGACGATCCGGTAGTAATGGTCGAGCGCTTCCGGGCTCTTCTCCTTCATCAGCTGCAGGAAGCCCCGGACGACGGCCATGGGATTGCGTATTTCATGGGTGATGCTGGCCGCCATCTGACCGACAAGGCTGAGTCTTTCCACATTCTCCAGCTCGCTTCGCAGCCTCGCCAGCTCGGTCACGTCCTGAAAAGCGAGGACCGCTCCGATAATGGCACCTGTATGTGTATTCGTTAATGGTGATGTGCTTATGTAGTAGTTATGCGTTCCGATGCGGATCAGTTCATTGCCCAGCTTCTTGCCCTGAAGCGCCTGAACGATCCGGTAGTTGATGTAGTCTTGACCCATGATATCCACGAACATCGTGACAGGGTAGCCGAGCACGTCCTGCTTAGTAAGGTCGGGGTCCTTCGTCTTGACCAGGTTCATCATCGTGTCGTTGATGCTTGTAATATTTCCGGCATGATCAACCGAAACCATTGAAATGGGCGTAGCATCGATGACCTGCTGCAGCTTCTCCTCTTCCCTGAGATATTTCTCGGAGATGCCCATAACCTGCTCCTTCAGCCGCAGCTTCTCCAGAGCAAATTCAATCATATACACCAGAGTACCCCCGGTGAACATACTGGTTAATATATAGAAGAGAACGATCAGCACCAGCCCTGCATCGGTTAAATTCAGGTTGGGAGATTCGATAATCGGGGCGGCCGTGATCAATAGCATCGCAGGCATAAGGCACAGCCACAGCTTGTTGATCTTCTCCGTGAGCGGCCCTTTCCGGAACTTTGGGGACATCCAGATCAGAAGAGGGTATAGCGGTAATCCGGTATGCAGAAACAAACCGAGAACCGTCCAATTGGGATTAAATATGAAGTCGCACAGAAGGCACAGCCCCGCCAGAGGCAGGCCCGTCTTATATCCTCCATACAGCATCCCGATAAACAGCGGCAGAATGCCCAGGTTTAATGGAATGTAGTTAAAAATGGAGGTGGAAAACATCGAGCAGAGCAAAATCGTCAGAGCGCTGGACAAAATAATGACAAGATCAAAATCCATGGCTTCCATTCGCTTTCTACGCCTAAAAACCCGGACATATTTGTCCAGTCCCATTGGGAAGAGAAAAGCGAAGGAACCGGCCATAAGTACCTGTGTTATAATGTTTTTCAGTGCGTAAATAATCGCCAATCCCTCCTCCCCGCCAGGGCAGGTATGTGTAGTTCCCAATACGAATCTTTAGTGATTGCAGCTGGTTCTTCTTGCCGTTCGAGTGAAAGCGATTCATTACAGGTTTAACGGACTACAAGGAATAGGAAGATGTACCGCTGTTTTATGATGAAAGACGATTTCCTTTTGATTAAATCACAGCCAACACGATATTACAATATATCCTGATATATCCTAAAAAAGGACACACGAAACAGGAAAATAGACTGACGTAAAAATAAAGGAGTTTAACCAGTGAACCGATATGACGTAATTGTTGCCGGAGGCGGATCCGCGGGTCTAATGGCATGTGTCTCGGCCGCCCGGCATGGGGCATCTGTCCTGCTTTTGGACAAAGGAAATAAACTTGGCCGCAAGCTCGGCATTTCCGGAGGCGGCCGCTGCAACGTAACCAATGCTAAAGAAACCGATGACCTGATCGCCCATATCCCGGGCAACGGCCGCTTTTTGTACAGCGCGTTCCAGCATTTTAACAACCGGGATATTATGAGCTTTTTTGAAGGGCTCGGCATTGCCCTGAAGGAAGAGGACAACGGGCGGATGTTTCCGGTATCCGACAAGGCCGCCAGCGTCGTGGGCGCTCTCATTCAGGAGGTGAAGAGGCTCGGCGTGGAGATCAAAACGGACAGCCCGATTGAGGAGGTGCTCTATGAGGATGGAAGAACGGCAGGCGTTCGTCTGAAGTCCGGCCATATTTACAGAGCCCCCAGCGTCATTGTCGCCACCGGCGGCAAATCCGTGCCCCATACTGGATCCACCGGTGACGGTTACCCTTGGGCAGAGGCCGCCGGCCACACGATTACCGAGCTGTACCCTACCGAAGTCCCTATCGTTTCCCATGAAAAGTGGATCCAGTCCAAGGAGCTTCAGGGACTCTCCCTGCGGGACGTGGAGCTCTCCGTGTGGAATCCCAAAGGTAAAAAAGTGATCGGGCACCGCGGGGATATGATCTTTACCCATTTCGGCGTATCCGGTCCGATCGCCCTGCGATGCAGCCAATTTCTGCGGCAGGTCAAAAATAAGTTTCATACGCCCGACGTCGAAATGGCCATCGACTTGTTCCCGAATCTGGACGTTTCGTCACTCGACCAGCTGCTTAGGGACAAACTCGCGTCCGAGCCGAAAAAGGCGATCCGTAACGTGCTCAAGGGCCAGGTCCCCGATCGGCTGCTTCCGCTGCTGTTCGATAAATCCCAGCTGGACGGGGACGCGACCTACGCCCATCTGCCCAAGCAGCAGTGGGGGGATTTTGTCGCCTGCCTGAAGCAGTTCCGTTTCCGCGCGGTCGGCACCAAATCGATCGAGGAGGCGTTTGTCACCGGCGGAGGCGTCAACCTGAAGGAGATCAATCCGAAGACGATGGAATCGAAGCTGATGCCGGGGCTGTTTTTCTGCGGCGAAGTACTCGACATTCACGGATACACCGGCGGCTACAACATTACGGCCGCCTTCTCGACCGGCTATACCGCCGGCATGCACGCAGCGTGTTACCATTAATAATCCAATTCGAGGTGATCGGTATGAGGATGGAGCTGAACAATGATTTTTGCCGGCAATTCGGCATTCGTTACCCTATTTTTCAGGCGGGCATGGCCGGCGGTCCCACGACGCCTGAACTCGTGGCCGCCGTATCGAATGCCGGCGGTCTCGGTACTCTGGGAGCGGCCTACATGGAGCCTGCGGCGATCCGCGCAGCGATCGCGGACATCCGCGGGCGGACAAGCGCCCCGTTTGCGGTCAATCTGTTCACCGTCCCGATGGAAGACGACAATCGCCGGACTGCCGAGGTCCAGCGTGTTCTCGACTCCATCCGGGACGATCTGGGATTGCCGCCCGCCCCGCCCCAGGCGGTCCAAACGCCGGATCACTTGGAGCGGCAGTTCGCCGAAGTGCTTGAAGCCGGCGTTCCCGTGATCAGCACCGCTTTTGGCGTGCTGTCCCCGCGGCATATGGAGCTGGCCAAGAAGGCCGGGATGAAGGTGGTCGCCATGGCGACCACCGTTGAGGAGGCGCTGGAAGCCGAGCGCGCCGGCTGCGATGCGGTTGTCGCCCAGGGAAGCGAGGCCGGCGGCCACCGCGGCACGTTCAACGTCGATGCTCACCCAATGGGGGCGAACATCGGCACTTTTGCCCTCGTGCCGCAGATTACCGACCGGGTGTCCATCCCGGTCATCGCCGCCGGCGGCATCATGGACGGGCGCGGCATGGTCGCCGCCATGGTTCTGGGAGCGCAGGCGGTCCAAATGGGCACCCGCTTCCTGACGGCAGCCGAATCCGGTGCGCATCCCGCCTATCAGGCGGCGCTGCTTGCCAGCACCGAAGAGAGCACGGTGCTGACCAAGGCCTTCTCGGGCCGGCCCGCCCGGGGCATCGCCAACGCCTTCGTCCGGGAGTGGAACGAGAGCGGCGTAGAGCCGCTGCCGTTCCCGACGCAGAACACGGCGACCCGGGATATTCGGAACGCGGCCGCCCGGCAGAATCAAGCCGGTTACATGTCGCTATGGGCCGGGCAGGCGACAAGAATGCTGAAAGCGGGCCAGAGCGCCGCAGACATCGTGGAGGAAACCGTCCGGCAGGCGCTCGAAATATTGGAATCTTAGCTCCTGCGCGATTCGTACGATTGTGATGCAATGATGTGACGTTATGCTTTCCTACCAAAAAACGCCTGGATCTAAGATCCGGCGTTTTTTTAGATTAAGAACGTATATATTTGGAGCAGAGCTGTTGATCATATCTTTCGCAGCATCAGCAACTGAAGAAGGGTTACCGTGATCCAAACAGCTGCGAGCGCCAGCGGAATCAGCACAACCGCAGCTGCCCAGACCGGCAGCATCGAGAACAGCAGCAGCCCTGACGTCACGAGCGCATACGGCGCAAGCAGCATCCGCACGGCCTTCTTCATGGCGCCCAGCTTCACCTCGTCCGCCCAGGGCAGCATCGTAACAAAGCATTCCTTCATAAAGGCCGCTGCATTCAAATACAGCCAGTAAGCCAGCAGCAAATGAAGCGCGGCGTAGACCAGAATCTTCACCCCGGGGGGCAGCGTCAACAGAATGGCCGCGCTGAGCGACATAACCTGCGCATATCCTGTAAGCTGCTTCGTCTGGCGTACATATGCCTTCACGCATGCCCCGGCCAGGCGATGGACCGGCGTTGTCGATCGGAACAGACGCTGGGACCGCCGGAAAATCCATGGTCTGCTGCGAATTTTCCGCGGTTTGTCCATGGCGCTGCTCAGCACGAGTCCGGTCAGTTTGGTCCGCTGAACCAGCTCTTCCTGGATATCGTTCATAAATGTGCCGCGAGCTCTCATCCGCACCAGGAGCAGCAGCACGTTGATCACCGCCAGCAGGGCGGAAGCGGCAGCCAGCCGGGACGGGCTGTCTATCCACCATACCGACAATATGACGTATGCTGCGGCCGGAAGCACGACCATGGGCAGATACAGCAGCCATCTCCGCCAGCCGTGAGCCCGGATCCGTGCGAAATGCTTCAGCCAGACCATCAGGCCGCCGGCCATCACCGTGAAGAGCAGCCAGTACCAGGCAGCATCAAGGCTGATCCCATATCTGCGGACCATAAAGGGAAGCACCAGCAGAAAGCCCGCTCCCGCCTTCAGGGCTGTGGCGATCATGCTGTAAATGCCTCCCCTCAGCATCAGCCCGCGCAGCCACCGCACGCGTTGATGAATGAAGAGAACGTCGGCCTCCCGAACCATAAGGAACATTTTTCCCGCTGACAGCCACAATAACAGAAATACAGGAATAACGCCGAATATCATATGGCTGCTCCACTGCGGGAGCGGCTCCTTCCATAAACCGTAATACAGCCTTCCCCCCAGCAGCGCGCCCGGAATCAGCATATACAGGAGCACCGTCCAGTCCGCCACTGACCGGATGACGGCGATCGTTTCCTTCCAGTGGGTCCGGAGCCGGTGCCAGAACAATCGCCCGGGGGTTGGGTAGGCATAACCGGTATTGCTTGAGTCCGCCATGTTCATCTCCTTTCCATGGATGTCAGCCAGTCTGCGAAGAAACATCCGGTCCACGAAGACTGGGCTCGTCGAAGCATCCGGCCTCAGGTCAGGGCATCAAAGCAGTCGAACAGCGAGGCGTCCGGCAGCCCGGCCGTCCTGCGGATATCCGTCAAATCCCCTTTGGCCACCATTCGCCCGCCGGAGATCATCACGAACGCATCGCAGATCCGCTCGGCCGTATCCAGCACATGGGTAGACATCAGCACGCCGGCGCCCCTGCCCCGCTCCTCTTCCAGGAGCCGCAGAAAATCCTTGGTCGCCCGCGGATCCAAGCCGATGAAGGGCTCGTCCACGATATAAATATCGGGTTCCGCCAGAAATCCGAGCATGAGCATCATTTTCTGCTTCATCCCTTTGGAAAAACCGGCCGGGAGCTGATGCTTCACCCCGCTCATGCCGAACTGGGCCAGCAGCTCCTCCGCATGGCGGACAAAAGCCTCGTATTCCAATTCGTAAGCGGCCGCAGCCAAATCGAGATGCTCCCAGAGCGTCAAATCGTCATAAAATACCGGCTGCTCGGGGATGTAGGCGTACCGCCCGCTCTCCCCTCCGATCGTTACGGACGCCTTGGAGTATCTTAGCAGACCGAGCAGCGTCTTCAGCGTCGTGCTTTTTCCAGCACCGTTCGGACCGATGACGCCCAGCAGCTCGCCAGGCGCCACTTGAAAAGAAACGTCCCAAATGCGCGGCTGTCCTTCTTCATATCCCGCTTCCTCGATATGCACATCGAGCACAGGCAGCAAAGGCTCCATGATCCACCTCCAGAAAAAATAATCCGTTTCGAGCCATAGAGCTTATGTATATCAACAAAGGCCACCAAAACCAAATGGATCGGAACGGCTGCGTCCCGACCCTGCATAATTTAACTATATGAAAAGTTCACCCGATAATCCATACGTCCCGGGACTGAAATCGATCTACAGCCGGCGGGCTTATTTAAAATGCTGGACCAGCGTTCCTCCGCCGCCAACCGCCTTCACTTCGGCATAAGCGCCGTTCACCAGCGTCATTTGCGGCGGCACGTGACCGCAGTCGATATCGTAAATGACCGGTACGCCCAGTTCTTCCGACAGCTCCTGGTATACTTCCTCCACCGTGTATCCTTCCATGGGACGGTTGGCCGCGCTCCGGCCGAACATCAGCCCGGCGCAGCCTTCGAACCAGCCGGCATACTTCATCTGAACAAGAGACCTGCGCAGATCGGCTGTGTTCAGCTCGCAGTTCTCCAAATACCAGAGGAGAGGTTCGCCCGGAATATGGCGCTCCCGGAATGCTGCCACATCCCCGTAAGGCGTGCCGATCAAATGGCGGATAACGTCAACGCATCCCCCGAGCAGCCGGCCCTGCAGCGACTCCGGTCCGCCCGAAACCGTCTTCCACACCGTCGGCTCCGTCAGATGGAAGATGCACGGGCTCGGATCGTCATGACGCCACTCCTTCTGGTATTTGGCCGATGCCTGCTGAGCAATCCGATCGCCCGGCTTGGCCGTCAGCACGGCCTCCCACATGGCCGAGGTATGATCCGAATACGTCCCCCGCAGGTCGACGAAATTGAGCCCGTGAGCAGTGGCGATTCCCGTCTTCAAGGTAATGGCCAGAAGAAGGACGCTGAGGTCCGAATAGCCGAGAATCCATTTCGGCGGCATGTGGTCAAAGTCCACCCGGTCCAACATTTCGATGAGGAGTTCCCCGCCCCACGGAGGAATGATCGCACCAATTTGGCGATCCCCGAGCATCTCGTTCAGCTCCTCGGCACGGACCTTGGCCGGGGCCGACTTGGCCTTGTGCTGCGTCCAGACCGTCTCCCCGACGCGTATGTGATAGCCCCTCTCCTCCATACGGCTGACGGCCGTGCGGAACATGTCGTGCAGACCGGGCTCTATGCCCGAGGAGGGAGCCGTCACACCGACGACAGCCCCTTTTTCCATTTGCGGATATTGAATCACTGCCCATCCCCCCCATAAGATTTTCCCATTATCTTACTAGAAAAGGACGGCTGGAACAATGACGATGTTACGGTATTGGCGAGCCCCGAGATTCCAAAAAAACAAGGATTCTCCGGACATCGAAGAATCCTTGCTGCGATAGCAACGCTATGATGTTTTATCCATTCGCGCCCTCCCGCGCTCTTTCCTCCTCTTCCTCCGGCCCGGCCGAAGGAACCGTATTTCGCAGTCCGAGCACGATCAGAAGGCTTACGACAGCGATGACTGCCATCACGACATACAGAGAATGGAGGCTCCCCTCAAGAATATGCCTCAGCTCGCTCCACAACTCCTTGGGAAGCGATGCGCTTCCTTCCGGAGTCAGCAGCTGGTTGACCTCTTCTTGGCCGACCCGCTCCAGCCCGGGAGTATCGGCGAGCCGCCCGGCGAGCGTCAAGTTGATTAACGATCCAAAGACAGCGACGCCGACCGTCTGGCCCAGCGAGCGGATAAAGGTATTCAGCGCCGTCGACGCGCCGCGAAGCGAGTAACCGACCGAGGACTGTGCAATAATCGTGAACACCGTGTTGGAATATCCGAAGCCGAGGCCGTAGATAAAGGTAAAAATCAAAATCACGTAATGCGGCGTCCCCTCGCCGATCCAGGCTAACCCGAGAGCCCCGATCACGATGCCGGCCAGGCCGATCAGCGTCGTTTTCCGCGAACCGGCGGTAAGAATGAGCCGGCTCCCCGCTACGGAGCCGAACAGCCAGCCGATCGACATCGGTGCCATCGTCAGCCCGGACATCGTGGCATTTTTGCCCATGACCCCTTGAATCCAGAGCGGCGTATACGTCGTGAGGCCGATCAGCAGCGCGCTGGTCAGCATGGCGGCGACGGTGGATACGGAAATGTCGCGGATCCTGAACAGCTTCAGCGGCAGCATCGGCTCCTTCGCCCGGGCCTCCACCACGATAAAGGCTGCCAGGAAAACCAGGGCAAGCACGATGCAGAGCACGATCCAAACCGAAGACCAGGCAAAAAACTGCCCGCCGGTCGCCAGCGCAAACAGCAGCGCCGTCATCCCCACCGTAAACGTTCCGGCACCTGCGAAATCGACATGCGTTTCAGCACGCTCCTGCCGCTGTTCGTGGAAATGGCGGGCGATCATCCACATGGACAGCAGCCCGAACGGCACGTTAAAGCCGAAAATCCAGCGCCAATTCAAATAGTCGACAAAGTATCCCCCGATGAGCGGTCCGATCAGGGAGGCAATGCCCCAGACCGAACTGATGAGTCCCTGGATTTTGGCGCGTTCTTCAATCCGGTAGACGTCCCCGATAATCGTAAAAGTGACCGGAATGACCGCCCCCGCTCCGATGCCCTGAATGGCCCGAAACGCGATCAGCTGGCCCATACTTTGCGAGAAGCCGCACAGCAGCGATCCCAGGACAAACAGCAGCGACCCGATTTGAAATACCGGTTTGCGGCCATACAGGTCGCTGATTTTTCCGAAAATCGGAGTGGATACAGCCATGGTCAGCAGGTACGCGGTAAAAATCCAGCTGAGGAGCTTCATGCCGCCAAAGCTGCTGATGATGGCCGGACCGGCCGGTCCCGTTACGGTTCCTTCGATGGCCGACAAGAACGTGGATACGAGGATTCCGGCCAGAATCCAGTTCCGGCTCTGCTTTCCAGGCAAATGGTCAGATCGATTCACGTTATTGTATCCTTTCTCCCGTTTTGACAAAGTTTCCTTATAACGAAACGTATCCACCCAGTGCACGAAAAATGGCCTCCGGTAAGAGACCGCTTTTCAGACTGGGCGGATGCATAGGGTTTATTAAAATAGAATGGCATGAAGTTTCAGGCGTAGACGATCCTTCGACCGTCGTCAAACGAAATCTTCCTGTCTATGACCGTACATGAATAAGTCCGTGATTCCGGCCCAACTGCCGGTAATCCTCGACCTTGCCTTGATCGAGCCGGAGCACGAAAGAAGCATCCTCCTCCACCAGGCGGGGGTCGTGGGTAATCATGAGCAAGGCAGCGCCCCGGGCGGCGGCACCCCGGCACAGCTTCAGCAGCCGCTGCGCGGCGCGGTAATCGATGCCCGAGGTGGGCTCATCGAGAATGTAGAGGGCTTTCGGCTGGATCAGTTGGCCGATGACGCTGAGCAGCTTCTTCTCACCCTGGCTGAGCAAGTATGGAGAGTCTTGACGACGTCCGCTCAGCCCGGCAGCCGCAAGCAGCGCCTCGGCCGCTTCGGTCTGCTCAGGCGTCAGTTCAGCTTGCCGCCGGCGCCAGCCGCTTCGAATCCGCAAGCCGTACACGAGCTCATCCCACACTGTATGCTCCACGAATTGATGCTCCGGCTGCTGGAACACGTATCCGATGTCCCCGGCCAGCTGATGAACCGGCATCCCGGATACGTCCCGCCCCTTCCAATATACCGAACGGGAAGGAACCGGCAGCAAGCCCATCAGGAGGCGGGTGAGCGTCGTTTTGCCCGAACCGTTCTCACCGGTCAGCATGCCCCACGCTCCCGGATGCATCGCAAACGAGACGTCCCGGAGCGCTTCCTGCCCTCCGGGGTAAGTGTAGCTCAGGTTCCGGACCTCCAGCAGCGGTCCGGAAGCCGAGTCACCGCCGGGGCCATCCGCATCCGGCGGCCTCTGCGCCGGCGCCGTCACCATGCCGGCGCTCTGCAGGGTCCCGGCGGCCGGCTCCGCTGCATGCGCGCCGGCTTCCGCTGCCCCCTCCCACGGGGGCAGCACGCCGAGCTGCGCCAGCCGGTCCCGACTGGTGCGCAGCAGCTCCTGCGGCGCTCCGTCCATCAGGACTGCGCCGCCGTCCAGGACGATGACGCGCTCCGCAGCGCGCGCGGCATCGTCGAAGCGGCCGGACACCGTGACGACGGTCCGGCCCTCGGCGTGCAGCCTGCGGCAGAGCTGCACGAACTGCGCCTGCGCCGCGGGGTCGAGGCTGGCGGATGCATCGTCGAAGACGATCATCCGCGGAGACAGCGACAGCACCGCGGCAATGGCGGTGCGCTGGCGCTGTCCGCCGGACAGCTCGCGCACCGGGGAGCGGCGGCGGGCGGTCAGGTTCACCGCCGCCAGCGCTTCGGCCACGCGGGACTCGATCTCCGCCGGCGGCACGCGGAGATTCTCGGGCCCGAACGCGGCCTCATCCTCGACGACGCCCCTCACCAGCTGGGCGTCGGGATCCTGGAACACGATGCCGGCCACCTTGGCGATCTCAGCGATCGGAGCTTCCGCCGGGTCAATCGTGTTCAGCCGTACCTTCCCTTCCCGGCGGCCGCCTCCGCTCCGCGGAAGATAGCCGCTAAGCAGCTGGCACAGGGTAGACTTGCCGCTGCCGCCCGGTCCGATTACCGCCGTAAACTGTCCTGCGGGAATCGTGAGCGACACGCCGCGGAGCGCAGGCTGCTCCACATCTTCGTACCAATAAGAAAGCTCCGTCAGCTCAATGGAAGTTCCCTGCATCCGCAGAAGCCTTTCTGCCAATGGCAAAACGTTTAAGCAGTCCGCTCCGCTGAAGCATATCCCCGAGCACCTTGGTGAGCAGGCCGCACAGCACGATGCCGCTGATGATCCGCACCACCATCGTTATTGCCAGCACCTGAAAGCTCCAGGACGTATACCCGAACATGTTCGCCGCGCAAATGAACCAGATCGGCACCATCGCGCCGCCGACCAGCATCATCGCACCGGCATTCCAGCGTTTGTAACGAAGCAGAAAAAATACGGCCTCCGCCACAACCAGATAACACAGCGCCGCCACGATGCTCGCCGCAATCCCGTACGTATTGCCTACGAAGCACTGGATCGCACCGCCGATTCCGTATGTAATCGCCGCGGTTCCCGGCTTGCGGATAATGTAATAGGCCAGCAGGCCGTACACCATGTACACGCCGACGATGGTAGAGGTCGCCACGGGCCCGCCCAGGCTGTTCAGCATTTTATTAATGTAAGATAAATAAAAGGTCAATACCGCGTTCGCTGTGGCCAGCATCGCCATCAGCACGATGTCCAGCGTCGTAAACGGGACAACACGTCTCTTTGATTGTGATAAAGTTTCCATCTCATGTCAACTCCTAATCAGGAAAATGGTGGGATTTCTCACCCTTGAAGACTCGCATCGCAAATTCCCTGCGATTGGCCTAGCCTCCCTGCTATTGTGCATGATCGGATTCGAAACGTCAACCTAAAAAATAAATTACAGGTTAACAATGTGGATATACCACCACAATGCCGCGGTAATCAGCACGGCCCCAACCGCCGTGATATGCCCGGCAGCAGACGGTTGCTGCTCCCTTAAAAACGTACGCTCGGGATATGCGCCAAAGCCTTTGGCTTCCATCGCTCCAGCAGTCTGCTGAATCCGGCGCACGGCATTATGCAACATGGCGGACACAAACACCTTCCACCAGCCTAACCGCTGCTTGACTCCCTTAGGGCGGGCTGCTCCCCTGACCTGATGGGCTGCCGAAATGCTTCTCCCTTCTTCTTGAAGCAAAGGCAAAAACGTGAGCGCCATCGAAATGCCGAAGGCGAACCGGTAAGGAACCCTCATCCGCCGGGTTAACGCGGTGACAAGATCGCCGGGATCGGTCGTGACCATGTAGACAAAAGATGAGAGAAACACCGTAAACATGCGCAGCGTCACCGAACCGGCCGCATCGGCTCCCTCCGTCGTGACGTGCAGCACGCCGAACTGCCAAATGGTGTGGCTGCCGGGTACGGTCAGCAGGGTCAGTATAAAGTACGGAACCGCTAAACCGATCAGGAAAGCCATCGCTTTCCACTGCCTTCTCCAGCTGACTCCGCCTGCCGTTCGGGCCATGAACGAGGCCGCCAGAAGCAGCAGTGCCTGCCCTGCCGATGTGTGCAAACGCATCGTCAGCACGGCGATGCATAGCAGGACCACGAGCTTGCTGAGCGGGTCGATACGGTGCAGCGGCGAGCCTCCCCCTTGATACGATAGGATCATCGTCTGATCGCTCCTTCTTGATCTAAAACTTGTTATACTCCGCCTGCTCCCATTCTTCACGCAGCAGCGAATGGAGCAGTGCATCTTGAAAGCCTGAAGCCGTATGGCGGTACTGTCTCAGCCGACCTTCGGCCGTGAATCCGAGGGACCCGAACAGACGGACGGCTCGTTCATTCCGCGGATCGGTCAGCGCTTCGATCCGGTTAAGGCCCATCGTCCGATAGCCAAATCCGAGCATCAGGCCGATCGCTTCGCGCATGTAGCCCTTTCCCCAATGGGGCTTCGCAAGCTCGCAGCCGATTTCTCCCCGGTAAGCACCCTCCAGCTGCCACCAATTCAAGCCGCAGCTGCCGATGATCCCGGCCTCCGGCAGGAGAATTCCCCAGCGGAGCCCATCCTCGGTGGCCGCCAAACGATTTAGCAGCCGGATGAGTTCCGCTGCCGCCGCTTCGTCCGGCAGGTCCGGAAGATCCGAGTACCTCCGCACCTCCTCGTCGGTCCAGCACGCATACAGCGCCGGGGCGTCGCCTTCCTCGAGCGGACGGAGCCGGATCCGCGGCCCTTCAAGCTCGGGAATGTTCCCGCTGCATTGATAGCTCATCCCAACGCCCCCTTCATGTACTTTGCAATATTATCAATGTACAACGCCTGCCCCCTGCAGCACAAGAGCGCCTCCCCTCCCGGTTTCTGCCATATGAACGCAAAAAACACCCCGGCGCTTACCCTGTGTCCTTGAGGAGGGTTGCAGCCGGAGTGCTTGTCCATCGCTGTATTTTACACCATTATTGCTGTGCTTCCGTTCTTCCCATCAGCAGAAACGCAATGATAAAAATAAAAGCGATCAATGCCAGGAGCGGGATCGTAATGAAGCCAAACCAGTTCAAATAATCGAAATTGCAGGGAATGCCTACCTTGCACGGCAGTGCATTGGCAAGCGCCGGAATTTTCTGCTCCGCATAATGATAGATCGAGATGCAGCCGCCGATCGCGCTGAGGGTCACCGCATAAGGAATGATTTTACGGTCATTTTTATAGCTGGCGATTCCGAGCAGAATCACTTCCGGATACATGAATATCCGCTGGAACCAGCACAGCCTGCACGGTTCATAGTGCATCACTTCGCTTAAATACAGGCTGCCTCCCGTGGCGATAAGGGACACGATCCAGGCAAAATACAGGCTGTAGGGCTTGATGAACGCAATGAAACGGTTGCCTTCCATCCGAAACTCCCCTTACTTGTCGGTGTCAGCCGACTTTTTATCCAAATAGCTCTTGAGTGCGTTGTAATCGAGCGTGACATTCTCCGCTACCTTCTCGCCGTTTACGTACAGCGTCGGCGTGCTGTTCACGCCCAGCTTGTTGCCGGTAGCCATATGGCTGTCCACTTCATCCTGGTACGTCTTCTCCTCGATGTCCTTGCTGAGCTGATCGTAATCCACCTTGATGTTATTGTCGCGGGCCAGCTTCACCAGGAACTCTGGCGTTGCCCACTCGGTTTTTTCATCCTGCTGGTTGTCGAAGAGTACGTGGTAGTACTTCCAAAATTCATCCTTGTTCTGATGGAACACCGATTGCGCGGCCAGTGCAGCCGTGTTGGAGTCTGCATTCGGACTGATGATAAGGTAATTCATGAAATAGAGCGCAGCTTTACCGGAATCGATAAAATCCTTCTGCAGGCTCGGCTCGATGTCCTGACTGAAATACTGGCAGGCCGGGCACTTGTAGTCGCCCATCTCCACGATCTTGATCGGGGCTTCCGGATTTCCCAGCACCGGGAGCGAGCTGTAATCAAACGATGCTTCCTTGGATTGCGGCCGAATAAACACCAGCAGCAGGACCAGCACGACGATACATGCACCTGTAATCCACATGATCCGCTTCATGCGTTTCTCCTGCGCTGCCCGCTCGGCTTTACGTTGGGCCACGGTGTTGACTTGCTTCTTCTTCGGTTTCACGAAGCCTGACGTCTCCTTTCCTGTGAACTAAAGCTGAGGCGCCTTGGCATTTGGGTCTTTAGTTCTTCCTTAATGTAAGTTACTTAACACTTCTTCTCTAGGTTATTCTAGCATCTCCCCCCGCCGATGACCAGAAAGAACCGCTTCCAAAACCGGTCAAATCGGGAATTGTTAAATAAATTGTAACAAAATCAATTACATGACAGCCCGTAGTGAGTTTTTTCATGAAAATATGAGTTGACTTGAAACGTTCCGGTGATACTACTTTTACCTTAACTGTTTAAAAAGAAGGGGGGAATATTATGGAGTGGCAGACTGCCGTTATTGTCGTTTTTGCCGCTGTCCTGGCCGCGATAGGAATTACGCGTTACGCCTTTTATCAAATGACGCAGATGAAGGCCCTCACATACGAGCAGACCTTTCAAGCCATGGAGCAGGTCGGGCTGTTCAAGCAGGATTACTTTGAGTCGCTGCCCAAGGAAGAGGTTCAAATTACGAGCTATGACGGGCTGAAACTGAACGGCATGCTCATACCGCACCCGTCGGGCTCCAACCGTTTCGTCATTCTCGTCCATGGATATACCGCCTCGCTTCCGGCATCGATTCCCTTTATGGACATTTTCCGGGAAGATGGGTTCAACACGCTTCTGATCGACCTGCGCCGGCACGGAAAAAGCGAAGGCAAATATACGACCTACGGGTTCCACGAAAAGCACGACATCGACTCCTGGATCCGGTGGATTCGCGCGACGTACGACAGCGACTCGGTCGTCGGCCTGCACGGCATGTCCCTTGGGGGAGGCACCGTGCTGGAATACCTGTCGCTGCCTCACACGGACGCCGCCTTTGTCATCGCCGACTGCCCTTATTCCGATCTGACGCGCCTGATGCATCATCAAATGCAGGCGCTGAACCGTATTCCCGCGGCTGTGTTCCTTCCGCTCGTCGACCGCAGACTGTTCCGGAAAGCAGGCTTTACGCTGAATCAGGTCAGCCCCGTCCGCTCCGCCCGGTACAGCCCCGTTCCCGTCATGTTTATCCATGGCACACGGGACCGCTATATCCCGACGGAAATGAGCGAGGAACTGTTTGCCGCCAAAGAAGGAATGAAACGGCTTCTTCTCGTTGAAGGAGCCTCCCACGGCAATGCGCTGGGGGTCAACCCGGAGCTGTATAAAAAAGCCGTGCAGGAATTTGTCCGCGATGTGATGGAAGGGGCCGTTCCTGCCATGCAGCCGGAACAGGCCGAGGAGCTTGTGGAAGAACCTGTGCAGGCGGGGCTTCCTCAGCCGGAATTTAATATGTAAGACTTCTGCACCATCTCACAACATTAATTACAACTCAAAAAAGCCCCTTGGACTCCGGACTCCTCTCCTTCGGACCAAGGGGCTTTTCCATTTTCTGAACATGAAGCCAGACAGCCTTATCGCATCCTGTACTGCTTGCTCTCCTCTGCCGCAATGTCTTCCCGGATGCTCATTTTCTCCGCATTGTAATGACTGATCGCTTGGTTTAATCCCTTCAGGTCGAATACGGAAACATCCAGCTCGCTCAGTTCATCCACATCCGATCTCAGCCGGTCCCTCAAATCCGTCAGCCTGCGGATATGGGACTGCGCATATTGGCCTGCTCTTTCCTCTGTTAATTCCGAGGATTTTTCGGCTACCAGGGTGCCGTTGACCTTTACCAATTCATCCGACAGCGTATGCTTCAAACGACTGAGCCGGCGCTTCAAACGCGCTCCAATCATGACATATATGGCAAATCCGAACACAAGAATCGCCAGCGCATAGGACAACCAATACCATGCTCCATGTGCGCTGTGCTCAGTCCCTGCATCGGGCAGCTCCGCCGCGAGCACCCGCACCGGGCTTGTCGTTAAAACCGTAGTCAACCATTTGTGCATATTCATTCCCTCCATTCTAAGATGCGGCAACGATTCTAGGTGGCAGGAAGTTGATCTTGGAAGCCTGGGCGTTAAGCACCGGCATTCGCGCTCTCCGTTTCTTCAAGGGGTGCCAGCACTTCCCCGCACAGTTTCTGAAGCATGACCTGAATTTCCTTGAACTCCCCGATTCCCGTTCCGGTCAAGCTGTATTCATCGCCGTGAGCCGTCAGAAAGTTCAATTCGGTCAGGCGCTCCAGCTGCTGCTTCACTTCCCGTTCCCCCACCTTGTAGCCGTGCGCCTCCAGCACGGGCTGCATATCACGGATGGTCAAGTCATGGTGATGGGCATGGTAAAGCATGTGGATACTCATGAATAAATTTTGTACGTCTGCACGCATAGATTCCTCTCCTTCCGGCGAACGCCTGTAAAAATGAGCCTGTCATTACCATTGTTTACCCTTCTTCCGCTGCCGGGAAACAATAAGAATCCCTGTTTAAGCCATGCCGGACGCCGGAATCAGCAGGCTTCACAGGATATGACCATGATTTTTAGAGGGAGGAATTTCACTTGACGTGGAAGGAATTCCTGTATACTATCTTTTATAATTAACCAACGGTTAAAAGACAGAAATGAGGTGGATCGTCATGTTTCAAGCCCTTCCCTACGAAGGAAACCGGAATGACCAATTTGCAGCCGTCCTCGAACAGCTTAAGTCGCTCATCCATGATGAGCCCAGCTCCATTGCCAATCTAGCCAACGCCTCGGCCCTGCTGAACAGCTTCCTTCCTGACATAAATTGGGTTGGTTTCTATCTATTCGATGGAACTGAGCTGGTTCTCGGACCGTTTCAGGGGCTCCCGGCCTGCATCCGCATTCCTTTGGGTAAAGGGGTATGCGGTACAGCGGCAGCCGAGCGGAGAACGATTGTGGTCGATGACGTGCATGAGTTTCCCGGGCATATCGCCTGCGATGCCGCCTCGAACAGCGAAATTGTCGTTCCGCTGGTCCAGGGAGAGCGCCTGATCGGCGTACTCGATATCGACAGCCCGCTGAAGGGGCGGTTTGACCAAGATGAGCGGCAGTTTCTCGAACAGTTTGCCGGTATTTTGACGGCACAGCTGTAATATAGGATCCTGGGAAAGTAAAGCGGTCTTCTGCTTATGATGCGGAAGACCGCTTTTTTCCATTCCTGCATGATAAGATAATGAACGAAAACACGGCGTTGTTTGTCTTATGGTCAGATGGAACAACCGCCGGCCGGCATCGGTTCCATGGATCTTTGCATGTCAAGGAAGGTGAGGCAATGACGGACAAAGAGCTGTTCGAGACCTTTAACCGGGATGTCTACAGCTTTTGCTACTATATGATGCAGCGCAGGGAAGATGCCGAAGACCTCTGCCAGGAGACGTTTATCCGGGCACTGCTCGCGGACCGGAGCTCTATTCAGGATATCCGGCGCTGGCTTATTCAAATCGCCGCCAATCTGTGCAAAAACTCGCTTCGCCGCTCGAAAGCGGGCGTCATCAAGGAAAAGCTCTTTTCCTATCGGCATCTGGCGGCTGCCCCGCATTCGGTCGAGGAAACGGTCGAAGGGCGGGAACTGGCCCTGGAGCTGTCCCGGCTGTACGGGCGGCTTCCCGCGAACATACGGATGGTGATGATTCTCCGTTACATTAACGGGCTGTCCCAGCAGGAGATCGCCGATATGATCCGCGTTCCTTTGGGGACCGTCAAATCCAGAATCAATAAGGGGCTTTCGCTCATGAGAAAATATATCGCTAAGCCCTCCTGCCCCCTCATGAAAGGAGAGAACGACGATGAACCGATTCAGCTTGGAACAGATGGAACGGGCCATTTCACGAAAGCCTGAGCCCGCTCCCGATTTTGAAGCGATGTGGAGCACGATCGAGGAAGAGGTTGGACGACGGCATTCAGGCCAGTCTTCAACTGTAAAAAGGTCATCGGTGACCCGCAAGTGGGTTCCGGCGGCCGCTTCCGCTGTGGTCTTCCTGGCGGTAGCCGTTCCCGTATTTGCAGCCATAAACCCGGGCTGGGACTTGTGGGGACGGCCGGGTGTGAACAATGCCATTCAGCACGGCTTTGGCGAGCCGCTGGATTTGAGTGCCCGGCAGTCGGGCACAACGATGAAGCTGCACGGCGTCGTGACGGACGGCGAGCAGATGGATGTGCTTTTTACGATGCAGGTTCCGGGCCTTCCGGATTATGACGCCGTCGATTTCGAATCCGTCTCCCTGTCCGATTCTAAGGGGAAAGATGCCAAGCCAAACGTTCTGCTCAAGCGCGATGAGGAAAAAGATACACTGAAAGGGATGTTCGAGCTGCAGGATGAGCTGAAGAAGTCTAAACGGAGCATGCACTTGGACGCCAGCAACCTGGTTTTTTACCAATATGACGATCTGCCTCTTGCAGGAGATATTGCCGAAGGCTCCAGGCTGGTTCCATCGTCGTCTTCAGGCGGCTTCGCGGCGGTGGAGATCCAATCGATCGTCCGGAAAAACGACCAATTGACCATCCGGTATGCCCTGACGTCACCGCTTGAGGATCCAGGCGATCTGGACCCCCACCTGGAGATCACCTCGGGTTCGCACACGTATCAAAGCGTGTCCCGGGCGGTCCTGCCCCCGGACGGTAACGATTTGCTGTGCCAGTCGACCTTCACCATTCCGGAACGGGAATGGAAGGGAACCAAGCTACACCTGACCTATTTACAGGAGGTCAAGAGAGTAGCGGGAACCTGGGCTTTTGACTTCAACGCAGACGGCAGCAAGGCCAGCGAAGCCATTTACAGCAAACCGCTTCCGGCAAATGAGGAACAGGCCGCAAACGTCAATTTGAACCTGAAACAGCTGGTCATCACGCCGCTTCAGATCCGAATCCCATACAGGCAGGATTCCAATGACTGGACTGAGGGCGTGAGACGCTTTACGAAAGTATCCCTGCAGCTGGGAGACCAGCGCATCGAAGGCAGTGACTATCATACCGGCATGTACGAGAAGGTCCGGCACCGGGAATATTTGGATGAAGGCTACCTGCGCTTTGAGTCGCCGACATGGTTTAAAGACTGGTCGGGGGAACCGATGAAGCTTATCTTCTCAGGTTTGGAAATTACAAAAAGGGACCTTTCGAAGCATTGGTACGATCTGGCCGCGCCGACTGCCACTGAACAGCAGGTGCAGATGGATCTGGACGGACGGAAGGTCACGTTCACCTACTATCTGAAGGGCAGCCAGTTGATCGTGAAGTCTTCCTCTGAGGACCCGACCTTTAAAGGGGTATCGCAATCGGTGATCCGTGCCGGCGGAAAAGAGATCCTCCCGGACTACGTCCCTGCGCCGCCTTCGAGCGGGCCGTTTACCAAAGTGGAGACGTATTCGAACCTTCCGGAAGGAACGGCGCTGCAGCTGAACCCGGGCGTGTACGTGCTGCTCGAGCCGGACGAGACGGTTGAAGCGGCCATTAATTAACGCCTTTTGGTAAAGTCAGTTCTCGGATCCGACCCCATGAAATGAACAAATGCTCCCCCGTATGCGGCAGAAGCCCGCCCGGCCATTCATCGGCCAGGCGGGCTTCTTGTGCTCACCCTTGTTCATCTTTCTTACATCAGCTCGCGCTCGGCGAATATGATCATGCCGTCCCGTAAAAAAACGGGAAGCTGCGGATGGTATGCCGTAAACAGCTGCTTGTGTTCGGTCTGTTCCACATATAAGTTTCCCAGTCCGATATATACCATTGCCGACGGCGTGTAATAACGGCTCATCCATTCATAATGCCTGCGGATGATCCGCTGAACCTGCGGAGCACCCGGGTGATGACCTTCCTCGATGGCCGCCTTTAAATCCCGGTTAATCTGATCGATTTCCCGCTGGGAGCGCAGGTAGTCTTCCTTGGTCCACAGCTGCATTTTATGCTGGCTCTCCTGCGTTTCGGACTCGCCTCCCAGCTGGGTCAGCACGTCCTGCTCGGTCACATTGGATCCGGCCGGGCCTGAGTCCCGGCCTCTTTTGTCTGGTTCCATCGTTTCTCCCTCCACTTGACTTTCTGATCTATATCTTTTGCCTCAGGGTCTGCACGTTTGATGTCAGGTCTTGTCATCTTCCAATTACCCGTTTCGCAGGAATTTAACCGCTGCCGGAAGAGCATTTATCCACTTTTTTTAACATTTTTTTCTTCCTTAACCCGATTCACAATTTAGGGCTTCGAGTCGGAATCGCGAATGATGGACAGCCCCTCGACATGCTTGCGGTTCATCAGCTTGCTCTTCTTCCGGTTCTCCTTGGACTCAAAAATAATGTCGAAATCGTAGTCCTCAGGGTACAGTTCGCTCTTCTCAATGAACAGCTTGAGCCGCTTCTGGTTGATCCGGATCTTCTCCTTCTGGATCATGACCCCTACCATGCCCATGGCGTCCTCCGGCTCATAGACGATGCCCGTTCGCCCATAGGAGCTGACATAGACAGCGTCTCCTACCTCAAGCTTGCGCACGGGTGCGGCCGATGCTTGCTCCTGATCCTCATCCGCCTGATCCCGGCTCCCTGCTCCATCGCCCTCATTGGCTTCAAGTGGGCCGGAGGACTGAGCTGTCTCCTCCATCTGCTCAGACGCTGTTTGAACAATGGGATGTTCCTCGGCTGCATCGGGCTGCAGGGCAGGCAGCGGCTTCTGCCTGTGCAAAATTTCCTGCGACCGCTCGATAATGCCTGCTGTCATCCCCAGCTTTGTGGCGATTTGAATCGCGTAGCTCTGCCCCGCCTCTCCGATCGTCAGCCGGTAAAGCGGCTCCAGCGTCTCGACATCAAACTCCATCCGGGCATTCTGGAAGCCCGGCGTCCGTGCTGCAAACGTCTTCAGCTCGTTAAAATGCGTCGTGACCATGATCATGGCGCCTCTGTTGCTGAGTTCTTCCAGAATGGCGATCGACAGGGACATCCCCTCCCCCGGATCCGTTCCAGCCGCCAGCTCGTCGATCAGCAGCAGGGTATGGCGGTCCGCCGCATCCACCATCCCGATCAGGCGCTTAATTTGGGCGGAAAAGGTGCTGAGCGACTGCTCGATGCTCTGCCCGTCCCCGATGGCCGACAGCACTTTAGTGAATACAGTGAACGTGCTGCCTTCCTCCACCGGCACGAGCAGACCCGACTGCACCATCAGGGTGAGCAGCCCGAGCGTCTTGAGCGCCACCGTCTTGCCGCCGGTATTCGGCCCGGTAATGATCAGCGAGCGGTAACCGCCGCCCAGCTCCAGCCGCAGCGGCACCATCGTCTTCAGCATGAACGGATGCCGCGCTCCGCTTACCTTGATGCGCCCGCTGTCGCTAAGAAGAACATTGTTCCCGCCCAAAGTGCGGCTGTATTTCGCTTTGGCAAAAATAAAATCGTACGTTCCCGTGATATCGATGTTCAGCAGCAGATCGGCCGAAGCCGCCTCAAGCAGCCCGGTCAACGCGCTCAGCACGATGCCTTCTTCCCGGGCCTCGTCCGCTTCGTGCATGCCAAGCTCGCTTTGAAGATGGGCGACCTCCTCCGGCTCCACAAAGACGGTCTGCCCGCTCGTCGACTGGTCGAGCACTGAGCCCTTGATCGTTTTGTGATACTCCCGCTTGACCGGAATGACGTATCGGCCGCCCCGGACGCTGACCAGATTTTCCTGCAAAATCGAGCCGTGCCTGGACAGAATCGCGGCGATCTTTTTCTGAATGCGCTCCTTAACGATGGCGATCTTCTTGCGGACGCGCTCCAGGTTTTTGCTGGCTTGATCGTCCACCCGGCCAAACCGGATGCAGCGCTCAATTTCGCTCTTCAGCTTCGCCAGCTCCTGCATCGAGGAAGCATAGGAGCTGATGCCCGGCGCGATGTCGCGCTTCCCGGCCATGTACTTACGCAGCTGCCCGCAGCTGTGCAGAAACGTATGGACCGCGGTAAAATCCTGCTCGTCGAACAGGTACCCTGTATGAAGCAGAGAGACAATCCGGTCAATCCCTTCCAGGGATGGCAGCGGGACGCTGGCCCCTTTATCCAGCAGCGCCTTGGCTTCCGCCGTCTCATCCAGCGCCCTGCGGACTGCACTGGCCGTGGTCAGCGGCTCCAATTCATCGATATGCCTGCGTCCTTCATACGAAACCGCATAGTCTCTCAACGCTTCCTTCATTTTGTCGTATTCCAGCATGATCATCGTCGTTTGATCCATTGGTAGTTCATCCTCCTGTTTCTTGTTATTTCTTCCTATGGCAACGCAAAAAGGGGCAGAGAATACGCGCATGCGATTCCTGCCCCTGGTCTGCCGGACTGCCTTTGTCTGCTGCCTTTGCTGTACGCAAAAAAACCGTGCTGCAAAGAGCACGGTCCTGTACGCCGGAGAGCCAGCCGCCCATTAGGCGGCGGCCCGTATCCGGCATGACAACGGTCGAGCGGCCAACGCTCCACCGATTCGGATCACAAAGGTTTCAAACAGTCCGCAAGGGATTGCCGTTTGATGCTTCGCGTGTTCTTAACTATTTCCAAGACTGCATTCTGCAAAGAGGCGCATTGAAAGAAAGAGTGCCCTCCTGGGCATTCCCCGCCTGTCTTCACATCATACAGCCGATATGGAGTTTGATTAGTTAAGAACAACCACCGTCATCAAAATCTCTCCCTTGTTATAGGATGAGGTAAATTTACCAAGTTTGCGCCACGAAGTCAAGGGGCTGGTGTCTTCATGAGGTACACTCTCGCTTCATACGGCCGCAGCTTCAAATTCCCGAGATCCTCCTCCCCCTTGATGGGGTAGTTGGAGATCAGCAGCTGCTTGGCCTCCGGCACGAGCTCCGCCGGCAGCTTCAGCACCGGCTCGCCTCCGAAAAAGTTCAGGATGACCAGGAGACACTGGTCCTCCAGCGTCCGGGTATACACATACAGCTCCTTGTCGAGCGGAAGCAGCAGCTTGTATTCGCCGTACACGATCACTTCATGCTGTTTGCGGAGGGCGATAAGCTTTTTATAGTAATGGTAGATCGAATTCGGATCCTTAATCGCATCCTCCACATTGATCAGCGGATAGTTCGAGTTCACCTCGATCCATGGCGTGCCCCGTGTAAAGCCTGCATGCTCCCCATTGGTCCACTGCATCGGCGTACGGGCGTTGTCCCGGCTTTTTTTCCAAATCGCCTGCATGACCTGCTCTTCGGGCACGCCCTGATCCAGCTGCTCCTCATAGTAATTCAGCGTTTCCACGTCACGGTAGTCATCGATCGAGGCGAAGGCGATGTTCGTCATGCCGATCTCCTCGCCTTGGTAAATATACGGCGTGCCTTCGAGCATGTGTAGAAAGGTCGCCAGCATCTTCGCCGACTCCACCCGGTATTTCTGGTCGTCCCCGAACCGGGACACCGATCTCGGCTGGTCATGGTTGCACCAATAATTCGCGTTCCAGCCCTTGTCGTGCAGCACCGTCTGCCACCCGCTGATGACCTTTTTCAGCTCAAGCAGGTTCCAGGGACGAATATCCCACTTGCCGGAACCGGAAGAACCCGCATCAAGCTGCATATGCTCGAACTGGAACACCATGTTCAGCTCGTTGCGCGTATCCCCGACATAGCTGAGCGCCTGCTCCGGACCCAGACCCGACGTCTCGCCGACGGTCATGATGTCGTAGTGGAACAGTACCCGTTCGTACAGGTTGTTCAGCAGGGTGTGCACATTTTCCAGGTTGGAAAACAGCTCATACGCGCGCACCGTCGGCAGCTGGTCCGGGTTGTCCCCGTCTGGCAGGCCGACCGCCTTGACAATATGCGCGATTGCGTCGAAACGAAAGCCGTCCACGCCTTTTTTGAGCCACCATTCCACCATTTCATGCATGCTGTCGATCACTTTCTGATTTTCCCAGTTCAGGTCCGGCTGGTGCTTGGAGTACAGATGGAGATAATACTCGCCTGTCTTCTCGTCGTATTCCCAGACCGAGCCGCTGAAATAGGACTCCCAGTTGTTCGGCGGATGTCCGTCTTTGCCTTTGCGCCATATATAAAAATCCCGTTTCGAATTATCCTTGCTCGACCGCGACTCGACAAACCATGGATGCTCGTCCGAGGTATGGTTCAGGACCAGATCCATCATGATTTTGAGACCGCGCGCATGCGCCTCCCGCAGCAGACGGTCAAACTCCTCCATCGTGCCGAACTCGTCCATAATGTCGCAGTAGTCGCTGATATCGTATCCGTTATCGTGATTGGGGGACTTGTAGATTGGGCAAATCCAGATCACGTCGACCCCCAGGTCCTTCAAGTAATCCAGTCTCGATATAATGCCGAGCAGATCCCCCTTGCCATCACCGTTCGTGTCGAGGAAGCTGATCGGATAGATTTGATACACTACGGCTTCTTTCCACCATTTTTTGTTCATAACCTGCTCCTTACGTGCTCCATTTTGTGCCGGATATCCGACGGTTGTTTACAAGATCGCGCGAACACTTTATAATTATTGTAAACCGATTTCCGGTTTACCTTTCAGAATGAGAGCAAGTTTTTACATTTCAATCAAATAGAATTCAATTGGAGGAGCCTGCCATGTGCGGGCTCCCTTTGTCTTTTTTTCCCTCTCATTCGTTGTGCGGGTCCGCCATGCACTCCTCCATCCTGATGTAAAGGAGGATAGACGCGTTGATTTTAAAGTCCCGGTAAAAAATGTAGAGATCTGGATACGCTATACGGCATGGCTCTCTACTCAAAGAAACCAAACCCGGGCTGCATGATTCAGGATTCGCACATATACAGGATGGGGAGGCACGCTATGGAACAGCAAGCAATACTGGCTATTGGTATTTTTCTCATTGTTTACGCATTTATTATCGCGGAAAAAATTCACCGGACGATCGTGGCGATGATCGGCGGTGCGCTCATGGTCATATTCGGCATCGTGAGCCAGGAAACCGCGATTCATCATATCGATTTCAACACGCTCGGCCTGCTCGTCGGCATGATGATCATCGTCAATATCACAGCTGAGACGGGATTATTCAAATTCATTGCCGTATGGGCCGCGAAAAAGGCCAAGGGCCGGCCCGTCGCCATCATGGTGGCGCTGATTCTGATTACCGCGATCGGATCGGCGTTTCTCGACAACGTGACCACCGTTCTGCTTATGGTGCCCGTCACGCTCAGCATTACCCGGCAGCTGCGGGTTAACCCGACGCCGTTTCTGATCACCCAGATCATGGCGTCCAACGTCGGCGGCACCGCCACCCTGATCGGTGACCCGCCTAACATAATGATCGGCAGCGCGGTGAAGGAGCTGACTTTTGTCGCCTTTATCAATAACTTGACGCCCATTGCGGTGATCATTCTCGTCGTATTTATTCCGCTATTCATTCTCATGTTCCGCAAACAGATCAAGACGACGCCGGAGCTGATGCAGAGCATTATGGATCTGGATGAAAAAGAGCTGCTCACCGACCGCAAGCTCCTGATCAAATGCCTGACGGTGATGGGTCTGACGATCATCGGCTTCTTCCTTCACCAGCTGGTTCACCTTGAGTCGGCCACCGTCGCCCTCGCCGGTGCTTTCCTGCTGCTTCTGCTGACGGGCGAGCATATGCTGGAGGAGGCTTTTGCCAAGGTTGAATGGCCGACGATCTTTTTCTTCGTGGGATTGTTCGTGCTGGTGGCCGGCCTGATCGAAACAGGGGTCATCGCCACCCTGGCGGAAAAAGCTACCGATCTCACCGGCGGCGACGTCGCGGCAACGTCGATGCTCATCCTGTGGATGAGCGCGATCGCGTCCGCTTTTATCGACAACATTCCGTTTGTCGCGACCATGATCCCGATGATCCAGGACATGGGCAGCCTCGGCATCAGCAATTTGGAGCCGCTATGGTGGAGCTTGGCCCTGGGCGCCTGCCTTGGAGGCAACGGCTCCCTGATCGGTGCGAGCGCCAACCTGATCGTGGCCGGCATGGCTGCCAAGGAAGGATATCCGATCAAGTTCGCCCAGTTTCTGAAGCTCGGTTTTCCGATGATGCTGCTGTCCATCGTTCTGGCCAGCGCATACGTGTATCTTCGGTATTTGATGTAGCGGCCGAAGGCAGTGGGGGCGATGGTGTTGCTGCAGATTGGGGCAGCCGGTGGCACTGATGCTTCCAGGCAAGGACATGACAGCCCCTGAAAGCAGCGCAAAATGACACGTGCGAAGGAGGATCAACTTATGCTGGAGTATCGTTACGACCCGAGCATCATTCAGATTACGGAAAGCGTCAACGAGCAGGACGCGGAGTTCCGCATCCGGCTGCTGCAGGAAGAGCCTTATCTGGCTAGGCTCAAGCAGATCAGGCGCTTTTTCGAGGACAATGATATCTACACGGACGCCTTGTTTTATGTCTATAAAAATCACGAGTACGGTGCAATCGTACGGAAGGAATACTACGTGGATTTCGTGCTGGCACTGATGAAGCATCAGCTGCTGCAGAGTGTGGAGTGGAAGCCTTCGCCTTAGGGCCTCTGCCCGCTGGCGGTGCGTTCGCTGTTGATCTATTCAGGCCATTGGCTGCTGCAAAATAGATGCGCTTCACATTTACTTCTACGTTGAAAATGTGGCAGCGCCATTTATGCCAGGGTTAATACGTTAGTCAAATAAGAAGCCGCCCGGCTTGCTCCTTTCGAGCAGAGACCGGCGGCTTCTTTTCACGCGCTTATGAGGTTTCGTTCAACATCGCGCTCTTTTACAGCGCGTAATGCTACTCCGCCAACTCAATGATCGACTCGTATTTCCGCTTCGTATCCGCCAGCCGGGTATCGAGACGTGAATACTCCCCCTCCAAGCGGCGGACAATCCGCTCCACCTCGGATATTTTCTCCTGCACGTCGTCCTGGGTATCCCGGATTCTCCCCTGCACGAGCCAGTCGGATATAAAGCCGTCGAAGAAATAATCAGAAAATTTCAGAAAGCTCCCGATCCCGATTTCGATATCCAGCGCCATTTGCACATCCTTCAGCTCTTTGCCGAACCGGCGCAGGCTGAACTGCGCTGATTCAATGTGCTCCATCGCCTCGTCAATACGGCTGTGCTTCATATGCGTGGAGATCATGCCGCCGCCGAGCATGTCGTAGGTGCCCCAATTTCCGGCCGAGCCCAAACTGTCATCCGCCCGCTCCAGATCCTCCAGTACGGCCTCGCCCGCACGCACCGCTTCTTTCAATTCCTTGAGCTGGACCGACAGGTCGGCCTGTTCTTCGGCAAGTCCCGCCAGCTCGGCGTTATTTTGCAAAATCACCTTTTCCTTCTCGTCGAGAATCTTCTCATATTCAAACTCCGCGTAACGGACCTCCTGGAACTTCCGCTCCAGCTCCTGCAGCTCGTTTTGGATATCAGCCACGCTGCGCGCAGCCATATCGTATTTTGCCTTGACCTCCAGCACTTCCAGCTGCTCCCGCTCCAGCTTCTCCTCTTTCCGGCCGATCATGCTGTAAAACAAACCGGAGAGCGAAGTCCCCGTCAGGCGCTCCACGTCCTTCTCCTCATCGGCAAGCCTGAGCTTCCAGCGCTCGGCTTCGTCCTGCTGCTCTCTCAGCTCCCGCGACAGTTCCTGCATCCGGTTTTCATACTTCGTTTTGTTCCGGATGTCCTCTTTCAGCTTGGTCAACTGACGGTTGGCTTCTTCAAACATAACGTTCCCTCCGTTTCCAGTCTGCGATCTGTTGTTATATGTAATAAACGTCATAGCATGCCGCGAAGTTTCATGAAATGTTCAGTATGCAGCAATAGCCTTACGTGATCCAGCTGCTGCCAAAGTGGATTTTATCCGCAAAAATCGCTATGATTAAACCAGATTGCACAAAGGAGTGAACCTCAATTTCATGAAACTGAAGACATTCACGCTTCCGCTCGTGCTCGTGCTGACAGCGGCGCTTGCGCTTGGCGGATGCGGCAAGAAAAACAGCGATGAGGACGCATCAAAGGACACATCCGGAGGACAAGCTACAGAACAGACGACGGACCAGACTTCCGGCAATTCGTCATCGTCCGGCACGACAGGATCGGATTCCTCCACGGACAGCTCAACCTCGGCTTCCGGTCAGCAGCAGAAGAGCTGGACAAGCCCGCCTGCCATGCAGATTGACCAGAACAAAAAGTACGAGGCAGAAGTCAAAACATCTAAAGGCACGTTTACGATTGAGCTGTTCGCCAAGGACGCGCCGAAGACGGTCAACAACTTCGTATTCCTGTCCAAGGAAGGCTTTTACAACGGAGTCATTTTCCACCGGATCATCGAAACGTTCATGGTACAGACCGGGGACCCGACCGGAACAGGCTCCGGCGGACCAGGATACTCTTTCGAGGATGAGAAAACGAATTATAAATACGAGCCGGGCATCGTCGCCATGGCAAACGCTGGACCGGATACGAACGGCAGCCAGTTCTTTATCTGTACCGGTGCGGACAGCGATTATCTGAACCAACAGCCGAACTACACCATTTTCGGTAAAGTCACAAAGGGTATGGATGTCGTGATGAAGATCGCCAAAACACCGGTCACCGTCGGACCTAGCGGCGAGGAAAGCACCCCGACCGAGAAAGTTACGATCGACGGCGTCACGATTACTGAAAAATAAACCAGTGCGAAACCGCACGCTTGTACGGCGCAGCACATCATGATACAACAAAGAACCGTTCGCCCCTGAGGGTGGACGGTTCTTTGTTTGACCGCGCATAAATCTCCAGTCCAGGTCATGCTTCAGCAGGCTTGTTCATATTGTAAATTAAACAAGAACAAGCCCGACGGCTGCGGATGTTCACCGGATTAAACTCGGGAGAAAACAAAGCATCTCAGCCGCTGGCAGCAGGAGGCCTGTGTGAACGCAATGATTCTGGGAAGCCTCGCGACTTCCCTATGTACGGCGGCGGGAGCCCTTCCCGCCCTGCTGTTTTCGAATATCAGCCACCGGGGCAGAGACAGCCTGCTCGCTTTCACGGCAGGTATCATGGTCGCCGCCTCGACGTACGGGCTGATCCCGTCCTCCCTCAAGCTGTCGAACCTATGGGTGCTGACGATCGGCATCCTCACTGGTACGGTGACCTTGACCCTGATGGAGCTGCTCATCCCACACACGGACCCGGCCCATGATATCAAGCGGAGCGACAGCACGCAGACGGGATCCTGGATGTTTCTGTCGGCCATGGCGCTGCACAATTTACCCGAAGGGCTGTCGGTCGGCGTCAGCTATGGCAGTCCCAACCAGGAGCTGGGGGCGATCGTGGCGCTGAGCATCGGCCTGCAAAACATCCCCGAAGGCTTTCTGACCGCGCTCTCCTCGTTACGCACGGCATGCGAAGGCGGTACGCCTTTCTTCTCGCCGCACTTACGGGCGGGCTGGAGTTCCTCTCCTGCTGGGCCGGGCTGAAATTTACAGCTTCCTTCGCCGGTATCGTCCCGTACGGATTGGCTTTTGCCGCTGGCGCCATGCTGTTCGTCGTATATAAAGAGCTCATCCCGGAGAGCCACGGGGACGGCAACGAGCGGGCTTCGACCTTTTCTTTTATTTTCGGCCTGCTCTCCATGATTGCCATGACGCATTTGCTGGGGTGAGCGTCATGGCTTTCGCATTTTCCAAACCGCCCAGGCACTGATTCCATACATGACGGCACTGGCATAAAATAAGGCGTCGATCGTCAGCCAATCGATCAGGTAACCGCCAAGAATGACGGCGAAGCCGGATGCGGCTGAGGTCCAGAAATGATAAGAACCAATCACAGGCCCCCGCTCCCCCTGGACTGTATGATCGGCAAGTAGCAGGCGTTCGCTCATCTTTTGCATCGCACTGCAGCACCCCATGATCAGTTGGAGAAACAGTACCCACGCATAAGATTCAACCCAGGGGAATGCCAGCATCGCCAGCATCATGCCAAGGGAGCTGATGAGCAGCACCCGGTGTCCGCTATGGTCGATCCTTGGAGCCAACCATTGGGAGAACGCCGCGGAGCTGATCGTAAACACCGCAAAAGCCAGGCCGTATTTGGCATAGCTGTTGCCCAGATTTTTCAGAAACAAGAGATAATAAGGATAAATCATGCCGGAAGCAAGCGTCACCATGCTTTGGGAACGGATCAGCCACCTCATGTTCATGGCCTACTCCCCTTTGTATTGTTCATAAAAATAGTTCATAAAAAGGTGCTGTGGATCATACTCATCCTTTTTCCGAAAAAAATCGTCGTACTCCGGATAGGCCCGTCTAAACTGCTCGACCGTAGGATATGCCGCATAAGGCAGATAATAGGTTCCACCCTCATACTCCACTTCATCGATCAGATCCCGGATTCCTTCCCTTACTTGCGCCTGCCCTTGCTCCGATAACGGTACGTGAAACAGGCATACAAGGGCAAACATGTCTTTTTGGGCATAGGAGAGAACGGCTTCGCGATCTTCCTGGACATAACGGACGGTAATATTCAGCAAATTAAGCTTGTGATCGCGCACGATATCTTTCATCCCGTGAACGAAATCCGCAAACTGATCCACCGGAATAAAATACTCCTGCAGCAGATCATTCGCGCCGGGCTGGCCGTATTCCATAAATTCGCTCTCGGAGCGCATGGCATTGTTTCGGCTGATCGCCTTATTTTGCTGCTTGGTAAAATACAGCTTCTGCAAAGACCAGAATGCGTTCTTTCCCCAATCGCTGCTCCGGTTCAGACTGAACATCATTTTGCTAGGAATGACGCCCTGCTCGCGGGTCCGGAGCTTATCGTAATCTTCCAGCGGAAGCGCAGGATCTGCCGTATAATTGATCGCATACATGTCCGTCAAGAAGCGGTCCGGGGCAACTGAAACTCTAGCAATATGCATTCTCACATCGGGATCGCCAAGTACATTCTCCTGAAAATACCGGCTGTAATCCTCAACCTTTATCGCCTCATTCTCCATCCGGTAAACTTCATCTTCCGTCAAATTCAGCGTCACATCCAGGATCATGCCGAACAGGCCGTACCCGCCGAGCGCCAGCCGAAATAATTCCGGGTTCTCTTCTCTGCTGACACTGCGGATTTGACCGTCTGCGGTCAGCAGCCGAAACGAATCCACGCTGCCGATCAGGGAACCGCTTCGGATGTCGCGTCCATGCGCATTTACGCTAATGGAGCCGCCAACGGTAAAAATATTTTGCGACTGCATCGTCTTCACGGACAAATGGTACGGATTAACGGCTTTCTGGACCTGCTCCCACGTGGCCCCCGCCTGTACACGGATTTGCCGCTGATCCGGATCGACCGACAGGACCTGATTATAATCGGTCATATCGATGACAATCCCGTCCTTGTAATAGGTATGCCCTCCCTGACTGTGACGCTGGCCCGCAATGGATACGGTAAGGTGCTTCTCCTTTGCCTCCTGAAGCAGCCGGACCAGCTGCTCCTCCTCCTTGCCTTTGACCACCCTGTCAACCTTAACGGGATGAAGCCGGCTGTAGTCGGTAATGAGATAAGGGTTCTGGTCCGGCGTATCGGTGCGGATATATTCATACACGCAAAGAATGACTAACAGCAGCAGCACCGCTCCCCTCTTCGCCATCGCCTACCATACGGGGCGCAGTGGGTGCTGTAGATCCTCTTCGTTGACGTTTTCGATAATGTGCTTCAAATCCTGCTGCAGCGTCTTCATATGGTCGCTTCCGATCATCCGGGCCCAGCGCTGCTCAATTTCTTTGTAGATATTCTCTTTCGTCCGTACCAGCGACCAGCCGCGTTCGGTCAGGACAACCATCTTGCCCCGGCCGTCGGAAGGATGGGGCTTGCGCGCGACATAGCCGCACTCTTCCAGGTAGTCGAGCATTTGGCTGACCGCCTGCTTCGATATGCCCAGGTGCGCTACGAGCGTCTTGGCCGTCGCCCCATCCGGCATCAAGCCCTGGAACAAAAAGCTGTGCGCCGGCCGCACATCGCCGAACCCCGCCTCCTTCAGGCGGTTATGAAGCTCCTGGTTCATCGCGCTGAAGGAGAGCGATAACAGGGAAGCCAAATCTTGATTATATGGGAACGTTTTGGACATGGTTGTACAACTCCTTGCTGTCTTAAAGGAATAAATTGGTCAGTTAGATTGACTTCAAAGCATTCTCATTATACCGTTCCCGAGATGCGTGAATCAAATTCCGGAAAGTGGCACCGCTTCCATCATGAAATGGGCTTTGGGCGCAACTTCCGCCAGCCCGGAAACGTCTGGTAGGTAACGCGATTTTTTCCACTTTTTAGTGCAAAGCGTTGCTGATTCCACCGATAAGGAGGCTGACCATCCATGCCAACAACCAAAACGCTGCCGCTGCTGTTCGCCCTACTTCTGCTAGTATTACCGGCATGCTCGAAGCAGGAAGACGGCAGCCGGAACCAACGCAGCAATCCGACTCCTCCGATCTCGCTAACGGCCCGGAAGCAGGAGGCAGGCAAAATCGATCCTGCCCTCATCTCCGCCCACAACCGCCTTGGGCTGCAGCTCCACCGCGAACTAACCGGGCGGGCCGAAGCCGGAGACAATGTCCTTCTCTCCCCCTACAGCATCTGGACGGCCCTGTCCATCGCATACAACGGCAGCGCCGGCACGACGGCACGCGAAATGGCCTCCGTATTGGGGGTGAAGGACATGCCGCTTAACGAAATGAACGAGGGGAACGCGATTTTGTCCAGGCTGCTGGAAGGGGAAGACTCCGGCGTCCGGCTGAACATCGCCAATGCGGTCTGGCATCAGCAGGGCGTTCCGTTCAAGGACTCTTTTATCCAGGCAGGCAAGGAGAGCTACGGGGCCGAGGTTCAGGAGGTCGATTTCGCTTCCGACAAGTCCGTGCAGACGATCAACCGCTGGATCAGCAAGGAAACCGAGGGCAAAATCGAGAAAATGCTGGGGCAGCCGCTGTCGCCAACGACCATTGCAGTGCTAGCCAACGCGATTTATTTCAACGGATCATGGACCGATCCGTTTAATCCGGAATACACAAAAGACGAACCGTTTACGCTGGCTGACGGCGGCGTCCGGACACTGCCGATGATGCATACCGCCAACATGCTGCCGTACAAGGAGACACCCGATTGGCAGGCCGTCCGCCTTCCTTACGGAGACGGCCGCATGGATATGCTGGTCATCCTCCCCGCCGCCAGCTCTTCGCTGGACCAATTGGAGCAGCAGCTCTGGGCGGACCCCGCTCCGTGGCAGCAGCCCTTTGACGAGGCATCCGTACAGCTTGGGCTGCCCCGGTTCAAAGCCGAGTACGGCAGCGACTTGAATGATCCGCTCATCCGGCTCGGCATGAAGCAGGCCTTCCAGCCGGATGAGGCTGACTTTTCCCATATGGCCGACATTCGCCCCCTCTTCCTGTCCAAGGTTCTGCACCGGATGGTGCTCGACGTAAACGAAAAGGGAACCGAGGCTGCTGCAGCAACGGTCATCAGCGAGGAATCCGGCTCTATGCCGGTAAAAGTCCACGAAATGACGGTGAATCGGCCGTTCTTCCTGGCAATTGAGGACACACAGACCCATGCCTGGCTGTTTATCGGCTCGGTGAACGATCCCGAATGACCGGCTCGCGCACAACAAAAAAGCCAACCCCTTCATAGGCTAGGGTTGGCTTTTAAACATGGGCAGTTGGTTCACCTCATGAAAAATTAACGGGATCAACAACATGAGGCAGCTGGCGTTTCCTGAGCGACTTTGAACCCGGCTAAGACTCCGCAGGTTAAGACAACGCATGCAGCGTCACGCCTTCGGGCAGCACCGCCAGCACTTGCTCCCGTACGGGCGTGCTGCCGGCAAGCTCTTCGCCCAGGATGGTGACGATGCCCCGGTCCTCGCGGGAGCGGATCAGCCGGCCAATGCCCTGGCGGAGCCGAAGCAGCATATACGGCATGTCCACTTCTTCGAATGGCGCTGCCGATTCTTTGCGCTTGGCCGTAAACACCGGATCATGCGGCGGGAACGGCAGCGACCAGACGATCACGTTCGAGAGCGCCGGGCCGGGCACGTCCAGTCCCTCCCACAGGCTGACCGCGCACAACACGCTGGTCTCCTCGCGCTGGAAGGCGGAGATCAGATGGCTGATCTCCTGGTCCCCTTCGAAGTAAAACGGAACGTCGGGCACCTGGACGGTGCCTGCGGCCAGCTCCTGCTTAAACCGCCGCAGCTCCTCCCTGCCGTTAAACAGGATCAGTGCCCGGCCCCCGGATTCGCGAAGAAGGCGGGCAGCGGCTTCCAGCTTGCCGTTAAAATCGGCCGTCGACCTGGAGTCCGCCGGGGTCAGCACTTTCATCTGATCCGCGTAATCGTACGGGGAAGGTACGGAGAAGGAGAGAAAGCTCTCGATGCCAAGGCTGTCCGCCACGTAATCGAACGCGCCCTGAACCGACAAGGTAGCTGAGGAGAACACGATCGGCATCTTCGCGCCGAATACCTGCTCCTGCAGTACCTCCTTGACCGTTCTCGGCATGATCGAAAGCGTCAGCCCGTCCGGTCCGTCGACGGCCCAGCAGATCAGCGCCTCGGAGCGCTCGAACAGATGGAGCGCCTTCTGCATCATCTCCAGGTGCTCCTCTACGATCCGGAGCTCGTACTCGTTCAGCGTGTACAGCTCGCTCTCAAACACGAGCTCCTCCTCGATCGAGGTGAGGAGCGAGCGGAACCGGTGCACCTCGGCGAGCAGCGCGCCGTCCAGCACGATTTCCTTCCGGTCGGAGCCGGCTACGCTGCGGCTCTGCCGGCCGAATGCCGCGAACATCGCTTCGCTCTGCACGATCGCCTCGTCGATCAGCACCGCCAGCGATTCGCGGATCTCGCCCTGAAGCAGTCGGGTGATGAGTTCCTCAAACACGACATGCTTCATTTTGTAGCTGAGGGCCTTCATGGCGGCCGATTCGAGCAGATGCCCTTCGTCGAAGACGACGGCGCAGTGCTCCGGCAGCAGGGGCAGCTGCCCCTCCCGCTTCCGGCCCTCGTAAGTCCATACATGCTCCATGTAATAATCATGCGAGCAGATGATCAGGTCCGCCGCCTGGCGGTAGTGATCCCGCGACAGCGTCTGGCCGCAGCGGTGGCGGCGGTCGCAGGTGAAGCAGTCCTGGAATGGATCCCAGTTAATCCGGCTCCATTCCTCATCGGTTAACTCCGGGTATCCCTTCCGGTCCCCGTAAGCATGAAAGTACTGCATCGGCGCGGTAGAATACACGAAATCCGGCAGGCCGGCGGCCAAGTCGTCCCAGCGCACCCCTTCTTCGTCCCGCAGCCGGACGTCGTCCAGTTTGCGCAGGCACAGGTACTGGTCGGGCGACTTGCCCAGCCGGGCATCAATGTGAAGCCCAAGGTGGCGGGCCAATTTCGCAATATCCCCTTCCGGCTTCACCAGCTGCTCGATCAGCGATTCGTCGGCGCAGGCGATCACCGCAGGTCTGCGGGTATACCGCGCGTAGCATACGGAGTAGAGCAAGTACACCAGCGTCTTGCCCGTCCCGACCCCCGCCTCGGCAAATATCGTTTTCTTCTCGGCAAAAGCCTTCTCCAGCTGAAAAGCCATATAAATCTGCTCGTCGCGGATTTCAAATCCCGCTTCCGGCAGAACATCATAAAACACATCGGCGACCCATTCGCCTGCTTGCTGGACGAAAGGCCGCTTTGGATCATACGTAAAAGGATACCGCTCCACGTCTTTTGGTTCCCTCCAAGCTACTCATAAATGCAGCCGCCCCCACTTTCGGGAAGGCGAACAACCCATTATCACATGCTCCCTCCCGAATTACAATGGGGCGGTCAAAAATTAAAGCCGCCCCCTTCGGACCCATACATCCGGGGGACGGCCAATTTCTTTGATTTAGGCAAGCAAAGTCGTTCCACGTCTTATGACGTACGACATCTGCAGCAAAACTCGATTTTCTCTATAGCGGCTCTCGATCGGCTCTCGCCATCACGGCTCCCGGGAGTCGCCCGCTGCAACCGCCGGCGGGGGTTCCGGCTCGTAAAGCCCCGAGCGTACCCGAAACCAACGGTACAAATGGGATACGACGACCTTCAGCACGGCATATCCCGGCACCGCAAGCAGAATGCCGACGACGCCAAACAAGTTGCCGCTCGTCAAAATGACGAAGATAATCGTGATCGGATGAATTTTCAGCGTCTTGCCCATAATTTGCGGGGAAATGAACTTCCCTTCGATGAGCTGGACGACGGTCCAGACGATCACCATCTTGAGCAGCATGATCGGCGAGGTGACGACCGCAACGATGAGTGCCGGCGTAATGGCGATCGCCGGTCCCAGATACGGGACGACGCTGGTGCATGCAGCAATGATCGCCAGAATCAGCGAATACTTCAAGCCGATAATGATATACCCGGCAAACAGCAGCACCCCGATACAGCAGCTGACGATGATCTGCCCGCGGATATAAGAGCTGATCTGATGGTTCATTTCTTTCATGACCCGCGAGGTTTCTCCGCGCAGCCGCGTCGGCACAAAGTGTAAAATGTAACCCGGCAGCCGTTTGCCGTCTTTCAGCAGGTAGAACAGAATGAAGGGCAGCGTCACGATGGCCAGAACTACTTCAATCAGCCCGCCCACGAATCCGCCAAGCCCCGTCCAGGTGCGGTTCAGAAATTCCGAGCCTTTCTCCGAGACGGTTTTCATCAACTCCTGCGGATCGAACGACACGGTCTCCTGCAGATTGCTGACCAGATTGCTTCCCATCAGTTCTTCGACCTTGATGCGGGCAATCTCGGCGTAGCCCGGGAAATTGTTCACCAAATCCATAATCTGCTCCCGGATGACCGGGATGACCAGCGTCACGAGCGCGGCAAGCATGCCGATAATGAAGACGTACAGCAGCAGAATGGTGTGCAGGCGCTTCACCTTCCGCTTTTCCATAAAATCCACAATCGGATTGAGCAAATAATACGCAATTCCGGCGAGAATGAGCGGCAGCACGACGGTTTTGACCAGGACGATCACCGGCTCGAATACGAATGAAATCTTGGTGAGAACCAGAATATTCAGTCCCAGGAGCAGCAGCACCAGCATAAACAATACAAATCTGTTATTTAGTAGAAACCGCTTAAAACGGCTTGCCCAATTCACCGGATTGTCCATATTTATTCCTCACTCATCTTGATCTTCTTGATTTCGATGCGGCAGTAGCGGTTATGATCCCGCTCCAGCAGGGTGAAGGCCGTTCCTTCGTACACGAACGTCTCGCCTTCCGCCATTTCGCTGATCTGGCTGTACAGCCAGCCGCCGATCGTATCCCATTCCTTTGTATCCAGATCCATAAAGAAATAATCATTGATCATTGAAATCGATACTTTGCCGTCCACAATCAGATGCTGCTCGCCGATCTCCTGGACGTCCTCGACTTCGTCCTTGTCGAACTCGTCGCGAATTTCGCCGACGATCTCTTCAATAATGTCCTCGATCGTGACAAGACCGGAAGTTCCGCCGTATTCATCGATCAGAATCGCCATGTGCGTCGCTTCCTTCTGCATCCGCTGCAGCAGCACATTGACCGGTGTCACTTCGGATACCGCCATCACCGGATGGATCAGGCTCGCCACATCCAACTCTTCGTTTTCTTCATAAGCCAGGAAAAATTGCTTCGTATTAATGATGCCGATGACATTATCCTTGCTTCCGTCGATAAGCGGAAACCTGGAGTACTGCTGTTCTTTAATAATTTTCATATTTTCAGACCGCGACTTGTCTTTGTCCAAACAGATCATGTCCGTACGCGGTACCATAATTTCCTTAGCCAGCATGTTGTCGAACGCGAAAATCCGGCTGACATAACCGAATTCGTTATCGTTGATTTTTCCACTCTCATGGCTCTCGCTCAGAATAATCTGAAGCTCCTCCTCGGAGTGGGCCTCCTCATGCTCGGAAGCGGGCTTTACGCCAAACAATCGGACCAGCTGGTTCGCCGATCCATTCAGCAGCCAAATGAACGGGTACATGATTTTGTTAAACCAGATAATGGGTGTCGCCGTCAGCAGGGCAATGGTCTCCGCTTTGCGGATGGCCACTGTTTTCGGCGCCAATTCGCCAATAACGACGTGCAGGTACGTAATGACCGTAAAGGCAATCAGCAGAGACAGAAAATGGCCTAACGCTTCAGGCATATGCCATTTCTCAAACACCGGGGTAAGGATCTTCTCCACGGTCGGCTCCCCGAGGAAACCAAGACAGAGTGATGTAATCGTAATCCCGAGCTGGCACGCGGACAAATATCCGTCCAGATTGTCGATAACCTTCTTCACAGCCTTTGCGCCCTTGCGCCCTTCGGCGATCAGCTGATCGACCCGGCTTCCCCGTACACGGATCACGGCAAACTCTACCGCAACGAAAAAGGCCGACAAACCGATCAGTAATGCAACCAAAACCAAATTTAACACATACCTGTCACTTTCCACTTCAACATCTTCTCCTTATAAAGTAGTCTTGATGATTCCATCCGGCATTTTGCAGGAAGCTCCGTGTTCTGCCGCTAAGGCAGTAGACGGGGCAGAACTAAGCCTTCCCCATTCATTTACCATGTGGCGGCCCGCCGAAACAGGTCCATCGCATATTGCTGGATAACTAGGTAATACGCAGAAGCCCGGGTTCAGGTTTCAACCGACTCCTAAAAAAAGGCTCCAGCCATCACGGCGCTTCCCGTGTACCGAAGCCTTTCCCGCCCAGTAAGCGGACGCCCCTACGGCGTGCACGAAGCGATTCATCCATATCCCTTATTGGACAGGCCTTTGTCAGCGGCAAGTTGTTAAGTATTTCGTTCCCAATGCTTACCGCAGCGTAGAAACCCGAAGCCCCGTTGAACGGGACGGCTGACCGGGAATAGGCCGATATCAGCTTGATTGCAATCAACGTGCAAGGCCAGCTGGCTTTACTTACTGCTCGCTGGCATGCTTCTTGATTTTGGTGACCAAATTGTCCACGAGCTGCTGCATAATCTGTTGGGCCATCGGGTCTGTCAGCGCACCGGATTCGTCAAATTTGGTATGCGATTGCGGGAGCAGAAATTCCGGCCGGTTCACCGAATCCATATTGAGCGCAAACAAAAGTGAGCGTATGCCAACCTGGGCTCTGCCCGTACCCCCCATGCCCGGCGTGGCGCCCATAAGCGCTACCGGTTTCTGGGCCAGCGGCGTTTGAAGGGCCGGTCTTGAAGCCCAATCCAGCGCATTCTTCAACGCGCCTGACAGCTGCCCGTTATATTCCGGCGAGCTGATCAAAAAGCCATTCCCCGAATGCAGCAGCTCGGCAAACTGCTTCACCGCTTCCGGCAGTTCACTTTCCAAATCCTGATTGTATAAAGGAAGTACGGAAATGTCGGCAAGCGTGAAGCGAAAATCCTCCGGCAGAAGCGCTGCCGCGTTATGAAGCAGCTGTGTATTGTGGGAATGCTTGCGGAGACTTCCGGAAATCCCCACGATATGAAAACGTTCAGACATGATCGATTTCTCCTTTTTATCGTAAGTATAGAAGTAAGGGATATGGCAGCACGCTCCGTGCCCGTAAAGGCCCTAGCTTCATGATACGACAGAATTCGACGGGTGAACATCAAATTTTTCCAAAAAGGAGGGAACCCGGCCTCTCTCCATCAAGAAGGATTCCGGGTTCCCATATAGACATGTATTCGAAGATTTGCCGATCAGTGGCTGATCATCAGCGACGGATCCGGCTGGCTTCCGTCTGTGGCATCCGTGGCGGCCGGCTTCGGTCTGCGCAGAATGAGGCACAGCACCACACCGACGATCGCAAAGCAGGAGGCCAGGAAGAACACATCGTCAAAACCCTGCACTGCCGCGTTCAGCGTATTGCCTCCATGGCTCGCGTGAGCGGTGGTGCGGCTGATCAGGTAGCCTGACATGCCGGCGACCGCAAAGGACACGACGACCTGCTGGGCAGCGGCGGTCAGCGGCGTCACCCGGTTCACCAGCTTGCGCGGTGCGGCGTTCAGCACGTGGGTATTGAGCGGCATCATCGACAAGCCCATGCCGAATCCGAGCATGAAGAGCAGCGGCATAATGCTCCACAGCGACGTGTCGGCCGTAATATGCGACAGGCTGAACAGCGCTGCCGAAATGAGGAGAAGGCCGATAATCGCCACCGGACGGGCGCCGTATTTATCGAAGAACTTCCCGCCGATCGGCATGCCGATCCCGGAAGCCAGCGCCTGCGGCAGCAGGATGAAGCCGGTCTCCAGCGGCGTAAACTGGCGGATCTGCTGCAGATACAGCGGAACGAACAGCATCGAGCCGAACAAGGCCGCCTGCATGATCCAGGAGAGAATGATGCCCCGGGTAAAATCCGAGGAGCCGAAGACGCGCAGCTCCAGCAGCGGGTTCTTCTGCCGAAGCTCCACAGCGATAAAAATCAGCAGAGCTGCCCCGCCGACGATGAGCCCGGTCAATGCGCCGGTCGAGGACCAGCTTACGCTGCCTCCCTCATTGACGCCGTAAGCCAGCATGGCGAATGCGATCGGAGCCAGAATCATGCCGATCAAATCGAGGTGCGGAGTCTGCTGCCGATCCGCTGTCGGCAGAAACTTCACGCCCAGGATGACGCCGACGATCCCGATCGGAACGTTGATCAGGAAGATCCAGTGCCAGTTCACATACTCCACCAGCCAGCCCGACAGAATCGGGCCAAGCGCCGGCGCGAGAAGCATCGGAATGCCGAGCAGCCCCATGATCGAGCCGCGGCGCTCCGGAGGAGCAAGCTTAAAGACCAGCGCCATGCCGATCGGAGCGACCATGCCCCCGCCAAGCCCCTGGATGACGCGGTAAATAATCAGCTGGGTCGACGTCTGCGCCATGGAGCAGAGCGCCGATCCGATGACAAACATAATGATGGTGGCCAGGAAGACCTGCTTGGAGCCAAATTTATCGGTCATCCAGCCCGCCAGCGGAATAACAGCCGATAGAGCCAACGTATAGCCGGTAATCGCCCATTGAATGGTCTTCAGATCGGTGTGAAAATAGCTCACCAGGTTCGGCACCGCCACGTTGACCACGGTGCTGTCCAGAATGACCATGATCATACCGACGATAATGGCCAGCATGGGCGGAATGATCTTTTTCAGCGAGAATGGAACTTCTGCGGCGGGATTGCCCGCCAAGGTTTTAGACATAAATCTCTCCACTCATTTCTATATATAGTTTGGTTTCCCGTTCCACTCTAGCTGTATTGGTGAAAATAGTGCTCAAACAACGTGTCAATCTGCTCTTCAAGCGGCGCGATATGGATGGTTGAGGCCATATCCTCGTCGCCTTCGGCCAGAAAGGACTTCATGATGACCGGGAAAAAGATCGCCCCGTACAGCTGCATCAGCATCTTCCGGATGTTATCGTCGTCTTCTTCCCCGGTAATTTCCCGGACCGTCCCGATCAGCCGCCGGGTCTTCATCACCTTGCAGTAATGCGAGTACTCATGCTGCGACTCGAAAATAACGCGGGTCTGATCGATCATCTGTCTCACCAGCCCCGGGTATTCCTGCAGATGGCGGACATAGCGGTAAAAGAACTGCTTCAGTCTTTCCCTCGCCGGCATCGTGTCGTCCTCCAGCGCGTTAAACACGTCCTTAAACGTCAGCACGAGGGAACGGATGGCCTGGGTGATCAGCTTTTCCTTCGAGCCGAAGTGATAATTGACCAGCGCGAGGTTGGTGTCGGCCTTGGTCGCGATCCGGCGCAAGGTGGCACACTCAATGCCTTCATCCCGAATCAGCTCAACGGTGGCTTTTAATATATCGTGTTTGGTGTCGGTTCCTGAGGTATGCCCTGTGGTGTCTTCCTTCATCGGTTCTTTCACCTGCCCCCCTCTCCTGTCATGCAGCAAATTTAAACAGTGTTTAATACGTTGTTTAATTTACTCTCGGCCGCCCCCCTTTGTCAATATTTATCTGTAAAAAAATACATAAGGATGAACCGGGGATCTCGGGCGCAAAAAAAAAAGGCCCGGCAGCATCATGCCGCCAGGCCTCTCAACTATTTCATCGTGCGATTGCTTTATTAAAGTGACTGCGTTATTGGCAGTGGATCAAGATATCCAGCGGATAACTGCCGGCATTCCGGTCATACAGCGCGATCCCGCCTTCATCGGCCTGAAGCTCCAGCCGGAACCGGCGGCTTCCGTTCCGCCGCGACGCGATCCGGCTCGGCACTTCTGAGAGCTTGGCCGGGTCAGTCAGCAAACAAGGGTTTGTTTCCCGCGGCCTTACTCTTTTCCCCGGACCGTCAGTACAGCGGACTGCACGTCTTGGGCATGCCGGCCGATCTGAATTTCAAATTCGCCGGCTTCGACGACCGGATTCAGATCACGGTCAATGAAAGACAGTTCTTCGTGCCCGATCCCGAACGTGACCGTCTTCGTCTCACCCGGCTGCAGCCAAATCTTGGCGAAGCCTTTCAGCTCCTTCTTCGGCCGGGTCACCGTGCTGACCTTGTCGGAGATGTACAGCTGGACCGTTTCCGCTCCGGCCCGGCTGCCGGTGTTGGTCACCTTTACCGCAGCCTCCGCCCGTCCTTCCGGCGTAATTTCCGCCGGCGAGACGGTCACCGGGCCATACTCGAACTCGGTGTAGCTGAGCCCGAACCCGAAAGGATAGGCCGGCTCCAAATCCGTCTCCAGGTAGCGCCGTCCGGTCGTACGCTTGCTGTTATAGCGGACCGGCAGCTGGCCGACATGCTTCGGAACGGAGACCGTCAGCCGGCCGGAAGGGTTCTCGTCGCCGAATACGATATCGGCGATCGCGTGGCCGCCCTCCTGTCCCGGGTACCATGCCTCCAGGATGGCGTCGGCATGCTCGTCGATCCACGGCTCCGCAACCGGCCGGCCGTTGATGTACACCACGACCAGCGGCTTCCCGAGCTTGGCCAGCTCCTCCGCCAGCTCCCGCTGCACGCCGGACAGCCCCAGCGTGGAGCGGTCGATGCCCTCGCCGCAGTCCATGTCGCTGTGCGGGCGGTCCGTCACGACCGACGCACCCGTGCGCAGGTCGATCGTGCCTTCGCCGAAATCGCGCGCGCTCGACCCGCCGAGCACGAGCACGATCGTGTCCGCGGCGGCAGCCGTCTTCAGCGCCAGGTCGAAGCCTTCCCGGCTGTCATCCTTAACCCGGCAGCCCGGCGCGTACAGCACCCGCTCCGGCGCGTGCGCCAGCTTGGCCCGGATGCCGTCCAGCACGGTCGACACCTGCTCCCGCGGCTGCGGGGAGGTATAGTCTCCGAGCTGATTGTACACGTTGTCGGCATTCGGTCCGATGACCGCGACCGTCCCCGACTCCTTGGACAGCGGCAGCGTGTCCCCCTGATTCTTCAGCAGGACGATCCCTTCGACGGCCGCCTGCCGGGCGAGCCGGATGTGCTCCTCGCTGCCGATGACGCGGGATGCCCGTTCCGGGTCGACGTAAGGCTGCTCGAACAGCCCCAGTTCGAACTTCGCCTTCAGTACGCGAAGTACCGCTTGGTCCAGCGTCTTCATCTCGATGCGCCCGCTCTGCACAGCCGCTGCCAAGTGCGCACGGAACATGTCGCCGGACATTTCCATATCCACGCCGGCGTTCACCGCCATGGCGGACGCCTCCTGCGGGTCGGCAGCTGTGTCATGCCCCCACACCAGCATGTTGATGGCACCGCAATCGGTAATGACGAATCCGTCGAAGCCCCACTCCTTGCGCAGCAGGTCTGTAAGCAGATATTTATCGGAGGTGCACGGCACCCCGTCGATTTCGTTATACGCGGTCATAACCGATTTCGCACCGGCCCGGACCGCCGCCTTGAACGGCCGAAGGTCCACCTCGTGCAGCTCGCGCAGTCCCATATGAACCGGCGCGCTGTTGCGTCCGCCTTCCGAGCTGCCGTAGCCGGCAAAATGCTTCAGCGTCGCAATGACACTGTCGTCGGCGTCCAGCCGCTTGCCCTGCAGCCCCCGCACCGCCGCTTCCGCCATCACGGAAGCGATCCACGGGTCTTCCCCGTATGTCTCCTCCGTCCGCCCCCACCGGGGGTCCCGGACGACGTCGAGCACCGGGGAATACGTGGCCGCTCCGCCCTGGCTGCGCGTCTCCAGAGCGATCGCCCGGCAGATCTCTTCATACAGCGCCGGGTTCCACATACTGGCCAGCGTCAGCGGCACCGGAAACACGGTCGCCCCGATCGCCATATGACCGTGCGAGCACTCCTCCCCGAACAGGATCGGGATGCCGAGGCGCGAGCGCTCGATCGCGTACCGCTGGATCGCGTTGATCGTCTCCGCGCCTTCCTTAGGCGACAGTCCTGTCGCCAGCGTCACTTCCGTCCACGGGTCGGCGCGCAGCACGCCGTACAGCGAACCGATGCCGCCGCGTTCGGCGGCATCTTTGAATGCTTCGTCCAGCGCGACGCCGTTTCCCTCCCGCCGGTACGTTTTCCAGCCGAACAGCTGCACAAGCTGTCCGACCTTTTCCTCCAGCGTCATGAGGCTGAGCAGATGCTCCGCCCTCTCCTCGCTGCTCAAAGCAGAATCTTGATAACTCAATGGATTTCCCTCCGTATCCCTTGTTCCCGCTGCACCCTCTGGGTTCCGGACGGTTACCAAGGGCTGCACCGAACCCGTAAACGGAATCGTTGGGTCGCAAGCTGCAGCGCCTCATTGGCCTTCTTCCGGAAATGCTACGGTTTTTTATGTATTTATATAAGTTAAAAATTGAAATGGATGATGGGGCAAGTTGCCTCATTCCCACCTTAAATGACAATTAGCCAACCCCCGGCCTCGCGGCCGGGATATGTTGGCTCCTTGCACTTGGTATGAATCGGCTTATTTGCCGGTGTTCCACTGGTCGTATGCGGCTTGGTACAGTTCCACGATGCGGTCAGACCCCATCTTTTTCACTTGTGCCAAGTATTTATCCCAGTTGGAAAGCGGCTCCTGTCCGGTAATGAACTTCGCTTCCATCTGCTGCACGTAGGTATCGAGGTCGGACATCAAGGCGGACGCTTCGCTCTGCTGTTCGTTCGTCAGATAGACGTTCGGGAACGGCGATTTGCCGATTGGCGTCAGCTTCTCCGCATTCTCCTTGTCAATCCAGTCGTCGAACTCAGATCTGAGGCCTTTGGTCACTTCCGGATCGTTGACGCCCGGCGTCAGGATGCCGAAGTTCGGCGTAATTTTGCCGCGGTATTCTTCGCGGTCACCGCCGCCCGGTACCGGCAGCCATTCCTTGACGTGGTTTTCCTTGTCTTTGTACTTCCACAGCACGCCTTCCGGTCCTTGGTTAAACAGGGTCGAACCCTCATAGCTGTACAGATAGTCGATCCAGCGCATCGTCGCTTCCGGCGCCGGGTCCTTGCTTGTGATCGCAAACGTGCCGTTAGCCGACATGCCCGGATGTTTGCCGTAAACCGGCGTTCCCGCAATTTCGCTGGCAACCGGTGTCATGAGCGGGTTGTCCGAGCTTGGCTCGCCGCCCAGCGTGAAGTAAGGGAAATAGTCGTTAAACAGGCCGATCTGGTTGTTTTGTCCTTTGGCCTTTTTCTGGTCGGCCGTCTGCGAGAACGTCTCGTGATCCAGTAAGTCTTCCTTCCACAGCTTGTTCATGAAAGTCAAGTAACCCTTGTAACCTTCTTCTTGAGGGGAGTAGTGTACTTTGCCGTCCTTGTCTGCGTAAATCTTCTCGTCATACATGCCCCAGAATCCGAAGAAATACATCCGCAAATCATCCAGCTTAACCGAAGTCAGCGGAATTTCATCCTTCTTGCCGTTGCCGTTCGGGTCTTCATCCTTAAAGCGTTTGAGCAGCGTGTACAGCTCGTCGGTCGTCTTCGGCAGCTCGGTTACGTTCAGCGCCTTCAGGAACTTGCCGTTATACCACATCGGGCTGCGGTACCAGACGGCGGCCGTGTCGATAAACGGCAGGGCATACATATGACCGTCAGGCGTCGTAAACGACTTGCGTACATCCGGATGCTCATCGAGAATTTTCTTGATGTTCGGCGCATAGCCTTCGTCGATGTACTTTTCGAGCGGAATCAGGACGCCCTGGGTTCCGTACGTCACCTGCTCCGACGGCTTCAGGTCAGCCGCATACAGCATATCCGGCAGATCGCCGCTGGCGAACATCAGATTCTTCTTCGTTTCAAAGCTGTCGATCGGCGAAAGCTGGTATTCCAGATGGATGCCCGACAATTTCTCCATCTCTTGCAGCACGGGCATTTTGTTCCAGTCGGCCACGCCCGCGTCCTGGGACATGACTTTCAGCGTGAGCGGCTTATCCACGATCGGAAAGCCTTCCTTCTTGACTCCCTCCACGGTCGCCGAACTATCGGATGATGCGGATCCGCTTCCTCCGTCTCCCTTAGAAGATCCGCAGGCTGCAAGCAGGCTGGCGGAAATCGTCAGGCAGAGCAGAATGGATGATGCTTTGCGAAGATTTTTCATGACAACAACTCCCCTTTTAAAGTTATTGATCTATGGCAAGATCAGCCCTTAACCGAACCGATCATGACACCTTGCACAAAATAACGCTGAAGGAACGGGTAAATGACAATCACCGGAATCGTGGCGACGATAATCACGGAATACTTCACCAGAGCGGCGATTTCCGCCTTGTTGTTCATCGCGGCCGCCGTGGAGGCATCGATCGCTCCTCCGCCCTGCGCGGCCATTTCCTGCAGCACCAGAATCTGGCGCAGCACCAGCTGCAGCGGGTATTTCGCCGAGTCGTTCAGGTAAATGAGCGCCGAGAAGTAGCTGTTCCAGTTGCCCACCCCGTAGAACAGGGCCATGACCGCGATGATCGGCATCGACAGCGGCAGGATAATCTTCACGAACAGCCGCATGTTTGTACACCCATCGATCTGCGCCGCTTCCTGCAGCTCCTTCGGAATCGAGCTCTGGAAGAACGTCCGCGAGACGATGATGTTCCAGATCGACGCGGCCGACGGAATGACGATCGCCCACATCGTGTTGACCATGCCCAGCTGCTTCACCAGGAGGTACGTCGGCACCAGGCCGCCCCCGAAAAACATCGTGACCATGAACATGCCCATAAAGAAGTTGCGGCCGACAAAGTCCTTGCGGCTCAGCGCATACGCCGCCGGCAGCGTCACGAGCAGGTTGATCGCGGTCCCGACCACGGTGTACAGAATTGTGTTGCCATACCCCGTCCAGATGCTTGTGTTCTCGAACACCCGCTTGTAGCCGTCAAACGTAATGCCTTTCGGCCACAGCCACATCTCCCCCGACCCGACCGCTTTCGGGTCGCTGATGGAGGCGCTGACCATGTACACCAGCGGGTAGAACACGATTAGAAACGCCAGAAACACATACAGGTAATTGAAGGCGAGAAAAACTTTATCCCGCCGGGTTTCTCTGACTCCGGATAACATCGAAGCCCCTCCTCTCTACCACAAACTGTTCTCGCTCGTACGGCGGACGATCTGATTGACGACGATGAGCAATACCGCATTGATGACCGAGTTGAACAGGCCGATGGCGGTCGAGAAGCTGTACTGCGCATCCACCAGACCCGAGCGGTAGACGAAGGTGGAAATGACGTCCGACGAGCTCATGTTGAGCGGGTTTTGCAGCAGCAGGATTTTCTCAAAGCCGACCCCGAGCAGGCTGCCCATATTCAGGATGAGCAGGATGGTCATCGTCGGGACCAGCACCGGGATGTTGATGTGCCGCAAGCGCTGGAAGCGCGAGGCCCCGTCGATAATCGCCGCCTCATGCAGCCCCGGATCAACGCCCGAGAGCGCGGCGAGATAGATGATCGTGCCCCAGCCGGCGCTCTGCCACACGTCCGAGAAGACGTACATCGTCTTGAACCAGCGCGGGTCGGTGAGGAAGTCCGGTGATTTCAGGCCCAGACCCTCGATCATGTGGGTGACGATCCCCGTCGACGGCGAAAGGAACGTGATAATCATCCCGGCCATAACGACCATGGAAATGAAGTGCGGTGCGTACGTCACCGTCTGGGACAGCTTCTTGAAGAAGCCGTTTCGGACCTCGTTGAAGGCCAGCGCCAGAATGATCGGGATCGGAAACCCGACGACCAGCGAGTACAAGCTGATGCTCAGCGTGTTCCAGAGCAGATCCCAGAAGTAATAGGAATGAAAGAAGCGGATGAAGTGGTCGAAGCCGACCCACGGGCTTCCCGTGATTCCTTTTGTCGGAATAAAGTTCTTGAACGCGATCTGGATGCCGTACATCGGCCCGTAACAGAAAATAAGAAAGTAGAAAAAGGCCGGCGCAATAAACAGGTACAGCTCCCAGTTCAGAATGATGCGCTTCCACAAGCTTTTGTGGGTTTTCTTTCTCGGCATCACAGCCGGCGTGCCTGCGATGGCAGCTTTTGTCTCATGCATCGTATCACTCCTTCTCTGGTAGATTCTTTGTTGCCTTTATCTCTCCGTGATGACGGATGTTAAAGCCCGAAAAAGGCGGGTGAACAAGGTTTGTGATCTAAACGTATTCGATCGGTAAAACCTTCGTAAATATGTCATTTTCCACATGAGCCTGAAATTCAGGGCAAAACCCGTACGAACAAGAAGAAAATCGACCGGTTTTGGCCAGAGGAATATGTTGTTTTTGCATCGAATTCGGGTGAATCAGTCAGTACTTAACATCACAATGATAACTTAAGTTACACAAATATGTTTGATATACTACCTGACTAAGGACGAGTTGTGGTTAAACTTCCCCTTGTGAGCCCTATCATGATGTTCCCTACCAGCCGACTTACGCTGTTCTTCCTTTTACTAAGGGAACAAAAATTTCAGCTGACCAGCATCTAAGCGATGCCCTTCCTCGAAAGGTGAGGGCCGTTCAACCAGTCAAGCAGCTTAGCGCCCTCGTTTCGAGCAGGATCCTGAGAGTTCTTTCGATCGGTTCCGATGGCTTCGTACAATGAAGAAACATCCCTCTTCAATGAAACCTTCTCTTTAAATGAAACATCCTTCTTCGGTGAAGCTTCCATCTTCAACGCATCTATCGGCGGGCCGATCCTCCTCCAAATGTCCCTGTTTCTCGGCCACGGTTTTTGATCGTTAGTTAAGCCTGCCCGTTCCCCCACATCTCGCTTCAGCGGCGTGTGATAACGCTTACACTAAACATATCGGAGCCCCCGCCATGCGTAAATATGTCGTTTTCGCCCCCTCATCAAATCGGCTTGAAATCTGGCTCCGGTGGTTACATTCACTTGTGATTCAGGAACCGAATATGTCATTTTTGATGATTTGGACAACCTTTAAGGTGTATATATCAAAAATGACAATTCCCGCACGAGCCCTTATGGGGCGCGGTTTTGCGGCAGGTCAAAAATAACATGTATGCGTTTACATCGATTTTGCCGTCACAACCGGCTGACAATGGCGTTTGGTCATTTCACTTCCGCCTTTTGGATGCTGCAGCCCTGCTTTCTCTTTTTCTCGCTTATACTTTCTGATATCTAAAAAAACGTCCAAGCTCAGCCGGTCCTTCTCGGCTTCCCTTGAACGTCTTCATCTTTCTGGATTTCATAATTGCCTTGTGTACTTCGGTCAGGACATATGGCGGATTCCTTCCCTCACCCAGGCGTCAATCCGCTCCCGATCCATGAACGGGAGAATCGGCGCCAAGGCCCCGAGCCCCTCCCTTTCGCAAGCTTTCCTCGCACACTCATCGATTGCATCAATGCTCATAAACGGTGCGATCGGCGCTAGCGCCCCGATTCCTTCGCTCTCGTAAGCCTTCCTCGCACACTCATCGATTGCATCAATGCTCATAAACGGTACGATTGGTGCCAGCGCACCAATCCCTTCGTTCTCGTAAGCTTTCCTCGCACACTCATCGATTGCTTCATCGCTCATAAACGGTACGATTGGTGCCAGCGCACCAATCCCTTCGTTCTCGTAAGCTTTCCTCGCACACTCATCGATTGCTTCATCGCTCATAAACGGTGCGATCGGTGACAGCGCACCGATCCCTTCGCTCTCGTAAGCTTTCCTCGCACACTCATCGATTGCTTCATCGCTCATAAACGGTACGATTGGTGCCAGCGCACCAATCCCTTCGTTCTCGTAAGCTTTCCTCGCACACTCATCGATTGCTTCATCGCTCATAAACGGTGCGATCGGTGACAGCGCACCGATCCCTTCGCTCTCGTAAGCTTTCCTCGCACACTCATCGATTGCTTCATCGCTCATAAACGGTACGATTGGTGCCAGCGCACCAATCCCTTCGTTCTCGTAAGCTTTCCTCGCACACTCATCGATTGCTTCATCGCTCATAAACGGTGCGATCGGTGACAGCGCACCGATCCCTTCGCTCTCGTAAGCTTTCCTCGCACACTCATCGATTGCTTCATCGCTCATAAACGGTACGATTGGTGCCAGCGCACCAATCCCTTCGTTCTCGTAAGCTTTCCTCGCACACTCATCGATTGCTTCATCGCTCATAAACGGTGCGATCGGTGACAGCGCACCGATCCCTTCGCTCTCGAAGGCTTGCAGCGCGACCTCATCGATCACTTCCTCGCTGACAAACGGAGCGATGGACTGGATGTCCTTCGGTTTGAACTTGTTTTTAATGTGCCCAAACACCTCGTCTACCTGGGCTGACTTGAGAATCGGGGCGATACTCGCGAACTCCTCGACGGATACCTCGTTCGCCTGCAAAAATTCGGACGTCTTGTCCTCGACAATCGTCTGGATGATCTGCGTCCCTTTCGAACTCTCCAAAATACGGTCGATGCTGACGCCGAAAATGTCTGCGAGCTGCGGCAGTTTCGATATATCGGGCATCGTTTCCCCGCGTTCCCAGTTGCTGATCGCCTGATAACTGATTCCCATCCGATCCGCCAGCTCCATTTGCGTAAAACCCGTTTCCTTGCGAAGCCGGGCAATGGTTCTCCCGATCTTGACCATATCAAACATCCTCGACACTCCTTCAAAGGTTATTTGCGCTTAAGTGTATCGGTTCGCCGGGCATTTGTATATCAAGCGCTGCTTGAGTCCGCCAATTCACTGCAGCTCCGTAAGAACAACGGATTGTTGTCAGCACACGAAAAAGCCGCCTTATTAGGTTTCAACCTGATAAGGCGGCTCTCACCGCTGCCGCGGGATTCAATCAATAATCGAACCACTCGTGCTTCTGTCCGTCCTTGTCGGTTAACTCTACACGAATGGCCTTAACCTGAAGGATCACATAATCCGGATCATCCGGGCCGGAGAAATCCGCGCTGAACTCTTCCCGCCAAATCTGCTGACGGAGAGCTTCCTCCGTGTTCACGGTTAATTTTCCGTCGATTTCCACCGTTTCCCGGGAGTCGTTCTCCCCATGCCCTACCAGCAGCGACACCGGCGTCTTGCTTTCCAGGTCCCAGGTTTGGCTTTTCCGATTTGCGACAAGATAGATGCTCAGTCCTTTGTTGTACTTCGGCATCCGGCGCAGCCGTGGCTTCTGATTCTCCACCGTCGCAACGGCGGCGTATTCGTGGTGATCCAGAATTTTGGCAACCTCATGCTCCATGGCGAATTTAGCTTCCATTAATAATCACACCCCTTCTCTTCTGACATCATCGACGAAGGGGTCAGAGCCCCTCGTTCATTGGAAATCGTTGAAATCAGCCAAGGTAGGATTCAAGCATCCATACATGCTTATCCAAGTCCGCCTGCATCGCGATCAGCATATCCGCGGTTGGGTGGTCACCGGCGCTTTCCGCCAAGTTGATGGTGTCATGCAGTTCCTTGCTTACCGCCGAGAAGTCATGGATGAGCGACTGCACCATGCCGCGCGCGTCCTCTTTTCCTGTAGCTTCCGCAATCGTAGCGATTTCCAGATACTCTACCAATGTAGCAGACGGTCTGCCCTTGATCGCCAGAAGGCGTTCGGCGATTTCGTCCGTTTTTTGCGTAACGTCGTTGTACAGTTCCTCGAATTTCGCATGCAGCGTAAAGAACTGTTCTCCTTTTACATACCAGTGATAGTTATGAATTTTCACGTAAAGGATGCTGAAGTTTGCCACCTGCTGATTCAATGCCTGTTCCAATGTTAATGTCGTTGTGTTTGTCATCATTTATCCCATCCTTTATTATCAGTCAGTGAAGGCCTTCGGCAAGCCTTTCGGTTCGCAAGCTTTCTTCTGTAACTGAATTGTACACAATTTAGTTACAGTAAATCAATATGCCATTTCTATCATTTTAATCCCAACCAGGCATGGGTACGATTTCACCCCCCTTCCACTGCCGCCCTTCGATTTTGATACCGTTGGACAATATGCACCCAGAGGCACAGCAGCGGAAGATAGACGTACAGCAGGACCAGTCCGGCCCAGGTTACCACAGAATCCAGCTTGTCGATCGTCTTGGGTCCTTGTAATACGGCGATAATGACAAATGACATCCCGCATGTGAACCATACCAGCGGCTTGGATCTCAATGGGGTGACCTGTCTCAAAATTCTGGTTCCCGCCCACATTGCCATACATACCGGCGGCAGAATCACGATAAACCAATTGAACACATACACGTAATCGAACCGGTCGATGAACGGGAGCCGGGCCACCTTCGACAGAATCAGCGTCGGCCAGATCGTATGCTCCAGCTGCTGAACGTTAAAGAACGCCAATGTGACTATAGCGACGATCAAGTAAAGTACTGTGGAATGGGCCACGGCGATATGAGCCCATTTCCGAGACTTTTCTGGATGCTTGATAAAGGGGTGCAGCAGAAGCAGAAACTCCACCCCGTAAAATAAATTGAGCGAATGGAACGCCGACTGGGCATATTCACGCGGCGAATGGTTCAGCAGCGGCAGGAAATTCGTCCAATGGGCATACTGCAGCGGAAAATAAATCGATACCAGGAGCAGGGTGGGAATGACGACGCAGAAAAAGCAGATTCCCGTGATCACCCGCAACCCCCCGGTCACGATATATACGGCAGTCAGCAAAATGAGCAGGCATACGAACCAGAGCGGCGTCGTGGGAAACGCCCAAATATGGATGACCTCCATGTAAGACCGGATTTGATAGACGATAAACAGCAGCATATAACCGTAGAACAGGAGATTCATCGCTCCTCCCATCCATTTGCCGAACAACTGCCGATGCAGGTGGAGGATATCGCCTCCATCCGCGTGCTTCATGATCGCATAAATGATCCACACGACCGCGTGCAGGCTGAGGCCGACGAGCAGTAAGGATAACCAGGAGTCCTGCTGCGCCCCCTTAATGTTACGGCTCTGAAAGCTCAGCATAGCGATGCCGGACTGCGTTCCGTGAATCATGAACCACAGCAAATAAGGGGATACGGTTAAGCTTTCCTTGATCTGTCTGGACATCTTCATTCACCTGTCCTTATTATTCTCCGATTCCCGATTTGGTCAGTTGAAGGTTGATAGCGATATCGAAAGCCGTTTTCGGATACAGCCTTTCGTAAAATTCCTTCTCGTCCCAGTCCCGGGAATATGCCCTGACCAGATCCCCTACGCCCAGCGGATCCACACCGCTGTCCCTCAGTTTGGCGAGCAGCGACATCAGGCGTTCCCGTATCTGCTTTTCCAGCTGGCGGTCTACCTCGCGGTCATTGGAGTCCTTCCTTAAGTCCATCCATCTCGGATACTCCTTCACCATTCCGCTGATCGCGAGCTGGACTTGAATATGCAAGCCATCTGCCCTCATGACCGCATGCTTGGATTCCCTTCCATAGCTCACCGAAAAAAGGGCTGTTCCTTCCTGCCCGTGCTTTTTCAGGGTAAAAGGAATTTCCCCGCGCATGGAGTATCCCTGAAGAAGCTTATAATAGAACATTTCCTCCGGATTCAAGGTGAGTTTTAAACGGTCCCCTTTGAAAATGCCATAGCCCGATACCTGCAATCTGCCCGCAGCGTTTAACCGGATGACCGGAAGCGAAACGTCCCTCCCCAGGCCATGGTAATCAAACAACATCGTCGAGAGGTTGGATCTCGGAATATTCCCCGATTTCATATTCTGCTCAATGAGATGGTACGGCAGCTCACGGCTGCCCTGCTCGGCTATGACCTTGGCCAGGGACGTGACCGGCTCCTCCGATACGGCCACCGTCAAATAATTACTGATCAGCGGGTTGCGGCAGATCGAATTGATGAAATACGAAAGGCCGCTCTCCGCGAGCTCCCGGCTGAACAGGAGCAGCCGCAGCTTCTCGATTTTGACCGGCTGGGCTGACTGGCCGTTCATTTCATTCAGGACGAGCTGGGTCTGCCCCGCCCGCCCCTGCAGCGTGCCGACCTTCCCCCTCTGTGTAAAATCGCTGTAGAGAGCGGTCCCGATATAACCTGGGCGGCCGTCGTCAAATCCGAGCACCGTGACGATACGGATCTTATCGACCATTCGGTCGTTTCCGCATCCCCCAAGCGCAAAGACGATACCGAATATCCCCAGCCATCTTACGAGGCTACTCATGCTCAATATCCTCCTGGTCTTCACTCGGGGTGTACCGCTTGGAATCCAGAGGCCTCAGGTAAATGTTCCGGTTGGTGATATACCGGTACGATCGCCGTACGAAGCTGTCACCGAAATTGCCGGTCCGCAGCGGGAACAGCGGCAGCAAGTACGGGGTGCCGAGAGATTTGAGCCGCAGCAGGTGCCCAAGCAGCAAAAAGAGCCCGGCCACAATCCCCAGCCCGCCCCATAGGCCGGCCAGCAGGATCAGCGGGAAACGCAGGAGGCGGATCGTATTGGCCATTTTAAAAATGGGAGTCGTAAACGAGGCCAGCGCCGACAACGCCACAATGATCAGCAGGATGCTGCTCGCCAGGGCGGCTTCCACCGTGGCCTGGCCGATGACGATCCCGCCTACGATGCCGAGCGTCTGGCCGATTTTGGTCGGGAGCCGGGCTCCGGCTTCCCGCAGCAGCTCGATCGTCACTTCCAGGAAGAGCGCCTCCAGCACGGGAGGAAGCGGGACATGGGTTCGGGACATGATTAACGGCTCCAGTATATTTTCCGGAATAACCTCGAAATGATACGTTAATACGGCGACATAGACAGGCGTGACAAAAATGGAGAAGATGACGCTCAGAATGCGGACGATGCGAAAGAAAGACCCGATAATCCAGGGCAAATAATAGTCCTCCGGCGATACGAAAAAGTCCAAAAACGTGGAAGGGCCCGTAAAGACATAGGGTGATCCGTCCGCGAACACCGCGACCTGTCCGGAAGTAATGGCGTAAGCCACCCGGTCTACCCTTTCCGTCGACAGAAAAAGCGGGAACGGGGAGTTGGTATGATCGGATATAATCTGATCGAGAATCGATGTGTCGAATACGACCTCGAAGTCGATCCTGCCGAGCCGCTGTTTCATCGTTTCGATATGCTGCGGATTCGTCACTCCGTCAAGATAAGCAATCATGACCTTCGTATTGGACAGGCTGCCGACCGAAACCTCCTCGATCACCAGCCTCGTGACGGCGATTTGCTGTCTCAGCAAATGGACGTTAACATGAATGTTTTCCACAAAGCCGATTTTGGGTCCCACGACGCTGAATTCATTTTCGGTCTCGTTGCTTTGGCGGTGCCCCTGTTCGGTCTGGTTGATATTAACGATCAAAAAAGCCGGCTCTTCCGACACGATCTGGAGGATCACATACCCTTTGACCAGCTTGGACTCGACTTCCGACGTATCCTCGGTGATTTGCGCTTCATCGAACGGGATGCGGTTCTGAATGTCCGCCAGCCGATGAATATCATCATCATGCTGCTGGATTTCAGCGATAAGATAACGGTTGACCTTCTCCGCATCCACAAGAGAAGAATAGTAGCTGATCCGGATCCGGTCGTTCTCCGCAAAGGGGGAAAACTGCCGAAAATCGCTGGACTTGGCGGCTTGCTCCAATATTTCACGGAGGGTCTTGGGTGCATCAGGCTTCATGACGATTTCCTTTCCTGTGAGAAAATGAGCATAGATCCCATTATGTTCGGCGCCCGGTCAAAACATACCTCATTTCCCGGCTGCAGCTCACGGAATAGAACGAAAAGAACCCCCAGGGAAAGCCGGCAGTCCGTATCGGCTCATTTGGGGGTCCTTTGATTAGCTCAGCGCATTTTTCATAAACCTAAAAATATCTTCTTCGCTCATTTCCGCGGCATCCGGGGACACAATCTGCTGTACCTGCAGGCCGTTCTTGAAGATGGACAGCAGCCGCGCTGCCTTCTCGGCGTCCACATGGGCCGGGATCACGCCGTGCTCCTGCCCAACCTTGATCCACTCAGCCGAATTTTGAATGGCCGTCTCCTGGTATCGCTTCAGGATGTCGGCCACGGCGGGCTTATCCTTTTGACTCAGCAGGTAAATAAAAATGAGGCTCGAAGCAGTCTCCGTGCTGGACATATGCTGCATCTTTCCCGATAGGGCGGACAGCGGCCCTTGAAGACCCGCATCCTCTCCGACCGCCCGGGATACCGACTCGTAGAAGAGTCGGTTCGTATTCTGCATCCCTGACTGCAGGATCAGGGCGAACAGTTCGTCTTTGCTTTTGACATAATGATAAATGGCTCCTTTGGTCAGACCGCTGCGGTCAGCGATATCCTGAAGCGTCGTCGCCCGGCATCCCCTCTCCAGGATCATCTCTTCGGCCGTGTCCAGCAGCAGCTTCAGGCTGGGATTCATCGACTTGTCGTCCATCATCTATTCCTCCATATCGCTTGGGTTATTATTTGATTCATAAGCTGAATGATTTATGTTGTATTGCTGAATTATTTACGGTTTAAAGCAGCCTCCCGCTTGACCCGTTTCACGTAGGTAACGTTCCACCAGATCGTAAGCGCCAGGATGCCGTAGGTGGCAAACGGGGAAACTGCCAGAAAGGCAGGAATCGACAAAGTGTACACCAACCCTACTTTAACACAAGCTTCGAGCAAAAGCGCGACGCCCCACACCGCCGTCATGCGGCGAAAGGTCTGACGATAGGCGGGCAGGCGGTTCCACTTGTCATGCATTTCCGGATCGCGGCCGGCGAACCGTTCGGCAAAATAAAAGATCAGCGGGCGTGCGGCAAGCAGGGATCCAAGGAATACCAGGCCCATGATCCCTGTAACATAAGACTCCCTCAGCAAAATGAACCGTTCGTCGCCGCCCAGCAGAACCGCGGCAATGCCGAGAACAAGCCCGAGGAAAATGAAGCCGGAAAACATATCGACCTTGCGGGTATGTATTAGGCTGTACACGGTATCGATCAGCGGTACAATGGCGGCGGCCGATAAGGCCACCAGGCTGCTCGTGTGCGGCAGCAGCAAGGTATACACGACGTACGGCAGTACAATGTTGACAATGAGCGTCACGATAATAGCATTTTTCGATTTGGTCATTGGTTTGAACCGTCCTTTCCAATAAATAATTCGTTTGTGTCAGGCTGTGAAATCCAATCGGGAATAGAACTGCAATAATATGGCCGCTGCTTCGTTAGTCATACCTTCGGTAGGTATTTTCTATGACTATAATAGTACCTACCTTCGGTAGGTATGTCAACATCAAAATCAAACTTGCAATCTCCCTCCATCCGGTTGATTTCCTTGAAGCAATCCGCAGCCCGCAATCCGCAAGATGCATACGAAAAAACCGGTACATGATGCACCGGTCATTTTTAACGCTTTTGTTATGAATTTTTATTTCATCCCCAAGCTCATTCCTCCGGAACCCTCGGCTTATTCACGTCATCCGGAATCCGCTCATCGAAAACGTCCTGGCCCGGGAAATCCCGGACATGGCCTTCGTGCAGCTCATGATTCTCGTAGTCGAATCGGCCCGAGCTGCGCTGATCCACCCGCCATGGTGTGCTTTTCCCCAACTGCTCGGCGTTGACCGGCGACCCGTAGGGCCCGTCCGGAAACTCCTCGAAGGCCAGATCGTTGCGCTGCGACTCCACGGTCGACAGGTCTGTCGAAAGGGCCCGCTTCTCATCCTTCATTTCTTGACTCATGGGCGATTCCTCCCTGCGTTTTCGGCTCCGTGCTGCGTGGCATACTTGGACCCGATCATTCTCCTTATTATGGATGAAATAGAGCAAAGTATTCTGGTGGAAATCGTTGACAAATGATGCTAAGCGAATTATTATAAAAACAAAAATACAATTTGTTTTTATAGGAGGTTTTAAATTGCCTCAATTCTCTCCAGCTGAAAAGGAAAAACTTCGTCAGGATTTAATCGATGCCGGTAAAAAGTTGTTTGCGGCACAGGGCCTTAAAAAAACTTCACTGGAACAGTTAACCGCCGCAACCGGGATCGCTAAAAGCACCTTTTACGCTTTTTACGACAGCAAGGAAGCTATGTACTTGGATCTGCTGGAGTTGGAATCGGCCGGGATGGAGGAAAGAGTATGGGCTGCTGTAGAGAAACAGTCCGATGCTTATAACGGAATTATCGCATATCTGCGTCAAATGGTTCTTGAGTTAAAAACCAACCCGCTGACCAAAAAGCTCATTATGCATCCCCAAGAAATGGAGCTATTGCGTCGAAGGGTGCCCCCTGAATTCATCGAAAGAAAACTGCAGCGCAACGTTATCCCTTTAATGAATTATATCGAGCAGCAGCAAATCAAAGGAGAAATCATCAACAAAGACTCGGGAGTCATTGTAGGTATGATGCGGGCAGCCATGCTGATCGAAGTCCATAAACAGGAATTTGACGAGAAGCTTTACGCCGAAATTGAAGAAATAATGTTCCATGCGGTTGCCAGTGCTTTAACGATATCGCCAGTATCCACAAAGGAGTGATCCAATTGGAATTCCATCAACTCTTAGATTGGGCTTTCCAAAGACACTTGAATCCGTTAAGTTGGTATATCCGCCCCATTTTTTTAATCGTATTGGCTTTTTTCGCTTACAAACGAAACTGGAAAGGTATGATGATCACTTTCTTACTTATGATGAGCAGCATGGTTTGGTTTCCTGCGCCGAAAACGATCAATCCCCAGATGGAAGCCGTATTGGATTATGAAAAAATGCTTTTGAGTGATCCAGGTTCGGCCGTATTCACGCTGGCATTTATGATGGCTTTTGTCGTATCCATGGGCGTTGCATTCTGGAAGCATTCTTTTAAAATCGGCCTGGTTATTCTGAATGTGACCCTGATTGGAAAGGTCGTATTGTCGCTGATGTTGACCGGAGATAACGGTTGGGCTCCCATTGGCAACACCCTTTTCGGACTGCTGTTAGTCAACGGGATCGGCTTGGTACTGTTACGGCTTCAAAACAAACAAAGATGGACGAAGATTCATTAGTTATCCGGAAGGCCTTTAACGATCCAGCGGTACGCTATCTACTACAGCGTTCCGCTGTTTTTTGTTGTCAGTTCTCCAAATGAACTCGGGCAAATCGAAACTGCTGCTCCTAGCCTCAGCTGCCCCACCGTCGCCCACGCCCCTGCTCTAAAAAAATATTTCAAAAATTTCCTCCAGATATATTGTCTTCCGCAAATCCGCGTGTTAATATAGCGACAAATGAACAAATTGTGAACATAAACGAGCATATATTACGCAAATAATACTCATTTATGTTTGATTTGGGCATTGAATGCTCATTTTCGCTTGAGTTAAGGGGGAATGATGAATCGACAGTGTGTGGCATATCAGCAATATGGATTTGACGCTCCGGCTGCTGTTATCGGTCGCCATGGGCGGATTGATCGGCATGGAACGCGAATGGAACAATCACGCCGCCGGCTTTCGGACCCATATCCTGGTCTGTCTCGGCTCGGCGTCCATCATGATCCTGTCCATGTACGGCTTTGAGGCCTTCGTGGACGAAACGAACGTCCGCCTGGATCCGGCGCGGCTCGCTGCGCAGGTGATCAGCGGGATCGGCTTTCTCGGCGCAGGAGCCATTCTCCGCTCGGGACAGACGGTATCCGGACTGACGACCGCCGCTTCGGTATGGGTCGTGGCCGCGATCGGACTGTCGATCGGCGCCGGTTTTCTCTACTCGGCCCTTCTGACGACCGGTCTTGCTTTTATCAGCCTGTTTGCCCTGAACAAATGGGAAAAGCTCATCATGCACCGCAAGAGGAACTTCGACTTCCTCATCCGGGTGCCCGACAAGCCGGGCATGCTTGTGACGGTCGCCAGCGAGCTGGATGTACTTGGCATCAAGATCAACAATATCGAAATCCGCACGCCCGACGGGCTGGCGGATGCCATGGTCGAACTGAAATTCCATATCCGCTCCCCAAATCCGATGCAGGTGGTTGCCGCCATGGACAAAATATCTTCCCTGCCCGACGTGCTCGGCATTGAATCGTCGGGAATCTCCTCAGAATTCGCACAAAAGTTCTCCGCAAACAACAAGTATTCCAACTTCAAGATGTAATCGAATTGACGGCAATCCCGGTAAATGAGCAAAAGTGAACAAAAGTAAGCAATCGTATATGCGATTTGGCGGAAAGGATGGTTATATTGCTGGCAGCTGAACGAAAAATGAGAATCGTCGAATTTGTCAGACAGCATCGGTCGGCTTCTGTCGGCACGTTAGCCAAGGAATTCGGCGTTCATGAAGCGACGATCCGGCGCGATCTCGCTGAGGTCGAACAGGAAGGGCTTCTGAAACGGACGCACGGCGGCGTTATTGTGGAACAGCTCACGCATCACGAGCCTTCGTTCAACGAAAGATCAGGCATCCAGCTCGATCAGAAGGAACGTATCGGCCAGAAGGCGGCAAGCTTGGTGGAAGACGGGGATCACATCATTTTGGATTCCGGCACGACCACGCTGCACATCGCCCGCAACCTGGTCCACCGCTCCAACATCACCGTCATTACCAACGACATGAACGTGGCGGCCGAGCTTCGGGACGCTCCCGGCGTCAAAGTGACGGTCACCGGCGGGGAACTGTATCCGTCCAGCTTCATGCTGAACGGCATGTTTACGGATTACGTGCTGCGGTCGGTACACGTATCCAAAGCTTTTATCGCGACCACCGCGATCCATCCCAAATACGGCCTTACGCTTCCGGAAGCCCAACTGGTCGTGGCCAAGCAGGGCATGATCGCGGCCGCCCAGGAAGTCATCGTCGTCGCCGACGAAACGAAAATCGGCAAAATTTCGCTGTACAACGTCGCTCCCAATAGCTCGATCCATACCCTGATCACGGGCAACGAGGTTGCGGAATACGACATTAAGCAGTTTCAGGACGCCGGCATTCAAATTTTAACCGTCTGACGGAACGCAGCTCCTTTCAGGGGAGCTGACGATGACGTCAGACCCGAACAAATGATAAGGAAATCCAGTATTAAAAAAAACAAATAACGCTCACATGGAGGTGTTCCCTGATTTGAGTACGATTACGCAAACGGTGGACTCCCGGTCGCTCCGGCTCACCCACCCCCACCATGTCGAAGAAATGACGATGGATCGGACCGTCGCGGAAGGATTCGTCGTCATTGAACCCACTTTGGCCAGCATCTGTCATGCCGACCTTCGATATTTCGGAGGCCTTCGGAAACCCGAAGTCCTTGCCCGCAAGCTGCCGATGGCCCTGCTTCATGAAGGCATCGGGAAAGTCGTCGGCGGCTCCTCCAAGCTTCAAGCGGGACAGCGGGTCGCCATCGTGCCGAACCTGCCGGGCTATCTGCTGAACGGCATCAAGCACGACGAGTGCTGTCCGGCCTGCCGGGGAGACATTCCGGAGAATTACTGCTACAACGGCAAGTTTCTCGGGAGTACGATCGACGGTATCGCGCAGAGCCGGCTCGTCATTCCGGAGGCATGCGCCATTCCGATCCCGGATTCGATTCCGGATGACATTGCCGTGCTGGCAGAGCTGTGCAGCGTATCCTACCGGGCGATCCGCCCCGTGGCCGATCTGCTGGACAGCGCACAGGTCGCCGTATTCGGAGACGGTCCGGTCGGCTTCCTGACTGCCGCCATGCTCCATTACGCCTTTGGCGTCAGCACGGAGCGCCTGACGGTATTCGGCGCCATTCATGAGAAGCTGGAGCATTTCACGTTTGCGCGGACCGAAATGGTGCAGGAATACGATTTTCAAGGCGGCTGGAAGGTTGATGTCGTGCTGGAATGCACAGGCGGAAGATTTAGTGAAAGCGCCATCAATCAAGGGATCGACTTACTTCTCCCTGGGGGCCATCTGATCGCCATGGGCGTCAGCGAGGAGCTTGTTCCTATCAATACGCGGGATGTGCTGGAGAAAGGCATTACGATCCACGGCAGCAGCCGCAGCTCGCACAGCGATTTTCGGAAGGTGCTTGAAGTGATGAAGCAGGAGGAATGTCAGGAGACGCTCCGGCAGTTGGTGCCGGATGACTATATCCCGGTGAGCAAGGCAGAAGACTTTGCGGGCGCAATGGAATCCGCCCTGGCTCACAGAGACTGGAAAAAGATGTACCTCGATTTTCGCTGGTGAGAGAGCGAAAATCTTGTTCAATAGTGTACCACACAAGCGGGTTGAAGTAAAAACGGCTGGAGGATGCCCAGGCATTCCTCCCTCCGTTCTTCATCATATGAAAGCGCTTGCCGTGGACGATGAACCCAAACAACACATAGCAACCGCTGGTGAAGGAGGAATCCGTGTGGCATCCATTGAGTTGGTCGATGTATCCCAATCGTTTGACAAAAACACCATCATCCCCCGTCTGAACCTGAAGATCGAAGACGGCAAATTCACCGTCCTGGTCGGTCCTTCGGGCTGCGGCAAGACCACCCTGCTCCGCATGATCGCCGGGCTCGACCGCCAGACTTCGGGGTCGGTTCTGATCGGCGGCAGCGACGTATCCGCCATTGCCCCGGGCCAAAGGGGCGTCGCGATGGTGTTTCAGAACTACGCCATTTATCCGACGATGTCCGTACGCGAGAATATCGAATTCGGCCTGAAAAACAACAAAGTGCCCAAGGAGGAACGGACACGGCTCGTGGAAAGCATCAGCGAGACGGTCGGACTCCGTCCTTACCTTGACCGCAAGCCCTCCACCCTTTCGGGCGGCCAGCGGCAGCGGGTGGCGCTCGCGCGGGCGATGGTCAAGAAACCTTCAGTGTTCCTGATGGACGAGCCCCTGTCCAACTTAGACGCCAAGCTCCGGGTGCAGATGCGCGTCGAGCTCATTGAGCTGCACAAGAAGCTGGGCTCCACTTTCGTCTACGTCACGCACGATCAGGTCGAAGCGATGTCCATGGCCGACACCATCGTGCTGATGAATCAGGGAGAGATTCAGCAGGAGGCTTCGCCGGCTGAAATTTACCGCGAACCGGATAATCTGTTTGCCGCGCAGTTTATCGGGGTCCCTCCGATGAACGTCGGCGACATGGGGCAGGACGGAGTCCGCTTTGGCTTTCGTCCGGAGCACGGGCTGCTGTCCACCGAGCCGGCGGATGCCCATTTTACGGCCAAGGGCGTCATCTCCACCCGGGAAATGCTCGGCTCAGAGACCATCTACCAGGTCCGTACCCGGGACCATTCCTTTATGATCAAATGCACCGAAGACCTGTTCAGCGTGGACCAGGACATCTATCTCTCGGTGGACGAATCCAAGCTCTTTCTCTTCGGAGCAGATGACAAGCGGATTTACCGCGATGACCGACGGCATAACACCTACCTTCATGCGCTAAAGGGACGTTTCCAATGAACCGGCGCAGAGTATGGGAGACGACCAGGCCGTACGCGCTCATTTTGCCGGCGATGATCGCCTTGTTCCTGTTCGTGGTCTACCCGGTCTTTTACCTCATTAAATTAAGCCTGTATAAATACAACCTGCTCAATAAGGACAAAAGCAAGTTCATCGGTCTTGACAACTACCGGGAAATTTTTACCCGGGACGATTTCTATCACGCCCTGGCCAACACCGCCGTCTACACGGTGGGCGTCGTGCTCTGCACTATGCTGCTCTCGCTCGGCGTGGCCGTATGGCTGCGGAAGCGGTCGCGGTTCAACGCCATTCTGCAGGCCGGCCTGTTTACGCCGCATATCATTTCGATCGTATCCATCGCGCTCGTCTGGATGTGGCTGATGGAGCCGGGGCATGGCCTGCTCAATTATGTGCTGAAGGCCTTCGGACTTCCGGGATCACCCTGGCTGCAGAGCTCGAGCACTTCCATGATCTCCGTGATCCTGGTCTCGGTGTGGCACAGCATCGGCTATTACGCCCTCATTATGGTGGCGGCGCTGCAGAGCATTCCCCCGACCATCTACGAAGCCGCTGCGCTGGACAATGCCAGCAGGTTCAAGGTGTTCTGGAAAATTACGCTGCCGCTGATCTCGCCGCAGTTGTTTTTCATCCTCGTCATCATGACGATCGGCTCCTTCAAGGTGTTCGATACGGTCAAAATCATGACCGGGGGCGGCCCCAACGGCTCAACGACGACGCTCGTGTACTACATCTACGAGTTCAGAACGACCAGCATCGGCTTCGCTTCGGCCACCGGCGTCGTGCTGATGGCGATTATCGCGGTGCTGACCTTTGTTTACTTCAAAGTCCTTGCCCAGCGGATTCACTACCAATGAGCCGCACCATGGGCAGACAACAACCTGAGGGGGTGCTTTTCCCGTGCTGATCCAGGAAAAGAAACAAGTCGGCGGGAAGCTGCGTTACCGGATCCGGGACCATGCGTCCCTCCGGCTTCTGAAACGGCTTCTGGGCTTCGTGGCCAAGCTCGCCGTGCTGATCGTGTTTATTTTTCCGTTCCTGTGGATGATATCCACTTCGCTGCAAACCTTTGAGGAGACGCTGGCCTTTCCGCCGACGTGGATTCCCGCCGCGCCGCAATGGCATAACTTTGCCGAGGCCATGAGGTCGGCTCCCTTCGTGACCTATGCGAAAAACTCGGTCATCATCACCGTCTCCGTCATCGTGCTGCAAATGATCGTGATGATCCCGGCGGCGTATGCATTTGCCAAATACCGCTTCTGGGGCCGGAACCTGCTGTTCGGCATCGTGCTGCTCGCCTTCATGATTCCAGGGCAGGTGACGTTCATTCCCGTCTACCTGATGATGGCGGATTGGGGCATCAACAACACCCTTCTGCCCCAGATCATTCCGTTCATGGCCAATGCCTTCGGGATTTTCCTGCTCCGCCAGTATTTTATGCAAATCCCGCAGGAGATTATTGAGTCCGCCCGGCTGGACAATGCCAGCGAGTTCAAAATCATGCAGAAGATCATGATCCCCATGGCCGTTCCCGCCTTGGCCACCGTCGCCTTGTTCAGCTTTGTGAGCCATTGGAACGACTACTTCTGGCCGCTCGTCGTCACCGACTCGACCGCTGTCCGGCCGCTGACGATCGGGATCGCCATGCTCCGGGAATCCGAGGGCGTATCCAACTGGCATATCATCATGGCGGGCAACGTTGTGCTCGTCCTGCCGATCCTGATCGTGTATTTGTTTGCTTCCAAGCAGATCGTCAAGGCTTTTGTATACTCCGGTATTAAATAAACTGTCGCTATTACTATTTAAATCACCTGAAAATGGAGGAGTTTCTGTGAAGAACAAGTTTCCATTCATCGCGCTGACACTGGCGCTGATCATGACATTATTGGCAGGATGCAGCGGAGGCGGAAGCGGGTCCGGAGGCGAAACGGCAGGCACGGACAGCAAGGCCGCTTCGGGAGAGGCATCCAGCAATGCCGGTAATTCCGGCTCCGGCAAGGAGACCATCCAGTTCTGGCACTCGATCGGCGGCAAGAACGGTGAGTTTCTGGACGCCATGATCAAGCGGTTCAACAGCTCCCAGGACAAAATCGAGGTCGTCGGAACGTTCCAGGGCAGCTACCAGGAAACGGTAACCAAGCTGCAGCAGGCCGTTGCGGCCAAGACCGCGCCGGACGTGACGATGCTTGAGCGTTCCAACGTCCAGCTGTTTGCAGACGCTGAAGTTCTGGAAGACCTGGCCCCCTACATGGAAAAGTCCGGCCTCAGCAAGGACGATTTTGAGGAGGGGCTGATGGGGCATTCCTATTTTAACGATAAGCTGGTCTCCCTTCCGTTTAACCGCTCCACGCCGGTGATGCACATCAACAAGTCGATGCTGGACGAAAAAGGCCTGTCCATCCCGACAACCTGGGACGAATTGAAAAAAACAGCCGAAGCGCTGGTCGTCAAGGAAAACGGCGAGGTGAAACGCTACGGGCTGACGATGCCGTACGATACCTGGTATCCAATCGCCATGATTACGCAGGCCGGAGGCAAGTTCTTCAACGATGAGGGCACGTCCGTCGGTTATACGACCGAAGCGTCCAAGACCTTCAAGTATCTGAAGGAGCTGCAAAATATCGGCGCCCTCTACTATCCGCCTAGCCAGGACTCCGGCAACATTACGAACCAGATGTTTACGAGCGGCAAGGTGGGGATTCTTTTCCAATCGACCGGTTCGATCTCCGGCCTGACTCAAGGTGCGAAGTTCGATTACGTGACGGCATTTCTTCCGCAGGATAAGCAGTACGCTACTCCGACCGGGGGCGGCAACGTGGCCATGATGGCGGCCTCCAAGCATAAGGATGCGGCCTGGGAGTTCATGCACTGGCTGATGACCAGTCCGGAAGGCGCGCAGCAGTTCGTTATCGATACGGGCTACCTTCCTTTCACGAAGCAGATGGTCGATTCGGACGCCATCAAGCAGTTGTGGGAAAAGGAGCCGAACCGGAAGGTGGCTTTTGAGCAGCTCCAATATGCCGTTGATACCAACAAGAGCGTCCAGTGGCCGCAGGTCGAGCAGGAGTTTAACAAGGCGATCCAAGCGATCATGTACGATAACAAGGACGTCGATGCCACGCTGAACAGCTACAAGGAAGAAGTGGACCGGATCTTGAAAAATTAACGTGACCCCATTCCCGCCAATAACAAGGAGGTACACTGTCTTATGCTAGAGCATTTGCAGCAGCTGCAGTCCATCGTGGTGTCCGGACACCGCGGCTGGAAGTCCGCTTATCCGGAAAATACGCTCTTGTCGTTTCAACAGGCGCTGGATCTCGGCGTCGATATGCTGGAGCTGGACCTGCGCATGACCCGCGACGATGTCGTGGTGGTCATCCATGACGCCACCGTCGACCGGACGACGGACGGATCGGGCCCGGTCGGCGATTATACGCTGGAGGAGCTGAAGCGGCTGGATGCCGGCGGCTGGTTCGGCAAAGTGTTCGAGGGACTTAAAGTTCCGACCTTCGAGGAATTCTGCGAGTTGATCGCCCCTTATCCGGACGTCCTGCTGAACGTGGAGATCAAACCGGACGAACGGGCTCTGGAAACCGCAGACGCCGCCATTGTCCAGCTGGCATCCCGCGGGGAGCTTCACCGGTGCGTATTTACCAGCTTTGACGCCACGGTTCTGGCGCATATCCACGACAAACATGGCCTTAAGACGCAGGGCTTTCCCGGTGAGCAGATGCATAACTATGTGCCGGGACCCGAGGGGACGATTTCGAAAATGTGGGCGGTGGGACTCAGCATGAAGCTGCTGACGCCTGCCCGGGTGAAGGAATACGAGGATCTGGGCATCCTGCCGTGGTGCTACTGCCCGGATGACGATCAGCAGGTCTACTACGCGATTGGCTGCGGTTCCCTGCTGATGACGGTGAACAACCCGCTCCCCGCCATGCGGATTCGGGAGCAGATGGATCTCTCACCCACAAGTTTCATGCCGCAGCCGTGAATGTCCGGTTTCATCCCAACCCTTGATTGGAGGATTGATGTCCATGGATCATTCGAAATTTAACAGCCGTTGGGCCGTGAAGGGATTGGCCCGCCGCACACTCATGAAATTAACGGCAGGCTTCCTGATCGCCGCCCTCCTGCCTCTCTCCGCTTCCGGCGCTCATGCGCAGCCGTCGCCGCTGAAGTCCAAAATGTTCGACCTGTCGCAGGAGGCGAAGGAAGTGATCCGCGAGAAGCCGCTGCATAACGGGACCGTGCTTCAGTCCTTTGCCATCGATAATGCGAACGGGCGTATTTATACCGTTCAGCTCATGGCCGGCGGACAGCAGCTACCCGGCGAAACCGCGCCAGTGAGCGGAGCCGCCCGCTCCAGCAGCGGCGATCTGGCCCTGACCCAGCTGGATATGAACGGAAACGAGCTGGGGCACATGTTCCTGAAGGGATTTGGCCACGGCGTGCAGATCGGTGTGGAGGCAGACGGGTCGCAGGCCTACTTATGGACGGAAACCGACTCGGTGACGGAGTCGGGCAGCGGCTGGGGAACCCAGCTGACCCGGTTCGCCTTCCAGGACGGCGCCATCCTGACGCCGGAGTCGTCGGAGCTTGAGAAGTACCGGCTGATCCCCGGTGCCGACCGGACGACGGTCCATATCGACCAGGCGAACGGGCTGCTGACGATGCGTTACCGTCTGAACGGAGCCTTCCATTTTGGCGTATATGAGCTGGAGAAAGTTAAGCAGCACATCTACGAGCCGGTGGCGGACGTCCTCCAGCCTTCCCTCGGCACGTTCCAGGGCTTCGCCTCCTACGGCGGTTACCTGTATCTCCTGGAGGGCAGCGCCTACGGTTCGGCCGGCTCGGTCGAAGGCACCGGCAATACGTACATCACTGTCGTGAAGCTGAGCACCGGGGAGGTCGTAGACCGGCAGCTGATCCTTACCGCGCCGGAGCTGACTTACCGGGAGCCTGAGGGCATGTCGATCCGGATTCCGGACATCAGGCACCCGCAGAAAGCCGAGCTGTGCTTCGGCTTTGCGTCCGCCTTTACGCCTAACCGGCTCGCCAGCATCTACGCCTTTGATCGGCTCCTGCCCGAGCAGGCGCTGCAGGATTAAAGTTCAAATGAGGAAGGCGGCCGTGTATGGCCGCCTTCCTTTTTTATATGAAGCCGTATTCTGGGTAGGTTCTAAGGCTATTCCTCAAAAGTTTATGCCCAGAGCAAATGTAAAGGAAATATTCATGTGTTTGATATTTTACGGCTTGAAGGAAATATCAGTATACGTCGCGCCATCCTTGGCGGATGCATTTGACAGTTGCCCCTAGCACTTTACCCCATTTGCTCCATAACATCCCCTAGATGATTCCCGAAATTTTTCAAAGTAAGGAACGCAACGAGCAAGAGGATCACAATAACACGAATCGCCACAACCACTCGTTTTAAGGTCATTTTTATACCCCATTTCTAATTAGGATCATTAACCATAGTCACGAAGGACAGCAGACCTCGACTCACTTTTTCGTTCATATTTAAAACCCCTGTTACTAGAAATAGTTTCATTCTTTCGGATTTACCATTTTATATGTACCTGCTCCTATATCGAGAGCGTCTTGAAATTCAGTAGAATAGCCAGGGGTTTCTCCCAGCCGTTGTTTGTCTGCTATTATCTATGCCCTCCGTTACCTTAAGGCTTACCGTGTAGCGGTCCGCTTTTTGTGGTATACTTGAAATAGATCAAGCGTAAACTAAAAAAGCCACGATGCTGGTAACATCGTGACTTTTGACAAAGGCCGGCGGGCGACCACGGCGAGAATTTCATAAGGCTATGAAGAACCACCGGATTGCTAGGCTCCCAACCTAATCCCGGTGGTTTTTCTTGTTATGCCGCGCTTGCTTCCAGGCACTGACCAAAGTTTTCAGGCCAGTAATGATACCGACCAGCTTCAGCAGTCCGTCCAAAAGCTTTAAGGCCACTTCAAGAATGGACACGGCGTCACCCCCTTTCGGGTTTGCTTCGCCGCGTCCTCCCACCGGTTACTTTGTCCTTTCGATTATACCACAATCTACCATTTGCTAATTGCTAATTCTCTCACTTATCCGGACACCGGATCCTCTCATTTCACATGAAAAATGCCTCTCTCTTTCGATATAATCTGATTTAACAGCCCCAGCTTCCAAACCATATTCCCCGGCTCCCTGAACACTCCACCGGTTTGTGCCGCTTACTGATCACAACCAGCCCTTTTGTTGATGGCATTTCGAAGGGTAAAAACTATAATGTACACATAAGCTCCAAAAAAAGGAGGCAGCGATCATGCAACCTCAGGTATTGATTGTCGGCGCCGGTCCGACCGGTCTCGTTTTGGCTCTGGCCCTGGAGAAGCAGGGAATTCCTTTTCGGATCATCGATCAACGCTCCGGACCGGGAGAAGCCTCCAGAGCCATGGTCGTTCATGCCAGAACCCTGGAGTTCTACCAGCAGTTCGGCATAGCGGATTCATTTGTGCAGCGCGGCATCCCCATGCATACCGGCCAAATTATGAAGAACGGAAAGCTTAAGGGAACCATCAACTTTGGTGATTTTGGAGAAGAAATCAGCCCCTATCCCTATGTACTCAGCCTGCCTCAGGACGAGCATGAAGTCCTTCTCATCGAGCATCTCGACTCCAAAGGAATCCATGTGGAGTGGAATACCGGGCTCGTTTCCCTTCAGGAAGGGAATGAAGAGGTGCATGCCGTCACGACCCGGCAAGGGAGCGAAGAGAAACAAGCGTATGCCTATGTGTGCGGGTGCGATGGGGCGCATAGTACGGTCCGCAAGGAGATGGGACTGGAGTTTCCCGGAGGAACGTATGAGCAGATGTTTTTCGTGGCTGATGTGGGGAGTAAAGAGCCCGTGACAAACGTGACAATGAACTTTTTTGAAGAAGGGTTCTGTCTGGTCTTCCCGATCCGCACGAGCGGACAGGTCCGGCTCATCGGACTGATTCCGCCTAAGATCCTGAATCAGGGAGTTCCCGCGGAATTGGAACCTCTGATTCCTTATGTGGAGAGAAATACGGGAGTGCACATCGGCCAGGTAAACTGGTATTCGACTTATAAAAGCCATCACCGGGTATGCGGGCATTTCCGCAAGGGGCGAATCTTTATCGCCGGGGATGCGGCCCATGTGCACAGCCCGGTCGGAGGGCAAGGCATGAATACCGGTATTGGGGACGCCGTGAATCTGGGCTGGAAGCTTGCCGCGGTTCTTCTGGACAAAGCGGACGCCGGCATTCTCGATTCCTACGAGACGGAGCGGATTGCTTTTGCCCGGACGCTCGTGGCCACCACAGACCGGCTGTTCCAATCGATCGTAGGGGGCGGCATCATGACCTCCCTGGTTCAGGACATGGTCATTCCCCATATCGTTCCCCTGCTTCTCGATGTCCCGCCTATACGAAAAATGGCCTTCCAACGGCTGTCGCAAACGCAAATCCGTTACCGGGACAGCATGCTGAGCAGCGGTGCTTCCGGCTCCGTTCACGGCGGCGACCGTCTGCCCTGGATTCAGACCGCCCATGGGGACAACTTCGAACCGCTGCAATCCGTCGATTGGCAGCTGCATGTGTACGGCCAGGCATCGCAAAGTCTGCGCCGGCTCAGCGAAACGACAGGCATCCCCTTGCATGAAATGGGGTGGACGCTATCCATGAAAGCAGCCGGCATGCATCCCGATTCGGCATTTCTGGTCCGGCCGGACGGATACGTCGCGTTGGCGGAGCCTCACCAGGATACCGGTGCGATTCAGGCATACCTCAATCGATTTCATATCGCTCCGCTTACAAGCGAAAAGAGCTGACGCAGTCGTCGGCTCTTTTCATTTGTTGCTGTGATGCGGTTGTACCCGAGACATGCTGCAGCAGCTGTGGCGGATTCGGCTTGTCGCTTGGATATTGCTTGAACTCTCAGCGAGGTACGGCGGCTGGAATTCAGTCCGGATCTCAAAACATTATCCAATCCTTCCGCGGGTTTCAACTCGCCATACCTTTTCTATCGTTAGATCCCAGCAGTCACCTTGTGTTTCGACGCCGCTATCCGCTTATTCAGCTCCTCTAAAAACAGATCCTCGTCGATGGGGAGCGCAACGGTGTCGCCGATCCAGCTCGACAGATGCATCGCATTGGACAGCATTAAACTGTTGATGCCCTCCTCGCCGTCAGCGATCAGCGGCGCACCGTCCAGGACGGCCTTGGCAAACGAAGCGATGACGCCGGTATGCTGGCTGTTGTCACCTTGCGTCTCGATGACGGACACTTCCACAGGAGGCTTCGCAAAGCCGTCCTTCGTTGTAAAACAGTATTCACGCTCGTTCTGGCTCAGCTTATGCAGCGTCAGCGTATTGTTTTCGCACACCAGCTTGCCCATTTCCAGCGTAATTTCCAAACGGTTCGTTCCCGGCAGGTCGGCCGTCGTCGTGACGAATACGCCCGTGGCTCCGTTCGGGAATTCCATATATGCCGTGACGTCATCCTCCACCTCGATGTTATGCCACTTGCCTTCATGACAGAAAGCGCGAACTTGGGCCGGCATGCCGCAAATCCATTGGAGGAGGTCGATGTTGTGCGGGCATTGGTTGATGAGCACGCCTCCGCCTTCCCCGGCCCAGGTGGCGCGCCAGCTTCCCGAGTCATAATAGGCCTGCGACCGGTACCAGTCGGTAATGATCCAGTTCACTCGCTTAATCGCGCCAAGCTCGCCGCTGTGCACGAGCTCATGCATTTTGCGGTACATCGGATTGGTCCGCTGGTTGAACATCATGCCGAAGATGCGGCCGCTTTCCCGCGCCTTCTCGTTCATTTCCCGCACCTGCTTCGTGTAGACGCCGGCCGGCTTTTCGCATAAAACATGCAGCCCTTTGGTGAAAGCCATAATGGCGAGCCTTGGATGGTCGTAGTGCGGCGTCGCAATAATCACGGCATCACATAGGCCGCTGTCCATCAACTCGTCCGGCGTCGCAAAGTAGCCGATGTCGCCTTGCAAATACGTTTTGGCGTCCTCCAGACGCTTGCCGTCCATTTCCGACACTGCGGTGAGCTCCGCTTCCGGTACGATACCCTTGTTTAATTTTTTGGCATGATCCGACCCCATATTGCCCATCCCGATGACGCCGATCCGTAATTTAGACATCAAGACCCTCCATTCTCCTTAGCGGTAGCCAAGGGAAGCCAAATTGTTGTAGCTCGTCTGCAGGCAGTCGAACGGACTTGTCTGGCATACGTCCTGCTCGACCAGCAGATATTTTGTATTCGCTTGTTCAAGCGCTTTCAAAATTGCCGGAAAATTCATGTTCCCTTCCATGACGGGGGCCATTAGCTGCTGCGTTCCCTGGACGGCCATGTCCTTCAAATGCACGCAGTGAAGACGGTCCTTCAACTTGCCGATCCATTCGCATACGTCGGCGCCGGCCGCCTGTACCCAATATGTATCGAGCGTAATGCCCATCTCCTCCGGCGCGAAGTCCTCCACCAGCCGCTCAATAAGGCGCTTGCCGCCGATTTTTTCGAACTCAAAATGATGGTTGTGGTACATGAACAGCTTGCCTGCCTTGGCGATCCGCCCTGCCGCTTCCCGGAAGTCCTCCGCGAAATACCCGTACCAGTCGAGACCGCGGTATTTATCAGGCATCGATCCAATGCCGATGTAATCGCAGCCCAGAATATGATGCTCCTCGATGACTTGATCCGTTTCGTTCAGGATCCGGTCCGGGCTCGTATGCGTCAGCACAATTTGAAGCGATAGCTCGTCGCAAATGGCGCGAAGCGTCTCGGGACGGATGGAACCGATGGCCGAAATCTGGACCGACGTATAGCCCATAGCCGCAATTTTTTGCAATGTTCGCCGAATATCTTTTTCCGTCTGGAGAAAGGATCGGACGGTGTACAATTGTGCGCCTAAAATCATGAAATTTGGCCCCTCCTTCAAGATTTCCAAAAGTGCATTCTCCCCTTAATTATAGTCCCGGCACCCGGAATCGCCATTGTAAATCGAAGCCATAACATTGCAAATATAGCGGTCATTCGTTAGACTAAACCCAACAAAAGCTTGAGGGGGCGAACGGATGCTGTACGCCAATATCCATACCGACTCATTGAATTTCCACCATGCAGCCGACCGGCGCAAGACGGACCAATATGCGCTGCACTGCCACAATTTTTACGAGGTGTACTATTTTATCGCCGGAGAAGTCAGCTATCTGGTCGAGGGCAAGCGCTACGTACCGGAACCGCACAGCCTGCTGCTCATCGCCCCACACGTGTTCCACGGCGTAAAAATCGAAAGCGACATCCCTTATGAAAGGATATCGCTCCATTTTGTGCCCGGATTTCTTCCGCCCGAAAACCAGTCCGCCTTATTATCTCCCTTCCATCCCGATGATGGTCCGGCAGGGATCTATTACAAGGATGACGGTAACCGCGTCATGTTTACTTTTTTCAAGCAGCTGATGGATGCCCGGCACGCCGATGCCGCCATTCGCGATCTTGCGCTCCGGGTGCGTCTTGAGGCGCTGCTGTCGCAGATTCTAATCCACAGCTATGCGCTGAAAGGCACCTCGGATGCCTCTTCCTCCGGACCCTCAGTCCCGCGGATTATTGCTTACGTCAACGACCATATCACCGAATCGGTCTCGCTCGACGATCTATCCGCCGCCTTTTACATCAGCAAGCATCATTTGAACAAAATGTTCCGCAGAGCGACGGGCACGACCATCGGCAATTATATCATCCATAAACGGGTCGTGATGGCGCAGAATTTGATGCTTCAGGGGCATACCGCGAGTTCGGCGGCGGCCGCCGTCGGCTTCCATGATTATTCTTCCTTTTTCCGCGCGTATAAAAAGGTGCTGGGCTGCGCTCCGTCCGCCAAACGTCATCCCATGCTGCTCCATTAAATTGCTCCAGGGGCTTGCAGCAGCTTACCCCCGGGTCAGCCAGCCTTCGGGAATGACGGTCAGGTCTTCCGGTTTCCGGTACCGCTGTCCGATCTCCCGGAAGCGCTCCAGCACGTTCGCGTCCAGCAGTCCCTGCCGGTTGGGAGCTCCGTTCAACAGAAAGGTCACGTTCTGGCGGTTGCAGTCCCGAACCATGTCCAGTGCCCAATCCACTGATTTCAGCTCTCTGGCCGTATCCGTCGTTCTCCAGAACCAGGTTTTCGTTAACACGTTGCAGCTCGCGCCCGGTCCCACAAAGCCGTCTTCCACTTCCTGCCCTGCCGCATTTTCATAAAATACGACATCCGTATGATTCAGGTTGGTCTCACAGCTGATGTTCATCAGCAAGCACTGGGGCTGGAGCTGCTTGACCCATGCATCGATTTCCTCGAACGGAAGGTTCTCGTACGAAGGGCCTCCCCAATGGGCGTTCCAGCCGTCGATAATGAGGAACGGAAGCTCGCCGTAGCTCGTCAGCAGCTCCTCAAGCTGGTTTTTAATGAACTGCTTATCCGCCGGCGTGCATGTTCTCCGGCCGATTTGGTGATGCAGGTCCAGCATGGAAAAATACAGCCCCGCCTCGATCCCTTCCGCCCGGAACGCGTCCAGGTATTCCTTGACGACATCCCGCTGACTCGCTGCGTTGCGAACGCAATGCTCCGTGTACTTCGTCGGCCACAAGCTGAAGCCTTCATGATGCTTCGCGGTCAATGCCGCAAAGCTCATCCCCGCCGATTTGGCGGCCTTTGCCCACTGCGAGCAGTCCAGCTGCTCCGGATTCCAGTCCTTCGGGTCAAAAGGAAACCGGCGGGGCTCATCCCCGTTCTCGTGATCGTATTCCCAATCGATAATGTCCGAATCGGCAAACTGAAACGTTGCGCTGTTGAAGTGAATAAACATCCCGAACCGCTGATTCACAAACCACTGCTGCCTTTGGATGAGTGCCTGTTGATCCATAACTCACTGCCTCCCTGACTTCACTTAAATCATATAATATCTACCACTCTACAGGATCATCTCCCTTGACACAGCTGACAATGGCGACTTCTTATAGTACAATCTCTACATTCGTTTTTTTCATAAAGGAGCTTTAGCAATATGCTCGTACTTGAACTCAAGGTGCCGCCGTTTCCGCTGCTGGCCGCGGTCGGCCATACGGTGTGGCAGGCGGGCGTGATGCACGCCGAGCGCCAATTCGAAGCCTTTGACCTGATCGTTTGCGCCAAAGGCACGCTATATATGGAGGAGAACGGGATTGCATATGATATCCGGGAAGGAACGATGCTCGTCCTGGAGCCTGGCAAAACGCACCGCGGCTGCCGTCCGACCGAGCGCGAAACCGAGGTGTATTGGATTCATTTCGAATACCCGGCGGATGAGCAGCCGGTTCTGACCGAGAAAAGCCACTGGCATCAGCCGCTGCTGAACCGGTCGGATCAGGATACCCAGGCCCAGCCGGGCCTGGTGGACATCCCCAAATTTGCCGAGGTGGATTTACGCACGATGGTGCCGATCCTGCAGGACATGCTGAAAGTGCACGGTATGCTTACCCCCTACGGAGTCTACGAACTGCACATGTTATTCGGCAGGTTCCTGATCGAGCTGCAGGGAAGCATGAGAAAAGGCAGCCCGCATGCCCGCTCGTTTTTCCTTGGAGAGCAGGTCGCAGCCTATTTGGCGGACAACCTTGAAGCTCCCTTCGACTCCGCCGGCATGGAGCGTGATCTGCATTACCATTTCGATTACTTGGCGCGCTGCCTGAAACAATATTCGGGAATGAGTCCGCTTCAATACCGGCATCATCTGCAGATGGAGCGGGCCAAGCGGCTGCTGGCGCATTCAGAGATGCCCCTGATCAAAGTCGCCGAACAATGCGGATTCCGGGACAACAACTATTTTACGCGTCTGTTTAAACGCCAAACCTCGTTCACTCCCGGCGAGTACAGGAAACGGTATCAGGTGTTCCGGGTGGATTGAAATATTGGCTTGGTTTGATATACTAAATGAAAGCTGCACAAGGCTTGCGTGCACATTTCAAAGAACGTTAACGAGAATCGGAGAATAATAATGCCGAAGGACCCATCAAAATTGTTATATCAAATGATTAAGGACGACATCCTCGCCAGAATTGAAAATCATCAGTTCGAATACGATAAGCCGATTTGTACGGAGAAAAGCTTGTCCGAGCAGTACGGCGTCAGCCGCATTACCTCCAAGCGGGCTATCGAGGATTTGGAGCAGGCCGGCATCCTGTACCGCAAACGCGGGGTGGGGAGCTTCGTGCGGCGTATTCCTCTATCCGCTCAGCCGGCCAGCTCTGTCACTTCCCTTCCGGAGGGGCTGGCACCGGGGAGGACCATACCGGTCATCCTGCCTTTCGCCGTCAACCAGGGCGGTTTCTTTCGCATTGTCGAGGCGGCTACCGCGCGGCTGGACGGCGCCAATGTTCATTTGGCGATCCATATTTGCGAGCCGGATCCGGATAAGATGAGAAGCCTGCTGCTCCGGCTCTTTGCTCAAGACGTGGACACCCTCATACTGTATCCGGCAGGTAACGAGCTGCATTTGGACGTGCTCAGGAAGTTTACCGAGCAGGGCAAGCAGGTCATCATCCTGGATAAGCCGCATGATATTCCTTATTTAAGCAGCGTAGTCTGCGACAATTTCGGGGGCAGCTACCAGCTGACCCGGCATCTGGTCGATTACGGGCACCGCCGGATCGCCTACGTCTCCCGCTTCTCACCCCGTGACATGTCCAGCTTGTCCGCACGCTTTAGCGGGTTTACGAAATGCATGAACGACCACGGGCTCGAAGTGGTCTCCGAGTACGTCAAATTTAATGTCACGCCCGATTACCACATGCTGAAGCATATCATTAACGGGTTTTACCGGTCGGGCGTCACCGCCATCGAGTGCGAGAACGACGAGGTCGCCTTTAACGTGTACATGTGCTGTCTCGGTTTGTCGATCCGGGTACCTGAGCAGATGAGCATTACCGGCTTCGACAATATCGAGTGGGCGGTGACCGGCAGCGCGCAAATCACCACCATCGACCAGAATTTCAGCGTCATCGGCGAAACGATCGCCGACCTCATTCTGAACGGAGACCGTCGCCCCGTTATCACGACCGTCCCCGTAAGCCTCGTTCCCAGGGCCTCGACCGGGCCTGCAACGGCGGATTAACGGAAGGAAGGCAGCGCCCAGGAGACGCGGTTTCCTAATCCCTGGCACAACCATAAACGGCCCCTGCCGCCGGTAAGCTTAACAGCTGACCGGTGTACAGGGGCCGCTTGGTTAAGCCAAGCCCAAATCTCTTATTCTTCGAACCGACTGACCGACAGTCCGCCTACAGCAATGCGGCCGTGCCCGCCCGTCAACCGGATCGTATTCTGCGTTCCAGGCTGCAGCCGGACCGTGAACGACGCGACGCCCACCGCTTCCTCGCCGCTTCCTGTTCCGGGAGCGTTGATGAGCGTGTAATCATGGCCGTTGACCGTTAAGTTCAGCTTGGCCAGGGCTTCGTCCGTGCTGTAATGAATGTACAGTGCGGCCCGTCCGCCGCTGCCGCCGTCGACGCCGCCGAATTCGCAGTAAGCCCCCCCGGCGTCCAGTCCGCGGACGACTGCTTCTGCTCCAGATCCACCCGTAACTTCAGCACCGCCTCCCGTAGTGCTTACTGACGCCGCATAGTAGGCCGAAATTTCGGCTTCCGGCGCTTCACCGACAGGCTTGACGCTGTTCTTGGTCTGAACCACCGTTTGAATGGTCCCGTCTTCGTTAAAATGCAGGCTGTCGATGCACACGCTGCGCAGGTTCCCGTGTCCTGAAATGTCCTGGTTATGATAGAACAGGTACCACTGTCCTTTGTACTCCACCACCGAGCCATGTGTCGTCGAGCAGCCGGTCGGTTCCAGAAAAATGCCCTGATAGGTCCACGGACCGAGTGGATGCCGGCTTGTCGCGTATCTCATCCGGTTGTTGTCCTCCAGATTGTCGGCATAGGTGAGGTAGTACAGCCCGCCCCGCTTGAACACCCAGGCGGCTTCATGAAAATCCTCCAGCCCCGTCATGTCCTGCATCGAACCTTTGATGGACATCATGTCCTCGCCCAGTTCTCCGCCCTGGCATTTGCTGCCGCCGCCGTAATACATATACGCCCTGCTGTCGTCATCGACGAAGACGCAAGGGTCGATCATGGCGAAGCCGCCGAGCCCTTCGATATAGCCTTGATCGACAAAGCCGCTGGCCGGCTTATCGCTGGTTGCCACGCCGATTTTCCAGGTATCGTTCCAGTCCGATCCGCTCGGATGCGGATAATAGAAATAATACGTGCCGTCCTTGTAAGCGCAGTCAGGAGCCCACATAAATCCGCCTTCCGGGCGCCCCCAGGCCACGTCCCGTGAATGGAGAATCTCGCCTTCGTCGACCCAATTCACCAGGTCATCTGAGGAAAATACGTGATATGCGTCCATTAGATCGCATCCCCGCGGCGGATCGATATCATGGGAGGCGTATATGTATATTCTTCCGTCCTCCCACACATGGGCAGAAGGGTCCGCCGTATAAATGCTGGTGATGACCGGATTATGGCCGGCCGGTTTGATAAAGGCTTTCGGAATTCCCTGAGTGGTCATGGTATGTTCTCCCCTCATCTGTATGATATATCATACTTTGTTATTTGATATATATCTAACCACATTGTACACGGCGCCTCCCCATGCCGCAATACCGGATTTATCGCTCAACTGACTTCCTGATCCGCACCCCGTTCAGGCGTCGTCCTCTCTTCCCCGCCGGGCGGGAGAATCGGATGACGGATCGTAATTTTGGTTCCCTTGCCTTCCTGGGTCTCGATCCGCAGCTGGTAATCAGGGCCAAAATAAATTTTCAGCCGTTCGTTCACATTGCGCAGTCCGACGCCGGATCTGCCCGCCATTTTTCGATTGCCGGCCGTATCGTTCAACTCCTTCAGCACTTCTTCCGGAATTCCCTTGCCGTTATCGCTAATATCGATGACCAGATCCCCCTCTTCCACGCGGCCGGAGAGGATGACCTTGCCCTTCTCGAAATTGCCGCGGATGCTGTGCTGGATGGCATTCTCGACCAAAGGCTGCAGCAGCAGGCGCATGAATGTCATATCCAGCATCTCTTCGTCAAAAAAATACAGCACGCGCAGCGGCATGCCGATGCGGGCCTGCTCGATCTGAACGTAGGCCTTCACCTGCTCGACCTCGCGTCCGACGGTCGTAATGTCTTTGCCCTGGTTCAAGCTGAGCCGCAGCAAATTACCGAGTGCCGATACCATCTCCCCAATATCGTTGCGTCCGTGGTTTTCCGCTTTCCAGCGAATCGATTCCAGCGTGTTGTAGAGAAAATGCGGGTTGATCTGGTGGCTGAGCACCTGAAATTCCAGCTCCCTTTTCGTTCGCTCGGCGCGCGTGGACTGCAGGATGAGATCTTCAATTTTCCGGACGATGCTGCCAAAGCCGCGGTACAGCCAGCCGATCTCGTCCTTACGGTTCTGATGCGGAATAAGCATGCTGAAATCCCCTTCCTCCAGCTTGCGCATCAGCCGGACCAACTGGAAGACGGGCTGGGTAAAATTCCGTGTGAGATAGATGACCACCCCAACGGCACATAGCATATAAGCGATCAGAAAAAAGATCAGCAGTCTCTGCATCGCAGTAATAGGCTCCGTCAAAGCGTGCATCGGTGTCAGACTGACGATCGTCCAGGGCAGGCTGTCCATGCGGACGAAGGCGATCAAATTTTTCTCGTCATAAATGGACAGCGTCTCGACGCCCTCCTTGCGGACATTCCGCATCGCCAGTAATTTGGGGGACGGCAGCTGCTCTCCGGTCCACTCGCTTCCCGCCGAATCGTATACAATTTTCCCCGTTTCGTCGACGATCAGGAATTTCTGCCCCTGCAGCCGTTTGGTCGGCGAGAAGAAGCGGCTGAAATGGTTATCCGCCAGATCGGCAACCACCAGCCCCCTCGGCGTTCGATTATGCAGGCTGGTGAACGTTTTGACATAGGAGAGTAGCGGACCGCGGTTCGGCCCTCCATCCACCGATAGATGCCAGATCGGGAGCGTACTGTTCGCCGCGTTCTGAAACCAGTCTTCATTGCGGGTCGAGGTCGTCACTTCGAGCGCCCTCAAGTAAGTGGGATAAGCTTCGGAATTCAGCGGATAGACGCGCAGCTGCAGGGCATCCATCTGCTTTTTCTTCTGGTACACAATGTTCAGGAGGTCCACCGAGGCCGACACTTCATCCTGGCTGCTGGCCGGCGGCTGCTCGAGCAAATCTTGCAGCTTCTTGTCTCCGATCAGCTCGTTCATCTGGTCGTTCAATTTGGCCAAGTATGCCTCCAGATTGATCTTGGACTGCTCCAGGTAGCTCATGGAGAAGGTAGCATTGGCCTGCTGGATTCCTTCCACCGACTTGGTATGCGCGTAGGCCGAGAACAAAATGAACGGAACGATCGTAATCGCGAGAAAGATCAGTATCATCCGGTTCCGCAGCGAGGAGGCCAGCCGGAGAAAAGACCTAATCATCCAGAATCCCCTGCAGGCGGCGGAATTCTTTGGGCGTAACGCCGACCTGCTTTTTGAACAGCTTCGTAAAATGGACCGGATCCTTGTATCCCACCTGATGGGAAACCTGATAAATTTTATATTTCGTATCGCCCAGCATCTCTTTGGCCCTGGCAATCCGGACGCTCGTCAGTTCCTCGATGAAGGTTCGGCCCTTTTCCTTTTTATACAGCTTGCTGAGCCAGATCGGCGTCACGTGAACGGCCGCGGCCACCGACTGCAGCGACAGATTTTCGGCGTAGCGGGTACGGATTATCTTTTCGGCCTCCTGGACGATCTGGCTGGAGGAGGTCGCCATTTTACGGAAGTCTCCCGCCAGGGACAGCAGCCGGCTCTCCACCTGATCCTGAAGCGACTGCAGCGTGTCGTACTGCTCCAATTGCTCCCACAGACCGATCGGGTCCTGCTCCCAGGACCGGTCGGGCCACCCGGCCGACGCGGCCGTACGATAAATTCCCATCAGCCATTTGAACAACTGCTGCTGGATATCTTTTAGATTGGGCAGCTCCCACGATTTGACCATATCCTCAAAGTCGCTCATGGATTCCGAAATGTCGGCGTCCGTTCCGTACTTCACCAGGTCAAGCACCGCCCCCGGCTCCCGGATCGTCAGCCTGCCGGCCTCTGCGGCTCCGTCCTCCACGCTGCCGGTGAAGACCCGGTTGCCCCCGCAGACCACCTTTTGCTCCAGGGACTCGGTGCAATCCACGTAGAGCTGATGCAGTTTGTTCAGCTCTTTGGGTGCGGGGCTGATCCCGATGCTGGCCTTGACCTTCACGAATTGGTTGATGCGAAGCAGGCAGGTCTCAGCGATGGTGCGGCATGAATCAAGCATCTCGGGATCGGGGCAGCCGATGACGGCCACCCACCGCTCGTGCGTATCCTTAAACAGGGCCGACGGCATGTTCAATTGCTCGGCAAGCGTATGGCTGACGACATTGCCGATGCCGAACAGGACAAGCTCCTTCTCATCCGGCATGCCCGGCCGGGCGGGAAGCGCTCTTAGGTCGTCCCCTTCAATGGCCATCAGCAGCAGCGGCATCCGGCTCATCCAGTCCAGTCTCAACGACTGCAGGCGGTGGGAGATGCGGGTCTCGCGGTACGGATCGTATTCGTTCTCCGCCATTTCACGCAGCAGCTCCTCCTGAAGCTTCGGCTCCGCAAACTGCACCTGGTACGTGAGGCGGTCTTGCGTTTGCTGCTGCAGCCGTTCCCGTTCGATCGCATCCACCGCTTTACGGACGATCCGCTCCAGTTCATCCAGTTTGATCGGCTTCAGGATATAGTCCATCGCTCCAAGCTGGATCGCCTGCTTGACCAGGCTGAAATCGTCGTAACCGCTGATCAGCACCGCTTTCCACAGGTAATCCGGTAAAGTATGCAGCTCCGCCAGAAACTCAAGTCCCGACATCCGGTTCATCTTGATGTCCGTCACGATCAGATTCGGCTGATGTTGACGGGCCATTTGCAGAGCCTCATCCCCATCCGAAGCGGCCATGACGGCGCTAACGCCGTATTCATTCCAGGGGACCCGCTTGCGGAGCCCCTCGCGAATTTCAAATTCATCGTCCACGATTAATACGCTGATCATATAGGCATCCTCCCCTTGTCATGAATGTTGATGCTGTGCCGCCAGGAATTGGTCGACCTGACGCTGCACTTCCCGGATAATCGTATCCAGCCCATTATCTTGTTGCAGCATACGGTAATCCGACAGCGCCTTGGCGACATCCGGCACCATGCCGTACTCGATCGATTTGCCGTAGTCCTCATAGATCTGGTCGCGCTCTTCAAGCAGCGGACTGATCGACTGATCGTTCAGGAGCAGTCCCTCCACGGGGGAATCCACATTCACGGGCAGCTCCGCAAAGCGGGCTTCCTCCTTCCAGAAGTCCCCCGGGTACGTTTCGGTGGGGCGCAAAAATTGCGGTTTCCACAGCGCCCACTGTCCTCCCCAGTCCATGTAGTTGCTGGTGGAAAAGTTCAGGTTATCCGGGTACTTGACCTTCCCTCCGTCCAGCTCATAGGTTTTCCCCTGAATCCCATACACGACAAGATCAAACAACCTCTCGTCGGTCTCCAGCATATCAAGAAACCGCAGCACCAGCTCCGGATGCTCGGCATTCCGGTTGATGGCCACGACGTTTGCGATCGGGCTGCGGTTGACCGTTTTTTTGTCGGGGTACAACAGCGACATCTGCTGCCGGTAGCTTGCATCGGCAAAACCCGGATCGGCTGCATAGGCCCACTCGTGGGAAGTGAGCGTGAACAGCATTTTTCCGTTGCGCCATTGATCCGCAGCGTCTTCGGTATCGATCTTTGAATCGGGATTTAGAATCCCGTCCTCGTACCATGCCTTGCTCATGAAGGCGGCATCCGCGTAAAAAGGCTGATCTTCGATCGCCTGCACCTTGTAATGTGGGTCATTCAGATAAAAACCGAGGCCGTGAAAGCCCAAGTCCACCCATTCGTCCCGGACCACATACAGGGGGAGCGCCGGAATCCGGCTCAGCTTCTGATTGGGATAGGCTTTCTTCAGGTCGTGGAGAAGTGAATCGACATCCTCGGCAGTCCGTACCGATTCAGGTTCGCGGTAAATTCCCGCCTTCTCCGCCAGGTCCACCCGCCATCCGGCATAGGGCCGCTGATTCATCTTGATCGACCAGGGCAAACCGACGATATCCCCGCCAATCGTGGCAGAGGGCAGGTTATGCTGCTGCCGGTAGCGGTCATATAAGTGAGGCGCGTACACCGGAAGAAGATCATTTAATCTCAAATAGGAACCCCGGGACGCCATTTGCTTAAACGAGCCTTCCGAATCGAAATTCAGGTCCCACCGGTCCCCTGCCGCTGCCATGACCAGCAATTTCCCCGAATATTCCGGCCAGGGAATGAAATTGACGGAAAATTTGACGTTCAATCCTTTGGTTTTGACGTAATCGCTCACGGCCGCCCAAACTTCATCCGTCGCCGCCTTTTTCTCGCCGCCGAAATAAAACTTCAGCGTCGCTTCCGGCTCTCCGGACGTGGCGGCCGCATCGCCGAAAAGAGAGGGGCCGTCCATGCGGACATCGCCGCCGGCCGCGCAGCCCGCCAGTCCGGATGCCAGTGTGATGCACAGCAGACAGGCGGCGAACCATCCCGGAATTCGCCAAAAGGACATAGTTACTCTTCCTTTCCGCATCTATTTTGTAACCGTTTTCACAAAAGAGTCCAAATGTATTGTGCGGCTCTCTCTTCGATCTACAAAGATTAATATAAACGAAGTGCTGTCAATGGACAATGGGACGATATTAAACAATCCCGTCATATATTGGCCGATGTGTCCGCCCACGGCAAATAGCCCCAACAAAGTGGAGCGATCGCTCTCTTATATCTTCAAAAAGAAAGCTGCCGGACTGATGTCTGCCCGGCAGCCTCCCCTCTCTTATTGCTTCAAGGTGGCTCTCACTTCCTGCGTTTTCTTGTTCCATGTCTCCGTTTCCGGAATGATGTCATTGATATCCCGGTCGCCGAAGATAATGTCGTTCAAGATGTTGTTATAGTTGTAGTCGTTCCATCCCGGCACGGTCAGGCCGGATTGGATCTTGGCGTTCTTCTGAGCGATCTTGACCGCTTCGATATTTTTGCCCTGCCAGATCGGAGCCTGATCGTAGTAGCTCGTCAGCTCGGGATCGATGACGGAAGCATTGGCTCCCTGGTCAATTTTCCACTTCTGGGCTTCCGGCGTGAATTGGAAGCTGAGCCACAGGAAGGCCTCCTCCTTATGCTTCGAACCGGACAGAAGTGCCAGCGGTCCGTAAATCGAATACCCCGGCTGGCTGACCTTGCCTTTCGGGAACGGGAGAACGTCCCAGTCGAATGTCGCTTTCTCCTTCAGGGTCGGCAGAACCCAGTCGCCGCCGATGGCGAAGGCCGTTTTCCCGTTGATGAAATCCTTCGTCACGTTGCCGCCTTCTTCCGCGGCTGCGTTGCTCTGCATCGACCCGTCCTTCGTGACCAGCTCCTGGAACCATTTCACGTCGTTCATGACGTCCGGTGTGCTGAGCATGCTCTGGGTCAGGTCTTCGTTCATGTATTGATGGTTCGCCGCATGGCCGTCAGCAATCGCTTTGGAGGACAGCAGGCGCATTTGGATTTCGGGCTGTGTCGTAATGCCGTATTCGCCTGCGCTCGGGTCGGTCACCTGCTTGGCGATGTTACGGAAGTCGTCGTAACTCCAGTCGTTTGCCGGCATATCCACGCCGTGTTTGGCCAGCAGATCCTTGTTCACCAGCACCCACATCGGGACGTCAACCATCGGTACAGCAAGCTTCTTGTTGTTGAACATCATCGTTTCGAAGAAGCCGTCAGGGAATTTGGCGTTCTTGAAAATATCGCTCTTCTCGATGTAAGGCGTCAAATCTTCGATGAGATTGTTCTGCTCGAAGGTGATCAGATCGCTATCGATCTCGGTCACGTCGGCAGGCGTGCCTGCGGCTTCCAGCGATGCGATGATTTCCATGATCGGCTGCGAATTGGTCACCGGTACCTGCTCAATGGTGATCCAGGGGTACTTCTGATGAAACAAGTCGTACAGCTCGTCATAGGTTCCGTTTTTCCAGGAAATGAATTTGAGCGTAACCGGATCATGCTTTTCCTCTGCTGCCGGCTGGTTCGGCGCAGGCGTGGGTGCAGGTTCATTGCCTGTTCCAGACGGTGAAGCGCTGTCATTATTGCTGCTGCACCCGGCAAGGGTGAAGGTCATGAGCATGACCATCGATACAATGGATGACGCGATGCGTTTTCTTTTCAATCCTTATTCCTCCCCAATTTGATTTCATCGGATGCTGACGATACCCCTTCGTTCCCAAGCTATACCTGCTAGGTCGGCATTCCCCCTTTCAATGCTTCCGGCAGAACGGCATGCCAAGGCTTATTCCACGATCCCCGTCCGTTCAATGCCGGTAATGAACCAGCGCTGCAGAAACATGAAGATCACGAGCGGCGGAAGGATGATCAAGAAGGCGGCACCCATTTTGGTGCCTTCGGTCACCGGATTGCTGACCAGGTCTTTGCTGCCGAGCAGCGACGGGTTCAGCACATCCTCCAGCTGGTCCAGCCGGATGGAGAGCGGCGTGAAACCCTTGGCCAGGAACATCGAAGGCTCATAGTACATGTTCCAGTACCAGATGAACGAGAACAGAAAGACGACCAGACAGGCCGATTGGGCAAGCGGCAGCATGATCCGGAAATACAGCCTTGCAGCGGAAGCGCCGTCCAGTTTGGCGGCCTCCTCCAGGCTGGGCGGCTGCGCCCTGAAGAACTGGCGGAAAATAAGGATAAACAGCGCTCCCTTCAGCCCCTGCCCAAAAATCGCCGGCACGAGGAAAACAAACAGCGTGTTGAGCAGGCCCAGCTTGCTGAAAATCACATACAGCGGAATAATGATCACCTGCGGCGGGATCAGAAACGTCAGCAGCACCAGCGCCGTGATCAGCCCTTTAAACGGAACAGCCAGCCGGGCGAGCGCATAGCCGGTCATCGAGCATATCAATACCTGGACAATCGAGCAGCTCAGGGCGATAAGAGCGGTGTTCCGGAGGGCTTCCGGATACTGCAGCCCTTTGTAGGCTTTGGTCAGGTTCTCCCAGGTGACGACCCGGGGAATCCATTTGACGCTGGGGTCCAGCAAATCGCTGACCGTCTTCAGCATCGTGCTGATCATATAGAGCAGCGGCTGCAAGTAAAGATAGGCCACGATGGACAGCAGCACATAAATGACCATTTTCGCCAGGAGACCGTCCGACAGATTCCTGCCCAGCATGACCATCTTGTACTTCTGCGCCTTACGGCTCCACAAGAAGCTCGTGGCGTAATTTCTGGCCCTTTGAACCCATGGTTCCGTATTCATGGTCTTCCTCCCTTGAGCCGCATGCTGCGGCTGAATAGTCCCGTCACGAGCGCGAGCAGGACGAAAATAAAGCCGAAATAAATCCAAGCGAGCGCACTGGCGTAGCCATATCCGGTGTCGACTTTGAACATGTTGTCCTTAATGTGCTTCAGGACCGGATTCAGCGGGAAGGTAAACAGGTCGATGATGGTATAGAGCACGTTCAGGCTGATAAACGGAACGCTGGCCGGAAGCGTAATCTTCCAGAAGCTCTCCCATGGAGAAGCGCCGTCGATGCGTACTGCTTCGTAAATTGACGGAGAAATCGTCTGGAAGCCAGCGATGAAGATCAGAATCTGCACGCCCGAGTACCAGAGAATAAGAACAACACGCCCAAGCACTTCCATGACCGTTTTGGCCAATTCTCCCCCGACATACTGCCGGACGACAGGCTCCAGATTGTACTGGTCCAGAAACGGTATATCGCCCGCGCCCTGCGTAAACAGCTCGGACAGCACCTGCCCTGTCGCAAAGATGACCGGGAGGAAGAACAGCGCCCTGTACACGAACCTGCCGGGGAACTGCTGGTTCAGCAGCAGGGAAATCAGCAGGGCAAAGATGACGATAATCGGCACCATCAGGATCATTTCCTGAAAGTAGGTGATCAGTTCGATCGGAAACACGTTGTCCTTGAGAAAGGCATCGCGGTAATTTTGCAGACCAAGCCACGTATATTTGAATCCCCCCGGCACCACCGCGACCTTGTGCAGGGACATGAACATGGACCAGCCGATCGGAATCGCCACAAACACGCAGAACCCGATGATCCAGGGGAGCATAAACAGCAGTCCGACGCCGTATCGTTTCAGATGATATTGGGCCGCTTTTCGTTTGAAATCCGGAACGCTGCTCATTTTCCTGCTCCTTTCTCCACGGTAAAGTCCTTGACTCCGTAATCCACGATAACCCTCGTGCCGTCCTCATAAGTGGTGGCATATTTCTGGCCGGACAGCTCTTCATGGCCGATGATCTTCATGGCATACAGTTGGCTCAGTGAATCGAACTTCGCGTATTCCTCCTCGATCCGTCGTTCCCATTTATCGAAACGGCTGCTGTACAAAAAGTTCGAGGGAGTGTCCTTCAGTTTGCGGGAATCGTCATGGGTCACAAAGAACGAGGGCAGCGCCCCATATTCGATCGCCCGCAAAAATTCAGCATCCTCATCGTCGCGAAGGTTGCCGTCCCCGAACGTATAAGGAACGAAGCCATGCAGCACGATCGGGTAAAAGGGAACCGTCTCGTCGATCATGAAATCGTAGCTCGATTCGGACGGCAGCCCGTCAATGTAATCCGTTTGGCCAAGCGCATAAGCATCCCCCTGGTTGACCGACGCGCTTCCCAGTGCCTCCCGGGTATATTTCAGCAACCCGTCGTAGACGGTTTTTGCATATTCCCGGGTTTGGATGCCGGAAGGCTCGTAATCGTTCAGCAGCATCTCGCCGATTCCGCTGAAATGGATGCCGTCCACGCCAAGCTTCTTCAGCCTGTTTACCGTATCTGCTGCCGTTACCGCCGTATAGGCGGGCTTGGCGATATACCAGTCGTCGTCGACATAGGCGGTCCCGTCGATCCCCCGGATGGCGTCCGTTTTGCCGGAAAAAGAGGAATGGCTGTCGACCCAGAGGAAGTCCTCGCTGAAGCTGACAGGGACGCCCCGCTCCTTCATCCCGGAAATGAACGTCTTCGCGGCGTCTTCGCCGCCAAGCGCCGGATCGATCGGAAACCGCTTCTCCATGTTGTAGTCGCCTTCATTCTGCCAGCCGTAGAAAATGGTGCGTAACGAAGCAACGCCCTTGCTCTGCAGGGTGCTGACGATTTCCCCCGCCTGCTCGAAGGTCGTGGCGGCCACATACCGGATTCGGCCAAAGGCCTTTTCGTAATTGCCGCCCATGATTTTCAGGTACAGCGGCACATGCTCCACCGGCTTCAGCGCCTCGGTAAGACGGCCGGTCTCCTGCAGGTAGCTCCGGTAAGCTCCCGCCATACCGACATAATCCGCGTCCGCGCCGTTCAGGAACCGGTATTCGACCTCCCGGTCCCGGTTCAGCCGTTCCTTCTGAACGGCCTTGCTCGGCGCGGCCAGCCGGCTCATCCGGTAGAGATATTCTTCGCGATAGATTTGACTGGAAAATACCTGGTAGAATGACGACTTGAGTCCGGGCGCCACGGCGGATACGTTGGCGGAATCTTCCCCCTTGGTCATGACGGCCAGAAAGGCATGGTCGCCCTTCTTCAACCCGAACACAGGGTAAGCGATGTCTTCCCTCCGTTCTCCGGTGCGCGTCCCATTCTCCTCATTGGTCACCTCGCTGCCGTAAACCTGATGCGAGTAACCCCGGGTAAGGCTCGCATGCTCCTGATCGAAGCGGATGAGTCCTCCAGGGCCGTCGGGAACGAACACATAACCATTCTCTTTGGCGGGTGCGGCTCCAAAATAAGGCAGCACGTCGAGCGAGAACAGCGCAGACGCTCCTTCCTCCCGAATGCCGGCCGCAGGCACCTTGACCTTGAGGCCGCTGTCCGTCAGCTCATACTGCATGACAAACCCCAGCTGTTTGGCGGGAAACAAGTATTCGATTTGCAGCCCCTCAGGCTTGCGGATCATGGCGATTTGCATGCCGGCCGTCTGGTTGCTCAGCGTCTCCCTGACCGTCTGATCGGCTCCTTGCGTCCGGACATGGGTCAGCAGAAAAGGGGATTGCAGGTTGGCCAGCAGCTGTCCTTTGACCGTTTCACCGGCCAGCTCCTCCTTGGTCGGATTGCTGGTCCAGCGGTAGCCGGATGCCTTATCCAGCACGGCGATCTGGGTGTTATCCGGGCGGACGTACAACGCATAATGTTCGTTCTCCAGCGCCAGCGCATACCCGTCAGCCCCTGCGGCCGGTTTCCAGGGATCGCCCTCATACAGGGCGTCCGGAGTCGGAAGGTTCGCGGCGATGCCCGTTTGGGAGAATCGTTCGGCTGTCGTTTGCTCCCAAGGCTTGAACACCAGCAGCAGAAGCATGATCAGAAGAGCCAGTACGATGGCGGCAGGCCATTTTGCTTGGCGGAATCGTCGTTTGGCAGCGTTAATGATAGATGTTCACCTCTTTGTAAAGCTCATAGAAAAAGTCATACAGGTTATAGGACAATCCGAAAATGATGAAGCCGAACATCCAGATCGTCAGAATTGCAAACACCGAGATAGCCGAGTTTTTCAGCGTCTCCAGGAAATCGAAGTTGTGGATCACCTGCGTCATCACGATGAACATGACGAGCAGCCATACGGTCATGATCGTGTTCAATGCATGAATGATGACAGCCTCATCCAGCGATGCGATGTTGGACAGCAGGATCGTCGGGACCGAAAAGAACACATAGGGCGACAGCGCATAGACGCTGCCCTGGATGACTTCCCGGAACCGGCCCTCCCCGTCCTTGATGCTGCAGACCAGGTAGTTGGCGATGATCCAGGTGACCCATGGCAGGGCAAACAGGCCGAGTTCCTTCATCAGATTGACTTCCGAGAGGTCGACAGGATGGAACAAAAACCCGGTCAGATAAACTCTGCACAGCTTGATGCCGATGACCAGGAGCAGCAGGGAAATCGTGATCCAGGCGGGAATCCTCGCCTCCTTGATTTTGTAGAACCCCTCGTAAGGATGGATCAGGACGTAGCCCAAATTACGGATGTACGCCAGCGGCTCCTTCCAGGATGCCGGCAGCGGACGCCTGCGCAGGAACCAGCGGATAAGACGATAGCCGAAGTAAAGGGCAAGCATCACCGCGGCCAGTCCGGCCACCAGGGCGACAAAATGGCGCTGAAGCCATTCCATCCGGATCTGCCAAAAAGCCTTCGAATAGCCGTCGGTATCGAAAGCGGCTTTCATGTAGCTCAAGGCTTCGTCATTGCGGTCCTCATGCAAAAACACTTTGCCCAAGCCTTGAAAGGTCCCGTTGTACATATCGTTGCGGGCATAGACCGCCTCCCAGTACGGTTTGCTCTCTTCATATTTCCCTTCGGCATACAGTGCGAGCGCCTGAAGCGCGCTGCTGCCGAAAGCGGTACGGACGTATTTGTGGACCGTATTGGTACCGCTGTCGGATATCCAGATCGCATGATCCGAGTCGATGCCGATCCCGGTCGGATAACCGAGCACGCCGAACTGCTGCGTCTCCTTATCGATGTCGCCGAACTCGAACATGGCTTCACCGCTGCGGTCATAAAGATTGATGCTCATGGAGTCGAGGTCGATATTGTACAGAAAGCCTTCCGGATCAACGGCAACGTCGACGATGCCGTGTCCGTTCACCAGCGTCTTGTTTTTAAAAGCGTCCACCCCGCCTGCATTCAGCTTGCGGATCGCTCCCTTCCCTTCCCCGCCGGCGGTGGCCGTGTACACAAATCCGTCCGGATCAATCGCCACATTCGTAATCGGCTTGGGAAGCGCGCCCTTTTCCTTGGACAGCTGCTCCTTGTTCAGCACCAGCTTCTTCAGCCAGTTCAGCATCGACTGATCCGCCTTGTTCGCACCGAAATAGCCCATGAATTCGCCTTTCGGATTCAGCCTGACCAGTCCCTGGTACGAGGAGTTCAGCTGGATGTACATCACGCCGCGCCGGTCTACGACAAGCTTGACAGGGACAAAATGCTCCGAGCCGAGCAGCGGGGTCTCCGGCTTCTTGTACTCCCTCTGAAACCGTCCGCTCCCGTCAAACACGGCAATCCGCTGATTTCCGGAGTCCGCCACGTACACCTCGTTATCCGGAGTAACGTATACACCTTCCGGTCCCGAGAGCTGACCTTGGCCCTCGGCGTCGCCGATCGTCCGGAGCAGCGTACCGTCCGGATTCAGCACCGCAATGCGGTCTTTCTTCTTGTCGGCGATATAGACCCGGTCGTCGGCGGCGATATCGAGATCGGCCGGCTCCCCGAAATCGGCGGAGATAGCCCCGGCCGGACGGTATATCGGCTGGATGCGAAACCAGGACGACTGGTTCGAGTCATAATAGGATGTCATATATGGAGGTTTGGCCATGGCGGTACCCGGCAGGGACGTCAAGACGGCCATAAAGACTAGCAGTAATGGAAACCATTTTTTCATCGTTCCGACTTCCTTTGCTGATGACATTACTTGATACCGGAATGGACCATCGTCTCAAGCACTCTGCGCTGAAAGAGCAGGAAAATGATCAGATTCGGGATGAAAATAAGCAGCCCGGCCGCCGCCGCCATGTTCTGCCCCGCCACGTTGTTCTGCAAACCGCTCAGCAGGCTGTTGACGTAGAAAGCGAGCGTCCGCATCGTCTCCTTTTGCATGAACAGGGTTGAAGTCTCCACGTCTCCCCATACGCCTTGGAACGTCAAAATCGAGATGGTCGCGATCGCCGGGACGGACAAGGGCAGAATCATGCGCACGAAGATGCCGACATGCCCCGCGCCGTCGATCCGGGCCGCCTCCATCAGATCGCTCGGAATTTGTGAGATGAAGCCGACGAGCATAAACACCGCGACGGGCGATGCAAGCGACGGCAGGATATGCCCGAGATACGTATTGTTCAGCCCGATGCCGTTGATGACGAGATATCTCGGAATGGATACCGTTTCGGGCGCGAACATCAAGGACAGGGTAATCAGCGACATGATGAGCTGTTTGAAATGGAACTGGTATTTGGCCAGAACATAAGCCGCCATCGTACTGACCACCACGACGCTGACCAGTGTCAGCGAAACGACTATTAGGCTGTTGAACAAATACCGTGTGAACGGCACCGTCGCATTGGACGCATGCAGAAAGAGCGTTTCGAAATTGTGCAGGGTCGGATGCCGGACGAAAAACCGCGGCGGAAACAGGAACAGCTCGTTTTGCGGCTTAAACGCATGATTGAAGATGAAGACGATCGGCAGCGACATGAACAAGGCCAAGCCGGTAAAAAGCGTGATCAACATGACCTGAAAGGGCGACGCCGTGCGGAGCCGGCGCAATTTGGGCATCATGGGCTTACAGTTCCTCCTTCGAGTTAAACATCCGGTAGGCAAACCTCATCACGAAGTAACTGAGGAGCAGCAGAATGACCGAAACCGCTGAAGCATAGCCCAGTTCGAACCGGATGAACGCGTAATCGTCGACATGGTTGATGATGAGGTGCCCCGCGTACTGCGGCGTAATCGCCATCCCGGTCAGCTGGGTTGAAATGCTGCCGGCCTTCAGGGTCGAAACGATCGTCATGACGGCGCTGAACAGCATTTGCGGTTTCATGGACGGCACGGTAATGTAGAACACTTCCTGCAGCCGGTTCGATATCCCGTCAATCCGTCCGGCTTCATACAGCTCCCGGTTGACCGTCTGCAGACCCGCCAGCATCGCCAGAAATCCTACGCTGAAGCTCATCCAGAGGGATACCAGAATCATGATGTTCAGCAGGTACTTCGGATCCTGCAGCCAAGTTACCGGGGAATCGATCCAGCCCATATTCAGCAGGAAGTTGTTCAAATAACCGACGCGGTCGCCGCTGAAAGCGGCAATCCAGACGACCGTCAGCGCCACGCCGCCCGCCATCGACGGCGCATAGAACACCAGCGTGTAATAATCGCGAACCTTCATCGGCAGCTGATGAATGAGCCAGGCAAACAGGAAAGACAACAGATACCCGCCTGGTCCAACGATCAGCGCGAACACGAACGTGTTCGGAAGCGCCTTGGTCAAAAAAATAATGTCCTGCGTAAACAGCGCAATAAAGTTGTCAAAGCCGATAAAATGCAGCTTGCTGAATCCGTCGTAGGACGTGAAGCTGAGCGTCGCAGCCATCACGACCGGAATGACGATAAAGACGAGAAAGCAGATGAGAAAAGGAGCCAGGAACGCGTAGCAGAAGACATCCTTCTTCAAATCCAGCACAAACCGTTTCAGCTTGACCGCTGCCGGGGATGGCCGCTTCACGACGGGCAAAGCGGGCGTAACTTCTGGTTTCACGGCTTAGCCTCCTCCCAGTTAAAAGGTTCGGTAATCTGCGGCACGTGCAAGTTTCCTCCCGCAATGCCGAAGTTCCGCTGCCTGCGGTCCATCTCCCGCTGCAGCGACAGGCTGGCCTCTTCCAGCGATTCGCTCGCCGGCACGCCGTCAAATACCGTCTTGTTCCAGGCGAAGTCCATTTCACGGGCCAGGAAGTAGTATCCTGGAACATTGGGCAGGTTCGCCGCCCAGCGGGCCTGTTCCCGGATCGCTTTCAGGTCTTCGGACGGCCAGCTCAGCGATTTCATCGCCTCGACATTGGCCGTATTCCAGCGGTACTCGATGCCGTAGTACGACTCCATGTCCCCGGCATACCTCGACTGGACATCCGCCGAAGTCCACCATTTCAGAAACTGCCAGGCCGCATCCTTCTTGTCGCTCTTCTTCATGATCATGGCCGTGGACAGTCCTTGCGGCGACCAGCGGGCCACTTGACCGTCCGGCTGCTTGATCCCCGGCAGGGGCGCGACTTTCCAGTGCCCCGTAATCTCAGGCGCAGCCACCTGCAGCTGCACGTACGTGTTGAAATCGGATATGCCGATCGGGATATCACCGTCGCGGAAATGCTGGAAAAAAGCCGGTATGTCGATCGGCAGGTTGAATTTGGTGTACAGCTGCGTCCACTGCTTGAACGCCTTTTGCCCCGAATCGCTGAACAGGCTGGACTTCAGCCCGTCGGGCGTATACGGCGATGCGCCGTTTTCGAGAAAAAGGGTGGCGAAATCCGCCTTCGGAACATTCATCGTCATGCCGTTCTCCTGCAGCGTCGGCAGGATGTCAAACACGTCGTCCCAAGTGTCCGGTGCTTTCAAGCCCAGGCTCTCGAAAATATCCGAGCGGTAAAACAGCAGCTGGAAGTTCTGCACCTCCGGCAGGCCGTAAGTGCCGCCGTTGTAGGTCAGGGCTCTCGACGCGCCCGGGATGAACCGTTTCATGACATCGGCAAATCCCGGATAAGAGGACAGATCCTGAACGGCGTCCCGCATCGCATAATCGGCCGGCGTGGCCTCTGCCAGCCCAAGCGCTACGTCGGGCACGTCGCCGGCGGCATTACCCAAAATCAGCATGTTGGGATTCGGCATGAGATTGATATTGACCTGAATCCCCGTTTTCGGCGTGAAATCCTGGCTCACCAGCTCCCGCAGCTCATCAACGTAATCGCGGCCGCGGCCGACCCAGATCTCCAGCGCCCCATCCTTCTTCTCCCCGTCCAGGTCGTAATCCATCGTAAAGGAACGGGCGAAGTCGGCGATGGAATACGGAATCCGGGAGAGCGCCGTAGGCTCTTTGAGGCCGGTTTTGGCATCCGGCGTCCTTACCACGAAATAATCGAGCATCAACGGCTGCTGGGTCAGTGTGGACATCCAGGTGCCGATGTTGGCCTGGATCGTGGAAAAATCGTTCACCTTGTTCGGAACGTTGTTGACGTCGGCCGCCATCTCTTCCAGCATGCTCACCGCTGAAGCGATCGCTTGCGACAGGTCGGAGCTGCCCTCATTGACGCGGTTAATGTAGTCCCGGATCAGCTTCAGGCGGTCGATCAAGGATTGAAGCGTTTTGCCCGCATTGGGGTCGTATTTATTCATATCCCAGGTGCGGCTGGCATCCAGATTGGCATCCGAGGCGCTTTTGCTGTAATTGCCGGTGATGAGCCGGATATGACGGTCGAAATCCGATATTTGCTTCAGGGTATCCTTCAACGCGATCAGAATCGGCTGCATCGTGCTTGAATCGGCCGTCATTCGCATCGTGTGGGTCCCTTTGTTCAGGTAAAACTGATAGGGCCTTCCTTCCGCATCCGATATCGCCGAGATTTCAAATTCCTTGTGATACGCCAGACCGTAATGAAGCAGCTCTTCGAACGGGACTTTTCCGTCGATTTCGATCGTCCGATACGCTTTGAACCCCGATCTGTAGTTTTGGAAGTTTTTCAGATCGATGACGTACCAGCCGTCGGCCGGAACCTCAAAGCTCCACTCCACCCACTCGCCCGGCTGCTTCCAACGGTTCCCTCCGAGCACGTTATAGGTGATGCGGCCCTTGGGATCCGGTGAAATGTACGGCTCCGACCAGCGGTCCGTCTGAATGGACAGGCTCGACTTGCGCTGGAACTGCTCGGCTTCCGTCTCCTTGAACCAGCTCTCTTGGACCTTCATCGCAGGCTGCTGCTTGACATATTCCGCATAGGCCGGGATCGGCTGCTGGGTCCGGAAATAAATGTCCCGGATCGCGACAGCCCCCCTCTCTCCGGTCAACCTGAGCGTGTGCTGCCCGGGCTCAAGCCGGTACAGAAGCGGCCGGGAAGAAGCCGAATAATCGCTTGCCGCCTTGTCCGTCCATTCGGGGAGTTCAATCTGCTGGGGACGGACCTGCATCCCGATTTCGTTGACTTCGTACGGATATTTCGCGTCCTTCCACATCCGTTCCAGCTCGATGCGCTCCGATTCCGGGAAAGGGTATTGCCCGTCGATCATGGCCCCGCGGATCACGGAGCTTCCGCTGCCCAGCAGCGCCTTATAGTCCAAATGGAGCTCATACCAGCCAGCCTCGCGGACCGTAAAGGTCCATTCTACCCAGCCGGATTCGTTGCTCCAGCTCAGCATGTTTCGACCGCTCTCGGTCTCCTTGGCCAGGTCCGCATCGGTGGATGCCGCCTCGTAATTGACCGGATCGAGCCGAATAGACTTCTCTTCCGCAGCGGCATTTTCGCCTTCCTGCCCCTTCATGAGCTGGGCGTAAGGGAGCTCGCCTTCCTTGCTTGCCAGATCGAGCAGGTCGGCGGCGGTGACGCTGGTGGAGTAAACCACAGGCTCATCGGCTGACAGCCAGCGGACGAGTCCGAACAGAAGCGCTGCAATGATCAGCAGTCTCAGGGAAATGCGCGCGAAGCGGGGCAAGGTGCGTTTTTTCATACCTCACCTCTCCCCACCAATTCCTCCGTACTCTCATCGAAAAAGTGGATTTTGTGCATCTGCAAGCCTACAGAGACTACGTCCCCGGCGGCGTACGTCTGTTCAGGATCGGTACGGGCGATCAATGGATAGGAGCCGATTTGCACGTAAACATAGGAATCCGCGCCGGTGGCTTCCGTCATTTGCACAAGCCCGGTAATGAAACCGGCTTCCTCCGTGCTGCCGCGCTTCAGAATGACGTGTTCCGGCCGCACGCCCAAGATGACGTTCCGGACGGTTTTCGGGGCCCGCTCAAAATTTCTGCCAGTGGCCTCAGGCAGGAGCAGCCTCATCCGTTTGTTGGAAAAATAGTAATCTCCGTCGTTTTTCTCGATGGTGCCGTTTAGAAAGTTCATCTGAGGCGAACCGATGAATCCGGCGACAAACACATTGGCCGGTTCGTCGTACAATGCGCGCGGGGCGGCCACCTGCTGAATGACCCCGTCCTTCATCACCACGATGCGGGTGCCCATCGTCATCGCTTCGACCTGGTCGTGAGTGACATACACTGTCGTCCGCTTCAGGTCGCTCTGCAGCTTGATCAGCTCGGCCCGGGTCTGCGCGCGCAGCTTGGCATCGAGATTGGACAGCGGTTCGTCCATCAGAAACACCTGAGGCTCACGGGCGATCGCCCTGCCGAGCGCGACCCGCTGCTTCTGGCCGCCGGACAGCTGACTCGGCTTGCGGTCCAGCAGATGGGCGATTTCCAGGATGGACGCCACCCGCTTCACGCGCACATCGATTTCATGCTTCGCCGTCTTGCGGAGCTTTAGGCCGAGGGCGATATTTTCATAAACGGACAGATTGGGATACAGGGCATAATTCTGAAAAACCATCGCGATGTCGCGATCCTTGGGGGAGACATAATTGATGAATCTGCCGTCCAAATACAGCTCGCCGCTGCTGATCTCCTCAAGCCCCGCAAGCATGCGAAGCGTCGTCGATTTGCCGCAGCCGGAAGGTCCGACCAGAACAAGAAATTCCCCTTCTTCAATGGACAAATGGAAGTCGTTCACGGCGGGGCGGGATTCGCCCTTGTACCGTTTGAATACATGATTAAATGTAATGCTTCCCACCGTTCTCACCTCACGCTATCTAACTGCCGTTTCTTCTTTAATGGTAGCGCATTCATCACAGGGCCAAAATGAGGCGGAATTAATGTTTGCAGTCCATTTTTAACGTGTCTGCGTTTAGGCTGAAGCTGGCCCACGAATTTGCCGAATGCCGGAACCGCTGCGCCCGCTAGGGCCGCAAAAAAAAGCCTGTGCAAGGATCGCTCGAAAGCGATGCTGTGCACAGGCATGCAAGTGCTGTATTGAATATGAGTGAGCGGTTACCGGTGGCTTGTCGGATGCTCGGCCGTCAATGGAATCTGGCCTTTAAACAGCCGGTTGATGTCGCCTGCCAACCGCAGGTAAAAGTCCGATGAGACCGATACCCCGTCGGCGTCCAGCGTCAGGAAATACTGATTTGTCGGAATCATGGAGCTGTTCTCGGCCATTTTGGCGATGGCGGTGCCTTCGTCGTACTCGTCGAACATCGCGATGTACCCCGTTTGAATCCCGGTGCTCTTGACGTTATACGCCTGCTTCCACATGAAATCGCCGTGCAAGCGGGGGTTTTCGTTCCGCGGTCCGCCGGTCATGTTCGACCAAGCGGATCCGGGCCAGATGACCGGCTGATACGCGATACCGTTTTGCTGGGTGAAGGTGAAATCCGGCCCCAACGTATCGTTTTTGAAATCATCCGCACCCTGCAGCGTGCCGAACCGCGCGACCGACCAAGGGGAGATCATATCGAACGATTTGTAGACATTCATGAAATCCGGCTTAGAATCCCTATTTCCGGTTCTCCAGTAGGTAGGAACGCCCCCGATCACGTACACGCCCTGGTTTTTGAACCATTGGATCAGCTCGGCTGATTCTGCGGCCGTTCCTGGACGATCTGTAAAGCCAATCCCCCAAATGCAGACGACGATTTTTCCATTCTGTTTGGCATAGGCCGGGGAAGAGGTCAGGTGCATCGTATTGACCACGTTCGTTGACCAATCATGCTTAACGGCGTTGACCCAGTTGCCTGCATTCATCCCCGTAATGTCGTACATGACATAAAACTTGCGGTTGTACGTTTCGGCCGCATTTTTGACCTTGACGGCAACGCTGTCCCGGTTGGTCTTCCAGCCGTTTGGAGTATCGCTCTCGTCGGCCCCGAACCGCTGGAGCGCTGCACCGTCAATGTTGTACGTCTTCATCCATTCGAAATGCTTGTTTACCGTGTCCTGATCGTACGAAGAGAACAGCTTGGCCGGGCTGCCGTTGCCCAGATTGGCCAGGTCGGTCTGATACAGCTTCGAATATTCGCGAGTATCCGGATACAGCTCGAAATTCACGTTTCCGCCCGCAGACGGGGCGCTGCTGTTTTTGGACCAATGCACCCAGCCGCCGTTCGGCGACCCGTCCCCCGCTGCATTGAACCAGCCTTGATAGCCGGCAAAGAGGTGGCCCACGACGTCTCCGTCACTGGATGAACCGCTGTTAAACTTGAACCACAGTACATTAAACAGATTGCCTGTCCCACCGGTAAATTTTAAATACAGTGTATGCACCCCGGTGACGGAGCTGACCGGTGCCGAGCGGGTCACCCAAGACTGCCACCCTCCCGTACCCGGAACCGTCACCGTGCCGATCAGCGTTCCGTTCGGATTGTCCAGCCGTACCTCAATCTGCCCCCCGTTATTATTGCTGGCCACCCTCACATCGATGGAGGAAGCGCCGCTTCCGAAGTCCACGTTCGAAAAGGCGATGTAATCGCCGTTATCGATAAACGCCACGTTCTGCCCGCCTTCGGTGGAGTTTTCCAATTGAATGCCGGATTGCGAGCTGAAGCTGGAAGCGGGCGTTTGGCTGAAGGCCGATGCGGCCAAGACCGCCCCGGGGAATAATGACAGCACCATGACAACCAGCATAATGGCAGACAAACTTCTGAAAACATATTTTCGGACTGGCGGAATGTACATCTAATTTCCCTCCTTGATTCATTTGAGCTGCTGTATACGCGCCCCTTGCGCGGACTCAACCTGATGCCGACCTTTCGGCAGCCTGGATCATTCTGTCTTAAACCCCGGAGCTGCGCTGCCGGAACACTTAAGTTGAGCGTCCCTCCTTTCCGTGGATCCGTCTCTCTTTCCTCTCCACTCCCCTAGCATACGATTAGGCGCCACCCGCCTTCCATGAGGCGATTTTAAACTATTCAGGCCTTATGAAAAGAAAACGCGACTCCCGCCTCTTCACCACCCCCCTGAATCCCATCCGATGAAAGGACGCAAAAAAAGCCTGTGCACGATCGCTCGCAAGCGATGCTGTGCACAGGCATGTCATTGCCAACTTGCCCTAAGGCAGCAGATTATACAAGCGGTACACCAGAACCGCCGTTTCCGCCCGCGTGATCGGTTCTTTCGGATGGAACTTGCCGCCGTCACCCTGCAGCAGCTTCGCATCCGCCAAAGCTTGGACGGCATCGCGGGCATAGGCTGCAATCGCATCCGAGTCGGCGAATCCGCCCGCGGAGGCTTGGCTACCAGCCGCTGCCGGCAGGATGCCTGCCGCATCCATGGCGCGGTAGATCATGACGGCCGCGTCTTCCCGCTTGATCGGGGCGTCCGGCAGGAAAAGGGTCCCGCCCCCCTGAACGATTCCGAGCGCTCTCGCGATGCCGACGGCCTCGTTATAGTAAGCATCTTGCGGCACATCCGTAAACCGCTCGGCGCTTTCGGTGTGATTCCGGTTGAGTTCAAAAGCTTGAACCAGAAGAGCCGCAAAGTCCGCTCTTCGGATCATCGCTTGCGGTTGATAGGCCGACTCGGATACGCCGTGAACGATCCCTTTGGCCGCAAGAGCTTCGATGGCCTGACGGGCCCAAGCGAGGTTCCCGATATCCTGAAACGTATGCTCATCGTAACCAACGGCGTACACTCCAGGCTGCCAAGCCTTGAATACGATGTGTCCCAAAGACGGGACGTATTTGCCGCTTGGAACCGGTGTATATTGCCCTTGTTCTCCGGCCAGCCGTACGACGAGCTTCTCCGGATTCTTCGCTTCGCCGGAGCTCGGCTGATAAGGCAGCATGACCTTAATCGGCGCGGGCGCATCCGTCCATTGGAGCGATACTCCCTTGGCAGTAGCGAGCTGCACCGAGACCGCCGGTCTTTCGCCGAAGATGGATGCCGCATCCTTGCCCTCTCCTGCGCGATTCGCCTTGCTGATGCTCACGACGACGGATTCGCCAAGCTGTTCCTTGGATGCGGCCAGCAGATCGCCCGGAATCCACAGGTTCCCCAATTCCGTATGAATGTCCAGCGAGCGTGCTGCCTGTCTATCCGCAACCAGCTCTGAAGGCAGCTCCAGGGCATACCCTTCGGCCCCGGCAGCAGCCTTCAGCTGCACGACCAGCGTCTTCGTCCCGTCTTGGCCTGCCTGAATTCCGCCGAATGCCTGCTCAGCCTCCTTGCTGTCCAGGCGGACGCTCGCCAGCTTGGACGCTTGATTCAATACCGGCGATAACGTCAAGCTATTCTTTCCGGATGGATCTGGATTGGAGCCTCGGCCGGTTGGTATACCGCTCCCTGCCGAACCGGAACCAGAGCTGGAGCCGGAACCGGAGTTCCCTCCTCCATTCGATCCCGGTCCCCCGGGATGCTCTTCTCCGCCCGGATCCGTTCCGGGCTTCGTGCCAATGGCAGCAAGCCGGGCCTGCAAGGATTTCTTCAGTCCGCCATCCGGCAGAAGAAGCACGAAATTGGCAGCGGCATCGACGGTGCTGACGTCTTTCTTTTGCTCCGCCGACTTCACGCTGGCCTGAGCCGATTTCTCCAGCAGTTTCACATAATCGTCCTGCAGGAGGTACAGATTGCCGAATAATCCGGCATCCTTGCTTGTGCCGATACCTCCGTTAAACTCCATGAATCCGGACCGGCCGTCCCCGTCATTTTCGTTGACGAGCAGCGCAAGCCCAATCGGTTTATCTGCGCGGAAATCGTAGCCCGCACCGTGAAGCGCCTCAAATGGAAGGGTCAGCTCATAATGCGTCACCTTGGCTGTTTCGTCGCGGGTAACGACTGCCTGAACGGATTCCAGCGGACCCGGCGTTATCCCATCCGGAGCACGCCATCTCCATTTCTGCACGCTGCCGTCCTCGTTCAGCGCAAACCCGAGCTCGTTCACCTGGCGGCTGGCCGCGCCGTCTTCCTTCGCCAGGTCGATACCGACCTGCAGGCTGTCGCCCTGCCATATATCGCCGCCTGTAAACGTCTGGCTGTGGACGTTGTCCTTGACATCTACGTTAACGTACAAGTGGGCTTCATCCCAGGTGACCTTGGAGGTGAGCCCGAGATCATCGGCGCCTCCCCAGCTTCCGCCAACGCTGTAGTAATGCTCCGGACCGGACACTTCAATGGTTGGCGTGTGGTCCGCGGTCTCGCTTCGCGATGCGAAGGACTGGGACAGCTTGACCGACGTTTCATAACGTTCCCCGTTATCCAGCGCAACCCTGAACTTCAGGGAATCGGCTGATAAGTAAGGGATGGCCACACTGCGGGTTTCGCCCTTTTTTAGATTGTCAAAACGGATCGGCTTCAACGCTTTTTCATACATGCCGGGGCTGACCCATTCGATTTGTCCCTTCAGCGTTCCATCTCCGGCCGCATTGGTTATCGACAGCACCGTTCCTGTATTTTCCGGGTGTGAAGGATCGAAGGGCGCCTTCTCTAACTTCAGCGTCACAGGATAGAGATTGCTTCCCGACACTTTGCCCGGCGCATCGTTCTGAATTTGAAGTCCCCCGCTGGCCAGGTTGTTGGATACGACCATCTTGTCGATGCCCGGCCCGGCATACACATGGGTCGTTTGGGACTGCTGGAAATAGGAGTCGTACAGTCCGATGTCACCGCCGACGGCGTTAATGCCGATGTCGCCGACTTTGGTGAAGTTGGCCTGCTGAATCCGCACGGTGCCGCCGAAGATATCGAAGGAACGGTTCGTATCGCCCCACATCGAAGAATTGAAAAACACCGCTTTGGAGCCGAAGTCTTTGCCGACCTCAACGTAGACTTTATCGGTCGTGCTGATCGAGACCAGCTCCGTGTTGATGAACTGGAGTCCCGCCTTGTCCGCGCCCTCCAGCACGGCTCCTTTTTTACTTCCGTCCGTCCCGTGGCCGATCACGACGGCTTCAGGTCCCTGCCCGTCCTGTCCTTCGAAATGGATGCCGAACTTCGAACCGAAGACGAAGGTGTTAAAAATGGTCTCCTGTTTCACGTTGCCGATGCGGAAAGCATCCAGATGGTCCTTCTGGTAACTCCAGACCATGTCGGAGTCCGCGCCGGTGGATGGATGGTTCGGGTAATTGCTGCGCCCGTAATAATGCGGATTGAACTGGACGTTCCGCAAGTATCCGCCCTGCGCACCTCCGCCCAGGTAAATCCCTTCCTTCAGCGGGGAACCTGCCACGTAATCGATGTAATGCCCGCTCGTATCGTATGTTCCAAAATCGACGGCCTGGTATGGATTGACCAGCGTCGTATCAATCAGGTAAACGTCCTTCCCTTGGCCTTGAACGGTCCATGGGTAAGGCTTGACCGGATTCGCTTCGGTCCAGGTTTGATGGTCGTAATATACGGATATTCCGCGAAGGCCCGCAGCTGCTTTTAATTGGATCAACGCCGGGGCGTCCGGTTCATTTTCCCCGTAGTTCGTAAAAATGACCGTGCCGCCGCCAATCGTATGATGCGGAACATCAAAGTTGCCGCGCAATTCTACGCCGGCCGGTACAACGAGCGGCTGCTCGACCCGGTAGATCCCGGCCGGCATATACACCGTGCCGCCGCCAGCATCACCGGCATCGCTTAGAGCCTGCTGGATCACCTGGGAGGCATCCTCATTCCCGGTCGGATCGGCGGAGTACGGAGCATTCACCACATTAAACAATCCGCTCGTCGCCGGCTTGGGACGTGCGGCGATATCCACAGATGGCACCTCAGGAAGGCGGTCCAGGACATACTTGTCGTCTTGGCGGATATTCAGGTCCGTCGATTGGCTGTGATTGGTTACGGACAGCTTGCCGTCATATCCCGAGTTGATGGAATTTACCGTTCCGACATTCCCTTCAAGCAGGAGATGCCGATCGGGTTTGGCGAAGCTGGAAGCCCCCAGTATCAGCGATCCGCCGCGGGCGACGATCGCATAGTCTTCGCTGCCGTCCCCCCAGTTTGCGAACGTGCTGTTTTCGAAGGATAAGGTGCCGCTGCCCTCGTTCAGAACCGCCTGATCGGGGTGCCCGCCAACTGTAACGCCGTTAAACTGAACAATAGAATTGAAGCCCTGCGTCGCGTAAATGGCAATCGGATGCTGCCCGGCGCCAGCTTCGAACCGGCTGTCCGAAATCAGCAGGCCGTAATTGTTGACGCCCTCAATCTTGAGCGCGACATGGCAATCCTCGACCTGGATCTTGTACAGCTGCGCATTGGCCGATTCAAGGCTGCCGGTTCTTGTCGTCATCCGCATGCCCGTCTCATATCCGGAAATATGGATGTCCGACATGTATTCCCAATCGGAGCGGCCCATGACGATGCCCTCGGCGTGGCCCGTCATGTAATCATGCAGTTCGCCGCGTTCGGGCGATCCCGCGAGGCCCGAGCCGGACCAGAGATCCGGGGACAAATGAATCCCCTCCAGCCGTCCGATATCCGTCGTATAATCGAGGAAAATGCCTGTCTTCAGCGTGGTACCATAGAGATTTTTGACGTAATGCAGTTCGTTCCAGTCCGGTCCGATCTTGATCCCCTGGTAAGCATTGACCAGCGTGACATTCTTGACGGTCGCACTGTCGCCGGGTAGCTGTTCGATCGTCCACGGATATGGAGACGGATCGGATGCGTTTTGTTCCGGATACCAGATGGACAGGTTCGTCACGCCGCTGGAAGGCTGCAGCTTGATGAAGCTCGTGCCTGTCTCCTGTCCCTTACCGGCGTAGACGGCAAGAACGGTGCCCAGAACCTTGCCGCCCTGCGCTTCCGGATTCGCCCAATCGCCGCGGAGCGTGACTCCTGTCGGGACGACAAGCTCGCTTGTCAGCCTGTACATGCCTGAAGGCACGTACACGACGCCCCCGCCTTGGCTTCCCGCATCGGCCAGCGCTTCCTGGAAGGCGCGTGTGTCATCCGTGCTCCCATCCCCTTTGGCGCCATAATCCGTCACACTGCGGTCGGCAATGACGATATCGTCCGTCGGATATGCCGTGTCATAGACCTTGGTTTCGTGGGTCCCCGACGATTCACGGGGCTGCTTCGTCACGGTCACCTTCGCCAAATACAGCTCGGGATTCTGTGCCTTCGCTCCGGCGCCGGTGACGCCGATCCGGAAATCCGCACCGTTTGTACGGTTCTCAAAGCGCGCGTCGCTCAGCTTGAAGGTATGCGTCTTCCAGGTCCCCGAATTTTCGTACGAAAACAGCGGGGCGTCCTTAAAAGCGGACTGCTTGGAATCATACTGAAGCACCATGTCCCCATTGCCTTGGTCATAATATTCGGCCGTTACCAAAACGTCCTGATCGCTAAGATCTCCCGCAAAATCGTCATCCACATTGAAATAAAAGTAGAGGATGTTCTGTGCCGGATCATTCGGATTTACCGCTTGATTGGTCTTCCAGTACGTCTTACCGTCCATTTCGCCCACCGGCAGGCCTTCCTCCGGACCGTCCCCCGGACGGGCGGTCATGCCTTGCCCTTCCGGCGTTTCCCCGAGCGTAATGTATACGGAATCGGTGACCGTTACCGGGGCGGATGGCGGAAGCTGGCTTCCGCCATCTGCATCCTCACCATCGGCGGCGGCTCTAAGTGGAGCCGGGGCCATCCAGAATAAGGAGACGACCATCACGATGACGGTTATTTGCGCGATAAAGCGCCTAAAGCTCCATCGATTGTTCACGATTATTCCTCCCATGCTTGATTTGCTTATCAAGCTGCACGAAAGCAACGCTGCTTCGCTGCGGGATCATGATTGTATTCGCTTTCAATTTTGCAGCAAAAAAACCATCGGCAATACACCCGAGCTTGTCCCGTATCCAATTTAGCTTGCGGCACCTCCCCCTTTCAGCAGGCGGCTTGCTTCATCTATGAACCTTAAGGAAAACCGGCCTTAACGGCCGGCATTCCTCCAGGAATGAGCAGGCTCCCAGTTCAGGACCGACTTCGCCCGGGCGTTGGACACGAGCGCCGTCAACTTACCTGGGTCCTTGCCTGGAAAAGGCACCTGCGGATAATATTTGGCTGCCAGCTCGCTGACGCTTGCATCGCTCAGCAAGTCGCTGGATGTGACGTTCAGACGGCATGCCTCTGCCTGTCCTTGCACGGGTGCTTCCAGCGCAAGCCGGCAGGCGGAAGCGGCGTCGCGCGCGTCGACATAGCTCCATAGAATGCGGTGATGTCTGGCGGTATCGCTGAAGGCAGCGATCTCCCGATCGTATTCATTCGGCGCCAGAATCAAAGAGAAGCGGAGGGCATAGATCTCCATGCCGGTACGGCGGGCGAACATATCGCCCGTCTGTTCGTTCACCTGCTTGGACAGCCCGTAGCTTTCCTGCGGCAGCAGCACATGCTCCTCGTCAACGGGGAGCGTATGCGGCGGAAAGGGATGCTTCGCCCAGCAGAATCCATAGGCCGATTCGCTCGATCCGAATACGACGCGCTGGATGCCGAGCTTCGAAGAAGCCTCCAGGATGTTGTATGTCGCCATGACATTGTTGGCGAAGATCCGCTCCGGCGAAAAGTTGATGGGATTCGGCACGGCAGCCAGGTGAACCACCGCATCCGATTCGGCCAAAATACCGTACACCTCGCCAAGCTGGGTCAAATCCCCCTGGACATAGCGGGCATAACGGTTTCTCCCGCTTGCCGGGCGGGCATCCGTTCCGATGACCCGGTATCCTGCATGGTTAAGCTCTTGAACGACGTAGTGGCCCAGTTTTCCTTCCGAGCCGGTCACGACGATTTGTTTCATGATCTTTTCCTCCTTCCAGCCGGACCTTACGGACGAATCAGCGTTCCATCCGGCTTGCGGTCCAGCTTGTATGGGTGATGGTATGCTGCCAGGGAACCTTGATCCTTTACCAGGGCTGCCGCCTTATGCTCGTCGATATCGATGCCAAGCCCCGGTTTATCGTTCAGCTTCAAATGCCCGTGCTCCAAAACTGCGTGGCCCGGGAAGGCCTCCTTCTCCTCGCTGCGGAAATGGTTGATCTCCTGTACGCCAAAGCTCATGATCGCCATGTCCAGATGCGCGGCCGCGATTTGGTTGACCGGGTCGTTCTCCCCGCCTTCCTGCCACGCGGTGCGAACGCCGAAAGCTTCGCAGACGGCGGCAATTTTGCGGCATGGGGTAATGCCGCCGGCCTTGGAGACGCGCATCCGGACAAAGTCGATCAAGCGCTCCTGCACCAGCGGGAGCCACTCCTGCGGGTGAACAAACAATTCGCCGACGGCCTGCGGCGTGGTGCTCGTTTCTTTGACCCGCCGGTACCATCCCGTATGCTCCGATTGCAGCAGATCCTCTACGAAGAACAGGCGGTACGGATCCAGCGCTCTCGATAAGCTGACGGCGCCGGAAGGCGTCAGATGCTCGTGAACGTCATGCGTAAAGCCCAGGTTCATGCCGAACCGTACACGCAGCTTCTCGAACATGTCCGGGATCGCCGTGATGTAGCTCGCTTCATCGAACACGCTGGCAGGAGGGAATTTCGATACTCCCTGCGGAGTGACGAATCCGCCTCCGCCGTAGCCCCCAAGCTGGCAGCGGATCACGCCGAAGCCCTGCTCCTGGAAGGCATGCACCTCTTCCTCCAGCTGCTCGTAGGTGGCACCGTTGGCATGGGCATAACAAGGAACGGCCGAACGGACCGCGCCGCCCAGAAGCTGGTACACGGGCATCCCCGCTTCCTTCCCCTTGATGTCCCACAGCGCCATGTCGATACCGCCCATGGCGGTATGGAGCGTGGAGCCGTTGCGCCAGTAACCGCTCGTATACATTGTCTGCCACAGGTCCTCGATCTGGCCGGCATCCCGTCCGATAAGCACCGGTGCCAGCAGTTCCTCAATGACACTGACCACGGCTCCCGGCTGGTAAATATCACTGGCCGAGCCGATGCCGTACAATCCGTCCTGGTCCGTCATGACTTTAACGATGACCCAGCTTCCATCATGTCTCGTTCGAATGCAGCGTACTGCCGTTATTTTGGCCATACCGCTTTCCCCTCCCCAAAATGGACTATATTAACGCAGAGCCGGACGAATGCCGACTGTCTGAATTTTTGCCGGCCCCAGTTCTACCGTATACCGGCTTTGCTCGCTTTTCCCCATCTCTTCCCCGCGCTGTTCAATGATGGTGCTCTCATAGACGCCGTTCACCTGGAACGAAGGCGTGACCGACAATGTAGACGGCTCAGCCGTTGAAACGTTAAATACCCGGAACATCAGATCCTCATTCTCCTCGCCAAGCTTAAGAGCGCTGAAGGCAAGGCGATCGCCTTCCCATTCGAGGAACGCATGATTTGCCGGCAGCTTGCCGCCGTGCACGCCCGTCTGCCGAACCGTCCATGCAACCGGGAATTGATAAGCCTCGATAAATGCGCACGATTCAACCACATCGGCATCATGGGAAATCAGCTCCATTTCCAGGACATGCGTTCCCAGGCACTGCGCTTCAGGTGTCGCGAATACGCCCCAATCCCCAAGCTCTCTGACGCCGCGCACGAGCGTGACCGCCATCGTGTTATGCGCCGGAAGCACCTCGTATTCGTTCAGTCCCTGATTCGCGACGGTAAGTCCCGCGATGCCGTCGCTCAAGCTGATGAACGCGTTCTGATGCTGGGCGTTGCTCGGATTGCTCCACGCGGCTTCAGGCTGAATCGGGCGCCGAGCCACTTCATAAATGGAGTCCGCCATCACATGGCCCGTTGCCAGTCCGGTCTTGAACAGCATGCGGATGCGGTGGTCCTTCACCGTGTTGTCGATCATGCTCCGGATGCCGACAGAGCGGTTGTCCTTGCCCAGGGTGAGCTCCGTGACGATCTTCACCCCGGCCGTCTCGCTAACGCGGCGGGATTTGCGGTACCGGAAAGGGACCATGGAGCGAATCTCTTCGTCCAGCAGCGCATCCGCTCCAAGCGGCAGGTTCCAGACGCGCTCGATCCGGTATATGGCGGCCAGCGGCGTATGCTTCACCAGCCGGATATCCGCCGAAAGGCCCTCCGTCGTCAGCGGCGCTTCTCCATCCGGCTGCCGGTACATGTATTCGTTCCCGATGTCACCCGTGTCCTCGTAAATGCCAAGCCCTTCATACTTCCGGCCATTCACTTTATCCAACAGTGTAAAGGAGCCGTCTTCCGAGATCTCCACCCGAAGATAACAGTTCTCCATCGCGTTACCACCTGCATTCACGCCGCCTGCAGGCGAAACGGATTCGGATTCGACCAGGGACTCCTTGCGGACAAGGGCGTAGGTCCGATAACCGATTCCCGGGACGTCCTTGACGTAGAGCTCCACATCCACCTGAAAAGCCCAATAAGGCTGACGGAACCGGTTATCCGGGAGGTCATAGCCGAATACCGGGCCGATCGGCTCGATGTTAGCCTCAACGGGCTTGCCTCCTTCGTCCGTTACGATCCATTCCTCCGGATCAAAAACCCGGTACTCTTCTTTGAACGCTTCGTATTTCTCGTGCGGAGCCTGATGATCGAAGTAGCGGCGCTCTATGTCCACCGTCATGCGAACCGCGCCGGAACGGGGGTGGCCCGACGTGTTAAAGACGACGAAAGGCCGCGCCGATTCCGGGTCAAAGCCGGAGGTGTCCACGGCAGCAGCTACCGCCGCGGCGCTGTCCGCAGCGATCGACTCCGCAACCTGCTGCGACTTGGCGAAGCGCGTCATCATCTCGCGGTGCACCTCGTCAACGCTGCAGCCGCAAATGCTGTCATGCGGATGGTTTTGCAGCAGAGTCTTCCACGCATACAGCAGTTCGTGCCGCGGATAGGCCGCGCCGGTCAAATGGGCCATGACGGCGAGCGGCTCGGCCACCTTCTCCAGCAAGGTCTGGCTCCGCACGTTTTGCTGTTTGATGTACACCCGGGCCGACGCGGTATTGACGAGCGTGATCCACCCGTCCGTCCACTGGCTTCGAAGCTCGCCGCGCACAACATCGAGGGCATCCGGGTTCGCCTGACGAAGCGCTTCTATATACTCGGGGAAGCTGGAATGGCGGAACTCCACGTCCGGCAGCATCTCGCCGGCGGTGCGCAGCGCCCTGGACAGATCCTTCTGCAGCGGCTGGTGGTCGCAGCCGTTCATGAAGAGCAGCTCCGGTCCCGAGGCGAACGCTTCGGCGGCCGCCAGCTTTTCTGCCCAATATGTCTTCGCGGCTTCAGGGTCCGTCGGAATCTCCATCCCGTTGTTGTACCAGTTGGCGAACAGGATCGCCAACACCCGGGAGCCGTCGGGAGATTCCCAGTACATCTCGGAGTATTTTGACGTATGTTCGTTACCGGACTGGATCTCGTTGTTGAAGCCCACCGGCTTGACGCCGCGCCCGTATACGGCGACATCGATGCCCGCCTGGCGAATAAGCTGGGGTGCCTGCCCCATATTGCCGAAGGAGTCGGGAAAATAACCGATTTTCGCGTATCCCCCCATCTTTTTCGAAGCGAGGATCCCGATCAGCAGGTTGCGCGCATTCGCTTCGCTGCTGACCAGAAATTCGTCCTGCAGAATGTACCAGGGGCCGACGATCAGCTTCCCCTGTTCGACCAGTGAACGCACTTGTTCCGCCCGGTGCGGCATCATCTGCAAATAATCCTCCAGGACGATATATTGGCCGTCCAAATGAAAGCTGGCAAACTCCGGGTCCCGCTCGAAGGCCTCGATCAAATCCTCCATCAGGCGGACCAGCTTCAGCCGGTGTTTTTCGTATGGCAAATACCACTCTCTATCCCAATGCGAATGCGCAATAATATGCGCTGTTTTTATGGTCATCTCTTTCATCCCATTCTTGTATGTTTTCTAGTGCGCTATCGATGGTACGGCATGAATGATGCGTTTTACATTTTGACCGAACCGACGGTCATGCCTTTAACGTACATCTTTTGCATAAACGGAAACGCGATCAGGATCGGAATGACGGTGATCAGCGCTCCGGCCATCAGCTCGTTCCATTTTTTAAATGAGGAGGAATCCAGGTACATCAGCCCCATCGGCAGCGTGAACATCTCCTGCTTGTCGACGATAATCATCGGCCACAGAATGTTGTTCCAGCTTCCGATAAAGTTCAGAATGGCGATCGTTCCGATCGCCGGCAGGGCCAGCGGCAGATAGACACGCCAGTAAATCTTGAAGTTGCCGCAGCCGTCCAGAACGGCGCACTCGTACAGCTCATGCGATATGGTCCGGAAATAGCTCGTAAACAGGAAAATGGCAAACGGCGCGGCCCCGTTAATCATCGGCAGGATCATCCCGACGTACGTGTTCTGCAGGCCGAGATTCGTCATGTTGATATACAGCGGAATGAGCGTCGTCACGCCAGGAACGAGCAGCAGCGCGATGAACGTGTAATACACGAATTTTTTGCCTCTAAATCTGAACTTGGCGAACGAATACGCCATCATCGTATAAATCAGAACGACTCCAATAATGACGATGATGCTGACGACCACACTGTTGACGAAAAAGCGGTAAAAGTTCAGCTTGTTCCACACTTCTGCAAACGTGGACCACTCAGGCGCCCCTTTGGGGAGGGGTGACTGCGGATTGGCCAGCGCATCCTGGGATGTTTTCAAAGAGGTGCCGATCATCCACAAGAAAGGATACACGCAGGTCAGCCCGTATAAAACCAGAATGATGTGTTTGATAGTCTTGACCATCTCGGGTCCTCCTCTAAATGTCGACTTTGAACGACCGGATACTGAACATGGCAATGGCTCCGGTAATCAGGAAAGATATCCATCCGATCGCGCTGGCCAGCCCGTAATCGTTATTCAGGAACGCCGTCCGGTACACGAGCGTCCCGATGACCTCCGAGCTGCCCGAGGGTCCGCCGCCGGTCATGATGAACACGTTCTCGAACGCCTGGAACGCGCCGTTGACCATCTGGATGACCGCGATCAGCGTAATCGGCTTCAGAAGCGGCCATGTGATTTTCGTGATCATCGTCAGCTTGCTGGCTCCGTCAACGTTCGCGGCCTCATACAAGGTGGGATCGATCGAGGTTAATCCGGCATAATACAGAATCAGCGTGCCCGGAAGGCCGCCCCATATCGAAGTAATAATGATGCCGATCAGCGACGTGGACGAGCTCCCCAGCATTCCCCCGGGTACGGTCAGAAAGTCGAGTCCGATCGCATGAAACAGGGAGTTAAAAGCGCCGGTAGGCTCAAACAGTCCTTTCCATACATAAAAAATCGCCACGCCCGATGCGATCATCGGCAGGAAGTACACCGTGCGGTACAGCGACGCCATCTTCGTATTCTGCAGGACGAACGCCAGCACGATCGCGATGGGGATGACGATAACGACCTGGGCTGCACCGATCAGGACGTTATGCAGCAGTGAGTTGTAAAAGTTCTGAGTGACGATGGGGTCATCCCCGAGCAGAAACTGCCTGAAGTTAGCAAGGCCTTCGAAGCGGGCCGTCGAAAAGTCGATCCCCGACCAGTTGTAAAAACTGAGCAGAATCGAGAAGCCGACCGAATAGACGCCAACGGCGAGAAACAGGAGAACACCCGGCAGCAAAAACAGATACGGTACCCATTTATTTCTAGTTGTTATCATCTTCCATCACCTTTGGATTTGGATTAAGCAAGCGGCGGAAAGGCGCATGTCCCTGCCGCCGTTTGCATCATACAGCCAGAGCCGGTTATCAGTTGCCGCTGGCCTGCAGGCTCTTCATCGTATCGTCGAATTTTTTCGCAGCCTGTTCGGCCGTCATTTTCTTTTCGATCATGGATTGGATGGACTGGGCATACACTTCCCACTCCTTGTTCTTGCCCCGGTAAGCGCTGATCGCCGGCTGCGCTTCCGAATACGGTCCGGGCTCGGTGGCGAACGAGTCAACGATCGCCTTCAGGTTCGGATCAAGATCTTTGGCACGGTCGCCCAAATTCAGGGCCGGAACCGTATAGGCCGCATTCGCGAACGCAACGGCCGCATCCGGATCCGTGGTCATATACTTGATAAAATCAAGCGCGGCATCCTTGTTCTTCGAATCTTTATTCACGGACAGCATCGTCAGCGTGAACGGATCTGTCGTCCAGGAAGTGATCTTCGAGCCGTCAATCGGCGGCACAGGGAACGTGACGATATCCTCCGGTTTCATGCCCATCGCGAGCAGCGTGGACATCGTGAACGAACCGCCAAGGTCAAATGCGGCTTTGCCCGCGGCGAACGCCTGGTCCGCGCCGTCGATATCCGTTGACAAAATCCCCGGCATCAGCAAGTCTTTGTCAGCGAGCGTCTTTACCGCCTGAACAACCGGCAGATGTTCCGGGTCGCTCATTTTCGCTTTTCGTTCCAGCAGGTCAATATACGATTGAGGCCCGCCATACATGATCGCCAGCGCGGATCCGGCCCAGTTCTCCCACAGGTCGGACGTTTTGGCGCCAAAGACAAGTCCCGGTGTTCCCGTCTTGCTCTTGATCGTTTCCATCATCGTGACGAACTCTTCCCACGTTTTCGGAGCTTCGGCGGTAAGCCCCGCCTTCTCGATCAGCTGCTTGTTGCCGTAAAAGGTAAAGAATCCGCCGATATCGAGCGGCAGCCCGTAGAACTGCCCCGCCTTCAGCGACTTTTGCACCGTCGTGGCGTTTTTGTCCTTCTGCCAGGAATCGACTTGGCTCTGGGTCACCTTGATCGGATCCATGGCTGTACCATAATACTTGCTCAGCACGTCGTCGCCGACTTCGCCCGACAGCTCAAGCACGGAGCCTTCGATGGAGTCGCCCGCTGTCGCCCACCAGTTGACGACGTCGGGGAGATTTTTCGAGTTGGCCGCCGCCTGAAACTTTTGTCTGTAAGTATCGTCAGGCGTAAAGGTCTCGACATCCACTTTCACTCCGGTCTTCTCCTCGTACAGCTTGGCTGCCGCTTCGATTCCCGGCGTGTAAGCGACCTTCCAGGTCCACATGGTCAAATGCTTGCTGCCTTCCGCGCTGCTGCCGCCCTCCTGCTTCTGTCCGCCTGAGCAAGCGCTTACAAACAAGCAAAGAACGGACAGCATCGTTACCATCAAGGTTGCTTTTCTTTTCATGGGATAACCACCTTTTCGCTTAATCGGTTAATATGGATTTTTATTTCTGAAGGACCCTACGGATTGCAATCCCTTTCAATATGGCGGATTTGGATACCACCCCCTTGTTAAAATATGACAAGTACCACCCTTGCCCCGCATCGCTTCCAGCCTTCTTTTCCACGATGCCTTCACGATGTTCGACTCAACTTATGATAACAATATAAACATCTTATTTTTTAATGTAAATGTTTATTTTTTTATTACAACTTGGTTATTGATAAGAATAGTAACACGAATAACCATTGAAATAACTCGTATTTTTCACTAGGTTATTTAGGGAAAGGAACTATAAAAACATACCATTCGATATAATAACTTGTATTTTATACTTGTTCGGGTTGGATAATTGTAATATATTTTAAACAGACCTATTCTCGAATGGAGCGCCAAACATGACGAAAAAGTTTACTCCCATGTATAAAAAAATCGAAAATTATATCCTGGAGCAGATCCGCAGCGGGAACTGGAAGCCGATGAACCGGATCCCCTCGGAGAATGAGCTCTCGGATCAATTCGGAGTAAGCCGGATTACGGTCAAGAATGCGCTGTCCGACCTCGTGGACAGAGGCATCGTATACCGCATGCAGGGAAAAGGAACCTTCGTGTCGGAACAAAGAACGGAAGCTCTGTTTTCCCCGCTGTCGACCGAAGCGGCACTGCCGGCAAGCAAGACCGTCGGCTTTTTGCTGCCCCGCTTGGACAACCGTTTTACCGCCAATTTGCTCAGCGGTATTGAGGATTCTTTAGCGGAGAAAGGCTATCATCTGCTCTTTTCCAAAACGAATGACTCCCAGGAGTGTGAAATCCAGAAAATACGCGAGATGAAGCAGGCCGGCGTCGCCGGACTGATCATCTATCCCGTAGAAGGCGAAAATTACAATAACGAAATTCTGTCGCTGACACTGAACCGATTTCCGCTGGTGCTGTTGGACCGGCTGTTGAAAGGAGTGGAGACCAACTCGGTCAGCTCCAACAACTACGAAGCAGGCCAACAGGCCGTTCAGCATTTGTACGATCTGGGGCATCGGCATATCGGATTTATCTCCACCAAATCGGAAGGAACCTCGAGTATTGAGGATCGGCTCGCCGGATACGAGCAGGCACTGGAAGACCGCCACATTCTCATCGACCGCAGCCTGCAGATGACCCGTTTGGGGATGGACAATAGCGACGAAGAGGTCATCGAGATGATCCAGCAGTTTTTGCAGGCCAACCCGCATATGACCGCGGCCCTTTCTTCGAATTTCAGTCCGCATGTCATCCAAGCTGCCTTGGCTATGGGACTGCGGGTACCTGAGGATCTCTCCGTGGTCTTCTTTGATGACGTCGTATACCCCGATTTCAGCATCGTTCCCCCGACAGCCGTGGTGCAGCAGGAACGGGAGTTGGGCCGGGAGGCCGGAAAGCTCATTATCGAGCAGATCGAAAACGACGAACCCGAGTACAGGCAGATCAAGCTGCCGACCCGCCTCATTCCGCGCCGTTCGACGTCGATGCATTCTGGCGTTTCCGTTGCCCCAAGAGGGCTGTGACGACGCATTTAAAAAGCAAAAAACCGACGTTTTCACGTCGGTTTTTTAATAGATAGAGAACCTTACGGCCCTCCCTATCGATTGAAAAATTATAGATATTCGCATGTGAAATTCGAAAATTGGGCAGCAGCGTCTTTGCCGCATGCGTACAAACCGATGATGACACCCGTAAATCCTCCCGCTACTTCAGATGAAAGGTATTTCGTCTGTGCGGTGCCAAGCTGTATTTCCTGGCCGTCCGCTCGCAGAAGGAACCGGTAGTGCGTAGGGCTGGCCTGGATCACCAGGGAGGCGCGGCTGCTATTTTTCAAATCGACAGCCTTCTCGATGGACTTGATATCCCCAACATTCAGGCGCTCAATGACTTCATATCTGCTTCCGCCTTGACGTATCGCCAAATCGTAATGATGGTTCTCGTCCATATAGAGCGTAATGCCGGCTTCGCCTTGAGTGAGGCTTACGTCGCAGGAAATCACCGCTTCAAAATCCTTTTGGCGAATTCCGATGAAAGTGGGAGAATCCGCTTGATCGAGCGTTATCTCGGTGCCTCTCAGCTCCAGCACGCCATGCTCATACGAATAGTTTCCAAGATCCGGATGGCGCAGATAACACCAGTCTTTGCCCCATTCCATATTTCCAAAAGTATAGCGCTTCTTCTCCTGCTGCACGACTTCATCCGGAATGCGGTCGGTTTCAAAGGACGACAATGTCGTGCCATGATGTCCTGCCGTGAACCAGCCGTCCTCCCCGAACGTAACTGGTGTCAAAAATACCTCGCGCCCCAGATGATGATAAGGAATCCACTGTCCCATCTGCCGGAATCCGAGGTGAAGCAGCCACCAGTTTCCTTTCTCGTCTTGAACGAGATCGCCGTGGCCTACCGCCTGCACTTCATAGCCGCCCATATTCCGGTTGGTTAACACAGGGTTATGGGAATACGGTTCAAACGGTCCGGAAGGAGAATCCCCCCGCGCGTAGGTCACCATATGGCCAAACTCGGTGCCCCCTTCTGCGGCTACTAAATAATAGCGTCCGTCGATTTTGTATAAATGCGGGGCTTCGAGATAGCGTCCTCCCGTCCCCTGCCAGATGGAGCGGCTTGGAGTCAGCTTCCGTCCGGTTTCGATGTCGATTACACACTGCACGATGCCGCCGATACCATCATCGTCCACACCGTTGCTCATAAAATAAACTTTGCCGTCTTCAAAATACAAATCCGGATCGATCCCGCCCTGATCCACACCGATCGGGTCCGACCATTCTCCGTAGATGTCGTCCGTCCATACATAGAAGTTTTGGCGCGTCGTATCGTTGGTCGTGGTCATGTAGAACCGTCCGCCGTTATACCGCAGGGTAGGAGCAAATACACCGCCCGAGCTGTTGACCTTGTCCAGCTGAATTTGGCTCTTGCGCGTCAGACAATGGCCGATCTGGGTCCAGTTGATCAAATCCTTGCTTTCAAAAAGAGGGACGCCGGGAAAATACTGCATCGAACTGCAAACGAGATAATAAGTATCGTTCACCTTGCAAACGCTGGGATCGGGATAAAACCCTTTGATGACCGGGTTATCATATTTCATGGGTTCACCTCTGTAGGAGATCTGCATAGATGGTTTGAATTTTACCTTACCGCGAAGAACAAAAATACCCGAAAAATCAGCAGAAAAATCATGTCAAATTAAAACTTTATGAGATTACGGGATGCGCCGGTCTTGGCCTTTCCATTGCCCGGAACATTGTGGAGCTGCACGGAGGAACTTTGACGCTCCAGCATAGGAATCGATTGTTTACCTTTCATCTGACACTGCCTTTAAGGGATAACACAGATGAATAGGTCCATTAGGTATATAAAAAAACTTAAGCCTGTAGGGACGCAGGAGTCCCCGGCTTAAGTTTTTTCTTTTCCAGACTAACCGGCTAACCGGCAATGCCGCCGCATGAAACACGCATTACAGGATGATTATTTACGTACAACCGTATAACCTTTATCCTCCAGCAGTTTAATCACGCCATGTTCACCCAGATAGTGGGCTGCGCCGACGACGATGAAGTACTCCGCTTTCTTGTCGCTTTTCAGGTATCCGTCGATTTTATCGGCCATGCCGATGTTGCGATCGATCAGCATCGCTTTGTTATACTCCGCGTCTCCTGCCATGCTGTTCGTCAGCTCCAGCAGCGCCTTTTCGTCCCCTTTTTTCCACATGTCCGCCATTTGGTCAACGCCGTCGTCCAGGACGTCGAAATTGTCCAGTGCTGCATTGAGGTTCTTCTCCTGCAGCTCTTTGGAGAACTGATCGAACATGCTCAGCTGGGACTCGTAGGATTCCAGTTCCACGATCGGAATTTTGCGCTCCAGCGCCTTTTGAATGAAGTACAGGTCAATGCCTTCCGTTGCCTCGTATCCGGCCATGACCGATTTCAGGCTGCTGATGGTTGTCTCCACGACCCATGGTTTGAAGGCATCCAGTGCATCCCGTTTCATTCCGTTTTGCTCCAGAATGTCCCCCACTTTTGCATAGGTATCCTTGGACACATGGTCCTTTAGCGTCGTGCCGTCCTGGTACATGCCCAGCTTCATGATCATGTTCTGCTGCTCTTCGTCGGCTGCCTTGCTGAGGTCAATCTCAACGCCCAAATAATCGGCTTCGGCAAAGGCCTGCTCGAATTCCGGGCGAAGCGGGTAGAAGCTGTCGTCCGCAATATGCATGGACCCTACCAGGTACACCGTGTTCCCGTTATTTTGCACTTCCCACATGAAGCCGCGGCCGGCTTCCTTCGTTGCTTTCGAGAGCAGGAATACCGTGCGGGTTGCCGGATCCCAATAGACCGTGTAACCGGCGGCTTCACCAATGGTCCGGACCGGCACGTAAGTCACGCCGTCAACCTGTTTCGTCTTGCTGCTCACAGTGATCTTCTGATCACCCTGAGCGGCATGAATGGTTCCGTTCTCTACATCGGTCAGCTTTACGTTTAGCGCTTCGAGCGTCGTACGCAGCGGAACCAGCGTAGTGCCCTGATCGACAATAGGCGCACTCGTGGCAAAATCGATGGTCTTGTTATTGACCTTGAGTTCCGGCGCAAGCGGAGCAGCCATGGCCGGAGCCGCCGTAGCGAGCATTCCTGCAGAAATCATAAGAGATAAGAGCGTTCGTTTCCAACTTTTCATTCAGAAATTCCCCTTATTGTAGTTTATAGACTGGGCTGTTACTGCTCTGCCGTCTTCCGCGGCATCTTGATCAGCGCCAGCAGCGTACAGCCCATTCCCGCCCCAGTCAGCAGGCCGTCCGCAAAGTCGTTTAATGCCACACCCGTATGCTTCAGGGTCAGCGGACCGACGATCAGCAGCATGCCTGCCGCAATGACGTATGGAAAAGCCTTTTTACTCATGCCGATTCTCTCCTTATCAAGTTAGAATCCGTGCCTAAATCTTGTAAGCTTTCATGGCCTTGCGCAGCTCTTTGATGGATGGGCGCTTGCCGTACATCAGGACGCCGGTGCGGTAGATTTTCGCGGACAGCCATCCAAAAAACAGAATGGACACCAGCAGCAAAACGAGCGATATGAGGATCTGCCAGGTCGGCACCGTTCCCATCCCGATCCGGACGAGCATCGCGGTAGGAGCGGTGAACGGAATGAAGCTCGTCACCTTGATCAGCATGCTGCCCGATGCAGTAATGCTGAACAGTCCGATGTAGAACGAGGCCAGACCCAGCATCGTAATCGGCATTACGGCTTGGCCGAGATCCTCGGTACGGCTGACAATCGATCCGATGGCCGCGTACAGCACCGCATACAGGAAGTAACCCAGTATATAGAACACCAGTCCGTAGAGCAGCACCGGCAGGTTAATATCCGAGATGCTCAGGCTGTATCCTTGCAGAATGTCCTGGTTATGCGGCAGCATCAGGTTCGCCCCGACCACGACGCCAAACACTGCAATTTGCACGATCCCGACCAGGAAAATACCGATCACTTTCCCGAACATCTGGGCCAGCGGCGAAACGCTGGTGATAAGGATTTCCATGATCCGCGAGCTTTTCTCCGACGTTACTTCGGCTGCGATCATATTGCCTGTCATCATATTGGAGGTAAAGAACAGAATCAGCAGCACATAAACGACCACATAGTTCATGGCTTTCTGCATGTCTTCGCGATGGGTGTCTCCCCCCGCCTCCGTCTTACCCTCCGCGTTAATCCGCACCGTATCGAGCTTGACCGGTTCGTTCAGAGCGGCGATCTGCTCCGCGGACAGCGCATCCTTGGCGATTACGGTCGTCTTGACCGTCTGCAGCGCGGGCATCAGAAAGCTGCTGATTCCCTGCCCCATGCCGTCTTCACCGCCGGTGAAGGTGACAGCAGGAAATGCCCCTTCCCCGCCGTCAAAAGAGAGGTACCCCTCGATCTTCCCGTCCTCCAGGTCCTTTTTCGCCTGATCCGGAGCGGTCCCTTCGTATTTGACGAACGTATAGTCCTTATTGCCGGACTGCGCGGCATACTTCTCCAGTTCCGCGGCAATGACCGGCTGCGAACCGTAGAGAATTCCGATCTGCTCGGCCTTGGATGCGTCGTCACCCTTGATCAGCTTAATGATATACGGCACGTTCATGCCGATCGTAATGAGCAGTGCAAGAATCAGAGTAGTAATCAGAAAAGATTTCGTTCTGGCTTTATTTTTAAACGTAAAGCCGATAATCGTCCCAAGCTTATTCATGCGAATCACCCACCTCTTGAATAAAGATTTGGTTCAGCGTCGGCTCCTTGATTTCAAAGCGCTCCACCGTGGTTTCCTGCATCGCTTTCTGCAGAATGGCCTGTGCCGTTTCCGGCGCAGCGATCCGGATGTGGTATCCCCGATCGATGCGTTCCACTGCCGTCACTCCCGGGATCGCATCCAGGCCGCTGACATCGCCTATCGTATGAAGCAGCACTTCCTCACGCGGATAACGGCTCTTGATATCCCGGATATTTCCCTGAACGACCGTATTGGATTTGTGCAAAATCGTAATGCGCTGGCACAGCTCTTCGACATGCTCCATCCGGTGCGTGGAAAATAGAATGCTGGTTCCCTCGTCCCGCAGTTCCTTAACAGTTGCCTTCAGCAGTTCAACGTTGACCGGGTCCAGTCCGCTGAACGCCTCATCCAAAATGACGATTTGCGGCTTGTGCACGATGGCGGCGATAAAGCCCATTTTCTGCTGATTGCCCTTGGACAGCTCCTCGATCCGCTTATCGTAATACTCCGGAACGTCAAAGCGTTCCAGCCAGTAGCGCAGGCTCTTATCCGCGTCTTGCTGCGACATGCCCCGAAGACGGGCCAGATAGACGATCTGCTCGCTGACCTTGATTTTCGGATACAGTCCCCTTTCTTCCGGCAGGTATCCCATGATTTGCTGAAGCCCCGCATGATAGGGCTTGCCGTTATACAGAATCTCTCCCCCGTCCGGATAAATCAGGCCAAGCACCATACGCATCGTCGTCGTTTTGCCGGCACCGTTCGCCCCAAGCAGCCCGTAAATTTCTCCTCTCCCGACCTCCAGCGAGATTAGGTTGACTGCGGTTTTGTCTCCGTATTGTTTGACCACGTTAACTAGTTTTAATGGTTCCATGTGTCTGCTCCTCCCCCTCCTGCACGCCGGCAGGCTTATATCCTTGCACCCACAACGTTAAAATCTCGTCCAGCTCCAAAGCCCGTGTCTTCAGCACGTTGATACCTGAATCGTACAGGATCTGTTCCAGCTCACGGCAGGACGTCGTCACCACACGCGTAACGCCATGGGATTCCTGCTGCGTCTGCACCATGTTCGGCAGTTCTTCCAGATCGGCCTCGGGGCACCCTGCCCACACTTCCTTCCAGTTATCCAGCAGACTGTCCTTCTCCGCCATCCCCATCCACTTGCCGTGGTGAATCAGCATGACGTAGTCCGCCAGCCTTTTCACCTCATCAATGATGTGCGTGGACAGTACAATCGTCGTATCTTCGGTCTGCAGGCATTCCCTTAGCACCTCGATCATCATTTTCCAGGCAAAAGGGTCCAGACCCGAAGATGGTTCATCCAGCAGCAGCAGTTTCGGATGCGGCGCAAGGGCCGCGGCGATTTCGTATTTGCGGCGCTCCCCCTTGGACATTTTGCGCAGCCTCGTCGCTTTCGGTACCTGGAACAGATCGCACAGCTTTTCAAAATAAGGCTGATCCCATTCCGGATACCAGTACGCCCGAAAAGCAGCGGCTTCCTCGGCGGTTAGGTTATCCTCCTCCAGGTTGGATTTTTCCGCCACATACCCGATCGATCTGCGCACTTCCATAGGAATGCCTTTACTGTAAGCGTGGCCGAACCAGGAAATGCGCCCCGAATCCGGAAACACGGTCTGCAGCAGCATGTGGATCAGTGTGCTCTTGCCGGAGCCGTTCTCGCCAATCAGCCCGTACACATAGCCTTTCGGCAGGGTCAGGTCGATCGGTCCGATCGTTTTATGCCGTCTCTGCTTGGTCACGCCTTCCATTCGAATGATGGGCTGTTCCATTTATAACTCACCTTCTCCCTTCTCCGGATGGTACTTTCTTTTCAGTATCGATAAAAACAGCTCCCTCAGCTCATCTTCCTCGCATTTGACGGACATCCCGACATCCACCGCATGGCTGAGCGCCTCTTCTACCGCCTCCCGCCGGAATACTTCACGCTGTGAAGTACCAACCTTGGCGACAAATGTGCCGGTTCCCTGCTTCGTGCGCAGAAGTCCTTCGCTCTCCAGATCCTGATACACTCTTCGAACCGTAATTACGCTGCAGTTCAGCCCGTTGGCAAACTCTCTAATTGACGGCAAAAGGGTTCCCTCCTCGATCTGTCCGCTGATGATCAGCGATCTTAATTGGGATTCGATTTGATGATAGAGCGGTTCAGCGCTGTTCTCATTCACTTGTATAGGTATCCACACCTTTCGCACCTCACCTTGCTATACTCGTCAATCCTCTTATTGGTTTCAAAGCTTACACCAGATCTCTAGATTCCAGCTTGCGGAGCGTTCCGATTGAGCACAGCACGAGGCTGATGACTCCGGCCAGCAGCATCCCCCACATCGCCGGCGATAGCAGGCTCCATTGTTTGGATACCTCCACCGTGTACACCAGCAGGTTCCCTCCCGCCGCATAAACGACTGCCGCTGCCACTACGGAGCCAACGAGGAAAATGAGGGTCGATAGCAGATAAGCTTTGCCATGATTGGAAAACTCAAAATAGATATAGGGTCCAGTCATCATAAGCCCGTAACCGATCCATGTCAGCGCAAAAGCCAGGTAATGGTCAAACCGCATATGATCCAGCAAGGTCCCCTGCACGATATACATAATCACGAAGAAAATGATGCCGTTCGCGGCAAAGGCTAACACCGATTGCATCACCCGGTATACCAGGACCACGCCGTTAGAGATCGGTAGCACCCGGAAGAACGCCAGCATTCGCGTATAGGAATCTTCCGTTAAATACTTGAAGGATCTTCGGGAAAAGTAAAACCCCAGCATCGGAACTAACATCAGCAGGATGAAATCAGCTACCGGACCAAGAGATCGTGCCTCTTCGCGCCCCAGCATCATGACCCCTGTAGTTCCTCCCATGTAGGCAGCAAATATGATCGACCACAGGAGGTACCTTTTCTCGCTGCGCAGATCCTTTCGTACCATCATCCAAGCGTCTTTTATGGTGTTCAACAACAATCGCCCTCGCTTTTTCCGTAATCCATAAGGGTGTATATACAGCACAGGTTCACTGTGCTTATTCACCACTCAGTGTGTATACTGTGTATATGTTTATACACAGTATACAGTGTGCTTACCGGAGATGCAACGGCGAAATGAAAATATTAACAAAAAAACAGCACCCATTGTCGGGTGCCGCTTGAAGCCGTGCATATTGAGTTAGGAAACGATTGGAATTCCCAAGTATGGCTGAACCGAAAGATCGGCGGCAACGGAACTCGGAAAGCGTGCAAAGAAATCCAGCATGACGTTCGCCATATCCAAATCCTCCGGCGGAACGCTGATTTCGTAACGGGTAAACATCGCATCCTGGGGTTCATGGCGCTCAAACGCAGCGCCGACCGTCTTATAAGCCGTGCTGCCCGGTGGTAAAACATACGTAACGACATGGTTCCGAACGTAAGCATGATGCAGGAACTTCATCGTCTTCCCGGGAAAGCCCTTTTCTTCGGCCCAATTCTTTAATGCCGTGAAATAGGAACCGATTAACGCAATGTTGCAGCCCTGACAGGGGCCGCCGTCCAAGTACACGGCCCTGCGGTCCGGGTGCTGCGGGTCAGCAAGCTCAAGGCCCACCGATCCGTTGGCTCCGGTATCGGCCCGGACGACTTCCCAGTGTTTCGGGGCGAGGAGCAGATGCCCCCATGTTCCGGAAGAATCGCTTAACCAGAACGCTCCCAGATCCGACAGAATCTTCTCCGGGATGACGGTGTCGATCTTCACCTGCAGCGGGCTTGCCGGCTGCATCATGGGTGTGTCTCCGACATGATATTTCCCTTCGATGCAGTACAGCGGGATTTGATCATCCTGCGGCTTTCGAGCGCCATGTCTCAGCTTCATCACGCCGCATTGAACGCGGCTTGGTTTGAAGCCAGCTTCCTGCTGCTGGCCGGTGGTTCCTCCGCCGGGACTGCCGGTCCCTTGACCCCCTGCCGGATCCCTGTCTGTTCCGCCGGCCTGGGCTGTATGGTCACCGTCGGTCACAGCCGGTATGTATTTCGGGATGAGCGAAGTGGTAAACATGACAATGAAGCCGCAAAAGAGCAGCATGATGAAGACCCACACCATTTTTTTACTATGTATAAAATTCCTTCTTCGCCTCATGTCATCCCCATACCTTCTCTTAGCTTCGTTCATTGAACCTTATATATGAATAACGTTTGAAGAAGCACAAAAGTTTCCGCTAGATTGAATGAAACTAAAGAAATAATTGTTATAGGGCCGTATGGGACCGTTATAACAAGAAGTTCAATGCATAACTCTGGTTCAATCTATATATCTCGTCTTTCTAAAACTTTTTAACCATTTTAACAGTACCTGACGCCAGTATCCTAAACAATGCAATACAGAACTTCGGAACTGGCATCCGGCAAAGAAAACTTGGCGTTATTTCACCCTATTAAACAAACACGAAAAACCTTGGCTTTCCAGCAGAATCAGCGGCTTTTCATAAAAAAAGCCCAGCGGATTAATCCGCCGGACTTTCTTATTACCCGATCCACTCGGGTTATGCTCCCAAAATAACATCCCATACCGGCTTCGTATGCCCGCCAGGATACAGGACGTACAGCAGCACGTAAACCACAACACCGGTGATGGCTGTGACAAACCAAATACTTGCCGTAACCCGGCCCCATTTCCGGTGCTTCGCAAACTTTTCCCGAAATGCCAGAACCAGCGTTGTAATCCCGAATACCGCGGCAACCGTCGCCAGAACGATATGGAAGATCAGGAAGATCTGATAGTAGATCTTCATTTCGTCCGAGCCGCCCCATGAGGTGTTGCCGACAAAGGCCGTTCTGGACACGTAAATAATGAAAAACAGCAGCGCTGCAATAGCGCCCCAGATCATCACTTTTTTATGGGCGTCCCGTTTGCCTTGAACGATCAAGGCCCATCCGATGGCCACCAGAATCGCACTGATGACGATGAATGAAGTGCTGATCGTAGGGAACAGCGTATACAAATCCATGAAAATCCTCCTTAACGCTTAGACCAACTCATGCCCGGTTCAAAGAACCGTCAGAAAGATCGGTTGGAATGATATCGTCGTCATCCTCTTTATTTTCGCTCTTGTACCAGCGGAAGAATACCCTCGCCAGCATCGAAGCGAATATAAATTCCTGAATGAACTTCATGACGATGCCGCCCAGTTGTTGGTCGACCTTGGTGCTCAGCCCATAGAAAAAGCTTGGTCCGCCAAAAGTCTGCAGCAGAGCCGACGTATCGCCCGATACGCAGTATCCCATCGCTTTGGCCCACGTATTAGGATCGCTGTAGGTCGCATACATCGGTTGCGTTGAGAAAATGATCAGGCCGCAAGCAGGCGTCAGCAGCACCATGTTCAGAAAAATAAACCCGATCTTCGCAAGGCCCGATGCCTGGTGTTTCTCCGGCAGCGGATTAATGAGCGTCCACCACATAAGCGCGGCAGCGATGAACAAAACAATATAGTACAGCCGGTGCACCGCAAAATGCAGCATGACATAGTCGTGGATCGCAGGGATATGGTAGAACGAAAACAATCCGTTAAATACGACAGCTGCGACCACCGGCTTGGTCAGAAAACCTAGCTTTTTGAACGGGTTGATCCGGTCAAAAGCACGCCACAGCCAGGTCGGAATCCCCAGCATAATAAGCGGCGTAGCCACCAGGTAAGACAACGCCATCGATGTCATGTGGAACGTAAACATAATGTGGCCCAGCAGACTCACCGGCCCGCCCTGAGCGAGATACAGGAAGAACATACCGCTGACGAACATGATCTTTTTGCCAATCGATACGGGCTCGGCATCCGCGAACTTCTCACTGAGCGGGCCGATAACAACAAAATACGCGGCCGTTACCAGCAGCATAAACGCCAGAAACAACGGACTGAACAAGGCGGCAAAGCTAAAATATTCTAACCCCAGCATATGAAAACCTCCTCCCGCCGGGCGGAATTTCTGTCGATATTGTGACACCTTGATGCCATTTAAAAAAAGAGGGGGCATCCGGCCCGCCTCTTTTTATTTTACCACCAAACCCAATACAATGCTGTGACGATCGCAGTAAATGCGACAAAGGCGCCACCGCACATGAAGATAATCGGCATCAAATGTCCTTTATCCTTCAAGTGCATCCAGTATCCCAACTGAACCAGTGCCTGCAGCACCGCCATCACGACGAGAAGTATAACCGTGAAGGCGACGTTCACCCCGCCAGCCATAACCGAAGCAAAAGCGATGGCGGTCAGGATAATGGAGAAAATAAATACGATGACATGCTTTTGCGGTCCTTCATGACGATGACCGTGTTTTACCGTATCATCTTGATGCTGTTCAACCGTAGTCATAATCTTAGCCCACCTTTCCAAGCAGGTAAACGACCGAGAAGATGAAGACCCATACGACGTCGATAAAGTGCCAGTACATGGCCGACACGTAAACCTTCGGAGCCGTTACGACCGTTAACCCCTTTTTGTACAGCTGGCCGATCAGAATACCGATCCAGCATACACCGAATGCAACGTGAGCTCCGTGGAAACCGACCAGCGTGTAGAACGCCGAACTGAAGGCACTTGTCGTCATGCCGAATTTCTCGGCGGTGACATACTCGTGGAACTCGTAAATCTCGAGGCCAAGGAAGCCAAGGCCCAGAATAACCGTAATGATCAACCACAATCTGAGTGCAGCTACTTTGTGACGGTGCAACGCCTGTACGGCGAATACACTCGTCAAACTGCTGACAAGCAGGATCAACGTGGCTGCAGCCGTCGTTGGCAGCGAGAAAAGCTCATGGGCTGTCGGGCCGTCATTGGTCTGGTTGCGAAGCGCCAGGAACGTGGCGAACAGGGTACCGAAGAGCACGGACTCTCCGCCAAGGAAGAGCCAGAAGCCAAGCACTTTGTTGCGGCCTTCCAGGGTTGCTTTCTCCGGTTCATGCGGCAATGAGCCGTTTACCGATTCTGCGTGTGCCGATGTCATGCTTTAACCCCCTCTTCTTCCAGTTCTTCCGGTTCGATATGCCAGCCATGATCGTCAAACAGCGAACGAAGCAGCATCGATCCGAACGTAATGACAAGTCCGATGATGACGACGATCCAGTTGTTGAAGATCATGCTCATAAAGGAATTGTTGAATTTCTCACTGCTGAACATCAGTCCGAGACCGGCGATGAAAATACCGACGGACATTACAAAAGGCAAAATCGTTGGCGAAGGCATATGGATGGATCCCAGCGGTTCTGCAGGAGTCATCTCTTTGTTGCCTGCCATTTTTTCTTTCCAGTAAGCGTCAAGTCCGCGTACCAGCGGAATTTGTTTAAAGTTGTACTCAGGTGGCGGCGATGGAATCGCCCATTCGAGCGTACGTCCGTCTTCCCAAGGATCGTTGGCCACGCCTTTTGGCTTGGCGGCTGTTATAAAGCAGTTGAACAAGAACAGCAGAACGCCGACAGCCATCAGGAACGCCCCAACTGTACTTACCAAGTTCAGTGTATCGAAGTCCTGGTTAGGCAGATACGTAAAGATACGGCGCTGCATCCCCATGAGTCCGAGGAAATGCTGTACGAAGAATGTCAAATGGAAGCCGATTGCAAAGAACCAGAACGTCCATTTACCAATCGTTTCGTTGAGTACGCGGCCAAACATTTTAGGCCACCAGTAGTGCAGACCCGCAAAGAGACCGAATACCAGACCACCTACAATGACGTAGTGGAAGTGGGCAACGACGAAGTAAGTATCATGGAACTGGTAGTCCGCAGGAGCGGATGCCAGCATGACCCCGGTAACACCACCCATGACGAATGTAGGAACGAAACCAATCGCAAACAGGTTTGCGCTCGTAAAGCGGATCTGTCCGCCCCACATCGTAAAGAGCCAGTTGAAAATCTTGATCCCCGTAGGAACGGCAATCAGCATTGTCGCGATCGAGAACAGCGCGTTCGCAATCGGTCCGAGACCGGTTGTGAACATGTGGTGAGCCCAAACCATGAAGCCCAGGAAGGCGATCAGGATGGTCGCGAACACCATCGAGCTGTAACCGAAAAGACGTTTGCGTGCAAAAGTCGGAATAACTTCAGAAATAACCCCGAAAGCAGGCAAAATGAGAATATATACTTCAGGGTGACCAAAGATCCAGAAAATATGCTGCCAAAGAACGGGGTTACCGCCATTGGATACTTCAAAGAAATTCGCTCCCAAAATACGGTCAAATGAGAGCAGTACCAGACCTACCGTAATGGCAGGGAAAGCAAACAGGATCATCGCGGAAGTAATGAAAGATGTCCATGTGAACATCGGCATCCGCATAAAAGACATTCCCGGAGCGCGCATCGTAATGATCGTCGCCAGGAAGTTGATACCGCCGATCAGTGTACCGAGACCGGCGATCTGGAGACCGACCGTATAGAAGTCGACACCGTGCGTTGTACTGTAAGTTGAAGTCGACAACGGCGTATAGGCCGTCCAGCCGGCGTCAGGCGCGCCGCCCATAATCCAGCTCAGGTTCAGCAGGATTCCGCCGAACAGGAACGTCCAGAAGCCAAGTGCGTTGACGAATGGGAAAGCGACGTCACGGGCGCCGATTTGCAGCGGAATTACCGCATTCATCAATGCAAAGATCACTGGCATGACACCAAGGAAGATCATGGTCGTTCCGTGCATCGTGATCAATTCGTTAAAGGTTTGCGCTGATACTAAATCATTCATAGGCTTAATCAATTGCAGACGGATCAGCAAGGCTTCCACGCCGCCGAATCCGAAGAACAAGCCGCCTGCAAGCAAATACAGGATGGCTATCTTCTTGTGGTCCACGGTGGTGAGCCAGTCCATCAAGCCCGTATGACGCTTGACACTGTGAGCATGAGCCAAGGTTGGTACCCCCTCTTATTCAATCTTGCTGTTACTAGTAATTCAATTTATAGTTGGCCAAGTAATCGGCAATACCATCGATTTGTTCGTCAGTCAGACCGAGATCCTTCGGATTAGGCATCTTGTTGCCTGGTTTAACGGCTTGTGGATCCATGAGCCATTCTTTCAGGTTCTCTTTGACTGGTTTCCCGCCATCTTGGCCTTCGTTCAGCAAGATACCTGCAACCGATTCACGGGAACCGATGCCGGTAAGGTTAGGGCCTACAGGTCCACCTTGGTCGCCAACAGCATGGCAGGACAAGCATTGTTTCTTGAAGGCTTCTGCCAAAGCCGGATCTTCAGGAAGCACAGCCGGTGCCTTCATGGCAGTTACCCAGTTATTGAAGGAATCGCCGTTAACCGCTTTAACCTTGAATTCCATGAAACCGTGGGAAGGTCCGCAGAGCTCCGCACATTTACCACGGTAAACGCCTTCTTTATCGGCGCTGAAGCTGAATCTGTTAATGGTACCATCCGGGTTGGTATCCATCTTACCCGAGAGCGAAGGAACCCAGAACGAGTGGAGTACATCCGCCGTTTTCAGCTCAAACGCAATCTTCTTCCCAGTCGGAATGACCAGGGTTTGGGCCGTTTTCACACCGTACTGCGGATACTCGAACTCCCACCAGTACTGGTGCGACGTAACCTTAACCTGTACGGCGTCCTTATCATTGTAATGATCGTCACCGAAAGCAAAGATCTGCTGTACGGTAGGAACAGCCAAAATAATAACCAGAACGAGCGGAATCACTGTCCAGATGATTTCCAGCTTGAAGTTGCCTTCAACTTGTTCAGGCACACCGTTCTGCCCTTTTCTTCTGCGGAACTTCACAAGCACGTATGCCGCAATCGCGAAAACGATTACGAGTACCACAATCATGATTGAGATTGCGAGCTTCATCAATCCCAGCTGTTCTTGAGCCACCGGTCCCTGTGGTCTCAGAACCGACAAGTCCTCGCGGCCGCACCCGGCTAAAAGCAGAGAAAATACTGCGAGCAAGGGAAGAAGTCGCTTTACAGCCTGCCACCGTTTCATCATTGATCTACCCCACTTTTTCCATTTTCGCAGGCTCCGCTGAAAGCACATTCAACGGCCATCCACCTGCACTATCACGAATGATTTGCTACTGTCAATTAAAACAATCACCTATTAAATATAAGTTTCCAGTACTATTTTGTCAATGTTTCCAACCTAGTTCACAAATTGTTCGAAAAGTGCCGAAAGTCGCGCCACAAAAGCTTTTGCAATCGTTTTCAGCGGGTTTACATCCCGCTTGCCAGCCCCTTTACGTGCAACCCGGTCCATCCTCCTTCGTATACCCAAGTTTCAACGATTACATTCATTTTTACCTGTTCTGGAATTTTTGAATCGTCAAATTCAAACAAAAAAGAACCTGCGGACAGGTTCTTTTTGTCGATCGAAATATGACAAATTGTGGCGAATCCTTCCGGGTCACTGCTGCGTTAATATCAACGGGCCTTCCCGGGTGACGGCAACCGTATGCTCAAACTGCACACCCCTGCTTCCGTCCGCCGTTTGCACGCTCCAGCCGTCATCATTCCAGAGCACCGCCCCCGAAGGCCCGAGGGTAAAAATCGGCTCGATGGTGATGACCAGTCCTTCAACAAGCTTCAGCCCCTCGTGACGATTCCCAAACGCCGGCACGTCCGGCGGCTCATGCAGCGACCGGCCGATGCCGTGGCCTACCAATGGCTTGACGATGCCGTATCGGCTCCGTCTGGCCACCTTCTCCAACGCATAGCCGATATCTCCGATCGTGTTGCCCGCGACGGCCTGCGCGATGCCTTTATACAGCGCCTTTTCGGTGCGCTTCAACAAACGCTCCAGCGGTTTGCTGACCCTGCCGACGGGATAACTCCATCCGGAGTCGGCCAGCCAGCCGTCTTTGTTGACGACGATGTCGATGGTGACCACGTCCCCTTCCGCCAAGGGAACCTCGTCGGGAAAGCCGTGGCATACGGTATCGTTCACCGAAGCACATGTGGCGTAAGGATATCCTTTAAACCCCTTCTGTTCAGGAACGGCTCCCTGCCTGGCCAAATATTCCTCAACCCAGTCGTTGATCTGCATTGTCGTTATGCCCGGCGTGATTTTGTCCGCAACTCCCCGATGACAGGACGAAAGGATGCGTCCTGCTTCCTGCATGTATCCGATCTCTTCCCTGCTCTTCAGCGTAATCTCCAAGCGCCGCACGTCCTTTCCGATGCTAAAGAATGATGAATCAGACCGTGGTTTAGTATATGCCCGGAGCCATGCAGGCAGGTACAGGAAATACAAAAAACCGTATCCCGCGCAGGTTCCGCGGAATACGGTCATGTTATCAGGCTGTTCTTCAGCTTCATCGTAATCGTGTCCAAATCTTCAACTGCAATTCAATAAGCGATACGCTCGTTACGGCCAGCTTTGTCAGGAAACAGACGAATTCATCCGCCCTAACTCATGTTCCACAACCGAGGTTAATTCCTCTTCGTATCCCCCCATAATATGATATTTCCGGACGTACTCCTTAACAAACTTCTTCGGATCCTTGGGCCGGAAAATTCGTGTCATCTCGCGCAGACTTTCTTTAACTTCATTGTGACCTTTCGTTGCCATGATAGTTCCCTCCCAAAACACTTGAATGGATTGCTCCAGTTTGAGAATGCCGAAAAGACCTTACCTGACATCTGTGAAGTCGTCATTTGCAGTTATAGGTTTGGGCTGAACGCTCCCGGCTGCCGCTAAAGGTATCTGACACTAAGAATACCCTAAGAGGATGTTATTGAATCACTCCCTTCATTGTATCATATTCTAATGCCGAAAACAGCTTTCCAAAAAAATGTAAGGAATTACTTTTTTTCGAGTGCAGTCCTGCCGGATCAAAGTACTTTCCAGACTGCCCGTTTATTTGGATATCGGCATTTCGGGTTAAGTTAATGATACCGGTCAACCATCGCCCGTACCGGAGAACGATCCAGAAGAGAGGAGCCGGTCCCAATGAATCGTCCCGTTCTGCTGTTATCCTCCCCGCCGCTTCACACGCCTGCCTTCCCCACCTCCTCGCCGGAGCAGGAAGTCGTCAGGCCTGAACCGCTTGAAGAGGCACACGCCCAGATCTTGAGGCGTTATCCGAAAATGCGCAGCTTTCTCGTCGTCAGACACGGCAGGCTTATTTATGAACGGTACTATAATGAAGCAGGACCCGGCACCCTGCATGATCTCCGCTCGGCGACAAAGAGCATCACGTCCACCCTCGCAGGGATTGCAGTGAGCAGACGAGAGCTTCCCGGCCTGGACGAACCGCTGATGCCTTATCTGCGGGACTATGCGCGGAAAACGACCGACCCGCTCTTAGAGGAGGTGCTGACGCTTCGGCGCCTGCTTACAATGTCGACGGGGTTCCGCTGGCAGACGGGCAAAACGCTCGGCGAACCGTTGATCCACCGATTTCACCGTAGCCGTGCCTGGACATCGTTCGCCCTCTCGCTGCCGGTAGATGCGCACATGGCCAGCGTCTTCCAATACAGAAGCATCGATTCGCACCTGATCTCGGTGCTGATCTCGGAATGCTGCGGCACGGATGCATACAGCTACGCCCGCCAGCATCTGTTCGGACCGCTCGGGATCGAGTATGCCGCCTGGTCTTCCAGCCCCGAAGGCCATACGATGGGTCATATCGGCTTGTATCTGACCGCCCGTGACATGGCCAAGTTCGGTCTGTGCTGCCTGAATAAAGGCCTGTGGCAGAACCGCCCGGTCATTCCCGAAGCATGGCTCGAACAGGCGCTGACCCGGCAGCTCGACGGTTACCCCGCCTTTGGCGACTACGGATATCAGTGGTGGACAGGCCGGATGTGCGGTCAGCCGTTCAGCTGTGCCCATGGTCACGGCGGGCAGCAAATTTACCTTTTTCCAGAGCTGGATGCGGTAGTGGTGTTCACTGCGGACAGCAAGGTCAGCCGCTGGAGAAACCCGCGGTCCCTCCTTCAGCAGCATATTCTCGGCAGCATGGAATGATTAGGCCCGGCGGGATAATCCGCTCCCGGTCCGGGTAACTTAAATGAGAATCAGTTCGTTGAAGGATTTCCTATGGAACGAAGGAGGACTTGTCATGACTAATGAAGATAAACGCATGCTGCCGATTTCCCACGATAAAGTTGAGGTCGACGGCGTATATACCAACGAAGCGGGCAGAGAGGAAGTGCTTCACCGGGGCGACGAGTTCCCGGCTGACCTGATTTTAGGCTCGACGGAGTGGAAGCTGAGCGAATTTACATTCGATAACCATCATGAGGGCCGTACGGACCCGCGCCTGGTTCCCAAAGAAAACGACACCAACAAACGCGAGAAAATCGTCGGCCCGCGGCGCCAGTTCGGCCAAGGCGGCCACGGAGGCCAGGCATGAGAGCAGCTCCACTCGCTTAATGCTCTCTTTTATAAATGGACAGAGTGGATTACTAAGGGCATCCTGCTACCTGAACCCCAGGCGGCCGGGTGCCTTTTTCACTGCTCATAACTTGTCTCCGGGGTTCATATGATAGAAGACAATCCTGCCGTATAGAAGGAGTGGTCTATCTTGTCCCCTTTCAAATCATCCACCGGTCTGCCGGAAAATATGGCCGCCACGCTCTGCTACCTGTTCGCTTTTGTCGGAGGCATCGTCTTCCTTGCCGTTGAGAAGCGCAGCCGCTTCGTCCTCTTTCATGCCTTACAGTCCGTTCTGACTTTTGGCGCGATTATGATCGCCCACATTCTGTCCGGCCTGATCCCGCTGATCGGCCCGGTTATTGCCGCCCTGCTGTCCATCCTGACGCTTGTCGTGTGGGTGGTCATGCTGTTTACGTCCCTGCAGGGAAAATGGCTGAAGCTCCCCTGGATCGGCGACATCGCGGAAAAGCAGCTGCGGCACCTGTAATATGCCCCATCACTAAGCTAGCCCTATCAATATGCCCCATCTAATGCAGCATAGATACTGCCCGACTAAACCGTTCCCTTTTCGGTCCGGACTTCTTACAATAAGAATGAAGGGTTTACGTTGGCGTTGGGGGAAAAAGTAATGTACTTATTTATCATTAATCCAAAGTCCGGCAACGGCAGGAGCCTCCGTACCTGGAAACGGGTGCGCGAGGCTCTCGATTTGAAAAAGACTGCATACGCAACGCTGTTGACTGCTAGTGCGGAGGAAGTTGATGCGATGGTGACGGAAACGCTGGATCAGCACGACAGCTGGAACGCTATCGTCGTCATCGGCGGCGACGGCACGATCCACAGCCTCCTGCCGTTATTGAAGCGGACCGGCATCCCGCTCGGGGTAATTCCTGCCGGTTCAGGCAACGACACCGCCCGGGGGTTTGGCATTCCCCGCGATCCGCTCGCCGCGCTGGAGCTCATTCTTACCGGCAGCGCCCGAGCGGCCGATCTCATCTCGGTCGCGGGCGTGCCCGTCATGACGGCGGTGGCCGCCGGCTTCGATGCGCAGGTGAGCGAGAACGTGAACGGCAGCCGATACAAAAAGATTTGCAACGCCGTCGGTGCCGGGCGCCTCGCTTACGTCATCGGCGTTCTGCATACGCTGGTCACGTTCAAGCCGGGTCCCGTAAGCGTGACCTGCGGCGGCCAGACGGTCAGCTATCCGTCAGCCTGGCTGACCGCGGTCAGCAATGTGCCCAGCTACGGCGGCGGACTGCTCATCAATCCGCAGGCGAAGGTGGATGACGGCATGCTGGACGTCTGCGTAGTGCACGATTGCTCCCGGCTGCAGCTGCTGTTCCTGTTCCCGACGGTCCTGAAGGGAGCGCATGTGAAGCTGCCGATCGTGACCCTCTTTCGCGGAGACACGGTCGGCATCAGGTTTGACCGCCCGCGCCTGGCGCAGGGCGACGGCGAAGACGTGTCCGCCCTCCCGATGGATTTCCGGGCGGATCCTGGCGCCATCCGGGTATTTTCGGCGCTTTCTGATATCTAAAAGAAAACCGTCTATCGACGCACAATCAAAAGGCCCGCCCCGTGTTCTTACGGGGCGGGCCTTTGAACTTCTATTTTATTTAGAGGAATTAGGCGGCGTGCTCATTCCGGGCGGCTTCTCCCTTTTCCGCTGAGGAGACCCCGCCTTTAAAACCGTTGAACATCAAATTCAGAACAATCGCCGTCACGCTGCCGGCCACGATGCCGTTATCCACAAGGATGCGGAGATCTTCCGGGATGGCCTTGAACAAATCCGGCACGACGCTGACACCCAGCCCCATACCGACGGAGCAGGCGATAACGAACAGATTTTCAAAGCGGTTCAGGTCAACCTGTCCGCCAAGCATACGGATGCCGGAGGAAACGACCATCCCGAACAGGGCGACCATCGCCCCGCCGAGCACGGATGTCGGCACCAGTTGGGTCAGCGCCGCAATTTTCGGCACAAATCCGATCACGATCAGCAGGCCGCCGGCCACGACGATGACATCGCGCGTCTTGACGCGGCTCATTTGAACCAGACCGACGTTTTGCGAGTACGTGGTGTAGGGGAAGGAATTGAAAATCCCGCCGAGCACGATCGCCAAGCCTTCGGCGCGGTACCCGCGGGCCAGGTCTTTGGAGGAAATGTCTTTATCGACAATTTTGCCAAGCGCCATAAAGACGCCCGTGGACTCCGCCACGCTGACGATCGCCACCAGAATCATGGTCAGGATCGAGGAGGCATGGAACGTCGGCTTTCCAAAGTTAAACGGCTTGACCGCATGGAACCAGCCGGCTTCCTTCAGCGGCCCCAAATCCACATGGCCGAAAATCGCCGCGGCGACCGTTCCGGCGATCAGGCCGATCAGCACCGAGATGGAACGCAGAAATCCGGTAGCAAAACGGTTCATTAAAATGATAAAGATCAATACGCCGAAGCCGAGGCATAAATTCAGCGGACTGCCAAAATCCTCGGCACCCTGGCCACCGCCCAAATCGTTCAGCGCGACCGGGATGAGCGTCACCCCGATAATCGTGACGACCGAGCCGGTGACCACCGGCGGGAACAGCTTGATCAGCTTGCCGAATATCCCTGAGAACAGAACAACGAAAATCCCCGACGCGATGATCGCGCCGTAAATGGCCGAGACCCCGTCCTTGAGACCGATGGCGATCATCGGTGATACCGCCTGAAACGCACAGCCCAGCATAACCGGCAGCCCGATGCCGAAGAAACGGTTGCCCCATACCTGAAGCAGTGTAGCCACGCCGCAGGCCAGCAGGTCGATCGAGATCAGGTAGGTTAACTGTTCGGTCGTAAAGTCCAGGGCCCCTCCTACAATTAGGGGTACGAGGACTGCACCGGCATACATCGCAAGCACATGCTGAATCCCGAGCGAAAAGGTTTTAAGCGGATGGCGTTTGCCTGAAAATTGAGTCGTGTCAGCCTGATGATTCTGTTCCATGCCGGTTTCATTCCTCCCGTGTATTGTTTATAAATGAGCTAGTCTTGATCTGCAAAAGTCACTTTGCCGTCGTCCAATGCCGCTACACGGACCAGCGACTCGACGCGGTAGCCGGCTTCCTTCAGGAGCCGCCCGCCAGGCTGGAACGCCTTCTCGATCACGATGCCGATTCCGGCAACGGTCGCGCCCGCCTGCTCCACGATCCGGGCCAGTCCAAAGGCCGCTTCGCCGTTCGCCAGAAAGTCGTCGATGATCAGCACCCGGTCCCCCGGCTGGATGAACTTTTTGGCCACCGTAATTTCGTTCGTTTCCTGCTTGGTGAAGGAGTATACTTTTTCCACGAAAATATCGTCACGAAGCGTCAATGACTTCTGCTTTCTTGCAAAGATCATCGGCACTTCCAGCTCCAAGGCGGTCATAATTCCGGGGGCAATCCCGGACGATTCGATCGTAAGCACCCGGTTCACGGCCTCCCCGGCAAACCGGCGCGTAAACTCGCGGCCGACTTCCTTCATCAGAACAGGATCCATCTGATGGTTCAGGAACGAATCCACCTTCAGCACCTGATTGCTGAGTACGATCCCTTCATCCAGTACTTTCTGCTTAAGTAATTGCAACTTGCTTCCCCCTTTGATGACGTTCCATTCCTCTGTAAAAATACAAAAAAAGCCCATCTCTTCCCCCTGCCTTGATCGGCGGAAACAGACGGACTCAGGACAAACTCAAACATTCCGGACAAGCGCCCGAAACATATCGTTCATCCCGTAGTCCGATCATTCCGGTGATCGGGTAGAGACATGCAGGCCGATTCCTGCACATATACGAGAAACCTATATTCATGTATAGACTGATGAAATGACAATGCATGAAGTATAACGCATAATGGGCTGAAAAATAAAGAGGTATTTGATGGACAATTTGAAAACATTTCAGAAACAAATACCAGTTTCAATGTTACAATGCCCTATAGAAAATCTGCTAGAATAGAAGCATGACACTCAGGAGGTTTGGTGAAATGAAAGGATTTATTCATGAGTTTAAAGAATTTGCAGTGCGCGGCAACGTGATCGATCTGGCCGTCGGGGTCATCATAGGGGGAGCGTTCGGGAAAATCGTCTCCTCGATTGTGAGCGACATTATTATGCCGCCGATCGGGGTGCTTCTTGGCGGTGTGAACTTCTCCGATCTCATTATCCGCCTGAACGACAGCAAGGTCACCACACTAGCGGAAGCAAAAAAAGTCGGGGCTCCAGTCATTGCTTACGGACAGTTTCTGAACACGGTGATCGATTTTCTGATTATCTCGTTCTGTATTTTTCTGCTCGTTAAGGGCATCAACTGGATCAAAAACCGGGAGCATGAAAAGCCCGAGCCGGAGAAAACGACCAAAGAGTGCCCGTACTGCCTGTCGGAAATTCCTGCAGCAGCTACACGCTGTGCGCACTGCACCTCTGTACTGGATACCGATCCCGAGCCGCAGCAGGCTTGAGGGGGCTCATTCAAGCAGAGAGACTGAACCGAGCGGACTTGATGGAGAGCTTGCTCTCCTGATGGTTTGCAGGTGTTATCCTTTTCCATAAAAAAGACCGCCAGCCCCTTTCGGAATTCACTTCCGGAATCAGAGGCCGAGCGGTCCTTTTGGCATCAGCGTGCTGATGACGTTTTTCAAATCGCGGTCTTCCGTGTACTTCTCTTTTCCGGTGTCCAGCTCCGTGATCCGAATCGACGTATACCCCGCGCCCGGATCGAGCGGAACAAATTGCAGCTGCTCCCATTCGGATGCCCTCACGTTATATTTCATGTCCTTAAACATCTGAATAAGCTGGTCTTCGGTGGGGTGTCCGTCCTCTCCCGTCCAGATCAAGCCTCGCAGCTGCTTGTTCCCTTCCGGATATTTGACCTCAAACCGTACGATGCATTCCATCAATGCTTCCTCCCTTCTCTGTTCATGATCAAAACGCTATACTTAAAAGCTTATTTTCAGCAGCCTTCTCCAGTCTTGCTACTTTTCCGGTAATCCTCCATAATTCAAAAATATGAATGGAGGTTTTCGCCACATGAAGAAAGAGTTCTTCGACATTTATAACGACGACCACGAATGGATCGGCACCGCTCCGCGCGAAGAGGTTCATGCCAAGGGTTATCTCCACCATACGTTCCACTGCTGGATCGTGCGCGATACGCCGGATGGACGCAAGGTTCTATTCCAGAAGCGCCAGACGTCCAAAGACACCTTCCCGGGTTATTACGATATTACCGCAGCCGGACATCTGGCGGCTGGAGAAACCGTTGCCGATGCAGTCCGGGAGCTCGAGGAAGAACTCGGCGTGACCGTCAGCCTGGACCAGCTGATCCCGCTCGGAACCGCCGATTATGAGAATCGGGGGACAGCCGGGGGAAAGGCTTTTATCGACAGGGAGAGATGCTTCATCTTCGGCGCCAAGCTGGATCTGCCGTTAGCCGCCTACCGGCTTCAGGCCGAGGAACTGACTGGTCTCTACGAAGTCGGCCTGGACGATGCCCTCAAACTGGCGAATGGCGAGATCGGGGAGATGCAGGCAACCGGCATCCTTTCGGAACCGCGGCCTGCTTCCGACGCCGAAACCTTTGCCTGTACAGTGAGCTTACAGCAATTTGTACCGCATAACAGTGATTATTATCACACGGTTTTTATGAAGCTGCGCGAACTGTAACGGGATTAGCACATCCCCAAACCCCGAAACCTCGTTGCGGCCGCTCCGTCGCAGAAAATCGTTCATGCCATGAACCATCTAACGCCGGACTTCACTAGACAAAACGGGCCCCGTCTCAACGGTACCCGTTTTCGTGTTTTATACTTCCTCCGAATCCTCAGTACCGTCAAAATCCCCGATGACTTCCGAGTCAGCCTCGCGCGGATCGACTTCCACGTACTTGCGGTAGATCCGCTCGTAAGCCGGACCGTACCGCTCCGCCAGCTCGCCGCCCAGGTCCTGCTCCACCTCGTAGAGCACCATTTCCTGTGTAAAATGATGCAGCAGCAGCTCCACCATCACAGGATGCTCGGTGACCAGCGCCTGCGTCGCGCAATCCTCCCCGCGCATGCCCAGCATGCACCAGCGGCGGTCAATGACGAAGGAGAACTTGCGGCCTTTTAAGGCATGCCGGTCCCCTGCGTCCTGATTCCACGCCGGCCAGGGAAGCAGCCGCTCCATGCCCGTATCGCTGCCGATACAGGACCAGAGCAGCTTCACCCCCCGCTGCTCGGCCTGCTCCAGCTCGCTGCGCATCAAAGCCGCTTCCTCGCGCCAAACGTCGACGACGATTTCGTGCTCCGCCCGCTCAAGCTCTCGGGCCAGCGCCTCCATAACGTTCCGGTCCCCTTCCACGTTGTAGAAGGGCTGCTGATCCGGCTCCACCCGCGGCATCCGGTTCTCGATGAACGAAAGTGATTCCTTCATCTGCCCGGCGATCATCCGGGTGAGCTCCTCCGTCTTCAGCATGCTGTAGCGGACCGGATCCCCCTCGCTGCGGTGCAGATATCCCTGCTGGCATAACCGCTGCAGCGTAGAGTACACATTGGAACGGGACACGCCCAGCCCCTTGGCCACCTCATATCCGGAGGACGGGCCCTTGCCCGCCAGCTCCACCATTATTTTCGCTTCCATCTCCGTGAATCCCAGATTCCGCAGATGATGTAGCAGTTGTTCCATTACGTTTTGTCCTCCCAAAGCTGCCTAAAACCGCTGCCCGCCAAAAAAGCTTCTATTAAGCGTAATCGTGTTTGTTTCTCGTACAACTAAATCTGTTCCGCACCGCATCTCGGGCACCACTTCGAGCCCTTAGGCAGGTCTGCACGGCAAATCTGGCATTTGACCGTATCGCGCGGACCTTCTTCACGCGCCCCCGTATCGTCATCTCCGCTGTTTTCCTTCCAATAGCGGATGCGGCGGTCCAGCTCCAGCTGGCGTTCCCGCTCGCGTTCGAGCTCCTCGGCCTGGCGCCGCTCCCGCTCCGCTTCCGGATCATTTTCGTCGGTAAGGTCAAGATCATCCCACGCTTCCCTCATCGGAAACTCATAGTCATAATCCTGTTCCACCGCGGCTGCGGCTTCCTGCTGGCCGGAATATTCCCGCTCCTCCGGTTCTTCCCGGTAGGTTGGCTCATCTTGGGCCTTGCTCCCGAAAATCGCTTCTTCATCAAAAGCAAAACCGACCGGTTTGGCGGGCTCGCTCGGTTTCACCCCATCATCCGCCAGCTTTCTCCCGCAGGACGGACAGAAGTTGGCATCCAGCGTGGCGACGTATCCGCATTTGCACAGCCGCTCGTTTTTCAGCTCGGCAATCCGGGTACGCAGCTCATCGATTTCTTCCTGAAGCAGGTCGCAGGATTTGCACAGGTCGACCATTTCCTTCTCAGCCTTGCTCATATCGCCAATGCGGTAGCCTTCGTAGAACACTTTTCCCATCTCTCTGTAGTGAATGCCCATTTCCCGTTCGATGTCGGCAATCTGGCTGTTCAGCTTGCTGACCTCCAGCGTTCCCTGAGCTTTTTCCGTTGCGCGGTTAGCCCCTTCTTTGAGGCGCTGAATAATGTTCATGAGTTCTCTCCTCCAGTTTCCATGTCATCCCATTTATTCATTCCAAATGATCATTTACAATAGTAATCTGTGCCCTTGAGCCCATGTCATCTGCCCAGGCCGCTGCCCGGGCTGCCTATTACCAAGATACCATGCCGGAGCTTTCCTGTGAAATCCGGGCCTGCCGTCAAACGGCCTTGAATCTTGGAGCTTGGAATCGAGCGGCTGAGGCGCATCCTTTCCGGATGTGCATATATCATACCAAATTTACAGTGCACTTGTGAAAAAGGCAATCCCTTACAGCCATAAAAGGAGGTCCTATCGATGGCTCAGCCCCCCATACATCTGAATGTTTCGATACATAGCGTGCCTGCGAAGGTGCCCTCTTCCTCTCCGGTTCCCCAGGCACGCCCCGCATCCCTCTCCACCAGCCGGGAGCTGGTGGGCGCAGGCGACGCGGACGCGTTTTTCTTTCGCGAACTGGAGCGGATGGGCATCCTGCTGAACGCGCCGCAGATCGATGCCGTACGCCACGGCGACGGGCCAATGCTGGCCCTGGCGGGTGCCGGCTGCGGCAAAACGACCGTTCTGGCCGCCCGTACGGCTTACCTGATCGCGGTCCGCGGCATTCCGGGTTCCCGGATTTTGCTGGTCACTTTTACGAGCAAGGCCGCCAAGGAGATCAAGGAAAGAATCGGACGCATGCCCGGCATTTCCGCAGCCGCGGCGCGTGCCGTAGAAGCGAGGACGTTCCATTCCTTCGGACTGCTGCTGCTACGCCAGCACGGATATACCGAGCAAATTTTTGGCGAATTCACGGCCCAGCACACCATCATGAAAATGATTTTGCGCCGCCTGGATCACACCGGATCCTATCAGCCCGAGACGCTGCTCGCGGCACTGTCCGCCTGGAAAATGCAGGGCATGTGGCCGGCTGACCTGCCTGAGGCAACCAAAGAAGAATCCGCCGTCAAACGCATTCTGCTCGGTTATGAAGATTGGAAGGCACAGCGGAACCAGTGGGATTTTGACGACATCCTCCTGCATGCCCGGAAGCTGCTCGACAACCCGGCTACGCTGAAACGGCTGCAGGACCGCTTTCATTATTTGATGGTCGACGAATTTCAGGATACCAACGCGATCCAGTACGACCTGGTCCGGCGGCTGGCGGAGCCCCGGCACAATTTGGCGGTCGTCGGGGACGATGACCAGACCATTTATTCGTTTAACGGAGCCCGGCAGGAATCGATCCTTGAGTTCGACCGCGTCTATCCGGGCACCAAAATCGTGAATCTCAACATCAATTACCGGAGCGACAGCCGGATTCTCGGCCTGGGGAGTGCCCTCGTCCGGCATAACCGGCAGCGCCGGCCCAAGGAACTGCTCGCGGCAGGAGCACGCGGCTTTAAGCCCGCGTACTTGACCCCTGCAACCCCGGATGAAGAGGCCCGCTGGGTCGTTCAGCATATCCAGGAGCATGTCGGCCGGGACGGGCTGGACTATGGCGATATCGCCATTTTGCACCGGACGTCCGACAGCAGCCGTGCCGTACTGGAGCAGCTGCTGCTGTGCGGGATTCCTTTTGTCCAGTTCGGCAGCGCACCGGTGTTCTACGACCAGACCTTGATCAAACCGCTAATGGATCACCTGCGGCTGAGCCTGACGCCCCGGCGGAAGGAATCGCTGCAGAGCGTGCTGGGTCCTTTGTATGTACCGAAAGAGGACGGTATGGCTTATATCCGGCAGCAGGAGAAGCTCCAGGCCAAAAAGTACCCGCTCATCCATCTCGCCCGGTGGGAACGGCTTCAGCCTTTTCAGCAGGAGGCGGTCAAGGAGCGGATCCGGTTCATCAAGTCGCTGAAATCCCTCAAACCGGCTTATGCCATTCAGGAAATGCGCAGACAGTTCTACGACAAGTACCTTCAGGCAGGCGATCCTCTAATTTATACCCAGTATAAAGAGATGGTGAGCGATACGCTGGAGGAGTTCGAGAGCGCAGCGGGACGCTTTGATAGCGTTGAGGAGTTCGTGGCTTATGCGGACGAGCTGACGGCCCGCCATGAGCAGATGGAGGCGGCCCGGGAGGAACGCAGCGGCAGCGCCGTTCAGCTCATGACGATCCACCGGGCCAAGGGGCTGGAGTTCCGTCAGGTGTATTGGATCGGCGCCAGCGAAGGGATTCTGCCGCACAGCTCCGCCTTGAAGAAGCAGCCTCCGGCCGATATCAAAGCCGGGCAAGCGCTGACGGACGAGCAGCAGCTGGCGGCCGCGGCGCTGGAGGAGGAACGGCGGCTCGCTTATGTCGCGGTCACGCGGGCCATGGAGAGGCTGTATATCAGCTCGCCCGCGTACTACCACGGCAAGCCGTCGGCGCCTTCCCGCTTTTTGCATGAAGCTTTCGGCATCCTGCCCCATCAGGACTCGCCCAAGCCCGTTTCACCCAAACACTGAGGTGTTTTCCTGATTCAAACCGGCCGGTCCCGTGTAAAAAGCAGTAAAAGCGTTCATGCCTGTCCGGAGCATCCACCGGGACTTGCCAATACACGGGATGCGCGGATGCCATGGATAAGGGAGGAATCTGCCTTATGGATACCGATAAGAAGCGTTACTATATTTCTGTGAGCCATCAGCTGATTCAAGATGTGCCCAATGACTCCGCCGAGTATGAGGTCCTGATGACCGAGACGGAAGTGTCAAAGCTGCGGGATCTGCTGGAGGATCTCACCAAGGAAGACGAATATGCGTTCAAGCGTACCTTTGTTCCGTATAAATCGGCCGACCATGATGATGCGGCTGATGAGTATAACGATAGACTGATCGCCGTGTATGCTTATCTGCATGAGATCGGGGACGAAAAAACGCGGCGCACGATCGAGGATATGAATATTTTAGGTAAAATGCAGCATACCGATTACCACGATGAAGGGTATGAAGGATCTCCTCTGAACAAATAAAGGGATGATCCCCATATCCCTTTCCGGCCCTTGCCCCGCCTGACTTTCCGGTACCCCGGTACATGGAATTCGGGCGGATGGCAGGGGCTTTTGCGGCCTTTACAGGATTGCTGCACTGACGTCTTGCTTTGCTTCACCCTCCTATTTTCAGGTAAAATGTATACATACATAGAATGAACTAAAGCAGACATTTCTTTCATTCATTCTATACAGCAACCCAATTTGCAGATAGGTAGGAGATTGGCATGAACGAACAGCAGAACCAACAGCTCGTCGTAAGTCCCGTAACGTTGAAAGACCTCCATCAGCTCGATATAGATAACAACCTGCTCCGTCAATTTGAAGAGTGGAAGAAGCTTCCGATGCTGTACAAACTGGCCCTGGAGGAGCTTCAGAGCAAAATCAAGCTGATCAAGACCGAACTGAAGCTGCAGGACGGTTACAGCCCCATCGAACATATCAAGGTCCGGATCAAGGAACCTAAGAGCATCATGAACAAAATGGAGCGCAAAGGATATGAGCTGACGATGGATAATATCCTGAATCATATCCACGATATCGCCGGCATGCGGATCGTCTGCGCGTTTGTCCAGGACATTTACCGGCTGCTTGACCATTTAACCCACCGCGACGACATCCGGCTGATCGAGGTCAAGGATTATATCGCCCATCCGAAGCCGAACGGCTACCAGAGCCTGCACGTCATCGTGGCCGTGCCGCTGATTCTGATCGAAGGCACCCGCTGGATGAAGGTTGAAATCCAGATGCGGACCTTGGCCATGGATTTCTGGGCGAGCATGGAGCATATTATTTTCTACAAATATGACAAGCAGGTTCCGCCTCATGTGGTGGCCGAGCTGAAAGAAGCTTCCCTGGCCGCCGACAAGCTGGATCACCAGATGCTCCGGCTCCGTCAGGAGATTCTTGCGGAGAACGGCGATTTGATCGAGGGAGCCCTGCATGAAATGCACGAGGGAGAAAGCTAATGCCGGGTGAAATTTGATGTTGCGAATAAGACCAGCGGCCATGGATCGAGTTATATAACGATTGAATAGTGAAAATAAGCCGTCCCCTAACTAGGGAGACGGCTTATTGGCGTATATCTGGATCTAGATGGAACGCCATTACAGCTTCATGTTCGCTTCGTCAAAATAGTCCTCGAGCGCAAGCCCGCTCCGGGCGATGTCCGGTGCCAGGTCCGTTCCGATATAGCGGATGTGCCACGGCTCGTACACGTAGCCGGTCACGCTCTCCATTCCGTCGGGATACCGGACGATAAAGCCGTATTCCGCGGCATGCGCCGCAAGCCAGCGCCCTTCCTCAGACGAGCCGAATACAGCCCCCAGCACGTTGCCGACGCTGGGGCTCGAAACGTCCATCGTCAGGCCTGTCTGATGCTCGCTCGTCCCAGGGACGGCGCTGATACGGGCGGCTTCCTCCGCCCCCTTGGTGCGGACATGCTGCCCGTAAACGGCCTGCTGGCGCTCATACGAGCGGTAACCGGAGACGGCCCGAAGCTCCAGACCGGCCTGCGACGCCCCGGCGAACAGCCTTTCGAGCGCGGCGGCGGCCTCCTTCCGCAGCTGCCGTTTCTCATGGTGCCCGTCGAACGTAAAAGGCACGTCCGGTTCCACGAGGTCGGGAGGGGCATACCCTTCCGGAAGGCTGCGCTGCTTGTTGACTACCACGGTAACCGCATCCGGATTGGTCACCACCTGCTTCCCGTTCATGGTCCGGGCCGTAGCCTGCAGCGAATTTTCGCTGCGCTTGGCCAGTACGGGATCGGCGACCCGCTCCAGGCCCTCCTGCCCTCCAGCACCCGAATCTCCGGGGGCGTGCAGGGCTTGTCCGCTCTCCCGCCCTGCCCCTTCCGACCACTCGCAGCCGCTGAGCAAGACGGACGCCGTGAGGATCAGCGCCGCCAGAAGGCAGGCGCCCCGGCTTCCGGCGCGGGCTGGCCCGGTCATGTTCTCTTCTCCGAAGCCGAAGCCGGAGCTGGGGCTGGGGCTGGGGCTGAAGCCAGCCCAGCGGCAGCCGGTGGTACCCGCTTCAGCTGCTCCTTGGCCCTCGCCGCAGTCTGCGACTTGATCGAGCGGATCACCTGCCGGGCTGCCGTCACCTTGGGCAGAAGGCCCGACCAATCCTCCTCCGGCATATCCTTGGCGGGCACCGCCTTCAGATGGACGGCCACCTCCCGGTACGGCGCTCCCGGTTCATGCAGCATGCCCTGCTGGGCCGCTTCTGCCAGCCATTCGCCGGGAGACGGGCCGCCTTTGCCCTTCTCCTCCAGGGAGGACAGGTCGCCGTCGGCCAGCTTGGCGTCACCCGGGGGCATGGAATCAGCCCAGTCGCCGAAGACCCGGCCGAGCAGCTCCTCACGGGGAAGCCCCAGCAGTGCCAGCATGAGAAGCGGCTCATCCGCCAAGCGCTGACGGATGGCCGTCATCGACTCCGAAGCATGGGGGCATCCGTCTGCGCCGCAGCTGCAGACCGCCTCGCCCCAGGTCAGGGCGGTTTGCCCCAGCAGCTCATCCAGCCAAGGCAGCCGGCTATCCTGCAGCAGTAAATAAAGGTCGGCGGGGCAATCGGCCAGCCTCTCCACGATGGTGCCTGCGGGCACAGCTCCGTCTACCGTCACCGGAATGCCGAGGGTCCATTCCTCACGGCCTTCTGCGGTTGTCCCTTGGGCCCGGATCAATCCGGGTTCCGCTTCCACGATCAGCTCCGTTCGGTCGTTACCTTGTGCCTTCATCCCTTGTTCCCTCCTTGGAGTGCCCCAAAAAAAATCAGAAGCGTCGAATATCAACATGATAGCCGCAGCCTGCTTAAGGAAACCCTAAGCCGCCGGTTTACATTTACATCCAGTCTTCCCCTTGCAGCATGATCAATTCCTTCAGCTCGTGATCCGACATCTCGGTCAGCCACGTTTCTCCCGAACCGACGACCTGCTCGGAGAGCGACTTTTTATGCTCGATCAGCTCGTCGATCCGTTCCTCAAGCGTTCCTTGACAGATCAGCTTGTGAACCTGCACGTTTTTCTGCTGTCCGATTCGGAATACCCGGTCCGTCGCCTGATTCTCCACCGCCGGATTCCACCACCGGTCGTAATGCAGCACATGATTGGCCCGGGTCAGATTCAGACCGACGCCCCCCGCCTTCAGCGACAGTACGAAGAAGGACGGGCCTTCGCCCTCCTGAAAGGCCATGACCATGTCGTCGCGCTCCTGTTTGGACACGCCGCCGTGAAGGAAGAAAGGCGCCCTGCCGTAACGCTCCTTCAGCCTCGACACCAGAAGATGTCCCATCGCCACGTATTGCGTGAAGATGAGCGCTGACTCCTGATTTTCCCGGATGTTGTCAAGCAGATCGAGGAGCCGCTCCATTTTCCCGGAAGACTCGGCTTTGGCGCCCCGCACGTCTTCCCTGCCGAGCAGAAGCGGCGAGTCGCAAATCTGCTTCAGCTTCGTCAGCGAGGACAGCACGAGCCCTTTCCGGGCGATCCCCGTCTGCTGTCCGATCTGGCCCATCATCTGGTCCACGACCGATTGGTACATCGCTCCCTGCACTTCGGTCAGCGTGCAGTAAGATTTGATTTCCAGCTTTTCCGGCAAATCCTTGCGGATGTCGGGATCGCTCTTCAGGCGTCTCATCATGAAGGGCGATACAAGCTTATGCAGCTCCTGCAGCTTCCCTGGCGCGACCTCCCCTGTCGTGTACCGCTGCCGGAACGATGTGGAAGAACCGAGATAACCCGGATTGAGGAATTGGAAAATCGACCACAGCTCGCCGAGGCGGTTCTCCACCGGCGTCCCGGTCATCGCGATGCGGTGAGGCGCCGACAGCTTCATGACGCTCTGCGCCTGTTTGGTCCGGTAGTTCTTAATGTACTGGGCTTCGTCCAGCACGACGGTGGACCACAGCACTGAGGCCAGGTCGGAGCCGTCCCTTCCGGCCAAATGGTAGGTGGTCAGCACGACGTCATGCCGAAGCGCCTGTTCCAGAAATTCGTCCCCGTGAAGGCGGCGGTTGCCGTGGTGAATGTACAGCTCGAGCCCGGGGGCAAAGCGCTGCATTTCGCGCTGCCAGTTGCCGAGCAGCGAGGTCGGGCACACGATCAGCACGGGAGGGTTGCCCTCCTTGTGCTGCTCCAGCAGACAGGTGATCACCTGCACCGTCTTTCCGAGGCCCATGTCATCGGCCAGGCAGACGCCGAAGCCCATGTCCCGCATCGCGGCCAGCCATTGGTAGCCCCGCTCCTGATAAGGGCGGAGTACGCCGTGCAGCGAAGCGGGAACCGGGCGGACAGGCACCTTCTTCGGCCCCTCCTCGCCAAGAAGGGACTGCAGGTAGCCCATTGTCTCCAGCTCCAGCACCGGAATGCCCTTCCAGGTCCGTTCCCCGTCTTCTCCTGCACTGAGATGCATCCAGTCGGACATGTTCATTTCGCCTTCGTCATGCTTCTTGATATAGCGCAGCACCTGGCGGATTTCCTTCAAATCCAGCTCGATCCATTCCCCGCGGAATTTCACATAAGGCAGGGTCGACTCGGCCAGCTCGGCCAATTCCTCCCGGGTAAGGGTGTGGCCCTCAAGGGCGGCTTCCACCCGGAAGGAGACAAGCTGCTCCAGGCCGATGACCGGATGACCGGGCGCGCCTCCGCCTGCATTTTCCGCCAGCATCTTCAGCGACAATCCCACACGGCGGCGCCCCTTCCGGCTCCACCGGGAGGGCATCTGGACCGTGATTCCGGCTTTCGTCAGCTTCGGAACCGAGAGGCGGACAAAGGCGATCATTTCCTCCGTAGTGAGTTCAAGGCTCTCCGGAGCCGGGCCCCTCAGCGCTTCGGCCAGTTCCGGGGACAGCCTCGACGCATCGCCGAGCGCACGGAGCATTTGCTCCTGCACATTCGGAAAGACGCGGCCGCGGCGGCTGATATCCCGTTCGCGATACGACCAGATGGCCCGGATGGGAATCCATGCCCCGAACTCATCCTGAAATTCAGCCCAGAACGAGACGCACCAGCGTTCCTCTTCCTCGGTATGGCAGGGCTCGAGCCGCAGTCCCAGCTGCATCCGGCCCTGTGCCGCAGCATCCCCGTTTTCCACGGCCGGGATCGAGGTCCCCCCCGTCTCACCAACCGCGGACGCCAGCTCCCCCATCTCTTCCGTGCTCCCTTGAACCGGGATCATCCGACTGGCGGTCAGGGTACTGTTCCACCACAGCTCCGCCACCGGGGAATATCCTCTCCGGTATTCGGCATGGTAACGGGAAAATTTGCTCTCGTTCTCACGGATCACTTCACGCACCTGCGCATGGATCATGGCGCCCATAAACGAATGCAGCAAAAATGCCCCCGCTTCCTCCTTGGTCATCGCATCCCTGCCGGATAGCACCGGTACTCCAAGCGCCACAGGCGGCATTGCCGCCGCCAGCTGCAGGAACCGCTCCGCGTCCTGCGGCTGGTTCAGGCTCGGCTTCCATTCCGCCGTCAGCGCCTGCTCACCCGATTTGCGGCGGGTGCCGTTTGTCGGCACAGGGGCCGTCCCCGGTGCGATACAGCCGCGCAGCATCAGCTCCAGGGCGAACCGGGCCGCCTGGGCCCAGTACCCCATCTCCGCCCCGGGCTCCATTCCCGCCTGCCGGATATAAGGCTCATCCCATGCGAGAAGCAAGCTGAAGGCGTCTGCGGCGCTCAGGGCAAGTCCTTCCAGCGTTCTGCCCATGAGCTGGCGCCGTTCCCCCCGGCGGCTCGTACGCTGAGCCGCATGCGCGGACGGGTACTTGAGCTCGGCCAGCCTGAGCGCAGCCTGAGCAAAAGGGCGCGTCCCGTCCGTCAGCGTCAGCTGCTTGACCACTTTGCTCCATGCATCCACTCTCGGTTCGGACATCTCTCCTGAAAAACAAAAAAACACATCGCCAAGCCATACGCCATAAAGCGGTTGATTCATGGTAGTCTCCTGTCGTATCCGTAATTACACATATACTTCCATCTTATACGAAAACGCATGAATTTAAAAACGAGATCCGGGTCTTTTTTAGGCATTTTTCACTATTTTTTTATGCTTTTTGCCCACCATGGGGCCGCCTGCCCTCTGCCTGACCCGATCATGCAGCATCAGAGTAGAAGCGTCTCATTGACGAGCATTCAACGAAGCCGGACCGCATTTAACGCCGTTTTTCTGGAAATACCAGAAAGACGACTCTCGGAAAATTAATTTCCTTATATCTAAAATAACTAAAAAAGCCGGAAACCGTCCCGGGAGCATGAATCTCCCTGAACCGGTTTCCGGCTTGAATCCACCATGGATCTGTATATAGGCTGATCAGGCAGAGATGACCGCCCACTGTCCGCCTTCGGGCCGATCCTGGACCTGAATGATCAGGTCGCCGCTCTGGCCATCGACGGCCCAGCCGAGCGCCCCCTGCTCCATTTGCTCAAGCGTCACCTGCCCGAGCCCTTCGACCTCAGCCGGGCGGAACTTCGGACGGCGCAGCACAAAGCGGAGGCTTTCACGCTTCGCTTCATACTGCCGATGCGGGTAAGCATACGACAGGACAAGCCGGCCTTGCTCGGCCCGCACCTTCAGCTCCAGCTCACTATAGGCTCCGACTTCGTACCCGTAGCTCACCCCGTCATCTTCATACAGGCGGTAAGAGGCCGCAAAGTCACCTTCCGCATCCGCGCCGTACACATGGAATGTCACCGCATCATCCGCTCCATCTTCCGCATGCTGCTTCAGCGGACCTTCCGCGATCATGCTGCCGGCTTTCACGTAGACCGGCAAAACGGAGAGCGGACTGTGGGCCAGGATATACCGCCCGCCTTCATGCGCTTCGCCGGTCCAGTAGTCCAGCCAAGTTCCTTCGGGCAGGTATACGGCACGATGGTCGGTATCCGGGCGATAGACCGGCGCGATCAGCACGTTGTCGCCGAGCAGGAATTGATCGCACAGATTCGTCACGTTCGGATCGTGCGGATACTCCAGAATGAGCGGGCGAATGACCGGCAGCCCGGTCACAGCCGCCTCATGGAACAGGTTGTACAATTGTGGCATCCAGCGGTAGCGCAGGCCGATGTACTCCCGCAGGATAGCTTCGGCCTCCTCCCCGAACGACCACGGCTCCTGCCGCACCGTTTCCAGCGCCGAGTGGTTCCGGCAGTACGGGAAGAAGACGCCCATCTGCGTCCAGCGGATCAGAAGCTCCGCGGAGGTATGGTGGGCGAAGCCGCCGATGTCCGGACCCGCAAACGCCAGGCCGGAGAGCCCCATGTTCAGCACCATCGGCATGGCCATGGCCATATGCTCCCAGAAGCTCCGGTTGTCTCCCGTCCAGACGGCCGCATACCGCTGGATGCCTGCATACCCGGCGCGGGTCAGCACAAACGGACGGCGGCGGTCCAGCTGCTCTTTCAACCCTTCAAAGGTCGATTTGGACATAAGCAGTCCGTAGATGTTGTGCAGCTCCTCATGCGTCAGCGGCTTGCCGTTGTTGCGGTGCATCACGTCCAGATCCATCGTCTTGGATTCGTTGAACACCGCCGGCTCGTTCATGTCGTTCCAGATGCCCTCGATGCCGAGTTCGGTATAGAAGGCATGCTGATCCGCCCACCACTTCGCCGTGCGGTCGTCGGTGAAATCCGGGAAAGTGCTTGTCCCCGGCCATACCTCGCCGAAGAACAGATCCCCCTCCAGCTTCCTGCAGAAATGGTCCTCCCGGATCCCTTCCTGATAAATCGGGTATTTCGCATCCTTCTTGACGCCGGGATCCACAATCGGCACGATCCGGATCCCCATCTCCCGCAGCTCGCGGATCATGCCTGCCGGATCCGGAAACCGCACCGGATCGAACGTAAACACCCGGTATTCGTCCATATAATGAATATCCAAATAAATGACGTCGCACGGAATCTGCTTCGCACGGAACGTACGGCCGAGCTCCAGCACCTCCTGCTGGTTCATGTAGCTGTAACGGGACTGATGATACCCGATCGCCCATTTCGGCGGCAGGTTGATCCGCCCGGTCAGTGTTGTGTAACGCTTGACGACGTCCTTAAGCTCCGGTCCGTTGATGAAATAGAGGTCGTAGCTGCCGGTCGTGCAGCTGACCGTAAAGGCGACGCCATGGCTGCGCATGTCGAAATCCGAACGTCCCGGATTATCGAGGAACAGTCCGCAGCTGATGCCGCCGTGCATATGAATCAGCAGCGGAATCGATTCGTACAGCGCTTCGATTTCCGGCATATGCGGAGCGTAGACGTCGGTGTTCCAGTTCGTGTACCGCTCGCCGCGTTTATCAAGGAAGCTCGATTTCTCCCCGAGTCCGTAGAAATGGGAATCCTGCGGCATGTCGTACACACCGAAGGCCGATCCGTCCGGACTGAAGGTGATGCTCTTCTGCTCGGCCAGCACGGTTCCTTCCAGGTCCCTGACGGTCATGGACAATCCCAGCTTGTCCAGCGTCACTTCCAGCGACGCCGTGCGGAACCGGACGCCCCCTTCCGTCTCCTCCAGCTGTGCCTGGACCTCGCCCCCTGCCGCAGCGGCCGGATCGATGGCGACCGTAGTCGACATTTCCGGATCATTTCCGAGGAAATATTTAATGCGCAGCATGTCGTCCGTGACGAATTCCACGGCCGCTCCCCCGCGTTCCGTTCGTACCCAGTAGGTTCCTTCTCTTTTTTCCACGCCGGTATAGATACCCAGGTTCTCCCAAGCCTCCTGCACAATGACAGGTCCTTCTTTATCCGGCCGGATTGCTTCGCTGCCCTCCATATCCTGCTTCCCTCCTCTAAGATGAAGAGGCTCCCTTTCATTGGTTCAAAAGGAAGCCTCCAGGTCATTCGTATGCTGCTTAAGCTATTATTTTTTCAAATTATCCCACGTTTTTTGGAAGTCCTCGAACAGCTTGGCCTTGTCGGTCTTGCCGGCGATATACCCCTGCATGCTTGCGCCAAATTCGTTCCAGGCGCCTTCCGGGAATCTCGCGAACTGCCAGCTCAGCAGCTTGTTCTCTTTGCTGTATTTCAGCACTTCCGCGCCGAGCGCGCCCAGATCCTCCTCAGTGGCGTTAATGCTCTTGAAGGCCGGAATGAATTTGAATTCCTTGGTGATGTAGTTTTTGCCCTCATCGGAGGTAACGAGCCAGTTCAGGAATTCCTTCGCGTCATCCTTCACCTTGGAGTTTTTGTTGATGACCCAGTTGTTCGGCACGCCGACAAGCAGCTTGTCATTCTCCTCCGCGTTGTCGTTGATCGGCATCGGCAGAATCCCGATATTCATGTTCGGCGTGATGCCGTCGATCTGCACCTGCGTCCAGTTGCCCTGCTGCGTCATAGCCGCCTGTCCGTTCGCAAACATCGTCATTTCCGTGTTGTAGTCGGTCGTCAGCGGATTTTTGTTGCTGTATTTCAGCGTCAGGTCAAACAGATTCATGAACTGGTCCATTTGCTCGTTGCCGGCAAACTTGGCCGTTCCGTTGTTGAGGCCCTCAATGTAAGCGCCCGGATCCTTCTGATGGGCAAAGGCCACGTTCAGCGAGTGCTGGCCGAGAATCCAGCCTTCCTGGTATCCGTTGACGAACGGGGTGATGCCCGCGTCTTGAAGCTTTTTGGCGGCTGCCTCAAGCTCGGTTAACGTCTTCGGAATATCGGTAATGCCCGCCTTTTTGAACAAGTCTTTATTGTAGACAAAGCCGTAGCCTTCCAGGTTCATCGGCATGCCGTACACTTTGCCGTCCTTGGAGATTTGGTCCTTGGCGACATCCACCATATCGCTGACCCATTTTTCACCCGACAGGTCTTCCAGCTTGGCCTGCCACGTATCCAGATCGGTATAACCGCCTACGTTGAAAATATCCGGCTCCTCGCCCGATGCGAATTTCGCCTTCAGCGCCGCACCGTAATCCGAACCGCCGCCTACCGTCTGAATGTCAAGCTTCACACCCGGATGGCTGGCTTCATAGTCGGCTTTCAGCTTGTTGAGCGCCTCGGCAATCTCCACCTTGAATTGGAAAATGTGAATCGTCTTGGTGCCGCCGCTGCCGCCGCTCGCGCCTTCGGCGCTTTTATCTGTTTTGGAGCCGCAGCCGGCCAGTACTACGGAAAGGGCCAGCACGGAAGCCAGCGCCATTTTGGTCCGTTTTTTCATGATCAAGAATCCTCCCTTTTGTTCTTGCATATCAAGCGGAATGCCTCATTTAAAAGTTCTCTCGTTGAAATCGCTTACTCCCTCATTATAGGGAACAGCCTGTCCCCCCGGCACTTACGATATTGATCAAACAGGGGGACGGGATTGACCTGTTGTTCGCAGCTGAAGGCTTCAGCCTTTGACCGCTCCCTGCGTAATGCCTTCGACGATATATTTTTGCATAGCCAGGAAAAAGACGATGACCGGCAGAATGCCCAAGACGAGCGCCGGCAGGGCCAGATCCCACTGCTTTGTGAACTGTCCGAAGAAGGCGAAGGTCGCGATCGGAATCGTCCGCAGGTCCGGGCTTTGCAGCACCAGCGACGGCAGCAGGTAATCATTCCAGATCCAGAGCGTGTTCAGAATGATAACGGTAACGAACATCGGCTTCATCAGCGGAACGACGATCCGGAAGAACGTGCCGTAAATATTCGTTCCGTCCACCGTGGCGGCCTCCTCGATTTCCAGCGGAATCGATTTGACGAACCCGTGGAACAGGAATACCGTCATCGGCACCCCGAAGCCGAGGTAACAGGCGATCAGTCCCGGAATGCTGTTCATCAGGCCCAGCGTACTGGTGACTTTGACAAGCGGAATCATGATGGATTGGAACGGGATGACCATGGCAGCCACGAAAATCATAAACAGGAAGCGGTTGAACCGCGTATTGTGACGCACCATCCGGTACGAGGCCATGGCGCTGAACAGCGCCAGCAGCACGTTGCTGACCACGGTAATGACCAGCGAGTTCCACAGCGCCGACGGGAAGTTGGTAATGTCCCAGGCCCGGCTGTAATTGTGCCACTCAAAGGTTTTCGGCCAGCTGGCGGAGTTCGTCAGCAGGTCGCCAAATGTTTTCACCGAGTTAACGAACAGAAAGTAGAACGGAACCAGGAAGAGCAGCGCAACCAGCACCATAATGATTTCGGTGACGAGCGTCCCCCAGCGGTATTGTTTGGATGCTTCCATTACGATTCGACCTCCTTGCTTTTCGTGATTTTAACCTGAAGGCTGGTAATGATGGCAACCACGACGAAGAAGATGATCGCTTTGGCGGTTCCAAGCCCGTAACGGTTGTTCTGGAATGCTTCATTATAAATGTTCAGCGCCACCGATTCCGTCGAGCGGAACGGCCCGCCCTTCGTCAGCGACAGGTTCAGGTCAAACATCTTGAACGACCAGGAAATGGCCAGGAACAGACAGACCGTAACGGCAGGCATCACCAGCGGCACGATGACCGATTTCAGAATTTGCAGCTTGCTGGCCCCGTCGATCTCGGCCGCTTCTAGAATATCTTTAGGGATATTATTGATCGAAGAAATGTAAATGACCATCAGGTAGCCCGCAGTTTGCCAGACGAACACGATAACGATACCCCAGAAGGCGGTCGTTTCGTCCCCCAGCCAAGGCAGGTTGAAGAAGTGCCAGCCGGTAGCGCTGCCGAGCGCCGAGAAACCCTTTACAAAGATAAACTGCCAAATAAAACCAAGCAGCAGTCCGCCGATGACGTTTGGCATAAAGAAAATCGTCCGCAGCACATTGCGCGACTTCAATGGCTTGGTCAGGAAATAGGCAAGGAAAAATCCGAGCACATTGGTTACAATAATGCCGATGACTGTGAACCTTACCGTAAACCAGAAAGCCTTCCCAAAATCGGGATCATTGGTTATGATTTGTTTGAAATTGTCGAATCCGACCCAGGTGACGTCGCCGGATACCCCGTTCCAGTCGGTAAAGGAATAATATAAGCCCAGCAGGAACGGAACGACAATGATGATGAGAAAAAAAATCGTGGATGGCCCCACGAATATCAGCTGCTGGAGCAGCCCGGATGACTTTTGGCGATTCATCCTGATCTCCCCTTTACGATTCGTATATGACTATTTCAGTATGAGGGAAGCGGTTCTTCAATAACACGGAGGATCGTGAACCGTTAGGGGGAAAATATTGATATGACATACCTCACGCACCCCGAAAGAGTGGTGTTTCCATGAAATTCCGCAGCATCCGTTCGCGGCTGATTCTGTTTATGCTGCTGGCGACGACCGTCCCGCTGCTGCTCTCCATCACGATCACATACATCCATACCAAGGAGACGATCAAAGAGCAGGCGCTCGAAGAGAACCGGAACCTGATCTACCAGGGCAAGGTCAATTTGACCAACTATCTGAACAGCATCAACCAGGCTTCGCTCACCCTGTACACGGACGCCAACTTCCTGCGCAACCTGCGGAAAATCCCGGACGATTACCGGGCGGTGGCCGAGGTGTACACGTCCTTGCAAAATATTTTGAATACGGTGCACGGCATCGAGCGGATTTACCTGCATGCCACCCAGTCCGGACAGTCCACCTTGGTCACCCCAGCGATCTACCCGAAGCGGGAGTACCGGACCGAGCCCTACATTTCGACCCAAGGGTATGAAAAATATACGACGGCCATCGAGCCGACCCATAAAAGCCATGACTATGGTTTTCCCCCGTCGCCGACCTCCTACTCGGACAAAATGGTCTTCACCTTCCACCGGTCCATCACCAATGTGCCGTCGGAGAAGGTGCTGGCCCTGCTGGCGATCGACGTCAGCCTGGATTCGGTGGCGGATATTACCGAGCAGCTGTTCAACAAGGACAAGGAGCAGCTGCTGGTCGTCGACCAGGGCGGTACCGTCGTCTATTCCGGGCGGGACAGCCAGCTCGGCACCCAGATCACGGACAAAGAACTGCTGGCGCGGATCAAGGGAACGCAGACCGAGGGCTTTTTCGAAAGCGGCGGGGCCATGAACGTCTTCGAGAAGATGCAGACGCCTTATACCGAATGGACGATGATTAAAAGAATTCCGAACAGCACGCTGTATGAGCGCGCGCGACAGCTGACCCAGATCAACGCCGCCATTGCGGTCATCGCCCTGGGAATCATCATCTTTGGCACGCTGTTCATTTCGATCCGGATCACCGAGCCGATCAAGAAGCTGACCAGCTACATGAACCGGATTCAATCCGGCCAGCTCGACGTCGACATATCCTGGAACCGGCAGGACGAGACGGGCATCATGTTCACCCGCTTCAGGCAAATGATGGATACGATCAACAACCTGATCCTGCGGGAATACCGGCTGGAGCTGGCGAACAAGACCAATCAGCTCAAAGCGCTGCAGGCCCAGATCAATCCCCATTTTCTGTACAACACCCTGCAGTCGATCGGAACGCTGGCGCTGCAAAATAACGTTCCGCGGATTTATGCTCTGCTCTCTTCCCTGGCCAAAATTATGCGCTACAGCATGCGCAACAACGATGTGCTGGTGACGCTGAGGGACGAGGCCGATCACGTCCGGCTCTATCTGGAGCTGCAGAAGGAACGCTTCGGAGACCAGCTCGTCTACACGCTGGACCTGGCGCCGGATACGCTGGATAAGCCCATGCCGAAAATGATTCTTCAGCCGCTGATCGAAAATTACTTCAAGCACGGTATGGATCACGAAGGCCGTCAGGGCATGGTTCGCATCGAAAGCCATATGCGGGAAGACGGCGTGCTGCAGATCGTCATTGAAAATAACGGCAGCCGGATCGAACCGGAGAAGCTGGCCACGCTGCAGGAACAGCTGGATGGCCGGGGAAACGGCGAACTGGAGGACGAATGGGCAGGCGATAACGGAGAAATCGGCGTACGCAACGTCCTGCTTCGTCTGCAGCTGTATACGCCGCATGACGTCGGCATGCGGATCGAAAACCTTGAGCCGTATGGAGTCCGTATTTCCTTGGAAATCGATACTGAAGATATGCAAGATATGCAAGATATGCACGCCGGAGAAAATAAAACGGCCGAAGCCCGCACAGGGGCCGGGCCGGGGGAAGTTCATACAGAGGAGAATTGACAGCCATGAAAGTGTTAATTGTAGACGATGAGAAGCATGTCCGGGAGGCTATCAAGCTGCTCGGGGAATGGGAGCGCCATGGCATTACGGACATTCTGGAAGCGGCCGACGGGAAGTCAGCGACAGAGATGATCGAGGAGCATGCTCCCCAGATCGTGATGACGGATATGCGCATGCCGCGCATGGACGGCACGCAGCTGATGGAATGGCTGAGCGGAAGCCATTCCGGGATAAAGACGATCGTCATCAGCGGTTATGACGATTTCGATCTGGTCCGCCATGCCATCCGCCACGGCGGGATGGACTACATCCTGAAGCCGGTGGACCCCGCCGCCTTGAACGAGGCGCTCGCCAAAGCCGCGGCCGCCTGCCGGGAGGAAGAGCTGAAGCAGCGGCAGAGCAGCCGCCAGAGCATCGAGATGAACCGGATGCGGCCGCACTATGCCGACAAGCTGCTGTCCGACCTGATCGGCGGGCACGGGCGCCGGGAGGAGATCCTTCAGCAGCTGCGGGAGGAATACGGCCTGCCGGAGCACATCGACCGCTGCGCCGCGGCGGTCATCAGCACGGCGCAGCTGGACGACGAGCTGCTGGAGAAGTTTGCCCGTATGAAGCCGCTGCTCTATTTTACGCTGACGAATATCGGCAACGAGCTGCTGTCGGCCAAACGAAAAGGGTTCGCCTTCCATCATCTGGCGAACCCCGAAGAAATCGTGCTGCTCCTATGGGATGACTCCATGCCGCTGTCCTCCCTGCTGGAGGACATTCACCGCGGCATCGACGCCACCCTGCACCGCAGCGTGCATATCGGCGCCGGGTCCTTCCAGCCGTTCCCGGAGGGCCTCGCCCGCTCCTATCAGGAGGCGCACTGGGCGCTCTGGCAGCGCAGCCTGCAGGACCCCGCCGCCTGGCTCCATACGCTGAGCGCCGTCGGCCCGGCAGCTCCCCGGCCCTTGCGCCTGAGCGCGCATGAGGAGCAGTTCCGCCTGGCAGCGCTCAGCGGCAGCCGCGAGCAGATCAGCGCCGCCGTGGACGGCTGGATGCAGGCCGTCCGGCAGCTCGATCGGGTGACGCCCGAGCAGCTGGTGCAGTGGAACGCGGAGTGGGACTGGATGCTGAAGCAGTGGATGGATCAAGGCGCCGAAGCAGCGGCGCCAAGTCCCGACAAAGACGCCCTGCTGGAGCTGCCCCGCTCCCTTCCGCTCGACAAGCATGGACGGCTGTCCTATGACCTGTGGACTTCCCAATACGAAGGGCGGCTGACCGCAGCCAGCCGCATTTTGACACAGAAGCACTCGCGGGAGAATCATATCATCCACGACATTGCCGCATACCTGGAAAGCCATTATGCCGAGGATATTTCCCTGCAGGAAATGGCTGCGCGCTTTTTTCTCAGCCGGGAATACATCTCCAGACGCTTCAAGCAGGAATTCCATGTGAACCTCTCCGACTTTCTCGCCCGGATCCGGATTGAGAAGGCCAAGCTGCTTCTGCACAATCCGCAGCTGCGCATCTCCCAGATTGCCGAAATGGTCGGTTATCAGGACGAGAAATATTTCAGCAAGGTGTTCAAGAAGCAGGAAGGCCGCACGCCCAACGAGTTTCGGAAGGACCTCGCGGCTCAGACGCACTGAGCCCGGCGGTCGTTAGCGGACGCTCAAGTTGTCCCAGTTCTGCTGGAACTGCTCAAACATTTCCTGCTTCGTGATTTTGCCGCCGATGTATCCCTGCATGGCCGCGGCGAATTCGGGCTGCATGCCGAACGGGAACCGGAACCAGTTCCAGGTCAGCGTCTTGCCTTCGTCGGTGTATTTCTGCACTTCCATGCCCAGCTGTCCCAGGTCTTCGTCTGTACCTTTAATGGACTTGAAGGCCGGAATGAATTTGAACTCCTTCGTAATGTACTTCTTCCCGGTATCGGAGGTCACCAGCCAGTTCAGAAACTCCTTGGCCTCCTCCTTGACCGGTGAATCCTTATAGATAACCCAGTTGTTCGGCACGCCGACGTACAGCTTGTCCCCCAGCTGCGGATCGTCATTGATCGGCATCGGCAGGATGCCCAGGTTCAGCTTCGGATTAATGCCGTCAATCTGCACCTGGGTCCAGTTCCCCTGCTGCATCATGGCGGCTTCCCCGCTGGCGAACATCGTGACCTGGGTGTTGTAGTCCGTCGTAAGCGGGCCTGGATTGCCATATTTCAGCGTCAGGTCGAACAGGTTCGACCACTGCTTCACGACTTCGTTGTCTGCGAACGTTTCCGTCTTGTCATTCAGATGCTGGATAAAAGCGCCAGGGTCCTTCTGGTCGGCAAAAGCCACGTTGATGTTATGGTTGCCGAGCACGAAATTTTCCTGATACCCGTTGGCAAACGGGGTAATTCCGGCGGCCTTCAGCTTCTTGCACGCTTCCTCAAGCTCGCTGAGCGTGGTCGGACGCTGTGTGATGCCCGCCTTCTTGAACAAATCCTTGTTATAAATGAAGCCGTACCCTTCCAGGTTCATCGGCTGCCCGTACAGCTTGCCGTCCTTGGTCATCGGCTCTTTGGCGATGTCCTTCACGTCCTTGACCCAAGGCTGATCGGACAAGTCCTCCAAATATTCCTGCCACATGTCCATTTCGGCATAACCGCCGATATTGAAAATGTCCGGCTCTTTCGAAGCTGCAAATTTGGACCGGAGCGAGGCGCCGTAGTCGCTGCCCCCGCCGACGGTCTGTATATCCAGCTTGATTCCCGGATGGGACTGTTCATACTCCCCTTTTAGTTTATTTAATGCATCCGCAATTTCCACCTTGAACTGAAAAATATGAATGGTCTTGACCCCGCCGCTGCCACTTCCGCTGCCGCATCCGACCAGCAGGGCGAACGAGGCCAGCAGCACGCCAAGGCGGGCTCCAACGGCATAGGCCTTTTTCTTCATGCCGCATAACCTCCTTTATGGAATATACTTGAGCTGCCGGGACGGGCCGGGGCTGGGTTCAGCCCTTCACCGATCCCTGGGCGATGCCCTCGATAATGTACTTCTGCATGGCCAGGAAGAAGATGACGATCGGCGTAATGCCGAGCACCAGCGCGGGCAGGGCCAGATCCCACTGCTTCGTAAACTGGCCGAAGAACGCATAGGTCGCGATCGGGATCGTCTGCCGCGACGGGCTCTGCAGAATGAGCGACGGCATCAGGTAATCGTTCCAGATCCACAGCGCGTTCAGGATGATGACGGTGACGATGATCGGCTGCATCAAGGGCAGAACGATGCGGAAAAAGATACCGTACGTGGAGCAGCCATCAACGCGGCCCGCCTCCTCGATCTCCCGCGGCACCGATTTGACAAATCCGTGGAATAGAAACACGGACAGCGGCGCGCCAAATCCGAGGTAGCAGATGATCAGCCCGGTTCTCGTGTCCATCAAACCGAGCGTACTGACCACCTTAACGAGCGGGATCATGATCGATTGGAACGGAATGACCATCGCGGCTACAAACGCAGCGAACAGCAGCCGGTTGAACACCGTGTCCCTGCGCACCATCCGGTACGCCGCCATCGAGCTGATCAAAGCCAGCAGCACGTTGCTGATAACCGCAATCAGCAGGGAATTGCCGAACACTTTCGGGAAGGCGGTAATTTTCCACGCCTGTGCATAGTTGTTCCATAGAAAGGCATGCGGCCAGCCCGCAGAGTTGGTCAGAATATCGCCGAAGGACTTGACCGAATTGACGAGCAGAAAGTAGAACGGCACCAGGAACACCAGGGCCAGAAGAATCATCAGCAGTTCAAGGATCAGCCGTTTGGCGCGATACCCGCGGCTTGTGCTTGTGCTTGCGCCGGCTCTTGGGCTTGGGCCTCGGTTTGTGCCTGTGTTCGTGCTTGTGTGCATCATACTTCCACCTCCTTGCGCTTCGTGGCGCGCACTTGAAGGATCGAAATCAAGGCCACGACGATAAAGAAGATAATCGCCTTCGCCGAGCCCATGCCGAAGCGGCTGATGTTAAAGGCCTCATTGTAAATGTTCAGCGCAACGGATTCGGTTGACTTGAACGGACCGCCCTTGGTGAGCGACAGATTCAGGTCAAAGAGCTTGAACGACCAGGAAATGGCGAGGAACAGACAGACCGTCACGGCCGGCATGACCAGCGGAACGGTGATCTTCCGGAGAACCTGTCCCCTGGATGCACCATCGATTTGAGCGGCCTCAATGAGGCTTTTCGGCACATTGTTCAGCGAGGAAATGTAGATGACCATCAAATAGCCGGCGTTCTGCCAGACAAAGACGATGACGACCGCCCAGAAGGCCGTCGCCTCGGTGCCGAGCCAGGGCAGCTTGAAGAAGGAGAGCCCGGTGGCCGCACCGACGGAAGAAAACCCTTTCACGAAGATGAACTGCCAGATAAATCCGAGCAGCAGACCCCCGATAACATGAGGTACAAAAAATACGGTCCGCAGCACGTTTCGCGTCCGCAGCGACCGCGTCAGCACATAGGCGAGAATAAAACCGAGCACATTGGTTAGGATGACTCCAAGTACGGTAAATTTGACGGTAAACCAGAACGAATTCAGAAACGCCGGGTCTTCCGTGAAAATGTGGATATAATTGCGGAATCCGACCCAGCCCGCATGCCTCGACACCCCGTTCCAGTCGGTAAACGAATAATACAGTCCTAAAAGAAAGGGAACGACAACAATGACGAGGAAGCACAGGGCCGACGGTCCGACAAAAATGAGCTGCTGCAGCAGCTGAGACGATTTTTTCGAGTTCATGCCCTCACTCCTTACACTTTCATGGTTTTTCATTTAATTACCTATATCGACAAGGATTGAATCTGCATCATTTTGTTCTTTTTGGGACAAATTCGGGTATATTTGTAGGGGAAAGGCCGCTCTGCGGCAAGCCGTAGACATCACTTCAGGAGGCTGGTACGATGCTTAGAAGCAATCCGTATAAATGGTGGAACTGGCTCGCGTTCGTCGCCGCGATGGTGGTCAACGCGCTGGCCAATACTGCTGTGCTCGGGGGAAAAACGACAGGGGAAATATCGGACCAATACCCAACCATGATCACGCCCGAAGGGTATGCTTTTACCATTTGGTCCTTAATTTATGTACTGCTGCTTGGCTTTCTTCTCTATCAGAGCGGACGGGTCACCGAAACCCGGGATTCGGTCCGGTCCATCGGTCCGTGGTTTATCATCTCCTGCGTGCTGAACATCGCGTGGCTGCTCTTGTGGCAGTATGAATATATCGAGCTGTCGCTCGTCGCCATGGTACTGCTGCTGCTCTCGCTGTTTGTCATCTATCGGCGGACGCGCAGCATCTATTATCCGACATCCGGAGAGATGTGGCTGATCAAGCTTCCCTTCAGCCTGTATTTCGGCTGGCTTAGCGTAGCCGTCATTCTTAATATTGCGATCGTGCTGAAAAAGAACGGTTGGAACGGCTTCGGATTGAGCGAGCTGGTGTGGGCCGTGGTTTTCCTGCTCGCCGGTGCACTGATCGCCATTCTGGTCAGCTACCCTTATCGGGACAGCATCTATCCGCTGGTCTTCGTATGGGGCTATGTCGCCATAGCCCTGGAGCAGCAGGATCAGGTGGAGCGGGCGTTTATAGCCGCACTCATCCTGGCGATCATTCTGTTCGTCTATGCGATCTATCTTTTCTTCGCCCGGAGCCGGGATCGGGACTGAATGTAACCCCGCAAAGCGCGGCCTCAGCTTCGGCGTATATCCGGTATTTTGCGGGGAGACCCGAAAATCACCCCACAAAGTGGAGACCTCTACTCAGGCGTATATCAGATACTTTGCGGGGAGACCCGAGATATAAACAACACAAAAAAGCCGGGCTTTGCGAACGGGGCTGCGCCCCGGGCAAAGTCCGGCTTTCTATAGGATATGTAGCTTCCGATCTATTTAACGGCGGCAATCGTCTCGATTTCCACCAAGCCGTCTTTCGGCAAGCGTGCGACCTCAACGGCACTGCGCGCAGGGTAAGGCTCGGTGAAGAAGGAGCTGTAAATCTCGTTGACCGCGGCAAAATCGTTCATGTCTTTCAGGAACACGGTCGTCTTGACCACTTGATCCAGGCTGCTCCCTGCTGCTTCAAGAATCGCCTTCACGTTGTTCAGAGCCAGGCGGGCCTGCTCCTGAACGCCGCTGCCGAACTCACCGGTCGCCGGGTCGAGCCCCAATTGTCCCGATGTGAAAATAAAGTCGCCGACCTGAACGGCCTGGCTGTAAGGTCCGATCGCTCCTGGCGCGGACTCGGTCGAAATCACCTTTTTACTCATGGAAGTCACCCTTTCGTCTTCGTACTATCCTTCTCATTGTAAACAGAGGTTGGCCAAGTTGCAATACGGCACCGCGCTGCTCCAGGCGTGCGGCTGCCTCGATTGCAAGCTGCCCGTCACCCACCTTCTCCAGCTCTGGCTCCAGGGACCGCTCTGCGTATATGAGCAGCGAAAAGACGGTTATTCCAGGCCCGGAACCGTTCCGGTGCGTCCCGGAAGCAGCGCCTTCTGCTCCACTCCGCCGGCGGATGGGGTGATTTCCAGGGTGGCACATTCCTCCGCTTCGCTTACCAGCGGCAAATAGAGCGAAAAACAGCTGCCCCTCCCCACTTTGCTCTCCAGCCGGATAAACCCTCCCAGCAGATGCGCCAGGTCCCGGCTGATCGAGAGCCCGAGGCCCGTCCCGCCGTATTTCCGGCTGATGGAGCCGTCCGCCTGGGCGAACGCTTCAAAGATCCGCCGCTGCTGCGGCGGCGAAATGCCGATACCGGTATCTTGAACGTCGAACACGATCCATGAGCCCGCAAGCTTTCCCTCCGGGTTATGCTCCGCACGGATGACGAGGCTCACCTTTCCCTGATGGGTAAACTTGAAAGCATTGGACAGCAAATTCCTCAAAATCTGCTGCACCCGGCTCGGATCGGTCCGGAACGTTTCCGGCAGCGAGGGATCCAGCTTGATGGAGAAGCCGACGTTTTCTTTTTGGGCGACCAGTTCAAAATGCATTTGCAGCAGCTGCGGAATTTCACTGATATTCATCTCTTCACGCATGATTTCCAGCCGACCGGCCTCCACCTTCGACAAGTCCAGAATGTCGTTGATGATGCGCAGAAGCTCATAGCCCGACTGGTGGATAATTTCACCGTACTCGGCCATTTCCTCCTTGGTGCGGCTGTCGTCGTTGTCGCTGATCAGCTCGGCAAAATTGATGATGCTGTTCAAAGGAGTGCGCAGCTCATGGGACATGTTCGCCAGAAACTCCGTTTTGTAGCGCGAGGACCTCGCCAGCTCTTTGGCCCGTTCCTCCAGCACGCGCTTGGCCTGATGCAGCTCTTCGGCCTGGGCCGACAGCAGCACGTTGCTTTGTTTGAGCTGGATGGTGCGGGCTGCTTCAAGCTGAAAATCGCGGAGGATCAATGAAAAGATCAAACTCAGCAAGAGGGTGAGCGGAAGCGTGGCCGGCATGATCGTTTCAAAATAATGAGCGGCAGGAATAACCCCTAAAAAGGCAATATCGATACAATTCAGTACGTTCAAGACCAGAATGGCCAGGAAGCCGCGGGTCACAAGACTGAATCCCTTGCGTCTCATCCACATATTGAGCAGTGCCGCCGCAGCGCCCAAAATGCACAGATTGAACAAACCGGCGACCGAGGCCTCGTTCACGCCGAACGTAAGGCGCGCGAATCCGATGCCGATGCCGATAATGACCAGCGTCACCGGCTCAGCGTAAGTAACCGTCGCAATGATGAGGGGGATGATCCGGAGATCGAAAATCACATTTTCGCTAAGCTTGTATCCGAAAACCATGCTCAGCCATCCGCAAAAGATGATCAACAGCACCGAGCAGGTGTATTTCACATGTTTAGGGGCACGGGCAAGTCCATATTTGTAGACTAGGTTGGCCAAGTAGGCAGCCGCTATGAGCAGGGCCGTGTTCCCAAGAAATATTTTGCAAAAATCCATGTACTCACTCCTGAAGATGGATATTAGCCGTGCTCTCATATCATATCATGGCAGATCCATATATCCAGAATTTATATATAAAACGATGCCGGGCTAAGCCGGGATTACCGCGGCAGCCCGCCGAAGCTGGGGGATTCTCGCTGATGTTGCGGCCCATACCGGGTAAATGGGGAACCTTCTTGTGGGTAACCGCTCAGACCTTTGAGGTAAGTCTATGGCGGATGGCGTGCTTGAAGTCATTCAGGTGAGGGCAGGGCGTACTTGGGTTAGGTAGGTGAACACCCGAAAGAAGCGCAGCGCCCCCCGGTTGCCGGAGATTCGCTGCGCCTTTTGTTATTTCCACATGCCGACCGCAGGACGAAGAGGCCTACAACTGACGCGAACGCGTCCAGTCATGGTACTCTTTTTCCGCGGCGTCCTTGGAATGGCCATAGCGCTCCTGAAGCTTGCCGATCAGCTTGTCCTTTTCGCCGCCGATTTTATCCAAATCGTCATCCGTCAGCTCGCCCCACTGCTTTTTGGCTTCGCCTTTCAGTTGATTCCATTTTCCCTTGAATACGTTATGATCCATGAGGATCAGCTCCTCTCGGTATAAGTTGTTGGTCGGCGGAACTATCCGCTCCGCCTGTAGTTCTTTATTACCCGAAGGAACGCGGGCTGAATCCAACGAGCACCAGCAATGCTGCCCCAATCTTCATAGCCATAAACCGGTGCGAAAAAGATTTTAACCAACATATTGATCGCCTATTGCATTAAGTGTATTAAGTGATATAATACACTTAAATCACATAAGTGACCTGAACATTTGCACTTATGCCGAGAAGGAAAGCTGTGCTTCCAGACCCAGCAGAGCTTTTAGGAGGGAAGGCCATGGAAGACCAACAGGTTGGCCCGCTGCGGTTCCACATCGACTTCAGCCAACCTTTATATGAACAAATTCTGGATCAGGTGCGCAGCGCCATTGCCAAAGGAGAGATTGGATTGGGAGACAAGATGCCTTCTGTGCGCGAGCTGGCTCAAGAGCTTCGGGTGAACCCGAACACCGTCATGCGGGCTTATCAGGAGCTTGAACGGGACGGACTTACCGAGAAACGGCGGGGTCAAGGAACCTTCGTCACCTCTTCCCCGGAGCATGTCCGGTCGTTCCGAACGGCGCTCGCGGCCAAATATATCGACAGCTTTATGGATCAAATGGAAAGCCTCGGACTAACCTGGAACGATATCCAGTCCTATATTGAACAAAAATACGACGCGGAGGAAGGAGGATCCATGCGATGACGGCACCGATACTGCGATGTGAACAAGTAAGCAAGGCCTATGGGAAGAAGCAGGCGCTAAACGGGCTGAACATCACCGTTCCCGAAGGGCGGATCACCGGTATTCTGGGCCCGAATGGCTGCGGCAAATCCACGTTATTCCGGATGCTTACCGGCCTCGTCCGGCCAGACCGGGGCACCGTGGAAGTGCTCGGCTCGAAGCCCGGCTGGGAAACCAACCGCCACATCGCCTACCTCCCCGATCGGGCCCGCTGGTATCCGAACCATACGGTGCGGCAGGCGTTCGAATGGGGAGAGTCCTTCCTGCCTCGCTTCTCGATGGAACAGGCCATCCGCCTGGCGGATTATATGGATGTTGAACTGGATGCGAGAATCGGCGGAATGAGCAAGGGCCAGGAAGCCCGCGTTATGCTGATTCAGTGCCTTGCCCGGGAAGTGTCCCTCATTATTCTCGACGAGCCTTTTACCGGCATCGACGTCATGTCACGGGAGGCGATTGTGGCCGGCATCATCGACTACCTCGAGGACAGCGGGCAGTCCGTCCTGATCAGCACCCATGATATTCAGGAGGTTGAAGGGTTGTTCGATTACACGGTCATGATGAAGCAGGGTCAGGCGATCTGGTCCGGCGACACCGAAAGCTTGAGGGCGGAATACGGTTCACTGCGCGATGTATTCCGTAAAATGTACGCAAAGGAGTGGCAGCGTTGATGTCATCAGGCACGTTTATGGACCTTGTCCAGCATGAGTTTATGGTGCGGGGCAGCTGGAGAAAACTGAACCGCGTCCGCTTATCCAGAAGCTGGTGTGCCGCTTATATCCTGATTGTTGCTGCAGCGGTGGTCATCGTCACCACTTATCTGGCGGCACGTAACGACCTAGAACTGAGCAGCTTCTGGTATATGACGCTGGCTTTCCCTTACTGGATCTTCTTCCTGGGATACGGCGCTGTAAAAAGAGAATGGTCCAACGATACGTACGGCTGGTGGCTGACGCTCCCGATCCCGAGATTTCGCCTTATTGCCGCCAAATGGCTCGGTAACTGCTTGAAGGTATGGATCGCAATGATCGCCATTTACATCGCCTTATCGGCGTACGTGCTTATTCTGACCTCAACCATCGATCATTACACCTACGACATGGCCGTCTCTTTTATGATTACGGGCATTAACTGGCTGACCGTCGTCGCCGGCCTGACCCCTTTCATCATAGCCGCAGGCATGCTGACCATTAGCGTCATGTACAGCACCGCCAAGCCGCTGACACCGCTCCTCTGGATTCTATTTATGGGAGGCTTCAGCATCGTATACTCCAACATGAACGAGTATTTGCTGCCTGAAGGCCGGCTGGAAACCGCAGGACCGGCGACGTTCTTCCCCTTTCCATGGGAGCTTCCGGCAATCATCATCGGCAGCTGGGCGGTAGCCTATGGCCTGATCCGGGCGGTGACATACGTCATGGATAAAAAGCTGGATCTGTAGCAAGTTCAAAACGCTTTTCTTCTATAAACTTAACGGGATATTCAACGTGGCCGCCGGAAGCCTTTCGTTCATCCGCACGAGCCGGTACTGCCGGCGGCCCGTCATTTTGCAAACATGCTGCTTCACAAAACTTTAGCCGATGCTTCCGGTGCTAGTTTTGCTGCGACGATTTTGCTTTGAGGTTATGCTTCACAAAACTTAAGCTTATGCTTCCGGTGCTAGTTTTGCTGCGACGATTTTGCTTTGAGGCTATGCTTCACAAAACTTTTAGGAGGTTGTCCCTATGATCCAAACGACGGCTCGCAACACCGCCGAATCTAATCAGACTTCTTATAACAACGATTATATGCTAGAGGTTTCCCGGCTCCGCAAATCCTATCCGAAGAAACAGGCGCTCCAGGACGTGAGCTTCTCTCTGAAAGCCGGCACTTCGTTTGGCTTCCTCGGACCGAACGGCGCGGGAAAGTCCACCACGATGAAAATTTTGACCGGCATTGTCCAGGCCGACAGCGGCTCCGTCCGGCTGCTCGGCAAGGAGGCGACCAAAAATCCGGACGCCGTATCGAAATATATCGGCTACGTCCCGCAGGAAATTACGCTGTACGATAAGCTGTCCGCTTATGACAATCTGGAGTTTTTCGGTGAGGCTTACGGTGTCCGGGGCAAAATGCTGAAGCAGCGCATCCACGAGGTACTGACCCAGACCGGTCTGCTGGACCGGGCCAAAGAGGAAGTCGGCACGTTCTCGGGAGGCATGAAGCGCCGGATTAACATCGCCGCCGCGCTCCTCCACCGTCCCAAGCTGCTGATTCTCGACGAGCCGACGGTTGGGATCGATCCGCAGTCGCGGAACCACATCTTCGAAATGATCCGCGACCTGAACCGCGAAGGCGTGACGATCATCTACTCCACCCACTACATGGAGGAAGTCGAAGCGCTGTGCGATGAAGTGGCCATTATGGATCAGGGCACGATCAAGGCGATGGGCCCGCTCGGGGAACTGCTGGAGAATTACGGACAGAAGGCCATTTACGTGGAAATTGCAGGAGCCCATCACCTACCGGAAGACCCGGATGTAACCGCGGTCCGCAAGGAAGGCTCCGGATACGTGCTGGAAACGGAAAATCTGCATGGCGTGATGCAGCGACTGCTTCGCCTCGCTTCCCAGCACAGCTGGGACGTGAAGCAGCTGGAAATCGTCCGTCCCTCGCTGGAGAACGTATTCCTGCGGGTAACCGGTACCGCACTCCGGGATTAATTCTTTTTCACAAGCATCCCTCTCACTCATTAAGGTGATAAATCGTTCATCGTATGAAACAAGCAAAGAAATGAACAAGCAAAGGAGCAAAACCCATGAGAGCCATGATTATCAAAGAATTGCGGCTGATCCGCAAAGACCGCAAAAGCTTCTTCTTCCTGCTGCTGATGCCAATCCTGTTCATCGCCATGTTCGGTACGATTTTCAACAGTGCCGGAGGCGACAGTTCCTCCGTATCCATCCGCACGATCGACCAGGATCAATCCGCCGCGTCCCAAGCCTTTGTGAAGCAAATGCAGGGGATTATGGACGTGAAGCTGGAATCGTCATCCACCCTGGACGACCAGGTCGACAGAATGAAACAGGGCCAGTTCTCGGCCATGCTCGTCATTCCCGCCGGATTCGAAAAAGCCATGAAGGAAGGCAGTCCCGCGGATATTCAGCTGTACCAGGACCCTACCGCACAGACCGAGCTTGCGCCGATTCAGGCGATCCTTAGCAGCATTTCCAGCCAATATCGCGAGCAGAAGCTGACGGATGTCCTGCTGGCCAAGGGAGATTCCAAGGAGCAGGCAGAGCAGGCGCTGGCCTCCCCGATCCAGATTAAAGATGTGGCGACGACGTCCGACCATATCAGCTATATGGACTCCATGGTCCCCAGCATGACCGTCATGTTCGTCTTCTACATTATGATCACGATGGCCCGCCGCTTCTTTGACGAAAAGAAAACCGGCCTTCTGTCCCGCATTCGCAGCACGCGCGTAAAGCCGCTGCAGTATCTGGTCGGGATGTGGGTGCCCTTCATCCTGACGGTTATCGCCCAGTGTGTTGTCCTGTTCGCCTTCGGCCACTTCGTCTATGACGTGAAGCTTGGCGACGTCGCCGCCCTTACCTTGATTGTGCTCAGCCTCAGCATCTGCGGAACCGGCATCGGGCTCGGCTTATCCTTCCTGGTGCCCGGCGAGGGAGCTGCCATGGTCATCACCCAGGTCATTGCCATGGGCGGTGCCATGCTGGGTGGCCTGTGGGTACCGTCTTACCTGCTTCCGCAATCCGTACAGACCGTCGGGCACTTTCTGCCGCAGTACTGGGCGCTGCACTCGCTGCAGAACATTATCGCTCATGGCGCCCATCTCGGCGACGTTGCGGGACCTGCCCTTATTCTCCTGACGTTCGGGGCCGCCGGCCTCCTGGTTGCATTCTTCCGTCTGCCAGGGTTCCTGCGCTCGGCTGCCAACTGATTCCTTATCAACGTTCAAAACGACGAAAAACCTCCCGTCCGGAAGTCATCCTTCACGGCCGGGAGGTTTTCTTGGTTTCCGATCCTTGGTCATCGCTTATGTATCGTCGCCTGCCGCTTTTCCCAACCTTTGATTTCTCATATAGTCGACAAAAATGCGGGCGTATTCCGGATCCCACTGCGTCCCTCCGCCCTCTTCGAGAATGGACAGCGCCTTGGCGACATCCATGCCTTTACGGTATGGCCGATCCGAAGTCATCGCATCAAAGGCGTCGGCTACGGCGATAATTCTCCCGAGCAGCGGGATATCGTCTCCGGCCAGTCCGTCCGGATACCCTTTCCCGTCATATCGCTCATGATGGGACCTTACGCCGGGAAGGAGCGGCGCCATGGCATCCTTCGGCTCGATCTGCTTCAGAATCGTCTCACCAAGCACCGGATGGGCCTTGATTTGGTCGAACTCCTCTTCCGTTAGACGCCCTTCCTTCAACAGAACGGTGTCCCGGATGCCGATTTTCCCGATGTCATGCAGCAGCGCCGACTGGCGGATCACGTTGATATCCTCCTCAGTCATCCTGCTGAGCCGCCCGATCAGCTCCGAATATTCGGCCACCCGCAAGGAATGCCCTGCCGTGTAGGCGTCTCTGGCATCGAGCGCAACGGCGAGGGTCACAAAGTAGCTGTCCAGCATCGCCCGGGTCTGGGCTTCACGCGACTGAAGCGCCCGGACCATCATGTTGAAGCCGGTGGCCAGCCGGGAGAACTCGTCCGAATACACGTTTTGGACCGTCTTCAGCCGGCCATCCTTGACATGATTCATGGCGTCGTACAGATGGGAGATCGGCCGCTCCACCTCATGGGTCAACAGCCTGGCACCCGTATACGTAAAAATGATGTCGACCAGCAGGATCAGCCCCGCCCAGCCCCAGTACCCGGTCATCATTTCCTCGTTTAAATTGCCCAGCCGAATCTGGGCAGCCAGGGTGAACAGCAGGAGCGGCGAGGTACCGATCAGCATGGCGCTGAGCAGAAACTTCGGACGGATGGACAAGACGACATGCCCCTCCGGATTCAGCTCAATGCGGTGCGTTTCCTGGGCGAGCCGATGAAATTCCCCCATCAGCGGCCGGACCGTCGCCGTCGTCAGAAAAAATTCGATCATCGCATGCATGCTGGCTACGAGGAAGGCGCCGGCTGCCGCAGCCGCAACATAAATCGGCGGGAAATGAAGAAGGCCACGGCTCATTTGCCACAGTGTCAAGCCGGCCGCAGGTACGGCAAGCCCGAGGAAATGCGGGACCAAAATCCGGAACACCGCCAGCTGCGGCAGCTTATGTGCCTGACGGTAGGCTGTTTCAATGGTCTGAACCGTACAGGTCCGGCAGAACAAGCCCTGCCGGATCGGCCGAACGTGCCGCGTGAATATCCAGGATTCCACCGCGACCATGACCGCCATGGAGCAAGCAAAGATGATCGCCAGCCGTTTGATCTCCTGCGGAGAAATGCTGATCGTGGTCAGAACGAGAGCGCTGCCCACGATCCATACCGCGAATAGCGATCCGAAAATATAATTCCGTACCAATTTGTTCCGAAAAGCATAATACAGGGCAACCCCCTGCAAACGGGTAGAATCGGTATCCATAAGCCAGCCTTCCTTTTTCATCAATATAGGCCGTTCGGCGCAGCACTATTAAGAATATCGGTTATTTCATCCCAAAATGTGACATGAACCAGCGACAAAAACCAACTTTTATCATAAAATCCCTCCGTATGAAATGGCGCTTTTGCACATTTATACAAGTCTGGTGGGCGATATAATTTCCTATTGCATTTATAAAGAATATGTGATATATTATGTGAATATAACTTCATTTAACCCTTTTCGTTCCCCGCAAGAAAGAATAAATCTTCAACCTCGAAGACTTAATTTCCTATTTTGAAATAACCCAATGCGAAGTATGAGATTTAAGATGCTATTTCTGATTCACGCTGGCGCGGTCATCGGAGCCGCAAGGACAAAAGAGAGGCAGGGCTTTTGTTGTTTTGGAAGTCATTATTCTGTTAACGAACTAGAACAAGGAACCAGACTGCAGCCTTGAACGGCTGTCAGGGGTTAAATATATGAGGCGGCCGCTGCGCCGCCAAAGCCAAACCCCCCGGAGAAATGTCCGGGGGGTTATCCATATTTTCCAATGTATTTACGGCCTACTGCCACTTCCTTCTCTCGTCAGGAGGCTTAGCCGGCTTTGCTGTATCCGCGGAGCGACTCCGCATGCTTCATCGATTCAATGAGCGCAATCGGGTTATTGTCCATGCCGCCCGCGTTGACCCGGTATCCCATGTACTGCCCGGGGCCGTCGATTCCCGGTTTGACGGTAAAGACTACTTGAATGCCGAGATTGCGGCAGAGACCCAGCACCTGCTGCGTATAGCCGCCGTAGGGAAAAGCGAGAATATCGCGGCGGTTGCCGATTTTATTCCGGAGGATTTGATCCGCCCGGGTTAAATCACCCTTCACCCGCCGAATATACTCCTGCTCCGTCTCCACATGCCCGGTGGTTTTGTTATGCTCCGGTCCCATCAGCATCGGCTCCAGCCTGTCATGGGTTTTCCCTTCGGGGCGAACATAAGCATAAGCGTGCGAATCAAACGTATGGCTGTAAAAGTCGATACCACTCCGGTGCATGAGCTTGACCTGGGCCCAGGTCAGCTTCGGCAGTCCGGGATGCTTCGGATTCCCCACCGTCGACACGATCAGAAAATTCGTTGCCGGCACGTGGTACTTCTTCAGGATCGGGAACACATTGGTATAGAACGTCTCATAGCCGTCGTCAAACGTCATCAGCACGGCGTTGTCCGGCACCGGCTGATGCCGGGTGACGAAGTCGGCGTACTGCTCCATCGTAATCCAATGGAATCCGTTTGCCTTCATGGCCTGGAGCTGCTCCTCGAATACAGCGGTATCCAGACTCTTGTCATTGATCGGACGCGGAGAGACGTCGTGGTACATCAGCGTGATGACTTTGTTTTTATAATACACCGCACCTGGCGTCGGCTTGGTCGAAATAAAGCTGTATGCCGGAACACCGCCCTCTTCCTTTTTGATGTGGGGCCTTCCGGGATAACGAACCAAATGATACACATAAGGGCCCTGCCTCCAGACGAAAAATGCCGCGAACAGCACAAGCACGGAAAAGGTGCAGTAGAGGATAATTTTTTTTCTCAGCATCACGTTCCAATCCCCTTCGTTCCATAAATTCACTTGCAAAGGGATGCATCCCCCGCTCTATAAACATACTCTGGAAGCAAGGAGTGATGCAAATGCCAAAATACCGGATCATCGTCGACCTGTCGGAGCGCACGTTATATTTGCTGGACGGCGACCAGACCGTCAAATCCTATCCCGTAGGCATCGGAAAAATGGTGACGAAAACCCCGACCGGGGAGTTCACGATTGTCAATAAACAGGAAAATCCCGGCGGACCGTTCGGGGTGCTGTGGATGGGCCTCTCCAAGCCCCATTACGGCATTCACGGAACCAATGATCCCGCCTCTATCGGACGGGAAGTCTCCCACGGCTGCATCCGGATGCACAATGAGGATGTGCTGGATTTGTCTTCCTACGTTCCTGTGAATACAAGAGTGACCATCCGGCCGTAATGGCTGTAAGTGCCGTCAGTCTTGGTCCGAAACGACCTTGATTCCCTTCTCTTTGCGGTACTGGATCACCAGCTGCCGCCAGAAATCATAACTTCCCGTTTCATCTGCAATATAAGGCTTGTAATAGCGGTAAGCCTCCTTCGCCCAGTCCGGGCAGGGCATGCTTAACAGCGCCTGCTGCTGCTTGATCCATTCCGCCTGCTTCGCAACCGTGTTCTGCAGCTCGCTAAATGCTGCCTTTTCCTCAGGGGTCATATGCGCCCCCTCCTTCCAGGCATCGTATTGGTCCAGGTTATATTGATCAATAATCCGGATTAGCTTATCTGCATACTCCGGGTCCGTGGCATAACCGGCGGCGCCGATCGCGGCGGCGGCCGATCGCCCGTCTGTGCGGAGCGCGCCGGCATACTTGTCACGGTCCCAGGACACGCCGTTCATCAGCAGGCTTGAGTGATCGGCCACCGATTCGGCCCAGCTGTTGTACGCGCGGAAGTCGGCTATCACCCGGCCGGCCACGCCGCGAACGTACTCGGTGGTCTGCAGGCGCATGCTTCCTGCGGTGCCCTGTCCCTTGATGCCGAACAGATTGTTGGCCTTCACCGCCAGCTCGCTCGTGCCCCAGGCGGATTCGAGGGCCGCCTGGGCGATCGTGAGCGATGCCGGCACACCCGACTGCAGCTGGTCGAATTCAGCCAACGGTGCCATGATGGCGATAAAGTTTTGTTTCTTCATAATCCTCCCTCCCAGCCCTCTGGTACATACAATGCTGACCGCTTGCTAACGGCCTGGACGCAGCTGCCGCCCCACGTTTTCAGAGCACCTGAGTCATGTAAAAATCTCCTGACCGCTCCGGTATGAGGCATTTGCCTAATTCTTCACGGCTTCTTACAATAAGAACATATGTAACGCTTGGAGGGTGGATGTATGAAGCAGGCAAAAGCAGATCATTTTATCATCAATCAGGAGTGGGTTACCCCGGAAATCCGTGCCGTTCAGGCCGGTCCGGAAGATGTCGCGGCCGCGCAGGGACTGCTGTTTCGAACGGCGCAATGGCTTCAGAGCATAGGCTCCAAGCAGTGGAATCAGCTGCTGACCGGCGAGGATCGGCATCATATCGACGAGGCGGTCCTGCGAGGGGACGTCTTCCTGTTCAAAAAGGAGGAGCGCCTTGCCGCCATCGTCATCCTCCAGCAGCATGCGAGCGAATGGGACCGCAACCTGTGGGGCGAAGAGGGGCACGATACCTCTGTCTATCTGCACCGGCTTGCCATTGACCGCGAATTCGGGGGAACGGGTCTTGGCAGCGCTATTCTGCACTGGGCATTGACCGGAATAAGGTTCCAAGGCAAAGACCGAATCCGTCTCGACTGCATTGCCGACAACCCCGGCTTGAACCGGTTGTACAGCGGGGCCGGCTTTACGCTGAAGGGCCAGCATGAGAGCGGGTTTAATATTTATGAGAAAATGGTGAGGTAGCTTTCGCTCCTCAAGCGGATAACTACGCAAAAAAGCCTTCCGGCCTGCCGGAAGGCTTTTCTCATATCGTATATAAAATGCAGGTTTTACGAGTTGGTTAATGGGACGATACCGAGGCTACGCCAATCTTGTCGATGATACGCTGGCTCTCCGGATTCAATCCCCGGACGGCCACCTTTTTGTCCAGCGCCTCATACTTGGCCAGCACCTTGGATACGGCGTTTACGCCCGACTGATCCCAAACGTGGGAGTGGGAAAAGTCAATCGCAATCTGCTCGGGATCCTCCTGGTAATGGAAGAGATGCACAAAATGGTTCATCGTTCCGAAAAACATCTGTCCTTTGATTTCGTACACCTTTACCCCATGTTCATCGATATGGGTCTGCGCGTGAATACGCGCCATTTTCCAGCCAAAATTCAGGGCGCTCAGAATGACTCCGGTCACAACGCCGATCGCCAGGTTGGACGTGGCCACCACGATTACGACGGTCACGACCATGACGATCGTGTCACCCAGCGGCACCTTGTTCATCGTTCGTAAAGAATGCCAGTCGAACGTGCCCACCGACACCATGATCATAACGCCCACCAGCGCCGCCATCGGCACCTGTTTGACGACATCGCCGAGCACGAGGATCAGGAACAGCAGAAAGGCGCCGGCAATAAAGGTCGACAGCCGGGAGCGGCCCCCCGACTTCACATTGATGACCGTCTGGCCGATCATGGCGCAGCCTGCCATCCCGCCGAAAAAGCCGGTGAGGATGTTGGCGATGCCCTGCCCCTTGATCTCGCGGTTTTTGTTGCTGCCGGTATCGGTCAGCTCATCCACCAGGTTGGCGGTCAAGAGCGTCTCGGTCATGCCGACGACCGCGAGCGCCAGCGCATAAGGCAAAATCGTCAGGAACATATGAAACGACAAGGGAACCGACGGAACATGAAATGCGGGAAGCGACTGCGTAATGGTACCCATATCGCCTACCGTACGGACATCGGCATGGGTCAGCACCGAAATGATCGTCATGACGATAATGGCGACAAGCGCTGAAGGCACCGCTTTAGTGAGCAGCGGGAACAGATAAATAATCAACAGCGTTGCGGCCACCATCAAGTACATGATCCAGGTTGCCCCTTCAAAATTCGGCAGCTGCGCCATAAAAATAACGATCGCCAGCGCGTTAACAAAGCCCACGATAACCGATTGCGGGATAAATGTGATGAAGCGCCCGAATTTCAGCGCCCCCATGATCCACTGCAGAATGCCGGTCAGCACTGTCGTCGCAAACAAATACTCGATCCCGTACTTGGCAACGATCGGTCCCATCAAGGATGCCATGGCACCGGTGGCCGCTGATATCATCCCCGGGCGTCCGCCGAAAAACGAAATGCTCACGGCAATCACAAAGGATGCGTAGAGACCGACCATCGGATCCACACCGGCCATAATGGAGAACGCGATGGCTTCGGGAATAAGCGCAAAGGCAACGGTTAGACCGGACAAAATATCTTTTCTGACATTGCTAAAGAAGCCTTGTTTGATCCAGTTCAAAAACAAGAAATAATCCCTCCTGTGGATATATAAAGTTGTATCTGTAGCGCTGATCGTGCTGCTATCCGTTCATGAAATGTTACAGGGTGTTTCAAGCGGGCTCCCCACTCTCAGGTTCGCCGGGTCCGATGGTTCACTGTTTTTCATTATAGCGTTATAATCGTCTGAACCCAAAACTGCATGTATGCGCTATTTCCCTCTGTATACTAATCCATTCTCCCATTTACTCGTCTATATTTCTTTTTTCAATCCATATGTATATACTGCGGTATCTGCCTTTCTTATGAAATGGCGAAAGCCCCGCCGGAGGGCGGGAGCTTCGTTGCCCAAGGACCGCTTGGGCCCATGGATTAATAAATAAAGGATTTGGTAATGATGACGAGCAGAATAAACAGAACCAGGATGGCTCCCGTTGAGGTAAATGGGTTTCCTACACCACTCATGGTTTCTCCCCCTCTCTCCTGTTTATACTCTATCGTATGCCGCGTAAGGAGAATCGGTTTGGACAAATATCATTCAAGTCCATTTGCCCTATGAAAATGCGCGATGTTCCCGGGGGTAAAGGACCTTGCCGCCACAACTCTATCGAGCTTATCAATGCTGTTCCGTGGAAGGAACGATATAGGAAATACCTATAAGTATAATACGGTTTATATATTTCCATAATGAGCGGGCTGCCGGTACAATGAAGTCAATTCCAACAATCAACGGGTAAAGGAGAATGGTGATGGACAGATCTGTGATCAAGCTTTTTGACGCCAATGCAAAGGACTATGACCGGCAGCGGAGGGGACTGATTCCCTGCTTCGACGACTTTTACGGGATGGCCCTGTCCCTGGTGGAGTGCGGCAATTCTACTCCATGTATTTTGGATCTGGGGGCCGGAACAGGCCTGTTCTCCAGCATGGTACTGCTCAAATACCCTGAGGCACGGCTTACGCTGATGGATTTAAGCGACAGCATGCTGCAGGAGGCCCGCCGGCGGTTCCACGAGGTACCGAATGTAGATTATGTTACCGGGGATTACAGCAGTTATCCGTTTACGCAAACTTACGATGCCGTCGTCTCTTCCCTCTCCATTCATCATCTGTCCCATCCGGAAAAAAGGCAGCTGTTCGCCACGATCCATCGGCTGCTGAACGAAGGCGGCATCTTTGTCAATGCCGATCAGGTGAAAGGCCATACCGACCAGGCGGACGTATATTACCGGAGACGCTGGCTGGAAGAAATCAGGGCAAGCGGTCTGCCGGAAGAAGCCATTCAGGCGTCGATTGAACGCAGAAGCCTGGATATCAACGCTACCGCCGCCGACCAGATGCAGTGGATGGAAGAGGCCGGCTTTGAAGACGTGGACTGTATGTACAAGTATTTGGACTTCGCGGTGTTTTACGGAAAAAAATCAGGGCGGACTTCTTAGTCCCCCTGATTTTCTGTTTAGCGCCGGATCAGTCGGTCAGCCTCTGCCGGAAGCCGTCCATCAGGACGTCCAGCCCGAATTCGAATTCCTCCTGCCATCCGGTATCGGTCGTATGGGAAGCCAGCCGGATCATATTCGGAAACTGCTCGCTTGGCAAACTGCGGAAGAACCGGGCGTACTCCTCGCTGAGCTGAGCCTGTGCTTCCTCGCCGGAACCGGCCATCCCCTTCAGCCGCACCTCCTCGGCCACAAAGCCGAGCACATGGTTCTTCACCATGGATGCCATCCACGGGATGTGACCATCCGCGAATCCGGCCGACGCAAAGATTTGGTACAGTCTTTCAATCTGCAGCAGACGGTGGTATCCCATGGCGATGCCGCCATTGAACAGGTCCACCGCATCACGGTAGCGGTGCAGTACGCGCCGGAATGCATGCCCCCACTGGATCAGCTGTTCCTGCCAAGGCAGGTCCGGGTCGGGCCTGTCCATTTCTTCGCTTATTTTATCCCCGATAAGCTGGAGCAGCTGTTCTTTATCCTTCACATGATAATACAGGGAAGCGGTCTTTACCTGGAGCTCATCGGCAATCTTACGCATGCTCAGCTCCTTCAAGCCAAATTCGTTCAACACGCGGAGCGCCGTCCGGACAATCCGGTCACGGTCTAGTGGAATGTGCAGCTCCTCCTGTTCCCCCGTGCCGGAGAAGGGATGCTGGGGCACCGTTCGTTTTCTGGCCATCGAAGAGCCCTCCTTTTCACTTGACAATTATAGCATATGCCATTATTCTAATCCCATTAGATTAATCTAAACCCATTAGATTAATGGGCAGTGGTATTCCGCAACGGAATCAGAACAGCCTAGGCAAAATTTTACGATGTGAAGGGAGTTTTATATGAATCCAATTTATTCGGTAGTCCGGTCCATGAACCGGCACCTGGGCGAAATTTGGGAGGCGATTCTTCAAGAGCATGCAGAGGAACTCAGCAGCATGTTTGCGGAATTCGGCGACCGCGCTTACGGCGTCTATATTCAACAGCTGATGGGTCCGATCTGCGAGGAGGTGCGGAAGTCGGGATACGAGGTCCCCGCCGGATTCCGCTTGTCGGAGTCAGTCGAGAACTGGGGCCCGCCCGAGGAGCGTGAGCGATGCGTATGGTATGTGGTCAGAGACGAAACCGGTAATCCGTGCGGCACGGCAGTGCTGCAAATTTTCCATTCTCACGCCCGGTTTCATTTCCCGCAGCCGCCACGCTTTTTAGCCCTGGAAGAAACGGAGCAAGAAGCCATTCTCCAAGCACTCTGCACCACAGGCGTGCGCCTAAGCGGACTGCCCCAGCGTTACCGTCATTCCGCCGGCGACGAGCCGCTGGAATGGGAATACGGGACGGACGCGGGGCTGCTCGAATACATGCAATCATACCGCGGCCACACGGCGGTGGACTTTAATTATGCGCTGTCCTCGTGGGGGCGCCATGGCTGGGAGCTTGTACAGATCGTGCCGCATCAGGACCGCCTGATCGGTTTTTTCAAGCGTCCCGTTCAGCAAGCCGGCGAAGGGCAATAACAGCAAAAAAACACCCCCGGAGCTTGTTTTGAACAAGCACCTGGAGGTGTCAGGCGGTGAGCGATACCCGTTACCCCGCGGGCTGCCGCTGCTGCTTTGCCGCATCGATCGTCGTAAGGATGATCACGCGCAGCGCCCGCAGCATCATTTCCTGCGGCAGCGAAGGCAGGCCCGGCTTCTGCAGCGCCATTTCCGTAGAGGCCGGGAAATGGACAAAACCCGCCAGCGTTGACAGCTTCTGCTCACGGATATAATCCAGCACGGCGTACATCGTGTTGTTGCAAATAAACGTGCCGGCCGACTCGGACACGGCAGCCGGAATCCCCTCCGCCTTCAGCCGGTTCACGGCCTCTCGGATCGGCAGCCGCGAGAACAATCCGTCCGGTCCTGCCGGATTAATGGGCAGATCCTGCGGCCTCTCCCCTTTGTTGTCGGCGTATGCCGCTTCCGGCGCCACGTCCTTGACGTTCACCGCGATCCGCTCCGGCGTTACCGCCGTCCGGCCTGCGGCCAGGCCGCAGCAGATTACGGCGTCCGGCTGATAGTCACGCACCACCTCAAGCAGCCTTTCGGCACATTCGTCATAATGGACCGGAAGCAGAACCGTCCGGATCTCGGCCTCCGCAAACGTCTCCTCCCGGATATCCCGCACGAGCTGCTCCGTCGGATTGACCGCATTTCCGCCAAAGGGCTCAAATCCTGATACCAGTATTTTCATGAAGCTTCTCCTCCCGGCAAGTCTTTCCTTCCATCATATCAAACGGGACAGATCGTTCCTACCCGAAATCGCGCCGCCAAGAAGGGATGCTGCTTCCCCGCGGATTCCGTTCCTTTTTGTCCTGCGATACGTAAGGAATCCAAAGTCTCCGGAGCCTGCATCTCAAAAAAACACCCTGCCCGGCAGCTGGCGGCTGCACGGCAGGGTTCCCATCTACAAATTATATCCGCCACTGTTCGGCTTGGTCGGATTGGAGATAATCCCCAGCGTCGCCAAAATTCCGAGCACCAGGTCCGCGGCCGCCACAAGCTCTTGCCGCTTCATATCCGACAGTTCAAACGCTCCGGTGAGATGACCAATCAGCTGCACCAGCAGAAGCACCTGCGAGACCATACTGATCCAAAGCGCATAGTTGCGAAACCGTTTCTTCTTGAGCATCATATGACCTCCTTTAAGGTCATATATATTCATCCGCCCCGGCAAACTTGTCCGAAACTTTCACGGGATGGACGAGCGATGCCAGCGATTTTAGAGAAGACCTGAGTCCAGAGCCTCCAGAAACGTCTCTTCGGACATCACCCGAATGCCCTCCCGTTCCAGCAGGGCGGTCGTCACCCCGCTGCCGGCCACCTTCTCATTGGCGAAGGAACCGTTATAAATCATGGCGCTTCCGCAGGAGGGGCTGTACTCTTTGAGCACCACCATGGACGCACCGACTTCACGGGCTTTTTCCAGCGTCCGGTGAGCCCCCTGAATATACATGCCGCTGACGTCCCGGCCCGATTTCTCAACAACCCTGGCCCGGCCCTCCAGCACGGCCCTCCCATCCCCGCCTACGATCTCCGCAGGCTCTCTCGGGGTGACGAATCCCCCCAGCAGTTCGGGGCAGACCGTCACCGCCCTGTTCTGCGCCACCATTTGCTGAATGACTTCATTCAGACTGTCGGTTCCATTATAGCGAACCTTCAGTCCGGCCAGACAAGAACTGACCATAATCATACCCGTTCACCTCCTGAACTGTTAATCCGTTTCACGTAAACTATTTATTTGTCCCACGTAAACTATTTATGACTTTAACGAAAGTATACTGCATAAGCGAACTGCCGGGGAGGCCCGGCTTCACGGTGTAGGATTGGGCCGAAAAAACGAGGAAAGCCCGGGATCAGGCTCCCGGACTTTCCTCGATATCTCTTTTTCCCCTTGCCCCAGAGGTGCAGATGTTACATGCTTAACGCCTTTTTTGCATTTTCCATATCATTGGCCAGGAGCCGCTCCAGATCGTAAGCAGGGTACATCGAACGCTCCTCCATGAATTCAAAAACCTTGGCATGGAGTTTGATCGCATTGTTCAGATGCTTAACGAAAACCTCCCTTAAGGCCGGTGTTGCCGTTTCCGTAATCGCAAGCGCGTAATTGCGAACCCAACCTTTGGCCTTGCCCAGCAAATGGCCGGCATAAAAGCCCGTCATGTCTGCCGCTTCGGCTTTGCCGCCTCTCGCTCCCGGGACCGGTGCTTGCGGATAAAACTGCAGCAGGTCTTTTATGTTTTGCTCCAGGCTCATAATAGCCTCTTTATACAGGGCGTGCAGCTGCGGATCGGTGACCTTGCCGATGTCCATTTTCAGGCAAATCAGGTCGTTGGACTGTGCTGCTACCAGCTCATGCATCTCCAATGTTTCATGCCATGCTAAGTGTTTCACTTGGGCTTTCTTTCCAGAAGACAATGCAATCCCTCCAATCGATGATGGGATAGCATATGCCCAGGGCGCCCAGAGGGGAAGATGTCTTGCTAAAAAAATTAGGCGCGCTCCCTTTTCTCCTTCTTTCTTCCCTTCTTCCCTCGGACCGAAGCCAGCGTCGCCTGTTCCGGCAGGCGCAGCAGCCTGGACTTGGACACCCCGATCCGCTGCGACACATAGATGCCGGTATGCCCGGAAAAATAATAACTGACGACGCAGGCGATGAACATGTATACCAAATTCCCCGAACCGAACAGCTCGATCCCCATAATAAAGCAGGCAATCGGGGTATTGGTCGCACCGCTGAACACTGCGATAAAACCGAGGGCTGCCATAAACGGCACCGCTAGATGGAGCAAGTCCGCCAGCGTGCTGCCCAGCGTTGCACCGATGACGAAGAGCGGAGTCACCTCTCCGCCTTGAAATCCGGCCCCCAGCGTAATCGAAGTGAACACGGTTTTCCAGAGAAACGCCAGCTTTGGCGCCGTCCCTTCAAAAGCATCGCTGATCAGCGGAAGACCAAGCCCGAGGTATTCCCTTGTGCCGAACGCGTAGACGATGGCAATCAGGATGCAGCCCCCGGCAAAGCTCTTGACCGCCGGATTCCGGAACCAGCCGGTGAAGCGCGCTTTCAGCCAATGCGTCAGCTCGCTGAACAAAATGCTGGCCAGGCCGAACACCATCGACGCGAGCACGACCTTCAGCACCGTGATCAGCGTGATCGCCGGAATCGTGTTTACGGAATAATGAATATGATGAATTCCCCAGGCCTTCGTGGTCAGATCCCCGATAAAGCTCGCCACAAAACAGGCAAACAGCGCTTCGTAACGGATCATCCCCAACGCAAGCACCTCCAGCCCGAAGACTGTTCCGGCGAGCGGCGTCCCAAAAACTGAGCCAAAACCGCTGCTGATGCCGCACATCAGAATGATGCGACGGTCGGCTGGGCTAAGCCGAAGTCTCTTGCCGATCCATTCCGACAAGCTCCCACCCATCTGCACCGCCGTTCCTTCCCGTCCGGCTGAGCCGCCGAACCAATGGGTCAGAATCGTTCCGAACAGGACGAGCGGAGCCATGCGCAGCGGAATAGCTCCGCCGCCCTCATGAATCTGCTCCAGTATCAAGTTGTTGCCCTTGGACGCGTCCTTGCCGTATTTCCAATACAGGTAGCTTACCAAGGCTCCCCCAAATGGAAGCAGCCACAGGAGCCACGGGTGCTGCAGACGCTGCTGCGTAACGGCATCCAGCGCTGCCAGAAACAAGGCCGATCCGGAGCCTGTAAGCACCCCCACCAGACTCCCGATGACCGACCACTTCACGATATAGCCAAGCAGCGCGAGATGCATGAATTTGCCTGCGTATACATATAACCTGCGTTTTCCCCTCGTCATCCGTTTTCCCATTACAGCGGTTTCCCCCCAGCTATGATGTATTTCCTATTGTTCCTCATTCAGGGGCAAATTACCGCTCCCCTGCTTGTCCCGGTGCAGGAATGCCTGCAAAAAAATAGACTCCTACCAGTGTCTGCACTGGTAGGAGTCATTAGCTCACGGGCGGTTAAAGGCGAACTCCATCGCCTATGTTGTTACAAATTATTGTAATGAGCGATTGGCCTGAAGTCAACAGAAAATCTGAACGCCACAATAGACGAAAAAGCACCCGTATCGCGCTTTCGCTTTACGGGTGCTTCTGCAGCGAACTAGTTTCCCTGCCGCACCGTCCTCTTAATGGAGAGGTTCAGAAATTTGGCTGAGGGCATCGCCGGCTTCGTTGATGTGGATGTTCATCGTCGCCAGGTCGCCAATGGCGCAGATCCCTACCATTTCTCCGTTCTCTACAACCGGAATGCGGCGGATTTGATGGTCGGCCATCAATTTCGCGCACTCGTGGGCATCGGTGTCCGGCGAGCACGAAATGACATCGCTTGTCATGCAGTCATGGCAGTGTACGCTGCCCGGGTCTTTACCCGCAGCTACGCAGTTCAGCACGATATCGCGGTCGGTAATCATACCTACCACTTTTTTGCCTTCGCAAACCGGAACCGATCCACAGTTGACATCGCGCATGATTTGCGCCGCAGCCGTGATCGAATCATGGGGTGCGCATACCTTTACGTCTTTGGTCATTACGTCGCGAACCATCGTCATTGCTGTTTACCTCCTCTAGGAATGATCCCCCGTATTTTACCCAGGGGTACCGGGATTATTCAGGATTGGCGCGCTGTGCTAAGAACTGCACGAATATGGGTCAGGCTGTCCGCTGAATATTTCGCCGATGATATATAAAAAAAGCGCAGGATCCATAACGGATCACTGCGCTGCGCTTGTGTGGGTCTCATGCCCCCGGATCGATCAGGCGGGCTAAGGACCTTTCAGCAATTAGTATCCCCAAGTTTTAGCGATGATGACAAGCAGAATAAAGAGGACAAGAATGATACCGACGCTCGTCGACCAGCCGCCACCATAACCAACTCCACCAACTTCGCTCATGTGATATTCCCCTTTCTTCATAGGATCAGTTTTATTCTATGAAAGAAACCTTTCAGCGTTGTGGACAGAGTCAGCGGTTTAAAAGACTATTTTCCCTCGGTCCCGAGTGAGCCCACGGCTAGCTGGCGGGATTAGTACAACGCGTGCTACCCTAGTAATCCAACTTGTACGTGCCTAGATAGTGAGAAACTACTTTAATTTATAAATAAAAAAAGCCCCTGCCAGCACTTAGCCAGCAGGGGCTTCCTCATTCCTGACTTTTTATTACCAACAGAATGCCTTAACGATAATTACCAACAAAATAAAGAGCACCAGGATAGCACCTACGTTGCTGTGCAAACCGTAACCGTATCCTACGCCACCAACAACACCGTCGCTCATACATGTACCTCCTTTGTAAGAAAGTTAATATTACAATATGTACATTCCACCATTTGGTATGGGTAAACGCACTTAAGATTTGATTTTTTTCCTGAATGAAAACGCCCGCTTCGAAAGCGGGCTTTGCCTTACATCAAGGAAGTTTTATGAGCCACTATACTATATGCCCAGTATAGGTAATTGGTTCTTACATAAAGGTCTTTATCATTCCTGATTCTTGTCCTTATTGGGATACCTTTGCGCGCCTCTGGATTGCTCATGCAGCGCTGCTAGGACCTGCGACAGCCGACAGGGGAAATTCCATTTTATTTTTAATTGATGGGAAAAACACGCTTTACTCGACTAAAGGACAGAAAAATGGTAGAAGATCGCCCAAATTAACAAAAAAGACGCGGTCTCCGAAATCCGGAAACCCGCGTCCTGTAAGGCTTATGAAAGATGCTGGTGAAGGGAATTGAACCCCCGACCTACGCATTACGAGTGCGTTGCTCTACCCCTGAGCTACACCAGCGTGGAAAATGAAATTTTCCGTCAAACAAAAACTATTATACAACTTCTTTTCCAAAATGCAATACTTCATTTGCAGTTGGAATTTATTTCAATTTGTCGCGGACCGATTGCAGCTTCTGGGCGCTGGAAGAGGCTTTGTCCCGTCTATCGTCAATTTTGACTGAAGTGGATACGCGCTGCGCGCCGGCCAGGAACGGTGCTTCGTGCAGGGCTGCAATCGCCTGCCATACATCCGGAAGAGCCCCCTCAATGATCGTGCTCATCGACGTCAGCTCGTAGCTGATCCCCTTCTGCTCCGCCAGCACCTGCTGCATCTGTGCCACATAGGAGCTCAGGCTGGTCGTGGCCGTTCCGATCGGAATGACCGTTACCTCTGCAATTGCCATGGTCGTGCGCCTCCTTTATCCTTTTGCAAGCGGATCGAACTTTATTCCTATTTTTATTTTACCCGACCGCCTCCAGAATCGCAAAAGGATGGCCCGCAAAATTTTTTATTCGCGTTTTTCCTGCAAAATCCGCCCGATTTCTACCTTTTCAGCCCCCTCTAGAGGCTAATCTCCAATGGTTCACAGTAGCGCCCCGGGGGTCCATCTGGTATAATTCTCATTGCTCGTCTTTTAAGAGGAACTAGGTTTACAAACACAATATATTGGGTTAAATTAGTATGAAAGCAACCAAATATAGTGGAAACAGGTGAACACGGCTCGATTTGCCAGGCGTTCATAATAGGGAAGCACGGTGTGAATCCGTCACGGTCCCGCCACTGTAACCGGAAGGCCGAGAGCTCCGAGCTTTCGGCACGATATCGGCTGAGGCCACTGTCCGTCACGCGGACGGGAAGGCGCCGAATATCGCATTTTCGGGAGTCAGGAGACCTGCCTGTTTTGTCTCACGAAAGGCCTACGAGGAATAGGTGCGTGATGCCAGTCGATATCTATACATAGGGTGATAGATATTTTTTCCCATGCTCGTAAATAGGGCATACGGGATCTAGCGGCATTTTCGTACCTGTGCTTCAGGTTCTTCGGAAATGCCTTTTGTATGGGCAAGCACAGCAAGAGCTCCCTCTTCACAGCATCGTCCTACTTTCCGTTATACCAAATATACAAACTTTGAAAGGAGATCTGCACCATGCCGCAGCTCGTTACCAAACCGAACAACCGCCAGCTGGCTTTTGATGAAATCCGTCTCTCCGTTTATGCCGACCGAATCCTGGAGGGGCTGGAGACCCTGGACAAGGAGCGCCTCCTCCGGGGCGTGCAGAGCAAACTGCGCCGCGAGGAAGTCACCGGCGACGAAATCAGCAGCGCGTTCACGATGTCGGCGCTTGAGCTGGTCACCAAGGAGGAGCCGAACTGGAAGTTCGCCGCAGCGCGCTCACTGCTGACCTCCCTGTACAAGAAGGCCGCTTACAACCGCCGCTACAAAGCCTATCCTGACGAGCCATATGGTGCGTTCTACCCTCTCATTACCGAGCTGGTGCAAAAAGGAATCTACCGCGAGGAGCTCCTCACCTGCTATACAAAAGAGCAAATTGAAGAATTGGGCCACTGCATCGATTACAAATGCGACCTGCTGTTCGACTATATCGGTCTGCTGACCCTGTCCGACCGCTACCTTGCGCATGATTTCGACGGACGCGTTATGGAGCTCCCGCAGGAGCGCTACATGGTCATCGCCATGTACTTGATGCACACTGAGCCAGAGGACAAGCGCCTTGAGCTCGTGAAGGAAGCGTATTGGGCCATGAGCAACCTGTACATGACCGCCGCTACGCCAACGATGTCCAACGCCGGCAAGAAGGTCGCCGGACAGCTGTCCAGCTGCTTTATCGACACGGTGGACGACTCGTTGGAAGGGATTTTCGACTCCAATACCGACGTGGCCCGTCTCAGCAAAATGGGCGGCGGCATCGGCGTTTACCTCGGTAAAGTCCGGGCGCGCGGCTCCGACATCCGCGGTCACAAGAACACCAGCTCCGGTGTCATTCCTTGGATCCGCCAGCTGAACAACACGGCGGTCAGCGTTGACCAGCTCGGTACCCGTAAAGGTGCGGTTGCCGTCTACCTGGACGTCTTCCATAAAGACATCCTGGCCTTCCTGGACCTGAAGCTGAACAATGGCGACGAGCGCATGAGAGCGCATGACGTGTTCCATGGGGTGTGCCTGCCGGATCTGTTCATGGAGGCGGTTGAAGCCCGCGGCGAGTGGAGCCTGTTCTGCCCGCATGAAGTGAAGAAAATTATGGGCTGGAAGGATGCCAACGGCCGTCCTGCGGGTCTTGAGGATTATTATGACGAAACGGTCGGTCAAGGATCGTTCCGCGAGAAGTACGCCGAAGCGGTTGCCCACCCGCTGCTTCCAAGAATTACGGTGCCTGCGATCGACATCATGAAGCGCATCATGAAATCGCAGCTGGAAACCGGCACGCCGTACATGTTCTACCGGGATACCGTCAACCGTGCGAACCCGAACCGTGCACATGGCATGATCTACTCGTCCAACCTGTGCACCGAAATTATGCAGAACCAATCCGCCACCGTGGTGGAAAAAGAAGAACTCGTGACCAAGGACGGCCAAACCCGGATCGTCATTTCCAAGGTTCCCGGCGACTTCGTTGTCTGCAACCTGAACTCGATTCACCTGGCCCGTGCCGTTCCGGACAATGTGCTGGACCGTCTGGTGCCGATCCAGGTACGCATGCTGGATAACGTCATCGACATTAACAACATTGAAGTCCTGCAAGCCCAATATACGAACAGCCAATACCGCGCGGTTGGACTCGGCACCTTCGGCCTGCATCACCTGCTCGCCCTTGAAGGCATCCGTTGGGAGTCCGACGAAGCGGTTGAATATAACGACAATTTGTACGAAAAAATCAACTACCTGCTCGTCAAATCCAGCATGGAGCTGGCCAAGGAGAAAGGCCACTATCCGAAGTTCAAAGGCTCCGACTGGGAGAACGGCGCTTACTTCACCAGCCGCGGTTATGTCGACGGCGAGCATGAAGGCAAGTTCGTCACCACCGAGCAGTGGAAAGAGCTCCAGCAGGAAGTGCAGCAGAACGGCGTCCGCAACGCCTGGCTGTTTGCCATTGCGCCGAACGGTTCGACTTCAATCATTGCCGGCTCCACCGCCAGCATCGATCCGCTGTACGACCTTCTGTCTTACGAGGAAAAAACGACCTACAAGATCGCCAACCCGGCTCCGGACCTGTCCGAGAAGACGATCTGGTATTACAAAACGGCATTCCTGATCGACCAGCATTGGTCCATCAAGATGGCCGCGGCGCGTCAGCGCCACATCGACCAGGCTCAAAGCTTCAACCTGTACGTTCGTCCTGATATCCGGGCGACGGAATTCCTGGAGCTTCACCTTCACGCCTGGAAAGCCGGCATCAAAACGACGTACTACGTCCGCAGCCGTGCGCTGACGATTGAAGAGTGCGAGTCGTGTGCGTCGTAAAAGATATTAAAGCCTAAAACCTTTTTCGATCCCTCCCAAACCCTCCCTTCCAAGGGAGGGCCCCGAGGGCGCTGCCCTCTGGACACCCGGAATGTTGGCGGAAGACCGGCGGGTGGCGGATTTTCTTGATGTGAATATGTGCTGTGAGTCGCTTTCGTCCCCCTCCTGCTTTGCAGGTTATGGGGGACACGCTTTTACGTTTGAGCGGTGCGAGTGGTGGTCTCCTCGATTCTCGGAGACCCCTTGCGTCGCGCGGCTTTGCTCCCTGTTTTGGCTTCGCCAAAATACGGGAGGCTCGCCACGCGTCCGGCTAAACGGATAAGGACAACTGGAATGGAAAGATACTGCATGAACCATTTGAGGCAGACTATCTGAAACCTTAAGTTAAAGATCACTGGTATAGCTCAACTGATATGGATTACAGCATTCTGCGATGGATGTTGATATAAATGAGCAAGTAAAAACAGAACTACGAGGAGGAATCGAGTATGCAAATGCAAAAGATTTTTAACACCGAAGCACCGAACCGCTCAACCCGCATCATCGAAGGAGAATGCTCGGGCATCCTGAACTGGAACGATATCCGCATGCCCCATATGTACAAATTGTATAAGGTTCTGCTGCTGAACCACTGGATCGCCGACGAAATTCCGATGGCCAAAGACGCGCAGCAGTTCGTCAACCTCGATCCGGAAGAGCAGCGCACCTTCAAGATCAACATTTCCCTGCTCGCCGTGCTGGACTCGATGCAGACGATGTTCATCGGCGACGTAAAGCGTTATTTTACCGATTCCTCGCTGGAGGCCATTTCGGCTATCATCGGGCAGCAGGAAGTCGTACACAACCAATCCTACTCCTACGTGCTGTCTTCGATCGTTTCGGAGCAGGAGCAGAAAGAGATTTTCGAGTACTGGAAGCATGATCCGGTGCTGCTCGACCGCAACCGTTTCATCTCGGAAATCTACCAGGAGTTCCGCGACGAGCAGAATCCGCAAACGTTCTTTAGAGCACTTGTGGCCGACCTGATCCTGGAAGGCATTTTCTTCTACAGCACGTTCGCCTTCTTCTACAACCTGGCCCGTGACCAGAAGATGATGGCGACCAGCCAAATGATCTCCTACATCCAGCGCGACGAGAACCAGCACTGCTACTTCTTCGGCGAAGTGTTCAAGCAGCTGCTCAAGGATTTCCCTGAGCTGAACACGAAGGAGAACATGGACTACGTCTACCGCACGATCGACCGCGCGGTTGAACTGGAAACGAACTGGGCGCACTACACGCTCAGCGAGGTCAAAGGCATCGATCTGAATGAGCTGTCCGACTACATCAAGTACATCGCCAACAAACGCCTGAAAATGATGGGGATGGAAAAAGGTTACGAAGGCGTGGATTCCAACTGCATGCCATGGATTCGTCCTTTCTCCGACGAGGCGCTCAACGCCACCAAAACGGACTTCTTCGAAGCCAAATCCCGCAACTACGGCAAGGTCGGCGACGACAACGGATTCGACGATCTGTAAGCCGCTCGCCTGCAATATACTAGTTCCGCAACAACCGGGAAGTGCAGCTCCGCTGCGCTTCCCTTTTTCATTGGATCGTGTATGATGGAACAAAAGATATTAGATCCGCATGCTACCGTTTGGAAAGGAGCTGCCCGTTGCCCGTGAATAAATCCTTGAAGGCTGTCTTGTTTCTTGTCGCATCCGCGATTCTGACCCGGCTGATCCCGTTTTCCTCCTGGTTCCGCACCCTGGATACGATGATTCATGAGTTCGGCCATGCGGTCGTCACCCTGCTGCTCTCCGGAAGGGTTCTGCGCATCGAGCTCAATGCCGATCACAGCGGGACCACCTACTCCTATTTATCCTCCGGCTGGAGCTCCGTGCTCGTCTCGCTGTCGGGGTATACGATCGCTTCCATCTTCGCTGTGCTTCTATTCTACGGGTACGCCAAACGTAAGCAGGCCGCCGGGCTGATCCTGATCACGCTGCTGGCTGCCGTCAACCTGCTCTTTTTTGTCCGGAACAGCTATGGGGTTTGGTGGCTCGTCATCTTTATGGCGCTGAACATCGTGTTTTATTTGCTGGGCAGCACCGTGCGCAATTTCTATTACCTTCTGCTCGCCTTCCTTTGCCTGGAAGAATCGGTTGTTGGGCCGCTTACCCTGGCCATCACTTCCTTGACCAATCCGCGGCAGGCCGGTGACGCGGCCAACCTGGCTCACATGACGGTGCTCCCTGCCATCGCCTGGTCGGTGCTGTTTCTGCTGTTTGCGCTTTGGTGCACCACCCAAAGCCTTACCTTGTTTTGGCGGAAGCCCGCGCGAAAGCCCACTGCAAACACCAGCATGCGGACCGGATAAAACGTACGCCGTTTCGAATTCTCTCAACCCAAAAAAAAGGCTTGTCCCACACGTATGTGGGCGCAAGCCTTTTCTGCTCTTATCGAGTGTTCGTATGAACGGGACCAGCGGCGCAGCTAGCGTCAACTGCTCCGTCTTCTGCCAAATATCAGCGACAGAATAAACAGGATCAGGAAGACGAAGAACAGCACCTTTGCGACGCCAACGAGCGCAGAAACGATGCCGAAGAAGCCGAAAATCGCAGCTACGATGGCAATGATCAAAAACAAAATCGCGAGTCCGATCATCGTGATCACCTTTCTTTCGTTAGAATGTGGTACTTGTTTTTAACCCTGAATCGGAGATTTGAACCTTGAAAAATGCCCCAAATCCGCATATAATTTGTCCATACTTGAACTGTTCATTATTGAACAAATTAATAAACGAAAGGTTGCCTGAGCCATGGATCACCAAGAACGCCAAGATCCTCAAATCAAGCTGGCCGCTGAAGTCGTTCAATCCTTTTCCGGCATTCAAAAACGCCTTCTGGAGTTTACCCGCAGCAACGCGGAGGGACTAGGATTAACCGTGCTGCAGCTCGCCATCCTGAACACGCTGTATACCGCGCCCGGCATGACACTAAGAGAATTAACCGAGCGTCTCTCTTCTCCTAAAAGCACCCTTAGCGTTCAAGTGGAAGGCCTCGTCCAATCGGGATTGGTGGACCGTGTTATCTCCGAGACAGACCGCAGGGAGGTCAAGCTGAGCCTTACCGCTGATGGACGGGAGCGTTCCCTTCAGTCGGCGGCTAAGCCCCGCTCCTACCAAGCCATGGCGTATGCCCTCGAGCAGCTCCCCGCTTCCGATGTGGAGAGCCTGCTCCGCATGCACCAAAGCATACAAAAGCTTTTGGAGGAGTACACATCCAGGTAAGGGATGTATGTATATTGTGCTTTTGATCGGTTTACGCTATACTAAACCGCAAAGAACTGAACAGTGACATTACGCCGATGAACAGCATCCAACTGTGAGGCGTTTTCGACCGGAGCGGATGGCGATTCCCGCGTGTACGCAGCATGACAGTGCAGCGGCTCCTCCATTCTCTCTCTAAGTTAACCGGCCTCCGTCCGTTATCGCGGAACCAAGCGGATCGGCACTGCCCTCGGGCAGGCTGGTCAAATTGGGTGGCACCGCGAGCAAGCGCTCCTCGTCCCAAGGGATGAGGGCGCTTTTTGTATTTTTACAGGACAAAAGGACAAAGGAGACGGTATCCATGCTAAACATTCAATTCATCCGTGACCATCAGGAACAGGTACAGCAAGTCGCGGAGCAAAAAAACATTCCCTTTCAGGTGGACGATCTGCTGGAATGGGACGAGAAGCGGAGAAGGCTGCTGCAGGAGACGGAATCGCTAAGGGCTCAGCGCAATGAGCTGACCAAGAGCATCGCGGGACTGCTGAAGCAAGGCAAGGACGAAGCCGCGGAGCAGCTTAAGGGCCAAGTGAAGGAGATTAACCGCAGCCTGGACGGCTGCGAAGCCGGTCTGCGCGAGGCAACCAGCAAATTTGAGGAACTGATGCTGCTCGCCCCCAACGTTGTCTCGGAGGACACGCCGATTGGCAAGGACGACAGCGACAATGTGGAAGTCCGCCGGATCGGGACGCCGCGGCAATTCGATTTTGAGATGAAGGATCATGTCACGCTCGGCGAGCTGCACGATCTGTTCGATATTCCGCGCGGGGTCAAGACGGCGGGCAGCCGCAGCTATTATTTGAAGGGAGCTGGCCTGTTCCTTCATCTGGCCGTACAGCGGCTGGCGATTGACCTCCTGGCCTCGCGCGGATTTACGCCGATGGACGTACCGGTCATGGTCCGTCCCGAAGCGCTGGCCCGATCGGGATTCTTCCCTACCGGGAAGGATCAGACCTATGAGCTGGCCGGTGAGGACAAGTGGCTCGTCGGCACTTCGGAGGTGTCGCTGGTGTCGTACTACAGCGACGAAGTGATCGACGCCGCCCTTCCTATCCGGCTCGCGGGCGTGTCGAGCTGCTTCCGCCGGGAAATCGGCTCGGCGGGCCGCGACGTACGCGGCTTATACCGCGTCCACCAGTTCGCCAAGGTCGAGCAGGTCGTCCTCTGCGAGAACGATCCCGCGGCGTCGGAGGCGATGCTTCAGGAAATTACCGGCCATGCCGAGGAGATCCTGCGGCTGCTGGAGCTTCCTTACCGGATGATGGCCGTCTGCACCGGAGACATGTCGCAGAAGACGTATAAGCAGTACGACATCGAAACCTGGATGCCGAGCCGCGGAGCCTACGGCGAAACCCATTCGTCGTCGAATCTGCTCGACTTCCAGGCCCGGCGCTCGAACATCCGCTACCGCGATGCGGAAGGCAGGCTGCAGTACTGCCATACGCTGAACAATACGGCCGTGGCCTCGCCCCGCATTCTGATTCCGCTGCTCGAAAACCATCAGCGGGAAGACGGATCGATTTACATTCCGAACGCCCTTCGGCCTTATATGGGCGGCATCGCCGAGCTGGTCCCCCCCGTCCCCAAAGAGGAGTAAGCGCGGACTATTGGGGATATGGGAGATCAGGAATGGCAGGAGCGGCGATAAAACCGGAAGACCCGAAAATCAAAAGATATTGTAGAGTCACCTCCCTGCTTGCCGGGAAAGAAGAACGGCCCCTATACTGGTTTAAAAAAGTTATTTTATAGCGGAGGTGGTTGGAATGAGCGCCCACGATATCGGGACCGAATATTTCCGGGTGGTCAACGAGAAATTCGCCGAACTGAAACGTTCCGCCGAGAAGGCGATCGCGCAGGTTCCGGACGATAAGCTGAATTGGTCGTTAAACGAAGACTCCAACAGCATTGCGGTTATCGTTCATCATATGAGCGGGAATATGATCTCCCGCTGGACGAACTTCCTTGATTCCGACGGGGAAAAAGAAGGCCGCGACCGGGACAGCGAGTTCGAGGGCACCGTGGCCTCAAGAGAAGAACTGCTGGACATCTGGAACCGCGGCTGGGGCGTCTTTCTGAAGGCGCTAGGCTCCCTCAGCAGCGATGACCTGCTGCGGACCGTCTACATCCGGGAAAAGCCGCATTCGGTGCTGGAAGCGATCGAACGGCAGATGTCGCACTATTCCAGCCATATCGGGCAGATCATTTACATCGCCAAGCAGATTCAATCGGACGCTTGGGAGACGCTGACGATTCCGCGCCGCAAGAGCTAGCGGATGAAAGGCCTCCTCTATCGGGTGATTTTGCCCACAGAACATTAGCCTAAGCAAAGGCAGCGCAATAATGCCGAGAATGGGAACCTGCTGGTTCGCCGCCCCGGCCGATATCAGTGAGTCGTCAAAAAGGGACAAAGTGAAAAGAGTTTCCTCTTTTCACTTTGTCCCTTTTTATTACCGCCTGCCTTGGGGTATGCTCATGTTTAAGACGGATTCTTGGCCAAATCCGCTGCCTGCGCTGGCGTCAGTGCGCCATCATACACGCGCAGCTCGTCGATCAGCCCTTTAAACGGCGGATCCCACCAGTTGACGCCCAGGCTAAAGCTTGCCTTCGTGCCGGTAAACCAGTCCGGGAAGTTCGCTCCCTTGAACTTCTGCACCCCATTTACGTACACGGTCAGCGTGCCATTCTCCGCGGAAAAGGCCAGATGCGACCACTCGCCGGTCGGAATGGTCAGTCCGGTCGCCCCGTCATACCAGATCGTGCTGCCCGACCAGACCATCGTATTGTTGGCGACGGCTCCCCGCGGTACGAGGCTCACCCAATGGTCGCCGTCCTTCGCGCCAAAGAAGGCCGTCGTGTACGTCGTCAGCTCCTCCGGTTTGATCCACAGCGCAACCGAATAGGCATTGCTTGAAATCAGTCCGTCCGGCAGCCGGATCCCGGAGGCTCCGTCGAACTTGGCGGCCTGGCCTTGTCTGCTCTCGGCGAAGGTGATGCTGCCGCCGGACTTGTCAATCCGGTCGCCGGTCACCGTACCTGCGGCAAACCGCCCCTGACTGTCCGCAAAGCTGCCATCAAGTCCGTAATAAGCAGACAGCTTGGCGTCCTGGTACGGCAGAACGGTCACCGTAAAGGACTTCGTCAGCGACGCGCCGCCTTTGGTGATTGTTGCAGTGAGCACTGCTTGAACCGGGGCGCCGCCTGCCGGACGGTGCACCTCACCTTTGGCCGATACGACCGCTTCGTCCGAGCTCTTCCAGGAAATCGCGGTGTGCCGGGCTCCTTCCGCCGGAAGGGCGAGGTCCGACACGACCTTCGCCGTATCCCCCAGACTCAGATCGTTGTATACGTCCTGAACCAGCGCCTGATCGGTTTTGTCTTCAAGCCGGCTGCCCCAGACCGCCACGCCCTCCCGCGAAGAAGCCGTGAAGGTCATGACATAACGCTCGGACACCGGATCCCAGCCGCTGGCGAAGACGCCCTTGTACACGGAACCGGCAATGACAAGCTCCGCCTCGTTGTGCCCGGTCTTTTTCCAAGTGCCGGTCACATCGCCTGAAATCGTGTTGTCCTTGTTCAGCCGGATATACACGGAGGACTGGATATCCGCGGTCGTCCCTTTTCCGTGGTTGATGAATTTATATTCCCCGATCAGGTCCTGACGGTCCACCTTGCTCAACGTTTCTCCTGCATACCGGTATGGGGCAACCACCGGCCAGCCGTCCGCATTCATGTACATTTGATGCACCCGCACCTCATGCGCTTCGCCCATCTGCGGGAAACGGGTATGAAAGACGAGGAACCGCTTGCCGGTCGCATCATCCAGCAGCACGGAGTTATGCCCTGGAGACACATACCCTACGCCGATGCCGGTGCCCGGATCGCCCACGTCTCTGGCAAACAGGTAGTTCCCCATCAGCTTGTTGCCGTACGGCGCGTTGTCCGTGTCTCCGGGCAGAACGGCGTTCTGGCCCTGGGCATCCACATACGGTCCGTCCGGGTTCTTCGCGCGAAACACCCGCATGTTGTAACCTCCGTCGGCTCCAAGCCAGCCGTAGGTCATGTACAGGTAGTAGTAGCCGGTAGCTTTATCAAACACCACATACGGACCTTCGCCCGATTTGCCGTAACCTCCGGCCACCTTCGTGCCGAAATACCGGTCCACCAGGCGTCCGTCGGCGGTCTTGCCGTCTTTGCCGGGATATTTCACCTTGCCGGTCTTCGGGTCCACGGGAAGGACGAAGATACCACCGGACCAGGAGCCGTAAGACATCCAGAGCTGCCCGTTGTTGTCATAGTACAGGTTCGGATCGATCGCATTCGGATACGTGCCGTTGGCAAACGACCCGTCAGCGTTGAACCAGGCACCGCTTGCCCCGCTGAGCTGTCCGCCGTCGATCAGCTTCGGAATGTTCGTGTTCGTCCACTTTTTATTGATCGCGCTGTCCTTATCCTTGGCATCGCCCTCCGTAAAGCCGGAGTACACCAGGGTATCGACATACTGATAAGGCCCCTCGATCTTTGGCGACACAGCAAACCCGATGGCCGACCGGATATACGTCGAGGACGTGCAGTAGTACAGCATATAGGCGCCTTTGGTGCCGTCCGTATTCACATATTCGGGATTCCAGAACACGTCGGGAGCCCACACGGAAAAACCGCCCTTGCTGTCCGAATCATTTTGTCCGGCCCAGGCGAACGACCCGGCCAAATTTTGCGCCAGATCGCCATACAGCACGTTGCCCGGCGTCGTATACCCGTTCGTAAACCGGGTCCAGCTCTGCAGGTCCTTTGATCGGGCCGCTTCAATATGCGAACCGAATACGTAATACGTATCCCCGTCCTTCACGATGGATGGATCGTGTACGGATACGTTTTGATACACCGGCGCCTGTCCCTGCTGCTCCTGTGTCTTGCCGCCTTTCTGCGCCGTACTGTCCGGCCCGGTACCAAATACCTGCCCCGGAACCGTGACGAACAGCATCATCATCAAAAATGCCGAAACCCACCTTCTGTTCATGTTTGCTCCCTCCAACAAATAAAATTTTCAGAAAATAAGATCATTCAATCTTTGGCGAAAACGCATTCATTGATCCGCACAGCGCTGCTTCATCGTGACCCCTGCCGCGGCCCGGCGACCGATCCCTCCCTTGTTACCGTTTCGTCGACCTGTAAACCGCTTTCAACACGTATTTTGTTTAGATAAAACTAAAATGTTTTAAGTAATCATATAATGATAATCATTAAATTTCAATCGTCTTCGGAAAATATTTAACTTATCGCTGCTCAAATAACAGTTATCATCCTTCATTAAGTTTAGGAAAGTTTAAAACAAAAAAAAGAATGAGACCCTAAAGTCCCATTCCTTTCGTCCGTTCAAGTATTCAGCTGTAAAAAACAGGCTTTGACCGCTCAACCTTGCACGTTCAAATCGCCCATACGCCGCAATACAACGCCCGCTTATTCCCAATAAAACGGTCCTTTCCCCTGCAGCCGGGCGAGGCCTTCCACGAAGAAAAAGTCGCCGTAAATCAGCGGCACGTCCACATTCGTTTGGTTCGGATAATGGCTCGTCCCATGCAAAATGAGGCCTTCCTGCGCATGATCGTCAAAAGCGCCGTAGTTCGCGTATAGCGACTCCAATATGCGCACGGCCGGCTCACGGTAGACGGCTGCTTCCAGCTCACCCACCTGCTCCGACAGCAGGAGCAGCCCGCTGGCCGCGCACGCGCCGGCCGAGGAGTCGCGGTATTGCCTTTCTTCCAGCGGCGCCCGGAAGTCCCAGTGCGGCACGTGGTCCTGCGGCAGATTGGCAAGGAAGAAGTGGGCGACACGCTTGGCCGTGTCCAGATAGGCTTGCTTGCCGGTATGATGATAGGCCAGCGTCAGGCCGTAGATGGCCCAGGCCGTGCCGCGGGACCAGGCCGACTCCGGCGCATAGCCCTGGCCGCCGATGCCGCCGATACGCTCGCCCGTGTCCGGGTCGTAGCGCATAATGTGATACACGGAGCCGTCCGGACGGACAAAGTCGGCGGCCACCGTGTCCATATGCGCCTCAGCGACGTGGCGGTACCGCGGATCGCCGGTCATGGCGGACGCCTGGAACAGCAGCGGCACGTTCATGGCGCAGTCGATGATGGTGACGCCGGCATTGTCCTCGCCTGCGGACCACGGATTCCAGGCGCGGATGAACCGGCCTTTCAAATTAAAGCGGGCGGCCAGGTAATTCGCCGCCTTGAGCGCCCTCCGCTTCGACTCCTCGCTTCCCGTCAGCTTGTAGGAAGCCAGGCTCGTCAGCGTCCACATAAATCCGAGGTCATGGTCGAGACGGGTGTAGCCGTCCAATACTTCATCGAGCCGGGCCTCGCATTCCTCGGCGATCCCCCGCAGACGCTCGTCCCCGCTGCCGTTATACAGCAGCCAGAGCAGCCCCGGCCAGAAGCCCGCCGTCCACCAGTGCGGGGGTTCCAGCACATACTCGCCGTTTGGGCTGGCATGGGGAAATCCCGCCCCGATGCGCTGGCTCGTGCGCCGGACTTTATCCAGCGCCTTGCCCCAAGCTTCATTTACCCATACCGCTTGCGCGGCCTGTTCCGTCATATTCACTCCCGATCCCCGCTTTCCCTGTCATTTGGCTCAAACTCAAAGGTGACGGCGACCCGGATGGAGGGCTCCGGCTTCCGGACCGTCAAATCGATCGTGTACCATTCGGCTTCGCATCCGTCATGGTCCATAAACATCCGCCGGGTGATCTCCGGCGAGAGCATCCCGCCGTCATAACGCATAATCAGCTTCAAGCCCTGCTCTCCTGATCCTTGGAGCTCGATCCGGTCCCCCGCAAGCCGCGGCCGGACGCGGGTGACAAAACGCTCCACCACCGAGCTTGGCGCTCCTGCAAACCGATACTCGTCCGTAAGGGCCAGACTCGGCAGCCCGCCCTGCATCTCCCAGCGGAGCGCACGGCGCAGGCTTTCCAGCCCCGCGTACCGGTAAGCTTGCGTGAGGTCCACGCCAAACACAGCTCCAGCCTCATCGGCATAAGCCTCTTCGACCACCGCCCGGCTGTCCTCTCCTTCGGCCTGATACTGGCCGCCGACGATCGGCACGCTGTGCCCCTGCGAGCCGTTGCAGTCGTAGGTGTAGCGCTCCGGTCCGAAATACGACTTCGTGTATTCCCCGCTGCCGAGGTCGGCGAGGAAAAACTCGCCGTCCCCGTACAGCATGAATTGCCCGAGGTCGTTATGGTTGTGGGGCTCGGCGTTATGCCCGCCTTTGGCTGCAAAGCCGAACGCGCAGCCGGGGCCGGCATGCCGCCAGATGAGCCACTGTGCGTCGGGCAGGTAGCCGAAGAACGGCCCCCACTCGCTCTGGGCCGGCTCCCCGCTCCGCCACAGCAGATTCCGGATGGCCGGCGCCCAGCGGCTGCAGTGATCCTGCGTAAACGCAGCCCGGAGGCGGGCCGGCGGCCGCTGGAACTCGGGATACAGGCCGGCCAAATAATCCGACAGCCCCGGCTGAATGCTGCCGCTTGGCCTGGAGTCGGAGAAGTTCGCCACCGCGCTTCCGCCAAGAAAGCATGTTTGCTGAAACAGCGCGATGCGGCGGACCTTGTCGCTGGCGAACCAGTCCAGCCGTCCACGAGATCGCTTCCGAAGCAGATCGGCGTAATACGTAAAATAACCGAATCCGTAATTCCAGTACCCGAGCCCCTCCTGACAGGCGCCGTCTTCACCGAACCCCGTCAGGTAGCAGTTCATGCTTCTCTCCGCCTTCGCCAGAACGGCCGCCAAACGGTCCGCATCCTCCATTAGCAGCAGCGCCGCAGCGCCGATCGAACCGGCGCACACGGCGGACCAGTTATGTACGGCCGACTCCCAGTGATACTCCCGGGCCAAATACGGCTCGAACAGGCGGCGATGCACTTCATCCCGAATTCGGCTCCGGATCAGGGGCGGCAGATCGTCGCCCGCCAGGTACAGCAGCTCGCTGAGCGCAAAGCCGGTTTCGGCACTGAACAAATCGATCTCTCCCCCGGCGTCCCCTTCCCCCAGGTGGGCGGGGAGGCACCAGGTATACTCCTCCAAAATAAGCCACAGCGTATCGCACAGTGCCTCGCGGTATTCATCCCGCTCCGGCTCAAGCATCGTCAGAATCGCAAAGGTGTTCAGCCGGCGGCGCCGCTCGAAATACACCCGCTCATACCCAAGCCGGCGCCCGGTACGGGCAAAGTCGGCATACAGCGAGTACGTTAATACCGGCAGCGGCAGTCCAAGCAGCCGCTGACCTTCCGCCTGAATTTCACGTCGGTCCGCTTCATACAGGTCCGAGGTCCGGACCTTCTGCCAGAAACGGGCCGCGTCGCCGTCCGGATAATACAGGTCCAACCCGGCGGGAACCATGTCATGAGTCACTTCCTTCAGGGACGGACTTCCTTGCTCGTGACGGGATGATGATTCCAGCAATTGCGAATCCTCCTCTCTTATGCGGTCCAAGTCTCACCGCAGCCGGCTCCGGTATTCGACCGGGGTCACGCCGGCATAAGATTTGAATGTCTTAATGAAATAGCTTTGATTGTCATAGCCCAGCTGCTCGCAAATCTCCCCGACGGTCGCTCCCGTCCGGTCCAGCAGCTCCTGGGCCCGCATCATTTTGAGCCGGGTCACATATTCGATAAAGGTGCTGCCCGTCTCCTTCTTGAACAGCCGGCAGAAGTAGCTGGTGTTCATGTGGAGGTGCTCCGCCACCTCGTCCAGCGAAATCCGGCTGTGCAGCCGCCGCGTGACGTACACGCAGGCTTCGGTAATCTCGGGCCGTCTGCCGGACTTATGTCCGCCAAAATCGGTCGCCGCCCACGACTCCAAATGCCCGTTCAGCCAGGCATGAAGATCTGCAAGCGAATCGATGTCCGCGATTTCCTTGTGGAGCGTATCCGCGGACGATGCCGTCGAAACGGAAGGGATGGCTTGCAGCTTCAGCTTCAAATCGAGCAGCAGCTTGAGGATCCAATCCTTCACTGACTCCGGCGGATACCGCTCATTGCGGATCCTCGCGGTCCAGGCCGCCGTCGCCGACCGGATCGCCTGCGGCTCCCGGTCCAGTAAGGCCCCGCGCAGCTCGCCAAGTGCCTCATCGTAGAAGCTGAACAGATCCCGCGGCGGCAGGTCATCCCCTTCCGGCTCCGGCTCCAGCCTCGGCCTTGATGCGCGCAGCTTCACCGTCTCTCCGGGTTCCAGATAGAAACGCAGCCCGCCCGAGGCCAGCAGACCGCTGAGCGCCTGCTTCAAGCTCTCCGGCGAAGCGCAGGGCTCGCCGATGCACAGCGACATGTCAACCTTAAGTACTTTTCGCAGCGCGGACTGGATTTCCTTCAGCATCTGCGCCGTTTCCTCATAAAAATTCCGATGGAGCCCCGGCTTGCCGGAGAAAAACAGCAGCCAGGTTCTGGCATCGTAACCCGCGTGTACCCCACATGGTGCAAAGTTCTCCAGCACTTCCTTCATGACGTTGCCGACGGCAAAACGCAGCGTTTGATCCGAAAAGAAGCGGTATTTCACCTGCCGGTAGTTCTCCAGAAATCCAGCGACCGGCAGGGTGTGCTCGCCTTCCCGGAGCAGGCCGTACTCCGCTGCTTCCTTCCTCCAGTTCTCCGGGGACAGCAGGGGCAGATCGATGAGGTTTTTCAGGCTTTGTTCCTTCCGCAGCTCCTTCGCCTCATCATACATGCGCTTCATCCGGCTGTGCTCCCATCCGGCCTGCTTCTCCTCATCCATCGCCTGCTTGAACCGGGTGAGCCGCTGTACCAGATCCTCCGGGTCAAGTGTGTCCTTCAGCAGATAGTCCTGTACGTTCAGACGGACGGCCTGCTGCGCATACTGAAACTCGCTGTGACAGGACAAAATGGCGATGCGCACGGCGGGATTCAGCTCCCGGATGCGTCCCGACAGCTCCAAGCCGTCCATCTTGGGCATCCCGATATCCGTAATGAGAATATCCGGGGTCTGGCGCTGGGCCTGCTCCCAGGCGCTCCATCCGTTCTCGTGGGTGGACATCAGCCTCAGCCCGAGCTCCTCCCAGCGGATCGTCTCTGACAGCAGCTCAATCACGGGGTAATCATCGTCAGCCAGCATGACATTATACATCCCGCAGCCCCTCCTTCCGTGGAATATGCATCTCAATCACGGTTCCGGCCCCCGGCTCGCTGTTCACGCAAGCCTGGAATCCATCACCGAACATCATGTTCATCCGCTCCGCCACATTGGGCAGGCCAATGCCTGAAAAGGAGCCGCTTGACGGCGAAGGCTCCGCTTCATAGGCGGCTCCGTTCAGGATCCGCATCAGCTCCTGCCTCCGCTCCTCTTCCATTCCCGCGCCGTCGTCAGCGACCGTCAGAATGATCCGCTCCGCCTCCGTCACCGCCCGGATCGATATCGTGCCTGCCTGGCGGCTCAGCCCATGAATCATCGCATTTTCGACCAGGGGCTGCAGGAAGAAGCGCGGCACTTTGATCAGAAACGCCTCCGGGTCAATATCCAGCTGCAGCACGGCCTCCTCCTTCTGCCGCAGGTTCATCAGGGCGACGTAATGGGAAATCAGGTCGATCTCCTCATGCAGCAAAATCTCGTCGTCCTCGCGGCTGATCGTCATGCGGAGCAGGACCGACAGCGAGCCGATCATCTTGGCGCTCTCCGGATCGCCGCGCTTCATCACCTTCATCCGGATGGAATTTAACACGTTGAACAAAAAATGGGGATGAATCTGCGCCTGCAGCATTTTAAGCTCGGCCCTTCGCTTGCGGGCCTGGTGGTCCGACACCTCGGCGATCATCTCTTTGACCCGGTCCAGCATCTGGTCGAACAGCAGTCCGAGCCGCCCGATCTCATCGTTGCCAGCAACGCCTGAACGCACGTCCAGGTTGCCGCGCTGCACCGCGTTCGTTACCTTGCCAAGCCGGACGAGCGGCGTCGTGAACCTGCGCACCAGCACGATCAGCAGCAGAAGGAACACGAAGAACGAGATCATTTCGAACAGAAATACTTTGCTGAAGATGGCATTCAGGTCCACGATTGCGTCCTGATACGGCTGCATCAGCACGAGATGCCAGCCGTTCATCGGAATCTCCTGCTCCACTACCAGGAACTTCTCCCCGTCGATCCGTTCAATCGAATACGGCTTGGTTCCCTCGTTCAGATCAGCATAAGCAAACTTCCTGCCGATTTGGCCGGCCGGTCCCGATACGATCGTGCCCGCGCTGTCTACCATCAGCACCCGGTTTCCCTTGGAGAGCCGGTCAAAGATGCCGCTAACCTGATCCTCCACCCAAGACACCACCACATAGCCGTAAATTTCCGAATTGGCCAGCCGCAGCGACCGGGCTATGGATAGCTGGTAAGGGTGATCGGCTTGATCCTGCACATAGACGGTTCGCTCAGGCCCGGTCCAATAAGACTCCAGCCCTCTCAGCTCCTTCATCTGTCTGAACCAGGGCTGCCGGGTCAGGTCCGGCGGATTGTAATCGCTTACGGAATAATTCATGTAATACGCCCCGTTTGTCAGCAGCACGGTCACATACGTCTGCTCGCCGACCACCGTCAGGCTGTCGAGCTGCTCCAGTACCCGGTTCGCATCGGTAAACCGGCGGTACGGATCCTTCTCCTCATTGCCTGAGGCGACCTGCTTGAAATAGGTGTTCAAACCGGAATTGACTTGAATGTAATTGGCAATGTTCAGCTTGCTGGACAGCAGGTTCGTGACGGATCCGGCCACCAGCTGCAGCGAATCCCTCGCGTTCGATACGGCCTGCCGCTTCACCGCCTCCCGCGATAAGCCGTTGTATACGATCAGGCTGATGACCGCGGGAACGACGATGCAGACAATCGATGCAAAGATGAGCTTGTGGCGGATCGAGCGCAGCGCCAAGTGCCGCAGCCGGTTGATCATGATGGTCCCCCCAGGGTACAAAAAAGGGACGAAATCGCCGTCCCCCGTTTTTGGATCATATTATACCAAAATTATTTTTGGTTGGATTCGATGATTTTGTTCACGCGCTCCTGCGAGTTTTTTACCGTCGCATCGATATCCTGGTTGCCGAGGATCAGCTTCTCGTATTCCTCGTTGACCGCTTTGAACACTTCGGCCTGGTAGGACGCCGGCGGTACGATCGCCGATGCTTTCGAGGCGACCAGCGTGTCGACCAATGACTTCTTGTCGACCTTCTCCGAGGTTTTCGTGCCGGCGAGGATCGTATCGATGATCTGCTCCACCTGGTCGCTCTTCACCTGACTCCAGGCCGGAATATTTTTACCTTGGACCGTCTGCCCTTCGGTCGTGTACCAGCGCACAAACTTGTAGGCTTCTTCCTTATGCTTGGACTTGGCGGCGACAGCGACATAATCTGTCGTGACCGGGGTGATGCCCGTGGGATCGCCCTCTTTGTTTTTCGGGAACGGCGCCACGGCGACGTTAAACTCCAGCGGTACCTTATCCGTCCCGCCGATTTCGGTATTCATCCAGCTGCCGATCACGATCATGCTCGCCGATTGGTTAAAAAACTGCGTCCGGTAATTGAGCTTCTGCGAAATCATATCGGTATACGGAACGGAGGACTGGTCCTCTTTTTCCATTTTCAGCCGCAGTTCCAGCGTCGCCCGGAAATTGGGATCATCCAGATTCGAGGAGCCGTCGGCCTTGAGAAAGTCGGAGTTTTCCGGCTGATTCTCCATCTTCAGCTTCAGGAATTCCAGCCAGCCCCCGCCCTGCGGGCCATGGAAGTACGTGCCGTAGCGCTTGCTTGCGCCTTCGCCCTTGGTGAGCTTTTTCGCATAATCGGCAAACTGGTCCCACGTCCAATCTGTCGGCACGCTCAAGCCCGCTTCATCCAAATGGTCCTTGTTCAACAGCACATACCACGGGTTGAACTTGCCCGGCAGCGCATACACCTTGCCGTTCAGGCGGGTATCGACTTTATAATCCGTCTCTTCCTTATAACCGTCCTTGGCAATGTAGTCGTCCAGCGGTTCCGCCATGCCCAAAGCTACGCGCTGAGCGTATCCGGCCGGATCGCTGAACATCAAGATGTCCATCTGTGCGGAGGACGCCGCCTCCAGGTCCAGCTTCTTGGAAGCCTCCTGCGTATCGCCTTTTTCACTGAGCTGCACCAGCTCGATCGTGACGCCGGGGTTGGCGTCTTCGTAGGCCTTGAGCGTCTTGCTCCAATTGTAAGCTTCCTCGGTTCCATAGGTGTATAATCTCAGGTTGACCTTGTCCTGGCCGCCGCTTGATCCGCCGGAGCCGGACGCCGCCCCTTCGCTATCCCCGCCGCCGCTGCTTCCCCCGCAGCCTGACAGCAAACTGATCAGCAGCATGCCGGCTGCCGCGCCGGTAAGCCATCTTTTTCTCTTCATCCCTCAATAACCTCCCTTGGATTATGCTTGCCGTGAAAATGCTTCTACCGCCAACTGCCATACAGCTAACAGGACACCGGCCTCGGGCCATTTGCCCGCTTATCCGCCTGCGTCCGTGTGCCTCCGCATGCCTCGGTGTGCTCCGTATACCTCCTCCGTATGCCCACCGCTTGCCGGCTGCGTTTTCCCGTATCTGACGCTTTGATTATACCGGGGCCGTTCCCCCGGCTCATGACGTTAAATTGACCGTTGATCCTGCTATTTTGACGGATGCTAGCCCTTGACTCCACCGAGGGCGATACCTGCGATGACGTTTTTTTGCCCAATGATAAAAATCAGCAATAGCGGGAAAATGGCGGATACCGCCGCGGCCATAATCAGCGAGTAGAACTCCCCGCTTAAAGACGTAAACTTCTGCATCGCCAGCGGAATCGTAAACAGCCGGTCGCTCCGCAGAAAGATCAGCGGATTCTGATAATCGTTCCATGTCCAGATAAAACGCAGAATGGCGTAGGTCGCCACCGCTGGCTTTACGAGCGGCAGCGCGATCGAGGAGAAGATGCGGGGATGACCCGCGCCATCAATTTTCGCCGACTCGATGAATTCCTGATGAATGCCCATAAAGAATTGACGAAGCATGAACGTGCCCAGCACGCTGAAGCTGCCCAGAATGATCAGACCGAAATGGCTGTCGAACAAGCCGATGTTGCGGTATAAAATAAACTGCGGAATCAGGATCGCCTGCCCCGGAATCATGTAGGTGACCAGCACGATCATGAACAGCCAGCGCCCTGCGGCAAATTGGATTTTGGAGAAGCCGTAGGCGGCCAGGGCCGACGCCGTGCAGGAGATCAGCGTCGTCAGTACGCTTACTTTGATCGAGTTCCAGTAATAGAGATAAAAAGGGTAATCGCCGAACCATACTTCTTTATAATTCGCCACCGCGTTCCATTTCCTTGGGATCCACTGGATCGGGTAGACGAAGACGTCCTTTTCGATCTTGAAGGAAGTGACCAGCATCCAGATGAACGGCATCAGAAACAGGATGCTGACCGCCAGCATGACCGCGGTGATGACCAGCCTGCGCCAGTCGGGCCCGGTACGTGTCGTCATTTTCCGCTCAGCTCCTTTCGCTTAGTAATTGACCCATTTCTTCTGGGCGGACCACTGTCCAAGGGTAATCAGCATAACAAAGGCGAACAGAACGGCGGCGATCGCCGAAGCATAGCCCACCTTCAAATTGACGAATGCCGTGTCGTACAGGTACCAAACCATCATCGTCGTAGAGCCCACCGGGCCTCCCTGTGTCATCACCGCGATAATATCGAACACTTTGAACGTCGAAATGATGCCCGTTACCATCAGGAAAAAGGACGTCGGCGACAGCAGCGGCACCGTAATCCGGGTGAATTTTGTCCAACCGTTCGCGCCGTCGATGTCAGCCGCCTCGTACAGGTCGCGCGGGATTGACTGCAGCCCGGCGATATAAATGATCATGTTGAAGCCGATGGAGATCCAGACCGAAATCATCATGATCGACAGCAGCGCAAAATGCGGATCGGCAATCCATTTTGGCGGATGCTCCACCCCAATCGATTTGAGCAATTCGTTGATCGGGCCGTAGGAGGGCTGAAACAGCACCTGCCAGACGACGGCGACCGCGACGACGCTCGAGATATAGGGCATGAAGTAAGCGACTTTGAAGTAGCTCTTCATGTATACGAACCGGTCGATCAGGATGGCGAGCACCATCGAAATGAGCATGTACACCGGCACGGTCAGCAGAAAGATGACATTATTGCGGACCGATTTAATAAACATGTCATCATGAAGCAAATTTCGAAAATTTTCAAACCCGACCCAGCGGATGCCGTTCCACCCCTGCACAAAGTTCCAGTCGGCGAATCCGAGCACCATCGTTGCGACGATCGGCAACAGCACAAGGATGAATACCCCGAGCAGCATCGGGCTGACGAACAGCATTCCCCACAGCGTTTCGCCCCGCTGGAGGGAGCCGCTCTTCCGGGTTCGTTTCCCTATGCCCGGCGGCGCTGCCGCGGCCGTTTCCATTCGTTGTTCCAAGCTCCACACCCCGTTTCTTCTGCATTCCTTAAAACCTGATTTGATTAAAAGAAAAACGTCTATCGACGTGACTTCAAAGAAGACAGACCGCGTTTAGCGGAAGTTTTTCTTGCAATCTCAGGAAGCAATGGCTCTGGATTTTATACTTGATATTATAAAAAAAATACCGTCAGCAGCTTTGACGGTATTTTGATCATATTCACGCTAATTTTTACTTTTTTCAGCAGCGGAACTCCAAACCTGCGCCGCTAAAACCTCTGCCGCCTTCAGGTGACATTCCCAGTCACCTTTGCTCCGGCATCCGATTATGCTGTACTACGTACTATGGAATCACAAGGAGAGAAACTTGATGAATTCAGACCGCTCCCCCTTTATCTCGTCCAGGCTCAAATCGGGGCTGTACGCCCTGAACAAGCTCGCATCGGCTGGCTTGACGCTGCTCCTGCTGGTGCTGATCTCCAGTATGCTGCCCCTTCAGGATCAGCTTCCTCTGGCATCGGACACCGATCTGCCCATTCCCTTGTCCTACTGGGTCTACGGTTATGCGATGACCGCCTCCATTCTGGCGGATTTTGTGCTGTACGTGCTGCCTCCCCTGTCCAGGGACAAACAAATCTCGATCTACGCGGCGGCCGGTTTTTTGTGCTTCTATGCGCTGTATGTACATGACGCCGCAGGTACGGACCATATCTCCTCCACGGTGGCGGGCATGTGTACGGTGCTGCTGTTTTACATCGGGAAAAAGCTGTTTGTGCGCGATTCGCTCATCACGCTGATTTTCGCCCTGCTGGTCCCCCTGCTCTGCTGGGGCTTTCTGTAGCGGCTGCTTTTGCGGCTCCAGCCGGCTACAGCGCTTCGATGATATCGCCCGCCACGAGGGATGCCGGATGGGCGCGGCGCCGAGCCGCCGCTTCGCCGGCCAGTCCGTGCAGGTACACGCCGAACGCGGCCGCCTGCGGACCGCTTGCGCCCTGGGCCAGCAGCCCGGCGATGATGCCGGTCAGCACGTCGCCGGCGCCCCCGGTCGCCATGCCCGGGCTGCCGGTCGCGTTCACGAACGCATCACCGTCCGGCGTGGCGATGACCGTCCGTGCGCCCTTGAGCACCAGCGTCACCCGGTGCGCCTTGGCGTATTCGGACGCTAGGCGAATCCGGTCACGCTGCACCTCGGCGGTGGACAAGCCGGCCAGCCGCGCCATTTCGCCGGGATGGGGCGTCAGCACCGTGTCCGCCTGGCGCGGCTTCCACGCGTCCAGGTCGTCGCTGGCTGCCAGCATGTTGAGCGCGTCGGCGTCGACGACCATCGGGCATGCCGCCTCCTCCCAGAGCGTGCGCAGCCAGCGTCCGTCGCCCTCGAAGCGCCCCAGCCCGGGGCCGACGGCGAGCACATCGCGCCCAGCCAGCAGCTCGAGCACGCGGGCGGCGGAGGCCTCGTGCCAGTCGGCGGCTGTCGCCGAGGCGAGCATGACCTCCGGCGCGGCGCCCGCCATATGCGGCAGCAGCGGACCGGGCAGCGCCCAGGTGACGAGGCCGCTGCCGGCTCGCAGGGCCGCCCGCGAGCAGAGCAGGCCCGCGCCGCTCATCGGCAGGCTGCCCGCCGCTACAAGCACGTGGCCGTACGTGCCTTTATGGCCGTCCGGCGAGCGGCGGCGCGCCGTATCGACCCCAAGCCGCGTGCGCAGCACCTCCTCCGTCAGCAGGAACGTGCTGACGTTCTGCTGCTCGCACAGCAGCGCGGGGATGCCGATGGCGCGCACCACGATCTCCCCGGCGGCTTCCGCGCCGGGGAACTGCGCCAGGCCTCGCTTCAGGAACGCGAGGCATACGGTCCGCCGTGCACGGATGCAGGGATCGTGCACGGCCCCCGTGTCGGCGTCCAGCCCGCTCGGGATGTCCGCCGACACGATGTCCCTGCCGCTGCCGTTCGCCGCGGCAATCAGCTCGGCGTAGGCGCCGCGCGGCGCACCGCGGCTGCCGGTGCCGAGCAGGGCATCCACGATGCCCGTGCAGGCGGTGAAGTCCACGGCGTCCCGGCCGTGGACGAGCAACGGGATGCCCAATGCGCGGGCCGCGTCCCTCTGCAGCGCTGCCTCGCCGGTGAGACTGCCGGGCTCTGCGGCGTACACGATCGTGACGCGCAAACCCGCTTCACGCAAGTACCGCGCCGCGACCAGGCCGTCCCCGCCGTTGTTGCCCTTGCCGGCAAGGACGAGCCAATGCTCCCGCTCCGGTTCCTCCAGCCAGAGCGCGGCGTCCCCTTGAACGGCCGGCACAAGATCTCCCGGGCCTTCACTATGGGGTCCGGCGCCTAGCCGGGTGCTGCTGCTTGCATCACGGCGCTCCCGGCACCACCGGATCACCTCCTCCGCGATGGCTCTGCCGGCGTTTTCCATTAGCGCCACCGCCGGGATGCCAACCTCCTCGATCGTTCGGCGATCCAGCTCTCTCATTTCGTCGGATGTCACGATATACATCTGCCGTCTCCTCCTTATATGAAACAACCCCACAGATGTGGGGTTGTCTTCGATGTCATCCAGCTGTTTTAAAGGGACCCTCGTATTGTTCAATTCTAAGGCAGCCTCCGCCCGGATGCTTAATATAGAAGCAGCCCGTCCGCGGAGAACCGTCGCTAACCTAGTAAGCTACCGTAAACCGGGTGCGGACGAAATACGGGTCTTCCATTTCGTCGATCATGGCAGCGGCAAGATCTTCGACCGAAATCCGGCTGCTGCCCATCTCATCGGTGATGAGCATGTCCATGCCGATCCGGAAGTTGCCGGTGCGCCGTCCGGTTTCCAGCACCGCCGCCGGGCTGAGATAGCTGTAATCCAGATCTGACAGTCTGTAAATATCGTATGCATCCGCATGCGCCCTGGCCAGCGGCACCAGCTCCTGCGGAAATTCCGGCGTATCCATCAGCAGCGTATCCGGTCCAGTCTTCAGGCTGCCCGCCCCGCCGACGATGAGCAGCCGCTTCACGCCGGCACGCTGTACGCCCTCGATGAGCGAACGCGCGGCTTCCAGCAGCTCCTGCTCCTCGCCAAACGTCGGACCGTACGCGCTGATGACCGCGTCCTGCCCCTCGCATACGCTGGCCACCGATGCAGGGTCCAGAATGTTTCCGGTCACCACGTTCAGCCGTTCATGCTCCTCGGTCAGCTTGGCGGGATCCCGCACGACAGCCGTGACTCCGTGCCCGCGCTTCAGCGCTTCACGAACGATGGCTTTTCCGACCTGTCCACTGGCTCCAAATATCGTAATATGCATTGCATTGATCGTTTCCATAGGTTATTGTCTCCTTCGCTATTATGCCTGTTATTATTCTACATGACCTGTCTTCCGCATGCTATCCTTCCGCTTTTTGCAGCCGTCCGCTCTCCGTCTGCCCTTCCCGGTTATGCTGCAAAATGTATAATCCTTTCCCTTCCTCCCATTCGACATAGGCCAGCTTGCCGGGATCGCTGAAGCCTTTTTCCTTCAGCATGGCCGCCAGCCAATTCCGGTCTCTGCCGATCTGCTGCAATTTGTCGTCGTTATAATCCCCATCCTCCAGCAGATTATAGGTCAGGCCGGATGGATCCGTATCCAGATCCAGATCCTGTTTTTGGACCGCCTCAAAATCCGCGTTCTTCAGAACGCTGAGCGAGCCGTTCGTTTCAAAGATGGCATAAGCAACCTCGCGCAGGGAAAAAATATCCTTTTGACGCAGCATCATGCGCAGCTGCTCAAAATCCAGCCGGTTCTTTTTCATTTCCCGCATATCCACTTTCCCGTTGTGTATTAATATGGAAGGCGTACCCTCCAAAGGCCCCCTGGTTCGGCGTGCATACTGGGTGACTTTTTCAAATAAATACGATAGGATGAACCAAACCGCCAGTCCGAACAGGAGCTGGCCATAGTGGACGTCCTTCTGGTATACCGTATTCCCCACCAGCTCGCTCAGCATAAGCGAGGAGACGAAGTCGAAGGGGGTCAGCTGGGAAATTTCCTTTTTCCCGAGAATCCGGGTCATCAGCCACAAGCCGATGAATCCCGTAATTAATTTTATGGTGATCATGCCATAATCCATAACCTCCGCCTCCCGTGTCTCATCGTTTGCTCAATACTTACCCAATTCAGGGCGGGGCTGAAAATCCCGATTGGCATCGGCGGGCGGAATGGGTAATGTTACCTGGGAGCAGTACTTTAGGGACGGTGGATGGTTGCAAAAACATTTGTAGCATGGAGAGGAGCTGTTGTCACATGATTGGTGAATTTATCGTCCGGCTGGCCGTGGCTGGCCTGCTTGGAGCCGTAATCGGCCTTGAGCGGGAGCTGAGGGCCAAGGAGGCGGGGCTGCGCACCCACTTTCTCGTTGCGGTTGGTAGCGCATTAATTATGCTGGTATCCAAGTACGGTTTCTTCGACATTATGGACCACGACCACGTGGCGCTCGACCCGAGCCGGGTCGCCGCCCAAGCCGTCAGCGGCATCGGCTTTTTAGGTGCTGGCATGATCATTATCGAGCGGAAAAGCGTGCGCGGCCTGACGACCGCGGCCGGCGTGTGGGCTACATCCGGCATCGGCCTGACCATCGGCTCGGGCATGTATGCCGCCGGGATCAGCGCCACGATTCTCGTCATGATCGGCCTGGAGCTGCTGAGCATATTCAAAACCGGCAAAGCGCTCAGCATTTCATTTGAGCTGGACGACAAGGAGTCCGTGAAGCCGATTCTAGAGCGCCTGTCGGTGCGTAAAATCGCAGTGACCTCCTACCAGCTCGAACAAGACCCGAGCGACAGCAGCCTGTATCACCTGAACATCAAGGCCAGGGCCAAGCATAACGGGACGCTGCAGGACCTGCTGCGGGAGCTCGATGAGCTGCCCCATATATTATCCGCAAACCTCGAGTAGCGCAGGTTAACCTGTTGAAATCCCGGAAAGGTTATGCAATAGTAAGAAAAACGGCTATTGATGAAACTTCACAGGAGACAGACCACATTTAGCGGAAGCTTTTCTTGCGATCATTGATTCAGTTTCACCTTTGAAATTCCTGATCTTGATAAAATAATAATGAATGAAGGGAGGTGGCGCTGTTGTCCCTTGCTCTACAGGCCGGCCTTGACCGGCTGACCGGAACGGAGTCGAATTTGATCGTAGCTGGGCTCGCGGTCATCGTCTTCCTCTGGCTGTACATCCGCACATCCCGTTCCTTGAGGGCCGAGGCCGCCGCGCGGCTGGAGCTGCTGCAGCGCACCCTTGCCCTGTACAGCCGGGCGCAGGGCGTCCTTGGCGAAGAAGTGGAAGCCGCCCATGTCGGCGCCCAGGAGCCGGACCAGCTTGTCCAGCTGCTCCAGGAATGCAAGGCGGCCCCGCTGATGACTCCGGAGCTGCTGGACATGATCGATGCTTACATACGCGAACGGGATTTCTCCCGGCTCCTGATGCTGCAGAAAATGCTGGACCGGGAAATCCACCGGAGGATTCATGAACAATCGGTGCTGATCCGCAAAATTGACAATCCCGGCTGGGGCACCAGCTTCTGGAGAATGATCCGTCCGGCGGTTCCTTTCGCCGCTCTGGTCCTCACCCTGTATTGGTTCATCCAGCTGTACAACGGCTTTCAGGACAGCGGCGCCGCCGCCTTGTCGTGGACAAGCCTTGAACTGTGGACGCGGCTCATTTCATGCCTCGCGGCCACGCTCTTCCTGTACTGGGTCATCATGGATACCCGAAGGGATACGCCGGGCATTCTGTACCGGCTGCTCGCCCTGATCATCGCCGCGGTGGCGCTTCTGCATCTGCTCGGTTTGACCGCGGCACCTTACATACTGGCCGTCCAGGTGGTGCTGTTCCTGTTCGGCTTTAACCTGAACCCCAAGCCCAGCCGCCGGAACCGGCCCTATGCCGGCCACCGCGAAGTAACCCAAGACAACGAGGAGAATCCGAAGGATCGCTGAGTCTCCACAGCCTGCGTCCTGCGGCCCTTCCCCCTCGTTCCACTTGTGGAATAGAGTTGGCGCTTCTTCCGTTGGATGTTTTTCTTGCGAGATCAGGAAGCAGAAGCTCCGAAACTTATACTTTTTGATCTCTTAAAAAATAACCCCGCTGCCCTGCCCCCTTCCACGATGGAAGGCAAGGCATTCAGCGGGGTTATTTATTGTCCGTTCTTCATGCTGACGGGGGCGTCCGCGGCTAGCGCAGCCCGGACTCTCTTCCGGTCCTCCGCTCGGCTCTTGCTGCCGCCTTCACGGAGCTGCCCGGCGTGTTCTCGAACCGTTTGCGTTCCGTCCGCTCCATCTGCACGATCTGTCCCTCATGTACAACGATGTGAAGCGAACCGAATTCCATATCGTTCAGCTGACTCGCAATACGTTCCTTCCATACTTCATCAACGATAAGAGGTTTTGCCACAATTGACGCCTCCTTTAGTTCCTGGATTTTAAGGAATATGAGCCATTGGGGATGAATGTAATAATAATCCTTCTTTTCCAACCAAATTAGTATGGTTTAACATTATCACGCGGGTAAAATCGCTGTCAATGAGCATTTTTCCACGACAGCCAACTTTTAAAAAGAAGAGTGACCAGCGCCAGCAGCAGGAGCAGCGATGCCACTGCAAATGACGCCGAGAATTGGTATTCGTTATACAAAATTTCAACGTGCAGCGGCAGCGTATTCGTCTGTCCGCGGATATGCCCGGAAACGACCGACACCGCCCCGAATTCCCCCATAGCGCGGGCGTTGCACAGGATCATCCCGTACAGGAGACCCCATTTGATATTCGGCAGGGTCACCCGGGTAAATACATGCCAGCCGCGTGCGCCCAGCGTCACGGCCGCCTCCTCCTCTTGGGTGCCCTGGTCCTCCATCAGCGGGATTAATTCCCTCGCCACGAAGGGAAAGGTCACGAACAGCGTTGCCAGGATGATGCCCGGCACGGCATAGATGATTTTGATATCGTGGTCGCTCAGCCAGGGGCCGAACCAGCCGTTCGCCCCGAACACGAGCACGAAGATCAGCCCTCCGATGACGGGCGACACCGCAAAGGGCAGGTCGATCAGCGTAATCAGCGCCCCTTTGCCGCGAAACTTGAATTTAGTAATGGCCCAGGCCGCGGCGATGCCGAACACCGTGTTCAGCGGAACGGTCACCAGCGCAACGATGAGCGTCAGTTTCAGGGCGGACAGCGCATCTGGATCGGCGAGAGCTGCGACGTACACATCCCATCCCTTCTTGAGCGCCTCGGTGAGGACGATGAGCAGCGGCAGCACGATCAGCCAGAGCATCGCCAGCCCGGCCGCCGCGATTAACAGCCATTTCACCCAGGCCGCTTCCGTCGTGGCCGGCGAAGCCTGGGCACTCGTTTGAACGGAAGTCATGGGCACGGTACCTGCCATAGGAAAGCCCTCCTTTTCTTAGTGACACTTGAGCATAGGGTATAGTTCAGGCCGGGTTAAAACCGGGCGGGGTATTAACGCACCGAGCGCCGTGTCCACCGCTGCAGCGAATTGATGACGAGCAGCAGCAGAAACGAGATCAGCAGCAGCAGGATCGCTACGGCGGCGGCGCCGGCATAATCGTACTGCTCCAGCTTTGACATGATGAGCAGCGGGGCGATCTCCGTCTTCATCGGCATATTGCCGGAAATGAATACGACCGAGCCGTATTCCCCGATGCCGCGTGCAAACGCCAGGGCAAAACCCGTCAGGAGCGGCGGAATCAGCTCCGGCAAAATGATGGTCCGAAACGTCCGGAATCGCTTCGCCCCGAGCGTGGCGGCTGCTTCTTCAGCGTCCCGCTCCGCGTCCTGCAGCACAGGCTGCACGGTCCGCACAACGAACGGAATGCCGATGAACATCAGCGCGATCGTAATGCCAAGCTGCGTAAAGGCCACCTTGATACCCAGCGGCTCCAGCAGCGAGCCGATCCAGCCGTTTTGCGAGTAGAGCGCAGTTAGGGCGACCCCCGCTACCGCGGTCGGAAGCGCAAAGGGCAGGTCGATCAGCGCGTCAAACAGCCTTTTACCGGGAAACTCGTAACGCACCAGCACCCAAGCGATCAGCAGCCCCAGGATCGAGTCGATCAAGGCGGCCGCCGCCGAGGTCAAAAAGCTGATCTTGTAAGAGGCCAGCACCCGCGGGTCGGTAGCCACATGCCAAAATTTGTCCCAGCTCAGCCCTGTGGAATTTAGGAGGAGCGCCGACAGCGGGATCAGCACCACCAGGCTCAAATACAGCACGCTGTATCCCAGCGTCAGCCCAAAACCCGGCAGCACCCTCCGCCGGGCCGCGTTCACTTGACTCATGACCGTTCATCCTTTCCTGCCATCGGCCTTGTGTGCGCCGATCAGCTGCCAGGCGTATAAATTTGATCGAAAATGCCTCCGTCGCTAAAATGCTTCTGCTGCGTCTCATCCCATGTTCCGAACACATCCTGCAGCGTAAACAGATTGATGTCGTGGAATTTGTCCTTGAACTTCTCCTTGACGCTATCCAGTGTCGGCCGGTAGAAGTTCTCCGCGGCGATCGTTTGGCCTTCCTCCGAGTACAGGTACTTCAGGTAAGCTTCGGCTACCTCGCGGGTTCCGCGCTTATCCACGACTTTGTCAACGACGGCGACCGGCGGTTCGGCAAGGATGCTGACCGACGGATAGACAATGTCGAATTTGTCCGGACCCAGCTCCTTGACCGACAGCATGGCCTCGTTCTCCCAGGCAAGCAGCACGTCGCCGATGCCGCGCTCTACGAAGGTTGTCGTCGCTCCGCGGGCGCCGGTGTCGAGCACGGGTACGTGCTTGAACAGTTCCTTGACGAACTCCTGCGCTTTGGCCTCGTCGTTATTGTTTTGCTTCAAGGCGTAGCCCCACGCCGCCAGGTAATTCCAGCGGGCGCCGCCCGATGTCTTCGGATTCGGCGTGATGACCTCCACGTCGCCTTTGATCAGATCGCCCCAATCCTTGATGTTCTTCGGGTTGCCCTTTTTCACCAGAAACACGATCGTCGAGCTGTACGGCGTGCTGTTGTGCTCGAATTTGCTTTCCCAGCCTTCGTTGATCAAGCCTTTCTTCTGAATCGCATCGATGTCATAGCCGAGTGCCAACGTGACTACATCCGCTTCGAGTCCGTCGATAACGGAACGGCTTTGCGCCCCCGAGCCCCCATGCGACTGCTTAATTGTGACCTTCTGGCCCTTTTCTTTTTCCCAATAGGCCGCAAACGCCTTGTTGTAGTTCTCGTACAGCTCCCGTGTCGGGTCGTAGGAGACGTTCAGCAGTTCAACCGGTTTGGCCGAGCTGTCCGCCTGCGCCTCCGTGCTCTTCCCTTCGGTGGTGCCCCCCGCCTCTTTGTCCGTACTTCCGCTGCCGCTGCCGCTCCCATTTCCGCAGGCTGCCAGCGCAGCAGCCAGCAGCAGGGCCAGCCCTGCGCTCACTCCCCGCCTTACGATTTGTTTTCTTCTCCATACGTGTACCATATGACCCACTCCCCAGTGATAAAATGTACGGCCTGACCATGATTCATCGTGAAATTCTCGGTTTGGCCGGTGTTCGCCAAGCAAAAAAGGACAGAGGAAAATCCGGCACAGCCTGCAGACAAAACGGTCATGAATTGACCTGTCTGCTCCTGTTCCAGAGGTTCCTCCGTCCGTACGGTGAGAACTGCAATTTGTAATTATTCCTACCTGATTAGTATGTTATATGGGTATATTGTAGTGAGCCGAAACGTACCTGTCAAACCTTTTTTTCACAAAAATCAATTTCTCTTTCTGGACCTGAACGCCAGGTTCGTGACGGTGCCGACCACCAGACTGACCAGTATTGCGGATACGGCGAGACTGGCCACAACGGCAGCATAATGGGCCGGCGGGACGATATTGATGATCCCCAGACCAAAAACGAGGACAAACACAATCGCGTAATCGAGCCATCGGAACTTCCTCATTCTATCCCCCCTCTCATCGCTCCGTCATACCGGAAATGTGCAATGGAGCCTAACCCCAATGTATCACAACAAAAAAACCAGGGGAACCATAAAATGGAACCCTGGTTTTGGTTGTTAAGAAATTAGCCTGCTATTCGCCCTTCACCCACTGCTGAATGCATACCGGCTTCGGCAGCTCCAGCGCAAAGCCGGTCGGGGTCAATCGCCCGGAATCCGAATCGATTTTGTACGACAGCATATTGCCTGTGTTCTGGTTTGCCGCTAGAAGGTATCCCGAAATGATCGCGAAATTGCGCGGAAACTCGCCGCCCGTCGACACCCAATCCACCGGGGTCAGCTCACCGGTCGACTCGTTGATATGGAACAGGACGATGCTGTCATCTCCCCGGTTGGACCCGTACAGGAAACGCCCGCAAGGGGAAATATGGATGTCGGCGCAGAAGCTCTCCCCGGTAAAATCCGCTGGCAGCGTAGATACGTTCTGCAGCACTTTCAATTCCCCGGCCTGCCCGTTATAGGCAAACACCGTTACCGTATTGTCGAGCTCGTTAATACCGTACGCCCACTTGCCGGACGGATGAAAATCAAAGTGCCGCGGTCCCGCCCCCGGCGTCGTTTTTACTTCCCCGTGAGTCACCAGCTTGCCGTCTTCCAGGCGGTAAAGCACGATTTCATCCAGCCCCAGGTCGCAGACCAGCACAAACCGGCCTTCCGGATCCTGAAAAATCGAGTGCGGATGCGGCCCCTCCTGCCGGTCGTCCCGGATGCTGCGCCCGCTGTGCTTGACGATGGAGCTCATCTCCGCCAGCCCGCCGGTTTCGCCGATCCGGAACACATTGATATGCCCGCTGGAATAATTGGACACCATCGCAAACTGCCCGTCCCGGGTCAAGGAGACATAGCAGGGGTCCGCCCCTTCCGTCGGCATCCGGTCCAGCAGATGCAGCTCGCCGGTTTCGTTGTCGATCGAATAGGCGAAGATTTCGCCGCTTCCCGTTTCGCTCACCGCATACAGCCGGTCCCCCGCCGCGTTCAGCGTCAGATACGAGGGATTGGCAATGCCGGGCAGGCCGTTCACGACGGCCATCTCTCCGGTTTCCGTGTCGAGGGAACAGAGGAAAATCCCCTTTTCCGCCTCAGGGGCGTATGTACCTGTATAGAAGAAGCTTTTATTTTCCGGGTTCACCATTCACCACTCCTTGTCCATTCAAAAATAGGATCCTCATCTGAATAAATTATAGATTCATTTCTGTAATTCATTCTATATATTACCCTATTTTATTCTCGGCGACTGCCTTGGGCTGATTAACGGGCGTGACGCAGCAAAAAAGCGCTCCTGCGAGCGCCTGATGGAATGGAAATGAACGGACCGGCAGGCGGTCACTTTCCCTGTATATTAAACCCGTTTATGAATGAATCCGTCTTCTCGCCTTAAACTGCTTGTATTGAAAATACACCGTACAGCCGATGCAGTAACCGCACAGCGCCACAAATGCCGCCAGAAACAGCATCGCCGCAAAAATATACCCGAACACCGGCAGCTGCAGCGCAAAAAAGAGCAGCGACAGCGTCAGGAAAAGCACGGCCAGCACATTGTTGAACCGCTGCAGTTCCAGTGCCTGAGTCGGTTTGCCTTGGACACGCAGAAACGGTTTGGCCAGGAGCACGAACGCATTTTTTCCTGTTAGCAGTCCTAGCACCTGAATGATCCATAGCACCAGCAAAATGTACGGCTGGTTGAACACGGCGGTCAGGATCACAAACAGCACGATGCCGGTCTGATTTGCTTTGACATAGGGTTCCGGGATTTCCTTCATCGGGGTTCACCGTCCTTTAAAGAAGAGATTGGGGTCTTTGACCTTACTATAGAATATTAATCCGATGAGTACAATAGGAATAAAACGAGATGTGGTTCACGTAATTAATCTTTTATGATCTAAAACGTTTACCGAATCCGATGAAAAGGGCCCTGCGCCGCGGCAGAGCCCCTCTCATCGTGAAGCTTACTTGATCTCGATTTTAAAATCCTGCAGGATTAATCCGCCGGGATAATCACTCAGGTCAAAAGTCAGCGGCTGGGCGTACTGGCGAGCCGGAATATCAAAATAATATTCGCTCCACTCCCCGTTACTGTGCCACTTTTCGTGGATTTCCCCATCCTGCGGAAGGTAATAAGCAGCCCCCGTCGCATCCTTAAAACCGATCTTTGGTCGTGCTACGTAAGCTAGACCTTGCAATGGGGTTTGGATCGCGGTACGTATTCGGATAAAGCTGTCTGACCGTTCGATGCTCTTAAGCTGCAGGCGGCTGTCCGGAGCTTGAATCAATGTCTTCTTCTCGGTGTTGATCACCATCTTCATTTCGCCATCAAACGTCGTTCCCAGTCCTTTTCCTGTTAAAATAAGCGAATCGCCAGCCTGGTAGTCCGGCGCAAGGTAACTGATCTTCCAATCCAAACTGTTAGATGCCATGGCAAAAGCATTGTATGCCGTATTACCTCCAGTCCGATCGTTATACATCACAAGCTCGTAAATGTCCTTAACACGCTTGGTATTTGATGGGTCAGACTGAAAAAACACATCCAGCTGTTGCACAACCTTCTTCACGGTCGTCACCTTGATTTTCTGTCCGTCGAAGTTCAGTGTCCGGTTGACATCAATGTCCCGCTCCAGAACAGCCAGCCGATTGACCTTGACCGGGATCTTTACTTCCAGCCACTCGTCTTGGGGGATCCGACTCCCTTCGTTCCGCCAGCGACCGGCCAAATAAAACTCGGACGGCAGCGTTTCGCCTAAGGGAAGATCAAAAATGATCATGTCGTGATAGATCCCGCCCTCTTCCGTAACACCTTTTAACTGCTGTGAGCCTGCCTTGAACTGGACGGCGTTCAATGGATCATATCCAAGAGTGAACAGCCTTGGCGAATCCGGCGTAATCCGCTCCCCGGCATCGCTGCGGGACGTATAGAACAGGACGACATGGTTCAGGTCCGTCAGCATGCCGTCCACCGTAACCTGGTACCCGCCATAGGAAGCCGTCCGGGCGACCACCTGGTATTTCCCGTCGTCCAGCGCTTCCCGCAAAATCCCCCGGTCCCCGGCCAGCTGCTCGACATAATCGGGGACCTCTTCCCTGCCCAATAGCTTGGCCGCCAAGCCGCTCACCTCGGAAGGGTTGTAGGCCTGCGGAAATGCGATCCCAATCCCAAGTATCACCGCCGCCGCCACCGCCCCAATGAAAAACGCGGATCGGCGCATGATCGTCCGGCTGCGCCTGATCCGCTTGCCGCGGTTCAGGCCGGCCGCCACTGCTTCCTCCAGCAGCGGCTCAGGGATCCGCCGGCTCGCAATGGCCGCGGACTGAAAGTACTGCTCCAGCAGACGCTCCTTTTCCTCACCCATGAAACAACTCGCCTCCCGTCTCCATTTTTCCCCGCAGCTGCTTAAGACCTTGATGCAGCCATGTTTTCACTGTGCCCTCCGGCCGGTCCAGCACCCGGGCTATTTCGGTTAAGGTCATGTCCTCATAATATTTCAGCATCAACACGTGCCTGTACTTCGGTTTCATACGGTCCAGGGCACGCTCCAGATCGATTTTGCTGTCGCTGATCATTTCGTTCGACCGGATGTCCGCATGGTCCGGAAGCGGCTGCACCCTCTTCTTGCGCTTCTGCTCATCCATGCAGCAGTTGATCAGGATCCGGATCAGCCACGGGATAAACGCTCCCGGTTCCTTCAGCTTTCCGCACTTGATCCAGGCCCGGCATACCGCTTCCTGCACCGCTTCAAGCGCATCCTGCTCATGATGCAGATAGCTGTAGGCAATGCCATACAAGCGCCTCTGCTGCCCGGACACCAGGATGTGAAAAGCCTGCTCGTCTCCGCGGCATGCTGCGGCGGCCAGCTCGGTTTGTTCCATCGTCAGACCCCTTTCCCTCTCCCCTTCGTTGGCCCTGCCAGCGTCTGTATATACAAGACAAACAGCTATCGTCGTACTTCCAAAGAAGACAGACCGCGATTTGAGGAAGTTTGTCCTGCGAGTATAGACCTTCAGCTCCGCTGAATATTTAAATTTCTATACTCTAAAAAGACTGCGGAAAGCATGGAACGGTTTTAGTTGAAGTTCACTTTTTTCAAAAAAAGATATCCTGGCTCTCAGGAACGCCCATCCCCCTGAGGCCAAATAAACAAAAAAAGGACCGCCGTTAGGCAGTCCTGCCTGCTTAACGACGGTCCTTCCCTGTTTCAGTTAGCCGCTGGTTTAGACCGGCCCCCTTTCGGTTGTCCCTTCTCAATGCTTTCCTAAAGTTACCCGATCCGCTCCTCAGCCTCCTCGGCCAGGCGGAGCAGCTGCTCCCGCACATGCACCACCTCGCCGAAAATGAGCAAGGCCGGGTTTTTGACGTGCATGAGGGAAGCCAGCTTGTGGATGCTGCCCACCGTGCTGGTAATGACCCGCTCCTGTTCGCTCGTCCCCTGCTCGACGATCGCAGCCGGGGCCGAATGCGGCCGGCCGTGAGCGATCAGCTCGCGGCAGATATCGGCCATGCCGGCGACACCCATGTACACGACCAGGGTGTCGACGCCTTGGGCAAGCAGGTCCCAGCGGGGACCCTGCTCCCGGCCGGCACTGCTCGAGCCGCTGACGAAGGCGACCGAGGCGCTCCGCCCGCGGTGGGTCAGCGGGATGCCCGCCGACGAGGCGGCGCCGATCGCCGAGGTCACGCCCGGCACGAACTCGAACGGGATGCCGCGCAGCGCCATCTCCTGTGCCTCTTCGCCGCCGCGGCCAAAGATCAGCGGATCGCCGCCTTTCAGCCGCACGACCTGTTTGCCCTTCATGGCGAAAGCGGCGAGCTGCTCATGGATTTCCGCCTGCGGCACCGCATGCTGCCCCGGCGCCTTGCCGACGTAGACGAGCGCGGCACCTTTCTTCGCGTACCCAAGCAGTTCCTTGTTCACCAGGCGGTCATACAAGATGACATCCGCCTCCTGGATCCGCCGGAGCGCCTTTACCGTAATGAGCTCTGGATCACCGGGACCGGCGCCGACGATAGACACCATGCCCGGCTTCATCGGCCGCGTTCGGCAGACACAGCCGCCGCCTCCATGGAGCCGCGGGCTCCGGCCGATCCGATCGCTCCGGATTTACTTCTGCCAAATCCGCGGATGGACACGTAATACGCTACGCCCGTAAACAAAGCGCCGCCAATGAAGTTGCCGACCAGCACGGGGATCTGGTTCCACAGCCACCAATCGGCCAGGCTGACGTTGGCGCCCAGCATCATCCCGGCCGGAATGACGAACATATTGACGACGGCGTGCTCGAATCCCTGGCCGAAGAAGATGAGGATCGGCAGCCACATCGCAGCGATTTTGCCAGCGGTGGACTTGGACGTGAACGCCATGACCACGCCCAGCGTCACCATCCAGTTGCACAGCATCGCCTTGATCACGACCAGCAGCAGGCCTTCGCCGCCGAGCTCCTTATAGGCCAGCGTCTTTGCTTCGCTCGTCTTGATGATCGTCTGGACAAGCGGGCTGCTCATGTCGTGCCCCATTTTAGTAATGGTCAGGCCGTACAGCACCGCATAGACCAGGCAGCCGATCACATGGCCGAGGATGACCCAGCCATAATTGCCGAGCATAGAGCGGACCGAGGCTTTTTTCTGCAGCACCGCCAGCGGAATGAGCGCAAAGCTCCCCGTCACCAGCTCCAGCCCGAGCAGCACGATAATCACAAAGCCTACGGGAAAAATAAGCGCACCGGCCAGCGGAATATTCGTTTGGGATGAAGCGGTAAAGGCCAGCGTCGTGGCACAGGCCAGAATCGCCCCCGCGAGCATGCTGCGCACCAGCATTTGCCCCGGACTCAGCTTTGCTTTGTTCGCGCCTCCCTCAATCATGTCATTTAGAACCTCGCCTGGTTTTACGTAATCCATCGGCTACTCCTCCTCCTTCTCGCTTAAGATTCCGTGAGGCAATAAATTGCCCCGCTTACCGGATCCACCTCAACCTCATAGGTGCTGACCTTGCCGGTATCCGGCTCCTGCACGCAACCGCTGCGCAGGTCGATTTTCCAGTCGTGCAGCGGACAATGCACATCTTTGCCGCACACCATGCCTTCGGAGAGCTTTCCTCCTTTGTGCGGGCACTTGTTTTCCACCGCCAAAATGTCCCCGTCGCTTAAGCGGAACAAGGCAATCTCCGTCCCCTCCAGCACTACCGTCCGCGATCCTTTCGGATCGATTTCCGATATGTTTCCGATCAGATGCTTAACCATCCCGTTTCCCCCTTAGTTCTTCACAGGCTCTGCATTCGGCAGAGGTTCAAAGTTTTTGCGGAGTTCCTTGTCGGACAAAATCTCCTTCCACGGATCCTTCTGCGTGCTTAGCGCCAGCTTCAGCCGCGCATGGAGAGCCTCGCGGTCTTCCTTCTTCTCCAGAGCCTTCTTCACGCTGTCCAGCCCGACCCGCTCAATCCAGACCGAAGTCCGTTCGTTCCACTGCGCATGCTCGCGGTAATATTGAATAAAGGCACTCGCCCATTCGACCACTTCATCCTCCGTCTTCACGACGCAGAGCAGTTCGGTTGCCCGCACATGCACGCCGCCGTTGCCGCCGACATGAAGCTCCCAGCCGCCATCGATGGCGACCACGCCGAAATCCTTAATCGTCGCTTCCGCGCAGTTCCGCGGACATCCCGATACGGCCAGCTTCACCTTGGCCGGTGTACTCAGACGTTCCAGCTCTTTTTCAAGCCGGATGCCCATGCCGATGGAGTCCTGGGTACCGAACCGGCAAAAGGTGGAACCGACGCAGGTTTTGACCGTGCGGAGCGCTTTGCCGTAAGCATAACCGGAAGGCATGTCGAGCTCCTCCCACATTTTCGGGAGATCCTCCTTTTTGACGCCAAGCAGATCGATCCGCTGCCCGCCGGTGATCTTGACCATCGGCACGTCGAATTTCTCGGCAACCTCGGCGATTTTCTTCAGCTCGGTCGGAGAAGTGACGCCGCCGTAAATCCGCGGCACTACGGAATAGGTTCCGTCCTTCTGAATGTTCCCGTGGTATCTCTCGTTGGTGAACCGGGATTCTTTTTCATCCTTATAAGACTCGGGGAACAGCATGCCCAAATAGTAGTTCAGCGATGGACGGCACTTGGAGCAGCCTTCGGGATTGTTCCAGCCCAGCACATTCATCACTTCTTTGATGGACTTCAGTCCCATCCGGGAGATTTCCGCGACGATTTCGTCCCGGTTCAGCGTCGTGCAGCCGCATATGCCTTCTTTGACCGGCTCTCCTGCCGCATCACCCGCATAGAGCTGAACCAGTCCCTCTACGAGCGGCTTGCAGCCGCCGCAGGATCCGGACGCTTTGGTGCAAGCCTTAACCGACGACACGGTCGTGCAGTTTTTGTTCAGGATCGCGTCCTTGATCGTCTCTTTGGTGACGCCGTTGCAGCCGCAGATGATCTCGTCATCCGGCAGACTGGCCAGCCGTTCTTCCGGCGATACGGAAGCTCCCGCGCCGACAGCGAAGCCGAGCAGCAGCTCCTTTTCCCGGCCCTTGACCGATTCCCGGCTCTTCATCAGCGAGAACAGCTTGGAGCCGTCGCCCGTGTCCCCGAACAAAACGGCGCCGACGAGCCGGTCGTCGTGGATGACGATCTTTTTATACACGCCCTCCACTTCATCTTGGTAGCGCAACGCCCTGGTGCCCTCCGGCTCGGCAAAATGCCCCGCGGAGAATACATCTACGCCCGACACCTTCAATTTGGTGGAAGTCACGGAGCCGGCATAACCGGCGGTATCGACGCCCGCAAGCCGTTTGGCGAGCACCGCCCCTTGTTCATACAGGGGGGCGACCAGTCCGTAGGCGATGCCCCGGTGCTCCGCGCACTCGCCGACGGCATAGATGCCGGGAATGTTCGTTTCCATATAATCGTTGACGACGATGCCCCGGTTGACCTCAATTCCGGCGGACTTCGCCAAGGCCACATTCGGCCGGATGCCGACCGCCATAACGATTAAATCGGCGTCGACCCGGGTGCCGTCGGTGAAGCGAAGCTCCTTGACCCGCTTGCGTCCCATAATCGACTCGGAATGCTTGCTCAGCAGAAACGTCATCCCTTGGGCTTCCAACTCCCGCTGCAGCATCCGCGATGCGGTTTCGTCCAGCTGACGCTCCATTAAATAAGGATGGATATGGACGACCGAGACGTCCATGCCGAGGTGCAGCAGCCCTCTCGCCGCTTCGAGTCCCAGCAGCCCGCCGCCGATGACCACAGCTTTTTTGTGCTTCTTGGACGTCTCCATCATCATTTCGCAGTCCTTGATATCCCGGAAGGCGATGACCCCTTCCTTATCTGCGCCCGGAAGCGGGAGCATGAACGGATTGGAGCCCGTCGCCATAATCAGCACGTCATATTTCGCCTCTGCACCTTGATCGGAGTAAACGACGCGGTTTTTCGTATCGATTCGGGTCACCATGTGCCCGGCATATAGTTGAATCCGGTTCTCTTTGTACCAGTCCCAGTCCTTGATCACAATTTCCTGAATATCCGCACCGCCCGCAAGGACCGATGACAGCATGATCCGATTGTAGTTGGGATAAGGCTCCGCCCCGAAAATCGTGATTTCGTACGCATCCGGCGCCAGCTTCAGCAGATGCTCCAGCGCTCTTACCCCCGCCATCCCGTTACCGACCATAACCAGCTTTTTCGTCGCCATGTCTCTTCCGCTCCCCTCAATAGTCCAATCTTCTGAATCTTGTACCAAAAACCAGAAAAGCCCGCCTTCAGGCCCCGGGCAGAGTGGACACACTCTGGTTCAGGAGTCGAAAGCAGGCTTCATTGCCGCTATAAAGGATACACCGTTGTATCCGGCTGTTATCAAGTTCTTGATGGAAATATACACTACCTCGCGAATGTTTGTCAACATATTTAACATGAGAAAACCATTTCGATTTGGTTATCGACATGTCACCTTGTTTTATGTTATATAAATTAACATACAAATCTGTTGCACTCATCTTAAACTCTGACTGGACTGAATTAAGAAGGGAGCGTCTATGCATGCGTTCATTGCTGGTTATCCACCGCCAGACCCCTCCTTCAGAGCGAAGTGATTCAGATAGCAGGACGCTTCTGCCGGAGTACATCCTTCGTTCCTACGGGTACCAAGTCCATCTAGCGCGCAATGAGGAGCAGGCGATCGCCGGAATCGGAGATGCGGACGGTGCGGTGCTTCACCTTCCGGTCTCCGAGATCAAGGCTTGGTGCGGCAAGCTCGAGAAACACAAACAAACGCCAGTTCTTTGGTGGTGCAGCGATACGGCCGCTTCCATGTCCCTCGAGGCGTGTGAGGATGATGTTATTATTGACGGGCTTTTATTTCCGACCATGAAAGCGCACGAGCTGCATTGGTCGCTGCATTTCAGCTCCGCCCACTTTTATGAGCGGCAGCAGTGGAAGAACGAGCGCAAGCAGCTTCTCGCCCGCATTGAGGAACGAAAGTGGATCGATATGGCCAAGGGGATTCTGTGCGAACTCAAAAATATATCGGAATCCGAAGCCTATGACGTCCTGCGCAAGCAGGCGATGAATGAACGAAAACGGATGGTGGACGTCGCGACCTCCATCGTCAAGCTGTATCAGTTGCTTCAGGAATCCAGTTCGGGAGGTGCCAAGAAATCATGATCCATTTATTAAAAGAAGTCGGCCGGGGCAAGCGGGGCGCCCGTGACCTGACCTATGAGGAAGCCCTCCAGGCGGCTGAAGCGATCCTCGGTTTAACGGCCTCGCCCGCCCAGACCGGGGCGTTTTTTATCGCCGAACGTATCAAAATGGAAAGCGTAGAAGAGCTGGAAGCCTTCGTGTCGGTCCTGCGCAAACACGCCGCCCGTTCGGACCTTCCGCAGGGCATCGACTGCGCCGGCCCGTATGATGGGCGAAAATCGTCTTTTATGTCCACGATTGCCACCTCGTTTGTGCTGGCTGCCGCCGGGCTGCCTGTCACCCTGCACGGGTCGGCGTCCCTTCCGCCGAAGTGGGGGATGACGCTGGCCGATGTTTTTGCCGCAATGGGTATTTCCGATCCTTCGCTGTCCAGGGAGCTGTGCCTTGAAGCAGCGCGCCAGACGGGCGTACTGTACGCCCATGCCGAGACTTGGTGTCCGCCGCTGGCGAAGCTTCGCCCCATTCGCGAGGAGCTCGGCATGCGGACCGTGCTTAACACGGCCGAGAAGTTTGCGGATTACGGTCACTCCCCTTTCTTAACATTCGGGGTGTACCATAACACGGTCTTTGACCGGCTCGGCCGGCTCATCATGAACCTTGGCTATGAGCGGGCCATGATTATCCAGGGAAGCGAAGGCTCGGATGAGCTGTATATCCACCGCCCGACCCGGACCTACCGGATCGAACACGGGGAGGCTTCGCTTCAGATCATCGATCCGGAGAGCTTTGGCCTGGATACGCCGCTGCCGGAGGTCGACTGGACGCCGGCCGAGCAGGCGGCGGTAACCGGCCAGGTGCTGCAGGGCAAGGGCAATATGGCTTTTATGTATCAGGTGCTGCTGAACGCGGCAGTGCGCCTGCATCTGGCGGATCGGGTGCAGTCTGTTGAGGAAGGCCTGTATACGGGCAAGGCGCTGCTGGAATCCGGCAAGCCGCGGGAGCTGTACGAAAAGTGGCAGGCGGTGCTCAAAAACCAGCCGTTAACGGTCTGAATCCCTGTCTTCCTGCTGTCGGTAGAGGAAGAACAAAGAACGTCCCGGAAAATTCCGGGGCGTTCTTCGGTTTGTCTAGTCTTCGGTGCGGCGTCGGTCTACATGGCGGGCTCACTTTGCTTTAGCCAAGGCCGGTTGCTCAGACCATGAGCTTTGGCGTAACCTATGGCTTCTTCATTCCTGCCTGGTCCAAGCATGCGCGCCCATTAGCCGACTACCGCCGTCTAAGCCTCGTACTGCCTAACCCCGCCGCTTACGCCTCTGCCGTTCCGAACCGCTTGGCTGACCGCTCTTTCGCCTTCTGAGCCTCGATCTCGCGGTCACGGGGACTGGAGTTTGTAACGAGCGAGTCCAGCAGCTTCCTGGATGCCGCGGCGACCTCCGCTATCGCCAGATTAAAAGCTTCCTCATTCGCTTTCGACGGGCTCTGAAAGCCTGACAGCTTGCGCACATACTGCAGGGATGCAGCCTGAATCTCTTCATCGGTAGCCGGCGGATCAAAATTAAACAGCGTTTTGATATTTCTGCACATAGCCCTTCTCCTTTGGAATGTTTTTCGAATGCGTTTTATGTCCAATATAACGCACCCGCTGCCGTTTTCCAAGAAAAGGGCTACGCTCCCCTGCATCAAGTCTGTTTCCCGGACATTTAAAACCGCATAGGAATCGGCTTCGCCTCATGATGGGCCAGCGCCGCAACGCAGTCCTCTCTCCCGGCGAATTCCCGCACCCACTGCAGCGATTTCATCGCCTGATCCGGATCCGACGTAATCCCCGGCAGAATCATCTCCTGCCAGGATCTTTCCGCATACCCGGCATCGGAAGCCAGGAGCAGCCACCCTTTCTCTACTTTGGCCAAAATAGACAAATGCCCTGGCGTATGTCCCGGGGTATGAACCAGATACAGCAAGCCGTCGCCGAATACATCCAGACCCGCTTGATACGGGCCGTAGGGGATCGGCTCGAGAGCAAATGACGTTACGAGCACTTCCTGGTGCCATGCCTCCTGGCTCACGGCCGCAAACTCCCATTCCGGCTGGCTGACAAGAAAACGACCCGCCCCCTTCAGCAGCTCAAGGCCGCTGATATGATCGACATCCAGATGGCTGATGACAACAAGGTCAATATCTTTTGGGGTAAGCCCGCGCGCCTGCAGCTGTTCCCTGACAGAGCTGCCGGCAGGCAAATCGTATTCGATGAACTGCCATAAATCGCTGCCCAGGTGCTGTTCCGGCCGGGTTCGTATATCCTCATGCCATCCGGCATCGACGACAACGCGCCGTCCACTGGGATGCTCAATCAAATAGCTGGACAGCGGAACTTCGGACTGGAAGGATTCGCCCCGCTGATTCACCGGAGGTATGCTGTCCAATTCCTTAAATGCGAGCGAGCGGTCATATTTCAATCGGCCTGTATGCAGCACCTCTACCTTAACAAAATCGTTCATCATCATTCGCCTCCTAGATCGGTTAACAGCATTATGCAGCGTTCCCTTCATTTCGTGAAGACGGCACTTTTTAGTGATATACGAACCCGAAGGTTCGTGCTGTACTCCGTAACAGCACAAAAAAGCCCGGCTTACGCCGGACTTCATGTCGTTCCATTCTGTTCATCACGTGGGGTTTGCCGCGCTGCCCGCTTCCTCGATCTGCTTAATGACATCCGTCAGCGTAATGCCATCCAGATACCGCTCCAGCGCGGCTTCTCCGCCGCTGTATATCTGATCCATAATTCCCTCGATATTGGAAGCCACTTCGCAAGGCAGCTCCTCTCCGCCTGAACACCAGCTCGGCTTCAAGGATCCTCTTGCAAGCAGACGGTACAAATCACCCAATGTGACCTTCTCGGTGCCCGGATTCAGCAAATAGCCCCCGCCGACACCTTCCTTGGTCGTTACATACCCCTGTTTGCGCAGCAGTCCAAGCACTTTCCGAATCCGTGCCGGATGCGTGCAGACACTCTTGGCAATCTCTTCACTGTTAGCCATTCGTTCTTCTTTCAAGCTAAGAAGGGTTAAACAATGGACGGCAATGTTGAACTCACTATTCATTTTCGCTCCCCCTTATTACTGTAATTATATGGTTTACAGTTGCTTGTGTCAACCGGATTGCCAGGGTTTGGAACGTTTTCCGCTGAAAAATAAATAAAGGACGTTAACGAGACTCCCGGGGCTGCTTTTCCTCGGGACCAGTATGCTTAGTTTGACTTAATTCCCCTTGGATTAAACCTCCTCTCCTGATAGATCCAGCGATCGTTTTCCCGGCTCTGAAAAGTTTGTTATACTAGAGCGGGATCCTGTCCTTTAGCTCTAAGGCTCCAGGCTCCCTAAATCCTGCGTGAAAGAGGTTGTGTAAACCATGATCATTCAGTTTATTCGTTACCGTTAATGTAAGGTACAGATAACAACAGCCCCGTTTTTTAAAAAATACTGACGAGGGTTTATTTGTCTGTGCCTTTTTCATTCAAACGAAAACGAATGAATGGGGTGTTTTTGGTGCACAACGCTAAATTAACCGTGCTCGCCGGACTGATATCCCGGCATGAGCACCTGTTTCGCTGCCCAATCTGTTCCCGCCCATTGAAAATGGACGGATCTCGCAGCATGATCTGCGGCAGTCGGCATTGTTTTGACTTGTCCAAGGACGGTTACATCAACTTGATTCCGCACGCCGTGCGGTCCAAATACAACAAAGATCTGTTTACTTCACGGCGGGAAACCAGCCACCACGGCTTGTTTGACCCGCTGATCGATGCGATTCGCAACAAAATTGAGGATACGGCGCCTTCTCGATCGAGGGAACTACGCATTTTGGATGCGGGATGCGGCGAGGGCTCCCATTTGGCGGCGATTCTATCTGCCCTGCAGAAGCCGGATGCTCCAGACATCCTGGGCGTGGGCGTGGATATCGCCAAAGAAGGGATTCGCCTGGCCGCCAAATCGGGCGTACCGGCGATCTGGTGTGCGGCCGACCTGGCCGGCAGCCCGTTTGCCGACCGGCAGTTCGACGTCATTCTGAACATCTTGTCTCCGGCAAACTACCAGGAGTTCCAGCGCCTACTCCGGCATGATGGCCTGGTGATCAAAGTCATCCCAGGGAGCCGATATCTGCAGGAAATCCGAGCCTTGTTCCAAGGTGAGGCTGCAAACCAGCCATCTCCTGCCAAGGGACTTGCCGACGGACGCACTATCGACCGCCCATCTCCTGCTGGCGACAGCACTACCCGACGGCCCGTTCCTGCCACTGGACGTACCGCCGAGTTGTTCGGCAGGAATTTTGCCAGCGTGGATGTTCAGCATGTGGAATACAGCATGCTCGTCGCCGGGGAAGCCTTGGAGCATCTTCTGCGCATGACCCCGCTCTCCTGGGGCGCGCCGGAAGAAGCGATTCAGCAGGCTGCCGGGCAAGGCCCCCTGCCGGTCACCTTTGATTATGAAATTTTATGTGGCCGTTTGAACGAATAAGTGATCGGTCTTATCGACATCAAAGCCCCTATCGGCCAGCAGCGGCCGGTAGGGGCTTTTTTCATACAAAGTTTCGGTTATGGGGGTGGGCTGGGAGATCGTCATGGAGCTTCCCAATAATCCTCCGGATTCACGTTTTCCAGTCCCTTGATGGGCTCGCCTTTCGGCAGGTCGAAGGACCAGTTGACGTTGGTGTACCACTTGTCGGTGACCTTGCGGATGAGGGTCGCTTTTTCAGGAAGGGTTGTTAAGCCTCCGACGATAAAGCCGGGGTCGCCGTTGACGTCCTGAAACTCGGTCAAGCCTCCATAAGAGCCCCTAAAGCTTGCTGGAAATTCCCTACCTGATTTTTCGTCTCTCATCACCCATTCGTCATGGGAAAACATATTTCTGAATTTTCCTTCCACCTGAAGCAAACCAACCATTTCTTTCTCGAACGAATTCGGATCTTGGCCAATCTTCATGCTGCTGATGGTTAAAGAATCCCCTTGGCCCTTAAATTTGGCTGGCTTCGAAGACAATTCAAGTGGATGAAATTGCACCGAATCGTCGCTTATCACAGGAATGGAGTACCCGTCCAAAACAAACCTTACCTTCTCGCGGTCATAGGGAAGATACTTAAACGTGTAGTACCAGTGAAGCGTATCTCCATCCAACTGTGGTTGTTGGGCAATCAACGTTTCCACATGCGGACTTCTATAGTTATTGACGCTTGAAAAGTCATTTCCATTCTCATCCTCAAAATGGTACATGAGAAGCATATTCTCCAAACCTGATTCCGGGACCAGCTTAGCCAGCTTCCCATCTAATGAAGTAGATAGCTCCAGCCGTACAGCACTTGGCGTTCGTACCAGCCGTTCCATCTTAACGTGTAATCCATCTGGTGTAGTATACTGCTGATCCAATTGCGTTACTTTGGTCAGTTCATTCGCTTTTTTCATATCCAAGGAAAATTTGAAGTTCCAATTCCCTTTAACGACCTTGTGGGAAAAGAGCTTCCGCCCAATTTGGGTGATCTTCCCTTCCACAGTGAGCGTATCGGTTTTAACTCCATCCGGTAAAAGTGACGAAACATTTTCAATTACGGCGGATCCCCCTAAAGAATAAAGCTTTGCCACTTCTTTGCCCTCGGTATCCTTAACTGTAACTTGGCTCCAGTCTATCTTGTTTACCACTGGCTTCCCGTTCGGGTCGGTAATTTTGACTCCCATCATAATCCGCGCCGCATCCACAACAACTTCATTAATTTCTAATGTATATCCTTTGTCCTTTACTTTGATATGCGGATTTTGGACAAGTCCGAGTGTTTGAGAGTCCAACAGCCCAATATCCGTATTATCCCTCGCAAAAATCGACCTCACCCAATCCGCTATCGAAGGCTGAGCGTAAACCGTGAGTGCGGCGGCGACGATCAGTATGCAGACTGCGGCCAGAGCGGCCCGGCGAATGAACGGAGAACGTCTCTTTTTTCTCAACAAAATCGTGTCCGGCTCGTTCTCCTCAGCTGCAGGCTCAATCGGGACATCAGCCAGGGAAGCCATCACCTGCCGGGTGAAATCATCCGTCAACCGCTCAGGGTACAGCGCTTGGCTCCAGGCTTCCTGCTCTTGTCGGACTTCTGCCATCAATGCCTGACAGCGAGAGCAGTTCTGCACATGGATATTTAAGCCAGCCCCAGCATACGCTTCTTCAAGAATGAATTCTTCCATCTGAGCACGATTCAAGCATTTCACGGCTGATCCCCTCCTTTCCCTTCAGCTTTTTTTGCAGCTGCTTTCTGGCCCGGTGCAGCCGGTTGCGAACCTGATCCACCGTCAGGCCCGTGACGCTGCCAATTTCGTCGTAGCTCAGCTCGTTTGTGTACCGCAGCAAAAACACCAGACGGTATTGTTCAGGCAGTTCCCGAACTAACTGCAAAGCCTCCTGCCGAGTTTCCTTGCGAAGGAGAGCCCTCTCGGGTGTATTCTCATCCCGTACCGCCTGGTAGGCTTCTTCCTCCGGGGCCTGCGGAAACGACTTCCGCCTTCCCGCATCCCGCAGCACATTCACCGCGATCGTATACAGCCAGGACGCAAAGCTCGATTCCAGGCGGTAACTGGCCAGCTTGCGGTACGCTTTGACAAAAGCCTCCTGCGTATAATCCTGGGCATCCTGATGTCCCGCCCCCATACTCCGGAGCAGACCGTATATTTTGTTTTTATGCGCATCGACCAGCTCGGCAAAGACTTCCTTGCGTCCCGCCAATACCTGCTCGATCAGCATGCTTTCCCGTTTCGGGTCTATCATGATGATCCTCCCTGCTTTAATAGCCATCTGAATCTATAAACGGCATATGAGGACAAAGTCTCTCACTTTCTGGAAAAAACATCTGTTAATCGGTCGAACAGATGCCAAAGCGGATTGTCCCAACTCTCCCCGACTACCCGATCAGGCGCAAAAAAGTCCGCCACACTGAACATCACAGCGGCGGACTCAAGAGGGATTTTCGGAGTCAAAATCCCCAAAAACACAAAAAAATGAGCCCTTCAGCGAAGGAGCTCCAAATCAGATTAGACATATGAAAGGGTTTACAATAGGTATTATAGTATAAATCTCCCTGATTGAAAACGCTTTTTTATCCTTTAATTTCATTTTATCTCATGCGTACTGTGTATCATATATCACTATACCTCATGTCTCGTCTTACCTTCATGTCCTCGTATCCTCATGTCCTAGATTTCACATGTTTCTCAGTACATGTTTCTCATTACATGTTTTTCACCACACATTTACCAAGTTTTTTCACATGTCCGCCAATAATTTTTAAATTGGGTATTGCCAAAACTAATGTCATTAGTTATTATACTAATATAATTAGTCTTGAGGAGGAGTTATCAATGAAAATGACGACCGTTCAGCAAGTAACCCAGGTTGCTTTTATGCCCCGCTTGTTCCCCGTTAATGTGTATCTGATTGAAGAAGAAGACGGGTTGACCCTAATCGATGCCGGCATGCCTTTTAGCATAAAAGGCATCCAGCAAGCCGCCGCCCGCCTAGGCAAACCGATCGTAAGAATCGTTCTTACTCATGCACATGGTGATCATATCGGGGCATTCGACCTGCTGAAGGCGGCTCTTCCTCAAGTGACGACTTATATTTCCCGCCGCGACAGCCGCCTCCTTGCAGGCAGCAAGGAACTCGAGCCCGGCGAGCCGCAGGAGCAGGTCCGCGGAGACATCCCTGCCCCGGGCAAGGTCACCACGAAGCCTGACGTGCTGCTGGAAGACGGAGACCGCATCGGGTCGCTGCTGGCCGTCGCCTCCCCCGGGCACACGCCGGGACATATGGCGTTCTACGACACGCGCAGCGGCGTCCTTATTGCGGGCGACGCCTTCCAGACCCGCGCGGCCCTGGCCGTATCCGGCCATATGCAGCCGCTGTTCCCTTTCCCGGCGATGGCCACCTGGAGCAAGGCGACATCCATCGCCAGCGCCAAACGACTCGCCGGTCTGAATCCGACCTGGCTGGCGGTCGGCCACGGCAAAATGATTCCGCAGCCGACCGATAAGATGGCTGTCGCCATATCCCGGGCCGAGGAGGCCCTGAAGAAGGGGGCGGTCTAATGGTGCGCCGCATGGGGCTTGACCGCGAAACCCTGCTGATTGCCGCGGCAGAGCTAGCCGATGAGGCCGGATTGGATAACCTGACGCTGTCTGCACTGGCCCAGAAGCTTGGGGTCCGCTCCCCTTCCCTGTATAACCACGTGAACGGACTGCCGGACCTGCGCAGCGCGCTTGCCGCCTACTGCATGCAGCGTCTCGTCGATTTGATGCGCGATGCGGTCATCGGCAAATCGGGCGAGGAAGCGATTCTGAGCTTGAGCACAAGCTATTTGACATTTGCCCGCCAGCGCCCCGGCCTCTATGAGGCCTTTTACAAAATCGAAGCGTCGGATTCCCCGGAAACCGCAAAGCTGGGTGAACAGCTGTTGAGCATCTTTATCCGGGTTCTCGGACCCTACGGTCTCGGGGAACAGAACACATTGCATACGATCCGGGGTCTGCGGAGCCTCTTGCACGGCTTCGCCTCCCTGGAACAGAACAACGGCTTCCAGATGAAGCTGGATTTTGACGAGAGCCTGCATTTTGTTATGAGAGCCTTTCTGAAAGGGCTGGAATCCGGCGCATAACCGCCCGGCAGGCTTGCCCTCAAGGCCCGGTAAAGATGTCATATGACGTTCAAGTTTACTTCTCTATTTGTGTGATATACTATTAGATGTGATAAATTATATTGACAAGAGGGGAGTCCTTGACGTGCCTCATATCAGTCCCTTGTATTTGCAAATTGGAACGACCGTGGGGACGTTGGTTTTGGCCCTGATGACCATATTCATCCGTCTCAAGGCGAGCCACAGACCCGTTACGATAAAGAAAATACTAATTCCGCCGATGGGCATGGCGACCGGTTTCCTGATGTTCGTCGCCCCGGCTGTGAGAATCCCGCTGTGGTGGGCGCTCATCGCCTTTTTAGTCGGCTGGTTCCTGTTCTCCTATCCGCTGATACGCAGCACCAAATTTGAAGTAAGCGGAGGACAGGTCTTCGCACAGCGCTCCAAGAGCTTTATCATTATCCTCTTCGCCCTGCTGGCCGTCCGCATGCTGCTGCACCAGGTGATTGAGGAATATGTATCGATCCCGCAGACCGGCGCCCTGTTCTTCATTCTGGCCTTTGGCATGATCCTCCGCTGGCGGATTTTCATGCTGAGACAGTACCGGAAGTTTGCGCCCGCTGCCGTAGATTCGGTATCCGATCCCTTAAATCCGGCGGAATGATCCCATGATCGATACTAAGCCAAATAACGTCTTCCACGCAGGGTTTCCTGCCCGGGGCAAACGATAAGCCAATTTCCTTAAGATAAGGAGATTGGCTTTTTTGATATCAGAAGATTTCCTCAAAAAATAAACCCGCCAATGCATAGCGCCAGGCCGTTTGGAAAATGCTTAAAACGAATGAAATAAGCGGGTCCGCCGCGCCGGACGCCCGGCCTGAAAGCTCTTTTCCAATCGATGGCGGCGATACCATGTATATTTTTTCACATTTCTTTCGTAAAGTGGTCCTTTTTACGATCATTTATGTTAACATTAGGAGGACGATAGTGACTAGGCCTTTTCGGACGGAAAAGGTCTTGTGGCTTGTAGATACTCCTTCGAAGGGAGTCTATGAGCTCCTTTTCATTATAAAAATACTTAAGCACAACTGCTTACGCAAAGGAGAAATGGACATGTCAGAAGCAATTTCTGAACAAGAGACACAAAACGTGTCTGTCGGCAAGGAACAAAACGACGTGCTGGACCAGCTGCTCAAACCTGAGGTGCAGGAATCCCTTACGATTCTGGTCGACCAGCTTCCAAAGCTGACTGAGCTTGTGAATCTATTGACAAAGTCTTATGACTTCGCTCAAACCGTCGCTACCGACAAAGTGCTGAAGAGCGACACTGTCGGCGCGATCACCGAAATTGTGGAGCCTGTGAAGCATTCGGTGAAGAACATCGCCGCTACTGTCATCGAAGCGAAAGACCGCGCTGAAGACAGCAACGAAGTGATCGGTCTTTTTGGTCTGCTTAAAATGCTGAAGGATCCGCAAGCTCAAAAAATCTTCCGGTTCCTGAACGCTTACCTTCAAATCTCTGCGGAAAAAGCAAAACAACAATAATCTTTTATACATCTAACCAGTAAGGACGGAGGAAAAACCATGTCAAAACATATTGTCATTTTGGGTGCCGGTTACGGCGGCTTGCTTGCCGCTCTGACCGTACGCAAATATATGAACAAAGATCAAGCACGGGTTACGGTCGTGAACCAATACCCTACGCACCAAATCATTACCGAGCTGCACCGTCTGGCTGCAGGCAGCATTGCTGAGAAAGCCATCGCTATGCCGCTCGAAAAACTGTTCAAGGGCAAAGAAGTCGACCTGAAGATCGCAACGGTCAACTCTTTCTCCGTAGACAGCAAAGAAATCAAGCTTTCCGACGGTTCCAGCCTGTCTTACGACGCTTTGGTTGTCGCACTCGGAAGTAAAACGGCTTACTTCGGCATTCCAGGGCTCGAGCAGTACAGCTTCGTGCTGAAGTCTGCTGAAGACGCGCTGAACATTCATAAGCACATCGAAGACCGCATTCGCGAATACTCCAAAACCAAAAACGAAGCTGACGCAACGATCCTCATCGGCGGCGGCGGCTTGACCGGCGTTGAGCTTGTCGGCGAAATCGCTGATATCATGCCGGGTCTGGCTAAAAAATACGGCGTAAATCCAGCCGAAGTGAAGCTGCTTCTGGTTGAAGCCGGCCCTAAAATCCTGCCTGTACTGCCTGATCACCTCATCGAGCGCGCGCAAAGCAGTCTGGAAAAACGCGGCGTAACCTTCCTGACAGGATTGCCTGTAACGAACGTGGAAGGCAACGTGGTTGACCTGAAAGACGGTCAAAAGATCGTAACCAACACCTTCGTATGGACAGGCGGCGTGCAAGGCAACCCGCTCGTAGGCGAATCCGGCCTCGAAGTAAACCGCGGACGCGCTACCGTTAATGAATTCCTGCAATCCACTTCCCATCCGGACGTGTTTGTGGCTGGGGACAGCGCCGTTGTATTTGATCCAAGCGGACGTCCACAACCGCCAACCGCGCAAATCGCTTGGCAAATGGGCGAGCTGATCGGCTACAACCTGTATGCCCTGCTCGAAAACCATGCGTTCGAAACATTTGCTCCGGTGAACTCCGGTACGCTTGCAAGCCTGGGCCGTAAAGATGCCGTTGCTACCATCGGCGAAAGCAACACGTCCCTCAAAGGTCTGCCTGCGTCCCTGATGAAGGAAGCAAGTAACATCCGTTACCTGTCCCACATCAAAGCTCTCTACACTTTGGCTTACTAATCTGTAAACCATCGTTTGACGCATTAAACCAAACAGCCCTCTTTCCAAGGCATTTGCCATGGAAGAGGGCTGTTTTTTGTTGGGATTGGTGCCCGCTCACCTGCCGTTCAGCGCATGCCGGAGATCGGCGAGCTCCTGCCCGATATCCGGCACCAGCGGCAGCTCCAGCCCGTCGGTTCCCTCCGGCCCCTCTTCCGTCTCCCGCCGCTGCTCTGCGGACTGGGCCATTTTTTCGAGATGGAGCAGCACCGCTCCCAGCTCCGGGTCGGGCAGGACGGGCCGGAGGGCGCTCAGCGCGTAGGAGTTCAGCACGTACCCGAACTGATCCAGCGACCAGATGACGGGGAGCAGTTTCTCCAGCTCCTCCTCGCTGCGCGGAATCTCGCCGAGTGCGGTCTGGTACACCGTCCTCAGATTGGACAGGTGCCGCCGCATGGAGCGCTGCTGGAGGATGAGGCTCAACCTCGCTGCGGCACTCGCAGGCTGCCGAATGAACAGCAGCGCCAGAAACTGCGCCTGGCTGCGGATCGTCCGGCCGAGAAGGTACGGAATCCGGCTGGAAGCCGAGCGGCTGCCGACCAGCAGCACGCCGATCAGGCCGATAACGCTGCCGACGAGCACGTCGGTCAGCCTGGCGCCGGCAAAATAGCCAAAGTTATGTATCCGGGTATTGGTTTCCGCCATCAGCAGCGCGTTGGGCGTAATGAACAGCATAGCCAGGGCGTAGTTTCGCACGATGAGCAGCTCCGTAAAAAAAGTGAACAGCATGATCGCAATGGATACGACAAATCCCTCCGGGTGGGTCCACAATATCGCGCTGGCGATGAGGATGCCGAGTATCGTTCCGAGGGAACGCTGAATCGCCCGGTGAAAGGTGGCGATGACGGTGGCGCCGAGCATCACCGAAGCACAGGAGAGCGGCACCCAGTAGGACCGGTTCAGCTGAAACGCATATGCGGCGGCGGCAGCCACCATCAAAATGACGCCAAACCGGATCGCCTGCAGAAATACGATCGAGTCCTTATCCAAATTGCCCTCCAGGATGCTCCGCACCGGAGTGCGGGTCAGCTTGCGGCGGTCCTGCTCCACCTCGGGTTCCGCATCGCTAAAAATAGCATCCAGCTGCCCAACAAGGTCCCTCAGATCCCGGATACGGGGATCCGGGTCGTCCGGCAGCGGCGTTCGAACCCATACATCCGGCTGCCCGCACGCTTCCCCTGCCCTTCTGACCGCGGCGCTGAGCCCGGGCGGCAGCTTCTCCCCCACGGCCAACGGAATTTTGTCCGTAATCAGATAAATGTGGTGCGCAAGCGAATACATCCCCGACAACCGGCGCGGTGTTGCGTCGCTTCGCCGATCGAACCCGCCTGTCGCGAGCGTGGTTTCCGCGCTGTACATAGACAGCAGCGTCTGATGCCGGGCCCGGCTGTATTCCCGGGTGCCCGCACCATCCAATAGGGATCCCAGGTCGAGATACAGCTGGCGGACGGCGCCGACTTCGGGACCGTGCGGCCGAAGCAGCCAGCCGGCCATAGCAAAGCACCAGGCCAGCATTCCGCCTAGAAACACCAAGCCGCCGCGGAGGAACGCCTGGGAAGGATCGGGCGGCATCCCCGTGGCCAGCGTAAAGCTGAGCACGAAGAATAACGCCCCCGGACCTTTAAACTTCAGCACGCCGAACAGGTAGGACGCCGCTGCCCCGATGCAGCCCAGAACAAAGGCGGCAAGAAGCGGGTAAGGAGCCAGCAGCGTTCCAGCTGCCACAGAGAACGTCAGGCCCAGTGCGGCAAACAGAATTTTTTTGGCCCTTAACGCATACGGCTCGCTCGCCACGTACAGATAGGCGAATCCGCCTGTTCCTGCCAGCATCCCGTACGAAAATTGGCCAAGCCAAAATCCGATCAGGGATGGCAGGCCAATGCACAAGCCGGCGCATAAAGCCCGGTTCCACGGGAGCGCAACCTTCTTCACCTCAAAGGCTTGTTTGAGGGTACGCGATAAAAACCGGTGCTGCTCTTTCGTTACCCCAACTTGGATCCCTCCTTCCCCACCTGATCATGCCAAAAGAGCAGCCCCACACCTGTAAGGCCGCTCCCGGTTTACCATGTACTATATTTATTGCCAACCGTAATCCGCAATATGCTGACGCCCGCTTGCTCCTCCGCCCATTTTTGATGTCCTCTCGCATTGCGCCCTGCGGCCGAAACCTTCCACTCCGCGTGAGGAGCGAATAGCCCAAGCCTGATTTTCCATAAAATAATATGATTCCACGATTCAAAGTGCCGCTTCAAATTTACCCCAGGGCACAGGGCAGGAGGAAAGGAATGAAGAAGGACCTAGGGGGCCCCAGGCGGCGTTCCGAGTTTACGGTTTGGGTCGTGTCCCGATCCGATGTGTTTACGTTTGTGGTCTACGAAATTATTCTCAGCTCTGCGGTGTATGCCGGCCTCAAGCGGGCCAACGGGCATGAGCTGATCGCCATACTGGGGAGTTCGGTCAGCACGACCATGTGCAAAAGGTGGGTACGCCTGGATGCACTGGCCTGGTGGAGGCGCGGTCGGGAGCTCCATATTGTTCCCTGGCCAAATCGCCCTTAGGGAAATTCGAGGAATTCTAGCTCACGGAGACGGAGGTGGCGGAAATGAAAAGAAGAAAGCGCAGGGTCGCCATCGTCGGCTCGGGCATGGTCGGTGCAACTGCGGCCTACTCCATGATCAACCAATCGATCTGCGATGAGATCATGATGGTCGACCGCACTTATGACCGCGCGCTGGCGCAGGCACTCGACTTGTCGCACTGCATTGATTTTACGCATACGCGCACTTCGGTTTATGCTGGAACATACGCGGACTGTTCGGATATGGACGTCGTAATATTGACGGCAGGAGCTAATCCGAAGCCGGGCCAGACCCGGCTGGACGTGCTTGAAGAGGCGGTACTTATCACACGACAGATCGTTACGCCGATTTTGAAGAGCGGCTTTGAGGGCATATTCATCACCGCGGCCAATCCGGTCGATATCGTCACCTATCTGATCCGGCAGTTGTCGGGCTTTCCACGGCACCGGGTCATTGGCACCGGAACGTCCATTGACTCTTCGCGTCTCAAAACGCTGCTGTCGGACATTTTTTCGATCGACCCCCGCAGCGTTCACGGGTATGCTCTGGGTGAACACGGCGAGTCCCAGTTCGTCGCCTGGTCGCATGTCACGATTGGCGGCAAACCGGTTCTGGACATTCTCTCACAACACAAGGAGCGCTTTAAGCACGTGGACCTGACGGACATCGCCCGAAAAACGAAGGACGCCGGCTGGGAGATCTACACTCGCAAAGGATCTACGCATTTTGGCATCGGTAGTGCCATTGCCCACATCACCCGCTCGGTGCTGAACGATGAGCATAAAATAATCGCCGTGTCGGCCATCCTCGAGGGAGAATACGGCGAACACGGCGTGTGTACCGGCGTCCCGGCGATTATTCACAGCGACGGGATCCAAGAAATTATCGAGCTGAATCTGAATGAAGAAGAGCGCGGGCGATTCGCCTCCTCCTGCGGCGTGATCCGCAGCAATTTGGATAAGCTGAATCTGGTCTAGCCGGCTACATCCACCGGATAAAAAATCTCTGTTCCACGGGGATTGCATGCTCCTCCGCCCATTGGAGAAGCTCTGGCTCGCCGGCGGGCTGACGGGGCTGCAGGACAAAGCACAGCTTCATCGGCACGATCCGCCGCTGCTTCAGCTTGATTCCATACCAGCGCTCGTTGATCCACACGCCCTGAATGTCCGCAGCGGATACTTCCTTGCCTTCCAGAACAAGCTTTCCTGGCTCGAGCAGCAGTGACTTGGGTTTGCTTGCAGAGCGGAAGAGAGAAACCGCGATAGCCCCAATAATATATAGAAGCAGCAATATATTCATGACGTAAATGCTTATTTTAAAATTGTCATCCAACGAATTAACAATTAACATTTGAATCGTAATGGCTAGAATCACAACCATGCTGATCAAAAATTTTGCCCGCAGCGGATATTTAATGGCAAGCTGGGAACGCATGAGCTGCCCCCTTTCCGAATAGTTATTTTACATATTATGGGACGCAAGCTATACTGCTATCATACATCACTTTTCTGGAAAGGGGGAAGCGCGTTTGAATTTCGCCTTGATCGGTTTGGCTGCTGTCTTGATGGTGTTGTTTTGGTCCGCTCTAGTGATCGGGGGTATTAAGCTCCTGTTCAGCAAGGGACTAAAACGCAGGCTGGACCCTTTGATCCTGTTGTCACTCGTTCTTGGACTGGCTGCCGTCGCCCGGATCGTCCAATGCTGGATTTACGGCCAACCTATGCCCGCAAGTCTCATCATGCTTTTCGTTTCCATCCTTCTGGTTGGGCCATCGCGGCGGCGTTACTTGAAAAACCAGCTTTAAGTTTTCACCATGCCCCTTGCCTACTCCAGGACAGGAGGCACCCGGTGCCTGGTGGCCTGTTCATAGCCATAAGCGATCTTGATCAGCGTCGGCTCGCTGAAAGCCCGGCCGATAAAAGTAATCCCCTGAGGCCCTTTGGTGGTATAACCCCCGGGTGCAATAACCCCGCGCTCGGCGAATCCGCCCGGCACCGTAATGACCGGGAAACCGGCCCGTGCCGCCAGGTCATCGCCCCCTTCACTCCCCAGAAACAAGAGGGCATCCAGCTTATGCTCATCGAAAGCCCCGTTCAGCCCCTGCCTTGCCTGGCTGACGCTGCGCTTCAGGCTGTCGGTATACTCCTTTTCGGTCAGCGTGCCGCTGGTAGCCTCCGAATGGATCAGAACGTCCTGCCCGTAGCGGAGGCAGGTATCCGCATGCTCCTCATTGAACCGGATCACCTCTTCGAGAGAATGCACCGGCACGGTTTCCGGCAAGCGGGACAAGTAGTCATTGACCCCTTTTTTAAATTCATAGGTCAGCACATGGCCATCCCACTCCGCCTGCTCGCAGGATAATTCGACGGGATCGATGATCTCGGCTCCCTTCTCCTTCAGCACCCTGATCGCGGCTTCGATAATATTCAGCCGGTCCTCATCCAGATCCTGATAGTAAAACCTCGGAATCCCGATTCTCGCCTGCGGGAGACATTCGGCATCCAGAAACGGCGTATAGTCCGTATAAAATTGACCGCTGCTGCCATGTGTCACCTCATCCTCCGGGTCTACGCCGGTCAGAGCGCCCAGCAGCACCGCCGCGTCGGCCACCGTTCGGGCCATGGGGCCCGCCGTATCCTGCGTATGCGATATCGGAATAATGCCGGCTCGGCTTACTAACCCGATCGTCGGTTTGATCCCGACGATATTGTTCTGGCTGGCCGGGCTGATGATCGATCCGGAGGTCTCCGTACCGATGGCGGCCGCGGCCAGATTCGCCGCCACCGCGCTGGCCGAGCCGGAGCTCGAGCCGCCGACGAACAGTTCGCCTGGTCCATAAGGGTTCAGACATAACCCGGCACGGCTGCTGTACCCCGACCACATCGTGCTGGACATAAAGTTGGCCCACTCGGTCATATTGGCTTTTCCGAGCAATACCGCCCCGGCGGCCCGCAATTTTTCCGCCACAAAGGAGTCCTTCACGGCTACCGAATCCGCCAGCGCCAGCGCCCCTGCGCTGGTATGCATCGCATCCCGCGTAGCAATGTTGTCCTTCAACAAAATCGGGATGCCGTGCAGCGGCCCGCGGGTGCCGATTTCGTACCGCTCTTCGTCGAGCGCCCGCGCGATATCCAGCGCCTCGGGGTTCACTTCGATGACCGATTTCAGTTTTCCGTCAAACTGCCGGATTCGTTCCAAATACAGCTGGACCAGCTCTTCCGAAGTGATGGTGCCGGTATTCATCGCTTCCTGCATGCCGGCAATATCGGCCTCCACGATCCACTCAGCCGGGTTTATTGGACTGCTGCTCATTATAATCGCCCCCTGGGTAAGCTGCCTTCGTCAGCATGTATCTGCTTACCATTTTTCGTAACACTTGATCTGTATAACCGCTTTTTCCTTTTGTATTCTATAGGCCGCTAGTATTTTGCAGCACGATGCGCCAGCCGTCCGGGTCACAGATGGTGATGCCGTTAACGTCCCAGTACGGGTTCTCGGCTTTGACAGCCGGGTAACCCATCGCCTGAAGACGCTGCGCGATGGCATTTCGCTTGTCGGCATCCGGTATGTAGAACACCAGCAGATTGTCCTCTGAAGGCGGCGGCACGGGAACCCCGTGTTCATGCTGCGTAAATTCAAGATGATAGGCGGAATCGGGCAAGCCGAACATCACGCCGTCATAGCCTTGATGCTTCTGAAATGAGCCGATGACCGGCAGTCCGAGCCCTTCATGGTAGAACTGTTTGATTTTCTCGATTTGGTGCGTCGGGCGCGCCACCCGGAACTGAACGGCCGGCATCTGCTCCGACCAGACAGGGTTGTTGTCCATGATTGACCTCCTATATAGTAAAGTCATACCAACTCATTTCATTTTCAGGAAAGAAGGTACACTCAATGATTATTTACCAGGACCATCTGCAGGGAATCACGGAGTCATCGGTTGCCCCCGGCTTTTTCGACGGCTGGCCCAACCCGCCCTCGCCTGCTGTGCTGATCCGGCTGCTTGCGAACTCCACCTTTATCATACTGGCTATCGATGCCGATACCAAGCGAATGATTGGCTTTATTAATTGTTTATCAGACAAAGTATTAACGGCCTATATTCCTTTGCTTGAAGTGATTCCGGAATATCAGGGCCGGGGGATCGGCAAGGAGCTGACGGCACGGATGCTGGAGAGGCTGAAGGGGCTGTATATGGTGGATCTGCTGTGCGATCCGGATGTGCAGGAGTTTTACACCCGTTTGGGTATGAAAAAAGCGACCGGCATGCTGATGAGGAACTACGAGCATCAATCAGGGGCCGAGCAATAGGAATAGGCGGTCTCCGGGTCTTCCGAACTCGAGGAGGGTGTTCCCCATAGACGACTTCATCCTGATACAGGCGCGTTTACATGCCTTCATCGTTCCCCTCCCGATTCGCCGGCTGGCTGCTTCAGCGCCTCCTCCAGCACCAGTCCCAATAAGGCATGATCAATGACATAACGAAACTCTTCAGGCTCCACCCAAATTCGGGCCAGGCACTCGTTTTCCCGGTTAAACGGCAGGCATTCCTCAATGTCCATCCGGTAAAACAACTGGTAGCCGACCAGCGGATACTTGCCGTTCGGGTCAAAATGCTCGTTCTCCTCGTGGCTCACTTCCATCATCCCGATGTACACGGCACGGCCGCGGACGCTGCCTTCCTCCAGCACCTCGCGGTGAAACGCCTCCTCCGGCGTCTCGCCCGGCTCGACATGCCCGCCGGGGATATCAAAACCGCGCCCGTCCACATGGACGGCCAGCACGTTGCCCCGCAGCATACAAATGCCGTGAACGCTGGTCACTTTGGCCGGATCCGGCATGTCCTTCGTTGGGATCCAGGTCAGCTTGACCGGCTGGCCACCCCATTCTACGCGTATCGTTTGACTCACAGATATAATCCTCCTTCATTGCAGTGCACGATGCTTGCCGTCAGCCTCCGCTCATTTCCTCAATACAAAATGATGAGGGCAGCGGGCATTTGATTCTCTTTCCACACTGCCCAAAGTACCTTAATATGGGAATGAATACTTGGGAGGTGACTACTATTCCTCGTAAACCACTATTCATATTATTTCTCCGCCGCCGCGCCCTGATCCTGCCCTCCGCACCGATGTCGAAGGCCACGAATACCACGGAACCTATTCCAATAAATACGAGGTGGGAACCGGCATATTTTCCATCCAGGGAACGGCTCCTGATCAGGCTATTGCCGTCCAGACCGGGAATGGGATCGATGTGCTGATCGAGTCTACGCTGAAGGATCCCCCCGATTCGCTGAAGCCGGCCGAAACCGCCGATCCAAGCGAGCCGGACCCTTCCCGCTAGTCTTCCGGATTAATGATGGCCAGCACCTGATGATCCTCCCACTTGCCGTTGATCAGCACATTGCTGCGGGCGATGCCTTCATGGTGAAAGCCCGCTTTTTCGAGTACGCGGGTGGATCCCAGGTTGCGTGGCATAACGCCGGCTTCGATCCGGTGAAGCTTCAGCTCGGTAAACGCATAGTCGACCATTAGCCGCACGGCTTCGGTCATGTAGCCATTACCATTTTCGGCCCGATCCAGAAAACCCTTATATCTAAAAAAACCGACAGCCCGCTCTTGCAGGCCATCGGTTCTTTCGGCAAATGATCTTTATCGACTAGTGCATTGGATTTATTTCCCAGAAATCCGCCGGTACGTCGCCTCATCGGCAACCACATACAGCCTCGCATCGGCCGGGATCGGCTCCCTTAACCGCCGGTTGATCGACATGTCGTTCCGGTCGGCCAGCAGGGTGGCGCCCTGTCCTAGCAGCGCCTGAAACGCTTCGCCATAGGTTTTCCAGGCAGGATTACACGGAACTTCGTAGATATCGTCCCCGTGCTCGCGGCTGATCAGCTGGCTGATCACCGCCGAATTTCCCTCCTGCAGCGCAGCCCGCACCGCCAGGCTGGAGATCGCATCGTGGGACAGCACGAATTCGTTGACCTGGACAAACCGGAAGTTCTGAATGTGCTTCTCGTGCATGATTTCCACCGTCGTGTGCACCTCGGGCGCGATCCGTTCGATACTGGAGGCGATCAGCAGCGACTTGCCGTCGGTCAGCGATGTTTCCTCGATTCGGGTGTCGGCGAAAATAATAGCCGCCCGCGCCCGCTCAATCCCGGCCTTGATCAGCGTCTCCGCGGACGAAGGATCCCCGCTGACAAAATGCACCTGGTGCATCTGCAGCGCCGGATGGCGGTCCGTCTCATCGACGATGACGATCTGCGCCTTCGGGTCGTACGTGAGGATCTCGTCGATAGCGGACTTCGCCTTTCGGCTCCAATTGATTAAGATGACATGATTGCCTCCGTGAAAATTCAACGTTCCCGCCTCCCTTTGGCGCTGAATGCCCGCGATCGAATCGATGATTTTACCGATGACCAAGCTGAGCAGCCCGATACCGAAGATGTATAAAAACAGCGTAAATAGTTTACCGGCTACCGTAGCAGCAAAGAAGTCGCCGTACCCGACCGTGGCCATCGTCGTCATGACCCAGTACAGGGCATTAAACCAGCTATGAAAGGTAGACGGCTCGAGCAGATAGGCGATCGTTGCACTCACCGTTACAAAAATAACAATAATCAGGCCAATCGTCGTTTTGCGCATCCGCATCATCCGGGCGGATAGCCGGAGGAAAAAATGCAGCGGTCTCACCCTCTCTTCAGCATGGCAGCTTGATCTACAGCTTTATACAATCAGGCTGCTGATGGCAAAAGCCATGCCGACGAACACCATGGACAAGAGGACGGCAACAGCCGTATTTCCCTTTTTCAGCTGCTCGGAAATTTTAAAGCCCGGGGTCACCAGCTCAAAAATCCAGTACACGGCGATCAGGCACACGTACCCGACGGCAAACCACATGGCCAAAAACCAGATGGACGTATTCGTATAAGCCGCCACGCCGAGAATGATGGCCGTCCCCAAAAATTTGCCCCCAAGCGCGATGCCGACGGCCGTATTGCCTTTCTTCAGCTCTTCCATGTCCTTAAACGGTGTCATCCAGCTGAAGATCACCATTCCGAGCAGCTGCAGGATGATGATGACGATGACACTGACAACAATATTAACGACGACCATTAACTGGCCCACCCCCTGAATTTGGCGTATGCCGAATCGTAATCGGCGAAATCATGAACTTCCTCGAGTTTGACGGAAACTTTCTTCTTCTTCTCCAGTTCCTTGTAACGCGCATCGTCGATCGGCTGCTTGATCCGGTTGCCGGAAGGCAGCTCCACGACCGCAAAGTCCCGCGTCTGATCCTTGTATTTTGTTTGGTATACGCCGACCAGGTCGACTTCGGTCGTCACGTTAACTTTCAGATTGGCCAAGTCCTTCTTGGCCTCCTCCTGCGTCTTGAACGTCTTGATCGTGTCCCAAGAGGACAGGCGGACGTCGGTCTTCTGGTTGGCACCGGTCGTCATCTCGGCGTCCATGTACTGCAAAGACCAAATTTTGTCCCCCGTAGCATAGTTGCCATCATTAGGCATCAGCTCGTTGTCCGGAAGGACCGTCATGTCGCTGCCGATGAGATCGCCGACCGTTCCTTCGACAATCCGGTAATCCCAAGGAACCCGGGATACGTTCGTATCCTCCGACGTGGTTGTATCGAATACGGAGGGTTCATTCGAGGAGCATGCGCTCAGCAGGAGCGCCGCCAGCAGGAACAGTCCCAGACCCGTCCGGAAGAACTTGTGGTAGGTCTTCATTTATTTCACTCCCATCGCGATAAAATGGCTCGTATTCCCCGTAATCAATCCGCCCGCTCTTCCGAGCAGCCCGCACGGCTGTCCGTTGATCACGAACATACCGGTCAGCAGGTGCCGCGGCCCTGCGGCGGTCTCAATCCGCGGGAGCTCCGCCCGCAGCTGATAGACGGACGGGAACAGGACGCTCGTGTCGAATCCGGCCTCGTCCTGGATATCCATCTCTCCTTGTTCGTTATACATCCGCACCGATCCGCCCTCGCGGCCGAACATCGATTTGGACACATAGCTTCCCGAGAACACGGGCTTATTGTAGGTTGGCAAAATATATTTCTCCACCGTCTCCTGCTCCTGTTCGTCAAATAGGAGGCCCAGTTCATACAATCCCCAGGCCGCCGCCAGCAGTCCTTTGGACTGCAGCAGGATGCTGTGTGGTCCGTTAAAAAGCGCAAGCTTGCCGGTCTCGATTGCATAGGCAAGCGCGTCCCCGCCGTCGTCGACGGCCATCCACTCCTTCGGGTACAGCGCGAACATCCGCTTGATTTCCCGGCCCGTCGCGTCCTTGACGATCCCCTCGTCGATCCACAGATCGAGGCAGTCGACGCAGGTCACGGGAAGGCCGCTGTGCTTCACCAGCGCCTCGATCGTTCCCGAGTCCTCGAGGTGGCTGCCGTAGGCGACGCAGGCGGCGGTATCCGGGTGCTCCACGGCCCAGGCTGCCTTCACGAGCTCCTTCATCCGCCCGTTCGGCGTCGGAATTCCCGCTTCGCCGCACAGCCAGGGGGTCGCGATCGACGCTTCCACATAGCCGGTCGGCGTATCTGCGTTCAGCTCATACAGCTTGATGCTTCCGTCATGGCCGACCGCGTAATCGAACCGGGCATAGCGGCTGATCAGACCTTGCCCCGGAATCGGACAGTCGTCCAGCATATCCCACAAAATCTGCGGAATGCCGATCAGCTCATACAGGTCGCGGCGCTTGTGCACATAGCGGACCGTCTTGTCGAGCACGCCCCACAGCCTCGAGGAGGCCTCCTCGAGTTCGCGGTACGTCTCCCCGTTCATGACGACGATCTGGTCCAGCCAGTACTCCTCGTCCTCCAGATCAGCCCAGGCAAAGCCCAGCTGCCGCAGCTGCTCCACCCGCTCCGCACGTTCGCCGGTTCCCGGGGCAAGCACTTCAAATACGCTGCTCATCCGCCAAAACCGCCGCTTCTGGAGCTGGAGTGGGAGCTCGAAGAGGAGCTGAATCCGCTTGACTTGCCGCCGATGCTGCCGGACGAAGACGACGTTCCTCTCCGGGTGATCGACCCGGTCGAAGTCGACGTCTTCGGGCGCACCGTCGAGCCGACGACCGGCTTGTTCTGGAACGTACCGCTGGTATAGGACCGCGGCTTATACGTTTGGCTGGTGCCGGTGTAGTACGTCGGCCGGCCGTTGTAATAGTTGGTGGTAGAATAGCTGGATCCGCTGTTGAACAGCATGTGGTACAGCAGCAGGTCATCCCAGCCAAATCCGGAATGAGCCGAGCCGTAATTGTTAATGACGGTCGTTCCGCCGCCTGACGATCCGGAGCCTGTCGACGCCGATTGCCCCTCCTGGTCTTCCTCCGGCTTCTCCTTAAGCGGAATGTTCCAGTCCGCGTTTTTATCAAAATACTGTTTAACTTCCTCTGTCGACCAGGAGACCAGGATCGGTTCATCCGCCGCGGTCTGGTCACCTGATGTATTGGCCGACGCTCCGGCCGCTGTCGCTCCCGGGATCAGAAAGGCATTGGCCAGCAGCGCTACGCCCAGGGACGTGGACAATACCCGGGCAGCCTTCCCTTCAACCGGAAAACCTCTTGATCCGGATTCGTCGCTCCGCTTCGCCTTTTCTTCGTTTGCCATGATCGCATCTCCTTTCGCCGAGTTCCCTGTTACTCGTTTCGTATCTGCACCAGCAAAAGCTCAAGCTTGCCGGTATCGACATTCAGCCTTCCCTCAATCGTTTCGTATTCCTTGCCGCCGACGACGATATAGTTGACATGCTCCAGTGCAGCCACCATATTCATGCCCCATCTGCGCTCTTCCATCGTCCGCAGGCTGCCGTTTGACATCTTCTCGACCAAAATGACATCCATCTCATTTCCCATTTTCGTTACACCCCTTATTTCATTGCTTTGTACTTTACAGCATTTTTTTACGTCGGATCTTCCAGCGGGTTCCAAATGATTTTTTACTTCCGACTATGAAAGGATGTACATATCCTCCCAAAACGCTCTCCATTCAAGCCTTGATGGCATTTTGTCAAATTTAAGTATAAATTGTCTGCTGCTGGAGGGAAACCAAAAGTTTGGGGTTTTTGCTGTTTTCCGAATCTTACCTGCCGAAACGATTGGAGAGATCGCAGTACGGTGATAGGATTCAAGGCATCGAACACAACTCTCGTGATGGAATAAAAAGTCGTTAGCGAGTCTTTTTGCCCGTGATAAAAGGCTGCCCCGGATTAAACGGAGCAGCCCCTTTGCTGCAGCGTTACTCTTATACGTATTGGGCCAGACCCCGCGGATGCGGACGCGGTCAAGCGCGGAATGGCACGCTCCAACCGGGACCCAAGCTCCCCTGAGCTCAGCCTCCCTTTTGCTTCGTCTTGTTGATCATCGCCCGGCTCTTCTCCAGGTAGTCCACCGACTGGTCATAGCTGCGGCTGGCGACACCCAGGTACAGCATGTCGATGATGTTCAGCTGGGTAATCCGGGAGGCGGTGGCCCCGCTGCGGATATCGTTTTCAGTCGATGAAGTATACAGCTGGATGTCGGCAATCTCGCTCAGCGGCGAATTTCCGTATTTCGTAATGCAGATCGTCACCGCCCCCGCCTCCTTGGCGGCTTTCATGCCGGAGATGACATAGTCCGTTTTGCCGGAATACGAAATGCCGACGGCGGCATCCCGCTCCGTGAGCAGCACCGAAGAGGTCAGCTGCAGATGCGGGTCGGCAAACGAAAAGCTTGGCTTGTTGATCCGCAGAAACTTGTGCTGCGCATCCTGGGCGATGAGGTTCGAAGCGCCGATCCCGAAGAAAAAAATCCGCTCCGCCCGGCCGAGCGCCTCGATCGCCTGCTCAACCATGTGCTTGTCCAGCACCTTAACCGTGTTGCGGATCGACTGAATATTGTTATTCGTCACATTATGAATAATGGCATCCACCGAGTCATGCGGGCGGATCTCCTGATACCCTCCGGGCTCCTCCTGGCCTTCCTGCAGGTCACCCGCCACCTTGAGCATCAGCTCCTGGTAGCTCTTAAATCCGGCCGATTTGCACAATCTGACGACGGCGGCCTGGCTTCCCCCGCTCCGGCGGGACAACTCGGCGATCGAAAGCCCGATCATCTCGCCCGGGTGCTGCAGAATAAAATCGGCCACCTTGCGCTCCGATGGTGTAATGTCATCCAGAATTTCCCGCAGTCGGACTATTCCTCCGTTCATGTCATTCCTCACTTTCGCTGGCTCGAAAATATGGATCCGTTAGGATCCGCTGACCTTCACAAAACTGGAAAATGTTCACAGACCTTATCCCTCTATTTTAAAGGAATCATACTCCCGAGATAAAGTGATTTTTTAAAGATATCCGCACGCATCCGAGGTTCCTCCATCTCCGAGATCCGGCCTGGTTGTCGCCCGATGGGTCTAATGGTAGAATACACCTGATTTTACCAGTATGGTTTTGGAACGAGCTGAGCCAGGAGAAAGGTGAGATGAGCTGAGATGAGTGTAGACATCATTATAAAAGGAGCCGTCTGCCATAGCGCAGACAGCTCCTTTTTTTGATTTCAGAAAGGATACGTGGCGGTTTGAAGGGGATCCGCTTATCGATGGTCAAACAGGATATCCGCAGTGAGTTGGATGTGGGTCTTAAAAATCTCGACGGCACGATCGCCATCACGGCTTACTACGGCATCCGCTAATGCCTTATGTTCGGCGCGGCCATCACGAACGGACTGCTGCGGGGGTGAATAATGCCGATAAAATTCGCTTAAATCCCACAGGCGTCTGCAAATATCCAGAAGCACCGGATTGGGACATGCAGCGATAAGTTCGTAATGAAATTGACGGTGAATGTCGGACCATTCTTCGCGAACGACGAGCTTTGGATGACCATCCTCGTACTCGGGTGTTTGCGATAGTTTATGGTGAACAGCGATGACATTGGATTCCCATGTGAGATCGCCGTGAGCGATGGACAGGCGTAAGGCTGCCGATTCATTGATCAACCGCGCTTCGATGATGCTTTTCAGTTCTTCTTCCGACGCCGTCTTCACGGAAAATCCGTGATTCGGGTTCTGTATGACGAGGCCTTGGGTCGCTAAACGGGTTAGCGCTTCCCGAACGACGGCAACCGAGACTTCGAAACCTTTGGCTAGTTCCGAAACGGTTAATGGAGCGCCCGGTTCATATTGTCCGTCCAAAATATCATACCTCAGTTTTTTTGTGACATTTTCACTTAAAGTGGACGAACCGTTTCTTTTGGCCATGAAGCCGACACCATCCTTTATGCATATCGGGATTGTACACGTTTAAATAATTTACACCGAAACCTACAAAAATACAATAATAAGTCGATAATCCACATACAAAAAGATTTTTATTTACAGAATCGATTCTTGAATATATAATCGACTCATACAAAAAAGGAGGAGTTTACAATGAACAACCCATTTGCGAAATTGCCGGAAGTTGAAGCCTTTCGGTTAACGAGTCATGATATTGCGGAGGGGCTTCCCCTGCCTCCCCAGCAATACGCTTCTGGAGTGGAAGGCGGTAAAGATCTTTCGCCCCATTTGAAATGGTCCGGTGCGCCCGAAGGGACGAAGAGCTACGCCGTAACCGCATATGACCCGGATGCCCCGACCGGATCGGGCTTCTGGCACTGGGCCGTCATCAACATCCCTGCCAATGTCACCGAGCTGCCGACTGGCGCAGGCGACGAGCATGGCAGCGGTTTGCCGCAAGGCGCCCTGCAGCTGCCGAACGATGCCCGGCTCGAACGGTTTATCGGTGCGGCGCCTCCAGCGGGACATGGTCCGCATCGGTATTATTTTGTCGTTCATGCGCTGGATGTTGAGGATATCGGCGTTGATCGCAGCGCCACGCCGGCCGTCTTAGGATTCACCATGCTGGGTCATACGCTGGGGAGAGCCGTGCTCGTGGCTACAGGGGAAAGCAAGTAACCCAAACCGTTTGTCGATGGAATGAAAAGAGAGTTTGTTTGTGTTGTTGCCGGTATAGAGCATCGAGGCAGGAACGGCACGACAAATGCACCAAGCGAAGCGGAGTTAAGTACGGAGGTGGCTGTGAGATTGAACGATCCAATTCATCAAAGCATATGCCCCCTGTGCCATCAGCCAATTAAAGATTTGAAGCACACGATCATATGCGGCTGCGGGAGCAAAATTAAAAACACCATCAAATTCAAATAACCCAGTAAGCAAAAAAGGTACCCGTACACGAAACACTTTTTGAAGTGTCAGTGTACGGGTACCTTTTCAGTTCCCTAACCTTTCTTTCTGTAGCAAACGGCGGCACGGTTTACCCCTGCATTCGGTCTTCAACGTAACGCCGCTCAAGGCCAACCTTTTCCTTATCTCGCTTCGATTTTTTTCTCTATACACCATTTGATCACGTACAAAAAGGCGACGCACAGCAGCCCCTCAAACACGATGGAGCCCCAGGTTTGCCAGGCAGACAGGAGACCCGGCAGCTCCCGGGCCAGCACGCCGGACTGAGAGCTCCACTGCAGATCCACGCTTCCGAACAACGCGGACGAATCCTGGCCGAACAGAAAGTCTTCAACATAAGACAGGACGATGGTCAGGACGATAAAAATCAGCAGTCCGACCCAAAACACGCCCTTGGTTACCAGGCTGCGCGCCAAGGCGATCGTCATATAAAAGGTCAAAAAGCCGTATACGAGCAGAAACAGATATTCTACAATGATCAGCACGATGGCCCAGACCGGAATCTGGCCGGCCCAGCTGAATCCGCCCCCTAAGTTGACCACCATATAGGCAGTGAATGCCGCTCCAATTACGGTCATCACCAGCGAGTTAAGCAATCCGTACAGCAGGGAAGCTCCCACGTAAGACAAGGCACCTACCGGTACGAGCCGGCGGCTGACCGTAGAGATGTTGTAGTCAAACACACGGAGGCTGGAAATGAAGTAAATCACCGAGACTGCGCCGAAGAACAGGACAGAGAGGACAATTTTGACTTCATCCGTGGCCCTGGACCAGAGGAGGACGAACTCGCACAGGAGGAGAATCGCCATCCCGCCGAGCAGCAGCGTCGCGTTGCGCTTTAAATCGTATTTTAACAGCTTGATCATTCGCCAAACACCTCTTTAAACAGATCGTCAATGCCTTTTCCACGGTTGATGCGGATGCTCTCGACTTCCTCGTGCAGGACGATGACGCCGTCTTGGATAAACATGACTTCATCAAAAATCCGCTCCATATCGCGCACCAGATGCGTGCTGACAATCAGGCTGCTGTCTTCGCTGTAGAAGCGGACGATCGCGTCCAGAATTTTACCCCGGGCCACCGGATCCACGCCGCCGATCGGCTCCCCCAGC
>NZ_MBRK01000001.1:5804371-6263895 GCF_002224835.1 Paenibacillus sp. SSG-1
CGGGAGAGGGCCAGCGTCAGCTGCAGCCGTTCGCCCATGCCCTTGGAAAGGGAGCTGACCCGGTCGTTCTCCTTCAAATTCATAAAGTCGAGCATCTCGCGCGCCTTTTCCAAGTCGAAATCATCATAGAAATCCCGGTAAAAAGCAACCGCATCCTTCACCCGCATCCAGTTCTCCGTCAGCGGAAGGTCCGGCATATAAGAGATCAGGCTGCGCGTTTCCTTGCCCACCGGCTTGCCCAGCACGGAAATGCTTCCCGCGGTAGGCGGCGTCAGCCCGGCGGCGATCCGCATCAGCGTGCTCTTCCCGCTGCCGTTCGACCCGAGCAGGCCGACGATCCGGCCCGGTCCGATGCGCAGTGACACGCTGTTCAGCGCCAGCTTGCCTCCGTATTTCTTGGATACGCCGTCAACTTTGAGCAGTGTTTCCACCCTTAGCCCCCTCCTTTACGCCTTGCTTTCGGTCCTCCGCGACCGCCTCGCTTACGATGGAGACGATGTCTTGATTTTTGAACCCCAGCTCCTGCATGCCATGGATAAACTGGTGAAGCAATTCGCCCGCCATTTCCTTTTTAATCGCCATAATCTTCGATTCCTCGCTTGTCACATATCTTCCCAGCCCGCGCCGGGTCTCTACGACTTCCTCGCGTTCCAGCTCCTGAAATGTGCGCTGGATCGTGTTCGGGTTGATCTGCAGGTCGGCCGCCAGTTCCCTTACGGAAGGGATTTTATCGCCCGGCTGCAGGATGCCTGAGACAATTTGTCTCTTGATATGGTTCATGATTTGCAGATAGATCGGCAAATTGTTGTCGAATTCAATACTCACTTCAGGACAGACTCCTTTCGCCGTCAGCTTACGTTCCCGCGCATCAGGCTATATCACGTTTCTTAAACGTAACAAAGCTGGCGACAAGAAACAAGACGAGATATGCCGCCAGAACGGCGATGGAAAAGCCCAGGCTCATCCCCTGAATCGGTGCGTGACCGCCCTGACTGTACACCGACAGGTCTGCGTTCGGGAACAGCACGTATTTATAGAAGCTTTTCGGAATAACGATTCCGCTGAACATCACCGAGGCCATGCCTACACCCATTGCGGCTCCCGTCGACCGGGTCAGCACCCCCATCATAAAGGCCAGTGTCATGAAAATGATGCTGTACACCAGCGTGCTGCCTCCGGCCACCAGCACATCCCGCCAGCCGGCTTCCCCTGCATCCGTGCCGAAGAAGAACGCACCCGCTGCGAAGCTCAGCACCGTCAGCCATACGGCCAGCGACAGCGTAAACAGGACGGCCGCCGTGTACTTGGATGCCAAAACTGCGGACCGGCTCTGCCCGCGGATCAGCAGGAACTTGATCGTTCCTTGGCCGTGCTCCCCGGATACGATGCCGGCCGTGAAGATGATCGCCAGCATGGCCGTCATTTGGCCAAAGCCGCTCATACCCGCCATCAACACCGTATAATCCAGGGCGCTCGCCCCTGTCAGCATCTCGCCACCCCAACGCTTCAGAATCCAGCCCAGGGCGATTGCGGCCACTGCAGCGATGGCATAAGGAATGAAGAAGCTGCGCTTCTTGGCCATCTTGAGCCATTCGTTGACCACCAGCAAAGAAAAACTACGCAATTTGGTTTCCTCCCGTCCATTTCAGGAATTCGTCTTCTAGAGACTGCTTGAGCTCGGTAATGAGGTAAATCGGGATCCGGCCGCTGCCCAGCCGCTCCACTACCCCCGGAATGTCCTTGTACTGCAAGGAAAGAATCATCTCGCTTTGTTCCGGGTTCACCGCCAGTACCTCGGCCAGATCCAGCCCTTCGAGCAGCCTCTTCGCCTCTTCCAGGCGGCCGACGCGGAACATGACGCGAATGGCTTCCTGCTGCCCCGGCTGCTCCGCTTCCCGGCTGCCTCCGCCAATGGAGCGGACCGTCACCAGCTTGCCGTCTTGAATGACGACGACCCGGCTGCACAGCTGCTCCATTTCAAGCAGGAGGTGACTCGACACCAGGATGGAGATGCCTTCTTCGCGGGCGATATTTTTGAGATAGTCGCGCATCTCCCGGATGCCCGCCGGATCCAGGCCGTTCGTCGGCTCATCCAGAATCAGGACTGACGGCTCATGCAGCAGCGCCTGGGCGATGCCGAGCCGCTGGCGCATGCCGAGCGAGTAGGCTTTGACCTTCTTCTTCATGGCCTGCTCCAGCCCCACGAGCCGGACAACCTCGTCGATCCGCTCCCGGCTGATCCAGGGATTCATCCGCTGATACTGCTTCAAATTATCGTATCCGGTCATATACGGGTAGAACTCCGGGTTCTCGATAATCGCCCCGATATGGCGGATCGCCTGCTTCCAGTCGTTGCGGATGCTGCTCCCGCGGACCAGCACATCTCCCTCCGTCATCCCGATCAATCCGGCGATCATGCGGATGGTTGTCGTCTTGCCCGCACCGTTGGGCCCCAGCAGGCCTACCACTTCGCCTTTATGCACATCAAAAGAAAGCTGGCTGACGATCCACTTGCTTCCGATCCGTTTCGATACCCCTTGGAGTGAAAGAACCGGCGCATCGGCGTCCGCCTGCATATTTGTTCGATGGTTCATGCTCACAACTCCCTTGTATTAGTGTTATAGTTGGATAGTACACTAGAACATTGAGATTGTAAAGCCCAATCATGTTGTTTCGGAGTAAATTTTCTCTGTGTCACTCCGACCAAGCCGCGCAGTTTATAGGAAAATTCGAGAAAAAAATCGGCGACCACTCTCCGGTAAAATACCGGGAAGCGGTCGCCGTGCAGCGTAATCCTCTTTTATACTTTTCAATCGGCGCAGGCCGTTTTCTCATGTAACAAGCCGGTTTTTATTATAAAACGGCCCCTCTACTAGTTACGCTTCAAACATTAACGTTAAAGCGCTCTTGGGCGGCATCTCAAGCTGCAATGCCTCTTTTCCGTGCAGCTGAACAGCTACACTCTCCGATGCTTCACTGTCGTTAAACAGAACGGCTGCAATAGAGCCATCCGTATTTTTAAAGGCAACGGAGCGGATCAGATCATTGCTGGTCGAAGCAATACGCCGCGCTTTCGGACGGATCCCCTTGCTGAAATGCGCCAGCGCATAGTAGTCCAGCGTATAGGTTAGTTCCTTCGTCTGCTGATTCACGGTCACAATACCGCGACAGGTGCTTGTACCAAAGCCGGGTACGGTAGGGCCATTTTTCTCATCCAGTGCCATATTCCATAAGACGTAAGACTTGCTATGATTGCGGAGAATCTCGATACCTGTCCGCATGACATTCGAGAAGGCTTGCTCAAACGGCGGAATCCACTCCCCGCCCGACCCTTCCGTGAAATGGACCTCTTTATCAGGGAAAACTTCGAATACGTCCGATTGGGCTGACGGCTTGCCGCCGTACCAGTGCCAAGCGACACCATCCACCGCATCGCCGGCCTGCTCTAACACCGTCAGCGGGTAGTCGGGTTTATCCCAATTGTGATCATAACAGAGGATTTTCGTATCGATATGATTCTTCACGAATTGCGGCTTCAGGTGATTCTTAATGAAATCACTTTGTGCCTCAGGCAGCATGATCATGCCGGGATAATGACCTGGTGAATACAAGGCCTCATTTTGCGGCGTCACCGCATAGATAGGCAGACCTTTTGATGCATACTCCTGAATATAACGGACGAAATAATGGGCATAAACCGGATAGCACTCTTGCTTCAGCTCTCCGCCGATCATCGACCCGCTTGTCTTCATCCAGCCAGGCGGGCTCCAGGGCGAACCCATCAGCTTCATATCCGGATTCAATCGCAGCGCTTCCTGCAGGAGTGGAATAATATCGTCCTCATCGTGTGCAATGGAAAACTGCTTCAGCTCCATATCGGCCTGGCCTTCCGGCAGATCATTATAACTGTAGAAGTCACGTGCATAATCAGATGCGCCCATGGGCTGGCGCAGTACCGACAAACCAATCCCTTCGTTCGGATCGAACAATTGTGTCATAAGCTCCGAACGCTGCTCGGCCCCCAGTACTTGATGAATCAGATAAGCCGCGGAATCCGTGAAGGACGCGCCAAAGCCATCCATCTCCTGATACGTCTGCTCCTCATCGATAACAACCGTATTCAGCAGTGCAGAGGGAGATACAGGCGTAAGCTCCTCCTTCGTTTTCTTAATGAATAATTCCTCTTCCCCATTCGACTGGTAGATTGTCATGTTCAGCATGTTGTTCCCTCCAGATTTCTATATATCGTTTCCTATCCGTGAAAGCCTATTTCAGCCCAAGCTTTTCTTTGTTCGCTTTCATCTTCTCATTGCGAACCTCCACGATTTTGTCCCAATTGTTACTGTCCAGGAACTTTTTGTATTCATTCAAGAGGCTATCGAACGCAGCATCATCCTTCGAACGAATCATACTGATGAGTGTTGAGTTCCATTTGGTATTGATTGCGGCCAAAGAACGCGCTTCCGGTGTGCCTTGGTCAGGGTTGATATTTTCCAGGATAAAGTGTGGCACCAGCTTTCCTTTACCCCATTCCTGCATTTGCTTGATGGCATCCGGGAATGCGTCACCACTGAGCGCTTTGTGGCGGTCATGGCCAAAGAACATGAATTCGCCCATGCGGTAATCCTTTTTAAAGGAATCCGGGTTGTTCAACTGAAGCTCCTTCACTGCAGGCAGGAACTCGACCTTTCCATCCGCGTTCACTTTATAGGTCTCGCCTTCAATACCATAGTTCATCAGCATTTGTCCTTCTTCGCTTAGCAAGTAGGTGAAGAGCTGAATCGATTTAGCGGGATCCACATTATTTTTCGTAATAAAGCTGATCATCCAGCCTGTGATCCCGGATTGGTTCAGTGTCGGTGAATGCAAGGCCGTGCTTTGGGGGCCGTCAATCGCGATATACTCCTTGCCTTTATTATTACTGTAGAAGCTTTGCAGGTTGCCGCCCTGCTGCGGTGTTCCATCCAACAAAATGGTTGCATATTTGCCGGCCTTGACCTTTTCTTCAAAAGCGGTTCCGTCATCGGCAAAGCTGTCATCGCTGATCGCCCCGGCTCTGTATACGGAATTAAGCGTCTTTACCCAAGTTAAATAGTCTTCATCGAGGTTACGGTTGTAGAATCCGCCATTCTTGTCTTCCAGCGGCACGCCGATGAAGTCCTGAAGCGTATCGCCAAGCGATCCTGTTCCTTCACCAATGGAGTTGAACCCGAATGGAATCAGGTCAGGGAATTTATTCTTGATATCCTGGAGGACAGCCTGAAATTGCTCTGGTGTGCCCATAACCGGTTTACCCAGGGCTTCGTAAACATCCTTACGGATGATAAATGCCGTTTTCGCAGGAATATTGCCGCTGTCATAGTCCTTTTGTGTATTGGAATAGTTCGGATATCCGTAGGTTTTGCCGTCCTTGAGCTTGAACCAGTTGAGTGTGTCTTGTGCAGCAACTTTATTGAAGTAGGGATCATATTTCTCAGCCAGATCATTTAACGGCAGCGCCCAAGTGGCCGCTTTTTGTACCACCGGGGAGTTGGAGTCAAACGTTGTGATCAAATCCGGCATTTCCCCGCCGGCAAAAAACGTGTTCAATTTGGTATCGTCACCCGTGATGAACTTGATATTGATATTCAGATCTTCCTTGATTTTTTTGGTGACAACGTCCTTGCCGAAATCCGTATTCCACCAATCCGCATTTACATACCAAGTCAGGTTGGTTACCTCTTCTTTTTTATCCAGCTTCCAGGCCGGAGTCTCGGCATCCGGAGTATAACGGTCTTCGATCGAAACCCAATTCTCCTTCTTGGAGCCGGACTTGCCGCCCGATCCGCTGCAGCCACTAACAACCAATACAACACTCATCAATACAGTTAACAGTGTGAGTCCTTTCTTTCCAAAAGCTTTGTTCGTAAACATCCTATACCCTCCCTTTTAATTAAAGCGCTTTCCTGATAGAGCCTGTGTTTTTACAGCCAGCTTCATTTCCACTCCCTTAGAGTTGCTTCTCTATTCTTTGACTGCCCCAAGCATCATCCCCGAGATAAAATATCTTTGCAATATCGGATACATCACAACAATCGGCAGCGTTGTTACGACGATTGTTGCTAGTTGGACCCCTTTCGTGGTGGTTTGAATCGCTACGGAACCTATATTTTGCATCGATTGCGTCTGAGACTGCACAATAATTTCATACAGCATCATCTGTAAGGGATATAGCGATTGGTCGGTGATATACAGTTTCGTGGTCATAAAATCATTCCATTGCCCTACCCCGTTAAATAGGGCGATTGTGGCCATGGCCGGCATAGAAAGAGGAATGAATATGCTCAGAAAAACTCTCCAGTCGCCGCCGCCGTCGATCTTTGCCGACTCTTCCAGCGAATCCGGCACATTGCGGAAGAAATTCATCAGAATGATGACATCATAGAAGCTTAAGAGAGCCGGAATAATATAAACCCAGAAGGTGTTCAGCAGGCCCAAGCTTTTAATCAATAAGTAGGTCGGAATCATACCGCCCGAGAAAAACATGGTGATGACACCCATCGCAACGTAGAACTTGCGGCCGCGGACGTATTTTTTGCTCAGGCCGTAACCTACCATGGCACAGAAGAATACATGGGTGATAACCCCGATCACGGTTTTGGCAACCGAGATGAAAAAGGCCTGCCATATGCCTGTATCTCTGAACACAGCCTGATAATTCTCAAGCGATAATTCTTTAGGCCAAAAGATAAACCCGCCCTCGGCAAGGGCCCTGCCCGAACTGAAGGATGAAACGACGACGTTCCATAACGGAACGACAATAATAATCGTAAATACAACCAATAGGATGATGTTGATCGTATCAAAGATTTTGCTATCGAGATCCCCTTTTGCTGCTTTCAAATTCACCGTAATGCCTCCCCCTGCATGGCCTATAGAACGGATTGATTATCATTTAATTTGCTGGTCACCTTATTAGCCGTAACGAGCAGAATGACCGATATGATGGATACACCCAAACCAACCGCGGTGGCATAAGAGAAATCCCCTTGCGTCATCCCCATCCGGTACACGTACGAGTTAATGACTTCTGCCTTTTCCCGGTTCTGTGAATTCATGAGCACCAAGGTTTGATCCAAATTTGACCCCAATAAACCGCTTACAGTCAGGATCAGATTTAAGCTGATAATCATCTTCATGTTAGGCAGTGTGATGTTCCAGATTTGTCTGAGGCGACTCGCACCATCGATTTTTGCGGCTTCATAGTAGGTAGGATCAATCTTGGACATGACCGCCAAGTACAGAATCGTCCCCCATCCAGCTTCCTTCCAGATATCCGATAAGGTCGCAATCCACCAATACTTGCTCGGGTCGAGCAAAATGTTTTGCGGCTGCGAGATTAGCCCTAAGCCAAGCAGCACTTCGTTAAGTAAACCGGAGGTGGAGAACCAGGTAATGAGCATTCCGCCCAGCACGATCCATGACAAGAAGTGAGGCAGATACGAAATCGTCTGTACGAATTTTTTGAACCGGCCCATGCTAACCTCGTAAATCATAATGGCCAAAATGATCGGAATGACAAAGCCCACCGCCAATTTTAAAAAGCTGATGCCCAGCGTGTTGACTACGGAATCCCAAAAATACTTGTCCGATATAATAATTTTGAAATTGTCCAGGCCAACCCACGGAGCGGAATCCAGCGTATCAATGACGGTGTAATTTTTAAAAGCAATGGATAAACCATAAATCGGTATGTAGCAAAAAATAAACATGAAGATAATACCGGGAAGAATCATCGATTGAAGCTCCCATTGCCGCTTGAAATCAATGAAAAACTCCTTGATTCTCTGCCCTCGCGGCTTCTTTCCGGTTGGTTGAACCGGGCCTGTGCCGGTTGGCTGAACTAAAACTGTTTTGCCCACCTAGTAAGCCTCCTTTGATCACAAAATGACAGACTTAAATAAAAACGTTTTTATTTTTTGGCAAAAAATATCCTCCTATTTTGTATCATTTTAAAAAAAAGAATCGGAATAATCATTGGCCCTTTCACTTAAACCGGTTTATTCCGATTGATCTTCACATGACTGGTGCCGCGAACGACAAGCTCCCCAGGCAATTTCTGAGTCTTGCCTTGCTCTTTCTTCTGAATCATGCGAACCAGGTGATCCACGGCCAGAATGCCTTGTCTGGCAATCTGATTGCGTACGGTCGAGAGAGGCGGTGTAAAATACTGCGCAATATCAATATCATCGAAGCCCACGACGCTTATATCTTGGGGAACCTCGTATCCCAGGGATTTCAGGGCCCGAATACAACCGATGGCACTCACGTCGTTACCGGCAAGAAAAGCATCGGGCACTTTGTCGGGGTGCAGGTGAAGAAAGGATTTTACAGCGTTATAGGAGCCTTCTTCCTCAAAATAACCTTGCAGAATATAGTCTCCATCGATGGGAAACTGACACTCGCGCAGAGCAGCCAGATATCCTTCTTTCCGCTGAACGCTGTCAAACATCGTATCCACGCCGGAAATATAGGCAATCTTCTTATGCCCCAGGCTGATCAAATATTTAGTCGCTTCATAACCGGCCTCATAGGAGTCGAAAATGATGCTGCCCATCGTCTCTTTCTGAATCTCGCGATCCAGGAACACGGCATTGATCTTGTCCTTCTCCATAGCGGCGATGTCTTTGTCGTCGATCCTCAGCTCTTCGAATATGATGACGCCATCCACCCGGCCGCCCATAATATTGCTCATGATAACCTGCTTATCCTTCGTAATAAACACATTCAATCCGTAACCCAAACGGTCGCATTCATGTGACATCGACTCAACCAGTGTGTAGAAGTAGGGCCCTGCCACGCTTGTTGTAAAAAAGCCAAGCATCTTGGTCTTCCCCGACTTCAGCAGCTTCCCGTTCAGGTTCGGTACATAATTTAATTGTTCTGCCACCTTCAGAACATGTGATTTGGTCTCCGGGGTCAATACATCCACGTCATTCAATGCATTCGAAACCGTAGAAATGGAGACTCCGGCTGCTTTAGCTACATCCTTGATCGTTACCTTACCCATATAACCATTCTTCCTTTGCTATAAAAACGTTTTTATGTACATAAAATACCATACAGGCGCTTTCAACACAATCCTTTTTTTAGGGAGCGGGAAAACAAACCAAAAGACCGCCCACTTTACGTGAGCGGTCCACTGAGTCTGCCTTCCATACCAACGATGAAGTTCTACTGTTTAAGATATCGTTAAACATGCTTATTGTTTACTCTCATGATCGGCAACCCCCAGTTTCTCCAGCACCGCCATACGCTCCAGCAGCTTCACGCCGCTCAGCTGGGTGCTCAGGGATACCGGATCTGCCGGCGCCTGGCTCCAGTCCGTTCCGAACAGGCATGCGGCGCTTCGCCCGGCGTCCCACAGCACGCCGGCATTTGCGGCGAGCATCGGGACGGCAAACCGGGCCGCCTCCACCGAGGCCAGGCTCAGCTCAGCCAGGTAGCGGACCAGGATGCCTTTGAACAGGCCGCCGTCCCCGCTTCCTTCGTCCGGGAGCACGCCATCATCCGCGGCAAGCTCCGCCTTGGCGGCCTCGGCCGTGCGCAGAGCATCCACGAGGAAGCCCGGCTCCCCGCTCACCCGCCACAGCTCCACGCCCGCTCCGATAAAGACACCCTGGCAGTAGGTAAACTTCCAGTCCTTATCAATCCTTCCGTCCCCGGTCCGGTTCATGCCGTCCCAGACGAAGCCGTTGGCGGGATCGACCAGGGAGCGCTGCTGCCAATCGTATATTTTGCGGGCCCACTCCAAATCCTCCGCGCTGCCAAAGCACCGGTACAGCCTTGCCGCGAGAATGGCGGCGGGCGCATTGGCCGGGGTGTTTTTGTAAGCCAGCTGGGATTTATGCCACGCGATGCCGCCTCCCATATGGTCGTTCCATCCGCTCTGGATGTCCTCCCACAGGATGTGGACGGTTTCCTTGTACGTCTCCTCGCCGGTCGCCTCGTACGCGCGCAGCCAGGCGAGCGCCATCCATTCCATATCGTCGTACAGCTCATTCGGGTACACGCCGCCGTTCCGGCGCCGGATGCCGTCATGCAGCTCCGCGAGCGTCTCCCCGTAAACCGCCTCGCCGGTGCGCAGCAGTCCGTCCACCAGCACGTCGGCGGCATGCGCCATCCACCAGTAATGAAAAATCGTGTTGCAATCGCCGTTCGGGCACGGCGTTTCAATATTAAACATGGCGATACCCGGGTTCCAATAATGTCGGCGCAGCGCTTCCTGCGCCGCATCCGCGCGTTCTGACCACAGCATGGCGGCCTCTCTCCCCTTTCAACGGCACCCGAATGGAGTGCTTTTCATTCCGCTTACTCAACCAGCCCGGAACGCTCCACGCCTTGAATGAAATACCGCTGCAGAAAGAGATAGACGACAAGCATCGGAATCAGTGCAAGGAATGTAGCGGCCATGACGACAGGCAGGCTGAACACTTCAAAGCTGCTGCCTGTCAATGTATCCAGGGATTGGTAGAGCCGCGGAAGCATCATCGGCAAGGTGAACTTCTCCTCTGACGTCAGGAAGATCGACGGCTCGAAGAAGTCATTCCAGTGCCATACCAAGGACAGCAGGGTCGTTACGACAATCGCAGGCGGTGTAAGCGGGAGAATAATTCTCCAGTATACGCGGAAGCTTCCGCAGCCATCCACCCTGGCCGCATCCTCCAGCTCCCACGGAAGCCCGCGGAACAGCTGGCGGAAGATAAAGATGAACAGGGCACCCCTAAGCCCATTCGCAAAAAAGGAAGGCACGATCAGCGGCATCACGCTGTCCAGCCAGCCGATCGTCTTGTACTGCATATACAAAGGGACAATGATCGTTTGCGGCGGAATGATCATCGTGAACATGCACAGCACGAACAGGACTTCCCGTCCGGGAAACCTAATGCGGGAGAAACCATAGGCGACGAAAGAGCAGGATAATACCTGGCCGATCACACTCACTACGGAAATGAGGGCCGAGTTATTGAAATGCGTCCAAAACTGCAGCCCCTTCATCCCGTAGTAGAAGTTTTCCCACGCCAGACTCGTCGGAATCCACTTGATCGCGAAGTCGATCAGATCCACCGGATGCTTGAGCGAGGTCGTGATCATATAGATAAACGGATAGAGAAAAACAAAGGCCAAGTCAATCAGAATGACGTACACGAAGATGCGGTAAATGAGCGCGAACCAGCGGCTTTTGCTGCTGATCCGGCTGATGACGCTGTTATTTCTTAACGCTTTCGCCCGGTTAGCGATACTTTCGGGCTGCACAGCCACACGCTGCTTGGTCTTCGACATCGGAATCGGTTTCACGCTGCACCACCTCCTTGCTCCTCATTCTCATTTTTCACCTGTGTATACGACTAAGCGCCTGGTTGAAGCAAATACGATAATGAGCAGCAGGAAGATAAACAAGAAGTAGATCCAGCCCATACCGGACGCGTAGCCCATTTCGATCTTCGTAAAGGCCGTATCTTTGATATAGACCATCATCCTGTTGTTGATATCCGTAAAGGAATCCACGCATGTATAGACGAGATTAAGCAGGATGATCGGTGAGATCAGCGGCAGCGTGATTTTCCAGAACATCTCCCATTCGGTTGCACCGTCGCATCTGGCCGACTCATAGAGCGACAGAGAAATCCCCTGAAGTCCGGCTAAAAAGAGCAGGATCTGCACGCCCGTTTTCCAAAAGATCACGGTAAGCCTGCTCAGCATATCGAAGACGATCTGCGAGAACGTCGGGCCCATATACAGAAATACCTCCTCCGGAACGCCGATGCCGTTCACCAGCGTGTCTTTGCCGACCCCTGCGTAGAGCAGCTGCTGCATCGCAAGGCCGGAGCCGATCAAAACAGGCAGGAAAAATGCAGCCCGGAAGAAGGCGCGCCCGCGAATCTTATGATTCAGCAGGATCGCGATAAACAAAGAGAAGACCAGAATCAGCGGCGTATTGATGACGGCATCCTGCACCACCGAAATGAACAACGGAATAAACTGCGTATCCAGCACGAACGCTTTGTTGAAATTTCCCCAGCCGACAGGCTCCAAGTCGAAATTGCCGACGCCGACCACTTCATGAAAGGCCAGCCAAAGGGAGTAAATCAAAGGATACAGCATGAACAATGCGAACCCGATCGCCCATGGAGCGATATAAACATAGCCTGCCAGCATCTTTTTTCGTTCCAGACTCAACTTTTTCCCTGTCATGCTGATCCCCCCTTCGGCACCACGATGAAGTTTTTGCCCGGAACGACATGATGATCGACCGTCACCTCACCCGGCGTATAATTGACAATGACGCGAGTCCCGTCCTCATATACGACCTCATAGACATCATCCTGCAGCTTGCGGTGCTCCTTCATCGTTTGCGACCATACCGATCTCAGCTTGTCGTTCATCTCTTTATAGTATTGGACCGCTTGATCCACCCAATTGCTGTAAGCCGAACTGAACAAATCGCTGTAGATGGTGTCCTTTAAATCTTCAGAGTGGTTCATCGTTAATTGGTAGTACGGCATATAGCCGTATTCCACCATTTTGAGGTATTGCAGCTGTGGATCGTAGAATAAATTTTGCGGATCGCCCGAGTAAGGAATAATGCCGTGCAGCGCCATCTGGTAGAACGGGATCGTTTCGTCGGTAAAGAAAAAGCCGCTGTCCTCCATCGGGATGCCGAACAGGCGGGAGGAATGCTTCAGGCTGTATCCATTGCCCCCAACCGAGGCCGCACCGCCGAACTGCAGGACCGATTTCTCCATCATTTCCGTCCACTGCTTGGCTGTCCCCCCGCGCTTCAGCGGGTAATCGTCATTATAATCGTAGTAGAGCTGACTGCCGATGCCGTCGAAGTTAATGCCGGTAATCCCCAGCTTGCGCAGCGGATTCAGCACTTTCTTCTGGAAATGCGCATTCTGCTTGCCTGCATTCAAGTAGAAGAGCTCGCTGTAACGGTCGGTCACGACAAAATGATTGGCTCCGACAACGACGTCTTTACGCGACGAGAACCCGTCGTTGCCCTTCCATGCCTCGACATAGTTGTCCTGCAGAAAAAGCTGGTAGTTCTTCGCCTTCGCATACTCGCTCAGCTTCGCCAGCCCTCTTGTGCCGCCCAGCTTACGGGAAGGCTTATATCCCGACGGATAACTCATGTAGCCTTCGCCCGTCCAACCGAGCAGGTTCGCCGAAATCGACTGCACGCCGCGCTGGCTGAGGTCCTCCATCATGTCCTGCGCCTCTGAGAAGGTTGTACTCTGAATAAAATGATCGAACAGAATCTGGTCCTTCTTAATGCCCATAAGCAGATCAAGTCCGAAAGGAACCGCTTCCCCTTTCTTCACCTTCGGAATCACGCCTTGCTCGTCGAGCAAATACTCCCTGTAGGCGGTCGCCATATGGCTGTAATCGGCTTCTTTGCCGCTAAAGAACATGTAGCGGATGGTATGATCCTCGCGGATCAGGTCCTTTTCGGGCTTCTTCGTCAGATTGCCGTCTTTCTTAACCGCTTCATACTCGCGCCTGTAAACGAGCTCGGAAGATATTCGGTTCAAATTAATGAGATAGCCGCTCGGCGAATAGAGGATATTCGCGTCGTATTCTCCTTGGGTGATGATCCCCATAAAGGAGTTATTGCCCACTTTCAAGCCGAAGATCGGCAGCATCGCGTTTTGTTCCCGTCCGAAAAAATTGAAGGTAATCGTATCCGCGCCGTAAACGCTCGCACGATAAGGATTCAAATAATTCGGGTGGTTCGTCTTAAAATAAGACAGCGCACCCGGCCCGTCGGGATAGACCGCATAGCCTTGATCGTGATCCGATGCCGCTCCGAAGAAGGGAAGCGGAGCAACCGACATGAGCCAGTTGTCTTCCCCTTCCTGGATCGATTGGCCGGGTACGGTGACTTCGAGGGCGTTCCCCTTCAATTGGAAGCTCATATCGAAGCTGATTTTCAGCCTGGGCAGCTCGTAACGGACCGATATCCCGTTTTCCAGTGAGGTCGTCGTCATCTTCGGCTGCTCAAGTGCAAAGTTCGTCTCCTGCGTTTCCAGCGCAGGCAGATGGGGATCCGTGTAGGTCAGATGAAAAATCGACTGACTGCTGGCGGTCCACAGCTCATTCCCGTCCGTTTCGACATCCTGCAGCGGAACTGCCGATTCCCACCGGTACCCGTTGCTCTTGTCGATCACCGCGATGGCGGAATCGGATGAGCGGAACTGCAGCTCAAGCCGGTCGTTCTCGGCGATCTTCTCATAATGGGTTGGCTTCTGCGGCTGTCCGCTCTCCTCCGGAGCCGGCATCTGCTCACTCTCAACGACCTGGTTCTTATTCGGCCTCATTTCCTCCTTGGCCCGTTCCATGGCCCTTTGCACGGAGGGTAACGCCAGAAGCACGAGCGCAGCAATGATGACGCTGACGGTTAAATAGTAGATCCATCGTTTGGCGAGTCTCGTTTTCATGGTACCCCCCTCAATTTTCCAGTAAGTATCTGACTTCTACGGCCACTTCACGCACAAATTGAAGAACGTGGTTCGTCAAGGCGAAGACAAGCCCTACCGTTCCCCAGAAAATAATAAAGGCAAAGATGGATAAAAGGAGGACGCCGACCGCCTTCTTAAAGGTATAATCGTTCAGCACCTTCAGTTGAATGAAGATGAGCAGGGCCACCCACAGCCATATGATCGAATTGATGCTGTTGTACAGCCCCAGTTCGCCCCTTGACATCACCAAGGAGACGGCAGCCAGCGGGATGGTAAATACGATATAGGGAATCAAGGCATAGGACATTGCGGTCAGCACTTGGCTGAAGTAGGCCTCGCCGTCCATAATCGCTGTAATTAAATAACAGGCAATCACGCCCGAGATCAGCGGCACGACGAAGCGGATGATTTCCAAATTCAAATTGGCATCCTTCGGCTGAAGCGACGTCATATGAAAGCTGGTCATATAGATCGATATAATTCTGACGCTGATGGTCAGCAGGATTAAGACGAATGCCGAGATCAGATGCTTGTTTTTCTGCAGCTCCTCAAAACCGTCCACCGGATGGAACAGTATTGCTATGCCCAGCCGCAGTGACCGGAGACCCGACTGTTTGATATCCGCCGTTCTGATCAATAGCCATACCTCCTTATGACGGTATTCGTGACGCGGATCATGAATTTGACGATAAAGTAGATGGCGACCACGATGAGAACGACGGCCAAGATAATCCAGCCCAAATATTCACGCAACAAGCCATGCCGATACTCGGCAAAAGCGAGTGAATACCCCTCCTGGTCATTGCCCAGCTTAAATTCCCGCATCGCTTCCTTCCATCTCTCTTCCTTCATCAGCGCTTTCGCCACGCCGCGGTGGGCAAGCGGATAGTTCTCGTCGATCTTCAGCACTTCCTTCCAGGGCACCATCGCTTCCTGGTAACGCCCGTTGAAGTGCAGCTGGCTCGCTTGGTGGACCAATTCCGCGAAGCGTGTCGGCTGAAAAATTTGAATGTTATTGCGGTCCCGGTCCAGCACGTAGATTTTGCCCGCCTTATCGACGACGATGCTCGTCGGGTATTCAAAGCGCCCCTTCTCATCGCCTTGTCCGCCGAATACAGCAAGCAGATTGCCTTCCTGATCGTATTGATAGATCTTCCGCGACATCGCGTCGAGCGCGTTCACGACCCCGTATTGATCGACAGCCATATCGATGAAATATGGGTTTTCCAGCGCCCCGCTTTCGATCGAAGCTTCGCCGAAAAATGCCTTCTTGTAGATGTTTTCACCCATGGCATTAAACTTCTTGAGCTGGTCCGCTTCGATCAGAACCGTCGGCGTATAAATAAATCCTTTACCGTCGATTGTGATATTTGAATTTTGCGGAGGAACCGCATTGTTCAGCTGCTCCCGCTGCTCCGGCGTTGCCAGTAACCGGATGAGCAGCTTCTTCCAGTCGAACGGAACGCGGTTGGCGCCGATATAGCCGCGGAACTGGTTCATCGCGTCGATCATCATGAAGCCGCTGTAGTCATTTTTATTGAGCGCATAGAGATAACCGCGCCGGTCCATGATGACTTTATCCGGGGAAAAATCCAAATCTTCGCTCAGCAGGGAAGATTCCGGCTTGACGAACTCTTCGATTAACTCCCCTTTCGGAGACAGATGAATGATCCTGCCGCTGCCCGTGTCCGCTACGAACATATGACCGAGGCTATCGACATAGATACCGCTCGGACTGCTGAGCTCGACGCTTTGTTCTTTCCCGAAGATGCCCAGCACTTTCCCTTGGCCGTCCAATTTCACAATCCGGTTGTTATCCGTGTCGGCTACGTATAAGAGCCCCTTCTCGTCGATAAACAAGTCGTTCGGTTTATTCAAGCCGGGCTGGCCAACATCCATAATGATCGTGTCTACCGTATAGGTCAGGGGGATCGGCATCCGATGGCCATACATCGGATCGAGCGTATAAGACATTTGCGGGAGCGCATGGGCAGGCAAGCTGCTGATCAGAAACAGCAGACCGCCGAGTATACCCGCCGTTATTCGTTTGTACACCATATCCGCCCCCTATGATTTGATCCCGGAATGAACCATCGTATTCATAATCAGCTTCTGGAACAGCAGGAAGATGAGAATCGGAGGAAGCGTCATCAGGAACGTGCCGGCAGCCAGCGCACCCGTCCGCGCAACGACGCCAGGCCCTCCAGCCAGTGTCTGAATCGCCAGCGGCAGCGTCTTCATCGATTCGCTTGTCGTAAACACGAGCGCCGAAAAGAAATCGTTCCAGTTCCCGATGAAAGAGAAAATAATCAACGTTGCCCAGGCCGGCTTGCTCACCGCCATAATCACCCTCCAGAAGATTTTCCAATCCGATGCTCCGTCGATATGCGCAGCCTCGATCAGGGCATCGGGAATTTGGTCGAAGAACTGTTTCATGAGGAAGATATTGAAGGCCACGGCAATCTTCGGCAGAATTAACGCCCAATACGTATTGACCAATCCTAAGCTCGATACGATCATATAAGTCGGGATCTGGGTCACCTGCGGCGAGAACATCAGAGCGGACAGGATGACGGAGAAGATGAAGCCCGCACCCGGCGGCTTGAACTTGGATAACACGTACGCTCCCAGGCAGCACACAACCAAGCTGGAGAGCACGACCGCAACGGAGACGAACAAGCTGTTGAAGATGTACCGCGAGAAAGGAACGACAGAGCTGTCCGTCGCGGTAAGCAGATCAAAGAAGCTGCGCAGGGTCGGCTTCTGCACAAAAAATCTCGGCGGATAAAGAAACAGCTCATCGAGCGGTTTGAAAGCCGTGGAAATCATATATACGATCGGCAAGGACGTAAATCCGACCAATGCGATCATAAACGCGTATAACAAACCCCTGTTGAAACGGGCGATAAATTTCGTAAAGCTCATCGTCACGTCCTTTAGCCCCCTTATTGATCTTTGGACGATAGTAACCGCATCACGATGCGGCCTAAGCCGAACGTGACTACAAACAGGAAGACGGCGATTGCCGATGCGTATCCCAGCTCGAACCGGATGAAGGCATAGTCGAACAGATGCGCAATAATCGTATGGCCCGCATAGTTCGGGCTCGGCATCCCGGAGATGGCCACGGCAATGTCGAACACCCCGAAAGCGCCGACGATGGCGTTGACTGCACCGAACAGCAGCTGCGGCTTCATCAGCGGCAGCGTAATGAACCACAATTCCTGAAACCGGCTGGAAATCCCGTCAATGGCGCCTGCTTCATACAGCTCTGGCGATACATTCTGCAGCCCCGCCAGGAACACCAGGAATCCCGTACCCATGCTCATCCACAAAGAAACGATGATGATGACCGGCATGATCGTATTCGGATCCGTATTCCAGAGAATCGGTTCGCTGATCATGCCCCAGTTGAGCAGCGCATTGTTCAATAACCCGTAGCGGTCTCCGGAGAATATGTACAGCCAGACGATCGATAAAGCGATTCCGCTCGTAATCGAAGGGACGTAAAAGGCCAACGAGAATATCATTTTGGCCTTCAGCGTATTGATCACCCACGCGAGCAAAAAGGATAAGCAATAGCTTAGCGGCCCGGCGATCACAGCGAAGATAAACGTATTTTTTAGCGATGTGAGAAAGATGTCGTCTTCCAGAAACAAGACGCTGTAGTTGGATAAGCCTACCCACCTCGCCGGTTGGAGCATGTTGTAGTAGGTGAAGCTGAGATAGACCGACTGCACGACGGGAATGACGGTAAACACGATGAAGAGAATCAGGAACGGGCTGAGAAACAAATAACCGAGCGCAGCCCTCTTTCTCGCGTGAGTCAATTTGAATCGACGTGCCTTCTGCGGTGCCAGCTGGAGCGGCCCTTTAACCTCCACGCTGCTTTGCATACTGCTCCTCCTTCCGCCGCCTTAGTCTTTCGGCGTGAACCCGAATTCCTTCTGCTTGGCGTTAAGCTCTTTGTTAATATCCTTGATGCCCTTCTCCAGCGACTCCCTGATATTCATGCCGCCAAGAACGACGCGGTTCCAGGCGTTATCGATGTTCCGCCCCGTGAAGTAGCCGCCGAGCACGTACGGCTGCTCTTTGTAGTACTTCCATTGGTCCTTCAATGCCTTGAGGTCGTCCTCCGGCCATGGCAGCTGCGATAAAGCGTCTATATTCGCCGTATTCCAGCGGGCCTCGACGCCGAGCAGTGCCTCCAGCTCTTGGCCGAACTGCAGCTGAACCTCTGTACTCGTCCACCATTTCAGAAACTCCCAGGATTCCTGCTGATGCTCCGATTGCTTGAAGATCGCAACGGACTGTACCGCTCCACCGGTCGTGCGGTCAATCGATCCATCGGCCTTCTGATGGCCGGGAGACGGAGCGACGCCCCAGCGTCCGATCAGCTCCGGCGCTGCAGTAGAGAGCTGTACATACGTGAGATAATCCGCGATCCCGATCGGCATTTCCCCGGTACGGAACCTGTTGAAAAAGTTGGCCATGACCGGGAATTTGTAATTGGTATACAGCTCCGTCCATTCCGTGAAGGCCTGGAAGGCTTCCGGTGAATCCAGCGCCGACTTTGTTCCGTTCTCCTTGTAATAGTCGCCGCCATTCTGGTAAAGAAACGGCATGAAGCCAAGCTGCGTGATCGGGTAGTACATCTGCATCCCGTTCTGCTGCAGAATCGGAAGCAGAGCATAGACCTCATCCCATGTCTTCGGGATGCTGACGCCCAGCTCGTTCAAGATATCTTTCCGGAAGACCAACAAGTTGAAATCCTGCGTTTCCGGAAGCGCATAGTTCCCCCCATTGTATTTGAAAGGAATGAGCGATCCCGCAAGGAACCGTTTGCTGACTTGTTCATAATCAGGAAACTGCGTTAAATCGACGGAAGCGTCCCGGATCGCAAATTCGACAGGCAGATGCGCATCGACGCCTGTTGCGACATCCGGCGCTCTGCCGGAGCTTGCCGCAAGCAGCAGCGTGTTGACGGAGCCCGAGTTCAATTGGCCGGCCGGGAGCGTATTGATGTTGATGCGTATGCCGGTTTTGGGCGTAAAGTCTTCCTCCGCCATTTCCTTCATAATTTCCGCCCACTCTTTGCCCCGGGATACCCAAACCTCGATAACCGGACCCTCTTCCTCCCCCGTTTCGTTGTCGTAGACGCTGCCTACGCCCGTATAGTCCTTCGTAAAGGAAGCCATGAAGTTTTTGAACGTGCTGACCGATTTTTGCAGAACGTTGGATTTTACCTTCGGATATTTCGTATCCGGGGCGCTGATCAGGATGTAATCCAGAACAAGCGGCACATTCTGGAGATCCATCAGCAGTGTGCTGAGGTTCGTTTGGCTGTTGCTGAGCTCTGATAATTGTCTTGGAATCGAATCGGGGTTACGGATCATTTTCTCGAACGTGTGGTTCATCATCCGCAGACTGTTCACCGTGCTCGGCTCTACATCCGACAGAGCCTTGAGCGCATCCATCTGAACGAGCAGATCGTCCGCGATGACCTTCAGGTCCTCAATCAGCTTCGGCACCTTCTTGTTCAGCTCGTATTCGAAGTTCGGATCCGGCGTCGGTCCCGTGATCATAATAATGCGCCTGTACAGATCAGAGAGCTTCTGGGTATCGGCCGTCAAAGCTTCCATGATCGGTTGATACGGCCCGACCTGGGCGGTCATCGTCAGCGTATGCTCGCCTTTCGTTAAGTACACAAGCAGGGGTTCATCTTTTCCTGTTTGTTCATTGTCCTTATGCAGCGTTTCGATCCGCCAGTTGCGCGAGTAGGTAAAAGGGTACAGCTCCAGTTCTTTGAACGGAACTTTCCCATCTATAAGAATTTGACGATAGGACGGCAGCCCATCGCCCCACCATTGTCCAAATTTCAGCCCAATCTTATACAACCCGTCCTGCGGAACCGAGAACGCCCACGATGCCTTCTGACCGCCCTTCCTCCAGCGCCAGTCGCCAAATGCGTTCAGCCGGATTCGCCCATCGCCTGCCGGCTCCATTAACGGATCGCCATTCGATTCTCTGCGGATCGTCGGATCGGATTTCGTCGGATTGTTCTCCGCCTGCACTTTCACATTGATCTGCTGGGCGGGTTCATAGCCTTGCGCGGTGTAGGCCTGCTCCACTTCGGCATAACTGGGCAGCTGCTCCGGTGACGTAATCCGGATCTCGTCGATGGCCATCGGTTCGAGCAAATAATTCATCCGAATGACATGCTTGCCTGCGGTCATATAAAATTGGAAGGGTTCCGGGTACAGACCATTCCCGTCCGAAACCGGAAGGTCCATCCACTGCGGCTTCTCGATTTGCTTGGGTCTGACGTCGTCTCCCTGGTTGTTTTGGGCCGGATCGCCCCGGTCGACCCAGCTGCGGTAGAAATAGATACGCTGCGCCTCGCGAAACGGGCTTTCTCCGTCAATAAGCAGCTCCCGCTGAATCGGCATTCTTTTTCCCGGCATCGGATAATAACTTAGGGCCAGGTTGTAAAGACCGTCCTGCGGGATATCTACCGACCATTCGATCCACGTTGTCTTGCTGTCCCACACAAGAGCGGAAAGGCCGTCTACCGTTTCCAAGACCGGCTTCGTGCCTCCAAACGCCGAATGCTGATCGGCTTTCATCACAATGTCCGGTTGATCGGCAGGCGGATAGCCCTCTTTCTTATATCCGGCCAGCGTCGTCGCGTAAGTCGGCTCCAAAATACTGTTCACGGCTAATTGGTCATTCGTCAGCGGAACGCCCTGATTCTGATTCCGGTCCCGTAAACGTTCGTTGTTGGCATAAGAATGAAAGCTCTCACCGAAGGTCAGCGAAAAGACAAGAAAAGTGATCGATATAAGCATGACTCTCTTCCACTTTAGTGCATCATTCCAACGCCATTTCAAGCACTGTCACCTCTTTGTCGTTCAATTCATCAGGATGTCCCTTAAGCGGTTCTTTTCCTTCTGATGAAGAAAGGGGACAGGCGATTCAGCCGCCCCCTCCTTATGAAAACCGGTCCACCTTGATTATTTCGATTCCAGTTTTTTGAGCTCGTTATCGACGTTCTTCTTGACTTCGTCCAGCAGCTTTTTCGGCTCGCCCTTTCCGTTCAAGGCCAAATCCTGAACGCGGAAGGTTTCATCCCACAGCTTCTGGCCGACGGGCGTAACTGGGCGGTAATGCGCCACAGGCATTAAATCGACGAATACCTTCAGCTTGGGATTCTCGGTGATCTTAATTTCTTCGTTGACCTTCGGCATCGTCGTAATATCGTTGCCTGCATCCGCCCGCTTGGCCCAGAGCAGCGTGCCCTTATAGCCGCCGATAAACTTAAGGAGCTCCCATGCTTCCTGCGGATGCTTGGCTCCCTTCGGCATGACCCAGGAATGGCCGCCTGCCCATGTCGTTTGAGGATAACCTTCCGCGGAAGGCATCGGCGCGACGCCCCACTCGAAGGTAGGCTTCACCTTCGCATTGCTGGTCAAATCGTTCAGCACCCAGTTGCCGTCCACGACGAATCCGACTTTGCCGGTCCAGAACGAGTTGATGCCGGTTTTGCCCATAACATCGTTGAACTTGTTGATTTTGGACATATCGTATTTTTTGGCGTAGCTGACCATCCATTCAAGCGCTTTCACAATTTGCGGGTGGTTTGGCGTCAATTCCTCGCCATTGGTCCATTCTCCGCCGAAGTTCCAGCTTTGTGTGTATAAGTAGGTTTGGTTTGCCCATGGAATAAAGCCGACCTGCTCATAGCCGCTTCCGTTGCTTGTTTTCTTGAACATTTTCTCCGCCATCGCGTCCAATTCCGCAATCGTAACCGGCGGCTTCTCCGGGTCGAGACCCGCTTCCTTCATAAGCGTTTTATTATAATAAAGCGCCCGGTTATCTGTGGTGAACGGCATCGCATAGAGCTGGTCCTTGTAATTCGCTTCCGCCCAGACGCCCGGATAATAATCGTCGGCGCGTACTTCGTCTCCGGCATCGACGAACGGCTGTAGGCTCTCCAGCGATCCCTTCGCCGCCCATTGCCCTACCATGAAGCGGTCGAGCACCGCTACGTCCGGAGGCGTGCCGCCGGCAATCAGCGTCGTCAGCTTATCCGTGCCCCCTTGATCGATGATGTATTTCACCTTGATATTCGGGTGCTCTTTCTCAAATTCGCTGATGACAATTTTCGTGTAGTCCGTCTGGAATTTGCCTCCCCAACCCCAGAGTTCGAGCGTTACCTTTTCACCGCTGCCTTTACCCGTATCGGTATTTTTCTTGGCGGTATCGGTCTGTTGATTTGTACTGTCCGCTCCCTTTGTATCCTTGGCTCCATTCTCTCCGCTGGACCCGCCCGAGCCCCCGCAGCCTGTTAATACGAAACATACCGATAATGCGGTAACCAGATACTTGAGCATCGCTCTTCTCAAATGAGTGGCGCCCTTCTTTTTCCTCACTTACATGCCTCCTTTTTGCCAGGTTTTAATGGTATGATTAGTTCCTTTTTAGTGTAAACGCTTTTATGAGAGGGGATAATGAGACTGCTTTTGTATTTCGTGTACTATCTTTACTATCTTGGAAGGGGAGCCATCGGCTTCGCGTTTCAATCCGGGGCAAGAAAAAAAGAGTGCCTGTCATACATGACAGACACTCTTACGGCTGCTCATCGCGGCCTTGGGGATGCTCCATTTTGCGGTTTCCGTACCCCATAACCTTAGCCAATTCAGCATCGACGTTCTTCTTCATTTCATTCAAGAGCTCTCCCGGTTCCCCCTGTAGATTCATCGCCAGCGTTTGCACACGGAGCATTTCATCCCACATATATCCGCCCACAGGTGTGACGGGCCTGATGTAGGCATTCCCAAGCAGCTCTGTAAACACCTTCATCGGTTCCTTCTGATCCAAGCCGAGCTTGGCATTCACTTCCGGAATGCACATCAGATCATTCCTGCCGCCCTCGCGGCCGGCCCATAGGAGCGAGCCTTCCTTGCCCGCTACGTACTTCATAAACCTCCAAGCTTCCTCTTTATTTTTCGCCCCTTTGGGCATGACGAACGACCACCCCCCTGACCATGTGACCGGCCGGCTGCCATCAATTGTAGGCATCGGCGCCACACCCCACTCGAAATCCAAATCTTCCATCTCATTAAGAAGCCAGTTGCCTTCATAGACAAATCCGACTTTGCCGGACAAAAAGGAGTTTCTTCCGGTTTGTCTCATCATCTCCGAAAATTTCAACAGCTTCTTTACATCGTACTTCTCGGCGTAGCCCTGCACCCACTCCAGCGCTTTAACGTTCCGCGGATCGTTCGGCGTCAGCTTCCCGCCTCGTTCCCATTCGCCGCCAAAGTTCCATCCATGCGTATACAAAAAGCCCTGACCCATCCACGGGACGAATCCGACTTGCTCATATGCGCCGTCCCCGTTCGTTTTGAACATCCTCTCTGCCATGGCATCCAGACCGGCAATGGTTCTCGGGGGATTGTCGGGATTAAAACCCGCCTGCTTCATCATCGTTTTGTTATAATACATGGCTCGGCTGTCCATATTCCAAGGGAGGGCGTACGTTTTGCCGTCGTATTGGGATTCCGCCCACACGCTTTTGTAATAAATACTCGCCATATCTTCACGATTCGCATAAGCCGAAATGTCTTCAATGGAGCCCATCGCCGCCCATTCGCCTACAATAAACCGGTCGATCATCGCGACATCCGGCGCCTTCCCTCCGGCAATCGCCGTCAACAGCTTATCCGAGCCTTGTGAATTGTCCGAGTTCTCAATGAAGGTCATTTCAACCTTGATATCCGGGTTTGCCTCTTCGAACGGCTTCACGACCGTATCGTAGAATTCGTCCTGAAATCCGCCGACCCACGAATACCAGAAGCTTATCGTTACAGGGCCGTTATGCTTAATCGAGCTGCTCGCAGCATTTTTGCCTAATAATTCCGAATTAACGTTGAATGTCGCTCCCTTGCTGACATAAGCGTTCCATACCATGATTACGGTGGCCAGGAGTACAAGTATGAAAAGAACAGGCATCTTTCGACGAGTCAAGAACACTTTCATCGTTACCTCCACTTTTAACTTTCTCTTGTAATCATCTACGCACGCTGTCATACGAAACTCGCTTCAACTGACTTGCTGGGCAGGGCTTCGTTTCGTGAGCGGGATCGTCATGGTTACTTTCGTTCCTTCCCCCAGGCTGCTCTCCATCTCGATCCCGTACTGGGCGCCATATGCGATTTTTATTTGTGAATTAATATTTCTCAGCGCGAAGCTGCTTTCCTCCGCAGGCTGTTCTCCGCCCAGAATGTGCTTCAATTCAGCCAGCTTATCCGGCGCAATTCCGGCACCGTCGTCCGTAACGACGAATTTCAGGCAGCTGCCTTCCCGGGTAAAGGCGATATCCAGCCGGCCCTTGCCTGATTTTCGCTCCAGCCCGTGATAAATCGCATTCTCTACGATCGGCTGAAAAATAAATTTGAGCACTCTATAATCCATCAGCGATTCGTCCGCTTGCACATAGAGCGTAAACTTGTCCTTATACCGGACTTTCTGGATCATGATATAGCTCTCGATCAAATGGACGACCTGGCTGACCGGCACTTCATCCCTTCCCTCGCTCAGACTGATCCGCAAATACTTCGACAGTCCGAAGATCATCGTGCTAATGTCGTCAACTTTATGTATGCGGGCAATCCAGTGGACGGAATCGAGCGTGTTGTACAGAAAATGAGCGTTAATTTGAGATCCCAGCATTTTCAGCTGAAGATCCCGTTCCAGCAGCTTCTGCACATACAGTTCGTTGATTAATTCTTTGATATGGGCCACCATCTGGTTAAAATGGGTAAACAAATAGCCGAATTCGTCCTCTCTTTTATCGACAATCCGGATGTTGAAATCGCCGTCCCTGGCTCGGCGCATCGCATGCGTCATCTTCTGAAGCGGCCGGTGAACGGCAGAAGCGATAATGATCGCGAGCAGGATACCGATGCAGGAAAAAACAATGCCCAGCGACAGCATATACCAGCGAATATCCATCGCTTCCTTCATCAAATCATTGCTGCGCAGCATGCCGACAAGCCTCCAATGGTTCGTCTCCAATTGGCTGTAGACGACCAGCATCTCTTGCCCGTCTATGGAGTAGCTTAGCGTTCCCTGACGCTCTTCCTTGAACGGAATGTCCAGTTTGCTGGACAATAGGATTCCACCCTTATCCCCTTTGATCTGGCCGGTATCGTCAATCATGACGTTGATTCCCGACCCGTCATAATCGATTTCCGCCAAAATTTCCCGGACCTCCGCCGGATCGACTTCGTACAGCACGACGCCGATAATTTCTCCGCGGCCTTTCATATTTTTCTGGGCACGTCCAAAGGTAAAAACAGGCTCGGAGCTCGGACCTTTTATTAATGAAGGCATGATGCCGAAATAGACGAGCCTGCCGTCAGCCTGACGGATTTGTTGATACCAGGCCTCCGTGAAATATTCATAGGGGTAAGAATTGTAGACCGGAAAGGATTCTTTGGGTGAATAGCGGTAGGAGTAGCCCCTCTCGCTGAGCAGATAAATATTATTCATATCATTCCTGGAGTTTACCAGGTTCGATAGAAAGGCGGTATTCGCGTTATTCGTCTGAATCCTTTCCTTCTCGTCCATAAAATCTCCCATGAGCTGCTTCTGAATATCCTTATTGCCGACGACAAGAAGGGAACGGTCCTCGTATCCCTCCAGAAGGATATCGACCCGCTTGCTCATCTGCTGAACATTCTGAAGCGCCATGCCTCCGATTTTGTTCTCCATCATCTGAGCGGATTTATCATAGGATAGATATCCCATAACGGTAATAATGACGATCATGCTGGCTACGTAGAATCCGAACACCTTCATTCCGACCGAATTGAACTTGATTCTATCGATGAACTGCAGTCTCATGAGGTCCCTCTCTTCTTATGCCCCGTAATTACGGTATTGAGCGGGCGTCATGCCTTCCCATTCCTTAAAGGTTTTGACGAAATGCCGAAAATCCCGATATCCGACCCGGTCTGCGACTTCATATACCTTTAGAGGGGTCTGTTCAAGCAATTCTTTCGCCTTCGCGATTCGGATTCGAATGAGATAGCGGCTGAGCGTTTCGCCAACCTCTTCGTGAAACACTCTGCTGAAGTAAGAGGGATTCATGTAAATCTTTTCGGCCACGTTATGAAGGCTGATGCCAAGGTGGTAGTTATCATGGATATAACGCAGCGCCGTTTCTATCGTTCGCTTATGCGCAATTGAGGGTGCATGAGTATCCTTTATGAGGAAGGTGTCCATGATCATGGCCTTCCAATCGCCAATGGAACACCTGTAGAGCTGAAGCTTGTGTTGATGCGTAATGGTGGAAGCCTTGGAATGATCCTTTGCCTGGAGCAGCTCCTGCCACTTGGACAAAAGGATGCTGATGTGCATATTCATTTCATACCGCACGGCAATGGCCGGCGTCTGCTTGATGAGCTCTTGAAGCAGCCCGGTTTGTACATCGAGCAGTTCGGACAATCTGCCCGCATCCTTCAGCTTCATGGCATGCAGAATCCGATTCGACAATGCCGAGTCAAGGGAGTCCGCTTTGTGATCCGTGAGCAAAACGTCCGCCGCCAATTGCCCCATGCATGCAGCCATGCGGTAGTCCAGCTGCTCAGCCGGGCGGGGCTTGGATCCATGACCTGTTGAACTGCCGTCCATCGGGGCAGTGTGGACCTGCCCGGGTCCGTGAACCAAATAGTTCATGCTTATAGTAAGCGCTTCCCTAAAAGAGGATGCAAGCTGCGTCCGCTCTCTTAAGCCGCTGATCCCTATGCTGATTCGAACGCCTAACACTTGAAGCGCATCTTCAATAACGCCATCCATATAGCGGTACAAGTCCTCGACGCCGAAAGAGGTATCGGGCTCACTTAGCGAAGCAATTAGCGCAATGTCCGCAAAATCATTCCCTTGTAAAGGACAAGCCAAGCACCGGATGCCCTTTTGGGACAGGATTTCTTCCACCAAATTTCCGAGCGCGTACCTCATGAGCGAGCATCCGCTTTCGTCCATCTCCCGGTCTCCCCACTCGTGGACGACCATCGCCATAACGATCAGCCGTTTCGGATCGAGGTTGATATGAAGGGCTTCCCATGCGGATTGCATCTCTCGCTCTGTCAAAGATCGGGTTAAACACATCTCCAGGTGCTTCTGTCTGGCGAGCGGCAAGCTTTCCCGAATGCGGCCCGACAATTCCTGCAGGCGGGAGTTCAGCTCCTGCTTCTGTCTGATTTCGCTGATGCAGCGTTCAATAATTTCAAGCAAAATCGGTTCTTCAACCGGTTTGAGAATATAGTCAAACGCTCCTAGCTTGACCGCCTTCTGCGCATACGCAAAATCGCTGAAGCCGCTAATAAAAATAACCTTTGTATCGATTCCGCGCTTTTTAATTTCTTCCATTAAATCCATACCATCCATTGTGGGCATCTTGATATCCGAAATGATAATTTCCGGAACATGGGCTTCGATTAATTCCAACGCCTTGCAACCATCCTCGGCGTCACCGATAAATTGGATTCCGTGTGAGCTCCAATCAATGGTCCTTTTCAAGCCTTCCCGAATCCAGTGCTCGTCATCGACTACCATGAGTTTTATCACTGTGTATGCCCTCCTTTTCGATCAGCCCAACACAAACCAGGCTGTGTTACACCAATATTACAGAAGCAGCAAAAGTAATATAATGTTTTTATCTTTGGATTAAGTGTAATATTTTTACTTCGCTCTGTCTCCTCACATATGCAACAAGCTCTTGGCCCCTGCCAAGGCGATGAAACAAAAATTCCCCCTACGGAAGTAGGAGGAAAGTAATATCGAGGTGCAGGAAAGCCTTCGTCCAACTCCGCACTTTATTAGATAGCTGAGATTATCTCTCTTAGCGCATCACGCGGATGCCGCAGTAATCCATCAGCAGTTCGCAGAACATCATGTTTGCCCACGAGAACCAAGGTCTCGTATACTCCGCCGGATCGTCGGCCTTAAAGCTTTCGTGCATCAGCCCGGTTCCCGCGTCCGTTCGGCTCATCACCTGCAGCAGGCGCAGCTTCTCCTCACGGCTGTCCGCAGTCAGCCCTTGCATCGCCAGGGCGATATGCCAAATGTAGCCCTGCGGTGTATGCGGGCTGCCGATCCCCTCGGCGGCAGTTCCTTCAAAATAATAAGGATTGTTCCGGCTCAAAATAAACCGCCGTGTATTCTGGTATACCTCATCCGACGCGTCCCGGTAACCGAGATACGGAATCGACAGCAGGCTCGGCACGTTGGCGTCGTCCATCAGATTGTGATGGCCCAGGCCATCGGTTTCATAGGCGTAAATCGGCCCGAACTCCGGATGCTGCACGATGCCGTGCTCCCGGATGCCCTGCTCGATCTCCTGGGCAAGCTTGGCGGCCCTGCCCTGCAGTTCTTCATCCTGCAGCACCTCTCCGGCAACTTCCTGTAAATAGCCGAGCACCACAACGGCGAACATATTGGAAGGAACCAGATAGCCGTATTCGCACGCATCGTCGCTCGGCCGGAATCCGGACCAGGTCATGCCGGTATAAGCCGTCTCCGCGCCTTTGCCGTCCCGCACCAGCGTATCGCTCGGCACGCAGTCCTTCCGCTGGAACCGGTAAGGCGACCGCTCTTCATGGCGCTGCTCCACCGTCCACAAATCCAATATGGCCTCCGCAGCTTGACGGAAGCTGCCTTGGAATTGCGAGGTTCTGCCCGTGTTCTTCCAGAGCAGGTAGCTGAGCTGAAGCGGATAGCAGAGCGAATCGATTTCGTATTTGCGTTCCCATATCCAGGGGGTCATTTCTGTCTCGTCCGCCTGGTGGCCGCGCCCGTTGGCTTCCTCGTTGAAGGCGTTTGCATAAGGGTCCAGCAAAATCGAATCCAGCTGCCGCCGCACCAAGCCTTCGATCATGTCCGCAGCTTCCGGATCCTCCTTCGCCAGCACCAGAAACGGCCGCACCTGCGCGGCCGAGTCGCGCAGCCACATCGCCGGAATATCGCCGGTGATGACGAAAGTCGTTCCGTCTTCCATCCGTTTCAGCGTCGTCCCCCAAGTATTCCGTATCGCATTTTGAAAAATGTCCAGCAAACGCGTCTCTCCGGCCAGCTGTTCGGACATTCTCCCGGCCAACCGTTCCAAAGTAACAGGCTCCGTACCCAGTGATTTCATGCGCTCTCCTCCTTGGTTATGGCATCATAAGCGTCGAAAGTTAATGAATATATCAGCTATGCTACCGTATGAATACACAAAAATTATATTTGTTGGTAAGTTAACATGTCAATATACTTTTTATAACATTCTATCGTTAAATATTATATTATTTAAAAGAAAAACGGCATTCCCACAGAGGCCTGCCGCTTTGGTTCCAGCTCTATTTGTGTTTCATGGCAAGCCCGCCGTTCCGGACAGGTCCCGCCGACAAGCCTTCGACGAGCTCGGCATCCAGCAGGATTTTACCGGGAACGCTCTCGCCGTTTCGCAATTTAAGCACATTTTCAAAGGCGAGCCTCCCCATCTCATTCTGCTTCTGCCGCATATGGGTGAACAAGGAGCCGGCAGCGTCATCCGGACTGTCAAAGCATACAATCGACAGATCTTCCGGTACACGGATCCCCGACTCCAGCGCCGCCTCATAAGCAAGCCTGGCGATGTTGTATTCCATGGCGAACAGAGCGGTAATCTCCGGATGGGCCGCGAGATGGCGCTTGATATGTTCCTTCTCCTTCTTCTTGTTCTCCGGTACAAAGGCAGCCGGCAGCGTCGCCGTAATGTTCTCCATCCACAGGCTCCGGTCGGCGGCAATGCCGCTTTCCGCATGGGCTTGGATAAATCCTTCGATCCGCTCCTCGATGGCGGTCGTATCCCGGGGCGGGGTGGTCATAAGGCCGATATGGGTATGCCCAAGTCCGAACAGATAATGGATCAACTGCTTGGACGCCGATACGTTGTCCGTGCTGATGGAGCTGGCGGAGACGCCTTTCAGGTGCCGGTCCAGCAGCACGAACGGATACTCGCTGATGACCAGTTTCAAAATTTCGGCATTGAAGTATTCGCCCTGCGCCGGGAAAATAATGAGCCCGTCCACCCCGATCTCCAGAAGGCCCTGAATCGCTTCCTGCTCTCTGGCGGTCTCTCCTAATGACCTGCGGAGAATCAAATAGCTGTCATGCTCGCGGGATGCTTCCTCCATGCCGAAGACGAGGCCCGTTCCATAGCTGTCCCCAAAGTCGGTCATGACCAGTCCGATCAGCAGCTTGCCGCTCTCCCGGCGCCGCTTGGACGCTGCCCCCGCGCGGGACGGCGGTGTTCCTCCCCCGCTTTCATAATCCTCGGCCACAAAGGAGCCTCTCCCCGGCTGGCGGACAATGTATCCCTCCTGCGTAAGCATCTCCAGCGCCTTCTTGCTGGTGATCCGGCTGACGCTGTAGGCTTCGCCCAGCTCCTTTTCCGATGGGATCCGCTCCCCCGGCATATATTTTCCGGCTACGATCTGATCGCGCAGTTCTTCAAAAATTTGTTCGTACATCGGCTTCGACGACGATTCATGCGACACGTTGCAACCTCCTCTGTCTCTGGGTCCACAAGTTCAGCTCAGCTGAACCATTCTACAATCTCTAAATAATATATCATGTTATATTCGCTTTGTGAATAGCCGCCGGACTGGAACCCCCGTTGAACGGCATCTTCACCCTGCCCCAGCAAAAAAAAGAGCGCCCCTAGCGGGGACGCCCTTATGTTGCTTTACCCTTATTTTCAGCAATCCAAACCTTCTATACTTCCTTCATCCGGAAGTAGATCCACCCGATCAGGAAAAAGACTACAAAGCTGCCGACGACCGTAATCATCAGACTTTCAAACGGCAGGTTCAGCGCCCCGAATCCGCCTCCCTCCATCGTGCCTGCCGGCAGGGTTGCCAGAAACGGCTGCGCCCAGGGATAGTAAGGACCATAGGTGGCCGAGTTCACCACCAGCATATTCGGGATGGTGAACATCACGTTCAGTGCCAGCGGAGCCGCGAAGCTGCTCCACATAAGCGAGGCGGCCAGCTGCAGCGCCGCGAGCGGCAGGCAGGCGACCCAGCCGCCCAGCAGGCTGCGGCCGATCTCCGTCCACGGAATCGGACCGGGCAGGCCCTTCACGGCGCCGACCAGCAGCAGTGCGCCGAGAAAAAGCACCTGCATGATCAGCAGCAGAGCGATAATGACCGTATATTTTGCCAGGAACACCCCGGACCGGGTCACCGGCAGGACCAGCAGCTGCTTCCACCCGCCCCCTTGATGCTCGTAGCGGCAGATGAAGGCGGCGAAGATTCCCGACATGATCGGCATGAACAGCAGCGCATGCAGCATGCTCAAGGCGCCGAGCAGCACCAGCCATGGCTGCTGCCGGCTGTCGACGTCCGACAGCAGCCCGACCAGGACGGAGACGAGCGGACTGACCAGGATAAGCAGCACGATCAGAGAACGGGACATCTTCAGCCGTTCGGCGGATAACACCCGAAAGTAACTCAGCATCTCTAGTCCACATCCTTTCCGCGGAATTGCCCCATGCCAACCAAATAAATGATAAATGCCAAAATGATGCCTCCGCCTACCGGCAGGGCCGGGGACGCCTTTCCATAGAACGACAGCAGGGGCCAGGCCAGCGGGAACCATTCCGGGTAATTTCCCGCGAACAGCGAAGCGATGGCGGCAGTAATGCCGAGCGTGATCGGCAGCGCCTGATTTTTAAACGTCAGGGACAGCCACAGCTCCAGGGCAAACAGCGGCAGCGCCGCCAGAAAAGGCACAAAGCTGAGCTTCAGAATCGTCAAATACGGGATATGGTCCGGACTGAATTTGAGGGCCAGTCCCAGGACGACGGTTCCGCAGGACAAAATCAGGCAGGATGCCGCCAGGGCAATGATCCCCAGCAGATATTTGGCCGTAAACACCGCGCCCCGCGAAATCGGCAGTGCCAGCAGCTGCTTCCATGAGTTGCTGCCATGCTCAACGTTGGCAATTTGCGAAGCGATCAGCGTCGTGCCCAGGAACAGGGCGATCGGCACGAACGAGAAGATCTCCCCGATCAGCCCGGCCCACGGATCATCCTGATAGCGCTGCAGCAGGTAGTCGTACCGGAGGCCGAAATTCAGCCCCTGCATCGCCAGCAGTCCGACCGAGCCCAGAATAACGAGGAGCCAGATCCCTTTGCGGCGCATTTTCAGAAAGTCGGCCGACAGCGCGCGCGCCACCATCATGAGAATCCCCCCTGCTCGATCACCTGCATGAAAATATCCTCCAGCGAGCGTCGCTTCTCCTCCACACGGTAAATCGCATGGTTGTTGTCTACGAGGCGCTTGACGAGCAGCGCCACTTCCGGATCGCTCAGCTGGTCCAGCTTGATCGCCCCGTCTTCCATCCGGCCGGTATAGCCTTGGCCGATCAGGTGAACCAGCGCCTCCTGCGGCTCCGATACGACCAGGCGGAATCCGCCTGAGGCCTGCTGCTTCAGATTGTCGATCGTATCCTGGAACACCATTTCCCCTTCGCGGATAATGCCGACGGTCCCGGCCATTTGCTCGACCTCGGAAAGAAGGTGGCTCGAGACGAGCACGGTAATCCCGTGCTGCTTCGGCATGCTGCGGATCAGCTCGCGTATTTCGTGGATCCCGGCCGGATCCAGTCCGTTGGTCGGCTCGTCCAGGATCAGCAGCTCCGGACTTCCGAGCAGAGCGGCGGCAATGCCCAGCCGCTGCTTCATCCCGAGCGAATACCCTTTGACGGGGCGCTTCGCGTCCTTCGTGAGAGACACGATGTCCAGCACTTCGTGGATGCGCGCCTTCGGCACATCGAGGATGCGGCGGATCGCCTCCAGATTTTGCACGGCCGTCAGATGGCCGTAGTTCGAAGGATATTCGACCAGCGACCCGACCTTGCGCAGAATATTCATTTTATCCTTCCTCAGATCCTTGCCGAAAATCTGGATCGAGCCCACGGTCGGGCGAATCAGGCCGAGCAGCATCCGGATCGTCGTCGTCTTCCCGGCCCCGTTCGGTCCGAGAAAGCCGTAAATTTCCCCCTTGGCGATTTCCAAATCCAAATTGCGTACGGCATAGCGGCCGCGGTATTTTTTGTTCAAATTTCTCGTCTGTATCACGAGTTCACTCACGATCATCACCTCGATACCCATCTTACCGGGCCAAGGTTAAAAGACAGGCTGCTCCAAGTTTAAATTTCGTTTAAAACTCCATTGCCAAAATCCGCGCCAGCCTCTACCATAAATGAGAGAAACCTGTCATCTCTTGACGATTGGAGGCGTAACATTGACGGATTGCACGGTTAGGCAGATTGAAGCAGCGGATTACCGCGATATTTACGTATTGAATCAGGATTTCAACCCGGATCTGCGGTTGTTTACCGAGGACCGGGTGAAGAAGAGGATTGAAGCCATCACGGCTCAGACGAAGGATGTCATTTTTGTGTGCGAGCAAAATGAAGAAGTCGTCGGATACATTCACGGCAGTCCTTATGAGCTGCTCTTTTCCGACTCGCTGATCAACGTTCTGGGGTTTGTCGTAAAAAAATCACACCGGAATCAAGGGGTCGGCAGTATGCTGATCAGCCATCTGGAACAGTGGGGGAGAAGACACGGGTTCTCCGGAGTCAAGCTGCTGTCGCATCCGAGCCGCGTCCAGGCCCACCGGTTCTACGAACGACGTGGATACGTGTTCACCAAGGATCAGAAAAACTTCATCAAATCCTTTAACAGCTGAAATATTCATCACGTGAAAGTATACAGAAAACCGCTCTGATTAAACTACACCCCCTTGTTAGGCTTCGGCTAACAAGGGGGTGTAAGTTTTCTATGGTCAAAACCAAGGCTTCACTTGATCATCAGTCCCGGTTTCTCCGAGCCCGCAGGGTACAGCAGGACCCTTGTCCCCTGCGAACTGCTCTCGATCAGCATGGACAGCCCCATCTCCCGCGTCAGGAAGCCGATGATCGCGAGGCCAATCCCGGCACCCTTGCCGCCGGAAGACGACTGCATGCCTTGGCCATGATCGGAAATGACGATGGCCGTCCTGCCCCCGGCCGTCTCAGTTGCGATGCCGATATACAAACCGGAATGGGCATGCCTCAGCACGTTCTGAAACAGGTTATCCAGAATCCGCCGGAACCACTGGATATCGACAAGCCACCACAGCGGCTCTTCCTGCAGCGAGACATCCACCTCGAAGCCTTCTTTTTCCCACAACGGATACCAGGCGGCCGCGCTTTCCCTCACGATCCGGAGCACATCTGCCTGCACCGGCTGCAGGGTGTATCTTCCGCTCGTCAGAAGATTATACGACAGCAGGTTATCGATCAGCCCGCCCAGATCACCGAGCTTGGCTTCGGTCAGCTTCAGCAGCTCCTGTCCCCGATCGGACAGGGCCTCCTTTTGCAGCGTATGGACATGGCCCCGGATGACGGTCAGCGGCGTACGCAGGTCATGCGACAGGTTGGCGATCAGCCGCTTGCGCAGCTCCTCCTCTTCCCGTTCGCGCTTTAAACTTCGGCCCAGCTTGGCCACCATCCCGTTAAACGCGTTCTCCAGCTGTCCGATTTCATCCTCCCTTTTGACCTGGATCGGCTCCGGCAGTCCGTTCTGACCCTGCACCGTCATGGCATACTGCAGGCTCAGCAGCCGCCTTCTCATGTTCACGAAGAACATCCATGAGACGGCGACAAAGGCCAAAAACATCAGCAGAATAAGTACATATACGAAGTAAAATGTCCGGTCTGACACCGAGTCGCTGCGGGTGCTCTGCACTTCCTTCGGCACCTCGATGACCATAAATCCCTTGCCCAGAGACTCTGCATCCCCGATAAAAGCAACCACCGTAAACTTCCCGTAGGATTCCCGGTACTTCTTCATATAGGCCATCGCATCCGACGCGCTCCACCGCTTCGGAAGGTCCAGCTTGCTGCCCCCCGGCTCCCTGAGGTTGCCCTGCCCGTCAACCCAGAACACGGCCGCCTTGTCGTACTTCTGGCTAAGCTTTTTTAGCCTGGCATCGATCTGCTCCGGGGTTTTGTCCTTCAGCTGCTTAGCTTCCTGATGCCACGTTCTCTCAAGGCGCAAGCCGGTGTATGGATTTTCCCGCTCCGGCTCCGAGGGAAACAGCGGATCGATGATATTCAAGTTGACGAGCTGATATCCGATCAGCGCCGCAGGAAACACCACCGGAATAAAAAGCAGCGCGATGACCATAATTAAAAGGTATCTCGACAGCAGCGAACCGCGGAACTTTCCGCTTCTGCCCGTCTTCATGCCTTGATGCGGTAGCCGACACCGCGGATCGTTTCAATGATTTCGGGCGCGGCCGGGTCACGTTCCAGCTTCTCGCGGAGATAGCGGATGTGCACCATCAGCGTCTTGTCTCCGTCGAAATAAGGCTCGCCCCACACGCCCTCATAGATCTGCTCTTTGGTCAGGATCTGGCCAAAATGCCGGAGCATAAACTTGAAAATTTGATACTGCTTGCCGGTCAGGATGATCTCTTCCCCGGTCTCGCGGTTCACAATCCGGTTCTCCCGCTCGTGTACCGACAAGTGCTTCAGTTCCAGCACATCGGACGCGACCGATCCCGACCGGCGGAGCAGCACTTCGATGCGGGCCGCCAGCTCGTCGGGGTGAAAAGGCTTCGTGAGGTAATCGTCGGCAAACTGCAGCCCTTCCAGCTTGTCGTCGATGGACGTCCGCGCGGACAGCATCAGAATCGGCAGCTCCGGGTACGCCTTCTTCAGCCTTTGTCCCACCGTAAATCCGTCCAGGCCCGGCAGCATGACATCGAGAATAACCAGCTTGCTGTTGGCCGCGAGCTCCGCAGCCCTTTCGCCGCTGCGCTGCCATTCCACCTGATATCCGCGTTCGGTCAGGTCCCGGCAGACCCATTCGCCGATCTCGGCGTCGTCTTCGATATATAACAGTGATACGTTCAATGATATCGTTCCTTTCTGTCTGTTTCAGGCCTAAGCTTCCAAGGTAATTTCATTGTGATTATACCCTATTTCGCTGGAAGAGGAGGAGCGTTCACTGATCGGCCGCACAATTTTACAGGTTGAAGCCCAGAAGGAATCATGCTATATTTTAGCTACCTGAGCACGGACGTTTCCTTAACCGATGTTCTCAGTATTTCAATTTAAAGGCTATGTTACCCTAAATGAAGGTACAACCTCGGGCTGAAGTAATGGACCCTGGTTGTGCCTTTTTTGCGTGAGGAGGAAAATGAGATGCTGCTGGAAGCTGTGTACCACCGCCCCAAACTAAACTGGTGTTATGCCTATGACGGACGTACCATCCACCTGAGAATCCGCACCAAACGAGACGACGTGACTTCGGTATCGGCCATGGCCGGAGACAAGTACATTTGGGAGGAGTCGATGGAGTATATCCCGATGATCAAGCTGGTTTCCGACGAACTGTTTGATTACTGGGAATGCGAGGTGACGCCTCCCTACCGCCGGCTGAAATACGGATTTCTGCTCGAGGACGGCAAGGAAAAGTACTGGATGACCGAATACGATTTCCTTCCGGAGCCGCCAGAGACGCCGGACCGTTTGTTCGAGTATCCTTTCATCAATCCGGTCGATATTTTCACCGTGCCGGCATGGGTGAAGGACGCGGTCTTTTATCAAATTTTCCCTGAGCGCTTCGCAAACGGCGATCCGTCGCTGGATCCGAAAGGAACGCTGCCCTGGGGCGGCGAGCCTGAGCGGGACAACTTCTTCGGCGGGGATTTGCAGGGGGTGCTCGACCACCTGGATCATTTAAGTGAGCTGGGCGTCAATGCAATTTATTTCACGCCGCTTTTCAAGGCGACGACCAACCATAAATACGATACCGAAGATTACTTAACGATCGACCCCCAATTCGGGGATATGGAGCTGCTGAAGAAGGTCGTGGCCGCCTGCCACGAGCGGGGCATCCGCGTGCTGCTGGATGCGGTGTTCAACCACTCCGGCCGGACGTTCGCCCCTTTCCTGGATCTTCGGGAAAAAGGAGAGCAGTCGCGCTACAAGGACTGGTTCCACATCCGCAAGTTCCCGATCGGCGTGGAGGACGGCGTACCGAGCTACGACACGTTTGCTTTTGAGCCCCTCATGCCGAAATTGAATACCGAAAACCCTGAAGTGAAGGAGTACCTCCTGAAGGTCGCGGAATACTGGATCAAGGAAGCCGACATCGACGGCTGGCGCCTGGACGTGGCCAACGAGGTCGACCATCAGTTCTGGCGCGAGTTCCGCCAGGTCGTAAAACAGGCTAAACCGGACGCTTATATTCTCGGCGAAATCTGGCACGAGTCCTCACCTTGGCTGCAGGGAGACCAGTTCGACGCCGTCATGAACTATCCGTTCACCAACGCGGCGCTCGATTTCTTTGTCGACGGAATTACGGACGCCGAAGGATTCGCCAATGCGATCGGCAAGCAGCTCTCCCGCTATCCGCGCCAGGCGAACGAAGTGGCGTTCAACCTGCTGGACAGCCATGATACGCCGCGCCTGCTAACCAAATGCAAAGGGAACAAGGATAAAATGAAGCTGGCCGCCCAGTTCCAGTTCACATTCCCCGGAACCCCTTGCATTTTCTATGGGGATGAGGTCGGCCTCAGCGGCGGTCAGGACCCGGAATGCCGCCAGTGCATGCAGTGGGATGCCGCCAAGCAGGACCAGGATCTGCTGGCGTTCTATAAGGACCTGATCGCTCTGCGTCATCAGTACGGTGCGCTCCGCACCGGAAGACTGACGTTCCTGTCCGCGGAGGAAGGAAGCACGCAGCTGGCTTACTCCCGCGAGGACGAGAACGACAAGATCGTCATTCTCATGAACAATTCGGCCCAGGAGGATACCCTCTCGGTCGACGTGGAGGAATCAAGCTGGACGGATATCCGCACAGACCAAACCGCGTCTGCCCGCCAGGGCAAGCTTCAAGTAAAGCTGCCGGCATACGGCTGCGCCATGCTTAAAGCGGACAAATAAGAAGCAAGGGACCCCGGGTTTCGTACCTGGGGTCCCTTATTTTTCGCCATATAGCTTTACACAAAATTCCGCGTATCGTTGTTTCTGCCGAACTTGTAGGTCGCGATGAGGAAAAATACCACCGCGAAGGCAAACAGAATCGACAGGTTAAACCATACCCCGGCGAAGCCTTCGCCGGACTGCAGCTTCTCGATCGACTGCAGCACCCAGTTCTGGGGCAGGAAGTCGGACACCCGGCGGATCGCATCCGGCATGATGCTGATCGGGAAGAAGCAGCCGGAGAGCAGGCATGTCGGTGTGACGATCAGGTTCGAAAGCGCGCCGGCCATGGCGGAGCTCTTCGAGAAGGCCACGATCACCAGGGAGATGCTCACCGATACCAAGGAGAACAGCAGCAGAATGCCGAACATCTGTGCCACCGGCATGCCCGCATCGATCCGGAACACGACGCGCATGAAGAACAGGACGATCACGATCTGCGCCAGCATGACGATCAGATTCATCAAGATGTTGGCCATGACGTACGTCCTGGCGTTAATCGGCGAAGATAGCACCCGGAAGTACGTGCGGTTCTCCCGGTTTTTCAGGATAAGATCCGACAAGCTCACTGCCGAGGTCATCATAAACATCAGCAGAAAGCCGATGGACTGGTAGGACATCTCCTTCGTGGTCGACGTGTCATTGACAGACTCGGAGGTGACCTTGAAGTCCGCCGAACGGTATCGGTCATACAGCTGCTGGAACTTCGCGTCGTTTCCGGCCGAAATTCTGCCCATAGCCGCCACGTTGTCGATATATCCGTACAGCATAGATTTCATATACGCCGTTACCTGGGCGCCCTTCACCGACTGAATCGCGATATGGTCCGGGCTGCCGCTCCGAACGCTCTCCGAGTAGCCGGACTCGATGATCAGCCCGCTGTCGAGATCGCTTGCGGCAAGCTGATCCTGCAGCTCCTGCTGGGTCACGTTCACGACCTTGACATGGTCGAGACCTTGAACAAACTGAACCGTATCGGCTGCGATGGTTTGCCCGTCATCCCCGTTGACTACGCCAACCCGCAGCTCCGTTGTTCCCTGCGATCCATAGAGCAGCAGGGAAGCCAATATGCCAGCGATCGGCAGCCCGAAGTACAGAATCATCGTGCTGCGTTTGCGAAATGTGGCCCGGAGTGTCCGGATCACCAAAAACCAGATATCCTTCCACATGTTACAATCCCTCCCTGCGTCTCATGACGGCGATGGATGCGCCCAGAAACAGTATGGCAAAACCGATATACAGGCCGACCGCCGGCCAGGCAGCGGATACGTCGTTTCCGTAAATCACCTGGGTCAATCCATGATTTCCCCAGCGGATCGGAGACAAATTCACGAGAAATCCCATGATGCCTCCCCCGGCTTCGTCCCCGATCGGAAAGTACGCTCCCCCAAAGAAGGACATCAGCTGAACGATCAGAGAGACAATGCCCCGCGATGCGCTGCCTTTGAGCAGATAACTGAAGGCAAGGCCCAGGCTCAGCGCCATGATGACTTCCGACAGCAGCACGATCAGGACGATGCCCATATGTTCCCCCCAATACGCCTTGAAGACGTACTTGCTGAAGACGATAATGACGATCACGAACAGAAAGTTGGTCACGATGCCGCCCAGCACCTTGCCGGCAAATATCTCGCTTTTGCGTACAGGCGCCGTCACCAGCCGCACCGCCGTTCCGCGCAAGATTTCCCTTTGGATCAGCCCACCGGCCGGCATGGCCGCCCACATACCGACCATTACCGTCAGGGCCAGCGCGTAGTAATCGATCGACCCCGGCGTCCGGTCCGCGTTGATCGACAGTTCCTTGATGTAGTCCGACCCGGCTCCGCCAGCAAACACCGCCTGAACCTGGGCAGGCTCGGTCTGCGCAACCGCCGCAGCCGCATTGTATTTATCGGCAAAGGATGTCAGCATCCCCTGCACGATATTGCTCTCAATCGTACTGCGGCTGCTGCCGTAGAGGGAAATCCCCTGCCCGCTCAGCTCCACATAATCCACGTAGCGGTTGTTCTCCACTTCGGTCCGGCCGTTCTTCCCCGCCGGGAGCGAATCGAACGTGATCCCCGATTTTCCGGCCTCCTTGGTAAAGGCAGTAAACGCTTCGGACAGCGGTCCTCCTCCGGTGGTGTCCTTCACGACCACCTTCAGGTCACCGACGCTCAAATCGCCGCTGAATGCGTTCGTAAGGGCCAGGCCCAGAATGAGCATCAGAATGATCGGAAAGCCAAGCATAAATATCAGTGTGCGCCGATCCCGGAAATCCTGTTTGATTTCTTTAAATGCAATCGATAAAATATTCACCTCATGAACCTCCTCCCCGCTTAAGCGATTAATCCCGTAAATTTCTTCCCGTCAAGGTCAGAAACACCGTCTCCAGATTGGGCTCCTGCTCTTCCACCGAGCGGATTTCCATCCCGTCATCCATAAGCTGCTTCAGAATCCGGTTCAAGTTGTCGACCGCCGCGTCGCTGTGAATCCGGATCATGTTCTCTTCCTGCAGCACCGTCCGCACGCCCGGAATCGCTTTGAGCGCCCCTGCCGCCGCAGGCTGCGCCGATTTCACTTCGATGCGGATGTCTTTCACGTCGGTAATCGTTGACTTCAGCTGCTCCTTCGTGCCCTCGGCGATGATTTTGCCATGATCCACAATGGCGATCCGCGAGCAGATTTCCTCGACTTCTTCCATATAGTGACTCGTATAAATAATCGTACAGCCCGATTCATTCAAATTCCGCACCGAGGTCAGGATATAGTTCCGCGACTGGGGATCGATGCCGACGGTCGGCTCATCCATAATAATAAGCTTCGGCTTATGAGCGATCGCGCAGGCGATGTTCAAGCGCCGCTTCATTCCGCCTGAGAAGTTCTTCGGAAGGCTCTTCGCCTTGTCGCTGAGGCCGACAAATTCGAGCGCTTCCTCCGTCCGTTCTTTAAGCTGGGTGCCGCGCAGACCGTACAATCCGGCAAAGAAGCTCACGTTCTCATACGCCGTCATATCTTCATAGATCGCCAGATCCTGCGGCACGATGCCCAGGTTCAGCTTGGCGAACCGGCTCTGCTTCGTGATGTCCCGGTCCAAAATCCGGATTTCCCCGCTGCTCGGGCGCAGCAGTGAGGATACCATATTGATGGTTGTGCTTTTGCCGGCGCCGTTGGCCCCGAGAAAGCCGAAGATTTCCCCTTCCCTTACCGTCAGCGACATATTGTCCACGGCGACGAATTCGCCGAATTTTTTGGTCAGCCCCCGAATATCGAGCACGTTCATTTCATCCCACTCCGTTTCGTTGTCCTTTTAACAGATCGACAGGGCGGCATGCATCTCGCCCGCTCCATCTCTTGATGCTCTTATCTTAATAAAAAAGGATGACCTTATGTCAGTGCATAAGTTCATCCTTGATCCATGAGAAAATTCATGTCTTTACCCGTGGGGGCATAACCGGTCATATGAAATTTATCATTCCCTGCCGTACGGAATCAGCGTAGTGACCGTGAAGCCCTGGGAGCCGTCGGCGATGACCGTGCCGTTCACGGATGCCGTCCGCTCTTCCATGCCGATCAGGCCCAGGCCTTTAACGATCTTGGACGAGCCTTGGCCGTTATCGGAGACGACCGCTTTGATGAAGCGGTTCAGCACGCGGATTTCCACATGCACCGAAGTAGCCCCGGAGTACTTGGCGCTGTTGGTCAGCGCCTCGGTCACATTTTCATAGATGATCTTCCATTGGAGAGGGGTGATGATTTCCATGTTCCCGTCATGAACGACAGAGGTCATCATCCCCGTTTTGCCGCTAAAAGCTTCAACAGTCGTTTTCAGGCGGCTCAGTCCGAGCTGTTCCACTGGGGGTTTGTTGTTCTTCAGCGTGAGGCGGATTTCCTCGATGGCTTCCTTCGAGATGCCGATGGCGTTCTGGAGGAGATTCTCCGCGGTATGGGGGTCGCTGTGCAGCAGCCGCTTAGCGGCCTCCATCTGGATCAAGGCCCCGGTCATGGCATGCCCGATCCCGTCGTGAATCTGCTGGGTTAACCGGCTGCGTTCCTCCAGCTTGACCATATATTCCGAGGCCCTGGCGAAGTCCCTGTTTTCGTTCAAGCTCCGGGCCAGCCGGTGCATATCCTTGCGTATCAGCTCATTTTCGTCTTCCTGGCGGACGATCCTGCCCATATACTGCCGGACCAGCACATAATTGAAATAGCTCAGCGCGGCCGCGAACATATATAGAACCATCATCGAATCCCGCAGGAAGATCAGCGGAATCAGGATAACAAGGAGCACGACCCCGTTCTTCCGGGGATAAAACGTGGCCAGCTCATAACATCCGAAGGGCAGCAGCAGCGTGAAAAAGGGATGATACATCGCACAGCCGATCAAAAACAGCTCGATCAGCACGATGGCTCCCTGCTTCAGCCGGCTGCCCTTCACGATATGCAGCACCAGATTCAGCGCCGAGTAAATGAGAAACACCAGCACGATCCACGGGTCCGGTTGGGCTGCCGTAAAATAGGTGGCGATCACGACAAAGAGCAGCAATATCGTTTTGTTGCCGACGGTCCACAGTTCCATACAATCCGCCGCCTACCGGACCTTGCCGGTCAAATAATAGATGGCGATCTGGGTGCGGTGCGACAGCGCCGTTTTGTTCAGGATCGATGTAATATAGTTGGCCGTGGTCCCTTCCGAAATAAACAGCTCTTTGGATATTTCCTTATTGGACAGCCCCTGGGCGATCAGGGACATCACTTCCAGCTCGCGCTCGGTGAATACGCTGCGGTCAAACGGGCAATCGGTAGACGAGGCTCCCTTAGCCTGCGCCGCCGATGCCGCCGATGCGCCCGATGCTCCCGTTGTTCCCCGGCCAGATGTACTCCCCGCGGTCGCAGACGCTCCTCTCCCGCCAGCCTCCTGCACACCCGCTTGCGGAGCTCCGCCATGTTCCTGATGGGCACCCGATTCCGTCCTTCTCCCCTGACCCGCAGGCAGTCCGTCCATCACCGACTTCAGCTTATCCAGCACTACGTCCTGCAGCACATTATTGCCGCTGTACACGCTCTTGATCGCATCCCGGATGCGCTCAGGGTCATTGTTCTTCAGCAGATACCCTTTGGCGCCGTAACGGATCGCATCCAGAATGTATTCGTCGTCATCAAAGGTCGTCAGGATCAGCGGCTTGGTTCCGGTCTCTTCGGTCAATATTTTGGTCGCTTCCACCCCGTTCATATTCGGCATCCGCACGTCCAGGAGCGCCACATCCACCTCGTGGGTCCTGCAGTAGTCCACCGCTTCCTGCCCGTCGTTCACCGTAGCCAGCACCTCAAACTCCCCGAACGTATTCAGGATGATCTTCATTCCTTCCCGGATAAACGAATTATCATCCGCAATCAGCACTCTAATTTTCATGCCAGGCCTCCTTGTCGAACCTATTGTACCTGATGGCCGGCCTGGATTGGAAGGAGTTTCTAAGCGGCAAAAAAAGCCCCTCTGCGAGGGGCTTATAACGAACGGTTACCATATGACGAGAAAAATAATAGCGGCCAGCACGATCCGGTACACGGCGAACGGTACCAGCTTGATGCGGTTGATGAGCTTCAGGAAGAAGCGGATGGCGATCAGCGCCACGATAAACGAGCTGATAAAGCCTGCCAAGAAAAACGGCATCATATCCATCGTAAAATACTCCCAGTTCTTCAGCAGCGACAACCCGCTGGCACCGAGCATAATCGGCACGGCCATAATAAACGTAAAGTCGGAAGCCGCCCGGTAGCTCATGCCCATCAGAACCCCGCCGGAGATGGTAGAGCCGGAGCGGGAGAAGCCCGGCCACAGGGACAGGCACTGAACCAGTCCGATGCCAAAGGCCTGCCCGTATGTAATCTGGTCCACCGTCTCGGCTTTCGGACGCTTCGGCCGCCATACGTCGGCCGCGATCATCAGGAGCGCCCCGATGACCAGCCCGATCAGCACCGTCCGGGTCGAAAACAGATGCTCGTCAATATAGTCATCGAACAGCAGGCCGAGCACGCCGGCCGGAATCAGGCCGACGATGACCTGGGTCAGCTTCAGGCGTCCCTGCGCCCGGCTGCCCCCTGCCTCCGGCTCTCTTCTCCGCAGGCCAAGCAGGTCGAGAAACCGGCTCCAGAACACGACGACCACCGCCAGGATTGAGCCCAGCTGAATAACGACTTTAAAGGTATTAGCTACGGGTGAAGCCAGAAACTCCCCGGTCTTCAGCCACATATCGTCCACGATAATCATATGCCCGGTCGATGATACCGGGGCGAACTCCGTCAATCCTTCGACGATCCCGAGAATCACCGCTTTAATGATTTCCATCAAATCCAAAACGTTTCACAACTCCTTCAGTTTACTTTTCAACCCGCATTCCCCGCGCGCGGCGGAGGTACAGGAACAGCACGCATACAATAACCAGGCCGATCACGGCGTATGCGGCATGTGAATACACGTCCATATAGTGCAGAATGCTCTCCCAGGAATCCCCCAGGGCCGCCCCCAAATACACGAGTACTGTGTTCCAGATCAGCGTTCCGACGGTGGTAAAGAGCAGAAACAGACCAAACTTCATCCGGGCCATCCCGGCCGGAATCGAGATCAGGGACCGCACGAGCGGAATCATCCGGCAGAAGAACACCGTAAAGTAGCCGTAACGGCTGAACCACTTCTCCGACTTGGCGATATCAGAGGATTTGACCCGCAGGATGCGGCCCCATTTGGCCACGATCCGCTCCAGGCGGTTCACATCCAGCAGCAGGCCGATGCCGTACAGAATGACCGCTCCGATCACGGAGCCGACTGTAGCCGCCGCGATGACGCCCGGGATGGCCAGATGCGATTTCGTTGTCATAAAGCCCCCGAACGTAAGGATCAGCTCCGACGGAATCGGGGGAAATATATTTTCAAGGGCAATAATGAGCGCAATACCGACATAACCGAACTGTTCCACGACGCTGGTAATCCACTGCTCCATGGAATTCCCTCCCATACGGTTTATAGTGAAGCCCTGCGTTAAATCAGGGTCTTTCTTACGTTCCGCAAATAGTTGTAACGGATGAAGAAAAAATACGCCACCTGGGCCGTAACGAAGCACGCCAGCACCGCGCCCATTTCCCATGCGATGGAGAGATAATAGAAGCTCTGCAGCGCCATGAAAGCGAAAATACTGTGGAGAGCGGCTAGTAATATCGGCACGAAAAAGAGCATCGCGAGCTGTCCGGTCACGATCCGGTTCAGCTCCCGGTCCGTCAGTCCCATCTTGGCGATCGTGTCGTATTGGCGCCGGTCGTAGTCCAGGTCCGCATAGAGGCGGAAATACAAGAAGCTGCCCGCTGCGATAAAAAACACCGTCCCCACCAGCAGCGCTGCAAACAGCATCGCCCGGTAAGACGTCATTTGCGTCACATACAGCGTGCCGCTCACCGTCATCGCGTACGGCTGTCCGGCGTCATACCGGACTTCGCCGCGCGGCGCGAGCCGCTCTCCAAGGCCCAGCGTACGCTCGAAATCGTCCACGTAGAATCCGGTATACCGGTCCACTGACACGGGAGACGTCAGACGGTCAAACAGGCGGTCGCTGACGACGAGGCCGCTGAAATCGCCCTCCCGCTTCCATTTCATCTCCCGCAGGACATGCTCAGGCACGGGTACCCGCGACGTGTACCCGATCTCCCGGATTTGCAGCCTCTCTTCCGCCAGCGTATAGACCTCCATCTCCCGGATCCGGGTGTAGGTACGGTCGCGCTCGGAACTGATCATCACCAAGGCGTCAATGCCCTCCAGCGGCTTCTCCAGGTCGCTGTTCCCGGCGGCTTCCACCGCCTGCTTGTAGCTGGAATAAGAGATGACCGGAAGCAGCGCGCGGTCCCCTTCACCGGCTGGCAGGCCGACCTGGATGTTTTTGACCGGAAAGCTGACGATCGCTGGACTGAGCCCCTTCGCGCGAAGTTCGTCCTCAAGCTGCTGCACATGCTGCGCTTCGAGAGAATTTCCTCCCTTGGACAGATAGCTGACCGCTGCCGGGTAGTCCTCCCGAAACTGGCCGGAGAGCGTATTAATGGAAGCAAACACGCCGACAGCACAGAACGAGACCGTCGAAATGATCGTCACCATGAAAAGCATGTTCGCGTTGTCTTTGAGCCGGTACGCCAGATTGGAGACCGTCACGATATTCGTCTTTTTCCAGAAAAAGAGCCTCCGCTTCTGCAGCAGCCGGACGACCCATACGCCAAGCTGGGTGTACAGGAAATACGTGCCGGCGATGGTCATGATGACGACCGGTAGCATGCGGATGTAGATCGTATTCACCGTGGTCGTCGCGGCCAATGCATAGGATGCGAGCAGCAGCACGGCCGCCAGCAGCGACTGGATGCCGGACGTCCGCGGCGGCGTCTTCGGCCTTTGTCCGGACTGAAACAGCTCGATGAGCGTCCGGTTCCGGAGCATGACGGAGGTGCAGACCGAAATCAGCAGGAACAGCAGTACGAATGCGCCCGCTGTCATCGCCAGCGCCTGCCAAGGCAAGTAAAACGGAATCGGGGCCATGCCAAAGGCACGGGAACCGATCATCAAAAAGAGCTTGCCGGTGATTAGGCCGGCGGCCATACCGGTCAGGATAGCCCCGAGGCCGATCAGCATGTTCTCCATCAGGACCATCCGGTTCAACTGTCCCTTGGTCATCCCGTGCATCAGCAGGATTCCGATCTCCCGCTTCCGCGAGGTCAGAAAGGAGCCTACCGAATACAGCACGAAGAAAAAGGAGAACAGATACATGATGCATTCGGCGGTGATCATCGTCTGCATTACGATCGGATAGATCAGCTGCCCGCGGATATAGGGGCTGAACAGGAACAGGGCGCAGATGAAGAAGATCATGACCGAGAAGGCGCTGCTGAGGAAATAAGCCGCATAGGTCCGCTTGCTGCGGGCGACGTTTCTATAAACGAACTGTAGAAAGGACACGGCTGTCTCCCCCCAGCAGCGACAGCATGTCGATGATTTTCTGGAAAAACGCCTGCCGGTTGCTGCCCTGATAGATTTCGTTATAGAATTTGCCGTCCTTGATAAAAATGACCCGGTGGCAGAAGCTCGCCGCGACCGGATCATGGGTCACCATCAGCACCGTCGCCTGCTCCTGCCGGTTCATCTGATCCAGCGTCTCCATGACGTCCTTGGACGCCTTGGAGTCGAGATTGCCCGTCGGCTCATCCGCCAGAATCAGCGAAGGCCGGTGGATCAGCGCACGTGCGATGGCCGTCCGCTGCATCTGTCCCCCCGAAATCTCGTAGGTGCGCTTGTCCAGAATCCCGCGAATGCCGAGCTTCTCCGCCACTTCCTCCAGCCTGCGCTCCATCTCCCGTACGGGCACCCCGTCCAGCGACAGGGACAGCACGATGTTCTCCCCGACGCTCAACGTATCGAGCAGGTTGAAGTGCTGGAACACGAAGCCCAGCTCGCGCCTGCGGAACAGCGCGGTCTGTTTGCGGCTCAACTGATGCGGGTTGGTCCCATTAATCCAGACTTCGCCGGCCGTCGGCTCGTCGATGGTCGCAATCACGTTGAGCAGCGTGGTCTTGCCGCTCCCCGAGGGGCCCATCACACCCACGAATTCGCCTTCGGTCACCGCGAACTGGATATGGTCGAGCGCCTGCAGCGGTACGCGGCCTTCATAGATTTTCGACAAATGCTTCACTTCCAGAATCGTCACGTGCTCCAGGCTCCTCCGCTTTGATTTCTGTCATAGGCTTATTATAGGCAGTGCCTGCTTCAGCCTGCCATCGCGCAACATTACACTAGCTTACACATTTGTAAGCTTGAACCTGATCCGGACGGTCGTTCCCCGTCCTTCCTCCGATTCGATCTCGACGCCGTGTCCCATGCGGCTGCAAATCTGCTTGACCAGGTACAGTCCCATCCCGGTCGATTCCTGGTACAACCGGCCGTTCTCACCGGTAAAATACGGGTCGAACACGCGCGGCAGATCCCCCTGCGGAATGCCGATGCCCTCGTCCTGGATGTCCAGAACCGCCTCGCTGCCGCTCTGGTATCCGCGGAACCGGATTTGCCGGTGCTCCTCCCCTGCGGAATACCGGACCGCGTTCGTGACCAGCTGGGTCATGACAAAGGACAGCCACTTCTCGTCTGAAGTAATCCGAAGCGTCCGTTCGAACTCGATGACAGGAAAGATACGGCTCCTTATAAACAGCCGGCGCTGTGAGGACGTCACCGAACGCACTACCCGCTCCAGATCCAACTCCTCCACAAAAAAATCCTTTTCGAACGTGTCGAGCCGGGCGGTGTACAGCACCATGTCCAGCCCCTTCCGAAGCCGGTCGAGCTCATCGCCGATCGCGGTGAACTCCGGCTTGTCCTGATGCTGAATGATCAGATGGATGACCGACACAGGCGTCTTCATCTGATGTACCCACTGGTTGATGAATTGAATATGGGAATCGAGCTTGTGCTTATACTGCTGCAGCTCGGTTTGATAGCGGCGGTACTGCCCCTTGATCAGACGGTGCAGGCTCAGGGACAAGGGAGTCTGCTGCTTGTTGTTCAACAGCTCCTCCGTCGTCGGGGACGGCGCGGACAGCCGCGCATAGAAGGTCCGGTTGCGCCAGTACCGGATCAGGAGGTACCCGGCGAACAGGAAGCTGCTGAGCAGCGCCGCATATAGGCTGACCTCGGCGTTCCGGTACCCGTCCAGCCGGTACACCAGCGTGATGAGAAATAATTGCAGAATATAAAGGGCGATAAGCGGGGCTTGGTCTCTCAGATACAGCTTCATGCTTCGTCCTCCCAGTTTGGAAGCAGCCGGTAACCTTGGCCCCTGACGGTCTGGACGGCATCCTGCACGCCGAGCCCCGACAGTTTTTTGCGGACGCGGGTGACGTAGACGTTCAGGGTGTTGTCATCCACGAACGACTGGTCGTCCCAGATCCGGTCCAGCAGCCGGTCGCGGCTGACGACCTGCTCCTGGCGGGTGAGCAGTTCCTCTAATATTTTGGCTTCGGTATGGCTGAGCTCCACCTTTTGCCCGTTTAAGGTCAGAGAGAGCCGGTCCACGTCCAGCGTAAGCCCTGAGACCGTGACGGACCGCGTCTGCTGGGATGCGGCATACGAACCGTACGCCCGGCGAAGCTGGCTGCTGATTTTGGCCACGGCGATTTCATAATCGAACGGCTTGGTCAAATAATCGTCCGCCCCGTTTTCCAGCGCCATCACCTGGTCCATCTTGCCCTCCCGGGCCGATATGAAAATAATCGGGCATGTCGACAGGCCGCGAATTTGCCGGCACCAATAGTATCCGTCGTATTTCGGCAAATTGATGTCGAGCAGCACCAGGTGAGGATCGTAGCTCCGGAAGTCGCTCAGAACCGCAGCGAAATCCGTCACGGAACGCGTGTCATATTCGAATTTATGCAAATGCTCCTCCAGCAGGCTGACAAGCTTCTTGTCATCTTCGACAATGAAAATTTTAAACATGACGAAAAATCTCCTTTGGAAAAGTAAAGGTATCTTCTCACTCCTTTGGTATTGTACCATGTCCGGACTGCCGGGCCGAATTCCAGACTGGAATGCCATAAAAAAGGAGCTGCAGCCCCAAAGGGCGCAGCTCCTTGTCTCAAACGATCCAATTGCATACATTCACTGAAAGCAGACCGCTTGCAGCGAAAATCTTGTTACCGAATATGGAATGGTCCAGCATCGCTGAGGCCTTGATTCTCTTCAGTCAGGTGCTCAACCGGTGAGCCCGAAGCAAGTGCTGCACCGGCACTCTCATGGGTCTCATGACGACTCTCCCGATCATGCAAAGTACATTTCGGCTGCATCGAGCTCGCGGTTTCCGGATACCTGATAATCCTCCTGGAGGAGAACACCGTCCTCATCCTGCAGCTCGATTCCCCGGCGCTGCAGCTCCGACATCAGCAGGGCCAGAAATTCAGGGTCCAGTTCCAACTGCTTGGCCAGCATCACGCATTCCAGCAGCTGTTCATCAGACAAGATTTGCATTTCAATCCCCCCGATCTTCCAAGGTTCCCTAAGAATCCTGGAGATCTTCCAGGAGGAAAGGAACCCTTAATGATGAGTAACCGATTTTGCGAGGAAAATGGGCTTACCCTATTTAAAACCAAGTCAGCCGGTTTGTAAACGCACTTTCATCGGGATGAATGTTTTCCATAAAAATATCAATTCGTCAAATTAATCCCTAATTAGACAAAACTTTACTTCCATTACGCTTAATTACAAAGATACCAAATCCGTGCTTAAACGGTTCAGCCGCTCCACGCCGTTCTCCGTAATCAGAAGCATATCCTCAATCATGATGGCTCCAATCCCGTAGCCGTAGTAAGGCGTCTCGATGCAGACGACCATGTTCGGCTCAAAAACCGCCGTCTCGGACGGGCTGATGAACGGCCCTTCCTCCGCGGCAAGGCTCAGCCCTGCGCTATGCCCCAGATGGCCCCGGTTGTACTGGCCCAGCCCCGCCGCACGGATGACGCTCATCCCCTCTTGGAATGCCACTTTCATTGGCATCCCGGGCTCGATCGTCTGCAGCAGGCGGTCATGCCCGCGCCGGAGCGCCTCATAGATCCGCTTCGTGACATCCGCAGGCTCGCCCAGCACGAAGGTGCGGGCGATGTCCGAGCCGTAGCCGGCCACCTCGACGCCTACGTCAAACTTGATCACGTCCCCCGGCTGGCTTGGCCGGGTATCAAACACTTGTACAGGGGCAAAGTGGTCCCCGACCGAAATCATATGGAACCGCGGCGTCGACCCGTCCGGATTCCGCATCAGCGATCTCCGGAACGCATCCACGATCCCTGCGGCAGAAACGCCCGGCTCGATTTCGCGGACCGCATACTCGACGCCTGCTTCCGCATAAGCGCATGCCCGGCGCAGCTGCTGAATTTCCCACGGCGTCTTGATCGCCCGCAGCCGCGTGAAGATCGGCCCCGCCTCGGCCAGCTCGGAAATGTCCGGGCACGCCTTGCGCAGCGCCATCACGGAAGAATGCCGCATCAAATCCAGCTCGGCCGCAATTCGCCCCCGGGAGATGCCGTACTCCTCCAGCACCTGCTGAAGGACGCCGAACATCTCCTCCGCCTGCGGGGACACCGGCCGCTTCCCTTGATAGCTGCCGCCTTTCAAATGAAGCGGATCATCCACATCTACCCAAGTAGGGTAGGTGCGAACCTCATACCGCTCGGAATCCCCGGCAAACCCGGCGGCTTCGAAATCGTTCATGATGACGACTGCCTTCCGCCCGGGATCGCGGAAATGAACCGCCAGCCCAACCTCACTCATGCGCAGGGTATACATAAAGGCACTCTGATGCCCTGAGAGATAATAAAAATTTTCGCTGCTGGTCGCGACCAGCGCGTCGATATTTTCACTGTCCATGATCCGCCGTACCCGCTCCGAAATCATGTCCAGATGCTGCTGATGATCATTCATGCTGCGCTTCAACTCCTTCGGATCAGGCTGTCCTGTCTCCGTATTTCCGTTCTTAAGTCCGTGTATCATCGTTTATATTCCAGCCTTAGACCGGCTCCTGCGCCATCTGGCGAAGGAACTTGCGCGCCCGTTCCGTCTTCGGTCCGGCAAAGAAATGCTCCGGCGCCCCTTCTTCCTGAATGATGCCTTCGCTCATAAAGACGATCCGATTCGCCACTTCCTGCGCGAATTTCATCTCATGCGTAACGACGACCATCGTCATTCCTTCCTCCGCCAGCTGCCGCATCACCTGCAGCACCTCGCCGGTCAGCTCCGGATCCAGCGCCGATGTCGGCTCGTCGAACAGCATGATCTTCGGCTCCATCGCCAAAGCGCGGGCGATCGCCACCCGCTGCTGCTGCCCACCGGACAGCCGCGAAGGATACTCGTCCCTCTTCTCTGCTAGACCGACTTTGCCAAGCAGCTTTTCGGCAATTTCAACCGCCTGCTCCTTTGGCATATTTTTCACCGTCATCGGGGCCATGATCACATTGTCCAGGACGGTGAGATGAGGGAACAGATTGAACGACTGAAACACCATGCCCGTCAGGCTGCGCAGCTCGTGGACCGCCTTTTTTCGCTCTTTGGCGCGCATCGCAGCTTCGATGTGGACGCTGTCGATGCGGACCGAGCCGGCATCAGCCTGCTCCAGGCCGTTCAGGCACCGGAGCAAGGTACTTTTGCCCGAGCCGCTGGGTCCCAGGAGCACCACGATTTCGCCCTGCCGAATGTTCAGGCTCACATCCTTCAGAACCGATAACGATCCGAAGCTTTTGCTTAAATGGCTGACTTCGATCATGCCTTCTCCCTCCTTAATAAGCCTTGGACAGCTTCCGCTCAATGACGTTCAAAATCGCCGAAAAGCCTGTGCTCATCACCCAGTACATGACGGCGATAGCAAGGTAGAACGGCATCGCCACGTAATACTGGGCGATCAGCAGCTGCGCCGAACGCAGCAGCTCCGTCACCGTAACGATGGACACCAGCGATGTTTCCTTAAGCATCCCGATGAACGTATTGCCCATCGGCGGAATCGCCGTCCGGGCCGCCTGGGGCAGAACGACCTTGCGCAACGTCTGCCATGGCGTCAGCCCCAGAGACAGCGCCGCTTCGGTCTGCCCTTTATCCACGGACAAGATCGCCCCGCGGATAGTCTCAGACAAATACGCACCAATATTAATGCTAAGCGAAATATAGGCGGCCGTCATCGGCTGCAGTGCAATCCCGTAATCGGGCAAGCCGTAGTAAATGATGAAGATTTGCACGATAATCGGGGTTCCGCGGATGATGGACACATATACCCTGGCGATGCCGGCGATCAGCCGGTTTCCTTTTAACCGGGCGATGGCTGTGAACAGTCCGATAAACAACCCAAAAAACATGGAGACGATCGTGATGAGCAGGGTGTAGTAGGCTCCCGTAAACAGAAAACCCAAATTATCCATTACCAATTTCATTTAAAACGGCCTCCCACAGCTGTAAGACTCATAACTTAGAAGCTTGGATCGACGCCAAACCATTTTTGGTGGATTTCCTTCAGCGTTCCGTCGGTCTTCATTTCGTCCAGCGCTTTGTTGATTGCATCCAGCAGTTCCGGATTGTTCTTGCGCATCGCGACACCGGCATAATCGTCCTTGATGGAATCGCCGACCGCTTTAATCTTCAGATGGTTCTGGTCGATAAGAGGCTTCAGGGCGAACATGTTGTTGATCGTTGCGTCAATCCGGCCTGTGTTCAAATCCATCAGAGACGAAATGACGTCGTTGTATGTCGCGATTTCGAACTTGCCGACTTTCGGCATCGCTTCGTCGCGCAGGTATTTCTCGTCATTGGTGCCAAGTCCGACACCGATCTTCTTGCCTTTAAAATCGTCGATCGACTTGATCGTATCGTTGTCACTCTTCACGACCACATTCACAGAGTTCTTGATGTAAGGCTCCGAGAAGTCCATCGTTTTCTTCCGGTCATCCGTGATCGTCACCTGGCTGATCAGCACGTCGTATTTACCCTGCTGCAGACCCTCGATCAGGCCCGAAAATTCGCCGGTAATGAACTCAGCCTCAACCCCGAGCTTCTTGGCGATCGCTTTGGCGATGTCGGCGTCGTATCCGTCTACTTCCTTCTTGTCGTTCAAGAAGTTATACGGGGCATACGTACCCATCAAACCTACCTTGATTTTTCCGTTCTTCTTGACCTGCTCAAGCAGATTGCCAGCCGACGAAGACGCCTGATTGCCGCTTCCACCGGAAGCATTGCTGCCCGATGACGCCGAATCTTTGCCGCAGCCGGCCAGTACCAAAGCGATAACGGCGATCAGCGACAGCGACATAAATAGTGATTTGACTCTAAACTTCATTTCTATAATCCCCCTTAGAATAGGTTCTAATATTTAACCGAGCAGCCCGCGGAACTCGAACCGGGCCGTTTCTTCGGCAATCTGCGCGGCGGTGTACACCGGCTCGTAGTCCACGTCATGCAGCGGACCGAACAACCATTTGGTCAAAACGCCTGTGATGAGCGACACGAGAATGTTCACGCGCAGCGAAACGTCCGTAAACTGCGGCAGCATACCCAACTCAATAGCGCGAAGCACATTTTTCTTAAAGGCCTCTTCAAAGGCGATCCACACTTCCGATACCGCCGAACGGACCTTGGGATCGGCGCCCTGCCCCTTGATCAGCAGAAAGGCCATCAAATTCCGGTTTTCATTGGCAAACTCGAACAGGTTGGTCAGCAGGTTGGCTGAGGAATTCACCATGTCGTCTACAGATCCCGCATGCTTGCGGTATCCCTGTTCAATGACCTCGACCAGCCTGTCCCGACCGTTCTCCACCAAACGGATGGCCATCTGCTCTTTCCCGTCAAAATACCAGTAGAACGTCCCCTGCGAGACGCCGGCCGCCTTCACCACTTCCGATATCTTTGTATTATGGTAACCTTTGCGTGCAAACAGCTCGAGGGCGGCCTGCCTCAGCTCCTGCTCGCGCTGCGGTTCTTCATTAGTTTGCGATGGCAGAATCAGGACCCCTTTCATCACTTGACTGACGAGTCAGTTAATTTAATTCCGATGGGTTTACTATAGTATATGAAGCCTTTGGGGTCAAGCGTAATTTCTTCCTCGCCAGCAGCTCTGCGCCTATTGAGAAGCGTTGAAGAAGCAAAAAAAGAGCTGCTTAGCGCAGCTCCTTTCAGACGATCAATATTCCCGGGTTATAGGCTAATAGCTCCTCTTTAATCTTGTTGTACCTTTTAAACGCCATGGTGCAGCATTTGGAGCCTTTATGGATTTCCGGCTCAAAATACGCCTTCTTGTACACGCTGTCGATCAGCATAATTCTGTCCACGTTGACGAGGTTCCGGTCTACGTTGCGAAACGTATACCCGCTCGCGCTCAGCATGCCGGACCAGTATTTAAGCGTGCCGTTCATATAAAACTGCTCTTCCATCGTATGAACGACAACCCGGTCTGCCGGAATGCTGAATTCCATGAACAAAATATCGTGTACCCGAAGATTGACGATGCCTGATTCCCCTTCAATATCTCGTGAAACCGTAAGATATTGCATCTGAATCAGCTCCTCCATTTCACTTCAGCAGTTCCTCTGGCGTCTCACCGCTGTAAATATACACAGGACTGGCAACACTTACGAGATACACAGCTACCAGCGTTAATGCCGAAGCAATGGCTGTGAATGTGCTGTGCTTAACTTTGCTGATCAGTGACATGGCGTTTCACCTCCTTTCGGTGGATCAGGCTGAGGGCTTGGACGAAGAAGACGACGGCAAGCGTCTGCGACTGGATCAGGACGTTGGCCAGTACAATGAGGACTCCGATCACCCGCAGTTTGGAGTAATGCCTGCGAGGTATTCTGGATTGCTTTTCGATTTTGCACGGAGCAAATACAGCCACAAGCACCATGCTGAGAACGTTCAGTACTTGAACATAGAAGGCGGACAGCTCGATGAACGACACCAGGGTGAACAAGGCGGTGGTGACAAGCACGCACCATTCCCCGGTTTTCAGATGAATACCGCCCGTGAATTGGCGCAGCAGCGCAAATCCGATCAGCGCTGTCGCCGCGCGGTCCATATACCCTGTGAAGAACGCGATCACCAGCGTGAGGGCGATGATCAACACCACGTTCAGAATGACGGCAATCGCATGTTTGAGGATGTTCACCGAGGATTTATGATCCGGAACCTGCCGCTTGATCCCTTCAGCGATTCGTACGGCGGCCGTTTCAATCAGCATGGATATCCTCCTCCTCCTTGCGGATGGTGTAATACAAAAAGAGGCCGAACGTGCAGGCGAAAAACAGAACGTTGATCCATACCTTGTTGTAATAGAAAATAAATTCCACCGAGACGAGCGTGACCATAATCAGCAGCACCAGCACGATGTGCTCTTTCTTGAAGCGCAGCCTCTCAAAGTCAAAGGCGAACCCGATCCCAAACTTGTACATGAGCCACGATACCCCAAGTCCCGTTAACGCCGAGACGACCTGCAAGCTGTAAGAGTTAACGTCCGTGGCGCTGGCTTCCTGAACCGATCCGAACAACCAGAGCACATAGACGGTCTGGATGAGCGCATACAGCGCATAACCCAGAATTGTGCAGATGGCCGACCAGGCCAGAGGGATCTTCATCACGGTCGTATACAGCAGAATGTAAATCAGAATCGTGATTAACGGTGCTGAAAACGACAGCGACAGCTCGTCCCTCATCACATAGCTCTGCACATTCGCCAGCAGCGTGACACACAGAGCCTGCCACAAGTAATCCGAGGTTTTGAACCTAAACAGCGACATCGTCAGCGAATAGATCGCAAATGTCTCCAGCGTTGAAAAAAACATGAAGCCGAGAGCTTCCACCTAACTTCCTCCTACTACCGTACCATTCCTATGTTTGACTTTTCTTCCGTTATTCTCACGGTTCACAGGCGGCGGCCAGCATCCATACGCCGAGGGACTTCCCCGGTGCATTTCGCTTCCCTAATATATTTTATAAATTGGAATTTTCTACTTACTATAAACATACGACGTTGTCGATAAAAACGAAAGATGGAATTTTATGTTTTAGCGAATTTTTTTACGACATATTCCCGGTTAAATCGACACAAACCCTTTTTATTTGAATACGCTTTCAAAAAGGGTGGTAGCTTGCCGCTCTGGAGCCCGTCTCATCCGGCAGCAAATCCACGTAATGCGCTCCGCACTCATCGCATCCCGCCGCCAGCCGGTGGGTGTGCATATAGTATCCGGTCTTCAGCACCTGTCTGGCCCGGTGCTCCTTCACGAGCTTGCCGCATCCCATACAGTAAATCCGGTCTTCGAAACATGATTGATTCATATAGGTAAACTCCCTTCGATCTATTTCTTTTCACCTCTATAACATATACTTCATATGAATGCGAATCCCTCCCCATCCGGTACTTTTTATCCAAGGGAAACCTTTCCTGATTGTACGTGAATTGGACCCGGTGCACTCTGGAGCTACAGCCAGCCTCCAAATAAAAAGGCACAGCCTGCATGCATGATGCGAAAGCTGTGCCTTTCTGTTTTTCTTTTGTTCCAAAAAACCAACCCGTCAGGCAGATCGCCCGTGGGGGAGAAGCCTCCACACCCTGCTTACCCTTTGCTCGCTCCCGATGTTAAACCGTCTACCAGCAGGCGCTGCAGGAAAATAAAGAGGATCGTGATCGGCACCGCGATCAGAACCGCCCCTGCGGCGAAGGTGGTAAAGTTCGTATTCTGATTTGTGCTGACCATGTCGAACAATCCAACCGCCAGCGTCCAATTTTCTTTCGTCCGCAGCACGAGGCGGGCAAAGATGTAGTCCACCCATGGGCCGACAAACTGCGTCAGCGCCATATAGGTCAGCATCGGCCGGGACAGCGGCAGAATAATGCGGCTGAAAATCGTCCAGTTGCTCGCTCCGTCGATCTTTGCCGCCTCGTCCAGCGTCCGCGGGATCGTGTCAAGAAAGCCCTTGGCGATAAAGGTGCCGCCTAGCGGGGCTCCCGCCGCATACACGATAATTAGCGCAAGATGCGTATCCAGCAAATGCCACTCCTTCAGCAGCAGGTAAATCGCGATCATGCTCATGAATCCCGGGAACATGCCGAGGATGAGCACGGTCGACAAAGCCGTCTTGCGCCACTTGAAGCGGAAACGCGATACCGCATAGCTCGTGAGCAGGGTCAGGAAGACGCCGATGATCATCGAGCACACGGCGATTTTCAGGGTGTTCATGTACCACTGGCCAAACAAAATGCTGCTGGACGTAAACAGCTCCCGATAATGGTCCAGCGTGAACGCTTCCGGAAGGAGCGTCTTGCTGTAGAGCGATTTTCCCGGGCGGAAGGAGCCGAGAATGACCCAGAGGGCCGGATAGATCGAGCCGATGGCCATGATGATGAGAATGATGTAGCTGACCGTCAGCCGAACTGCTTTTCTGCCTTGACGTCCGCTCATTGGATCATATCCTCCTCTTTAAATGATTTGGTCCGCCGGTAATTGTAGATGGAGAATATGGCGATAATCAGGAAGATAATGATGCCGACGGCCGACGCCATATTGTATTTGTTCTGATCCAGCGTCAGTTTGTACAGCCAGGTCACGAGAAGGTCCGTCGCTCCCGCATACTGGTAGTCTCCGACCACCGGGTTCCCGTTTGTCAGCAGGAAAATCATGTTGAAGTTGTTGATGTTTCCGGCAAACTGCATGATCAGTGTCGGTGCCGTCGAGAAGAGGATCATCGGCAGCGTAACGATGCGAAACTTCTGATACGCGCTTGCCCCGTCGACTTCAGCCGCTTCGTACATGTCCTTCGGAATGGTCGTAAGCACGCCCATGATCAGAATCATCGAGACCGGAATGCCCACCCACATGTTGACGAGAATAACCGTCACCTTGGCCCAGAACGGATCGGTCAGCCAAGGAAGACCGCCGAGCCCGAAGTAGCCGAGGTACTGGTTGATCGGCCCGAACTGGCCGTTAAACATATTCCTCATGACGAGCAGCGAAATCAGCTGCGGAATGGCATAAGGGATAACCAGGATCGTCCGCCACATGCCCTTGAATTTGATGCCCTGCTGGTTGATTAAAAGCGCAACGAGCAGGCCGCCCAAATACGTGGTCGCCGTGGACAGAACCGCCCAGATAATGGTCCAAGTTAATACGCCGAAAAACGTATGGCTCCAGGTTTTCAGCGACACCAGATCTTTGAAGGTCTGGAATCCGACCCAGTCCACCAGCTTCGCCGGAGGGATATGGTTCGGTGCGGAATAGTTCGTAAAAGCCAGCATGATCATAAACAGGATCGGCATGATCGTAAAGAACAAGATGCCGAGCGCCGGCAGCGTCAAAAAGGCTTGGGCGAATTTATAATCCATCACAAATTTAATGGATTTGGCGAAACTGTTCGGGACTTGCCCGTTTTCCCGTTTGATCGCCGTATGGTACGCGTCTCTGACGTTCATGACATATACGACGATAAAGATCAGCAGAAACAGCAGCGTGATCAAGCTTTGAATCATGATAAAGATGGAGTGGTCGCCATCGATCCACTTGCCTTTCACGAGCAGACGCGGCGTATCCCCGAGCGACGTAATCCCCCAAAGCGCTCTTCCCAAATTGTTGATGAAGTAGTAAATGCCAAAAGCCTCGATCAGCAGGAACAAGATGCCTTTGATCCATTGGCGGTTATAGATTTGTCCCAATCCCATGCTGATAATCGACAGTAAAGCGGCTTTGCCGCGGAGCCTGTTCATCGTATCCTCTTCTCCTCTCCCCGGGTCAACGGAAGCACCCCCGGAGGGTACTGCTTCCAAGAAGACAGGCCGCGCTTTCCCGGCCCTGTTCCTTGGCGATACCGGCAGCCGAAGCGTGCGCGCTTTTCAGCGGTACCGGTATGTCAGGGAATGACCCGCCGCGGTTGATGGCGGCGGGTCATACTTCCATTCATAACTTTTTCCTTACCTGACAGCGGTGCGTCGATGCCTTACTTGGTTGCACCGTTGTTCAGATCTTTGATTTGCTGTGCCGCTTTATCCATCGCCGCCTTCGGATCCGCGTTGTTGTCCCAAATTTCAGGCAGCGCCGCATTCACCGGACTCCATACGTTGCCCATTTCCGGGATGGAAGGCATCGGCTGGGAGTTTTTCGTCTGCTCTGCAAAAGCCGAAATGTACGGATCGTTTTTGATTTGATCGGATTCCAGCGCCTCTTTGTTCGTCGGGATGGAACCAACCTTCGTGTTCAGCAGCAGTTGAGCATCCTTGCTGGAGGCGAAGTTCGCGAACAGTTGGGCTGCATTCGGATACTGCGTAAAGGAGTTGACGTACCAGGCTTTGATGCCGGAGAACGAGATTGCCGCTTTGCCGCCGATCGTAGGGATCGGAGCGACGCCAAGGTTATCGCCCAGCGCCTGCTTGTAGCCGGCAAGCTCCCACGGACCGTTAATGTCCATCGCCACGTCACCCGCGTTGAACAAGCTGCGCTTGATGTCCGGCGAAATGTCGCCGCTCTTCACCGGAAGGATTTCCTTCAGCTGTACATAGGTTTTCAGGCCTTCGACCGCGCCTTCGCTGTTGAGGCCGATATCGTCTTTATCCGTACCGTCTTTACCGAAAATGTATCCGCCGGTCGTTGCGATAAACGGATAGTTGAAGTACATGTTGCCTGTTTCCCACATGATTCCGTATTTCTTTTTGGCTTTGTCGGTGAAGGTTTTGCCGAACGCAATGACGTCATCGAACGTCTTTGGCGCTTCCTTCACAAGGCTCTTATTGTAATACAGGGCGTACGTTTCGGCCGCTCTCGGGTACCCGTACAGCACGCCGTCATAGGTTACGCCTTGAATCGAGGCTTCCGTGTTGTTTTTCACCGTTTCGTCCTTGAACGCATCGTTGGCGAGCAGCAGCCCCGCTGCCGCGGCTCTGCCCAGGTTATCGTGAGGGAACATCACGATGTCGGCTGCAAGCCCCGACGGACCGTCTTGGGACAGCTTCGTTACCTGATCTGTTGCCGCTACCTCTTCAATCTTGACCGGTACGTTGTACTTTTCGGTAAACTGCTTGGCGATTTCGTCGGTAAAAGAGCGCTCCTCTTTGGACTCCCATACGACGAGGGAAGCCCCTTCTTCCGGCTGGAGGCTGTCGCCCGAAGCCGCTGTGTTATCCGACTGGCCGTCTGTAGCCGCCGTTTCAGTTGTTGTAGTCGATGGAGTTTGCTCCTCCGCCTTGCTGCCGGAGCTGCCGCACGCCGTAATCGAGAATGCCATGGTCAACGTTGCGACCAGCGCCATAACCTTTTTCATCTTCATTCCAAAACGAACCCCTCTCTGATCATTTACTTCGTAACACGACTGCCTTGCTGACTCCCTGTAATACCTGCTCTTGCTGACTCCCATTCATGTCTGATACCTCGCCGATTCCAATGAATACCTGACGCCTGCCGCTTGATGCCCTGCCGACTCTCCTTGAGGGACCTGCGCACTTGCGCAAACGATTTCATAAACATGCCTGACTTCCCATTTGCAAGCGCCTTTCTCGGCACGGCATGATTGGATGCATGTTATGAAGCCCTTCCCGGACAATGACCGACTACGCAATCACATGGCATGATCAGCATAAATCCGCAGTTTTTTCAAGAATCGTTGGTATTTCCTTTTGCGGAAGTTACCAAGTAAGCGCTTTAAACATGCGTTTATCATACACAAGGTCTATATTTTTGTAAAAACGTTTGCACAACGTGTTTTATCCCATTTATAAAACATAAACAGCAGTTCTCTTTATAATTCTTTCTATATCGCATTATTTCTTTTAATTTCGTCAATTTTATTCCAGAACCACACTGGAATATGGAGGGAGGCTAAGCAAGTTTTGCTCTAAAACCGTGGATTTACTGCTGTTTTTAAGCACTTTTGCGAATCCTCCTCCCTGCCCTGCCTCGAGCTGAACTTGCTGCTCCTTGCCAGACAAGTTGTGCAACACTAGCACAGTTTGTTGTGCACTACGGCGCAAAAAGGACACCACGGCCGGATTGCCGGAGTCATAGCTCTGGATGTCGCCATCCCGCAATGCGGGAACGTCCTCTCTCCAGCGGATCAGGTCCCGATAGGTCGACAGCAGCGAGTTCGGGTCGGCCGTTTCCGACTGGACGCTGATTCCTTTCGCTGCTTCTCCGGTGAGAAGCGGCTGTTCCCACGACGTCTGGCCGGGCTGTGGGGGCAGATCGCTCCACACCATCGGTTCCCGGATCCGCTCGTCGGGCTTCACGCCGCGCATGCCGATTTCCTCGCCGTAATAAATAAACGGGTTGCCCGGCAGCGTCAGCAGCAGCGCCGCGGCCATCCGCGCATGGTCCGGATTTCCGTCCAGCTGGCTCATTACGCGGTCCTGGTCGTGATTCGACAGAAAAATGGCGTCGGTGAACCGCCCCTGCGATTGTTTGCCGTAGAACTGCTGTGTCCGCTGCAGCGTAAAGGAAAGGTTGTTGTCCCTCTCGTCCTTCACCGCGCTCAGGATGCTCTCCGCCAGGCTGAAATTAAACCCCGAATCAAAGGCCTGATCCAGATACGGCGCGATGGCGGCGGCCGAATTCTCCCATACTTCACCCACGATATAGGCATCCTTGTTCACCGGATTCATGCCGGTCCGGAATTCCTGCCACCACGCCGTGTTTTTGACCGTGGCCGCCTGGCCCCGGTCACTCTGCAGGTTCTCGTAAATGTGTTTGGCGCCGTCCACCCGGAATCCATCTATGCCGAGCTTCAGCCAATACTGCCCGATCCGGACGGCTTCCGCCCGAACCGCAGGGTTGTCATAATTCAGATCCGGCATTCCTTCCCAGAACGTGGCCAGATAGTGGCTTCCGTTCAAGGCATGCCACGGACTGCCGCTGCCGGCCGCACTGACCCCGGTGGGACTGAGCTTCTGGTCTTCCGCCCACACGTACCAGTCCCTATATTGGCTGCCCGGATCCTTTGAAGCGCTGACAAACCAGGGGTGCTGCGTGCTGGTGTGGTTCAACACCAAATCCATGATAACCTTGATCCCGCGCTTGTGCGCCTCGGCGATCAGCTCCTTCAGATCTTCCAGCGTCCCGTAATCGGGATTAATGCCCTCGTAGTCGGTAATGTCATACCCATGGTAGCTGGGCGACGGTTGGATCGGCATCAGCCAGATGCCGCCGACACCGAGATCGTCCGTCGTATCTGGATTGCCGTCGTTCAGGTAATCCAACTTCTGTGTCAGCCCCTTCAAATCGCCAATGCCGTCCCCGTTTGAATCATAGAATGAGCGGACAAACACCTCATAGAACACGGTCGACGGCTGCTCGTCGACGGCCGTGACGGCAGTTCCGCCACGCTGTTCCCCTGCTGTGGTTCCCGTTCCCGGCTGCCCCTGTTGTTCTGCCGTCTGGCTGCCAGCTCCTGCATTGGGCCGGCCTTGAGCCCCGTTGTCATTCGCAGCATGGTTTCCCGCGCTGCTGCATCCCGACAGCAGGGCAACCGCCATGAATACCGCCGTTACGCTCGCTGCCAGCCTCCGCAGTTGTTGTCCTGCCGGCATGCCCCATTTGTTTGTTTTCATGACATCCTCCTTTGCTTGATCCGGCATCCTTTGAGCAGAATACTGCCGATCAGCCCCGTCAATCACCCAGATAGAAAGCGGATACAATTGCTGGCGAACTGGACTGACCCTGGGCAGCTTTCGGACGACACCGGTCTGTATGGAGAATACGACGGCTTAATTTCTATGAAAAGCTGGATCTATATCCGATTTTCCGCAATATATAGAGATACACACCGTATTATCTTTCATTTTCTTGACGATTCTATCTATATCATGGTTTTTTATAATATCGCCGCCTTTTCCTGGTTGTAAAAAGTGCCTCAAGCCAGATCCCACCGGCTTCTTTCGCCGCCACAGGTTGGATATTTACAAGCTTGGGGCTTTCGGCTAAGATAGCAATTGTAAAATAGCCAGCGTCTATGAGACGGCCGTTTCTCATTTACGATATAGTGCAAACGGTTCCACAGGAGGTAACAAATGTCTGTAACGATTAAAGATGTCGCCAAACGAGCGGGCGTTTCCCCCTCCACCGTCTCCCGAGTGCTGTCGAATAACTCCAGAATCAGCCGTGAAACGTCGCAGAAGGTACGGGATGTCATGGAGGAGCTCGGATACCACCCCAACATGACGGCCAAAAGTCTGGTTTCCAAGACGACGAGCAGCATTTGCGTCATTTTGCCCAAGCCTGCCGAAGAGCTGTTCCTGAATCTGTTCTTCATGGAATTGATCCGCGGTATCGTCACCCAGGCCAACCGCTCGGGATACGATGTGCTGATCAGTTCCGGAGGCAGTGAGAAGGAGGAGGTCGAGGCCGTCTCCCGGCTGCTGAACGGCAAGCGCGTTGACGGGGCGATCCTGCTCTATTCGCGCAAAGAGGATCCGGTGGTCGATTTTCTGCAGCAGAACGGCCATCCGTTCGTGCTGATCGGACGCAGCGAGAAGTACCCGGACATTCTGTCCGTGGACAATGACAACATTCAGGCCGCTTACGATGCGACCAAACATCTGATATCCCTCGGCCACCAGCGGATTGGTTTTGTCAGCGGGCCTCCGAATCACATCGTCTCGCGCGACCGGCTGAAAGGTTACACGAACGCTCTGAAAGAGGCCGGTCTGGAGATGCGAAAGGACTGGATCGTCGAAGGTGAGTTTCTCCAGGAGAGCGGCTACCGGGCGATGTCGTTTTTCATGAACCTGCCTGAGCGTCCCACTGCCCTCGTGGTCATGGACGATCTCGTCTCGCTTGGCGTCCTGCGTGGACTTCACGAGCTCGGTTACCGTGTTCCGGACGACCTGTGCATCGTCAGCTTCAACAACATTTCCATCGCCGAACTGTCCACGCCGCCCATCAGCAGCATGGATATCGGCATCTATAACTTGGGCTACACCGCAGCCCAGGCTCTGATTCAGTCCATTCAGCACGACGGGGACCGGCAGTTCCAGAAGCGCCACATTATTCCCCACCGGCTGGTGATTCGGGAGTCGTCCATTTTTACGCCGCCTAAACCATCGTAAACGTATCAAAACCATGTGGAGCATCCTGGTGCTTCATTTCTTTTCACCTGTTTGTTCAAACGTTTGCACAACTACATAAGGAGGAATGACAAATGACAGCTGCAGCTCCCATTAAAGCTTGCCTGTTCGATCTGGACGGGGTTCTGGTCGACACAGCCAAATACCACTATCTTGCATGGAAACGCCTGGCCGAAGAGCTCGGCTTTGTATTTACGCCGGAGGATAACGAGCGCCTCAAGGGTGTCAGCCGAATGGCGTCGCTGGACATTTTGCTTGAAGTTGGCGGGCTTGAGCTGGACGATGCGGCCAAATCCGCGCTGGCCGACAAGAAGAACCGCTGGTATGTCGAGTATATTTCGCATATGGATGAACAGGAGATCCTTCCAGGGGCGCTCGCCTTCCTGCGAGAGCTGCGGGAGAACGGAATCCGCATTGCCCTGGGGTCGGCCAGCAAAAATGCGATGACCATCCTGAACAACACCGGCCTTGTTCCGTATTTTGACGCAATCATCGACGGAACCAAAACGGCCAGCGCCAAACCCGATCCGGAGGTTTTCCTGCTGGGTGCCCGGGAGCTTGGCGCACAGCCGCAGGAATGCGTCGTGTTCGAGGATGCCAAGGCCGGCATCGAAGCCGCCAAGCGGGCCGGGATGCGCAGCATCGGCATTGGCTCGCCGGAAGTACTGGGCGCGGCGGATGCCGTGGTACCTTCGCTGCAGGACATGACGACAGTCCGCCTGTTTGAGCTCGTTTCTCACCGCTAGGTTCCCCGAACCAGGCGGCGTTCGTGCAGCAGGGAGTCCTGGCAGAGATGAAAACCAGGACTCCCCTGTCCTGCGCAGCACAATGATTATACGTCGCATAACAAAGAGTTAATAACACTTTTTCCCGAAGGAGCCAGTTAACTATGAAACAATATCTAACGTTGGACCCATGGAATATTATCGAGGAGCAGTACGATCCCCAGCAGCAGGAAATATCCGAGAGTGTCTTCAGCATCGGCAACGGATATATGGGCCAGCGCGCCAACTTTGAGGAGGCTTACAGCGGTCCGTCTCTGCAGGGAAGCTACATGGCCGGTGTCTACTATCCCGACAAAACACGGGTGGGCTGGTGGAAAAATGGATACCCCGAGTATTTTGCCAAGGTGCTGAACAGCACCAACTGGATCGGCATCGGCATCTCGGTTAATGGCACCGAGCTTGATCTCGCAGCCTGTCAGGTCAAGTCTTTCAGACGCGTGCTGAATATGAAGGAAGGTACGCTGTCGCGCAGCTTTACCGCCGCCCTGCCGGACGGGAAGGAGATTCGCGTCGAGGCGGTCCGTTTCGTCAGCCTGGCCCGGCATGAGATCGGAGCGATCCGCTATGCGGTAACGCCGCTGAACTTTAGCGGAACGCTGACCGTCACGCCGTACTTGGACGGCGATGTGCAGAACAAAGATTCGAACTATGACGAGAAATTCTGGGTCGAAGTGCACAAGGAAGTGACCGCGGACAACGCCGCATTAACGGTCCGGACCAAAAAGCTCGATTTTCACGTCACCTCGGTCATGACGTTTGAAATCTATCAGAACGGCGCCAAGCTGGCGCTGGAACCGGAGCAGATCGAGCAGGAGAAGTATGCCGGCTACCGCGTACAGGCGGAAGCCAAGCAGGATGAGGAGACCGTCATCTACAAATACGTAGCGAACGTGACCTCGCGCGACTACGGGTACGCCCAGCTGCTGGACGCCGGACGATCGGCGCTTCAGGAAGCTGCTGCTGCCGGTTTCGGGCAGCTCTATGAGGAGCAGGTGCAGGCTTGGGCGGCCAAGTGGCGCGAGAGCGACATCGTGATCGAAGGGGACGTGGCGGCGCAGCAGGCGATCCGATTTAACATTTTTCAGCTGAACCAGACGTACACCGGCGAGGACGACCGGCTGAACATCGGGCCCAAAGGCTTTACCGGGGAAAAATACGGCGGCAGCACATACTGGGACACCGAAGCCTACTGCCTGCCCTTCTATCTGAGCACGGCGGATGCCACGATCGCCCGCAACCTGCTGATCTACCGCTATAAGCACCTCGAGAAGGCGCGCGAGAACGCCCGTAAACTCGGCTTTGCCAAAGGCGCACTCTACCCGATGGTGACGATGAACGGCGAAGAGTGCCATAACGAGTGGGAGATTACGTTTGAGGAAATCCACCGTAACGGAGCGATCGCCTATGCCATTTACAACTACGTCAACTACACCGGCGATGACAGCTACCTTGCCCAATACGGCGTGGAGGTGCTCGTTGAAATTTCCCGCTTCTGGGAAGAACGGGTAAACTACGTCCCAGCCAAGGACCAGTACATGATTCTGGGCGTGACCGGGCCCAATGAATACGAAAACAACGTCAACAACAACTGGTACACCAACCGGATCGCCTGCTGGACGATGGAATACACGCTGCAGGTGCTGTCCGACCTTCAGGCAAGCGACCCGGCACACTACGAGGAGCTGGTGGCCAAGCTGGCGCTGGCGCCCGAAGAAACGGCCAAATGGGGCGACATCCTTGCGAAAATGTATTATCCGGTCGATGCGGAGCGCGGCATTTTCCTTCAGCAGGACGGCTTCCTCGACAAGGATCTGACGCCGGTCAAGGACCTGGCCCCGTCGAACCTGCCGTTGAACCAGAACTGGTCCTGGGACCGGATCCTGCGCTCGGCGTACATCAAGCAGGCCGACGTGCTGCAGGGGCTGTTTTTCCTGGGGGACCGATATGACCTCGATACGAAAAAGCGGAACTTCGACTTTTACGAACCGCTGACCGTGCACGAGTCCTCCCTCTCCCCCTGCGTTCACTCGATCATCGCCTGCGAGCTGGGCTACCGGGAGAAGGCGTACGAAATGTACTTGCGCACATCGCGCCTAGATCTGGACAATTACAACAACGACACCGAGGACGGCTGCCACATCACCAGCATGGCCGGCACCTGGATGTCCGTCGTGCACGGGTTCGGCGGGCTGCGCGTCAAGGATGGAGTGCTGCACCTGAATCCGTTCAATCCGGGACATTGGAGTGCCTTCTCCTTCAAAGTAATGTTCCGTGGGGCGCGTCTCCAAGTGACGGTCGGCGAGCAGGATGTGACCGTGACCAATGAGACCGAAACTCCGGTCAGCATCAGCGTCTACGGACGCGGCTATCAGCTCGGCGGGCTGGGTCAGGTCCAGGTAGGCATTGGCAGTTCGAGCAGCAGCGCGATTGTAGGCTGACATTGGACAGTACAGCGTAGGTGACATTAAGCAGTGCATCGTAACTGACATTGATCTGTGCAGATGCAAACTAAATTGAGAATATTGTCTTAGACTAGCATCAGCTCCACTGCCGAAAAGCGGCCTGGCTTTATGAAGCCGGGCTGCTTTTTCCTATGCAAAGAGCGGGCGTTTGCCCTTGACAAGAGTAAACCCGAAGATTAAGATGACAGTAAGTACTGACAGTCAGATCATGGAAAGTGGGCAGAGTCACATGAACGAAAACAACCAGTTATGCACCCAGGATAAGCTGATGCAGGCCGCGATCGACCTCATCTCCGCCAGAGGCTATGACGGGGTGTCCACACGTGAAATCGCCGCTGAAGCCGGGCTGAGCGAGAAGACGCTCTTCCGTCATTTCGGCAGCAAACAGAACCTGCTGGAGAAGGCGTATGACCGGTATTTGTACGCAGCCGAGATGCAGAAGCTATTTAAGGAAAAGCTCACGGGAAATCTGCACGAGGACCTGCTTATGATCAGCCGGACCTATCATAAAATTATGGACCGCAACCGCAAGCTGGTTGTTATCAGCATTCAGGTCGGCGATCATTTGCCCGGCTTCCGGGATTATTCCGAAAGCCATCCCCGGCAGTTTCGGGAGGTTCTGACGAATTACTTCAAGTACATGTCCGATCAAGGGAAGCTGGTCACGAAGGACCCGTCGCTGACGGCGGTCGCTTTTATGTGGATGAACCTCGGGGCCTTCCTCAATACGACCCATGCGGTCCAAACGTTTACGGATATCGAAATGGACGCCTTTATTGAGGAAAGCGTCCGGCTGTTCGCCAGGGCGTTAACGCCTTAGCTTTGATCGCAAGAGTGCATCTATTTATCCCGGCGTGGCGTTGAATCCGCTGCTCGACCGCCAATAAGTGCATCTATTTCTTCAAATCGGGCGGATACCTTGGAAATATTAGTGCCCTTTTGCAGTCAAAAAAGCTTTGAGCTTAAAAAAGCGCATATTGCAGCGCTTTTCCGCACTATATGTCAGTAAGTGCTGACAGACATTTTGTTCGCCGCCGAATGGCTTCTCAGCTAATCACTTATCCGAAAGAAGGGAATAACGATGAAATCTACAGCCGAGTCCGTCCATCAAGGCAACAAACTGGTCCAGATTCTCATGTTCACGCTGGTTATTTCGGTCATGAACGTTTCCATGTTCAATATCGCGCTGCCCGGCATCCGGGCGGAATTTCACCTGAGCGCCGCCCAGGTCAGCTGGGTGTCCTCCGCCTACATGCTCGTCTATGCAGTCGGCTCAGTGACCTACGGGAAGTTGGCGGACAAATACGCCCTGAAAAAACTGATCACCATCGGGCTGATCGTATTCGTGCTCGGCTCCGTCTTCGGGCTCGCCGCCGGAGCCTACTGGATGATCGTCATCGGCCGGGTATTTCAGGCGGCCGGATCGTCGGTGATCCCGGCGGCCGCCATGATCATCCCCGTCCGCTATTTCCCGCCGGAGACCCGGGGCCGCGCCCTCGGCAAGTCGGCGATCGGCCTCGCCGTCGGCAATACGCTCGCCCCCGTGGTCTCCGGGCTTATTATGGGCTACGCCGGGTGGCGCTGGCTCTTCTGCTTCTCGGTCCTCGTCCTGCTCACCCTGCCCTTTTACCGAAAGTACCTTGACGATGCCAAGGAAAGCAGTGGGCGTATGGACGTTCTGGGCGGCGGACTGCTCGCCGCCTCAACCGGCCTGATCCTGTTCGCCTTGACCGGTGGAGGCTGGATTCCGGCAGCCGCCGGAGTGCTGCTGCTTATCCTGTTCGTCATCCGCATCCGCAAAGCAGCCGATCCGTTCGTGCAGCCCCGGCTGTTTCGGAATCTAAACTATACTTTTGGCATCGGCATTGCCTTCGTCATTTCCTGTATCGCGTTCTCGATCCCGTTCCTGATCCCGCAGCTGCTGGCAGGGTCCAATCATTTGGACGCCAGTGTCATCGGCTTGATCATGATTCCGGGTGCCGCGGCTTCCGCGCTGCTCGGCTTCGCGGGAGGAAAGTTCGCCGACCTGAAGGGCAACCTCTTCGTCGTCTGCATCGCAGCCCTTCTTCAAATGATCGGCTTCTTTCTCCTCTCCGCCTTTGCCGGCATCCATGCCTGGATCATCGCCATCGTGCTGATTTTCAGCAATGTCGGCCAGACCTTCATGCAGGTCGCGCTCTCGAACACCGTCTCCCGTACGCTGGCCAAGGAAGAGACCGGCGTCGGGATGGGACTGCTCAGCATGCTGAACTTCATCGGCGCAGCGGTTGCCACGTCCGTGTACAGCAGCATTCTCGACACCGGCTCCTCTGCCCATTGGAACCCGCTGAACACGTATCCGGGCAGCTATTTATACAGCAGCATTTTCCTGGTGCTGGCCGTCATGATGGTCATCGTCGCCGTCGTCTACCTGCTCCGCTTTGGACGCAGAACCGCACCGCAGCAGAACACCCGCGCCGGTGTCGGATCATAATCCGTCCCGCTCATGCACTTGGCTCCGCCGCAAACCCCCTTGCCAATTCCGGAACCTTGCGGGATTCCCTGGACATTCATAAATTTTCTATCGAACAAAAAAAGGACGAAAAGCAGAACTTTCTCTGCTCTTTCGTCCTTTCGCGGTAAATCCCGAATCGTGCCTATAAATTGAAAGCTTACGGAATCATAATTTGCTGTCCGACCTTCAATCCATGCACGTCCGTAATGCCGTTGACATGGGCGATGGTCTTCCAGTCCACACCGAACTTGATGCCGATGCGGTACAGGTTGTCACCCTTCTTGATGACATATACTTTGCCGGAAGGCTTCGTTTCCGGTGCCGGAGCCGGTTTGGACGGCGTGGACGGTTTCGAAGGCTGCGCCGGCGTCGATGGCTCAGACGGCTTCGAAGGCGTCTCCGGTGTGGTAGCCGGAGGCGTCACTGGGGCCGTACCAGCCGTGCTTACCGACAAATCGAGTCCGTATTTGGCGAATCCGTCCTCGGCCGCGCCGATGTATTTCATGTTTTTGCTGCTGGCCGCAAGGTCCTTCGCATCCGGAGAAGAGGTAAAGGTCACGTTCAGCTTGGCATCCACCGGCGCAAAGGTCCAGTTTCCGTCAGCGGACGGGTTGATGGTTCCGTTGTCGCGGATGTAGTCGATGATGACCTGGCGGTTTTCGTCCGGAGCGGCCATGATGATCCGCTTGCCGTCCGGGTTGGCGAGCTTCGAGGACGAAGCGCGGTAGTTGTTGGTCGCTACGACAAACTTCTGCTTCAGATCGATCGGCTTGCCGTCGAACTGCAAATTCTTGATACGGTTTGCTGAAGGATTCACTACCGTGCCCTTTGCATCGTATTTGTTTGGCTGGGTCACATCGATTTGATACGTTACGCCGTCGATGACATCGTAATTGTATGTCGGGAAGTCCATGTTCACGAGCGGCTGCTCGGTCGTCTTGGAAGGATCGATCTGGTTGAACTGGCCTGCGGACCACTCCAGCCATTCCTTCACCTCGGCTCCCGTAACGACAACGGCATGCACGGTGTTCGGGTACACGTAGAGGTCGGAGACGTTCTTGATCGCGATCGTTCCGGCCGGAATGTTCGTATAATACGAAGCGCCGTTACGTCCGCCCGCCTTGAAAGGAGCCCCTGCCGACAGCACCGGAAGGTTTTCGTATTCGGTCCCCTTCAGGTTTTTCTCGACGTACCATTTCTGGGCGTTGGTGACGATTTGAATGGACGGATCGTCCTGTACGAGTGCAAAATAGCTGTTGATCGGCGCACTGGTTTTGCCTACCGGTCCGCGTACATAATCGATCGTTGCATCATGCTCCGTTTTAACTGCGTTCACGATTTCTTGATCGGCGTCAACGAGCGCCTTTTTGTTTGCCGTATCGTAGATCGGGCGCGCTTCGGTTTTCGAGTCGACTACTTTCCACTTGCCGTCTACGTTCTCCAGGTTCAGGTCGATGATGCCGAGGTGATCGCCCCAGAATCCAGGTTCGACCGCAGGGACGCCGTTAATCGTGCCTTTCTCCAGGTCTACGCCGGTTTTGCCTTTAAATTCTGCGCTCGGGAACGTTTTATGGGCATGTCCGAACAGGATGGCATCAATACCTTCCACCTTGCTCAGATACAGAACGGTATTCTCCATCAGAGGCGTCTCCGGAATATCCTCAAAGCCGGAATGAGGAATGGCGACGATGACGTCGGCTCCTTCCTTCTTCATCTGCGGAATGAACTTTTTGGCGGTCTCCACCATGTCCTTCACGATGACTTTGCCTTCCAGGTTGGCTTTATCCCATTGGGAAATTTGCGGAGGAACGAATGCGATCACACCGACCTTGATCGTCTGCTCCTTACCGTTCTCGTCCGTAACCTTTTTGTCCAAAATCGTATAAGGGGTAAAATAGTTCACGTCGTTGCTGTCATCCTTGTCCCCGTCGTCCTTGTAGACGTTGGCGTTGACAATCGGGAAGTTGGCGCCTTCTTCCGACAGTTTCAGGAAGTCCAGGCCATAGTTGAATTCATGGTTGCCGACGCCGCCGGCATCGTAATCCATCAGGTCCATCGCTTTGTAAACCGGGTGCACTTCGCCCTCTTTAAGCGGTTTCACTTTGGCCACGTAGTCGCCAAGCGGATTCCCTTGGATCAAGTCCCCGTTATCGAACAGCAGGCTGTTCTTCGCTTCGTTTCTGGCTGCCTTGATCAGGCTGGCCGTCTTGGCAAACCCGTATTCGTCAGTGGGCTTGTCCGCATAGTAGTCATAGTTGACCATGTTCACGTGCAAATCGGATGTTTCCATGATCCGCAGCTTCACTTTGGATCCGTTGCTGCTGCTGTCCGCAAATACCGGCACCATTGGAACGGCGAGCACGTTGATCGCAACGGCTGCGGCGGTGATGCCTTTGAGGACTTTTTTACGGGACTTCGACATGTTACCCCTCCTAATAGATGTACATCGAGTACGGTGGGCAGAACAAATTTAACCCCTTTATTTAACTAACCATTGTTAAATTAAGTTCTGTCTACAAGAGTAGTTTATATCGATGTAACCTATGAAATAAAGACAAATACATCCAATTCCCAAAAAATAATGCCCGAGAACAAGGTCTCGAGCATCAGGGCGTATCACGGATCTATGAAAATGGTTCCAATTGCTTATGGACACAGTAAATCTACTCGATCCATTCGTGCTTTTCCCCATCTTTCCCCGTATATTCTACACGGACGGGCGTAATTTCAAGCAAGACGTAATCCGGATCATCGGGACCGGTAAACCGCTTCTTGAATTCTTCCTTCCAGATCTGCTTACGCAGGGAGTCCTCAGCCGTTACTTTGCAGGTTCCTTCAATCTCTACAACCTCCCGCGATCCCCCGATTTCATAGCCCAGCAGCAGGGAAACGTGAGGGTTTTCCTCCAGTTCCTCAACTTTATGCGTCTTGCGGTCGGTGACCAGATGGATGCTGAGGCCCTGATTATATAAAGCCATATACCGCTGCTTCGGCCGGTTGCCTTCCACTGTGGCAAATGAGCAAAACTGGTTGTGATCCAGTATTTTGGCCAGATTTTGTTCCAGGATGATTTTCGCTTCCATCTCTAGATGATCCGCTCCTTTCTGCTTCGTGTTGTCCATGGGCGCAGCCCGTACCCATAGTGTACCCTGTCCGGTATAGGATGAACCTTGGAACACGTCAACTTTTATCCAAGAATAGGCATGACGTGCCCTGAATACCTTGTTATGATGGAGATACCGGCCGTCATCCGGCTTGTCCGCACCAAGAATTTAATACTGTAAAGGAGTTCCTCATGAAACGACTCATTTGGATAGGATGTCTATCCTATTTTCTGATCGGCCTGGCGCATGTCGTGCTGGGATCGGTCCTTCCCGTGCTGCTGGAGCATTATCACCGCGAATACAGCGAAGGCGGGACGCTGATCTTTACCCAGTTCGCCGGTTTTCTGGCCGGTGTGCTCGTATCCCCGTGGCTGAACCGCCGTTTTGGTAAAAGGGGCGGACTGCTGATCGCCATCGGCCTGCTTACAGCCGCCGAGCTGGTCTATACCCTGCTGCCGCCTTGGGAATGGCTGTACGCAATTGCCGTGTGCGCAGGCTTTGGTTTCGGCATGATTGAAGCGGTGATCGGGACCATTATTATTGCGGCGATTACTGATAAAACCGCTGTGGCGATGAGCCGCCTGGAGGTCTTTTTCGGGGTCGGGGCCATGGTCATGCCGCTAATCGCAAGCGGATTCATTACGGAAGGATGGTGGAGGTTTTCGTTCCTCGTCATTTCGCTGATCGCACTCGTCACGCTGCTGTTCTGGTCGAAGGCCTCCTTCGGTGAAATCGATGCCGTGCTGAGCGCCAAAGGGCCTGCCGCTTCCGTATCCGGTCAAGAGCATGCCTCGGCCAAACGCTTCCCTTATCAAGGCGGAGCTTTCGGCATTCTCGTCCTCTTTATCGTATTCTTCTTTCTGTACGTCGGCACCGAGATGAGCCTGGCCAACTTTATGCCGGCCATCCTGATTGAGAAAATGGGCATGAAGGAAGCCGCCGCCGCGCTCAGCGTCACCTGCTTCTGGATCGCGATGTCCGTCGGCCGGATCTTTGCCGGCGTCGTCGCCGAAAAGATTCATTACCGGGTCTACGTGCTGTTCAGCTGCCTCATCACCCTGGTGCTGCTGATCGTGTTCCCGCTGATGGGCAAGGTATGGTCGGCTTTCGCGATCATCCTGCTGCTCGGGCTGTTCATGTCGGGGATCTTTTCGATTGCGCTCGTATTTGCGAGCAAGCTGCTGCAGGGCAGCGAAGAATCGACACCCAGCATTTTGATCGCCTCCGGCGGCGTCGGCGGAGCCATCCTGCCGCTTATCATGGGCTGGAGCCTGGACCATCTGGAAGTGAACCAGTCGGCATGGATGCTCGCGGTGTTCACTGCCGGCATGGTCGTGCTCAGCTTTGCGGCTTTCCAGCTGCAGCGGCGGAAGCTGGTTCACCAGAGCGGACTGCAGGGGCCATCAGGTGCAGGAAAATAAGCCATTCAAATTAAAAGCGGGCCAGCCGCCCCGCTTTTTTTTATTTTTGTATAACCCCTAAAAATATATTTACAGGTTATAAAAATACAGCTATACTCCAATTATAACTTGTAATACAAATTTTAGAGGTTATACAAAGGAGATGGATGACATGGAACTTCAAAAGCTTCCCTGGGCAGGCATTCGAGTGACGGCAGGAGCCACATCGGTGGTCATTGACCCGCTTTATCATTTTCCGGAAAGATACGCCAAGTCTCACGAACCGCTCTTCCCGCTTAACGAATACGGCCCGGCAGATGCGGTGCTGATCACCCATGAGCATGCGGATCACTTTGATCCCCAGGCCATCATCGATGCCTACGGGGCTGACATTCCCGTGTACCTCCCGCAGGAGAGCGTCCTCCTTGCCGAAAATAGCGGCCTCAACCGCGTAATCGGTGCTTCCGTCGGCGATGCCTTCCAAATCGGTGCGCTGAGCGCAGCCGCCACGTACTCCGTCGACGGGGTCGGAGACGTGCAGATCGCCTGGGCGCTGAGCGACGGCGAGCACCGCCTGCTCCACTGCGGAGATACGCTGTGGCACGGTTACTGGTGGAAGATTGCCGCGGCTCACGGCCCATTCGATGCGGTATGCCTGCCGGTGAACGGTGCCGTTCTGGAACGTCCTGATCGTCAGCCGCCCAGCGGCATGCCGATTACGCTGCTTCCGGAACAAGCGGCCGCGGCCGCACGCGTTCTCGGGGCCAAACGGCTGGTGCCGATCCACCATACCGCCATCCACCATCCGCCTGTATACCTCCAGACTCCCGATTGGCAAAATCGCCTGCGGACTGCAGTTGGTGATACAATGGACATAGCATTCCTGAACACAAAGGAAACGATTACTCTATAAAGGATGACGCATCATGGATAAATCCCCTTCCCGCAATGTGCTGGGAGGCGCCCTGTGGATCAATCTCGCCAATACGGTGCGCATGCGGGAGCACCGGGTCACGGATATGCTGGAGGAGCCAGGTTATTTAGACGAATGGCTTCACGATAATGAATTGCACGGCTTGAACAATACCGCAGGGGCAGCTTCAGCTGTGCCGCGGGAAGACCTGCTGCCCGAACTGCTCCGTCTGCGCGGCGTGTGCCGGCTCGTTCTAGAAGACCTGGACCATGGCGGTACCTTGTCGGATGAGGCATTCGCCGCCATGGAGGCCGAAGCTTCGCGGTTAGACGTGGCGCTTCGGGCTGAGCGGGATGCGCAGGGCACCCCCCTTCTCATCACCTACGGGCAAACCGCCGTCCAAGGCGTGCTGTACCCCATCGTCCGCTCCCTCTTCGAGACGCTGGCAAGCGTATCTTCGGACCGCATCCGGATCTGCGAGCATGACGACTGCATCCTGCATTTTGTGGACACCTCTAAGAGCGGCAAGCGGCGCTGGTGCAGCATGGACACTTGCGGCAACCGCCATAAGGCGGCCGAATTTTATGCGAAGAAGAAGCAGCGCGGGAACTAAAATAAGCCTGGGATCGTCTGATGGACATCCCGGGCTTTAATCAAATGAGCCTGTTGCGTTGTTCACTGCCCTTGATTTATATGGCGGACACTCTCCAGTTTAGCTCCTTTGTCCAACGACTTGTAGGAGTATGTCGATAAGTACGTTTTTCCGACCTCTAACAAGTTCCAAGTGTTTTCATTATCGACTTTAATTTTAAACGCTCCTTCTTCTTTACTATGGGTTTTCTCGGCGACAATCCAGTATGTCGAGCCAATGAGCTGCTTATCGAGTATCGTTATGTCCCCTCCACTGGATGTTGGCCCGGTACATGCTGTCAACATACACATGAAAAGCCATGCTGCAATTATTTTTTTCAAGACCCTCTCCCCCGTTCCTGACTATTTCAATACCTAACGAAGCCACCAAGCAGCCTATCATTTATAAACAATGATGTTTACATAAAGTTGCCTTACACCTCGGATTTAAATGCTATAATAGCCTTAATTTAGGGCAAACCCATTACTTATAAGTACTATGAAAAGGAGCTTATACATATGGCTAATAAACGTTTGGATCATGTCGGCATCGTCGTACGGGATTTGGAGTCAACCATCCGATTTTATACCGAGATCGTGGGCCTGGAGCTGAAAGGCAGGCTGACACACACCAACGGCGTGTTCCAGCTGGCGTTTCTCGGCTTCGGGGGCAGTAACGAGACGGAAATCGAGCTCATTCAAGGCTACAGCTACGACCTGCCGGCTGAGGGCACGGTGCACCATTTTGCGATCCATGTCGACGATATTCAGAAGGAATTTGAGCGGATCCAGGCGCTCGACGGCGTGGAGCTGATCGATCAGGAAATCGTGACCCTGCCGAACGGATACCAATATTTCTTTATCTATGGTCCGGAAAAAGAATGGATCGAATTTTTCCAGAGATAATCTGGAATCGGGCGGATGTCTGGACACCCCCATGGGGATGGACTATAATATGGGAGGAAAACAACCCGAAAACCTTATAGAATCCGGGGTGCTGGAATTGGCCGGCTGAGATTGTATCCCTTCAAGATACTGACCCTTTTAACCTGATCTGGGTAATGCCAGCGTAGGAAACCGTTTGTCACGGCATACAAGCCGTGCTGATCTTGCGCATATGAAGCGTCCCGTTTACGGGGCGCTTTTTTCATTCATACTAGTGAAAAACGGGATTACGCCTTGCGAATGCTTCGATGATTCAGTCACTCAGATCGGCTTACGATTCTAAATATAACGGGGAGAGGGGATCACCGGTCGGTGCTTCCACAGAGAGAACAAGAACGGCCGGACATCAAAGGAGAGAGAAAGCCATGAAGAACAAATCCATCGGCCTGCTGCTGGTCTGCATGCTCGTACTGGCGCTTGCCGGATGCGGCGGCAGCCAGAACAATACGGGCGGCGGAGAAGGAACATCCGCTTCCGACACCACGGCAGGCCAGGACAACACCGCAGCGAAGCCGCTGAAGGACGTCAAAGTCGTCCTCGACTGGACGCCCAACACGAACCATACTGGGCTCTATGCTGCCAAAGACTTGGGCTATTATAAAGAAGAAGGCTTGAACGTCGAGATCGTGCAGCCGGGCTCCACCGGCGCCGACGCCATGGTCGCTTCCGGCAAGGCGCCCTTCGGCGTAAGCTATCAGGAGAGCGTGACCCAGGCCCGCACGCAGGGCGTGCCGCTCGTCTCGATCGCCGCGGTCATCCAGCACAATACGTCGGGCTTTGCCGCACCGGTAGACCGGGGGATCAAGACGCCGAAGGATTTTGAAGGCAAAACCTACGGCGGCTGGGGCTCCCCTGTGGAAGAAGCCGTCATGGGCTCCATCATGGAGATCGACAAGGCGGACGTGAAGAAGGTAAAAATCGTCAATATGGGCGACGCCGATTATTTTACCGCCGTGAAGCGGGACATCGACTTCGCCTGGATCTTCTACGGCTGGACCGGAATCGAGGCGAAGCTGCGCGGCGAGCCGCTGGACATGCTGTATGTCAAAGATTATTCCGATAAGCTGGACTACTACACACCGGTTCTCGTAACGAACGAGAAGCAGATCAAGGATGACCCCGAGCTGGTTAAAGCGTTTATGCGCGCGACCGCCAAAGGTTATCAGTACGCGATCGACAAGCCGGAAGAAGCTGCCAACCTGCTGCTGAAGGACGTGCCGGACCTCGATAAGCAGCTGGTGATCGAAAGCCAGAAATGGTTAAGTCCTAAATATCAAGACGACGCAGCCCGCTGGGGCGAGCAGAAGGAACAGATCTGGAAGGGCTATTCCGACTGGATGTACGATCACAAGCTGCTGGACAAGCCGCTGGACGTGAAGAGTGCGTACACGAATGACTTTTTGCCGGAACAATAAGCAGCACATAACCTAAGAGATACCGTAACCTATGAAGAGAGGAAGTAGATTCGCATGGCCAATACGCTGTTAAGCATTCAGGTGATCCCGAAGACGCCGGGCAACGAAGACTCTTACGCCTACGTCGACCGTGCCATTGAGGTCATTCAGCAGTCCGGCGTGAAGCATGAGGTGCACCCGCTGGAAACGACGATGGAGGGCGAGCTGGAGGAGCTGCTGGACGTCGTGCGCAAAATGCACGAAGCTCTGGTGGCCGCAGGCAGCCCGAGTATCATCTCCCAGGTCAAAATCGCCCATAATCCCGGCGGAATCAGCATGGACAAGCTGACGGAGAAGTACCGTCCATGAGAAGCTGGTGGAAAAACGTATGGCCGCCCCTCGTGGCGGTCATCTTCTTTTTGCTCGTGTGGCAGCTGCTGACCTCCCTGTTCCATATTGAACAATGGATTTTGCCTGCGCCGAGCGACATCGCCCGGGAAGCCGCGGCCGCTTCCGGCGGCTTGTGGGAGCATGTATGGGCCACGCTGAAGCTGACCGTGTTCGGCTTCGCCATCGGAACCGCCATCGGGCTGGTCATCGCACTGATTCTGCATTTGATTCCGTTTTTAAAACAGGCGCTGTATCCGCTGCTCATTCTAAGCCAAAATATCCCGACCATCGCCCTCGCCCCCCTGCTGATGATCTGGTTCGGCTTCGGCCTCCTGCCCAAGCTGATCGTCATCACGCTCGTCTGCTTTTTTCCGGTGGCGGTCGCCGCCCTGGGCGGCTTGAAGCAGACCGATCCCGTCATGATGAACTACATGCGCATGATCGGGGCGGGCAAGGGCCAAATCTTCGCCAAGCTGGAGCTGCCCCACGCGCTCCCTTCCATCTTCTCCGGCATTAAAATTGCCGCCACCTACAGTGTCATGGGTGCGATTATCGCCGAGTGGCTGGGGGCCGACAAGGGCATCGGCTATTATATGATGCTGCAAAAATCGGGCTACCGCACCGACCGCATGTTCGTGGCGATCATGATCATCGTCGTGCTGAGCCTGCTGATGTTCGGGCTGATTGCGCTGCTCGAAAAATGGTTCGTCCGCTGGAAGCCGAAGCAGGGCTAGCGGGCCAGGCCGGAAAGGAGAAATACCGTGATGAATAAAAAAACCGCGCCCGCGCTGGAGATCGTCTCCGTCAGCAAAAGCTTCAAAGAGAAGCGCCGAACACTGCCGGTACTCAGCGACATCTCGCTGACCGTGGGCCAAGGCGAATTCGTGTCCATCATCGGGCCGTCGGGAAGCGGCAAGAGCACGCTGCTGCACGTGATCGGCGGGCTGACCCGCCCGGATGCCGGCACCGTCCGGATGAACGGCGCCGAGGTAACCGGGCAGCAGGGGCATATCAGCTACATGCCGCAGCAGCCCGCCCTGTTCCCTTGGCGGACGATCGAGGACAATGTGCTGCTGGCCCAGGAGGTGCACGGCCCTGTCAGCCGGGAGGCCCGTGAGGACGCGCGGCGCTGGCTCGCCAAAGTCGGCCTGGCCGGCTTTGAGAAGGCGCATCCGCATACGCTGTCGGGCGGCATGCAGCAGCGGGCGGCCTTTCTCCGCGCGCTGCTCAGCCCGCAGGAGCTGATGTGCCTGGACGAGCCGTTCAGCGCGCTCGATGCGCTGACCCGCAGCGACATGCAGCGCTGGCTGCTCGACATTTGGGAAGAGAACCGCCGCTCGGTTCTCTTCATTACGCACAACATCGAGGAGGCGCTGCTGCTCTCGAGCCGCATTTACGTCTTCTCGAGCCGGCCGGCCGCGGTGCTGCACGCCATCGACGTGCCGTTTCCGCGCCCGCGGCGCGAGGAAGTGACAGAGGCTCCCGAGTTTCTGCAGCTGAAGCGTCAGCTGAGCGAATGGATGCGCGAGGAGCAGCGAAAAATGCAGGCTGCACAGCAAGGAGGTTCACGCCAATGAGCGGCAACCACAGCGAAGTAAAACCCGCAAACGGCCAAGAGATGGTCCTCGACCGGGCAGCAGCGGCATCCGCATCGCCGGCGGAGGCGAATCGGTCGCCGCTCGCGCCCTTGATCGATGCCCATATTCATCTCGATACTTATAAGGAGCACGAGACGCAGGCGCTGCTCGGGAGCCTGAAAGATGCAGGCGTCGCAGCCGTCATCGGCGTGTCCATGGATTTGTTATCGAGCCAAGCCAATCTGAGGCTTGCCCAGGCTTGGCCCGGGCAGGTCTATCCCGCCTTCGGCTTCCATCCCGAGCAGCCGCTCCATGCTGACCGCGAGATCGACGCGCTCTTCGGCTGGATGGCGGAGCATGCGGACGACATGGTCGCCGTCGGCGAAGTCGGCCTGCCGTACTACTCGCGGCTGGAGGCAGCGGAAGCCGGACTTCCATGGGATAACGGGCCGTACGAGGCGCTGCTTGAGCGCTTCGTCCGTTTTGCCCGGGACCATGACAAGCCGATCGTGCTGCACGCCGTGTACGAGGATGCGGATATCGCCTGCGATCTGCTGGAAAAGCACGGCGTCTCCCGTGCCCATTTCCACTGGTTCAAAGGATCGGCGGACACCGTGCGGCGCATGGCGGATAGCGGATATTACGTCTCGTTTACACCGGATATCGCCTATGAGGCGGAAATCCAGGAGCTCGCGCGCCGTTATCCCGCCTCCCAGGTGATGACCGAGACCGACGGGCCTTGGCCGTTCGAAGGGCCGTTCGCCGGTCAGATGACCCATCCCCGCATGACCGCAAAGGTGGCCTCGGTATGGAGCAGTCTTCGTGGCGTCCCCCTGCCGGAAGCCAGGGCGCTGCTGCATGCCAATGCCTGCCGTTTTTACGGCCTTCCGTGCTAAATCAAAAAAGGGTCTGCCCGCTACGGACAGGCCTTTTTCTTTTTACAAAACCAGGATATGCCCTTAATACAGCTTCTGCTTGTTTTCAATCTGCTTGGTATCCAGATTCAGTTCCTGATAATAGATCATGTTTTTGTCCACCTTGGTCACGTTGAAGATAACGCCGGTCTTCCGGGACGTTTCGGGACCCTTCACCACGGTGACGGTCTCAGCGAACACTTCGTCCGGTTCCGGTACGGCTTTCAAGGAATCTACACTGATCTGGCTTCGGTACGTATTCGGATGCTTATCGAAATATTCCGAAGACCGGATCAGCCTGCCATCCTCGTCCCATCTGGGCTCGCCAAAGGTGTTCAGCACCGCGTAGGGCTTCAAATCTCCGGTATAGTAAAGCTCCGATTTATAGCGGTCGGGATTGCGGCTCGTTACCCGGGTGACGATAAAGTAAGGCCCGGTAGGGCTTAGGGATACGCTTGACTCCTTGGCGCTGTATGTATGCTTGATGACGAGCTTTTCCGTTTTCGCCTGAAAGTCTCCGAAATAGACCTCGAAGCTGCTGCTGGCCGTCGATTTGATGTATACGTATTTTTGGGTGAGCCGGGAATAGCTCAAGCTTTTCACGGTCCCCGCGTTCGTCAGGGCCTTCATCTGATCGGCAAAAGAGGCGTTACTCCCCTGAACTCCCTGCTCCGCTGTTCCAGCTGCCCCACCTGATGAATGCCCGTTCTCCACGTTGCCAGGCTTTCCTGCCTCCTCGCCGGCGCTGATGGGAGCAGGAGTCCTTCCAAGGCCGTCATTCAAGCCGCCCGGTTCCGTGCAACCCGCCAAAGCCAGAAGCATACAGCATCCCGGCAGTACCATTTTGAATCTTGTCCGCATGTATGGCTGCTCCTTTTCCATAAAATAATCTTTTCTATATCTTTTAATCTGGGATAGCGATTATAAGCATTATAGAGACCCCTGCTTGTCTATAAAAGGGTGGCTCCGTTACTTTTGGATGAAGGTTTTGTCACCATTCCTAAGTTATTTACCCAGGAAAAGGAAAATTGGCACAACAGACACAATAAAAAAAGAGACCTGCGCTATTTTAAACGCAAGCCTCTTTTTTATCATAATCGAGTTACGGCGGCTGCCGGTTTATTTTTTCATAAAGCCTTTACCGCTCAAAAACTCCCGCATATGCAGCCGGATTGGCTCGGCCAAACGATCGGCCATAATCTGCGACCATGGCGTATCCCGCTTGCCGCCGGTACGCTCGGACAGGTAGCGCTGCATCGTTTGATCATATGCCTGCACCGGCTCCTGAATCCGCTCCTCGTTGTAACCGTTGCGGTGCAGAACCGCCTCCACCGGCAGACGCGGACGAATGCCCGGCTCCTGATCCGGCACACCCAGGCACATGCCGAATACCGGGTAGACAAGCTCCGGCAGGTTCAGCAGCTCGGACAATTCGGCGATACGGTTACGGACGCCGCCGATATAGACGATGCCAAGCCCGAGCGATTCCGCGGCGACCGCCGCCGTCTGTGCCGCTAAGGCCGCATCGACCGTGGCCACGATAAAATTCTCCGTCGAATCCACGTACGACTCCCGGCCGGCCATGTGCCCGGCGGTGACCTGATCCAAACGGTGCAAATCCGCGCACCAGATCAGAAACACCGGGCATTCCTCGATATAGGCCTGATTGCCGGCTAATTCGGCCAGCTGCTTCTTCAGGGCCGGGTCCGTGGCCGCGATAACGCTGTAGGCCTGAACATTGCTGGAAGTGGAAGCGCACTGTGCCGCAGAAATGATCTCGTTCAGCTGCTGCTCCGTGACCGGTTCATTCTTGAACTTGCGGATGGAGCGGTGGTTTTTTATTAAGGATATAACCTCGTTCATCAGTCATACATCTCCTAACGCGAGTGGTTATTGTCTAGCCGCCTCATGACTTGTACCGCACCTGCAATCGCGTGAATACAGGCAGACATGCACCTTTTTATTATAAACCAATCCTCTTCCTTTCAAAAAATGGATGCGCTGTGGCTTCCCCTGTTCTATTTTTCATAGAAATCCATTAGAGTGTATTTAGATAAACATCTAATTTCACTTACGCTAAATCAATTGTTGTTTGTTAATCACGTTAACGATTTGAACCGCAACACTAACGGTCTATGCCAAGGAGGCCCCTTTATGAATCCGATTGCCACCAGCACCACCTTTTATCTCGTCCGGCACGGCACCAAGGTCCGCGCCATAGGCGATGTCCCGCTTTCCCCCGAGGGAGTACTGGAAGCCCGTCAGACCGCCCGGCATTTAGGCCGGCTGCCCCTGGCCGCGATTGTGTCCAGCCCGCTCCGGCGGGCGGCGGACACGGCCGGATATATCGCTGAAGCGTCCGGCCTTCCCGTGCACACCGATGTGCGCCTGAGGGAGCGCGCCAACTGGGGCGACCTTCCCGGCCAAACCTTCGAAGCGTTTGTGCGCATGTGGGAACGATGCACGGACGACCGGGATTACGTCCCACCCGTCGGCGACTCCGCGCGGCAGGCCGGCGACCGGCTGTCATCGCTGCTGTCGGAGCAGGCTTTGCAGCATCCGGGCAAACATCTCGCCTTGATCACCCACGGCGGACTGATCACGGATTTTCTGCTCAATGCCTTTCCCGAGAGCGTGCTGAACCGCTGGCATCCCTCCTTTGTCTCCAGGCAGAGCGAGCTGGTGGCGGAGTGCTCGATCACGACCGTCCTGTCCGGCGGGCACGGCGGATTCGTTCTGGCCGGGTTCGCCTCCATCCAGCATCTTCAGAAGTAACCGGCAGCACAAAGCCCCGGCAGGGGGATTGTGGCACAGTCCCTGCCAGGGCTCAGATGGATCCGTCCATGAAGCGCATGGCGACCCGATATCTGTTGAGCGAGTTCCACATCGAAACATGGACTCATTACAGTGTAGCTATATCAATGACGAACCGGTACCGCACGTCGCTGCGAAGGACGCGTTCATAAGCCTCGTAGACTTGGTCGGCGCGGATCACCTCAATTTTAGGAGCAATGCCGTGCTCCGCTGAGAATTCAAGCATCTCCTGCGTTTCCCGAATGCCGCCTACGAGCGATCCGGCGATGCTGCGGCGGCCCATAATTAAGGAGAACACATTGTACTGATCCGGCTTGCCCGGTGCACCGACATTCACAAGCGTACCGTCGACGCGAAGGAGTGATAGATACGCATCAACGTCAAGATTCGCGGATACGGTGTTCAGGATGAGATCGAAACGGCCGGCCAGCGTTTTGAACGTATCCGGATCGCTGGTAGAAAAGTAATCGTCTGCGCCGAAGCTCCGGGCTTCGTCTTTTTTACCCATGGAGCGGCTCAAAACCGTGACTTCCGCACCCAGGGCATGCGCATATTGGATCGCCAGGTGGCCGAGTCCGCCCATCCCCAAAATGGCTACTTTTTTGCCGGGACCAGCGTTCCAATGCTTCAATGGGGAATACGTGGTGATGCCGGCGCAGAGCAGCGGGCTTGCCTCGCTCAACTCCAGACCTTCCGGGATCCGGACTACGAATCTTTCCGTAACGACGATCTTTTGGCTGTACCCGCCATAGGTCGGATTGCCGTCATAGTCCAGCGAATTATAGGTCTGAACGACGCCCTTCGTGCAATACTGTTCTTCCCCCATGAGGCAGTATTCGCACGCTCCGCACGAGTCTACAAAGCAGCCCACGCCAACGCGGTCACCCACCGCAAATTGGGTTACTTCCGAACCTACGGCCGCTACGATGCCGGCAATTTCATGACCGGGAACCATCGGGAATATCCCCCCGCCCCACTCATCGTAGGCACTATGTATATCCGAATGGCAAATACCGCTGTAATGAATATCGACTAAAATGTCGTCCGGCCGCAGCTCTCTCCGCTCAATCGTTGTTTTTTCAAAAGGCTTTTTTGCGCCTGGGGCGCTGAGCACGCGTGTTTTACACATGTTTTCTCACTACTCCTTTACTCATGGAATTGGATTGCCTTATGGATTGCATTTTTAGCATAAATCTTAAAGTTCACTTTAAGTCAAGGGTATTTTTCCATCAAATCAGAGACCACGATCCTTTGGCATAAACACTTCCTATTCCTGAGTTCTTTACGCAGATTTTGCTCAGGCATCCTCTGCTTTTCATACTGTGTTCCGTTTTCTCCAACAACCTGCTGCCTGTCCCATCGGTATTCGATCCATCCAACCGCTCATTTCAGTTACCTCTGAACATCATTTATGCTAAAGTTAACTTTAAAAACAAATACAGAGAGGTGTATCCATGAACAGTATAAAAGAGGTCACGCAGATGACTGGAATTTCGGCTTCCGCGCTCCGGTACTATGAAAATGAAGGCCTGCTCCCTCATGTCAAACGCGATGAGAACGGAAAACGCCAATACGATGATGAGGACCTGGAATGGGTTCATTTCATTACCGCACTCCGGGCAACGGGCATGCCCATCGTGCAGATACAGAGATATGTCCGGTTGTATCAAGCGGGCGATTTCACCATTTCGGAACGTAAAGCGATGATGCTCCAGCATAAAAAAGATATTGAAAATAAAATAGCCGATCTCTACCGCAATCTGGATAAAATCAATTATAAATTGGCGCTGTACGACGTGCTCGAAGCTCAAAGGAATCATGCGGACATTAAAATTTGACCGACCCGGGCCATATTGCCAGGCATCAGTCCTGATCAGGAGCCATGGGAAATGATTTACACGCAAAAAGCCCAAGGGGCCGGCGTTCATCCGGTTCCCTTGGGCGTATTTGATGTGCAGTATATGCAGTTACACTAGCGACCGGCATAATCCTTGCCACCGCCGTTTAAGTCTAATCGGCGGCAGAGTCACAGCTTCACCCGCTGCAGGCGCAGCGCGTTCAGCACGACCGACACGGAGCTGAACGCCATCGCCGCGCCGGCCAGCCATGGCGCCAGGAAGCCGGCCGCGGCGATCGGGATGCCGACCGTGTTGTAGGCGAGCGCCCAGAACAGGTTCTGCTTGATGTTGCCCATCGTCCGGCGGCTCATCAGAATCGCGTCGGCGATGGCGTTCAGATCGCCCCGCATCAAGGTGACGTCGGCGGCCTCCATCGCCACGTCCGTCCCTGTGCCGATCGCCATGCCGATATCGGCCGTAGCCAGGGCCGGGGCGTCGTTGATGCCGTCCCCGACCATCGCGACCTTGCGGCCGGCCTGCTGCAGCTTCTTCACTTCCTCGGCCTTGCCTTCCGGCAGCACCTCCGCCAGCACGCGGCGGATGCCGGCCTGGGCCGCAATCGCCTGCGCCGTCCGCTCGTTGTCGCCGGTGATCATGACGACCTCGATGCCCATCTCCTGCAGGCGGGACACCGCCTCGCGCGACGTCTCCTTGATCGTATCGGCGACGGCTACGAGCCCGGCATATCTGCCGTCCACCGCCACCAGCATCGCCGTCTTCCCGGCCTCCTCCAGCCGATTCATTACCGGAATGGCGCTGTCCAGCGCTACTCCTCGTTCGGCCATCAGCTTCCGGGTGCCGATCAGCACGAAGCGGCCGTCGACCCGGGCGGAGACGCCGTAGCCCGGCAGATTGGCAAAATCCTTCGCTTCCGGCAGCGGCAGCCCTTTACTCCGCTCCTGCGCGCCCGCCACGATGGCTTCCGCCAGCGGATGCTCGGAATGCTTCTCGACCGCGGCAGTCATCCGCAGCAGCGACTGCTCGGTCATGAGCGGCGCGGGCACCACGTCCGTCAGCTGCGGCTTGCCGCTCGTCACGGTGCCGGTTTTGTCCAGCACCACCACCTGGACGTCCTGCGCCGACTCCAGATGCTCCCCGCCCTTAAACAGGATGCCGAACTCCGCGGCCCGGCCGGAGCCGGCCATGATGGAGGTCGGCGTCGCCAGTCCGAGCGCGCACGGGCAGGCAATGACGAGCACCGCGATGGCCTTCTCCAAGGCAGGGGCAAAGTGGCCCGGGTCCACAAGGAAATACCAGGCCAGCCCGGTTACAATCGCTATGCCGACCACGATCGGTACGAAGATGCCGGAAATGACGTCGGCGATCCGCTGGATCGGTGCCTTGGAGCCCTGCGCCTCCTCCACCACCTTGATGATCTGGGCCAGCGCCGTCTCGCTGCCGACCTTCGTCGCCCGGATGCGCAGCACGCCGTTCTTGTTCAGCGTAGCGCCCACTACGTTGTCCCCGGTCCGTTTCTCGACCGGGAGGCTTTCGCCGGTCAGCATCGACTCATCTACAGAGGACGATCCTTCGAGTACCCGCCCGTCCACCGGGATCTTCTCCCCGGGACGGACGATCACGGTATCGCCGGCGGCCACGTCCGCGACCGGGATGCTGACCTCTTTCCCGTCCCTCAGAACGAGCGCCGTTTTGGCCTGCAGTCCCATCAAGCTTTTGATGGCCTCCGAGGACCGGCCTTTGGCCAGCGCCTCAAACCACTTGCCCACCAGAATCAGCGTGATCAGAATGCTGCTCGTCTCATAATACATTTCCACCGAATGGTTCATTCCCATCGCGGCGGAGGCAATCGTCAGATACAGACTGTAAAAATAAGCGGCCGATGTACCCAGAGCGACCAGCACGTCCATGTTGGCGCTCCAATTGCGCAGTGCTTTATAGGCTCCGACATAGAACTGCCCGCCGATGATGAACTGTACCGGCGTAGCCACAATCAGCTGGAACCAAGGGTTCATGAACAGCGAGGGCACAGGGATCCATGCCGTAAAGGAAAAGTGGCCAACCATCGCCCATAGAAGCGGCAGGGAGAGAATGGCCGACATCATCCACTTCCACCGCTTGTGCTGGATCTCCTGACGGCGGAGCTCGGCGGTATCCTTGGCTTCCTGCTTCGGAATCGCCTTGTACCCGAGCTGCTCCACCTTATGCATCATGTCCTGCACGGTCACGGTCCCCGGCATGTATTCCACCCGGGCCGTTTCCAGCGCCAGATTGACATTCGCCTCCGTCACGCCGGACAGCCGGCCGAGCCCCTTCTCGATCCGGGTCGCGCAGGCTGCACAGGTCATTCCCGTAATGTCAAAATCCATCGTTTCCTTCATCGTACCGTAACCGAGCGATACGATTTTGTCTTCCAGCTGCTTCAGATTGGTCTGCTTCGGATCATAGGTGACGGAGGCCTTCTCCAATGCCAGGTTCACGTTCGCCCGGCTGACGCCCTCCATCCGGCCTAACCCCTTCTCGATCCGGGCTGCGCAGGCCGCACAGGTCATTCCCGTAATGGGCAGGGTCGTATGCTTCTCCGATTGATCCGGCGTATGCTGTTCCATAGCCGCGTCCTCTCCTTTCCCCAAGTCTATGGCATACCCCAGCGGGGTATAAACTGGAGTCAAAAAAGGCAGCGCCCGCAAATCACGTAAATTCGCATCGCTGCCTGGTATAAAGCGGAGGACATCCTCGCCTCCGCCATCTTCTGAAACTCGTATTCGAGGCGTAACATCCGCCTGATCTAATGTTTAGACAACATCGTAGCCTTGATCCTCAATCGCCGCCTTAATGGTGTCCAGGCTTACTTTGTTCTCGTCATAGTCCACAGTCACCGTATTGGACGGCAAGTCAACCTTGCCTGCGGCGCCGGCATTCTTCACCGCGCCTTCTACCGCATTGACGCAGTGGTTGCACGACATGCCTTGAACGTTAAGCGTAACTTGTTTCATCATATATTCCTCCTTAAGTTGGATAATCCCTGCTTCTCATGCAGGTATTATTTCATTAATTTCTTCACCGTAACCAGCAGTTCGTCAATCACTTCATGGTCTCCGGCTTCGATCCGCTCGACCACGCAGCTCTTCATATGACCCTCCAGGAGCAGCTTGCCTACGCCGTTCAGGGCCGATTGGATCGCCGCGATCTGGTTCAGCACATCATCGCAATAGGTATCCTTCTCGATCAGGCCTTTCACGCCGCGGATCTGTCCTTCAATCCGGTTCAAACGGGTAATCAAATTGTTCTTGGTTTGTTCCGAATGGTGGCTGTGCCGCTCGCTGCATCCCCCTTCGCAGGAGCTGTGAGGACCGACTGCGGAGAGCAGGGCATCGCCCGTCATTCCTTCGACCTTCATTTCGACCTTCGCCATAAGGACACCTCCTATGCCGCTTTGATACCATCATTATACGATACCCCCCAATAGTATGCAAGCGCAGAACCGTCAGATGATGATTCGTTTTCCATTCCGCCTTGAAAATTAAAGGAATTAAGATTTAACAAGGCGAAATAAACATCTGATTCGAATATCCATTTTTTTGCTGCAGGGAGATAAATCTTATGTTCAAAAAACGTCTTATTACGCAGCAGCAAATTCCCGGGTTGGTCGGCACGATGGTGTTCTGCCTGCTTGGCACCCTTCTGTTCCTGCTCCATATGCGCAGCCTGTCCCTCGAATATACTTCAGCGGACTGGCTTCTTCTCGGCTCCATGCTTGCCGCGTCGCTGGTTCTGTATATGTATACCTTCCAGGTTCCCCCGGACGGGAGCAAGCAGTCGATGGACTCGGTCGTATATCTGGCGTGCATCTTTACTTATGGGAGCGCGGCTTCTCTGGCCATGCTGCTGGTCAGCGCGGTCATCTTCGCCTTCATCGAACGGAAATTAGCATGGTGGAAGCACCTTCTCAACTTCTCCATCTATTCCATCATGATTTCTGGTGCAGGCGGCATGTTTCATCTGATGGGCGGCCGTCTGGGCTACCTTCAGAACGTTCATTTGCCGGCATACGTCGGCGCCCTCGTTGCTTATTTTATACTGAACCTGATATGTATCAGCTTGTACTACTGCTTGATGTACCGCAACCGGGACAACCTGTACGCCCTGCTGAAGGGGTTGCTGCGGGAATCCATGCTTGTCTACTTATGCATCCTGATCCTCTCTCTCGTGCTCACGATCATGGTCGTTCATAACGGCGTGACGGGACTGGGGCTGTTTCTCGGCATCAGCCTGCTGCTGTCCCACCTGTTCCGGATGCAGTTCGGCATGTATCAGCAGGTGCAGGAGCGCGCCAATACAGATCAGCGGACAGGATTGTACAATCACACCTACTTCGAGCAAATTCTCGACGTACAGCTGCAGCAGGCGAGAAATACCGGCAAGCCGCTGTCCCTCGCCATGGTCGATATCGACGATTTCAAAAAGTACAACGACCACTTCGGTCATCTGAAGGGCGACCGGCTGCTGGGTCTCATGGGCCAAATTTTAAAAGAAGAATCGGAAACGGCCGGCATTTCCGCCTCCCGGTACGGCGGTGAGGAGTTTTCCCTGCTGATGCCCGGTTACGATACGCAGCAAGCCCTTGAGTTTATCAACCGTCTGCGCAAACGGATCAACGATACCCCTTACGAAGGCGTAGAAATTTTTCCGCATGGATGCTTGTCCTTCTCAGCCGGCATTTCCGGATACAAGCCCGACATTCACGACAAATCGCTATTGGTGGATCAGGCGGACCAGGCCCTCTACGGTGCCAAAAAACAGGGTAAAAACACCGTACAAATCTTTGGGGAATCCCAGCCTGTTCAGGATGAGCAGGACATCGCCCAGGACGTCAAAAACATCGAGCAGCTGCTCAGCCTGTTTCTGTACAAGGATATCGATACGTTCAAGCATTCCAAGCGGGTGTTTCGCTACGCCATGGATATGAGCAAAGTACTCGGGCTGGACCCGGTCAGCCGGAAGCAGTTCGTGCTCGGGGCACTCATCCACGATATCGGCAAGCTCGAAATACCGCGCGACATTATCCGGAAGCAGGGCAAGCTGAGCCCTTCGGAATGGGAAACGGTGAAAAAGCATGTCGTTTGGGGCAAGGAAATCGCGCTCATTCAGGAGCCGTTCAAAGCGCTGGTGCCCTATATCGAGCTGCATCATGAACGGTACGACGGCAAGGGATATCCGCATGGGTATCAGAGGGAGGAAATCCCCCTGCTGTGCCGGATGCTCACCGTGATCGATTCCTTTGACGCCATGACCTCGGAGCGCCCATACCAGAACACCAAATCGGTCGAAGATGCAATCCGCGAGTTGCGCGCCTGTGCCGGAACCCAGTTTGACCCGGACCTGACCGAGCTGTTCATCCGGTATATCGAAGCCAGACAGAAGGGCAAAGCCCTCCCTGCTGCGGATGTGAACCTTCTCTATGCGGGTTCGCCTACAACGTCTTGATTTCACACGTATTCTATTTATATGAACGAAAAACCCGGCGCATGTCTGCGAGCATGATCCGGGTTTCTTCAACTTGATTTCATTGCTTTCTTAATCTAAAAAGATACCCTTGCGGGTACCCTTTTTCTCTCCGTCCGGATAAGCCCAGCCGGCTTACCCGCGCTCCGTGTTTAACTCGTATGATGTTTGGTGTAATTCCTTAATCATGTGCTGCAGGAACATGTTCTGTTGACGGCTGATTCCGTACTGGTTATCTTTAATGATCAATTGTTGAATCCGTTTCTTCAGCAGCTCACTCCGACGTTCCAACACAGCCAAACTCATGAATAACATCACTCCTGATTTCAATTTTTTCGTTCATTGGGAACTCCCTTTTTATTATATCGAGACCTGAAACTTATTGAAAATGTGCTGAAAATGGCTGATCCCGGCCCTCGCGGGCTGAACCGCGATGACCGGGGCTCAGAGCCCCCAGCCGGAGAAATCCTGCCGTATCCTCCGGTATCCGGCAAGTCAGCCGCCAAACATCCCATTTTATGGAAAAATTTAGCTTCCGAAAAAGAAGAATCGCCTAGATCCATCCAGCTTCATGGCGAAAGTTCACGAAATCGATGAATCCTGTGGTCCGCTATAGCCCATTAGGGTCATTTTCATCTCGGAACGATGGCTATACAATTACCAATGTGCCGGCCGCAAGCGGCGGTAACGGCACCGAATTCAAAGTAGGTGAATCCTTGATATGTTCAAACGTAATATGAAACCGCTATGGGTGTGGATGCTGGTGATCTTCATCGGAGTGCTCATTCATCCTGCCTCCAGTTCGGCCCATGCCTATCTGACCAAGTCCAGCCCGTCCGATAATGAAGTGATGACGCAGACGCCAGCCAAAGTGACGCTTCAGTTCAACGAGGCGCTGCAGCCGGCCTTTCACTCCATCATCGTGATGGATTCGTCCGGAACAGAGGTTAACCAGGGCAGCAGCAGAGTTCCGGCCGGACAGCCGGCCGTCCTGGAAGTCGACCTGAAGACCGGTCTTCCGGACGGTATTTATACAGTTCAGTGGAAAGCCGTGTCCGGTGACGGCCATCCGGTGAACGGAACGTTTCCGTTCCAAATCGGCACAGGCAGCCAGGGTACGGCCAGCCACATTGTGTACGCGGGTTATACGCCGGGCGCCGATCTGATCCTGATCCGCTGGGTCTTTTATGTAAGCTTGGCTTTTCTGCTTGGCGTTTTATGCTTTTATCTATATTTGCTGCCTGCGGGCGGAGGGTCCCGGCATCCGGTGTTATCTCCTCGGAGCCGTAAGCTTCTGGGCATATCCTATGCCGCTCTGATCCTCGGTGTGCTCCTGAGCCTGCCGATGCAAACGGCGATCGAAGCCGGAGTCGACTGGAGCGAGGTGTGGAACGCAGAGCTCCTCGGCAAAATGCTGCGCATTACGAGCTTCGGCCATATTTGGCTGGTGCAGGTGATCCTTGTACTGTTCCTGGGCGCACTGCTCTATGCCGCAACCCAGAGCACCGAGCAAAAAGGGCTCCGTGCGTTGTATGCGGGCACACTGCTCACCGGCGTGGGGCTGCTGCTGTCCAAGGCATTCATTGGGCACGCCGCTTCGGCCGAATCGATATGGATGCCGGTATTTATGGATTTCCTTCATCTCGTGTCGGTTTCCATCTGGCTCGGCTGCCTGCTCGCCCTCGGCTTGATTCTGCCTAGGGAGGCATCGCTGCCAGACGAACCGGATCTTCGTAAAAAGAGTTACTTCGCGGTCATCGAGCGCTTCTCTCTATGGGGCACCACCTTGGTGGCGGCTGTGCTGATCAGCGGCGTGTACGCCTCGCTGACGTATGTACCGACCTGGTATTCGCTCCTTCACACCGCCTACGGACGCATCCTGCTGCTGAAATGCGTGCTGCTGCTGGTGATGCTCGGCTTCGCCGCTGTGCACCTCATCCGCGGGCAGCGCCGCAGCAAGCCGCTTGGCGCCGGCGTATGGATCGAATTCGCGGCCGGCATTGCGGCCCTGGTGCTCGCCGCCGCCCTCTCGAACCTGCCCCCGGCATCTTCCAATCCGGGGCCGGTGAGTGTGCAGCAGACGCTGGATAACCGCACCGTCGTCACGCTGCAGATCAGCCCGAATATCGCGGGCGAGAATACCTTCGAGGTAGGCGTGAAGGATGCCAGCGGCAAGCCGGTGCAGGGCATTCAGCAGATCAAGCTGACGCTGACCTCGCTGGACATGGATATGGGCAAATACGAAATCGAGATTCCCGGCGCCGACAAGACGTATAAAGCCCAGGACCTGATCAGCATGGCAGGCCGCTGGAACGTCCATGTCCATATTTTGACCGAGTCCCTCGACGCCTGGGATACCGATTTCCAGATTACCGTCGGAAGCAGTTGAAGCATGCGGGCAAGTGATATCGGCCTCATCACCAAATACAATATAAAGGGGTATTGAGCATGAAAACATTGTTGAGCAAACGCATCCCGTTCTTGATCACGGCAGCCGCCGGCCTGCTTCTGTTTTCCGGCATCGCCAGCGCCCATGTGACGGTCAAGCCGGCCACATCGGCTCCGGGAGCCTGGGAAACGTACACGATCAAGATTCCGTCTGAGAAAGAAGTGGCCACTACCAAGGTAACGTTAAAAGTGCCGGAGAACGTGGACCTTAAACAGTACCAGCCGGTGCCGGAGTGGAAAGTCACGACCGAAAAGGATGCCTCGGGTAAAATCAAAACCATTACGTGGAGCGCTACCGGGGCCGGCATCAATGCCGGTGAATTCCAGCAGTTCAACTTCGTTGCGCAGAACCCGGACCAGGATGCCGATGTCGCCTGGGACGCCTACCAATATTACAAAGACGGCAGTATCGTGGAATGGACGGGTGACGAAGGCGCGGATTCGCCTCACTCCATCACCAAAATCACCGTCGCGGAATCCACGGAGCCTGCCGATCACGGCCATGACGACACGGCCTCCACGGATAACGGAGCCGGGGCCGACACGTCCGCTCAGGACCAGGCTGCCGTACCGACTCAAACCCCGGCCACGGCGGATTCCGGAAGCAGCGGCGTTCAGACCGCGACGCTGGTCGCCTCGATTGCCGCCCTGCTGCTGTCCATCGTGTCCTTGATCACTTCGTTTACGAAAAGACGGCAATAAACGACCGGTAAAAACGGCTGCTCAGAGAAACTGTCCATGACAGCTCGACAAAGCGATGTTAAAGACAAAAAGAAGCTGCCCCGCATCAAAGCGGAGCAGCTTCTTTTTCGTTACCGGCAGTATCAATCGTTGCCGCCTGGACACTCTATATGCTAATTCCTATTTCTTACCACTGTGTTCGAGGATCATATCCACGAACAAATCGATTTGGCCCATAATAGCAATCGGATCATAGCGGTAGAACGTGTCAAAGTCGTTATAGTAAATGCGGTCGTTCTTCGCGGCCGCCAGGCTGTTCCATACCGGGGAAGCCTTCAGTTCCTTCAGCTTGTCGCCTTTCTTCTCCGGATCGTAGGTCGTCAGGAACATGTAATCCGCCGCATACTCCGGCAGGAGTTCCATGGACAGCTGCAGCGTCTGGTTTTCCTTGCTGTTCTTCGCGGGGCGTTTCAGCTGGAGCGCATTGTACAGCACCTGGCCGCCGCGGCCGGCATTGTCGCCGAACGTCCACAGCTCGCCCTTGTCCGTCAACTCGTAGATACCGAAGGTGTCGTTCTCGTCGACGACGCCTTTGAGCTTCTCACGGGCAGCCGCTGCTTTTTCGTCGAACGCTTTGATGAATTCCTCCGCCTTTTCCTTTTCGCCGGCAATGTCGCCGAACAGGCGCACCGTATCGTCAACGTTGGTTGCCGTGCCGTAAGGAATGTAGATGGTCGGTGCGATTTTGGACAACGCCTCATAATTGTCGTCGTACATGACGACGATCAGGTCGGGCTTGAGCGAGAGCGCCTTCTCGGTATTGATTGGATAGCCTACATCCTCTACTCCGTTCAGTTTATCCTTCAGGAACGGGTTTTGGAAAATGCTCGGTTCCGCGCCCACTACAGGGGCGCCGACGGACAGCAGCTCGCCGCCATAATAATCAGTTACGATGCGCTGCGGCTTTACGGGAATCTCCACGTCGCCTTTTTCTGTCTTGTACGTACGCGTTCCTCCGTCCGACGCCGTTTCCTTTGAATCCGGTGCGGCTGTCTCCTTGCCTGAAGTTTCGGCTGCCGGCCCGCCGGATGCCGCTGACCCGCTGCCGCCGCTATTGCCGCCGCAGGCCGTCACCAGCATGGATAGCATGACCACCAGGATCATGACCGTAAACAATGATTTGGACCTTGTAAACATAATAACCCCCCATAGGTATGTAATTCATCAGTAATGATAATCATTATCAATTGAAAACTTAACAGCTCGCCGTTCCCTTGTCAATCTTTATTTTCTTGCCGGGAATTCGGCACCGTCCATAGATTTATCCGATACCTGCAGGGTTTCACCTCGGCACTTCCTTATTGAGAATGGCCTTCTTCCAGTGCATTGCAGAACCAACGCTCAATTGTGCCAGATTTATGCCGATTTCATATTTCTCATTGCCAAGAGGCCTGCTGTTCATATAAAATGAGTAATTGAGAATGAAGTGAGAATGAGAATCAATTTCATGGAAATAGGTGACAATATATGAATCAGCAGGCAGCAGCGAATATGACCCCGGACTCCAAGGAACGCCTCCGTTCCCGTCCGAAGACCGCCAGCCTGATCCTTATCGGCGGCCTTGCCGCGCTCGTTCTGAGCATGGGATTGTCGATCTCCTTCGGAGCGGCCAATATCCGGCTGTCTGAAGTATGGTCGGCCGTGTTCAATTTCCATGCGGATGTGGTCAATCACCAAATTATTCGGGATTTGCGCCTGCCGCGGGTCCTTGCCAGCGCGATGATTGGCGCAAGCTTTGCGGTAGCCGGAGCCCTAATGCAAGGGATGACCCGCAATCCACTCGCCGACTCGGGACTCCTTGGCATTAATGCGGGTGCAGGCTTCGCTCTTGCGCTATGCTTTGCCTTCTTCCCCGGTCTGTCCTTTATGTACTTGATCCTGTACGCCTTTCTCGGCGCGGGGGTCGGTGCCGGACTCGTCTACGGCGTCGGATCGCTCGCCCCGGGAGGGCTTACCCCGGTACGACTCGTTCTGGCCGGTGCAGCGCTCAGCTTGCTGCTGACCGCGCTCAGCGAAGGCGTGGCGCTGTACTTTCACATCGGCCAGGATCTGGCCTTCTGGTATGCCGGCGGCGTAGCCGGCACGAAGTGGGTACAGCTCAAGATCATGTTCCCATGGATCGCCGGCGCCCTGATCGGCTCGCTGCTCATTTCGCGGTCGATCACGATGCTGAGTCTCGGCGATGAAGTCGCCAAGGGGCTCGGACAGCGCACCGCCCTAATCAAGCTGGCCGCCGTGCTCATCGTGCTCGTACTGGCGGGTTCCTCGGTCGCCGTGGTCGGATCGGTGGGCTTCATCGGGCTCATTATCCCGCATGTCACCCGTTATCTCGTCGGCGTCGATTACCGCTGGATCGTTCCTTGCTCGGCGGTGCTGGGCAGCCTGCTGGCGGTCCTTGCCGACTTGGCGGCAAGAATGATCAATCCGCCGCATGAAACCCCGATCGGAGCGATCATCTCGCTGATCGGCGTTCCGTTCTTCCTCTATCTTGCACGAAGAGAGGTAGGGGATCTGTAATGTCCGAACGACAAGCGGTTTCTACTTACGAACAGCGGAGAAAGCTTCGCGGCATGACCGTCATGCTGATTCTCGCGCTGCTCATTGTTGCGGTCTTTATTATCAGCATGAACACCGGCTACATACGGTTAAGCCCGCTCGACCTGATTCGGACGCTGTTCGGGCAGGGATCGGATCAGGAGAACCTGATTCTCTTCGAATTCCGGCTCCCGCGGATCGTCATTTCGGTGCTGATCGGCGCGGGACTGGCGGTGTCCGGAGCGGTCATGCAGGGGATATTCCGCAATCCGCTGGCCGACCCCGGCATCCTCGGCATCAACTCGGGGGCGGGGCTGATGGTCATGCTGCTCGTCTCGTTCTATCCGACGACGCAGGCGATGCCGGTATTCCTGCTCCCTCTCTTAGCCTTTGTGGGCGCAGGATTGACGGCGGCACTGATTTACTCCCTGTCCTACACACGGAACAAGGGAATCCGCCCGATCCGGCTGATGCTGACAGGCATCGCCGTCGCCGCCGGCATTCAGGCGGCCATGATCGTGCTGACGCTCCGGCTGAAGCCGGAGCAGTATCAATTCGTCGCGACATGGCTCGCAGGGAGCATCTGGGGAACGAACTGGAAGTTTGTCCTCTCCCTTCTCCCCTGGATCGTCGTCCTGGTGCCGTACATTATTTATCGGGCACGGGTGATGAACGTGCTGCAGATGGGAGAGCAGATGGCGACCAGCCTTGGCGAAAATGTACGCAAAGAGCAGTTCCGCCTGCTCGCCGCTGCCGTCGCCCTTGCTGCGGCAAGTGTAGCCGTCAGCGGCGGCATCGCCTTCGTCGGGCTCGTCGGTCCGCATTTGGCCAGACGCCTCGTCGGTCCGAAGCATCAGATGCTGCTTCCGGTCTCGGCGCTCATCGGGGCGCTGCTCGTTATCGCGGCCGACACGATCGGCCGCTGGATTCTGCAGCCTTCCGGCGTACCGACAGGAATTGTAGTCGCCGTCATCGGCGCACCTTATTTTCTGTATCTGCTCGCCAGAGCGAAAAGTTAAACGCCAGTGCTTGATATAGATCTTATTTTCCGACTTTTGGATCGGATCATACCTGAATGGACTTGGAGGGAAAACCATGAGTGAATCATTGGAGCTGTACGACGTAACCATCATCGGGGGTGGCCCTGCCGGCATGTATGCGGCTTTTTACAGCGGGATGCGCGACCTGAAGACCAAGCTGATCGAAGCGAAGGACGAATTGGGCGGGCGGATGCTGATTTATCCGGAGAAAATGATCTGGGACGTCGGCGGTACGGGACCGATCCTATGCCGCAACCTGATCGAGCAGTTGAAGCAGCAGGCGCTGACTTTTGATCCGACCGTCGTACTGGGCCAGCAGATCGTCGGCCAGGAGCGCCTGGAAGACGGCACTATTCTGCTTACTTCCTCAACCGGAGAAAAGCACTGGACCCGCACGGTCATCATGGCGATCGGTTACGGCATCCTGGAGATGGCGAAGCTCGACATCGAAGGTGCCGACAGGTTCGAAGTGAGCAACCTTCACTATACGGTGCAGGAGCTCGAGCCCTTCCGCGGCAAGCGCGTGCTCATCTCCGGCGGCGGCGATTCCGCCGTGGACTGGGCCAATGAGCTCGAGCCGATCGCAGCCAGCGTCTGTGTAGTACATCGGCGCGAGCAGTTTGGCGGCCATGAGCGCAACGTGGTTCGCATGAAGCAGTCCTCCGTTCAGATCCATGTTCCCTATACCGTCCGCCAGCTGCACAGCAGTGACGGGTGCGCGATCAATCAGGTTTCGATCTGTCATGAAGAGAGCGGCGATACCCTTCGCGTGGACGTTGATGCGGTCATCGTCAACCACGGCATGCGGTATAACTTTGGGGCGATCCGCGACTGGGGCATCGATATGGGCGAATGGACGGCGAACGTCAGCGACAAGCTGGAAACGAATGTGCCGGGAATTTTTGCCGCAGGAGACTTTGTGGACTACAGCAGCAAAGTGAGACTGATCGCAGGCACATTCACCGATGCTGTGCTTGCCACGAACAGCGCCAAGCTCTACATGGATCCCGAAGCGCCCAAGGTTGCTTATGTTTCTTCGCACAATGAGCGGTTCAAAGAGAAAAACCGGGCGCTTGGCGTCATCGACGAAGACCACTAACACCGGGTACCGGCCAGGAAAGACTGTCTAGGGTTCAGGACATGAACCATTAACAGGATAAATTAACCGAAACAGAACCTTCAATGGGGATACTTCGATCCGCATCCCATAGAAAAAAGGCCTGCATAATCGTGCAGACCTTTTTGCCGTTTATATCGGATATTCTATGATTTCACACGGGTTCATTGCTTAGGAGTCGATCTTGACGCCCTTCTTGGCCGATTTCTGATCGGCACTCGAATTGTTCAGAACAGGAAGCATTTTCGTATCCCGCACCATCGGGGAATTACACAACCTGCAGGTCGGCTCATGCTCAAAGGCGAAATTATCGCGCATCCACCCTTTGCACCCTTCCTTCGTACAGGACCAGATCGCTGTATTTTCCTCAGGTATTTCCTCCATCGACTTTTTGCGGTAGTTCATGCTCAGTCCCCCTTTTATGAAGTATAAAACCAAACTGTATAAACGGACGCCCTGCAGCAGTCAACCTCCGCCAAGAACGGATCTTGGACAAGCCTGCTTGGTCTATATGAAAAAACTGCCCTTAACGAATCTGTTAAGGGCAGCCGCTTGTTGATGTTACAGTTTCACTACGTTCTCAGCTTGTGGTCCACGGTTGCCTTCAACCACGTTGAATTGGACGCGTTGTCCTTCGTCCAACGTTTTGAAACCATCACCAGTGATTGCACTGTAGTGTACGAAAACATCGTTTCCGCCTTCAACTTCGATGAATCCGAAGCCTTTATCGGCATTAAACCATTTAACTGTACCTGTTTGCATGGGGCTGTACCTCCAAAATTGAAATTTAATATGATCCTTCTTTTAAATAAAGCTAAAAAAAATTCACACATTGAAAAAAGTTCCATCGTAAACATGATACCCTTTTCAATATGTGAATTGGTTTCAAATTTTAGAACTGAATACAGTGTACCACGGAAATCACCAAAATGCAAGGATTTGGGAAATGTTGATATGCCATGCCAAGATATGACTTCGAGCTGACGGCATTTGGGCAGGTTAATCATTTTATCGGGCTTACAGCAATATAGTGTTACGAGCACGTCGGGCCGACATGCTCCTTAAAGAGGTTGTTCAAAAAGTCCGCTTTTGATCACGAAGTAAATCGGGAAGCTGATTCGGCATCGAATCTTGAATTCAGCCGGGCCTAAGTGGATGCTTGCGTAGTATGTTTCCTTCGGAAACATTTCCGGTGCTCACGTACCCACTACGTACGCTCTGCTCCTCAGTCCCTTGCTTCATTCAATCTTCTCGGTGCTGAAAACTGAACTTTTTGAACACGCACGCACTTAAAGGTTACATAGGAAGGGAGGTATATTTCTGATCGAATTCAAGAACGTCAGTAAATTTTACGGCAGCTTCCATGTCCTCCAGAATATCGACCTTCGGATCGAAGAGGGCGAAGTGGTCGTGATCATCGGACCGTCCGGTTCCGGCAAGAGCACCCTGCTCCGCTGCATCAATCGGCTGGAAAAAATCTCGTCGGGCGAGCTCTACGTAAACGGAACGGCGCTGCATGACAAAAAGATCGACATTAACCGGTTCCGCCGCGAGATCGGCATCGTCTTTCAGCATTTTAATCTGTATCCCCATAAAACGGTGATCGACAACATTGTGCTTGCTCCGGTCAAGGTGCTTGGCCTCTCCAAAGAAGAAGCGGCCGAGCGTGCGACCTCTTATCTGTCCCGCGTCGGCATTGCGGATAAGGCATCCAGCTACCCTTCCCAGCTCTCGGGGGGACAGCAGCAGCGGGTCGCAATCGCCCGGGGCCTGGCCATGCATCCGAAGATCATGCTGTTCGACGAGCCCACATCGGCTCTAGATCCCGAAATGATCGGCGAAGTGCTGGACGTGATGCGCTCTCTCGCCTACGACGGGATGACGATGGTCATCGTTACGCATGAGATGGGATTCGCCCGCGAGGTTGCCGACCGTGTCGTTTTTATGGACAACGGTCAGATCATCGAGGAAGGCCCGGCGGCAAGCTTCTTTGACCATCCGCGGGAAGAGCGCGCGCGGACGTTTCTCAGCCGGCTGATTCATCATTAAATTCAGCGGAAAGCATATGGAAAGGGGTTATTGAATTCATGAAAAAACCTTTGAGGTGGAGTGTTGCGTTTGTCCTGTTGGCGATGTGCCTGGTGTTCACGGCCTGCGGAGGCTCGAAGAGCGAGCCCACGGCCGCGACCGGCGGCGGGTCGACCGACACGACTGCAAGCGGGAACAAGGACGACGGCGGAGACACGGCTGCCAAGGGCGGCACGCTGGAAGCGATCAAGGCCCGCGGCAAGCTTATCGCCGGCGTGAAATACGACACCAAGCTGTTCGGGCTGAAGGACCCGACTTCCGGACAGGTAGAGGGCTTTGACATCGACATCGCCAAGGCGTTGGCCAAAAAAATACTCGGCGATGAAACCAAGATCGAGCTGAAGGAAGTGACGTCCAAAACCCGCATTCCGCTGCTGCAGAACGGGGACATCGACCTTATCGTCGCCACGATGACCATCACTGAGGAGCGCAAGCAGCAGGTCGATTTCAGCGACGTCTATTTTAAAGCGGGTCAATCCCTGCTCGTGAAGAAGGGCAGCGCCATCCAAGGCCTGGAGGACTTGAAAAAAGGCGTGAAGGTGCTGACCGTCAAAGGCTCCACCTCGGCTAAAAACATCCGCGAAAAGGCGCCGGACGCCACCGTGCTGGAGTTTGAAAACTATCAGGACGCATTTACCGCGCTGAAAGCCGGCCAAGGGGAAGCCCTGACGACCGACAACGCCATCCTGCTCGGCATGCAAAAACAGGATCCGAACTACGTGCTGGTCGGCGGCACCTTCACCGACGAGCCCTACGGAATCGCCATCAAAAAAGGCGACGCCGAGTTCGTGAAGACCGTCAACGATCTGCTCAAGGAAATGAAGGACAGTGGCGAATACGACAAGCTGTATGAGCAGTGGATGGGTGTCAAACCCGAGTAGGGCCTTGGCTTTCGCTGCCTTTCCCGGCACGCTGCGGGGAGCCCTGAAAACCTTTAAGAAAGGACGAAGGCCATGCCGGGCAAATTTGACATTCACGTCTTGTTTAACCACTGGGACCGTTTTGCCGAAGGCTTTATCCACACGATTGAAGCCAGCGTCCTCGCCTTGATCGGGAGCTTCGTGCTCGGCGTTATCATCGCCGTGATGCGGATCTCCCCGATCCGGGCCCTGAATGTGATCGGAACGGTGTATGTTGAGTTTATCCGCAACATCCCGCTCCTGCTCGTCGTGTTTTTCTTTTTCCTGGGAATCCCGTCGCTCGGACTGCCGCTGGACGGCTTTACCTCGGGGACGCTTGGGCTGATGGTCTACACCGCCTCTTTCATCGCGGAAGCCATCCGTGCCGGCATCCAGTCCGTACCGGCCGGCCAGACCGAGGCCGCCCGCGCGACGGGACTGTCGTATATCCAGACGATGCTTCACATCGTGCTGCCCCAGGCGATCAAGATCGTGCTGCCGGCTATCGGCAACCAGTTTATTAATCTCGTTAAAAATTCGTCCATTCTGGCCGTCGTGACCGGGATGGACCTGATGTATTACGCCGACCTGATCAACTCCGACACCTTCCTGCCCCTGACCGTGTATACGATCGTCGCCGTCTTTTACCTGGTGCTTACGCTTCCGCTCAGCTTTGCGGTCCATTACATGGAACGCCGATTCCGCTCGGCTGACCGATAAAGGGGCTTTATTCTGGCAAGAGGAGAAGATGCCGCCATGGATTTTATAGGTGCCTATTCCCTACCCAACGTCAAGTTTCTGCTTGAGGGGTTTCTCGTTACGATCGAGGTCGCGGTGTTGTCCATTGTGTTCAGCTTCGTGCTGGGAACCGTTCTCGGGACGCTGCGTTACGCCAAAATCCCCGTATTGTCCCGGATTGTCGCAGCCATCGTCGATATTATCCGGAACCTGCCGCTGCTGCTGATCATCTTCTTCATGTACATCGTGCTTCCCCAACTCGGCATCAAGATGTCCCCCTTCTGGGCGACGGTCGTCGGCCTGACCTTGTTCGAAGGGGCCATGATTTCGGAGATCGTCCGCGGCGGACTCAATTCCGTGGACCGGGGACAAATCGAGGCGGCCCGCTCTTCGGGGCTGAGCTATATGCAGACGCTCCGGCATATCATTCTGCCGCAGGCGCTGCGCCGCATGGTCCCGCCCTTGGTCAGCCAGTTCATCTCGCTGCTCAAGGATACGTCGCTCGCGGTTATCATTTCGCTTCCCGAGCTCATGCACAACGTGCAGATCCTGCAGGGACACAGCCCGAACTACGTCATCCCGGCCCTCATCTTCGCCGCCGCCCTGTACTTCATCGTGAACTACATTCTCTCGATCATCGCCCGGCGGCTGGAGGCCAAGACGCTCTGACACGGCTGCTCGGCCCGGACAAAGAAAACAAGCCCAGCTCTCCCCCTTCATGGGTGAGGCTGGGCTTGCTTGTGCTTCGTGCGTATCGCATCAAATATGGTGCGGGTGGCTAACGCGCCAGCGATACCACCAGCGTTTTGATTTCGTACGGCTTGAAGCGCAGCTCCGTACCGTTGCCCGACACGCTCAACGGCTCGCCGCCTTCTTCCATTAAATTCGTCTCGGCCGCCGCGCTGACCACACCGGCCTGCGGGTCCAGCTCGACCCGGGCGCGGGTGCGGATGCCGCCGTATTCGTACATGCGGATGACGATATCGTCGCTGTCTTCGGCCTTTTTGATCGTGTCGATCATAATATTCGGCTGATTCACCTTCACCAGGCCAAGCGCCTCCGGCAGAATGCCTTCCTGTACCGGCACGGCCAGCAGCGGCGTGTTCAGGCCGCAGGCCGCCCGGTGGGTTCCGCCTTCATACCAGCCGCCGCGGTGCGGATACAGCGAATACGTAAATTCATGCTCACCCTGATCGGCGGTTCCGTCCGGATAGACGGCGGACTTGATCAGGCTGAGGCGGATGACGTGGTTGCGGATGTCATGCCCGTATTTACAGTCGTTCAACAGGCTGACGCCGTAACCGCCCTCGGAGAGGTCCACCCAGCGCTGCGCCACGGATTCGAACCGGGCGTAATCCCAGCTCGTGTTCCAGTGGGTCGGACGCTCCACGTTGCCGAACTGGATCTCGTAAGTGGCTTTGGTGGAGCGGATGTCGACCGGAAAAGCGGCCTTGAGCAGCTGCTGGTGCTCGTGCCAATCCACTTTGGTCACAAAATCGATCCGCGGATCGTCCCGGTACACCGTGAACCGTTGCTCGATGGTGGAGTTGTGATACGCATACACCATCTTGATCACGCCGCGCAGCGGCCCTTCCTCCAGGACCGTCAGTTCCTTCAGGTCCTCGACCGTCCGCATTTTTTCCTGGTAGAAAATATCGATGTCCCAGGCGTCGTGCGCCATCGGCTTATCCTCGAATACCTGCAGCACGTTCGCCGGCTCACCCGGTTTCAGCACTTCGCGGTCCGCCTGCTTGTCGTACAGCGATACCAGCTGACCGGCTTCGTTCAGACGGATGCTGTAGAACGGCGTTTCCACGACGTCTCCCGTGATCTGCCAATCCGTCTCACCCGCTACAGCGGAAGCCGAACCTGGGGTGCCCGATCCCCCGCTGCGGCCGTAAATGGTCGTGTAGCCGTAGGCCGGCACATCCTTCACGGTAACCAGCACGCGGGATGATCCATCCTCCTGCACAGGAATGATCTGGGTCGGCAGGTCTTCTCCGGCTGCAGAATACCACACCAACTGTGCGGCCCCTTCCACGGAAACTTCGCTGACGAAAGAGCGTTCCCAGCCGAGCGGATTGAAAATCCGGACAGGTAAGCCTTTGCCCTCCGCCTTGGCGGAGTCCGGCTGTGCGCCCGCTTCCCCGCGGCCCTCGGCGGTAAACTGCGACAGCCCCTGTTCCAGCACCTGCACGGCCAGCTGCTCGGCCTCAGCGTACTCGACCCGGCTGTCCTCATACACTTCGTGAATGGACGAGCCCGGGATGATGTCGTGGAACTGGTTGCGCAGCACGATCTCCCAGCTGTCCGCGAGGCCTGCGGCCGGATAAGCATAGCCCGGATTCAGCATCAGCGCCAGCGCGTTCACGAATTCCGCGTTGTGAAGCAGTTGCTCCATCCGGCGGTTCATCCGCTTGTTATAAGCCTGGGACGTATAGGTGCCGCGATGGTATTCCAGATACAGTTCCCCGTCCCACAAGTGAAGCTGCGGATCGTCCTTGACCCGTTCCTCCAGCTGTTCGAAGAATGCTTCCGCTCCGCCCTGCTTCACCTGCGGCGCCGCCGGCATATCTTCATAACGGCGGGCCGCTTCGAGCATATCCCGGGTCGGACCGCCGCCGCCGTCGCCCCAGCCGTAGGCGAGCAGCAGATTCTCGTTGATGTCCTTCTGCCGGTAGTTATCCCACAGCCCCTGAATCGAGGAGCCGGTGATGTTGCCATTGTACGTATAAAACCAGCTGCCGTCGTTGTCCGGGGTCGTGATGTAATGCGTCAGCATTTCGGTGCCGTCGATGCCCCGCCACATGAACGTGTCATACGGGAAGCGGTTGTACTGGCTCCAGCTGATTTTGGTCGTCATGAAGTAGTCGATGCCGCTCTTCTTCAAAATTTGCGGCAGCGCCCAGCTGTATCCGAACACGTCCGGCAGCCATAAGACGCGGTTGTCAACGCCGAACTCCCTCTTGAAGAAGCGCTTGCCCGTCAGCAGCTGCCGGACCAGCGACTCCCCGGAAGGAATGTTGCAGTCCGACTCCAGCCACATCGCCCCGGTCGCTTCCCAGCTGCCTTCCTTCACGCGAGCCTTGATTTTCTCGTACAGCGTCGGAAAATCCTTCTTCAAATAAGCGTACAGCTGCGGCTGGGACTGAAGGAAAACATACTCCGGAAAGCGGTCCATAAGCGTCAGCACCGTCGAGAACGAGCGCCCGGACTTCTCCCGGGTATGCTTCAGCCGCCACAGCCAGGCGACGTCGATATGGCAGTGGCCGACCGCGGTGATCTGCGGCCGCGGGCCGCGCGGAATCGCCTCAAGCCGCTCCTTCAGCACGTACAGCGCCTGCTCGGTGGAAGCGTAGAAACGGTCCGATCCCGGCGCGCTCCAGTCCAGCAGCCGGAACGCCTCCTCCAGTGCAGACGTCATCGCCTGCTTCTCCAAGGCGCGTTCGTCCAGCAGCTTCACCGTCTGCAGCATGTGCAGTGCCGTATAGTACAGATCGTCGGTTGCCGCGTCCAGTACTGCTAGCTCCAGCACATCAACCCGATGATCAAACGGCATATGGCTGCCGTTCGGGGGCGTCAGCCCGCTCCATGCGCGGATGGCCAGCTCCACGCGGCCTTCGTCCACAGCCTGCGCCGGGAAGAACAGCTCGGCATGGTTGCGGTCCACGGCCTGCGCCGGTTCCCCGTTCAGATACACCTGGCCTTCATACCCGCTGCAGTTGCCCCCGCCGGTTTCCCCAAGCTTGATCAGTCCTACGACGTCCTGGGCCCTCCACGATGCGGGAAACGTTACGTCAGCGATGAACCAGGCGTAGCGGTCCCTTCCTCCCCAGCGGTCCCCTACCTTCACGACCGGCTGGCTGCCTGCGGCGGCCTTCGCTTCCGCCAAACTCTCCACATCCGGTACGATATGCATGTTCTCCAGCGGCTTGCGGTCCCGGTATCTCAGCCCGGCCAGCTCCTGAATGCGCCGCTCCAGCTTTTCAATCATAAATCTCATGGATGATCACCTTTTCCCCTTCTGCATCCTTCCGTCTCCGGCCATGCATGCTCCCGGAATTTCCGGAGTAATAAATTGCTGCTTCGTCGGTTACAGCACATCGGCAATAAATTTGCTCGTATTAATATATATAATATAGCATTTATGTATAATATAAAACAAAAAAAACAGCATCTCTTGTTTCAAGAAATGCCGTTTCTTGTTTCCTCTGGTTATACCGGGCCTGTCGTATGGTGAATGACGAGACGGGGTTTAAAAATCCGCTTCGTGTACTTGACGTCCTTGATGTTCCCTTCCAAAATATCCAGCAGCAGGCTAGCCGCCTCGCGACCCATTTCTTCCTCGCTTTGATCGATATACGTAAATACGCTGAGCTCTTCGAGCATAGGACTCGGGTTATCAAACGTGACGATGGACAGGTCACCCGGGACATCCAGCCCCAATTCCTTGGCCATGGACCACAGGTTGACCCCGAGCTTGCAGTTCAGCGCGATAAACGCCGTCGCCATCCGGCTCTTGAGGAAGCGGTACAGCGGGTGATCCGTACGGGAAGGCCCCGTTGGGATGCTGAAGTCGGTAAGAATTAAAGCGGGATTGATCATCGCGCCCTTGTTCTTCAGCGCTTCGTTATATCCTTGAATCCGTTCATCGACCGTCACCGTCGGTATTGGAGAATCCGAGCATATCGCAATGTTCCGGTGTCCCAGCTCCCACAGATGATCCACCGCCAGGATGGAACCCAGAGCCGGATCGGACAGGACCACGTTCGTCTCAACGCCGGGCAGATGCCGATCCAAGAGCACGAACGGGTAATTCTGCATCTTCAACGCGATAATTTCTTCACTGTACACCTCGGCATCCACCGGAAAAATAATCAGCCCGTCCGTCGTGCTGCGGAGCTCGCGGATCGCTTCCTTCTCCAGTTCCTTGGAATTGTAAGTGAACATGACGACCAGCGAGTATTTGCTCCCCGACAGCGCGCTGCGGATCCCCCGTACCATTTGGATGGCAAAATAATCTTCAATGGAAGGAAACACGAGCCCGATCTTGGGAGCCGACGACGATTTGGCCTCCGAGACGAGGGAGACCGGATTACCCGATATGTACTTCTCAGGCACACCCTTGACGTAACTTCCCCGGCCCGGAATCCGGTAGATCCAGCCTTCGCCCGCCAGCTCGGCCAGCGCATTGGCCACGGTAATCCGGCTCACCTGAAACTGGTCGATCAGCTCCTTCTCAGTCGGAATCCGGTCGTCTTCCTTCAGCTGCCTGGAAGCAATCAACTGCTTGAAATGGTTTTGTATTTGAATGTACAGCGGCTCCCTGTCCTGGCTCATGACAATAATCCTCCAATACCTGATCTTTCGGTCATCTTCCTTTTAGCATTATATCCCATGGGACATACATGTCAACGCCGCTGCCCAGCCGCAGGCTCATCCGGACCGCTGAATATCGTACCGGATATCCAGGAAACGGAGTCCGAAAATCCACATCCGGTGGCGGGCCGTCAGCCGCTGTCCGGACTCCCCCTCCCGGATCCAGAAGGTTTCCTTCAGGGGCAAACGCATCGTGAACCATGAGGCATGCAGGTAAATGCCCTCATCGCCCCGGTGAGCCGGGCTGTGGGCGCTGGTCAAGACGAGCCCGGAGCCTTCATTATACAGGCGCAGCATCCCGGTCATATTGGTGCCCGGCAGCGGCAGGGCGATATTCATGTAGGGCTCGTCTCCGAACCAATGCAGGGAATAGAGCGCAATGAAAATCGCCTCCCCCTGCCCGTTCAAACGCTGCCAGGCGCGAACCCGCTGCCTGCCGTCCCTGCCCGACGCCACCGGAAGAACCCGGCCGTACATCCCCTGCCACCCTTTAAGTGTACCAAGATGGATCTGCCCGATCCGGCGGCTGATGACTTGATAGACCACAGCCAGCGGCCTAAACCACCCGGCCCAGCGGATGTCGGCCCGCATCGCGTACTGATCGGTATGCTCGTAGAAATCCCGAATGACGGGCGACAGCCTCCGGGCGCGGAACGAGGCGGAGTCAAACCCGTCGATCCGGTCGACCAGCCCTGAGTAGGATGCCGTTTCGTCAAGAAGTCCTTCCCTGCTTAAGAAGTGGCGCCCGATATGCCTTCCGCCGGTGATGGAGCTTACCGGTTTGCCATAATAGCTCTCCTTCGGGAAGTTTCCCTCCAGCAGCCAGCCCGCAAGCGACGGAAGAGCTACGCCTACCGCGTTCATCAAGCCGTGAATCCAGATCATCCGGTTGATCGAGAGACTCCCGAACCCCATCGCCTTGCCGGCTGCGTAAATCAGGGAGAACAGAATCGTCACCATCAATACGAGCGCCGAAAAAGAAATGAGATATTTGGCCTCCTGCCGGGTAAAGGAAGCTTTGAAAACAAGCAGTCCGTAGCTGTACAGGGCAGCCAGGTACGCCGCCACCAGAATGAACTCAAGGGCGGTGGAAAAAGCAATGCCCAGCGCAATGCCGGCCGGGGCCAGCATGATGATGACGGTCGAGGTTAAGTACAGCTTCCGTCCAACCGTTATTTTTCGCCCCAGCAGTCCGGCCAGGATCGGGATAATAAATGAAGAGTAATGAAAATGAACGGCTGTCAGCATGATGAGCACGTCCGAAAAATCCATTATACGCCAATGCAGCGACGCAGCCAGGAACCAGAAACCGCCACCGGCCAAGTACATCAGTCCGAAATCCACCGCGGTTTCAGCAAGCGGATGCAGTCCCCTCTCCAGCAGCCGTCTCAGCCCATACAGCGCCGTAATCACCGTAAAAGCCACCCAGGGAAGGCATAACAGCGGGATATCTCCCATGAAGGAGAGTGCCGCACAGACGGCAGCCGGGGGGTAAAGGATAATCATGATTTTGTACAAAGCCATCGTTTTCCCGTTACGCAGGCGGGCATCCACGAGCATTAAGAAACCCGGTACCAGCACCAGCACCGCCAGCATCAGCACCGCTTCAAGCACTTGAAGCTGCCGCCCGCTGACGCCGAGAAACATCACATACAGCAGCAATCCGAACCATGCGTTACGTTTCATCCCGGCTTCCTCCGCTCCCGTCTTTCCTTGTTCCCGTAAAACTCCCCTTATAGGCGAAAAGGGTGCCGAACAACGGATTGCGCACATGCACCCGAATCCGGAAGCACTGCCGCTCCTCGTCGTAGGACTCCACGATCTGGGCCGCCCCGTGAAAAACCCGGGGAAGCGGGATCCGCATGCCGAACAGGGGCAGCCACTGGCTTCTGGAGGAGATGTGCATGGCTCCTTTGTCGTCCACGTGGAGGGACAGGGAGGAGCCGAGCAGTGCCGGCTTGCCGAACAAGTCCAGGATCTGCTCCTCCTCACTGTCCCATTTCATCACAGCATCGAAATGGCGTTTTTTGCCCCGGAAATCAAACGTCCGATCCCAATGTACCGTCTCCTTGCCCTTTGCATCCCGGGATACTTTGTTGTGGATCACAAAAGGGATGTTCCGGCCCCGCTCGGGAAAGAACAGACGGGCCCGAATGCCCAGAACCATCATGGCCCGTATGGCAAACAAACCGCCGCTGATTTCCTCCATCCGGCCGGCCCCGGTAAACACCGCATCTCCCGTCAGCCGGTAACGCTCCTGCAGCTTGGGATGCAGCAGCTGATAGGTATCGCCGAGCGCCTGTTCATAGATCGATTTCATAGGTCACCTGCCTTCTTTCGGCGGCAGCGGGCGGCGCTGGGCAGATGTCGGCTGTTCCCGTAGCCGATCAGCGACAGGACGATCAGCATACCGTTTAGCGTCACGGGATTAAACGGGGCGACGAAACTGCCGATATCCCCGATCCCCGCAGAGGCGGTCAGACCGCAGATGGCAACGATCTGGAGAATAAACAGAGGGCGCTTCAGCTTATACAGCGGCAGCAGCCACACGAGTCCAAAGAGCATTTCCAGTATGCCGACCATCCGGATCATCGCCACGCCGCTGCCCATGCTCCCGGTTACGGCTTCCATCATGCGAATTTCGTCCGGATGGGCCATGATTAGCTTGGGAACGAGGCCGTGGTACAGCCATACAAAGGCGATCACCCCGCACACGGTCCAGTACGTGAGAAAGCGCTGGAGCAGCAGCTTCGGATGAAATCCCTGCTCCAGCCACATTTTTAACGCGTCAAAGCTCCAAGCCGTCGCCCATCCGAGCAGCGGCCTGAACAGGTAGGCATCGGCAAGACGCCCCGCCGCGCCGAAAGCCGACTCATATTGGTACAGCGTCTCGAAGCCGATACCGCCGTCTTTCTTCGTATACTTCCAATACCCGCTGCCCTTTCGGATGAGCGATAGCCGGTCATGCGTCCAAAACTTCAGCGAGGAGACCCGGTCCCCGGATTCCTTCTCCACTTGTCCCGCCGATTCTCCCTCGCCTGCAATATCGATGCCCATGCCGATCCGGGTTCGGTACCGAAAACGTTGAGGCTCATCCTGTGCCCGCGGCAAATACGAAATTTCCGTAAACCGGGCATCCCATGCGGTATGCAAATCCGGGTTCTGGGTATATTCCCATAGCTTATCCATCGTTGTGTCAATATCGATTTGCACATAGATGGGCCGTTGCTTTTTCATGGCGTCTCCCCCTTGCTTTGCTCCCTTCCTAATTCGCGGAAAAAGCCCGATGTCCTTCTAAATTCCTTCCTGTTTAGACAAGATCATACACCGATGGCATTTGTTCGGAGGCCTCCGGCGGCGCGAAAGCTGGAAGGAACTGGCGAAGAAAGGGCGAATCCTTAATAGATTGTTATAATCTGCCGATGTTGGGGAGGAAAAAGTCCATGAGTTTTTTAGACCGTTTGGAAAAATACGCCGAGCTCGCCGTCCGTGTTGCGGTTCATATTCAGCCGGGGCAGTCCTTGTGGATCAGCGCTCCGATCCATGTGCCGGAATTCGTGCGCATGATCGCCAAGCAAGCGTATCAAGCCGGGGCAAAGCTGGTTCATATTGAGTGGCAGGACGAGATCAGCACACAGCTGAAGTATCATCTCGCTCCTGACGAGGCTTTTGAGGAGTACCCGGTGTGGAGAGCAAAGTGGGTTCAGGAATTCGCCGAGAACGACGGGGCATTTCTTTTTATCGAATCGGCTAATCCCGAGCTGCTGAAGGGCGTAGACCCCAAGCGGATCTCAGCCCATTCCAAAGCGGCCAGCGCCGCTCTCTCCAAATGGCGGGAGTATATGTCCGCAAGCAAAATGACCTGGTCCATTATCGGCGTCCCGTCCGAGGCCTGGGCGAAGCTGGTCTTCCCGGACCTGGCACCGGAAGCCGCGGTCGAGGCGTTGTGGGAGGCGATCTTCCAAACCGCCCGTGTGAGCGGCGGCGATCCGATCCAGGCTTGGAACGAGCATAATGCGAATTTGCGCAGCAAGCGCGAATATTTGAACCGCAAGCAGTACAAGCAGCTTCATTATAAAGCTCCGGGCACCGACCTGCTGATCGAGCTTCCGGAGCATCATGTCTGGAACGGCGGTACCGCCCGGAATGAAGCGGGCAATGAGTTCAACCCGAACGTTCCGACGGAAGAAGTGTTCACTTCGCCCCGCAGGGAAGGGACCCGGGGAACAGTCCGCAGCACCAAACCGCTCAGCTACCAGGGAAACTTGATCGAGAACTTCAGCCTGACGTTTGAGGACGGAAAAGTCGTCGATTTTACGGCAGAGAAAGGTTACGAATTTTTAAAAGGCATGCTCGACATGGACGCGTCGGCCCGCTATTTGGGCGAAGCCGCGCTTGTACCGCACCACTCGCCCATTTCGGAGACCGGGCTCATTTTCTTCAATACGCTATTTGACGAAAATGCATCGAACCATCTGGCCCTGGGCGAAGCCTTCCCGACCTGCATCGAGAACGGAACCTCGCTCACCCGGGAAGAGCTCGACCGTGCCGGGCTGAATCACAGCATGATCCACGTGGATTTCATGATCGGCTCTGCGGACATGGACATCGACGGCATCACGGCGGACGGCCAAAGAGAACCTGTATTCCGTAAGGGCAACTGGGCGTTCTGATCCACCATACTAGTTAAGCAAAGCCCTCCAACCGCCTCACATGCAGGCCGGATGGAGGGTTTTATCTTGCCATCGATTCGGCCGTGCTGCGAGAGCAGCCTTTACGACTGATTCGATCCAATCCGAAACGAGATGCTCCGAAGGTCCGACCGCTGCATCCAGCGCTCAAAAGCCTGCACGGCGGCCTCCGCCACCTGAATATCCTGCTCGCTCGTCCCTCCGCTGACCCCGATGCCCCCAATGATGACATCGCCTGCTTTTAACGGGATTCCTCCCCCCAGGATGACCACCCTGCCCTGATTCGTCGTATTGATCCCGAAGGATGGCTGCCCGGGCTGAGCCGTTCTGGTCAGATTCGAGGTCGGCATCTGCAGGGCCACGCTGGTCCAGGCTTTGTTCTGGGCGATATCGATGCCCCCGATCCGGGCGTGGTCCATCCGGTGAAAGGCGACCAGGTTCGCGCCGTCGTCCACGATGGCGATGTCCTCTGCGAGCCCCATTTCCTTAGCTTTTTTCTCGGCTGCTTCGAGCAGCATTTTGGCAAGATCCAGCGTCATTTTCATGATCAGGCTACCTCCAGCTTCAATGTTCTTTCCCCATTGTATGGCCGCCAGCCCATAAGCGTGTTATTGGACGGAGAACGCTGTGAATTTGCCTGCAATGTGCAACATTTGGCATGACCGCCTCGTCAGGAACTATGAAGAGCAAGCATCATTTACCAATTGCATGCACGGTGAAACATTCCGATTCGCACTCGCAAGAACGCCATATAGAGGAGGAAAATGACAGATGAACAAAATTTACAAAGTCTTGGCAACCGCATCAATTTTCGCTCTGGCAGCCGTTCCGGTTGCGGCCAGCGCCCAGGAAGTTCCGCCCGCAGCCGCTCAAAGCGGACAAGGCCAGGTTCAAAATGAGGCCAAAGTGGTTCCTGCCACATGGGGACAAATCACGAACTTCGTGAACGACAAGACCGGCAAATCCATTACGGTTACGGGACGGGGGCTGGCTCCAAGCGATCAAAGCCAGATCATCCTGGCCATCACGCCGGAGACCAAGATCGTCGATGCCCGCGGGAAAAGCGTTCCCCTGAAAACCGTGATCGATGAGAAAAAAGTCGTGAAGGCGTTCTATGGACCGAATATTACGAAAAGCCTTCCGGCCCGCGGCACGGCGCTGACGCTTGTCGTTCAGGACAAGAGCTTTACCGCCATTGACGGTACTGTATCCGAAGTGAGAGAGAACGGCATCCTGGTCAAAGGAACCGATATTTACACCTCTAATGAGGACACGATTCTTCTGCACCTGGCCGATAAAGCCACCATCCTCAGCCAGGACGGCAAGGCGCTGACCAGCGGCGACATTAAAGAGGGCACGAGCATCCGAGCTTTCTATGGTCCTGAAGTGGCCATGAGCCTGCCGCCTCAAGCCGGAACGAATTATGTGATCGTGAACACGGAAGACACCGGAAGCGGTGAATCCGGAAATACAGATCAGGAACTTAAAGCAGGCACAGACGGCATCGTCACTAATACGGCGGACGGCAAAGTGACGGTCGTCGGCAAGGCGCATGACAAGGGCGGCGTCAACTACGTCATCCTCTCCGTCGATGACAAAACCCAAATCGTCGACGAAGACGGCAGGGCGCTGACCAAGGATGCCCTGAAGGCGGATATCCGCGTGGACGCATACTACAGCGATATCATGACGATGATTTATCCGGCCCAAACGCATGCCGGCAAAATCGTGGTGAAGAAGGCGGAAACGGTCAAAATTGAAGGTACTGTTAAAGCATCGGACCGGGCTTCGGCCGATCAGGTCTATGTAAACGTAGGTTCCGATGATTCCACCGACAACGACGTCATTCTGAACATCTCGAAAGATACGCCGGTCATCCCTACGATGGGCGGCGATACCAAGCTTCGCCCTGGCACCAAAATTATCGCCTATCATTCTCCGATCATGACCAAATCGATTCCCGGCATCACGAGTGCCGAAGCGATCATTGTGACGTCGGACGCCGATACGGTACAGCCTAAGTAATATCAACGTATACGCAGCTTGCATAAAAGCGCCCAAACCCTGCCGATTCTCCTGAAGAATCGGCAGGGTTTTTTGGGAGATAAGAATGTTATACCTTAGGGCTGCCGGATTCACGGGCGGGACCCGTTCATCCGATAATTGGCGAGCCTCGGACGATCTTGAAGCCCTTGCCGGATCGTCCACTGCGCCTTCATCTCTTTCGCTTTCTCCCGGCTAGCGCGACCGTCATCGGAATGATCAGCATCGTGTAGAATCCGAGCACCGTCATGCTGAGGATAAAAGCGCTCGTGTAGCTGCGCGCATTCGACTGCGATACGCCGTCCGCCACCAGCCTCTCGGCACCCCCGGCAGCGGAAGCGGTAACCTTGCATGCGCCGGGAGCCGCCTGTGCCTGACCGGCCGCTGCCGGGAAGCAATCGCGCAGCCTGGCCAGCGCCGTCTGCCCCTGCTCCTCCGACAAGGCGTAGGATGTCAGATGCTGCCGCAGCTCAAGCTCGGTCCGCGCCTCCGCCTGATTGGCATAATGGCTTAATGAGCTCATCCAGACAATGCCGATGAGGCCGATACCGATGGCAGAGGCGAGCTGCATCCCCGTCGTCAAAATGCCGGAGCCCGACCCGATATCCTGCTTCTCTACCTTGGACAGCACCACATTGGTCAGCGGCGCGGCGATAAAGCCTTGGCCTATGCCCAGCAGGACCAGAGCCGGCAGCCAGAACCATACATTCGGCGACCATCCGGTGGCCCAGATCGTCAGCGCGACCGCGAAATAGCCGACGGTGGTCAGCACCGAACCGACCGTAAGGACGTGGGCTCCAATTTTGCCCGCCAGCTTCGGGGACAACAGCGAGGCCAGAAAATACCCGATGCCCATGGGCAGGATGATCAATCCGGATTTCAGGGCACTGAATCCATGCCCCATTTGCAGCAAATAGGCCGTGATCAGAAAGAAGGCGGCTTGAGCGGTCATCATGAGAAAGATCACGGCCAGGCCCAAGCTGAATGCTTTCTGTCCGAACAGCCTCACGTTCATAAACGGCCGGCGCCCTTTGGCAAGCAGCCTACGCTGCGTCCATACGAATACGGCGAGGACAGGGCCGGACAGAATCAGGCTGATGACGAGCAGCGCCGGCCACCCCTCCTTCTGCCCCTGGACCAGCGGATACACGAGGAGGAGCAGTCCTGCCGCCGCCACGGCCGCACCGAACCAGTCCATCCGCGAGCGGTCCGAATCCCTCGATTCCGGAACGAACGGAGCCATCGCCAGGATGATCAATCCGATCGGGACGCTGAAGAAAAAGACCAGCCGCCAGTCGAGATGCCACGGATTCCAGCCGAGCAGCAAACCGCCGATCAGCTGGCCGGTCGAAGCGGCCAATCCCTGGGCTGCACCATACAGCCCGAAGATCATTCCCCTCTTCTCCGGCGGGTACTGCGCCTGAATAAGGGACAGCACCTGCGGCGATATCAGCGCCGCACTAAAGCCTTGAAGCACGCGGATGGCCGTAAGCACACCGACACTGCCCGAAATGCCGCATAACAAGGATGTTAATGTAAAGCCGGCCACGCCGATCAGGAGCATCTTCCGCCGTCCGTACCGGTCGCCCAGCCGCCCGCCGATAATCAAGGCCACGGCATAGGACAAGGTGTAGGCCGAAACGACGAACTGTACGCCGTAGAAATCGGCGTGAAGCCCCCGCTGAATCGAAGGGGTTGCCACATTGATGATAAAAATGTTCGCTACGGCCATAAATACGGACAGCAGCATCACCGCCAGCATTAAACGCGGCCTCTGGCGCGGCTCAGCCGCCGCCTGCGCAAGAGGCGCGGGAATGGAATTGACCGGTTGGTTCATCGCTTGCTTCATCCTCCTCTGGCGGATCCGGATATTTGACAGCAGCCGGAATCAGCCATTAAAATAAATGAGACAGATCTGTCTCGTTTGATAATCGTATGATACAGACAGATCTGTCTCATGTCAACAGCGAATTTACCTTATTTTAGGAACAGGTGATTAGAATGACCAAGAAGGAATCCGCCAAAGAACGGATACTGAAGGTGGCGTCCGATTTATTTTATAGCGAAGGCGTGCGTGCCGTGGGGATCGACCGGATCATTGAGGAATCGGGGGTCGCAAAGGCCAGCTTTTACCGCAACTTTCCGACCAAGGACCATTTGGTCGTGGCCTATTTGGAGCTGCATTCCAAGACCAGGATGGAAGCATATGAAGAAATAAAGCGGCAGTTCTCCGATTCGCCAAAGGAACAGCTCTACGCCCTCCTGGAGGAATTGGTTGAACGAATGAAGAGTTCCAAGTTCCGCGGCTGTCCTTTTATGAACGCCATCGTCGAGTTTCCGGATGAGGACCATCCCGGACACCAGGCAGCCATGACACACCGCTCCTCCCTTTGGAAAAATGTTGAGGATATTGCCCGCCGGGCCGGCGCCCGCGACCCGGTTCAGCTCACTTACCAGCTTCAGCTGCTGAAGGAAGGCGCCATGATGAGTGCCTACATGGATAAGGGGTATTACCATGCCGAGTATTTTCTGAACGCCTGCCAAGTGCTGATCAACCGGCAGTTTGATGAGCCCACTCCGTCCCGCCGGATAACCGAATAACATGGCGCCGCGGGCAGCAAACATGCGGGCAAGACCGAGGGCACTCTTCGTGCTTATTCCCGGCCTTGCCCGTTTTCATGCCTTACGACTTCGCTATCGCAAGCAGGTGGGAAGTGACGCCCACATACTCCCGGAAGGAGCGGATCCGTTCCTGCTCGAAACGGAACACGATTACCAGCTCATTCGTGTACGGCATTTCGTTAAAGATCCCCTCCGCTTGAAAGATAACGATCCCGGTATCCTCCTGCTCTACGCAGATGACCGGCGTTAGTTTGGCACTCATGCTTGCCCGTTCAAGCTCGACCAATTCCCGGAACCTCCCGGTTCCCCTCTGCTCTCCTTGCCATTCCTCAAAAGGGATCGGGACGATAAAACCAAAATCAGAGGTCACCAGCGCTTCAAACGCCCCCGTATCCCCTTCCTCAATCGCCCGGCGAAATGCATGAAACGCCTGCAGACTGCGCTCGTTTCCCTTTTCCATTGGTTCCATACAGCATCCTCCTCTATAGGGTTGATTATGCCTTTCCAAATCTTATGAACTCATTATATCGTTTAAACACGACAGGTACTGTCTTGTTTTTGTGATACACTTGAGAAAAAAATGAAAGGACGGGACGCCGATGTATAAATCCCAGCGGTTGATCCGGCTTATCATGCTCGTCAATGCTAAGAAAAACTTCACTCTCCGCGAGCTTGCGGATGAGCTGGGCGTGTCCCAGCGGACCATATCCAGGGACCTCATCGAGCTTGGCGAGCTGGGCATCCCCGTGTACTCCGTCCAAGGACGGGGCGGCGGTTTCCGCCTGTTAAACGAGCGGCTGCTGCCCGCGATCGCTTTTACCGAAAGCGAAGCGACCGCCTTGTTCTTCGCCTCCCAATCGCTGGCTTATTTTGGCTCCGTCCCGTTCGGTAAAGCGGCCGCTTCCGCCCTCGACAAGTTCTATCACTATCTCCCGCCGGACCTGAAAGAGAGAATCAGCCGCTTAACCGGTAAAATGGCGATTTGGAGCCCCCGGCGCAGCATGTCTGCCGAGTGTCTGGAAGTGCTGCTGCAGGCGGTTATGATTCGCAGCGCCGCAACCATTGTCTATCAATCCGGCACATCCGCGGACGAAAGAGTCATTCAGCCGATCGGCCTCTACTCGGACCAAGGATACTGGTACTGCCCTGCCTACTGCTTTACCCGTAAAGCTTATCGCCTGTTCCGGGCGGACCGTATCCGCTCAGCCGTGCTGAATGAAGAGGTCTGCTGCCTTGACGAGGTTGATGAGAAAACGGTGTTTAACTGGAATGAGGAGGAATTGAAGAAGGCGACGAAGACCGACTTCATCGTCCGACTGACTCCGGAAGGCGTCCGAATGCTGGAGGGGAACGGCCGGCTTCAGCCTCATATCGAATGCGAGCCCGATGGCAGCGGCAGGATCGGCATATCCATTCCCCGGAAGGACGTGGCGTTCTTTGCCGATATGGTCTGGATGTTGGGGCCCGAAGCGGTCATTATAGAGCCTCCCGAAGCCCGGGAATGGGTTAACGGCCGGCTGGCCGCCATGCAGCGGCAGTACGCGGAGAGCATTCCGGAATCTGAATCCAGGCAGGTAACGGACATACCAAAAAGCCAGGCCCCTTAAGGACCTGGCTGTAGTTTATCCCATTAATTACTTTGGTACTGTAAAGTGGTGCCGTATAGGTATTTCTGGACCCACGTGCAAGTTATAATACTACAGCCGGAAGTATAAGTCTATATTTTTGGCGGATTTTTTCTATACTTAGACTTATTCTTTCACAGGGAGGGTCTAAGATGTTGAACCAAAGCGAAGCCGATGAAAGGCGTTATGCCGAAGCGATGACAGACAAGCTGGGACAGGCGCTGGAAGACATCCGCGGGAAAATATCCGCTTCCTACCGCGACGTCATCGAGGCGAAAAAATATATGTGGGAAAACATTTCCCAACTGGATCCCGCGGAGCGGGCCGCGAACAAGGTCGACATCTCGCTTCAGATCGACTCGGGTGAGAAAGCGATCGACAAGGAGCGGAAGCTGCACAAGCTGTACCAGTCTCCTTATTTCGGCAGGGTAGACTTTCGGGAAAATGGCCTAAAAGAAGCCGATGCCTATTATATCGGGATTCATTCCTTTGCCGGGTCGGACGGGCATACGAATCTGATTTATGACTGGCGCTCGCCGGTCGCCAGCATGTTTTACGATTTCGGCGTCGGGCCTGCCTATTTCCTAGCTCCGCTGGGGCGGATCGAGGGCGAGCTGACGGTGAAGCGGCAGTACAAAATCAGGGACGGCCGCATGGAATATATGATCGAAAGCTCGATCAACATCGACGACGACGTCCTTCAGAAGGAGCTCAGCAGCACCTCGGACGAAAAGATGAAAAACATCGTCGCCACGATTCAAAAGGAGCAGAACGTCATCATCCGCAATGAAACCTCCGATGTTCTCATCATTCAGGGCGTGGCCGGTTCCGGAAAAACGTCGGTCGCCCTGCACCGTATCGCCTTCCTGCTGTACCGCTACAAGGAAACGCTGACGTCAAAAAACGTGCTGATCATCTCGCCGAACAACGTGTTCTCCGATTATATTTCGAGCGTTCTGCCAGAGCTTGGTGAAGAAAATATGATGGAAATGCGCCTCGAGGAGCTGGCGGAAGTGGAGCTCAAAGGGATTGCCGGCTTCCAGACGTTCTACGAGCAGGTCACCGTGTTGATGGACCAAGAAGACCCGGGCATGGTCGAACGCATCCGGTTTAAGGCGACTGCCGACTTCATCCAGAAGCTGGATGAGTTTGTCGCTTATGCAGAGCAGCATTATTTTGCGCCGGAGGATGTGCAGGTCGACGGACTGCAGATTTCTGCCGCAGAGCTGCGAGCCATCTATGACGGCACCCGCCGGATGCCCGTACTGTCCAGGCTAGAGCGGACCGCAAACCAGGCGGCGGCAAACCTCAGGGACGAGGATGGACAGAGGTTGTCCGCACCCCGGATTCGCAAAATCAAGGCGGCCGTTAAAAAAATGTTCCGTGCCTCCACCCTGCTGGCGCTGTACAGGGATTTTTACGACTGGCTGGGCAGACCGGATCTGCTTCGCATGGCAGGGCCGAAGAAGCTGGAATATTCGGATGTCTTTCCCCTCGTCTACCTGAAAATGTACTGGGAAGGAACGGCGCCATTTGATTTCGTCAAGCATCTGATCGTCGACGAAATGCAGGACTACACGCCCATCCAGTACGCCGTCCTTTCCAAGCTGTTCAACTGCCGCAAGACGATCCTCGGCGATGCCGGACAATCCGTCAATCCCTACTCCTCCTCTTCGCTTGCCGAGATCAAAAAGGTGTTCCCGAACGCGGATACGGTAGAGCTGTTAAAGAGCTACCGGTCCACCTATGAAATAACGACCTTTGCCCAGCAGCTCAAAGACAACAGCAGCGTCGTACCCATTGAGCGGCACGGCGAGCTGCCGCGGATGGTTGCCTGCGCAGACGGGGAGGAGGAAATGGAGCGCATCCGGTCTGTCCTCCAAGAATTTGTGCATTCCGAGTCGCGTTCCATGGGGATCGTCTGCAAAACAAAGGCCCAGGCGGACGAGGTCTATCAAAGCCTGAGGGACGCGTTTGACAACCTGTATCTGCTGGATTTCGACAGCGAGGAGTTCCACGAGGGCATCATCATCACGTCCGCCCATCTGGCGAAAGGCCTGGAGTTCGATGAGGTGATCGTTCCTTTCGTGAATAGCGAAGTCTACCGGAACGAGATGGACCGATCGCTGCTCTATATCGCCTGCTCCCGGGCGATGCATAAGCTGACGCTGACGCACAGCGGGGCACGGACGACGTTATTAAAAGAGCCCGGGGAGCTTTAGCCCCGGGCTCTTCCTTTTTATCCAAGATAAGATTCCAGCATCCAGACGTGCTTGTCGAGGTCCGCCTGCATCCCGATCAGCATATCTGCCGTCGGATGGTCGCCCGCGTCTTCCGCCAAACGGATCCCATCCTGCAGCTCCTTGCTGACCGCAGAGAAGTCATGGATAAGCGACTGCACCATACCGCGCGCATCCTCTTTTCCCGTGGCTTCCGCTACCGTGCCGATTTCAAGATATTCTTTGATCGTCGCGGCCGGTCTTCCCTTGATCGTCAGGAGGCGTTCGGCGATGTCGTCCGCTTTTTGCGTAATGTCGTTGTACAGCTCTTCGAACTTCGCATGGAGCGTGAAGAACTGTTCCCCTTTTACGTACCAATGGTAGTTATGGATTTTAACGTAAAGAATGCTGAAGTTCGCCACCTGCTGATTCAATACCTGTTCCAGCGTGATTGTCGTGTTTGCCATTTGTCATCCATCCCTTCTTTATGTGTAATGGACCGCCCTAGGCGATCCGGCTGAAGCTTTTGCGGCGGCCGTTCGTTACGGCTGCTTGGCGTCTTCTACGGGGACAACGGTAATGTCATCCACGTTCGATTCGCAGTGCGGGCAATAATGGCGGAGTTCGACTTCGTGGCCGCAGGCGGTATGCTTCAGGCTTTTATAGCATTTATCCAGGTGCTTCTCTCCCCACAGGATAAAAGCATGAAAGATCATTTCCATATCCCGTCCGCTTTCCGTCAATTCATACTCATACCGTGGAGGATGTGCGGAGTACAGGTTGGATACGATCAGCCCGTCCTCCTCCAGCTGTCTGAGCCGCTCGGATAACACATTCGCAGAGATCGTCGCCAGCCCCTGTTTGATCTCGTTGAACGTTTTTTTACCGACCAAAATTTCATGTATGATCATCAAAGACCATCGATCGCCAACGATGTTCAATGTTTGCGCAATGTTGCAATCCAGGTTGTAAATATTCTTCGGCATATCCATGACCCCCCCGTGTATCTTTGCCTCAAATGTGGTACTACCTTCTAATCCTACAGTGCCACAAATGACCGCTTCACGCAAATCGACCCCCGCGCGGCTCCCGTCAAAATCCTTCCAGTACGACCTTGCCAACTGTACGGCCGGTCTCCAGCAGAGCATGGGCTTTGCGAAGATTGGCGGCATTGATCGGTGTAAGCGTCTCGCTTGTGGTGGTCCGGATGACGCCCTCGTCCACGAGGCGTGCGACTTCGTCCAGCAGCTTGTGCTGCTCGATCATATCCGGCGTTTGGTACGTGGAACGGGTAAACATGAGCTCCCATACGAACGTGACGCTTTTATTCTTGAGCAGGGTCAGGTTGAGCAGCTCATCCGTCTCTACGATCGAGCAAATCTTGCCTTGCGGCGCGATCGCTTCCGCCATGTTCGCCCAGTGCTTCTCCGTGCTGTTCAAGCAGAGGATGTAGTCGACCTGCTCGATGCCGGCCGCCTTAAGCTGCGGCAGGAATGCTTCAAAATGGTTGATGACGTGGTCCGCCCCCAGCCCTTTCACCCAATCGGCCGATTCCGGGCGGGAAGCCGTGCCGATGACCGTCAGGCCGGAATATTTGGAGAGCTGTGTCGCAATCGATCCGACCCCGCCAGCTGCTCCGATAATCAGGATGGTTTTGCCGGTGTTGTCCGCCTGGTTCTTGGAGACTCCAAGCCGGTCGTACAAGCTTTCCCAGGCTGTAATGGTCGTTAGCGGCAGCGCCGCCGCCTGTGCAAAATCCAGCGTCGATGGCTTCTTGCCCACAATGCGTTCGTCCACCAGATGAAATTCGCTGTTGCCGCCAGGACGCGTAATGCTGCCGGCATAGTACACTTCATCGCCCGGCTTAAACAACGTCACATCCGGACCTACCTGCTCGACGACGCCCGCGACGTCCCATCCCAGCACTTTTGGCACGCTCTCCACGCGGTCTTTAGGCGAACGGACTTTATAATCGACAGGATTCACTGAGATGGCTTGGACTTTCACCAGCAAATCCTTGCCTGTCGGCACCGGCTTTTCCAGCTCGACGTCAATCAGGCTTTCTTGATGATCAATCGGTAAATACTTATACAGGCCTACAGCTTTCATCGTCTCTTTTACTTTCGTCATGGTTGTTCTCTCCCTTATACATGTGATTTATCGTGTTAAGCTGAGTGACGTTGTGTCCGTCAATATGTAAGCGATGAGCTCGTAGAAGAGCTCACTGGATCGCGCCGAGCAAGTCGTTGATCGTCTCCGCCATCGACGGATGCGTAAAAATGGTATCGCGGAGTACGGAGTACGGCTGCCCGGACTGCATGAACACGGACACGATGTTCACAACCTCGCTGGACTCCGCACCGAACATAGTAAACCCGAGCAGACGGTCCGTTTCGGCGTCGACGACCGCCTTCAGCAGACCTTCGGTCTGTTTCAGCTGGCGTGCCCTCGTCGATGCGGTAACAGGTAATTTTGCCGTTTTCACGGTGTGCCCCCGCTTCAGCGCCTCCTGTTCCGTATACCCGACTTGGGCCAGCGGAGGATCGATAAACACGGAGTAAGGAACGAATCGCCGGTCGCCGGTCGTACGCGTCCGGTCACCGAACAATTGATTCTTGAGAATCCGGTAGTCGTCCAGCGAAATGTACGTAAACTGCGGGCCGCCGTTCACGTCGCCGATCGCCCAGATATGCGGCACAGTGGTCTGAAGCGTCTCGTCGACCCGGACGAAACCTCGCTCCGTCACTTCAACGCCTGCGGCTTCAAGATTCAGCCCGTCCGTATTGGCCTGTCTTCCGGTGGCGACCAGTACGGCATCCGCTTGGAGTGTGTCCTCACCGTCAGGTGTGGACAGCAGCAGCTGAACGGATTCCCCTTGTTCCGCAATCCGGGACACCTTGGTCTGCAGCCGAAAGCGGATGCCCTTGGCCTCCAGCACCTTTTTGACCTCTTCGGCAATCTCCCGGTCCTCTCTCGGCATAAATACGCCGCCATTCTCAAGAACGGTCACCTCTGAGCCGAAGCCTGCATAGATGGAGGCGAATTCCAGGCCGATATAGCCGCCGCCGATGATGGCCAACCGGGAAGGCAGCTTCGCCAAGTCCAGCATTTCCGTGCTCGTATAGACATGAGCTCCGTCAATCCCGGGAATGTCGGGAAGGACCGGTTTTGCCCCCGTGTTGATGAAAATCCGCTCGGCCTCGGCGAGGATGCTCCCAGCTTCCGTTTCCACCCGAACTTCGTGCGGGGATTGGAACGAAGCCGTCCCTGTCAATACCGTGATCCCCGGATGGCTGTTCAGGTTATTGAAGTTCTTCCCGCGCAGCAGGGTAACCAGCTCATCTTTCTCCTGAAGGGCGCGCGCATACTTCGCCTGCCGGGACTCCGGACCGTTCCCTTCCTCCTGCGAAACGATATGCGACTGATAGGCCAGCGCCTTTGTGGGAATGCAGCCGATATTGATGCAGGTTCCGCCATACATCAGAGGTGACTTTTCCACGACGGCGACTTTCAATCCCTGCTCGGCCAGAAAGGGGGCCAACGTTTTTCCGCCTTTGCCAAAGCCGATAATTAACGCATCGAACGTTTCCTTGATCATCGGATGATCCATCCCTTCTCAAATGAAGCTCTTACTTGTTTTTTTCTCGTCATGATCTGCTTTGCTGAGCGCTCACCAGTTGTGCTCGTTTCTATGTAAGTCATAATACAATACTTAGTTAGTTTTTGCAACCCACTAATTTAAAAAAACTTACTTTTTGGCTTTTTGGAACCCCTTCGTTCCCTTAACGAAGGGGAAAAAAGGTAAGTTTGACGCCGATTGATCAACGGTTCCCGGCTGTTCACTGCAGCAAAAAAAGACAGCCGATCCTCATGGCGGCTGCCTTCCTTGAACTGCTTTATCTGCTGCTTCCCATCGTTATATTTGCCGGGTTTCGTTCCCGCCATTACATTTTCGTGATCATCCACGTTACACCGAACCGGTCAATGACCTCACCATAATAAGCGCCCCATGGCTGAAGGGCAAAAGGATACTTGCTTTCTCCGCCCTCACTCAGCTTGGCATAGGCCGCTCTGGCTTCCGCCTCATCGGTATATGTTAAAGAAAGGCTGACGCTGCGGTTATACGAAACCGGTTCTAACGCGTCGGACAGCATCAATGGATTCGTTCCTGCCACCGTTACCGCCAAGTGCATCACTTTATCCTTCATCGCCTCAGGCGCTCCGGGCGCGTCTCCGTATGTACTGACAAACTGAATTTCCCCGCCGAGGGCCTCGATATAGTAATTCGCCTGGCTTCTTGCATCCACCGACATCAGATAAGCGTTCATTTGTGCTCCCATATTGTTCAACAACCTTTCACTGTTTTTTGTCTTTACATTAATTCGACGTATGCATGTCGGCGAAATCGACACGGAAGCAAAAAAATATTCAAAAAATTTTTTAATACAAAAAATGAGCTGCTTCCACGGTCATCTTCGCCCCGTTCGAGCAGCCCTTCAATTATAGTTATCCATCTGATTTATTTTTAAGGCTGAATGGATGCACCGGTCGCATACCATTTGCCGGATTTGAGTTGGAGTGTCAGCCGGACCGGCTCCCTGAACCCGAAATGCTCACCGGAATACTGCTGGGTCACATAAGCCTGAGATACGCCGAAGAAATGCAGCGGAAATACGAAGCCAATGTCGTGAACGGCGGGGTCATACGCATAATCCTTGTCCGTCATGCCTCGCTGGACCGGATGGATGTCATCATAGACAGCTTCATCCATGTATTCGGTATAGCCCGGATCCCCGCTCATGGCTGCCACCAATATCCGTTTCGTATCATGGGCGATCCAAGCCCCAAATCCAATGTACGCAGCCACGAAAGCGATGATCAGCGATAACGCTAGCCTTTTCCCCTTCATGTCGGTCCCCCCTTGGTTATTCCAGGTTCCGCAGTTCTGAAGTACTCCCTGCTAGTGAACGAGCCGCGTAATCTGCTTCTTTTTCCATGAGAAGCGGTAGTAGCTGTACACCAGAATGAAGCTGGCAATGAACGCCGCCGGATACCCGATCCAAATGCCTTCAATGTCAAGGCTTGTGTGGTACGAGAGCACATAGGCCACAGGGACCTCTACGCACCAGATCGACACGATGTTGAAGACCGTCGGCCACAGCACCGTGCCGCTGGACCGCATCGTCGCCCCGTAAATCTGCGTATGGCCGAAGATAAGGTAGCTCCACAGCGTGATCATGAGCAGCCGGTGGGCAATGTCCAGCGTATCGCCGCTCGTAATGAACCAGGACAAAATATGCTCCGAAAACAGATACACCGGGATAATGATGATGGCCCCAATGATATAGTTAAGCATAATACCCACGCGGATGACCTGTTTCAACCGGTCCAGCTGACCGGCCCCGATCGACTGCGCTCCCAGCACCGATACGGTCATGCCCAGGCTGATCGCCGGCATCTGGACGTAGCTCGCCACCTGGTTCCCCGCGCCGTAGGCCGCAGTTGCGTCGGACCCGAACCGGTTGACGAAAATAATGACCGCAATCTCGGACAGCGACACCAGAATCATGCTGATACTGGACGGAATGCCGAGACGAAGCAGCAGCTTCAGCATTTCCCGGTCCATCCCCAGGTGCCTGCGCACCGAAGCGTCGAACTGCAGCGGGTGCTTCTTCCAGCGAAGATACCAGAGCATCGCAATAAAGGTCACGATCGTGGAGACGAGATTCGCGTAAGCCGCGCCGTACAGGCCGAGCTTGGGCAGCCCGATCCAGCCAAAGATCAGCACGGGCAGCAGAATCAGGTTCAGCGCCGTACTGACGATCAGAAAATAAAACGGCGTTTTCGAATCGCCCGTTCCGCGCATAAATGTCGTATAGACTGCATACAGGAACAAAAACGGCAGGCTCCAGAACATGATGCGGGCATAATGTACGGAAATGTCGATGATGTTGGACGGGGTTCCGATCAGAAGCAAAATGTCTTCGGTAAAGATGCCTCCCAGCACCGCCAGGACGATGCCGAGGATGACCGTGAAGGTCAGCGTCGTGCCGACAACCGCCTTAAGCTTCTCCTCGTTGCGGGCACCGTAAGCCTGGCCGATCAGAATGGCACTGCCGGAGCCGATCCCGATCACAAAGGATATGACCAGAAAAAATAACGGGAAAAATGCGGATATCGCTGCCAGTGCCTCAACCCCGATCCAGCGCCCCACGACGATGCTGCCGACCAGCTGGCCGACGGACTGCAGGGCGTTGCTCAGAATAAGGGGGATAAGGAAGGCGATCATGGCCCGCAGTACCGTATCCTTCTTCTCGGGAGCACCCGGCCCCGGCCTCTCGGATGGCACGGCACCGGAGGCGCCTTTTAAACCTTGCTCGGTAGAACTCATGTAAAACCATCTCCTTTAATGATCATCCATTTGAAAGGTTTCCGCATGCTCATCAATATCCCATGTCCTTGAGCAGGCGGGACAAAATGCGGAACCGCTCGCCCAGCAGCTCGCCGTCTTCGTTCAGCGCTTGGGCAAACAGCTTGATATCCTCGTCAATCATCGGATTGTCCGTGCATACCGCCACTTCCATGGCGTCCCCCTGCACCCCTACCCGGTCAATGGTCGCCTCTTCCGGGTCATACAGCTTGGGATAGCGGTACGCCTCGCTGAAGTAAGCGCTGCTGCGCAGGATCAGAATCGCCAGATCCAGCACCCGGTGCATCGGAAGCTCTTCGGATTGGCGCGACCATTTCTCGCCGGTATAACGCCATACCTTGGCGGAAATGTCCACCTTCCCGCGCTCGTTCCACTGGGCAAGGCCCAGGGACAATCCCTTGGCATCCGTGCTGTACGCCTTTCTGCCGTCGATGTTTTCGTAATTCTCGGAAACGATGACCGGTTTATGTTTTAACGTTGTTGGGATCCTCATGGTTAGATCATCTCCACATTTTCTAATTTATCTTTCCAGATGTCGCGCAGGAGCTCCAAGTCCTCCGTATAGTCGGTTTTGGACTCATCCTTGTCGTAGGCGAGCGTGTCCACAACCTTCACTTCAAACTGGCTCTCCCCGTATTCGTTCCATTCCCGCTGCAGCTCCTTGCATTTGTGCAGGCCAGATTTCAACATAAACTGATGCCGGTTCAGCATACTTTTCATATCCTGCGTAAAACCCAGATAGATGCGTCCGGAAGGGACACACTTGAGCATATATACGCCCATTTGGGGTTTCATTTCTTTGTATTGGGCGATCAGCTCTGCCCTGCGGCTTTTATCCATCCGATTCATCTCACTTTCCCGATTAACATTTAGTAATTTACTAAATCAGTAATTTACTAAATAACTAGATCATTTATATTACAGATATTGTATCCTGTCAAGGAATTTGGAAAACCTTTGGGATGGAATATCGGCATCCGCCCTTTTATGATGGGTAAATTGCCTTGCATTCAAATGCAGAAAAAAAGCACCCGGCCGTTAGCCAGGTGCCTCAGGGAATCGGCGCAGCCTCGCGCCTTCCTATTTATTTTCCAGCTTCGCCTGCTCCACCCGCTGCTGCGCCGCCGTATAGGTGTCGATCAGCTTTTGGACGCCGAGGCCGTTGATTTCCTCCACATATTTATCCCACTCGCTTAATTTCCGCGTGCCCAGGACGAACTTGGAGAAATTCTCTTCGCGGTATTTCTTCACAGCCTGCCCGGTCACCGACAGCACCTCGTTCTCCGCGTCGGTAAAGGCCGGTTTCGGCTGCATCGCCGGCGGATCGTACTTGGCGGCTTCCTCATAGGCCTTCTTCAAATCGTCCGAGAACAGCGACAAGTGCGCGTTAAAGTCGATCCACGTGTACGTGCCGCTCGTCTGCAGACCGGTCTGCTTCCTCATTTCCGTCACGTCGGTATACTCTGGCTTAAATTTCTTTTCCCCGTTTTCCACCGTATAAGTCTCGCCTTCCTTGCCCCAGCTGCTTAAGTTTCGCCCATCTTCACTGTAGAAAAAGTCCATGTACTTCATAATTTCGTCTTTATGCTTGGAGCTCGAGGCAACGGTCAGACCGCCCTCAAGATAGTGGAAATACGGGTTCAGTTGTTTCATGCCCGGCAGTCCTGCAGGCGGTGCCATGAACTGCAGGCTGTACTCCGGATTATCCTTGCGCATCGCGTTGTTGAAGAAGTCGACGCGGCTGATGTAATCGATTGTCACAAAGGATTGGCCCGTGGACATGACGTCCTGCCACTGCTTCGTCTGGATCGACAGGAAATCCGGCGGAATCAGCCCTTCCTCGTAGAAGGTATGCCACATCTCCACCATTTTCTTGTAGTTGTCCTCGGTCGGTCCGAACTTCCACTTGTTGTCGTCAAAATCGTAATATACGTCCGTGCCCGTATCGAAGTTGGTCGTCAGGTTGGCGTACATCTCATCCGGAATTTGCCCGAAGCGCATCGACAGCGGATAGCTGTCCGGGTACAGCTGCTTCAGCTTTTTCAGTACCTGGTGCAGCTCCTCATAAGTCTTAGGCGGCTGCAGTCCGTTTTTCTTGAACACATCCTCGCGGTACAGCCAGATCATCCGGTTCGTCTCCCCAAAGCCCTGGTTCGGGAACATATACATTTTGCCGTCCGCAGACAGCGCGGCCTTGGCTTCCTCCGGATACTGCTCCATCCACTTTTTCAGGTTCGGCATTTGGTCGACATGGTCCAAAATGTTTTCCAGCGCGCCCTGGTCCCCGTATTTGTTGGAGTCCCTTCGGCTCGACATATACATGAGGTCCGGGAGATTGGCCGAGGCCATGACGAGGTTCAGCGTGTCGCTCAGCTTGCCCGAAGGCGTCTGCACGTTCAGCGTGACCCCGGTTTTCTCCTGAATCCACTTCCAGATCGGCCAATCCTTGCTGTACGGGAAGGTCGCATTGTTGTCGAGGAGAGCCGTTAAGGTGACCGTCTCCTTCTGTCCCCCGGTTCCGGCATTTGGTGTCGTACTCGTCTCTTCCTTCTTCCCGCTGGTGCATCCGGCTGCGGCAATGACGATCAGCAGTGCGGCCAGCAGCGCTGAAGCGATCTTTCTTTTCTTCATTCGTTTCGCCCCTTTGATCAAAATTGGAACATCACAGTTATCCCTTCACCGCGCCGATCATCGATCCTTTCACAAAATATTTCTGGACGAACGGATATATGATCAGGATCGGAATGGTGGATACCATGATCGTCGCAAACTTCAGCGAATCCTCGACCACCATGTTGTCCCCGCCGATCTGCGTCACCTGCCCGGAGCTGACGCTTCCGGCAAGCACCAGATTGCGGAGGATGACCTGAAGCGGGAACAGGTCGGGATTGCGTAAATACAGCAGCGGATTCATGAAGTTGTTCCAGATGCCTACCGCATAGAACAATGAGATCGTAGCAAACACCGGCTTGGATAACGGCACGATGATGCGGAAGAAGATGCCGATGTCGTTCAGCCCGTCGATCCGCCCCGATTCCTCCAGCTCCTTCGGAATGCCGCTGAAGAACGTCCGCATCAGAATGAGATTCCACGTGCTGACCGCTCCCGGGAGCACCATGCCCCAGATCGTATCGACCAGCCCGAGCGAGCGGACCACCAGAAACGTCGGGATCATGCCCCCGCTGAAAAACATCGTAAACACGATCAATAGCGTAAAGCCCTTGTGAAACGTCATGTCGCTGCGAGACAGCGCATAAGCGCCCATGGACGTAATGATCATCGCAATCGCCGTGCCCAGCACGGTGTAGATGATCGTGTTCCGGTAGGCCGACCAAATTTTCGGGTCCCCCAGCACCAGATCGTACATCCGGAGATTAAAGCCTTTTGGCCACAGCGTGACCTCTCCCTTCATGACGTACACGTCCCCGCTGAGCGAAACCGCAAGCATGTAAACGAACGGATACAGCGTCACGGCGGCGACACCGAGCAGAATCAGCGTATTGACGATGGTAAACAGGCTGATCCTGCGGCGGCCGCGCACCTCCCCTGCACTTACCATAGGCTGGTTCCCCCCAGTCTGCGGCTGATAAAGTTGGCCGAAAAAATAAAGATGAAGCTGATGACCCCCATGAACAGATCAATGGAAGAGGCGTAGCTGAAGTTCCCCTGCTCCATCCCGACCCGGTACACATAGGTGCTGATGATGTCCGCCGTGTCGTAAATGGCCGGGTTATACATCAGAAATACTTTCTCGAAGCCGATCTCGAGCACCTTCCCGATATCGAGGATCAGGATGATCATGATGGTCGGGGCAATGCCGGGCAGCGTCACATGCCACAGCTTCCGCCACCGGTTTGCCCCGTCGATGCTGGCCGCTTCATACAGCTGAGGATCGACCGCGGTCAGCGCCGCCAGGAAGATGATCGTCTCCCATCCGATGTGCTGCCAGATTTCCGACAGGACATAGACCGGCCGGAACCATCCCGGCTCCATCATGAAGTTGACCGGCTTGCCGCCGAGCGCGGTAATCAGCTCATTGATGATCCCCCCATTCGGGGACAGGAACATGATCACCATGCTGGCCACGATGACGTTGGAAATGAAATGCGGAAGATAGCTGACGGTCTGCACCCATTTTTTGAACACGGCATTCCGGACTTCGTTCAGCAGCAGGGCCAGAATGATGGGCGCCGGAAAGCCGAAGACCAGCTTGTAAACGCCGAGCAGCACCGTGTTTTTCATCAGCACCCAGAAATCCGGGTTCTCGAAAAACATCCGGTAATACTTGAAGCCCACCCACTCGCTCGCCCAAATGCCCTTGAACACGTTGTAGTTTTTGAATGTAATCACGAGGCCGAACATCGGTGCATACTTAAAAATCGCGTAATACAGCAGGCACGGGAGAAACAGCAGCCATAAGTATTTGCTTCGTCTCCAGGCCCGCTTCAGCCTGCTCTGCATGGTCATGCCGCTGCGGCGCTTTACGTTCAGGCCCGGCAGGCCTGCTTCAACGATTCCCGACACTTCCGATTGTGCTTGTTTCACCCACATGCGCACCTCCCTCTTTGGTCATGGGCCGTGAAACCCTGTACCCGAATCATACTTGAACGCTTCTCCATAAATAAATCTGCACGTTTGTGAGGATATCCCCTTTTTCCGGGGTCAGCCGGAAGATTGTAGAGATACCCGAAAAGGTGAATATTGTTTGAATGCGAAAATAAATCTTATGATATACATAGATTGAACTAAAGAAAGGAATGTTCTAGGCATCTATTGGGCCGTTATAACAGGAAGTCCAATGCAAAACTTTAGTTCAATCTATATAGGTAACAGAGCGCACACTGCCGGAGGTGTTCAAGAGATGTCACTCATGCTGACGAAAAAACTGGGGTATACGACGCTTTTCACGAAATTGCTGCTTGGATTTCTGGCCGTCATCTTGCTTCTTGCCGCCTTCAACCTGGTTTCCTTCTTCTATTTAAAACGCCAGATCCACCAGGAGATCGTCAAGTACAACGAGCTGAGCATTAATCACGCGGTGGAGGGCTATGAGGATCATTTTCGGCTGACCCGGGAAATGGTGCTCGGTCTGAACCAGAACAGCCTCTGGGCGACCCACATCAATTTGCTCCGGCATGCGAGAGTCAACAAGGCTTACGGCTACGTCAACGACGTCATTGCCGAGATGAAGCAGCTGTACACGAATCCCTTCCTTTATATTGACAACCTCATCATTGACTTCCGCAGCGACGCCTACGTCATCGAGAAGGACGGGACAAGCAGCGCAAATGCGATGTTTAGCACGTATTACATTAGCCCTTCCTACCCGCCGGAGTTTTGGGACCGACAGTTTGACGAATCGTACGCCTACCGCGTGTTTCCGGCTGCCGCCTTTACCGAGAACACGGCGGGCCACACCGTGTCCAAAGGCGTGCTGATGCCCATGATCATTAAAATGATGCCTTACCGCGACATGTACTTCATCGTCATGATCGATGCCCAAAAGCTGACGCAGGACCTGCACGTTTCGATCAGCGACCAGTTTTATATTTTGAATGCTGACGGGCAGCCGCTCTACCAGACGTCGGCCGACATCAATTCGGGTCTCGTCACTTCGTTTGATCCGGGCCGTTCCTATATGCAAACGAAGGATTACTATTATTTTTATAAAAAGGGGGCCGGCACGGGCTTCACCTATGTCAGCCGGGTTCCGGTCCAGAGCATTTCCGGCCAGCTCCTCAATCTGAACCTGATCCTGCTGTCGCTGCTCGCCATCGTCGGCGTCCTGATCGTGCTCACCTTCCTGTTCAGCCGGCGCATGCACCAGCCGATTCGGCTCATCGTCGACGAACTGAAGGGCTACGAGACCGACGCCGGCAGCGGCACGGATAACGAGCCCGTTCGCGAAATCGAGCTGATCACGCGAAAGATGCACCACATGCGCATCTCCCACCAAAGCATTTCGCGCGATCTGGCACGCAAAAACTCCATGCTCCGGCATTACGCCTACACCAACAAGCTGAAGAACATCCATATGAACCTGAAGGAGATCCAGGAGCTGACCGATACGAGCCTGCCTTACGTGGTGGTGGTCTACCAGGTGCTGTTTAAGGATGCCTTCGAGCATTATCAGCAGAAAACGGGTAAAGGCTCTTATTACCTCCGCGTGTACGTCGACAATGTATGGCGTCAGGCTTTTCCCGATGCCGTCACGATCCAGACTGAGCCCCATCAGATCCTGACGCTGCTGTTCCTGCCCGATCCGGAAGCGGATCTCACCCCATACATGCAGCGGCTGCTGCAGGTGTTCTCCGTGGACCGCGACAGCTATCTCGTCACGATGGCCCATGGAGCCGTTCAGCCGGCGGGGGCGGACTTCACGGCTGCGTATGAGCAGGTCCAGGAGCGGCTGAAGCTGCGCCGCCTGGTGGATGAAACGCAGTGGATTCGGCCGGACGCCCCTGACGGCGGAGCGCGAGGCGAGCGCTACCTCAAAGCGATGTGGGAGCAGGAGTTCCAGACCCGCCTGATGAGCGGCAGCGAGGAAGGCATGCAGGAATGGGTCCGGCGCAGCCTGGACCAGCTCGAGAAGAAGCAGGCGGTGGCCAGCGACTACCGGCAGTTCGCCAAAGATGTGGCGGGCGAGCTGGATAAAGCGCTGCGCCAGCTTCCCGCGGCCGCATCGGCCGATGCCGGCGGCCGCCCGGCGCTCGAGGAGACCCGGCGCTTCTACTGCCGGACGCAGTACGAGCGCTGGTTCGCGGACCTGCTGCACCCCGTGCTGCAGGGAATCCGGCGCAAGACGGAGGAGCATGATCCGATCACATCGTTCGTGACGGAGTATATGTGCACGCATCTGGACGAGGACATCAACCTCGACATGATGGCCGACAAGCTGAACATTACGTCCGGCTATCTGTCGACGTACTTCAAGGAGAAGACCGGCGTCAATTTCAGCGACTATCTGAACGACCTGCGCATCCGGACCGCCAAGGAGCTGCTGCAGAACCTGGATCTGCGCATCCAGGACGTGGCGGCCCGGGTCGGCTACCGCAACGTGAACTCGTTCATCCGCATGTTCAAGCGCCATGCGGGGATTACGCCTGGGGAGTATCGGCGCAAATATGCATCGTAGAGGGGAGTGATGGCGGGCAGGCTGGACGTGAGCAGCGTGGTACAGGCAGTCGTCCGGTAAATGACAGCTCATAATAAAGCTGGTACCTCGGCGCTCGGGTGGACGCTCCGTTGGCATTGATGCTTCATGTTACTTCGGGTGCTCGGGTGGACGCTCCGTTGGCATAATGCTTGCTGATGCTTTGTGGTTCTTGGCGCTCGAGTGACGCTCCGTGTACGGATCGTTCTTCGTTGGTACTTCGATGCTCGAGTGGACGCTCCGTGTACGGATCGTTCTTCCGATCGCTGTTGTCTTTGGATTTCTTGACCGGAAACATACCAAGGGTGAAATCCAAAGACAAAGGCGACCGCTTCGCTTCTCCAGATCGATTCCGCCCACTCCGCTGGGTCGAGGTTGGAGTTACGGTGCTAAAGATTAATGGCATGAACGGCCGTCGAACCTCAGCAGGGCCTGCCGCCATCACATGTGGGTAAGTAAAAACCCCCACCCGGTCTGCGTATCCGGGTGGGGGTTCATGTTTTGGTTCAGCCCGCGCTATGCTTGGGGCTGGATAAGACAAAAGCCACCGCTTCGCTTCTCCAGATCGATTCCGCCCACTCCGCTGGGTCGAGGTTGGGGTTACGTTGCATAATGATTAATGGCGTGAAAGGCCGTTGAAGCTCAGAAGGGCCTGCCGCCATCACATGTGGGTAAAGTAAAAACCCCCACCCGGACTGCGTATCCGGGTGGGGGTTCATGTTTTGGTTCAGCCCGCGCTAATCTTGGGGCTGGATCAGACAAAGGCGACCGCTTCGCTTCTCCAGATCGATTCCGCCCACTCCGCTGGGTCGAGGTTGGAGTTACGGTGCATAAAGATTAATGGCATGATAGGCCGCCGAACCTCAGCAGGGCCTGCCGCCATCACATGTGGGTAAGTAAAAACCCCCACCCGGTCTGCGTATCCGGGTGGGGGTTAATGGTTTGGTTTAGCACGCGCCAAGCTTGGGGCTGGATAAGACAAAGGCGACCGCTTCGCTTCTCCAGATCGATTCCGCCCACTCCGCTGGGTCGAGGTTGGGGTTACGTTGCATATTGATTAATGGCATGAACGGCCGCCGAACCTCAGCAGGGCCTGCCGCCATCACATGTGGGTAAAGTAAAAACCCCCACCCGGTCTGCGTATCCGGGTGGGGGTTCATGTTTTGGTTCAGCCCCGCTAAGCTTGGGGCTGAGTATTGGCCTGCGATGCGTGCGTGGTGCGTGGACTAGGGGTATGGTGCGAGGTGAGTACATCTTCGGGAAGAGATGGCCATGACCCATGGTGCGAACGCCATCGGGTGGAGATGGCCGCGATGTGTGGTGTGGGCATCATCGTGTGGAGCAGCGCATCGCGTATCGCGCGGGTGTCATCAGGTAGAGAGAGCAGCGCGCATCGTGTGGACAGCATCGTGTAGAGAGAGCAGCAGCGTGCATCCTGCGGGCGTTATCGTATAGAGAGAGGCTACGGCGCGTGATGCTGGAGCTATCGTGTGGCGATGGAGAGCTTGCACCGTGCAGGTCTCATCCCATGGTGCCGGCGTCTTGCGCAACGCGGGCGTCGTACTTCAGCTGCCCGCGCTTATAGGTGCGAAGGATGCGGATGCCCGCCGCATCCTTGGTGAAGAGCGCCACGTCCGAGGGCGCGCCGGGCGCAAGGCCCTGGGCCGCGGGCAGGCCCAGCAGGCCCGCGGGGCGCACCGAGGCCATCGCCCATGCCTGGCCGAGGCTGGCGATGCCCCGCCCCGCGAGGTGCGCGATGCCGGCGGTCATGGGCAGCGCCGAGCCCGCAAGCAGCGCGGGCTGCCCGGCCAGGTGCAGCCGCCCTGCCGGCGTCAGCGTGACGCGGCCGCCGATATGCGTGTCGTACGTGCCGGGCGGCATCCCGCCGAAGCTGACGGCATCGCTGACCAAGATCAGCCGCTCGCCCTTCACCTTGGCGGCAACGCGGAGAAAAGCGTCCGGCAGGTGAAAGCCGTCCGCAATCACGCTCGCCCACAAGGGCTCCTCCGCCAGCTGATCCCATATGTAATTCGGGTGGCGGGGCAGCACCGGGTGGGCGCCGTTGCCCAGATGCGTGGACATGCGCGCCCCGGCTTGAACGGCCGCCTGGATCTGGGCCGAGTTGGCCGCAGTGTGGCCGATCGAGACCAGCACGCCGCTGCCCGTGCACCGCTCGATAAAATCCACGGCCTCCGGCCACTCCGGCGATACCGTAACGATCCGAATCCGCCCTCCGGCAGCCTCCTGCCAGGACTGGAACAATCCCCAATCCGGCGCCCTGACATACTGGGCGTCATGGGCCCCTCTCGGCCCGTCTTCCGGGGAGATAAACGGCCCCTCCAGGTGAATTCCCGCCATATTGTGATTGGGGTCCGTTTCGCACACTTCGGCAAGCGTGCGGAGTCCGCTGCGCAGCGCTTCATCGTTGTTCGTAATCAGCGTGGGCAAATACGAGGTGACGCCCTCCGCCCACAGCCTCTCGTTTAACTGCCGGACGGTGTCCGCCTGCAGCGGATGGGTGTTGAGGTCCAGCCCTGCGTACCCGTTAATCTGCAGGTCCACAAGTCCCGGTCCGATGAGGGGCAGCTCCTGCCCGCCCCCCTGTGCCCCGGCAACCCGCTGGATCTCCTCCTCCTCCGGTGTCCCGAGCACTTCGTACCCGGCAATCAGCCCGCCTGCCAGGGTGAGCCGGATATGCTCCCCGGTCAGGGCATGAATGCCCTCCAGCCGGGTCAGGGCGTCATGGCTGCCTGCTGCCGTAGGTTCCATGCCGCGGCGGTCAGCCTCCATACGAATCCCGGTCCAGGTATAACGTACAGTTCGGGTGCTCCCGCAAAATGGAGGCCGGGCAGGCGGTCGTGATCGGTCCCTCCAGCGTCTGCGTCACCGCGCTGCGCTTCGTCGGGCCCGGCACAATGCAGAACAGGCGGCTGCCGGAGAGAAGCGTAGGGATCGTCAGCGTCATCGCCGTTTCGGGCACCTCCCGGAACCGGTCAAAGCAGCCGTCCCGAACCTGCTGTTCCCGGCACATGTCGTCGAGCTCGACGATTTTTACCGTCTTCGGGTCGTTGAAATCGGCCACTGGCGGATCGTTAAAAGCTAAATGGCCGTTCTCCCCGATGCCGAGGCAGACGATATCGATTGGGGCCTCCTGCAGCAGTGCCGCATACCGTTCGCACTCCGCAGCGGGATCGGCGGAGCCGTCGATCAGGTGGACGGTTCCCGGGCGGACCCGGGAGAACAGCCGGTTATCCAGAAAAGTGCTGAACCGCTGGGGAGCATCGTCGTCCAGTCCGATATATTCGTCCATGTGAAACGCGGTCACCCGGCTCCACTCGATATCTTTATCCGCTGCGAGGTAGTCCAGCAGCTCGTTCTGCGACGGGGCCGCGGCAAACACGATCCGCAAGCTGCCCCGGTCCGCCAGGATCGCCTTCATTGCTTGGGAGACATCGGCTGCCGCCGCTCTTCCCATCTCGTCTCTCGACGCGTACTGCCGGACCTGAAGACGGTCCTTCCACCACTTTTTCTCCGCCAAACGGGGACTGGGCATGATCATTCCTCCTCCATTAATTTACGAACCGCTCTTGCTTATTGCTTGCTAATTGAAATGGAGCTCCGCTCCAGCAGCTCAAACAAGGAATTCAGGCAGTCGATCGTCGCCTCTTCCCCTCCCTCGGAAAAAGCATATCCGGCCGGGCGCTTGAGCTGCTCTTCCGTCAGGCTCGACTGAAGCCTGTAGTGGGTTTCGACCACCAAATAGCCGTCATACCCCTCTTCCACCAGGCGGCGCAGCAGGCCGGCGTAATCCACCTGACCTTTTCCGATCGCCACCGCTTCGGTATGATCTCCCTGCTTCACCGCATCCTTCAGGTGGATGTGACAGATCCGCCCCCGCAAAGCATCGTAGCCGTCAGGGTAAGGGACCTCCCGGTCCGGATCCCACAGGTCGTTACCCGGGTCATACAATCCTTGAACATAAGGCGAATCCACCGCCCGGATCAGAGCTGCTGCTTTAGCCGCATTGGAGGCGTAGACCGCCGGATCCGCTTCCAGCGCGTAAATGACGCCATGCTGCTCCAGGATCGGCACCACGCCCTTTAATTCCTGGACGATGTCTTCGAACGCCTCCTCCAGCGGGCCTTCTGCCCAGAAGCTGAAGCCGCGGACATAACGGGTGCCGAGCCGCTGCGCCAATTCCGCATAACGGGTCAAAATTCCCCGGTGTTCGGCTACTTCTTCCGCATTCCGGAGGTTGCATTTAAACACCGGGGCGGATAAGCCGCTGACCTTCAGGCCAGCCGCCCGGATCGCCGCACCGATCTCCTCTATGCGCGAATCACTCAGCCGGTACAGCTGCTCTCCGTCCACGGAGCGCAGCTCCAGCGCGGCCAGCCCGTACCTGCGGGCAATGCGGATCGCATCGGCGATGTCCTGGGAGATCTCGTCGGTAATGACGCCCAGTTGAAAAGCCGCATTCATGTCGCCCTTCCCCTCCTTTCATCACCATGATTCATCGTCTGTGCAAAATCAGATCATTGCACATCTTCTTGCATGTTTCAGATAACCCGTTATAGACTCCCAGGGTTCGATTCATCCAGACGTCATAGTCGGGATGCGGCAGCAGCATCTATGACGCCGAGCCGGAAGCGAACCTGGACGGCTTTTACCACGCCGCAAGAAGCAAGCGGCAAAATCAGGAGCTGGCAACAGGGCTGATGCCCGTATCCAGCTTCACGGTTCTGCCGGTCTCCCGGCTTTCGTTGGCCGCCTCCAGAAACGCGATGACTTCCAGCGTCTCCGTCATGTCGATCGGAGCCGCGCCCGTTTGGAACATGCGGATCACTTCCTCCAGCATGCTGGCATAATACGGCTTGCCGTCCGCATACACGTCGACATGCTCGGTCCCCTGCTCACGATGAATCAACGCTCCGAAACGGCGGTTGCCCTTCCGGTTGCCGCGCAGCGTTCCGACCCGGCCGTCCTCCCATACACCTACGGCCAGATCATGGTCGGCATTCGTGGTGACCGTGACCTCTTTACACCCTTTGCCCATGCTGCGGTACAGCATATCAGCGGCATGAATGCCGTACCAGTAAAAGCCAGGCTGCGTCGACTGCAGCTCCATGGGGCCGTAGGTATCCACCCCGATGATGTTCCCCTGACCGGCTGAGTCCAGCGCCCGGCCCAGGCCTTCCGACCAGCGGACGGAGGAGCAGCTCATAAGCGGAATTCCGTGCTCCTGTGCCAGCCGGTAAATCGCCTTGGCGTCACGGGTCGTGACGGCAAACGGCTTGTCGATAAAAACCGGCTTTCCATAAGGAACGATCTGCCGGAACTGCTCCAGGTGCACGCGCCCGTCCACGGAGAGCAGCAGGATGGCATCGGCGTTTTCGGCTGCCTCCTGGATGCTCTGGACGATGGGGACGCCGCTGTTGTCCCTGACTTCAGCCGTGAATTTGTCCACCCGCCCGATACTCAGTTCAAAATCCGGCGATCCGCCCGGATAGGCGGCCGTCACTTTCCCGCCGCGCACATGGTGCGGGTGATCCGGGTTGTTCAGCAGCTCGGCAAAGAGCGGCGCATGCGACGTGTCCAGCCCAATGATTGCGACCTTCAGCTCTTCTGTACTCATTTCCGTTCATCGCCTCTTCCTACAGTTTGATTTCCTTGCCCGTACGCGAGGACTCGTAAATGGCCAGGATCAGGTCCACCGATTTCCTCGCTTCCTCTCCCGAAATGAGCGGCTCACGATCCTCCCGCACCGCCTGAATCAGGTCGTCGATCAGAATATAGTGCCCGTCGGAAGAAATGGCATTCGGGTCATCCGCACCTTCGGCGGAGCCTTCCGACACGAGCGGGGCTGCATCACCGTCAACCGTTTTCCATACTTTAAAACCGCTGTCTCCGTAAATGATCGTCCCGTGCTCGCCGTGAATTTCAAAACGCGGCTCCTGGCCGGGATTGACCGACGTCGTTCCTTGGATGACCCCAAACGCCCCATTCTTATATTTCAAAACCGCAACCGCTGTATCCTCCACCTCAATGTCATGAATTAACGGAGCCGTATAGGCAAAGACGCTGTCTACCTCCCCCATCATCCAGCGGATGATGTCGATGCCGTGCACCCCCTGATTCATGAGGGCGCCGCCTCCATCAATGGCCCATGTTCCGCGCCATCCGGCGCTTTTGTAATATTCCGGGCTGCGGTAGTACTTCAAGTAGGCGTCTCCCAGCACTAATTTACCAAGTTTGCCTTCGTTAATGGCCTTTTTGGTCAGCAGTGCATGCGGCGTGGTGCGTTTCTGGAATACGGTGGCCAGCTTGACGCCATGACTCCGGCAGGCTTCGATCATCTCGTCCATGTCCGCCTTGGTAATGCCGAGAGGCTTTTCGCACAGCACATGCTTGCCTGCCTCCGCCGCGGCGACGGTTGCATCCCGGTGGCCTCCGCTGGGCACGCAGATGCAGACGACGTCCACGTCACACTCCTGAAGCATTTGCCGGGTATCCGTATATACGTGGGCCGCTCCGAATTCCTCTGCTATTTTTGCCGCTTTTTCCGGAACGGCGTCTACGACCGCCGCCAGCTCCGCTTCCGGATGGCTCACGATGGCTCTCGCGTGCAGAGGGGCGATCACGCCGGCTCCAATAATGGCAAAACGCATTTTTTTGCTCATACCAATCTCCTCCCGGTGGGAACCACCTGTAAGTTTACAACCCCATTCTAGTGGGACCCGTCTCCACGGCCAATCGCCCATTCTGCGGCTTTGCGCACAACTTTGGCGTCATCCGCAGGATCGAAGATGAATCCGTAAAGATGTATATGACAGCGCTCTCCGGGACTTGACCGTAAGCCAACAAAAAAAGCGCCCCTGCCCTCCGGCAGGAAACGCTCTTCTTACAAAAAATAATTCGTGATCGACTGGTCACTGGCCAAAAGGCCCTCGCTGTCCAGCTTCTTTTTCAAATACTTTTTATCCGAGGAAATAAACACGCTCATGATCAGATCGACCACGAACAGGAACGTAATATGATTGGACATAAAGGCGCTGTTATTGACGGATATTTTATCCGGGACAATAATATCGACGGCCGCGTTCTCCGTAATCGGCGAAGCGTCGTAGCAGGTAATCGCGATCACCTTCGCCTGATTGACCCGCGCGATGGATACCGCATCGATAATTTCCCTCGTTGAACCCGAACGGGAAAAAGCGATGACCACATCGTCCGGACCGCACTGGGAGGCGGCGATCTTCATTTCCCTGCTGTCGTTGATGGCTTCCGCCATCATGCCGATAATCGCCAGCCGGTTGCGGAGCGCCATTGCCGCCAAAAACGAATCGAACAATCCGATGACCACGATCCGGCGGGCATTCTTCAGCAAATCCACGACCTGGTTCAGCTGCTCCTCCGTCACGAGCGCGGATGTGTTCACGATCAGCTCATTATAATCCAAAGCGAGCGCATCAATGGGATTGATCTCGCGTCTTTCCTTCTTCTTCGCCTGCATATCCCGGTAGAACGCGTCCTGGGCAAAGGCAATCTTGAAGTCGTTGAAGCCTTTGTAGCCGACCTTTTTGCAGAAGCGGTTAATGCTCGTCTCGGATACGCCGATCTCATTCGCAATCGCCGTGATGGTATTGCGGGTAATAAACTCCGGATTATGAATGACAAAGTTGGCGATTTGATTTTCGCCGTAGGTTAACTTTTGGGTTTGCGATACGATTTTGGCGATGACGGCCGGAACCTGTGAAGACATGTGACCTCCTCCTGACCTACCTGTGGGAAAATAGCTAATCCGGTAACCCCCGCTAGCACACCCCATTATATCATACAAGGGAAGGTATTTAGAAAACGATGTCACAACGCCGCCGCATGGCCGCTCTTCCAAGCCTCGACTTCCCGGTAAAAGGCTTCTTCGCTTAAAGAACCGGTTTGGATCAGGAAGGCGTAATCCAGTACGTTCGGCAGGAAAGGCAAGCCCATCATCTCCTTGCAAAAGGCGTGGGCAGCGATTTCGCTGCACTGAACAACGCTCGAGCGCTTCACCAGCCTCCTGCCCAGCCGGAACACCTCGACCGGCTCCAGCATGTCGTTCGTAAACTGCCCGGCCCGGTACTCCACATAGTGAAAAAATTCATGCGCCAGGTGGATATCGACCAGCCGCTCCAGCTCATCGTCCTGAGGGGCGGGTGGGCGCTCCGAATGCGGATCTGGCGTGCGCTCTGACGGCTGCAGCGCATTGCCTGGGCCTGATTTCGCGTCCGCCGAATGATTTGCCCGTTCTCCCGGACTCATGACCGCCCGGTATGCATCCGCCATACCGCGGAGAGATGCGGCGTAAACGACCACCTCCGGCGGTGTTTTGTTAAAATCGATCTGCGCCCGCAGAGAGAGCTGATGAAACGTACCGGAGCGGTCGGTGATTTCGTAGCGGAGGCCTTCCCTGCGGTACAGCTCGCGGATGGACATGCCCCGGCAGGCCTGTGCCGCTTCCCTGCCCCTTTGAAGCGACCTGTCCACATAATAGGCCAGGCGGTCCTGGGGAATTTTGCGGTACAGCGGGTCCTTGGTGAGCTCCGCATGGGCGAGCAGCTCATCGGTCAGTCCAAGATGTTGAACATTCCAACCGTATCCCTGGAACTCCGGCATGCCTTTCATCCCCCTCCTCGTGTTCTAACCTTGATCTATCTCTTCATCTCTTTAGCTGTTCTATTGGTACGCAATGACGATCATTTCGTCCTCGGACTTCAGCATCTCCGTTTCAAGCGTGAGAATCGACAGCAGCTGCTCCTTCGTCTGCATGCCGGTCAGATCCAGCATTTTCTCCTTATAAAAGGCAAACACCTTCGGGATCGTCGCGTTGGCGTCAGAGTAGATCGTATTGTCGTCCAGAAATTCGTTAAGCCGGTCATCAGCCGCAGCTTTCGTCACTTTCGTAAATTGGACGCCGCTCTTCTTGAAGCGGACAACCCCTTCGCGGTCCAGCACGGCGACGTAGTTGACCTTCTTCTTCATCAGGCCGAACAGGGACTTCTTCGTCTGCTCCGCTTCGAACAGACTCCACCGTCCGCTCTGTGCCGCCAGCCGGGTGTTCTCCGGCGATTGGTCGACCGAGCTGGCCGCGACCGCCGTCATTTCTTCCAGCGGCATCGCCTGCTGTCCGAGGTCTTTGGAGCGCAGCTCGGTCGAGCCGGTTGCGATGGCCCGCAGAATGTTCTTCTGGCTGTCGATTTCAATCGTGACCTCCACCGTCTCCTCGCTGGCTCCCGATTGGACGATCCGCTCCACGATGTCGGCACGGATCCGCTTGATATCCTCTTCCGTCGGATTGACGACGGTCCGCTCCAGCTGCTCTTTGACCATGGCCAGCGCCACCCCGATCGTGGAGACATAAGGCGCGTTGCTGGCGATCTGGCTCTTGAAGCCTTCCCGTTCGGCCATCGCCGGCACCAGCACCGCCCCGCTGCCGCCACCGCCAACGAGCGTAACGAAGGCCCGGTCCAGCTCATAATCCTGAATCATTTCATTTACGGTTTTCATCGTTTTATCGATTGCAATGTCCATCACCTTGCGCGCGGCTTCCTCCACGCTCAGACCAACGTGTGCGGCAAGGGCTTCCCATGCTTTTACTGCCGCTTCCTTGTTACCATATGCATAGTCGCCCTCCGGCACGTAGCCGAGGATGTTGGCTGCACCCGCCAGCGTATACGAGAACTCCCGTCCATTTCCGCACTCGCAGATGGCGTATTCGGCCGGATCGCCTTCCCGGGGGCTGACGAATTTCACTTTCGGACTGACGATTTCGTCCGCCGGTGCAAACGCCTCGTACTCCTTGCCGGCGATGTGCGCGCTCCGCGGGCCGACGTCAGTAATTTTGCCGCTGGACACCTTGATCATGCTGCCGCCGGCAATGCCGAGCGTGCGGACGTCCAGCGACTGCAGGTACGTGCGGTGGCCGCCGACCTGGGCGTTCTGGATCATGACCTTGCCGTTTTTAATGACGGAAATGTCGACACTCGTTCCGCCGACCTCGAAGAAAATGCCGTCCGAAATTTTCTCATACATCAAAGCGCCCGCCACCCCGGCCGCGAGGCCCGACAGCATCGTCAGGATCGGGCGCTTCCGTACCTCATCGATGCTCATTACGCCGCCGTCGCAGCGCATGATCATCAACTGGGACTGGATATTGGCGTTTTTGACGGACTTCTCGGTCATGTTGGCCGTTTCCATCATTTTCGGAATCAGGGATGCGTTAACGACCGCCGTCCGCGTCCGCGTCTTCAGCCCGTACAGCTGGGAAATTTCGTGGCCGCCGGTGGCATAGATGCCCTTGCGGTTCGCCAGTTCAATGACCCGCAGCTCATTGGTCGGATCGTCGACGCTGTACGCCTCGGAGGCGACGATGACTTCGGCCCCCTGCTGCACCAGGGCGTCGATGGCGGTTTCAATGTCTGCGTCAGTGAGATTTTTGGAGTCGAGGAACGTATGATATGTTTTCAAAAACTTGCCTGGCGCCAGCTCAATATCCCCCGGATTGGACTCGGACCTTGCGCTCATGCCGTCGAGTCCCGTGCCCATACCGATGATGCCGACTCTGGCCACATCCCCTTCAAGCAGGGCGTTGGTCGCCTGGGTTGTCCCATGGGCGATAAACGTGACATCCTCCGGGAGAATGCCCTGGCTCTCCAGAATCCGGTTCAAAATCTGCACGATCCCCTTTGCCACACCGTCCTCATCATGGTGCGTCGTCGGGATTTTCATTTTGCCGATGACTTCAAACGTTTCATTGTCGATGACGGCCGCGTCCGTAAACGTTCCGCCGACGTCGATGCCTACCCTTACTTTTTTTCTCTCCATGTTACCCTCCTGAAGTCAGGACAGGGGAAGGCCCGCATCAAGCCGCGCAGTCCGTTCCCCGTCCGGAATCATCCGTAAAAGCCGTCTTTATCAAAATACCATGAATGCACCGATGACCATCGAGATCAGGACGGCGACCATCATCCAAGGCAGCGTCTTCTTCAAAATTTCGTTGATGTCGGTCTTCGTAAAATCCGAAACCCATACGTTATGAGAGTTCGTCGGGTCGGATACGGCCTGCACGTTGCTGACCACGCGCAGCGCCAGCATGGCGGCGACCGGCGTCATACCTGCCGTCACGAACAGGGCGGCGATGCCGCTGCCAAGACCCCATACGTTGAGCGGACCGCGGTAAATTGCCAGCGGCGACAGGATGGTGAAGAAGAGAATGTACATGATCGGATTGCCCGGAAGCACCGCCTCAATGAGCGGGGAAATCAGCGCGGAAACCTGCGGTGCCATAACCGAATTGAGCAGGATACCGATGCCGATCATCAGCGCCATGGCGCCGGCGACGTCCTGAATGCCCTCGATCAGCGCGCTGGAGAGCACGTGGATCGGGCGCTTCGGCCAGGCCAGCAGGATCGTAACGAGCGCGCCGATGATGACGGCGGGAACGATATCGATTTTAAAAGCGAACACCAGAATAACTGGCACCAGCGGGCTGATCAGCGCATAGGTCGGCACCTTCTTGCCGTCGCCGCCGGTAGCTGCGGGCATCGCCCACGCTCTGCGGCCCTTGCCGTCCTTGCGGATATAGAACACGATCATGGCCAGGGACAGCACGATCAGCGGCAGCGCGGCCACCATCGTGTAGTCCGCGATCTGCTCAACCGAGAGTCCGAGCACATCAACATACACAGCCCAGTTGGATACGTTGAAAAGTGCGCCCACCCCGACCGCCGACAGCACAACGATCGACGCAACGAACTGCGAAATGCCGGCGGTCAGCATGATCGGAATAACGATCGTACCGACCAGGATCACCATGCCCAGCCCGCCTGCGGCGGAGAAAATAATGGACGCGGTCACGAAAAACAGAATCGCGATCAGCATCGGCTTATCCCCGGCCAGCTCGGCAGCTTTGCGGATAATCGATTTGGTAATACCGACCTTGTTCAGGATTTGTCCGAACCAGGCGCCGAACACGAGGCCGGCAATCGCCCCGGACAGCCGCATCGAGCCCGACGCCAGGATCGTTTTGGCAATGCTTGTCGTATCGGGATTATTCGAGTTCCATGGTACCCCGGCGATGATCGCAAACAGGATCGCCATCAGCGGAAGCGCCAGAATTGCCGGGATTTTGCGCGTCATCATCAGCCCGACGAACACCAAAAACACAATCAAAATACCGATCGCTTGCACCCACATTACACCAGTCACTTTGGTTACCCCTCTCGTCATGAGATTTCTTCACGTGGTTAATAATTCATGGGCTATATTTCCAAATGGGCCCCTTGCGCTTTGAGCTGAGCCTGCACTGCTTTGATGTCCACATCCTGTACGTTAACGCCATGTTTGGCCGCGTATGCCGCAGCCACGCCCCCCGCATGGCCGATCGCCCCTGTCGTCGGGGTCGTTCGCATGGCTGCCTGCGCTTCAAACGTCGCCGAGATGCAGCGGCCGATGACGATCAGATTTTTCACGGAATTCGTGATCATGCAGGAGTACGGAATGCTGTACATGCCGCCCCACTCCAGCTTCTGATGCTTCGTCCCTTCCCCGTCCGGGCTGTGAATGTCGATCGGATAGCCGGAATGGGCAATGGTATCGTCAAAAAGCTTCTGTTCCAGCAGGTCCTCGGCGGTCAGCGTGTACACCCCTTTGATCTGGCGGGAGCTGCGCACCCCGATGTTCGGACCGGTGGACTCCACAACTGCGTTCTCGAAGCCCGGAATGTATTTGCGGACAAACAGCTCCAGCTCGCGGCACTGCTTCCGTCCTTCCATCTCGGCCAGGCTGAGGCTGAACGCATCGGTCGGATCGTGGCCCAGTATCCGGGTTGTGTTCAGAATGACCTCGCCCGGATTGTTCGTTTCGAAGAACAGCACGTTCTCGCGCTGGATCGAAATTTCGCCGCGCTCCTTCGCCTTCCGGAACAAGCTGTCAAAGCCGCCGACCGACAGGCGCGGCGCCTTCTCGATGATGGAGGTGTCGCCGTTGTATAGCGGAAAATCCTCCGGATGCGCATGGATGTACTCCTTCACTTTGGGGATGTTCACGTTGTACATTTTCATTTTCAGCGTCATTGGCTGCATTGCCCCGTCGGACTCCCGGCCTTTCGTAAACTCCGCTCCGGCGCCTACGGAAAGGTCCCCGTCCCCGGTTCCGTCAATAAACACGGATGCCTCGATGTCGGTCAGGCCCGACTTGTTGCACACCTTGATGCTGACGATGCGTCCGTCTTCCGCCTTCACGCCGGCGAGCATCGTGTGGTACAAAATCTCTCCGCCGCTCTCGGTCACCATCAGCTCCAGTTCATGCTTCATCGCCTCGGCGTCGAAGGGGGTTACCGAATACGTAAAGCCGACCGTGTCAAAAATATGCCCCGGCGACTTCCCCTGCCGCTTCAGCCGTTCGATCAGCTGGTCGGTAAAGCCCCGGATCGCCAGCTTATCCCCCGCATGGAAGGTCATCATCGGCCCGACGCCGTTCGCCGTCAGCGTACCGCCGAGAAACCCGTGCGACTCCACGATCAGCGTCTTGGCCCCCGAGCTTGCGGCCGCCACCGCAGCCATCGAGCCGGAAATACCGCCGCCCATAACCACCACATCATACTTCAGCTTGTTCTCCAATTCGTCCTCACTCCTCCGGTAAATGATGTATGATTGCTTCTTGATTCATAGACTATCAAAACCACAGGTTTATGTAAACGCTTTTAAGAAAATATTTTTCTATATATCCGGATTTTTAGTAAATTATTTTCCGACGGTTCTATTGTGCGGTTACACGGCATATAACAATGAGTTTGGAGTGGGAATGGGTGGAGGAGTTTGCGGACATTGTTGGAACGGAAAGTGGTCAGGGGAAAGTGATAGGAGATAGAGTAATAAGGAAGATTACAGTCACAGTGGTAGTGGATAGTAGTGGGGAAGAAATTAGGTAGCTTGGGGAAGTCAGTCTCGCCTGCCCACGAATTGCCACCCTTCAAAGGCACACTCGAAACAAAAAAGCACCGGAATCCATCCGATGCTCCCTTCAACAGACCTGCTAACGCTGTTTGTTGTATAGATTACTTCTCATAGTTTTTCGCCATAAACGGCTCCGCCAGTCTCGACGGGTGCAGCTTGCGGCCGAGGCCGAAAAACTCGCAAAAGCTCATGATCAGCGGGTTCCACCGCTCGGGGTTGATGTAGTTTTTCTCCCCCATCAGCAGCTCCTCGTCGATGTGGATCCGCTTGATCTTCATCTCCATCGCCGCGATGGAGCTCGGCTCCTCAAAGGAGTGGATCTGCACCAGCTCCGCCTCCAATTGAACCGGGCACTCCCCGGCCCGCGGCGCTTTTACCAGGTCCGACGGGACTTGCGTAAACCCGGAAAGACCGAATTTATCCGGTTCGTACCGGTAGCCCATCTCCGCCTTGTGATCAGGGACGGGGTTCACCCCTGTCGTCAGCGCCAGGCGATCCACTTGACTGACCAGATCGGCCGACGGCAGATTCAGCACGCACTCGCGCTCACGTTTGATGTTTTGGACCGTCTTCGATTTGCCGCTCATGCCGAGCATGCAGGACTGATTCAGCCACCAGGCCGAAGACATCGGGGCTAAATTGGCCGAACCGTCCTCATTCAAAGTGCTGATCAGAACTACAGGCGTACCAAAGTAGAGAATATTAGGTTCAATCGTTGTAAGCATCCTCTTACTTCCCCCTATCCATTTGTAAAAAATCGTTGACCAAGGGATATCCTGCAGGGCTGCAGCCACCTCAAGAAATATCTCGGCTTAAGTATACTGCTGCCGGTGAGAGCTTGGAAGGCTTCCCAAGTATAAGCGCAAGATAACAAAACCGCACAAACAGGCGCAGATGCTTGGGGCCATTCGGGGCCCCAAGCCAAAAAGCACCGGGATCTCTCCCGGTGCCTCAATCTATCATATAAAGCTACAGCAAAGCGGATCCTATCCGGCCCCCGGCACATGTGGTGAACCTTTGACATGCGCCGCCATAGTGAACCTGCGCTCACCGGACTGCCCTTATACACACACTTTACCTTACAACGAATACAGCCGCCTGTCCTCCTCTTCCTTCAGCCAGACCTGCATAAATCCCGGCTCCCGGTTGTCCCACAAATGGTACGGCACGAAGCGGTACCCTCGCTGCCCGTCGAACCCGGTGAGCGCAACGATGCCGCCCAGCTCGTCCCGCGGCTCCAGGCCAAAGGAAATGCCCGGCCGGACCGCAAACTCATCATAAACAAGTTCCGGGTTATCCGCCTGCTCCAGGCAGTACACCAGCGGTCCGCGCTGAACCGCGACGCGGTCCCGGTCGGCCTCGACCTCCGGCCGTGCGTGAACCTGCTGAACCGGCATCTCCATCACGTAGTCAATCGTGTCGCCCGGCTGCCAGCGGCGGCTGAGCACGAGGAATCCCCGGTCTATGGTCCAATCCGCAGGAGCCACGCTCTCCCCGTTAATGGACAGCTTCGCCCCGCGGCACCATCCCGGCAGGCGCAGCCGAACCGCGAATTCGGCCTCCCGGGCCGGCTCCACCTCGACATGCACATGCCCGTCCCAAGGATAACGGGTTACGGTCTTCATCAAGACCCGGCTGCCGTCCTTCAGTTCCAGGTCGGCCGTGCCGGCGACGAACTGCAGCATGACGGGGCCTTCCTCGTTCACGGCGTAATTGTATCCGCCGATCGAAGGCAGAAACCGCACCAAATTCGTCGGGCAGCAGGACGTTTCGAACCATTCGGTCCGGTGATGATCGCCCTGTGACGCCAGCGGATTGACGTAGAAAAAACGGTCGCCGGACAGCGAAATCCCCGCCAAAGCCCCGTTGTACATGGCGCGTTCCACGACGTCGGCGTACTTCGCCTCGCCAAACAGCAGGCTCATCCGGTGGTTCCAGAACACCATCGCGATCGAGGCGCAGGTTTCGCAGTAAGCGCTCTCGTTCGGGAGGTCATAGTCGTGCGTGAACCCTTCATTATGCCGGGACGGCCCGATGCCTCCGGTAATGTACATGTTCCGCTCGACCGTGTGCGCCCACACTTTGCGCAGGGCTTCCTCGTAGGTCCGGTCTCCGGAGGCCAGCACCACGTCCGCCATGGCGGTGTACAGATACATCGCACGGACGGCGTGCCCGGTCACCTTCTCGATGTCCCGGACAGGCACATCGTCCTGGCAGTACGCCGGTCCCCACTCCTCGCGGTCCCATATCGCACCATGGCCATGCCCGTGACCCCGCTCCTCGAGCAGCCACAGGGCGAGCTTCCAATAACGCTCCTCACCGGTCGCGTGATACAGCTTGATCAGCGCCAGCTCGATCTCCTCATGGCCTTCCACCCAATGCCGCTTGCCCGGCCCGAACAGGCTGTCGTAATGGTCAGCCAGCTTGCAGGCCACGTCCAGCAGCGTGCGCTTGCCCGTAGCCGCGTGGTACGCAACCGCCGCTTCGATCAGGTGGCCGCCGTTATACATTTCGTGCTTTTCCATATCCGTCCACTTCTGGTCCGGGGCTTCAAGCGTGTAATACGTCGTCAGGTATCCATCCGGCTCCTGCGCCGCTGCAATCAAGCCGATGATCCGGTCGATCTCCGCTTCCAGCTCGGGGTCCCGGTCCGCCATCAGCAGGTATGCCGCGCCTTCAAGCACCTTGTACACATCGGAATCGTTAAAATAAATCCCCTCAAATTCTCCTTCCATAAGGCCGGCCGCTTTGGCGAAATTGCTGATCCGCCCGGTCGATTCGCATTTGTCCAGGCAGGTCCGGAGCGTCACCTGCTTGCATACCTCCAGCCTCTGCTTCCACAGTTCATCGTGGATCTTCACTTGAGTAAAAGGCACGCCCTGCCAGCCCTGCTGCGAATGAGTCGTTGTCATCCTGCACCCTCTCCCTTCATGCAATTTCTTGCGATGCTTATCCTTTCAACCCCGTCAGGGTAATTCCTTCCAGAAAATAACGCTGTCCCAGCAAAAAAATGACCACGCACGGGAGGATGACCACCGCAGAAGCTGCCATGAGCAAATCCCACTGGGCCGAGTAGCTGCCCTGGAACATCTGCAGGCCAAGCGCCAGCGTGAAGCGGCTGTCGCTCTTCAAGTAAATGAGCGGTCCCATAAAGTCGTTCCAGGTGCCCAGGAAGGTGAACAAAGCGACGACGATGACCGCGGAGCGGCTGAGCGGCAGAATAATGCGCCAATAGATTTGAAAGTAACCCGCCCCGTCGACAAATGCCGCTTCGTCAAAGTCCTTCGGAATCGACATATAGAATTGCCGCAGCAAAAAGATGTTGAAGATCCCGCCTCCGAAAAAGGAAGGCACGATGAGCGGATAATACGTATCGTAGAACCCGAGCTCCTTCCAGCCGAGAAAGCTCGGAATGAGCGTCACCGCTCCCGGCAGCATCATGCTCGATAGAAGGACGGCGAACACGGCATCCCGCCCTTTCCATCGGATCCGTGAAAACCCGAACGCCGAGATCGTGCTCGTCAGTACCGTTCCGATCAGCACGCTTGCCACAATGACCAGCGTATTGACGAAGTACGTGCCAAACGGGAGGGACGTAAGCGCCCTTTTATAATTGTCCCAGTGGAAGGGATGCGGAATCCATTCCGGCGGCATCACGAAGATTTGCGATAAATCCATCAGTGAGCTTCGGATCAGCCAAATAAACGGGATGATAAACAGCAGTGAGATGACACCAAGCGCCACATAGCCCGCGCCCAGCTTCAGTCTGGATTCCCTCATGACGGTCCGCCTCCTTCGTAATGAACCCAGGATTTCGACGATCGGAACACGAGGAACGTAAACGCCAGAATGATCACGAACAGCACCCAAGCAAGCGCCGAGGCATAACCCATTTCCGTATCCCGGAACGCGGTCCGCCACAGGTAGAACACGAAGAACAAACTCTTATCGTTCGGTCCACCCTGGGTCAAAATATACGCCTCATTAAACACCTGGAAAGAGCTGATGATGGTCATCACCGCATTGAAAAAGATCGTCGGCGTCACCATCGGAATCGTAATATGACACAGCTTGTGGTACCACCCGCCTCCGTCCACATCAACCGCCTCGTAGTACTGCTTGGGAATGCCAGACAAGCCCGCCAGAAAAATGATGACGGTCCCTCCGATGCCCCACAGCGTCGTCAGCACGATGGAGGGGATAACGCTCTTTTCGGAAAAAATCCAGTCGCTCGTCGGCAGATGAAGCCATTTCAGCATCATATTGATCAGCCCTAGGTCCGGGTTGAGCAGCCACATCCAAATCATCGCCGAGGCTACCGCCGGCACGATGCTCGGCAGATAAATGATCGTCCGGAACAAGGCGCGAGCCTTAATGTTCATGTTCAGCAGCAGGGCAATAATGAAGGAAATGATGATGCAGGCCGGCACCCGCAGCACGACGAAATAAAACGTGACGCCAAGCGAGCGGTAGAAGCTCTCGTCCTGGCCGGAGAAGAGCCGGGCATAATTGCCGAAGCCGATAAAGGACACCGACTCCTTGAATACGTTGTAATCGGTCAAGCTCAGCACAAAGCTCGCGATCATGGGACCGGCGGTAAACAGAATAAACCCGAGTACCGCCGGAGCCGTAAACAGCAGCCCGTAGAACAGAGCTTTGCGTTCCCGTACACCCGCCTTGCGGCGCACAGGAACCGGAGCGTTCATCGGAATGTTCGTCTGCATGTGTACTTTAAGCCCCCTATTTTACGTCTCGCCGTCCCTGCACCTGTGCCTGAGCTTTGGCCGCGATGCTGTCCATCGCCTCCTTGGCCGTTGTTTTGCCCAGCCATACGTTATCCATGGCAGGATTGACGATATCCATGATCTTGTTGAAGTTCTTAACGTAACCGGTAGGCGTAGCATGGCTATGATTGAGCACGACGTCAATAACCGCATCTTTGTAGCCTGATGGCCGGGAAGGTTGATTCACCGCCCATTTCGACAGCAGGGCATCATCCGTATACCAGTCCTTCAGCGAAGGCATCCAGGTGCCGTAAGTCAGCATCTCGATTGACGCATCTGGGTCAATAAGCGCCTTGAGCAGCTCCCAGGACTCTTGGGGATGCTTGGTCGATTTAAAAATGGAAAACATCGCGCAAACTACCGTGGTCGCCGGCTTTTTCATGACAGGAAGCACTCCGACGTTAAAGTGAACCTTCGATTCCGCAAGCGTGCTGGTATTCCATTGTCCGTCAATTACCATCGCCACTTTTCTCGTCTGCAGAGCCACATTGGTTGCCGGAATATTCTTGGCCTGCAGCGGTGACGGAGCAACGTGGTACTTATTGATCAGATCGGCGATATTCTGCAGCGCCTCGACGGCTTCCGGCTGATTCAAAGCAAACGTCTTGCCGTCCGGAGAGACAAAGTCGCCGCCGTTTGAAAAAATAAAGCTGCTGTACGCTCCCCACCAGTTGCCGGGGTTCACTCCGTATTGCTTAATGTTTTTCGGATCAAAATTCGGATCGTCCGCATTCCGTCCTTTGTTGTCCAAGGTCAGCTTCTTGGCGGTATCCACGAACTGTTCCCAGGTCCACGCTTCCGATACCTTGGAAGGCGGCGGCGTCAACCCAGCCTCCTTAAAAGCATCTTCGTTATAAAAAAGCGTAAACGATTCCGGGCCGGGGGCTATACCGATAATATTGCCGGGCTCCGAGGAATAGGTGATATTCGGAACCAGACTATCGGTCTTAATTTCGGGGTCCTTGTCCAGGAATTCCTGAAGATTCAGGAATTTCCCCTGTTCCGCAAGCGGAAAGGCGATCGTCGCCGATTCCATCATCGCCACGTCCGGTTCATCGTTGCCAGCAACCATAGTCGTCAGCTTGGTGTCGTAATCGGTAGGAATCTGCTGCAATTCGACCTTCACGTTGGGATGCTCTGCTTCGAACCGGGCGATGACCTTTTTGTTTACGGCAATTTCATTAGGCGCTCCCCATAAGGTGAGGCGGAGCTTGATCTGTTCGCCGGCCGCCGCCTGAGTTCCCCCCTTGTCCGCGCTTCCGGCTGCAGGCCCGCCGCTTTCCTCCGACCGGGTGCAGGCGCTCAGCAGCAATCCTGCCGTGAGCAGAAATGCAATCGCTGCCGTCAGCGGCTTTCGGTGTTTTTTCATCATGAACTGTAACCCCTCTCCTGCTTTACGAATGATTTCATAGCTGCAGCCTATGTTGCCTTTGATTATAGATTTTAGGCAGCGCTTTCAAAACCGGATTATTTTTGGAATGGTGGACTTTGATTAGAAAAGTGGGGCAGTGTGATGATCACGCGTGTTCCCTGGCCTGCAGCGGATTCGATATCGATGCCGTACTCGTCCCCATACGCAAGACGGATGCGGGAAATCGTGTTTTTGATGCCGATCGAGGCGGACTCCGCATACAAAATCCGCTGAACCGTTTCCCGGCTCATGCCGCGCCCGTTATCCGAAACAACCAGCACACGAGTCCCGTCCTTGATCTCTCCGGTAACTTCAATGCGTCCCCCTTCTTCCATTTGCTCGAAGCCGTGGAGAATGGCATTTTCGACGAACGGCTGGAACAGCAGCCTCGGCACCGGGGTGTCCAGCAGCTCGGGAGCGATGCCAAAATGAACCGTGAACTTCGATTCAAAGCGGGCCTCCATAATGTAAAAATAGTCCTTCATCCACTCGAGCTCCTCGGCAACCGTTACGGCTCCCCAGTCCTTGCGCGAGGTGTAATGCAGCATATTGGACAGGCGGACGAGCATCCGGTTCAGCTCCCTCTGTCCCGATTCGATGGCCATCCAGTTCATGATGTTGAGCGTATTATAGAGAAAATGCGGGTTCATCTGCATATTGAGCGCCATGATTTCCGCCTCTTTCTCCTTGATCCGGATTTCGTAGTTTTCCTTCACCAGCGTTTCGATGCGCGAATTCATCCGGTTGAACCGCTGCAGCAGCACCCCGAACTCGTCATGGGTTTTGACCTCTACCCGGGTCTGAAAGTCCCCTTCGCCGACCGAGCGCATGGCGGTGAAGAGCTGCCGGATCGGGCCAGTCATTTTGCGGACGATAAAATAAGCGAACAAGTATGCAATCAATGCCAGGAGCGCAGCCAGCAGGATCGTCGACGTGCGGATGGTCGGAATAAAGCCGCGGACGAGCGTGGATTCCGGAATCAAGACCACCGAGAGCCAGCCGGTTACGGCAGAGCGGTCGAAGCACAGGATCGTCTTTTGGCCGTCCAGGACCAATCGCTGCGTTCCGCTTCCAGCCTTTCGAATGGCGTTCACCCATTGTTCATTGAACACCCGGGTTACCTGGGAGGCGTTCGAGCTGGCCACGACCTTGTTATCCGGATCAATCACCAAATAGCTCGATCCTGTCGGAATGCTCTGCTCGAATTGGGAGTTGAAAAAGTCCGCTTTAAAGCCAATTGTCAGTACCGGCCGCTCCACGTTCGGCCGCAGCCTGGCAATCGTGGAATTATCGACATAGGAAAATTCCATCAGGCGGGTGGCGGAGAACATATACCGGTATTCGATATCGCTGTTTTGCAGCCAGGGCTGATCGAACATTTGGACGAAATCGTAGGTCGGGTACCAGACCATTTTGCCATGTGCCCTCTCCGCCTCCTGATACAGCGCCGTACGGGTCGGATCCCCCTGCGGAAGATTCCGCTGTGAACCGAAACTGTAATAGGAAGTCCACAGCTGGTACGTGTACACATCTTCATTTTGCGTAAAATACTTGCTCAGAATGGCGGACACCTGCCTGTCCGCATCCAGCAGCTCCGACGGGACGGAAGGATCCAACTGGTTGAAGATCCGAAAAAGGTCCCGGTCGACGAACAAGGCTAAGCTGCCCTGGTCTACCTTCCTCAGCTTCGTATCCATCACTTCATTGCTCTTCTTGACGATTTCGAGCACGTTGTTTTGCGCCTGATCCCGCATCGAGCTCAAGCTGTTCCGGTAATAGATGAAGCTCAGGAGCAGCAGGGGCAGCGCAATGAGAACGACATAGCTGGCCAGAAGCCTGGAGCGGAATTTCATCTGGACCTCCCCTCCCCTGATTTTTGCTGCCTTGCCCAATGACGGTACGCCTCCGGCGTAACGCCGACATGCTTTTTGAAGCTCCGGGAAAAGTATTTCGTATCGCGGAAGCCGCACCTTTCGGCGATCTCGTACACCTTTAGTCCGCTGCCGTCCCGCAGCAGCTCTTCGGCTTTGCGCATCCGGATCTCAATGAGAACATCCGAGAAAGAACGGCCTGTCGCCTCTTTGAACAAGGTGCTGAAATAAGACGGGTTGAAGCGGAACGACTCCGCCACCGATTCCAGCGATAAATCCTCCATGTACCGCTCACGCATCAGCTCAAGACAGCTGTCGATCACGAGCTCGCGTTTGCTTTTTTTCTGCTCCTTCAGCGTGACGCCCATTTGCTCGAGCACCGAATCCAAAATCTCCAGCAGCTCCCCAAACCGCCGGCAGGTGCGGATCTGCCGTACGGCTTCTTCCGTCAGCGGGTTCATCCCCCACCCTGATTTGCTGTCCGCCAGCTTCAGCAGAAGCAGGCAGGTTTGGTCCTTGACGGACTGCGGCTCGGCCATGCCGTCAGCCGACATAGTGGTCACGGCTGTACGGCACAATTCCTTTGCACCTTCCGTATCGCCGGCGTTCAGGAGATCCAGCAATTCTGCGGCAGAGCACATTAAAACCGGATGTATCGGCAGAAGCTCGCTATGAAACAAGATGGCCCCATGCTGGTCGTAAAACAGATACGGCAGCGCAGCCAGAGCCGTCCGGTAAGACTGAGGCCCCCCCTCCGCTAGATCAACGCATTCTTCTCCGATCGCATGCACCCATCTGTCGGAATACCCCACAGCGGTGAGTTCGGCCTGTAGGCTCATCAGCCCCCTGCGGATGTCTTCCCGCTTTTCACCAAAGCTTGTACCCGTGTGTAGGATCGTGACCCACCTCGGCCGCTTCCAATCCGCCGCATCCCAGGCGATCGTCAAGGCCTTGCCGAAGGCAGAGCAGGCGCGCTTCAGCGCTTGGTGCAGCCTATCGGCTGTCAGAGAGGCGGAGCGGGGTTCGGTGTAAGTGTCAGGTGATGGGACGTGGAACCAAGTTGACATCCCGCGATCCGAATGTTCCGTGGCAGAGCCGCTCCCGTCCCCGCTGGCCGGCTCCAGCTCTGAAACGATGACCACTCCAGGGCCATCCACGATTCCGGCCGAAAGCCAGCTCTGTTCCTCCTCCAAGCTCAGGCTGCCGGACAGCCACTGCTGCATCAAACGCCCTTGATGCGCCAAGGAAGCTGCCGTCATTTGCTTCTCCAGCGCCATGGTTCGAGCCCGTGCCTCACGCTCTTCACGATAGATGTGTTCCAACCGCTCCAGCACCTCCTCCAGCTTGTCGACATCAACCGGCTTTAACAAATAATCAAAAGCCCCGTGCCGCAATGCCTCCTGGGCATATTCGAAAAGGTTGTACGCGGACAGCATCACGATCCGCGGCTTGTAAGGCAAGGCTTCGTTCGCCCGCCGCAGGAACGTAAGCCCGTCCATTTGCGGCATCCGGATATCCGTAAATATGACCTCGGGCCGGTCGATGCCGGCCATTTCCAGCGCCTTGGCTCCGTCCCCGGCCGTAAACACTTCGCAGCCGGGCCGGCTCGCCAGCAGCATCCCGGCCATGCCCCGGCGGTGCCGCGGCTCATCGTCTACAATCATGAATTTCAAGCGGTTCACCCCCAGAATATTCATAGCATTAAATTCAACAACATCGTATCAGATGGGAGAAGAGGTAGGTATATAAAAAAACGTCTATCGACGTACCTTCAAAGAAGACAGACCGCGTTTAAAGGAAGTTTTTCTTGCGAGATCCGGAAGCGGAGATCCGGAAGCGGAGGCCCCGAATCTTATACCTTCTGATCTCTTAAAAAAACAACCCGGCAGGAGGGATCCTGTCCGGGTTGGTTGGGTTTATGGTCTCTGTTTGAAATGATCAGAGAGTTGGAGGAACGGTGTAGTGAACCTTGAAAGCCTGCCCAAGCGGGATTAACTTTTCAATGTCACCTGTTTGTCTTACCCACTGCAGTTCTGCAGTGTATTCTCCAGGTATAGGCACATTCACTTCATCCGCCGGGGCAACCATCCGTAAGGTAAATTCCGTTCCCTCTGGTGTCGGACCGTCTCCATTCACAAGTCCTAAATTTATCGCTGCCAATTGTGGCGGAAGCAAAACGTCCGCGATACCATCGCTATTCGTTTTCCCTTCAGCAACTTCCTTACCATTATGCACCAGTATGAATTGTGCACCGGGTGCTGCCTCGGAGGCTTCGCCACTTCCTCTTCTAAGGTCGATCTCTAGACCCAAAACGGTCTCGGGCGTAATTCCCCCGGCCTTTACTTTCAGCGTTCTATCCAGGTCAGTGTCCTCTATCGGGTTAACCTCCGTTGATAGACCATCAATAACATGGACCTCTTTGGTCACGGTCACGAGCGGATCGCCGGCAGCCTCTTCATCCTTCAGCAGCTCAACCTTTACCAGGTAGTCGCCGACCTCCGGCAACCTGGTTGCAAAAGTAATCGGCGTGCCGTTCAGTTCGCCCAGGGTAAAGCCTTCCCCTTCTTCCTCGTCTGGACCGGCCTCCTTTGTTATGACAATGCCATCAGGGCTGAGCTGGCCCTCTTTGATAGCATCTTCCCCATACCAATAGGTGTAATCCGTCTCGGACAAGTTGATGCCCGTTTTAGAGCTGTACGTCACTCGTACCTTTACTTTCGTTTCTTGATCCGATTGACCGCTGCTAAATCCAAACGTGAACTTGTGTGAAGAATGGAGCGGCACTTGTTCCGGAAAATCCGGGCTGAAAACAGCTTTAATTTCGACAGGCTTCGGATCGACCGGAGGATCCACTGGCGGTTTCACCGGAGGTGTCATCGACCCACTCGGCGAATTTGGCTGCGTAGGGACAGTCGGCTGCGTAGGAGCAGCAGGCTGCTGGCCTCCCATTTGAATCCGCTCCTGATTGCGCCGTCGCACTTCTTCTTCAAAACGCTTCATCTCATCAGTGCTCAGCTGCTGCTGATACTGGATCACGGCCTGCGTAGCTCTTTGCTCTGCTGCCTTTTGGTTGGCCTGCTGCAATTCGGCGATCGTTTTCAGGATATTGTCGATCATAGCCTGAAATTGCTGCTGCATCTGCTGTTGCAGCAATATATCCTGCATCTGTTGCTGCTGCAATACTTCCTGTATCTGCTGCTGCTGTTGCTGAATTTGCTCCTGGATCTTTTTTTGCAGTTCCTGCTGAACCTTCTCCTGCTCTTTGCGTTTAGCCTCCTGTTGCGGGTCCAATCCTACGGTCGGATCAAACGGACGCACATTTCCAAGGTCAATTTTTCCGTTCGGGTCGTCAATCCCGCGGTTCACCTGTTCTATCAACGGATCCAATTTACTTTTTTCGATCTTGCCCTGACTACTCGCCTCCTTGGCTACATTGCCGACCAAGACATTCAAATTTTGCTGGATTTTTTGAAGGTCATCCAGTTGGCTTACCAAAAAGAGGTCGTTTGACCCGTTTGATGCCGAAGAACCGGAGGGTTTGGACTGACCTTGTTCCAATTGCTTCTTCTGCTGCTCAATCAGCTCCTGGTTCTCCCGGTCAATCTGCGCCTTGTTTTGGATGATGGCTTTAATGATGTCCGGTGAAGCCTGATGAACAAGATCCGAAATATCGACGCCGGTCGGCGTTTGAAGGGATGGATCCACGCCGGGCGTTAAGCTGATTTGCTGGGCTGGATATAAAGTGACGGGTGACTCGGCCTTCCCGGCAAAGCTTTGAGGGTTCGTACCCGAAACCTTGACCACACCTGCTCCCGCGACAACATCAGGGGTACCTGTCAATGGATTGATAATGACAAAAAACTGCGTTCCTCTGACCTCCAGCTTCTGCCCGGGCACATCCATCTCGAACACGTCCCGGGACTCACGCAGATCATGGACGCTCGTATACGCCTGGCCCGACATCAGCTCCAGCTTGGTTGTCGACTGTACTGCTCCACCCGTCAGCACCTTGATCCGAATTTCGCTGTTCGGAGCCAGCGTGATTTCGTCCCCTTCATCCTGAATGGCCAGCACCGCACCGCCGGATTCGGTAACAAGGGTGTCGCCCTCATGCAAAAGCATTCCTGGATAAGCCTGAATGCGCAGCGCGCCCCCGCTCTGCTGGATATAAGCCGGTCCGTCAATGCGGCTGATGGTCATGCTGCGTGCGCTGTCGGCGGAAGCCTGCGTCGTCCAAGCCGCCGAGCCTGCAAGAAGCAGAATCAGCGTCGAGCTGACCATTTTCCAACATAATTTTCCTCGTCTCACGTTGTTTTCAACTCCTCTCCTTTATTTATCACGGATAACCACGGTTTTCTCCGAAGCCAGCCATTTCACGTCCTTGTCCAGCAGGTCCGTCAGCGTCCGGATCGGCACATACAACTTTCCGTCGATGGATTGAGCGGTGCTGCCAGCCTCCAGCTGAATCTTGCGGTCTCCTGATTGAACCACGGCAGACTTGGCCGAAGCCGATACCAACTTCAGTCCAAGCTCGGAAGCGATAGACCGCAACGGAATCAGCGTCTGGCCGTCCTTGGTTACCCGGGTATCGATCTGCAGCCATTTGGCGTTGTAGGCCACGTAAACGGCACCAGCCGGTTTCATCGGTTTATGATCCGGCTGCCGATACAAGCTCCACTGGCGCAAGCCGTTTCCGGCAATCCAGCCGACACTCCCATCCTGGCTTACAGCAACGCCCTGCGGATAAGAAAGCAAAGAGGTGCTCTCGACACCGTCTGCCTTCCCTTCTTCTCCCTGCAAAGAGCCCACGAGCGTATGGACCTGGCCGTCTTTCAACGTTCGCACAACCTGGTTGAGCGAATCGGCAATGACCAGCTCATGCTGAGAGGAGGACCAAGCCACATCAACGGGATGATTAAATTTCGCCGAAGCTGCCGCGCCATCTTGGTAACCTCCGCCCCGGTATAGTTTCCCTGGTGCCACCCCTTGGCCATCGCCCGCTACCGATCCGGCGACTGTCGTGACCATACCGGTTTTCAGATTAATATAGCGAATGACCTGGTTGCCGGAGTCACTGACGTAGAGGTTCCCCTCATCGTCCAGCGCCAGCCCTGAAGGCTCGTTAAACCGCGCCTCTTTCAGCGTCCCGTCCTTGTAGTCGCCAGCGAATGCCGCCACTCCCGAATAGACCTCTACTACACGGTCGGAAGAGCCGGTTAGCGTGTTGACCGTACCGTCTGCGGCGATTTTCCGAATCACATGATTCAGCGTGTCGGCAACGTACACGGATCCGTCCTTCGCCACCGCCACATCCTCTGGCGTATTCAACGCGGCTGCCGAACCGGTGCCATCCTTGAACCCCTGCACTCCGTTTCCTGCCAGCGTGCTGACCTGCCCTGTAGGGGTAACTTTGCGGATCGCATGGTTCCCCGAGTCGGCGACGTACAAATTGCCGGCGGCATCCGTATCCATGCCCATCGGCTGATTAAACAGCGCGGTATTCGCAGCCCCATCCAGCAATCCGCCCAGCGGCTTGTCGTTCCCCTTATAACCCGCAAACCGCATTCCCGCAAAAACAGTCCGCTGTGTGCCGCTGACCTTCCATATCACGTGGTTCACCGTGTCGGACACCAGCACGCTGCCGTCCTTTGCGGCCAGCACCCTGCCGTTTCCAACCCATCCCGCGGTGAGCAAATCCCCCTTCGTGCTGGCGGCAGCATCCGGCTGCCAAGTGCTGACGCTGAGCCATGCCGAGTCCTCTCTGACCCCTGCGCCCCAAGCCAGCGAAGGCACACCAAGTGCCATGCACAGCGTCAACGCGGCGGTAACCCACCTTTTACCGTACCCCTGCAAATTTCATTCCTCCTACATATTTATGAATGGATGTAAGCCTCAACGCTGAATTGTTCTGCATCGATCTTATCCTGATTAAAGACATCCGACTAGTAAAATTTTTCTATTTTAGGGCCCGGACAGGCAGGGTATCTTCCTTTTGAGTGAAAAAAAGATTCCCGCCTAAACATTCAGGCAGGAATCTCACCAATTTCTATATGCTATTGTTTACCGGGACAGCGACTCCACCACCCCGCGGGCAATCCAAACACCGGCCGCCCCGGCTTGGGCCAGACCGCGCGTGATCCCCGCTCCGTCGCCGCCGCAGTACAGCCCGCGAATTTCCGTCTCCAGTGTCTCCGACAGCTTGGGACGGGCGGAGTAGAACTTGGCTTCGACGCCATAGAAAAGCGTATGCTCCGAAGCGATGCCCGGCGTGACATGGTTCAGCGCCTCAACCATTTCGATCAGGCTTTTCATCGTGTTGTAAGGCAGAACGAGACCCAGGTCCCCCGGTACAGCCTCCCTCAGGGTAGGCTCCAGAAATCCTTCCCGAATCCGCCCTTCGGTCGAGCGCCGTCCGCGCAAAATATCGCCGTACTTCTGGACAATGATCCCGCCATTAGACAAATCGTTGGCCCGTTTGCATATTTCACGCGCATACTCGTTCGGCTTATCAAACGGTTCCGTAAATTTATGTGAGACGAGCAGCGCAAAGTTCGTATTGGACGAGCCCAGCGCCGGATCCTTGAAAGAATGTCCGTTGGCCGCCATCGCTCCGCTGTGATTCTCGACCACGACGTGGCCGGAAGGGTTGCTGCAGAACGTGCGGACTCGAGTGCCTACGGACGTGTTAAAGACGAATTTCCCCTCGTACAGATGCTGATTGATTTCCGACATCACCACATCGGAGGTTTCGACGCGAACGCCGACGTCGACCTGGTTGTTGTACATTTTGAGGCGGCGCTTCTTCAGGATGCTTGTCAGCCAAGCTGACCCGTCCCGGCCTGGGGCGATGATGACGCGGTCCGCCTCGTAACTGTCCCCATTCTTCAGGACGATGCCCTGCACCGTGTGGACGCCGTCTTCCTTGACGGTGAGGATGTCCTCCACCTCGGCCTTGAACATCATGTCGATGCGCGTGTTCAGAAACTCGTAGATCGATTTTAAAATTTCCAGGTTCTGCTCCGTGCCGAGATGCCGTACCTGTGCCCGCAGCAGCTTCAAACCCGCGGCATAGCCGCGCTGCTCAATGCCCCGGATGACATCCGTCGTCGGATCGGTAATATTCGTCGTCGCGCCATGCTGCAGGTTCAGCTCGTCAACATAACGGATGAGCTCAAGCACTTTGGATGGTGGCAGATAGTCCGTCATCCAGCCGCCAAATTCGGTTGTAATGTTAAATTTTCCGTCGCTGTAAGCTCCGGCTCCGCCAAAGCCCGCTGTGATTGAGCAGGCGGGTACGCAGCCGGCAAACTCCTTACGGCCGCCGGCGGGCGGACATAACTTGATTTTGTCCTCCAGAATCGGACAGCTGCGGCGGTAAATATCATGCCCTTTATCCACCAGAAGCACCTTCAGATGAGGCGCCTTTAACGCAAATTCATAACAGGCAAAAATACCGGCCGGACCGGCTCCAACGACAATGACATCATATTTACTCATCATGTTCCTCCTGAAATGGGTTAGGTCAACAAAAAAATCCCCGGCATAGAATAGGTATGCAAAGCAGCCTATTCGTAGCCAGGGATTTACGGCCCCTAGTAGAAACCCTCAAACCATATCATTGAGGTTATACGAACAATGTCTCTGTTATTTATCGTTTACAGGAGTTAGTGTAATGGATAAACACGAATGTGTCAACATCCACGATCAACATCGTTCGTATTTTAGTATAATTATTTAGATTGAAAGCATTTCGATATTACAAATATACCGATAAAAACGAACATTATGGATGTTCAAAAATACAAATTGCCAATAGCGCTTTGATTGGATAAGATGAAAGCGTTACCGTCGGACGACGAGTCATACCGAATCGGAATTCTAAATCAATCTAAGGGAGGTAGACCGGATGATTAGAGGGATTGGGCATTTGGCCTTTGATGTAGCCGATATGAACAAATCGATCGATTTTTACTGCGGCATTCTCGGATTTAAAAAGGCCTTTTCGATTGAGGATGATCATGGCAACCCCTGGATCGAGTATATCAAGGTGCGTGAAGGCCAGTTTATCGAGCTGTTTTATGGGGCTGAAAATAAACCCGAAGCGGTGAAACGCCCCATCGGATTCTCGCATTTGTGCCTGGAAGTGGGCAGCATCGAAGAAATCGCCGCCCATCTGAAACGGCATGGTGTCCCGCTGGACGTGGAGCCCCAGCAGGGCAAAGACTCCAATTGGCAGTGCTGGGTGAAGGATCCGGACGGAAACCGCATTGAATTTATGCAGCTCAACCCGAATTCCCCGCAAATGAAGGCTTAGAAAAACCCCTTAATCGCACCATACGTGCGATTAAGGGGTTTCCTTATATCCATTTATGAATTTCTATCAATGGGGCCAATCTGTCCTGCCACTGAAATTCATCCTTATTTCCCATCTGTCGACGGCTGATCGCCGGATGCCTTTTCGTCGGTCGTATCGCCGGTTTCCTGATCCGTGTTTCCTTGCTCAGGATTTGCGGTCAAGACAAACGATCCGCCGGCCGCGTTGACTTTTTCAATCTGGCTAATGTCCAGCTTTTTGCCCAGCTTCACGGTGATGGTGCTGGTGTATTCGTCCGTCAACGTATTACCGGAACCGGGTGCACCTGTAGTTCCCGTTGTTCCGGCACTGTCCGTTACTCCCCCGGTGTCACCGTTACCGCTGCCTTCACTGCCTGCGGTTGCTTCATCTTTTCCACCGGCAGTGCCAGTCGATGCATCCGATGGATCGGCAGCTTTGTCAGACGACTGACCGGCGTCCGCTCCCCCACCGTTCGAGTCCGTTCCCGCCGTTCCATCCGCGGCGTTCGTCTTCCCGGAAGACCCGCCGGTATCCGCCTGTCCGTCCTTCGTCGCATCCGTATCGGACCCGCCAGGCGTTTCGCCGGTCTGGCCGCCTTCCGTCGCATCCGTGCCTGACGTTCCTGCCGAATCGGTGGTCTGCCCGTCGGTTGCCTTGATGCCTGCCGTATCTCCGGACGTGGAATCCGTTCCCCCAGCCGAATCCGCCGCGCACTGGCTGACCGTCTGCGGATCAATCGCCTCAAACAGGATGTTACCGTCCTTGTCCAGGACGGTCACTTCACCCGCTTTGAAATTCCGGCAGGCCTCCGGCTGCTTGAAGTGGAAAGTAAGCTCCGTCAGTTCCCCTTGCTCCCCATTCTTAACCTGCTCCGCCGTAAGCAGCGGAATTTCCGTTGCCGTCTCCGTCGCCGGAGGCTGGGAAGCGACCGGCGGTTTCGTGACGTCTACCGGGTCCGCCTTCCGATCAAAGGCACCGTTCGCCTGCAGCGTCAGCATCGTGACCCCTGCCGCAATCACGATGACCAGCAGCACCGAGCTGAGCATGATCGGCTTGCGGTTGTTTCTGAAAAACTTCATCCACGATGGCGCCAGTTCCGACCGTGCCCGGGCGTAAGCCGGCTGAAGCGCCGGCGGAGCGGAGTCAAAGTATCTTTTCACCTTGTCTTTGTTCCGGAACGCGCCCGGGTCATTTCTTTTCATAAACGACACGATCGCCGCGGCATACGCAGGAACCAGGCCGCGTGGACGCACAAACAGCGGTTGGTCCGCCGACCATTGGATGTACTCATACACCGTCTCCGGGCTGTCTCCGTATTTATACACGAAATCCAGCAAGGATCCGTAATCCACCGCTCCGGTCTCCACGTCCTGGCAGAAGGCCAGAGTAATCCACTCGAACACCTCTGGCTTCACTTCCCGCTGCAGCCAGCCGCGGCCGATATACTGCACCTGATCCCTCTCCGCAAAGGACAATCCGTCCAGCACGTCCTCCCTTTTCGGATGGTCGGTACCGAACCATTGATAGAGCGCCAGCATGACGTTCGCTTTGGAGCGGATGCGGGCATCGAATCGGGATACCCACGATCTTAATTCCTTCGGCTCCCGCAGAAATCCAATGTCCAGCAGCTGCTCTCTCGAAAGACGTTCCAAATCCAGATCCTTCAGCAAAAAGAGATTGGCCGCATACACCAGCCGGTCGACAAACCGTGACCCGCCTTCGATTTGGCCCAGTCCGCGGCCCGGATCCCGCTCGAGATCGTCCAACTGGTCCATCACCGCATTCACGGCGCGGACCGGATCGGACTCCCGGCCCAGCTTGTCCATCAGCTGCGTTTCCGCAAGCTTGGTGAACACCGCGTTCTCCAGCACGATCGGGTGATTCTGCACCCAGGCGCCGGCGAGCTCGACCAGATCACTGGCTGTCGCTGCCTGTTTCAGCCTATTTTCTATGTAAGGCTCGAACAGCAGGGCGGGCAGCCCCGGGCTGCTCAGCACACGGGCGAAGAAAGTGCGGCTCAAGGCCGGTGTGCTCTCCAGCATGCCGTACGCGGCTTGCGCAATATCCTCACGCTGCTGCGACAGCGCATTGTTGATCGTACGGATGAAATACTCCACGATGCGCAGGCCAAAATTTTTGCCGTCGACGGCATAGTAATCCTTGATGCTTTCGATGATGTCCGTACCTGGCACCTCGCCCAGCTTCACCCGATCCAGCTCCTTGTCAAAACGCGTCAAGAACAGCTGATTCAGCCGGGCTTTGGCATGAATTGCCCCAGGTGTGGACAGATAATCAAGGATGCAGCGAAGCACCGTGCCGGGTTGCGCCGTATACAGCTCTTCCCGTCCCTGATCGATCTGGTACAGCACGCAAAGCTCATGGTAGCCCGCAACCGAAATCCGCCGGATCGGCTCCATGCCCTCCATCATTTGGTCGGCAAAAGCATAAAAATCCTCCAACCGTTCCGGATTCCGCAGATTCGCCCAGGCAAAATCCAGATACGGCTGCTTGGACCAGTCCAAGTCCACGTTGATGACGCGGCCCGCCGCCAGCTCAAACAAATAATCCTTCTCTACGCTGCGGTCGCCGAGGCGCAGGCCCCCTTTTTCCACGAAGTTCAGGTGGATGCCCTTTTTGCTCTGCGGCTCTTTGGCATACGTCAGAAAACCAAGCTCGCTGCGCAGCGCGTAAGGCAGGCTGCCAAACAGCACATGCAGCAGTTCGCGCGCCTTGACGGACAACTGCTCCACCGGAACGTCCAAGACGATGTATACCTTCTTTTTGCCCGATACCGACGACATGGCTGCAAACAGCAGCTGTTTGAACACCTTCTCGTCAATATGCAGCTCTTCCAGGAGCGCCATGACCTCGGCCGCCGCTAGATTCTGCCCGTCTTTCGCCACCGGCAAATCCCCCAGTTCGGGGAGGTCCGGGCCCAGCTCAATGTCGTAATGATCGGCAAACTGGGCGTTCAGCAGCCTGCGGTAATCTGTACCCGTCTGCTCCATCCAACCCGGTGGGAGTACATAGTTATGGGTAAAAAAGGCGCTGCGCAGCCCGGTAAAATCCGCCGGCTGGTACACGCTTCGCCCTAGAACCGTTTCCCCGGTCTCGGCCCGAAACAGATGCAGGGCATCCGGATAAGCGTCTGCTTCCTTCTCGCTCCGTGCGGTCAGCTCCGCCGGGGCGTCGTATTGGCAGAACGGATGCAGCACCTTTTTAATAAAACCATGCTCCAGCCCCAGCGATCTGGCGATCGTATCAAACCCTTCGGTAGAGCGGAAAATCCCGCGCCGTTCGCGGGTATACATTTGCTGCTGAACCTTTTTGGGAGTGAAATCAGGCACTAGTCTTCTCTCCCCTCGATGTATTTCAGCTTGTACAGCAGCCAGATAAAGGGCTCATCCACCCGGATCGGGCTGACCACGCTCTGCAGCTTCTGCCCCACCGGATTGCTGCCCAGCGCAGACACCGCGAAATAAGCCGTATTGGAAAAGTACACGTCCATCGTCCCCTTAAACGGCCGATCGACCTTTTCGATGAAGCGGCGGATTTCTCCGTCAATATTTTCGAACTCGGTCAGATTCAAATATTTGCGGTGCACCATGTTGTTGAAAATGTTGCTGTTCGGCTTCACGTACTCGCCGTCCTCGTCCTTCAGCGAGTGGAGCATGTCGCTCTTCGTCAGCACCACCGCTGTCGGTATGTCGGTTTTGCCCTTGTCCTCGTAGGCGATAAAGTCCCCAAATAAGGTCAGCACCACGTCCCGCGGCTCATCGTACTGCGATACCCATTCGCCCGGCTGGTCGCCTAAATTAAGGCGGATCTTCTCGCGGATCGAGCGGATCTGCAGCGGATCGATCATGAACAGGATGCCCGCGGAGTTTTTGATGTGCTGCCCGTGCAGGCCGAGGTAATCCTCGTCGACCATGCCCTCGCCGGCCACGTCGAAGAACACCAGCGTGAGCGGCGGCTTCGTCTCGTCCTTGAACACGAATTGGAAAATAAACGGCTCCTGCATCTTCTCCTTCTGCGTGGAAGCAAGCAGGTCCCCGCGTTCAAACAGCGGCTCCTCGTACATCGTGCGGAACTTGCGGCTGATCTCCGCATTCAGCGGCATACAGGCCGCATTGAAATGGTCCGCCGTCATATGCTGAAGCGTATGGATCAGCGAGGTCATATACACCGACTTGCCGACCTGCGAGGCGCCGATGATCGAGATGATGTTGCTCGGCACTTTGCCCGCCGTTACCGGAAGTTCGTTATGGCACTTCGGGCACAGCCGTCTGCGCGTGACCACCCCGTAGCGGTCGTTCAACCCGATCAGCACGTGATCGGAGTAGATCTGATGCTCCTCGGGAATGTCCCGCGGATAGAGGATCGCTTCCATGTCGTACACCGAATCCAGGCCGAAGCGTTCCCGGTAGCGGTTCAGCTCCTCATCCTCGCGGAGCGCGTAATCCTCGTCGTCTTCCCGATGGTGGGCAGCGCGGAACACGACCTCCTCCGGCGAAAATTTGCTGAAGCAGTACGGACATACGATATCGTAAAACAATGGCCGGGGCTCCGGCTCCGGCTTCCTCTTGAACCTGTCAAAAATGCCCATGATGCTTTCGTTCCCCCTTTCCCGTACTTCTATGTTCAATAGCTGGCTCGAAGAGCCGCTAGTAATCTCATTGTGAGCTGGCTCGTAAGAGCCGCTGATGCCTTATCGTAAGCTGGCTCGAAGAGCCGCTGATGCTCTTTCGTGAGCTGACTCGAAGAGGCGCTGATATCTCACGTTTTGCGGAAGCAAAACATCGAGAATAACTTCCTCGAGCTGTGGCAGAGAAGCTAAAGCCCGCTCCGATGCCGGATCATTCTTCCGATCGCTGTTGCCTCCAAATTTCCTGATTTGATTAACCCTATTAAAGGTTGAAATTCCGAGGCAAAGGCGACCGCTGCCGCTTCTCCAAAATGATTCCGTCCTCTCCGCTGGGTCATCTCCGGCAGCATTTTTATCCCTGGGCCTCGCTCTGTTTATGCCCTATGGAGTTCTGTTACTTTGGTATTCAGCCGTTCAGGCCAGCCTGCCCTTAGCGCTATGATGGTCCAGGTTGCAAATTCTAATCTCTGCTCATTAAGTTCCAAGCCCTAATCTTTAAGCTCACTCTTAGGCTCTAAGCTCTTTCTCTCTAAGCATTTCTAGCACTTCTCTCGAAGCACTGCTCCCTTAATGTATACGTCCTGCTCATCTATTCGTTCTGGTCATCTATTATTTCTGCTAATCTATTTGTTCTGCAGATCTAACGTATAACTCTACCTCGAACCTTCAAACTCCATTCTGCAGCTTTGCAGGTCGATTCCGCAAGCTTGCGCACTTTTAGTTCTGTAATTCGCCCCTCAAAGCTAGTAATCCGCCCTTGAATCCAATTCCGTTCACTCTAACCCTTAATTTCACTAGTTTAATAGTTCATATGTTTAATCTCTATATTTTATCGCACATTCCTGCCCACAAGGTAGCACCGTACGGCATGCCCCGGATCCCTGAATCGGCTTGCACCTGCCATCTTCGAGCTATCCAGCTTCTGCCTTCTCCTCTGAGTCTGCCCACAATGCTCCCAGCCAAGCGAACATAGAGCACCCTGAGTCCGCCAATAAACGCTCCCTGCCATGTCGATATGGAGCCCCCTGAGTCCGCCCACAAACGCTCCCTGCCATGTCGATATGGAACATCCTGAGTCTACCCACAAATTGCCCCCTGCCAAGCGGAATATATGGACCGGAGAGTTTACGTGCTTCCTTTGAAATCGTGTTATTCCCTTCCTATCTCATCAAAATAACACGATTTCAACAGAAGCCGGAGGGGCATATATGGAGCGACCCAACAGAAGCCGCAGGGGCATATATGGAGCGACCGGAGCGACCCTAGCGTCCCTGCACCAACTCATACAGCTGCCCGTACTTCTTCCCGTCCGTAAAAAACAGGCGCACGTAGTCGTTTTTGCCCACCTCGATGGCGGGCAGCACGTTTTTCCCCGCCGCGAAATCCATGACGAACGGATACACCGTTCCGTCTTCCTTGTGGGCGGGGTAGCTTCCCTGCTTCTTGACATAGCAGAGCGCTTCCTTCGGGATCGGGACCTCGGTCGTCACCCGGATTTCCACGGTCTTGAACTTCTGCAGCCATCCGCCCTTCTCGCGGATGGAGACGGTCACGCGGGCTTTGCCTGTGCTGAAGACGGCACGATTGGCTCCGTCAGGCTGGCGGAACAGGACGGCATCGCCTTGTTCCGTTACCGAAGCATAGACGGTGTAGATGACGCGTCCGACGCCCTCGATCCGGTCGTGATAACCGTTGTTCGCTTTATATTCGTTTCGGGTATACAGCCTCAGCTTGTCGGAAGGCGAATCGGACGGAGCCGAAGCTCCGCCCTCTCCCGCGTCTTCCGCAAGAATGTCAAAAGCTCTGCCGATGTACACGGCATGAATCCCCTCCGGCCACTGCCAGCGGAGGGTGCAGCGATCCTCGTCCAGCTGGTGGGACAAGCCGCGGATGACCGGGTCGCCCGGCTGTGCATCGATAAACCGCATATGTCATGCGCCTCCCTGCTTAGAATCCTCTGCTCGTGTTGTCTTTCTGGCGCCGATCGAAGCCGGACTGCGTCCGTCCGGCCTGGCCCGGACGCTGAAGACCGGCCGCAAGCTTGCCGTTCTCCTTCACCGGAATGACGCCGGTGAACAAGGCGAGCACGCCGGCCAGGATCAGGCACGACAGCAGGCGGACCAGCTCGTCGCCAACGGTGTGGCCCGACAAGCCAAATTCGAGCACGGCTCCGGCAATCAGGCCGGACACCACGCCGCCAATACCAAAGCTGCGGGCCAAATACCGGTTGTCGAAGATCAAGCCGAGGGATAAGCCGATCGCCCCGCCGATGATGGCGATGAAAGCGATGTGCAGCATCCGGTAATAGACGCTGTCCTGTGTCGGGCCGGTCCGTTCGGTCAGAAGCGTCCGGTCGCCTACGTCTTCATAGATTTGCTGGAAGACCGGCGACAGGTCACCTGCATTGGACACGTCGTAATACTGCCCGCCCGTCTCCCGGGCAATGTCCTGCAGCAGCTGCGCCCCATCCGCCTGAACCAGGCTGAGCCCGATCGTGTTGACGGCGATTTGGCGCTGCTTGTACGCTGCGAGAGCGCTGTTCAGGTCCACATCGCTGATGCCGTCCGACAGCAGGATAACCATCGTGTTCCGGTTGGCGTCATTCGTTTCCTCGATATGCTTCATCGTATCCGCCAGCGCCAGGCTGATGTTCGTTCCCCCGTCGGTTGCCTCAAGCCCGTCAATTTCGGAGATGACCTTATGTTTGGCATCCTTATTTTTGACCTTCATGAACGGCTGCAGCAGGGTCGTCTGGTCGTTAAAGACCATCACCGCTACCCGGTTGTCACTGTCCATCCGGTTGATCAGGTTTTTGGCTGCCGTATAGCGGTCGTTGTCCGGGTCAGTCTCCCCCATGCTTCCGGAGTTGTCGATGACCAAAGCAATGTCCTTGACCGGCTTCGCATGGCCGGGATTGATTTCATAGACGAACTCCAAAACCAAACCAAGCACGAAGACCAGCACCAGTGTGGCCGGCACGAGCAGTTTCCAGGAAGTCCCCAGATACCGCTGTCTCCAGGACGGCCCATTCAGGCGGGGTGACATCATCTCCGCGATCAGGCACCCGGTGCCGATGCAGAGAGCCAGTATTCCCAAATATAATCCAATGGCCACGATTCGCGGAAGATCGCTGCCCCACACGTGCAGCACGACCTCTCCGATGACGTAGCCGGCCGCGCCGCCAATCAGGCTGAGGAGCAGCAGAAGCAGATTGATTTTACGCTGCATGATACCATGCTTCCTTTCTTAAGTGGCGCCCGGGCTCTTACCGCAGCTCCGGCAGCTGCCCGGGGTCCACACCGTGAAATTCGTAGCCGTTCTGGACGTACGTCTCATAATAGGCTTTGCCGTTGCGGTAATACATCAAGTCCTCCAGATGGAATCCGCCCATCAGGTTCAGCTTCTCGACGCCGCTGCTGCGCTTCTCGTGCACGACCCCGAGCTTGTAGATGCGCGAGGTCTCGTCTGCCCCCAGGGCATACCGGACAAATTCGCTGCTGGCATCGCCGAAGAAATACTTTTCCTCATAGCGGTGCTCCTGCGTGTAGTCGAACAGCCGCACGTTAATGACCGCATGCTCCTCAAGGGTTCGGTACAGCATCTTGAACAGGTCTTCCTTCGACAGCACCTGCTTGTTGCTGTAATCGATCGTTACATTGGCCCGGCGCAGCAATTCATCCTCAAAGGTCTGATCAAAAGGCTCTGCCGTCAGCAAATCACGCTCCACGACAGCAATGAGCCTCTCCAGCAGTCTGTCGGTCCCCGCAGCTGCCAATGCGGACAGGTTCCCGACATAACGGTCCTCGAAAAAGATAAACGGCCCCCTCTTCGCCTCCAGGTCGCGCATGATGTCTTCCGTCACGAGTCCGTAATACTCCATAATGTTCTGCCCGATATAATCGTCGGCAGCCCGAATGCTCTGCTGCGCAGAGGCATGCAGCTCACCCTCCAGCTGCTCAAGCCGCTGCGCCTGCCGCTTGTAGTGGCCATGCAGACGCTCCAGCTCCGCCTCGTAGCGGCGGTACAGCTTCAGCTCGGTCTCCAGAAGCAGCAATTCCAGCTTGCGCTGATAGATGGTTTCCAGAAAATAGCGGATAAAGCTCCGCACATTATGCTTGTCCATCAGCGGCCGTTTTGGAAAAGGCAGGTTCCCCACCTGCTCGCTGTAATACCGGTCGAGCTCGGCCCGGTCAGCCTCCAGCTGGCCGGCCATATCGCGGATCCGGGCCCGCAGCGCCTCCAGCACACCGCCTGCCCCTTCTTTCTCGCCGGTCCATGCCGCAATGTGGAACACGCTGATCTCCGGATGCTCCGCCATCTGCTGCCGGATGACGGAATCCAGCTCTTCCGCCCCGTCCAGGCGGCCCAGCGCTTCGCTTGCCTCCTGCTCATAGTTGGCTTGAAAATACCGCCGGCATCCGTCACCGAACAGCGCCTCCTCCGCTTCGCGTACGGACATGCCTTTCAGCGAAGCGAAGCCGACCGGCCGGGTCATCATGCCGTTCATTTCCTCGATCCGGCTGCCGTCCGGCACCACATGGTCCGCTCGCGACGAAACCGCCGCCGGATCCAGCCCGAAGAATGCCAGGCGTTCCTTGATACCGAGCTCTCTTCCTGTCTTCATCCTCAGCAGCAGCTGGCTGTAGAAATGGTACAGCACCGTCAGGGCAATCGGCTGGTTCGGCCGCTTGACCCTGGAGAAACCGGCGGAGACATAGCCCTGCCGGCCGGACTCCGTCATGATGTTATTTTTGAAGGAGGTATTGTTATAGCTTCCTGCCTGACCGTCGATCTGATGCTCCTTCTGCTTGCGGTTCTTCAGCAGGCCGAGGTGGCAGATGATCTCATAGTTGTCCTGCATGCCGCCAGGATCGGCGATGCCGCGCTCGTTTTTGTCCGACAGCACGTACACCAGATCGAAGAGCGGCGAAGCCGGATGCGTCACCGGGATGGACAGTCCATCCTCCGTGACGTGCAGCGGCGCAGAGAACGTGTACTCGGGGCGCTGCATCATGTCGAGCTCCCGCAGAAAAGCCATCCCTGCCGAGCTGGCATATCCGAACGACTCCAGCTGCTCCCGTTCGCTGATCAGCGCGTACAGGTCCATCTGAACCGACTTGAAGGACTGGCTGAAGATCGACTGGGCCAGCAGCGAAATTTCCGGTATGAACACATTAAGCGGGTCGTCGACCCGCGTAATGACAGAGAGATGGATCCGGTCGAATGAGGAATACATCCGGCCGTAGCCCGCAATATGAGACTCTAGCCGGCGGATCGCCTTATTCAGCTCGAACAACTGCTTTTCGTTCCGGTAGAACGCCCGGTACAGCTCTTTGCGTATCGTTTTGGGATCACCCGGCACAGCGGAGTCGTCCAACAGAAAGCGGCTCAGCAAGGAACCGCCGTCTTCGGAGCGCACTTCGCCGAACCCGTAGCCTTTGGCTTCAAACCGTCCATTCGCATGACTTTCCTGGGAGGCCGTGGACGCCAAAGTGCCGTGGGTCTCGTCTGAAGCGGCGGCCCCCCGGTCGCTGCCGGATGCCGTGCCGACATGGAAATACGTCACTCCGGCGCTGTTATCCCACTTATGCCGGTGGATCTTCATGATCGGTCCGATGGCGTCCGCCGTCTTGTCGCCGATAAACAGAAGCACCGCCGGGTAATGGATGCTGCTCTGGTCGTCTCCCTTACCCGTCAGGCTCTCCTGGGCCGCGGCATAGTTGGATGCAAACCGCTCTAAAATGCCGTTCATCGCTTACTTCAGCCTTCTGCGGATATCGTTCAGCTTGGAAGAAATCTGTCTGTAGAACTGATAGCGGTCTTCCCCGTCCGCCAGCTCCACTTTCTCGTATTCGAGACGGTCGCGGGCTTCCAGGAAGGTCGCCGACAGCTCCTCCAGCTTGGTGAGCAGCGGGGTGATATCCTCCGAAGCGGTCAGCTCGGCATCCCGGCGGGACGATTTGCGCAGCAGGGTGCTGCGGCTTTTCTCATCCAGCCCGCGGAAATGCTTAAACACTTCGTATTCGACGTAATTGACGCTTTTCAGCAGATTGGCAAACGGCTGCCACGCTTCTTCTTCCGGGTCGCGGTCGTAGACGTACAAGGCGCCCTTCTTGCAGATCGTGCCGGTGTACATCGCTTCGATAAACTGGTCCAGCCATTTCTCCTCATCCTGATGCTGGCTGATGATGTCTTCCAGCTCGGCAGCCTTAGCGGCAATGGCTGTATATTTGGCCAATTCGGCCCGTACCCGGGCGATGAGCTCCGGCGAACGGATCAGGTTCTCCTTGGCCAGCTCCTCATTGATCGAGCCGAAGATATCCTTCGATCCTTCCCGCTCCAATCCCTCGCTCAAGTAACGCTTCAGCTCGGTCAGTGCTCGCTTCACTTCGCCAAGATTCGGCTTGGCGGCATTCAGCTGCATGTCGTACGCGTGCAGCGCAGACTCCACGTCAAACGGCTTCGTAAACACCACCGCGTAGCGGTTGCTGGTGTTCTGGTCGGCATCCTTCAGCTGAACCACCTTCAACTGCAGCGCCTGGTCGAATTCGGTGCGGACACGGGCGTTATAACTCTGCACCCGCGGGTTTACGTAGGTCTCGCCCCACGATTTTTCCGGAATCGGCGAAGGCAGGTACGTCCAGTTCACACGATCGGTCTGCACCAGGTGGCGGCCGATGCCTTCTTTGTCCAGAATCGTGCGTTCGTAGCTTTCTTCGTACACCTTAAGCGGCGTATACACAAACAGCGGCACGCCATTTTTCGTATTCAGCCAGAAGATCCGGTTCTTCACTTCGCTCTCTTTGACGGTAAAATGCGATTTGCCCACCGAATTGTTCTGATAATTGCGGATCCCCTTCAGGATGCTCGGCGCCTGCACCGGCACGGAGACAAAGCCCCAGGACGGGAAGTACAGATTGCCTGCGCTGTTGCTCAAGTGGAAGACCGGCACGGCCTCTTCGTCCAGCTTGCTGGCGATGTTCCGCTCCACAAACTTCTCGATCGACTCCTCCTGGCCGAACTTCATGATCAGGAAGTCTTCCATCGAGCGGGTAATGAGGTCGCCGAACTTGTCGGTCAGAAACTCCGAAATGGAGCTGACCACGTCGATCTCCTGCTCGCGAATCCAGCGATTGGAATGGTCCAGCAGCTCCTGCGCAAAGTCGCGGATCAGATCGTCAACATCCTTCTGCTCCATCATGCGGTTAATGACCTTCGAGATGTCGGGCACGCTGACCAGATTCCAGTAGTAAGTTTTGTTGCCCTTGTGATCCTGCTGCTCCTCCCCGTTCAGGAGAATGTCTCCGTTTTTGGCGAAAATGGAGTTCAGCGCGTTCAAAATTTCGGTATATACGTTATAAATACGGTTGTTTTCCTTGTTCAGCAGATCATACAGATCCTCGTAGAACTCGATCATCTGCTCGGTACGCTCTACGTCCGCCATCAGCCAGTATTCGTTGATTTTGGCCTCGATGTAGACGTTTTTCTTCTTTTCTTTGGATACGAAGGCGCTCTTTGCATCGCCCAGACGCTCATCCGCCTGCTCCCGGGCCACCTCGATATCCCGCGGAATGCGGGTCAGGTTCTCGCGCAGCGTCTCAATATAGGAGAGCAGCATTTTGAGCAGGCTGAACCCCTTCTCTGTGTAGATCAGGCGAGACACGTAGAACGGCCCTTGCTGCGGGTGCAGGAACATGCGGCGGATCTGGTCGCTGAACTGCGCCACGATTTCCCCTGGCAGCTGCTTCTTCGCCTTGATATATTCCTCACGGGCCCGCGCCAGGAAATTTTGTTCCAGCTCGGTGTCCATGTTGATGACCTGATTTTTAACAACGTTCGTGTAGCTCAAGCGCTCGCTGTTCTGGTAGCCGGGCAGCGGCTCCGGCACGCGCGATTCAAACGTCTTCACCATCGTGTCGAGATCGACGCCAAGCTTGCGGGCGAACTTCTCCACGTCTTCCTGATTCGGCGCTTTTTCGAACATCGTCTCCATTTTGCCGAACAGGCGGTACGCCAGGAACGTCGTCATTTCCTCAATCGGAAGCACGGCCGACGAGGCGCCGATGATGTTGTAATCGTAGTTGGCCGGATACGCCTTGTTCATTTGGGCGATATTCGTGCGGATGTTGCTGATATAGTCGTGAATGGCGAATTCTTCGCCCGATTGCTTTTCCTCGCTCGCCATGAAGTTCGTAATGTTCTCGGCGGTGACGTTCATGCAGTAATCATAGGCATTTTCCAACAGCTTGCCTTCCGTGTTGGTCGCCGAAATCAGATGGCACAGGTTAAACGGCGGCAGCGGCGAGTTGACCGTGAGAATGTTGCCGTACTGCTGTTTGAACCGCTCCCCGCGCGCATCAACGTTCATCCAGTAGTCGAGCTCTTTGAGGGCTGCATAGCCGTTCTTCTTGATGTACTCACGCGTATGTTCGCTAAGGCTCTTGTTCGCCAGGTTGATATCCGGCGTGAACAGATAACCGAGCGTGTTGACCCGGTCGATCCCGGCGGAGCCATGGTCGCGCTCGATAATGCCGCGGACGATATAGGCGATGTCCAGGAAGCAGCCGCTTCCGGTACCGCCGGAGAGGCCGGTCAGCAGGAACACCATCAGCTTCTTGTTGGTGCCTACGGACAGCGTCTTGATCTTCTTGTCGATGGCCTGCACGACCTGGTTGATCTTCGTGAAGAGCAGCAAGCGTCCCGCCTGGCGGACGCCCGCCGCGCCGTTCATGCCGTCGGTGATGCTGAGCTCGGGCGACAGCCAGTCCGTAATGTACGGCTCCAAAATGCTGCGGTTCTGCAGCAGTCCGCCGATCTCGGCGTTCGACAGCAGCACGAATTCGTTGATCGGATCGAGACCCACGCCTTTGTAGCGCTTGTTCCGGTCCTGCTCGTTCGTTTCAAAAGCCAGGAACTCGACGTTGTCCGGCTTGTCCATTTTCTTCTTGGAGAGCGGATCTTCAGGCAGCTTAAAGCGCCGGTTGATCTGGTATTTCAGACGCAGCAGCGCATCAATGCCGGTGCCTCCGAGGCCGATGATCAGAATCGGGTTGTCAATCGTGTCCACCCGGATTTTTTCGCTGACGATACCGCCTCCCAGCGACACGTCCAGCTGCTGTATATGTTCTCTAACGACCGGTTTCATAGATTCCCCTCCTGGAAAAGGTGCACGGATATGAATAACCCGTTACACCAAATATTCAAATTGTATCGTTTTGTCAATCTGCTGCAGTGACACGCTCAGGCGGTCACCGCTCTTCAGCTCCACGCCGGCAGAAGCATCCAGCACACGGCCGGACCGCTCAATCGTGCAAGGTGAGGCATTTTTCAGCACCAGGCGGTCGTTCTTGCCCGGCGTAAACATGATTTTGTCGGTTTCCTTCAATTCCGGCGCCAGCTGCAGCAGCTGGTGCAGGTTGAACTTGCCCCGGAATGAGGTCAGCTTCTTATATTGCGGGTACGTCTTCTCCCCGGTATTCTCGTCGCGGATCTCGATGACCATCTGCCCGACAAAGCCCCGATTCGCCTTCTTCACGGCATTTAAAATGAAATACGCCGCGGCCGCGATGATCAAAAGGGCAATAACCCCGATCACGACGAGCATCGTAGGGAACGGTTTATCCTTGGACGCTCCTGAAGCTGCCGTCCCGGCCCCCGTGCCCGCAGCCGCCGGCTTGGCGCTGACGGTAACCGGCTGGGTTTCGCGGTAGAAGCTTTGGTCTTCCGCACGCACCTTCAGTTCGTACTGGTGCTTGTCGGTAATTTTATAAGAACCCTCGAAATGGTCTCCTTGGTTCGTCAGCTTAACTTCCTCGGTCTTGCCCGTATCGAGGTCCTTCACCAGAAGCTTGGCGGCCATGCTGCCATACAGCGCCTGATCCTGAAGCTTCTGGCCGCTGCTGACCAGATACGACTTGATCTCTATCGTGTCACCCGGCTTCACCGATTTGGACGGCAGCGGATCCATCGTCAGGTCCAAATCATAGTTAAAGACGAGATTGATGTCGATTTTGTCCTTCGGAACGCCCTTCACCTGGAGCTTCCAGTCGCCCTGCTTTGGCTTCAGCAGCTTGATCAGGGAGTACGTCTTCGACTTGGAGCTCAGCACGTTCGCCGAAGGAATGGTCTGAGCCGTCCCGGCAGGATCGGTTAATTTCACGTCAACCGGGCTTCCGGACATCATCGAAATGTTCGCTTCCAGCACGTTCGCATTCGGAACGCTGATGGTCACTTCCTGATAGCTGCCGTTCGCGGTGATCGACTGCACCGGAACGATCTTCAGCTTCTGGTGGCTGGCGAAAATTTCGCTCAAAATTTGCGGCAAATCATCCGCCGAGCTGGTGGAGAATGATTTGGCCCCGGTCTGGCTGGCCAGATCCGCCAGGGCAGCCTTGTTCAGCTTGCCGTCGGCGTTCAGCCCGATCGTATAGATCGGGATGCCTGCCTGCTTCGCCTCCTGCACGGCGGCGCTCAGCTGCTGGTCGGCCTGCTGCTCCGTCTTGCCCGATTTCGGGTCAAGCTCATTGTTGCCGTCCGCCAGGACGACGATCATCGGCTCGTGGCTCTTGTCCATGCCCTGTTTCAGCACCTTCACCGCTTCATCCACGCCGACCGAAATGTCGGTATAGGCGCCGCGGTCAAGCTGGTCGATGAACTGCTTCAGATCTTCCTTGTCCGCCGCAGACTGGATTTCAAGCAGCGCCTTCTCCCGCTGGATCTTATCCGTATAGGAGACGATTCCGACCTTGTCCCCCTGGGCGGACAGCATGTCAATGAACATCTTCATCGCCTCGCCGCTGATCCGGTTGGGATCGCTAGCCTTCATCGAATTACTGGCATCCATCACCAGTACAGCGTCAATCTGGGATAACGGCTGCCCGGCAGCCGATACCGGCGGCAGGAAGCCGCACCATGACACAAGCAGCAACACCCCCGCCAGCAGGCACAGCGTCCATTTATTTTTTAAATGCATAGCGTTTCTCCTTCACAACATTAGTCTTCGGTTTCCAATATTCGAGGCCAGTATTCCGCAAAATTCGACCTTTCCAAGCCGTAAGAGTGCCATTATTAACTCTAGGCAAAAAGTCTTAAATATTCCTTAAGAAACGATAAAAAAACGTGAAGTGACGTTTCTAGTTTCATTCCATATTCAGTAGAAACTTCCATGCCGAGCGCTAAAATATCCCAATCTATAACATTATGATATAATTATACCTGCCAAAGTTCAATGTTTACAGGAGCTCCGCGGATTGTAGGCATTAGGACCTAACTAACAACTTGCATAATTATCCATCCGATAGAAAGGAATATTGATATGATTGCTTACGGATGTCTCGCCGTTTTGTTTCTTTTTGTTTTGATCAAATCCGTCAATTATTTCAGACGCCAGAAGACCGCGCCGCTTCCGGAAGAGCTGGACGAAACGCTGCTCACCATTGCCAACCCGGGAGACCGCCATGGTTAAGAAGAAGCCGGTACGTCTGCGCCCTTATTATAGAACGAGATATGCCTATCAAAAGTTAAGAGTTTGCAAACATTGCCATCATTTTACCGTCCTGTGGGAAGACACTTGCGCCAACTGCGGCCGTCACGCGCTGATCCCAGTCATGGACCAGGCGGCGATTAACGCCAAGCGGTCGATGCAGACGGAAAGGCTGGCCGCCCTTCTGCTGACGCTGGTGGCCGTGCTGCTAAGCCAGACATTCCTGCAGATTGCTGTCTGCCTGGGCGGGGGCCTCCTGCTGACGGTGATGCTGTGGCTGCTCCAGCGGCGCATGCTGCCGTCCGAGACGCGCCGCCAGCTGGACAAGCTGCTCCACGGCAGCCAGCGCCTGATCCTGGAAGGCATCTATTTGAATCTGTCGACCGCCTCGGCCGCCATTAAGGATGACGAGCAGATCGGGTACGAGATTCTGCGGGAGATTGCCACCATCGTGCATAACGACCGGATCCGGCTGCAGCAAATCGTGCTGCTCCAGTCGTTCGTGCTGCGCAAAGACATGGATCTCGAGCTGGAGCCGCTGTTGATCGAGGACTTCGATTCCGATCTGGCCGCTTATATCGGCGAAATCGCCAAGGTTAAACGCGAGCTGATCAAGGCCAGCGCCATTCGTTATCTGCTCATTCATGAGCGTTACATCCTGCAAATGAAGCAGGGTGCCAGCATTATGACGGCTGCGGCCGGTGCCGCGGTACGGATGAAGAAGTACGTGGATATGTATCCTGATTTCATCCGGCGCTACGCGCGCGGTCTGCCGCGGGAGCGGTTTTTGCGCCTGTACCAGATCGTGCGGCGCAATCCGGACCAGTCCTGGGACGGCTTACGCGACGAGGTATCCGCCATTTATAATGAAAAGTACCGCTGGGACCCGGATTTTCAAAAATGGGAATAAAGAGGCCATAAAGATATGACGATGAAAAACGCGCTAACCCTGCGTAATTTGTATATTTTGCTCTGCGCCGCAGCTTTGGTCCTGATCGGAGTCAAGGGTTATGACATGAACCGGAAGATCGATTGGGTCGCCACAGCGGGTCAGTACTACGACCGTAAAGATCTGATCAATGCAGAGGAATGGTACCAAAAAGCCGCCGCAAACCGGTCCATACGCTATAAGGAAGATTTGATCGCCTCCCGGCTGAAAGAGCTTGAGCCGATCACCTCCATGAGGCAGTCGCTGTCCCGTTTAGATCAACGCGCGGAAACTGCTGCCAGAAACCGGGATTTTGACGGGCTTATGAATGTATACGCCGACTTGGTTGCCGCCAAGAAGGAGTATATGGCTGCGAGCCAGCCGCTGGCCGCCTACTATCCGAAGATCTCCGCGATGTACGGCATTTCGGAGGATCTGACCAAGGACTTCAAGCAGTTCCAGTCCCTCTTTTACCAGCAGGCGAAGGATCAGCTGGCCCAGGGGAACGTTAACGACAACGCCTTTAAATGGAATCTGCTGGCCATTCCGGCGGAATTTTATGGCGGTGCGGAAGCCAAAAGCAAGCAGTTAAGCGGAAAATTTCAATCGTATGACGAGGCTCTGATGGCCCGCATGGCGGGTGCCGGGCAGTATCAGAACATGCTGGACTGGTCGCTGTCCATGATGGCCGAATACAAGAGCCGCAGCTTTAAGGCGAATTGGGTAAAAGAAAAGGCCGACTCCCTCACCCGCACGCTGCTCACAAAGGACGTGCAGGGAGACCAGGCGGCAAACTTTGCCGCCCACGCCAAGATGTACACCGCCTACATGGCCGGCGCCGGCATGAAGCAGTCCGCTGTCCAGGATTACATCACCCGGCAAATCGGCACCTGGCTGAAGGGCGCAGACCGCAAAGTGAAGAACCATAAGTATGAAGAGGCGATCGCAATTTACCAGGCCTTATCCGGCTACGAGGATACGGAGGACAAGATCAAGGCGGCTCAGCTGGCCTGGACGGTTCATGATCCGGTCCGCCTGCTGCAGAGCGCCAATCCCTCCCCCTCCTACGACTTCGTCAGCGGAGGAGCGGATCGCTTCGGCGGCAAAGCCTATGCCATCGGAGCGGACGGCAGCAACACCGTCTATTTCACCCGGATGAACAGCGATGAGACGGTGCAGGGTTACAGCAGCCACGATTTCCCGCAGGGAGCTGCCATCCGGAAAGTCTCCATCGAACCGTCGCTCAGCACGGGCAGCACGCCGGTCATTCTCGTCGAAGCGGACTCAACGACCCGGAAGGCGCTGTATGCCGCTTATGAAGTCCGGGAGAACGGCATGGTCCAGCTGTTCCAATTCAGCGCGGACGGCTATAGCGTTCAATCGGACAAGTCGCTCCTGGTGACGAATCCGGAGATTGGCGGAGACAACGTGACCGGCGGGATGGACGCTGCCGGAGGCACGGCACCGGAGGCGATATATGAGCGGCGCGGCGACGCCTATGAGTTTACGGGCTTCCAGCAGGACTTTACGGATATCGTAGCGACCGATCTGCCGTCGCATCCGGGAGAGAAGGTTCGCTTTACCATCTATATCGTCCAAGGCGGCCAGGGCGAGGCGCTCGCGGAAATGGAAGGGTCGTATATCAAACTGAGGGGCAATTTCCAATTCACCGAGGGCAGCGTGACCGTCATCGGAACCTATAACGAGTCCGAGGAAATGTACCCGGACGGCGATCAAACCGTCGAGCCTGTGAACGTACCGGTCGTAGACGTGGAACGGCTGGAGTAGATTCTACGGCCAAAGACCAATTTCAAAAAGAATATCGTGCATGAATCGTTCCAGCATAGTTATTAGGAACGTCCGTGAACATTAAAAAGGCTTCCGCTTCGGCGTGAGGCCTTTTTTACTATGCCATCCCTCCAATTACGTCATCTTTTGTCGTATATATGAATTATTCTAAAACCATCCAAGGTACCGTATCACAAAATGAAAGAGAGGGATGGATTCGTGGATGAATATATTGAAATCGAAGGGGCCCGGGAGCATAATCTGAAGAATATTTCGCTCCGCATTCCCAAACGCAGGCTGGTCGTACTGACGGGCTTGTCCGGGTCGGGCAAATCGTCGCTCGCGATGGATACGCTGCAAAAGGAATGCCAACGGCAGTACATGGAGTCCATGGGGATGGTGACGGATTTCATCAGCAAACCACGGGTGGATTCCATCCGTGGCCTGTCCCCTTCCATCAGCGTCAGCCAGCATGTGACCAACAGGAACCCCCGGTCCACCGTCGGGACCGTTACGGAGATCTATACGTACCTGCGTGTGCTGTACGCCAAGCTCGGCGTGCGGGTATGTCCAGCTTGCGATCAAAGCATTCACCCCGTCTTCGAAGACAGTCCAGCGGTGTCCGAAGAAGTTCTTGAACCATCGGAAGATGCGATTGAGGAGCCCAAGCATATGCCCTGCCCGCACTGCCGTGCCTCAATCCCGAAGCTGACGATGGCCCACTTCTCCTTCAACAAGCCAGAAGGAGCCTGCGCGACCTGCACAGGAATCGGCATCGTGACCGATATTGCCGTGGACCGGCTTTTGCAGGAAGACCGCAGTATCTTGGAAGGAGGCGTAACGCTCTGGGATGGCTGGGTTCGCGAATACTATGCCGACGTTCTGTTAGCGGCATCTAAACATTACGGCTTCCCGTACGAGCCGCACCTGCCCATCCGCGATTATGGCGCGATCGCACGCGACATGCTGCTCTATGGCGCAGCCAGTGAGCAGTTCCAGCGCCACTTCCCCGGCGTTAAGCCCCCCAAAACTGTGGGGAAGGGCAATTTTGAAGGCTTGATCACCCATTTGCTGCGCAAGTACAGGGAACATGACGGAGACCCGGAAGAATCGAGCTCTAAAAAATGGGATCCGTATTTTATGAAGCAGATCTGCCCCGATTGCCAGGGATCGAGATTGGGGAGAGAGGGCCGGCTCGTTACCATTAGGGGTACGACTATCATCGAGGCGGCTTCTTATACCCTTCTCCCGCTCTATGCTTGGCTCAAGCAGTTGAAACAGGAGCTTCCAGGTGAAAGCCTCGCTGTATGGGAGCCTATTTTCAACGGGTTGGCGGACCGTATCCAGCGGCTGATCGATGTCGGGCTCGAATATTTGTCGCTGGACCGGAAGGCGAGCACGTTGTCCGGCGGGGAAGCCCAGCGGCTCAGGCTCGCTTCGCTGCTCGGATCGGGCCTCACTGGCGTATTGTACGTACTGGACGAGCCAACGGCCGGTCTCCATCCGCGGGATACCCACAAGCTGATCCGGGTGCTGAAGCGGCTCCGCGATTTGGGAAATACCGTGCTGGTCATCGAACATGACACCGAGGTAATGAAGGCTGCGGACCATCTGATCGAGATTGGCCCCGGCTCCGGAAAAGAAGGCGGGACCGTCGTCGGCACCGGAACGCTCGAACAGTTGAAAGCGATCCCCGGATCCGCTACCGGGCGGTATCTGCGGGAGGTGGACATCGCCCACCCTCCGGTTACGCGGAGAGCGGGCAGCGGCAGCAAGCTTACGATCGAGCAGGCTTCCGCCCATAACCTGAAGCAGCTGACCGTCAGCTTTCCGCTCGGATGCCTGATTACAGTGACGGGGGTTTCAGGTTCGGGCAAATCCACCCTTCTCTTCGATATCCTCGAACCTGCGGCAAAATCCCATCTTCGTTTGTCCGGCGATATGCCAGGCCAATATGAACGCATCACCGGCCTGGAGCTTATCGACAAGGTCATCGCCGTCGACCAAGCCCCGGTCGGGAAGATTTCGCGATCCAATATCGCGACCTACACCGACCTGTTTACCCCAATCCGCAGCTTATTCGCGGAGCTGCCCGAGGCCCGGAAACAACGGCTGAGTCCCAAGCACTTCTCCTTTAACACGCCGGGCGGCCGGTGCGAGAAATGCCGCGGCATGGGCACCCTGCAGCTGGATATGCACTTTCTGCCGGATGTGGAGGTGCGCTGCCCCGTTTGCCTGGGAAAACGGTTCAAAGAGAATGTGCTTGCTGTTCAGTACAAGGGCTTTAGCATTTCGGACATTCTGAACCTGACCGTCCTGGAGAATGCCGCCCTCTTTGAGGAGCCGGTAATAACCGACATGCTGAACCTGCTGGGTGAAGTGGGGCTCGGCTACCTGCAGCTGGGGCAGCCCACGACGACGCTGTCTGGCGGAGAAGCCCAGCGGATCAAGCTGGCGAAGGAGCTTGGCAAAAAAGCCAGAGGGCATACCTTGTACTTGCTGGATGAGCCCACGACCGGGCTTCATCCCAGTGATGTCCGGCATCTGTGTCGCCTGTTGAACCGGCTCGTGGACGCCGGCAACACGGTCATGGTGATCGAGCACCATCTCGATCTGATCGCCGCGTCCGACTGGATCGCCGATTTCGGACCCGAAGGCGGGGATGCCGGAGGGCAGTTGATCGCGCAGGGTACGCCGGAAGATGTGGCGGCCGTTCAGGCCTCATATACAGGCCGCTATCTGGCCGAGCATCTGTCACGCTGATCGCGCTTCCCACTCGCCATGGCTCCTGCAGCTTGCGCAGGCAAAAAAAAATCACCCTTAGTCATATGGACTTTGGGTGATTCTTCATATTCGGATCGCTTTGATCCGCTTATGTTCTATTGTACCGTCACGACCACCTTGGTCGATTTGCCGCCGAAGCTGACCGTGATCGTCGCTTTGCCTTTGCCGTTAGCCGTGATCTGGCCGTCCTTCACCGTCGCCGTCAAAATTTTGGAAGACTTCCAGAGGGCCGGCTTGGAGACGTCCACATCGGTTCCGTCCATGTAGGTCGCCGTGGCCGCCAGCGTCAGCTTGTCGCCGACGTTCAGCGTCACGCTCACCTTGTCAGTCTGCAAATATTTCAGCGTATCCACTTCGACCGGAATCCGGACCGTCTTGTTGCCGTACTTGGCCGTCACGGTCGTTTTGCCGTAAGCAGCAGCGGTAATGACACCGTCGTTAACCGACGCTACTTTATAGTTTCCGGTTTTCCATTCCGCCTTGGATGTCACATCCTTGGTGCTGCCGTCGCTGAACGTCACTTCCAGCTTGACGGTGGCCGTTTTATCCTTGGCTTTGCCTACCGTCTTCAGCGATACTGCGGTCTCGCTCGCCTCAATGGCGGAGATGACGTCGACTTCCACCGGGATCGTTACTTTCTGTCCGCCGTACTCAGCGGTAATGTTGGCTTTCCCGCTCTTCAGACCGGATACCAGGCCATTATTGTCTACCCCGGCAACCGTGGAGCTGCTCGACTTCCAGGACGCTTCCTTGGTCACGTCCACCACTGTACCCGTCGCATCCTTCGCGGTCAAGGTCAGCTGCTTCTTGTCACCGGCGGACATAATCACGAGCGTATCCGACGCTTTCAGGTCGCTGACCAATCCGACTTCCACGGTCATCGTGTACGATTTGCCTTCGTACTTGGCCGTAATCGTCGCGGTGCCTGTCGCCACGCCCGTGATGAGCCCATTTTCATCAATGTCGGCAATATCCTTTTTGTTTGTGCTCCATTCTACCTTGTCCTTGGACGAGATCGTCTCGGCCGCCCGGTCCGCACCGTAATCCAGCACGATGCTCGCCTGGTAGGTGGCGTCTACCTTCAGGGACAGCTTCTTCACCGGCAGCGAGATGCTGAGCGGCATGTCAACAGCAACCGATGTCGTTACCGTCACTCCGCCATAGGTGGCGCTGACTTTGGATTCTCCTTTTTTGAAAGCCGTCAAATTCCCGCCGCTGACAAAAACGACGTCCTCATTGCTGGATTTCCACACGGCTTTGCTCTGAACCTTCTCGGTTTCCCCATTCGCATAGGTAGCGATCAAGTCCAGCTGCTTCGTCTTCTCACCCGTCAGGCTCAGTGCGACCTTCTCGACCAGATCGAGGTGGCGCGGCACGTCAACGTCGACATTAATGGCCACGCTCTTGTCCCCGTATTTGGCGGTAATGATCACTGCACCCGGCGCGATGGCCGTGATGACGCCTTTGTTCACATAAGCGACCTTCTCGTCGCTGGAAGACCATACAGCATCTCCTGTAATGTCCACCGGATCCTTGTCCGGATACACCGCTTCAACCTTGATCGGTTGTGTGGTGGAGTCCCCTGCATGAAGGAAAATATCCTGCTTGTCCGCTTTCAGGCGGATCGTCTTGTCGACATCGACCTGAATCGTTGCCGTTTTCGTACCGTACTTCGCCGTAATCGTCGCGGTTCCCGGACCGTAAGGAGTAATCTGCCCCTTGATGACGTCCGCCACGCCTTCGTTGCTCGACGTCCATTCCGCGTCGGCCGCAACGTTATCCTTGGTTGTGCCGTCCGGATAGGTCGCTTTCAGCGTCACTTGCACCGGTGTCTTCTCGCTCAGCAGCATGGACACCTGCGCAGGGTCCGCATCGAGCCGCTTCACCACTTCTACGCTCACCGGAATCGTTACGGTCTGCTTGCCGTACACCGCCGTCAGCGTAGCCGTACCCGGACCCACCGGCGTCACCGTTCCGTTCACGACCGTCGCCACGCTGGCGTTATCCGTCGACCAGTCCGCTTTGCCGGAAACTTCCTCCGTATTGTTGTCTGTATAGGTTGCGGTCAGCTTGATCTGGGGCTTGTCCCCCAGCTTCAAATCCAGGCTCTGCACATCTTTCGTAAGCGCCTTGACCTTCTTCGTTACAGTCACCGACACCGATTCGGATACGTCCCCGAATACGGCTGTTACCGTTGTCGTACCTTCGCTCTTAGCGGTTACGGTACCGTTATATATGGTGGCAACTACGTTGTTCGAGCTGCTCCAGCTCGCCTTTACCGTCAAATCTGCCGTTGAATTATCCGAATATACACCCGTCGCGGTTACTTTCGCCGTATCGCCGATTTCAAGGGTAAGCTCATTTTTGGACAAAACCAGCTTGGTCAAATCCGCCGTGGCGGCCCAGGTCGTTCCGGCATAGGCCATGCACAGTACCATAACCAGGGACATGACCAGTACCCTTTTTAATCTGATTCGCAATGTAAATTCCCTCCAATTCCCTAATTTTGAGTAGAAACAAAAAAAGACCCTACCTCCCATATCGGTCAGTCCAGCCAAAAATGTTAGTTTTTTGGAGATTTTCTGCATTTTTTCGATAAAAACCGCCGTTTGATTCTGAAATTTGCGCGTCACGCACGCTAAAAAGGGGTAATCCTCTAATTGGTAAACCTTCTAGCGAAACCTGTAAGGGGGTCATGGCGTCTAATTAAGATAGGAGGTGCCATAAGCGCATGATCATTCCTGACCATGAAATCATTGAAGAAGCCAACTACCTGGTGCAGGAGCATTACGGGGAAAGAAACCCGCTGAGCGTCACCATCGGCATTCTGGAGAACGGGGACCATTTTTACACCGGCTGGGGACAACCTCCGGGCTTCGATTACGCATCAGCCATCTATGAAATCGCATCCGTAACGAAAGTTTTTACGACCTCACTTCTGTGTATCCTGCAGCGTCAGAGCAAACTGCAGCTCAAGGATACCGTAGGCCAATACATACCTGAAATCGCCTCTAACGCCAAAGTCGGCGCCATCACGCTGGAACAGCTCGCCACGCATACCTCCGGACTCCCACGGCTGCCGGCCGGTCTCAAGCAGACCGTCACCGACAAACTGAACCCGTACCAAAACTACACCGAGCAGCATCTGCTGCAGGACCTGCTGAAAACCAGACCTTCGTCGAGCGGAAGCTTCGAGTATTCCAATTTGGGCGTAGGCCTGCTTGGGCTTATCTTGAGCCGCTGCACCGGCCGGAGTCTGGAACAGCTTATGCGGGAAGAGATCTGCGGACCGTTATTTATGGAGGACACGCTCTTTGAACTGAACGATGAGCAGCAGTCCCGTCTCCTCCCGGTGTATACGGCCAACGGCAAGCCGGTTCCCCATTGGGATCTGGGCGTTCTCGCCGGCGCGGGAGGCTTGCGTTCCACGGCGCATGATCTGCTCCAATTTGCCAAAGCGAACGTCGGCATGGGCTCCGCCCCAATCACGGCCGCGCTTCGCGACGGGCAGAAGCCCCGCCACCGGGTACGCCGCGGCGAGGACGTCAGCCTCGGATGGATGGTCAAAACCGGCATCTACCACGACCGGATTCACTGGCATAACGGCGGTACGTACGGCTCAAGCAGCTTCCTGGGCTTTCACATGGAAAAAAACACGGCGGTCGTCGTGCTGTCCAACAACGGCAGCTTTGCGATGAAAATGCTGTCCATGATGAGGCCGCAGAAACGGCATGTGGACGAGATCGGCTTCCAGCTGTTCAAGCAGCTGACCAAAACGGTCTATTAACCGGTCTAACCGTATCCTCATGTAAAAAATCCTTAATAAAATATACAGCCAAAAAGGCTGCCTCCCGGATTGCTCGTAAGCCCGGTTGTAGGCAGCCTTTCTTCAGCTAACAGCCTTTATTCAATTTCGGGCGACTTGCGGCAAACGCAGTGTTACGCCTTTTTATCCGTTGGCACCTGGCAGGAGCCGTCCGTGCAGGAGAGGTCATCCCCGTCAGCACTGTTCCCCAGCAGCGTCAGCGGATGCTCTTCTTTCCAGATATTGTCCAGCGCTTCGGCAAACACCTGTGTCGGCTGGGCGCCGGAAATGCCGTATTTCTGGTTGATGACGAAGAACGGTACCCCGTTGATGCCGAGTCGTCCCGCATCTCCCTCGTCCTTGCGGACATCGTTCGTGTAAGCATCGCTCTCCAGCATGGAGGCTGCCGCAGAGGCGTCCAGCCCGATTTCGCCGGCCAGGCGCGCCAATACCGCACGGTCTCCCAAATGTTCCGAATCGGTGAAGTACGCCTTGAACAGCCGTTCCGTCATCTCATACTTCTTGCCGAACTCCCCGGCCCACTGCGTCAGACGATGCGCGTCAAACGTATTGGTCGGGACCAGCGTATCGAAATTGTACGTGAGCCCCACCGTCTTGGCCTGCTCGGTCATATTGTCGTTGGCCGCCTTGGCCTGCTCCCAGCTCATGCCGTACTTGGAGGCCAGGATGCTGTGAATGTCCTTATCGTTGTCTTTCGGTGCGCCCGGGTCCAGCTCGAAGCTGCGGAACACAACCTCGACTTCATCCTTGTGTGCGAACGGCTCGAGGGCAGCCTCAAAACGGCGCTTGCCGATATAGCAGAACGGACAGGCAAAGTCCGACCATACTTCGATTTTCATATGCAAACCTCTCCTTTTCGGGTGATGTTCATTGGTTGGTAAACTGATACTTTTTCCATCACAGTAAGAGTCAAAAGAAAAGCAGTCACTCAGCTGTAACTGCATCAGGTACATTATATCGTGATTACCGGGAGCGCGCAACCTGCCTGCGCCGATCTCCCGTTATATCCAGCTTCCTTAACCTCCCGGTTAACCGGTTGTCGGCACTGTTGCCGGCACGGCCTCCGGTCCGTCCTGCGGTTCGATCAGCGCATGCTTCTCCCAAGCCCGGCTCCGCCAGCGGAAATACATGATGACGGCACGGGCCCATTCGTCCGCGGCAATGGCGAGCCACACGCCGGCAAGGCCCATGTGAAGCTTGAATATGAGGAAGTATCCCAGCGGCAGAGACATGCATACCATAGACAATAGCCCCATGTAGACCGGGAACTTGGCGTCCCCCGAAGCGCGCAGCGAGTTGATGATGACGATGTTGACGGTGCGGCCGGTCTCCAGCACGATGCTGAGCAGGATGACCTGCGCCCCCATTTTGATAATGAGTGCATCGTCCGTAAACAAGCCCATCAGCGGAACGCGGAACAGAATAATGATCAAGTCGATGACGATGGTCGCGGCCAGCGCCCACTTCACGCTCTGGAACACCCGGGTGTAGGCGTCCTGGTTGCGTCTTTCACCGACGTAATGGCCGACCATAATGGCCGTGCCCATGCCGATCGCCATGCTGAACAAATAGATGTACATCGAGATGTTCACGGCATACTGCCGGGTAGCCATCGCTTCTGCCCCGAGGTAGGTGACGTACAGCGTGAAGGTCAGCTGGCACATTTGGTATACAATGCTTTCCAGAGCCGACGGAATGCCGACATTCAAAATTTTAAGCACAAATTTCTTCGACAGACGGATGTAATAACGCCATTCCACGTGCACTTCCATGACCCGGTACAGCAGCCAGAAGAAGATCAGCAGGCAGACCAGGCGGCTGAATACCGTCGAGATCGCCGCCCCCTGTACGCCCAGCGCCGGCAGGCCGAAATGCCCGAAGATCAGCGCGTAGTTCCCTGCCACGTGAATGATATTCATCAGAAGCGACACGACCATCGTTTCTTTGGTGAACCCGTGGGTCCGGATCGTTGCGGCAAGGGCGTTAATGAGTGCCTGCAGGAAAATGCCGCCTCCGACGATCTGGATATAGGACTGGGCATACCCGTAAATTTCCCCGGTGACGTTAAGCAGGCGCAGCATCATTCCGCCGAAGGCGAGAAAAATAACGCTTAGGAGCACCCCTACGGCCAGGTTCAGCGTGATTGCATTTCCGGTCACCTGCGCCGCGTCACTGAGCTTTTTGGAGCCCAGGTACTGGGCCACCACGATCGCCGCCCCGCTGCCGATCACCTCCAGCACGAGGATGGCGATGGAAATAATTTGGTTGGCGGCGCCGACGCCGGAGACGGCATTGTCGGAAACCGAACTGAGCATCAATGTATCGACACTGCCCATCAGCATGAACAGGAACAATTCGAGAAATATAGGCCAGGTGAGGCGGACAAGACTGAGCCGTTTTTCTGACCGTGCAGAAGGCTCTTGAACAGTTGCGGTCATGAGTCAGAATTCACCTTTCTTTCAAACGTATTCTTTGAAACAAAGGTATGTTAGCACAGTTTTCATGAAAATACATGACATTTAACAGAAAAATACTGAAAATTTAATATTCTTTTTTTGGTAAGCCCTTACTTCCCCAAAAATGACCATTATTCGTACCGGGACAGCAGTTCAGCAAGCTTTTCGCGGATCAGACCGACCAGTGCCTGAGGCTCTTTCACAGTCGCATTCGTTCCCAAGCCGATAAAAAATTGGGCGTAAAACGAAAGGTCATGCTCCGGCATCATCCCGTCCACCCAGCCGGTCCCATCCTCGCGGATATGCAGCTTGGACTCCAGCCACAATTCTCCCTCGCACCGTTCCACGCCTTCCGGGGTCAGCTCCACATAGCAGCGAAGCTCCGCCGAGTCCTCCCCGTGAAATGACTTCCGATTCCCAAGATGCACATGGCTGAGGTCGGCCGCTTCAAGGCCGGTTGTATCCTCGGCGGCATCCGTAATCCGGTCGCAGCGGAACAGGCGGAAGTCCTTCCGCTGGAAGCAGTACGCCGGGCAGTACCACAGTCCCTGGCTGGCATAGATGCCGATCGGCTGGATCTGCCGAACCGAGCTGCTGCCGCGGGATTCGTAAACGATGCGCAGCACCTTCTGGTTCACGGCCCCGTCCAGCAGCACGGACAAATGGGGTGCACCCGCCCGCCTGGACGGGGTAATAAAGTCGACCCGGTTCTTCATCCGGTCGATCCGGTCGCGCACATCCCCGGGCATGTAGTGGTAGAATTTCTGGAGCGCGGACGAGCTCTCCGTCTCAAACGGGATATGGACATAGTGCCGGAGACCGTGCACCGCGAAAAAAATCGCCACCGCCTCTTCCTCCGTAAAGGCGATCGGGGGCAGGATCCGTTCCTTCAGTACTTGGTAGCCGCCATGCGGCCCCACTTCCGAATATAAAGGGACGCCGAGCTCGCTCAGCTCCTGCAGGTCCCTTAGGATCGTCCGGGTGGACACCCCGAATTCGTCGGCCAGCTCCTTGACTTTAAAACGGCGCATCCGGTTAATCGTCATCATCAGGTCGAGCAGTCTTTTCGATTTGGACATGTCGGCACTCCCGTTACTGGATTTGGCGGTACACACCATCGGAAACAAATAGGGTCGGTGACAGACCTTGTCATTATTATAAACGACTATAGGAATCTGCCCAAAACATCGGCACATCCCCGATTCCTCGTACCCCGCCAGGATCATGTAAAGGCTGCCCATGTTCCCGTTATATTAATGTTATATTTCATAACATTTTACTGCGCAACAGTGGAGACTGTGGTCTTGGGCAGGGCTAATAAAGTGAAACATGTCTTTTCTCAATCCGAAAATCACATCGCTAACCGGCACAAACCCGATTTTTCGCTTGAAATCATGAAGATTTCCATGTCGAATGTAATCTTTTATAACAGGTAACGCTTACAATCCTGAAATTTAGTATTGATTATTTGCAGACCATCCACTATGATAATGGCAACAGGCAGGAGATAAAAGTTAAAGCACTTTAACTTTTATAATTATACCCCGCTACTATAGATAAATATTTGGGGTTAATTTGTCCCATAAGTTAAAGCGTTTAAACTTTTATAAACATTGTGAGAAAGGTTGATGCACCCGTGACCCATCGCGAAAGCAGGCGGCAGACGCTGTACATGTATCTGTTTATTTCCCCCTGGCTCATCGGCTTTCTGGTTTTTGCCCTGTATCCCATCTTGTCCTCGCTTTATTACAGCTTCACGGACTACGACATCATTCACCCGCCCCAGTTTATCGGCCTGGCCAATTATGCGGAGATGTTCGGCAATGATCTGTTCTGGAAATCCGTCACCGTGACGCTGAGGTATACGCTCATCAGCGTGCCGATCCAGCTGCTGCTGGCCCTTGGATTCGCCCTGCTGCTGAACCAGAAGATCCCGCTGCGCGGATTTTTCCGGACCGCGATGTATTTCCCGAGCATGGTATCCGGCGTGGCGATGTCGCTGCTCTGGTACTGGATCTTCAACCCGCAGATCGGACTGTTCAACTACATGCTCTCCTGGTTCGGCATCAAAGGTCCGGCCTGGCTCATGAACCCGGACACGGCTCTATACGCCTTGATGATTATGTCCTTCTGGACGGCGGGCTCGGGCATGATCCTCTTTCTGGCGGGACTGCAAGGCGTTCCGGCGAGCCTCGTGGAAGCCGCTAAGCTGGACGGGGCGGGACGCTTCAAAGTTTTTCTCCATGTCACCCTGCCGATGATCTCGCCTGTACTGCTGTTCCAGCTGATTATGGGCATGATCGATTCCTTCCAGGTGTTTACCCAGGCTTTTGTCATGACCCAGGGCGGCCCGAACTACTCTACCTGGTTCTACGTCTACAACCTGTACACCAGCGCCTTTAAAGAGTACCGCGCCGGCTATTCCTCCGCCTTGGCCTGGGTGCTGCTCGTCGTCGTCATGCTTTTTACCGCGCTCGTGATGAAGCTGTCGAACCGATACGTTCACTACGAAGGAGGCAAACGCTAGATGAGTACCCTTCCGGCCGCCGGCCCGCACGCGGACAACGCCGCCCCCAAGCGGCGGCGCAGCACTGACCCCGTAGGCATTGTCAGCTTTATCGCGCTGGTCGTTACCACCTTTCTGATGCTGCTGCCCCTGTTCTTCATGGTATCGACATCGCTGAAGTCGAAGAAGGAAATGCTGAAGTTTCCGCCGACCTTTCTGCCGGAAAGCTGGCAGTGGAGCAATTACAAGGAGATTTTCGATACACTCTCCTTCGGCACGATGTACATGAACAGCCTGATTATCGGCGTTCTTACCGTGATCGGAACGCTGCTCTCCTCAGCGCTCGCGGCCTACGGCTTTGCCAGATACCGCGGCAAGGGGAGCAACACGTGGTTCCTGCTCATGCTGAGCACGATGATGCTGCCCTACCCGGCCATCATGATTCCCCAGTTCATCCTCTTCTCGAAGCTGAACTGGATCGACACGTTCCTGCCGCTGATCGTCCCGGCGTTCTTCGGCTCAGCGTACAACATCTTCCTGCTGCGCCAATTCTTCTCGACGCTCCCTGAAGAGCTGTTCGACGCCGGGCGCATCGACGGCTGCAGCGAGTTTCGCATGTGGCGCCAAATCGCCCTCCCGCTTTCGGGACCGGCGCTCGCCACCGTAGCGATCTTCGCTTTCATCTACAGCTGGAACGATCTGCTGACGCCGGTGCTGTACCTGAGCTCCACCGAGAAATTCACGCTGCCGGTCGGTATGGCATCCCTGACGTCATCCCGCTTCCGGATTCCGCCGTGGCACCTGCTGATGGTCGCCTCCGTACTGGCCATGCTGCCGATCGTGACGCTGTTCGCCATAGCCCAGAAGCGGTTCGTCGAGGGCATCGTGCTCACCGGGATCAAGTAATGGCACGGATCTATTGGAAGCCCCGTCGTCCCGGCAGTCATCCTCAAGCCCCACCGGGGCGCGGTCGAAGCCGGCATGCAGCAAGCACCTTCCCCACAGGACTAGCAAGCCGGCCTTTACTTCAACAAGTTCAGACAGCAGCAGCACCCATTACATGAAGGCAATGGAGGTATCGGTTCATGAACAAGAACAGGAAAAGATCAGGTTTTGCCCTTCTTCTGACGACGCTAATGCTGGTTGCGGCCGCGCTGTCCGGCTGCAGCGGCGGCAAATCGGCGGGCGATGTGGTTTCAGGAGGCGAGAGCTCCGCAGGGGGCGATAAAGGCGGCACTGTGACGATTACCCACTACACGATCGACTCGGAAGACCGCACGTTCGTCGAAAAACTGATTCCCGACTTTGAAGCAAAGCACCCGAATATTAAGGTCAAGGTCGAAAAAGCGCCTTACGAGCAGTTTGACAGCAAGCTGCAGACGCTGATCGCCGGCGGCAAGTCCCCGGACGTCACCAGCCATTACGGCTATGGCGGCTTTGCGGAATACTACAACAAGGATATGCTGCTGGATCTGACGGACATCATCCAGGAGGACGGCTTTAAGGCGGGAGATTACGGCATTCCGGACAACCTGATGAGCATCTACAAGGTAAAGGACCGCACTTACGGCATTCCGGTCAATATGTATGTCACGCTGATGCTCTACAACAAGGATATGTTCGACGCGGCGAAAGTGCCTTATCCGCCAAGCGATTATGAGGACAAGAGCTGGACGTTCGACAAAATGGTCGAAGACGCCAAGAAGCTGACCGTTATTTCGGACGACATCGCCAAAACCCAGTACGGCGTGGACTTTACCTGGGCTGAGCGCGATAACCGCCCTCTCTACTTCGGGGCCGAGCCTTATTCGGAAGACACCTGGACCAACGGCGGCGTTCCTTCCGCTACCCATTTCGATTCGCCGGAAGTGATGGCGGCGTATAACAAGCTGTTCGGTTTGATTTTCAAAGAGAAGGTCTCCCCGACGACCGAGTGGAGCAAGAGCGTCGCCGGTCAGAACGGTGATCCCTTCGTCGCCGGCAAAATCGGCATGTCCGTCGGCGGTTCGTGGAACCTGGCCGGGGCCAACGATTTTCCGTTCAAAGTGGGCGTAGCGGCTGTGCCTTGGGGCGGCAACGACAAGGTGCGCAGCACGCTGTACGTCGATCCGCTCATGATCCTGAAAGGTTCCAAGCATCCGAAGGAAGCCTTTGAATGGATCAAGTATCTGGTTACCGCCGACGTGCAGGAGAAATCCATCGAGCTCAGCGGAGGCAACCCGCCAGTCAACACACAGGCAGCAGAAGCTTATTACCAACATTTTGAGGGCGTCGACCCGCAGGATATTAAGAACGTATACGAAGGCGCCATTAAATACGGTTTCGAGTCCTATAACCACCTGATCACAAACTACTCGCAAATCAACGACATGTTCATTAACGAGATGCAGCCGATCGAAAGCGGGCATAAGACGGTGGAAGAGGTTATGCCGACGATTCAGAAGAAGCTGCAGGAGATCATCAAGCGGTAAACGGAAAGTTTGTGGAACATAAATAGAGAAATTTCCCCTTCCATCGTAAAAATGTCCTCCTCGGTGGAGCGGGCCATCATTTTATAATGTAGATATTCGATTCAATTCAATTCGGTATACCTTTTTACGGCGTATCGGCGATCGGATGCCGTCCTCTGCGGGGCGGTATCCGGTTTATGCCATCCCATGCTTCGCGGACAGACTTCCGTCCATGTATACTAGGGATAAGTTTATAGGTTCGGAAAAATCTGCCCAAGGAGAAATGAGAGATGAAAGTAAGTATTTTTGACGTTGCCAAAAAATCAGGACTGTCCGTTGTAACGGTATCCCGTGTGTTGAACGGAGCCGAAACCGTCCGGGAAAAAAACCGGCAGAAAGTGCTCGATGCGATCAAAGAGCTGGGATACCACCCGAACGCCGCCGCCCGGAGCCTTGCCCGCGGAAAAACCGGCATCATCGGCCTTATTGTAACGACCCTTCAGGATTCCTTCTTCGATGCCGTTGTCAAAGAGCTGAACGAAGTGTTAGCGCTTCACGGCTACTACCTGGCCATTTCGGTATCGACGGGCATCGGTTCGGACGAGAGCCATTACCTGATTCAGGAGGACCGGGTGGACGGGCTCATTCTGCTCTCCCCCATGGAAGAAGACAACTATATCGTGGAATTGAAAAAACGCGGCATTCCATACGTACTGATCGACAATCAGAAGCCGGAAAACGACAATTTCTCGGTGACGATCGACAACTTCAAGGGCGGCTATGCGGCAGCAAGCCATCTGCTTGATAACGGATATACGTCCATCGCCCATTTATGCGGACAGGAGATGTTCCGAAGCACCCGGGAGAGACGCGACGGATTTATGCAGGCGCTGTCAGAGCGGGGGCTTGCCCCCTTTGAAATCGTAAACGGAGACTTTGAAATCGGGTTCGGCTATGAAACGGCCGTACGGTGGCTAAAGGAAGGGGAGCTTCCGCAAGCGGTATTCGCCGGCGACGACAATATCGCCCTCGGCGTGGTGAACGCGCTGATGGAAGCGGGCGTTCAGGTGCCCGGCCAGGTAGCCGTCGTTGGCTACGACGACCAGACAATATCCTCCCAGCTTCATCCGTATCTGACGACGGTACGCCAGCCGGCAGACCGGATCGGCATCGCCGCAGCCGACATGCTGCTGAAGCGGATCGACGGTACGATGAAGCGCGGAGCCAACTTAAAAATCGATCCGGAGCTCATCGTCCGGGAGTCGTCCGTTCCTGGGCGTCGAGCCTGACTTTAGTTACCCGGCTCCGGATCATCATGTACAGCAAAAGCATGAATTGATCATATAGGAGTGACGACTATTGGCTTACTATTTGGGAATCGACGGGGGAGGCACCAAAACCTATGCCCTGCTCACCGACGAGCAGGGGCAAGTGCTCGGCAAAGGCCAAAGCGGCAACGGGAATCACCAGATTGACGCCGCCGTGGCCGCCGAGAGCATCCGGAGCGCCGCTTTCGGTGCCATCGCCGACGCCGGGCTGCAGCTTGCGGACATCCGCCACACCTTTTTCGGCCTGGCGGGAGCCGACCGTGAGCCGGACTACCGGATCCTGCATCCCATGATCCGAAATATGGGCTTCACGGATTATTCGGTCGACTGTGATACCGTCATCGGACTCCGGGCCGGGACGAAGCGGCCGTACGGGGTCGCCCTCATCTGCGGCACAGGCACCAATGCCGCCGGCCGGAATCCGCAAGGCGAGCATGTGCAGTGCGGCGGCTTCGATTACATGTACGGCGATTTTGGCGGAGGCGGAGCCCTGAACATCGAGGTGTTCCGCTCCGTCATCCGCGCCTGGGACGGACGCGAGCAGCCGACGCAGCTGACGCAGCTGCTGTTGTCCCTGCTGGGCTACGATACCGTCGGCGAGATGTTCGACGATTTCTACGACAACCAGCGCAGCGTGCCGGTAGACGCCGCACGCCTGCTGTTTGCAGCTGCTGCCGGCCAGGATGCGGTGGCGCTGGAAATTTTGAACCGCCAAGGTGTGGAGCTCGGCAAATCGGCCGCTGCCGTCATCCGCAGGCTCGGTATGGAGAACGAGGCCTTTGATGTGGTGCTTGCCGGCAGCCTCCTGACGCGGGGTGACCGCGGATGGATCCGCGGCCCGATTGAGCAGGCCGTCCGAGCCGTTGCACCAGCGGCCTCGGTCGTGACGCTCGCGACGGAGCCGGTCGTCGGCGCCGTGTGGGCGGCTATGGAGGCGGACGGTCTAACGATTCCGGAACAGGTCTATGATCAGATGCGGCTGTTCCGCGATTTTGAACATATTCACCAAACTACCCGATAGGAGTGAAGGATCATGACTTCAAAGCAGGGGTTGAAAATAGCTGTAATCGGCGGGGGCTCCTCGTATACGCCGGAGCTGGTGGAAGGGTTTATCCTGCATCACCGCGAGCTTCCGGTCCGCGAGCTGTGGCTCGTCGATATCGAGCCAGGTCTCCGGAAGCTGAACATCGTCGGCAGCCTGGCGAAGCGGATGGTTGAGAAATCCGGGCTGCCGATCGAAGTGCATTTAACCACCGACCGCCGCAAAGCGATCGAGGGCGCCGACTTCGTCAGCACCCAAATGCGCGTAGGCATGCTGGATGCCCGGGGACGCGACGAATCAATTCCGCTCAAGTACGGGGTCATCGGTCAGGAAACGACCGGTCCCGGCGGCATGATGAAGGCGCTGCGGACGATCCCGGTCCTGCTCGATATTTGCCGGGATATGGAGGAGCTGGCGCCAAACGCCTGGCTGCTTAACTTTACCAACCCGGCCGGCATGGTCACCGAAGCCATCCTGAAGTATTCCAACGTTCGCAGCATCGGGTTATGCAACGCGCCCATCGGCCTGATCAAGCAAACTTCCGCCAAATACCAGGTCGCTCCTGACCGGGTCTACGCTGAGTTTGTGGGTCTGAATCATCTTCACTGGGTCACCCGCGTCGATGTCGAAGGCGAAGACAAACTCGATGAACTGCTCGCCGATACCGCCGGCTACAGCGCTTCGAATGTGCCGGCCCGCGAATGGAATCCCGAGTTCCTGCAGTCGCTGCGCGCCCTGCCTTCCTATTATTTAAAATATTTTTACATGACGGACGCGATGCTGGAAGAGCAGCTCGAGTCCTTCCATCAGGGCATCAACCGCGCCGAGGTCGTGAAGCGGGTCGAAGAGGAGCTGTTCGAGCTGTACAGCGACCCGGATCTGAAGGAGAAGCCGAAGCAGCTGGAACAGCGCGGCGGCGCCTTCTACTCCGAAGCCGCCGTCAACCTGATGCGGTCGCTCTATAACGGCACCAATGACATCCAGACGCTGAACGTGGCCAACCGCGGGACACTGCCGTTCCTGCCCGAGGACGCCAGCATTGAGGTCAACTGCGTCGTAACGAAGAACGGGCCGCTCCCGCTGCCTGTGACGCGCATCCCGCGGATGGCCGTCGGCCTGATCCAGGCCGTCAAAACCTATGAGCAGCTCGCCATCGACGCCGCGGTCACCGGTGACCGCGGGCTGGCGATCCAAGCGCTGGCCCATCACCCGCTTGTGCCGTCGGTCGAAGTAGCGATCAAGATGCTGGATGAGATGCTGGAGGCCAACAAAGAATACTTGCCGCAGTTTTTCGGGAAAACACCGGCTCATCCCTGAGCCAGAGGATCTCAAGGGATGAGCGGATGATCGTGACGCCTGTCTGCGGAAAAGCCCTTTTCCTTTTCCCCCAAAATAAATGCAGATTGGCATTACTTCCGCTGCAAAGCACACAAAAAAACCTTGAACGGCACGTTCCCGTTCAAGGTTTTTTTCAGTCCGCGCCGCGCAGCGGCACGCAGTGAAGGCGGCCCGGTGGCCGCCTCCCGGCCATGCCCCGCAGCGATCCCGGCGTCACAGCCCTGCCGAGGCGTCCGCCGAGCCGGCTTGGCTGGCACGCGTGTGCCGGCGCACCAGCAGCACGTAGCACAGCACGGCGCCGACGTCCGCGCAGGCGATGACGATGCCCATCGGCAGGGCCGAGGTGCTGCCTCCGATGCCTACGAGCGGGCTGACGATCCCGCCGAAGATGTAGGAGAGCAGCCCGAGCAGCGCCGAGGCGCTGCCTGCGGAGCGGCCGTAATCCTGCAGAGCCAGCGAGGAACCTGCGGTTCCGACGATGCCGACGCAGGATACGACCACGAACAGCGGCGGCAGGATCGCCGCAAGGCCTGCCCCGGCAGCGAGCAGGATCAGCAGCAGCACGCCGCCGATCGTCGCCAGGGTAATGCCGGTCACGAGCAGCTTTTTCTCGCTGACGCGTCCGGCCAACCGGCCGGTGATCTGCCCCGCGATAATGATCCCGAGCCCGTTCGTGGCGAAGATCACGCTGAACATTTGCGGGGATACCCCGTAGATTTCCTGCAGTACGAACGGCGAGCCGGAAATGTAGGCAAACATCGCGGCCGATATGAAGCCCGAGCTGAGCGCCAGGCCCATGAACTTGCCGTCGCGCAGCAGCTTGCCGAACGTCTTCACCGTGCCCAGCGTCCCGCCGCCGGAGCGGTTGCCGGGCGCCAGCGTTTCCGGCAGCCCGAGCATGACGGCCAGCAGCATGGCGACCCCGATGGCGGTCAGCACGATAAATACGCCGCGCCACGAAGTCACCTGAAGCAGCTGCCCGCCCAGGATCGGCGACAGAATCGGCGCCGCCCCGTTCACCAGCATCAGCATGGAGAAAAACTTGGTCAGCTCGCTCCCGGAATACATATCCCGGACGATCGCTCTCGAAATGACAATGCCCGCCGAGCCGGCAATGCCCTGGATAAACCGCAGCAGAATCAGCAGCTCAATCGACGGGCTGAAGGCGCACAGCAGCGACGAAACCCCGTACACCACCATCCCGATCATCAGCGGTGTGCGGCGTCCTCTCACATCGCTGATTGGCCCCGCCAGCAGCTGGCCTACCGCAAGCCCGATGAGGCAGGACGTCAAGCTGAGCTGGGTCAGCGAGGCCGTCGTGTGCATCGACTTGGCCATTTCCGGCAAAGACGGCAAATACATATCAAGCGAAAACGGACCGAAGGCCGACAGCGCCCCCAGCACAATAATCATCCAGACCCGGTTCGCGCCCGGTCCGGAAGCAGCTGCGGCCGCAGAGCCGCCTGCCTTCGCATCCGTATGTGAACGTTTATTCATAAGTTCTATCTTGTTCCTCCTCTGTGTTCCCTGCTCCGATGCATGGCCCTTATAAAGTAAATTCTCTTCACTAGAAAGATTGAACTAAAGTATAGAGTATCATATTTCCCCCGCAAAATGAGCGGCTTGCCTATATTTCCAGAAGCATGCCCTCCCCTTCAACCGTCTCCCCATACCGCTATCCCCATGTCCTTGGCGCTCGTTCACCCCGCCTTTCTGGCAGCTTACGTCTACAAAGAAAAACAGCCTGGCCAAAGAAATTTGGCCACGCTGCGGCGACTTGCTAACAAACACGTTTAACGACATCTTTTCTAAGAAGACCAACCGCGTTTAGCGGAAGTTTTTACCTGCGAAATAAAGAAGTTTTGCCCGGGAAGTTAATGCTTTCTTATCTCCAAACATAAACACAACCCATTAACCCTTAATCCCGGATAGCGTTACGCCTTCGATGATATACCGCTGGCCGATAATATACACAATCAGCACCGGAATCAGCGCAATCGAGGCGCCGGCCATCATGAGCGTCCAGTCCGTGGAATACATGCCGCGGTACAGGTTCAGCATCATCGGGACGGTGAATTTTTCGGGAGTGTTCAGGAAAATGAGTGGATAGAAGAAGCTGTTCCACATGCCGAGGAACGTGAAAATGCCGAGCGCCGACAAAGCCGGCTTCACCAGGGGCAGCATGATCCGCGCATAAATCGTCCAGCGGTTGGCACCGTCCACGATGGCGGCCTCCTCCATCTCCTTCGGAATGCCTCTGAAAAACTGACGCAGCAGAAACACGCCGAAGGCGTTAAACAGCGCGGCGGGCACAATGATCGACAAGTGCGAGTCCAGCCAGCCGATGCTTTTCATCATCAAATACAGGGGAATGATCGTGACTTGCCCCGGCACCATCATCGTCGCCAGAAACAGGACGAAGAGGGGCTCCCGGAAAGGAAAGCGGATCTTGGCAAACGCGTAAGCCGCCATCGAGCAGGTGAACAGCTGCGAAGCAACGACGATGATGTTGATATAGAAGCTGTTGAAATACGCCCTTCCGAAGGGCAAAGCCGTTAACGAGGTTTTGAAATTGGACCACACGAACGGATCGGGAATCCATTTGGGCGGCACGATAAAAACTTGAGACAGATCTTTGAGCGAGCTGAGCAGCATCCAAACAAACGGCAATGCCATAATGCACGCGCCGATCAGCAATATAATGTGAAGCAGGACGGTGGACAAACGAAGTCCTCTGGTCTGCATGCGTTCTCCTCCTTATCCGGTCGATTCTAGTCCTCGTAATGGACCCAGCGTTTGGACATTTTCATTTGGAACAGCGTCAGCGCCAAGATCATGATGAACAAAATGACTGCGGTCGCCGTGCTTTTCCCGAACGTAAAGTCCACGAACGCCGAATCGTAAATATGGAACACGATCGTATAGCTCGCTTTCGCGGGCCCGCCGGAGGTCATGACGAACGACTGATCGAACACCTGAAACGAACCGATGATCGTCATAATCGTCACGAAAAAGGTCGTCGGAGACAGCAGCGGAACGGTTATATTGACAAACTGCTGCCATTTGCTGGCGCCGTCAATCTGTGCCGCTTCGTAATAGCTGGCGGATATGCCCTGCAGCCCGGCCAGGAACAAGACCATATTCCCGCCAAGCCCCATCCACACGCTGAGCATGGCGATCGACGGCATGACAAACCGCGTGTCGGTCAGCCAGCGGGGACCGTCGATCCCGAACCATTCCTTCAAATACAGGTTGATCAACCCGAAATCGGCGTTAAACAGCCACATAAAGACGACGGCGACCGCCACGGACATCGTAATGTTCGGCATAAAATAAATGAGTCTGTAGATCAGCTTGCCTTGTACCCGGTTCAGGCCCACCGCGATGAGCATCGCCAGAATAATGCCCGTAGGCACGGTTAGCACCGTATAATACAGCGTGTTGACCACGGCGATCCGGAAATCCTCATCCTTGAACGTGTTGATGAAGTTATCCAGTCCGACAAACTGCTTCTCCCCCATCCCGTCCCATTTCATCATGCTGAGCACGAAAGCCGAAATCAGGGGAATTAAGGAGAACAGCAGCAGTCCGACCAATTGGGGGAAAATAAAGACGTAGCCCCATATGCCATCCGATGTCCTGCTCGTCATAGCGGTCTTCCGTTTGTTGTCCGGCTGCAAGGCCGGCGCAGAAGCCGTTCGATCGGCCGTCTGATTCTGCATAAACATCCACCTTCCTCTTGCGAATTACGCCTTATGAAGCGCTGGCCGCCAGCCGCCGGCCGGCATGGAAAGAGGGAAGGAACGCTGCGCTGTGCCCTGCGCTCCTTCCCTCCGGACCTTCGTTATTTGCCGCTTTTATAATCGTCGATTTTTTTGTTGGCCATTTCTTGAATGTCTTTGAGCGATGCGTCCAACTCGCCGTTCTTGAGCCACAATGCCTCGAACTTGGAAGTAATATCCGTGCTCAATCCTGGGATGCCGGCCTCGAACGGCGTCAGCGAATAACCTACCTCACGGGCATCGAGGAACAGCTGCGCATGCTCCGGCAGATTGCCTTCCAGAACGACGTCATCCACGCCTTGAACGGACGGTACGGCATTCCCCCCGCCTTGCAGACGGAACTTCTGGCCATCTGAGCTCAGGAATTCGGAGTAGAAGGTATAGGCGGCGTCTTTATGCTTCGATGCGCTGTTCATGACCAGGAATGCCGTCGGAATTCCGGCCGGTTCAATCTTGTTCCCGGTGTTCGTCGGCCAGGTCACGACATCATACTCCAGGCTGGAGTTTTTCTTGAACAGCGGCAGATACCAGCGTCCGGCTCCGACGAATCCGACTTGGTTGGACATAAACATGGCGTCACCGCCCTGCCCCTTCGGCAGCGTACCGGCAAACGTAATATTTTTCTCCTTCACGTTATCGTACAGGAACTGGAACGCTTCCTTCGACTTTGGATCGTCATAGCCGATGAACTTGCCATTGTCGTCGTAAACTTTGCCGCCGTTGGACGTTACCCAGCTGTAATAGCTGTTCCAGGAGTTATCCAGCACGTAACCGTACTTTTTCGAGTCGCGGATTTTTTCCACCATGCCTTTGAACGCGTCCCAGGTCCATTGACCCTTCGCCTGAAGGTCGGCCGGCATCTCCGTAATTCCCGCGTCATTCAGCACTTTCTTGTTGTACCACAGCACCATCGGATTGCAGTCGACCGGCACCCCGTAGATCTTGCCGTCACGCTTGGCCGCGCCCCACAGCCCTTCGAAGTAGTCGTCCGGTTTGATTTTGCTGTCTGCCGCCGTCATTCTCGGCGTCATTTCCTCAATGCTCTTGTTCTCAATCAGCTTCACGACGAAGCCATCGCCGGCATAAAACACGTCAGGAGCGGTTCCTCCCGTCAGCTGTGTCAAAATTTTCTGGTCGTATTCCCCCGGAATCGGAATCAGCTCCGCCTCGATGTCGGGATGCCTCTTGTTGAAATCCTTCGTAAACTCCTGGAAGCGGGTCAGCTCTCCGGGATTTCCCCAGGTCGCCCATTTAATCTTGACCTTCTCCCCGCTGCCTTTGCCGTCTTCCGACACCGCTCCCTGGTTATCGCCGCTGCCGCCACCCGATCCGCATGCCTGCAGCACAACCGACGCCAACAATACTACCGCTAGCAAGGACTTTCTGAGCTTCTTCATTTCTTTACTCCCCCATTCAAAAGAGTAGTCATCGGATTAGCACCTTGGTGTGAAAACGCTTACGTGATTATTATAAAACGGCGCCCTTCGCCTTTTGAACGGCACATATTTCCGAAATCGTGTCATGTTTTCCTGTGTTTTTGAACTATATAAGTTGAACTATTCCAAATGGATGATAGGGGCAAGTACGTAAAAAGTTCCTACGATCGCTCTTGTTTTCGGATTTCTTGATTGATGATCCTACTTAAGGCAGAAATCCGAAAGCCAAATGCGACCGCTTCGCTTCTTCGGAATCGTTTTACTCCCTTGCCCTGCATCCTATTCTTTAGTTCAGCTTATATATCGTAAGAAGCACCTTATCTGCGCGGCATGCCCTGGAACTCCGCCGGCGTCAGTCCAACGACCTTTTTGAACTGCTTGCTGAAATGCTTGGTATCATTGAAGCCGGACATCTCCGCGACCTCATATACCTTCAGCGTTGGATTTTGCAGAAGCTCCTTGGCCCGGTTCACCCGCAGCGTAATCAAGTAATCGATGAAATTGTGTCCGGTGACCCGCTTGAACATTTCACTGAAGTAGTTGCGGCTGACGCACACCTTGTCGGCAACCTGCTGCAGAGAGATCGACTCTGTAAAATGCTCCGAAATATACTCGACCGCCTGCTGGACGATCCGTTGGTGCAGCGATTTATCCGGAGGCGGACAATCCGCAGGGAGGGGCAGCGGCATCACGGCAACCGCCGGATCTGCGCTGTTTTTTTCTTTGTACTGCTCCAGAATGCGGTGATCCTCCTTCTCCTTCTGCAGGCTGTGGCGCATTTCGTACAGCACCGTTTTCAGCGATTCCGCACTCAGCATCGGCTTTAAAATATAGTCAAAGGCACCCAGCCGGATCCCCTCGCGGACGTACTCGAAGTCGCTATGGCAGCTGAGCAGGAGCACCTTGACCCAAGGACAGATTTCCCTGGTCCTGCGCGCCAGCTCAAGCCCATCCATGACCGGCATGGCAATATCGGTAATCAGAATGTCGATCTCCTTGCTTTCGACCCATTTCATCGCCCGCTGGCCGTTGGAGGCTTCTCCCACCAGCTCGAATCCGTTGACTTCCCATTCAAAAGTAGACCGAATCCCCATTCTTGCGATGGCTTCATCATCAACCAACAGCACTTTGTACATCCTGATCCCCCTTTAAATTCGAAAAAGTAATCGTGACCTCCGTCCCCTGCATGAGCTCGCTGGTCACGCTGACCCCGTATCCGCTGCCGTAATACAGCCGGATCGTTTGGTGCACATGGCGCAGACCGATGTTGGTCATCCCCCGGTGATGATGGGCACGCTCGTCGGCGAAGATGTGGGCCAGCCGCTCTTCGCTCATACCTACACCGTCGTCGGCGATGCTGACGATGATCTCCTCCCCCTCTTGCCGCGCGCGGATCTCAATCGTGCCTGGTTCGTCTTTGGGCGCGATACCGTGGAAGACCGCGTTCTCCACGATCGGCTGCAGCAGCATGCGCGGAATCGGAATTTGCTCCAGCTCATCGGGACAATCGATACGCAGGGTGATGGCATTGTCATACCGGTACCCTTGAATGACCATGTATTTCTGCAGCAGGTCCAGCTCCTCGCCTAACTGGATAAAGACGCCGCTGCGCCCCATACTGACCTCGAGCAGCTGGACGAGCGAGGTGACGGCCTGGTCGACATCGTTCGTACGGTTCAGCTTGGCCAGCCAGCGGATCGAATTCAGCGTGTTGTACAGAAAATGCGGATTGATCTGGTACCGAAGCGCCCGGATTTCGGCCTTCTTCTTCTCGGATTCCTCCTTGGCAATCCGCTCGATGAGCAGCTCGATCTGTTCGATCATCTTGTTAAAGCTGCGGCCCAGCTGGCCGATTTCGTTGCGTCCGACGCTGCGGCTGCGGATGGTCAGGTCGCCGGCTTCCCCTTTGCGCATCAAGCGGCTCAAGTTGACGAGCGGATTTCCGATTCTGCGTGTAACGTAGTAGCCCATGCCGATCGCCAGCACGATCGAGCAGAGGGTAATTAACACCGTCAGGTTGCGGATGCTGGCCGAATCGGCTGTCATCTCCTCCAGCGGCACGACGCCGACGACGCGCCAGTCGTTGTCGAGCAGCTCGGGAATCATCAGCGTATTCCGCCGTCCTTCGCGCAGCTGCGTCTTCCGGGCCGGCAGCGGCAGCTTCGACGTTTGGCCGTACTCGTCCGGATCGGGATGGTAGAAATACTGATTCCGGTCGTTGACGATGTAGACGTATCCCGTATCGCCGAATTGAACGCGGTTCAGCTCATCGATCAGCACGTTTCCCATCACCTCGACAAACATGACCCCGATAATTTCGCCGGTCTCCCAGCTGCGGATGGCCCTACCGAGACCAAACACCGGGAAGCCCATCCCGGTCTTTTTCAGGTATGAGGTTTCGGAGAGCCCAAACCATACGGTATTGCCGTTCGCCTTCAAAATGGCTTTGTACCAGTCGGAATCCCACTGATTCGGAATCGACATGAGCGAGTCTGCGCTGAGCACCGAGTTTTTGCCTTTGACATCAAAAATATAAATATCGAGAATTTCCGGTGAATTGATCATAATCGAGGTCAGCATATCTTTACCGTCCTTCACCTTGAGCGTCGTTTCATAGGCGTTGTCGCCCTGCCTTTGCTCCAAAATGTTGTGGACGATTTTGCTGTTTAATACCATCATCGAGGAGTCATCCAGTTTCTTGAAAAACATATTCAGCTTGTCGCTGACCTGCACGATCGTTAGCGCGGCCACCTTGCTGACCTGCTGTTCAACGATCAAGGACGATTTGTGGTAGGACAAAAAACCTCCTATAAGGACAGGAAGCGTCATCCCGAAGAAAAAGAAGAGGAAGAGCTGCACGACAATCGAGTGTAGCGGGGGAAAGCGCGTGAGGAGCCAGGATCTCATATGCGAATCACCCTCTTTTTCCAAGTGTGAATTTCGTAATGTTATTGTATATACGAATGATTGCGCTTTCAAAGACATGTTGCATAAATTCCGAACAAAGCACGAAAGATCAGAAGAAAAACCCTACCGGCGTAAACTCATGATAGCTGAACCGCGTTATACGGCATCCACAGACCAGGCAGCTGCCCAGTCCGGGGATGCGCGGAAGCGCCTTTATCCGCATTCGGCTGCCTTTCTACAACCTCAGCTCGGCTAACGTTTCATACCAGCGGGTGAGCACAGCTTCGGGCTCCTTAAAGTCGACCTGGATGCCGGACCTAATGTCCGCATACGCGGCCACGTCCGCTCGTACGGATAGGATGTCCGCCTCAAAACGCTCCCGTGGATGCTTGGCTGCGGGAAGCACCGGCAGAAGTCTCAGCACAAGCTTTACGTAATAGGCCTTACCGGAGTAGACCAGAACGAGCGTCGCTTTTCCCGTACGAATCATGTTTCGGGTCGTCGCGGTTCCGTTCCACATGGCCAGCCGGACCTGCCCCCGGTCCAGGGCGACGATCTCGCCTACACTGATCATGGCCGTATGCGGCCAGCCCTCCTCCGTTACGGTCATCAGCATCATCGCCTCATGCTGCTTCGTGATCAGCTCCCTGCCGTCCAGCAGCTCGTACAGCTCGTCCGGAAGTTCCGCCGTCTCCATGTATTTCATTGACTGACACCTCCTTTCTTCCCTGTAGTTCTCCTATTGTACTCTATGAAACAAACGATGGCTGTATAAAAAGAAACAACGTAAGCTCAGGTGATCCCCACCGTTATCGCCCCGCTTTCCTGTACAAAACAAAAAGCAGCCCGGCCAAACGAATTTGACCAAGCTGCTCTAATTTACGGCGAAATCCTTAGGGTAAGTACCCCAGCTCCACTTCCTGCAGAACGCTTCTTGCGCGCTGTACCCACTCGTCCTCCAGATGTGCGTCAGGATCGAGCGGTGCCTGAAACTGGTCGAATAAGGCGCCGAGCAGATGGGGCATGGCATGCTTGTCAGTTCCCGTGTTGTATACGTACTTGAATACGAAAGGTCGTCCCAGCTTAACGGTCGCCCGGCAGCCGCCGCATTCGCCGTCCAGGTTGCCTTTGGTTACGTGAAAAGGAATCCGCAGCCACACCATTCTTTCCTGGTCAAGGCGCTTATCCAGATAGCCGTGCTTATAATCCCAGTTGCCCGCCAGCGAAAAATCATGCTTGCATAAGTAGCTGTCAATATTGACGAATTCGTCTTCCACATTTTCGAGTCTGGACTCCAAATTGATCATTCCTGCATCCTCCCTGTCGGTTTACCTTCAGGATGAGCAGGAATATCTTTCTTTATACTTCAGCGGCCGCCGCCCGGCGGGATTGGACTGATTAGAGCGGCTTAACCGATTCTGCCTTGACCAAAGTCACATAAATCCGCTCATTTTCGACCGGCTTGCCTTCAATGATTTTGATCAGCTGCTCGGATGCGAGCGAACCCCACTTTTTCTTGGAATAATCGATCGTCGCAAGCCTTGGGCGGATATACTCGGACAGCTCGATATTATCGAAACCGATGATGTGGATGTCCTTGCCCATCTCCAAATCCGTTTCGGATATATAGTCATACATGCCGATCGCCATTTCGTCATTCAGGCAAAAGACCGCCACCGGACCCTCGAATTCCGCGGCAATCTGTTTGCCGGCGCGCTCGCCGCCCGTGCGGTTAAAGTCACCGGAAATTTCAATGCATTCCACGTCGCTGTTTCGTTCAACCGTTTGTCTGACCGCAGCCATACGCTGCTTCGAGTCATAAGAGCCCTCGGGACCGGTAACCACGTAAATTTTCCGGTGTCCCAGGTCGATCAAATACTCCATCGCCAGGCTGGCCCCGGCTTTGTTATCGAGAAGAACGTGATTAATATTCGGATGCTTCAGCTCCCGGTCCAGCACCACCAGCCGGTGCCCGAGCTCGGCAAAGTTCAGCAGCTGCTCGTCCGAGAACGTGTGGTCGAGGATCAGCGCCCCGTCAAACAGCTTCTCGGCCAGCAACCGGTGCGACTGGGGGCCGCTGCATACGACCAGATCGTATCCTTTTTGAATCAGCGTGCCCTTCATTCCCTGAAGCAGATCTCCGTAGAAACCGCCGCTAAAGTCCGGCAGAAAGGCCCCGATAATTTTCGACTCCTTTTTCTTCAGGCTTCGTGCCGCCGCATTGGGTACATAATTCAGTTCTTTGGCGATGGCCAAAATCCGGGCGCAGGTCTCATCCGTCACCTTCGGGCTTCCGTTCAGCGCGTAGGATACCGTTGATATGGATACGCCGGCTTTTTTGGCGATATCTTTAATGCTGGCCACGGCTTCTCACTCCAATCGTTTGGCTTATCATTTTATTTTATCATTCTGTTTGAATCGTTTCGACACCGGTGCCCCGTTCCCCTGCACAACAGCGCTTTCATGCAGGCTGAAATTCATTTCTACCAAAGGCGCTGATCTGTTCTTGAAAAAGAAAAGGACCGCCCGGGCAGCGGATTTGCTGTCCCTGGTCGGTCCCTCATTTATACCGCTTTGGAAAGGGGCAGGATGCCGATCGTGGGCAGTCCTCACCGCATGGACAGCAGCAGGTCCCTTTAAGATGGATCCCCGAGCGCCCTTTTCAAATTACTTCTTGGCGTTGTACTCGACCGTAACCTCAAGGCTTGCCTTGTTCCCTGCCAGGTCGGCTGCTTCCAGCACAATCCGGTTTTTCCCGTTGGCCAAGGTCAGCTTATGATTGAACTTGCCGTTCACAACTTTTATGGTAAAAGGCTTTTCGCCATTTAAGGAAACGCTGATCGCGGAATCCTGTAGAGCCTCGTTCACGCGGCCGGAGAGCACATAGTTCCGGTTGTTTTGCGGTTTGCCTTTGTCGTCCACCGTGATGACCGGTGCCGCCGTATCCTGGCTGCCGGCGATATCACCAAGAACAATGCCGAGGCCGTTGGTCGCCAAATATACGCGGCCGTAAACCCTTGGATCCCCGGTGATCGCCGCGTTGGCCGAACCGAACTGGTGCTGGTCGTCATTGATGCGTGTCCACGTCTTGCCTGCGTCATCGGAGCGGTAAATGCCGTCCACATTGTTGATGGTGGCATGGGCATACAGCGCCATGTATTTCTGGCCGGGAGCGGCTTTGCCGAAACCGATGGCCGCCGCTTCCTGGATCTGTCCCAGCTTCGTAAACGTCCGTCCCGAATCCGTGGAATGCCATAATCCAAAAAGGCTGTCCTGGTTCTTGTTATCCGCGGCAGCGGCCACCCAGATGTCTCCTTCCACGCCAGGTATGGCTTTGAAGTTGCTTGTCAGGTTGGTCGGCAGGCCCGAGGCTGCCTTGGTGAAGGAGGCGCCTCCGTCCTGGCTGACATAGAACGTACCGTCCGCAATCGCGTAAAACTTATTCGGATTCACCCGGTCCGAGGCTACTCTCGCGCCGCTTGGAACCCCGGACGAGGCCGTCCATGTGGCGCCCAGGTCGCGCGAATAGCTCACCGGCTTCGGAGCGGCCGAGTTGGATGGGCTCCAGACGATGGAAGAGCCGTCTGCACCGACTGCGACATAGCCGCCCTGCGTAGCATCGTCGGATGCCGATGTCCAGGCGTTGGCCGCCGGCTTCCACGTCTTGCCGTTATCCGTCGACACGCCCATTCTCGGGTTCGCCCCGTCGCTGTTGCCGACGCGGACGACGATGTCCGGGTTCAGTTCGGCATAGTCGATGTCCGTGCTTGTCCCGATATACGGATTCGTAATCATGGACGGCGCCTTGGTCAGATCCTCGTGGCGGAAGCCGCCGATATCCCCCATGGCGCTCAGCAGCTGGGCACCGCTCGGCGGGCTGATCAAGCCGAGAATCGCCGTCTCTTCGATCCCGTCGGCCATGACGGAGATATTGACGTTTTCTCCTTTGTCCAAGGCAGTCACGTTCTCCGACCCGTACAGCGTCGCACCTGTACCGTACATGATCCGATCCGGATTAAACGGATCGATCTCCAGGTCGCCGATCATCCAGCCGAGCTTCGGATTCTGTTCAGGCAGATTCTTTTTTTCGCCCCAATCCAGCCACGGAGACAGGGAGTAGTCAATAGTATAATTGTTCGTCCTTACCGGGTCTTTGGCATAATCCAGCGTCCAGAACGGCTTCCACGTCTTGCCGCCGTCCGTACTCCGGTAGATGAATTCATCCGGCCACCATTTGTTCATCGTGGCGACCATGATCGTATCCGGGTGCTGCGCATCGACGGCAAGGCCGCCGTACGGACTATCCGTAGAACCCGCACCGGTCGGGCTGATATCGGTCCACTGTCCGGTTAACGTATCGTATTTCCACACCGAGCCTTCACCGCCGTTATACGGACCCACTTCCTTGGTGTAGGTCACGTAGAGGCTCCCGTTCTTCGAAAGCACGCCATGGTGCGGGAGGAATCCTTGGTCTGGCTGTCCCGGCACCGGCTCCCAGGTTTGACCGCCGTCGGTGCTCCGATAGATGCTGTGCTCGGTATCGGCGACTCCCACGTAAATGGTCTGGGTGGTTTTCCCTTGGCTCCCCGTCGACGGATCAAACGTTACCCACACGACGCCGACGAGATCATTGGTTGAGTCCTTCACGTTGCCGGCGGCGTTGAAGCTGTCGACTTTGCTCCAGGTGACTCCATAATCGGTGCTGCGCCACAACCCGTTACCGCTGCGGGTACCCATGTAAAGAATGCGGTTATTGTTCGGATCGATCGCCAACCGCTCGCCCATCGACCGTCCCGGCATATTGCCCCCGAGTTTAAAAGGAAGCTCCGTGCGCTGCCACGTCTCCCCTTTATCCGTAGAGCGCAGCAGCACACCGTTCATGTCGGTCCAGTCGTTGGTGTAGGTTCCGGCCGCTACGTACAAACGGTTCGTTTCCACCGGATCCGTCGCCAGGGTGTCCACGCCAAGCATGTTCCATTCTTTTGCACTGACAAAATCCAGCAGCTGCTTCCAGGTCTTCGTGGCCGGGTCCCAGCGGTAGGCCCCTCCGATATCCGTCCGTGCGTAGATCAGATCCTTCTCACTCGGGTTGTAGACAATCCCCGGAACAAAACCTCCGCCGACAACCTTGACCCGGTCCCAGCTGTACGTTTGGTCAGGTGCCTTGGGTCCTTTACCATGGTTCGCCTTGTCAGCGGACACCGGGCCCACCGCACCGGCCAGCGGCAGCGCGATGGAAGCGGCGAGAACCAAGCTTAACGTCTTCTTAAACATCATTGCCCTCCTCAATCATAAAATGGTCTGGTTTTTCGAAGGCGTTTTCGATAAAATCGATGATGACTGACATGCGGATTGCTGCAGCTGCAGCACTTCATGTAAGCGGTTACCAAGGATGAGTAAATTTATTGTACGGGCAAAGAATCCCGTAAGAATACCCTAATAATTGGATGATTTTTCATGTGCAAATTAGACATACACAAAAAAACAGCCCCTGGAATCAATCATCCAGGAGCTGTGATTTGTGGGCCGAAGATCGGCAGGTTTACGTGGAACCCTTCTTAGCCCTTTGTTTTGCTGGAGACGGCTGTTTTGGCTTCCGCCTTCTTCAGCAGTTTATAGTCACCAGATTTACCCGGCGTTCCTTGCGGCGAGTCCGTTAGCACTTGATAAATGCTGCCCTGATCGGTCACCAGCTGGTTTTTGGTGTAACCCTTCATGTCCTTCTCATCAAAAGCCGTTACGAACATAAAACCCGTTTCGGAAGAAAGCACGCTTTTGGAAGCCTGGTCCCCTTTCAACACGGACAGGACATATACCAGGTAGCTGGCATTCTTATCCAGCTCCTGACCGTAAATATCTTTGTCGCCCGTCTGGAAAGCCGTCTCGTAAGAACCCTTGTTGGCCTTATCGACTTTCTTGAAGCTGTCCGGTACCTCCTTGGCGGATTTCGCCGTCATGAACGTAGTCGATCCAACCGGCACGGCGAACACCTTGTAATAATCGATGGTGCTTTCATCCGCTGCCTTCGCAAAGGTAACTTTCACCTCTTCATCTTTTATTTCCGAGGCTGTGACTCGGGTCACCAGGGTCGGGTTGGACTGCAGTTTGATTTCATCGGATGGGGTCGACAGAACATTGCCCTTGCCGTCCGGACTCATCGCAGACAGGACGAAAACTCTATAGGAGACCCCATTCGCAATAAATTCGCCATTAATATCCTTGGCATCGGAGCTTAGGGCATGCTTATAGTTGCTGCCCTTCGATGCTATCGTGTAAAACCTAATATCCGTTGCATCCGCTGCCTCCATTCCATTCGCCTTATCGGCAGGCACGACCAAAATACGGTATTCGTACAAATTACGCTCATCTGCCGCTTTGGTAAAGGAAACCTCAAGGTCGCTGCCGTTGTTGTTGTCCCCTACGTCCGACACGCTGACATCCGTTACGGGACTTGCAGACTTCGTGGACAGTGTGATCGGCGCAGATGGTTCAGACAGCGCATTGGTACCGTTCGCCCCTACAGACAGAACGAACACCTTATAGCTGACGTCATTTTTAATGACGTTATTATCGACGGACCGGGCTCCAGTGTTCAGCTTAACACTCAAATTAGAGCCAGTCGTGCTAACGGGCGTGTAGAGCGAACTTGGCACTTTTTCAGCATCGGATAGATCAAAAAATTGTGCCTGAGATTCCTGTACAACGAGAATCCGGTAACCTTTAATGTTGCTTTCGTCCTTGGCACGATTGAAAGTCACTTGCAGATCGCGTCCATCGCCGTTATCGCCGATATCCGCCGCCTTCACATCCGTTGCCGGATCGACCTTCACGTTGCCCGACAGTGTGATGGATGGCGAATAGGAGGAGAGAGCGTTCGTTCCGGCGTAGCTGCCCGTTCCTACCGACAAAATAAATACCCGATAGGAGATGCCGTTCCGGATGGCGTCCCCATCCACATCCCGCGCTCCCGAAGCGAGGGCCTTGCTAATGTTGGCACCATTCGGCGTGACTGCTGTGTAGTTCGAGCTGCGCACCGCGTTGGCGTCATTCAGATCAAAACGTCCGGCATCTCCATTTTTCACGACGAGAATCCGGTATTGGCCGATATATCTTTCGTCGTCGGCACGCTTAAAGTTTACGAGAAGGTCCCGGCCGTCGCCATAGTCTGAAACGTCAGATACGCTCACGTTGCTTGCCGGTCCTACGTAGCCGTTGGTGCCCAGCGTAATCGCCGGGGAATAGGAAGACAGCGCGTTGCTGCCGGAGTAGCCGCCGGAACCGATCGACAGAACGAACACCCGGTAGCTGGTGCCATTGCGGATATAGTCGCCGTCCACGTCCCTTGCTCCGGAAGACAGCACCTTCGTAATGTTATATCCGGTTTTGTCTACCGTCGTGTAATTCGAGCTGGACACCGAGTTTGCCCAGGACAGATTGAAGCTTCCTGCCTGGTTCGACTTCACGACCATGATCCGGTAGCCGGAAATGCGGCTCTCGTCAGATGCCCGGTTAAAGGTAACCCGCAGATCGCGTCCATCGCCGTAATCGCTAATGTCGCTGACATTCACATTGCTTGCCGCATCGACATTACCGTTGCCGTAGAGCACGATGGAAGAAGACGCCGAAGACAGCGCATTACTGCCGGAATAGCTTCCCGTTCCCACGGCCATGACGAACACACGATATACAACGCCGTTCGCGATCAGCGATCCGTCGACGTCACGCGCTCCAGAAGACAGCGCCTGGCTGATGTTATAACCGGTTTTGCCCACCTGCGTGTAATAAGCGCTCGGAACATTGTTCGCTGCCGAGAGGCTAAAGCTGCCTGCCTTGCTGTCCTTCACGACGAAAATCCGGTAAGAACCTATGCGGGATTCGTCGGACACCCTATTGAAGTTCACGCGCAGATCCCGGCCGTCGCCATAATTGCTAATGTCATCCACGCGGGTAATGACCGGTGCAGATACCGCATTGGCCGCCAGCGTAATGGACGATGAAGCAGCGGACAGCTGCGACGTGTAGCTGCCGGTATTGCTGACGGACATCACAAACACCGTGTAAGGAACCCCGTTCCGGATCAGCTCGCCGGAGGTATCCCTTGCCGAAGAAGAAAGATTGCCGGACAAGGTCGTTCCAGCCTTGTTCACCACCGTGAAGTTTGAGGACGATACCTTGTTCGCAGCCGCCAGGTCAAAGCTGTTCTTATCCTTGGTTTTGACCACATAGATGCGGTAATTCGTAATATTGTTTTCGGTTTGGGCCTTGGTAAAGCTGACAGACAGGTCCCGGCCGTCCCCGTAGTCACTCGCATCGGATACTTTGAGGTTCGAAACCGCTCCAACGGATGGAAGGGTCGGGGCCTGAGACAGCGTGATTGTCTGGGATACGCCGGACAGAGCGCTGTTTCCGCGTTTGCCCACGGTCAGAACAAACGCCGCGTAGGACTGCCCCGACCGGAGCAAATCGCCGTTCACGTCGCGGGTCTGGGACGACAAGGTAATCGACACGTCATCCCCGTCCGGGCGGATCGAGGTGTAGCTGCTGGTCGAAAGTGCCTGAGCAAGATTGAAATTGTACGCATTGCCCGATTTGACCATCAGCACCCGGTATTCGCTTACGCCGGACTCCGGCGAAACTTTCGGGAAGCTGACTTCCACATCGCGTCCGTCGCCGTTTTTGGAAATGGTCCGGGCCGAAACATAGGCCACGGCATTAACCGGTCCGCCGGATGTCGTGATCGTTACCGTCTTGTTAGAAGCATTCCAGTCTACCTTTTCACCCAGCGCCTCGCTGACGAACCGGACAGGCACCATCGTGCTGCCCTTGTAGATCTGGCCGGGTACATCCAGGGACAATGTCCGGTTGTTGACGATCGCAGACTTAGAGCCGATCTTCAGCACGATCGTCGTTTGATCCCGTTTCGCGGTGACGGTTTTCGTCTTCGCGTTCCAGTCGATCGTGGCGTCGAGCGCCTCAAAAATGGCTCGCATCGGGAGCATGGCCCTGCCTTTCACCATAATGGGAGCCTGAGGGGAGTACAGCTTCTGGCCGTCAATATAAATCGAGATTTGACTGGCTGCGGCTGCTGCCTGCCCCTGATTGGCGCCGAGGGCGACCGAGATGATCATCACGGCGGCCATAAGCGTTAACCATATTTTTTTCACAAACGCGCCTCCTTTTACTTTTCCTGATATAGAAATTATTGACTGTGTAATATCTGACGGAGGAAGACAGCAAAAAGTTATCTGCTCCGAAAAATTATTTTTTCGGCAGGGCTGAGTTCCGGAATTTGCATGCGCGTCTGATCATAAGCCGTTGTCTCATCAGTGGTCTTTAGCTTAACGAAATGCCTTTCCGGTATGAAAAAGGGCTCCCGGCCTACGATGTCTGAAGGATTGTACCCCAAACTGGCAATCTCGCATGCGGAGATGCCAACGTTCCACTTGTCTCGGAACCGCTCGGCATTGTTCAGCATCGCGATGCGGTGGCCGATCGGACTGCGTCCGAACGTGCCCTGGCCTTCATGATGGATATAGACGTCCTCGGCGACCCACAACCGTTTGCCGCTGATGCGAGCCCGGATCGAAAAATCGTCATCCTCGTAATTCCCAGGATAAAAACGCTCGTCAAATCCGCCGATTCTCTCCAGCAGCCCGCGGTGAAACAGCATGCAGAAACCGATCAGCCTATGCGCGTAAAAGCCTTGTCCTGCAAGGTTTGTTTGCCGATTTAACGCGTAGGCGTCCAGTTCTTCAAGCGAAGGCCACGCACCTGCCGCTCTTTGGATGGGGGCGACATGGTTGGATACCGGCCCGACGATCCCGATATCGGGATCGCGGCTCAACGCCTCGTGCAGCCTTGTCAGCCAATGTGGTCCAACGACCGTATCGTTGTTCAGCAGCAGGATATGATCGCCGGAAGCTGCAGCCATCCCTTGGTTTGCTCCTGCAGCAAAGCCCTGGTTTTCCGTGTTCGCGATGAGTTTCACGCCAGGAATTCCAGCCCAGAAATCCACCGTCCCATCGGTCGATCCGTTATCCACTGCGATCCACTCCAGCGGTTCGGTATGGCGGCTGACGCTTTCGACACAGCGTCTTGTCATCTCCAGTCCGTTCAGGGTTAGCATGACCAGGCTCGTTAACGGCATATATCTCCCTCTTTTCCGAATCAAAAGGTCTGCCCTGCTTGATTACAAGCCGGACGTATTCAAAATATAAGGCAGTACATCGGCAGCCGGCGAATCCTCCTCCAGAATAATCCCCAGCCCATTACTGGAGTGCAGCCGATACAGACGCAGATCATAGGAAGTGCCCTCGATAAAGTCCTCCACGGCGGTCAGCACCCCATTGCGTTCCCCATGCTCATAAAGGGCATTACTGACCATATGATTGAACCCGCCCACAGGAAGCAGTTCGGACCGTCCCGGTTCTATCCCCCTTGTGGCGAACGGCTTGCGGAATTCCTCCGGAATGGATTCGGGAAAATAGTACATGTCCCGGCGGCCGTAAGGCCATTCCGTATCGTGCAGGATGACGACAGGAAATTGCCCCGTACGGGCAGCCGTCTGTTCAACCAGCTTCAGCTCGTGGAAAACCGTGTACCAGTTATGGTCGCCGTCAATCAGAATCATATCGTACTGCCTAATCGCCGGGAGAGCCTCCAAACTGAGCTTCCGGATCATTTGGAAGGATGAGCCGTAATATTCCGCTAACAGCTCCGTATCCATCTGGGGCACGGGATCGATGGCGATGCAGCGGGCGCCGACATGCTTGCAGTAGTCGAGCAGTTTATACGTGACCTGCCCCCTTAGAGAACCGATCTCTACAATGGTGCGGGGACGAGTGGCGATGATCAGCGGTTTGATGACCTTTTCCCAAAAACGGTGCATGACGTTTGCTCCTTACTTGTTCAAGTCTCTGACCCTGTAAAACAAAGGATGAATTACCCAATGCTAACCCCGGCACTGCAGTATCCGGCAACGGTGTTGAGCAGACTGATTCCGGTGGCCGTGGCCGAAAAGACCATGAGCAGTCGTGTTTGCGATGTCAATGGAATAGACAGCCCGCTAAGGTTCCCCGATGAAATGGTTCCAACCGCCAGGGTTCCGGTCAATGAAGGGGCCAAGGTAACCGTAGCGCCCGGTATCGCCGTAAACGTATTGTTCGGGGTAGGCGAACTGAACAAAGTAGCTGTAATGGTCAATGTTGTTCCCAGCAGGTTCAAGGCGGCCGTTGTGCTGAAATAAGCGGATATGGACGTAATCGTCCCTGACCTTGGCATAGAAAAGGCAAAGTTCAACAGCGTTCCGGCGGCCCCCGTCAAATCGATCGAGGTTCCCCCTACAAGAGTCGTCGTTCCTGAGTTGCCAAATCCAACGAGCCCTACGTTTCCTGCCAGCCCGCCTGCGATTGACGTTAAACTAAGTGGCAGCCCCGAGGCAAAAGGAACCACTCCACCGGCTCCCGTGGCTCCCGTCGCCCCTGTGGCACCTGTCGCACCTGTTGCTCCTGTCGCTCCTGTGGCACCTGTAGCACCCGTCGCTCCCGTGGCTCCTGATGCTCCCGTTGCACCTGTCGCTCCCGTGGCTCCTGTCGCACCTGTTGCGCCTGTAGCTCCCGTGGCTCCTGTGTCACCTGTTGCACCCGTGGCACCCGTGGCGCCTGTCGCACCCGTGTCGCCCGTAGCGCCTGTCGCACCTGTTGCGCCTGTAGCTCCTGTGGCTCCCGTTGCTCCTGTGGCTCCCGTTGCTCCTGTGGCTCCTGTGGTTCCCGTTGCACCTGTCGCTCCCGTAGCACCTGTCGCTCCTGTGGCTCCTGTTGCACCCGTTGCTCCTGTGGCACCCGTTGCACCAGTTGCCCCCGTGGCTCCTGTGTCACCCGTTGCACCAGTTGCTCCCGTCGCTCCTGTAGCTCCTGTAGCTCCTGTCGCACCTGTAGCACCCGTAGCGCCTGTCGCCCCTGTTGCTCCTGTTGCGCCTGTTGCACCTGAATCGCCCGTAACACCGGTTGCTCCTGTGGCACCCGTGGCACCAGTTGCCCCCGTGGCTCCTGTGTCACCCGTTGCACCAGTTGCTCCCGTTGCGCCTGTCGCCCCTGTTGCTCCCGTTGCTCCTGTTGCACCTGAATCGCCCGTAACACCGGTTGCTCCTGTGGCACCCGTGGCACCAGTTGCCCCCGTGGCTCCTGTGTCACCCGTTGCACCAGTTGCTCCCGTTGCGCCTGTGGCACCTGTAGCACCCGTCTCTCCTGTATCGCCTGTGGCTCCCGTGGCTCCTGTGTCGCCTGTTGCACCCGTGGCTCCTGTAGAGCCTGTGGCTCCCGTTGCACCAGTTGCTCCCGTTGCACCCGTTTCACCTGTCGCTCCCGTGGCTCCTGTAGAGCCTGTGGCACCGGTAGCTCCCGTTGCTCCTGTCACACCCGCGTCGCCCGTTACTCCGGTAGCTCCCGTAGCGCCTGTAGCTCCCGTTGCACCTGTAGCGCCTGTGGCCCCTGTCGCACCAGTTGCTCCCGTGGCGCCTGTCGCTCCCGTAGCGCCCGTCGCTCCTGTTGCTCCCGTAGCACCCGTAGCTCCTGTGGCTCCTGTAGCACCCGTTGCACCAGTTGCTCCTGTAGCTCCCGTGTCGCCCGTAGCACCCGTAGCTCCTGTGGCACCTGTCGCACCCGTGGCTCCTGTCGCTCCTGTAGCACCCGTGGCTCCCGTGGCCCCTGTAGCGCCTGTCGCTCCCGTTGCTCCTGTGTCACCTGTTTCACCCGTAGCACCTGTCGCTCCCGTGGCTCCCGTGGCACCTGTTGCACCTGTAGCACCTGTCGCTCCTGTAGCACCCGTGGCTCCTGTGGCACCTGTCGCTCCTGTGGCACCTGTCGCTCCCGTTGCTCCTGTCGCTCCCGTAGCGCCCGTGGCTCCCGTAGTGCCTGTTGCCCCTGTTGCGCCCGTGGCTCCTGTGGCTCCTGTGGCTCCTGTGTCACCCGTTGCTCCTGTATCGCCTGTAGCACCCGTTGCACCAGTTGCTCCCGTGTCGCCCGTTGCTCCTGTTGCACCTGTGTCGCCCGTAACACCGGTTGCTCCTGTGGCACCCGTTGCACCAGTTGCCCCCGTGGCTCCTGTGTCACCCGTTGCACCAGTTGCTCCCGTCGCTCCTGTAGCTCCTGTCGCACCTGTCGCTCCCGTTGCTCCTGTGGCTCCTGTAGCGCCTGTTGCTCCCGTGGCGCCCGTTGCTCCCGTATCGCCTGTTGCCCCTGTAGCGCCCGTTGCTCCTGTGGCTCCTGTTGCGCCCGTTGCTCCTGTCGCTCCCGTTGCTCCTGTCGCACCTGTTACGCCTGTAGCTCCCGTGGCCCCTGTAGCGCCTGTCGCTCCCGTGTCGCCCGTAGCACCGGTTGCTCCCGTAGCGCCTGTTGCACCTGTGTCGCCCGTAACACCGGTTGCTCCCGTAGCACCCGTTACTCCCGTTGCCCCTGTTGCTCCCGTATCACCTGTTGCTCCCGTTGCTCCTGTCGCACCTGTTACGCCTGTTGCTCCCGTGGCCCCTGTAGCGCCTGTCGCTCCCGTGTCGCCCGTAGCACCGGTTGCTCCCGTAGCACCTGTCGTTCCCGTTGCTCCTGTGTCACCTGTTGCTCCCGTTGCTCCTGTATCGCCTGTGGCACCTGTAGCACCCGTAGCGCCCGTGGCTCCCGTAGTGCCTGTTGCCCCTGTAACACCTGTCTCTCCCGTGTCGCCCGTTGCACCGGTTGCGCCCGTTGCACCCGTCGCACCCGTAGCGCCCGTGGCTCCCGTAGTGCCTGTTGCTCCTGTGGCTCCTGTTGCTCCCGTTGCTCCTGTGGCTCCTGTTGCTCCCGTGGCTCCTGTTGCTCCCGGGTCACCCTGTACACCGGCAGGACCTGCTGGCCCCTGTATCCCTTGAACTCCTGGGGGACCCGGCATTCCCGGCGGCCCCGTCGGTCCCGCCGGCCCACCAGCAGCGATCCGCGGCAGCAGAGCAGCAAGTGAACGCTCAATCCTTCTGATTGCATCGACCAGCAAATCCTTGTCAGAGGCTCTGATCCGAAGCAAAAGTACAAACGATAGCATTTCCCCGAGCAGCTGCTGGAGTTTGATGACCAGACCCATGACCGATAAAGGATGAGCCTCCGACATCATGATCGTCAGCTCAAGGACGGCCTGAAGGTGGGCCTTTTCCCTGGGTTTAAGCCCGCTAAGATCGTTGATGAAGCAGAGCAGTTCCTTCAGCACACCGTTCAGTTCCGCAGCTGAGGCCGGAGATCCCGAATAAACAACCGGGGGGATTTTCAGCAGCATCCGCTTCAGCAGAACATGCAGCTCCTCAGACTCATGTACCGTGATCAGGATGATACCGGAAATATCTCTGTCCCTGTTCCTTTTTCCGTCACCGCAATCCATGTTCTCATCTTTGCCCATGATGACCCCCCCTGAAATCCGGCTGCCGGGACCCGTCGAACTCGCCGTTCGGAATAGTCCGGTTGGTATGTCCGCCTACCGATGCACATAACCTTTGAAATAAGCGGCCAGATTTCAGTGGAAGCCCGCCGCACGACACATGGTATTGATACATACTTATTACGCATGGCGGCAGCTCATCACTTTTCCGAGGCAGCAATCCGTGTGGAGTCTAGGAGGAACCCTGATTGTGATAACCATCAGCCTGTGCATGATCGTAAAAAATGAAGAACACACGCTGGAAAGGTGCCTGTCCTCGGTATCCCGTGCAGTGGATCAGATCATTATCGTGGATACCGGGTCGACGGATGGAACAAGGGAGACCGCACGAAAATTCACCGACGACATTCACTTCTTCGACTGGATTGACGATTTTAGCGCGGCCCGGAATTTTTCTTTCAGTCTCGCCACCTGCGAGTATATTCTGTGGTTGGACGCCGACGATATCCTGCTCGAGGAAGATCAGATAAAGCTAATCCGGCTCAAGGAGTCTCTCGATCGAAGGACCGATTCGGTCACGATGCTGTACCATCTCGGTTCCGACCCGTACGGCAACGTTACCGTCCAGCTGCGGCGCAACCGTTTGGTCAAGCGTTCACAGGGATTCCGCTGGACCGGTACGGTTCATGAATATCTGGAGGTCAGCGGACGGATTGTGGACAGCGATATTGCCGTTACTCACCGGGGTGACGATCGAAACCGCGACCGCAACCTCAGCATCTACCTGCGCAAATTGTCTCAAAAAGCCGAATTCACTCCCCGGGACACGTATTATTTTGCTAATGAGCTGATGGACCACCATTTATATGAAATGGCTGTGTTCTACTATGAGAAATTTCTGAACGAAGGCCGCGGGTGGGTGGAGGATAATATTGCGGCATGCGGCAAATTGGCCGATTGTTACCATGCGCTTGGGAATCGATCCAAGGAGCTGCTCTACACCTTGAAATCGCTGGAATACGGCAAGCCCCGCCCCGAGTTTTGCTGCAGGCTGGGCTTCCATTATATGGAACAGGCGGATTGGGAGACGGCCATTTTCTGGTACCGACAGGCCCTGGAATGGACGGCGCCGACGAGCCATTGGGGGATATCCAACCGATCCTATGCCACATGGCTCCCGCATCTGCAGCTGTGCGTCTGTTACGACAAGCTCGGCCAGTATGAAACGGCTTATGAACATAACGAAGCAGCAAGGCGTTACCAGCCGGAACATCCCTCCGTCCTTGGTAACAAGACGTATTTGGAGGCCCGTTTAAAAAGGAATGGCGTCCCCCCAGACAGTCAACAAGCATACGACTAACCCAGTGCAGCCCAAAAAAAGGTGCCCTCAGGCGAGGGTACCTTTTTCATTGTTTTAAAACGGGCTCCGGGATCATCATTCCCAATCGAATTCTATTCCCGCTTCCCGTCCAGAACCCTGGCTGCCTGAATCCCGCAGCGGTTTACGTGTATAATGATACTGAGTTAACTACTATAGGAACACGAGTACTGCTTTCATAAGGAGAATTCGGATATGTATAAAATATTGATCGTCGAAGACGATCCGAAGATCGCCGGTCTGCTTCAGTCCCACATCCAAAAATACGGAGACGAGGCCATCGTCATTCACGATTTCGACCGTGTGCTGGATGAGTTTACGGCGGCCGCCCCCCATATCGTGCTGCTGGATGTCAACCTGCCGAGCTTCGACGGCTACTACTGGTGCCGGCAGATCCGTCAGGTGTCGACCTGCCCGATCGTTTTTATTTCGGCCCGCAACGAAAAGATGGATCAGGTCATGGCCCTGGAGAACGGCGGCGACGATTATATCACCAAGCCGTTTCACTACGAAATTGTGATGGCCAAAATTCGCAGCCAGCTCCGGCGCGTCTATGGGGATTATGCCGCCGGCGGTGAGCGGACGGTCGAACAAGCCGGGCTTGTCCTGTATCCCGAACGGATGGAGCTGAAGCTGGGGGACAAGCGGATCTCCCTGACCCGGAAGGAAACGATTCTGATTGAAACCCTGCTGGAACGCAGTCCGCGGCTGGTCTCCCGGGAAACGATCCTCGAGAAGCTGTGGGACGACACGTTCGTGGACGACAACACCTTGAGCGTGAATATTACCCGTGTCCGCAAAAGGCTGGCGGAGCTGGGCATCGGGGAGGCGCTGGAAACGGTGCGCGGCTCGGGCTACCGTCTCAATATGGCATGGAAGGATGAGGCATGACGTTGAAGCTCTTCATTCGCGATCATATTCCGCTGCTGATCTTCACGATGCTGGAACTGCTGGCCGTTGTGGCTGTGTTCTGGTTTGACGGATACGACCATCCGCTCACGGCGCTCTATGGCATTTTTCTCGGCCTGTTTATTTTTGCCGGATATCTCATCTTTCGTTTCTTCAGCCAGCGGCTGCTGTACATGCGCTTATCCCGTCCATTCGAAGCCTTAAACGAGTCGATCGCCGCAGGCGGTACCGCACCAGTGTCCCAAGCCTTCAACCATCTGCTGGAGACGCAGTACCGGCATTACCAGAACCTGCTTCAGACCTGGGAACGCAAGCAGCAGGAGCACCTGACCTTCATGAACCAGTGGGTGCATCAGATGAAGACGCCGGTATCCGTCATCGAGATGATTACGCAGGGTGAAGACGATGAGCGTCTGCTCAGCATATCGGAGGAAACCGACCGCATCCGGCGCGGCCTGGAGATGGTGCTGTACGTGTCCCGTCTCGAAACCTTCGAGCAGGACTTCAGCGTGGAGCCCGTAGGGCTCAGGCAGGCCGTAAACGAAACGGTGCATGAGCTCAAGCGGTATTTTATCCGCAATCATGTGTATCCGGAAGTTCAGGTGGACGACGGGGTTATGGTGCAAACCGATGCCAAATGGATGCGGTTCATGCTCGAGCAGCTGTTGTCCAACGCCATCAAATATGCCGCCGGCACCGGCAGCAAAATTACGGTTTCCGCCAGGACTGAAGACGACCGTTCCTTGACCCTGGAAATCCGGGACCGGGGCGTCGGCATTCCGAAGGCGGACCTCGGGCGGGTCTTCCGTCCCTTCTACACGGGCGAGAACGGCCGCAGGTTCAAGGAATCTACGGGTATGGGGCTGTATCTCGTAAAAGAGGTCGTGGACAAGCTGGGCCACGGCATTCGCATCGAATCGGCGCCCGGGGAAGGGACGGCGGTCCGTCTCCATTTTGAGCGCTCGCAGGTACAGGTGCGGAATCGCTGATTCCGGCGCCTTTTTGCCGCGCGTCCGGACAAGACAAGCCTGCAGGCGGTGACGCAAGCTTACATCCGTGTAAGATTGCTGAAAGGTCCATCCATAGGAGATTTGGGCTCCATCGCTTACACTGGACCTAGATGAACCCCGCAAAGCATCCCTTTACATCGATGCGCCATCACTGATCTTGCGGGGACCCTAAAATTGAACGGACCGCCGGTTCCGCCGCTCTCCCGCGCGCGAGCAGGTGTCCGGGTTGAAGAGAAGGAGTGCTTCGGATGACGGACATTTTATCCGCCAAAAATATAGGCAAAATTTATAAAGGCATGGTTTCCTACGAGGCTCTGTCCAATATCGATTTAACGATTCAGGAAGGCGAGTTTGTCGGCATTATGGGGCCGTCCGGGAGCGGAAAAACGACCCTGCTGAACATCGTGTCGACCATCGACCGCCCGACCTCGGGCGAAATCCGCATCGGCGGAGAGGATCCGTACCGCCTGTCCCAGGATCAGCTGGCACTGTTCCGCCGCCGGGAGCTGGGCTTCGTCTTTCAGTCGTTCAATCTGCTTCATACGCTGACGGTGAAGGAGAACATTATACTGCCGTTAACGCTGGATGGCGTCGGCGTGCAGGAAATGAACGAACGGGTCGCCGCTCTAGCTGAGAAACTTGGCATTACCCCGATCCTGGATAAGCGAACCTACGAGATATCCGGAGGGCAGGCGCAGCGAACCGCGATCGCGCGGGCGCTAATCCACCGGCCCAAGCTGCTGCTGGCCGACGAGCCGACAGGCAACTTGGACTCCAAGGCAGCGCGCGACGTGATGGAAATTCTCGAGAAGCGCAATCAGGAGGACGGGGCCACGATGCTGCTCGTCACCCACGATCCGGTGGCGGCGAGCTACTGTCACCGCGTTATTTTTATCAAAGACGGCCAGCTGTACAACGAAATCCATGACGGGGATAACCGCGCGGCGTTCTACCAAAAGATCATCAACGTGCTGTCGCTGCTGGGAGGGAACGGACATGAATTTTCGCCAGTTCGCCTTTAATAACGTCTTCCGGAACAAGCGCGCGTACGTCGCCCATTTTCTGAGCAGCGCCTTTTCGGTCATGATTTTCTTCATCTATGCCCTGCTGCTCTTTCATCCCGATCTGAAGGGAAACATCGTGTCCTCCAGCGGAACGCTGAGCATGCTCGGCACGATGGGGCTGCGGGTATCCCAATGTATCGTGTTCATTTTCTCGTTCTTTTTCCTGCTGTATTCAGCATCTTCGTTTATCAAGCTGCGCAAAAAGGAATTCGGCATTCTGCTCCTGCTAGGCATGTCACGCAAACAGCTGAACCGGATGCTTTTTATTGAAAATATCGCAATCGGTGTTGCAGCTATTATCGCCGGGATCATCGTCGGGGCTGTGTTCTCGAAGCTGATCCTGCTCATCTCCGCCTCGATGCTGGCGATCGTCGACGGGCTGCCCTTTTACCTGCCGGGAAAAGCGGTCCTGCTGACGGCCGGGGCGTACCTGCTTCTGTTTCTGCTGGTCGCTTCCTTCACGTCGGTGATGACCCGGAAGGGCACGCTCATCGAGCTGATCAAAGCGGAGGATAAGCCCAAGCCTGAGCCGAAAGCATCGGTCCTGCTGTCCGTTCTGTCGGCGCTGCTGATCATACTCGGCTACGCCTGCGTGTTCCTGTTCGTGCTGCGCCGGATGTTCTCATTCCTGCTGCTGCTCGGCGGCGTGGTGCTGGTCATCGTCGGCACGTACTTCCTGTTCACCCAGCTCAGCGTGTACGTGATGAGAGCGATGAAGAAGCGGCCCCGCATCTTCCTCAAGCGGACAAACCTGCTGACGATTTCCGAACTGATTTACCGGTTGCGGGACAACGCCGTGATGTTCTTCATGGTTGCGGTCATTTCCGCTACCGCTTTTACCGGGATCGGAACCGCGCTGGCCATTGGCGACCCCGGGCTCGCTTCGATGAAGAACCCGTATGCGTTCACGTATGATTCATATAATGATTCGGACCATAAAAATTCGTTTGAGCAGAAGCATGTCCGCCTGATTGAAGATACACTGCGGAGGGAGGGTTTTGACTACCGCAAAGTATCTTATATCCCGACTTATTCGGATAACGGGTTCATGCTGATCAAGCTGGACGATTACAACCGACTGGCGCAGGCCCTCGGTTACGAGCAGGAGACGCTTCGTGAAGGGGAAGCGTTCGCCACGCCCTCGACGGTCACGCAAACCAGCGAGTTCAAGCTGGACGGATTAACCCAGGACCGCCTGACCCTGACGAAGGAAGGCTCGGAAATGACCCTGCATCTGCTCAAAGCGCTGCCTCATATCGTCGTACCCAATACCACCAACGTGTATGTCGTGTCCGACGCAGACTATGCGAAGATGAACGCCGGCAATCTGCTCAAGCTCGTCTCTGTGCAGTTTGTCGTTCCGGACTGGCACCACACGCTGCGCATCGCGCAGGAGCTCCGCGACACCATTAATAATGACGTCGATGAGTCGGGAAATATGAATTACAACTTCCAGGCGCTCGTCATCGACTGGGTCGAGTCCCGGCAGTTAAACGGCCTGCTGCTGATCGTCAGCGGGCTCGTCGGGATCGTGTTCTTCACCTTTGCTGCGAGCTTCATCTACTTCCGGCTTTATGCCGACCTGGCCCGGGACGAAGAGCAGTACCGGATGATCTCCAAGGTGGGATTAAGCCGGAGGGAATTGGGGCGAACCGTCTCGAGGCAGCTGCTGCTGATGTTCTTCCTGCCAATGCTGGTGGCGGTTATCCACAGCAGCGTCGCCTTTCTGGCCCTGCAGCAGCTGGTCGACTTCTCCGTCGCTTCGCATACGCTGGCCATCTTCGCCACGTTCCTGGCGATCCAGGTCGTTTATTATTGGATCACGCGCTGGCGCTATTTAAATCATTTACATCAGAAAATGATCTGAAGCGGGGTCAAATCCCTGGGAAGCAAGCCCTGGTACGTGTAAGCGTGCCAGGGCTTGTGTTATGTAGCCGGGGGAGCCACGGCTCGCTCAAAGTTGCTCCATTTCATTCTTGATATCCCGGCGCCGGTCTTCAATATATTCCCTGATGACATCCGGTTCCGTATCAAAGATACCGACATCCCACTTATATTTAGGGTCATCATAGATATCCTGAGCAATGGCGCTGTGCATTTTCCTGACCACAGGCATCAGGCGGGATACGGTAAAGGTGGATTCCAGCGCCCGCTCAAGGATTCGCTTATACTTCTGTCTGTTCGTCTTGTAGGCCAGCACTTTTCCAGTCAGCACGTTGTATCCCTTAATCCTGACCAGGTCGGAGTTTACAGCTTTACCATAGCAGTTTCTGCCCCATGTACCCTCATAATCCCAAGGGATCATTCCATACTTACTGCGTTTGCCGTATTCGAATATCGTATAGTTCTGGAGGAACCCGTCGTAATTTCCGGTCAGCACAGCTCCGCATAACCAGCGCAAGTAATTGTCCATATCCAGTCGCTGCCGAAGATAATCGCTTAGCTCGGTCCCTTTTTTTCGGTTAATGCTGCGGATGAAGTCGCTGAGGCGGTTCCTGTCCGTTTCGCCGCCTTTAATGAAGGCGTATCCTGACAGCAATTTGCTGGACTTCGCATTTTTTTCCGGCATTGCAAAGTCAGCATTATCATTGACCGCATAGATGATGCTTCGTGCATGGAGCCCCCTTTTGCGGAAAAAAGCGGACTTCACCGCCTCAATTCTTAAATACACCCCTTCCTTCTTTCCATTTATATAAAGCACACAGTGTTTCGTTGAGGGGCTGGGGACGCCAAGCACATTAAAATAATGAAATGAAAGGGCGTTTCTCATCAGGGACGGATCATCGTGCTCCGCGTTAAAGTGGTACGTCGCCTTGGCCGTCCGAACCTCATAGGATTTTTTCGGATATTCACGGGTATGGCCCCCGCGGTAACGAATGCGAATCGGAGTCCTCCGGCCATCCATACTCATCGTTCCACTGACAAACGAATCGGACCATATGTTGCTCTCCAGCTTTTTCATCGCCGAATCCTTTAACTCGATCCGGTATACAGGCAGACCCATGCCGTAACCGCCCTTCTAGATTGAATCGCCTGATCTACAGCCTGCCCGGCCCACTGGGGCTGAACACGGCGTGATCATTTGCCCTATTTAGGCTTTGTTCAACCTATGCGGCGCCGGCAGTTCACGTAAGGGCTGACGCCTTTCTAGTGTAAAAACTATTCGGCAGACATAGAAAGATAGACTCCGGTTTGATTTTGGATAATCTAGTATTTTCGGCTAGTCCCCTTTTTTGCAAGACACATATAAATAGATTACAGATAGACTCGAAGGACAAATAAAGCCCTTCATGAGACTATCCAAACTATCTTGGAAGGGGTAATTGGTATGTCGTTAGCAGGTCTTAACACAATGAACTCCATTGGGAGCGAGGTGAAAATCAATCGCGGCGGGCCGGACTCGATCGTAGGTGTTCTGGTGGGGATACAAAACGGTTACCTGGCCGTTGCGACGAAAGAAGGCATCGTCTATGTCAACAGCACCCATATCAAAAGCATCAGCAGCACAGGCAAATCCGGAGGGGCAAAAGCCATGACGGTGAACCCGATTATGGCAGGAAACTTCGCTGGATTGCTGCACGCGCTCCGCTACCAACGCGTACAGATCAACCGCGGCGGCCCTGAAAAAGTCGAAGGTGTGGTTGCGGATGTGAACCAATCCACATTGACGGTGGTAGCCAAAAAAGATGAAGTCATCAGTATTCCGATATTCCATGTAAAATCCGTTATGGTCATCGGCTCGAACACCAGTGGAGGAAACAAGAACAAGAGCGGCGGTAACAAAAACCAATCTAAAGGCAATCAGTCTGGAGGCAACCAAAGCAAAGGCAACCAAAGCAAAGGTAACCAAACCAAAGGTAACCAAACCAAAGGCAACCAAACCCGGGGCAATCAAACTAGAGGTAACAAAACTCGCGGCAACCAAACTCGTGGTAATCAAACCCGCGGCAACCAAACTCGTGGCAACCAAACTCGTGGTAATCAAACCCGCGGCAACCAAACTCGTGGCAATCAAACTCGTGGCCATCAAACCCGTGGCAACAAAACCCGCGGCAACCATACCAAAGGCAATCTGACAAGAGGGGCCATGGAATGGGCTAACAGATCCTGGAGAAAGACCAAAACGATTAAACGTACGGTACGCAAGCGCAAAATCGGTAAATAAGCCATGACTGCAATCAACCAAATAGACCCTTCGCGTTGAATCCAATCCACAAAGGGGGGAATAAACCATGTATGTATTTATTGCAGTTTTACTTGCCGGAATCCCGTTGTACTGGATGATTCGTCCAGGAAAAGCTACACGGACCGCAGATCCAGTCATTCAGCCAGTATCCAGTGTTCTCCCCCTGGGAGGTGAGTCAAAGTAAATGTCTGACTACCAAATGTGGCTAACAGTCGGCGTATTTGCCATCACCGTCATTTTCTTGATGTGGCGTCCCCGCGGAATCAACGAATCCATTTCAACCACTGCCGGAGCATTTATTCTGCTCGCCGCCGGGGTCGTCCCTTTAACGGACCTGATCACCATCTTCAACATCGTTTCCGGAGCCGCTGTGACGATTCTGTCTACAATCGTGATGTCCCTTGTGCTGGACAGCGTCGGTGTTTTTCGCTGGGTTGCTCTTAACCTGATTGAACGGGTAAACGGTTCCGGCCGGAAACTGTTCTGGTACGTGATCCTGCTCTGCTTCCTAATGACGATTTTCTTTAATAACGATGGCAGTATCCTGATCACAACGCCCATCATTATTCAAATCTGCTCGATGCTGAAATTAAAGCCGCATCAAAAAATACCGTACCTCCTTTCCGGCGCACTCATCGCAACGGCATCCAGCGCACCGATCGGCGTGAGCAACCTCGCGAATCTCATCGCGCTTAATATCGTAGGCCTGGACCTGAACAGCTATACCCTAATTATGTTCGTCCCCTCCATGATCGGGATCGCAACGATCGCCATGCTGCTCTACCTTTATTTCCGCAAACAGATACCCGTTACCATCTCCCGTAACCCCGCCCGTGATTTTTCATTAGTTAACATACACCCGCTTCAACAGCCAACCGAATCCAGAACCCAAATCGACTGGTGGCTGTTTCGTGTCAGCATCTGCATCGTAGTCCTCTTCCGGGCAGGTTTCTTTCTAGCAGCAAGCTTGGGTATACCGCTCGAGTATGTCGCAATCACCGGGGCTGCCCTCATCGTCTTCGTCCGCTGGTATCGGACCAAAACAGGGATCAAGGACATCGTCACGAAGACGCCTTGGCATATCCTGCTGTTCGCCTTCAGCATCTATATTATCGTCAAAAGCCTGGATAACGCCGGGTTAACCGCTGCTTTAATCAACGGATTACAACCATTTGCCGGCATGGGTGAAGCTAGCCTGATCGCCGCATTCGGACTGTTGCTGACCCTGTTGTCCAATATCGTGAATAACCTGCCGTCCGTCATGATCGGAACCTTAGCGGTGCTCGGCATGGGACTTGATCCGCAGCATGTCCATCTCGCTTATATGGCAACGATTATCGGAAGCGACATCGGTTCGCTGTTGACGCCCGTCGGAACCCTCGCTACCTTGATATGGATGTTCATGTTAAGAAGCAGCAAAATTCATATCACATGGAAGCAGTATATGCGCGTTACGTTCATTGTGATACCTGTCGGTCTAATCGTCAGCCTCGCCAGCCTTTATCTCTGGACTCAATATGTCATATGAAAGGAGGCAAGCTATGGAGTCCATCCGTTCTCTACTTGGAAAAACAATAGAATTAAAGATCTCGGGCTATAAAATCCCGATCATCGGTGAACTCATTGATGTCGGCAGTGATATTTTGGTCCTCTACTCGGAAAACAAATATATTTACACGCCGGTACACCATCTTCAGCACATGAAGATCATGGAGGAGGCCGAGGATTCGTCTCAAGCCAACAAAGAGCCCGTTCTTGACCATGCCCATATTTCTTTTCGCAAGATGCTGATGAATGCAAGAGGCATATTTACGGAAATCCATCTTGGCGGTGCCAGCTCGATTCATGGGTATGTAACCAGCATTATGAATGATTATTTCCTTTTCTACTCCCCTGTTCACCATACCATCTATATCCCGCTGCACCATGTAAAATATTTGTCTCCGTACCCTCCGAATATGACCCCCTATGATTTGAGCGATTCGCATTTTCCCGTGCAGCCAGGAACACCGGCCCTATCGCGGAACTTGGAACAGCAGCTTGAAAAATTCCAGAATGGTCTGGTCGTGTTCGATTTGGGTGAATCTCCCCTCAAAGCCGGGCTCCTCAAAAAAGTAGACAGTCATATTATAGAGCTGATCGAGGCGGGAGGCCAAACCATCCTTCTTCACACGGATCATATCAAATCCATTCATCTTCCCTAACCAAAAACAGCCAATGCAGAGCATGCTCTGATTGGCTGTTTTTGCATAACGCCGGAATCCGGCAGGGGGACCGTTTCCGGTTTCCGGGGAGCTTCGCGGCAGAGTTGTGGGGGAGGGGGATCTAGGACCCAGTAGCAGGGACCTTGCGTGGGGAGAATGGCGTTGTTTGGTTAATTGGGGTGACCGGCTCATCGTCTCACGTTCCGATCTGCGCATATTTTAACCGAAGAACAGGCCTTTGGCGATTAACGAAAGTTAACGGATCGGCCGTTTTTTTATATAATGAGAGAAAAAGTACGGAAAAGGCATCCATTTTGTCGGAAATTTGGAGGATACAATGATCACGCGGACCGATGCAATCATCTTAAAAACAAAAATCACCCTGCCCTTTCCGAAGGATGGCTTGGTCGAGAGGGAACGCCTGCTTCAATCTCTGTCGGGTGGAGTTCATGGCAGACTCACTTTGATTTACGCCCCTGCCGGTTCAGGCAAAACCACCCTGTTGACGCAGTGGGCCCAAAGCGAAGGCGTCAACTGCGCCTGGCTGGCGCTGGACGGCCGTGACAACGATCCGGTCCGGTTCTGGCGCTATGCGGCGTTTGCATTGGCGGAAATCCTGCCGGCCCCGGCAGCCCTGCGAATGCTGGAACTGGCCGATGCCCTGCCTTCCCTGTCGGCAGACGCCTTCCTGGATGCGTTAATGAATGAACTTTATGGACTGTCCGAGCCTGTAAAGCTCATATTGGACGATTATCATTGGATAGAGGATGACCGCATCCATAACGGCTTGTCTTACCTGATCGACTATATGCCCCCCACCCTTCATGTGACGGTCGCGAGCCGCAAGGAAGTACCTTTTCCTGCATCCAAATGGCTCTCCAAGCGGGAATGCATCGTCGTTGACGCCGACAGGCTCCAGTTTACCCGGGACGAGTCCGAGCAGTTCTACCACAAGTCCGGCATCATGCGGCTGACCCCGCGGCAGATCGACCGGATTGCGGAACGGACCGAGGGATGGGCAGCCGGTCTGCAGCTGGCCTCGCTCTCTTTAAGAGCGGCGGAAGACGTGGACCGATGGATCGAAGGGTTCTATGGAGACCACCGGGATGTGGCCGATTACCTTTTTCAGGAGGTACTTGCGCAGCTTCCTGCCGACTTGAGATCGTTCGTGCTGACGACGGCCGTTCTCGACCGGATGGATGCAGGCATATGCAGCCTGCTCACGGGCGACCCTGCCAGCGGGGACAAGCTTGACGCGGCCCGCCGGTTCAATTTATTTCTCATCCCGCTGGACCTGAAGCATAAATGGTTCCGCTACCATCATTTATTCGCCGGATTTGTCCGGGAACACCTCAAGCGGCATCAGCCCGATGAGTGGTTGCGGCTGAACCGGCTGGCAAGCCGGGGCTTTGCGTCCCGCGGATTGCTGGACGAAGCCGTAGACCACGCCATGGCTGCCGGTGATTACGCCGAGGCGGGCCGCCTGCTCGAGCAGCATATTCCAGCCGTGCTGGAGCGCGGTGAAGTTTCCGTCCTGCTGCGCTGGTTCGAGGGCTTCCCGCCATCCTATGAGCTGTCTATGGAGCTGTCGCTCCTGTACGCGTTCGTACTGGTGCTCACCGGGCACTTCGGCCAGGCTGAAACCAGACTCGGATCACTGGAGGCGTCGACCCGGATGCTGAAGGAATCGGAACGGCTGAAGCAGCTGCAGAGCGGCATCCTGTTCGTCCGTTCCAATCTGATGTTCGCCAGCGGAGACTTCACGAATTGGTTTGCCTTCATCGGGACCATGCTGGACGATATCCTCCCGGCTGACCCGACTTATTATATGTTTAACTACAACAAAACAGAGCCTCTTGTGAGACGGACCGCTCTGGGGCTAAAAGGAGTTCTGTCGGCGGACACGGAAAAAATCGGCACGCTGTTTATGGGTGTGCTCGCCGCCCATGGCTGGCAGGGGTCGCTCATTCATCTCTATGTAAAGCAGTCGCTCGTTGAAGGATATTATGAATGGAACCGTCTCGGCGAGTGCCGCCAGATGCTCCAGGAGATGACAGCTTTGACCGAAAAATTAAACGTACCGGGACTGCTCGTTCCCATGCTGCTCATGAAGGCCCGTCTGCTCATTGCGGACGACCGGACCGCTCTGGCGCATGACGTCATCGACGAAGTGCTGGATGCCCCGCTCTCATCTTCTGCCGGCTGGGGCACGCCCTGGGTCCATCTGCTGACGGCATTCAAAGTCCGCATGCATCTTGCAGACGGACAAATGCCGGCCGCCAGGAAGCTGATGGCCCGGCTGGGGCTGACCGCCAAGGACAAGCCGACTTTTCAGCGGGAGTATGAAATGATGACGCTTGTGCGCCTGCTTGGCAAGCAGCGGAAGGAGAACGAGGCGCTGCGGATTCTGGAGCACCTGCTGCCCCAATCGGAGCGCGAGCAGCTCGTTTCCGGCATCGTGGAGAACCATACCCTGCAGGCGCTGCTGAAGGAACAGCTGGGGCAAAAAACGGCCGCCCTCCGCCACCTCCATACCGCCCTGTTCCTGGGAGAACGCAGCGGGTATATCCGGAGTTTTGTGGATGAGGGCAAGCCGATGATGTCGCTGCTTGGCCGGTATGAGGCGGCCGTCATTCGCGGAGAGTCCGGTGGAAGCCATGAGGACGTTGGGGCCGGGCTCCCGGGGGAAGTATCCGGGGATTATGTCCGTACGCTTCTGAGGCTATTCCCCGTGGCCATGCAGGAGACGGCGGCTGCGGCTGCAGCTCCGGCGGCCTCGGCCGAGCCGCTGAGCCGCAGCGAATCCGAGCTGCTCCGGCTGATCGGCCAAGGGGCGAGCAATAAGGAGATGGCCGCCGAGCTGGCTCTGTCGGAAGGGACCATTAAGGTCTACTTATCCCGCCTGTACGAAAAGCTCGGCGTATCCTCGCGAACCCAGGCGCTCGTTACGGCCCGGCAGCTCGGTCTGCTGTCTTAGGCAGCCGGACCGTCATCTCCGTGCCTTCTCCCGGAGCGCTTTGGACCGAGACGCTGCCGCCGTGCATCTGCACGATTTTCTGTATAATCGATAGTCCCAGCCCGCTTCCCCCGCCGGAGCGGGTTCTTGATTTATCCGCTTTATAGAATCTTTCAAAAATATGCTCGAGGTCCTCGGCCGAAATGCCAATGCCCGAGTCCCTGACGCGCACGACGGCTTCCTGCCCGCTTTCCTCGAGAAAAACCTGGACCGTTCCGCCCTCCGGCGTAAACTTAATCGCATTGTGGAGCAGATTCACCCAGACCTGGCTGAGCAAATCCCGATCCGCCTCGATCGTCACGGGTTCAAACTCTACAGACATATCGAGGTCCTTGCCCTGCCACTGGGGCTCACAGGCGAGAACGAGCATCTGCAGCTGTTTGTCCAGCCGGACCGGTTCAGCGTGAAACGGATGCTTGTCGGAATCCAGCGACGCCAGGCGCAGCATGTTCTCCGACAGCCGGGAGAGCCGTACGCTCTCCTCCTCAATGATGTTCAAGTAATGGTCCCGCTGGCCGGGGCTCAGGTTCTCCTCGCGCAGGACGCGGGCAAAGCCGCTGATCGAAGTCAGCGGGGATTGAATCTCGTGGGACACGTTCGATATAAACTCCTGGCGCATATGCTCCAGGTTGTTCAGGTCGGCGGCCATGTTGTTGATCCCCTTCACAATCCCGCCCCAGTGGCCGTTTTCTCCGAACACCGGAATTTCCACTTTGAAGTCGCCTTTGGAGATCCGCTTCAGCGCATCGATGACCAATTGGTAAAACTCCGACTGTCTCCGCTTCGCAAACCGCGAAATAATCGAGATGGAAACGCCGAAAATGAAGAATCCCAGCACGGAATTCAGCAGCTGCCGCAAGAGCGGGGATATGTGCCAGCGAAGGCCGTGAGTTATATAGAACGCCGCAGTCCAGCAGACGACGAGCGCTGACAGCAAAAGGATCATGAAAAAGATGATCCGGACGCGCAGCCAAAAGTTCAGCGGCTCACCGTCCATGCCCCGAATCTTATCCTCTCTCCGCTTCGCAATTTCCTTCCGCTTTCTTCTCCGCTCTTCCCTCTTGAGCCGGCGAGCCTCCTGCCGGTCCTCCGGCTTCGTCCCCCTCGCGTGATTCATGCGCAGCCACGTTTCGTTCTGCTCCCGATCCAGACGGCGGCGCTGAATCCGTTCCCGCTGTGCGCTGTAACGATCCGGCCCGCTTCGCTCCAGGTTCCCGGAACGGGCATCGGTACCGTCAGCCTGGAACGCATCAACCGGTACCGGCCCCTGCTCCCTATCCTTCATGACAGCACCTCAAGCCGGTAGCCGAGGCCGCGGATCGTGCGGATCTGAAAGCGGTCCTGCTGGTCGGCAAACCGTTCCCGCAGCCGCTTGATATGCACATCGACGGTCCGTTCGTCACCTTCATAGTCATAGCCCCAAATATGTTCAATGATTTGATCCCGGGAAAACGTCTTGCCCGGGTAGCTGCCAAGCAAAAACAGCAGCTCAAATTCCTTCAGCGGGAGCGTCAGCGCAGCCGATCCTGCGTAGCATTCGTACGTTTTGCGGTTCAGACGCACGTCGCCAAACTGAATTTCCTGCGAGGCCGATATTTTATAACGTTTGAGGAGCGCCTTCACCCGGACAGTCAGCTCGAGCGGGTCAAACGGTTTGACGAGATAGTCGTCGGTCCCGAGCTCAAACCCTTTGACCTTTTGCGAAGTCTCACCTTTGGCCGTCAGCATCAGCAGCGGAATGTCATAGGCCGCATCCAGCTCACGGCACAGCTCCCAGCCGTCCATGCCCGGCATCATAATATCGAGGATGACCAGATCGGCCTTGAACGACTCCATTGCCTCCAAGGCTTCATTTCCGTTCGAAGCCTCTGCTATCGTATAGCCCTCATTCTTCAGCAGATGGCTGACGAGCTCGCGGATATGAGGATCGTCGTCGACAACCAGTATATGAGCCAAGTCGCCCCACTCCTTTCTATAATAGATATGAAATAAACGCGAACATTCACGGTTATGCGTTCCGTACATCCATGCCCCAATCGGAGGGGCCATTTTCGTCCTACCTGCATTTTACCGATTCCGTTCCGATCTCGTAAACATCAATGTGCCCACGATCGTGAAGACCAGGAAGAATCCGGCCATCACGAGCAGATCCGTCACCGGATGGTACAGCACGATCTGCGAGTAGACCGGCGTCCCGGAATAAAACACCGCCCGGGCCAAATCGATGCAGTACGTCATCGGCATAATATGGGCTAGAAAGCCGAGAATGCCGGTGGAATGCTGGATCGGAATCATCGCTCCCGACAGGAACATCTGCGGCATGACGAGCAGCATCGAACCGATATCCGCCGTCTTACTGTCTTGGACAAACCCGATGAAGAAAATACCCAACGATCCGCCGATCAGGCAGAACAGCGGCGTAATGAGAAACAGCCATACAATATGCATGCCGCCTAATGGAATTTGCATCAGAAGCGCGACGATCAGAATGCCGATCAGCCCCACGATGCTGGTGAAGCTGGAACCGATCATTTTACCGAGGATAATGGAATACCTGGAGATCGGGGACACATACAGCTCCTGCGTCAAATTCTGGTTCCTTTCCTCGATCAGGGAGCTCATCCCCGTGATAAGGCCCGTGAACACGCTGTTCACGATCATGCCGATCATCATGAACTGCAAATAATTGTAACCGAGATTGCCGGCCATGTTCTGCGACAGGCTTCCACCGAAGATGCCGATGAAAATGATCGGAAAGACGATGCTCACGATCATCAGCACCGGATTTTTGATTCCCTTCGTAATTTCCCGTGCGGCGATCGCCACGACCGCGTTGCTTTCCTTTTGCGCTTTGGTCATGAGCATTTAGACCGCCCCCTTTCTCGATTCGTCGTTCTGACTCTGCTGCACCAGGCTCAGATAGGCTTCCTCAAGCGTCTGCTGGTGCACTTCCATCCGGCTTAATGGCGTTTGCAGACGGGCTACGAGGGACTGCGGCGTTTTATCCTGAAAACGGACCCGGAAGCACTGCTCCTCTTCGGTAAAAGAAACCTGAAGCTCCTCCAGCTCCGCCCGCAGCGCCTTCCGGTCGCCTGCATCGATCAGCATACTTTTGTCACCCAGCAGCTTGTGCTTGATCTCTTCCGGCGTTCCGAGCACCGCCACTTTGCCGTGTGTGATCATGCATACCCGGTCGGCTTCCTCCGCTTCTTCCAAATAGTGTGTCGTCAGGAAAATCGTAATGTTTTCCTCCTTGCGGATCTTCTGCAGATAGGCCCACAGCGATTGGCGGGCAGAGGCGTCCAGCCCCTGCGTCGGCTCATCCAAAAATAAAATTTGCGGCTTGTGCATCAAGCTGCGCATGATTTCCAACTTGCGCTTCATCCCGCCGGAGAAGCCTTTGACCTTCTTGAACAAATTGTCGTGAATGCCGACGATGGCGGCCAGCTCCTCGATCCGCTGCTTGTATTCCTTCGGCATCATGCTGTAGAACGGCCGGTAGGCATAAACGCCATAGATGCTGACATGGAGGCGGATGTTCTCTTCCGCCGTCAAATCGAGGTCCAGGCTCGGGTTTTGAAAAATAATGCCGACATTCCGGCGCACCTTCGCCGCTTCCTTCTCCACGTCATAGCCGGCGATCATAACCGTGCCTTCGGTTTTGGACAGCGTAGTGGTCAGGATCGAAATCGTAGTCGTTTTCCCCGCTCCGTTCGGGCCCAGGAAGGCGAAAAATTCGCCCCTCCCCACCTCGAAACTGATCCCGTCCACGGCCGGACGTTTGCTGTTTTTATATTGTTTTCGCAATTGTTCTACGCGAATGATGGGTTCCATCTTCATACCTCCCTTGATTCTGGGTCACCGGCCAGGCCTGCAACAAGCAGTGCCGAGCTTGTGAACGGTACTAAGATTAAACCTGTAATGTGAACTCAATATGAACTGGAGGGGCTCCGCATGCGGATCATGCCCCGAAATATCCCCTTACCCCCCTCTTTTGATTAAGCCAGCTTTTATTCCCTTGTTTGGTTTGTGAGCTGGCTTCAACGGAGCAGGCGGAATCGTGCTGGAGAAACGAAGTGGTCCCCTTTATTCCCGGATTTCAACCTTCTACCCGTTCCATGGAAATCCGGGAATAACAGGGATCGGAAGCATGATCCGCATGCGAAGTGCTGCACAGTAGCGGGCAGGGCCGATAAAGTTTGGATTTAGTCAAACTTTATCTTGAATCGCTTCCAAATTATTGTATGATGGATATTATTTGCATCCGGTCAATTATGAAAGCCGGGCGAAAGCAAGCCACCATACATAAGGTTTCGTTTGGAATTGGGGGGTTTTACCATGCAACAATCCGCAAAGCCGTCGATGTCCTGGCTGCTGAAGTATTTGAAGCCGGTCCGGGGGCGGCTGCTCCTGCTGCTTATTCTGCTGCTCGCCTCGACCGGGGCGCAGCTGGTTAATCCGCAGATCGTGCAGCGCTTTATCGACACGGCCGCCGCGAACGGCATCGTCTCGAGCCTATTCGTGCTGGCAGGGATTTACCTGGTTTTTGCCGTGCTGAACCAGGTCCTGACCGTGGCGATCAGCTATCTCGGCAACGACGTGTCCTGGCGCGCCACCAACCAGCTGCGCGGCGACCTGCTGAAGCACTGCCTGCGGCTCGACATGCGGTTTCACAACTTGAAAACGCCGGGCGAAATGATTGAGCGGATCGACGGGGACGTCACCAACATGTCGAACTTTTTCGCCATGTTTATCATTAAAGTCATTGGCAGCTTCGTGCTTCTTGCCGGCATTCTCGGCTATATGTTTACGATCAATTGGCCGATTGCCTCGGTCATGACCCTGTTCACTTTGGCATCTATTGGGGCCATGGTGTTCATCCGCAATCTGGGCGTCACTTCCTCCAAAGATGAACGCGGTGCCAGCGCGGCCCTGTTCGGCCTGATCGAGGAACGGATCGCCGGCATTGAGGACGTTCAGGCGAACGGCAACGTGCCGTACGTCATGAACCGCTTCTACCGCTCTATGCGAAATGTGTTCCTCAAAGGTCGCAAAGCCTGGATGCTGCGCGTCATTCCCTGGAATACAACGGTCGTGCTGTTCGCCATCGCCGTGACGGCGGTGCTGATGCTCGGTGTTCATTATTTTCTGACCGACCAAATATCGCTCGGCACGCTATTCCTGATCTATCAATACACCCAAATGCTGAACGATCCGATCGAGCAGCTCGGGGATCAGGTTCAGGAATTCCAAAAGGCCAAATCCGGCATGCTGCGCTCCCAGGAGCTGCTGGCGAGCCGCACCGAGATCATGGAAGGGTCACAAACGGCGCTGCCTGACGGAGCGCTTGGTCTGGAATTCGACCATGTCCATTTCAGCTATAACCCGGATAAGCCGGTACTCCACGATATTACGTTCACCGTCCGGCCCGGCAAGCGTCTGGGCATCATCGGACGTACCGGAAGCGGTAAGTCGAGCCTCAGCCGGGTCCTGCTGCGCCTGTACAATATCAACAGCGGCACCGTCCGGGTAGGGGGCGTAGACATCCGCGACCTGAAGCTCGAAGCGCTGTACCGCCGGGTCGGCATGGTCACGCAGGACGTGCAGCTGTTTGACGGCACGCTCCGGGACAATTTGACGCTGTTTGACGGCAGCATATCGGACGACTATATTCTGGGCACGACCGAAAGGCTCGGACTCAAGCAATGGATCGACTCGCAGCCGGAAGGTCTGGATACGCACCTGAAGGCCGGCGGCGCCTCGCTGTCCGCCGGGGAAGCGCAGCTTTTCGCCCTGACACGGGTCTTTCTGACCCAGCCGAGCCTGGTGATTCTGGATGAGCCGTCGTCCCGGCTGGATGCCGCTACCGAAGCGATGCTGCAGTCTGCCGTGGATCAGCTCATGCAGAACTGTACGGGCATCGTGATCGCACACCGGCTCTCCACGCTGGAGCAGGTCGACCACATTATGGTGCTGGGCGACGGCCGGATTCTTGAATTCGGGGAACGGGAGGTATTGGCGAAAGAACCAACCTCACACTACGCCCAGCTGCTGATTACCGGACGAGAGGAGGACTTGGCATGACCGTAACCCGGTTTATCCAGCGCCTATTTACGTATAACATCTCGCTGTTTATTGTGAACGGCCTCTTGTGGGGGCTGTTCCATTCCATGCCGCTGCTGCTGGGCCTTGGCATGCAGTGGTTCTTCGACAGGGCGACCGGCCAGTCACATAACTATTTGTGGCTCGTCGCCCCGCTCATTTTTATCGCTATCGTCCGCATATCCCGGACCGGCGTCTTCTTCTGGGCCTTTTTTAAATGGGTCACCTATATTTACGACATCCAGGCGATTCTCCGCACGAATATGCTGAAAGGCATCATGCGCTGGCCCGGACGCAACCTCCCCGCTTCACCGGGCGAAGCCGTGAGCCGGTTCCGCGAAGACGTGGATGAAGTGGTCGAATACGTGGAGTCCTGGGTCGACTTCTGGGGACGGTTTGCGTTTGCGATCATCTCCCTGGTCATCATGGCCCGCATCAACTGGCAGATCACTCTGGTCGCGATTCTGCCGCTGGTTGCGGTGACGCTGCTGAACAATCTGTCCGGCAACCGGGCGAGACGCTACGGCCAGCAGAACCGCGAAGCCACCGGGCGCATCACCAGCTTCATTGCCGAGTCTTTCGGCGCGGTGCAGGCGCTGAAGCTGGGTCAGGCCGAGGAGCATGTCCACCGCCGCTTTGTGGAACTGAATGAATCGCGGCGGCAGGCGGCGCTGAAGGATAACCTGTTCAAGCAGTGGATGCGCTCGCTCAATCAGCATGTGCTCAGCATTTGTACCGGCATTATCCTGCTCATGTGCGCCTCGGCGATGAAGGCCGGACAGTTTACCGTCGGCGATTTCGCCCTGTTTACCTCATACATGACCAATATTGCGTTCAGTATTTCCCTGTTCGGATATATGGTTTTTCAACATAAAAGACTTAAGGTGTCCCTCGACCGTATGAGTGTTCTCTTCCGGCCAGGGGAGCAGGAGCGGATCATGGATTTCAGCGAAACGTACCTTTACGGCGAGCCGCCAGAGCTGCCGTTGGTCGAGCGCAGCTCCGACGACCGGCTGCAAACGCTGGAAATCCGGAACCTTTCCTACACCTATCCGGGCTCGGAGAACGGAATTACTGATGTGAACTTTGCGGTGACAAGAGGCCAGTTCGTCGTAATCACCGGACGGATCGGTTCCGGCAAATCGACCCTCGTCCGCACACTGCTCGGCCTGCTGCCCAAATCGGGCGGTGATGTGCGCTGGAACGGCCGCGACATCGATCCGGCGGCGTTCTTGGTTCCGCCGCGGTCCGCTTATACGCCGCAGGTTCCGCGGCTCTTCAGCGACACGCTGCAGGAGAACATCGTCCAGGGCAGCCCGCCCGAGGCGGACGCGCTCGCCCGGGCAATCCGGCTGGCCGTCATGGAGAAAGATATCGAGGACCTGGAGAAAGGTCTCGATACCTTCGTCGGCCCGAGAGGCGTCATGCTGTCCGGCGGCCAGATCCAGCGCGCCGCCACAGCACGCATGATGATGACCGAGTCGGACCTGTTTATCTTCGATGATCTGTCGAGCGCGCTCGACGTCGAAACGGAGAAGAAGTTGTGGGAGGGTCTCTTTGAGGAGCGCGACGTCACCTGCATCGCTGTGTCCCACCGCCGGGCAGCGCTGGCGCAGGCCGATCATATCATCGTGATGAAGGACGGCCGCATCGAAGCGGAAGGCAGCCTTGCCGAACTGCTGGAGTCCAGCACGGAAATGCAGCTGCTGTGGCAGGGCGAACCGACGGATTCATCGGAGTCGGGTGAGCAAACTGACAGCAAAAACGAGACGGTGAAGGTCTGAACCACTTCATCACTTGGGGATAGCCAAACAGCCCCGGCCCAATTGCGGCCGGGGCTGTTCATGTTATTTTCCCATAGACAGGCTTCCCCAAGAAGACTATTCCGATTTGTGGTGGATTGAATAATTTTCCATTTCAGATTTCGAACTACATTAGTTACCGGTAGGCAGCAGGACCAGCTTGCCGCGGGCGCGCCCACTCAGGCTGATGTCGAGTGCTGTGCGCCATTCGTCGAGCGCGAAAGTCCGAGCAACAGGGACAGTGAACTTGCCGTCCGCTGTGTACTGGGCGAACTCGCCGAGAACATCGTAGTTCTGAGCCTCATCCATGGAGAGCTCTGTGAAGGTGGTGCGGACACCGAGCTCGGCGGCTGCGGTGAAGTCGCTAATGGTTAAGACACGACGAGGATCACCTTCGACGATTTGGATAAGAGCAGGCAGTGCTCCACTCGGCGGTGCTGTATCCAGAACCATATCCACCGGCTGTCCGGCCAACTCGGCTACGCGCTCAACCATTCCGTCGCCGTACGAGGTCACCTCCGCTCCCATCGCGCGGAGCTGATCGGCGTAGCTATCGCCGGCGGTAGCGATCACTCGGGCACCTCGCATCAGGGCGATTTGGACGGCGGCAATGCCTAGCATGGTTCCGGCTCCGTGCACAAGGAGGGTATGATCCGACTTCACCCCCAGCACTTCAATGTGTCGATAGGATGTTGCGACTGCGAGCGGCAGTGCCGCAGCCCGCACGAAGTCGAGTCCTTCCGGGATACGTGCCCAATGGTCCAGAATTGCTTGTTCAGCCGCTCCGCCGCTCAAGGCACCGGCGTAGTCGGCGATGCCTAGGACGGCGTCGCCGATCGCGACATCATTGACACCCTCACCGACCGCATCCACAATCCCAGACACATCCAGACCAATGCCGCGAGGCAGATCACCGGGAAACAGACCTTTGCATATTCCCCAGTCGGCTGGATTTAGCCCGCAAGCGTGCACTTTCACACGGATACACCCGAGACCGGGGCTAGGGATCGCAGCCTGTTCCAAGCGCAGTACTTCTGCCGGTTCACCGTATTGATGTAAACGGACCGCGCGCATTGTTGCAGGGGTTGATGTTGAATTGTTCACATCACTACTCGACGAATCAAAACTCCTCATTTCGATTTCCCTCCATTTTGTCTTGGTAGTCTGTGTTACAATGGAATCATAAACTATGAAGTTAACTTGAAGGCAAATCATTTAGAGGGGATTTACATTGAAAATCCATGAGTTAGCAATAAAAACAGGCTTGACAGCCCCTACCATTCGATTTTATGAGAAGGTAGGTTTGTTAGACAGTCGTTATGTTCTTAGGGGGAAAAATAACTATCGTGACTATTCAGAGGAGACAGTCGAACATTTGAAGATCATTAAGAGGCTGCAGAGCGTTGGCTTTTCTCTAGACGAAATGACAGAACTCTTTCAAGAATATACTGTGGATAAGCTTACGATATCAAAAGGAATGGAACTCATTGACCTCTTTCGTGAAAAGATACGTGAGATCGAGCAGAAACAGATCGAATTTGAGCAGATTCACAGAACTCTTAATGACATGTTGGAAGCCAAAATTTCATTGATGAAACAACTTAAGAACGGAAACCATGTTTGACGACAAAATCTAGAAAAGTCCATTTTGTCGTACCGGTGTGCCTCGAATGGGCGGCACAGGGAGTTGGTTGCGATTATTTTACCACTACAAAATTTGAATACACCAACAATCAATACGCCCACCAGTTGCCGGACATCACAAGGAGCGAGAACAGCTTGATGCTGTCTTCATAGTATCCTTCGCTTGAGCTTCCGGCCGTATATGTCCACACAGAGTTCAGCCAGGTTTGGTTCGACGAGGAAGTCATGGCGCTGACGCCGAACGGGGCGAAAAAGGCGCCGCTGTTATACGAACCGATGACGCTTCCGTTCAACTTGTATCCGTCCTTGACGGCGCCCGGGTTGCTGTTCACCTTGCCTTTGATCCAGCTGTTCATCTGGTTCAGCTGATTCAGCGCCCGGTTGTCGCCGGTCATCAGGTAATCGGTCGTAATCCGCCAAGGCGTACGGCAGGAATTATAGGCGTAGGAGCCGTCGGTCGTATCTTCCAGGAAGTCGGCCGGCGCCGGCTTGTACGCGCCTCCCGAGTAGACGACAAAGTCGGGCAGCAATCCCGTCGATGCACTGTAATTTGTATAAATCGAATTGATAATGGAGTAGGTTTTATCAATGACCTTGGTCCACCGGGTATCACCGGTCGCCTGCTGGAACGCCTTCAGATGGTTCAGCATGAAGTCTGAAGGACGGGTCGCCGTAGCGTAGGAGCCGTCGGTAGCCCAATCGCCAAGCCGGAGGGTCCATTGCGTCTGGTTCACGTCGTTTTGCATAATGGCATTGATGATATTTTTGGCTGCCTGCAAGTAGTTCACTGTGCCGCTGCTGCCCCACTGCTTGTCCGCCAACAGGAGCGAATAAGCGATGTCCATATCGCCGTCAGTGGCGGAATCGGCTCCTTCAACATTCTGAAAGCTGCTGTTCTGTTTCCATGCCATCAAGTACGGATTATTGTCGCTGGGATGCTCGGTGTAGTATTTATACAGTCCGTTAAAATAGGTCTGCGCGCTGCTGTCGTATCCGGCCATCAGCACGGTCAGCAGCATGCCGTAGCCATGCGCTTCTGACACCGTCGCGCCGCTTGAATCGTACTTCACATAATATTTGCCGGTCCCGGCCGGCTTCAGGTAGGCTGATTTCCAGCTGTCCCATTTGGATTTGACTGCATCGTCCATCGTGGTCTGGGTTACATGACTCGGCTTGATCGAGCCGCTGGTGTAAGTCGTATGCTGAGGGAAAGGCTTGTTCGGCGCCGCCAGCGCAAATCCGGCGGGAACCATCAGAAAAGCGAGACAACAAATCAGAACGGCTTTGCCGCTTAATGAAAATCTCTTATTTCTTTTCATCACCCATTACGCTCCTTTAATTTCATAGATTAGGAAACAGGTTATGCCTCGGTTCATCTCAGCTGTAACCGCCAGGGACGCCATCGGCGCGGGCAGCAGATCACAGGATTAACGCAGTCCCACCCCCTCCGAAAGTTAAAGCGCTTTAATATTAGTTTCTCTATTAGTCTACCTGATTTCCAATTATTTGTAAAATATATTTTTATATGTAATCCAACAGCTGCACGGCATTACGCCGCATATCCTCCGTCCGCTGCCTAAAAGCGCAGTAGGCGATATGGTCTAAGCCAATGTGGAGCAAACAGCAGCGGAGCCGCTCCTCCATCTGCGAAGGAAAGCCTCCCTGCCGCTCCCAAACATCATTCAGAACCTGCTGCAGATCGATCTCCTGCCACTGCGGATACCAAGGCCACCAGTATAAAAGCCAGGCCATGTCATACAAGGGATCGCCGTAAATGGCATTTCCCCAATCGATGATGCCGGTCAACCCGCCGCGGTCCACCAATACATTCCGGTTCAAAAGGTCGCAGTGAGCGATACCTCTATACTCGGGAAGATGGGGGGCGAGCCGCCGTAAAGCCGAGACACCGCTATCAAAAATTTTGGACTCCGCGGGGAATAAATCCAGCCGCTCCCGCCAGCCGGGAAGCCGGTCCCTCGGTCCGGCCACGGACAGCAGCTCCTCACTCCAGCTTGCGCGACGGCCCCCAAGACGCCACTCTCCACCATGGCTTATACTTCCTGTATCTACCTGTTGAAGTCCCAAGAGCGCATCAATCAGCCCCAGAAGGATCAGCCGCATTTCCCCAGCATCAAGCTCATCCAGATGTCCGCCACGGACCCGCCTCGATACGGCATAAAAACCTTCGGATGTCTCTCCGATCAAGGTAACCTCAGGAACGGGTACCATTGGCGGGGCGAGTGAACCCATGACCTGATCTTTTTGAAAATCTTCCACATGAGCGCCGAAACGGATCACCATTTCCTGGCCGTCCAGCGTGAATCCGTAAGCCGTTGACCAGTCTCCGGCACCCACCGGAGCAATATCCTTGGCCCGGCTGCCAAAACGGCTGTTTATAAACCGGACTGCACCAAGAAGATCAATAGTCATGAGGCTTCCTCCTTTAATTACCAGATTACAAGCAGTCTACCAGCCATGTTCCCCCGCTTCAAGTACTAAAAAGGTATGCATAGCCTCAGCGCATTAATAGCCCAGCACCCCGGTAATGCCCCTGCATAGTTCCCGGCTCCCCGCAATAACGCCGGAGGCACCCCATCCAAACGGCTTGCCGTCCATATCAGTTGCGATTCCGCCTGCCTCCTCAATCAGAAGAGCCCCGGCCATCCAGTCGTAAACTTCCTGCCCGTGCTCCCAATAAGCATCCATCCGCCCGCAGGCCACATAAGCCATCTGGAGCGCAACCGAACCGAGCATACGGATTGCAGTCGTCTCCGGGAGGAGCTTCCCGGTACTCCAGGCGGTCAGCCGCACGTTCTCGGGCTCCTTCTCCACCTTGTTCGGCGGGGTGGTGACCAGCAGGGCGTCGGCAAGTTTGGTTTTCTGCGCCACGGCCATCCGTTCCCCGTTCAGAAAGGCGCCCTTTCCCCGCATCGCATGAAAAAATTCACGCCGGTTCGCATCATACACTGCCGCAAAAACCGGCTGCCCCTCCTCGATCAGGCACAGCGAGGTCGACCAGAAGGCAAAACCCTGATGCAGATGCACCGCGCCATCCACCGGATCAAGCACCCAATAAGTCCCGCCAAACTCCGGCTCACGTTGCTGATCTGCATCCAATTCGGCCTCCGACCATGGAATATCCGGGTAACGGGATTCGAGTATGCTTCGGATGTTCTTCTCGGCCCACGAGTTCGCCTCCACAAACCGGGCGATTATCGCCTCCCGGTCCGCCGGAGCGGGCCCCTGGCCGTATTTGACCAGCAGCTGTCCGCCGGTCCCTTCAAGAACAGTGCGAATTTCTTCAACATTCAGATTCGTTTTCATCTTTCATCCATCTCCTTTTGATATGAGAATCGCTTCCATAATGGTATTCTTGAATACTACTAATGAGTCTCCAAAAAAAAGGGGGACGCCTCCTATTCCAGCATCCCGCGATATGGATCGATTATCCGCTCGTAGTGACGTCCGTATTTCTCTTCCAGCTCCCGGCCGAAGTCCTGCTCAATCCGGTCGGCGATGACATCGTGGAAGAACGCATTGTTCAGCAGCTCGATCACCGACGGGTGGTCTGTCTCCAGCGCGGACAGCTTCAGTGATTTGCCGAAGCTGCCGATCAGGGCTGCCCTGCCGTCGCACAGAACGGAAAATTTGCGCGAGATCACCTGCGCCCACTCCTCGCTCCGCTGATGCACGATGACGTTCGAAAGCCCGGTGCCCGCCTCGCCGATCGTGATCAGAATGACGTTAATCCCGCGCTGCTGGGCTTCCATCAGTGCTTCCTCCACCCAGTGGACATCCTCCGACCAGATGTCGACGACGACGCTTCTGTCCGCATTGGCAATCAGCCGGCGGATGGCGGTCTGCAGCGCTTGTTCCCCTTTCCATGTGTAAAAGGCAGGTGCCGCCTTCGGCGGCGCATCCAGCTCTTCCACAAGCGCCTTCGCCGTCTGCTCAAACTGCGACTTGAGCATGCGGATGAGCTGCCCGATCGGGACGGCATCGTACAGCACCGGATCCGCTTCGATGGAGCGGCAGAAGCCCTTGTCGGTCAGCACCCGCAGCGCCGCATAGACGTTCGTCCGTGATACCGATACCCTTTTCGCCACTTCATAACCGGACAAATGGGGCTCTTCGTGCAGCACGAGGTAGATGCGCGCTTCCAGATCCGAAAGACCGAGGCTTCGCAGTTGTTCGATCATTTTTAGCTCCTCCTTTCGCTAAAGTACTGTAGTGTTATTTTATAATACTACTTAGATATCTTGTCAAGCGTGTATCGATATATTACGGAGAATCCGTCTCGATGATAAGCTCAAAAAACCGCATCCCTCTCGGATACGGTTCGATTTCACAGCTCCAATTTAAGTTTTTTAGATCAAGCGGCGTCCTTCCGATTTCCGGTACTGCTCCGGCGTCATGCCGGTCATCTTGGCAAAGGCCCGGAAAAATTGGCTCGTGCTCGAGAACCCAAGGTTGAAACTGATAACGGTGACAGTGTCCGCGGACGTCTTCAGCTGTTCCATCGCTTCCCTCACCCGGAGCTGCAGCACATACTGATACGGAGGCACGCCCGTCAGGGACTTGAACGACCGGATAAAATGGTACCGGCTCTGCATCGCCATCGCTGCGAGGCTGCTGACGCTCAACTGTTCCGTGAAATGCGCATGCACATATTCGAGCACCTGTGCCAGATGCCGGTCGGCGGCAGCATGGGCCATCTTGGGGCTGGCCGGAACGGTCCCCTCCCAAATCAGCTCCCGCAGATCGCAGATCATCCGGGCTTCCAGCTCCTCCTCCACGAGCGGATCAGCCATGTCGAGAGCCATCATGTCCGCTGTCCATTGCCGAAACACCCTCGATACCCGGCTCACGTCAAACTGCTTTCTGTGCCGGGGCTCACTGTAAACCGAAGAATCACCCGGGTACAGGCTTTCGGGCCGGATCCGGATCACCACCACGCCCGTTCCGTCGCCGATGTAGAAGGAATGCCGGTCGCTAGGCTGCAGCACAATTCCTTCGCCGGGAGGGAGCGCCAGCTGTTTATACTCATGCGTAAAATGGCAGGTCCCTTGAAGCGGAATCGTGATTTGGAATTGATCGTCGTGTGCATGCGGTGTATTTTCGAACGGGCTGGAGAAGCGGTGAACCTCCAGCTGCGGCATTACGATCTGCATTCTCATGTACCCTCACCCCGCTTCAGTATAGCATATCGTGCTCTGTCCAAAAGGCAATTTTCGCTGCGACAGATGCGTGTTCGATCCGCTATGATGGGTAGAAAAAAAGAGGATGTGGAGAAATGTCACAATCTGAAATGACCGTGGATACGGCGAAAAATACGGCTTTGGCCGTTCTGCTCGGCGTCAGCTGCGCCCACCTGCTGAATGATGCGATGCAATCGGTCGTTCCCGCAGTGTTTCCGCTCTTTCAGCAGCAGATGCACTTGAGCTATACCGAGATCGGCTGGGTTGCCTTCACGCTCAATATTACGGCTTCCATTCTGCAGCCGGCCATCGGGTACTATACTGACCGCCGCCCGCTGCCGCTGCTCCTTCCGCTTGGCATGTTGTTCACCCTGCTCGGTATGGCAGGTTTAGCCCTGGCACCATCGTTTTGGTACCTGCTGCTATCAGCGGCCCTGATCGGGATCGGTTCCTCGGTGCTCCATCCCGAGTCCTCCCGGGTCGCCCACCTGGCCATGAACCGGCGGAAAGGACTGGCGCAGTCCGTATTCCAGGTCGGGGGCAACACCGGCCAGGCGTTTGCTCCGCTGATGGCCGCGTTCATCATCAGCCCGCAGGGACAGCTCGGTTTTCTATGGTTTATCGTGCTGGCCGGACTCGGCATCGCGCTGCAGCTCGGCGTCAGCCGCTGGTACAGCCGGCAGACCCGTCCCGCCCGGACCGCAAACCGTACCCATCACCAGGAGCCTAGCCGGTTCAGCAAGCGGTTTATTGTGTATGTGCTCGCGATCTTGATCCTCATGCTGTTTTCCAAGTTCGTATATCTCGCCAGCATGACCGGTTATTACGCCTTCTATTACATGGATCAATACCACCTTCCGCTGACCAGCGCGCAGCTGAGTATTTTTGCCCTGCAGTTCGCCGGCATGGCCGGTACGTTCCTGGGCGGTCCGCTGGCGGACCGGTTCGGGCGTCAAAAAATTATCTGGTTCTCCATCCTTGGCACGTCCCCGTTCTCCCTCCTGCTGCCCTATGCCGGGCCGATCGGGTCGGTGATCCTCTGCGCGGCCATTGGCCTGATTCTGATGTCGGGCTTCTCGGTCATTATCGTGTATGCACAGGAGATGCTGCCGGGACACGTGGGAACCGTTGCCGGGCTGTTCTTCGGACTGGCCTTCGGCATGGGCGGCTTGGGTTCGGTCATCATGGGCTGGCTGATGGACTCACACGGGGTAGCGCTGATGACACAGGTATGCGCTTTTCTCCCGCTGCTTGGCCTGTTCGCGCTGCTTCTGCCTAAAGACTCGGTGATCATGGGCGCAGCCGGTAAGGCCGGCAGCAGCTCAGCTTCGGCTTGAGGTGATATACGCACTTAGCGGAAGTTCTTGCGATATAAGGAAGCAAAGTCACTGATACTGACATGCTCTTTATTACTTAACAAAATCAGCAAAGGACGTACGGCCCCATTCCCAAAGAAACGGGATGGGGCTGTACGTCCTTTATACTGGCTATATACCTTGAACTAGAGAATACCGATGCAAGCAAGGAGTAAAATGTTTCAATTTCAACTTTTCAACTGATATAGCGTTGATATCAAGGATTCACGTTGATGGTAAAGGTCGACGTATTGTTTTTGATCGGCGTGGCCGTATTCACAATTTTCAGATTGTTGAAGGTCACCGATCCGACCGCCGGCCCCTGATTGGATTCAGGCATTTCGTTGGCCCAGATCCCAAAGCCCGACTTGGCGTCAAATGCGTCACCGCTCTTCTGTGCGCCGGAAATCGTAACGTTCGTGAAAATGGTGTCCTTGATTGGATTTTGCGGCTGTCCGTTAAAATAGTTGGTCTGGAACATAATGCCGTGATAAGTCGGGTCCACAATGTCCAAGTCGCTTACCCGAATGCCCTGGAACACTTTCGATGCCGAGAACAGCCACATCGCCGGGAAGGTCTGCTGGCCCCAGAAGTGCCCGCCGGCCCGGACGATCGATATATTCTCGAAATTGGTTGTCGGTGATGCGCCGAAGCCGTTCATTGGGTAGCCGAAGTCCAGCGAGCTGATCGTCACGCCCGAGTAGCACAGCGTATCGGCAATGTAAATGTTGCGGAAAGTGTTGCCGTATCCGCCGTAGACGGCGAGGCCAGCTGCACGCCAGGTCAAGAGCGAAGTCAGGTTTTCATAGACGTTGTCCTTTTCGTCCGCCCCGCCCGCGTCGATCGCCGAGAACAGCGCGAAGCTGTCGTCGCCGGTAGCCCGCGCTTCGACGTTGCGCACCAGATTGTTCGTGCTGCCGTTGGTCATGTTGATGCCGTCGGCAAACGTGTTGCGGATGCGCGAATTGGTAATCGTCATATAATCGGTGTTGGCTCCCCAATACATGCACACCTGATGCTCCGTCCAGATGTTGTCGATCGTCATGTTCGCCACGTTCGAGAAGTCGAACACCTTGCCCGGACCGTCGATACGTGAGGTATAGTTGCCGAAGTAGGCAAAGTTCGCGAACGTGGAGCCATTGGCCGTGGAGTTGGCCGTAAATCCGACATCTGTGTTGGATTGGTTCGCCGGAGCCACGAAGCGTGTATACCATGGGCCGGCGCCGACGATTTTAATCGGCTTGCCGTAGACCTGGAATTTGTTCGAGGTCTGATACGTTCCCGGCGGCAGGTATACTCCGACCAGATTGCCTGTCGTATCCATTCGCACTTTATCCAGCGCATTCTGCACGTCCTGATGCGTGAAGCCGGCCGGCACCGCGTATTTGGCCGGATCCGGATTCGGAATCGGCGCAACCTGCTCCAGGCTGACGAAATCGATCGCATAGTTCGTCGTATTGGCCGCATCCTTCTGGAGCCGGATTGTGCTGCCTTTCGGGATGGTGCTGTCGAACATGATATTGGCCTCGTCATAAATATGCCTTGGCGCACCGGCTCCCGGGCTGTTGCTCGGGTTCGCTTCGTCTCCGTAAAGCCAGGCGTAGCGCGACGTCAGATTGATCGTCTTGGTGAAAGTGCCGTTGACGTACACGTTCAGCGTCGCATCGATACCACCGCCCCCGGGTGCATCCGGAATGGAGAACCGGGTCACCAGCGTATTCGTATTGGCTTTGGTCGTGAACTCAACGTAGCTGCCCGTGCTGTTTAACGTCACGGCTTTACGTCCCGAAGCCTCGCCGGCGAGGTCGCCGATGTTCCGGTTCGGACCGACGATCGCCGCGCCACCTCCAATAACGCCGTCTTCGGCCTCATACATGTCGTACGGCATGTTCGCGCCGCGGCCGACAAAGAAGGACTGCGTTGTGACGTTGTTGCCCTGCTTCACCGGCAGTTCGTTGCCGTCAACGGCGATTTCCGTCTTGACGTTATACTTTCCGTTCGCCGCTGTCCAGCTGCCTAAGCTGACCGGTGCAGCTGAAGCCCCGCTGGCGATGACGCCGCTAACCGAGCCCGTCAAGGATTTGATCACCGCGCCGGTCGTCGCATCGGTTAACGTCAGCTTGATATTATGGGCGCCTCCCGCCGAAGCGGCCGTTCCTTGGTTTTTGACCGTCACCGTAAAGTTCACCGTGTTGCCGGCCGAAGGGTTGCCCGGCGTCCAGGTCACCGAAGAAGCTACCAGATCGGAGCTCGATACCGGTGCAATCACCAGCGGCGACGGGTTGGTGAAGGCGTTATTGTCTTCGTTTTGCTCAATGACCGACTTATCTTCATCCACCTTGGAGGTCAATTGGTAGCTTCCCGCGTCTTTGGCGCCAATGGACAGGGTTACGTTCGTGGAAGCTCCTCCCGCCAAAGCGCCCACCGGTGCGGAACCGACTTTGGTCGTGCCGAGGTAAAAGTTCACCGTCGTTGCTCCGGAAGAAACCGTCCCCACGTTTTTGACCGTGGACGTCAGCGTGACCGCATCGGTCTCTACCGGAGATGCCGGCGTCCAGGACATGCCCGTGATCGTCAGGTCCGGATTCGGAGCGGGCGTTCCGATGACCTGCAGCTCCGCCACTTGGCCGCCGGTCGAACCCGAGTTGGCGGTGAATTTCAGCTGGATATCGCTGGCGGTAGCCGTCACCGGAATCGTCACGGTGTTGCCGGACGCCGGGCTGAAGCTGTACTGCGCAGAGGAGACCAAATTCGTGAAGCTGGTCGAATTCTGGTCATGGCCCAACACCTGAAGCGTTTGGGTGCGTGGTCCCCAAGCGCTGTCCGGATTCAGCTTCAGCACGATGGACGAAATATTCGCATTCGCGCCCAGGCTGAGCGTCAGCGTATTCGGGTACGCATTGGCAGCTCCTTCCCAATAGGTGGTCAGGCTGCCGTCATTGGCATTGGCCGGCACGTAAATGTATTCGTTCGAGGAAGCGGTGATCGGCTTGTTCAGCGCCAGATTCGTGCCCGTGCCCCCGCCCATGCCGGTTCGGGTCACGGTGTTGCTGGCGGCGGATACGTTGCCCGCCGCATCCTTGGCTTTGACGTAATAGGAGACGGTAGCCGATGCCGGCTGGTTGTCGGTATACGTCTGAGCACTGCCGGCAACGCTCGCACGCAAGGCGTTATTCGCATAGATATCATATCCGCTTACGCCCACATTGTCCGTGGAAGCGGTCCACGTCAGCTTGATCTGTCCGGAAGCCGGCTCGGTAAAGGCCAGGTTTCCCGGGGCAGACGGGGCCTGCGTGTCGCCACCAGCGGCGGCGCCGTACACCTCAAACTCGGAAATCTGCCCAGCAGGCCAGCCCGTGTTCGCCGTAAAGGCCAGCCTGACATATCTGGCAGCAGCCGCGGTAAAGCTGACCGTCACCGTATTGTTGCCGGCCGGATCGAAGGTGTAGCTCTGCGAGGCGGCCAAATTCGTAAAGTTTGCCCCGTCCGCGCTGCCCTGGACCGACAACGTTTGGGTTCTCTTCTCCCAGCCGCTGACCGGAAGCTTCAGGACCACTTTGTTAACATTGTAGGACCCGCCAAGGTCAACCTGAAGCCACTGCGGAAAAGCGTTATTATTGCTCTCCCAGTATGTAGCCTGATTGGAGTCGCCCGCATTCGCCGGCGCGTAGGTCTGGGTAGAAGAGCTCGCACTCATGCTCTTGCCCGCCGCCAAATTGCCCGGCTCGGCGGCCGCAGCAACGCCCCCTGCCTCGGCTGCAGGCTCTGGGGACTTCAGCCCGCCGGCGGAGCTTCCAGCCGGCGTATCCGCAGCTCCATCGGCCGGATTGCCCGCGTCTGCGGAGCCTGCAGCCTCACCCGGAGAATCAGCCTGGCCTTTACCGCCGGCCGGATCCGAAGTGTCATTACCGCCCGGCTGTTGGTTCTCGGAGGCAGGTACAGCCCCCGCGGGTTCTGCATAGCTCCAAGACGGGGCATAAAAAAACTGCGAAATGAGAAACACAAAGATCAGCGCATACAGAGCCGCCGTTTTCCGTAAAGCCTGAAAATGGTGAGCCGTCATAATCATCCTCCTGAATGGGATACTTGGACCTGGACTACCTGCGACAGGAACTGCCCCGTCTTTAAAAATAAACCGCTTTCATTTTTCTGGGAACCCGGTAATTTCTGGAGCTCACCTCCTTAGCAGCGTGAACGAATATTGGCGTTTGTTCAGACGCCCTTCTCGGGATGGGATGGTATGGGCAGACAGGCTGGGACGAATTGTTGGAATGCGAAGGGGTTTTGATTTGCTTGCAGAGTCCACCGCTACAAATGGTTGGGTCTGTGGCCGGGCCTTGGTGCCGGATTTGTGTTTCTGGGAAGGAGATGTCAAGTTACGCATTCACTATACTGGAAAAATCTTACGTATGACGATGCGTGTTTGTAAGCTTTTTGTGTCTGTTCCTATGATTTTAGTGAATTCAACCGTACGGGAAACATAAAGACCGGTAAAAGGCGTCCCTTTACCGGTCTTCGCATTACTTGATATACTTGCGGCTTACCAAAGCGTCTGAAATCACCTCGGTCGGAATGATGAACTCGGGAGAGCCCATATATCCCGGCGCTACTTCATATTTGTTGAACACGATGACGAGCTTGCCGTCGTTGTTGATATAGAAGCTGTGGTCCTTTTGGATTGCCCGGAATTCGTCGGTCGGCAAAACCTCCGCAGACCCCGATACCCAATAGAATTTGTCCGCATCCGTCTTCATCTGCTGTTTCATTTGCTCCTTGATGTTGTCGCTGATCAACTGAATGTATCGATCGTCTTTAAACAGCATTGGCAGCGTAATGAGAATTTCGTTCTTTTTATCAATCGTGTCCAGCTCCAATTTCTCGGACGTCGAGCCTCTGCTTTCGTCGACATAACGTTCGATAGACAGGATGTCATTATTGTCCGTCTTGATCTTGTAGCCGGCATCTAAGCCCAGGTGGCCGCCGCCTTGCTTCAACGCTTCTATCTCCGCCATAAACTTGTCGTAGAGCGCTTTGTTTTCTTTCAAATACTTTTTATTCAACCCCTGTTCCAGCGGCTGATTGTCCAGATTGGTGACGGCCGGTACCTTGATGTTGGCATGATAACCCCCGGGTTCATCGACAGCATATTCCTTCCATGTCAGCACTTTGATGATCCGGTCTACGCCAGGGATGGCCGATAACGCATTGGCCACCGCCGGACTGGCATTGATGGTCGCCAGAAAAAGGAGCACCACCGCGCAAGCTCCGGCAGCCCATGTATATTTAACGCGTTTGCGTCTGCTGCTGTGCAAAGATTTGGCTATCGCCTGATCCACGATCCGATCCAGCTCTTCCGGAACCGGTGTATTCTGATACTCTGTCCGCAGCCGTTCCATATGGTTGTTCATCTCATTTAATCTCCTTTAAAGGTTCAACACCTGTCTTCATTCGCATGATCCGAAGCGCTTGGTACAGCCTCGTTTTGATCGTATTCACATTTTCCCCCAGAACCGCGGCTACTTCATCGATTTTCATATCCTCCAAATATCTCAGCACGACCACGATCCGGTATTTCTCGGGCAGCTCCTCGAGCACTCTCATCAAATCGAAATTCGTATACTCATCCTCCACACCTGGGGCATGTACCTCGATCATTTCATGGTCCATCGCCTGAACCCTTTTGTTCCTGCGTAGAAAGTCCAGTGCGGTGTGGACCACAATGCGGTAGAACCAGCTTTTGACGGCGTCGGGATCCTTTAACCCTTCGATGTGCGTCATCGCTTTATAAATGGAGTCCTGCACGATATCCAGCGCATCCTCCTTATTTTTCACGTAACTGAACGCGAGCCTGTACACATTCGCCTGATGCTCTTTAATGCACTGCGTCAGCACTTTTTCCTTTTTCCTTTTCAGCATGTCGTATTACCCTTCTTATGTTTAATCACCGGCTGACCCGGACAGCTTTGCTTCTGATCGCTTCACAGAAACAAGACGAGCGAAGGGAAGCAAAAAGTTTTGGCGGCAGCATTCATAAATTATTCGTTGTATGCCGTAAGGGCCTTTACAAGCAGGAAAGCGTAGAATTCCGCTCCGCTGCGGTTCAAATGCACGCCATCCCGGGAAAAGAAGCCCTCTTTGCCTTCGCTGGCCGAATACCAGTCTACTACTGCGGCATTGCCGAATTCATTGGCAACTTCTGCTATGTCCCTGTTTACGGTATCCTGCCACTGGCGCGGAATACGTGTATTCACCAACAGGATCCGCTTGTCCGCGCCCAGTGACTTCAGCAGGGATCTTAATTGCCTTTTGTTAAAAGGACCGTTGGTGCCGAGCTCGATGATAATCCGGTCGCCGAGCCGCCCCTGGGCTTTCAACCGGTCGACCGTTTCCCCTGCCTGGCGCATTTGCCGGCCGACCTTGCCGTCCACGACGATACCGGGAAGCATCTTTTCCAGGAAAGGCGCAGCGTCCAGCATGACGGAATCGCCGATGGCGCTAACGCCTTTGCCGGAAGGCACCAGCGGATCAGTGGTCTTGGTTGAGGCTGCAGCCAGCTGCCCGTTTTGTTCTTTGGCCCCAGGGGCCGGAATCGGCTTATCCGCCGAGTTATTCGGCGAGATCGGCTCGTTGTCGGCCTTTTGATTCTTGTTCTCATCCGTCTCTTCTTCATCGGACTCATATGTATGCTCCACCGGCTGGGCCATTGTTCCCCCGGCTTCGACGACCTTCACAGCCGGCTCAGGCTTGTTCCATATGTAGTGACTGCAGGCGGCCGTTATCAGAATCACGGGAATAAGGACACTTAGCAAGATGGGGCGAATAGCTCCCTTTCCGGCGAAAAACGATCGATTTCTTTTCACGCTGAATCCTCCTCTACGTAATGGCTCTTCGATATATTGATAGGAGCATGCCGCTAATAGAAAGCTGGCGGACAGCTGGAGCAGGATGCGCGGCAGGCTTGTCCCTTCCGTCTGGACACTCGGGTTTGTCAGGATAATAACTGGATAATGCCAAATATACAGACTGTAAGACCGGACCCCGATCCAGCGCAGACCCTTGCAGCCCATCCACTGGCCAATCCGGCCGGCAGGATGGGCAAGCACGGCGATGACAACCGCGGACAGGAGCGATATGACCAGGAACCCTCCCCGGTAAAGGAAGTCATCATATTCATTTGTCCGGCAGATGAGAATGAGAAGAACGGTAAGCCCCACAACTCCAATCAAATCCAGCAGGCCGCGAGATCGTGACGATACCTGACCCTTCAGCTTCCCGCTTGGCCATACGACAGCCAAAGCAGCTCCGACCAAGAGCGCGAAAGCCCGGGTATCCGTGCCATAATAGACCCGGCTTGGGTCCGTGCCCGGCACATAGATGATCGCCATGCTGAGCGCAGAGATGGCAGCCAGCCCGAAAATGATAAGCGCCAATTTGCCGCGTCGGGGAAAAACTTTCAAACCGATAACCAGCAGCAGCGGCCAAATCAAGTAGAACTGTTCTTCAATGGACAGCGACCACAAATGCCCGATTGGCGAAGGCGGCCCAAAACTTTCGAAGTAGGATACTTTATGATAGATGAGCCACCAATTATTCACATAAAATAGTGATGATAGAAAAGCTCCCCGCAGAGCCTGCAGTCTGCCGGGCTCAATCCGTAACAGCCATAGGGCAACGAACAATAGCATGGCCAGCATGGCAGGCAGCAATCTGCGGGCTCTGCGTGTCCAGAAGCGGAGCAGATTCAGCCTTCCCTCCCTTTTCCACTCCTGAATGATCTGGTCCGTAATGAGATAACCGGAGATGACGAAAAAGATGCCAACGCCGATCAGCCCTCCCTGCGCCCATTTCGCATTCAGGTGATACGCCAACACAGCAAGGACGGATACGGCCCTGAGCCCGTCGAGTCCGGGCATATACCGTTTCTCTGCTTCCGGCATTTCACCAGCCGTTCCCCGTGAATTTATACTTCTGCGCAGCCTGATGTTGTCGTTCATTTGAAAATTCACCCTAACCTCGTTTTCTTTGATGTATAGGCAAGACGTTGTAACGGGCGGATAAAGTTGTTTCCACTTATTGGAGATACAAATAAGCCAAAAAAGGCACCTCCGGATGCTTCCGGGATGCCTTTTAAACTCTGGTTATACATTATTTTATTGCTTCATGAACGGATTACCCTTTCAGGTTGAAACGGAATTCCGGCGAACCGACGTAACCCGGTGCGATGCTGTATTTCGGAAACACAATCACCAGCTCACCATTCTCGATATAGAATGTTTGCTCTTGAAGAGTCCCTTTGTAATCCTTCAGAAAGTAATTCTCCGGTTCTTTCTTCATATGGGCGAGAATGTCCGCGTCAAGCCGGTCCTTGTAACCTTCCCCAAGGAGGCCGGACAGCGTTACGCGCGAGGCTGCAGCCGAATTTGACACGTTGTACGTATCGATTCGGGGCATGTTCGTCCCGCCCGTACTGCCCTCAGTAATGACCTCAAGCGAGATCATCCCAGCCGGGCTGCCGGTTCCATCCGACTTCAAATAGTAGGAAACGCCATCCGGTGCCAAATGTTCTTCTTTTTCATATCTTTCAACCTCTTCTCTCTTAAAGTGTCTTTGCCGAGACACCAGCTAGACGCAGAAAGGGAGGCAAAAAGTTTGTGCAGCATAAAGTATAGGACACCGTGCACAACCAAATAACCCAGGAGTTAGAAAATCTTCCAACAAAACGGTATCCGGAAACGTTATAATAAATAACAACCGATTGAAAAAATGCCGGATATCCCTTCCCGTCGCCTGAGCCAGGCACTAACAAGGGCCGGATCATCTCCAACCGAAAGGAGAATGGCTATGGATTTTCGCAACCCTCCCGGACAGTATGACCCCGACGTTCACAAGAAGCGCCACGATGAAAAGGTAAATCAAGGTGCCGGCCGCGGATTTCTCTGGAACCTAGTCAACCTGCTGATAGGTCTAGCCATTGTGGCCGTGATCATCCTGCTAGTATGGCTGTTTTGATGTACGGAACGAATTGGTGGGAAACGCCGGGCCTGACGGCCATCCGGACTACCGGAAGGAATGCAAAAACGGGCTTACCCCGTCTCTGCCATGAAGCAGCAGAGAGAGGTAAGCCCGTTCATTTTTTACATCACAGCGATGCCTTTATTTGAATTCAGGCAGCCAGCTGCCGTGCGCCTCGATGAGATCATCGCACAGCGCCACGATATCGTCGATGGACAGCTCCGCGGACGTATGCGGATCGAGCATGGCCGCATGGTAGATGTGCTCTTTTTTCCCGGTGACGGCCGCTTCGACGGTGAGCAGCTGCGTATTGATGTTCGTGCGGTTCAGCGCGGCCAGCTGCGGCGGCAGATCGCCCACGTACGTCGGAGTCACGCCGGAGGCATCCACCAGGCACGGCACTTCGACGCAGGCTTCCTTCGGCAGGTTCGTGATCAGGCCGGTGTTCATGACGTTGCCGCCAATTTTGAACGGCTGGTTCGTCTCCATCGCTTCCATGATGTAGGATGCATACTCCTTGGAACGGCTGTGCCCGATGCTTTCGCTCGCAAACAGCTTCTCGCGCATTTCCTTCCACCCGTTGATCTGGTTAACGCAGCGGCGCAGGTATTCGTCGAGCGGAATGTTGTATCTTTCAATGAGTTCGGGATAATTGCGTTTGATGAAATACGGATGGTATTCGGCATTATGCTCGGACGATTCCGTAACATAGTAGCCAAAACGCAGCATCAGTTCGAAGCGCACCATGTCATGATGCTTTTCCTTCTGCTTCTCAGCGGCACGGCGCTTGATTTCGGGGTACAGGTCCACCCCGTCCTTCTTGACCTCGAGCAGCCAGGCCATATGGTTGATGCCCGCGATTTTGGATTCTACGCCGGTCGGATCCATTTCGAGTGTTCTGAACAGGTCGGATACGCAGTGCTGCACGCTGTGGCACAGACCGACCGTTTTCACACCGCCCACGGTGTTCATGACGTTGGTCAGCACCGCCATCGGATTCGTGTAATTGAGGAACCAAGCGTCCGGACAGACTTCCTGAATATCCTTCGCAAAGTCCAGCATGACCGGAATCGTGCGCAGGTTGCGGAAAATCCCGCCGATGCCCAGGGAATCGGCAATCGTTTGGCGCAGGCCGTATTTCTTCGGCACCTCAAAATCGGTGATCGTACAAGGGTCGTACCCGCCTACCTGGATCGCGTTAATGACATATTTGGCGCCGCGCAGCGCCTCTTTACGGTCCGTGTACGCCTTGATCTGGCATGTGCTGCCCAGCGTCTCCTTGATGCTGTTCAGGAGCCGTTCCGAATCGTTCAGCCGCTCCATGTCGATATCGAAAAGGGCCAGCTCAAACCCCTGCAGCGCCGGAGTTGACATGACGTCTCCAAGCACGTTTTTTACAAATACCGTACTGCCTGCACCGATAAACGTAATTTTGGCCATATTGATTCAATCCCTCCCGTAAATGTTGGCTTTCTTCAAGCCCGTCGCATGACCTAAATATATAGGCCCGGCCCTGGAAATAACATGGAGAAACCCCTGCATTACCTGTCATAATCCCATTTTAGAATTCGCTTTCATCTCGTTTTACAGCCGTTTTACCTGTTATAATGTAAAAAAACGTCTATCGACGTACCTTCACAGAAGACAGACCGCGTTTAGCGGAAGTTTTTCTTGCGAGACAGACGGGAGGGACTCAGAGCACAAATGACCCGGATCAATGTCGACTACTATATGCCCGCCCTGCAGGGCCAAACCGATCTCCGCCTGCACTTTTTCGGCATGGAGGAATGCCTGCCGAACCATTCGTGGGGACCCGGACTGCGGGATGCCTACATCCTGCACTATGTGCACAGCGGCACGGGGACTTTCACCACCGGCGGCACCACCTACCGGCTCGGCGAGGGACAGGGATTTCTGATCGTGCCGGATATGCTGGTGCAATACACGGCCGACGAGTCGGATCCGTGGACGTATACATGGTTCGGCTTTCAAGGTGTGCTGGCCAAGACGCTCCTGCAGCGCGCCCACCTGAATGCGTCTCATCCGGTCTACGAGGCAGGTCCGGACGGGGGCTTTCCACGGTTTTACGGACAGCTGCGCGCCGCGATGGAAGGGCCCGGCGGCGACGTGCTCAGCCAGGGCATCCTGTACGGGCTGCTGGGCGAACTGATTCGGGACTGCCGTGACAACGGCGAAGCCCCGCGGCCTACCACCTCGAAGGAAGCCTACGTCCGCAAGGCCGTCGGCTATATCGAGAGCAGCTACAGCCAGAAGATCAGCATCCAGGACATCGCCCGTTCCGTCGGGCTGGACCGGACATACCTGTCCGGCCTGTTCAAGGACCAGTTCGGCGTGTCGCTGCAGGCGTTCCTGCTGGAGTACCGGATGAAGCGCGCCACCGTGCTGCTGCACAACCTGGAGCTGTCGGTAAGCGACGTGTCCCGCTCGGTCGGCTACACGGATCCGTTTCTGTTCTCCAAAATGTTCAAAAAAACGATTGGCTGCTCACCCCGATCCTACCGGGAGCAGCAGATTTCTTCTGGCAGCTGAGAAGCAGAAATTCGCATAAGCAGCATGATGGATGGATGATAAGCACCGCCTTCCATTTTTGCCGGCTCTGGCTTTCGGCCCGTCCACTGTGCACTTTGAGGTGCCCGAAACGCCGGCTGAAGGTCCTTCCCAACTCCACGCCAAAAAAAGCCCTCCAGTCCTATTAGACTGGGGGCTCCTTGGCTGTACATCTCGGCTGCCGGCCGCTCATGGCTTATCCCTGACGCAACTCCGCAAACCGATTGCGGTATCGCTCGTATTTCCCTTCCCAGATGTCCTTCCGGGAAGCAATGGTTCGGCCGTCGAGCAGCGCCTCGATAACGTCCAGGCAGACATCCCATCCGGCAACGTCCTTAGGCGTATGATCGGTGACTCGGACGATCGTCTCGATCAGAACGAGGCGGCAGCCCTGCGGCTCGGGATACAGCTCAAACCGGACGCGGTCCTCCGCCCAGGTATACTCAAGTACCGACAGGGGCTTCAGCTCCAAAATTTCGAACTTTTCATAAGTACCGTCCTGCATATCGAATGAGATGACTCCGCCTTCACGCAAATCTTCGACGCGAAGTTCCGCAAACCACTGCTTCAGCTGGTCATTCTCGGTCAGCGCCGCCCATACCTTTTCCACCGGGTGCTTCAAATGCCGCACGAACCGCACACGGGTTCCCTGCTCGTCCTGCTCAACCACGGCCAATTCATTGGAATTCACGGATGATCCTCCTTTTTCACATGCTCTTTAAAGTTTGTCATTCCGCCAGGATACCCAACAGAATTCAAATTCTGCCATATTCCTGCAAGCAGGTATTTCCTGCTCAGGGTTCTTCTTCATCGAGGAAGCGCTCCAGGTCATCCAGCTTGCCGGACCAGAACCTGCGGTAGGGCCCAAGCCAATCGTCAAGCTGCTCCAGCGGCTTCGCGTTCAGGCTGTACATCCGCTTCTGGGCATCGCTGCGGACGGTCACAAGCCCCGCTTCCCGCAGGATCCGCAAATGCTTGGACACCCCCGGCTGGCTTAGGGACGACAGCTCCACAAGCTCGCCCACAGAGCGGTCCCGCACTCGCAAGTATTCCAGAATGCTCCGCCGGTTCGGTTCGGATAACGCTTCAAACAGTTTGTCCGTGTTCATGCTTATTATATTACTATTTGGTTATATAAATGTAAAGGAATATAAGGAATAATGCTATATCGTTCTTCCACAACAAAAGGGCCATCCCTCCAAGGCTCAGCGCATGCTTCCCCGGAAGGAAGACTCCAAGGGAAAGCACACCGCTGCCTAGTATGAGATGGCCCTAAGGTTACAGGGTCACGGTTTGCATTTTAGTTAAATCCGATTGAGCTAACGCTCGGCACCATCGGCGAATACCGAAGTGCCCCGCAAGCGCGCCCAGTCAGCTACCCGGGCGGGATCGCCTTCCCACAGCCGCTCCCTGCCCCACTGATTCGCCTCGGGCTTGCCTTCGCATTCCACGCGGATCACCGGGAAGAGCCGCGTCGGCGCCTCCCGCGGCAGCCCATGAATCCACAGCTCATCGCCGTTCTGTTGGAACGCGAGCTCCTGCCCTGTGGTCAGGAGCGTGACGCCCTTCACCCGGGTGGTCAAGTCGGCCAGCCTTATGTCCGGGCGGCCATCCCAGAACCGGATGATCAAATACAAGTTATTGCCGCGGGTCGTCTGCCGTCCGCGGGTGATAAACTCGGTGACAGAGCCTCCGTCCGTGCCGTACACCGCCTCGCCGTGTACCTCCAGCCATCGCCCAATCTCCAGCCCCCGCTCCACGAATTCAGGGGGGAGCTGACCGTCCGCCGTCGGGCCGACGTTGAGCAGCAGGTTGCCCCCGTGGCCGCCGCCTTTCTCGGCGCTTTCGCAGAGCATATCAAGCAGCACGTCCGCCGGACGCCACCGCTCGCCGATTACATGGCTCCAGAGCCGCCACGTCGTCACCTGGCATGACTCCCACAGCCGCTTTTGCTCGGCATGGATCACATGCTCCGGGGTACCGAAGTCGCCGAGCGTATCGGAATCGCCGGCACCCACGCCCCCGTCGGCCCGATACCCGTCATGAGCGGCGGAATAACCGAGCCGGTTGTTGATAAGAATATCCGGCTGCAGCGCCCGCATTTCCTCCACCAGCTTCACACTTTGCAGATCGTCCGCATTCCGCGGCCATACCCCATCGAAGAAGAAGTGGTCGATCTTACCGTAGTTCGTCAGCAGCTCTTTGACTTGGGCGTGAAGATAACCACGGACCTTCTCCCACCCCTCCGGATCCTTGGCCGGGCCGTCGAAATACGCCGGCAGCCGCCAATCGATCCACGAATAGTACAGTCCGATCCGCAGCCCCTCCTTGCGGAAGGCCTCGGTGTATTCACGGACAAAATCTCTTTGCGGAGCCTGCTTGGCGCTGGAGTAGTCCGTATAAGCGCTGTCCCACATGCAATAGCCGTCGTGGTGCCGGGTCGTAAAGCAGGCATATTTAAACCCCGCTTTTCTCGCCGTATAGGCCCACAATTCGGGATCATAATGCTCCGGGTTCCATGCGCAGGCCTGCTCCGCATACTCCTTGTGGTCCAAATGCTCACGGAACAGCACCTGTTCCCCGCGCCCGTACTGCGCGTAAGGCCCCCAATGGATAAACATCCCGTAACGGCTCTCGGTAAACCACTTCCACTTGTCCGGAACGGTAAAGGCGTGCGATTGAATAGCGGTCATGATCGTAGTTTCCTCCTTACGATTGGGTCTCTGATGTCACGGATTTGCGTGCATCATACGCTTCCTGATAGATCTCCAGGTACCGGTCCAGCCCCATGCTCTTCAGCGTCGACTGGTACTCGTTCCACTGGGCGTTGAGGTCGGCGTCGCCGATAATGAACCGCGCCATCATTTCGTTCGTGTAATCGAAGATCGTCTTGGACAGGTCAGCCAGCTCCTGCGATTGGTCCACCGTAAAATTGAGCGGCGGCAGCACCGTCTCCACCTTGACGCGATAAGGCTCGTATTTGGTCTTCGTCTCGTTGTACAGGATCGATTCCAGCGGGTTCTCCTTGTCCTCCACGGCGCCGAGGCGCAGCGAATTCGGACGGTAGGCGATGCCGGTCTGCGCCCAGTGCTTGTTCTGCGTCACCCCGAATTGGGACATGTCTTTATAGACCGCCTGCTTGCCGTTTAAGCCGATTTCGCCGTCTTTGGCCCATCTCCAGTCCTTATCCGGCTCCCCGATCGTTGAGCGCAGCGTCGTTTCCCGGTCGTACAGGGCGTCCGCGAAGCGGAAGGCCGCCGCCGGATTTTTCGCCTTGTTCGTGATCACGAACTGCCCCGGAGCCACCTGGTAAGGATCGTACTGCGTCACCTGAAGCCCTTCCGGGCCTTTCAGCGGAGGTACGGCGACATAATCCTTCCACCGGCCACTAGCACCGCTTAGTTGGGTGAGCACGCTCATATTGGGGCCGGAGGCGGCGCCCAGAATCGGCACGTCCGGATTTTCCCCCAGCTGAACGAGCTGCGCGGGATCCCGGGTCAGCGATTGCGGATCCATCAAGCCTTCGGCGTACAGCTTGTGCAGGAAGGCCAGCCCTTCCTTCCAGCCGTCCTTGACGAACGGAACATCGACTTTACCTTCATCATTCACATACATCCGCGTATACGGTGCATACGTGAAAGAGTTCATCAGAAAGTTTTCTACACTCGTCGTCAGGGTCGAATTTTGCGTCGTTTGCGGCGCTCCCGAGAACGGGATTTCGTCGGCCTTCCCGTTTTTATTCGGGTCTTGGGTCTTGAACGCCTTCAGCACCTGATAAAATTCATCGATCGTGGACGGCATCTCCAGATTGAGCGCCTTCAGCCACGGTTCGTAGATCCACAGCTTCTGTCGCATGGAGCAGTGGTAGCATTCGTTCGGAGCCGGCAGGGCGTAAATGTTCCCGTCGGCCGAAGTGATCGTCGGTTTGACCAGAGGACTTTCCTCAAACATTTTTTTCGTATTCAGGCCGTATTTCTCAATGTAATCGTTCAGAGGAAGAATGACCCCCTGTTCTCCGTACAGCGCCTGCTGCTCCGGCGTGACGTTCATGCTCATGATGACGTCCGGCAGGTCGCCGCTCGCCAGCGCCAGGTTGAGCTTCTCGGCAGTGGCGATTTCCCACTCCACATGAATATTCGTTTTCTCCTCGAAGTATTTGGTGAATTCGTTCGTGTTAAAATCTTCGACGGCCGGATTAGCGCCGATCATGACCTTGAGCGTCAATTTGTCGTTCACGATCGGGAACACGCCCGCATCGCTCACTGCTTCACCGGCACCCGGCTCCGCCGCCGGCGCACCCCCTGAATCTCCGCTGCCGCATGCGCCGAGCAGGCCGATCATGACAGCGGATAGGAGTAGCAAAGACAGGAACTTTCTTTTCACACCGATCATCTCCTTATCCCTTTAATGAGCCGATCATGACGCCTTTTACCAGAAATTTCTGAACGAAAGGATACACGACCAGAAGCGGAAAGATGGAAATCACAATCAAGGAATACTTCAGTAAAATTTTGAGCGCCTCCCTGCGGGCCGCATCCTGCGGATCGGCCGCCAGCATCGCCGTGTCGACATCGTTCTGGATCAGAATATCGCGAAGCACGAGCTGCAGCGGGTAGTGGTCCTGGGATTTCAAATAAATCATTGCGTTAAAATACTGGTTCCAGTTGGCCGACGCATAATACAGCGTAATCACGGCGAGAATGGGTCCCGACAGCCGGATGACCACCTTCCACAAAAACTGGAAGTCATTGCATCCGTCCAGCCGTGCCGCCTCCAGCAGCTCGTCCGGTATGGACATTTGAAAATACGTCCGGGCGATGATGACATTCCATACGGTCAGTGCTCCCGGAATGATCATGGACCAGATCGTATCGAGCATACCGAGCTCCCGCACCAGCAGATAGCTGGGGATCAGTCCCCCCGTAAACATCGTCGTGAACATGAACAGAATCATGAATACGTTTTTGCCGTACAAGTCTTTACGGGACAGCGGATAAGCGGCCAGCACCGTCAGGAAGACGTTGAGGGCGGTGCCTGTCACGGTGTAGACGACGGAGTTTTTAAATCCGGTCCATACCATCTTGTAGTCGAACACGGCAGCGTAACCTTCCAGTGTCGGACGAACCGGCCACAACCATACCTTACCGGACACGACGGCATTGGAGTCGCTGAAAGACGCGCTGACGATGTACACGATCGGATAGAGCACGCTGATAAAAAACAGGGTGACGATGGCGCCGTTCACGAGCGAGAACACCTTGTCCCCCCGGGAATCATTGCGCAAAGTGCCGTTCATGGGCTTCCCTCCTTACCACAGACTTGCCTGCTTCGACTGCTGAGCGATCTTGTTGACCACGATGAGCAGCACCAGGTTAATGACCGACTTGAACAAACCGATGGCGGTTGAGTACGAGTAATTCGCCACCTGCGAGGTCAGACCGACCTTGTACACGTACGTGTCGATAATCTCGGATGCCTTCAGGTTAATAGGATTCTGGAGAAGGAGCACCTTCTCAAAGCCGACGTCGAGCACATGCCCGGTGCTCAGGATCAGAAGGATGATCGCCATGGGCATGATGCCGGGCAGGTCGATATGCCACATCCGGCGCAGCTTGCTGGCCCCGTCGACCACGGCCGCTTCATGCAGGGCAGGGTCGATTGCCGCAAGCGCCGCAATGAAAATGATGCAGTTAAAGCCCGCATGCTGCCAGACATCCGACCAGACATAAATGGAAGAGAACATCGAAATCTCGCCCATAAAATTGACCGGCCCCACACCGATAAAGCCGAGCAGCTTGTTGACGATGCCCGTTCTCGGGTCGAGCAGCTCCCGGATAATCCCGACGATGACGACGATCGAGATGAAATGCGGGGCATACGTGACCATCTGCACCGCCCGCTTGAACACCCGCCCCCGCAAATAGTTGAGGCCGAGCGCCAGCAGAATGGGAAACGGAAAGCTCGCAGCCAGGTTGTAAAAGCTGAGGATCAGGGTGTTTTTCAAAATCCTCCAGAAGTCGTACGAGTGGACAAAGCGCTCAAAGTGCTTCAGCCCGACCCACTCGCTTCCCCAAATGCCTTTGGTCACAATAAAGTTCTTGAAAGCGATTTGTGCGCCATACATGGGTACGTACTTGAAAATGATCAAATACAGGAGCGGCAGCGCCATCAGCACGTATAACTGCCAGCTGTGGATCAGCTTCTTTACGGCGGGTCTCCTTCCCGTCCTGCGCGCTGCCCTGGTCTTTCGCTCGGTCACCGACAAGCTCATTTCACTTTCACCCCCTTGAATGGACCCAGCATAGACCGGGACCGCCCAAGGTGTAAATTGCCTGTTCCCCGGCGGGTTTACCCTCGTTCAGAAAGGCCGTTGACCTTTGCCCGGCTTGTATACATTTGGTTAGATTCGGGCGTATTTGCCTTAGGCAGCCGGCCGCTGGCGAGGTATTCTCGTGAAAGCGAAAAGGCCAGGAAATCCCTGGCCCAAAAACGCTTATGCATCCTGACGGTGAAGAGGGGAAGCCGGTTTCTTATGTGCGATATCGCGGTACGCCGTTGCGCTGATGCCGCTGCCGCGCTTGAAGGCCCGGCAGAAGCTGCTGGACGCGTGGTACCCGACCTGCTGCGCAATATCCCGGATTGGCAGCCTGGTCTCGGACAGCAGCTGCTTGGCTTTGTCCATCCGGAGATTCTCAACGTATTCGGAAAAATTGACCCCTGTCTGCTCTTTGAAAAATTGCGACAGATACCCCTTGGATATATTCAGATGATCCGCCGCGGCATCCAGGCTGAGATCAGCCTGTCCGTACTGGTGATGAATGTAGTCCACCGTATCGCGGATCAATTGGACGTTGCGGCTCTTCTTGCGCAGATCGATGCCGTCCGAAATTTCCGCGAATCTCTCCGCAGCGTTATCAAAAGCCTGCTTCGGGTGATTGGCCGTGCCGAGCTGCTGCAGCAGCTGCCTCATGTCCGCCTGCTCCTTCACCATCAGCTGATCCTGCACTTTGACCTGGCAGCCGACCAGGTCAAGAACGAACAGCTGCTGCATCGCCAAGGGAAGGTGCCGCTCCTCGAAATTTTCCCGGTACAGGGAGGCGAGCAGCTTCCGGACCTCCTCCGTCTCGCCTGCTTTGATGTAATTCATCAGGCGGTTTTCCGATTCCGCCGGAAAATAAAAACCACGGTGATCATGGGCCAGATCCTCGAACCAGACAGACTGGCTGGACCCGGCTTCCTGCACCCGGGTGAGCGCCTGCCTCGCTTCTTCAAAGGATTCCGGCACTTCAAGGAGCGAGGTGCGGTAGCCTCCGATCGCGAAGCCTGCCTGGAGCCCGTGGCGGCTGATTTCCAGCGTCAGCTGCTGCAGCTCCTGTTCCACCGTCTTTCGGAAGGCGCCGGGATCGCCTTGTCCGTTGACGAACAGGACGGCGATCTTATCCTCGGCGACCGGGTAAGTGAAAGGGCAGCCCTTCAGTGTCCGGCCCAGCATATCTTGGATGAGCACGCGTTCGATATCGAGCTCGCGCAGCTCCTCCTCCTGAAACCGGTGCCCGCCGCGGTGAAACTGAACGATTCCGACGGCGCAGCCGCTGCCCTGAATATCGGCGTTTTGATGCTTCAGCAAGGATTCGACGTGTTCGGCCATCAGGTATTCGCCCTGAAGAAGCCGCCCGAAGAACGACTCCCGCAGCAGCGGAGCCTGCCGCTCGATTTCCTGCTGCAGTTCATCGTTGTTGTCGATCAGGCGTGCGAGCGAGTGCTGGATATAGCCGTACATATCCTTTGGCCGCTTCAACTCCCCGCCGTTCAGCCGGGACGTCAGGGCAGTCGTGATGTTCACGATCGGCCTGCCGCTCCGGGTAGCGAACAGATAGGCAAGGATGAGGCCAAAAATCAGGAACGCAAGGAGAATGGTCACGGTAGTATGCTTGATGGCCAACACTTTGCTCAGGACGACATGGGGCGGCTGGGCGACGACATAGGACCATCCGTTATAAGACGAGGTGGTATAGGTCATCATCATACCGCCGGTAGCCGTTGAAGCTTCGATCACTCCGGATTTCGCTCCCGGCGGCAGGCTTTGCCGGGTCACCATGCTGCCGCTTGACAGGGATGTAACCAGGCGTCCCTTCTCATCCACGATGGAAACCCAGCCCCCGTCGGATATGTCGATTCCACGAAGAAGCGACTGCAGGCGCTGGTTGTCCACCAGAATCATCAGCACCCCCTGAATATGACCGGGGTATCCGAGAGACTGGACATATGTCAGCAGATCCGTCGTCTTGCCTTGATACACCGTGGATCCGGACGACATGATTTCCCGGTTGCGGAAATGGCCAAGGAGATCGTTCCTCCAGGTCGTGTAATCCTTGCTGGGTTCAGAGAACATGTAACGATAGAACGAGGGAAGTTCATAAGTGGAATCCGGGGATAGCGCCAAATCGCTATTTTTGAAGATCAGATAGTAGTTAAGAATAAATCCATTGGCTGCATTGTAGCTGTAGAGGCTTTTTTGCGTCCGATACACCTTGTACGCCGTCGTGTCCCGGAACGGTTCCTTCACCTGCTGAAAGCTCTGAACGGCTGGATCGCTTTGCAGCTGCAGGGAAATCCGGTTAATCTCGTTGAAGCGGCTGTCGACCGTTTCCTTCACCTGATCCAGCATCTGCAGGTTGCTGTGCGTGACTTCCTTTTTCACCACGTCATAGGTTTGCCTGTAAAACAAGGCCCCTGCAAGCAGGGTAAACAGCATGAACAAGAAATAAGGGATCATGAATCGAACGAAAATGTACTGGATTTTCCATCCATTGGCCCATCGCATGGATCACTTCTCCTCTCTTCATTCTGGGATGCCGATTCGACAAAACACAACGCGAAACATGTCTAAATAACCATATTGTAAGTGCTTTCATATTTTTTATCAACGAGTTTGTAAGGTTATATGACATACAAAAAAGCAGCCGAAACCTTCGGCTGCCTCCATCTCACACAGAACCTCAGCGGGTTCCCACGTTAAAATCCACTTCCTCGATCAATTCGATAATTTCGCCGTTCGGGCTGTGCAGGACCGCATTGCGGACCCTAAGCGGCGGCTCACCCAGCTCCAGATTCCCCGGCTCCACATATATTCGCGCCCCGTGAGCGAGCGCCTTGTCCACCATCTCGTCCACATTCTCCACGTAGAATGCCAAATGGAGCAGGGCGCCGTGCTTCACTTCCTCGCGCGAAGGCGCCTTATCCCCCTCGGCCGGAACTTCGGCGCCGCGGTCGAACACCTCAATGCAGGTCCGCCCGTCAGGCGAAACCAGCATCGAGGCCGTCTTAATTTTAAACGCAGGCAGGCTCCAGGAGTGACCGACCGTAAACCCGAGAACCCGGATATAAAAATCAAGCGTTCCTTCATAATCCTCTGCCTGAATGGCCGCATGGGCCAGTCCTTTCACGCTCATAACCATCTCTCCCTTTGTGCTTTTCGTATCGTTTTTATTTTATAGATTCATTTCCGCGATCGACATGCATGGAATAAGGAATTGGTCCTTCCCGATTTGCATAAAATAAGTTATTTTCGTATGCTTACCTTATCTTTAGATCAAGTACAGGAGAGATGGCGAATTTGAGCACGGCAGTTGACGAGATCGACCTGAAAATTTTAAAGCTTCTGCAGCATGAAGCGCGAATGCCGATCGCCCAGATCAGCAAGCAGATTGCCATGTCCCAGCCTTCCGTGAAGGAGCGGATCGTTAAGCTCGAGGAACGGGGCGTGATCACGGGGTACAGCACGGATCTGAATTTGCGGGAGCTGCAGCGGGGAACGACCTCTTTTATCCTGATGAAGACCGAGCACTGCAGTGAGCTGGTGGAATTTTGCACGCAGTCCAAGCAAGTGACGGGCTTGTTCCGTATCAGCGGGGAGTACAACTATCTCATTCACGTCCAGACGGGGTCCGTCGACGAGGTTGCCGACTTCCAGGATGCCCTGGCAAGGTTCGGCCCGTCGAAATCGCATATCAGCCTGAAAAATATATTGGATCACCGAATTTTGCTATGATAGAGCCGGTGTGTCCTTATTCTGCCCAATAGGAGGAGAACCGTAATGACGGCACAGCTTGTATTTCGTTAAGTCAGAGCCCCGCCTCCGGATTGCAAGGTAGCATTTTGACCCAAGTTCAAAATCCAACCGCGAATCAGGAGGATACGATAAATGGATATTCAGATCAGGGAAATGACAGACCGGGACCACCCGGAGCACATTCAGATCGACGGCAGCTTTACGGTAGATTCCGAGCTCGTCCTGTCCGTTACGGACCAAGGGATCGGTTATACGCTTAAACCCGTCGTGCCCAGTTATCAAAAAAGCTACCCTGACGAGGCGGACCAGGGCGACAGCGGAAATTTGTCGGAGTACATCGGCCGTCCGGACCGTGCGGTCTACCTGGCCTTAGTGGGAGATCGGGCCGTCGGCCGGATCATGCTGGCGAAAAATTGGAATCGGTATGCTTATATCGAGGATCTTCGGGTGGATCGGAACGCCCGGGGACACGGCATCGGCCGAAATTTGATCGAGCAGGCGGTGCTCTGGGCCAAGGCCGGCCACACGCCCGGCCTCATGCTGGAGACGCAGAGCAACAACGTGCGGGTGTGCCAATTTTATGAAAGCTGCGGATTTGTTATTGGAGGCTTTGATTCCTATCTATACCGGGGCTTTAAAGAGCATGCGCAGGAAACGGCTGTTTTCTGGTACCTGTTGTTTTAGCAGTCAACGGATGTCAGCTCAGCATATAAACCGCGATGAAAATCAGCACCGCAGCTATGATTAAATAATTCCTCGTTCTAACGGGAAGTTTGTTGGCTTTCGGGCCGATGACCTGACGGTGGAAGACGAACAGCAGCATCAGATCTGCAAGCAGCACCAGCAGCATCAGATCCATTCTGCCGTCGATCCTCGCCGTCAGGTTTTTTTCTGCAAACCCGCACACGCATAGGCCAAGGAACAAATATACGACATTTCTGACGATTTCCACAAAATTCCACATGACCTTCATCTCGCGACACCTCGCTTAACTCCATTTCTATTCATCAGGGACTGTTCGATCAGCCGATCGGCAGTCCCATTTCCACCGTCGTTCCCTTGCCGGGCTCGCTTGTAATGTTCAGGATGCCGCGGTGGGAAGCGATAATTTTCTTCACGATCATCATGCCCAGACCGTAACCTTCCAGCTTGGTCGTATGGAATGGCTCCCCGATCCGCTCCAGCACCTCTTCGGGCATGCCGATTCCGTTGTCCACGAACCGGATCCGCTGGTAACCGCCGTCTGCCTCGAGCACGATGTCGATCCGCCCCCCGCCGGGCAGCGCTTGAATGGCATTTTTCAGTATGTTCAGAAACACCTGCTTGATCTGATTGCGGTCGCAGGAAATTTTCTCCTCACGGATGCAGGTGCACCGGATGCGGACATTGTTCTTCGCCGCCTCGATTTCGATCAGGCTCAGCACCTCCTGCAGAATCGTCATGCACCAATCTTCCCGGAAGCGGATTTCCTGCGGTTTGCCTAAAATGAGAAACTCGCCAACGATCAGGTTCATCCGGTCCAGCTCCGACATAATCAGGTCATAATGCCGCAGTCCCGAGGTCGGTCCCGCCAGCTGAATAAGGCCCTTGACAGTAGTCAGGGGATTACGGATTTCGTGCGCAATGCCGACCGCAAGCTGGCCGGCGAATACCAGCTTCTCCGTATTCCGCAGCACCTCCTCGGTCCTCTTCATTTCCGTAATATCCCGCAGGGTACCGATAATGCGGCAAAGGCAGCCGCCCATGTCAAAAACCGGCAGAACGTCCAGCATATAATAGCTGTCGGAGTCCATCCGGGTGTCCTGCAGCTCCACGCCGATGCATTCCTCCTGTCTGGCCAGCACCCGCTCGAAATAGGGGGAAACCAGGCGGTGCTCCAGCACCGGCGTGCCCAGGTATAGATGTTTGTCCCCGCCACCTAAGCGGAGCATCCTCAAGTATTGATCGTTCATGTCGATAATCCGGCCGGCGGCGTCCGTCACGACAACCCCCTGATAATTCGCCTCCAGCAGCACTTGGTTCAACGTGTGAAGGTGGGCGTTGTTCCGGCGAAGCAGCATTTCCCGCTCCACGGAATCAACCATGGTACACAGCAGGGTCAGCAGGTGCGGATGGGCCGAATCGAACCCGGTCATCAGGGAAAGCGTTCCAAGCACCGCCCCATCCTCCCGGTGGAAAGGGGCCGAATAACAGGCCATGCCATGGAGCGCCTCGAAGAAATGCTCTTCGCCCAAGGTCTGAAACGGACGCTTAAACCGCAGGCACAGCGGGACCGAGCCCGTGCCGGTTTCCTCGTTGTAGCGGACCCCCTTGGTAATGCCCAGCTCCGCGATGGCCTTGAGAAACATCGGCTCGCCGTAGCATTCCAGCAGATATCCCCATTGATCGGTCACCGTGACCAGAATCGGGGTCCCTTGAATGGTCGACAGAAACTTGTTGACGAAAAAAAGAATGATATCAATATATTCCTTATAAATGGACAACCGTTCCTCCAGTTCCTCTTTGGTGTAGCGCTTGCTAAGGACGGGAAACTTGGCGGGATCAAAGCCCCGCTGCCTGTAATGCGCGTTAAAAGCTGCAATGATCTGCCGATCATCCATTTGGTCTATCTCTTTATCCATTGCCTATACCCCATTTATGCCGATATTCCATCCCAAGATGACGTTCAATTCCCTCTATTTTATCATCCTTTGGGAGGAATGCGTCCGCATAATATGAAGATTTTACCTGAAAATAAATGATCCCCTTCCCGCAGAGCCGTCAATGCCCCAGGAAAGAGGATGTATTAGGATAAGGATAAGCCATAACCTGTTTCGATCAGCGGCCCGTCAGGCGCTTGATAATCTCCCGGCTTTTTTTCAAATACCGGACCGATTGATCGTATTCCCGGCTGGCCACGCCCAAATATAAAATATCGATGACGTTCAGTTGGGTCATCCGCGACGACATCGCGCCGCTGCGGATTTCGTTCTCCGTCGATGACGTGTAGAGCGGATAATCGGCCTGTGCCGACACGGCATTGTTGCCGTACTTGGTGATGGAAATCGTCTTGGCTCCGCAGGCGCGCGCCTCCTTCAGGCATTCGATGACGTGGGCCGTCTCGCCCGAATACGAAATGCCGACCGCCACGTCGCCCGGATTCAGCATGACCGCCGAGGTCAGCTCCAGATGCGGATCGGTAAAGGAATGGCTTGTCTTGTTGATCCGCAAAAATTTGTGATGCGCATCCTGCGCAATCAGATGGGAAGCTCCGAGCCCGTAGAAAAAAATTCGGGAGGCTTGGCTTAACGCCTCCACAGCCAGGTCCACGGTTTTCGGATCAAGAATCGTTACCGTGTCCCGGATCGACTGAATGTTGTTGGCGGACACGGTTTGAATAATTTGCTCCATGGAATCGCCCGGACGAATCTCCCGGTACTCATAGCGCTCTTCGTTCTGGTTCAGGTCCCCGGCTACCTTCAGCTTCAGCTCCGGGTATCCCTTCACCCCCATAGATTTGCACAAGCGGATGATCGCCGCCTGGCTGCCGCCGCTTTCCGCAGACAGCTGCGCTACGGACATGTCGAGTACGCTGTGCGGATAGCTGATAATGTATTCAGCCACTTTGCGCTCTGAGGGCGTAAGGTCGTCCAAAATCTCTCGCAGTCTGACTAGTCCCCCGTTCATGATGCTCTCTCCTTTGCCCGTATCGTATCGTAGCAGATCTCATCCCTACTCGTTGTCGTTCGCATCGTTATCAATCTCTGACGGCGGCGGTAATCGCATTGTGCACCGCCGCCCGCAGCACGCCGACGCTGCCGCTTCGGCCGTAATAGACCCGGTTGGTAAGCAGCACCACCGCCAGGTCCAGATCGGGCTCGACCCACAGGCTGGTCCCGGTAAACCCGGTGTGCCCGTAGCTGCGCGGGCCCATCCAATCGCCGGAGGCGTCCCAGCGGTCCCCTTTCAGGACCCAGCCGAGCCCCCGGTTCGCCCCGGCGATGCCGGCGGTATGGGTCCGGGTCGCGGCCCTGACGGCCGCCGCCGACAGGACGCGCCGCGGCTGGCCGCCCGGCGCGGTCGGCTCCGGCACGGCGCCGCCGGCCAGCCACATCCGCGCATAGCGCGCCAGGTCGCCGGCGGTGGCGAACAGGCCGGCGTGCCCGCAGACGCCGCCGAGGGCGCGGGCTTTCTCGTCGTGGACCACCCCCTGGAGATGACCGCCGGCAGCGCGGTCATATTCCGTCGGGGCGGTCCGCGCCTGCAGCCCGGCCGGCGGGGCGAAGACGGCGCCGGCCATACCGAGCGGCTCCCAGATCCGCGCCTTGGCCGCCTGGTCCAGAGGCATGCCCGCCGCCTTCTCGACGATCCGGCCGAGAAGGAGGAAGCCGAGATCGCTGTAGACGGCGGCCGTACCCGGCGGATGCTGCAGCGCCACGCCGGTGACCGCCTCCCACATTTGGGGTTGCGTCCAGCCGTGCGAGTGGATATTTCGATCCGCCGGCAGACCGGAAGTATGGGTGAGCAGCTGCCCGATCGTCACCTCTTCCCGCCCCTCACCGGTAAACTCAGGGATCCAGGCGGCAGCTTTTGTACCAAGCGTCAGGACGCCTTCATCGATCAGTCCGAGCACTAGCGGCAGCGTGACACTCACCTTGGTCAGCGAAGCACAATCATACAGGACATCCGGTCCGGCCGGGAGCGATTCATCCGGACTCGGATTTGACTTCCCCGCTGCATAAACCCATTCCTTCCCGTGCCGGGTGACGGCCAGCACCGCCCCGGGTATTACCCCGGCGGCCATCTCCCGCTCAATGGCACGCCCGGCGGCCTCAAGCCCTTTTGTGTCCAGGCCAAGCGCCTTGGCGCCTTCCGCTATACCAGCGTACATGATCTTCCCTCCCGATTTCCGGTTCTCTTCAGGATTGCCGGCAGACTCAATGGCGCAAATGCTCCGAACAGACGGTGCAATCCGCAACCGCCACGCGAATGAGCCGAAAAAGCCCTGAATGCTGCCTTGAGATGTTAACATTTCTGGTGCCTATTATATCGCTTGCGAAATTTTATTTCAACATACGTCGTATATTTAGAAATTTTTATTTAAAAACTCAGCGACATCCATTGATCCACGGTCATTAAGGACCGTTACTACTGATGTGTATGACATTTCGTTCATTTTAAGACACTTCCGCCTGGGCATCTGCATAGGATGCAGCAGGTCAATTCCAAACGGAGGTCAACGTCATGAGTGTGCAATATTCAGGCTATCAGCACCAAACGCTGTACCAGGCAGAGCCTCATATGAGCCAAACGCTTCATTCGGCTCGCGAACGCTTCAAGCAGCTGTGCCGCCAACATGTCAATAAGCATGTCCGGATCGAAACGCTGGACGGCGATGTATTTGAAGGAACCCTCTTGCACTGCGACAAGGGTATCGTGTATATCCAAATTCCGCAGTCATCAGGACACCGGGCTTTCATCCCCGGACGCCCCCCTTTCTTTAACCAAACCATCCTGCCTCTGGTCCTGTACGAACTGCTGGTCATCAGCTTATTAGCGTAAGCTCGCCATACCTATGCTCAAATGAGCAAAGAAAGGAGTCATCCCTATGGCATTCATGCCTCCCTTCGGCCCTCAAGGCCAGGTGCAGCCGCCTTCATCCCCGCCGCCGCAATTTACGCCTGCACAAACCGGCGCATCGGCGCTCGCCGTTGATCCCGGCGCGATCTCCGGCTGCCTTTTCCGCAATACGTTCATTTGGCCCGTACGCGGTCCGGGCTTCTGGTTCTATCCCGTCTTCGTCGGCCGGACCTCCGTTGCCGGATTCCGCTGGAACGGATTTTTCTGGATGTACTCGGGGCTCGACCTCAGAACCATCCAATCGTTCACCTGCTTCTAGAAACGCCTGCTGCACGACAAAGCGGCGGTATCCGGAAAGCGTCCCTGACGCTCCCGGCGTACCGCCGCTTTTTCACGGGTCATACACGCTCAGTATGGATCATACACGCTCATGGCAGCCGCAGCCGTCACGCCAGCCTCCGGTATGCCTTCCTGCCAAGAAAGAAGCAGACGATAGCGGCCCCCAGGCCCAGCGCTACTACCGGACCCGCGACCCAAGGATTGTACAGCACGGTGGAGGTGGCGCTGATCACGGCTCCTCCCATACCTGCCCCTGCCGCCAGGCCTAAGTGCGTCACCGACGTATTCAAGCTGAGCACGAGATCGGAGGATTCCGGCGCCTGCTGGATAAAGTAAGTTTGAATGGCCGGCGCGGTTACAAACATGGCGAACATCATCACGCCGATCAGAATGAGGTCCGGAACGAGCCAGGAGGAAAACGCCGGCAGCAGCGCCAGGGCCGCGGCATGGACGAGCAGACCGGCCAGCAGAATGCGTACGGCCCCCCACCGGTCCACGGCGTAGCCTCCCAGACGGGAGCCGATCACCCCGAGGATGCCGAAGCCCAGCATGGTCACCGCCACGCCTGCGGCGTTCATGTGAAGTACGCTTTGCAGAAACGGGGTCATATAGGTATACATCACCGAATTCCCGGTCTCCCGGAACAGCGTAATGAACAGAGCACTCACGATAACTCCGCTGCCCAGCAGGCGCAGCTGGCGTCCCAAGGAGACGGGCTCATCACCTTCCACAGCCGGGAGAAGCCGGTAAATCGCCGCCATAATCAGCAGGCTCAGCGCTCCCAGCAGGACGAAGATCATTCTCCAGCCGATCCAGCCGGTAATGGCGATGCCAAGCGGGACTCCCAGCACCATGGCCAAGCTGAAGCCCAGAATAATCGTGCCGATGGCGCTGCCCACCTTCTCCGCCGGGACGAGCTTGGCGGCGGCGCTGAACACGACCACCAGGTACACGCCCGATCCGATGCCCAGAATGATGCGCGACGCGATCAGCAGGACAAAATGGGTGCTGGCGAAGGACAGTCCACAGCCGGCTGCGAAAACCAGCAGCGAACCCAGCATCACCTTTTTTCTCCCGAGACGGGAGGTCAGCGAAATCAAGACCGGCGTGCCGATCGCAAAGGCTAAAGAATACGCCGTGATCAGCTGCCCCGCGGCACCGACGGTAACGTTCATATCACCGGCGATCTCACTGAGCACGCCGCTGACGATCAGCTCCGAGGTGGCCGTCAGGAAAACGCCCAGCGTCAGTAAGTAAATATATAAGCGATTCATTTGTTGGATCATGTTCATACCCTCCATATATACGACCGGCAGCCGGTGGATCCGAGGCATAGCCGGCACATGCCTTGGTGCACCCTGAAGCCGATACTCCTAGAATCAATGAGCGCAAGAGCGGTACAGCGCCAGGCCACGTCTGGCAACTCAACGTGCACCGTTCTTTTCGCTTGATTGAATTATATGAAAGGTACAAACAAATCGTAAGAACGCAAATGATTTGGAGATAATCCTACCATTTTGACTTACTAACAATTTGTAAGTGAATCATACGTTTACACAAAAAAACCAAAGGAGCCTGTCCTCCTTCGGTTTGTTTTGTACGTTATATATCACCATTTAATCCGCTTGGCCGTTTCCAGCAGCAGGCTTCGCTCCTCTTCCGCGAGCGGCCAGGTATGGATCTCTTTTTGTATTCGCTCCAGGCTCGTGTATCCTTTGGCTAGTCCGTTCAGCCTGGCGGCCAGCGTGGAACTCACCAGCTCCTCATGCGTCGGATAGAGCCGGCTCAACTGCTCGATTGCATCCGGATGCCTTTTCAGGTAATACTTCTGATGGCGTTCTTCCGCCGGGTACCAGGCCGTAAGCGGAGCGATTTCCGTATCCGGCCGTCCTTTGCCCTGCTCCTCGCGCCAGGCCAGGACCTGGTGAATCGCCTTCAGCTGTCCATCACCGCGATAGAGGAGCAGCGACAAATACTGCCTGCCTTTGTAATCGTTAATATTAAAAGGGTTATGATTGTCCCAGAACGCGTTCAGAATGTCGGAAAAGGAAATGACGCCAGGGTCATACACGACCTCGACCGTCTCTGTATGATCACCCATGTTCCGGTACGTTGGATCTGATGCCGTTCCTCCTCCATAGCCAACCCGCGTCCGGATCACCCCCTGCATATGGCCGAACAATGCCTCCGGGCTCCAGAAACAGCCCATCCCCAGCGTCACTATCTCTGGAGTAACACCTGGCTCTTGAGAATGATGGGATCCGGAATCCTGTATGCGCAATGGTTTCACCCCCTTCAACATTTAGGCGAACATCGTACTGATATCGTCGACCTGGAGCCCGAGCGTGCTCCCGATCAGAAAATACAGCAGCGTCCACACGAACGCTGTCGTGTAAGAGACGAGGGCAAAACGGCGGTAAGCCATCCCTTTCATGCCGACGGCATACGGCGTCACGTTTCGCAGAACAGGCAGGAATACGCTGATGCACATGGCCATATTACCGTATTTCCGGTTCAGCAGCTCCGCTTTATCGATATACCTGGCCATCCGCTTGGACCTGGTCAGACGGTCGAGCAGGCGGCTTGCCGCCAGACGGCTGACGACAAAGCCGACGGTCAAGCCTGAACAGATCCCCAGGTAAATCGTGATAAACGAAGAGACCGGTGCCAGATGCCCCGTCCCGGCAAGCACCCCGCCGATCATGACCACCACCTCGTTCGGAAGCGGGAGGCCAATAACGCCTAAGCACAATACGAAAAAGAACGCAAAATAACCCACCTGCTCAATGAGTCCCATCAACGTATCCATACTCTTTCGGTTCCTCCCATACCCAGCAAAAATAGTCCATGCTGAAGCCCTGAAGGCACGCTGCCAGACAGGCCCCCTTTTAACTTATGCCGCCTTCCGGTCCATTGAGAATCCCATCCTCAACAGTTTGACCCTTTCTTAGCCCAGCTCTTCCTTCAACTTCCGGTCAAGCGCCCGAAACGCGTCCCGGATCCGTTCTTTGGGCACCTTGGCATACAAGTCCCCGATGCTGACTTCATAGGAGGACTCCGAATCCCCATTATCTTTCACATAATGATTCAATTGAATGCCTGTTTCGCTGATGATATCCACCAGGAGCGCCTCGAGCCGCTCTTTGCCAAGCTGGATATGGACGTGAAACATATTCGATACGGGAACGGCCGGCCTCGTGCTGACGCCGTAGCATTCGTTATATAGCGCGGCAAGCTCTTTGGCATCCTCATAATACTGCTCCATCCGTCCAATGCGCTGGTCAAAATAGTAATCGGCGCTGACTACATACGGATACAGGCTGAACAGATCCCCGCCGTGCCGTCTCTTCCATACCTTGGACCGCTCTGTAAAATCCGGGCTTCCCGCCAAGACCGCACCGGAAATGCCTCCGATTCCTTTATAAAAAGAAACGTAGACACTGTCGAATAGCGAGCAGATTTCCGCAGCGGTTTTTCCATAGTAAGGCGTAACCTCGAACAGTCTCGCTCCATCGAGATGCAGGCGGATGCCCTTTTCTCGGCAATAGGCGGAAATCGCTTCGAGCTCGCCGTAGTCCGGCAACTGGCCGCCGATTTCGCGCTGGGGCAGCTCCACCAGGAGACAGGACACGTCCTCCGGCATCCGCTCAACGTCCTCCAGCCGGATCAGGCGATCCTTGTCCGCCAGAAGCACCGGTTCAATATGATGCAGTTCTTTCAAACCGTCCTCTTCGTGGATTTCCAGGTGGCACAGCGGATGGTATGCCACCTTCTTCACCTGCTTCTCATCGCACCAGATCCGCAGCGCAATCTGCTGGGCCATCGTCCCGCTCGGGAAAAAGACGGCCGATTCCTTGCCCAAATACGCCGCCATTTTGTTCTGAAAATCCTCTATCACCTTGCCTTTGCCGTAGGCATCGCCACCGAGGGACCCGTCCACCTCCCGGAAGGCCTCCTTCAGCACCTCCAGATTTCGGGGACCGTGCCCTCCCAGTACATATTCTGCCTGCTTGCCTGCTTCTGCCAATGATATTTTACCCGTATTCATTCGTCCGGACCGACTCCCTTTCAACTCGCGCATTGCAACCGGACTATTACTTACGTCCGGGCGTTCACGTGACATGTTCAACAACGATCGTTGTTTGCTGTCTTTAGCATACTAAATCTTGAAAGGGAGATGCAAAATTTTTTGCACGCGCAAACAGTCCCAGCTCCAGCCGGGGCTGGAAACAGGGACTGCCTTCATATCTCCTCTATGTGTCTGTACGGACTGCTCAACGAAACAATTAAGATTTAGCCGCCGCTTCAAGCTCCTTGATCTGCGCCTTGTATTGAACGAGCAGCTTGGCGAGCGCGTCCTTGATGGCCGCCTCGTCCTTGGACTCCACGGCGTCATGCAAAGCGATGTGGGCCTTCATAAACGCAATGGCGGACTCGCTTGCTTCCTTGCTGACAGCAATGCTCACAGTTTTGGAATGCTCTGAGTCGCCTGCCGCCGCCGGCTCAGTCTTAGCCGCCTCTACCTTCAGTTCCCCCAGCTTGGAGATGATGACCTTGGCAGGTCCGAGCGCCTTGGCCTCATCCACAGGTTTGGCTTGTTCCGCCGCTTCGGATTTCACCAGCTCCTTGATCTGGCCCAATACCTCAGCTTTGTCCAATTCCAGGATCTGGCCTGGCACCTCGGCTTTATCGAACACCTTGATCTGACCCGGCACATCGGCCAGCTCCAGATCCTTGGCCTGACCCAGCACCTCGGCCGCCTTGTCCTTCAGCTTATCCAGGATTTCGATCCGGATCTTCTCCCCCGGAATTGCCGCTGCAGGCTGAAGCGTCTCCGTAACCGGAGAAGCTTCGCCCGCTTTTACTTTCGCTGCATCTTCCACCGGAACCGCTTTGATTATGCTGAAGAAGCGTTGGCCTTCTCCTGCCACCTTTTTGAACTGCTCCAATGTCTGCTTCCAGTCCTCTACGGTGTCCGGCGCATATTTTTGGGCCAGCTCGACCGGATCTGCAATGGCGGATTTCATAACCGCTCCCTTGATTGCCGGTATCGCAGCTACCTTGGCTGGAACATCGGAAGGAACCTGGGGCTGTTCACTCGCGTCTGCATTTGTTACGGCCGGGGCCGCTACGGCGGACATGAGCAGCGCAGAGGCGACCGTCTTTTTAAACCATGCGTTTCGAATCATTGATTCAGCACTCCTTTAATTCGGATATGGTGTTACATGTCCCAGTCTACGGAACGATTGTGGCAGCCCGCGGGAGAAATTATGGAAAAACAATGGCAGAGCTCCATACGCAGGCACCCGCTTGATATACTGGAGATGAATTTCCAATCCGGGAGGTACATGGGATGAACAACAGTTACGTCATCGCCGTGGTCGATGATGATGTACATATAAGGGATCTTGTCGAGGCTTATTTACAAAAAGAAAACTACCGCACGGTCGGCCTCGGCAGCGCCGAGGAAGCCTGGAATCTGTGGCGGACGTCACCGCCAGACATGTGGGTCCTGGATATCATGCTTCCGGGCATGGACGGCTACGAATTTTGCCGGCGGATCCGGCAGGAGGCGGAAGTGCCGATCATCATGATCTCGGCCAAAGACAACGAGGTCGATAAAATATTGGGCCTGGAGCTGGGCAGCGACGATTACCTCGTCAAGCCATTCAGCCCCCGCGAGCTCGTCGCGCGTATCAGACGGCAGCTCCAGCGCTGGTACAAGCTGAGCGGATCCGGTGATGCCGCAGCGGGCCTGTCCCATCCGGCCCGGATCGAAACGGGCGGGCTGCAGCTGATCCCCGACGAACGGCGCGTATTCTGGCACGGGGAAGAAGTGGACATGACCAGCAAGGAGTTCGCGATGCTGCAGGTGCTGGCCGAGCATCCGAACCGCGCCTTCACGCGGGACGAGCTGCTGACCCGGGTCTGGGGCGACGACTATTTCGGCAGCGACCGGGCGGTCGACCACTTGATCAAACGGATGCGTAAAAAGCTGGAGCAGGTGCCGATCGAAGCCATCTGGGGACATGGCTACCGGTTAAGACACGAAGGAGGAGACGCTCACGATGAAGCTCGTGCATCAGATTAATTTGGCCTTCGGGATCGCGCTGCTGCTGGTCCTGTCCGTTACGGCCGTGGTGATCCATTTCGTCCTGCTGGACCACCTGATCGGCTCCCAGAAGGAGGACCTGAAGGCCATGGGCGCCGTCATATCCGCCAAGCTGCGGGTCGACAGCATTCAAACCGTTGCGACGGAGCTGTCCACAGCGCCTGCCTTGCCGGTTAAAATGGCGGAAACCAGCGGAGTTGCGGCCATTTTCACGGATATCCAGGGAAAAAGCATGCCCGTGACCGCCCCGAATCCCGCCATGAAGATCGCCGAGGCCGTGAAGGGCGTCTCCGGCGAGCAGGCTTTCAAGGACATTGTAGAGGGGACGGACAAAAGGTTTATCACGTCCGTAAGCATCATGCCCCAGGGGACCCTTACCCTGCTCACGCCGGTGAGCCGGGTCAAGTCAATTGAACAAGCGCTGCTGAAACGGCTGCTGATCATTTTTGGCGTCGGAGGCGCGTTCATGGTCGCGTTCAGCCTGTTTATTACAAAGAAGCTGATCCGACCGCTCATGAGCCTTCAGGAGGAGCTGATCAAGGTCAAGGAGCGACGGTTTTCCGAGGTCCGCTTCGTCAGAGCCGGAGGCGAGATCGGCTCCGTTGCGGAGTCCGTGTATGACATGGCCGGGGAGCTGGACCGGTTTAACCATGTGCAGAAGCAGTTTTTCCAAAACGCGTCGCATGAGCTGAAAACCCCGCTGATGTCCATCGCGGGTTATGCGGAAGGCATTCGTGACGGGGTATTTGAAGGTGAGCGCATCCGCAAAGGCCTCGATATCATCATTAGCGAAAGCGGCAGGCTCAAGAAGCTGGTGACGGAGATGACCCTGCTCGCAAAACTGGACAGCGAAGAGGATGTATTCCGCAAGAACGCTGTGTCCTTGAAGGAACTGATCACCGAAGCTTCGGAACGCATGAATCCGCTGCTGGTCAAGAAAGGGATCCGGCTGCAGATCGATTACGCCCCGCCGTCCGGGCCGTTCGAGGTCGTGGCCGACCGGGACAAGCTGCTTCAGGCGCTGCTGAATGTCATGTCCAACGCTGCCCGCTATGCCGTTGAGCAAATGAATGTACACGCCAAGGCCGTGGAGGGTCGGATCGAAATGACCATCAGCGACGACGGGCCTGGCATTCCGGATAAGCTTCTCCCTTTTCTTTTCCACCGGTTCGTAAAGGGCAAGGACGGGGAGTCCGGCCTGGGGCTGGCGATCTCGCGGGCAATTGTGGAGCGTTGCGGCGGGATCATTGCCGCAGGCAACCGGCAGGAAGGCGGGGCTGTGATCTCGATGAGTTTTCCGGCAGCTCCAGCGGCTGCAGGGTCCAATACAAAAATGCCCCCTGGAAACGGATCCGGTAAACCTTAAGGTTCATCCAAAATCCATGCCAAGGGGCCATCGGGATCGAATCATTTGAACCAGCCCTTCTCTTTAAAGCGCGTGATGGCTTCCACCCGATTTGTGACTTGAAGCTTATCCAGAATGACGGAAATGTAGTTCCGGACCGTTCCTTGCGTGATATCCAATTGACTGGAGATTTCCTTTGTGTTCTTGCCATCGGCAATCAGGCCGAGCACGTCCTTTTCCCGTGGGGTAAGCGGGTTCTCTTGCCCGGAAGCATCGTCGACAAGCTCTGTCGCATAAATCCGTCTGCCCGCCACGATACTCCGAATGGAACTTGCCAATTCTTCGCTGGGGCTGTCTTTTAACAAATATCCATAGGCCCCGGCCTTAATGGCCCGCTCGAAATAGCCAAAGCGTGCAAAGGTCGTCAGAATCATCACCTTGCAGCCGCTGCCTTTCAGTTCCTCGGCCGCTTCCAGACCGCTTTTTCCCGGCATTTCAATATCCATGATACAAACATCCGGCTTCAGCTGCTGAACCAGCTTCACGGCATCCTCGCCGTTGCTCGCTTGGCCCACAACCTGCATATCGTGTTCCAGATTGACCAGCGAGGCAAGCGCGCCCCGCACCATTCGTTGGTCCTCGGCTATAACGATTCGGATCATATGATGACCTCCTTATCCGGGTGTTTAACAGCGTTTGGCACTTTAATGACCACCTTCGTGCCCGGATCGATGCCCGCGGCGATTTCCATACTGCCGTTTACGAACTCCAGCCGTTCTTTCATTCCACGCAGACCGCTTCCTCTGACCAGGGCCGAGTCCGTCTGGATTCCAATCCCGTTGTCGATGATCTTCATCGTCAGCTCGGTTGCAGACGACTCGATGACGATCGAGCAGACGGTGGCGCCGCTGTGTTTGACTACATTCGTCACCGCTTCTTTCAGGCACATGCTCAGCACATTTTCAACCAGAAGCGAGGTATTGCTGAGTATCGGGTCTCCTGCCATAACAAATTCAATCTCGGCCGCTTTAAGGATCTGCTTGATGCGGAACATCTCATCTTCGAGGCGCGTGCCGCGCATCTGCGTGACCATGTCCCGCACTTCTTTCAAAGCATTTCTTGCCGTCTGACGCACATCGTTGATCTCGGACTGCGCTTGAGCCGGGTCTGTGCTGATTAATCTGCCGGCCAAATCACTCTTCAGCCCGATAAGGGACAGCTTCTGACCGAGTGTATCATGAAGGTCGCGGGCAATCCTTTGACGTTCCTCCAGCTTCACCAGTTCGGAAATCCGCTTATTCGCATCCTCCAGCTGTACCTCAAGCTTCCCTCGTTTGTTCCGATAATATGTGGTGACAGGCAGCAGAATCACCGCGATCAGACTGATCAGAACGAACGGGATTTGGGTAATCATGACGGGATCCTGCGTCACATATTCATAATTCACCGTAACCATTGTCGTAACGAGGTGAATCGTATACAGCGTAACGAATCCAACCCGGTGATGAATATTTCCGATAAAGAACGCAACGAAGAGCGCGAAATAGACATATCCAAAGATCAGGGTCATGGCCAAGGATATCAGAATCTGAATGGACGTCCAAAAATACAACCACCAGCCCTTGGATACAAACGACAACACATAGCAGCCGAAAAACGCCAGAATCATCAGGGTGCCAAACACCACATGAACCGTGGACGAAGAACGAAATATGAAGTAAAAAGGGAAAATATAAAAGATGACCCATACATAAGGACTCAGTCCTGTGCTCCTGTGAAAAATTTGGTACCATTTCTGCAAGGCCGATGCCCCCCGACGTGCGAACGATAGTTTTTCCTTGTAGTTTATCATAAACGCCGGATAACAGCGCTATTCCCCTTGTATGCTTGCTCTGCTGGCTTTGATCGGTTTAGCTCCACGCTCGGTTTGCCGCCGACCAAGTTTGATCTGCTTAAAGCTGACAAATGTTTTGTTCTCCTCATCCCACAGCCGGAATTTAAGAGAGGCCAAGCTCGTCGCAAGCGTAATTGTCGTAGCCTTCTGAAGCGGCGGCGTCGAATTATGCGCCTTCTCCAAATTGTAATTGGGCACCTTCGGGCTCAAATGGTGGACATGATGGAAACCGATATTGCCTGTGATCCACTGCAGCACCTTGGGCAGCTTGTAGTACGAGCTTCCTTCCACCGCAGCTTTTACGTAGCTCCATTCGTCCTCATTTTCAAAGTAGGAATCTTCAAACTGATGCTGCACGTAAAACAGCCAAATGCCCAGCATCCCGGATACGAATAAAATCGGGAGCTGTACCATCAGGAACGCCTCCCAGCCTACCGCCCAGCACATCACTGCATACAAACCGACAATCGCTGCATTCGTCACATGGGTGTTGATGCGTTCCTTTCGCTTCGCTCCTTTACGGTTAAAACGGTACGATATGACAAACACGAAGATCGGCCCGAGTCCGAGCATAACGACCGGGTGGCGATAGAAACGGTAAGCGAGTCTCCTCGTCCATGACGCCGCGGCATATTCATCCACGGTCATCACCCACATATCGCCGATCCCCCGTTTATCCAGGTTGCTGCTCGTGGCATGATGAATGGAGTGCTCGTTCTTCCACTGCTGGTACGGAACAAGCGTCAGAATCCCCGTAATCATACCGATGATTTCATTGGCCCGCCGATTCTGAAAGAAAGAATAGTGACAGCAGTCGTGAAAAATAATAAAGGTCCGAATGGCGAATCCGGAAGCAATAATGGTTATAGGAATCGTTATCCAATACGATACGGATAAGCTTAAATATGCGGCGTACCAGAGTAATAACAGAGGTCCTAGGGTTGTCACGACCTGTATAATGCTCGATTTCGTATTGCTTTTCTCATAGGGGGCCATTTCTTTTTTTAGATTGGTGACCTTGGTTTGTGTTTTCATCTGTCTTCCTCCCTGAATGAAGCATGCCGTCATACTCGGGGCTTCCGAGGACGTCTTCTAGCCTAAGTATAGAAAACCAGACCGTTACCGAGTAGTCATGAACATCAGGTAGGGAGTATGACAAACGTCATATAAAATAGTACATCTTCTCTTTCGAAGAAACGACCCGTAGGCGGGTGTCACCTCGGGCTCCATGTGAATAGGTTATAGTATTAAATTCAAATATGGAGGTTCCCCATGATTACGAATGGACATCCGTACGGGCCGTGCTGGCAGCCATGCGTGGACCCGTATGCTTATGCTTACAACCAGCGATCCTCTTATCCATACGCCCTTCCCTATACGTGGCCCCAGTACGTTTATCCGGTTCCTTATCGCACGTACTACGCATACGACACAAACGGGCAGCTCAACTCCTATCCTTATCCGTTTGCTCCTATCACTCCACAGCCGTTCCCCTATGATTGGAACCGGGTTGAACCTACGCCCCAAGGCTACAAATTCAAGATTAATCCTGCTACCGAGAAAACAGAGCTGGCAAAGCCCGAGAATACGGCGGTCAAACCTGAGGCCGCAAAGGAAGCTCCCGTGAAAAGTGAACCGGCCAAAAGCGAACCCGTCAAGGAAAAGGCCCAGAAAGAGGAGCCAGTGAAAAGCGAAGCTGTAAAGGGTGAGCAAAAAACCGAATCCACCAAAGGGATTCAGATGAACACCTCCATGGAAGTCGGGGGAAAACACGGCGTTGGAGTTAGCGCCAGCGGCCAGATGGACAGCACCGGCGTCAGCACCCAAGCCGGCACGCATGTCGGCGGCGAATCTTACGGACTTGGCATGCAAGGTGAAGCCGGGGTAAGCGGCAGCCACGGCCTCAGCTTCGATACCGGCGCCCAATTGGGTGGCAAGTACGGCCTTGGCGTCCACGCCGACGGTCATGTCGGCATCAAGCAGGGGATTGGCTTGAATACGGAAGCCCAGCTTGGCGGAGACCACGGCATCGGTGCCTATGTGAACAGCCAGGTTGGCGGCGGGCAGGGGGCCGGCGTCAGCGCAGGTGCGCATGTGGGCGGCGATCACGGTCTCGGGGCTCATGCCGGGGCGCAAGTTGGCGGCGGTAAAGGCGTCAGCTTTAAGGTCGGCGGCAATGTCGGCAGCCATGACGGCGAGCTCGGCCTGAACTTTGGAGGCTCCGACAAGAAAAAATCCTAACGCTTTGCGAGTATAGCGGGAGGCCCATGGGCCTTGCCGCTTTTTTTTATGTGGGGTCCTGTCCCTTCGCTGCCTGGTCCGGGAATGTTTTTTTCGAGCGGCACGCTGTTCACGTATCCTTACGCCCGCTTGGTTCGTTATTCTGTTAGGGAGAAGTATCTTCACAGCCCATTCGCTACGACTCAGTATAAAGGAGGTGTTCCCTTGATCATTGAAAATAGTGCAATCATGCTGGAACTGCAGATTGACGGATTTGGCGGCCCCCAGACGTTACACCCTACGCTTGTTTGGGACGGACAAGACGCGGTGCTGATCGATACCGGTACACCCGGCCAGTGGGGCCTGATCCGGAACGAAATGGAGCGGCACGGCGTTCCGGCAGAGCAACTGCGGGCCATATTGCTGACCCATCAGGATATCGATCATATCGGCAGCCTGCCGGAGATTCTGGAGGAAGCCGGATTCAGCATCAACGTATACGCCCACCCGTTGGAGAAGCCGTATATCGAAGGCGAGCTCCCATTAATGAAGGCCACAATGGAGCACATGGCCTGGCAGCTGGAAGGCTTGCCGGAAGGGGAGCGCAAGCAGATTGTCTCCTTCCTGATCGCCAACCTGCCTAAGGGCAGGGTCGATCACACGCTGGAAGACGGGCAGGTGCTGCCCTATTGCGGAGGAATCGAGGTGATCTATACACCGGGACATACGCCGGGACACCTCAGTCTGTATCTGCACCGGAGCCAAACGCTGGTTGCCGGGGATGCGATGTTCAGCGTTAACGGCAAGCTGATGGGACCCCACCGCCCTTCCACGCCGGATATGGACGCGGCGGTACTTTCGCTGCAGAGGTATCTGAATTACGAGATCGAGAACGTTATTTGTTATCATGGCGGATTCGCCAGCGGCAACATTCGGGCTCAACTTGAAGCGCTTGTGGGTATGGACTGAGCCCCCGCGGCTGGAACAAAAAAAGCTGCCGGGATATTCCCGGCAGCTGCCTCTGCATGTTCTATAGTGTTTATACGATCAGATGAGGCCTGACTTCTCCAGCAAACGCTGAAGGATCTCGGCCGTTTCCGCTCGGGTGATCTCTTTTTTCGGCTGCAGCTGAGCGCCAAGGCCGTTCAAGAGCTCGTTCTGCGCCGCTTCAGCCACGGCCTGAGCCGCCCAGCCCGACACAGCCTGGCTGTCTGTAAATACGGACAATGCTTGGCTTAAGCCTTCCTGATCGGCACCGGATTTCAAGCGGGCCAGCTTACCGGCCCGGTTGAACATGACCAGCGCCTCCTCACGGGTGATCGTATGACCGGGACGGAACGTGCCGTCGCTGTAACCGTTCACGATACCGTATCTTTGGGCGAGCGTGACGGCCTCCGTATACCAGTCGCCCGGCTTCACATCGGCATAGCTGCTTGATTGGCCTCCGCCGGCAAGCCCTAACGCGCGGACCAGAATGGCCGCAAATTCCGCGCGGGTAGTCGTACGGTCAGGATTGAATCGGCCATCCCCCGTTCCCTGCAGAATCAAGCGGGAGACAAGGTCCTGTACGACCTCTTGGATATGCCCGCTCACATCGCTGAAGCTTGTGCTGTAGCCAACCAAGGCGAACGTACCGCCGGTTAGGCTGCTCATGACCGCACTGCGGCTGCTGTTCTCTCCGGTCAACCGGGTAGGCACCGGATGCACGGTTCCGTTCTCGTCCAGCATGACTCCCGTGGACACCATACCTTCACCTGCTGCCGGAATCGGCAGGACGTGCTGCACATAAGTGCTGTACGGGCTAACGTTCAAGGTTTGACCCTGGAACGAAGCGGCAATCCGGAAATCGACCGGTCCGATCACCAGCTGCAGCCCCATCTTTTGGGCGGCTGCCTGCAGCTGTGCTGCCTTTGCCGCTTCATACCCGGCGATGGTGATCTGGACGTTCATGCCCGTAACATCACCTGAAGCTTGGAAGAGCCGGGTTAGTCTTGACGTGCTGATCTCAGAAACCGGAATCTGATAACTTCCGTTTGCGGTTTGGATCACCAGCTGACTGGCGCCGTTTTCCAGAGCCCTCAGCGATTCTGCTGTCAGCCCCACCGTCGTTGTATTTGCTGCCTGCATGACCGGAATGATGACGGATTGTCCCGGCCCGGCCTGGCTCAGCATGGCCTGCAGCTTCGACGAATCAAGGACCGCCGTTACGGACGTCTGCCCGTTATTGGTAGAAGCCGTCGTTTGAAGCACACCATCGTAAGACTTACCGTTCACCACGATCGGCGAAGGAACGCTGGCAGCCGAATTTCCCGAAGACGCTGGCGTGGTTGAGCCGCCAGTGCTGCTGCCGCCGTTATTCGATCCGCCGCTGCCGCCCGAGCTATTGTTGCCACCGTTACTTCCACCGCCGTTAGATCCGCCGTTATTGCCGGAGCCATGATCCCCTCCGCCGGAGCCGCCATCTCCACCGGAGCCGTTATCTCCTCCTCCGCCGTTTCCGTTATCGCCACCGCCACCCGGAGGAGTTACCGGCGCCCATACCGCATAGAGCGTTATATTTTCCGAGCCGACCGAAATGGTGTCGCCTTCCTTATACAGCGTGCCGCTTCCGTCCGAATGCCGGCTCCATCCGGCAAAATCGTACCCATCCTTCTTAAGGCCGCCGGCGTTCCCCTGAACGGTTACGCTATCCTCAGTACCATAAGCTTGCCCGTCCACAGGGACTACGCCTTCTGTGCTGCCATTACCGTTGTAGATCACTGTGTACTGGCCATGACCGGGATCGGTGTGATTCTCGTCCGAGACCGTTACCGGACTGAAGCGAATCGCCTGGTTGCTTTCGATCATGGACATGCGATGCGAATAGAGGAGGTAATTTAGGGACAAGCCCCGAGCGGCTTGAATGCCGATCGTTGAAGCCTCGCCGTCATCGTATTCGCCGTTTTCTATCGTGATGTTCGGATACTGATATTGCACATCCCCATTTTCGAATAGAATCGCCTGGAACGTAATCGGGGCATCGGCGTTATAAAAATACATATTGTTCCATTGTACGATAAACTTCCGGTCCCCTTCCTCCCCGATCGTTTTCGTTAGGATTTTGGAGTTTGGGTCGGTAGGATTCAGCCTCAGACCGGATACATAGGCCTGCAGAGCAGGCGGTGCATCTACATCTGGATAATTCTCTGGACCCGGAGTGGAATAATTGTCAAAATAAATTCCTCCGTTGATATCGATCCAGATCTGGCCATGCTTCTCCCCATAAAACGGAAATTCGAACGGAAGTTCGACCTCCTTGGACGTATTGTAGGTTTGCCCGCCAAAATCGACCGCCTGTCCATCGTCCGCATTCAAGCTGTCGTCCATCCCATTCAGTTGTTCTACGGTGTACGGGACAAGAGGATCAGCGTCAACTTCAAAGTAAGTATGGATCTGGTTGCCCTCGATCAGCGTTTTACTTGGGAAACGGTTCACCCCGGTAACCGGCTTCACGAGAGCCGATCCATAAGGGTCACCGTCAACTGAGGCCTCGACGAGGTAAGGTCCGCCCTTCGGCAGGTTTACCTTATAATGGACCATGTGTGTTTCTTCATCGTATTTAAATCCTTCATCGCCTTCGCCTACGGAAGTCCCGAGGCTGTCTCCGCTCGCCACCAGCACTCTCAGGTCGTCCACCGATCCGGGTGCAGCAGGGATATCCCCTTCGACGGTCGCCATTGGGCTCCACGTATAATCGACGCGGTCCACAATTTCTTCGCTGTTTTCATTGCCGGGAGCCGCCGCCACACTTGTGCTATCCTCTTGAGGTACATCGGAGCTAATCGATTCGATACCGATTCCAGGCAAACCCCCAGGCTCCCCGGAGTTCCCGGGAATCGGATCGCCTTGCCCCGCATCTCCGGTTTCACTTTCGCCGCTTTCACTTCCTTCAGTGCCGCCGGTTTCTCCGGAATCCGAGCCTACAGTTCCCTCATTGCCGCTGCTCGTACCCCCGGTCGTGCCGTCGCTGACTTCGCCGCTAGGGTTGCCCGGCTCTTCACTGCCGCTATCTGCTCCGCTCGATCCGCCGGTGCCACCAGACGTCTCAGGGGATGCTCCATCCCCTTCCGAACCGCTGCCGTTCATTTTAATCGTCTCCACCCGGAACGTAATTGGACGCGGGTCATCCAGATCAACGTGCGGAATCCATGGATTTTCGTACGGATTAATGGAAATGACGAAAGGCTCATTCGGCGGGTTCTCGCTGGTCTCCTCGTGCAAAAGGTCTTCCTGATCGCTATAGGAGCTAACCCTCAGCTTGTATCCCTCGCCATAATCGTTGTCGCTAACATAAAAAACAAACGGGTCCTCCTGCGGCTCCACTGCAATTTCGGCAAATGCCGCCACCGGGTACAGCTGCTGCAGGCCGAACATAAGCACGGCTCCCAGGCTTAGCTTTCTTAATCGGTGCATTTCCTATCTCTCCTTGCTCTTTCAGATATGAAAATTGTCCCAACCCCAAGCCGGCATGAGTCTTTCCGTCTAGGTCTTTTGAATCGGGATCAAAAAGGCATCCCTATCGTAGCAAGGCAAACAGGCACCAACAATTAACGAAAGTTAACTGCGCCGCCAAAATTCGATATTTTTTTCTATCCGGTCGTACCCCCATTCTAAAAACAATCCATTTTCCGTAACCCGTACCATTAAACAGACGCCAAAAGGCATTCCCTGGCCGATATTTAGCCTCAAGGAATGCCTTTGATTAAGGAGCATGTAGGTTAGAAAAACAAAGGAGTGCAAAAAATCCGCTCAATGACAGCCGGTTGCCGAACGATGCCATGCATCCGATTACAGCAACGCCGGAATGGAACGCAGCCTCTTTTACAGCCTAAGAGCTAGCCAATCAATCCACCGCTATCATCTGCGGCTTTGATACGCGACTATTCCTGCTGGAGCCCCTTCATAAACTGCACGATCTTGTCGTTCAGGCCAGGGAGACCTTCGTGGCCGAAATCCGGATAGATTTCAAGCTTCACAGGCGACTTCATTTTGTTAATGGCGGCGAACTGGGTCGATGGCGGACAGATCGTGTCCATCAGTCCTACGCCAACCATAACGTCGGCCTCAATGCGTGAAGCCAGGTTCTGAATGTCAATATAGCCAAGCTTGGTGAAAATTTCGTCCTCGCGCTGATGCTGCGGGTCGAACTTGCGGAAATAGGTACGGAGTTCCTCGTACGCATGAACGCTGAGATCCATTTCCCATACCCGCTTATAATCGCTCAGGAACGGATATACCGGGGCTGCCTTCTTGATTCTCGGCTCCAGCGCGGCGCACGCAATCGTCAGTGCTCCGCCCTGCGACCAGCCCGTCGCCCCCACGCGGTCTGCGTCTACCTCCGGGAAGCTCATCACGATCGCCGCCAGCTGTGCGGTGTCCAGGAACACGTCACGGAAAAGCAGCTTGTGCGGGTCCTTGTCGCTTAGGCCGCGGATAATATGTCCATGGTGCGTGTTGCCGACCACACCGCCTTTATCCTCGGACAAGCCGCCTTGACCGCGGACGTCCAGCGACGCGATGGAGAAACCCATTGCCGGGTAGACCATTTTATCCATCCAATCCCCGCTGTCTCCCGTATAACCGTGAAATTGCAGCACGGCCGGGTGAGGCTGGGCAGCCCCTTTTGGCCGGGCATACTTGGCATGAATTCTCGCGCCGTTCACCCCGGTGAAATACAGCGAAAAGCATTCGGCAAACGGCACTTCAAAATCCGCTGGAACGAGTTCCACCTGCGGATCGACAGCCCGCATTTCTTCCAGTGCCTGCGACCAGTATGTATCAAAATCATCCGGCTTCGGATTTCTTCCTTCATACTGCTTCAACTGGGACAGCGGCATATCTACGAGTGGCACAATCATCAACCTTTCTTTGTTTACCAAGTCAATTTAGTAATTTCAATCTTATTTACATTCGCCCGTTAATGTTTTATTTCCTGCCCGTGCCTGCAACCAATAAGAAGCTATTTTCGACAAGGTTTGCCGAACTGCTCATGACAAGTTTTCCCATGGCGTTTGCCTTGCTCACAAACAACCTTACCATTTTTCTCATAACCCCGATAAGGTGAAAAAAAGCGGCAGCTGTGCTACAATACTTGGGTTGTAGTTGCAGGTGGTATTTCATTTAGGGGGTACACGACTCGTCATGCTTATTATTGGTATCGCCGGCGGCACTGGCTCCGGCAAAACGACGGTGGCCCGTTCGGTCATCGATCGTCTCGGTTCGGGAAAGGTCACCTTCATTTCCCAGGACAATTATTACAAGGACAACCCTCATCTTAGCCTGGCGGAACGGGAGCTGATCAACTATGATCATCCGTTCGCCTTTGATAATGAACTACTTATCGAGCATTTGAGCCAGTTAAAAGAAGGCCAAACCGCTTACGCGCCGGTGTACGACTTTACGGTTCACGCCCGCTCCTCGGTCGACAAGGTGGAGCTGACGCCGAACAATATCGTCATTATCGAAGGCCTTCACGTCCTCTCGGACGAGAAGCTGCGCGAGATGCTCGATATCAAGGTGTTCGTCGACACCGATCCGGACGTCCGCATTCTGCGCCGCGTCCTGCGCGACATTGAGGAACGCGGACGCAGCATCCAGTCGATTCACCAGCAGTACCTGGCGACGGTAAAGCCGATGCATGAGGCCTTTATCGAGCCATCCAAAAAATACGCTGACCTCATCATTCCCGAAGGCGGTGAAAACGAAGTCGGCATTCAGCTGCTGTCGATCCTGACGGAGAAGTTCCTGACGGGCGACCGGAACTGGTCGGACATCTAAACTCGGCTTGAGCGGTTTAGAGAACCGTTGATTCCCAGCGGACAGCGAACAATAAACCGGACAAGCCAATACAGCCCTTCGCAATCATGTGCGAAGGGCTGTTTTCTATGCGCGAAAGGATCATCCCGCGCTCGAAACGGATCTCAGTCCCTCTTCTTCCGAGTTCCACACGACTCCTTCTTCAAGGAGTAAGCGCTGCGCTGGATAGGCGAGGCGAATTCCCTCTTCTTCGAGCACCTTCATCACGGCGAGGTTTACCTCCTGCCGTACTGCCAAGTGCTCCGCCCACACGGTCGTTTTCGTAAAAAAGTAAAAGAAAAGGCCCAAGCTGCTTTGCTGAAATTCCGTAAACTTGACCAGAATCGTCGTCTGATCGATTTTCTCATTTTCCCTTAGGCCCGTCTCGATCCGTTCGACCGCTGCAGCCAGCCGCTCTCTGTCCGAATCAAGTGCCACGCCGAGCGTAAAGGTAACCCTGCGTTTGCCCATGCGGCTCCAATTCGTGATCGGCTGATCCGCCAGCGCTGCATTCGGTACCGTTACGACTGCATCCGCAAAGGTACGGATTTTCGTGCTCCGGAAGGTGATATCCTCGACGAATCCTTCCACGCTGGGGGTCAGGATCCAATCGCCCCTTGAGAAGGGCTTCTCCAATATGATGACGATGCCCCCGAAAATATTGCCGAGCGTATCCTTCGCAGCCAGGGCAATCGCCAAACTGCCGAGCCCCATGCCCGCGACCAGGCCGTTGATGCTGAACCCCCACTCTGTTCCGATCAGCGTAATGGTCAGGACGATCACGACAAACCGCAGCACTTTGGACATAAAAGGAATCAGCATGCTCGAATCATCCAGCCGGATCTTCTTGCTGAGCTGCTCCAATAAAAATGAAGACCGGTTGGACAGAGTGAGCAGGCTCCATCCAATCAGCAGGATGACCGCGCTGCGAAAAAGTCCGTCCAACGCAATGGCTGTCTCCCAACGGACGGAAAACAAATATTTGAATCCCAGATACACCCCAAGGACGACAACAAACAACCGGAGCGGTTTCTCAAGCGCTTCTTCCCACAACAGCGTCCGCTCCTTCTCCCGTTTTTTCCTGTTGACCAGCGAAAACACGTACCGGACCAGAAACCGGTTCATCAGCACAAAAATGGCCATGATTCCGGTAGAAACCAGCACATCCATCCATCTGATACGGCCGATCACATCCTGCAGCCACGTCCATATACTCAAATAGACACCCCCCAGAAAATTGACCTATATTATAACATTTTGGCGTTTCCTGTGTCTAAAGACCGAGCCCAAAATGGAAGTTGTTAAATCATGCCAGAACCAAAAAGGCCCCGCCTCACGGGACCTTACAAGTTCTATATTCGCGGCCCTATTTCCGGGCCAGCTCCCGGATCAGCCGGAAAGCCGACCTGAAGCGCGGCCGTCTTAGGTGCTCCTGAACATAGCCGTAATGGGTCAGCTCCACGCCGGCGTCCTTCAAGCCGTACGCAAAGTCGTCATCAAAAGGCAGCCGGAACTCCCACACCCGCTTCTCCCACTGCGGAATGTTAGCCAGCATCCACGCATCCTCCGCACCGGGATGAATGTAGGTCTCTGAGACCCCTTCCGGCAGGGCGTACAGCTTGGCAATGATCGACCGTTTGAAGCTGTCATACGTTTCCCCTTCCACCAATCCGAAGGGATGGGACAGCAGATAGTCGGGGATCGGCACTCCGAAGGTGTCCGCCAGCGCCGCCGCTTTGGCTACTGGGCGTTCAATGCCGCTCAGCGAACGAAGGAGCGGGTCATCGGGGTGGATGTAGCGGAAAAAGCGGGAAGGCAGGCCCCAGCGTGAAATTTTCCAAAAGGTCTGGGGCAGCAGGCTGCGCCCCGTCTCCATACCGTACAGGCTGCCCATGTGGTTGTCGACATGGCTGATTCGGATGCCGGCCTGCTTAACCCGTTCGTACTGGGCGTCGATCTCCTTCACGACGGCGCCCGTCTCTGCGCCCAGCTCAAATTCCCTGACCGTCCGGTACTGCTTGCCTTCGGCGTCATGCAGCGACGGGTGCCCGGTCAGACTGCTCCAGCGCAGGGCGTCGAACTCGCTCGTCAGGGTCAGGTGCAGCCCCACATTAGGCTGCTGCCGGCGCGCAGCCCAGTCGGCCGCCTCTTCAAAACCGGGCGCCACCGCCATGATCGTCGCCGAGGAGACCTTGCCCTCCTCGAGCAGATGCATGATGGCCCGGTTCATCGCCGGGCTCTGTCCGAAATCGTCACAGTTGATGATGAGCCTCTTGGCCATGCTTCACCTCTCCTTTCCCCGTCATATGAAAATCAAACTGGGCCATAAAAGATATCACAACCGATATGACCAATAAGCATAACGGCACGACACTGATCAGGTAACGAAACGTCGCTTCCGGATTCGATCCTGGATTGTCACCGCTTTCATAACCAAAGATCAGGCCGACCACGTAAAAAGCCAGCGCCGAAATCAGCCCGCTTGACCGGGTAATGAACCCGCTGACTGCCGTATAAATGCCCTCGCGCCGCCGTCCGGTCCGCTCCGCATCCTCGTCGATAATACGTCCGCTGACCATCGCCGGCGTAACGAGGAAACCGGCCAAACCAAAACCTACCGCGATGCCGGCCGCCACGCCGCTCACCAGGTTGTAGCCGAACCAGAGCGGAATGACCGACAGCCCGTACAGGATGAGCGACAGCCGCCAGGCTTTCACGCCGTCCATCCGGCGGACGATCCAGTACCATACGCCCACGAGCGGAATGACCGATACAAACACGGCCGCCAGCAGAATCGACACCTGGCCCTCCGAAATCCGCAGCACGTATTTGGCGTAGAACGGGATCATGGAGCTGACCAGTCCGTTCACGGTCTGGGCGAACGAGTTCGATACGTTGAAGATCCAAAACTTCTTGTTGCTGAGCGTTTCCTTAAAGGCGGCGCCCAGCTTCATCGGTTCCGCGTTGCCAGGGTCCCGCTGCTCCCGCACGCTAAGCATGCAGATGAGCATGCAGATGCCGAACACGAAAACATACACGATCGCCATATTGGAGAAGTTGATCGCCGCGTAAATGATAGGCGTCAGGGCAGTGGCGATGAGAAGGGCCAGCACCTGATAGCCCTGCTGGATGGCGGAGGCTTTGGCCCGGATACGGTCGCCGCGGAACAGCTCTGGAAACAGCGCCCCGTAGTTGACCCACAGAACGGTCGCCACCGCCTCATACAGCACCAGCGTCACCAGAAACCAGGTGAACAGCCCGTTTTGCGATAATCCTCCCGGCGGGGAGAAGACCAACACGAAGGTAAGCATAAACAGCGGAATGGAGGCAAATACCCACGGCCTGCGCCGGCCGTAGCGCGTTTCGGTCCGGTCCGACCAATAGCCGAACAGCGGATTGTTCACCGCATCCCAGATCAGGAAAATGGTTCTGGCGAGCGTGGCGAGCCCGACGCCGAGTCCCAGCTTTTCCACGTAAAAATAGCTGTAAAACGAACTGAATGCCTGACTCGGAACCATCATCGCAAACATCCCCAGCGCAAAGGCGTACGGCGAATTTACCCATCGGCGCGCCATGTGTATTCCTCCCCTACGAGAATAGGCTTCCTGGCCTAAGGCCTTACTGAAATACTATTCAACAAATGGATGATTTTACCTTTGTGATTCAGTGAAAAACCATTTTTTAACCAACCCTTCGGATGTTAGAGCGTTCTATTCATAAGCTATAATTTGGACCAGCAGGTCGTCCTAAGCTTTGTCGCCATGCAGTTCACCTATGACAAGCAAAAAAAGAAGACAATGAACTACCAGGAGGGATACCAATGGCATTAGTCGTCGGAGCGATCATTGTACTCGCTGCGTTAAGCTTAGCCTTTGAGCTCAGCAGGGGGAAATCGGCGAAAAGAAAATACATGGTGTGGGGAATCACGACGATGCTGCCGATCGCATTTGTATTTTCGTGGCTTGTTGCGTTGATATACGGGGACTGGATCGCCCATGACGGGTTTGCCGCCATCGGCCTCATGATGCTCCTGATCCCGCTGTTCTTTTTGACCGGGGTGATTCTTTTGCTGATCGGTCTCTTTATGAAGGAGAAACAAAGCTAGATAACTAGCTGTTATCCTTCCTCATTCGGATACATTCGCAATAAGCACAATTGCCAAGGCTTCCCGTACTAAAAACAAAAACACTCCGGCTCTACGTAGTAGAGTCGGAGTGCGATGAACAACTATACATTTTTCACAAACATCGACCTCGGCCACCCGGCGCAGCCATCCCCCGCCGGTCTACCCTACCGCCTCGGCCTTCTTGGACATGTTGCGCTGCGCGGTGATGAGGTTGTAGTAGATCCCTCTTTTAGCCACAAGCTCGGCGTGCGTGCCGACTTCGGCGATCTCGCCCTTGTCGAGAACGATTAGCCGGTCGGCATGCCGCAGCGTCGACAGGCGATGCGCGATCGCCAGCGTCGTCCGGTTGCGGGTGACCCGCTGCAGTGCCTCCTGGATGGCGCTCTCCGTATCGATATCGAGCGAGGCCGTCGCCTCGTCGAGGATCAAGATCCGCGGGTCGTTCAGCACCGCCCGGGCAATCGCCAGCCGCTGCCGCTCTCCGCCGGACAGGTTGCCGCCGTTCTCCTCCAGGCGTGTATCATAGCCATCCGGCAGGCGCAGGATAAAATCATGCGCATTGGCGATCTTCGCCGCCTCGAGCACATCCTCGTACGTCGCTTCCGGCTTCGAGTACCGGATATTGTCCAGAATCGTGCCGCTGAACAGAAATGTCTCCTGCAGCACGACGCCAATCTGCGAGCGCAGATGCGCCTGCTCGATCCGGCGGATGTCCACTCCATCGATGAGGATCTCGCCTTCATTGACGTCATAGAACCGGGAGACGAGGTTGATCAGCGTCGACTTCCCTGACCCGGAATGTCCAACCAGACCGATCATTTCCCCCGGCTTGATCTCCACATTAATTTCCTTCAGCACCGGCTCATACGATTTGTAGCCGAATATCACATTCCGGAACGTAATCGTTCCCTGAATCGAATGCTTGACGGACGCCTCGGAGTCCATTACCTCCGGCTGCTCATCGATCACCGAAAAGATGCGATCCACCGAAATAATGGCATTGGACAGCCAACGCGGCATAAACATCAGCCACGCAATCGGTCCGTAGATCATCCCGGCGTAACCGCTGAACTGCACCAGCTCCCCGAGGGACATCTGCTTGCCGAGAATCATGTTACATCCGATGAGGAGCACGAGATACTGCCCCATCTGGATCAAATAGTTCGAGATCGGCGACAGGATACTGAATACTTTCTCGGTCTGGATAGTCGCCGCAGCAAACTCGGCATTGTACTGTTTGAACCGCTTCACCTCGCGCTCCTCTTTGCCAAACGCCTTGACGACGCGGATCCCGCTTAGCACGTCATGCAGGAAGGAGTTCGCCTTGTCGTACACCCTCCACTGCTTGCGGAACAGCTTCCACAGCACGCCTTTCCAAATATACCGCTGGATGTAGGCGACGAGCGGCGCCGGCAGCAGCACAACGCAAGCCAGGCGCCAATCGGCTGAGAAGAGCAGCACGCTCGCGGACACGAGAATAATGAGCTGAAAGACAGCCGTCGTAAACAGCTCCTGAACCAGATTGCGGATCCGGTCCGTATCCGAGGTGACCCGGTTCATGATGTCCCCGGCCCGCTGCGTGGTCAGAAATCCGAGGGACAAGCTCTGAATCCGCTCATAGACCAGCTTGCGCAGGTCGGCCGCGATTTGCGAGCTGACCCCCGCCATGATCCGCCCTTTGATGATGCCGAGCCCCTCTCCGCCGACAAGGACGAAGAGCAGGCCGAGAATGGCCCAGATGAACACGGGAACGCTCGGTGATTGGCCGGGAGGCGGCTGCAGCGAGGAATTCACCAGCAGCTTTTGAAAGTAAGGGCCGGCCATCGATATGGCGGAAGCCGCCAATGTCACTGCAAGCCCGATCGCGAACGTTTTTTTGTGATTCATCGCCACCGAGACCAGTCGCTTGAAGGCTGCTGCCTTGTTCATGCACTTCGGGCACACCCTCGTTCCCGGTATGAGCGAACCGCCGCAGCTGGCGCAGACCGGCTCCTCTTCATCGTTGTATATGCGGATTGTCCGCTGCCTCGACAGATCGTTCAGAATTTGGGCGATATAACCGTACCTCGCCGCGTGCTTCATGGACAGCCTCGTAAGAATAAATTTGGTGCCGGCCTCGTCCCCTTCCAGCACGGCGCTGCCGATCAGCGGCACCACCTTGTATTCCTTCGCGTCGGTAATCAGACGGCTGTCGACCACACGGCCCTCCAGCAGCAGGGCCCATCTCTGCTCTCCAATTACGAAATAACCTTCCGTCCGCTGCCCGCCCAGCGTCAAATCGACAGGCACGCAGTAACGGATATGCTCCCCCACAGCCTGCGAGGCGGCCTCCAGCTCGCGCTCCGGCAGTGTAAAATTAAGGTTCATGAATACCTCCGTCCTTGTATCGACAGGCGTCGAAGTTCAACCTACATGCATACCTCAACCATCTTGTATTCCTTGTCGCTCAGTCGGTCCAGATGCGGGATGATAAACCGGTTGCCGTCCACATCCACGATCAGCAGCCGGTTTGCGGTCATCAGCTTGACGCTCCCACCGCCGCCGCGAACCGTAAAGCGGCAGCGCCCCGATGTGGTTTCCGCATCCCAATACGAATATCCGAACTCCTCTTTGACGGAGAGAACCTTCGAGATTTCAGGGGCAAAATACCGCAGCTCCACCTGCTCCTCCAGCATCCGCTGCGTTTTCTCCGGGAACTCGTCCAGGGAGCGGATCATCCCGATCTCCTCATTCTCGACGGTTCGAATCGATAGGTAGATCCGCTTATTCGTATGCGGAAAAGAGCAGTGCACGTACACTCCGGCGTGCTCCTTGCCCCCCGCCTTCACGTTCAGCATATGGCCTTCCGTCAGGGTAAACACCGTATCGCCCGGGGACAAATAACGGATTTGTGCCGCCTCCGCGAGGCCGGGGCTGCTCCCGCCGTCCTCGGGCCTTAGAATCTCGCTAACACTTACATCCTTAAGCGTCATGCCGTAATCACCTCATTCATCTTCAGTGCCTCGTCATGCTTTTTGACCAGGTCGTAATAAGCCCCTTCCTTCACCAGCAGCTGTTCATGCGTTCCTTCCTCCACGATCTTGCCTTGTTCCAGCACGACCAGATAGTCGGCGTTTCTTAACGTGGACAAGCGGTGCGCAATCGCTATCGTCGTTCTTCCCTTGATCAGCGTATCGAGCGCCTCCTGGATTTGCAGTTCGGTCTTCGTATCGAGCGAGGCGGTGGCCTCATCCAGAATCAGTATTTTCGGATTGTGCAAAATGGCCCGGGCAATGCTGAGCCGCTGCTTCTCGCCCCCGGACAGGTTATGCCCTCCGGTCCCGACAATAGTATCGTAGCCGTCCGGCAGCTTCTCGATGAAGTCGTGTGCGCCGGCCACTTTGGCAGCGTGAATCAGGTCGGCCATGGTGCAGTCCGGATCAGCATAGGCGATATTTTCCGCGATGCTTCCGGACATGACATAGACGTCCTGGGATACGATGCCGATATGCGTCCGAAGGGACGCCATGGACACATCCTTGATCGGGATGCCGTCGATCCGGATCTCTCCTTCATTGACGTCATACAGCCTCGGAATCAGGTTGACCAGCGTCGATTTTCCGGCCCCTGAGTGCCCGACGACGCCGATCATTTGACCGGGCCTTGCATGCAGCGACACCCCTTTCAGGATCGCCTTGTTCGGCTCGTAGCCGAAGGTGACGTTCGATATGCGGATTTCGCCCTGCATTTCCGTAAGCTGCATCGCGTTCGACTTTTCCACCACGTCGGGCACCGCGTCATGGATTTCAAAAATCCGCTGTGCCGCGGACATACAGTAGGACCACCAGTTCATAATATTGTTCATAAACTGGATCGGACCGTACAGCAGGAGCATGTAGTTCATAAAGGTCATGACTTTACCGAACGTAAAATCCCCCTGCATGACTTTCCAGCCGCCAAAGGCCCAAATGAGAATGCCGCCAATTTGCGTCAGAATGTTCAATACGGGAAACAAGGTTACGCCCATTTTGTTAAAGGACTGCTCCGCATCGGAAAAAGCCCCGCTGGCCCGCTGAAAACGGGTATTCTCCATCTGCTCCTTCCCGAACGCCTTCACCACCCGCGTGCCGCGGATCGTGTCGCTGATGATGGCGTTCATCGCGCTAACACGCTTATGCCGCCTGATGGACAGCCTCCACAGCTTAGGAAATACTTTGCGGACGAGCAGGAACACGAAGGGGAGAGGAAGAAGGCACAGCAGGGTCAGCTTCCAATCCATGACAAGCAGAACGGTGACGATTCCGATAATGTTCATGGCGTTGACCACGAAATACGAAATGCCGTCAACGAAAAAATACTGCAGTTCGGTCGCATCATTGTTGATGCGGGTCATCAGCTGCCCCGTCTGCTTCTTCTCAAAGAAGCTTAAGGAAAGCCGCTGCATGGCATGGAACACGCTCGACTTCAGGTCAAAGGCAATATTCGCCGCCATCTTGGCGTTGATGACGCCGAAGATGACCCCAAACAACAGCGAGAGCGTCCGGAAAACGATAATAAGTGCGATGACCAGCCCGATTTGGCCTGCGAACGTGCCTTTGCCGCCCAAGGCCTGGTCGAACAGCAGCGTACCTTGAAAATAAGGAATGACCAATCCCGCCGCCGAGTTCAGCAGCATAAACAGCACGATCCAGAACATCGAGACTTTATACTTGCCCGCAAAGGACAGCAGCCTGCCGAAGACGGCGTGCTTCTTCATGCATTTGGGGCAAACTTGGCGCCCCTCTTCGGGGTAGATCATGCCGCATTTCGGGCATGTGGCCCGCTCCTGGTCGTCCCGCAGCTCTTCCGGACCGAGCTCTTCGCTTTTCTTCAGCTTCTCAAAAATTTTGGCCAGCCTGGCTGCGCTCCGCATGCCGCCGTTCGTGAACGCGGCAACGGCCCTCTCCTCCGGTGCCTTGATGACGACCATGCCGGAGGCTACCAGATTGACGATGCTCAGCGATTCGATGTCCCGAATCTTCAGCGCCTCCAGCTCCCAGTGGGCCTCTTTTTCCGGAGAAAGCCCTTTCAATGGGACGTTTGCCGCATACCCGCTGTATGTCTTCTCCCGCGCTGGCGCCTGGTCATGGGACAAGATCAACAGCTCCTCAGGGGTCAAAAGTACATACGTATCCCTGAACCCGTTCTCCAGGGCCCGGTCGCACAGCAGCCAGCAGAGCACGCTTTCCTTTGCCACGCCGTGCTGCGCTAGTGCGTTCATGATTGCCTTTGGAAGTGTATCCATGAGTCCTCCAAATTCTGTTGTCTTTTCAGTCGTCTTATTAGGTACGAAATATCATACACCCTTTGCCTCTCCCAAGAAAGGGAAAATTTACTTATCACAAAAATTTTACACACTGAATTTTGGGCAACACCAGCTCCCTTCGGTTTACACGATTGCTAAATTCCCTCATACTAGCGGGAGTTTGCACCGGTTTTGATTCAGATCCTTTAGCGCAGGCCTATTGAGCACATCCATTTCAATAAGCTAAAAAGGCCCCCCTCCGCCGCGGCCCGGCAGGAAGGAAGCCTTTTTATCCTAATATATACTTATTCATCTGCTCTGCTGAATATTACTTCGTTGCGTTTTTCCAGTCGGCAGCAAATTTCTCGATGCCTTGATCTGTCAGCGGGTGTTTTACCAGTTGAGCGATGACGCTGAATGGAACGGTAGCAATATGCGCACCGGCCATCGCTACGCGGGTTACGTGGTCTGGATGGCGAACCGAAGCAGCGATGATTTGAGTGTCCAGGTTATGAACGCGGAACAGCTCAGCGATTTTGGCCACGAGCAGCACGCCGTCTTCCGAGATGTCGTCCAGGCGGCCCAGGAATGGGGATACATACGTTGCACCTGCGCGTGCAGCCAGCAGAGCCTGGTTCACGGTGAAGATCAGGGTTACGTTCGTTTTTACGCCTTTTTTCGTCAGGTAACGGCAAGCTTCAAGACCAGCCAGCGTCATTGGCAGCTTGATCGTGATGTTCTTGTCTCCGCCGTTGATTTTGATCAGTTCATCGGCTTGTGCGATCATATCTTCCGCAGTTTCCGCATCCGGAGTAACTTCTGCCGATACGGATTCCACTTCAGGAACAGCCTTCAAAATTTCTTCGATGCGGTCTTCGAACTTCACGCCTTCTTTGGCAACCAGAGAAGGGTTTGTCGTCACGCCGGAAAGTACGCCGATTTTATATGCTTTTTTAATGTCGTCCAGGTTTGCAGTGTCGATGAAAAATTTCATGATTTCACTACCTCCACTTATTTTTTTCTTTTATATAAGTTGAACCATTAAAATGGATAATGGGGCAAGTACGTAAAATGTTCCTACGATCGCTCTTGTTTTCGGATTTCTTGATAGTACAGAACCCACTTAAGTTAGAAATCCGAAAGCCAAACACGAACGCTTCGCTTCTTCGGGATCCTTTTACTCCCTTGCCTGCATCCTATTCATTAGTTCAACTTATTTATTTAGATTAGTTCTTGACTACAGCATGGCCGCCAAATTCGTTACGGAGCGCGGCAACTACTTTACCTGTGAACGTATCGTTCTCCAGGGAACGGTAACGCATCAGCAGGGACAAAGCGATAACCGGTGTAGCGGTCTGCAGATCAAGAGCTGTTTCCACAGTCCATTTACCTTCGCCGGAAGATTGCATAATTCCTTTAATTTCGTCCAAGTTCGCGTCTTTGGCAAAGGCTTTTTCCGTCAATTCCATCAGCCAGGAACGGATAACGGAGCCGTTGTTCCATACGCGGGCCACTTTTTCGTAGTCAAAATCGAAATCGCTCTTCTCCAATACTTCAAAGCCTTCGCCGATAGCTGCCATAAAGCCGTATTCGACGCCGTTATGCACCATTTTCAGGAAGTGGCCGCTGCCGGATTTGCCAGCATACAGATAGCCGTTCTCTACAGCGGTGTCCTTGAAGATCGGTTCAACGATGTCCCATGCTTCCTGATCTCCGCCGACCATGTAGCAAGCGCCGTTACGAGCGCCTTCCATACCGCCTGAAGTACCTACGTCGAGGTAGCTTACGCCGAATTCCTTCATTTGATTGTATCTTTCAATCGACTCTTTGTAGTGCGAGTTGCCGGCTTCGATTACGATGTCGCCTTTGGACAACAGTGGTTTCAGCTCGTCAAGAACCGAGTCTACAACGGAGTGAGGCACCATGATCCACACGATTCTTGGCGTTTCCAGCTTGGACACAAGCTCTTTGATGCTTGCAGCGCCTTCGGCGCCTTTGCTCTTCATGTCTTCAACAGCGGCTGTGTTCAAATCGAATGCAACGACGCTGTGGTTATGATCCATCAAATTTTGTCCCAAATTCAAACCCATTTTACCTAATCCAATCAATCCGACTTTCATTATAATTCCCTCCACACCATGCATTTTCTCTATTTTTGTTTATTGAAACCTTTACCAGTATGGTTTACAACCTGGATCAAGATTGACCCACAAGTACCTTCTCTTCTTCTTTCACAACTTCAGGCTCTGTATCCAGCCACCATTTGAAGCCGTCCTCGGCCAGCAGCTGGTCAGACGCTTCAGGTCCGTTCGAACCTGCAGGATACTGATGAAGCGGAACGCTGTCCTCCTCGAAAGCATCCAGAATCGGCTGCACGTACTGCCAGGACAATTCGACTTCATCCCAATGGGCAAAGAACGTGGAATCCCCGCGAACCGCATCGAAAATCAGATTTTCGTACGCTTCCGGTACGTCCTTTCCATTTTCATGGAAGTGAATGCGCATCGGCTCCAGCTTGGAATCGTTCCGCGGATTCTTTTTGTTCAATTGCATAAAGATGCCTTCGTTCGGATTGATTTCAATCACGAGAAGATTCGGATCGTTGGTGGTATTTTGTCCCTTCAACGGCTCCTTAAATTCAATGACGATCCGCGTAGATTTTTCCTTCATTCTTTTGCCTGTGCGAATGTAGAACGGAACGTCGCTCCAGAAGTAGTTATCGATCCAGAGGCGTGTAGCGATAAACGTATCGTTCTTCGAGCCCGCAGGAACGCCAGGCTCATCAAGATAACCGGGAACCGGCTTTCCTTGCATTTGACCGGCGGCATATTGGCCGCGAATCACGTTCTTCGCGATATCTTCCTTCTGCAGCGGACGAAGGGACTGCATAACGTTCTTCTTCTTCATGCGGACTTCGTTCGCATCGCCTCTGCCTGGAAGACGCATACTAACCATCATCAGCACTTGCAGCAAATGGTTCTGCACCATATCGCGGATTGCGCCCGAGTTGTCGTAGTATCCAGCTCTCTCTTCGACGCCGACGGTCTCACTTGCCGTAATTTGGACGTTGGCAATGTGATGGTTGGACCACAGCGCTTTGAGAATCGGGTTGGAAGACTCGAGGATTTCCAGGTTTTGCACCATCGGCTTACCGAGGTAGTGGTCGATGCGGTACACTTCGCTTTCATCAAACGCTTTGCTGAGCTGCTCGTTCAAATGGCGCGCAGACTGCAGGTCGTGTCCGAAAGGCTTTTCGATAATCAGACGTTTCCATCCGCTTGTCGAACCAAGTCCGCTGTCTTTAATATTTAAGGCGATCACGTCAAAAAACTCCGGCGCCACCGAGAGATAAAACATGCGATTCTGAGGAATGTTCAATTCCTGTTCACGCGACTCTACTAGGCTCCGCAGCTTATGGTAATCCTCCACTTGATTGGCATCAAGGACGGTATACCGGATCGTTTGGAGAAAAGCTTCCAAAGTGGCCGGATCGTTTACGGTTCTTCTTGAAAAAGTTTGCAGCGATTTCGCTACGTTTTGCTGAAAATCTGCACTAGATTGTTCTCTGCGGCCCAAGGCGATAATCGAGAACGCTTCAGGCATCTTTTTATCTATAAACAGATTGTAGAGTGCAGGGTATATTTTTCTCTTTGCCAGGTCCCCTGTTCCTCCAAACAAGACAAATGTCATGTTGTCCACGTATGACTCCTCCATTCCATTCCCACCAAAAACCATGCGCATGCTGGCAGATAAATCCGTTGCAACAAGGTTACTTTTAATAACCTGTTGAATTCACATTGGCAATCATAAACCCATTTAAGCGATTAGTCAACAGATTCTTGTCCAAATTATGAACGGAAATAAAATCCCTTTGATGACAGCGCTTTCTATGATATTATAATGGCAATGTATGACCATTGACGGCTGGATTTGGGAATCTTTTGGAATCCTTACAGAGATCATAACTTGTTAATATTAAGTAACCAGTGCACACAGGGGGGTCAGCACTATGGATGAGAAACGCGCCAGGCTTTTATGCGAAAAGGTCGAGCTCGCACACCAGATTACGGGAAAGAAGTGGGTCAGCCTGATTGTTCATACCCTAATGGAGGAACCAAAGCGTTTTAGCGAAATTCATGCATACATCCCTGATCTCAGCAAACGCATGCTCAACGAACGCATTAAAGAGCTGGAGGATAACGGGATCATTATCCGCAATGTCATTACCGAGCGGCCGATCCGTACGGAGTATTCTCTGACACGCAAGGGAACCGAACTCGGCAGAGCGCTTCAAGCCGTGGAAGAATGGGCCGAGAAGTGGTTCTAACCCGAGCCGGTATCATCATGTCTTATCATTTGCGAAAAGGAAAAAGATCAACCCCACCGGAGTTGATCTTTTTTAGATATGAAATGGCCGCTGTTACCGATAGAATGTTCATTCTAATCTGGTTGGAATAAAGCCGTACAGTTTTGTTTATACATGACATGCCGCATGCGTTGAACAGGGGGATCGATTTTTACAAAAATTTCTTTCGCATCGTCTCCAAGTATTCCTCAATAGGCACGGACTGTCTGAGACGCATCAATTCATGGGCCGCATTCCCCACGAGCGTACGGAACTGCTTGTTCTTGCCGGTGGCCAGATCCGAAATGACATCCACGATCGTTTGAGGATCATCCGCATCGGCCCCCTCCGGCTGTTCCAACCGCTTCTTCAGCCGGGCCGTGAGCTCATCGTAGTCGTGAATGTCGGGATTCGTGCTCCAGACCATATTGTTCATAAAGTTGTTCCCCGACGATCCTCCCTGCTCCACAAGCCTCAGTTCGATATTCAGCGGTTTCAGTTCGTAATAGAGGCCCTCCGTCAGTCCCTCAAGGGCAAACTTGGACATGTTATACAAGGAGCCCAGCGGAACCGCGCTTGTCACGCCCATGAAGGAGCTGATATTGATGAACATCCCTCCCCCGTTCGCCCGAAAATGCGGCAGCAACGCCCGGATCACATTAATCGGTCCCCGTGTGTTTACGGCAAACTGCCAGTCAATCGCCTCTTCTTCCGCCAGCTCAAGCGCCCCGTAAGTGCCCATCCCGGCGTTGTTAACGACAACGTCGATGGTGCCGAAGGCATCAATCGCCTGCTTCGCGGCGGTTTGAACCTGGTCTACATCCGTCACATCCATTTTGAACAGTTGAATGTTGCTGTATGCCGTCAGTTCCGTTTCTTTTTCCGGCGTGCGCATCGTCGCCGCTACATTCCAGCCCATTTTCGCAAAATGGATGGCCGTTAATTTACCCAGACCCGAGCTGGTTCCGGTAATTAATATCGTTTTGCTCATTGTATAAGCTCCTTTCGATTACTATATTGAACGTTCATTCTAGCAGGCTGAAAAAACCGCACCTATGGTGCGGCGTTATTTGGCAACCGACTTCCAACAGGAGTTAATGACCGTCTCAATTACTTCATCCGTCAGCGTAAAATGCTTTTGTAAATGACCTTTGACCAGGTAAGCCATCGTGCCGTAATGCATTTGCACCATCATGGCCGGCTCCTGCTCAATGAACAGCTGGTATTCGATCGCTTTCGCGTACAGAGCCGCCATCGGCTTACACCAACCGCCATCATACGATTCCCTTTTGACGGCATCGTTAATATACGGGGAGAACGAATACTGTTCGATAAACTGAAAACCTTCCGGATGTGTAAGGCTGACTTGGAACACTTTCTCCCAGGCGCGGTTAAAACGGGTCCGGATCGGTTCCTTGGCGTCCATCCCCCGTGTTACATACTCTCCGTTGTATAGAACGATCGCTCGATACAATTCGTTTATAATTTCTTCCTTACTTGAAAAATAATGATAAATGCTTCCGGTAGACACGCCCGATTCCTTGGCGATCAGCGCCATCGACGTCGCCTGCAGCTCTTTTTCGATAATAATACGCAGCGTCGTTTCCAGCACTGCCTGCTGAACTTTGTTATATTTCTCAAACATGATCGGTTTAGCCTCCAGCCTGCTTTCGAAATTTAAATCACGATAGAACGTTCATTCTAATCTTAACGATCCCTGGTCGTCTTGTCAAGGGACACTCGATCGGAGGATAGACACCCTGCTCCAAACCCCATTATATAGTAGAAAAAAAGCCAACCCGGCATCATCCTCCGGATTGGCTTTAAAGAGTATAACATGGAGATCCCTTTTAGGCGTGGGCTTTCTCCTTCTGCCGAACGGTGTGAAGCGCCTCGCTCCAGGACACAAGCTGATCCAGCATGGCATGAACCGCCGCTTCCTGATGGGCGCCCGGCTTCAGAACCGTGTAATTTTCAAAATCGGTATGCAGGGACAGCCCCACCTGTGCGCGAACATCAGCTACCATCAGCTCGCCAAGGATCAATCGAAGCGCCTCCGCTGCACGCGAGCCTCCGCCGCCGCCATAAGCCACAATGCCTGCCGCCTTGTTGTTCCATTCATAGTACAGGAAATCGATGGCGTTCTTCAGTGCTCCGGGTATGGATTTGTTGTATTCGGGAGTCACGAACACGAAGCCGTCAAACTCGGCGATTTTCTTCGACCATGCCACCGTATGTTCCTTGGAGTACTGCCCCATAATCGGGGACATCGGCTCATCAAACAGCGGCAGCCGATAATCCGCGATATCGACCAGTTCAAATCTGGCGTCGCTCCGACTGCTTGCGATTTCATGCACCCAGCGGCCGATCGCCTCCCCGTTGCGTCCCGGTCTGGTACTCCCAATAATAATTCCAATATTCATCATGACTTCATAACCCCTTCCATGATTCAAAATAGATTAGTAGCTCATAAATAGATTAGTAGCTCATAAATAGATTAATAGTTTATTCATAGGTTACAGTAAGTACTTACTGTCATACAGGGTACATTTCATTCACAGGCACTCACTCACAGCTATCCCGTCACCCGGCACTCGCCGCCTTGTTTACTCAATGGTTGCCCCGTAGGCGGCCTCAACCGTATAATAATCGCCTTCCGCCCCTTCGATCAGATCCTTGATCTTGTCGTAATGCGCTGAGAAATCCGCCTGTTTAAGCCAGGATTGGTGGGCCTCTACACTCTCGAACAATGCAATGGCTATGGCCCGGTCCCGATGGGATGCGCGCAGAAGGCGGCTCCCAAGCGCTCCGTTTACGGTGTCCTGTTCTGCAAAAGAACGCAGCTCCTCAGACTGAATCCGCATGAATTCGTCCAGCTTGCCCGGCTTCACTTGAAAGGCATTAACCCACACGACCGGTTTTCCGTCCATTTGATCATCTCCCATTTCCATTCCTCCTTTATTTTAAACAATGCCAAGCCAATTATGACTGTCAGTACTTACTGTCATTTATGGAATCATCTTATTCCAGAATATGCCGATTGTCAAGAGAACGAATCATCTTTCAGTTGAAGGTCCATTGCCGCCTGTATTCAACGCTAAGTTTTGTACATTGTATAATGAAACCTATGTAAAGTTGCTCGCTTGTAATAATTATAGTATACATATGTATAGTGCTTTTTTTGATAGAATAGGATTGGAGGATGTTATGCAACCACGTTCCAAAAAAAAGAAGAAAATGAGCCGGCTCCGCAAGTGGATGCTCAGCATCATGGCTGTAATCGCGCTCCTGCTGATCGGAGTAGGCGGATTCCTTGGATTTTTGCATCATAAAGCGATATCAACCTTACATAAAATATCGGCTGCCGCCGAATATTACGCACCCCAGTCCCAGCTGCAGGAACAAGGGGAGGCCGTCAGCGAGCCGCCGGTTGAAAGCGTAACCGAGGCCGACATGAAGCCGATGACTTTTCTCCTCGCCGGAATCGACAACCGCGAAGGCAGCGGGGGAACGATCAATACCGATGTGATGATTTTGGGGGCGCTGAATCCTGAAAAGAAATCGGCCAGCTTAATATCTATCCCCCGGGATTTAAAAATCAGCCAATCCCAGCTGGGGACGCACAAAGCCAACTACTATTACGCCCATTACTATATCAAGGACAAAAAGGCGGCCATGGCCGACACGAAGGAGTTCTTTGGCGACTTGTTCCACATTCCGGTCGATTATATGGTGATGATCAACTTTGAAGGATTCCGGCAGATCATCGATGCCGTCGGCGGCGTCGATGTTGACGTCGACATGGACATGCGCTACAAAGATACGGCGGACGGCACGGATATCAATCTGCGCAAGGGTATGCAGCATCTGGACGGCAAGCAGGCGCTCGACTTCGTCCGCTACCGGAAGTCCAACGACGGATCGTCGCCGTCTTCGGATTTTGACCGGAACCGGCGTCAGCAGCAGGTGCTGAACCAGGTCCTGGACAAGCTCACTTCATTTAAAGGCATCAGCCAATGGGGGCAGGTGCTGGACATTATCGGGGAACAGGTCCAGACGGACATTCCCGCCAAGAACATGGAACGTTGGCTCCTCAATTACAAAAAAATGAAACCGGACCAAATCCAGATGCAGACCGTCGAGGGCCAGTGGAAAAGCCCCTATGTGTATTGGAATGAGCAGCAGCTCAAAGAAGCACTGACCGTCTTGGCCGGTGAGCTGGACCAAAAGCCGAAGAGGCTGTCGACCCTCGGGAACCGTATCGGCTTATATTCCGGAGAGTAACTCATTAGCCTTTCCGGAAAGTAGGGATGGGGATCCGACCCAAATTTGCGTGAGCACCCTTAGAGGGTGCTTTTTTATTTTCGATGCTTATCCAATGTTGCGAGGAGGGCGATGAATCCGTAATAGAAATTCTTCTACGAGCATCGGCCTGGAAAATAACAAAGGGCCACTTGTTTGTGGCCCTGGATGGTATAGGGGTATTCGGGACGGTTATTTGGCAGCCGACAGCTCGCTTCCCGTAACCCACATATGGTTTTTGACCGGATCGCCGCCCGTCGTTGGCTCATAATCCACCATATACACCGTCGTTTTCTCGTCGGAATCGATCGTCGCTTTGGCGCCCTTCATTCCCGGCATATGGTCCGCCTCCAGAACGACCTCGTCCCCTGGCTTGAACGGCTCGGCCCCGGCGTTCTCGATCTCCTCGTGAATTACCCACTTGTGGTTCGTCACCTTGGGCCCGCCGGTTGTCGGCGTGTAGGAGACAGCATAGGCCGTTGTGTCATAGGCACCGACAATGGTAGCCTTGGCGCCCTTCATCCCTTTCATGTGGCCGGCCTCGATGATCGCTTGGCTTCCAACTTTGAAAGCCGGATTCGCCGCTTCTTTCAGCCCTGCGGGAACTTCCCCAGAACCGGAATGATGCATCTCGTCCATCTGGTCCATGTTCTTGTCCGAATCGTCCGCTGCCTGCTCGTGCTGCGACGGGGTCACGGATGCCGGCTCCGACGCGGAGTCATTATTTTGGCACCCTCCAAGCATCAGCATGGCTGCGGCGATGAGCATAAGCCATTGTTTTTTCATCATGTCAGCACTCCTTTTCGTCTTCAGAATGACTGTCCTCTTTTAATATACCCTAGTACCCTATACTATAATCATGAACATTGCATGACATCCATTGTGCCCATAACGTTTTCTTTTAAAACTCCGCTCCAATAAGCAGCCGTTCAATCCGAAGATCCATGGGAAATGACGAAAGAACCTCCCTTTCAGACAGGGCCACTATCCGGGAGCCAGTCCGGTGTCTCCAACGCAAAACGCAAAACGCAAAAAAAGCATGCCATCCTTTCGGATGACATGCCGTATAACGAACTTATTAGAACAAATCTAACGAGGTCAGAGCTTTCCCTCCAAGTAAGACAAAAACTCGAATGCCGTCGTGCCGTACACATGCTTGTAATGGCGGTTCAAATGGGCCAGATCCACAAAACCGCAGCTGCTCACCGCCAGGTAAATGTCCCGGTGCTTTTCAATCAGCTGCCGGGCCCGCTCCAGACGGCAGTTCAGGAAGTACTGGTAAGGCGAGAGCCCGGTATTGGCTTTGAAAGCCCGGATGAACTGATATTTGGACATCCCGAACTCCCCGCTGATTTCGTCCAGGCGAAGCACATGCTCCAGGTTCTCGTGGATCCGCTCCTTGGCTTTGCGGGTGAACGACGGGGCCTTGATGTCCATCGGCCGCAAAATGTCCTGCGAAAAGTGGCCTGCAACCCGAAACAGCAGCTCGCTGCATACATCCTCGGATTGGCCGCCGGCAATGGCGGTGGACAGATCGAGAATGCTGCGCCGCAGCCCCGCGTCGTATAGGATAGGGTCGGAAAAGCGGAGCACTTCCTTTTTCCCCAAAGCCTCCAGGAATTGATCCGGGTGAATGTAGAGCATGACATAATCGATGCCGGAGCGTTCCTGCGACCAGCCGTCATGTGTCTGCTCGGGATGAAACAGCATCACACCGCTGCGGTGGGAGGATTGCAGGCTCCCTTCCAGGTCGTACTGCTGAACGCCGCGGAGGGTGACGCCGAGCGCGTACTCTTCGTGGCAGTGCTTTTTGTACGTAAAATCGGCAATGCTCGCCGACAGCGCGGTAATGCCTGCCGCCTGCTTATACTCGAACCGTTCCATCCTCCGCTCACCCCCTCGCGATGTCCGTGATCCCGGATACCATTACGGCCGAGTATACCAGAAGCAGGGCGAAAACGATATTCGAGATTTTTTGGTATTTTTGCAGAATACCCTTGAGCAGCGTGCCGAACAGTCCCCAGGAAAAATAGGCGGCAACGCCGATCAGCGAGACCAATCCCACAAACAGGGCCAAGACCCAACCTGAAGAATAATAGGGCATGACGTAAATGGGAATGACGGTAATGGTGAACAGCACCACCTTCGGGTTCAGAAACTGCATCCAAAATCCCGACATAAATGACGCCGTCTGCTTGGCCGCCGCCTTGGACACGTCCATGCGGTAAATCTGGTATGCCAGGTACAGAATGAACAAGCTGCCAGCGATCCTTAGCACCGTAAGAACGACGGGCATCCCCGTAACCAGCTCCCGGTTCACCACGACCGAAGCGGCCACCAGCAAAGAGTAAGCGATAGAAGCCCCGGCAATATATTTGGCCGCCTGCCTGAAGCCCTTCTGCCGGACCGCCGCCAAAATGACGATATTCGATGGCCCCGGCGTAAAGGTAACAATGACACAGTACAGCAGAAAAGAAGCAATGTTCATGTTGGATACTCCTCACACCGTCGTTTTTTAGCATTATAGGGTGCGGGGCCGGCAGGCGGATAGTACATTATTGCAGGGGCTTCTTCAGCCGCCCTCCTGTTTTACTTCTGCACAATCTGAATCAGATTGCCGCATGTATCGTCGAAGACGGCTATCGTAAGATCGCCCATTGGGGTAGGCTCCATCGTAAACTTCACTCCGTTTTCCAACAGCCGCTTATACTCGGTATGAATATCCTCCACACCAAACATCGCTGCCGGGATGCCATCAGCAAATATCTTCGTTTGATACTCTTTGGCAGCAGGATGGTTATTCGGTTCGAGCAAGAGCTCGGTGCCGTTCTGCTCGTCCGGAGAGACAAGCGTGATCCACCTGTATTCACCGACGGGAACGTCCTCCTTTTTGACAAACCCCAGCTTTTCTGAATAAAACTGAAGTGCCCGGTCCTGGTCTGATACAAATATACTGGTCACAACGATTTTCATCCTTTGTGCCTCCTTTGAAATTGGTGTGGGTGCTCTCGTTACAATCGGCACCTTTACATTACTCTACCCATCCCTCCAGCAAATGTTTAAGCGGCTCGTTGTTGAAAATAATGACTCGATATTTTCCCTTCTTTTCTGTCATGACGAGCCCTGCCTCTTCCAATGCAGCAAGATGTTTGGCAATCGCCTGCCGCGAAATGGAGAGCTCATGCTTCATAATGAGACGTACCGTAAGTTCATACAACGTCAGCTCGTTACGCTCGGACAGCTCGTCTAACATAAGCCGTCGAGTCGGGTCGGCAAGAGCTTTGAATATAGCGTCTTTGTCCCAATTCATAAACCCATTATAAGCAACCCCGAGGTTGCATGTCAACAATAAGCAACTGTGAGGTTGCATGAACTCAACAGGGCAAGCCAATATAAAAAACCGCGCCGAAGCGCGGTTAGATAACAGCTGCACTGTATGCGATTAAAGCTCTGCGGTCTGCAGCCGCTGTGCTTGGCCGGGACGTTCGCCTTTGGCCAACATTTGGTTGATCGTTCCGATGAGGGCCGGCAGATCGGCCAGCGTATCGATCGTAAAATCGGCCCCGTTCGCCAGGAACGCCCGTCTCGTGCGCTCAATCGCCTCGGCCCGCTCGGCCGCGGACAAGCGGTCGTATTCCTCCTGGCTTAAGCCCATCTCCGAGCTGCCGATGACGACGCCGATCGACCATACACCGGCCTGTATGCCTTCCTGGATATCGGAGGCCGTATCGCCGGCCTTGGCCACCTTCCAGGATGCGGACAGCTTTAGATGCTCCATATTGCGGTAAATCATGTACGGATACGGTCTCCCGTAAGATCCCGTTTCGTCGGGGGTGACGAGATGGTCGGGAGAATACCCCTTTTCCCGTGCGCCCTGAGTGACGACGTCCATCATGGAACGTGTATACCCTGTAGTGGAGCCGATCTTCAGTCCGTCCGCCCGCAGCGCTTCCACCGCCTCGATCACGCCGGGTATCGGATCCGTATATTCGGTCAGGGAGGCCATCAGCGCAGGCTCAAACGCGGTGTACAGTCGGTGCACATCCTCTTCGCTGAAATCCCGTCCGTACTTGTCCTTCCAGAGAGTAGAAATCCTCGGCATAGACAGCATGGCACGGATGTGGTCGATTTTGAGCATGCCCATCGGTGCTCTGGCTTCCTCCATCGTAACCTCAATGCCAGCTTGGTTGAAAATATCGACAAAGACGTTCACCGGCGCAAAGCAGCCGAAGTCCACGGCCGTTCCGGCCCAATCCAAAATCACGCCCTCAATCCGGTTCATCGCTTCATCCCTCCCATATATTCCTCGATTATACCGCACAACTGCTCGATGTCTTCCTCATAGATCTCCCCGATGTTGCCGATGCGGAATGTATCGACGTCCGTCAGCTTGCCGGGGTAGATGACGAAGCCCCTTTCTTTCACATAGGCGTAAAAGTCGGCAAAACTGAAATGCTGCCCCTCAGGGAACAAAAACGTCGTAATGATCGGCGACTGCTTCGCTTCCTCGATATAGGCGTACAGCCCGATGCCGGCCAGCCGGTCGCGAAGCAGCCGGTTGTTCTGGCGGTAGCGTTCAAACCTGGCCGGGACGCCCCCCTCCTCCGCCAGCTCGTCAAGGGCCTTCGCAAAGGCTGCCACGACATGGGTAGGCGAGGTAAACCGCCATTTGCCGTCCTTGTCCATGCCCTTCCATTGGTCATAGAGATCCAGCGATAGGCTGCGCGCCGTGCCTTGGAGTTCCTTCAGCTTCTCCAATCTGGCAATGACAAACCCGAAGCCGGGTACGCCTTGAATGCATTTATTGGCGCTGCTGATCAAATAGTCGATTTCGAGGCCCGGCACATCGATCGCGATGCCGCCGAAGCTGCTCATGGCGTCGATGATCAGCGTTTTGCCGTAGGCTTGGGACAGCGCAGATACGGTTTCGAGCGGATTTAATATGCCCGTCGTCGTCTCGCAGTGAACCATCGCGATATGGGTAATGGAAGGATCGGCTTCAAGCAAGCCGCGAAGCTCCGTTTCGTCGGGATGCCGGTCATAATCGATGCGATATTCCGCATAGTTCAAGCCGATATACCGCGCCATCTGGACGATCCGCTCGCCGTAGGCGCCGTTCGTGATGATCAGCACCTTATCCTGGTCGGAAATGGCCGAGGTCATGACCGATTCGACCGCAAATGTGCCGCTGCCTTGCATCAGTACGGCGGTGTATTCCGCGGGATCGGCGCCGGCGATGCCGAGCAATTCGGACCGGATCCGCTGCGTGATCGATTTATAGTCATCGTCCCAGGTGCAGCGGTCCAGGAGCATTTCCTCTTTCACCGTACGGGTCGTGGTCAGCGGCCCCGGGGTTAACAGCTTGTATTGGTTCATGGGTAAGTCACTCCCTGCGGTATATTGGGTTCATTCTTGGGTCGTCGCCACTTGTTATTTGGCATCGTTAAAAAACTTCTGGTGCTCCTCAAGGAGCTCCACCGTCAGCGGTTTGGCGAACTTCATCGATTTGGCCGGCTTGTTGATGTCTTCGACCGTCTCCCCTTGGTAGAGGGCGACCGGATAGTTCGTGATCAGGTCCTTGCGCGCATCCTTGATGATCGTCTCGGCCATTTTCATGGCGAGGTCGGTCGTGGCGTTCTTCTTATCGACGACCGCGATCGATTCGGTCAGCGAGAAGTTGCCTTCCGACGGGTCGACATAGTCGATCGGCGCGCCCGAAGCCTTGGCTTTGACCGCCTGGTGGCGCAGTCCGAAGCCTGCGGCAACTTCGCCGGCTTCAACCTTCTTGATCGGGCCGGAGCCCGAGCTCTCCAGATGCGGGCCGACGTTCGCGATCAGATCGTGCAGCACCTGCTTGCCTTCCTCTTCTCCATACTGCGTGATGACGGCCTGTACGAGCAGCCAGCCGGTGGAGGAGTCCATAATGTTCGGAATCGATACCAGGCCTTTGTATTCCGGCTTTGTCAAATCCTTGATCGATGCCGGCTTCTCCAATCCTTTTTGCTTCAGTACCTCGGTATTCACGAAGATCGATCCGGTATTGGCCAGAATCGGCGTATAGTAAGACGGATAGGAATCCATGGCGTTCGTGGTAAAAGACAGGTCCTTGTACATGTGGTACTTGCTCTGCGAGCTGTCGATAAAATACGAGCTCATTGTGATGAGATCGGCCTCGATATCGCTTCCCTCCGCCATCAGCTTTCCGCCGAGCTCGGAAGTGCCGAGTGACTGCAGCACGTATTTGCCGTCGTAGCCGGCATTTTTCAGCGCGGTCTCCATGGCGGCTACCGCTTCTTCATCACCGTTGGTGTAGATGACGACCTTCTTGGATTCCTCCGCTTTACTGCTGCTGCATCCGACCAGAGCGAATACGAGGCTGATGGCGAGCAGGGTGAGCAGAAGGCCTTTGAACGTTTTGGACTTGGACATGGGTAAATTCCCTCGCTTCAAATAAAATGATGGTAATGCTGGCTTGCTGCTTGCGTGCCTTCTGAGGCCGCTCCGGGTCCGAATCGGGATTCCGATCGCTGCGCTTCTCCAAACCCTGTTTTCAGCCCCTCCGCTGGGCTTGGCGAAAAGAGTGAATGATAGTGAAAACAAATTCAAAGCCATGTCAATGCGAGTGTAGATTGTGCTCATAGCTAGCCATGTAACCTTCTAGAGCGATACTAAGAAATCGTGAAATACCAGCAGTTAATCCCGCTAGGCGAAGGTCAACCCCCAGGCTCACCGCCGCACCGCCCTCCTTCTCTGCAGTACTTCGCACAGCACCTTGATCATCAGGTTGGTTGCGAAGATCAGCATGGACAGCACGAAAATTTCATTAAACTTGGCAAAATGCTGCAGTTCCTTGATTTTGCTCGCCACCACCGACGTCTGCGCCGATACCAGAAAGATGATTCCGCTGATCGTCACCATCGCGTTGACGAAGAAGTACCCGAACATTTCGATCACCGTGGCGGCCGAATTCGGCAGCACCACCCGCCGGACGGTCCGCAGCCAGCTGTCTCCAAGCAGTTCCCCGGTCGTTTCCCAGGAAGGGTTCATCCGGGAAAGGGCGTTTTTGGCCATCAGGTATGGCGTCGTGAACAGATGGACGATGTTGCACAGCACGAGAATCGTAAACGTCCCCTTCAGACTGCTCCCGTTCAGAAACAGCAGGTACGAAATCCCCAGCACCATGCCCGGCACCGTGTTGGTGATCATCGAAATGGTATCCGTGATTCCCCGCCACCGCAGGTTCGTACGCACATTGAGCAGCGCTGCGGCATAAGCAGCCAGGGTGCCGAAGACGGACGTCAGCAGCGCAACCCACAGCGAATGCTTGTACACCCCTGTGAGATCTCCGGATTCCAGCACACTCGCCACATGCTTGAAGGTAAACGTGAGATCGTACGGATATCCATTCATCCACGGTGCGATAAACATAACCGCAAAGATAGAGAGCATGCCGAGCACGACCAACAGGGAGAGGATTCCGAAGCCTGCATCCCGTACACGGTGCTTGGGCAGCGGCGTATCGGCCATTTTATCGACGTGGAAATTGAGCTTCTCCAGCGCCTGCAGCAGCCAGATGCCAAACACCGCCGGGATCAGCATGACGATCGCAACGACCGCCCCCTGGTTGAAATCCGGAATGGAGCCGAGCATCACCTGGTACAATTGCCCTGCAACGACCTCGTAGGTGCCGCCGACCGACGCCGGAATCCCGAAATCGGTAAAGCTCAAAATAAACGACAGGATCAACGCGCCGCCCAGCGCGCCCGCCAGCGGCCGCAGCACCGTATTTTTGAAGCTGCGCAGCGTGCCGTCCCCCATCAGCCTGGAGACGATGATGAACTTCCGGTCCACGTAGCGGAACGCATTGTGGATCAACAGAAAGGCCGGCGGCAGCGTGTAAATGACATAGCCGAGCAGCAGTCCGTTGAATCCGTAAATTTCAAACCAGTTCCGTCCCGTAATCCGGGTGATCAGCCCCTGGTTCCCGAAGGAGTACATGATGGCGAATCCGTAGGTAATCGTGGGCAGGAGCATCGGGAGCGCGACCAACATTCTTACTGCACCCTTGATGGGCCGGTACACGTTGGTACAGTGAATACCATAAGCGAGAATAAAGCCGAGCACCGTCGTGATGAGTGCGGTTAGCGCCGATACTTTGACGCTGTTCAGAATGGAGCGGGTCAGGTCCCGGTTTCTCCACACATCGGTATAGTTTGTGAGCGTAAAGCCCTGATCATTTTCCAAAGAGCGAATGAGCAGCACCACCAGCGGGATGAACAGAAACACGGCGAACAGCAGCACGATCAGGATGAAGATCACCCGCATTTCAGGTTTGACTTTATGCATGGGCCGCACCAAAAAGCTGGTAAATGTTCTGCCGTTTAATCTGCAGCTGCCGGATAATAAACTGTTCCACGAAAGCATCCGCCGGCTGCTGGATGATGTCCTGCGGCGTGCCGTATTGGGCGATTTGGCCCTGGTTGATGATCAGAATTTTGTCCGACAGGGTCAGCGCCTCTTCCGGATCGTGGGTCACAATGATGGTCGTAAGCTTGAATTCCCGCGCGATCGATTGAATCCGCTGCTTGATCGATTCCTTGATCACCCCGTCGAGGGCGCTGAGCGGCTCGTCCAGCAGCAGGATTTTCGGTTTGGTGACCAGCGTTCGGGCCAAAGCCACCCGCTGCTTCTGGCCCCCGGACAGCTCGCTGATTCTTTTTTTCAGATGGGGCCCGAGCTCCAGAAAATCGATCGTTTCCTGAACCTCCTCCTTGCTGATGCCCTTCTTGTTGCGAAGCCCGTATACGATATTGTCGTAAGCGTTCAAATTCGGGAACAGGGCATAATCCTGAAACACGATATTGAATCCGCGCTTGTTCATAGGCACCCGGCTGATGTCGTTGCCATTAAACAGGATCTTGCCTTGATCCATATCGGTTAACCCGAGAATAATGCCGAGAAGGGTCGTCTTCCCGCTTCCACTCGGACCGAGGAGCGATACAATTTCGCCCGTGCCGATCTCGAGACTGATGTCTTCCAAAACTACCTTTTCGTCGAATTGTTTACGAATATGCTGCAGCTTGAGCAGACGGCTCACCTCCCATAAACACAACCCCAGTATAAAAAGCGAATGTCAATCCAAATCGTCCATTGTGTAAAACCGAAGTAAATTATGCATATGTTTTTCATATATTTTGACTAACTTTATCCTAAATCGACTTCATTGCTTCTCATATATACGTAAAAAAAGCGCCCAACCAGTACTTTGGAGTACCGATTCGGCGCTTTGGCGTTTGACCAAGGCTTACTGTGCTAATTCTGTTGTGAAGTCCGCATAATAGCGGATCAGGAAATCACGAAACGTATGAGCCGCTTTGGATAGGTAATGATGTCTCGACCAGGCCAACAGAAAAGTGCGCTGGCACACAGGCTGTTCAATCGGAAGCAGAACAAGGGAGGGTTCTTTTAATTTCGCAGCCTCGGTTAATAAGGCAACCCCCATACCCGCTTTGACAAAAGCACTCATGACGGTCGTATCATCCACCTCGCATGAAATCTTTGGTTCAAAACCCGCCGATTTACACAATTGATCGGTTAACACCCGGTAGCTGTGTTTCCTGTCCAAACCGATAAAGGGTTCCCCGGCCAACTCGCTTAAGCAGATACGGGTGCGATTCGATAAAGGATGCCCGGAGGGTACTGCCAGAAAAATCTCCTCCCGCAAAAATTCAATACTTTCGATCTCCTCATGTTCAATCGGCAGTGAAGTAATGCAAAAGTCCAGTTCGCCGTCAAGAAGGAGCTCGATCTTCTCCTCGTGCGAGGTCGTTTGGGTAAGGCGAAGATTGACCTTCGGGTGCGCCGATAAAAATGAACTGATAAACTCCGCGTCACACTTGTGGTTCGTTGTGGCCAACACAATACGTCCCTGCTCGAGGCCAGCCTGATCGGCAACCTGGCGTCTCCCCTCTTCCAGCATCGTCAGGGCCGGCTCAACCTGCTGCAAAAACAGTCTGCCATACGAATTGAGGCGGATTTTTTGTTTGTGGCGGTCAAATAGCGGAACTCCTATATCCTGCTCCAGCCGGGCGATCGTTTTGCTGAGGGCTGGCTGGGCGATATGCAATTCCTCGGCTGCCTTCGTCATGTGTTCCAGCCGGGCGACGGTTTGAAAATACTTCAATTGCAATAATTCCATGGATTCCACCCTTCCATTCTGATGGACCGAATCAAGTTTATATCTTTAGAGTTATGAACTTATGACCAATTTATATTTTTAACGGTCATTTATCAACTTTATAATGTGGATGAATCTCCATCTTCACGATGGAACGCAAAGGAAAGGGGACTTACGGAGATGGAGGGTCAAAAGGATGCGGCCAATAAGCTGCTTCATATCATGTATTTCACCTTGATCATATCGGTCATGAACGCAACGATTTTTAACGTGGTGCTCACATCCATTCGCGAGGAATTTATGCTGACGGCTTCACAGGTGAGCTGGATGACCACGGGCTATGGAATCATGTATGCGATCGGTTCAGTGACCTACGGTAAATTGGCAGACCGTTTCCGGCTGAAGGATTTGCTGACTTTCGGCTTCATCCTTATGGTCACGGGCTCGCTCTTAGGGCTGTCGGCACAGCATTACGGGATGATGGTGGCTGGACGGATGCTGCAGGCTGCCGGAGGAGCGGTGATCCCCGCCGTATCCATGATTATACCGGCCAAATATTTCCCTCCGGAAAACAGAGGCCGGGCCATTGGCACGATGGTAAGCGGGCTGGCTCTTGGGACGGCCATTAGCCCTATAGCGGCTAGTCTGGTGACAGGTATGCTTCATTGGCGTATGCTTTTTTGTTTTTCTTTGTTCATCCTGCTGGTTCTGCCTGTATTCCGCAAATATTTGCAGGAAGAACCGGAGCGGACAGGGAGCAAGCTGGATTGGATCGGCGGATTTCTGCTTGCAGGTACCATTGCGTTAATACTTCTTGCTATTACTTATAGTTCATGGCTGTTCTTTGGTACCGGCTTCGTCTTCTTTGCTCTATTCATCCTTCGCATCCGGTCCGCAGAGGAGCCGTTTGTTCAGCCCGCCTTGTTTCATAATCGGCGTTATGTCCTGGGCGTAGGGATTGCTTTGTTAGCGGCAAGCCTGAGTTCCGGAATGCCTTTCATTATGCCGCAGCTGCTCACGAACATAAGCCATATATCTCCCGCATTCATTGGTTTTGTTATGTTTCCGGGAGCCATGGCATCCGCTTTGCTGGGAAGAACAGGCGGGAAACTCGCCGATGAAAGGGGAAATGGCTTTCTCTTCTATCTGGCTGCAGCTCCGCTCTTGGTTTCCTTTGGTATCTTGTCCGTATTCCCCGGGATGCCGCCCGCCTATATATGGATCTTCCTGATTCTAGCCAGCACGGGGCAGACCTTTATCCAGGTAGCTACGTCAAACAGCGTTTCCCTCACTTTGTCACAGGAGCATATGGGTATCGGGATGGGCTTTCTTACCATGATGACATTCATCATCGGAGCCGTCTCTACTTCTTTGATTGGTAAAGTACTTGATTGGGGAGCTCCCGCTCAGCTGAATCCACTGCTCTTTCACGAGCAAGCGATGAGCTACAGCAACGCGTTTTCCCTGCTGTTCACCGTCCTGCTCGTGGTTGTCGCGCTTTATTCTATGCTGGTGCGAGCCCGTAAAACCGTTGGATCCTCAATATCCAGCACACAAAAATGATTTCGAAGGAGATGGAAAGATGACTTCAAACCTGATGCAAGCTGTCCGCATTCACCAATATGGAGGACCAGAGGAGCTGAAATTGGAACAACTGCCTGTACCGGTTCCTAAACCGGAGGAAGTTTTAATTCGCGTGCATGCCGTCGGCGTACTGCCTGTGGATTGGGCGTATCGTCAAGGACTGATGAAGGAGCATGTCCCGCTGCAGCTTCCTTTCATCTCGGGCTCAGCTGTAGCGGGAGTCGTCGCCGATGTCGGTTCCCGTGTATCGAAATTTCGGAAAGGTCAGGCGGTATTCGGCAGAGCCAGTCAAGGCGCATGCGCGGAGTTCGTCACAACAACGGTGGATACCCTCGCAAGCTTGCCGCCAAATCTCTCCTTCCGCGAAGCAGCCACCATCTCAGGAGGTGCTACCACGGCATGGATGGCGCTGTTCGCTCATGGCCATTTGCAGCCAGGCCAGCGTGTTCTGGTTCATGCGGCGGCCGGAGGGGTCGGGTCGTATGCCGTTCAATTGGCCAAATGGAAAGGCGCCGAAGTCATCGGCACATGTTCGGGGGACCACATTGATTACGTCAAATCGCTGGGTGCCGACACCGTCATCGATTATCGAACAACCCGATTTGAGGACAGAGTGCACGACGTGGACTTGGTTCTGGACGGGGTTGGCAGTGACACGCTGGAGCGCTCCTGGTCCATCGTGAAACGCGGGGGAACCTTGCTCTCGCTTGTAGACGTCCCCTCCACGGAGCGGGCTCAGCAATTGGGCATTACTGCGCGGTTCAGCAATGAGCTCGCACCCGATACCGTTTTCCAGCAAATAGGACAGCTGATCGCAGACGGACAAATAAAGGCACCGGTCGGAAGGGAATTTCCACTGCATGAGATCAGGCAAGCTCACGAGCTATGCCAAACCGGCCATGGACGGGGACGAATCGTGCTTCGGGTCGCGGATTGAATTCAGAAGGGCCGGCAACGGCCCTTTTTAGCTGAAGCAAGACCATGCAGTTTCGGGCAAGATGCTCAACAGAAACCTGTGGCTCCAAGGTATAAACGGTATTGAAGTTGCAAGGTGTAATCAGTACACTGGTATTGACTTAACTTGAATATCGAAGCTTCCACGTCATAAATACAGGTGAAAAACATGCTGCCATTAGAGCGACAAAAGAAAATCATCGATCTGCTGAACGTCCGCAAGGTGCTGAAGATGAACGAGCTGACCGAAGAACTGGACATCTCCGTGGACACGCTGCGCAGGGACATCAATGTGCTGGCCAATCAGGGGAAAATCGTCAAAATCTATGGCGGCATCAAGCTGGCCGAGCCCAAGTATGGCGAGCCTTCCATGGATGAGCGCATGATCGACCGGCTGGAGGAGAAGGAAACCATCGCCCGGAAATGCAGCGAATACATTCAGGACGGGGATTGTATTTACATCGACAGCGGCTCGACGACATACCATATTGCCAAATACATCAAGGACAAGAAGAAGCTGACGGTCATTACCAACTCCATCCCGGTCATTACCGAGCTGATGAACACCGACATCGAGCTGATGATCATCGGGGGAAAAATCCGTAAGGACGAGCAGTCGGTCGTAACGTTTGAGTATATTTTCAACTTTCATGAACTGAACGTCCTCAAGGCGTTTATTTGCTGCAGCGGCATCACAACCGAACGGGGAATTTCCGACTACAACCTGGAGGAAGCGACCACGCGCAAAAAGATGATCGAGCTGTCCAAAGAGGTTTTTGTCGCCGCCGACAGCAGCAAATTCGGCCGGGATGTCACCATTGCGATCGCGCCGCTGGACAAAATCGATGCGATCGTGACAGACAACCTGGTGGACCGCAGTTATGCCGCCAAATTTAAAAAGACGCAGACGAAGCTTATTATTGCGGACGAATAGCGGCCGAATAACAGAGCAACCGCCTAACGCAAAAGGACTTTCCCTGATCGGCTGGCAAGCCGGGGAAAGTCCTTTTTTTATCGTAAAATTCGGAATGGATATCGTATATATTCAATCGATCAAGCGGTGCTGATACCACTTCTTGCCCATGAAACGCAGCAGGAAGACGGTGCCGCGCACGCCCCACTCACAGTTCATCGCCAGCCAGACGCCGACGATTCCCCAATGCAGCACAATGCCGAGCACATAGCCCAGGATGACCCGGAACAGCCACATCGACAGCATGGAGACCAGCGAGGTGAACTTGGAGTCCCCGGCGGCCCGCAGCGCCGACGGCATAATAAAGCTGATAGCCCAAAGCGGTACTTGCGCGATCAGGTTGATGAGCAGGACCGTGAAGATGTCCCCGACGATCTCTTTCGGCGGGTGGAACAGGCTGACGAGCGGATGGAACAAGGCCATCATGATCACACCCGTCAGCACGAAGGAGAAGGACGCCAGCCACAGGAACGTCTTGGTGAACTTGCGCGCGTCCTCCACGTTTCTCCGTCCGATGCACTGCCCCACTACCGTCACCAGCGTGAGCGAGAGCGCGTTCGCCGGAATTTGGGAGACGCCTGCCAGCGACCCGCTGATCGCATTGGTGGCGATGGCATATGTGCCAAGGCCGACGATGAAGATCTGGGTCAGCATTTTACCGCCGTTAAAGAACATCTGCTCCGCTGCAAACGGGATGCCGATGGAAAAGATTTTGCGGAGCATCTTCAGGTTCACCTGAACGATGGACCGGAGCTGGAAATGCAGATCGGTGTCCCTTTTCACCAGAAAGTACAGCGCGCAGGCGGCCGCCAGGTACCGGGCAATGTTGATCGCGATCGTCATGCCAAGCACGCCCATGTGCAGCAGGTTAATAAACACCAAATTCAGCGCGACGTAGGTCAGGTTCATGAACAGGGACAGCATGAGCGAAGCCCTCGATTTGCCGATCCCGCGCAGCGCCCCGCACACCGCTTCAGTAATGGCGATCCCCACAAAAGACACGCCGCCTCCGAGCAGATATACTTTGGCATTGTCCATGACTTCCGGCGAAGCCGCTCCGAACAGCACGCTGAGCAGCGGCTGGTGGAACAAGACCAGGATCAGACTGAGAGCCAGCGCCAGGATCGCGCAGGCGGAGACGGTGCTTGACGCCGCTTTGGAAACCATAAGGTCGTTGCCGCTGCCCTTATACTGCGCGACGACGACCGTTCCGCCCGTCGACATGGCGATAAAGACGCTGACCAGGAAAATATTGAGCGAGTCGACCATATTGACGGCACTGATGGCGGCGACTCCGGCCGAACTGATCATGGCAGCGTTGACCATGTTCAGCGAAATAATAAACGCCTGGTCGATCAGAATCGGAATGAACAGGGAAATAATCTGCCGGTAATCGATCGATTCACCGGTAAGATGTTTGTCTAGCAGGCGCTCGGTGTTCGCCCTAAACTTTAGCTGATACAAGGGATCACTTTCTTTTTGTCGGATTAGGCATCTGGCAGTATGCCCACGTTTTTATAAAATGAAAAAACCCTTCGGAAAGAAGAGTCGGCTTGCCAGGTATGCGGATCTAGGGGTCCACAAAGGACATAACGTCTTGAAAAAACGGCTCCTCAAAGGTCTGCCGCGTTAATCAATCTTACATATCGTATAGCAGGTTGGCTTTTTTCCTCTGGTTGAGGTTATCACCGGGGGTGGCCCCTGTCAACGGTTAATTTCTGTGTTTTTTCAACGGTATGAAAATATGGTTTATTCCGGTCCGTTTAAAAGGGATTTTGTTGGTCTGCAGCGAATACAATGGAGTTTTCAAACGAATAGGGATGGAGGATTCATCGATGGCAAGAAAAATAAGGCCGGGCATTGTTGCAGCGTGTCTTGCCCTGATCATGCTGCTTACGCTGGCCTTTCCGCAGCGGGCCTTTCTGGAAAGTGGCATGATCATTTTCATTAAAACGCTGACCGGAAAAACCATTACGCTGAACGTTGAACCGTCGGATTCAATAGAGCAGGTTAAACAGAAGATCCAGGATAAGGAGGGCATTCCACCCGACCAGCAGCGCCTGATTTTTGCTGGAAAGCAGCTTGAGGACGGCCGGACGCTCGCGGATTATAACATTCAGAAGGAATCCACGATCCATTTGGTGCTTAGGTCCTCTCTCCAGGCGACCGATTTTGATTTGGCGACCACGAAGAATTCGGTTCTAGCGTTTACTGAAAACATGTTTGCAGGCCACATTAGCGGGAGCGGAGAAGACACTTTGAACAGCGTGCGGATTTCCTCACTGCCCGATCCTGCTATGGGGAAACTGGAGCTTACAGACGGGGACACCCCGAAAGACGTGGTCGAGGCTGAAGAAATTGATGCTTCCGATTTGGGGAATTTGAGATTTGTCCCTGCATCCGATTTCATAGGCACGGCTTCATTCACATGGAGAGCTAAGACCAATGCAGGCCTGGTCTCCACGGAAGCTAAAGTCAACATTACGATCCAAGAACAACCATTGAGTAATAATGCTAATTTGAGCAGTTTGACTTTTTCGGCGGGGCAGTTGAGCCCGGAATTTGATCCTGCCGCCTCGGCTTACAAATTGTCGGTGCCCTGCGGCGTTTCAGAAGTGACGTTGAAAGCCACGGTGGCGGATTCGAAAGCAACCATGACGATCAACGGCAGTCTGGCGGTAAGCGGACAGGAGACTCGTGTCTCGCTAAGCCCCCTCACGACGGAGGTTTCCTTGATCGTCACGGCACAGGATGGGACGACAGGTCTGTATTCAGTGGAAGCATCCCATCCGGCCGACTGCACGGCTCCCGCCTGGCCGGCCGATAGCCGCTTGACCTTTTCCGGCGTCACGTCAGGAAGCCTGACCCTGAACTGGCCGGCGGCAACGGACGTCACCGGCGTAGCATCATACCGTGTCGCGTCCGGTTCAGGCGACGCAGTGACGGTCAGCAGCAGCGTCTATGCGTATGACGTTGCCGGGCTGGCTGCCGATACCGCCTATACGTTCAGCGTCACCGCCCTGGATGCAGCCGGCAACGAAAGCCTGCCGCTGAAGGGAAGTGCCGTAACCGCCAGCAAGCCTGGCGGAGGATCCGGCTCCTCGAGCAGTTGGCCTTCTACTACGCCTGCCCAGCCGGTTCAGGAGCCGAAGCCTCCTGCCGAGCCGAAGCCTCCTGCCGAGCCGGACCCGGAGCCGGAGCCGACGCCTGAACCGGATCCGTTCAGCGATATCGCCGGCCACTGGGCCAGAGCGGATATCCTCCGGGCGGTGAAGCTGGGGCTGGTCCGCGGCTACCCGGACGGTACGTTTGAGCCGAACATGCCGGTTTCGCGGGCAGAATTCACCGTCATGCTGGTGCATACGCTGAATTTGCAGCCTCGTCAGGATAACCCTCCGCACCGGTTTACCGATGAGGGCTCGATCGGGTTCTGGGCCGTTGATGCTGTAAATGCCGCGTACCAATCGGGCGTGACCGCCGGATATCCGGACGGACAATTCCGGCCCTGGGCACCCATATCCCGTGCGGAGATGGCTGTCATGACCGCCAAGGCACTTGGCCTGGCGCAAGAAGCCGCGGGGCGCACCTCGTATAACGATGACGCTCTGATCCCGGCGTGGGCGAAGCCCGCAGCGGCCGCCCTGGAGGAGCGTAGCCTGACCGTGGGCCGCGACGGCCGGAACTTTGCGGCCGCGGCACGGACGTCTCGAGCCGAGGCCATTGTCCTGCTGCTTCGCCTGATGGACGATCAGCAATCCTAGGGTTCTGCGCTTAAAAATAGTCTAACATGTAAAGAACCACCGTCTGCATTGAACTATTCTCTCGTTGTTAGGCATCAACTAACCGTGGAGGTTCATTCACAAGGCGGTGGGTTTTTTTAGTCACGGAAAAGAAAGGAGAGCCAAATGAAACGGAGTCGAATAAAAGCCAGCCAAATCGTTCTTACTCTGATCTATCCCATGGCCTTCTTCTGCTTTTTAAATCTGGATCAGCAGTTGGATTCGTGGGCGATCCCTATTGCCGTTTTGATTCTATTTAGCTTACTGTGGGAAAACCTGACCTATCTGCTGATATCCAACCTATTCACCTGGGTGATCGCAATTCCTCTATGGTTGGTCATCAGAGCACCAAAGGAAGAACAAACCTTCGCTATTTTCACGGCCTCCCTTCCGTTCATCATCCTGCTATATATCGGGTGCGTTCTCATCCCTGAAATGCTGATCGTCTCCGCAAAAAACTTCATCATAAAAGAGTTCAAACGCCGAAATACAACGAAGTAACGGCGGTAACCCCGACCACAGCTATAAACGCAAGAAAGCCGCTGTCCCCAGCGGCTATTCAACAAATATGCGCTGCACCCGGCTGCCGATCCGGCTCACGATTTCGTTGGTGACCGTATGGCAGCGTGCGGCCATCTCGCCGGCGGTGATCTGCTCATCGCCATCTTGGCCGATCAGCGTGACGGTGTCCCCTAGCATTACGTCGTCGACACCAGTGACGTCGACGGTCAGCTGATCCATGCAGATGCTGCCGATGATGGAGGCCCGCTGCCCGCGGATCAGGACTTGTCCACCCCCGTCCGACAGCATCCTTGGAACGCCGTCGGCATAGCCGATGGACACCGTGGCGATCCGGATATCGCGTTCCGGAACGAAGCGGCGTCCGTAGCCGACCGGCTGGCCGGCCTGCACCTCCTTCACCTGCGTCACGGTCGCCTTGAGCGCCAGCACAGGCCGCAATTCGGCCTGGCACCGCACGGCGTCGCCCTCCTGGCTGAGCAGGCCGTACAGCGCGATCCCCGGCCGGGCCCGGTCATAGCGCAGCTCAGGGTAATTCAGCATGCCGTAGCTGCTCTGAAGATGCACAAGGCCTGGATCGATGCCGGCTTCCTTGATTTGCGCGACCACACCATCAAAGTGAGCGATCTGCCGGCGCGTAAATTCGGTCTCCTCCGGTCCAAGTCCGTCCGACATGGACAAATGACTGAACATGCCCGTCACCCGAAGATTGACAAAGTCATAGCACCGCAAAATCGACATCGTATCCTGGTGGGGCACGCCGAGCCGGTTCATGCCGGTATCGATTTTGACATGTACCTCCAGGTCGATACCGAGCGCCTCCAAGGCCTGCCCGTATTCCAAACTTACCATCGTCTGCGTCAGATGGTACCTGGCTAAATCGGCGGCCCTCTCTGGATCGGTGTAGCCAAGGATTAGAATCTCCCCCTGGATGCCTTGTTCCCGCAAAAGGATCCCTTCCCCGATTTCCGCCACAGCGAAGCTATCCATCCCCGAACGGTTCAAATGCCCCGCGATCTCCGTAATACCGTGTCCGTATGCATTAGCTTTAACCACCGCCATCAGGCGGCACCCGGAAGGGAGGAGCCGCTGAAGCTCTGCGGCGTTATGCCGCAAGTGATCCAGGCTGATTTCCGCCCACGCCCGGTGGGATAAGGAAGGCCGGGCTTCTCTCTTTTCGCCTGGAGAACTAAGCGAGTATCCCCATCTCACAGGGAACGTTTCTGCCCGAAGACGATGCGCCCTCAACCCACCAGCCCCTTCCGCAAATCATGGAAGACGGTGATGATGCAGCCGTCCACATTGTTCCCTGAGCACTCCACCCTCGTTTCGGGGCGGACCTTAATCGTCAGCACCTGCTCTTCTTCATGAACAGGAACATAGTACATCTCCACAAGATGTTCCTTCACCTTTTTGAACAGATGCGGACCATCTAGGGTGAACTGCTTCAAGTAGTCCGTGTATTCCTCCAGGCACATCCCATACTGCTCCATGATGATGGCATGCGGCACCCCCACATAGCGAAAATGCCAAGGCTCACAGGCAATGTGCGTCAGATGCTCTTTGCCCTGCTTGTAACGCTGGATGAAGCCATGCTCCGCTGCCAGCTTCCGGAAAGAGGCATAAACGCCACCCTCCGGAAACGAAGGGCATAAATAGTCGACCCCCGTATGCTTATCGCCCACATCGGCCGCCAGTCCGGTCTGGTGTTCGCTTTCTCCGGGACGAGCCACGTAACTCGCAGTAAAAATCTCCCCGTTCTCCACCAGCGACCGGTCGTAGATGCGCTGCTGCTCCATCGCGGTGCGGTAGCCGCTGACCACTCCGATGCTTCCCCGGCCCCCGCAGGCGTCCAGCAGCGCCTCCAGCTGCTGCAGGCAGCTGCGTTCCAGACGCATCACCCGCTCATGAGTGCTGCCATGAGCGAGTGATTCCACGGGAGCGAGGCTCTTGGAATAAGGCACCTGGCGGAGCGGATGCTCGCTGTTAATGAGGACCAGGTGTCCGCGGTACACCATGCTCGGCTGGATGTGAATCACGCGGCCTTCCGTGCCTACAACCCCGATCATCGGATCACCTCCATCGCTTCGGCCAGCTGGATCAGCCGGTCCATCAGATCCGGGTACGGCAGGTGGCTGGCCCGCATCATGTTCGGATAGCGGCTGGCGGCCGTGAAGCCGGGCATCGTGTTCACCTCATTGAATACGATCCGCTCCCCTTCGGTAATGAACATGTCCACCCGGGCCAGGCCGCGGCAGCCAAGCGTCCGGTAGATGCGGCGCGCGGTCTCTTTGACCCGGTTCGCCGTTTCTTCCGAAATCCGGGCAGGCAGATGGATCTTAGACGAAATCAGCTGGTATTTTTCCGTATAGTCAAAAAACTCGCCCTGCAGCTCGATCTCGTCGATTTCTCCGATGAACGGCTCCCGATGACCCAGGACCGCGCAGCCCACTTCAAATCCGGCAATGTTCTGTTCGACCACCACTTTGTCGTCATGCTGCAGCGCCTCACGGATGCCGTCCATCAGCGCCAGCCTGTCGTACGCCTTCGTAATACCGAAAGAGGAACCGGACTTGGCCGGTTTGACGTAGACGGGATAGCCCAGCGTCTCAGCCGATTTGGCGGCCGCATACAAGTCGTCTCCTGCGAGGACCGTGACCGAACCCGCCACTTCCACTCCGGCTGCTTTGACCAGCTTGCTGGCAACCTCCTTGTCCATACAAAGGGCAGAAGACAGTGTGCCGCAGCCGACAAAAGGAATGCCCGACAGCTCCAGCAGCCCCTGCAGTGTGCCGTCTTCCCCATTTTTGCCGTGAAGAACCGGGAATACGACGTCCACCGGCGTCAATCGGTATTCCGTCCCGACCAGCTCCACGATTCCGCCCGTTTCCCTGCTTGGTGGCAGAAACGCGGGGATGCAACCCGGATGCTGATGCCAGCGGTCCCTGCGGATCTCCTCCGGATCTCCGTGGTACCTCAGCCAGGCTCCCTCCCGGGTAATGCCGATGAGCACCAGCTCATATTTAGCCTTGTCCAAATGATCTATGACGGAAGCCGCCGATTGCAGCGAGACTTCATATTCCGTTGAGCAGCCGCCGAACAGCACGGCGATCGTTTTTTTCTGCATCTCTTTCTCCCCATTTCCGGTCCGGTGCCCACTCCGCGTGAGCGCCTGAGCGTGAACCTAAGATGCTTTTGATTATAGGGAGAGGATGTTAAGCAAACAGAAATTAATATTAAAGGAAATCTAAAGAAAGATTAAAGAGCCGGTCCCGCTGGCATGAACGGGCATCCATGCTCAACCAATGCAGAGCCCGATGTTGCCAAACTGCTCCCCGGCAGTCATTCTCCGGAACGCCGCCGGCGCTTCGTCCAGCGGATACATCCGGTCGATCAGAGGCCGAATGGCGTGCTCCTCCATGAACCGAAGCATCTCTCCGAACTCCTCTCGGCTTCCCATCGATGTACCGATCCATGACAGCTGCGGAAAAAACAACGCCCTTAGCGGGACCTCCACCGTGTCACCGGAGCTTGCCCCGAAGCTCACAATCCGGCCGTTCGGCTTGATCACCTCCAAGTATTTGGAAAAGGTGGCCGGACCGATGCTGTCGAGGATCACATCCACCTTCTCCCCTTGCAGCCCTTCGTTCCAGTCTCCATTGCTGGAAAAAGCTCCCCGCACAGCATAACGCCGCGCTTCTTCAAGCTTGGCCTCGCTTCGGGAAGTGACGTTGACGACAGCCCCCGCAGCTTGGGCCATGAGCATGGCGCAGGTTGCAACCCCGCCTCCAATGCCCGGGATGAGCACGTGCTCGCCAGCCTTGATTTGCGCCCTCGTAAACAGCGCCCGGTAGGCCGTGAGCGCGGATAAGGGCAATACTCCCGCCTCCTCCCAGGTCAGGTATGCCGGCTTCCGGAAGGCATTGTCCGCGGGGATGATAACCGTCTCGGCAAACGTCCCGTCCGTAGGCCCGCCCAGGATTTGCGGCACCACCGGTACCTCTTCGGTTCGATCCCAACCGATCGTCGGATGGATGATAACCTCCGTTCCTGCGGTCAGACCAGCTACTCCCTCGCCTACAGCATCGATGACGCCTGCGCCGTCGGAACCCAGGATGAGCGGTGCATCCGCCGCACGGCGTCCCTTCATCAGAAACAGATCACGGTGATTGAGTCCGGCTGTTTTTACAAGGACCCTGATCTCTCCGGGGCCTGGCTGTTTCGTCTCCGCGTCGGTGATCCGCAGTCCGTCCAGACCGCTCCGGCCATGATGAATAGCTGCTCTCAATTGAATCTCTCCCTTTTTTCCGGCCTCTGTGAAGCCGTTTTGGGATTCATTGTATAGGCCGCTTTAGAGCATGTAAAATGATTAGTAGTGAATATGGCGTTCAGTCAAAATGAAGTCAGGAAGGTGAGCCGAATGGAAAGTGGAGATTTGCGTATATTCCGGGCTGTAGCGGAGGAAGGAAGCATTACACGGGCGGCCCAAAGGCTGCAATATGTTCCCTCCAACGTCACCGGCCGGATTCGCCAGCTGGAGGAAGGTTTGCAGACTCCGCTGTTTATCCGGAGCAACCGGGGGATGGAGCTGACCCCGGCTGGCGAGCGCCTGCTTGAATACGCGCGTCAAATTCTGAACTTGCTCGATGAAGCGGAGAAATCCGTGCAGGCGGAGGATGCTCCGCGGGGACCGCTGAGGATCGGGGCGATTGAATCGGCCGCGGCAGCTCATCTGCCGGGACGTCTGGCCGCTTACTACGCCCGCTACCCTCATGTCAGCCTGTCCCTCGCCACAGGCAATTCCCGCGTGCTCATGCAGCAGGTGCTGGACCGCGAGCTGGACGGCGCTTTTGTGTACGGCCCTGTTCCGCATTCCCAGCTGGAGCAGATTCCTTCCTACGATGAAGAGCTCGTGCTGCTCTCCGAGGCCGGAGCGGCCAGCCTGCAGGAACAGCTGCAGAAGCCGATGCTCATTTTATCGACAGGCTGCACCCACCGCTCCAGAGTGGAGCGCCTGCTGGCCGAAGCCGGAGTTCAGCATCCGCAAATCATGGAGTTCGGTTCGCTTGAAGCCGTGCTTGGGGGTGTGGCTTCGGGCCTCGGCGTAGCGCTCCTCCCAAGGTCCAACACAGTTCAGATCCCCAACGAGAAAAACATTGAAGCCTTGACCCTGCCGGAGTCCTACCGCGAGGTCGTGGTCTATTTTATCTATCGCCGGGATGTACCGCTGAGCAGCGCGCTTCGCGCTTTTCTGAAGCCGGAGAAATACGCCGGGCCGTCTGCCTGAAAAAAAAGGGACGATGCCGGCAAGCGCAGCATCCTCCCTATTGGCTCCCATTCGGCATTACTGCTGCTGGGACTTGTCGTATTCCTTTTTGGCTTTGTAAGCGAAAACCGAGTAGACGATAATCATTACCGGAATGACCATCCAGACGATCCCGCGGAACAGCGCAAACGGCGTCTCGAACAGGAACGCCTGCCAAAATCTTGGGCCGCTCATTTCCCACAATCCCGGCGTGTAATACAGCGATTGGGGCTTCAGGATAACGGATGCGTCAATGGCATCGGTCGAAATCAGCGCCGCGAAAATCGGGATAAAGCAGCAGCACAGCGTCATCCACATGTCGGAAATCCGCTTATACCGGGCCGCCTTGGAGTCGGCATCGGAGAAAATATCTTCATTTCCCTGGTCACTGTTCTGCTTGAAATATTGAGCCCCCGACCCCTTCGTGCCGGCGACATGCGTCCAGCCGCTGTCTTCGAACAGGGCAACGTAATCCTCAAAGTCCCGCTGATTCTTAAACGTGCGGAAGTCGATCCGGTAGTTGGCTTCCTCCGGTACGCTTCGCTCGAATTGATAGCCGAAGGACTTCCGGACAAGCGTATAGCCCAGCCGGGCCATGTCGTTCAACCACTGTTCTTCCTGGTCCAGATTCGTGAAAAATTTATATTTTTTCATGCAGCAACTCCTCCTTGCCCCACTGCATATTGGTTACTTCGATCATATGGCGCATCCGGTCGTAATCCTGTCTCAGCATTTCACGTCCCAGCTCGGTGATGACATACACCTTGCGGCGGCTGTCCTCGCTCGCAGTCGGCTGGATGAATTTCTGCTTCAGCAAATTGTCCACCGCCCCGTACAGCGTGCCGGCCGCCATCCGGACCTGCCCCGCGCTGAGCTCCTCCACCTTCTGCATAATCAGGTAACCATGCGCCGGCTCCAGCAGCGCCAACAAAATATAATATACCGTTTCGGTCAGCGGTAAATGTTTATCTCTGCTCAATGAAGTGCCTCCCTTTTGTTCAGTCACACTTTATATCGTTCAACTGTATATTTACACTATATACAGTTTAACTGTATATAGCAATAGCGAAAAGGCCAACACCCGGAAGAATCGGGCTTGGCCTTAATTTCAAACGGTCTCGATCCTTGCGGGAAGCATCTGCTTGCGCCGATAGATCGATAACAGCAGCCCCATGGCGCAAAAATCAATCACCTGCGTGAACCCGCCATAGCCGACAAAGGGCAGGCTCTGCCCCACGATGGGCACCACACCGTACGCCATAAGCAGCGGCCACAACAGCCGAATGCCAAATACGACGATGAACGCGGAAAATATACAGGTGGCATATTCATCCCTAATGGACACGCTCATCTTCCAAATTCGTATCATGAATCCAATGACCAGCAGCCCGATGACGATCCCGGCACCCCATCCAAAACAGTAAATAAGATACGGATACATCGATTCGTCATAGATAAAAGGGAGGGTTTCGTTCGCCGCCGCAAATCCGTGGCCCGTCCACCCCGCCGAACGGATCGCTCCGATCGTCTGCAAGGTCTGGTAATCCTTATCCTTTTCGCTCAAAAAGGAGTGCAGCCGCTCCACAAGGTAAGGGGTTTGCGTTAGTTTATATATGTACAAAGAAAGGATCGGCAGTCCAACGGCCATCAGAGGAAACCGGTTGTGCCTCAGTGCAATAATTCCGAATCCCGCTAAATAAATGCAGCCGTACAGCAAGGAGCCGCTCTGCCAATACAGTACGACCGGAACGACCATTTGGGCCGCGAACTTGATCCAGCCGACAATATCGCTGCGCCGGAACCTATAGGTCAGTCCTGAAGCCGCAATAAGCAATGGCAATATGGATGCAGCCATCACATTAATGGCAAAGGAACCGATCGCCAGACTGGTCGTCTGCCCATTCGTCGTTATGCCTACCTTCAACGTTAAAGCCATTAAGGCGATGGTCCCGCAGAATATTACTCCGGAAAACTTCCTCAGCTTTCGGTAGTCCAGGAAATAACAAATAAACAGACCGGCAAAACCTAGCGCAACATAAAACAGCTTCTTCTCAAAAAACTGAGCGAGCATCCAAATCCTTCGGCCAGACATCTGCACATTCAGTAATCCAAACAACCCCACAATCGTCAGCAGCCCCAATAGAACAACAAGCTTCCAGTCGAACACAGGTTTATGCGCCCGGTGAAGGCTTCGTCCGATGTCGTCGGGATCGCCCATCAGCTTAATCGCTTCCTGCGCACAATGCTCTTCAGCAACTCCTTCGGATGCCAGCATGTCCATCCGTTCCACAATATGACTTCCCAGCTCCTCACGGATTTCAGCATGCATGGATTTAACGCGGATATGCCGGCATACCCGGTCAAGAAACTCCTGAACCGCCGCATCCTTTTCCACAGCCCGCATCAAATACCCTCCCCGATCACCGTATCAACCGCCGTGCGGAAACGAACCCATTCCTGCTGCTTTTCTTTCAGCTGACTCCGGCCCTGGTCGGTTATCCGGTAGTACTTCCGTTTGCGGCCGTCATGTGTGCTCCAGTAAGCTTCCAGCCAGCCTTCCGACTCCAGTGTGTGCAGGATGGGATATAAAGTTCCCTCTTTCATGGAAAAAACGCCCTCAGAGCTCTTCTCGATTTCCTTGATTAATTCGTAACCGTACATTTCCTTCTTGTTCAGCACCGTCAGCAGCAAAATGACCGTGCTGCCCTTGAGCAGCTCTTTATTAATCGCCATGATCTTCTCCTAATACCTAGATTTACAATACATCGTAATACTATGTATATGAGTATATCGAACAGCATTTGGATTGGCAATAGATGGGGACAAAATAACGAGGCAGGCAATAATCCGCATCAAAAAAGCCCCCTCCTCCAGTGGATACTGAAGAAGGGTGCCATATTGAGGCATAGCTCAGCCGCCGCTGAGACCTCGTGTTTCGTATAACGGTGCCCCATTTCTAACCCCACACCCAAGCCTTCCTGTCGCTCCAAACCAAACGAAGGTGAGGCTTCGTTATTTTACTATCCACCGCACCAATCTAAAAATCACAAACAAAACAACACTGATGCCCACTAAAAGCAGTCCCTCCACCACGATGGAGTCAAGCAGCCCGGAGGCCGCATTTCCAATAAGCGCAGCGATGCCCGCACCAGCGAACTGCGCTGCAATCACCAATACCGAATCCAGCAGTGAACGGTACCACCGGACACGTTGGCGCCAGTATGCGCCGGTCAGCACCAACAGCACGACATTTACCAGCGTAACGGCCGTCGACGCGGAATTGTCCGCGAATGCGCCGTCTAAAATGGGCCAGGAAGGCATCCACGATGCGGCCAAAATCAAGTTAATTGCGGCGACGCCTAGAAAAACAGGCCGGAACAACCGCTGATCCCTTCGTTTCTCTTCTGCTTCCATTCTGGCCCTCATGTCCGGGCTGATCCACGCGGGGATGTCTCTCCGCTCGCGGCTTCCGATATGCAGCGGTTTGGTAGTTCTCCACCCTAACAAACTTCACATTCGCCTCTGTCCCGTACACCGGGATCCCATGCTTTCGGAACTCCGTTACCCAGGCCTCCAATTCATCGGGATTCTCTAATCCGAAGATGGAATATTGGATATGACCCTCTTCATCAACCCATTTCATGACGATGTTGGCACCGATCACATAAAACCCGATGCTGCCTTCTCCCTTGGGCTGGTACCTTGTCGTCCGGCCGATCAGCACCTCCTGCATTTGAGTGAATGGCACCAGATGCTCGGACTCTTCGCCGGTCTTGATTTGCTTAACGTATGTATAATAGCCTTCCTCCCGGAGTTCGTACCGGAGCAGCACCTTTTGCGGCATCCGAACGATTCGGAAGATCAGCCACAGCATGCCCGCCAAGAATAGTCCAATCACCGTGATAATGCTGCCTACAACCCAATCTCCCTTGATCAGCCAAAAGACACCGTACCCCAGAAATCCTAGAACGAGGGCTCCCATCAATCCAACGAGTCCCCAATTCAACGTTTTAGCCGTCCGGGACGGCTGGTTGGAATATTTCAGTTGGCCTTCCTCACGAAGCTCTACCATCATCGTCCTCCTGTACGTAAGTGGATTTTCCTGGAATATTTCTACGCTCTAACTGGAGAAAATGTTTCATCGCAACGCTGTACCTTTCGGTTTCGTTTTCAGCGGTTACAGCCAACATATGTGCAGGGACGAATGCAAAAAGCCCGGCCAAGCAGCTAACGCTGCCCGTCCGGGCTTTCATCCAAACCGCTGTGATCACCGAATAACGGTTCATCACGTACGCGGCTTCACTCAAGCTTATAGCGTGCTTACAGTACCTTCTCCAGGAAGCTGATCGTACGCTCGTTTTTCGGCCGGCCGAACACTTCCTCCGGCGGACCTTCTTCAACGATGTAGCCGCCGTCCATGAAGATGACCCGGTCCGCCACCTCGCGGGCGAAGCCCATCTCATGCGTGACGATCATCATCGTCATGCCTTCGCGGGCCAGATCCTTCATGACGCCGAGCACCTCGCCGACCATCTCGGGGTCGAGCGCCGACGTCGGCTCGTCGAACAGCATGACGTCGGGGTTCATCGCGAGCGCACGGGCGATCGCCACCCGCTGCTTCTGCCCGCCCGACAGCTGGCTCGGGAACGCATCCGCCTTGTCAGCGAGTCCGACCCGCTCCAGGAGGCGCATCGCCGTTTCGCGCGCCTGCTTCGCGTTCATTTTGCCCAGCTCCATCGGAGCGAACATGATGTTCTTGAGCACGTTGAAATGCGGAAACAGGTTAAAATGCTGGAACACCATGCCAATATTTTCGCGGGCCTTGTTGATATCCGTCTTTGAATCGTTCAGATCCTGGTCATCAACGATGACACGGCCTGCAGTGATGTCCTCAAGCCGATTGATGCAGCGCAGAAACGTACTTTTTCCCGATCCGGAAGGACCGATCACGCACACGACCTCGCCTTCCTTGACCTGCATATCGATTCCCTTCAGCACCTGATTGGCGCCGAAGCTCTTCTTTAATCCTTCAACCCTGATTTTACCCACGGCGCAATCTCCCCTCCAAGAAGCCTGAAAGTTTCGTTAAGATCGTGATCACAATCAAATACATGATGGCTACAACCAGCCAAATATCAAATGACGAGAACGTTCTTGCGATAATAATTTTGCCGGACTGCGTCAGCTCGACGAGACCGATCGCCGACAGAATCGACGTATCTTTCAGCGTAATGACCAGCTGGTTGATAAACGCCGGAATCATGACACGGATCGCCTGCGGGATGATGATCTTCATCATCGCCTTGCGGTATGGCAAACCGAGCGAACGGGCCGCTTCCATTTGGCCGCGGTCGATCGACTGAATACCGCCCCGGATGATTTCCGTTACATAAGCGCCGGCATTCAGAGTCAGCGTCAGAATGGCCGCCAGGAACAACGGCATCGTAAAGCCGAAGGCCTGCGGAATACCAAAGTAAATAAAGAAAGCTAGGACGATCAGCGGAATGCCGCGGAAGACATCGACGAATACCGTTGCCAAACCGCGAAGAAACTTATTGCGACTCACCTTCATAAAGCCGAAGATCAGCCCCAGGATAAAGGCGAAGAACAGCGATACGATCGTGTACAGCAGCGTCTTGCCCAGACCGGTCAGCAGCGGTGGCAGCGAATCCTGAATCAGTCCCCAGCGGCTTTGGTTCGCCGGTCCGGATGCATTTTCACCCAGATATTTCTCGAGAATCTGGTCATATTCCCCGCTGGCTTTGAGATTGGTCAGGCCGGTATTGAACTTTTGCATCAGCTCCTGGTTCTTGCCTTTGCTGACCGCAAAGCCGTAGGAGCCGCCTGCTTCCTTCTCGGTTACGATCTTGAGTCCATTGTTCTGGTTTACGCCATAAGCCAGCACAGGATAATCGTCAAAGCAGGCCACGGAGTTTCCAGTTTTGACATCGTCGTACATTTGCGAGGAATCGTCGAACGGGACGATGGTAAATCCGTATTTCGAGGCGATGGATTCGGCGAAGCTGTAGCCTTCTGTACCTGTCTTTACGGCTACCTTTTTCCCTTTCAAATCCTCATAGCTCTTGATGGTGTCATTGTTCTTGCTGATGGCCATCACCACGCCGGATTCGAAATAGGACTCGGAAAAGTCGAATTTCTGCTTCCGTTCGTCGGTAATGCTCATCCCTGCGATGACGCCGTCCACCTGGTTCGACTCCAGCGCTTGAACGGCTGCGTTAAAGCCCAGCGGCTTGATCTCATACTTAAAATTCTGATCCTTGGCGATGGCCTCCATCAGATCCATGTCGATCCCGACAAACTTGCCGCTGACGTCCTGAAACTCAAACGGAGCAAACGTAATGTCGGTACCGATGACATAGGTTTTGCCGGAATCCGGCGCAGCTGCGGCGCTTCCCGTCCAACCAGACCATCCGGTCACCACGAGGAGCAGCAGCGCTAATGAAAATAATGATACCTTTTTGGATGATTTCATGTGTCCTCCCCTTCTCGGTCAACGCCGAATGTTGTCCCCTTCATACTTTTTCTTTTTTGGCAGCAGGTATTCTTCCACCTGGTATCCTATTTTACCAAAAAACCAATCATTCCTAAAAATACATTTTCAACCATTTACTTTAGTTCAATCTAACCATTAACCAAGAAATTTACTACTAAGACTAACACAGTCTGCAGATAAAGGAAGCAAGTTAGCTATCATTCATTACCCACTCAAGACAAGTTTGCCTACCCATCATTAGAACTTTCGTAAAATATAGTCAAGCTGTAAGATCATTATGATCTTGACGGTCAAAGTTAACCACGACTATAATTCAATCAATTCATTGAATATTATAGCAAGGTGGGAATAGATATGGACCACGATTTTCCCGTTCGTGCTTTCAAAGACGACTTGTACCGGCAGTTTGCCCGAATCGGGAAATGCTTGTCCAGCGATAAACGGCTCGAGCTCATGCATTTGTTATCCCAAGGACCCAAGTCTGTTGAAAAATTGGCCGAGGCCACAGAAATGAGCGTAGCCAACGTATCGCGGCATCTCCAAATTTTACTGGATGCCAACCTGGTGAAGTATAGCAAGCGGGGGACGTATGTCATCTACTGCTTGGCTGGTCCCCATATTGAGGGCTTTTTGAATGCTCTATGGCGAATGAGCGAAACGCAGCTGGCCGACATCACCCGGGTGAAAAACGACTTTCTAAGTCTGTGCGAGGATGTTCAGACCCTGTCTTTAAAAGAAGTATTGCGCAAAATGAACGAAGGCATGATCTTACTGGATGTACGCCCGGCCGATGAATTTGAGGCAGGACACATTCCCGGGGCGATCTCTGTTCCGATGGAGGAGCTTCATCAATATATGCAAAGTCTGCCCAAGGAAACTCCAATTGCTGCATATTGCCGCGGACCTTACTGCGTTGCAGCGGCCGAGGCGGTTGAGAAATTGCAGCGTGAGGGCTTTACAGCATTCCGGGTGGAGGAAGGAGTTTACGAATGGCGGGAATTTCAAGCACAGAGGTAATGAAACGCATTTATCTGGACTATAACGCCAGCACTCCGTTAGATCCGGAAGTGCTCCAGGAAATGCTGCCGTTTTTCGAGCATCACTATGGCAATCCTTCTTCGTCGCATTGGGCGGCAGCTTCACTCAAAGAAACGATCGAGCACGCCTGAAGCCGGATCGCCGCAGCGATTGGGGCGAAATCCAGTGAGGTGATTTTTACCAGCGGAGGAACCGAGGCCAATAATCACGCTTTAAAAGGGGTTTACTTTGCATCCAACCAGCCCCGCAGACATATCATCACGACAACCATTGAGCATCCGGCGATTCTCAATCCCTGTGCCTTCCTCGAAACGCTGGGCGCGGAAGTGACCTACGTTCCCGTTGATCACTGGGGCCGAGTGTCACCAGCAGATATCGAGCGTGCCATCCGCGAGGATACCATCCTCATTTCGGTCATGCACGCCAACAGCGAGGTCGGAACGATTCAGCCCATTGAAGAGGTGGCCAGTATCGCCAAACGCTACGGTATCCTGATGCATACGGATGCTGCACAGTCTTTTGGTAAGATCCCGGTGAACATCGATGCCTTGGGCGTCGATTTGTTATCTATCGCCGGCCATAAGCTGTACGCGCCCAAGGGTATCGGCGCACTGTATGTGCGTGAAGGCACGACACTCGCCCCGTTTGTGCATGGGGCAGGCCATGAATCCGGCCGGAGGGCAGGAACGGAAAATGTGCCATATATCGTCGGATTGGGCAAAGCCGCAGCACTGGCAGCGCAGAAGGTCGGTTCCCGTAAAATCCGAAACCTCCGGGAGGCATTGAAGGAAGGGCTCAAGGAAGCCTTTGGAGACCAGGTCCGGTTTAATGGCGATCCCGGCAACCATCTGCCCAACACGCTCAACGTAAGCTTCCTCGGGCTGAGCGGGCAGGAGATTTTGGGTCGTTTTCCGGAAATCGCCGCTTCCACCGGATCCGCCTGCCACTCCGGAAGCACAACCCTTTCACCGGTGCTGCGGGCGATGGGCCTTAGCGATTACGAAGGGCTGGGAGCGATCCGGTTCAGCTTGGGCCGGTACACCACCAAAGAAGAAGTGGAGACCGTCATTTCTTTATTCCAGGACCGTCTGCAGTGAGGGTAACAGCAAATCTTTTACGAATCGGTTCGTCTAATATAGGGAGGAACAATAGATGTCAGAGACCACGGTTGTAGAAAGGGTGAATCCCCTCCCTGCACCTCTAAGACAGTACGTTGAATCGCCTGAGAGGCAGCGGCAGCTCCATAAAAGGACGATGTTGATCGTCATCATTTCGCAAATTTTCGGCGGGGCCGGTTTTGCTGCAGGGGTTACAGTAGGAGCGCTGCTTGCCCAAGACATGCTTGGATCCGACAGCTATGCCGGGGTCCCTTCCGCCTTAATCACGTTAGGATCAGCAGCGTCAGCCCTGATCGTCGGCCGTCTGTCCCAGCGGTTAGGGCGCCGGACGGGACTGGCAGCGGGCTTCCTGGCGGGTGGGCTTGGTGCGCTAGGCGTCGTTCTGGCAGCCCTCATAAGCAATCTGGCACTTCTCTTTATTTCTCTGCTGGTGTACGGCGCCGGTACGGCTACAAACTTACAGGCTCGATATGCAGGAACAGATTTGGCCTTGCCAACGCAGCGGGCTAAAGCGATCAGCGCCGCTATGGTCTTCACCACATTCGGTGCAGTGGCCGGACCGAATCTGGTCAATATCACGGGACGGTTTGCCACTTCCATAGGTTTCCCAGCGCTTTCGGGTCCATTCATGCTGGCTGCTGCAGCATTTATTATAGCCGGCGTCGTCCTCCTCATCTTCCTTCGGCCAGACCCGCTGATCGTGGCCAAGGCCATGGCGGAGGCACAGCGGGCAGATGAAAGCCTGAATGGCACGCAGAACACCCGTATAAAGGACGCAGCCATGAATAAAACGGGAATCATGATCGGTGCGACGGTGATGGTGCTGACCCAAATCGTGATGGTAGCCATTATGACCATGACACCGGTCCACATGAAGCATCACGGACACGGGCTGGGCGAGGTCGGCCTCGTCATCGGCATCCATGTGGCTGCGATGTTTCTGCCTTCGCTGATTACCGGCGTTCTAGTCGATAAGTACGGACACACTCTGATGTCCTATGCTTCCGGAATCACCTTGCTTGCGGCAGGCTTGTTGGCTGGGCTCGCGCCCGGAGAATCGATGATATTTCTCGTTCTTGCGCTTGCCCTCCTTGGGCTGGGCTGGAACTTTGGCCTGATTAGCGGAACGGCAGCCATTGTCGACGCGACGCCTCCGCATACTCGGGCAAAGACCCAAGGCACGGTGGATGTGCTTATTGCCTTAGCCGGGGCTTCGGGAGGAGCCTTATCCGGCATGGTTGTGGCCCAATCCAGCTACTCCGTACTTTCTTTGGCCGGAGGATTCCTGTCCCTGCTTCTAATTCCGGTTATTGTCTGGTCGCGGAAAAAGAAAGCCTGATGCGATCTTCAACCGATACTCCCTCGTGGCTTTAATTAGGAACCGCCGGTTTGGGTATTAAGGTGATCATTACAATAGATTCCCCTTTCGTTTGTTTCGGTTTGCTGCAACGGCAGCCGGGCAGGACGAAAGGGGTTCTTTCTATGCTTCAATCGTTTCCAGGCTGATGCGCCGATCAGGCCATCCTCCTGTAACTGTCTCAACGAAGCTGCTGCTGAACAGCCCGCCGCGAGCTCATTTTCGTGAATATTTTTTGCATCAGACCCGGTCCGGAAATCCGGCTGTTCTGAAATGCGGCGATGCGCCATTCGCCATTTTGCTTTACAACCACATTGGTGTTAATGGAGTCACGTTTCTTTGGGGCCTGCTTCTGCCATCTCATTTTGACGGCGCCCAGTCCGTGAAAGATCGCCAGCTCCGGCGTAATAAAGTCGATTTTCGCAATCTCCCCGTCCAGCGTAGACCCTCTCAATACGCCGTTCCACAGCTCCTGATGCACATCGGCGATCGCCTTTCTTCCTTTCAGATGCTCGCCTTGAAAAGTAACGTAGTCGGCCTGGTCGGTAAAGCATGCCCCGTAAGCCTCGCCATCCCCTTTTCCCCAAGCCCATTTCAGCTTTTCAAACAGCTGCTCAATTTCTTTCCGATCCTGTGCCTGATTTGTATTCATGTTCATCATCCTTCATCTCCTTTGATTGAATGGCCGCCTGATTACGCGGATTTCTTTGCTATTCAAGAAACGGTTCGCTGACATTAACTGGACCAACTAATTATCTTGATTTATATAATATCTTGATTAATTAAGATAATATGCGGACGGAGGTGATTTGTCAATAGATCCCATACGTTTTTTTAAAATAAATAAAGTACATTCCGCCCCCGTCAGCGAAAAAGCAAAAAAAATCCCGGCCCCTTCGGGCCGGAATCAAGCATGGTTATGGTGTTGGCAAGAAGCAGGCTGGCAATCCCGCTTCCCGCCGGAATGGAATTCCTGGTGGTTGAATGATTCATTAAATGACTCGTGATTACATTACACGGCTAATTTCGTTTGGACCGCAGCTTCCGGAGCCGTCTGCTCCTTCTTCATTTCCTCCATGGCGGCCAGTCCGGCCGTATTCAGCACATTCCATGGCTTGTTGTAATGCGGCTGGAAGAAGAAGTCCACAAAAGCCAGCTCCTGCACCGTCATCCGGTTCTGGATGCATACCGACAGCGTATTGGCCGCTTGGGTCATATCCGCCTTCGACATCACCTGGGCCCCGACGATCCGGCCGCCGTCCGCTTCGAAGACCAGCTTCAGCATGACATCATCGTAGGTCGGCATGAACTCCGGACGGTTGTTTTCATGGATTGTTACAGTTTTCACATTCAAACCTGCAGCAAGTGCGCCGGCCTCGGTCATGCCCGTCGAAGCGATGTTCCAGTCAAACAGCCGGATGGCCGACGTCCCCTGGGTACCCTGGTAGCGCACGGTCGGCTGCACCAGGTTCATGCCGGCCAGCGTACCCATCCGCACCGCATTGGTGGCCAGCGGAATGTACATCGCCGTTCCCGTCGGATTGTAGCGTACGGCGCAGCTGTCTCCAGCGGCCAGTACATCGGGGTTGCTGGTGCGCATGTAGTCGTCAACGATAATCGCGCCGTTCGGCAGCATGTCAACCTGGCCCTTCAGCAGATCTGTGCCGGGGCGGAAGCCGATGCACAGCACAACCATATCGGCTTCAAACGTGCCGTCTGTGGTGACGACTTCGCGCACTTTGCCTTCGCTGCCGCGGAAGCCTTCCACCGTCCGGCCCAGCGCCAGCTGCACACCGCGGTCCTTTAGCGTCTGCTCGGCCAAGTCGGTCAGATCGCGGTCAAGGTACTTGGCCATGACACGGTCCATGTTATCGATCAGGGTGACCTGCTTGCCAAGCTCGTGGAACGCTTCGACGAGCTCGATGCCGATATACCCGGCGCCGATGACGGTGATGCGCTCTGCATCCGCAGCGCGGGCAATGATTTCCTGCGCGTGAGCGTAGTTTTTGCACAGCTGGACATTGTCCAGATCGATGCCTTCCATCTTCGGAATAACCGGCCACGAGCCTGTGGTGACCACCAGCTTATCATAGCTGTCCGTAAACTCTTCACCGGTCACTAGGTTGCGGACATTCAGCGTCTTGGCGTTGGTGTCGACGGCCAGCACTTCGTGCCGCATCCGGGTCACAGCGCCGAGTCCGGCCAGCTCTTCCGGATTGCTGTAGAACAATCCGCCAGCGTCCTTAACGACGCCTCCGACGTGAAGGGCGATGCCGCACGACAGGAACGAAATGTTATCGTTGCGTTCGTACACCGTAATTTGGGCTTCCGGGTGCTGCATGGCAATGCTTTTTACAGCAGCGGTTCCGGCATGGGTACATCCAATGACTGCGACTTTCATGGTAATTCCTCCTTATAGGGAATGAAATGGATAATGTGAAACGGAATGGATAACTTAATGGATAAGCAGCGGAATGGAGGACACTGCTCATTTGTGAAATAATGCACAATATACTTTAAAAAAATATTTCCGATGATTTAGCTGCCTTGATCTGATTGTGATTTATATCACAACCTCTTTATGGCTTAATCATACACCTTCCCTTTCACCTTTGCAAGGGGTTTGTGAAAAAAATCTCAAAATTATGATCTTAACAAAAAGCACCCCGTCCGGGATGCTACGGGATGCTTCATATCAATTTACTATATGATTAGATGTCTTCGCGAATTTGAATACGTTTGGTGCGTTGGTTAGGTTGTTTTGGTATTTCCATGTTCAGTACGCCGTCTTTCAGGGACGCGTTAATTCCGTCTGCATGAATATCGGGAACGTAGAAGCTGCGCGTGTATTCCCCATAGCGGCGTTCTCTGCGGACGACTTGTTCGTCTTGGTTGTCCACGCTATGGTCTTCCTTGCGAACGGCTTTGATCGTCAGGTAAGGCTCAGCGTAGCTGATCTCGATATCTTCTTTTTGAAAACCTGGCAGCTCCGCCTCCAACAGATACGATTGCTCCGTTTCCCGGATATCGGTCTTGAAGGACGTCAACGATCCTTTGAAAGATGTAAACCAATCGTCGCTGAACACGTCGTTAAAGGATTTCACCAATGGTCCAAAGGCATCTTCTCTGCGTTTTCCAAAAGGAATCAAGTCAAACATGCTTTATTTCCCCTTTCCATTTGACCTTGTTTGACTTTACGACTTTATTATATGCCTGTGGGTGTGAAAAGACAAAAACGATGACAGCTGATTACACGCGATTATAGCCTGAATTGACTCGGTTTATGGTGGATTTATCGTGAAAATTATTATTTTGACCTTATTTGACCTTCGGATAATCGTATGTAAATTTTCTGCCTTAATCCTCGTAATTCCCCACCGTTTGCACCGCCATCTGCCGGATCCTCTCGGCTACATAAGCTGGCTCAAGCACCCGCAAATCCGGCCCGTAGCTCAGCAGCATGCCGTACATCCAATGATTATCCGGGTAACTCGCCCGGACCAGCAGCGATCCGTCCGCTTCTATCTCGACGTTCTCAGCGCCAAAAGCCTCCTCCACCCGTACGCTCAGCCGCGGCTTAAAACGCAGCAGGAGAGAAACGGCAGGGCCGGTCTCCTGGTTGCCCCACCTTGCATCCAGTTCTTCCATGCGCACGCCGCGGGACGGAAATTGTTCCAGATGAACCTTTAAGCCGCTCAATCGGGAAACCCGAAACGTCCGATAATCCTGACGGGTTCGGCAGTAGGCGTATAAATACCAGGCGTACCCCTTCCAAGCCAGGCCAATGGGCTCGACTTCGCGCTGCTCGGCCGTCCCTTCCGAATTGGTGTATAGGAAGGACACAACCGACCGGTGCTTTGACGCCTGCCTTAGCGAAACGAGGACTGACTTGTCCTTGATTCCTCCTCCATGCCACAGGTTGGTGTCAAACACGAGCGTTTCACCCTCATCCTCCATTTGGTCCTGCTCGGATTTGGCGACAAGCGCCTTGATTTTGGTCAGCAGATCGTCCATTTCCCGGTCATCCAGGGAAGCTTGTACGCCTTTTAAGGCGACGAGGATCGATTTCAGGTCTTCCAAGGTGACAATTTGCCGCTCGATCCGGTACTTCTCCATAATTTCATATCCGCCGTCCGTTCCCGCATAGGACACAATCGGAATGCCCGCAGCGTTAATCGTCTCGAGATCGCGGTAGATCGTGCGCAGCGATACCTCGTACTTATCGGCAAGGGTCTGGGCGTTCACCCTGCGCCGGCTCAGCAGGATCATCGTAATGCCAAGCAGCCGTTCTACTTTCAAGCTACCCCTCTCCTTTGTCAAAGAAATGGCGATTCACAAAAAAGATCACTTTTTATATCCACTGCATTTCTCGCTGACATACTGTTGTCAAGGTGGGGCGCCTACAATAAAGACATAAGAACCCCAAGGAGGATGTTAAAAATGAAAACGTTCGCTAGTAGTCAAACCAATCCAGGTACGATCCGCCCCTTCCGCTTGGAAACGACGCAGGCCGAGCTCCAGGACCTCAAGCAGCGCTTGAGCATGACCCGCTGGCCGGATGAGCTTCCGGGGGCTGGCTGGAATTACGGTGCACCGCTCTCGTTTGTGAAGGACATGGCGGCTTACTGGGAGCATTCCTTTGATTGGACCCAGCAGGAACAGCGCCTCAACAGCTATCCTCAATTTATGACGACGATTGACGGTGCGAACATCCACTTCTTCCATATTCGTTCCTCCGAGCCGGGTGCGGTGCCGCTCATGCTCATTCACGGATGGCCCAGCTCCCCTGTGGAATTCCTGGAGCTGGTCGGTCCGCTGACCGATCCGACATCGTACGGCGGTGATGCCGCAGATGCCTTTCACCTGGTCATCCCTTCGCTGCCGGGCTTTGGCCTCTCGGGCCCGACAACCGATACGGGCTGGAGCCCATCGCGGGCAGCCCAAGCGCTGGATACGCTCATGACGCTCCTCGGCTACGAGCAGTACGGCGTGCAGGGCGGGGATATGGGCGCCATGATCGCACCGGAAATCGGCCGCATCGCCGTCGGCCGCGTCATCGGGGTGCATGTCAACGCGGCGACCATGGGCTTTGTGCCGTTCGGGGCTATCGAAGACGATGTATTTGCATCGCTGACCGATGCCGAGAAGGTGCGGGTCGGGCGATTGGGGCATTTTATGAAGGAAAGATTCGGGTTTAACATGATCCAGTCCACCAGACCGCAGACGCTTGCTTACGGGCTTCACGACTCTCCGGCCGGACTTCTGGCCTGGACCTGCGAATTGTTTAACGGTTTTGGCGATACGGTCGATGCCGTGGACCGCGATACGTTCCTCACCAACCTTATGCTGTACTGGCTGACGGGAACGGCAAACTCCTCTACGCGCATGTATTACGAAGGCGCACACGACCCGGGTGCCTGGGCTCCGAAAGACATGTCGCCAACCCCTGTAGGTGTCGCGGTATTCCAGTTATCCGATGTGGCGATCCGCCGCTTTGCCGAGCAGGGCAACCGCATCGTGCATTGGAGCGAGTTCGAGCGGGGTACGCATTTTGCCGCGATCGACGCACCGGAACTGATGATCAAGGACATCCGTACGTTTTTTCGGAATGTACTGTAACCGTTAAAGTGGATAGATGTAGGGTGGCACCTGAGCGGTGCCCTTTTATCCTTTTATTGCTGCGGCTTCTTTTTACGATGACGATGAATTCCTCAACGCATACAGCTGCGAGACCACCCGGTCTAGCCGATCCTTGATCAGAATGGTATCCGTGTACTTCGCCGGGATCCCCTCATAGCCGTAATAGATGCCCGCCAACCCGCCGGCGATCGCTCCAATCGTATCGGAATCGCCGCCCAGGTTAGCGGCCCGCTGCACCGCATCGCTGAAGTCGGTCGCGTGAAGCAGAATATGCAGCACCCAACGGAATGTATGGACCACGAACCCGCTGGGAGGACAGTCTGGTTCGTCTTCGATCATTCCTTCATACTCACTGCCTTTGATCTCAGCCAAGATGGCTTCGCTTAGGTCCTCTCCCCGCAATAGACGATCGGCAATGCGATTATAAATAACGCAAGCTTCCGCGCACCTTGGATCGTAATGCGTCATTCGTGATTGCATGATCGTTACCCGCTCAACCTCAGCCGGGTCGTTGTAAGCCAGCGCAACCGGGAGGCATCGCATCAATGAGCCGTTCCCGCCGCTTTGACCCATGTCTGCATGAGCAATAAAAGCAGATTCGAGCCAATCCCCCTCATATTTTTCAAACACATGCCGGATGATGTTCCCGATGTCCTTGGGCCGCGATTGATACCATTCGAGAAAATGACGCCCGATCGCCTCCAGCGGCTCCGCGGGATTTTCCAGAATCCCTTCCGCCACGCAGAGCGTCATCATCGTATCGTCGGTTACTTCCCCCGGTTCGAGCTGCCATACCCCGCCGCCGATGATCTCCGTCAAATAGCCATATTGGGCTTTTACTTCCCGGACACTCATAAACTCCGTCGTTCCGCCAAGCGCGTCACCCACGGCCACACCGTAGAGGCCGCCCTTCAAGCGTTCGAGCATTTGATCCTGCATGCCAACACCCCCTGTTCTGAATCATCTGGAAAAGAAGTCCAGTCGTTCTAATAGCTATGATTATATTAAAAATATCTATCGACGTACATTCCATGAAGACAGACCGCGTTTAGAGGAAATTTTTATTGCGAGATTCAGGATGTTTAGCATAGAAGTTTATACTTTCTGATCTCTAATCCAAAAGAGAGACCTGCCGTTTGGGCATGCAGTTCACAGATAACAAAACCCAGCTTGGGAAGCTGGGTTCGTTCATTTATAATAGGGCAGATAAGGTATCCAAAACGCGGGCCGCAAATTGTGCCCGTTCTTCGGGCGGCTCCTCTTTGCCCAAAAAGTTAATTTGAAACGCATGCTGGAAGCAACTCCCCAGGAGTAAATCGGCAATCGCTCTCGAATCCGTGCCCTCCCCGACTCTGCCCAGCTGCTTCTCTTGATTCAAATAAGCTTCCACGGCCTCGTTGGCCCTGTGGGGACCTTCATTCCGCAGCTCAAAACCTTCCCGCTGACGAAGCAGCAGACCCGGTTCAGAGAAAATGGAACCGATCAGGGGCATGGAGCTATGAAAATCCTCCAGCGCGGCAAGAGTAACCTGCTCCAGATTGGTTCGCACAGTGTCTTTACCTGCCATGGTTTGCAGCGACGATAAGGTTCTCATCAAATGCTTCAATTGTCCACGGATCACATGAACAAATAAATCTTCTTTGCTGGAAAAGTGGTTATACAGCGATCCTTCCGAGCAGCCGGCAGTCCGGGCGATTTCCTTGGTTGTCGTCTTGGCAAGCCCGTTCCTTAATAACACCTGTTCTGCGGCGTCGGCAATTTTATTTTTTAAGTCCAATGGTATCCCTCACTCTATTGACATAGCAGTAATTACTGGTTATGCTTCCATTATGAGTGTGCACTCACTCATTGTCAAGCCAACCAATCTTGCGGTTGAATGGGTTTATTTAGCCAGTAATGAGTGCGTACTCACTCATAGCGACGGTGAGGATGAAATTGAGCTAGCCTGTTCCATTTCTGGATACTCCGTTCCTCCTCAAATGAGTGTGCGCTCACTCAAAATACCGAGAAAGGAGGTTTACGATGAAATCACAAAATTATAAAACTCACGTCAGGATGGTTCCGGCGTTCCATTTTTTCCTGGTGCCCCTAGGTATCATTACGCTGGTCGCTTCCATTATCCATTTATTTGTCGCAGAGCTGCGCGGGATATCCTTGTTTTCCTCGCTGCTGTTCGTGTCGGTCTCCCTGATGGCGGTCATGACGATGATCTTCGCCCGGAGGTTCGCCTGCAAGGTGCAGGACCGCGCCATTCGGGCCGAGGAAAACTTACGCAGCTTCGCACTCACCGGCAGGCTGCTTGATCCCCGTCTGTCAATGAATCAAATTCTTGCGCTGCGATTCGCTCCGGATGAGGAATGGATGGCTTTATGCGACAAGGCTGTGAAAGAAAATCTGACCCCTGAGCACATCAAGCGGTCCATTAAAGCCTGGAAAGCGGATTTTGAACGCGCATAACCCCTAATGAATGGAGGACGAAAAGTGAAGCATCTATCCGAAACATTAAGAGAGACGACCCTGCATGTGCTAGCTGCCCATGCCCAGCAATATATCGATGACCAATGGAAGCCCATTTGGGAAAGGCATCTTGAAGAAACGGAACGAATTTTTGCAAAAGGCGGCGATTCCGCTTATGGCTTCTACTGCTTTAAACTGTTTCAGCCCCTGGCTGCGGAAATCGCAGAGGCGGGATGGGTCACCCAGCCGGTTCTGCCGGGGACTTTTCCTCAATCGGAAGAACACTGGGGCCCATGGGAAAACCGGGAAAGGCGATTTTGGAGCGTCGTCCAACAAGACAGCGGAAAAGCGCTCGGTACGCTGATTACGCGTATTTTTCACGATCATACCCAACTTCGTCTGCCCAGACCGCCGCATATCTACGCGATCCATGAAACGGACCCCTCAGAAATTTCACATATTCTAATTCACGCCGACCCCAATGTTCTGAATTCTCGAACGGACGGTGAGTCATGATGGTAGACAGACCCTATCCGCGGATGGCCCGTATCTGTTTTATGACACTCGCATGGCTGTTCACCATCTCTGTCGCAATCCAGGTATTTTTCGCTGGGCTCGCCCTCTTCGTCAGCCCGGATAACTGGCTAATCCATGCAAATTTCGCCAGGTATTTCTCTTTGCTGCCTCTAATTATGGCTGTGTTAGCCTGGACCGCCCGTTTGCCCGGCAAAATGATCCGGAGAAGTTTAGGGCTGCTCGGCATGACAATAGGCATGTTTCTGACCGCGGTACTGTCATCCCGAATCGGTATGTTATCCGCGCTGCATCCGGTCATTGCGATCATGCTCTTTTGGAGCAGTATTGCCATCCTCCGCCCGCTTCGGGATCCTAACCCAAAGAACCCATCGTTAATCATGGATAGATAAAAACGCAAGTAAGGGCACCTTGAAAGGTGCCCGTTTTTCATTCCAGCCGATGCAGCGGATTCATTTATATAAAAAAAGCACGGTATCTCCTTTCATTTGCTGTAAGACGCGCGTTTCAGGCGAATGGTATCATCTTGGCGGGAAAGGAGGATTCGCCGAGCAAAAATGTAAGCGCTTAATAAATAACATTTGACGCAGGGGGAGTGCAATGAATGAGTAAATGGATGAAACAAGCCTTTTCGGCCGTAATCGCCGCGGCTCTGATCATGCCATCGGGCTGGCTGGCCGCGGATGTAAGCGCGGATGCAGAGTCGCCGGATGCCGGTACGGTAACGGTGGTATACCATGAAACCTTTGCGAACGGAGTGGGCAAAGCCGTTCAATCGGGAGGCGCCAACCTCGAGCAGGTATCAGACAAAGTTTTTGACGGGAATGAGGATGGAGGCGCTCTTTATGTAAGCAACCGAGTCAACAACTGGGACGCGGCTGATTTCAAATTTGCCGATCTGGGGCTCGAAAATGGCAAAACGTACACCGTGACGGCAGCCGTATATGTAGATTCCGGTGCAGCCGTGCCAGCCGATGCCAAAGCAGCGCTCCAAACGGTTGACAGTTACGGGAATTATGCGGAAGCAGATTATGAGGCCGGCAAAGCGGTCACCTTGACCAAAGAGTTCACCGTGGATACGAGCAAAGATAAGGCTCTTCGCATCAACTCTAATGAGGCCGGTGCCACAGTCCCCTTCTACCTAGGCGACATCCTCATCACTGAAAAGGCTGACTCCGACGGGGGCGGAAACGAAGAACCGCCTAGAGATCCTGCCTTGCCTTTCAGCACGATCACTTTTGAGGATCAGACCCCCGGTGGCTTTGAAGGCCGATCCGGCACGGAGAAGCTAACCGTCACCGATGAAGCCAACCACACACCGGACGGTGCGTACGCCCTCAAAGTGGAAGGACGGACCGCTACCTGGCATGGACCATCACTGCGCGTGGAGAAATACGTGGATAAAGGCGCCGAGTATAAAATATCCGCCTGGGTCAAGCTAATCAACCCCGCCAGCTCCCAGATTCAGCTATCCACCCAGATCGGCAGCGGTGGCAGCGCAAATTATGCGACCCTGGCCCCGAAAACGATCAGCACCGACGACGGCTGGGTCCAATTTGAAGGAACTTACCGTTACAACAGCGTGGGCGGCGAATACTTGACCCTCTACGTGGAAAGTTCGAGTAACGCGGAAGCCTCCTTTTATATCGACGATATCAGCTTCGAGAAAACCGGCTCGAAGCCGGTTGAAATCCAGAAGGATCTGGTCCCTCTCAAGAACGCGTACCAAAACGATTTTCTGATCGGAAACGCCATCTCGGCGGAGGATCTGGAAGGCGTACGGCTGGAGCTGTTAACCATGCATCACAACGTCGCCACGGCGGGGAACGCCATGAAGCCGGATGCGCTGCAGCCGACGAAGGGCAGCTTCACGTTCACCGCAGCCGATGCCATGGTCGATAAAGTTCGGGCTGCAGGCATGCAGATGCACGGGCATGTGCTGGTATGGCATCAGCAGTCGCCGGCGTGGATGAATACGGCTCAGGACGCACAGGGTAACACGGTCCCTCTGAGCCGCGAGGAAGCGCTGGACAACCTGCGGACCCATATTCGAACCGTCATGGAGCATTTCGGCGACAAGGTGATCTCCTGGGACGTCGTCAACGAAGCGATGAACGACAACCCGCCAAATCCGGCAAATTGGGAAGAGTCGCTGCGCAAATCCCCTTGGTATAACGCGATCGGGCCGGACTATGTCGAGCAGGCGTTCCTTGCGTCCAGGGAAGTGCTGGACGATCATCCGGATTGGGATATCAAGCTGTATTACAACGATTATAACGAAGACAACCAGAATAAGGCCCAGGCCATTTATAACATGGTCAAAGCCATGAACGACAGATATGCCGAAGCACATCCCGGCAAGAAGCTGGTCGACGGTGTCGGCATGCAGGGGCACTACAATGTGAACACGAATCCGGAAAATGTGAAGCTTTCCCTGGAGAAATTCATCTCCTTAGGGGTCGAGGTCAGCATCAGCGAGCAGGACATCCAGGCCGGCAGCAACTACGAGCTCCCCGAGAAGCTGGCCAACGCCCAGGGCTACTTGTACGCGCAATTAATGAAGATATTCAAGGACCATGCCGCCGACATCAGCCGGGTCACCTTCTGGGGGATGGACGACGGTACAAGCTGGAGGGCCTCTTCCAACCCGTTGTTGTTTGATAAAAATCTTCAAGCCAAGCCAGCATACTACGGCGTCATTGATCCGGACAAATTTATGACGGAGCACCCGCCCGAGTCGGGCAATGCCAACCAATCCACCGCGGCGTACGGCACGCCGGTGATTGACGGGACGGTCGACGCGGTATGGAACCAAGCGGCCGCCATGCCGATCAACCGCTATCAGATGGCGTGGCAGGGCGCGACTGGCACAGCCAAAGCGCTCTGGGACGACCACAACCTGTACGTGCTGATCCAGGTCAGCGACGCTCAGCTGGACAAATCCAGCACGAACGCATGGGAGCAGGACTCCGTCGAAGTTTTCCTGGACGAGAACAACGCAAAAACTACGTTCTACCAGGATGACGACGGGCAGTTCCGCATTAATTTTGATAACGAAACTTCCTTTAATCCGCCCAAGATCGCAGATGGCTTCGAGTCGGCGACCAAAATAGCCGGTACAAACTATACAGTAGAAATGAAAATTCCACTCAAAACGGTAACGCCAGCCAATCAGTTGAAGCTTGGTTTCGACGCCCAGATCAATGACGCGAAGGACGGCGCCCGTCAAAGCGTCGCCGCCTGGAACGACACGACCGGTAACGGCTACCAGGATCCATCCGTGTTCGGCGTACTGACCCTCACCGGCAAACCCGCCAATCCGGGCGACAATGGCTCGGGCAATGAGGGCGGTGGCGGAAACAACGGTGGCAACGGCGGAAGTAACGGAAACAGCGGCAATAGCGGAAGCGATAATGGCAGCAACAGCAGCGGCAATAACAGCAATGGCGGCGGCAGCCCGCTGACCGGGATTACCGTAAGCACCGATGGTGTCGTTACAATCAAGCCGGAAGCGAAAATCCAAGACGGACGTGCCGTGAGTACCATTTCTGCGGACAACCTGAAAAAAGCGCTGGAGCAAGCGGCGGCGACAGGCAGCGGGAAGAAGCAAATCGTGATCGAGACTGCAAAGCTACCCGGCACCGGTTCCGTTGAAGTCCAGCTTCCGGCTCAAAGCCTTAGTGGAAAAGAATCCTTTGAGCTGCTGCTGAAGACGGATTCCGCAATCATTCGAATTCCAAGCGGCATGCTATCCAATCAGACAGATCTATCCGGGCAGGTATCCGTCCGCATCGGAACCGCCTCGACGGACCATTTGAACCTAAGCACAGCCGATCGTGAACGGATCGGCAGCCGTCCGGTGATCGAGCTGAGCCTTGCAGCAGCCGGCAGAACCTTGGAATGGAGCAATCCTGCAGCGCCTGTGACGGTGGAAATCCCATACAAGCCGACTGCTGAGGAGTTAAGCCATCCGGATCAGATTGTAGTTTGGTATGTCGACGGCCAAGGCCAGGCGACCCCTATTCCTAACGGCCGCTATGATGCCGCCACCGGAACGGTGGTTTTCCACACCACCCATTTCAGTACTTATGCGGTCGCCTATGCGTTCACGGCCTTCACAGACCTGCAAAATGTCCCTTGGGCCAAGCCAGCCATTGACGCCATGGCCGCCCGCGGAGTCATCCATGGAATGTCCGAGAGCCGCTTCTCTCCTGAAGCGTTAATCAAAAGGGCCGACTTCGTAGCCCTTCTGGTTCGGGCGCTGGAGCTCCAAGGTACAGGCAGCCCGAAAACCGCATTCAGTGATGTCGATCCAATCGCTTATAATCGTAGCGAGCTGAACACTGCCAATGAGCTGGGCATTGCGGTTGGTTTGCCAGACCGTACCTTCAAGCCAGACAGCCCGATCACCCGCCAGGAGATGATGGTGCTCACTGCACGTGCTTTAGCCGCTGCCGGAAAAACAGTTGGGGGCAGTGGAAGCCTGAGCGCATACGCCGACGCCGCAAGCATTGCAAGCTACGCCAAGGATAGTGCGGCTGCGCTCGTGAAAGCCGGCATCGTCACCGGCAGCAACGGTAAGATCGCGCCGCAAGGTCCGCTTACCCGGGCTGAGGCGGCGGTCATTTTGTATCGGATTTGGAAGTTGTAGCATTGGGGAGTCATGCTTTGAAATGGAAAGGAGACGCCGGTTAGTTGACCGGTGTCTCCTTTTTTAACCCCAGATCATCTTATCTGTGAACTGACTCAAATCTGATTTGATCAGCAATCAATTTATTTTCTGCTTGATCGAATTTATAGGTGATCTGAAAATCGCCTACGTATTGCGGAGAAATGCCAACGCTCACACCTAACGTGGTGACGATTTGTTGATTCTTCATCCAATAATAGACGACGCCGCCAAAACTAAGCTTGTCCTGTTTAAAGTTTATACCGGCAACCTGATAATCAAATTGATGTTCTTTTCCCTGTGACTTTACCTTAATGGCCAAAGTCTGATCATTTTTCCGGGTAACCCCCGTTTCGATCTGGCCGGCGACAATCTCCTGGTAGCTTTGCACTTGGATTTCGGAGAGATCCCTCCCATCCAGCACATGTAATTCATCAATATTCAGTCCTGTCCCTTTTCCCTTATTAAGGATGATCACCGCTTCTTCCTTCCCGTCGCCGGTAACATCCGTGTAGTAAATCCGCGGGTCCTCAATCGTCGAAAAGCTCCAGTCGAATGCCTTGTTCACACCATTCACATCAACGGCTACAGATTCATACGAATATTGCCCTTCCTTAACCGGCGTCAGCTTTACCTCCTTGTTCTCCGAAGACCAAGATTTCGTATCCAGTGACGGATCCGTCTTGTCCACATGAGACTCTTGTTGCAAATGTGTTGTTACCTGAGAGTTTGTTGTTGCTTCCGTACCTGTTGAGGGACTGTTTATCGTCTGATCTTTGCTGCAACCCACAAGAAAACCGAACATTAAAATCGAAGCTGAAAATAATGCGAGCTTGTTAATGACCATCCTCTCACTTTCGCTAGTTGATGCACATCATGATATACGTTCTATTTTCCATATAATTTAAGAAATAGTTGTTATGATTTGAAAATATCGTAACCTCTTATCTATAAACGCTGCTAATCGTGAGAAGTAACGCCTAGGGAATGCCGAGGACTGAATAATCCGGCTCTTGAAGTCCAGCCACCCCAGCCGTGAATGATTGAGCGAGCCTAATTGCTCCACGCTCGAAGGAAAAAGCCCCCCGCGTCCAGAATATATCAGCTATGAGCGTATGATGATGGGAGAGTGAGCGCACATGAGCGATGAGCAATGGCTGAAAGTTTCCGATTTGGCGGGACAGCTTGAAATCCCTCAGCCAACAATCAGGCGATACATGGACCGGCACGGACATCACTTGCATACGAAAAAGCAGCATAAAAGTTATCTGATATCTTCCGCGTCTATTCCCACGCTGGCCCGGATCCGTGACGAATACTCCAAGGGGCTGAACGGGGAGCAGGTCGAGGAGGTGCTGCTGGGCCAGTCATCCACGATCACGACCGTGAGCGATACCAGCGTCCATAAGGATGAGCGCGTGAGCGATAATCTTGCCGAAGCCTTGTCAGAACTGGAGAAATCCGTGATCGATCGCTTTAATAACCAGGAGCAATTTAATCAGCATCTGCTCGAACTGCTGCAGCGTGAGCAGGAAAAAGTCGAACGTCTTACCGAGCTCCTTATGAAGCAGACCGAAGCGGCGGCGTCCTTGTCCCCAGCGGTTCAAGCCCAGAGCCGGAAACAGGCGGATCACCTAACGGAACGAAGGGTGAAGCGTCAGCTGGAGAGCGAGGCCTTGGAGCTCTGGCTTAACAAGCCTGCGCCGGAACGAACGAAAAGGAACGTGCTGTTTCAAAGGAAAGAGGACAGCGAGGCTAAGGAAAAATTTGTGAGGGACTACGTGCTGGAACATTACGTTAGCCGTTTAAACGAGGAATTTAATAGAGGTTAAACCTGTTCGAACAGCAAATCGACGAAAAAGAGCGGTCCATATTGGATCGCTCTTCTATGTATCATGGCCCGCCCTTAGCGGCTAACTAACTACTCTACGTAGGCATCGATCTAACCAACTTTCTTCACAAACTGCTTTTGCTTAGCTAAACCTTTGGCTGACAATTGATACACCGTGACGTCGTAAATCCCGGTATGCCTTGCCGCATTCGGATCCCTTTCAGGATTCCACTTTTTGTTGTCCCGCTCAATTTCCACCTGAATGGTGTTGGCTGATATAAATTTTGCATCAACGCCGACGCCGCCAAACGATTTTTTAAGAAATGTTTTTCCGTTCTTGTGAACCCCCACGATGTCGACCGCACTTCCACCCGTAGCCCCCGACAGATACAACAAGTACGTGTCTCCGCCGGATGTCACTGTAAATTGTACGGTGCCGTTCGTATTGATCCATAAATCATCCGCTTCGCGCCATACCTTTTTTCCATTCAACTTGATGACCGGCAAATAACCCAGCCCATCCACGTCCTCTTTATCGACGACGAGCCCATTGTTCAGCTTAATGGGTAGTTTGGATGCATCCTTGCCAAGATAAAGCTTAGCGTAGGTTTTAGCTGCAGGCTCGCTTGATTTGGCCGACACGATCGCTGCAGGCATCAGGAGGCAAACGATCAATAACAGGGATAAAAGCTTTTTCATTCGCATTCACCATCCTTTGTTTTGTTTTTTTGAAATACCAGCCCCAGATTATACCACAAGGTAAACTTTTCCTCTACTAATATATCAATGGCTTGATATGAGCAGACGTCCATCTCTAACTCCCTGTCCCGGAGAACTGAAAAAACCACCGGGGCCATTAACCCGGTGGCTTATCTTATATTCATCCTTTGATGTTCAAATTTTCTCTTGCGATTTTTCTCTTGCGATATAAGGAACCCGAAATATACGAGGCTCACACTTTCTTATATCTCTTAACATAAGCTTTGGGCGGCCTTCCCCCGGCTTGCGACCGGGAACGGAACACGAATTTGCGCTGGCACCAGTAGCTGAACACGAACAAGGAGCCCTCGGTGAGCAGCTTGGCGATAAAAAGCGGAATCCCCACCATTTCGTGGAACAATACCAACAACCCGTAATTTAATCCCATGACCAGCGCGACCAGCGCAAAATATTTCGGAGCCGATTCGATCAGCCGGGGGGCGTCCTTTTTCACAAATACATAGCGCCGGTTCATGGCGTAATTGAATATGGCGCTGCACAACCGCGAACCGACTACGGCGGCCAGCAGGCTGCCGGTAACGAACTGAAGCACGAAGAGCAGCAGGAAGTCCAGTCCCGCCGAGAGTACGGACGAAGAGCAGAACTTTAGGATAGGGGCATAGATCCGGATGGAGTCCGCCACCGGGCGGAAATGGGACGATTTGTTTTTTTCCAAATAGACGGTATCAATGGGCACCTCATGGATCGGATAGCCGTCTCCGCGTGCCTGCAGCAGCATGTTCATTTCATACTCAAAACGGTTGCCCGGAATGCTGTACAGCCAGTCCAGCATCGCCGGCGAGAAGCCGCGCAGGCCCGTCTGCGTATCCGTGACAGAGCGGCCGGTCGTCAGGGCATATACCAAGCGTGTCGCTTGGTTGCCGAACCGGCTTCGCAGCGGTACCCTGCCGGTAAAATGCCGGCAACCGAGCACGATATGGTCGGGGTGCTCATCGACCGCCGCGGCAATCCGGACGATATCGGCCGGAAGGTGCTGTCCGTCGCTGTCCGCGCAGACGATCCCTCCCGTCTCACCCGCCTTCTTCAGGAAGGCGAAGCCGGTCTTCAAGGCCCGCCCTTTGCCAAGGTTGTGGTCGTGGGTCAGCACGATGCAGCCGGCCTCGCGAGCCGAATGAAACAGCTCCCCATAAGCTTCTCCGCTGCCGTCATCGACCACGACGATCCTGCAGCGGCAAGCCGCTTTCAGGTCAGCAATCAGCTGCAGCAGTCTCTCGTCAGGCTCATAGGCCGGAATCAATACGGTTGTCATGTCGGTAGCCTCCTTCAGCTTCGTCGGTCCGTTATTCGCCAACATAAATAATGTCGCTGACGCCGCGCTCCTGGCCTTTGCCCCCAGGGCTGTTGACAATCCGGCCCATAAAGTACATGGTCGATGAACCGCCGCCGTCGAGATTGTAGGCCTCGGTCGCTCCCAGGTCCTCAAACAGATTCGCAAACTCGTTCAGCGTCATGCCCCGGCTGTAATTCTGCTGCCGCCCGTCCACCACGACAAACACGTAGTGATTCGGCGAAATGATGCCGATCCCCGTCCGCGGATTGGCCTCGTCGATCGTGCGGTTGCCGAAGTTGGTATCGATTTTGACGTTATCGAAGTCCTGCACCGCGTTGCCGTCTTTCACCAGAACCGGACCAAACGAAAAGGTATTCGTTACCCCTTGGGCAAGCAAATCCTCGGCGGAAACCTCCTCCTCGTTATACGATTTCATGGTGCCGTCACCGAACAGCGCCAATCCGTCACGCGCAGGCTCATCACGGTATAAGGTGCCGTTACGGATGACGACGCCGTCATTCCGGAACCCGTAGTAGTCCCCGTTGATGGCAAGAATGGCATTGTTGGCGGATGCGATCTCCGAGGTATGCTCGGTAATGTTGCGGCCAAAGGAATTGTCCGCGAAGGCTGTCCGAAGGTTGGACGCGCTCTTCAGCTGAACATCGGCGACGTAATACGTCATTTTATCTGCACCTGTACCGGTCTCCACTTGCTTGATCGAAATATCGACGTTATCGCTCTTGTAGTTCCAATCGTCAGAGGTTGCGTTTACCGCCGGGGCCGTGGATGCCGCAGATTCTGTATTCGTCGATGTATTCGCAGCAGCCGTTTTCGTTGTACTCGCCGACTGCCTACCGGAAGCGGACGACGATATGGCTTCTGCCGTGCTGGGCTGGGCAACAACCTCCTCCACATGCGGGATCAAATACCGGTCGGCCAGCCCGTACAGGATACCGCCGACTGTGGCAACGGACAGCGTGAGACTGATGAGCAGAATGCGCTTGGACTTCTTTTTCTTATTGTTCATGGATGATTTACTCCTTGTGGCTGTAATGGGATAGCCCTAGAGTAAACCCGAATATTTAAATGGAACTTAAATGGGATATGAAGCTGATGGAATGGTGCAAAAAGCGGGGATCTGAAGAAGGTGGCCATAGAGCGGCATGGCCTCATCTTGGTTCGAAGCGTATATGTAGGGAAATATTTTTAAAAAAAGAGAGGAGAAATCTATTGCAGCTGTAAAGCTCGAGAGGATGAACTGAGGTTCAAAAAGATTGAAAGGCAGGAGGATACAACCAATGATGCAAATCATCACTTATGTGGCTAAGGCTTCTTTCGTAATTTTCTCGATATCGATCGGGGATCTGGACCCTTCGCTGACTAAATCGGGGAGAATATGCTGCAAAAAGTAGTCGACGCAATGAAGCTTGATTCCTTTAATTTTGATGAGAGCATCTCTGTACATGACGACGAACTCTTTTTCCGTGTTTCCGCGCTGCAGTTCTGTAAAGGCCTCGTAGATTTGATCCAGTTTATCGGCCACTTCCAGGATTCTGCCTTCGACGGAATCGTCCTTGCCTTCGCGCAGTTGTCTGCGAAAAATCGGCTGAAACTCAGACGGAATATGCTCATCAATGAAATGAGCGACCATGCCTTCCTCCACTTGCTGAAGCATTGCACGCAGTTCGAGGGAGTGGTGCTTCACGGGCGTTTTGATATCCCCGATAAAAATCTCGCCGTAATCATGACTGCTGGTAATTTCGTACAGCTTCTTCCAGTCCACCGTGACTCCGTTGGTTTCCTCAATGTCAGCCAGCGTTTTGGCGTACTGGACAACCTTCCAGGAATGGGCGGAAACGCTGTGCTCCTCAAATTTGAACTTGCCGGGACAACGAATGATCCGTTCGAGGTCGTTCAGCGATTGAAAGTACGTATGAATTCCCATAGCTGCACCCTTTCTTTGTGTAAAATGGTTGATATACTGCTGTACTTCTAGTATACATTCGGTTTGTAAAAGGACCGTAAAGTGACGCAAGAAGTTATTGGGAACCAGGCGGATGGTTATGCGCGGGATACTCCGGCGGTCCCATTTCACATGGCAAAACATTGACACGACACCAAATGGTGTCATACAATTAAATTGTCACCAAAAGGTGTCATACAATTAAATTGTCACCAAAAGGTGTCACATCATGAGACGACAATAAGGCTTAGGAGAGAGTGCTGTGAGCGAGAACAATGAGCACCGGGATGTATTTGACGCCGTTGCAGATCCAACCAGACGCCAACTGATTCGTCTGTTATCCGAGGCGGAGGAGCTCCCGCTTCATGAACTGACGCCACATTTCCAGATGGGCCGGACAGCGGTATCCAAGCATTTGACCATCCTGAAAGAGGCCGGACTGGTCGTTGACCGGAAAGTCGGCAGAGAAACGCGATTCAGGCTGAACGCTTCCCCGCTCCAAGAAATTCAAGATTGGGTGGCTTATTATACCCAGTTCTGGAGTACAAATATGCTGCGCTTGAAGCAACTTCTAGAGGAGGAAGAAGATGAGTTTTAAAAAGACCACCCGTAGAGGTGGTCTTTCTCATGGATCTACTTGAGGGAGAATCGAACGCCTACAGCCGTGGATCGATCTCTTGCTCCTGGGCCACCTCAAACAGCAGATTGGCCGCCGCTTCCTGGTACGCCGCATGCATCGGTTCGATCTCGTCGTATTTCACGTCGAGCATCCGGAGGCCAAGCCGGTATTCGTTCTGCGAGGTCCGCAGCTTGCGGGTGATGCTTTTCTGCTTCAGCAGCTTCCGGTACTTATGCGGGAACCGGTAGTCATAGCCGTAAATGATGGACAGGTAGTCCGGGTTGCGCACCTTCATGTACGGCACCGTCCGGCCGTCCCAAGCCTCAGGCTTGATAACGACGCCTTCCATGTGCTTCTCCGTCGTCAGTTTGGCAAAGAACCGCTCCGCCTCTGCATAACTCTCCGGTTCGGACAAATCAAGCGAAACCGATTCATCGTCCGATAAGAAGCCGTACATCTCCGTTGTCGTCCACTGCGGCAATTCCTCCCCGCCGTTTTCAATGACGATTTTCAAGATGGCGAACGGTTTATACTCCATCTCCCCAGCTTCCGCATACAGCTCCAGCTGTCTTTTGTACGTTTCGTAAGCTTCGATATGCTGTGCCAACGATACGGACGTCTCCACAATTTCGTGCATATGCTTGTAGTTCTGGTACACGTTGGCGCCGTATTTGTCGCTTAGGTCTTTTTTAGGCATGCGGTATTGATCCTGCTCAAAGCCGCTGGCCTGATACTGCTCGGTCAATGACTGCAGAGCGGTTTCGAAACCATGGTCCTGCAAAAAGGAAAGCTCGCCCTCCAGCGCCTTCTCGATCGGCTTGAACTGCCGCTGGATCAGCCCTTCACCGAGGGCGTTCCACGGCATCAGCTCGCCGTCCAGGATGAGCATGCGGACTCCCCGCTCCTGCATATAAGGGCCGAACTTGGCCAGCAGCCGATGATAGACTTCCGTCAGATCCACCTGCTTCACCTTGTAACCGTTGCGGCTTACCGCGAAGCACTGCTCTATGTCGAGATGCAAATAAATATTGCAGCGCGATCCCATATATTTGGGCTGCAGCGCCACCTTCAGGACACCGTTCTCCTTGAAATAGTCCAAGCCCCGCTTCAGCGACTCCAGCTCACTTCTCTCCATATCTTTATCCGCCGGGGACATCGTGCCGGAAATGAAGTTGATTTTATGCCGGGAACAGTAGTGCAGCCTGCGGATATCGTCCTCCCCCAAATCCTGCACGGACACCTTCTGCTTTTCCTGGAACAGCACCGGAAGTTCCTCGGTCAGCACGGACGTACGCGACTTATGCGACTTCATGAACGGTTTGAACGAAACCGTCACGGACGTCAGTCCGTTTCCATGCACGGCGCCGGTGTCGAGATGGATTTTGTTGCGGATCCGGAAAGCCTGCTTGGCGGCCACATGACCGAAGATATGATACGGGTGGTTTCCGACCGCCTCATCCTTCAGGAAGGACAGCTGCTCTTCCAGCGGCGCCTCCCGGTCGATGCGGAAATTGCGCTGATGGCGGGCCGATTGGGCGTCCAGCTTGCCGATATACTTTTTCATGCAGGGTGCATGCGTTACATAGTAGGAAGGGCCATCCGTTCCTACATAGCGGTAAAAGGGTTTTGCCTTTTCCACCAGTTCATTAAATTTCCGGAGCAGCTCAGCATCGTTTGCCAGTGTCTCGGTGGAATCAAAATACGTCTGCAGCAGCTCCTGATCCACGCCCTGGATCTCGCCCTGCAGGTATTTGTAGACGAAATTTTCGTGATTCCCCAGCACGAACAAGAAATGTTCCTGATTCTCATACAGAAATTCGATGATTTCACGCGTCTGCTTGCCTTTGTCGATCCAGTCGCCAGCCAGGATGACCTTCGTAGATCTTAGCTTATCCCCTGCGAGCAGCTTACCTGCCTCCATCCGGAAGCCGTAGCTCAGCAGCAGACCCTTCAGCTCTTCCACGCACTCATGGACATCCCCCACGATGATGTACTGCGGGCCATGCGGGAGAACCGTCTCCCGATAAGCCTCCAAATCCTCGATCATCACGCGGTAGTCGAGACTGGACTTGCTTTCTTCAGGCCGGTAAAAATCCTTGGCCCGCACCTTATGGATCTTGGCATAGCCTTCGCGCGGCAGCGCGCCGAGCACGTCTTTTTTCAGGCGGTTGATATGATTCGTGATGAGCCGTTTGGAGCGCTCCGATGCGTAGTAGTCCTCCCTTTTCCGGTAATCGAAGACGATGACCTCAAGGTTGTAATGATTGCTGCGGGCGATCTCCCGCACCTTTTCGCGAAAATCCTCCGCCAGCCCCGTCGTATCCACCACCACGAAATCGGCATTGACCGGAAACGACGTAACCATCTTCAGCCGCTCGAACAGCAGGTGAAAAGCCTGCTCGCTCGCCTCCAGCATCACCTGATCGTATTTATCGTAATCATATCCGAGCACCTCCTGGCGGATCCGGTCGGAGGACAGATATTGAATGTTTGCTTTTAACTTCGATGTCACATCCTCAAACCGCAGTCCTGGAATCAGCACATTTTGGGCAAACGTCGTTTTGCCGCATTCCGTGGAACCGACGAGCATGAAGATGGTATGCATTTTTGTGCGGATTTCCATGAGCTTTAAGCCCCCTCTTTCTTCAAAATAACGCCCTGCGTCGTCCGGATCTGGTCGACCTCATCCCCGATCGCCGCGAATTCATGCGACAGTCCGAGCCCCTGAATCACATCCAGCATCCACGTCTGGAACTCCTCCTGTCCCATCTCCCACTTATGGTCGTCATGGCGGAAGCCAGACAGCTCGTAGTAACGGTTAAAGTCCGCGTTCGGCGTCGTGATCACCAAATGCTCAAAATCGACACCGGCCACGATCTGCCGAATCAGCTGCGCCGCCTCCTCCCTGCTCATATGCTCGATCACTTCCGTCAGGATCACGTCGACCCGTTCACCGTTGTAGTCCTCGAGAAAATGCTCCACCGAGTGGAAGGGCGCAATGTTATCGATTTGCCGGGACTCCGCTTTGCGGGTCAGGGCCGCCAGGCTCTCTTCGTCGATATCGACCGCGTAATAGCTCCCTTCGATTTTGCCGGCAAACGGCAGCGCATAAAAGCCTTCACCGCATCCGACATCGAGAATGGACTTATCGAAAGGCAGCACGCTGCCGATGTAATTTCGGCGCTGCAGCGCCGTACCTCCGTACGCAAATTGGATGCGGTATCGGGCCGACGCTTCAAGCTCCGCCTTGTACTTGTTATACCGCTCCCGGGAAGCCAGGAAATTTCGGACGAACAGGCTGCGGATGTAAAACGGCGCGTCGATCACGTTGATGCTGCGGATGTATTTGTCCAGCACATGCTCGGAAATGTCGATGTATTCGTTGCCGAACATGGACAGGAACAGGCACAGCACGCTCACGGCGTGAAGGAGTTCATAAAGGCTGCGCTGCGTCGTCACCGTGAGCGAGTAGCTCTTATGCGCCTGATGCGTAATCTGAAACGTGAAGTCCTTGAGATGCTTTTCGAAAAAATCGATGTAGCGCGTGAGCTCGATATGAATCATGCCGATCATCAACGTATGCTCATACCCCTCCGTATCACGTTCGTCATGGTGCTTGAGCGGATGAGCGAAAAACTCGCCGATCGCGTTGAGCGGAAATAACGGCGTGTTGTAACGCGACACGTTCAAATATTCAAACTGCTCGTCGGCATGCTGCTTATAGGAAATTTCATTATCGGCGTCTTTGAAATAGACGTTGAACGTCTGCTCATCCGAATACCAGCCGTAGGCCATCCCTTTGCGGATGCTGCGGAGAATCATGCCGGAATGCGGGTTCTTTTTGATCAAAAATGAAAACTGCGGGTTCGTGGACTTGATTTGCACGATCGCCATACTGCACTCTCCTTGCTTGCGGGTTTCAATTCCTTGCTGTCATCATCGCTTATTTTCGTGCGCACGAACATGGCGCAAGTATTACGACCCGGCATAGAAATCTGCTGAAACAGGCGTCATTCGTGTTTCCGCTCACACGATCACGGCATGCTCATGGTAAGGTTCACGTGTTAACCACCCGGTTCGCCTGCTACAATGGAATGAGATCGATACGGAAAAGGAGAACCGCCAGATGGCCAAAGAGAGCTTTGATAAAGAAATCCAGTTTTTGCGCTTGCTGGTGCTGACGAGCGGGGCGTATAACCGGCAGCAGTTTGCCAAGCGGCTGGGCATTTCCGTGAACACGTTCGATAAGACGATCCGCCGCCTCAAGGAAATTGTCCAGGCCACGTACCAGCAGCTGCCGGAGGAACAGGGCAAGGAGTTCAGCGAAGGGCTGCGTTACAACTATTACGATTCGGCTGACCCCATGCTGCTGTTCCTGTTCCGCGCCAAGTCGCTGAAAGAATCGGAAAGCGAACGGCTGTCCCTGCTGCTTGGGGCGCTTGGTACGCAGTCCCTTACGGCGCTGGAGCTGCTGGACTGCTGCACGAACGCGATGGCCGCCCATCTCCCGCTCCCGGATGAGAAGACGATCCGCAAGGACCTGAAGTACCTGGAAGAGGTAGGAGTGATCCGCAAAATAGGCGGAGCGCGCCCTTACCGGTACGCCATTCGCGGAGAGCTCGTTCAGGAGCTGACCGAAGATGAGCTGCTGGATTTGTACGATTTTGTGGACGTCATGGCGGGCACCCAAATTCCTTCCGTTCAGGGCTACCTGTTGCGGGACGGACTGAAGAAGCAGCTGATGCGAAGCCATGCGGAGAAGCATGCGGTCGAGCCCTTTTTATATAAATATCACTACCACTCGCGGATTTTGGACGAAGCCCATTTGTTCTCCATTCTGGATGCGATCCGCAAGCACCGGAAGGTCCGGTTCCTGTACTTCTCGCCCAAAGCGGAAAAAAGCTACGCCTCCCAGAACACCAACCCGCTGTTTGAACGGAAAACGCAGGGCAAGCTGGAACAGACGCTGCCGTTAAAGGTCGTGTACGACCATCAGTACGGCCGCTGGTATCTGCTGTCCTATGGCCGGGAAGGCATCCGGAAATACCGGATGGAAGGCATCACGCAGTTTGAGGAGGCAGAAGAGGCGGATCCCGTCTGGTTTGCGGAGAGGCAGCAGGAACTGCTGGAGAAGCTGCGCTACAGTTGGCTGATCGACACCGGCGCACCGGTTACGGTCCGGGCTAAATTTTACAATCCCGGCGACGGACCGAATTTCATCAAAGAGCGGGTGCTGCTGCAGGGTCAGTGGGGGCAAATCGTCGATGAAGACGACGAAGCCTTCATCTACGAGATCACTGTAAACGGCACGACGGAAATCAAGCCGTGGCTGCGGAGCTTTGGTTCCAGCTGCGAGGTGCTTGAGCCGATCCGGCTGCGCCGCGAAATGATCGCGGAATGGAAGGAGATACGCGCCTATTATGAATCTGTTTGAAAAGATATTTAACTACCAGATCATCTCGCGCCTCGACGATTCCGGCACCTTCATGGTCACCGCCCACGAACGCGCTTGGCTGAAAACCGTGCTGGAGCACCCCGCCGCTTCCGAAGCATTTACGCCGGAAACGCTGGCGAAGCTGGCGGCTCTGCTGGCCGAAGATGAAGCGATGGACACCGGCGCTCACCTGATCGAGAAAGCGCGGAGCCGGGAAAAGCAGGTATACCACTCCCTCCTGCGCCCGCTGCGCCGCCTGATCATGAACCGGAGCGGGATCCGCGTCACCCACGCCCTGAAAAGCGGGCAAGTCTACTCCAACCAACTGGGCGTGCCGTACCGGCTGGAGTATTCCATGGTGAAGCGGGAATGGTACCTGCTGTGGCACCATATCCGCAACCGCGCCTTCATGAGCACGAAGCTGGATAACATCCTCTCTGTCACCGAGCAGGAGCTGCCGCTTGAGCGGGTGAGCGATATTTTGACGCGGATCAGCGAGACGCTGGAGAACCGCAAAGCCGAGGTGCTCGTCCAGATCATCCCGCAGTATAACCAGGAGTTGTCGCGCATTCTGTATGCGCTGTGCTGCTTTGACAAGGAAGTGCAGTATGACGCACAAACCGATACCTATACGGTCAAGGTATGCGTTATGGGCGATGAGAGGGAATTTCTGCTGTCCAAGCTGCGCTTCCTGGGCAAACGGGTGCGGGTGCTTGAAGGAGACTATGTGAAGAGACGCATGCTGGAGGCTTCGGTGAAGGCGCTGGAACGGTACGGCGTGGTGGAGGAAGTTACGGATAAGAATGAGGAAGCGTTAAACCCCGCTCAGTGAGCGGGGTTTAGCTATTTGGGGACTACTCTTCATACCATGGATTTAAATGAACCATAACCTCTCCGACATCGGAGCAATGCTTCATGATCGTTAGTTTAATATTTCGGGAAATATCATGCCCTTCCTGAACACTGAGCTCAGCCGCCACCCCGACTCGAATATCAACAATAATATAATGGCCGTGGTCCCTCGCACGCAGGCGATCCAGACGCTTTACTTCCGGAACCGTTTTGACTAACTCCGTAAGCTCGTTCATTTTCTCCAAGTCCACGTTTTTTTCCATCAAAACATCGACCGAGGATTTTCCCATATGAATCGCCAGCTTTAACACCAAATAAGCGACGACGATTCCGGCAATAGGATCGCCATAGGAGAGAATCGCGATATCGTAATGATCGCCGAGCATGCCCAATGCGATGCCGATGACCGCGGCAATGGAAGCATAGACATCTGCAAGATGATCATAAGCTGTGGCAATGAGCCCGCTGCTGCGATGACGTTTTCCGATAGCCATGGTATAAACATAGAGAACTTGCTTCAAAATCAAAGAAAAAGCCGCTGCTGCCAGCGCGACGACGGTCGTTTTGTGCGGGGGTTCGAACAGCACCATGACGGAGTGATAGGCCATATATAGAGCGGCCAGCGCTAAAATGATGGCCACGACCCCTGCCCCCAGCACCTCTGCTTTCCCGTGACCATAGGGATGGTCCTCGTCCGGAGGCTGCTTAGAAATCCGCATGGAGCTGAGGGCTGCGCCTGTGGCGACGACGTCTCCTGCATTGTGGACGCCATCTGCAATGAGTACCGGACTATTGGATAAGAATCCAACACCGAGTTTAATAGCGGTTAACACGATATTACTTATGAAGCTGAGCCAAATGGCAAATGTCGATTGTCTGTCTTCATGGTTCACGTTTTTAACTCCTTACACATTCAGTAGCATCAGTGGTGAAACGATAGGTTTTAATAGTAGCGTACAAATACCGTGTGGGTCCAGAGAAACAGTTTTTGTGTGTCCCTAAAAAGTATGACTTGGCATAAAGAGTTGTACGGGTGAAAAATATTTTTACAGAACAAAAAAAGCCTCCTATCAAGGAGACTTATCTGAAATTGGGTTGACGACCTCGGGCATCGGTAAGCTCGCCTCTTCCCTGTTGGCTATTAGCTGGCAGGGTCGTTTTTTTGATTCATTCTAAATTTATAGTCCGAAACTTAAAAATGAGTGTTTGCCCTTGAGAGGTTTGCCCTTCCCCAAATGTTCATTATCCATAAGATATGATTATCTATTTACCGCTTTGCCCATACCCAATCCTAATTAAATCATAAGATACATTGTACTTTAAACTCAAGGAGGTAGTAAGGGATGAGTGGAGTTGTAGGAGGAGTTGGCGCAGGGTACGGTTACGGCTTGCACAACAATGTTGGTGCTATCCTTGTGTTGTTCATTCTGTTGGTAATTATTTTGGCAGCATTTTGTTGGTAAACCAAATATCAGGATTGACGAAAACCCTGCTGGCTACCTGCTGGCAGGTTTTTTTTGTTTTTTTGTATTACAGGTGCAAATTAATTTTTGTAATATAATTACAACATAGATGGACGCGCCGTTGTGATCTGAAAGCATTAGATCTTTCTTTTTCTGAACAAATAACATTTTTAAACCCTGACAGCTTTGTGCTGCAGGGTTTCATTTATTTCTGAATCTTTTTTAAAGGTTTAAAGGTGCACTTTAACGTTCGTTTCTCAAAATATCGTAAACTAGCGGAATCGGCCTCATTCATTGGTATAACTGCCGTGACCCCTTGTCCAACGCGTTCATATGATGCTTTGTCAAAGAAAGGAATGATGAGATGGATGCCTATTATAGCTGCACGCGATTCATGTGCCAGAGAGTCCGCATTATAACAAGAGACGGTTATGTGCACGAAGGAAGAATCGTAAAAGTGGATCGTGATCATGTGTACTTGGAGACAGACCGAAGAGATGGACCTGTAAACACCTCCGCTTTCCAACCCTTCGGATTCAGGGCTCGTAACTCCATTTTGACGTTAAGCCTGTTCACGCTGCTCGCGATTGCTTTAATCTAAATCCCTAAGCGATAAAAAATCTCTCACCATATTCACAAGGCGACTAACATACTGGCTACTTTTACGTACACTTAGAATCACCCCGATTTTCGGGGTGATTCTTTGCCTTACTCTACTCAGTTAGTTGACCAGAGCTCGATCCGGTCCTTGATATGCTTGGTATAAGCCTCTTCCATTTCTTTAACTCCGGCCTTCTCCAGCTCCGCCATATAGGCGTCCCAAATGTTGTCGAAGTCTTCCGGCTTGGACATGACCGCTTCCGGGATACGTTTCCACGTAATGTCCTTCATCTTGGCTCCCAGAATCACGGCAGGATCGTCGTTAGGCAAGGACATCGTGTATGCCGCTCCGTAGGCTCTCGGCTTAAAGTCTTCTTCCTTAGGGAAGAGATCCTTCCAATGCTCCGCTTTATAAGCCTTCAGTGTCTCCTTCTCGGCCTCGCTGTAGTTCGCAGTCAGCAGTTCCGGGTAATTGCGGGTGAAGTAGTTACCGGTGGAATCCTTGATGCCGTCACCATAATGGACCATCAAGTTCCAGTATAGTCCGAGGCCCGCTTCTTTCTGGAACGCTGCGCCGTCATTGTTCGCCCGCTCCTGCACCTCCGGGATCAGCGTGCGTTTGCCGTTTTCCATCGTGTAATGCTTGCCCTCAATGCCCCAGTTATTCAGGATCTGTCCTTCTTCCGATGCTAAAAAGTCGAGGAACTTGATCGCACGTACCGGATCCTTGCATTTGCTGGAGATCGAGATGCCGTATCCTCCGTCAAAGCCGGCGGGCCAGAAGCTCGTATCCTTGTATTCCGTGCTCATCGTGACCGGATAGTGGCCATAAGTCTGGTCGAATTTGCCGGCCGCCTTCAGCGCATTTTGTCCGTCGCCATAATCCCATTCCGGATCGGCAAGGCCAAGTACCCGCCCCGAAGCTACTTTCGCCTTAAATTGGTCGGTTTTCTGCACGAAGCTTTCCGGATCAAGCAGTCCGATGGAATTCATGTGGTTCAACCAGCGGAAGAACTCCTTTTCTTCCGGACGGCGGAAATGGTATGTGGCCTGGTGTGTTTCCTGATCGATGTAATACTCGCCGTCATCCGGCCCTCCTGTCGTCTGGAATCCCAAGTTGGTCACCTGGTACATATGCCAATCGTCCGCATTCAGGGACAAGCCGATATTTTTATTGCCGTTTTCGTCCGTCGGATGCTTAGTGATGTAGTCCTGAATGACTTTTTCAAAATCCTTCACTGTGCGAATTTCCGGATATCCCGCTTCTTTGACGACGCGATGCTGTAGCTCAAAGCCTCCGTCGGCTTTAAACTTCTTCTCCTCGACAGCCGACCAGGTCGGGATCGCGTAGATCGCCTGGTCATCCAAGCTGTACTTCGTCCGAACAAGCTTGTCTCCGAGCATTTTCTTGATGTTCGGCGCGTACTTGTCGATCAAATCGGTGAGGTCGATGACGGCGCCGGCGTCGACAAGTTTGCCGACATCCGCTTTGGCTGCGATCAAATCCGGATAGTTGCCGGTGGCCGCAATCAATGAAATTTTCTGTACCGGGTCGCCAACAGCGAACTCCGCATCCAGGGTGACCCCGGTTTTCTCCGTGATCACCTTACCGACCTCGTCTTTCATGTTGTTCCAGTTCGTGCTGGAATCTTCCGAAAAATAAGTGAATGTGATGGGCTTCAGGTCATCACTTTTCGTTCCGGATGCAGCACTTCCCTCTGTCTCGGCTGCAGACGAGCCGCCGTTTCCACCGCACGCTGCGAGCGTTGCCGTCAAAGTCAGCGCCAGTACAGACGCCGCCCATCTCTTTTTACCTGACTTCATGAAGCTTAACCCCCCAAGTCATAATGAATAATGATGAATTTGTATGGAACAGGCGGTGAGGCCTGGACACACCAGCATCTGTCTTTAACTTTTGACCGCTCCAAGCGTCATACCCTTCACAAAATATTTCTGCAAGAAAGGATAGACGACCAGAATCGGTACCGTCACGATAATGGTAATCGCCATTTTGACGGATTCCGGCGATACCTGTGCCATGCGCTGAGCCATATTGGCAGCGTCCTGGGAATTGGTAGTACCCGTTGTCGTGCTCTGCAAAATTTTCATCAGCTCATACTGCAAGGTCGTCAACGATTCGTTGGACCCATTGAACAAATAGGTGTCAAACCATGAATTCCACTGCCCTACCGCCAGAAAGAGCGCCACGGTCGCAAGCGCCGGCTTGCAAAGGGGAAGAATCACTCGCCAGTAAATCGTAAAATCGTTGGCGCCGTCCAGTTTCGCCGATTCCTGCAGCGCATAGGGCAGGCCGTCAATGAAGGAACGAATGACGAAGACGTTAAAGGCGCTCACGAGCCCCGGCAAAATGTAAACGGCAAACGTATTAATTAAATGCAGTTCCTTCAACAGGATAAAGCCCGGAATCATCCCGCCTGAGACATACATGGTGATGGCCAGAAACATGGAGATCCATCGTCTTGCTTGGAAATCGCTGCGGGCCAGCGCGTAAGCCAGCATTGAACCGCTGAGCAGACCCGCTATGGTTCCAATGACCGTCCTCAGGACGGAAATTTTGAATCCGGTGATGAGGCCGCTGTAAGTAAAGATCAAATCGTAATTTTTCAGCGTAAATTGCCTTGGCCAAATCGTAATCCCTCCTCTGACGGTATCCACCGAATCGTTGAAGGAGATCGCAAGCACGTTTAAGAACGGGTAAATCGTCAGGACGGTCACCACGATCATGGACAGATACACGATCGCTTCCAAAATCCGGTCCTGCGGTGATTTTGACTTCAGTTTGCTCTTCATGCGGCCGGCCGGCGCAGTACTATTGGCAGTTCCCATGTCTTCCTCCTTACATAATGCTTTCGTTGGTGAAGCGCTTAAAAATACCGTTAGCCGCAAACAACAGGATCAGGCTGATCACCGAGTTGAAAATGTTGATCGCCGTCCCGAAGGAGTAGCGTCCCATGGCCAAACCATAGTTAAGCGCATACAAGTCAAGCACTTCCGAGTAATCGATGACCAGGTGATTGCCTAACAGAAACTGTTTCTCGAAGCCTGTGCCGAGCAGGTGGCCGATGGACATAATCAGAAGCACGATGATTGTCGGCCGGATCCCGGGCAGCGTGATATGCCACATTTGCCTTAGCCGGCTCGCACCGTCAACACGGGCAGCTTCATAGAGCTCAGGGCCAATGCCGGAAATGGCCGCCAGATAAATAATGGCGTTCCACCCGGTTTCCTTCCAAATGTCCGCGCTGGTGACGATCCACCAAAACCAATGACCCTGGGCCATGAACTGAATCGGCTGATCGATGATGTTCAGGCTGAGGAGTATACTGTTTACAACGCCCCCATCCGTTGACAGCATTTTGGTAACGATGCCTGCAGCAACGACCCACGAAACAAAGTGCGGCAGATAAGACACCGTCTGCACGAACCGTTTCATCACCTGAAGCCGAACCTCGTTAAGCATTATGGCGAAGACGACCGGTACAATAAAGCCTGCAATCAGGCCCATAAAGCTCATGGCCAGCGTATTTCGAAGCACCTGGTAGAAATGGTCATCCTGGAACAAGGTACGGAAATGCTCCAAGCCTACCCACTTCTGTTCAAAAAAGCTTACGCCAGGTCTATATTTTTGGAAGGCCATTGTCCAGCCCCATAAAGGCAGGTACTGGAAAACAAAGACCCAAAGAACGAACGGAATGGACATGTAATACAGATATTTTTGGTTTTTCAATACCTTCCACGCACTTTTTCGGGTCCGCGTCGTCTGTTTGTATGCGTTTTCCGTCTTTAATGTTATCGTTTTCATGTTTCCTCCCCTCTCCTGGCTTCCATCATAAATCAGCGGGGAGAAACGGCAAATACAACGGATTTCGGTAAAAATCATCCACAAATTATGGATTTTTAAAGTCGGAAGGTGAACGGCCCTCGTATTTTTTAAATTTGCTGTGAAAATAGTTCACGCTCGTGTAGCCGACGCGTTCCGCCACTTCGTATACCTTCATGCCCTGCTCCAGCAGCTCCTTTGCTTTGCGGATCCGGACCTTGTCGAGGTATGTGTTGAAATACTCCCCTGTTTTGTTCTTAAAGAGCTGGCCTAAATAGGCCGTACTGTAGTTCAGCATCCCGGCCAGCGTGTCCAGTTTCAAGTTGTCGGCATAATGCCGGTGAATGATGTTGATCATGATCTTCAGCTCTCTTTCCTTTCCCTCTGGTTCCGCATCCTCTGCTAATGCTAGAAGAAAAGAGTCTGTTTCTTCCAAAAGATCCGCCAGCTGCTCATATTCGAAAATCCCCTTCAAAAAACGCGAAGCTTCCTCTGTCCCTTTCCATTCCTTGCGGGAACCCGCAGTCGCGGTCAGCTTATGAATGACGGCATTGGATAAATAGAAAAACGATTCTTTGACAAATCCTTCATTTGCCTCCTGCATGACAAAAAAGGCCGCCGCCTCGTCCAGCAATGGCCGGATCATCGTCTGATTTCCCGCATCCAGACTGTAATAGAGGCGGGAGATGAATTCCTCCATTATTTCTTCCGGACTGCCGCCGGGAAGACGCGGGAATTCCGGTAAAGGATAGCGCGAATGATGGGGACCCAGCAGCCGGCCCTTCTCGCTGAAGAAAGCCTGTTTTAACGCATCCTGGGCTTTTATAAAGGAAATGTTCAGCTCTTCCGGTACCGGCACCACTCCCCCGGTGGCTGCAACGAACCGGAAATTCCCCAAAGTGTTCCGCAGCAACCGGTACAACTGCTCTCTTCGCTGCCTGCCGCGCAGCGGCTCTTGGAGAAGCAGGATGACGTAAGGGGGTATAACCGTGACCGCTCCGGTACCCCTGCGCTCGATGTCAGGCTTCAGCGCATCCGCAAGCTGCTGCAGTGCATCGGGGCGGGTCGCTTCAGGTCCGCGCAAGAATACAGCCACGACTTCATAGCTGCTCCACAGCAGTCCGGCTGCTTGTGCCATGCTTCGCAGCTTGGCGGGATCTTCGGTAGTATCCTGCGGTACGAGAAGGCTCTGGAGCAGCCATTCCTGGTTTACACCCTCGATTTGGCGCGGCCCTTTCTTCAGGCGTTCCTCTTCGATCCGCTCTCGGACCCGCGTTAAGGTATGGATCATCTCTTTGATGTCCACCGGCTTGAGGAGATACCCAGCTACCCCGTATTTAATCGCTTGTTTGGCATACTCGAAGTCGGCATAACCGCTCAGTATGATCACTTGCAGCTCAAGTCCGCTGGATGATACGGATTGCATCAGCTGCAATCCATCCATAAGCGGCATGCGAATATCGACGATGGCGATATCCGGCCGTTCCTGATCAATCACGGCCAGTGCTTCTTGACCATTGGCCGCCGTGGCCGTCACGGTAAGACCCAGACTGTCCCACGGAATCAAGGTTTGCAGGCCTTGGCGCAGCTTCGGTTCATCATCCACAATGATGACCTTCATCATTGGGAATCACCTCCTGGAATGAAAAATGTGATCAAAGTTCCGGCTCCAGGCTCGCTGTCGATCCGTAAAGCACTGGATTCCCCGTACAGCAGGACCAGCCGTTCATTCACGTTGCGCAGGCCGATCCGCTGCTCCCCCTCGTCCTCAGCCGGTGATGCAAGCTCCTGCCGCACGAGATGAAGACGATCCGCCGAAAGGCCGGCACCGTTGTCGCTCACCTTGACTTGAACCCCCCTCTGGAATGCCTTCACTTCCACGCTAATAAACACTCCCTCCGCGCGGTGATCCAGGCCATGAACGACGGCATTCTCCACCAAAGGCTGGATAATCAATGGAGGTACCAGCATCCCTTCCCGGCCTGCATCAACCGTCAATCGATACTGCAAGCGTTCTTCATATCTGAACTTTTGAATATCAAGATAGCAGCGCACCCGCTCAAGCTCCTGGCCCAGCGGAATCTTGCCGCTGCCGGTTTCCAAACTGCTGCGCAGCAGCGTGCTGAGCAGCCACACCGCCTCCGCGATGCCGTCTTGTTTTCGAATATGGGCCTCCATCCGGATCGATTCGAGCGAGTTAAAGAGAAAATGGGGATTGATCTGGCTGGCCAGCATTTTAAATTTCATCTCGTTTTGCCTTTTCTCCACCAGGCTTTTCTGCCGGTTCGTTTCCTGGACTTCATTGAACAAGTGGTTCACCTCTCTGACCAGCGCATTAAATTGCTTGGACAGCAGGCCAATTTCATCTTTCCCGTCGATATGCAGAAAGGTTTCCCATGAACCCGACCGGACTTTGGACATATGCCTGCTTAACCGGAGGAGCCTTCTGGATAATAAGGATGCGGAGGCATAAATGAGCAGGGCGGCAGCAATCAGACTGGCTGCAATGACGACCACACCGAAACGGATGACTTGATTGGCATCACGGGTGATCTCGGCAACGGAAAAAATCGAAATCGTGCGAAGGCCATTCCAACTGTCCTGCGGTTGCAGACTGGCGATGACTACCTTGGACGCTTTCCCGTTGATGGACGCATTGTAGCTTCCCTCCTGAAGAGACAGTATATTGGGATCGGCATAAATATCCGACAGAGCCTTTCCTGACGCTCCCGCTTCATTGGACGCGACGATCCGGTTCCGGTTATCCACGATCAGGGTCGGGAACGACTCCTGCTCCAGAATGGAGCTTAACCGGCGCTTGTCCACATTGATGACCAATACCCCTTTTCGTCCGGAAGCATCCAAAGGAAACGAACGAATCAAACTTAGATCATCGGAGCCCTTTCGTTCATCTTGAATCAGATTCCAGCCGACCAGCCCCTTCTGCGCCAAGGCTTCTTGGTACCAATTCTGGGCCGTGACCGTTCGGTCCGGCTGGATAAACTCCCAGTTATCGAGTGCCCCCGGATTCTCGGCATACACACGGATCCCCGATATCTCCTTGTACAGCTGGAGGTAGTCGCGGATATCCGTATAGTCACGGTAAGCCTGAATGACCTCAACGTAGCTGTTGTATTTCTGGCCGGCTACCCTTTTCATTCGATTGTCATTCATCAGCCGGTTCGAAATGTCCAGCGGAACCTTGATCAGCTCTTCCGTACGTTTCCGAACACGCTCCACATTGGTAGAGACCTGCACAAAAGCGTTTTCAATAACGATTTCGCGCAGCTTTCCGGTCAAAAACAGGCCGCACAGCAGCAAGGGAAGAACGGCCACCGATATAAACGTAACGGCCAGCTTCTTCCTTATTTTCATATCATTCATCATCCGGATAAAAAACATGGCGCTACCTCCCGTGTTATCTGCTCTGCTGCGCGCAAAAAGCCCCTTTTTCGCTTAAAAAAGGGGCTTAAACTCCATCCATGGATGCTCTTTCGGGCTCAGATCAATGGTTACGCCTTGCCGGGCTTGAGGGCCCGCAGTCTAAACCATCGGCTTTGATAATCTTTATGCTCGTAGGCAAGGGGCAAACCGAGCTGCATCAGCCGGTCTCCCCCAAAGATCGAAATCTCCCCGCCGGTTCCGGGCTCCACTTCGTATTCCAGTTCTGGGTCAAGTCCGTCCAGGCGCAAGGTCCGCTGGGGTGCGTTCGGCACGGCCATCACTTGAAAAGCGTAGACCAAGGCAGCCCTTTGATCCTCCGAAACGAACATCCACGCCGACTCGTTCCCCTCGAACGGACTTTTCAGACGGTACAAGTCGCCTTGCTGCACCAAGCCGCGAATCTGCTTGTAGGTGGCGACTTGGCGTTTGACCGTCTCCTTTTCGTCATCGGTAAATTTGGTGAGATCCAGCTCATACCCGAAATTTCCCGACATGGCGACATTGCCGCGAAAATCAAGCGGTGTGATCCGTCCGACCTGATGGTTCGGAACCGCCGACACATGCGCTCCGATGGCGCTTACGGGGTAGACGAGGCTGGTCCCGTACTGAATCTTCAGCCGTTCCACCGCATCGGTATTATCGCTGGTCCAGGTTTGGGGCATGTAATATAGCATGCCGGGATCAAAGCGTCCACCGCCGCTGGAGCAGCTCTCGAACAAAATATGCGGAAAATCAGTGGTGATTCGCTCAAGCAGCTCGTACAGCCCAAGAACATAGCGGTGAGCAGTCTCAGCTTGGCGCTCCGCCGGCAGGGCGGCTGATCCGATTTCCGTCAAAGCGCGGTTCATGTCCCATTTCACGTAAGCAACCGGCACGGTGGAGAAAATCGCAGAGAGCGAGTCATAGATGTAATCCCTCACTTCCTGGCGCGTGTAGTCCAGCACCAGCTGCCACCTTGCTTCGCTGCGTCTCCGCCCCGGGACGTGAAGGCACCAGTCCGGATGCTTCCTGTACAGCTCGCTGTCCGGTGAAATCATCTCGGGTTCGAACCAAAGCCCGAATTTCAGGCCCAGCCGGTTGATGCGCTCCGCGACATCCGCCAGTCCGTCCGGCAGCTTCCGGCGGTCCTCGTACCAATCCCCCAGCGACGAATTGTCCGCATCTCGTTTGCCAAACCAGCCGTCATCCAAGACAAACAGCTCGATGCCCAGCTTGGCCCCCTCTTCCGCAATTGAAACCAGCTTGTCCGCATTGAAGTCGAAATAAGTGGCCTCCCAGTTATTGACCAGAATCGGCCGTTCTTCGTCCCGGTATTTCCCACGGCACAGCCGGGTCCGGTACAGGCGGTGATACGTCCGCGACATCTCTCCCAATCCTTGCGCGGAGTACACCATGACCGCTTCCGGAGTTTGAAAACTTTCCCCCGGATTCAGCTGCCACGCGAAATCAAAAGAGTTCACGCCAATGCTAAACCTTGTGGAGCCGAAGGAATCTACCTCCGCCCCTGCTTCAAAACCGCCGCTGTATACCAGACTAAAGCCAAATGCTTCCCCATGTCGTTCCGTCGTTTTCGGTGTGACCAGAGCGGCAAAAGGGTTAAACTGGTGGCTGCTCATGCCCCTTTTGCTGTCGATCCGGGTTTCGCCTTGTTCAAGCGGTCTTCGCTTCATATTTCCTTCCCGGGCCCACGCCCCGGAAAGGTGCACCATCTCCAAATTGCTATGACCGGAGAAATCGACGCTGGCACTAAGGGCACGGCGAAGCCGAAGCTTCTTGTCCCCTTCGTTGGTCAAACGAGCTGACCGAATGATCACATTGCGATCCGTGAAGATGGAATAAAGCAGGACAACCTTAAGTCCCGAGTAGGCATCTTTTAATACCAGCTCGAGCGTCTCTGCTTCGGACTCGTCCTCCGTATAAACGGCCGGGAGTCCGCTTAATGGCGGCTTTCCCTTTAGGATCCGGTAACCGTCGTACTTGAGCTCCGTAATCCTCGTCCCATCCTCCAGTTCGGCCTGGTACGCCGGATTCCGGAAGTCTCCGCTGCCGTACTGCGGGTATTCCTGCGGCAGCCGGTCAAGCCCGGCCCTCGCGGGAGTGTGTATCAGGAGATCGCCCATCGTTTCCCGATGCTTCAGTCTCCCTCCCCAATATCCATGTACAGGATAACCGTCCACGATCTGAATCAAATAGCTCATGCCGGACGACTGCAGATGAAACAACCCTGCTTGCTCTTGAACGATTACGCCCATTGGTAAACATCCCCTCATTCCTGCCCATCGGTACTTCATGCATCGTAACATGGTCTAGAAATCTGGCTTGTGCCACTTCCGTATCTATGAACCATTACATCTCCGCCATCCGGGGCAATGCTCCGGCATTTTTGTATTCAACCTATCTTTGAAACATGGCTTTAGGATTGATCTACGATTCCAGAAATACAGGCTTATATACAAAAATCATATATGATCATACGATAGGTCGTACATGGCATGGTGCTCACTAGTTATGTTATTATGCTAGGTATATTGAACAAGTTTAATAGAGGTTAATAACAATTATTTCTTTAGTTCATTCTATATAGCTATTCTATTTTTAAGGGGATGGGGTTTGCTTGTGTTAGAGTATCTGCCGCGAAGTAAACAGCATACCGAGCTGCATCTGACGCAGTTTGGCATGGAGGATTGTATATCCGGTCATTATTTTGGGCCCGCCGTAAGGACTCACTATTTGCTCCATTATATATTCAAAGGGGAGGGGATTTTTGAGGTAGGGGGAGTGAGGCACCACCTTCGCAAAGGACAGGGGTTTCTGATTTGTCCCCATATCGTTACCTATTATCAAGCCGACGAAGTTAACCCTTGGTCATACGGCTGGGTTGGTTTTAACGGCACGCTGGCTGAACCCCTCCTTATGCAAGCAGGGCTAACCCCTTCATCTCCAATTCTGCATTATGATCGGGATGATAGGATCCATCAGTATTTGCAGTTGATGGCCCAGTCGAGACAAAGCCATAAAGCCCGGGAAACCAGACTAACGGGGCTGCTGTATTTGATGTTATCTCTGCTAGTGGAAACCGGTCCGGAAACGCCCACCGTTCAAAGGGAAAGCCGGGCTGAGGTTTACGTGGAGCAAGTGATCGATTTTATCGAAATGAACTTTTCTCAAAAAATTACTATTGAGGACATCGCGCATCTGATTGGGCTTAATCGAAGCTATTTATGCTCGTTATTCAAACAGCAAATGAACATAAGCATTCAGGATTACCTGATTCGCTACAGAATGGATATGGCGGCTAAAATGCTGGGAAACACAGACCTTTCAATCGGCGATATCGCCCGCTCGGTCGGCTATACCGACCCGCTGCTCTTCTCCAAAATGTTTAAAAAGGTGAAGGGGGCCTCGCCGAAACATTATCGGTCTGCCACTGCATTAACATAAAGACAAAACCAGCCTTCCCTTCCAAGTGATAAGGAGGAGAGGCTGGTTTTTTTAAGCCTTTTCGCCAGCTTAACTAGTTGGCGTTCCGGCTATCGATAAGGTTGGCCTTGATCAAAAACCGCTGTACAATCGCCGCAGTTTCAGCTCGGGTCAGGTTGCCGATCGGGTTTAAGCCCCCTGCAGATCCTTCCACGAGGCCGTTCTTCACGGCTGCGGCCATGGCTGGCTTTGCCCAGGAAGCGACCGCTGTCCGGTCTGCAAACGAAGACAGCAGGGACTCCGCATCGATTCCGTCGGCTTCAAGACCCGCCAGCTTCATCGCCCGGGACATGATCACCAACGCTTCCTGCCGGGTAATCGTCCGGTTCGGAGCAAACGTCCGGTTGTCGTAGCCTTCGATCAAGCCGTATTCCACAGACTTGGCTACAGCGCCAGCATACCAATCAGCAGAATTGACATCGCTGAACGTGGTGCCGCTGCCGTTGTCGGACAAGCCTAACGCCCGGACCACGATGGCTGCGAGCTCCGCACGTGTTATAACCGCATCGGGATTATAATGGTTCTCATCGCTACCTTTGACAATCATACGAGAAGCCATGTCATTTACGGCCTGCTTCGACCAATGCCCTTCCACATCCGCGAATGTTTTTGCATTCCAGATCAGGAAGTAGTCGCTATTGGTCAAACTATTCACGACCGCATAATGCTTCCCATCACGAGTCGTGATATAGGTAGGGACGTGACGTACGCTTCCGTTCGTGTTCAGCACAGCTGCCGTTGTCACCTTGCTCGGATCAACGCCGGCGGGAAGCGGAATTTCGCGCTCCACGTAGCTGCTGAACTGCTCGACGCTTACTGTTTTACCATTGTAGGAAGCCGTTACATCAAAAGCGACAGGCGGAGCCGCAACCTCAAAATTTCCTTGGGCCGCTGCAGTTTCAGCAAGAACCGCCACAGCCTCACCGCTCTTGGTAATCTCCACATGAACGACAATATCTGAAAGCTTGAGCTGTACGCCCAGTTTAGAGGAAACCTTGTCGATGGCGATTTGCCCGGCAGGCAGTTTGTAGGTACCGCTTGGCGTCTGTATCTCCAACACCGCTTGCTTGTTTTCCATACTCTTCACCGCTTCACCTGTCAGAACCACCGATACCTTGTCCACACTGGCGGTTACGGGAATAACTACAGTGGACTTATCTGCCGCCTGCTTGAGCTGATCAGCCAGCTTAGATGGGTCGATTGTCGCCGTCAGTACCGATTTGCCGTTCTCCTTAGTGGTCGAACCAGCAGCAATTTGGTCTTTCACGACTCCGTCGACAATGACTTGGAGACCGGCTGGCTTCTCAGGGGTCGTCGTGCTTGGAATGGATGGCGTACCCGAGCTATTCGAATTGTTCGAGTTGTTCGAACCGTTTGAACCATTGCTCGTCCACTTCGCATACAGCGTCATATCGGACGTGACCGTATCCGCAGCGAAGTTCCAAGCGTTGATTCCCGCTGCCTCTTTATACCATCCTGCGAATGTGTAGCCCGCTCTCGTCGGCGCTGGCGGAGCGCTGATCATCGTGCCGCTGTCCACATTGGTGATGCTGGAAACTGCACTGCCTCCCTGTGAATCGAACGTCACGGTGTGCTGCACCGGTCCCTCTTTGACCGTTACCTTGCCAGGGGTTAACGTTTTGTCCATCTCAGCCCCGAATGCATCCAAGATCGAGAAAAGCGTCGGCTCTCCAGTTTGCACCGTCAGTTTCTTAACGCCTAGCTCTGACCCGCTCTTAATTTTGAAGCTCACGGTAAACAGCTTATCTCCGGCCTTGATCGGCGTATCGCCCGCATCGCTGTCTACCCATGCCGTTTTGAGCCAGCCTGAGTCGTTATCGTAATTGGAGTCGAAGTAATCTCCCGCATTTCCTGTAACGCGAGTTACCTCCAATCCCTCCGTGTCAAAATCAAGCTGTACGCCGTAAGCTGCTATTCCATAGGTGGAGTCGGCCACCGTGACCGGTACGTCCACCGTAGACCCCGGCGTTCCGTCCACCGAGCCGATCTGAATCTGCACCGCGTGCCGCATCCACTTCGCGTACAGCGTTACATCGGACGTTACCGCATCCTCTGCGAATTTCCACCCGTCTGTCCCAGCCGCATCCTTATACCAGCCTTCGAACGTGTAACCTGCCTTCGTCGGGGCCGGCGGTTCGGCGATCTTCGTGCCGCTGACCACGCCTGTCGCAGGCTCAATTACGCTGCCTCCCTGCGAGTCGAACGTCACTGTATATTGCTCCTGTGCGGCCGGTATCCATTTCGCGTACAGCATCATATCGGACGTCACCACATCCGTCGCAAAGTTCCACGCATCGGTCCCAAGCGTATCTTTGTACCAGCCTGCAAAGGTAAAACCCTCCTTTGTCGGGGCCGGGGGTTCGCTGATCATCGTGCCGCTGACCACACCGGTAGCTGGCTCAACCGCGCTGCCTCCCTGTGAATCGAACGTCACGGTGTGTTTAGCACTCGCTGCCTTTACGGTGATTTTGCCCGGTTCCACCGTTGTGGAGGCAATCTCATTACCTTCGTAGAGATCGTGCTTGAGCACGGTCAGGTCCAAATCACCAGGCTCTACAGAATCCTTGATTTTAAAATGAAGGGTGAGCGCCTTTGTCTCATCCATAATCAAAACCGGATTGGCTTTTACCTGGATTGTCCCATTGCTGGAGAAATCCGTTTCAAAGCTTCCCCCATTTGAAGGGACATCCAATTCATCCGTAACTTCGTTCCCAGGCACCAGTTCGAGTGAAGCCGCATCGAAACCGATCGAAATATCGTATTGATTGATCAAGTCCTCCGGTGTCAAAAACACCGAAACGTCCACAGACTCTCCGGCATCCCCCTCTTCACTGCTTACTCTCATCGAGTTCGAAGCTGTATCCGATTCGGCATAGCCCATCGTTCCGAAAGGCAGAAGCATAACAGCCACCATCATTGTCGAAACCCATTTTTTCCAACGCATAGAATCACCCCTTTCCTACGGAGACGGCAAGAATCGCTTTGACATCCTCATCGTCCCATTTTCCGTCGCCGTTCATGTCGAGCGCCTGCAATTGCTCCGGCGTGAGCGTAATTTTGCCTTTGATATATTTGCTTAACAGAAGCGCGTCCGCAGCCGTCACCTTGCCGTCACCATCCGCGTCTCCCATGACAAACGCCGTGTAATACGCGGTATACGTCACATCAGCCGTCACAGTCGAAGCCGCTATCTCTTGACTGCTGAACTTCGTAATGCCACCATCGCTGCTCCATCCTGCAAAATGGTACCCCTCATCAGGCGTAACCGTTGGTACCGATGCCGGATGCCCGCCGATCTCTACCTGCTCGCTCGTGCGGCTAATCGTGCCGTGATCTCCAGGCACGTAGCTCACCGTCGCCAGCTGCTTTGTAAGCTGTGCGCTCGCTTCCACCGAGAAGGAGCTCTCCCCATTACCGTTAACGGCCGTCACGACGAAGTAGTAGGTCTTTCCACCCTCAAGCCCCTGAACTTTATAATGACCGGTCGTGCCATCTACCGTCGCGATCGGATCGGGGCGGTACACCCCACTGGCGGTACCTTGATAAATCTTGTAATTCGCAACCCCGCTCCCCAAATTCCAGCTAAGCTCCGCTTCCTTATTTCCTGCAACGGCTTGTAATCCTGTAGGGGCCGCGGGCGGCTCCCGACGCTCAGACACATAAATTTTCGAGACGTCGGACCAGGCCAGATACATTGCATTGTTCAATGTGGCAAAAGAAGTAACGTTGCCGAGATTCGTGCCCGCCAGTCCCTGGTCCGCCGAGCTCCAATTCGTGCCGTCGTATTCCTCGACCCGTTGTTTCCACTGGAACCCTTGCGACTTCACATCGTTCCAAACGGCAACCAGCTTCTGATTGTATACAAATAAATTCGGGCTTTGCGATTGAACCCCCTCCGGTTTATCCAAATTCCCGCTGCCGACAGGGCTCCAGGTGCTTCCATCGAAGCTGCTTACCTTCAACTGCGCAGGATTGTTATCCCTCCATACCGCGTATAGCAGCCCGTTATAGGCTTGCAGAACCGGGCTTCCTGCCGATGTCGTCGTATTCGTAATCCCCGAGTTCCCCGATACGTTCGCCCAAGTGACCTTTCCTGCACTGTTGACCGTTCTTTTCATGACAGGAATATAAGAGTAATATGGGCTGTCCACCATTTGCTCGCTCCACGTTAAATAAAGCTCGTCTTGATAGACTTCGAGCCGCGGCCCAAATACCGTTCCGTTAGGAACGAACGTCATATCCACCGCTTCGTTGGTCCAGACGCTGCCGTCAAATTTTTTCACTTGAATTTTTCGGCCCGGACTCCCGTCCGAAGTACCTATCCAAGTCGCATACAAATCGTCGTGATAAACGAGGAGCACCGGCATTTCACCTCTGCCGCTGCCGCTTACCGGATCGTTTCCGCTTGTCGAAACCCATCCGCCTCCGTCTCCACAATTTTTCTTGACTCTAATCTGGGGGACCGATGATGAAGTCCTTTCCGACCAGATGGCGTACAAACAGCCTTTGTATACTGCAAGAGAAGGATTGCTTGCACTGCTGTTGGATCCAAAGTTCAGACCGCTCCCGTCATCAGCCGGCGACCAATCGCTGCCGTCCCACTGCATAACTCTTATTTCCGGTTGCCCGAAGCCGCCCTTTTGATGCGGCCACGCAGCATACAAATGGTTGTTCCAAGTCGCGATGCTCGGGTCCCTCGAGCTGGAGTTTGCACTCGCATCCGCCCTGAGCCCACCTCCATCGATCGGTTCCCATACGACTCCCGGGGCGGCGGAAGCTTGTCCCGGCACCACCAATAGTTGGAGAATCGCCCCGAACAACATGATCAGGCTTATAACGACGGATATGACCGCCCTGCCAGTGGTGTTGTTCCTCTTCTGTCCGTTCATTTCTGACCCCCTCTTTCTGAATTTGTATAATACAGGACCTCATGGTCATGAGGTCTCCTGCTCTGCGTCCCATTGTAACAAGCTGCTCTCAACATTTTCACAACATTACTCCCAAAAAACGACAAAAAACGGCCTCCAGACCCATGTCTGAAGACCGTTTTTCGACATTTTTAGCGATTACTCTATCGTTCTAACCTTCGTCTAAACGCATCTGCTCCTTCATGGCATGCACCCGGCGGACGCCAGCCTGATCCCCAGCCCTGCTTAACACATCCGCCAACAAATCATAATAGTGCCCTTGGCTTGGCTCCACTTCGATCAGCTTCCAGAGGATCAGCATGCGGGATTCATCCGCTGCCTGGTCCAAGGCTGCAATCATCGTTGACAACAGGGTAGTGCGAAGCTCGATCCGATAGGCGCTTGCCCAATCGTAATACTCCATCTCCAAATAGTCGCCGGCATATAGCTGAAGGATGTCCTTGATGCCGGCTCCAGCTACTCCCTGCTCCAATCCCCCAAGCAGATCTTCCAGATCGCTGCGAACAGACGACGCATCAATCCAGTACCGATCATCTCCGTACTTCACAACCGCTTCATATCCAACCGACTTAAACAAGCTCCGCAAATAATAGAGTGAGGTATGCAGCAGCTTTTGCCCCCGCTCCGCCGGATCATCCGGCCATAAATACTCCAGGATGGCGTATTTGTAAACCGGCTGCCTCCGGTGATGCCAGAGAAATGCGAACAATTCCTTTGTTTTCTTGGTGCGCCATGTCAACAGCCGGCCGTCCGGAGCATACAGTTCCATACTGCCCAGCACTTTGAGCGACAGTGCCGGCTTATCTTCCGCACGGTTTCCCGGCTCAGCTGCCGAACCGGCGGCACTCGGCGACCCTACGACAGAATTATCGCTGCTACGGTTTTTCTTTTTAGCTTGCCGATTCGCATAGCGGGACAATACCCTAACAAGCTTGTCCTCCGCGACGGGTTTCAGCAAATATCCGATGGCTTCGGTGTCATATGCATCGATCGCATATTGATCATGGGCTGTGACAAAGACGATTTCCGCATCCGGACAGCTCGCAGCCAGCTCTCCTGCAGCATCGAGCCCGCTCACCCCAGGCATCTCGATATCCAGAAAGATTAAATCCGGCTGAAGGGCGCCGCATTGTGCCAGCGCTTCGCCAGCCAGTTGAAATCTGCCGACGACCTTCACCCCGCCAACCCTATTCAGCATAATATCCATGACGTCAAGCGCGATCTCCTCATCGTCAATCAGAATGGCTCTCCACATAACGCTCCTCCGTCAAAAAAATCGTTATTCTCGTTCCTTTGCCCGGGCGGCTGTGAATTTCCAGACTTCGCCCGTACCTCATTTGCAGCCGCCGGTTCACATTGCCGATGCCGATTCCTCCAGCCTTTCCTTGCTCCAGCAATCTTACCGTACCTTCATCCATTCCAGCCCCGTCATCTTCGACGATGATTTCGACGCCCCTGTCCGCAGGGCGAATGATGATGTCCACGGTCCCTCCCTCGGGCTTTTGCCCGATCCCGTGGCGGACGGCATTTTCAACAATAGGCTGAAGGGTGAGCGGGGGCAGGAGGCAGTGGGCGTTCTCGTCGATCGTATAGCGTACGGCCAACCGTTGACCGAATCGAAGCTGCTCAATCGCCAGATAAGCGCGAACCAGCTCCAATTCCCGCTCCAGCGGAACTTCATCTCCGTGAAAAACGAACGTAAACTTGGCGCGCAGGTAGGTGGTTAAATGGTGAATCGTTTCCCGCAGCTTCTCCACATTTTTGTAGCTAAGCCCAACCAAGGCATTCAGGCTGTTGTACAGAAAATGCGGGGGAATTTGTGCCTGCAAGAAGTCCATCTCCCGGCGCACCGCGCGCTCAGAGGAGCTTTTCATCGCCAGCAGCGACTGTGCCCGGGCCCGAAGCTCCGCCAGTTCAAAAGGCTTATGCAAAATGTCGTTTGCCCCCGCCGCAAAGGCCGCCAGAGTATCGCGTGTCTGCCCCGAGGCGGTCAGCATCAGTACCGGAAGCTCGGCCAGCCCGTGCAGAGAGCGGATTTCCCGGCAAATGTCGAGCCCCGATACGCCGGGCATCATCAAGTCGAGCAGCACCAGATCGGGTTTTCTTTGCCGAAGGGCCTCCATTGCCTCTGCCCCGCCGGCCGCCGTTGTATAGGCATGTCCCATGGAGCCGATCGCGTCCGTGGCCACCTTCAGGTTGGAAGGCTCATCGTCGACGATGAGAACATGGAACAACTCCTTCTGTCCGCTTGGCGTAGATTGGGGAGGCAGCGGAGATTCTTTGTCATCTCGTTGTACTGTGTATCTCCCTCTCCCGTACTCCGGGTACTGCCGATCCCCTGCATATGCTTGGGCTGTGGCGTTTTCCGCCGCCGCTGCCGCTTCATGCTCTCCGCTCCAGGCAATTGGCAATGTAAACGTGAACCGGGATCCCCGGCCCACTTCGGATTCCACCTGCATCTGACCACCCTGCAGCTCGACCAGCTGCTTCGAAATGCTAAGCCCCAGCCCGATGCCATCACGCGAATGGGAGCCTTCCTCGTCATGCTGGAAGAACGGTTGAAACAAATCGTCCATGACTTCTTCCGGGATCCCCCTCCCCGTATCGCTTACTGAAACAGCCAGCAGCTCCCCCCGCCTTTCGGCCGAGATCGAGACGGTTCCCCTATCGGTGTACTTTAATCCGTTCTCGAGCAGATTGTGCAAAATCTGCCGCAGCCGGTTCTCATCTGCCAGGACAAGGGGGAGCGCGGGAGGCAGCTCGTCCGCAAGCCGGACGCCATTCTTGATGGGCGCAATCGACAACGTTTCCATGACAAAGCGAGTCGACACGTACAGATCGACCGGCTTCGGCTGCACATCGAGCTGACCGTACCGAATCCGGTTCATATCAAGGATGTCATTAACCAGTCCGGCAAGCCGCCGCCCGATCAGATGCAGCAGCCTGATGTTCTCACGGTGCTCCGCTGCAAGCGGTGTCGTCTTGTTTTCCAGCAGCGTCTCCGACAGATTGATGATGCCGTGCAAGGGCGTACGCAGCTCATGTGATGTTTTCGCCAAAAATTCATCCTTTTGCCGGTCATGGACCAGCAGCTGCTGAGCCAAACGTTCACTCCGCAGGAAAGCTCCGCGAATCCGATCCGTCATGAGGAACGATTGCGACAGCACGACCAGCAGCAGCGTGACGATAATGTAATAGGGACTATCCAGCGCCAGCTGATAACGGGTCTGGGCAAAGATCCAACTAATGATCAAAAAGAAGGCGCCGAGCAAAATATAATAGATCCGCACCCCATGATGGCGATTGCGAAAAATTGAGGTGAAAATGAAACCGAAAGCCACAACCTGCAATAAAACACCGGGCCACAGCAGAACCAGCAGACGATCATTCGGGAGCAGGCTGAGCAGAGCCAGATATACGTAGGAAACCCAGCGAAATCCCTTGAACCAGTGCCCGCTCCTGTCACTTAGATAAAGGCGCACATAGTGAATGAAGAACAAAATGGCCAAGTAAGGAAGGATGAACAACAGCTTCTGCAGCAAAAGATAGGACATGGAAGGAACCAGGTTCGCCATAACGATTTCGTTATCGATGCTGAAAAAAATCCCCAGCGCCCAACAGAACAAGCTGAAGAAAATCAGATACGGCTCCCGCCGCCACTGTCTAAACATGCCCGCAAAGTAAATACCAAAAACCAGAAGTGTCGTAATGACGATCACATCGGCCATACGGGCGTTGTCCCGGCGGGTCAGCACATCGGCTGTCCGTCCAAATTCAGGAGCCTGCACAAGTCCGCCTTGCACATTGTTGTAGCTCGCCACCTGGATGATAACTTCGATCGTTTGGTCCTTCACTTCAACTGTTCCGAAGAACGGAAAATTGCTGGGCACAAAGCCGGTGGCAGACAAGGCGGTTTGTCCGGTACCGCCAAGCTCTTGCCCGTCCATGTAAATGTGGCTCGACATCCGAATCTTTTTAGCCCGAAGGCTGTAATCGCCAAGGTCGCTTACCAGCAGGCGCAGCCGGTACGTTCCCGTGCCGTACCCATCGTCCGATACTTTCCCCTTCCATCCTCCGGGTACCTGGAGAAAACGACGCTCCGTTTGCTGGTCCGCTCCCTGATCAGCGAAGTCCTGGGGCGTTAGCAGTTGGTCCTTGTAAAATTCCCATTCCCCTCGAAGCGGAATGATCCCCTGCTGCGAAAAGTCCCAGTCTCTGGCGTCCAGCACGCCTTCCCGCGCCTCCGGGTAGTTGACATTTGGGTGAAGCCACTCATAAATAAAGATCGAGGTAGCGACGGTAAAAACCAGCACCATTGCGATCAGACCTGACAATTGCCTTTTCATAAGCTGTAATTCCTTCCTGTCGTAGGAGAAAAATAACCCTTTTATTTCCAATTTGGTATGGTTAAGGTTATCATACCACGGCGCTACGGTTTTGTTGTATATGTCCCGCGCCTTTGCTTGCATTGCCAAAAGTATGCTCTGTCCGGGATGGCACGACAAGGTATTATTTTATACAGAGTTAAATATTTTTTTAGTGTTCATCAAACGGATGAGAATGCCAATTATAGATTTACTTCTTCTTTGTATATAAACGTTGCACACAAATAGACCCAGCCCCCAAAGGCTGGGTTTTTAGTTGGAAGCGATCCGTGGCGGCTTAAAGTTATAATCCTCGGAAAATACTGATCGATACGCTCAACGACAGCCACTCCCTGCCAGCTTTGAATTACGCCATCTACCGCAGACGGGCCAGCTTCTCCAGAAAGTCTGCCACGATTTCCAGCGATGCCTCGTCGAAACTAGCCAACAGTTCCATCGCTTTATGATCCTTCTCCTTGTGAAAAACCCGGTGCAGCTCAGCCAGTTCGGCGCCAAGTGGTGTCACAGAGTAATAAATTTCTTTCAGGTTGTCCGGCAGCTGGTTTTTTCGTATCAGGTCCTGCTCCAGCAATTTGCGGGTGATTTTGGAGACGGCGCCTTTTGTTAAACCCATCTCGCGGGCGATATCGATCCCTTTAATGCCATCATTCACATAGATGACGTCCAGAACGTGCAGGCTTGAGACGGATAGACGGGGCAGCAGCTTTTTCAGCCGGTCGTCGGAAATGCGCTCCATGAGCCAGAGCCGGTCGCTGTCATCCTCGGCTTCGCTGACGAGGATCTGGTATATGGATTTTTCGATGCGGTTTTTGAGCTGAAGCAAATCATCATTCATATCAGGCATAAGGCAAGCCTACCTTTTTTCTTTTCATTATATCATGGTTTCCACAGAAACCATTTGACAAAGTATCATTTCCTTGTTATTGTGGTTTCCATGGAAACCATTTGATTGGAACGTGGTCTTCATGCAGCTTCTGTAGAAATCACATCACATTGATTTGGAGGGAATTTTTATGAATGAGGTCATTCAATTGATCCGCCAGCATCGCTCCATCCGCAAGTTTACAAATACGCCGTTAACCGGTGAGCAAATCGAAGCCATCGTCGACGCGGCACAAATGGCGCCAACCTCGGCGCATATGCAGCCGTTCTCGATCATCGGCGTCACGGATCGGGAATTGCGCAAGAAAATCGCGTTGCATTCGGAAAATCCATGGATTGATGAATGCGGGTACTTTTTTATCTTTTGCGCCGATTTTCACCGCATGATGCTGGCTGCCGGCCCGGACTACCAGGACAAAATGAGCCGCAATCTGAACTACTCCTATTTTTACCAAACCAGTGTACTAAGTGCCGCACTTGCTCTGCAAAACGCCAACTTGGCGGCTCAATCGATGGGTCTCGGGGCCGTTATTATCGGCGGGATTAACAGTGCTCTGCCTGAGCTGGACGAATGGCTGGACCTTCCGGACTTTGTCATTCCTTTGGTCGGTCTTGCGGTAGGCGTCCCCGATGAATTCCCAGAACAAAAGCCGCGCCTGCCACGGTCCGCCGTATTTTTTGAAAACCAGTATGATCGTGATCTTAAGGTACAAGTCGATAAGTATGACCGGGAAATAGAAGAGTATTATGGCGCTCGAACCAACAACAAGCAGAAGGTCAGCTGGTCCGGGAAATTCATCTCAAAGCTGGATCGGGATTTGCCGCTGGGCGGGTATACGGAGTATGTGAAGAGCAAAGGGTTTGATTTGAAATAGGCTCGTCTGAAATGCAAAATCCACAACCTCATGAGGTTGTGGATTTCATTTACGTGATCGACGAGGGGGAGCCGACCCCCTGTCGGAACATAGCGCCATCTTTTTTCCGCGTATAGATGGTGACCAACGTGATGAATTGCTTGGTCTCGCTTTATTTAATGCTTTGTCTGATTTGGGCTTGTATTGGCTAAAATAGGCAGCATTTTCTCACTTTTCTCCATGAAGGAGTTACATTGGCCACAAATCGGTTGGATCAGAAAAACAAAGTTATCCCTCATCCATCCATTGCACTTTTCATTGGTGCACGACCATATCGTTGTCATTTCCTCAGGAAGATCGATCATCAGTCTTTTCCGTGAATAGTACAAGCAGCATCCCTCTTTCTCCCCTGGAGTCCTAAGTAAAAAAGGCCCCGACACGATGTGCGGGACCTTTCTGATTACAAACTTACAGTTTTACAACATTCTCGGCCTGTGGGCCACGGTTGCCTTGTACTACATTAAATTCAACTTTTTGACCTTCATCCAACGATTTGAAGCCGTCGCTCACGATTGCACTGAAGTGTACAAATACGTCGTCTCCGCCTTCAACCTCGATAAAACCAAAACCTTTGTCTGCATTAAACCATTTTACTGTTCCTTGTTGCATAGTTCATTACCTCCATAATTCTATTTTTTACATGATCTTCAAGTTTCCAAAAAAAATCACATATTGTACAAGGTTACATCATCAAAATCTAACCCTCTACAATATGTGATCTCAGGTCGAAATTCCAATAAATTAACTATAACACAACTGGAGTTGAATAACAAGTTTTTTTGAATTTTGCTTCCATTTTATTGGAACTCAACTTATCTGCAGTATGACACTGTATAATCTTCCCCGGGTAGTTACTAAGTAAACCACAATTAAAGTGGAGAAAAATATTGATTAAGAGACATTGGGTGAGCCATCCTAATAAATACAGAGATGCAAAAAAGCGACCCATTACGGGCCGCTTTTCCGATACTCGTTATGGAGGCGAGGGGAGTCGAACCCCTGTCCGAAGATAACGCCACATAAGCTTCTACGGGTGTAGTGACAGTTTTGATGTCACCCTACCAGGCTCCCCGTCACCGGATCCCGATAGGGTCAGCCTGTTTGTCTTCTTCAGCTAGCCCCAGGCGGAGACTAGACAGCGTATCCCACTAAAGTTGAGCCCTCATCCCGGCACATGGGCGATGCAGAGCGAGAGCACGTGTGCAGGTTATTAAGCTGCTACAGCGTAAGAAGTTTGTTGTTTGCCAGTTATTATTGGCTTTAGCGTTGATGAAGTGGACGCGTCCCCACTACCCGCTACTCATGCTCGAACTATCCCCGTCGAATCCAAGAACGCCCCCTTATTAAAAAGGGCTTCTATTGGATTAGATTAGAACCGTTGAAGCATAAGAAGCAATCTATCCAGCATCCTTCCCCTCCATGAAGAAAGGATGATCAGAAGCAATTATCACGTAAAAGGCCGGTCAAGCCATAACCTCTTACATACATAGTATATCACACATTCCGGCCAAAATGACACAGAGGTTGAAGGAAACGCAGGTGAAACTTGCCTGTAACTTCACTTAACCCCAAATTAACGCGCGATCTTCTGCTTCTCGCGGAGTGCCCGCTGAATGTCGCGCTGCGCGTCGCGTTTGGCGGCCGATTCCCGCTTGTCATACTGCTTCTTACCGCGGCCAAGGCCAAGCAGCAGCTTCGCATAGCCGTTGCGGATATACACCTTAAGCGGAACAATCGTATAACCTTCCTGCTTAGTCTGTCCCAGCAGCTTGTGGATCTGTTCCTTGTGCATCAGCAGCTTGCGGGTCCGCGTCGGATCCGTCGGATTATAGCGGTTGCCCTGCTCAAACGGGCTGATATGCATGTTATGAATATGAATTTCCCCATTGCGGATCGTTGCAAACGCATCCCCGATATTGGCCCGTCCGTTCCGGATCGACTTGATCTCGGTCCCGGTCAGCACCATGCCGGCTTCGTACGTATCCTCGATGAAGTAATCATGGGAAGCTTTTTTGTTCTGGGCCAGGACCTTCCCGTCACTCTTCTTACCACCCATGCTATCACTCCTCCCACACTTGCTATAACAGCAATGGACTTCCAGTATACAGCACAAGGGGAAGCAGCTCAAGCGCTCTAACGAGAGCGTCTAGAGGCCGCAAACCCGGCCGGTACACCAGAAATCCATTGTATCAACTGGGCTGGGCAAAATCAAGATTTCGGCGAAAAGGCGCACGGTGTGGCGCCCATTTCAGGCGAAGCCTGATTTAAAAGAGACTGCCCAGGAACCCTTCTACTTTTTCTTCTTGCGCACGAAGGCGGCTGTGCCATTCTTGGCCGCACCCTTCTTCTTGCGCTTGCGGACGACGCTCTCGCCGCTGCCGGCATTGTCCTCGCGGGCGGCTGCCGCCCCGTCCCCGACAAAAATACCGCTGCGCGACGTTTTCTTCTTGCGGCCGCTGGACGGCTTGCTGCCGCTCTGGCTGCCGCTCTGGCTTCCGCCAGGCGCCGGGGCGCCGTAGCCGCCCTTGCCGGAGCCGAAGCCGAAGCTCACCGGCCGCTTGGCATCGCCGCTGCGGCCGCCTTCCCGCGCGGCGCCCTGCTGCGCTGCGCCGGCGCCGCCCTCGCGGGCGCTGTTGCCCGGCCGCGCGCCCTTGCCGCCGCCACGGGCCGCACCGCGCCCGCCGCGGCCATTCTCGCCGCCTTCACGGATGGCGGCGCCTCTGCCCACGCGGCCGCCACCACGGCCGCCAAAGCTTCCGCCGCGCCGGCCTTCGCTGCGCGGCTTCATGTCCACCATCTCGAAGTCGATGGTGTGATCGTCCATGTTCACGCGCTCGACGCGGATCTTCACTTCGTCGCCGATCCGGAACACGCGTGACGTGCGCTCCCCGATGAGGGCCATGGAGGCCTCATCGAAATGATAGTAATCGTCCGTCAGCGCGCTCAGCCGGATCAGGCCCTCGACCGTGTTCTCGAGCTCGATGAACATGCCGAAGCTCGTCACGCTGCTGATGATGCCTTCGAATTCCTCGCCGACCTTGTCGAGCATGTATTCGGCCTTCTTCAGCTGGTCCGTGTCGCGCTCCGCATCCACCGCCACACGCTCACGCTCGGAGGACTGCTGGGCGATGTCTGCCATCCGGGAAGCCAGGTACTCCAGCCGGTTCTCCGGCAGGACGCCCTTGTTCTCCAGCACTTCCCGGATCACCCGGTGAATGACCAGGTCCGGATAGCGGCGGATCGGAGACGTAAAGTGCGAATAATATTCGGCGGCCAGTCCAAAGTGTCCGGACATTTCCGCGTCGTATTTCGCCTGCTTCATCGAGCGCAGCATGACCGTGCTGATGACCTTCTGCTCCTTCGTGCCCTGGATGTCCTCCAGCAGGCTCTGGAGCGCCCGTGGATGCACGGAGTTGCCCCGGCCCTTCACATGGTGACCGAAGTTGGCCGCAAACGCCATGAACGTCTGGAGCTTCTCCGGATCCGGATTTTCGTGAATCCGGTACAGAAAAGGAACCTTCATCCAGTAGAAGTGCTCGGCCACTGTTTCGTTGGCCGCCAGCATGAACTCCTCGATGATCTGCTCGGCGATCGAGCGCTCGCGCTTCACGATATCGACAGGCTTGCCGTTCTCATCGACGATCACCTTGGACTCCACGAAGTCGAAGTCCACCGCACCGCGGTTCATCCGTCTCGCCCGCAGGCGCAGCGCCAGCTCCTTCATCAGCTTGAAGGTGTCGACCAGATAGCTGTACCGCTCCGTCACTTCCGGATCCTCGTCGTTGAGGATCTTCCGGACGTTGTTGTACGTCATCCGTTCCTTCGTCTTGATCACGCTCGTAAAAATGTCATGCCTCACGAGCTTCATATGCTCGTCGAATTCCATTTCGCAGGACATCGTGAGGCGGTCCACCTGTGGATTCAGCGAGCAGATGCCGTTGGACAGGCGGTGCGGCAGCATCGGGATGACCCGGTCCACCAAATAGACGCTGCATCCGCGGTTGTATGCCTCTTTATCGAGCTCCGAGTTCTCGCGGACATAGTAGCTGACGTCGGCGATATGAACGCCCAGAAGGAAGTTGCCGTTCGGCAGACGCTCCACGTTTACTGCGTCATCGAGGTCTTTCGCGTCCTCTCCGTCAATCGTGACGATCGTTTTGCCGCGAAGGTCGCGCCGTCCCTGCTGGACGATTTCCTCTTCGGTGATCGATTCCGGCGCTTGCTCCGCCTCTGCCATCACCTCTTCCGGAAAAGCTTCCGGCAGCTGATGCTTGCGGATAATGGACAGGATATCGACCCCCGGATCATCCTTATGCCCGAGAATCTCGACCACTTCGCCTTCCGCGGCGGATCGGCCCTCCGGATAATTGACGATTTTGACGACGACCTTCTCGCCGTCGACCGCCCCGTTAAAGGCATCCTTCGGAATAAAAATATCCCGGTTGATCCGTTTATCGTCAGGCAGCACAAAGCCGTACGCTTCATGTCCTTGGAAGACCCCGACGATCTGGGTAATGGCCCGGTTGACGATCCGCACCACTTCCCCTTCTAGCTTGCCGCCTGCCGGGCTCTTGGCCGTAACCCGCACCAGAACGGTATCCCCGTTCATGGCGCTCTTCATATCATTGGCTCCAATATATACATCCGGATGCTCCCGGTCTTCCGGGATCAGGAATGCAAAACCCTTCGCATGGGCCTGCAGACGGCCCTTCAGGAGGTCCAGCCGTTCCGGCACGCCGTACCGTTCCGACCGGGTCCGCACGACGGTCCCTGCCTCCTCCATCGCGTTCAGCGTTTTCAGAAAATCCTTGAAATCCAGCGCATCGTCAATCGCGAAATGCTGTTCCAGTTCCTGATACGTCATCGGTTTATATTCGGGATCCTGCATCAAATCAAGTATCATCTGTTCCGTAATCATCGTTTCATCACCTCAGGTGACTTGCAGGAATGCCTTCCGCAAGTGACTATGTAATCGTTCGTTTGTTGTATTTGTCCAGTAATATACACATACCCTAGTATACACGAATTTAATCGGTTGCATCCCTGCCCGTAAGCCTTAATCAACCTAAAAAACCTCCGCTCATCTTCCAATCGAAAAAGAGCGGAGGTTTTGGTGTGCTGCTATTCTTTACTTGACGACGACTGCCACCACAATGGCCAGGATAAAAAAGCATGCCGCGACGACAACCGTCACGCGCTGCAGCACGAGATCCATGCCGCGTGCTTTCGTTTTACCGAATAGATGTTCCGCGCCACCGGAGATGGCCCCGGAAAGACCCGCGCTTTTCCCTTTTTGCAAAAGAACAATCGCGATCAACGCGATGGAGAAAATCACGAGCAGCACCTTCAACAAGATTTCCATTTGTTCCACCTCCCAATGGCTTAACATCTCAATTATATGAATGTCAAAATTTCAATTCCGTTATGGCCGGACTTAGACTGCAGCCCAGCGTGCACAAACAGCATTCTTATTGTACCATAGCCTATTTGCGAACACAAGCTAAACCCGCACTGCACCGCCGTTTAGGGCATCAATCACAAGCTCAGGGTGGCCCCCCAGACGCATGACCGTTTAAAATCCTAGTCATCGATCTTTCATCACTTTGCTGGGCAGTTCCATCTTGAAATAAATAACGCCATAAGACGCAACTTTAAAAAAGACAGACCGAGTTTAGCGGAATTTTTACTTGCGATGATTGAATCGTTCAACGCCACTGAAATTTTAAATAAAAAAGAGCGCCCCGGAGTTACCCGGAACGCTCTTTGCTTAAGGCTGTGCAGCCTTATTTTTTCAGGTTGTAGAACGACTTCAGGCCGTTGTACTGCGCCAGTTCGCCCAATTCGTCCTCGATGCGGAGCAATTGGTTGTACTTCGCAATACGGTCCGTACGGGACGGAGCACCGGTTTTGATTTGGCCGGCATTCGTTGCCACGGCAATGTCAGCGATCGTGCTGTCTTCGGACTCACCGGAACGGTGGGAGACAACTGCTGTGTATCCTGCGCGTTTCGCCATTTCGATCGCATCAAACGTTTCTGTCAGCGTACCGATTTGGTTTACTTTGATCAGGATGGAGTTGCCGATGCCTTCTTCGATACCTTTCTCAAGACGCTCGGTGTTCGTTACGAACAAGTCGTCGCCAACGAGCTGGATCTTGTCGCCGAGTTTCGCGGTAAGGAGTTTCCAACCTTCCCAGTCGTCTTCGGAGCAGCCGTCTTCGATCGTGATGATCGGGTATTTGTCGACCCAGGAAGCGAGCAGCTCAACGAATTCACTGGATGTGTAGGATTTGCCTTCGCCTTCAAGATGGTACTTGCCATCTTTGTAGAATTCAGTGGAAGCGACGTCCATACCGAGGAATACGTCAACGCCTGGCTTGTAGCCAGCTTTTTCGATAGCTTCCATAATGGAGGACAATGCGTCTTCGTTGGACGTGAAGTTCGGAGCAAAGCCGCCTTCGTCGCCTACCGCTGTGTTCAGGCCTTTGCCCTTCAGAACGGATTTCAGGCTGTGGAAGATTTCTGCACCTGTACGGAGAGCTTCCTTGAACGTAGGAGCGCCAACCGGCAGTACCATAAATTCTTGAACGTCCACGTTGTTGTCGGCATGAGCGCCGCCGTTGACGATGTTCATCATTGGTACAGGCAGTTGTTTAGCATTGAATCCGCCGAGGTATACGTACAGCGGAAGGTCCAGAGCGTCAGCAGCCGCGCGGGCTACGGCCATGGATACAGCCAGGATGGCGTTAGCACCCAGCTTGCCTTTGTTAGGTGTTCCGTCCAGTTTGATCATCAGCTTGTCGATGCCGAGCTGGTCGAGCGCGTCCATGCCGATAACTTCAGGAGCGATGATTTCGTTCACGTTCTTCACCGCGTTCAGAACGCCTTTACCGAGGTAACGGTCTTTGTCGCCGTCGCGAAGCTCTACAGCTTCGTGAGCGCCTGTGGATGCGCCGGATGGTACGATGGCGCGGCCATGGCCGCCGGATTCCAGATATACTTCAACTTCAACCGTAGGGTTACCGCGGGAGTCGAGGACTTCGCGTGCGTACACATCAGAAATAATAGTCATTTTGTGCTAATCTCCTTTTCCACATTCGTAATTGGTTATTCAGACCACATGATATAGATTGAACTCAAGTCTCGAATGGAGAACCCTGTTGTAACGGCCTTGTCCAAGCCCTGCAACACGAACTTCTTGAGTTCATTCTATATTGCTTGTCAGCTTCTACAGCCATTATAACGTATCGGATCACCGGAATCGAATTTTCCGCTTATTTACGGGTTGCGATCATCGATTCGCCGGTCATTTCGGCAGGCTTCGGAAGCTGCATCAGATCAAGAATCGTCGGCGCCACGTCGGCCAGAATGCCGCCTTCGCGCAGCGTTACGTTCTCATCGGTCAAAATAAACGGCACCGGGTTCGTCGTATGAGCAGTGAATGGGCGTCCTGCTTCGTCAAATACCATGTCGGCGTTTCCGTGGTCAGCGATAATAATCGCTACCCCGCCTTTGGCAATAACGGCGTCCACTACTTTGCCCATGCACTCGTCGGTGACTTCAACCGCTTTGATCGTCGGTTCCAGCATACCGGAGTGTCCGACCATATCCGGGTTGGCAAAGTTCAGAATGATCGCATCATGCTTCTCGGCTTCGATTTCCTTCACGCAGGCGTCCGCCACTTCATAAGCGCTCATTTCCGGCTTCAGGTCATAAGTGGCGACCTTCGGCGAATTGATCAGAATGCGCGTTTCTCCAGGCAGCTCGACGTCGCGTCCGCCGCTGAAGAAGAAGGTAACGTGCGGATATTTTTCCGTTTCGGCAATGCGCAGCTGCTTCTTGTTATTCTGCACCAGCACTTCGCCCAGCGTGTTGTCCAGGTTCTTCGGCTCGTAGGCTACGTAGCCTTCCACCGTTTCGCTGAACAGCGTCAGGCAGACGAAATGGAGGTTTTCCGGGAACTTCGGCCCGCGGTCGAATCCGCGGAAGTCCTTGTTCGTGAACACCTGGGACAGCTGGATCGCACGGTCCGGGCGGAAGTTCAGGAAGACAACGGAGTCTCCGCTTTCCACCAGCGATACCGGATTGCCCTGCTCGTCAACGATGACGGTCGGCTCCACAAACTCGTCGAATACCGACTTGTTGTAGGATTCCGTTACGGCAACCAGCGGATCAGTGTATTTCGGTCCATCCCCGTATACGATAGCACGGTAGGACTTCTCTACGCGTTCCCAGCGCTTATCGCGGTCCATCGCATAGTAACGGCCTTGTACCGTGGCGATTTTGCCGATGCCAACTTCCTTGATCTTGGCTTGCAGATCCTGGATGAACTTCTTGCCGGAATCCGGAGCTACGTCGCGTCCGTCCAGGAAGGCATGGATGTAAACCTCATCCAGTCCTTCTTTTTTCGCAAGGTCCAGCATAGCAAACATATGCTCGATATGGCTATGTACCCCGCCGTCGGACAAGAGGCCGTACAGATGGAGCTTCTTGTTGTTATTCTTTGCAGCTTGCACCGCTTCGACCAGCGTCGGATTGTTGAAAAACTCCCCTTCGCGAATCGATTTCGAAATCCGGGTCAAATCCTGGTACACGATGCGGCCTGCGCCGATGTTCAAATGGCCGACTTCGGAGTTGCCCATTTGCCCTTCCGGCAGACCTACCGCTTCGCCGGAAGCGGTCAGCGTCGTGTTCGGATACTTCGCCATCAATCGGTCGTAGTTCGGTTTCTTGGCCTGCGCTACTGCGTTGCCTTCGTCCGTGCTGCGCAGCCCGAATCCGTCCATGATGATCAGTGCTACGGGTCTAGGTGCGGTCATCTTACTTCGCCCCCTCAACGAGCTGGATGAACGAAGCCGGCTGCAGGCTGGCACCGCCAACAAGCGCGCCGTCGATGTCGCTTTGGCCCATGTATTCTTTAACGTTTTCCGGCTTCACGCTGCCGCCGTATTGGATACGAACCTGATCCGCTGCCTCTTTGCCATACAGGCCTTCAACCAGGCTGCGGATATAAGAGATCACTTCGTTAGCGTCCTGCGCAGTCGAGGACTTGCCGGTTCCGATTGCCCAGATTGGCTCGTAAGCGATAACGACTTGAGCCGCCTGTTCTGCGGACAAGCCTTGGAACGCTGCTTCCGTCTGCACTTTGCAGACGTCTTTCGTTTGGCCGGCTTCGCGCTCTTCCAGCTTCTCGCCGACGCACACGATTGGAGTCAGGTCATGACGGAAAGCCGCTTGAACCTTTTTGTTTACGGTCTCGTCGGTTTCGGCAAAATATTGCCGACGCTCGGAATGGCCGATGATGACGTAGTCTACGCCAAGGTCTTTCAGCATCACGCCGCTGATTTCCCCGGTGAACGCACCGTTATCTTCAAAATGCAGGTTTTGCGCACCGATTTTGATCGATGTGCCTTTCACGGCTTCCACCAAAGCGGGAAGGTTCGTGAACGGAGCGCAGATGACGCTCTCCACGCCTTCAACTTCAGCTTTGCCTTTGACTTCTTCGATAAACGTTTTGGCTTCCGGAACGGTTTTGAACATTTTCCAGTTGCCGGCGATGATAGGTGTTCTCACACTTTTCACTCCTTTTTTGTCCTTACGGGTCCGTACGTTCCGCGCTCTTTCGGCGCTTCTTGCTTACTTGTCGTTCAGTGCCACGACGCCAGGGAGAGCCTTGCCTTCCATGAACTCGAGGGATGCGCCGCCGCCAGTCGAGATGTGATCCATTTTGTCAGCCAGATGGAATTTCTCTGCCGCTGCCGCCGAGTCGCCGCCGCCGATGATGGTGTAGCCTTCGGTTTGGGCGCAGGCTTCTGCCACTTCACGTGTACCGTTGGAGAAAGGATCGATTTCAAATACGCCCATCGGTCCGTTCCATACCACGAGCTTGGAGTTCTTGATGATCTCCGCATACTTGGCACGAGTTTTCGGTCCGATGTCCACGCCTTCCCATTTCTCTGGGATGTTACCGACTTCTACGATGTCCACATTCGCATTGGCGCTGAAATCGTCCGCGATGACGATGTCGACCGGAAGCAGGAAGTTTTTGCCGAGATCCTTCGCTTTTTGGATAAATCCGAGCGCGACATCCAGTTTTTCATTATCGCACAAAGACAGACCGATTTCATAGCCCTGTGCCTTCATGAACGTATAGGACAGGCCGCCGCCGATCAGTACGTTATCCGCGATGTTCAGCAGGTTGTCGATCACGTCGATTTTATCCTTAACTTTGGAACCGCCGATGATCGCTGTGAAAGGACGCTCCGGATTGGACAGTGCTTTACCGAGTACGGAAAGTTCCTTCTCCATCAGCAGGCCGGAAACAGCCGGCAGGTAATGGGCGATACCTTCGGTCGAAGCATGCGCACGGTGAGCGGCGCCGAACGCGTCGTTTACGAACAGGTCAGCCAGCTCAGCGAACTGCTTCGCAAGTTCCGGATCGTTTTTCTCTTCGCCAGGGTAAAAGCGGACATTTTCAAGCAGCAGCACGTCGCCGTTGTTCAGCTTCTCCACTTGCGCTTTGACCGCGTCGCCAACTGCTTCGTCAGCCTTGGCAACCGGTTTGCCGAGCAGCTCGGACAGGCGCTCTGCCGCAGGTGTCAGACGCATGGATTCTACCACTTCGCCTTTCGGGCGTCCCATGTGGCTGGCCAGAATCACTTTCGCGCCATGCTCGATCAGGTAGTTGATCGTTGGCAGCGTTTCACGGATCCGTGTATCGTCGGTAATTTTGCCGTCTTCCAATGGCACGTTAAAATCAACGCGCACGAATACGCGCTTGCCGTTTACTTCTACATCACGTACAGACTTCTTGTTCATCGTATTGTTTCCCTCCGCACCCATATTTTTAACGGGACAGTCTCCTCAGCCCCGTGGTTCAGCATGTTAGGACATTTATCTTGCAATCATAGAATGGCTCAGCTCCGCTGAAAATTTATGCATTCTATATTTTAAAGAGCGGAAACATAGGATGCCTGTTTCCGCTCGGGATGTTTTCGCTATGGGATGGCCGCTATTACTTAGCGATCTTAGCGAAGTATGCCAATGTGCGAACCAATTGGGAAGTGTAAGACATTTCGTTGTCGTACCAAGCAACGGTTTTAACCAGCTGTTGGTCGCCAACAGTCAACACTTTCGTTTGAGTAGCGTCGAAGAGCGAACCGAACGTGATGCCTTTGATGTCGGAAGATACGATTTCGTCTTCAGTGTAGCCGTAAGTTTCTGGATCGGAAGCTTCTTTCATTGCTGCGTTCACTTCGTCAGCCGTTACTTTGGTGTTCAGAACTGTAACGAGCTCAGTCAGGGAACCTGTTGGTACAGGTACGCGTTGAGCGGCACCGTCCAGTTTGCCTTGCAGTTCTGGAAGAACCAGACCAATCGCTTTTGCAGCGCCAGTGGAGTTAGGAATGATGTTTTCTGCAGCTGCACGCGCACGACGGAAGTCACCTTTTGGATGCGGAGCGTCCAGGGTGTTTTGGTCGCCAGTGTAAGCGTGGATCGTTGTCATCAAGCCTTGAACGATACCGAACTTGTCGTTCAGCGTTTTGGCCATAGGAGCCAGGCAGTTCGTTGTGCAAGATGCGCCGGAGATAACTGTCTCAGTTCCGTCCAGTGTCTCATGGTTAACGTTGTATACGATCGTCTTCATGTCGCCTGTAGCCGGAGCGGAGATTACAACTTTCTTAGCGCCGCCTTTCAGGTGTTTCTCAGCAGCTTCTTTCGTTGTGAAGAAGCCTGTGCACTCGAGAACGATGTCTACGCCGAGATCGCCCCAAGGAAGTTCTTCAGGGTTACGGTTCGCCAGAACCTTAACTTCTTTGCCGTTCACTTTGAAGAAGCCGTCGTGAACTTCGATGTCTCCGTTGAAAGTGCCTTGCGTTGTATCATATTTGAGCAGATGGGCCAACATCTTAGCGTCAGTAAGGTCGTTGATGGCTACAACTTCGATGCCTTCCACATTTTGAATACGGCGGAAAGCGAGTCGTCCGATACGTCCAAAACCGTTAATGCCTACTTTTACACTCATTGAATAGTCCTCCCAAAAGTTCGTATTTTATTTATTCAAAACAGGTAAATACCTGTCATGACATCAAAAGGAATGTTGTTTACTCACCGTCGATTTCCCGGCAAATCTCGATTGCGGCCGCTTCGTCAACCACCAGAATGTCCTCATGGCCGAACTTAAGCACCGCATGGATCGCTTTGGCCTTGCTTCGGCCGCCCGCAATGCCGATGACGGTCTCGGTCCGCATAATGTCCTCCAGCCGCAGCCCCAAAGTCATCATTTTATGAACGACAACGCCTTGTTCATTGAAATAGTAGCCAAAGGATTCGGCTACGGCTCCTTCCGACCGGATCTCCTCCACGGCGGCGGGATCCAGCCTTCTGCGGCGGGTCATCTCCATCGCGTCCCCGATGCCGTGCATGATGATGCGGCAGTGCCTGATCGCCTGCACGATCTCCTGGATGTTGCGGTCCTGCACCAGCGACTGATACGCTTCATCGCTCAGGAGGTCCGGCACATGCAGCAGCCGGTACTGCGCGCCGACGCGCTTGGCCATGGTGGATGCGATCGTGTTCGCCTGAAACTCCACGCTTTCGCCAAGTCCGCCCCTAGCTGGCACGAACCAGCTGTTCTTCATCGGTACGGCCGCCTGCGGCGTCAGCTGCTCCGCCACTTCGGCGAGCGTTGAGCCTCCCGTCACCGCTACGGTGTCCCCTTGGTTCATGACGCCAAGCAGCGCTTTGGCACCCGCGCGTCCCAAGTCACGCTTCGTGAGCGGCGACGATTCGCAATCCCCGGGCACGACCACGACTTTGCGCAAGCCGTACGTCTGGCGGATCTTCTCGCCAAGATCATTGAGGCCGAACAGCACTTTCACCATCGGCTCCATCTGTTCGAGCAGCTTGCTTCCCGCCTCACTGACCCTCATCCCAGAGCTCTCGATCTCAATCAGGCCCTGGGACTTGAGAAGATCCGTCTCGGCCCGCAGCACCCGCTCGGTCATATGCAGGGATGCAGCGAGCGTTCTCCGGCCGATCAGCTCCGACAGCATGATCTGATGAAGAATGGTATATCTGGTCTTGAGAACGTCCACGAGATCAGGCAGAAGCTGCTTTTGTATCTCTAATATATCCCGCATTTCTTTCCACTCCTGCAACTTCGCTTCCCTCTCTCCCCTGGCCCTAAAATGTCCCGGGTCAACGTTTTAAGTCCCACCACTATTCTACTCAATAATGGCGCTGGTTGCAAGTAGTCCACTGACTATAATTCACATCAGCCTTTCCTCCTATACAGCATTTTCCTGATCCAAAAAAATTAATAACTTAACCCTTGCATTTTGAGGCAAGCTATCATATAATAACTCTTGCTATTGAATTTTGCGCCCGTGGTCCAATGGATATGACGTAGGCCTCCGAAGCCTGAGATCGAGGTTCAATTCCTCGCGGGCGCGCCATTTTTCTTCAATAGAAGAGAACGCAGAACGGCAACCGTTCTACGTTATGTTTTTAACCAAACGTACCACAGCCAATCAGATGGCTATTTTTTTTACCTCGAGTTTGACTTTCTTTGACTTTTTGTTTGAAATTGTTTATCATGTGGTTAATACGGTAACAGTATGTATAGAATGACCTATTTTGAGCCAATTAAGGGAGGTTTTCCACGTGAGTTATATTCCTATGGTCGTCGAACAAAGCAACCGCGGTGAACGGGCTTACGACATCTATTCCCGTTTGCTGAAAGACCGCATCATTTTCCTGGGCACCGAAGTCAATGACGTGGTCGCCAATTCTATCATCGCCCAGCTGCTGTTCCTCGCAGCCGAAGATCCGGAGAAAGACATCCATTTGTACATTAACAGCCCCGGCGGATCCATTACGGCCGGTATGGCGATTTTCGATACCATGCAGTTCATCAAACCGGACGTATCTACCATCTGCGTAGGCTTGGCCGCTTCCATGGGCGCGTTCCTGCTGAACGCCGGCGCCAAGGGCAAACGCTTCGGCCTGCCGAACAGTGAGATCATGATCCACCAGCCGCTCGGGGGTGCGCAAGGCCAGGCTACGGATATCGAAATCCGCGCCCGCCGCATTCTGAAAATGCGCGACACCTTGAACCGCATCCTGTCCGAACGTACCGGACAGCCGCTGGAGCGCATCGAGAAAGACACCGACCGTGACTACTTCATGAGCGCAGCTGAAGCGCAGGAATACGGACTGATCGATAAAGTTCTGGAAAGCACTCCAATCCAAGGCGTGTAAATAATCGCGGCTTTGGAACCGAAGAAAAACAGGGAATCTCCCCGAATCGATCCGCTTACGGATCGCCGGGAGGCTCCCTGTTTTTTTGTTTTTCAAGGCGTCAAGCAGGCTGCAAGCGCACCCATGAACATGATTCTCATAGGCTTGACCACATCAATATATTGATGTATTATTCTTACTACATGCCAAATATCATCTACATATTGATTTCCATCGGCATAGTATATATAACATATTTTCCCTCTATCCCAGTCTATCGGTGTAGTTCTGGGATTAAGGGATTTCATGTTCAGCGAAGCTGAACCATTCTGTGATCACAAGAATAACGACCACGATATGTGGTGTGGTTATCTACAATGACGTCAATAGACGTTTTTTTTGCGCCCGTGACCACGGCAGAGAACATTATTCAGGAGTGAAGGATCATGCTAATCGTCTATGATTCCAAGACCGGCAATGTCAGACGCTTTGTCAACAAGCTGAACATGAGAGCCATTCCGATCGAAGAGCAGGAGCAGGTGAATGAGCCTTACGTGCTCGTAACGTATACAACAGGTTTTGGGCAGGTGCCCGAGAAAGTGTCCAACTTCCTGTCGAAGAACAACCGCATGCTTCGCGGCGTGTCGGCCAGCGGCAACCGGAACTGGGGGCCTCGTTTCGCCAAAAGCGCGGATACGATATCGGAGATGTACCATGTGCCGGTCATCACCAAGTTTGAGCTTTCGGGAACGATGCGGGATACGGAGATTTTCAAAGAGAGGGTGCGGAGCATTGAAGCATATTGAACTCAACAACGAAATTATGCAGCGCGGATCGGACGGTTACTTTCAATTGGAAAAGGACCGGGAGGCGGTTGCCGCCTTTATGGAGGAAGTGGAGCGCGATACGATGAAGTTCGGCTCCCTGCGCGAGAAGCTGGATTACCTGATCAGCAACGACTACTACGAGAACGTGTTTGAGCATTATACCTACGACGAAGTCGAGTCCGTGTTCAACCTGACGGGGAGCAGCGACTTCCAATTCCAGTCCTACATGGCGATCTCGAAGTTCTACAAGGACTATGCGATGAGAACCAACGACAAGAAGCAGTACCTGGAGCAGTATCCGGACCGCGTCGCCATCGTGGCGCTGTACTTGGGCGAAGGGAATATCGGTAAAGCGCTCCGTATCGCCGAAGCGATGATCGAGCAGCGGCTGCAGCCAGCGACCCCGACTTTCCTCAACGCCGGCAAAAGCCGCCGCGGTGAGCTGGTCTCCTGCTTCCTGCTGGAAATGGACGATTCGCTCAATTCGATCAACTACGTGCTCGGCACCTGCATGCAGCTGTCCAAAATCGGCGGCGGCGTTGCCGTCAATTTGTCCAAGCTGCGTGGGCGCGGCGAACCGATCAAAGGCGTGGCCGGAGCGGCCAAAGGCATCATGCCGGTGCTGAAGCTGATGGAGGACGCGTTCTCCTATGCCGACCAAATGGGCCAGCGTAAAGGCTCGGGTGCCGGATACTATAACATTTTCGGCTGGGATGTCATCGAGTTCCTTGATTCGAAGAAAATCAACGCCGACGAGAAGCTGCGCATCAAGACGCTGTCGATCGGGCTGATTGTGCCGAATAAATTTTACGAGCTCGCCGCCCAAAACAAGCCGCTTGTGGTCTTTGGCCCTTACTCGGTGTACAAAGCCTACGGCAAGCATCTGGACGACCTGGACATGGACGAAATGTACGACGAGCTGCTCGCCAATGACCAGGTAACGAAAAAAACCGTCATGAGCGCCCGCGACATGCTGACGAAAATCGCTTCGATCCAGCTCGAGTCCGGTTATCCGTACATCGTGAATAAATCGAACGCCAACAAGGTGCATGCGCTGAAGGATGTCGGCCAGATCAAAATGTCCAACCTGTGCACGGAAATTTTCCAGCTGCAGGAGACTTCGGAAATCAACGACTACGGTGTCGCTGATGTGATTCGCCGGGACATCAGCTGCAACCTGGCCTCGCTGAACATCGTGAACGTGATGGAGCAGGGAAAAATCAAAGAATCGGTCCGTGTCGGCATCGAGGCCCTTACCGTCGTCAGCGATCACTCCCGCGTGGAGAACGCGCCGGGCGTGAGCCTCGCCAACAAGGAGCTGCACTCCGTCGGCCTTGGAGCCATGAACCTGAACGGTTACCTGGCCAAAAACAAAATCGCATACGAGAGTGCGGAAGCGCGCGAGTTTGCGAGCACCTTTTTCATGATGATGAACTACTACTCGCTGGAGCAAAGCATGGAAATCGCGCGCGATCGCGGCGAAACGTTCCGGGATTTCGACAAGTCCGAGTACGCGAAGGGTACCTATTTTGACCGCTACCTCGAAAAGGACTTCCGGCCGCAATCGGAACGTGTGAAGCAGCTGTTTGAAGGCATCGAGATCCCGTCCCCTGAGGACTGGGCGCAGCTCAAGGCGCTTGTGCAGAAGCACGGACTGTACCATGCCTACCGTCTGGCGATCGCGCCGACGCAGAGCATCTCGTACATCCAGAACGCGACGTCCAGCGTCATGCCAATCGTCGAGCATATCGAAACGCGCACCTACGCGAACTCGACGACATATTACCCGATGCCGTTCCTCAGCGCGGAAACGCAGTGGTATTATAAATCGGCCTACAATATCGACCAGTTCCGCCTGATCGACATGATCGCGGAAATCCAGCAGCATGTGGACCAAGGCATTTCCACCGTGCTGCACGTCAACAGCACCGTATCGACCCGGGAATTGTCCCGTTTCTATATTTACGCCGCCCAGAAAGGGCTGAAATCGCTGTACTACACCCGGACGAAAAAATTGTCCATCGAAGAGTGCACCAGCTGCGCCGTCTAAATTCGAATATTACGCAAGGCGACGGCGGGGGCTTGAACAGCCCCTGTCGCCTTCTTCTATAAAAGGAGCAATGGTCTGATGAAAGCAGTAAACTGGAACCGGCCCGATGACGATTTTACGCTCATGTTCTGGCAGCAGAACATCATGCAGTTTTGGACCGACGACGAAATCCCCTTGTCCGACGATAAAATGGACTGGATCAAAATGACCGACGAGGAGCGCACCGCCTACAAACATGTTCTTGGCGGACTGACGCTGCTGGATACGCTGCAGGGCGGCGTCGGCATGCCGAAAATTTTGGAGCATGTGGAAGGCCTGCAGCGCAAAGCCGTGCTCGGCTTCATGTCGATGATGGAGCAAATCCACGCCAAATCGTACAGCAGCATTTTCACCACGCTCGCCTCGACGGAGGAGATCGACGCCATTTTCCGCTGGGTGGAGGACAACGAGCAGCTGCAGTTCAAAGCGAAGAGCATCGAATCCTGGTACGCGAACATTCAAACCAAGCGCGATCTCTACAAGGCGATGGCCGCTTCCGTCTTCCTGGAAAGCTATCTGTTCTACAGCGGCTTCTTCTATCCGCTTTACCTGGCCGGACAGGGCAAAATGACCAGCAGCGGCGAAATCATCGACCTGATCATCCGCGACGAGAGCATTCACGGCCTGTACGTCGGCACGCTGGCCCAGGAGCTGTTCCAGGAGTTCTCTTTCGAAGAGCAGGAGGAGCTGCGCCGGGAGCTGTACGAGCTGCTTGAGACGCTGTATCAGAACGAGGTGAAATATACGGATGACCTGTACAGCCCGATCGGACTGCAGGAGGAAGTCAAAACCTATGTCCGCTATAACGCCAACAAAGCGCTGATGAATCTCGGCTTCGAGCCGCATTTCCCGGAAGAGCCGATCAACCCGATCGTCTTCAATGGCATCAGCACTCACACCAAGCAGCATGATTTCTTCTCGAAAAAAGGCAACGGCTACGTCCGCGCGATCAACATCGAGCCGCTGTCCGACGACGACTTCGTGTTTGACGTATAAGTTCAGGCAAGTAACAGAAGGAGCTCCGCTCCATAACAAAATCCCCTTTGAGCAGACAAGTGCAGGAAAGCCCACTGCCGTTTGCTCAGAGGGGATTTTTTTCTGGGATTGTCGTATCCACAGCAGCGCAATTCTCTTGTTGACATTTCAAATTATTTTGAAATATAATGTTCCCGATCCAATCATTTCAAAATAATTTGAATTATAGGGGTGAACTACGATGTCTACTGATCAACAAACTCGGCTAAGCGGCTCTACATCCGAAATGGCTTCCGTCAAGCAGCGGGGCATGGGATGGAGTTTGGCACTGCTTGCTCTAGCACAGCTGATTTACGGGCTCGACATCAATATCGTTTTCGTCGCATTGCCTGAGATCGGACATGGCCTTGGCTTCTCGGAACAGTCCCTGCAATGGGTGGTCAGTGCTTACACGGTTTTCTGCGGGGGCTTCCTGCTTCTTGGAGGGCGTGCTGCCGATATGCTGGGACAAAAGCGAATGTTTATTTTTGCGTTGGTCCTTTACGCCCTTTCATCGCTATTGGGAGGCTTGGCTTGGGACCCGCTCGTCATCATTATAGCCCGTGCCATCCAAGGTATCGGAGCGGCGTTCCTGTTTCCCGCCACGTTATCGCTGATCAACCGATTGTTTGAGGAAGGTCCGCGCCGAAACCGCGCTCTTGCCGTATGGGGCGGGGCCGGAGCCAGCGGCCTGACGATTGGCTCGATCCTGGGCGGGGTATTGACGAATGCGTTTGGCTGGGAAGCGGTCTTTTTAGTGAATGTTCCATTAGCAGGAATCGTTGCACTAGCCGCGCTGTTCGTTATTCCCCGCGACGAACGGCGGAATCAAAAGCGCTATTTCGATGTTCCCGGCGCCGCCACGGTAACCGCAGGCGCTACTCTCCTGGTATATGTTCTTGTCCAGGGACCCGAATTGGGCTGGGCCTCCACGGAAATGATCATCTGTGCTGCCCTTTCCCTGATCCTCTTGTCGATCTTTGCCCTGATCGAAATACGCAGTACCGCTCCTTTAATGTCGATCCATCTTTTCCGTAACCGCAGCTTGGCTGCCAGCATGGTCATTACATTCATCTACATGGGGACGTTTGGTGCCTTACCTTACTTCCTGACAACCTTATTTCAAAATGTGCATGGATACAGTGCTCTGCAAACCGGGCTTGCCTTCATTATCCCTTCCTTAGCGATTGCCGCAGGCACCCAGCTCGGCGAAAGGCTGGCGACCCGTTTGGAGGCGCGAAGCACACTGCTTATCGGCATGATCATCGGAATTGTTGGGACCATACTGATTCCATTAGGTGCGTACACGGATAGCAGCTACCTAATGATCGTTCCGGGCCTTGTAATTTCCGGGATCGGCCAGGGCATCACCTGGACCGCCATGTGGATCACGGCTTCAGACGGCGTAGCCCCCGAGGACCAAGGCGTCGCGTCCGGGATGGCCTCGACTACCTTAAACATCGGCAATGCCATCGGGCTTGCCATCTTGATCGCCATCGCGAACTCGGGTACGCATCAACTGACGGGTGAAGCTTTTCGCCAAGCATTAGCTGAGGGGAATCGGACAGCCATTTATCTCGCGGCGCTCGGCATTCTCCTTGGCGCGCTTGTCGCCTTGTTTTTGCCCCGCAAACGAAAAATATGACCGGCTGCCGCCACGCAGCAAAAACAGCCAAACCCCCGTTATAGGTTTAACGGGGGTTTGGCTGCTTAAAGTATCCGCTTGAGGATCGTTGACCGACGCTCGTTGAGATAAATGTTCTATACTCATCAGACTCGCTTACATCATCTCAGCTGCATCGGCTCCATTATTTCGCTGCTTCGAACGGATCCGTTCCCTTCGGCAGCAGGTCGCTGAAGTTGAACGTATACGTCGGGAAGCCGGCGGCATACGGCCCGATTTCATACTGTTGGAAGAAGATCGTCAATCCGCTTTCCTTCACATAGAAGTCCGCGTCCTTTTTCAGCCCGTTGAAGCCGTCTGTGAAGCCGTCTTTGGTCGCTTTTTGCTTCAGCAGTTTGTCCAGCTTGGTCTTGGCGTCGGCCGAATTGTGGAGCAGGCTGTCCAGTGTCAGCTGTTTGCCGTCCTTCAGCGAGAACGTAAACCCTTCGCGGGCCGTCATCCCGTGAGCTCCGCCTGTGTATTCATAAGAATCCGTCACGATGCTCAGGACGCCTTGGCGGTTATAAGTAACCAGGAACGTTCCGTCGAACTCATACGGGTGCTCCACCTTCGCGTCGCGTTTTTTCGCTTTGGCCTTGGCTTCTGTGGCGAACGCTTCCGCCTTGTCTTTAAATACTTTGTTGATCGCCTCCTGGGCGTCCGCGTTAGCCAGCCCGCTTAACTGAGGATAACGGATCAGAATCGTTGCATTGGCGTCGCTCGCCTTGATGAGTTCGGTGGAGATTGCCACCTGGTTCATCTGACGCTTGGACAGGCTCAACGTTTTGGAAGACGCGTTATACACGCCCTGGAAGCCCATATAGTCGTTCAGCAGCTTGAAAGGGACGTACAGCTTGCCGTCGATCAATTTGCCCTCGTAGTTGTTCGAATTGTCCCCGACATAGCTTCCGTTGATATAAGCGCTGACCCCGTAGTCGGAAACCTCCAGGTTCAGCTTCGTTACCCCGGATCCGACAGTGTACGTCTTGATACCCGGATTATAAGACAGCGGCAGACCGGCGGCATCGCGCAAAATGGACACCGGAATCATGGTGACCCCGTCAACCAGTTTCCCCTGCAGCGATAGCACCTTGCCGTTATATTTCAACGCCACTCCCGGCTGCGCAGCCGGCTTTACGACCGGCTTTGAGGCTGCAGCCGACACCTGCGATCCCCCAAACACGCCGGCATTTCCGATCAATACGCCTGCGGCCAGCACCGCGGCTCCCCATTTCATTCCCTTGTTCATCCCTATCCAATCTCCTCTCCAAACATTGCTGCTTGTGCTAGTCATATGATTTATTACCCAAATTCACCACTTCCCTATTATAAAAAAGAGCTCCGCCGATTTGTTTACAACCGGGGTTACAGTATTGTCGTTTACGCCAGCCAAAAGTATAACTCTCTTAACCTTTACGTTAACTTTGTGTTCCTTCATCCGATCGGCCACGGGCCTTGCGATCATGTCGTCATAAAAATAATGCCCCGTTCCGGAAGCCAGCTTAAGCATGGATCCCGAAACAGGGCAATTGTTCTTAAACGATATTAACGGTCGTTGTAAGGCCTCTGCTTACTACCGTCCGCTCTTCAGCTCCGTCCAGTAACGGTCATAGAGCTGCAGGGTATCCTTTACGTCGCCGAGCCATTCCGTCCGGCCCAGCTCTTCTTCGGAGAGGTTGATCATATGGTTGTTCCGGTATTCCTCGCTGTGGAACTCCATCGCTTTGGCGTTCGGATCGCTGTATCCGATCGATTCATAGTTCTTTGCGCTGACCTGCGGATCGAGCATGTAGTTGATAAACTTCTCGGCAAGCTCTTTATGCTCGGCCCCTTTCGGGATCGCATAGTTATCCGAGAAGATCGTCCCGCCCTCTTTTGGCACGACATATTCCACATCCGGATTGTCCTTCGCGATAAAAGCCGCGTCGCCGGACCATACCGTTCCGATCCAGCCTTCCTCCTGAATCATTTTCTGCTTGATGGTATCCGTGTCGAAAGCAAGAACGCTCGGCAGCAGCTTCTTCAGGTCGTCCACGGCCGACTTGATCTCGCCTTCATCCTGGGAGCTGTTCGAGTGCCCCTGCTTCTTCAAGGCCATGCCAATCACTTCGCGGTTGTCGTCCAGCAGAAGGACCTTGCCCTTGTATTTCGGGTCCCACAGATCCTCCCAGCTGTCGATGGTGTCCTTTACGTACTTTTTGTTATACGCGATACCCGTTACGCCGGAAGTGTATACGATCGAGTATTTATTGCCCGGGTCAAAATCAGGGTTCTTCAGCGATTCCTGAATGTTCTCGAAGTTCGGAATGTTGTTCTTGTCCAGCGGTTCCAGCAGATTGTTCTCGATCATCGTCCGGACCATGTAGTCCGAAGGCTGGATCAGATCGTATCCGCCGCCGCCCGCCTTGATTTTGGCCAGCAAATCCTCGTTGTTCGCATAGTTGTCATACGTAACCTTGACGTTGAATTTACTCTCGAAGTCCTTGAGCACCTGCTCGTCAAAATTATCAGCCCAGCTGTAAATATGAAGCGTCTCCTTGGAAGATGAGCATCCTCCCAGGGATGCAACCGACACGAGGGCGAGTGCCCCAGCCAGTACGAGACCGGCGATACCCTTTCTTTTCACAGTAACATATCTCCTCTCTTTCTCCTTATAGCGTGTAGTCCATATCCTGTAGTTCAATCAATAGTTCCATCAAATAGTTCAATATCTTGCAGCTGCGTTAAATCGGCAGCATTTTATGCTTCTTCTGGCCCTTGCCGCGGTTGAGGAAAAACTGCGCCAGCAAAATCAGCACCACGCTCACCACGATCAGCAGCGTACAGAGTGCGTTAATTTCCGGCGAGATTCCCCGCTTCACCTGGCCGTAAATATAAATCGGCAGCGTAGTTGAGCTTGGCCCGGCTACGAAGAAGCTGACCATAAAGTCGTCCAGCGACATCGTAAACGCGATCAGCGCCCCCGAGATGACGCCCGGGAAAATTTGCGGCCACGTTACATGGCGGAACGTCTGCCAAGGGGTGGCGCCAAGGTCGGCGGCCGCCTCCTCCAGCTGCTTGCCCATTCCCGCAAGGCGGGCCGTCACGACGACATAGACGTACGACATGCTGAACGTGATATGGGCGATGATAACTGTCGCTTTACCCAGCGGAACATGCATCTGGTTGAACAGCACCAGCAGCGACAGCCCCATGATGATGTCGGGAATAATAACGGGCAGGTACATGAGTCCGTTCATGCTGCCCTTCCATCGCCGGCCAAGCCCCCGTAGGGACAAGGCTCCCACGGTTCCAAGCAGCGTCGCTACGATCGTGGATACGATCCCGACGGTTAAGCTGTTCATGAGCGCTTCAAGCACATGGTCATCGGTCATCAGCGAGGCGTACCAGTCGAACGTAAATCCTTCCCAGTCCCCGCTGAGCCTCGTGTTATTAAATGAATAAATAATAATGAGCAGGATCGGCACATAAATAAAGATCATCATCAGCACGGAGTGAATCCCCAGCAGGGGATGACTTTTTTTCTTCATGCTCTCCCCTCCTTCGCTCGGTCCGCCCGGGACTGCATCGCCCGGTTAAACAGCAGGATCAGAATGAGGGACGTGATGACGAAAAGCACGGACAGCGCCGAGCCGAACGGCCAGTTGCGCGCCCCCAGATACTGCTGCTGGATGATGTTGCTGATCATCGTCGACTTGGCACCGCCGAGAATATCCGTGACGACGAACATCCCCGTCGTGGAGACATAGACCAAGACGCAGCCGGTCATGATCCCGGACTTGCTCTGCGGCAGCGTGATGTACCGGAACGCTTTCCAGCGGGTAGCCCCCAGGTCGCTGGCCGCATCCAGCAGCCGCTTGTCCATCTGTTCCAGCGCGACGTAAATCGGCAGCACCATGAACGGAATGAAGTTGTAAACCATGCCCAGCAGCACCGCGCCTTTGGTATACAGCATTTGCAACGGCTCCTGAATCCATCCAAAATGGATCAGCAGCGTATTCACCACGCCCTGCGTGCGCAGCAGCAGCACCCAGGCGTACGTCCGGATCAGGAAGTTGATCCAGAACGGAATCGTGATCAGCACCAGTCCCCAGGTCTGCACCCTGGGAGAGGCATTGGCGATAAAATAAGCGAGCGGGTAGCTGACCAACAAGCATACGACGGTCGTCACCACCGACAGCACTAACGTATCCCAATAGATGCCGAGATACAAAGAGTCGAAAAAGGTTTTATACCCGTTCAGCGAGAAATGAAAGACAACATTGCCCAGTGTGTCGCGGCTCATCAATGACATGACCACGACGATCACCATCGGGACGAGCAGAAACAGCGCCAGCCACAGCAGAACCGGCGTAATCAGCAGCTTGGATCGTCTCATGCCCCGATGACCACCTCATCCCGCTGACTCCAGTCCACCCCGATCCGCTGCCCAACCTTCCAAACGATCTCATCTTCGAAGTCCAGAGCGATCGTCACCATCATCGGTTCGCCATCGAGCTGGACGGTTAGCTTATGAACGTTGCCAAGATACAGCACATCCTGAATGACTCCGGTCTTGCGGACCCCTTCGGTTTCCCGTTTTGGACGCAGCTTCTCCGGCCGTACGGCAAAAAGCTCCGAACCGGAACTGAAAATATTGTTCTCCCCGACGAAAGTCGCGGCGAAAAGCGTCTTCGGCGCGGCATAGATGTCCTTCGGCGTGCCGATCTGCTCGACTTTGCCGCTGTTCATGATCACGATCCGGTCGGACAGCATCATTGCTTCCTCCTGGTCGTGCGTGACATAGACAAACGTAATGCCCAGCGAGCGCTGCAGATGCTTCAGCTCAGATTGCAGGCTCTTGCGCAGCTGCAGGTCGAGCGCGCCCAGCGGCTCGTCGAGCAGGAGCACTTTGGGCTTGTTCGCGATTGCCCTCGCGATGGCCACCCGCTGCTGCTGTCCGCCGGACAGCTGATGCGGATAACGCGAAGTAAGCGCGGTTAGCTGCGTCATCTGGACGGCTTCAGCAACCCGTGCTTTTTGCTCTGCCTGGGGCAGCTTTTTCATTTTCAAACCGAAGGCGATATTGTCTCCGACGGTCATATGCGGGAACAGCGCGTAGTGCTGGAACACCAGGTTCAGATCCCGCTGGTTAGGCGGAAGCTTCGTGACGTTCTGCCCTTCCAGGATAATCTCGCCGTGAGTCGGCTGTTCGAATCCGGCAATCATGCGTAGTATGGTCGTCTTACCGCAGCCGCTAGGCCCGAGCAGAGTCAGGAATTCCCCTTCTTCAATGTTCAGTGACAGCGGATGCACGACAACTTGTCCTTCAAATTGCTTCTCAATCTGGACAAGTTCAATCATATGCATCAACCCCTTATCCATTACTAAGAAAAAAGCCATATCCATGGGTATGGCTTTTTCGGTAAATTATTTTTCCCCGTTACGATCAACGGAAGTTGTTTAAACTGTTGCTGCATGTACAAATTTTCGCATATTCACTATAACGTTTTTTGACCCTTGGTACAATACCTTTCTGTGTTTTCCCGCTGGAAAAGGGGGGATCGGGACCCACATCTGCGCAAAAAGCCGCCGCTTCAAGGGACGTCTGTCCCCGAAACGGCGGCTTGGCTCGGACCAAATCAGCCCGTGCTTATTTCATTTCGTACTGCACGCTCAGCTGCGTCGATACTTTCACTTCGCCAGGCTCCACCGAGGTGGCGTTGCCGGCGCTGCTTGCCGCATCCATTTTGGTCATGGAAGATTCGGCATAAATGATCGGGTTCTGCGCATCGCCCTGGCTCACGACCAGAACCACTCCCAGCTGACGCTTGGCGGCCTTGGCAATGGCGCCCGCTTTCAGATCAGCGTTAGCCATTGCCTTCTCAATCACTTGTGCCTCATATTGGTCACGGTTCTCAACAGAGAACTGTACGCTTTCAATGTTGTTGGCACCCGCACCGGAAGCGGCGTCAAGCAGCTGTCCAACCTTGGACAGGTCGCGGTACGATACCTGCAGCGTATGGTGGGCCGTATAGCCCGTCACTTTTTGTCCGTCCTTCTCGTTGTAGGTGTAGTTCGGCTGCACATAGAACGTGGTGCTCTTGATATCTTTGTCTTCGATTTTCCACGTCGTCTTCAGCAGCGCGGTGATCTTTTGGATTTTGTCTGCCGTTGCCTTTTGCGCGCTTTGTGCCGTTGCCGCTTGCGAGTCCACACCGATCGACAAGTATGCGATATCCGGCTTGACCGAAATCTCACCTTTGCCCACAACATTGATGACATTGCGCTGTACATCCTGGTCCGCATAGACGGTGGTCGAGCCACCCAGTCCGGTGACGCCCGCGCCTCCAGCCAAGAGCGCTCCTGCGATCAACACGGAACCTACCGGTTTCAGCCATGTTTTCATTACCTTCAGCCTCCCTTTATATACTTCCAGTGTATCCATATAGCCGAAAGCGCAAGCACGGACGCAGCCTGTAGGTCAAACCGCCTGCGCAGCCGCCCTCACCTTCCAACTGTATTTGTCTACTAGACGTAGGGGACTGTTAAATGTTGCACATGTTAGAAAAATAATCTTTTGCCTATGAAACGGTCAGCTGACGATCGATTTCAAGTGGCTCTGCGCTTCCTTAATGCCGGCCAGGCTCTGCTCATTGTTGCCGAGGAGGGACTGCAATGTGGCCGACAATTCCTGGAGCGTCGCCGACGTTTGCTCGTTCACCGACGCGAGATGCGAAGTGGACTCGTCAATGGAACCCGAGAACGTCTCCACTTCGTGAAGCAATCCGCGGTACCCGTCGGAAATTTGCAGCAGTCCGGCCACCGACTCTTTAATGGATTCAAAGGCTTCATACGTCTCATGCGTCATCTCGCTGCTCTTCTGCATCCGCTCCGCAACCTGATCCATCCGCATCAGGGTGTCGCTCATCAGCTCGGAGAAGCTGTGAAGCTGGAGCGAAATTTTCTCCGCCGAGTCCGAGGCATTCTCCGCCAGCTTGCGGATTTCCCTGGCGACCACGGCAAAACCTTGTCCATGCTCGCCTGCCCGTGCCGCCTCAATGCTGGCGTTCAGCGACAGCAGGTTGGTCTGGTTCGCAATCTCCTGAATGGTCTGGCTGAACTGCGTCGTTTCATGAACCTTTCCGGTCAAGCTCTGGATATCCTGCGACATGGCGCCGATTTCTTCCTTGAATTCGATAATCGCTTCGTTCAGCTGCTCCACTTTGTCCTTGCCGGATTCCGACAGCCGGTTCGCCGTACCTGTCTGGCTCAGCAGCGTTTCCGTCGAGTTGGACATCTGCTTGATCATCTCGTTCATCTGCTTAATGGACTCGTTAATGGCATAGGTGGAATCCACCTGGGATGATGCCCCGCCCGATATCTCTTGAAAGGCGACGTTCATCTGCTGGAACGAGGCGGTGTTATCCTCGACCGCCTGCGTCAGATCGTCGATGCTGCCGGTCACCGCAGCCACGCTGCCCAGCACGTGTTCCTTTTGTTCCTTCTGCTCGGCCAGCAGCCGCTCGGTCTGATCGCTTGCCGCTTTCATATTGTTCATCAAGGACCGGGTCACCCGCAGCAGCAGGAACACCATGACACATACAAGCGCATACATAATGATGACCGTTAATGGTCCGTCCTTCGAACCGGTTCCGAGCTGAACCTCATCAGCCTTTTGCAGGCACAGGTAGAGCATCAACCCCAAGCCGTACAGCATCGTGATCGAGGTTAATATAATACGCAAGGTGATCAGCGCCAACACGAGCAAATAGTATATGGAAAACAAGCTGCTCGGGCTGGTGGAATCCAACGCCTGAATGAGGATCGTCAGGGCCACCCCCGTAATGGCAATAACGGCCGCCTGATGAATCAGCTTACGCCGGACTTGGCTGTACACCATTACCAGCAGAACTACCAAATCAATCAAGAAGCTTAAGTTGTTGAGACTCGTCAGATTATCGAGACTTCCCAGCTTGACCGTGGACACAGCCATCAGCGTGGAGATCAGAATCGCGATCAGCAGAATCCGGTTTCTGCCCATTGCGTCCCGCTCCGCGATCGTCAGCCTCCGTCGTTTCCCCGATCCTTCAGCCTCATCTGTGTTGGTTGTGGTACTGTTCCATTTCCCCATACGTTGACCCCTCTTTATCAAAATAAATGCATCCGGGCTTCCCCGCTGCCGCCGCTTACATGAACGGCTATAGCTATGATATCGGACGGCAGATTTATTTTTATAAGAGCCAAATCGTCCCAGACCCCGCCTGACAGCAAAAAACAGCCCGCCCTCCCCAAGGAGAAACGGACTGCTTTGTGCAGAAAATGGCCTCAGCTCCGCATTATTCGCAGCCGCAGGGCCCATTCTATAATTGTTTATTATTGGTTTTCAAGCTCTTCTTTGCCCACCAAGTTGACTAAAGCGGTTACAGCCTGTTCTGCGTCCGCACCTTCAGCACTGATGTTTACTTCCGTACCCGAGCTAATGGCAAGGCTCATAATTCCCATGATACTCTTGGCATTCACCTTTTTATCATCTTTTTCCACGAAAATTTCAGACGAGTACTTATTCGCTTCTTGGACGAACAATGCTGCCGGTCTGGCATGGAGACCCGTTTTCAAACGGACAACTACCGGGTGCTTTGTCATGGAAACTTACCCCCTATTAGATCAATCTGTATAGCTCACACACAACACATTTTATAACATTATACCATTATACCATGAAGGAAACTAGAAGAAAAAAGGCTCAGCCGCCACGAATCTTCTCGGCCATTTCGTCAATCTTGCGCAGCCGGTGGTTCACGCCGGATTTGCTGACGGTGCCCTTCAGCAGTTCACCGACTTCCTTCAGGTTCATATCGGGATGGGCCAATCTCACTTCGGCCACTTCCCGAAGTTTGTCCGGCAGATTATCAAGGCCCACTTCCTTCTGGAGCAGTTTGATGTTATCGATTTGCCGGACGGCGGCCCCGATTGTCTTGTTCAAATTCGCGGTTTCACAGTTCACGATCCGGTTAACCGAATTCCGCATATCCCGCATGATCCGCACGTCCTCGAATTTGAACAAGGCCTGATGGGCCCCAATCAGGCTTAAAAATTCAATGATTTTCTCGCCTTCCTTAATATACAGTATGAACCCCTTCTTGCGCTCTATACAACGGGCGTTCAGATGAAATTCATTGGCGAGGTCTACAAGGGCCTGGCAGTGCTCCTCGTACATCGAGGCAATTTCAAGATGGTATGACGACCCTTCCGGATTGTTCACGGAGCCCCCTGCCATAAAGGCACCACGCAAATACGCCCCTTTGCAGCATGGTTTGCGGACCAGATCCGGATGGATATCCGAGGTGAACAGGAAGCCCTCGGAGACAATCTTCAACTCCTTCAGTATTTCCTGAACCTGTGCAGGAATACGTACGATGTACACATTATTTTTCTTCAAACGCATTTTTTTACGCACAAGAAGCTCGGTATGCGCTTGGAAATGCTTTTTGATCAATGTGTAAATGCGTCTTGCGATGGCTGCGTTCTCTGTCGATATATCCAGAATCACCTTTTTATTGGAAAGCTGGACGGCCCCGTTCATCCGGATCAGTGCCGACAATTCAGCCTTTTCGCAGCAGGGTTCTGCTTCGATCATGGTCAGTTCTTTTTTAGTCAGCGCCGCAAACGACACGGGACTCACCTCTTTCGTTTAATCCAATTTTGAACCAGCTGGTAAATATGCCGGCTCAGCTTGTCGGCGTCATGGCGTAGATAGGTCCGGAACAGGACCAGCGTATCGGCGATAACCTTATAGCCAAGACTGGTGACCTCGTCGTAATCGAGCTCCACCGGCTTCGCGCCCTTCTCGGCATATTTGTCCTGCACCTGAGGCGGAATTTCACCGCTGTTCACGATGACATAATCGAACAAATGCTTGCCAACATGGTCATATACCGCCTGAAGATGGTCACTTACGGTGTAGCCGTCCGTCTCCCCGGGCTGTGTCATGACGTTGCACACAAAAATCTTGATCGCGTCCGACGACATGACCGCTTCGGCCAGCTTCGGAACGAGCAGATTCGGCAGAATGCTCGTATATAGGCTTCCCGGGCCGATCAGGATGGCATCCGCCTCCCGGATGGCCTCGGTTGCTTCCGGAAGCGGTTCGACATGGGCCGGCTCCAGAAACACCCGCTTGATCCGGCCGCCGGCTTCCGGAATTTTCGACTCACCGGTCACAATGGTGCCGTCCTCCATCTCCGCGTTCAGGATCACGGCTTCGCCTGCCGCCGGAAGCACCCGCCCCCGCACGGCAAAAACGCGGCTGAGCTCGCGCACAGCCGTTACAAAATCGCCGCTGATGTCGGTCATCGCTGCCAAAATCAGGTTCCCCAGGCTGTGCCCGGCCAGGCCTGAGCCGCTGGAGAACCGGTATCTCAGCATTTCCGACAGCAGCGGCTCCACGTCGGCCAGTGCCGTCAGGACGTTCCGAATGTCCCCGGGAGGGGGCATCTGCAGCTCGCTGCGAAGGATGCCCGAACTCCCTCCATCGTCTGCTACGGTGACGACAGCCGTGATGTCTAGCGGCATTTCCTTCAGTCCCCGGAGCATGACCGACAGTCCGGTGCCCCCGCCCATCACGACGATCCGCGGACGGTCACTTCTTTGTTCTGCCACTGTCATCACTTCCACTCTCTTTAATGCCGATCACGTTCGGAATCCCGATGGCTGACGGAGACCGTCTCGGTCTCGCTGGCTCCCAGCATTTTGCCCAGGTACTCGGCGATCGCCACCGAGCGGTGCTTTCCGCCGGTACAGCCGATGCCGATGATCACCTGGCTCTTGCCTTCCTTACGGTATTGGGGAATCAAGAAATGCAGCATATCCAGCAGCTTCGTCAGAAAAGCCTGGGTTTCAGGCCACTTCATGACATAGTCATACACATCGCTGTCCTGACCGGTGTGTGGACGCAGGCTATCCACATAGTGGGGATTCGGAAGAAAGCGGACGTCAAAGATCAGATCGGCATCGATCGGAATACCGTACTTAAATCCGAATGAGGTTACGTTGACCGAAAGGGTGTTGCTTTCCAAGTGGGAAAATCTCGAGATAATTTTGTCCTTCAATTGTCCCGGCTTCATATTGCTCGTGTCGAGCACCACTGTGGCCGAGCTCTTGAGCTCCTCCAGCATTTTGCGCTCCAGCCGGATGCCGTCCAGCGGCATTCCCTCCGGCGCAAGCGGATGCCGCCGGCGGGTCTCCTTGTAACGCTGCACGAGGACCGAATCGGTCGCCTCCAGGAACAGAATTTCGCAATGAATCGTGAAATGGTCCTTAATATAATTCAATGATTCGGATAAGGCCGTAAAGAACTCCCGGCCGCGCAGGTCAATGACCAGCGCCACCTTGGCGATTTTCCCCTTCGATTGTTCAATCAGTTCCGCAAATTTGGGAATGAGCACCGGCGGTAAATTATCCACACAGAAAAATCCCAAATCCTCCAAGCTTCGTACGGCCAAGGATTTACCCGCCCCCGACATGCCTGTAATAATAATCAGGGTGGCCATGGCCGACGCAGTATTATTCTCCTCCAGCATCAGCTTTCCCCTCCCTTATGGAATATGGGCCCGTTAATACTTGGTATACCCAGGTCACCCCTCATTTTAACCCATGGGTGACCTCGCAGGATCTCCTTACGAACGGAGCAGCAAACCGGCCGCACCGACGATACCCGCATCGTTGCCGAGCTCGGCAGGAAGGATCGATACCCCGCGCTGCAGCGGTTCCGGCGTCAGCTTCGCATAAACTTCCCGGACTTCGTTAAACAGGATGTCTCCAGCCTTCGATACGCCGCCGCCGATAATGAATACTTCCGGATTCAGAATCGCCGCAACCGCAGCCATGGACTTGCCCAGGTAGAAGGCGGCGCGGTTCACGATCCGCAGCGCCACTTCGTCGCCTGCTTTGGCTGCATCAAAGACTTCCTTCGCCGCGATGTTCTCAACCATCGACAGGGAAGTGCGGTCCCCGCGCTCAACGGCGTCTTTGGCCATACGGATAATGCCCGTTGCGGAAGAGACGGTCTCCAGGCAGCCCATTTTGCCGCATCCGCATTGAATGGCTTCCAGATCCGGCACGACAGAGATATGTCCCAGCTCACCGGCAAGTCCGGAGAAGCCTTGATAGATTCGGCCGTTAATGATGATGCCGCCGCCAACGCCGGTTCCGAGCGTATAGCATACGCAGTTGTCGATGCCGCGTCCGGCGCCGCTCCAAGCCTCGCCCAGGGCCGCCACGTTCGCGTCATTATCTATTTTGATCGGCTTGCCAATCTTCTGCTCCAGAATGGAACGAATCGGTACATCCCGGAAACCTACGTTCGGCGCGAGGATGATGATCCCTTCACGGACGTTCGTAAATCCGGCAACCCCGGCCCCAACGCCCGCCAGCTGATCCCAGCTGTAAGGGGACTGCTCCACGATATGGCGCACATATTTCTCAATATTGTTGATAACCGTATCGACGCCTTTATCTGTTTCCGTGGGACCTTCATACGTTTGAATCAGCTGTCCCGCTTGATTGCAGATGCCCACTTTAATGGTCGTTCCGCCCAAGTCGACACCGACGTAGATTTGCTCAGACATGTTACAAGCCACCTTTTTCCCTCAATAATAGTTTGCTCCTACTGTACCAACTATAATTGAAGCCCTCTCTCCGGTCAAGAGAAGCGGGCCTTACCCGAAAGTGGGTCCAGCGCTTCTGTCAGAAGGCTTGACGGACCTACCCCCTATATGAAAACCCTGCCAAAAAACATGACAATTGTCACCTCCATTCCATGACAGAGTCCACTAACGAAGGGATGCCCCCTCGTCTATGATAACGATAGATCAATCAAATACGGATTCACCTGATCAATAGGAGGAAATGACAAAATGGAACATATTGCCGAACTGCAGCATGTCACGAAACGTTTTGGAAGCAAGGCCGCGGTCGATGACGTTTCATTCACGATTGATAAAGGATCCATCGTGGCCGTCCTGGGGCCCAACGGCGCCGGGAAAACGACGACGATCTCGATGATGCTGGGGCTTCTCGAGCCGACGAGCGGCTCTGTCCGGCTGTTTGGGCAAACCCCGAAGCAGCTGCAGGTCAAGCAGCGCATCGGGGCGATGCTCCAGGATGTCAGCGTGATCGACGGCCTGAAGGTGCGCGAGGTGCTGGCCCTGATCCGCAGCTATTACCCCCGGCCGATGAGGCTGGAGGAGCTGGCTGCCCTGGCCGGGTTCACCGAGGAGGACCTGGGCAAACGGGCGGAGAAGCTGTCCGGCGGCCAGAAACGGAGGCTCGGGTTCGCGCTCGCGCTGGCGGGCAATCCCGATCTGCTGTTCTTCGACGAGCCGACCGTCGGCCTGGATACACCCGCGCGCCGCTCCTTTTGGGAACAGGTCCGAGCGCTCTCGGACCGGGGCAAGACCATCCTCTTCTCCACGCACTACCTGCAGGAGGCCGAGGACGCCGCGGACCGCGTGATCCTGTTCAATCGCGGCAAAATTGCCGCCGACGGCACGCCGCAGGCGATCACGGCCCAGCTGACGAGCCGCTCCGTGACCTTCACGACCGATACAAGGTCGCTCGAAGGCCACGCTCTGATGAGTGCCGATACCGAACAGCACATCCGCGAGCGCCTGCTCCCGGTTCCCGGTGTCCATAACTGCACCTGCCAGGAAGGACGCTGGACCGTCACGGCGGACAATACCGATACGGTGCTGGCCGCGATTTTCCGATACCAACTTCCGGTCCACGATATCCGGACCCAGCAGGGCCGGCTTGATGACGCTTTTGAAATCATGATTCATAATGACGACACACAGGGGGCTGTTTCCTAATGCACATGTTATTCATGCAGTGCCGGGCCGAAATGCTGCGGATTATCCGCAATCCGTACTACGTCTTTTGGTCTTTGCTGATGCCGATCGTGTTCTACTTCATTTTTACCCGCCTCGTGAATGCCGGCATTGAAGGCGCCTCCGAATGGCAGGCACGTTACCTGATGTCGATGACTTCCTTCAGCGTGATGGGTTCAGCGATCATGACGCTGGGCATCCGCATGGTCCAGGAGCGCACGCACGGGTGGTCGGTCTTTATGCGGATTACCCCGCTGCCCTCCAGCATTTATTTCTTTGGAAAAATGTTTGGCCAGATGGTTATGCATATGTTCTCCATTGTTGTTATTTTTGCTGCAGGCTTTCTTATGAACGGCGTCCATTTGTCAGCCGGCCAGTGGGTCGGCAGCGGCCTGTGGATATGGCTCCCCCCCATCCCCTTCCTGGCCCTGGGCACCCTGGTCGGGACGATGAAAAGGGTCGACACTGCCAGCGGTGTCAGCAACATGGTGTATATGATTCTGGCGATCGTGGGCGGCATGTGGTTTCCGATCGACAGCTTCCCGGCCATCCTGCAGAGCATCGGCAAGTGGCTTCCTTCCTATAACTTCGGAAGCGGAGCCTGGGATATAGCCGCGGGTCATTCCCCCAGCTGGCAGCCGGTATTGATTTTGCTGGGATATCTCATCTTGTTTATGGTATTATCCACCTATATACGAAAGAAACAGGAAGCGGTGTAATGCCATTGGCACGTCGAAAAACAGAAATTTTCCCAAAAGCACTCGGGTTTTCCCCCTATGTATGGCTCGTGTATATGGTCATTCCGCTGTTTAATATGGCCTATGAGCGCGGCATCAAAATGGTGCTTGGCTACGCCATGATTGCGATCTTTATCGTGTCGTATCGTCAGCTCTTTTTCTCCGAAAGGTTAACAGCCTTCTGGCTTGCCGTTCAGATGATTATTATTGTGACGTTGTCTTTGCTCTACCTCCCTTTTTATTCGTTTATGGGCTTTTTTACCGCCAACTTTATCGGCAATTATCAGGATGACCGGAAATTCAGGATCGCCTTCGCCGCCTTCGTGGCGTCCATCCTGCTCCCGATCCTGGGGAACATTCGCCATCTGACCGTATCGGACTACTTAACGCTCGTTCCCTTTATTATGATTATGTTGATGACCCCCTTCGGCATGCGTTCCATGAATCTGCGAAAGCAGTTGGAGCTGCAGCTGAACGAAGCCCGGGAGCAGATTGAAATTTTGGTCAAAAAGGAGGAGCGGCTGCGTATTGCCCGTGACCTTCATGATACGCTGGGACATACGCTGTCCCTGCTCACCTTAAAAAGCCAGCTGGTCCAGCGGCTGACGGACAAGGATCCGGAGAAGGCACGGCTGGAAGCTCGTGAAATGGAAGAGACCTCCCGGGCGGCTTTAAGACAGGTGCGTGAGCTGGTTTCCGATATGAGGACCTTGACGGTGGCGGAAGAGATCGAAGAAGTGCGCTCGATTTTGCACAGCGCTGACATCACCTTGGAATCCGAGGGGGATACGCGACTGACCGGAATTCCCGATCTGACGCAAAACATCCTCAGCATGTGCCTGAAGGAAGCAGTGACCAATATCATCAAGCACAGCCGGGCCACGGCATGCGCCATTACTATTCGGAAGGGAACTTCCGACGTCCGGATGGTCATTCGGGACAACGGCGTCGGTCTGGAGGACAGCGGGCGGTCTACAAGCCAGGGCAATGGGCTGAAAGGCATGTCCGAGCGGCTGGCGCTGATCGACGGAACGCTGAAGCTGGCCTCTTCCGGCGGGACCGAGCTCATCATTACCGTACCGATTATTATTAAAGGGAAGGAGAGTGTTACGGCATGATCCGTATTCTGATCGCTGAAGACCAGCGTCTGCTGCGAGGCGCTCTCGCTTCGCTGCTCGATATGGAGGAGGATATGGAAGTGGTGGGCCAAGCCGGCGACGGCCAGGAAGCCTTGGACCAGATCCTGTCATTACAGCCGGACGTCTGCCTATTGGACATTGAAATGCCCGTTATTACCGGGCTTGAGGTCGCCGAGAGGCTCAAGGCGCAGATGGCGGCTTGTAAAATCATCATATTAACGACGTTTGCCCGGCCGGGATATTTTGAACGGGCCGTGAAAGCAGGCGCCTGCGGATATTTGCTGAAGGATGAGCCGAGCGAGAAGCTGGCCGAAGCCATCCGGCGGGTCATGGCCGGCCACCGCGAGGTCTCACCCGAGCTCGTCTTTGGCTCGTTCCGCCAGGAAAACCCGCTCACCGCGCGGGAGCGCGACATTTTACGGCTGATTGCGGAAGGCAGGACAGCGAACGAAATTGCGGCAACCCTGCACCTGTCGCACGGCACCGTTCGGAACTACATTTCCGAAACGCTGAACAAATTGTCGGCCAAGAACCGGATCGAAGCGATCGGGATCGCCGAACAGAAGGGTTGGCTCTAGGAAGGACTGAAAGGCCTCATTATTTATAAAAGGACGAACGGGGACCGGCTCATGCAGCCGGTCTTTTTGCCGTAGGTGTAAGCTTGAGTTCTTCTTTTCGGAACCGAGTGATTTGCGCCCGCGTCACCTTCCTCCAGCTTCAAGCCGGATAATAGATGACCATGCTTAATCTCGTCAGCGAGCCGCCGGAATTATGGTACGTATGCGGCCGGTCGGCCTTGAACCGGATCGAGTCGCCACTCCCGATAGTATGCTCGCTGTTGTTCACGCGGATGGTCAGTTCCCCCTCGTACACCGTAATGTACTCCTCCGTTCCCTCACCATGCGATTCCGAAGCGAGAAATCCCCCTTTATCGATCTCAACCGCATACATCTCGAAACGCCGCTCTTCATCAAACGGGAAATAAGGATAGACCCGGTATTTGCCGTTGTCTTCAGATAGCTGCTGGACCTCGCTTTTCTGAATCACTTTGGTGTCGGGCTGGGGCTGGTTAATCAGCGACGTGAACGAAATTTTGAGACCGTTGGCGATTTTCCAAATGGTTGTGATTGTCGGGCTCGATTCGCCCCTCTCGATTTGGCCGATCATCGTCTTGCTGACCCCGGTGAGCTCGGCTACTTTTTCCAGACTGAGCTTTTTATTGTCACGGATGCTCTTCAAATTCCGCGCGATAATCAGATTGATTTCTTCCATGGGCACACCTCTTTCAATCGATTATGTACAATATAACGATCACAATGTACAATATGAAGTATAAATACGTTATAGCGTAATTTTCGGACATTATAACATACAAATGGAGGAGACCCAAGATGCCTGTATTTTCGTTTCTTGTCTATATTGTAGTAAGCACCTTTACCCCAGGCCCCAACAACTTTATGGCGATGCTGTTTGCTCACCGGTACGGTTTTCGACGAACGATCCGATTTTGTCTGGGCGTTGGCGCCGGCTTTTTTGTCGTTGCACTGCTGTGCAGTTACTGCAATCTGCTGCTCAAAAATCTCATTCCCGGCATCCGGTGGTGGATGACGATTCTTGGAGCGGCCTACATGCTGTATCTCGCCGTTAAAATCATGTTCCACCGCAAAAAGGCCGCGAGCAGCCGGGAGGACAAAAACAACCGCTTTCTGACGGCGGCGCTGCTTCAGTTTATCAATCCCAAAGGCATTTTGTACGCCATAACGGCCGTATCCACCTTTATTCTCCCGTACCATTCTTCCCATCTGGCCTTGATCGGCTTCTCTTTGTTTCTGGCACTCTTGAGCGTGATAAGCACCTTCTGTTGGAGCATGTTCGGCTCCATATTTCAGCGATGGCTGTCAGCATACCAGACCCCGTTTAACGTCGCGATGGGCCTGCTTCTCGCATACAGCGCCGTTTCCATCCTGGTCGAGTAAATGTGGAGCCCGGCGCAACGCCTGCCTGCATAGCATCCACAGAAATTAGCACGCATACAGGAGGAAACCTCTCCTCGGCAGGATCAGGTAGCGGCCCGTTCCCCCATTCTTATGTAAAAAGGAGCCGTCCCCGGCTCCTTTTCTATGTTCGTATGGATCCGCTTTACAGCGTTTCGCTCCAGTCATGCACCATGCTGCCTTCCAGGAACTTCTCGCAGTCCATGGCGGCCATGCATCCGGTACCGGCAGCGGAAATCGCTTGGCGGTAACGCACGTCCTGCACATCGCCGCAGGCGAATACGCCTGGAATGTTCGTTTCGGTCGTTCCCGGCTTCACCTGAATGTAGCCAATTTCGTCGGTCGTAATCTGACCGTCGAGGAACTTAGTGTTCGGCGTATGGCCGATCGCCACGAAGACGCCGTCTGCTTCGATCAGCTCTTCTTCGTTCGTTTCATTGTTGCGGACCTTCAGTCCCTTCACGCCATGCTCACCGGCCACAATTTCAAGCGGCGTACGGTTAAGCGACCAGATGATCTTTTCGTTCTCGCGGGCGCGGTCCTGCATAATTTTGGACGCTCTCAGCTCTTCTCTCCGGTGAACCAGCGTAACGCTGGAACCGAAACGGGTCAGGAAGCTGGCTTCCTCCATCGCGGAGTCCCCGCCGCCGATCACGACGATCTTTTTGCCGCGGAAGAAAAATCCGTCGCAGGTCGCACATGTGCTGACTCCGCGTCCGACGTTTTCCTGCTCGCCCGGAATGCCCAGGTATTTGGCCGAGGCGCCTGTGGAAATAATTACGGATTCCGCCTCAATCTCTCCCATGCCTTCCACGGATAGCTTGAACGGGCGTTTGGAGAAATCGACTTTGTTGACCCAGCCGGTTTTAAACTCAGCGCCGAAGCGTTCCGCCTGCTTGCGCATGTTGTCCATGAGCTCAGGGCCCATAATGCCCTCAGGGAACCCCGGAAAGTTCTCTACCTCAGTCGTGGTGGTCAGCTGTCCGCCGGGCTGCATGCCTTCGATAACCAGCGGCTTCATGTTGGCACGTGCCAGATAAATTGCGGCCGTCAGGCCGGCAGGTCCTGTTCCGATAACGATGGATTTGTACATGAGAATTGCCTCCTTTTCGAACGGAAATGAATGGGTCTATTTAGATATTCTCCGTAAATGGCCGGAAAATATCATCGCTTTCTTCATCCAGTGAACATACGCTGTCGATCCGCTTGACGTTGCGGCTTACCGTGGAGACCGAAACGCCATAGCGCTGGGCCACCTCCTGGTAAGTCAGGGCGCGTCCGTGCTTCTTGGCCGTCAAGTATTCCAGAGCCGCCGACCAGCCCTCCGCCTGCCTGATGAGTGGTGTCTCGGGATACAGCTTATTGATAAACTGGTGCCATAGTTGCTGCACATGGTTTTTCTGTGCGCGGTCGGCCACCGTCTCCATGCTCTTCAGAGCCTTGTCGACGACGGACTGCAGCGTCCCGTTCCACTTGGGCAGACCCGCAGCCACTTCACGGTATACCGCTGCCCCGACGGCCGTACCAGGAAGTTCGGAGCTCTCAACCCCGAGATCCCGAAGCACCCGACGCGCTTCAGCTTTGAGCTCGCTCAGCACGTCCGGGTCTTCGAGGAAGGTCATCAGCGTCTCCTTGACTTCGTCATCGGCAATCCAGGCCAAGGCCCGGATGACCTGCAGCTTGGTACCAGAATCTCCGTACCGGAGCGCCCAGGAGAAGGAAGACCGGATCAGCGGGTTGTTCTTGATCTCCTCGGACATGCCTTCCCCGTCCTTCTCCCACCGCTTCAGCTGCTCTTCAAAGGGCAGATGATATTGATAGCTGAGCTTGACGCTTCCGCCAAAGCCCTCCTTCAGCTGGTCCAGATAAAACCGGGGAATTCCCGATTCCGGGTCCAGCTTCATGGCCGTGCTCCAGTAACGGGCCGCCTCCTTGCTTCTGCCGCTATTATAAGCGGCGACCGCTGTGTAATGGTAGAGGCTCGGATCATCGTTGAGCTCGTCATCCTTCAACAGCCGGCGGAAATGACCGTAGGCCGCTTCATGCCGGCCCAGAATACCCATCGTCGTCGCAAGCTTGAATACATGTTCCTGATGAAAGGGAACCGTAACCTCCAGCATCTTCATCATGCCATCTAAAGCTTCAGTATCCCCTTCATGCTGGTAAAAAACCGCCAGGTTGCACAGTCCGTGCAAATTTCCCGGCTCCAGGGACAGTACTTCGCCGATGGTCTCCTTGGCTTTGCGGAACAAGCCCATGTAATAATAAGCAAGGGACAGGTTGTTGCGCGCCGCAAGAAAGTCGGGGTCTTCCTTCACGATGCCTTCCAGCAGCTCGGCCGCCTGGGCAAACTTGCCTTCTTCCATCAGGGACCGCGCGCGCTCGTGCTCCACGATGCCCCCGCGGCTCTTGATCCGGCTCAGCTTGGTCGGCCGCTTCAGCTCATACTGAAGCAGCTCCATCATTTCTTCCGCTTCGTCCAAAAATTGCCCGGCCGGGTCCTCCTCCAAATACGTGACCAGTGCGCGTTCCGCTTCCTCAAAGTTCTCCATGTTGGCGTAATTGTTGGCCATATAGAAGTAACACTCTGTCATGGTCGCATCCACATGCTCCAAAATGTGCGCAAGAACGGCGTTTGATCCTTCATAATCGCCCATCTCTGATAATATACCCGCCATATTGCAATGATTCACCGGATTTTCCGGTTCATATTCAACAGCTTTGCGAAAATATTTTAATGCCTTATCGTATCGGTGCCGGTCCAGAGACCGAACCGCTCGTTCAAAAAAGAAATTGGCATCCATTTGAATGGGTATTACTTTTTGGTGTAGGTCCTCCGCCCGCAGATGATAATCGTTCATTCCTAAGCAAGGCACCTCCTTGATTGCTGGATAGAACGAACTGAAGCCACCGCTTCGCCCCTCTGGAATCAGAGAGTACATACGCCGAACTTTAAGTTCAATCTATCCAGAACAGTATACCATAAGATGCAAGGGGCATCTAAGCCATAATCTACTATAACTAAAAACACCCATCGACGTAATTCTCAGGAGCCAGACCACGTTTAGCGGTAGTTTTTCTTGCGATATAAGGGGGCCAGCATCTTTGAAGCTTATACTTTCTTATATCTAAAGAAAAACCGCCCATCGTCGTAATTACTTAGGAGCCAGACCGTGTTTAGCGGTAGTTTTTTTTACGATATAAGGAAGCCAGCATCTCTGATGATTAAACTTTCTTATATCTAAAAAAAATGTACATCGGTGCACTTTCTAAGAAGCCAGACCGCGTTTAGCGGAAATTTTTCTTGCGATATAAGGAGGCCCGTTTCTTCGTAGCTAATCCATTCTTATATCTAAAGAAAAGTGTACGTTGACGTAAATTCATTGAAGACAGACCGCGTCCATCTCCCGCGCAAGCGCAAAAAGACCCCGGGGCAGCTATACCCCGGCGTCCTTGAATAAAGTGGCGATCGACCCGCCCTCGATAATAATCCGTGTAGCCCGCGCCAGCATCGGCGCAATCGTCAAGATGTGCAGCTTCTCTGGCCGCGCTTCCGGGATGGCGATCGAATCCGTCACCACGATCTCCCGGATATGGGGATGATCGAGCCGCTGCAGCGCGTCGCCCGAGAACAGGCCGTGCGTGGCGCATACAATCGCCTCGGACGCCCCGCGCTCCTTCAGGCCCTCGACCACATTGACGATCGTCGATCCCGTATCGATCAAGTCCTCGATGATGATCGGCGTCCGTCCCTTCACATCGCCGATGACATGCGTAATGACGGACTCGTTATGCGCAGGTCTCTTCTTAATCATGATCGCAAACGGAGAATCGAGGTGATTCGCCAGCTTCTCCGCGGTGGACGCCCTTCCGGCGTCCGGCGACACGATGACCGGCCGGTCGATTTGAAGCGATTTCAAATGAGCGCTGATGAGGTCCAGCGCCGTGAGATGGTCGACGGGAATATTAAAAAAGCCCTGAATAGCAGGTGCATGCAAATCAACAGTAATGACCCGGTTCGCCCCGGCCGTCGTCAGCACGTCCGCCACCATTTTGGCCGTAATCGGTTCACGCGGTGCGGACTTGCGTTCCTGGCGGGCATACCCGTAATAAGGAACGATAATGTTCACCGTACGGGCCGAAGCCCGCTTGGCCGCGTCAATCATGACCAGCAGCTCGACGAACAGTTCATTAATGGGGTGAGACAGGGACTGAACGAGGAAGACGTCGCAGTTGCGGATGCTTTCCTCATAGTTCACATAGATTTCCCCGCTTTTGAAACGGGAAAGCTTAACGCTGCCCAGCTCCGCACCCAGCATATCGCAAATTTTTTCAGTTAGAACAGGATTCGATGATCCGGAAAAAATACGCAGCTTATGTTGCATACGACCCTCCTGATAACCCGTCTTCTATACTTAGATTATACATCGGTTCGCTCCCGGAATGAAATCGCGCCGATGAGTCCGGTGGAAAAAATGTTTCCTTCCGTGTCATCGGCGCCACTTCAAACGGCCCTGAGCCCGCAGCAGACCGTGCACTTACAAGCCTGCTTATACCTCCAGCGGAATCCGGCTCCGCTTCCGCCCTTCGAAAACAACGAGTTCGCGGAAACCAACCTCCCAGAGCATGTTCCGGGCGGCTTCCAAATTCTCGCCCAGCTTGAGCGGATCATGAGCGTCTGAGCCCACCGTGAGCGGAATGCCCAACCGGTATGCCTCCTCCAGCATGCGCCGGGATGGGAACATTTCCGCGCAGGGCTTGGACAATCCCGACGCATTCAGCTCCATTGCTACCCCGCTGGCCGCGACAGCGGCAAGGGCGGCGTTTTCCAGCGCTTCTACTTCGCTCGCAGCCTCGGGGCCTGGCTGGTACCCGAACCGCTTGATCACGTCCAGATGGCCCATAATGTCGTAAAAGCCGGTGGCAGCCGCCTTTTTCACCGCATCATAATACGTTTCGTATACCTTCAGGACGTCCTTGCCTTCCCAGCCTTGCACCTGACGGTGGTCCGTAATGTCCCATTCGCCCAAAAAGTGTACCGAGCCAATAATGTAATCCCAAGGGTATGCGTTTACGATCTTCTCAATTTCCGCCTCATAGCCCTCGATATAGTCGCCCTCCAGGCCGACCCGAATGTCGATTTGGCCGCGGTAGCGCTCCTTCAACGACAGGCACTCCTCCACATATCGCGGAAGCTCCTCCATCGGCATCGCCATCTCCGGGTAATACGAAGCCGGGTCCACATGAAGCAGCGGCATATGGTCGGACAAACCGATCTGTCCCAGCCCGATGTCAACCGCGCGGCGCACATATTCCTCAAGCTCGCCTACGGCGTGGCCGCACCGGACATGGTGGGTATGGTAATCGATGTACATAGCGGTTTCCCCCTAATCCCGGCGGGGACGCTCGTGGCGGCGGTCCAGCTCGGCCATGATATCATCCAGGGGCAGCTTGCGTTCCTGCAGCAGCACCAGAAGGTGATAGATCAGGTCGCTGACCTCAAGGCGCAGCTCGTCATTGTCCTTGTTTTTGGCCGCGATGATCGTCTCTGCGGTTTCCTCGCCGACCTTTTTCAGAATTTTATCGACGCCTTTGTCAAAAAGATAGGTCGTATACGCGCCTTCCGGACGCTCTTTCTCGCGTTCCGCGATCACCTGCTCGAGCTCCTCCAGCACCGCAAAGCGGTGTCTTCCTTCGCCTGCCGCATCGACGCCATCAGCGGATTGATCCTGTCCCGGAACGGCAATGCCGCGGTAAAAGCACGTTTCCTCGCCGGTATGGCATGCCGGACCCTTCGGATGGACCAGGAACAGCAGCGTATCCCCGTCGCAGTCATAGCTGGCGGACACAATGCGCTGAGTGTTGCCCGATGTCGCTCCCTTGTTCCACAGCTCCTGCCGCGAGCGGCTCCAGAACCAGGTCTCCCCGGTTTCGATCGACCGCTTGAGCGATTCTTCGTTCATATAAGCCATCATCAGCACATTACGCGTCGTGGCGTCCTGAATAATAGCGGGTACGAGGCCGGCCTCGTCATAACGGATTTGCCCCTGCACCTGCTCCAGGGAGAATTGCTGTATGTTGCTGCTCATCGGATTTCAACCCCTTTTTGCTTTAAGTCCTGCTTTAATTCCGGTATCGATATTTCCTTGTAGTGAAAAATGGTAGCTGCCAAGCCCGCATCCGCCTTCCCCTGCGTGAAGACTTCGGCAAAATGCTCCTTCGTCCCCGCTCCGCCTGAAGCGATCACCGGAATCCGGACAGCGTCCGCGACCGCCGCGGTGAGAGGAAGGTCAAAGCCGTCCTTCGTGCCGTCAGCGTCCATGCTCGTCAGCAAAATCTCTCCCGCTCCGAGGGCTTCCGCTTCCTTCACCCAGTTCAGCGCCCGGATGCCCGTGGCTTTCCGTCCGCCGTGCGTGTAGACCTCCCACTCGCCCCAAGCATCGTTATACTTGGCATCGACGGCCACGACGATGCACTGCGAGCCGAACCGGCGCGCCCCTTCCGCTACGAGCTGGGGATTCAGGACGGCCGCCGTGTTGATGCCGATTTTGTCCGCGCCTGCGCGCAGAATCCGCTTCATGTCATCGACATGGGAAATACCGCCGCCTACCGTGAACGGAATCGCGATTTCCCCTGCGGTTTGCCGCACGACCTCCACCATGGTGGCGCGTCCTTCTACCGACGCCGAAATGTCCAGGAATACCAGCTCATCCGCGCCTTCCTTGTCGTACAGCGCCGCGAGTTCCACCGGATCGCCCGCGTCCCGCAAATTTTCAAAATTAACACCCTTCACCACACGGCCGTCCTTAACGTCCAGGCAGGGAATGATTCGTTTTGCCAGCATGGGCCTCGCTCCCTCTCTTTTCGTGCTCACATGGTAGTCTGACTACCGTTTACCCCTTTATATCTGCAAAAGAGAGCTTCCGCTCTCTCTATCCTCACGCTTATGCTTGTTCAGCGATCCGCCGCAGCGCATCCGCAAGCTGAATGCTGCCCGTGTACAACGCCTTTCCGACGATAGCTCCGCCCACGCCGTCGCCGTGGTGTCCGCTGAGGTTCAGCAGGTCCTCGGTGACCGTCACGCCGCCCGAAGCGATCACGGTGCGTCCGCTGGCTTTGGCCAGTGACACGATGGCCTCGATGTTCGGCCCCTGCATCATGCCGTCGCGGGAGATATCGGTGAAGATGAACGTTTCCGCTCCTTTGGCCGCCAGCTCTTTAGCCAGTTCCTCTGCCTTAACCTCCGATGTCTCCAGCCAGCCGCGGGTCGCTACGTAACCGTTCCGCGCATCGATTCCGATTGCCACGCGGTCTCCATAAGTGCCGAGTACCGCCTCAGTAAAGGCGCGGTCCTCGATCGCCGCCGTGCCGATAATGACCCGGCTCACGCCAAGGCCAAGCAGGCGCTTCACGTCATCCAGGGTGCGCAGTCCGCCCCCGACTTGAACGGGGACTTGAACGCCTTTGGCAATGGCTCCAATGACCTCGTCGTTCACCGGGCGTCCTGCCTTGGCGCCGTCCAGATCCACCAAATGAATATAGGCACCGCCCTGTGCTTCCCAAGCCTTGGCGGCCTCGAGCGGGCTGTCGTTATATACCGTTTCCTGATTGTAATCCCCTTGAACCAGCCGTACGCACTTGCCTCCGCGAATATCGATGGCCGGATAAATGATAAATGAAGACATCGGTTCTCCCCGCTTTCCTGTTATTCCACGCCGGTCAAGAAGGCGTTAGACCTTCGCTCCCGTCAGCCGCAAAAAGCTGCGCAGCAGCTGCACGCCCAGCTCACCGCTTTTCTCCGGATGAAACTGCATGCCATACACCGACCCCCGGCCCACGATCGCGGTCACCGGACGGCCGTAATCCGTTACCGCCAGCAAATCGGCGGGTTCGTCCGGCAGCACATGGTACGAGTGGACGAAGTATACATGGCCCTCCGTAAGGCCGCTGAAGAGCGGACTTTCCTTTTGCACAAAGTCCAGCCGGTTCCAGCCCATGTGCGGCACCTTCAGCTCCCCGTCCGGGAAGCGAACCACCCGACCCGGCAAGATGTTGAGCCCTTCGTGATGGCCATGCTCCTCGCTGCTGCCAAACAGCAGCTGCATGCCGAGGCAGATGCCGAGCAGCGGCTTGCCGCCCTCAGCGACCTCCCGAACTACCCGGTCAAGCCCGGTTTCGCGCAGGTGCTCCATCGCGTCGCCAAACGCGCCAACGCCGGGCAGGATGACGCCGTCAGCCCCAAGAATGGCTTCGCGATCGCCCGTCACAAGTGCCTCGGTGCCAAGACGTTCGACGGCCTTGCTGACGCTGTGCAGGTTGCCCATGCCGTAATCCACAATGGCGATCGTCACGGTTACAGCACTCCCTTCGTTGATGGAACCCCCGTAACCCGTGGATCGATGCTGGTCGCCTCATCCAGCGCACGCCCCAGCGCCTTGAACACCGCTTCGATCATATGGTGCGTGTTCTGGCCGTAATGAACGATGACATGCAGCGTGATGCGTGCCTCCAGCGCCAGCTTCCACAGAAACTCATGCACCATTTCGGTGGAGAAGCTTCCGACTTGGCTGGAAGGATACTCCGCCCGGTATTCAAAATGGGGACGATTGCTCACGTCGATCACGACCTGAGCTAGCGCCTCATCCATTGGAATAAACACGTTCGCGTAGCGCTTGATGCCCTTTTTATCGCCGAGGGCTTCCCTTAAAGTCTGGCCGAGGCAGATGCCGATGTCCTCCACCGTATGGTGGTCGTCAATTTCGATATCGCCTTTGGCCTTCACTTTCAAATCAAACTGGCCGTGCTTCGTAAACAGGTCCAGCATATGGTTCAGAAAAGGCACATCCGTTTCCAGTTCGGATACCCCGGTGCCATCTACGCCAAACGTCAGCTGAATGTCGGTCTCGTTCGTTTTGCGGCTGATGCTTGCACGGCGTTCGCTGCTTTGATTAGTCATGCTCTAGCCTCTCCCTTCGATTTCGCGTTTCAGCCGGACCTCAATGGCCCGGGCATGCGCTTCCAGCCCCTCGCCGCGCGCCAGCTCCATAATCGCTTCGCCGTTTTTCAGGAGCGCTTCCTTGCTGTAGTAGATCATGCTGGACTTTTTAATAAAATCATCGACATCGACCGGCGAAGAAAACCGGGCCGTGCCGTTTGTCGGAATGATGTGGTTGGGCCCGGCAAAATAGTCCCCTACCGGCTCGGAGCTGTATGCTCCGAGAAAAATTGCCCCGGCATTCTCGATCAGCCCGACAATCGCCATCGGATCCTGGACCATCAGCTCCAGGTGCTCCGGCGCCAGCCGGTTGACGACCGATATGCCTTCCTTCAGCGACTCCACCACGATGATGGCTCCGTAGCCCTCCACCGAAGCCGCCGCGATATCCCGGCGGGGCAGGCTCTCCAGCTGCCGCTTCACCTCGGCAGCGACCGCGCCCGCCAGCTGCCGCGAAGGCGTCACCAGAATCGCGGACGCCATCTCGTCATGCTCGGCCTGGGACAACAGGTCGGCCGCCACGAATTCGGGGTCGGCCTGCTCGTCGGCCAGCACGACGATTTCGCTCGGCCCGGCGATGCTGTCGATGTCGACCGCACCGTACACTTCCCTCTTGGCCAGCGCGACATAAATATTGCCCGGCCCGCAGATCTTATCCACCGGCGCGATCGTCTCCGTGCCGTACGCCAGTGCCGCGATGGCCTGGGCGCCGCCAACCCGGTAAATTTCATGGACGCCGGCTTCCGCCGCCGCCACCAGAATATACGGGTTGATGCCCTCTTTTCCGCCCGTCGCCGGCGGTGTCACCATGACGATCTCCGGAACGCCGGCCACCTGGGCCGGAATGACATTCATCAGCACGGACGACGGATAGGCCGCTTTCCCGCCCGGCACATAGACGCCGACCCGCTTCAGCGGACGGATGATTTGCCCCAAGATGCTGCCGTCAGGCTGCAGATCCATCCAGGAGTTTCTTTTCTCTCTCTCGTGGAACGCGCGAATGTTGCGCGCCGCAGCCGAAATCGCTTCGACGAACGATGGCTCAACCTTTGTGTAGGCCGCCTTCAGCTCCTCTTCGGTCACGCGCAGGCCCGATGCCGTCAGCTTCGTGCGGTCGAGCTCTTCCGTGTACCGGAGCAGCGCTGCATCGCCCTCCTGCTTTACGTCCTGCACGATCCGCTTGGCGGCTGCATTTTGCTCCGGCGTGCCGTACTCGACCTCCCGCCGCAGATCAAAATCCTCAACCGGTACGATTTTCATCCCATTCTCCCCCTCTGCTATCTCTTCGCCATCCACTCTGCTTGGCTTTATCCCGAACTATTCCGAAGCGGAAATGACTTTCTGAAGCCGGTCGCAGAGCGACTGGATTTGCCCGTTCTTCATCCGGTAGCTCACCCGGTTGGCTACCAGACGGCTCGTTATTTCAAAGATGCTGTTCATTTCCACCAAACCGTTTTCCCGCAGTGTCTGCCCGGTTTCCACCATATCGACGATCCGGTCGGAAAGCCCGATCAATGGAGCAAGCTCGATGGAGCCGTTCAGCTTGATCACCTCGACCTGCTGCCCCTGCTCGCGGAAATACTGCGACGCCACGTTCGGGTACTTCGTTGCCACGCGCTGCTGAATGCCCGGCTTCCAGTCGGGCAGACCGATCACGGACATCCGGCATCTGGCGATACCTAAGTCCAGCAGCTCGTAGACATCGCGGTTTTCTTCCATCAGTACGTCCTTGCCGACGATACCGATGTCCGCGGCGCCGTATTCCACGAAGGTCGGCACATCCACCGGTTTGGCCAGAATGAATTCCATGTCCAGCTCCGGCAGCGGAATGACCAGTTTGCGCGACTCATCGACCTCTTCCGGGATCGGAAGACCGGCTTCACGGAACAATGCCGACGCTTTTTTATAGATCCGCCCTTTCGGCATCGCCACTTTTAAAGTTTCTGCCAACGTTCTCCCTCCTGCTTCTCATGTTCATCTATCTCAATTCGCTGTTTATGTTTCTCTAAACCTGCCCCAGGTTCCCTTTACCCCAAACTCCCGTCAAAAGTGATGACCTCTCCATAAGCTTGGCTGGTCGCCCCTGGTTGCGCCGCATCCGGGCCGGTATGGTCTCCGTCGATCAACAGCGTAACAACCGATTGTCCCTGCGCACGAAGCCTCGCTGCCTCTGCCAGGCCTTCCTTGCGATGAGCTGCGTCATAACGGACGAGAACTGGCAGCACAGCCGCTTCCTGCACGCCGTTGACGCCATCCAGAATGCGGTTCGTTTTCAGCGCGAATCCCGTCGCCGGAACGTCCCGTCCAAACTGCTTCAGCAGATTGTTGTACCGTCCGCCGCTGCAGACCGGGAAGCCAAGCTCGGAGGCGTAGCCTTCAAACGTCATTCCTGTATAGTAGGAAAAGTCTCCGATCATCGTCAGATCGATAAGCACGTGCTCCGACACGCCATACGCCTCCAGCACCTCCCATACTTTGCACAAATGGCTGATGGATGCTCTTGCGAGCGGATGACCGCTCAGCTCCAGCGCCTGATCGCAAATTTCCTGGCCTCCGCGCAGACGGAGAAGCCCTTCGAGCCAATTCCGCTGTTCATCCGTTACACCCAGCTCGCTGATCGTTTTACGGAAACCGACGAAGTCGCGGCTGAGCAGGCCCTCTTTCAGTGATTGCTGAGCTTCGGTTGATCCCGGGAGGATTTCATCAAACAACCCGTTGAGAAACCCGACGTGGCCCATGGCAATTTTAAAAGAGGACACTCCTGCCGCCTTCAAAGACTCGATGGCCAGCGCCACGACCTCGGCATCCGCTTCGGGTGAATCGTCACCGACCAGCTCTACCCCGGTCTGAAAAAATTCCGCTTCCCGTCCGGCTTCTTCCTCAATGGCCCGGAACACGTTCGCGTGGTAAGACAGCCGGATGGGCAGAGGCTCTTCCTTCAGCAGCGACGAAACCACCCGGGCGATCGGAGCCGTCATATCCGAACGAAGCACCAGTGTGGTGCCCCGGTTATTCAACAATTTAAACAGCTTGCGGTCCGACGTGGAGCTTGCCACGCCTACCGTATCGTAATATTCCATCGTCGGCGTCATGATTTGCCGGTAACCCCAGCGGCTCATGCAGTCAAGCACGTCGCGCTCGATCCGGCGCAGCTTGGAGACCGCATAAGGCACATAATCGCGGACGCCTGAAGGCTTTTCAAAACCTTTCGGCTTGGTCACGTCCCATCACCTCGAACAGTTATATTTCTTCATCACGTTAAAGTGCTACCATACTACCAAAGTAAAGAATAATGGCTATATTAACATGAAAAGGCAGATTCGTCAATTGCCATACGTTTCACTTCCGTGCACTTGCCTCGGCTTGATACAAAAAAAACATTCAAAATCCAAGCTTTTGAATGTTTTCGTATGTGCGGCGCTGCCTTTATTCCTCCGATGCCGGCACGGACGAGGAATGCGCATCCTCCTCCGTTTTCGAATCCGAACGTCTCAGCTCGCGCAGCGGGTTTCCGCCGACAAAGGCACCCGCCGGCACGCTCTTGTGCACGACGGACCCGGCGGCAATGACAGCGCCGTCCCCAATCGTGACTCCCGGCAAAATGGTCGTATTTGCTCCGATCAGCACATTGCTGCCGATCAGGACTTGTCCCAGCCGGTATTCCTTAATCAAATATTCGTGGGCGAGAATCGTCGTGTTGTACCCGATCACCGAATTGTCCCCGATCGTAATGTTCTCCGGAAAAAACACGTCCACCATGACCATCAGGCCAAAGGCAGCATGCTCTCCCACCTTCATCCCCAGCAGGTGACGGTAGATCCAATTCTTTAGCGGAAGAATCGGGCAGTACCGGGCCGCTTGTATACATATGAAATTTTTAACCCCTTTCCAAGGGCTGACCGTTCTATAGATTTGCCACAGCGCGTTCGGGCCTTCGACCGGGTAACGGGTCACGTTTCTGCTCACAATCGCCTTACTCCTGTTCCACCAAGGAATATAAATCGGTCATATCATGCAGTATGTAATCCGGATTATACTCGCGGAGCACCTTCTCGCCTTTCAGCGACCAAGCGACCCCGGCAGACCGGACTCCTGCCGCCTTGGCGGATTGAATATCCACCGGGCTGTCCCCGACCATCAACGTTGCTTCCGGATCCGCTCCAAGCTGGCTGATGGCCATCAGCACAGGCTCCGGATGCGGTTTGGGATGCTCGACGTCCATCACCGTTACAATCGCCTTCATATACTTGTCCAGCCCAAACATCTCCAGCACCCGGAACGTCCCCGGCTTGTTTTTGGTGGTCACAACCCCCATCGTAATGCCGCGCCGGTCCAGTTCCTTGATTACCTCCAGCACATGCGGAAAAGGCTGTACCATCTCGTCGTGATGAGCGTCGTTATACGTTCTGTAAGCCTGGTGAAAATGGGTCACATCCTCGCTCCCCGAGAAAAACTGGAGCTGCTGCTCCAGCGTCATCCCCATTTTTGGAATGATCACTTCCCGGGTCAGGGGAGTCGGCACATGCTTCTCCAGTACATGCATAAACGAGCTGATAATCAATTCATTCGTATCAATAATCGTTCCGTCCAAATCAAACAGTACGGTATCTATCATGCTGTCGTTACTCCTTTTTGTCCTCCACTACGGCGTTCTCCTCGCGGTGCTCAGGGGTAGCAACGGGTTCTACTTTAGCATCATGATCCAGCGCGGTTGCTTCCGGCACCGTATCTTTCGGCGCTTTCGTCGAGACGATCGGATCCAGATAGTGCTCCTTCGCCTGACCGGTTGTACGGCGCACAATGATCAATACAATGGCGACGACGATAATCAGGATGGCCAGGAGCTGGGAAATGCGGACATTTCCGTAGTTCGGGTCAAGCGCACCGTGCTCGAATCCCATCCACTCCATCGGTTTCCACAAACCGTTAACCATCGATGCCAGCCATTCCGGACCCTTAAAAGCAAGGCTGTCCGTCCGCAGTCCTTCGATAAAGAACCGCCCGATCGAGTACCAAATAAAATAAGAAAGGAACAATTCAGCCGCGCGCAAAAACTTTTGACGACGGAGAATAAACAAAATGATGATGCCCACCAGGCTCCATAACGATTCGTACAGGAAGGTCGGATGGTGGTATACGCCCTCGACGTTCATTTGGTCTACGATAAAAGCAGGCAAATGCAGATTGTTCCGCAGGAAAAACTCATTCACCGGACCGCCGTACGCTTCCTGGTTCACATAGTTGCCCCAGCGACCGATCATTTGCCCCGTAAGCAGGCTGGGTGCACAAATGTCGGCAATGCGCCAGAAGTTGTACCCTCTGTAACGGAAATAGATGATGGCGCAAATGATCGCTCCGATCAGCGCACCGTAAATGGCAATCCCGCCGTTCCATATTTTAAAAATGTCCAGCAGGTTGTTCTTGTAATCGTCCCACATGAAGGCCACGAAATAGATCCGCGCCCCAATAATAGCCGACGGGACTCCCAGCAGCAGCAAGTCCATGAAAAATTCAGGCATAATGCCGAATCTTCTGCCTTCCCGGATGGCCAGGAGGAGGCCAACCAGCGCCCCCAAGCCCAGGATCAGACCGTACCAGTGAACTGACAGGGATCCAATCGAGAAAGCGATCGGATTAATTAGCAATGTAGCCATGTATCCACTCTCCTAGTCCATATCGTCCATATCTTCTGCAATGGTGGCTGTGAGCTTATTCGTAAACTGCAGGGCCGCATTCAGACCCATTTGCTTCAGCCGGTAATTCATGGCCGCCACTTCGATGATGACCGCAAGGTTACGTCCCGGACGTACCGGAATGGTCACGAGAGGAATGTCGGTATCGATGATTTTGGTCGTTTCTTCATCCAGTCCGAGCCGGTCGTACTGTTTATCCTGCTGCCAGGCCTCAAGCTTGACGACAAGCGTAATTCGTTTGTTGTTCCGGATTGCTCCGGCTCCGAACAAGGTCATGACGTTGATGATCCCGACGCCACGGATCTCCAACAGATGGCGAATCAGCTCAGGAGCCGATCCGTGCAGCTGAAAGTCCGAGGTCTGCCGGATTTCCACCGCATCATCAGCGATCAGCCGATGGCCCCGTTTGACCAATTCCAGTGCGGTTTCACTCTTGCCGATGCCGCTGCTGCCGGTAATCAGCATGCCTACCCCATAGACGTCGCACAATACGCCATGAATGGTAGTGGTCGGCGCCAGCTTTCTCTCCAGAAAGCCGGTAATCCGGCTGGATAGGATGGTCGTCGCCATATTGCTCCGCAGGATGGGCAGGTTCTTTTCCTGGCTAAAATGGATCAATTCCTCGGGCACTTCCAGCCCTCTCGTGACAACAATACAAGGTGTTTCCTCGCTGCTGCACAGGCGCTCCATCCGTTCTTTCCGTTCTTCTGCCGTAAGCATGGCAAAAAAGGCCAGCTCCGTTCGTCCCAGCAGCTGCACCCGTTCCTCAGGATGATATTCAAAATAACCTGCCATTTCCAGACCCGGTCTGTTTAAATCGTCTGTCGTGATGGCCCGTCTTAGGCCGTGTTCCCCTGAAATGACCTCCAGCTGAAATTGCTGGACCAATTCAGATACTCTTACTTTCTTAGCCATTTCACGTCTCCCTTTCTATCAGCTGGCTCTTCTGTCAGCCGACTGCCGCCGGTCAAACCATGAATTTTCTAATGTACCCATCGTAAATGATATTTCCTATGAATGCAATGTCAGCCGCCTATTCGCTCCAAATACAAAAGAGCCGCCCGAAAGGGCGGCTCTTCATCTTCAGGCATTCCGCCTGGAATTAGTCAGCCAACAATACGTTCAGCTCAGACTCTTTGTCGAAGATATGAATTTTGTTCATGTCGACAGCCAAACGAGCGCTGTTGCCTTCACGAGTCGTAGAACGTCCGTCTACACGGGCGATAACGGTGTCGTTACCCAATCCGCTCAGGTAGAGGAGCATTTCGTGACCAAGGTTTTCTGTTACGTCTACATGGGCCGTGAAGATCGTATTCGGAGAAGCTTCCAAGAATACAGGCTCTTCATGAATATCTTCCGGACGAACGCCCATGATCACTTCTTTGCCGATGTAGCCTTTGCTCTTCAAGATTTGCGCTTTACCGCCTGGAACTTCTACGTCAAGTCCTTGGGATTTGAAGCGTACAGAACCGTTGGACTCGCTGAGTGTTCCGTTAATAAAGTTCATGGTAGGCGATCCGATAAAGCCGGCAACAAAAAGGTTGTTTGGATTGTTGTACAGCTCTTCCGGAGAAGCGGCTTGTTGAATAATGCCGTCCTGCATAACCACGATACGGTCACCCATCGTCATGGCTTCCGTCTGGTCATGTGTTACGTAGATACAAGTGGTTTCAAGGCGTTTCACCAGTTTCGTGATTTCCGCACGCATCTGACCACGAAGTTTAGCGTCCAAGTTGGAAAGCGGTTCGTCCATCAGGAAGACTTGAGGATCACGCACGATCGCACGTCCCAAGGCAACACGCTGACGTTGACCACCGGAAAGAGCTTTTGGCTTACGATCCAGCAAATGCTCGATATCGAGGATTTTCGCAGCTTCACGTACACGTTTATCAATTTCATCCTTTTTCACTTTACGCAGCTTCAGACCAAAGGCCATGTTTTGGTATACGTTCATGTGTGGATACAAAGCGTAAGACTGGAACACCATCGCGATATCGCGGTCTTTAGGAGCTACATCGTTCACGACACGGTCGCCAATGTAAAGTTTACCGTCAGAGATTTCTTCCAGACCGGCGATCATACGAAGCGTCGTAGATTTACCGCAACCGGAAGGACCTACCAACACCAGAAACTCCTTATCCTTGATATCAAGGTTGATATCCATAACTGTTGCTTTGTCAGAACCCGGATACTTTTTGAAAATATGCTCTAAACGTACACCTGCCATGTGAATTTGCCCCCTTAGTGTATAGTTATGAAATCGAATACATTATGATAGTTATATATTACCCAACATCTCGCAGACTGGCTATACACAATCTGCACAAAAAACCTATTTTCTTTTCGTCACTTTATACAATAGCATCGTCAGCTTCACCAAAACCGCATCCCCAAAGCTTCTAACGTCCAGATTAGTCTCTTGTTTGATCTTATCGAGCCGGTATAAAAGAGTGTTCCGGTGAATATATAGTCGCTTCGCCGTCTCGCTGACATTGCAGTCGAGCTGAAAGAAAGTCTCCAGTGTCGACAACGTCTCGTTGTCGCTGAACAATACGCCGTGGTCTCCTGCCTGTTCGAGAAAGCGGCGGCGCTGCTCCATCGGGATGCTGTAGATTAAACGCTCCAGCAGCAGCTCCCATGGAAAGTGGACATGCTCCGACACATGAAACGTCCGTCCCAAGAAAATAGTTTCCCGAAGCATGCCTACCGTGCCCGGCAGTGACTTCAAGGGGATGAACGAAGGCCCGGCGGATAGATGAAAAGCACCAACCCATTCGCTTGCAATCAGCTCATAGAGCCCCATACAGAACGCGGAGAGCATGTCTGTTTCCGATTCGCCGTTATCCTCTTCTTTCTCGTCATTGCTGCCGGCCACCAATTCTTTTCTGGCCAAGATGAGCCACTCGTTGTCGCGGAGAGCCGCAAGCACTACCTCTCCATCGAAGTAGCTGCGCAGCAGCTTTTTCAGCTGGCTCCCCTTAACATCGGAGGCATGGATACTCTCACAAGTCAGCAAAAAGGGAGTCATCTCTGCGGAAAGCAGACGTTTTAGTTCCAAATCGTCAGGCAATTCGGCATCATCGTGTCCCAGGTCGAGCTGCTCTTGAATCCATTGACTTAGTCTCAGGAGATCCCGTTCCTCATCGCCCTGGGCTTCCACGGCATCACCTGTTTGCTCTCTTACCGCAGACAGCAGTACACCGATCAAGCGGGATACTTCATCATTGACCAGCTCAGAACTGGTTTCAATTACGTGTACCCGCCCGTTCTTGATAAACAGCGGGAACCAAACTTTGTCCTCCACCATCACCACATCCTGGAGGCTTCTATGCTCGGTCTGCTTCCCTTTCTTCGAAGAAGCCTTGCTGGATATCGAAACGGGTAAATAAACCGCCTCCGACTGCTGTTTGCTCAGCTCCTTGATATGTAACGTTCCGCCTACGACCTGCTCCAACTTGCTTCGTAATGTTTCCATCTCCACCATTGATGTCATCCACCACTTTGCCATTTTTATTAATCATCTTACCATATTCCTATATAAAATCGAAAACCACACTTCTTATGCACACCAGATCGTCAGGCCATAAAAGACAAAAAAACCATCAACCGAAAGGTTAATGGTCTTTGTGATGAGCCATGAAGGACTCGAACCTTCGACACCCTGATTAAAAGTCAGGTGCTCTACCAACTGAGCTAATGGCTCTTACAACTGGTGGAGGCTGATGGATTCGAACCACCGAACTCGTACGAGAACAGATTTACAGTCTGCTGCGTTTGGCCACTTCGCTAAGCCTCCATATAAGGTGGCTCGGGACGGAATCGAACCGCCGACACGAGGATTTTCAGTCCTCTGCTCTACCGACTGAGCTACCGAGCCATACATGCAAAAATAAAGCGGGTGATCTTAATCTTCCCACTTTACGCTGTGGAAATTCACTATGCAATACATCATCTTCAATCTATATCAAGCATATAGATGAAATAAATAATAATGGCGGGACCGACGGGATTCGAACCCGCGGTCTCCTGCGTGACAGGCAGGCATGTTAGGCCTCTACACCACGGTCCCGCATTATTAGATGGTGCCGGCGAGAGGACTTGAACCCCCAACCTACTGATTACAAGTCAGTTGCTCTACCAATTGAGCTACACCGGCATATGATGGTGGAGGCTGAGGGGATCGAACCCCCGACCCTCTGCTTGTAAGGCAGATGCTCTCCCAGCTGAGCTAAGCCTCCAGGTATGTATGGTAGCGGCGGAGGGGATCGAACCCCCGACCTCACGGGTATGAACCGTACGCTCTAGCCAGCTGAGCTACGCCGCCATACTAAAACTTGCTAAGATGTGATTCAAATGGCGGAGAGAGAGGGATTCGAACCCTCGCACCGCTTACGCAGTCTAACCCCTTAGCAGAGGGTCCCCTTATAGCCACTTGGGTATCTCTCCAAGAAACTGGCTC
>NZ_MBRK01000001.1:6263905-6266405 GCF_002224835.1 Paenibacillus sp. SSG-1
CATAACCTCGGTATACAAAACGTATAGCCAAGAGTAATTTCGAAACACATTCAGGAATTTGACTCCCTGAAAACTAGATACGAAACGAATCTACATTTTATATTTATTGGATAAGCCCTCGACCGATTAGTATTGGTCAGCTCCATGCATTACTGCACTTCCACCTCCAACCTATCTACCTCGTCGTCTACAAGGGGTCTTACATACTGGGAAATCTCATCTTGAGGGGGGCTTCACGCTTAGATGCTTTCAGCGCTTATCCCGTCCGTACGTAGCTACCCAGCCATGCTCCTGGCGGAACAACTGGTGCACCAGCGGTACGTCCATCCCGGTCCTCTCGTACTAAGGACAGCTCCTCTCAAATTTCCTACGCCCACGACAGATAGGGACCGAACTGTCTCACGACGTTCTGAACCCAGCTCGCGTACCGCTTTAATGGGCGAACAGCCCAACCCTTGGGACCTACTTCAGCCCCAGGATGCGATGAGCCGACATCGAGGTGCCAAACCTCCCCGTCGATGTGGACTCTTGGGGGAGATAAGCCTGTTATCCCCAGGGTAGCTTTTATCCGTTGAGCGATGGCCCTTCCATGCGGTACCACCGGATCACTAAGCCCGACTTTCGTCCCTGCTCGACTTGTAGGTCTCGCAGTCAAGCTCCCTTCTGCCTTTGCACTCTTCGAATGATTTCCAACCATTCTGAGGGAACCTTGGGGCGCCTCCGTTACTCTTTAGGAGGCGACCGCCCCAGTCAAACTGCCCACCTGACACTGTCCCCATACCGGATTACGGTACCAGGTTAGAACCTAGATACGATCAGGGTGGTATCCCAACGGCGCCTCCACCCAAGCTGGCGCTCAGGTTTCAAAGGCTCCCACCTATCCTGTACAGATCGTACCCAAATCCAATATCAAGCTGCAGTAAAGCTCCATGGGGTCTTTCCGTCTTGTCGCGGGTAACCTGCATCTTCACAGGTATTAAAATTTCACCGGATCTCTCGTTGAGACAGCGCCCAAGTCGTTACGCCATTCGTGCGGGTCAGAATTTACCTGACAAGGAATTTCGCTACCTTAGGACCGTTATAGTTACGGCCGCCGTTTACTGGGGCTTCGGTTCACAGCTTCGGGATTACTCCCTAACCGCTCCCCTTAACCTTCCAGCACCGGGCAGGCGTCAGCCCGTATACTTCGCCTTGCGGCTTCGCACAGACCTGTGTTTTTGCTAAACAGTCGCTTGGGCCTTTTCACTGCGGCCCCCTCGTGCTATTCACACTACCGGGGCACCCCTTCTCCCGAAGTTACGGGGTCATTTTGCCGAGTTCCTTAACGAGAGTTCTTCCGCGCGCCTTAGAATTCTCTTCTCGCCTACCTGTGTCGGTTTGCGGTACGGGCACCTTCACCTGGTTAGAGGCTTTTCTTGGCAGTGTGAGATCATGACCTTCGGTACTATAATTTTCCCTCCCCGTCACAGCCCAGCCTTAAAGTGTGCGGATTTGCCTACACACCAGCCTCACTGCTTGGACGAGCATCCATCAGCTCGCGTCACTACCCTCCTGCGTCACCCCATCACTCATAACGGTTTACGGTGGTACAGGAATTTCAACCTGTTGTCCTTCGATTACGCCTGTCGGCCTCACCTTAGGTCCCGACTTACCCTGAGCGGACGAGCCTTCCTCAGGAAACCTTGGGCTTTCGGCGGATCAGATTCTCACTGATCTTTTCGTTACTCATACCGGCATTCTCACTTGTATACGCTCCAGCACTCCTTACGGTATACCTTCAACGCTGTATACAACGCTCCCCTACCCCTGATGCAAACCATCAAGCCATAGCTTCGGTGGTGTGTTTAGCCCCGTTACATTTTCGGCGCAGAGTCACTCGACCAGTGAGCTATTACGCACTCTTTCAATGGTGGCTGCTTCTAAGCCAACATCCTGGTTGTCTGTGCAACTCCACATCCTTTCCCACTTAACACACACTTGGGGACCTTAGCTGATGGTCTGGGCTGTTTCCCTTTTGACAATGGATCTTAGCACTCACTGTCTGACTCCCGGTCGATCAGTCGATGGCATTCGGAGTTTGACTGAGCTTGGTAACCCTTGCGGGCCCCGCACCCAATCAGTGCTCTACCTCCACGACTGCAAAACCGAGGCTAGCCCTAAAGCTATTTCGGGGAGAACCAGCTATCTCCGAGTTCGATTGGAATTTCTCCGCTACCCCCACCTCATCCCCGAATTTTTCAACATTCGTGGGTTCGGGCCTCCAGTGCGTGTTACCGCACCTTCACCCTGGACAGGGGTAGATCACACGGTTTCGGGTCTACGTCCACGTACTCAATCGCCCTATTCAGACTCGCTTTCGCTGCGGCTCCGGCTTCTCACCTTAACCTTGCACGGGAACGTAACTCGCCGGTTCATTCTACAAAAGGCACGCCATCACCCATAAACAGGGCTCTGACTTCTTGTAAGCACACGGTTTCAGGTTCTATTTCACTCCCCTTCC
>NZ_MBRK01000001.1:6268905-6315471 GCF_002224835.1 Paenibacillus sp. SSG-1
GGTCATAAGACCATCGCGTTTATACTCACTCGTTGTTCAGTTTTCAAAGATCAAAACTTCTCTTTCAGCGCCGCTGTTTTATCTCAGCAGCAACTCTTATAATATATCATGTTACCCAGCAATTCGTCAAGCACTTTTTTTAATTTCTTTTTTTCTTTCGCTTCCTGCCAGCCCGGCAGGCTTGTACCTTTTCGAAAGGGGCGAGAATTAATTTACCACAGAATGCAACCACTCGTCAACTACCCCATTAAAGTTATTTTTAAACCATAAAGAAGTGCAACGCCAGGCAGTCCCAACACCGTTACCGTTCCTATCGTTGCTGGATTGAGCGGAATGTATACTTCGGACATTAAGCCTGAGAAATTTACCAGGTAAAGTCCCAGTGCCGCCAACACCAAATGCGCTCCGAACATCGTCAACCAGCCAAATCCCAGCTTTTTCTTAAAGACGATGAACAGAAGCAGAAACAGCGAGACGCCAAGCACACCCCAAATCAACATTTTTACGGTCATGGATCGATCTCCTCCCAATCAAATCGTTATAAATACAACATTACCTCCACTAAATTAATGGGACATCGACCGGGTGCCCATCCCTCTGGCCGCCGCCGATGCTTCCCTTGTTATCATTTGCACTCGGTTGAGGCCGATGTCTTTGGCTTGCTTCAAATGCATTTGATACTTGCGCTCCGCTGCTTCCAGCATATAAATCGCATAGTCGATCTGGTCTTGTCCGAGCGCCTCCTCAAACCGCAGCCTAGCGCGTTCCCATTCCGCATGAGCATTTTGGACATCATTATAAACGATCCACTTCTCTTCCTGTTCCTCTTTGTACTGCTGTGCAGACATTCCTGATTTATTCCTCTTGAACCAAGTCATGTCCCAGACCCCTCCCTTGTCCACGAAAGTTACGGGCGGCTAAAGTACGGGTGCCTCACACCGCCTCCATTCTCATACTTATTCGGGAAAGGGACAAACTTAGAACAAAAAAAGAAGCCTCCGAAGAGGCTCCTTCTATAAGTGCACGATTCAATTGTAAATGATCACTTAACTAAACGCTAAACACTAAGCATAACTTCAGTTCAATTGACGCCGTCCTTCCAAGGCCTTCGACAAGGTTACCTCATCCGCGTACTCCAGGTCCCCGCCTACCGGCAGACCATGCGCGATACGCGTCACGACGATTTCAAAAGGGCGTACCAGCCGCGAAATGTACATCGCCGTCGCTTCCCCTTCGATATTCGGATTCGTCGCTAAAATAAGCTCCTTGACCCGCTCATCGCTAAGCCGGGTAAGCAGTTCCTTCAGTCGAATATCATCGGGACCGATTCCCTCCATCGGAGAGATGGCTCCCTGAAGAACGTGATAATAACCATTGAATTCCTTGGTCCGCTCCATGGCGACAAGATCTTTGGGATCCTGCACTACGCAAATGACAGACGGATCGCGCGTTTTATCCTGGCAAATCCGGCACGGATCGGTGTCTGTAATATTGCAGCATACGGAACAGTAGGTGAGATTCCGCTTGACGCTGACCAGGGCCTTGGCAAAGTCAATGACGTCGTCCTCTTTCATGTTCAGCACATGAAAAGCAAGCCGGGCCGCGGTTTTCGGCCCGATGCCCGGCAGTCGCGTAAACGCATCGATCAGCTTCGAGATCGGTTCGGGATAATACAAAGCGCAGGATCTCCTTCAGCTCTAAATTTAGAACAAGCCAGGAATTTTCATTCCGCCTGTAAATTTGCCCATGTCGGCATTCGCAATTTCGTCCGCTTTACTCAGCGCATCGTTCACAGCAGTCATCACCAGATCCTGCAGCATTTCCACGTCGTCCGGATCAACAGCTTCCGGCTTAATCGTAATGGAGAGCAGTTTTTTGTGGCCGTTCATTTCCACGGTAACCACGCCGCCACCGGATGTACCTTCAACCTTTTTGTCAGCAAGCTCTTCCTGTGCCTTGAGCATTTGCTCCTGCATTTTTTTCACTTGCTTCATCATTTGATTCATATTATTCATGGGTCATCTCTCCTTTAATTAATTGAGTGCACTTCAAGGTGCGGTTAATCTTTTATGACAACGAGGTCCTCTCCAAACATCTGGAGCGCCTCATCAATCCATGGTTTTGAATTCGGATCTTTCGATTCATGCTCATGCTCGAGCTTCAGCTCTTCTTTGGGCTGCGCAGCCCCTTCCATCGAGGCGCTCCAATCCCGCTGCATCATGGTAACCAAATGATACGGTTTGCCGAGCACGGAGTGCAGCACACCCTCGATCACCTGCTTATTGGCCGGCTTCTCGGTCGTTTCCCGGTGGATATTATTTTTAAAGGCAACCAGCAAGGCGTCATCAGTCGCGGAAACCGGCTCGCCGTCCATAAACCAGGCATGGACCGTCACCTTCTCCTCCTTGACTCCTTGCAGAATATGAGCCCACTGGCGTTGAATCTCCATGAATTCAGGACTTCCCTTACTTGCTACAAACTGATCCATATTCGCCGGAATCTTCGCGGCCGACGACATGCGCGGGGCCGGCGGAGCTGCAGGCTTGGATGGTCCGCTATTACCAGCGGCCGGAGCCGCACCGGACTTGATGAAGCGCTCGAGCTTCTTCTCCAGAGAGGCAACCTGCTGCTTGAGCTGATTGATCACAGCCGAATCGGCCGCCGCCTCCTGAGGGCGATCGCCGTCTCCCGCTTCACGGGGAATGCCGCACAGCTTGAGCAGCGCAACCTCGAACAAGGTCTGAGGCTGGGAAGCATATTTCATTTCACTCTGATAATGATTGAGCGTATCGATCATTTGGAACAGCTGCTTGCGGGAAAAGGCAGAAGCCATCTCCTTGTATTCTTCCGGATGAAGGACACGGTCCGTGAGCTTGTCTGCCTGCGGAATCATCTGGATCATCAATAAATCGCGGAAATAATACAGCAGGTTCTCCATGCATTTATCGGCGCTCTTGCCTTCCTGCATAAAACCTTCCACCAGCATGAGCACCTGGCCCACGTCACCTTCCAGAATGGCCTGTGCAAGTTTGCCGAATTGCTCCGAAGCAATCCCACCAGTCATACTCAGCACTTGTTCATAAGATACATGACCGCCGGTAAACGACGCAATCTGATCCAAGATGCTCAGTGCATCCCGCATCCCGCCGTCGGATAGCCTTGCTATATATTGAAGGGCTTCATTCTCCGCTTCAATGCCTTCTTCCTGTGAAATCTGTCTTAACCGATCCGTCTGCTCCTCCAGGGATACCCGGCGGAAATCAAAGCGCTGACAGCGCGATATAATCGTCGCCGGCAGCTTGTGCGGTTCGGTCGTCGCCAAAATAAACATGACGTGCGGAGGGGGTTCCTCCAGCGTCTTCAGAAGCGCATTAAACGCCTCTGTCGTCAGCATATGCACTTCGTCAATAATATAAACCTTCTGCCTTACTTCGGTCGGTGCGTACTTCACTTTCTCGCGAAGATCGCGGATTTCTTCCACGCCGCGGTTAGAAGCAGCGTCAATCTCCTGAACGTCCATCACCGCACCCGAAGTAATTCTGCGGCAGGATTCGCATTCATTGCACGGCTCCGCTGCAGGTCCACGCTCGCAGTTCACCGCTTTGGCCAAAATTTTGGCCGCGCTGGTTTTACCGGTTCCGCGCGGGCCGCTGAACAGGTAGGCATGGGAAACCCGCTGTTCGCGGATCGCGTTCTGCAGCGTTTGAATGATATGCTGTTGTCCCACCATGTCCCGGAACGACTGAGGCCGCCAGGCACGGTACAACGCTATATGTTCCACTTCGCTTACCCTCTTTCAACTTCCACTAAGCGTGGGTTCGTTGCCTCATCATTATACTATAATCCGGCGTCATGCAAAACGTCCAACACGCATGTTGCAGCAGGCTTTTACCTGTCCGCCGCCTGCGTCCGTGACTGAAAGGCCGCCACGAGAACATCCGGAATAAATAAAAAGCATCTTTACCACCTGATGGCAAAGATGCTGAAATCATTGTCAAGTTTAAGCCGTGCACCTGTTATTGATGATTGCGATCCGAGTGGCACCCCTGCGTAACAACTCGGGCTAGGCTATCCTCCGGCACAAGAGTGGGCTTGCTTATGGCTGCTTCCTTCCGGACCTGACCAGGTTCACAAGTACTCATTGCGGAGGACCCAACCGTCAACATTGCACGCAGGGACCAAACCTCACATCGACAATACCTCTAACAGGAATTCAACCTCGCTACAGCGGATTGCGAGTTACAGGGCACCGCTACCTCCCCATCTAGCACGGTGAAAATAAGTATATCGCATGCCTGTACAAAAAGCAACCACCCGGCAGAAAGTGGATAAACGCTCGAAAATAAATCTATTATTCTCGTTCCATATTCATCTAGCAAACGTTTATTGATATAGTGGTCCTATACCACAACCAATCCTACACATACGATTTTAAACGGAAAGGAACATCGCGCATGAATAAAGCAACCAAAACCGCATTGTGCCTGCTCATTGCAGCCACTGCCTGGAGCGGCATCGGCCAGAAGCCGGCTAGCGCCGCTGCACCCGTCAGCATCGTGCTGGACGGATATCCACTGCCTTTCCCGGCTGCACCCAAAGTCGTTCAAGGAACGACACTTGTGCCCTTCCGGGCCATCTCCGAAGCGCTGGGCATCAGCGTGCAGTGGAATGCCTCGGCCAAGCAGATCACAGCAGTAAAGACAGGCAAGGATTCCACGAAAAAGGTCGTTCTGACCGTCGGAAGCCGCAGCGCGACCGTAGACGGGACCAAAACGGCGCTGACCGTAGCTCCCCAAATGTCCGGAGGAAGCGTCCTAATTCCGCTCAGCTTCTTCAGCCAGCAGTTCGGCGCCGGCGTCAACTGGGATCAGGCCACGCATACCGTTACTATCGTGTCCCCCCAAGAAAATATGTATACGCTGGCCTTTTACGCCATCTCATCATTTTCTGAGTCGAGCCTGATTCCAAGCTTCGACGCAACCGCCTTTGGCTGGAGCCGCATCGACGATCAGGGCCGGTTTACAACGACAGGCCAGGATTTTAAATGGCCGCAAGCGGCCGGCGATGTGACGCCGGAGAGCCTCGTCAGCTCCGCTGCTGCAGCCGGCACCACCCCTTATTTGATGGTATTTTCCGGCGATACCAAGATGGAACTGACGAAGGCGACCCAGGAACCTGAGCTTCAGGCAAGCCTGATTCAGCAGATGGTAGATACGGCCAAAACTAACGGATTCCAAGGCATCCTGCTGGACTTGGAAGGACTCGGGCTTACGGGGGACGCAGCGGCTGTACAGGCATCCTTTAATGCTTTCGTTCAAAAAGCAGCTGCCGCCACTCACGCCCAGGGCTTGAAGCTGTCGATCGCCTTGCCGCCGCTGAACGGTTCTTTTCATGGATACGATTATAAAAAGCTTGGCACGCTGGCCGATGAGCTTATCGTCATGGCTTATGCCTATACCGATGAGAAAAACCCACAGCCTAACGACAAAGTGGATGCGGCCATCCAGCTTGCGCTCAAACAGGTGCCTGCCAGCAAACTGGTTCTCGGCGTTAACCTTGCCAGCGAAAACGAAAACACCGTGAACACCAAAATTGGCCTGGCCAAACGGTACAATCTGAAAGGTATCGCCTTATGGCGCCTCGGCTTTAATAAAACCAACGTATGGACAAAAATCGGCCAATCGGTCGACTTGAACAATTAAGACGCGGAACACATGCATGGTGCGTAAAAGGAAGGTTTCCTACGGAATACAGGATCGGATTTTATTGTAATTATATTTTATTAAAGAAAAAATCCCCGGTTCATCGAACCGGGGATTGTCATTTGTTAAAAATATAACGGATCTATGCTGCCAGGCAGCAATTACATTCCGTATTTCTTCTTAAATCTATCAACACGGCCGCCAGCATCCAGGAATTTCTGTTTACCAGTGAAGAACGGATGGCAGTTGGAGCAGATTTCGACGCGAAGCTCTTCTTTCACCGAACCCGTTTCGAACGTGTTGCCGCATGCGCAAGTTACCGTAGTAACGTGGTATTTTGGTTGAATTTCTGTTTTCATGACTTTCACCTCTTTTTGCCCTGAGCCTCAGGCGGACCCAGAGTTATGTTGACACATAAATTCATTATAGCAGGGACGCGCCTATAAATCAATGGTTTCTTCCCGTTCCAGGCGCTGCCGGATTAAGACAGAATCGACTTTTTCGGGCGGATCAAGCTTGGAGGCGGAACATGGGTATAGGACCCGATGACCACATCCGGAAGCTCCGCTTGGAAAATTTCAATCGCCTGCTTCATACCCAAAATTTCGCCTTTGGCCGGCGGGATCAATTCCAAATAGCTCTCCGGATCAATGTTCAGGTTGCGCAGCTGAATCAGCTTCAGATTGGTCCGGCGCGCAAACTCCACCATCGCCTCGATTTCCTCTTCGCGGTCTGTGACACCAGGGAAAATCAAATAGTTGATGGACGTGTAAACGCCTTGGTCCGACGCATACTTCAGCGATTTCTCCACATTGGCAAGCGTATAACCACGCGGCTTATAGTAGGCGTTGTAATGGTCGTCCAGCGCGCTGATCGTGCTCACCCGCATCAGGTCGAGACCCGCATCGACGATGCCGCGGATGAAATCCGTCAGGCCGGCATTTGTGTTGATATTAATATATCCCATATCCGTGATCGAACGCACCTCGCGCATCGCTTCAATGATGATTTTGGCCTGTGTAGATGGTTCGCCTTCGCAGCCTTGTCCGAAGCTGATGATCGACTCCGGCGTTTTTAAATGCTCCAGCATAATTTGAACGAGCTCGTCCACCCTCGGTTTGAAATTCATCCGGGTCTGGGGCGCCACAAATCCGCTGTCATCCGGTTGTTCTGAAATACACCCGAAGCAGCCGGCATTACAGGAGTAAGATACCGGAACGGCCCCTTCCCAACGATTCAAAAAGGTATTGGATGCGGTCAGACATTCATAACCGAGCGCACAATTGGATAAATGCTGGTACAGCCGGTTCTCCGGATACTTCTCCGTCAGGCGCTTCACGCCAAGTTCCAATTCCTCTACATCGCAGTTCAGCGGGTTCCACTTCTCCGGGTCATCCGACAGCCGGCCCGTCGTGTAAAATTGTCCGTCTTTCCACACGACAGCCGAGTAACCAAAAAGCGGCAGCTTGTATTCCTTGTCCGTCTTCACATAGCCGGGCAGGCATAACCGGGTATAACCCTGCGGGAGCAGTGCCCCCACAGCCTGAGCGTCTCCCGGGAGCGCCGTCATCTCACCCGTTTCCGGATCCATACCGATGGCACGGGTGTTGGGGAGGCCGACCAGCGTCGCGCCTTCCGGCAGGGGAATCAGCTCATCTTCCATAATCTCCACGATCATATCCGCGCTGCGGCCGAGACCGTACAGTGTGGGATGATCAAATACGTTGCCTTTTTCATCGGCATATACCAGATACATGATGTTCTCCTCTTTATGCTAAATTTAAGTCAGCGGCACGGAAGCCGTCGACGGGCGTGAGGTGCGCCGGTTGCTGCTGTGGCTGTTCGAGGACGAGGAGGAACTACGGCTATGGCCGTTTCCTGCTCCATGCACGTCAAAGGAAGCCAAAAATTCGGCATTGGTTTTGCAGTCACGCAATTTCTTCAAGAATCCCTCCACGAAGTCGGCGGATTCGTTCATATTTTTACGGATCGCCCAAATGGTATCGAGCTCATCCTTCGTTAACAGCACTTCTTCACGACGCGTTCCCGAACGGCGGATATCGATGGCCGGGAAAATGCGGCGCTCGGCCAGCTTGCGGTCCAGGTGCAGCTCCATGTTGCCGGTTCCCTTAAACTCTTCATAAATGATATCGTCCATCCGCGAACCGGTATCAATCAGCGCTGTGGCCAAAATGGTCAGACTGCCGCCTTCCTCCACGTTCCGGGCAGAACCAAAGAACCGCTTCGGACGATGGAATGCCGCCGGATCGATACCGCCGCTCAGCGTACGTCCGGATGGCGGGATGACCAGGTTGTAAGCACGGGCCAGACGGGTGATGCTGTCCATCAAAATGACAACGTCCTTCTTATGCTCAACTAGACGCAGCGCACGTTCAAGCACCAGTTCCGCAACCTTGATGTGGTTCTCCGGCAGCTCATCAAACGTTGACGCAACCACCTCTCCTTTTACGGAACGTTGCATATCCGTCACTTCCTCAGGACGTTCGTCAATCAGCAGTACAAAAAGTTCAATCTCGGGATTGTTGGTGGAAATGCTGTTGGCAATTTCTTTTAAGAGGAGCGTTTTACCTGCTTTTGGAGGTGCAACGATCAAACCGCGCTGTCCCAGACCGACCGGGGCGAGCAAATCCATAATTCGAGTAGACAAATGGTTAGGGGATGTTTCAAGCACAAGTTTCTTTTGCGGATAGAGAGGAGTCAGTGCCGGAAAGTGTAACCGTTCGGATGCCGTCTCCGGGCTCTCCCCGTTGACCGCATTGACTTGCAGCAAACCGAAATACCGCTCGTTCTCCTTCGGTGCGCGGCACTTCCCTGATACCAAGTCTCCCGTACGAAGGTCGAATTTACGAATCTGGGAGGCGGAGATATAAATGTCCTCGGTGCTTGGCAGGTAATTGATCGGCCTTAGGAAGCCGTAACCTTCCGGGAGAATCTCGAGCACACCTTCCATAAACATAAGTCCGCTCTGTTCGGCCTGCGCTCTCAAAATAGCAAAAATCAGTTCTTTCTTCTTCAACTGACCGTAATAAGGGATCTGGTACTTCTTCGCCAGTTTGTACAATTCGGTCAGCTTCATTTCTTCCAAATCGGCAATTTGTAAATCCATGTAATAACCACCTATTCAATTTTATAAGTCCTGACAAGAGCTTAGCATCAAATGGATGAAGACGCTAATCTATGAGTCTATGAAAATCCTCATTAGGATAGGATTACCCAAATTAGAAGGAGATATGCAGGTCATGATGAAAAAATCAGCTTCATTCAATCTATTTCCCGCATTCTCCTAATATTACAGCACCCTGATTATTGTTCGCGCCAAACATCGGCGCCAAGCATCCGCAGATTGCTGACGAGGTGATCGTAACCCCTGTCGATGTACTCCACGCCGGTCACTTCCGTCACGCCTTCTTCGACCGTAAGGCCGGCGATCACCAGCGCAGCCCCCGCTCTGAGGTCGGAAGCCTTGACTTTGGCCGCATTTAGGCGGCTCTTCTCGATGACGGCCGAACGGCCCTCGACGCGAATTTTTGCGCCCATGCGGACCAGCTCCGGCACATGCTTAAACCGGTTGCTGTAGACAAAATCGCTGAGCACGCTTACGCCTTCGGCCTGGGTTAGCAGACTGGTCATTGGCGATTGTAAATCTGTAGCAAATCCTGGGTATATCAGTGCTTTCACATCGACATGGCCATACGATGGACTCCCCATCACGCGAATGCTCTCGTCGAGCTCCTCGATTTGGACCCCCATCTCCAGCAGCTTGGCTGTAACAGCTTCCAAATGCTTAGGAATAATATTGTCGATCAATACGTCACCGCGCGTTGCCGCGGCGGCAATCATATATGTTCCCGCCTGGATCCGATCCGGGATGATGGAATGGCGGCAGCCATGCAGCTCAGATACGCCTTCGATACGAATCGTTTCCGTGCCGGCGCCTTTAATAATGGCTCCCATGGAGTTCAGAAGCGTGGCCACATCTATAATTTCAGGCTCTTTCGCCGCATTTTCGATAATTGTGGAGCCTTTGGCTCTGGCAGCCGCCAGCATGATGTTAATCGTCGCGCCTACGCTGGATACGTCGAGGTAAATTTTTGCCCCGCGCAGCTCCTTCGCATGGAGATGAATCGCGCCATGCTCGTTCGTCACGGTCGCGCCCAGCGCTTCAAAACCTTTAATATGCTGATCGATCGGACGGGGCTCGAAATTGCATCCTCCCGGCAGACCGACGACAGCCTCCTTAAACCGGCCAAGCAGCGCACCCATCATATAATAGGAGGCTCTCAGCTTCTTCACCGGCCCGTTGGGCATCGGAATGGATACGATCCGCGAAGGATCGATGTTCATCTGGCTGCCATCCCAAGACACCTTTGCCCCAAGCTCTTCCAGTATTTCTGCATAAACCGCCACATCACTAAGCAGCGGCAGGTTGTCCAGTATTACTTCGGACTCCGCCAAAATAGCCGCGGGAATCAACGCGATGGCGCTGTTCTTCGCCCCACTGATTGAAACGGTGCCTTGCAGTGGGCGTCCACCGCTGATCATCAATTTTTCCATAAGCTAAGGTTCCCCCCACATACTTCGCAGCCGCAAAATAGTTCTGTGTCCATTTTGGTGTATGAAATGGAAAAACACCGGCTAAGCGGTGTGCTTTCCATTCCTTGCTATTCAATTGGGCGCCCCGGAGCGGGGCAGCCCTCTATATCATGAACCACACTGTAGGGCTGGGCCCTACTTCAAACCTTGTGTAACATTAAGCCTGGTTGTTGGATCCAAACTCGCGGATTTTGCCGACAACGGTTGCCTTGATGGCATCACGGCCTGGAACGATGTATTTACGCGGATCGTATACGTCCGGTTTAGCAGCAAGAACTTCACGCACCGCTTTGGTGAACGAGATTTGGTTCTCTGTGTTGACGTTGATTTTGGATGTGCCCAAAGAGATGGCTTTCTTGATATCATGCGTCGGGATGCCTGTCCCGCCATGAAGAACGAGCGGAAGGTTCACGGCGTCGCGAATCTCTTCCATTTCTTTAAAACCGAGGTTTGGTTCGCCTTTGTAAGGTCCATGAACAGAGCCAAGCGCCGGAGCCAGCGTGTCGATTCCGGTTTCTTTGACGATGCGTACGCAGTCATCCAGTTTGGCATACATAACAGATCCGACTACGTCGTCTTCCTGACCACCGACCATTCCAACTTCGGCTTCAACGGAAACCCCTTTGGAATGCGCGTATTCAACAACTTTGCGCGTCGTTTCGATGTTGGTGTCGATCGGGCTGTGAGAGTCATCGATCATGACGGACGTAAATCCAGCGTCGATCGCTTCCTTACATTTGTCGAAGCTTGAACCGTGGTCCAGGTGAATGGCTACAGGAACCGTAATCTTCATATCATGAAGCAGGCCTTCCACCATTTTTACAACGGTATAGAATCCGCCCATATGACGAGCCGCGCCTTCGGATACGCCCAGGATTACCGGGGATTTCTCTTCTTCGGCGGCAGCAAGAATCGCTTGCGTCCACTCAAGGTTGTTGATGTTGAATTGACCAACCGCATACTTCCCTTGAAGTGCTTTGTTTAACATGTCTGTCATGGATACTAATGGCATGGTTCCAATCCTCCTAAAAAGTGTTTGTCTGATCTAAGGGTTTTAAGCCGAAATTCGCATTGCATTCAGCGCTATTATACCACATCATATTGTAAATGCTAAACAAGCATTTGAAATTAAGCAGATATAGGAAGGGCAGGGCAAAAAAAAGAATTCTGCCAGGTCAGCAGAATTCCATCGCTTTAGCCAAATTGAACCGGGCTGTCTTTGAGCTGCATGTTTACCGCCACCCGCATCTCATCGATATCGAACGGCTTCGTAAAGTGCATGAGTGCTCCAAGCTCGGTCGCTTCCTTGATCATATCAAGCTCTCCGTAGGCCGTCATCATGATCACTTTGATGGATGGATTCATTTCCTTGATGTGCTTCAGGATTTCAAGCCCGTCCATTCCGGGAATCTTCATATCGAGCAGAACCAGATCCGGCGATTCCTTCTCCACAATTTCCAGTGCAATTTTGCCGTTGGCCGCCTGAAACGTCGTATAACCTTCACTGTTGAACACTTCCATGAGCAAAATGCGAATACCGTTCTGGTCATCGACGATCAATACCTTTTTGTTATCCACTCAACTTACCTCCCAACAATCAGCTGCGTCCGAATCATACCCCTAATTCCTAACTAAACTGTTAATTCCATACTCCTGCAATCTCCATTTAAAGGTATTCGCCTTCTAGATACAAATTCCTGCAACTTCATATAAATGAAAAATGGGCCTCCTGAGGGAGACCCATAGCTGTATATTAACGTTCTACTTGCAGCGCAGCCTTCACGAATTCACGGAACAACGGCTGCGGACGGTTCGGACGTGACGTGAATTCCGGATGGAACTGCACAGCCAGGAACCAAGGGTGGCCCGGAAGTTCCACAATTTCCACCAACCGTCCGTCCGGGGACGTTCCGGAAATGCGCAAGCCCGCTTTTTCAATCTGCTCACGGTACTCATTGTTGAACTCATAACGATGGCGGTGTCTCTCGTAGACGAGCTCGTCATTGTAGCACTGCATCGCCAGGGAACCCTCGGCCAGTTTGCAAGGATACAATCCAAGGCGCATCGTTCCGCCCAGATCTTCAATATCCTTCTGTTCCGGAAGCAGGTCGATCACCGGATACTCGGTGGACGGGTTGATCTCCGAGCTGTTTGCTCCTTCGAGTCCCAGCACGGAACGGGCGTATTCGATCACAGACACCTGCATGCCGAGGCAAATGCCGAAGAACGGAATTTGCTTCTCACGGGCGTAACGGATCGCCGATACTTTACCCTCAATCCCGCGGTCACCGAAGCCGCCTGGAACCAGAATGCCGCCGATGCCGTGCAGCAGCTCGCCCACGTTCTCATCGGTCACTTCCTCCGCGTTCACCCAGCGGATTTTTACATCGGCGTTTGCGTCAAAGCCTGCATGGGAAAGGGACTCAACCACACTCAAATAAGCGTCATGCAGAGCGACATATTTGCCGACGATGGCGATTTCCACCGTTTTCTCCAGCTTGTTAATGCGATCCACCAGGCTTTCCCACTCGGTCATGTCCGGCTTCGGCGTCGTCAGCTTCAAGTAGTTAACCACGATCTCGTCAAGCCCTTCATCGCGAAGGTTCAGCGGTACCTCGTAAAGCGTAGATGCGTCGCGGCATTCCACGACCGCACTTTCGTCGATATCGCAGAACAGTGCGATTTTCGCCTTCATATCCGCAGACAGCTCATGCTCCGTCCGGCATACGATCACATTCGGCTGAATGCCGATGCTGCGCAGTTCCTTCACGCTGTGCTGGGTCGGCTTGGTTTTCACTTCACCTGCAGCTTTAATGTAAGGAATCAGCGTCACGTGGATGTACATCACATTCTCGCGGCCAATTTCACTCTTGATCTGACGGATGGCCTCAAGAAACGGTAAACTTTCAATGTCGCCGACGGTTCCGCCGATTTCCGTAATCACGACATCAGAGCCTGCTTCGCGGCCTGCACGGAACACCCGCTCCTTAATTTCGTTCGTGATATGTGGAATGACCTGAACCGTTCCGCCCAAATATTCCCCGCGGCGTTCTTTGCTGATCACCGAGGAGTACACCTTCCCCGTCGTGACATTGCTGTTCTTGGACAGGTTGATGTCGATGAATCTTTCGTAGTGCCCCAGATCAAGGTCGGTCTCGGCGCCATCGTCCGTTACGAATACTTCACCGTGCTGGTAAGGACTCATGGTGCCGGGGTCTACGTTCAAATACGGATCGAATTTCTGGATCGTCACCTTTAAACCCCTATTTTTAAGCAGCCTTCCGAGTGAAGCGGCGGTAATTCCTTTACCCAAGGAAGACACGACCCCGCCCGTCACAAAAATATACTTTGTCACTGTAAAAACCCTCCTATTAAAGTCCAGAAATTCAGGCGACATATGATGTTTAGCGTAACCCAATTCACGTTTTTTCATCGGAATCGGGCCGAAACAAGTTTGTTGCTTTCTCTCTCTGTGAACAACAATGCGCCATTTGAATTCAAATGGCACAATTGGGTAATCGACATTATATAGATTGAACTAAAAAAGACGAATCATTTCCATTCCATTCCCAGTTCATCTACCCCCGCGAATATGGTGGAAGGAGAGTTCCGCTTCCATGACATACCGCATTAAAAAACAAAAAAGTGACACCCGTAGTACGGGGCACTTTTTATTATTTTACGCATATTTAAATCTCAATCATAAGCCCATGCAATAGTTTACTCTGTGCCTTGTCCCGTGTCAAGAGAGGATTGGCGATTCTGCGAATGGAATTAATCTTCTTCCTCATCGAGGTCGTCTTCTTCTTCCTCTTCCTCATCCTCTTCAACGGCCTCTTCATCTTCCAGGTCCTCGTCGTCGAGCATCACGTCTTCGTCATCTTCCACTTCTTCCTCGGAATCGTCATCGGAATAGATGTCGTCATGATCCTCGTCGATCCGGTCGAAATCATCGTCGCTGTCCTCAGCAAACGTATCTTCCTCGTCCGTGAAATCGTCATCCTCATCATCGTCGTCATCGTTAATGATGCGCGGACGCTTGGAGCTGCTGATCGGATCTTCGGAGCGGTCGATCGGATACCAGCGCTTCAGTCCCCACAGGTTCGTTCCTACGCAGGCAAACCGGCCGTCGATATTAATTTCTGTATATAGCTGCGCAACGGTCTCTTTAACTTCTTCATCCGTTAAACCGCGAAGCTTGGCTACCTCTTTCATCAGGTCGAGATAATAAAACGGCGTATTAGCCGCCTTCAAAATGGCAAAGGCCAGATCGACCATTGGCATTTCCCGGATTTTCTCGGGATCCATTTTAAGCTGGAGTGAGTTACTCACTTACGGACACTTCCTCTCACGCAAAGTTCACCTTATATATCGTTACTTATAACAACATATCCATTATCAAAACTAAGTAAAACCTATTTATAAATAAAATGCAAGTTTTAAGTGCATAAAGGAAGGCTGCAAGGTTGTCCCAAAAAAAGGCGAATGAAAAGGCGGAGTAACCTCCGCCTTCCGACTGTATCCGCCCACGAAGGAGAAACTCCTCACGGGACCTGGAAAGAGACGCCCATGGCCTCTTCAGTCTATATTATGTCCGCCTCCGGCTTTTGACATCGGGGCAGGGCCTATTTCGTCAAAAAAGGGCATGTTCCCACTCCTGCCGCACTCCCCGCTCATACAATGCAAAAGCAGGGTTCATTATGAGGGGGACTGCCCAACATGGACTACACCGATTTTATCCAGATGCTGCTTGAAGATATGGAGAGTCCCGTATCGTCCGGAGAAAAAAATATTATCAGGTTTCGCGAACCGCGGCATTTCTATGCCTGTCAGGATCGGCTGCAGACGCTTCACCTTCGGTATCCGAACATGCCCGGCATCCAGGTGTCCGATCTCCTCGAGGCCATGATCGCTCCGTTTCCGGTCAGCAGCAGTTTGATGTCCAAGTATCATGACGATCTTATTATTGAAGAAGACACCCAAATGCAGGTCCATACCTTGGTGAACAACAAAGTCAACCAAAGCCCGGGCATCCCGTACGGAGTCAAGCAAATTCAGGCTCCCAAAGCCTGGTCCACTTCGACGGGCTACCGCATCCGGATCGGAGTGATCGATACCGGGGCCGACTACTATCATCCCGATCTGCGCCAGTCGCTGGCCAAAGGGATCAATCTGCTGCACCGGCATCTGCTGCCTCTCGATGACAACGGGCACGGCACCCACATTGCAGGAACCATTGCTGCCGCGAACGGTCCCGACGGCATGATCGGCGTCGCCCCGCGGTCCATGATTTTTCCGGTCAAAGCCTTCGACAACAACGGATCCGCCTATGTCTCGGACATTATCCAGGGAATCGACTGGTGCGTCCGCAACCGCATGCACATCATCAATATGAGTTTCGGCATGAAGACCAAGAGCAAGGCGCTGCTGGACATCGTCGGCAAAGCCTATACGGCCGGGATCTCGATCGTCGCCTCGTCCGGCAATGACGGGAAACGGCGGAGCATCGACTATCCTGCAAGGTACGGGCAGACCATATCCGTGGGAGCGACCGACCGGAACCGCCGCATCGCCAGCTTCAGCAACCGCGGCGACCTCATCGATATTTATGCGCCGGGCGATAAAATTATTTCTTCCTGGACGCGCGGCAAGTACCACGAGATGAGCGGCACCTCCATGGCGACCTCGCATGTCAGCGGATCAATCGCGCTGCTGCTTGCCCAAAACCCCGACCTGTCGCCGGCCGAAATTAAAGAGCTCCTCGTCGCAACCGCCACGCCGCTGCGCCCGAGAAAGGGGCAAACCCGCGTCGTGCACACCGGTGAAATCAATGCCTACCGGCTGCTGCGTGAAGGCATGAAACGCAAAAATAATCCAAGCTAGACGAGAGCGGCTGTACCGCTCAGGACAAACGGAGCTTCTGCTCACGTACATGCCAAATAACTACAATATTTAGCATTTGTTGAAAAAGGCCGCCTCCGGCAAATACCGGAGACGGCCTTTCATATGTTCGGCGTATTCAAATGGGGAAGAAGGAATTACATCTTCTCCGGAGCGGATACGCCCACGACTCTCAGCACGTTAGCGATAACGGTCCGCACGGCGCCGAGCAGGGCGAAGCGCGCCTGCGTTTGAGCGGCATCCTCGGTGATAACGCGCTGCGCCTTATAGTAGCTGTGGAACAGCGAAGCCAAGTCATACACGTAACGGATCATCCGGTGCGGCGCGTAGCCCGCCGCTGCAGAGGCGATTTCCTCCGGCAGCTCGCCGATTTTGCGGAGAAGGTCATACTCATGCTCCGTGTTCAGCACCGTGAGGTCCACTTCGGACAGCGGAAGCAGCGCAACGCCCTGCTCTTCCGCCTGACGGTAAATGCTGCAAATCCGAGCGTGCGCGTACTGCACATAGAACACCGGATTTTCGTTGGACGTCGAAATGGCTAAATCCATGTCGAAATCGAGGTGGGAGTCCATGCTGCGCATCGTGAAGAAGTAACGGATGGCGTCGATGCCGACCTCTTCCATCAGGTCCTCCATCGTTACGGCTTTCCCCGTACGCTTGGACATCTTGACCTTCTCCCCGTTCTGGAACAGGCTGACCATCTGCGCGATGAGCACGGTCAATTTGTCGGGATCGTTGCCGATGGCCTGCATGGCTGCTTTCATCCGCGGGATATAGCCGTGGTGGTCGGCTCCCCAAATATTGATCATGCGGTCGTAGCCGCGGTTGTATTTGTCCCGGTGATACGCGATATCCGGTGTCAGGTACGTGTAGGTGCCGTCATTTTTCACCAATACACGGTCCTTGTCGTCCCCGTATTCAGTCGTCCGCAGCCAAGTAGCACCGTCCTGCTCGTACACCTGGCCTTTGGCTTTCAGTTCGTCCAGAGATGCTTCAACGAGTCCCTTCTCGTACAGGGAAGTCTCGCTGAACCATTCGTCAAAATGTACCCGGAAGCGTGCCAAATCGCGTTTGATTTTGCCTAGCTCCTTCTCCAGGCCGTACGAACGGAAGAACGCCGTCCGCTCGCCCGGATCCATGGACAACAGGGACTCGCCCTTCTCGGCGACGAGTTCCTTGGCAAATCCCTTGATATCCTCGCCGTGGTATCCATCCTCAGGCATTTCCGCATCCTGTCCAAGCGCCTGCAGGTACCGGGCTTCGATCGATTTGCACAGGTTTTCGACCTGGTTGCCCGCATCGTTGATATAGTATTCGCGGGTTACTTCATACCCGGCAAAGTCCAAAATGTTGCACAGGGCGTCGCCGACGGCGGCTCCCCGGGCATGTCCCAAGTGCAGGCTGCCGGTCGGATTGGCGCTGACGAACTCGACCTGCACGCGCTGTCCCTGACCGAGCTGTACGCGTCCATAGTCCTCGCCCTGCGCGTAGACCTGTTCGATCACGGGGTACAGATAGCTTTTGTTCAGCGTAAAGTTAATGAAGCCCGGGCCGGCGATTTCGGCCTTCTCGATGGACGCCTTCTTTACGTCGATATGCTCCAGGATCGCTTCGGCGATCTGGCGCGGGTTTTTCTTCGCGATCCGGGTCAACTGCATGGCGGCGTTGGTGGCCAGGTCCCCGTGAGATTTATCTTTCGGCACCTCAAGCGTAATGCTGGGGAGCTCTTCACGGCTGGCCAGCCCGGCGGCGACCACCGCGTCCTTGACCGCCTCTAAAACCAGCTGGTGAATCTGTTCGAGTGGATTGAGTGTCATGATTGATTATCCTCCTGTATAAAAAAGCTGATGGTGAAATGCCCTGTGCATTCCTCGTATACATATAGATCGTACGCCCAGCTGATTTCCCCTGTCATTCCGTCCAGGTCCATCTTGAGGGAGCGCGTATCCGTCGATAGGTTAAAGGACGTATAAGGCGAACGGTAAAAGCCGGGAAGCCGCTGCCCCTCCTGAAAAGAATGCTCTGACTCCACGGCGCCGTGCCGGATCATTTTCAGGCTGTTTGCGCCGATTTTCACTGTCGTTTTGGTCTTCCGCCCCTGCAAATCCGCTTCCGGCTCCTCGTACATCACATACAGAGCTTGTCCGCGGGCAAATACCTGCGCCGTCATCTCCTGGTTGACCTCCTGGCCGTCATGACGGCTGCGCAGACGGACAGTAGCTTTTCTGGCATCTGGCATTACGCAATACTCCAATCTATTCTTTCCTATTGTACTACTATATCCAGTTCGCTGTATCAATTCAATACAAACCGTGCCTGCCGCAGACTGCCGCTACTGTACAGCTTTCACAGTGCCGGGGATTCGTATTCCGTTATGAAACTCATTTTTGAAAGCCGCTTGATCTCTAATCCATGTTCTTAAAAGTAGGATCTCCAATAAACCGGCAGGATTTGACCCGGCTTGCATGGAAAAGTGCATGTATATTTTCAAATGATACAGGAGGTTTTAAACATTGACGGTTTACCAAGACGAAAATGTGCTCCTCAGACCGGTAAGGGAGGACGACTTGCACCGGCTATGGAGCTTGTCGTTGAAGGAAGAGGCGCCGGAGTGGAAAAAATGGGACGCCCCCTATTATGAGCATACGCCGGTAACCTTTGAAAAATATGTGGAAAACAAGGACAGCCTAGTCGACCGGGATCATTTCTGGGCTATTGAAGTAGATGGCGATCTCATCGGAACGGTCAGCTATTATTGGGAACACCAGCCATCTTATTGGCTTGAAATGGGGATCGTAATCTATGATCCGGCTTACTGGAGCGGTGGTTACGGCACCAAGGCATTGGCTATGTGGATCCGCCGCCTGTTTGACACGCTCCCCCTCGTCAGGGTGGGGTTTACGACATGGTCCGGAAATTACCGAATGATCAAAGTCGGAGAGAAGCTAGGAATGACCATGGAGGCCCGCATAAGGAAAACCCGGTTGTATAACGGTGTTTTCTACGATTCCATTCGTATGGGACTGCTACGGGAAGAATGGGAGGAGAATTTGCGTTAACTGAAAAAAGGCGGGGCCGCCGTTTACATCGGCAGCCCCGCCTTATGACTGTTACTGCAGCTTCATTCGTACCTTGTTACTTCCGTCTAAGGATTCAACGCTTCCTTAAATGCAAACTTCCGGTTCCAGCTGGCACCGCCGTCATGGGTGGCATAAATCGACGATTTGGTAGCGCTGGTCACCACAAGCCAGCCCGTCTTGCCGTCCGTAAAGGAGATCCGTGAATCGTAACCATGAATGGACGGCTTTACGTTCTTCCACGTCTTTCCTCCATTATAAGTCACCCCGACAGACACCATGCCGCCCGCCGGAGAGCCACCGGACAGAAAGGCCGTCTCCTTGCCGATCAGCTGCATGTTGCCGGGGTGTCCGCCTGGTTGGGCCGGCCCCTGATTAACGACAGCGGCCCCACTGCCGGGAGCCGGACCTCCGCCTGCCGTGGATTGGGCGATGACACGCTTCCAATGTACGCCTTGATCCGTGCTGCCATACAGCGAATAGGATACCTGGGACATGCCTGAACCGCCATAGAACAGCGCCCAGACCTGATTGTCCTTGCTGTAAATTTGTCCGCCCGCAGGGTACGGGGAGTCAAACTTCACGTTCAGCTTTGTGCTCCAGCTGTGTCCGCCGTCGGCCGTGCCCAGTACTTTATAGCCAGAGCCGGGAACTATAACTAGGACATACCCGTTGTTCTTATCCCGAAACGTAGCATATCTCGTATTGGCCGGCGTAGGGATTTTCACCCAGCTGTTCCCGCCGTTCTCGGTCCGGTAGGCGCCATTTTGCGTGTAGCCGTACACCGTATTCTTGCCGAGCGTTTCCAGCCGGTTAAACGGCAGATTGGCCGTATACACCGGTTTCCAATGCGATCCGCCGTCCACCGTCTTGAGCAGATGCGTGGTCTGGTGGGAAGGCAGGGTGGCGATGGCCCATCCGTTCACATTGTCCGTAAATTTAATCTGGGCAAAATTCCACTTCCCCGTGTAAATTTCCTGCCAGTGGCACCCCGCATCCGATGTGCCGATCATAAACCCGGTTCCTGCCGCCCGGCCCGTCGACCCGTTCAGAAACTGAATATCGGTAAAATGAAGCGGGTCCGCGCCTTCCTCCATATGCTGTTTCTGCTCCTGCTGAAGCAGGCCGTGATCGCCGCTTCCGCAGGGAGCAGGCGCCGAGGCGGCGGCCGAAGTCTGCGTTGGGGATAGTCCCCAGCCCGCCGGCATCATCAGCATAAGCGCAGCGGCGGCCAAGGAAGAGCTTCTAAGCAGCTTTTTTATGATCATAACGACACCTCCATATCGATTACATTACCCTCTTTGGGAATTCCCCACTCGCAAAAAAACGTCCTCTTCCTCATGCATGCGAGTGTTTGGATTGGTGAGCGACTTTGGCTTTGCGCACAGCGCAAAACAAGAGAGCGAAGCAAGCCAAACAGGAGCAAACACCATTCAATAGTGAAAGAATTTGTGCATCCTTCGACTACAGGCAAGGTTCAGCCCACGATACAATGAGAGCTACTAAAAGGCGTGAGGTGATTGATTTTGAATGCACAAACGATACCGGCGGCGGACAAGGCCCAGCCGGGAAAAAACATGAAAACGGTTGCCAAAACGTTGAGAGGACGCTGGAATGCCCCGCTGGCCGGCTACCTGTTCATCGCCCCCTGGCTGCTGGGTTTTCTCATTTTACAGCTGTGGCCCATTATTCAATCCTTCTATTTATCTTTCACCGAGTTTTCCCTGCTGGAACCAGCCCGCTGGATCGGGCTCAAAAATTATCAGGATATTTCGCAGGACCGGCTCTTTTTCAATTCGCTGAAGGTGACCTTCCTGTACGTAATCACTTCGGTTCCCCTGAAACTGCTGGCGGCGCTGCTGGTCGCTATGCTGCTCAACCGGAATATCCGGGGTATTTCCTTCTACCGCACGATCATTTATCTGCCGTCCCTGATCGGGGGAAGCCTGGCGGTGGCCGTGCTGTGGCGCAACATTTTCGGCCTCAACGGATTTATCAACCATCTTGTGATTCTGGTCGGCATCGCCCCGAAGAACTGGATCGGAACGCCCTCCACTGCCCTCGGAACCCTGGTGCTGCTGACGGCGTGGCAGTTCGGCTCGTCGATGATTATTTTTCTGGCTGGTCTTAAGCAAATTCCCGGGGAGCTGTACGAAGCAGCCTCCGTGGACGGGGCCACACCTTTTCGCAAATTCATCCGGATTACGCTGCCCATGCTGTCGCCCGTCATCCTGTTCAACCTGATCATGGGGATCATCAACGCGTTCCAGATGTTCACCTCGGCGTTTGTCGTTACCAACGGAGGTCCGGTCAATTCGACCGAAATGTTTGCCCTGTACCTGTACAACAAAGCCTTCGGTTCGCTGCAGATGGGCTACGCCTCGGCACTGGCCTGGATCCTGCTGGTCATTATCGGCATCGCCACAGCGATTAATTTTATCGCATCTAAATATTGGGTGTTCTACGAAACGGAAACGGAGGGTCGCAAATGACAGGCGTTCTGAAAAAACAAAATTGGCTGGTTCATATTCTGATGATCGTGTTCTGCTTTGTGATGTTCTACCCCGTACTCTGGTGGATCGGCGCCTCCTTCAAATCGACGGCCGAGATCAGCCTGCCCTCCCTGTTCCCCAAAGTATGGCTGTGGCAGAATTATACGGAAGGCTGGAACGCGCTGCCCAAGTATACGTTTACACGCTTCTTCATGAACAGCCTCAAGCTGAACGTGGCGACCACGGTGCTGCACGTCATCTCGGCCAGCTTGGTGGCCTTCGGCTTCGCCAGGCTGACCTTTCCGCTGAAAGGGCTGTGGTTTTCCATCCTGATGATGACCTTGATGCTGCCGGGCCAGGTCACGCTCATCCCGCAGTATACGATGTTCCATTCTTTTGATTGGATCAATACGTATCTGCCTCTGATCGTCCCGTCGGCCATGGGGGGAGCCTTCTTTATTTTTCTGATCGTCCAATTCATCCGGGGCATTCCGCGGGAGCTTGACGAGTCGGCGAAAATCGACGGCTGCACCTGGTTCGGCATTTACCTGCGCATCGTCATGCCGCTGACCCTGCCGGCGCTGATCACGGTCATGATCTTCTCGTTTATTTGGGGCTGGGACGATTACTTCGGTCCGCTGATTTATCTGAATACCGTGGACAAATATACCGTCCCGCTGGCGCTCCGAATGTTCATCGATTCCCAGTCGGCCGTGCCGTGGGGTCAGCTGCTCGCCGTGTCCCTGCTCTCCGTGCTGCCGCCGGTCGTGATCTTCTTCCTGGCGCAGAAGCATTTTGTCGAGGGCATCGCTACGTCAGGGCTGAAAGGCTAGTCATCCTGGAGCGCAATAAACGAAAGTCACGGGGACTCGCTCATTCCATGCTTTTCTTCCAGACCGTATCGTTAACGCAGGCCTCTTTTCAGGCGCGCCGTGAACGGCCGCTTTGGGATAGCAGCGCGTTAACGCTATGGCCTCGCCGCACCCAAGAGGAGGGGAAAAGCCATGAATCCGTTTCGCATGTTTCGTATCGATTATGTGTTTTTCTTCAGCTTTGCCGCTTTTATCGCGGTTCTGATCACGATCATGATGATCGTCAGCTACCGGTTCTCCGCCAATGAGCAGGCGGACAGCGCCTCTATGTATCAACAGGCGGTGCTGCAGCAGCTCAACAAACAGCTCACCGACCAGATGAGCGCCGTGGAACAGACCTCGCTCGCCGTAGCCATCAACTCCCCGCTGGTCAATTATTTGACGATGAAAGGAGACTATTATGCCCGCAAAACGGCCAGAGACGAGCTGAACCGGGATTATCTGGCGCCGATGCTGAACAGCTCCCGCTCGATGTTCTCCTTTCAGATCTATATGAGCAATCCGCTGCAAGTCGACCCGAACGCCAACATTCAGTACCTCCCGCTAGCTTACGCCAGCCGGGAAAGCTGGTACCCGGCCGTCGACAAGGCCGACTTCGTCTGGATCGGACAGCGGGAGGTCGGCTCGCCGCAGGGGAAACAGCAGGTCATCAGCTTTATCCGTAAAATCACGACGCCGGACGGGGTAAACCGCGGAATCCTCATTATCAACGTCCGCGTCAAGTTTCTGCAGGATATCCTGACTGAAGACAATTCCTCGGCGAGCCGGCTGCTGCTCGATTCCGGCGGCCGGATGATTATGCACACCCGGATCGCTCCGCCTCCCGGAGAAATCGATGCCATCCTGAAGGAGGTCAGCGGAGATGCCGGCCATGCGCATCAGCTGCTGGAAGCGGCAGGCTCGCTTCCGGAGAAGAACATGCTGACCGTCTGGTCCCGCACGGCCCCCGGCAGCTGGATGCTGGTGGAGCTTACGCCATGGAAGGACATCACAGGCGGAAGTGTCCGCCTGGCATGGACCATGGCTGTGATCGGAGCGGCCGCCATCCTGCTGTCGGTATTCTTCACGCTGTTCCTTTCGAGGAATTTCACGGTGCCGATCCGGAAGCTGGTCCAGCTGATGCAGGCATTCAATCCCGGCAAGAAGGGGCTGCCGCTGCCTACGGAATACCGCAACGAATTCGGCAGTCTCTTCAGCGGCTACCGCAAGCTGACCGAGCGGATCGAGACGCTGTACCAATCGCTGGAACAGCAGTACAAAGCGCAGCGCGAGGCTGAAATCAAGGCGCTGCAGGCGATGATCAACCCCCATTTTCTCTACAACACCTTGGATCAGCTGAACTGGATGGCGCTGGAGGCCGGGCAGGAGGAGATCAGCCGGGTGCTTGAACTAATGGGGCAAATGTTCCGTATCGGGCTGTCCGGCGGCGAATCCTTGATCCCGATGCAGGATGAGCTGCTTCACGTCGAATGCTATTTGAAAATTCAGCAGTTCAAAAGGGGCCAAGGTCTGGACTGGGAGATCGACTGTCCGGAGGATCTGCGGCAGCTGCTGATTCCGAAGCTGACCCTGCAGCCCTTCGTGGAAAACGCCATCGTGCACGGCTTCCATGGACGCAGCCATGGCCGAATCGTCCTGAATGCCGTGCAAGAGGACCGCGGCATCCGGATCCGGATCCGGGATGACGGCGTCGGCCTGCGGGACGATTGGAAGACCCGGAGGCGCCATCCGACTGGCGGATACGGCATCCGTAATGTAACCGAGCGTATTCAAGTATTTTTCGGTCCGCCCTTTGGCGTATCGCTCCGGAATCGTACCGGCGGATCAGGCACCGAGGCGGAAATTTATCTTCCCAAGCTGACGCAGCAGCGAGATTTGGAAGGAGGACGAAGTGATGTGGAGACTCGCGATCGTGGATGACGACCGGCAGGTGCTTGGGGGGATGTCGCGGCTCATTCCCTGGGAGCAGCTCGGTATCCGACCCATCGGGGAGGCCATGGACGGTGAAGAGGGGCTCCGGCTGATCAGAGCTGCCAAGCCGGATATCGTCATTACGGACATCTATATGCCGGTCATGAACGGGCTGGAAATGATCGAGCAGCTTCGCAAGCAGCAGTTTGACGGCAAAATCATCATCTTAAGCGGCTACTCGGACTTTGATTATGCCCGCAAAGCGCTGCGGCTGCAGGTCGACGATTATTTGCCCAAGCCGGCCTCACCGGCTACGATCCGTGAGGTACTGCAGCGCGTAATCGCCGAATTGTCGGAGAAAAGAGCGGCAGAGAACCGGGAGCAGGAGCTTCAGGACCGGCTGATGCAGTACGAGCCCTACCTGGAGCGGGAATGGGTGAAATCGGTCCTCACGGGCGGGACCTTTTCCCCTCCGACCGGGCCGTACCGGATGCTGGACCGGCTTGGCTGGAAAGGCGCCCAGTTCATGATGCTGGCCCTGGAAATCAAGCGGCAGGGGCGAACGGAGGGCATCTCGGCCCGGGACTGGCACCTGTTCCGCTTTGCCGTCGGTAATACGGTCGAGGAGCTGGCAAGGCAGGATGGACTGAGGAGCTACTTTTTAGAGCTGCATAGTCACCATATGACTCTGCTGCTGCATAAGCCCCTTTCCTGGCCCGCAGAAGCGTTTCGCTCCGAGGTGCTGGCACTGGCCGGGCGCATCATTGAGTCAGTGGACCGTTACCTTCAGGTCAAGCTGCGTATCGGGGCGGGCCTCCGGAAAGACGATTGGACGGCTATTGCGGATTCCACGGAAGAGGCCTTCCAGGCCCTGGCCGAGCGGCGTGAGCCGGATGCAAACCATCCCTGCGTCTACGTCTACACCGATGCCGGCTTCCGGCATCCAGCAGCGCGAAACGTGCGGCCGGTCCGATTTTTTCAGGAAATGGCGGATGCGGTTCGGACCTTCGATGAGCCGCGGGCCCTGCTGGCGCTGGAGGATTTCGCAAGCAGCGACAGCGGCGTGGCACAGCTATCTCCCGGCGAGCTGGCAGCCCTCGGGACACAACTGATTGCCATCCTCTCCTTCACGCTGTACGATTCCGGCCACAAGCTTGACGACGAGCTGCCTCCTGCGGATCTGTCCAAGGAGCTGGGATTGATAGAAAACGCGCAGCAGTGGAAGGCCTGGGTGGCGGAGAAGGTTAAGCGGATCTGCCGCCGGTTTACTCCCAATGAGAACCTGAAGCATAAGGAAACGGTGGAGTTTATCATTCAGTACATTCACGAGCATTACGCCGAAAACATCCACCTCCAGGATGTCGCCGATCAGGTCTATATTTCCAAAAATTATTTAAGCACCCTATTCCGCCAGTTCACCGGCGAGACGTTCGGCGATTATTTGACCCGGGTCCGGATGGAAAAAGCCAAGAGCATGGTCCTGGAGAAAAAGCTGCTTATCGCCGAAATTGCCGAGCGGGTCGGATACCGCAACGTTCCGTACTTTACCACGCTGTTCAAAAAGCATACCGGGCGCAGTCCGACCGAGTTCTACCGGGCCTAACGCAGCTCCAGCCGATCCTGGATCCGCCCAGCATACAGGACAAACGCAGCCGACAGTTCACCGATATTCGTAAAATACTGAAACGATTTGTAGGATCGTCCGCTACGCGGATGTTCCTCGGCTTGGTACCTTAGAGCAAGAAAGAGTTCCGTTACTTAAGGGAGGTTCAACCAATGAGAAAATCATGGCAACGTCTTGCCGCAGGCACTGCGGCCGTCCTTATGCTGTCCCTCGTTCTATCCGCCTGCAGCGGGGTCAAGAAGGAAGAAACCGGAGCTGCGGGCACCGGAAACGGCAAGTCCATCACGCTGCGGATCATGTGGTGGGGCTCGCAGGCCCGTCACGACGCAACCTTGAAAGCGCTTGATTTATACTCCAAAAACAACCCGGGTATCACATTCGAGCCGGAATACCAGTCGTTCGACGGATACCAAGACAAGCTCTCGACCCAGTCCGCAGGCAAAAACACCCCGGATATTTTCCAGATGGATGCCGCCTGGTTCAACGACTGGGCCTCCAGCGGCCGGTTGGAGGATCTCTCGTCCATTCCAACGGATAACATCGACAAGGCCCTGCTCGAGACCGGCACCTATCAAGGCAAGCTGTACGCGATGCCGCTCGGCAACAACGCCTGGGGCATGGTATACAACAAGACGATCATGGACAGCCTCGGGGTTCAGCCTCCCAAGACATGGGATGAGTTCTTCGCCATGGCGCGCGACTTGAAGCCAAAATTGGCCAAAGACCAATACCTGACCCGGGATTTGACGGCAGACGGCGCATCCTACATGTCCTATCAATTGAGCATGGGCAAAGGCTTCTCGATGAGCAAGGACGGGAAGTTCCACTATGACGAAACCACCTGGAAAGATTGGATGAACAAATGGGCACAGCTGCGCAAGGACCATCTTGTGCCTCCGCCGGATGTGACGGTGTCGGATAAATCGCAGGACGCGCAGATGGATTTGCTCATTCAGGAGAAAATTCTGCTCCGGGGCGCGCATGCCGCGGAATTCGGCGGAACGGACGCCCTGAAACCGGGCGTTATGGCGCTGACGACCCAGCCGCGGGGGACACAGGCGGGCGGATGGCTGAAAGCCTCCATGTATTGGAGCGTCAGCCCCAACAGCCAGTATAAAGACGAAGCCAAGAAGTTCATCGACTGGTTCGTCAACAGCCAGGAAGCCGGCGACATCCTCGGCACTTCCCGCGGAATCCCAGTCAACAAGACCGTCGCTGATGCGCTCAAGCCTAAGTTCACCGATGTGGACAAAAATGCACTGGGCCTGATCAACGAAGTGTCCAAGGACGGGGCCGCGTTCGACCCGGGTCCCGGGAATAAGGGCGGCTGGGCCAATTTTACGAAGGAGTATGATAACATCACGCAGTCGATCATGTTCGGGAAAATCAGCATCGACGACGGCTGGAACCAAATCGTCAAACTGAGCAAAAGCTTGGACTAGCTTTGCAGCTCTCACATCTTTATCTCGGATCACCATCCTCGTACGATGGCACAACAAAGAAGCACCCGGTTAGCCTCGGGTGCTTCTTTTCGTTTCTTTATTTTACAAATCCGAGCAGCATTTCGCGAATCAGCTTCGCCGCCACGATCTGGGTCTGCTCCGAATGGTCGTAGACCGGAGCCACTTCCACCAAGTCGCAGCCCACCACGTTGACTTCGGAATTGGCGATCAGGTGCACCGCCTCCAGCAATTCCTTGGAAGTGATGCCGCCCGCTTCCGCGGTTCCCGTTCCGGGCGCCGCCGACGGATCGAGCACGTCGATGTCGATCGTGACGTATACCGGACGATTGCCCATTTGCGGCAGGGCTTCCCGAAGCGGAGCCGCCACGTCGAACGGATAGAAGTTGATGTTCTCGCGGGCATACTGGAACTCCTCGCGCGAACCGGAGCGGATGCCGAATTGGTAGATGTTCTTGCCGCCCATCAGCCCGGCTGCTTTGCGGACCGGCGTCGAGTGTGACAGCGGCTCGCCCTCGTACTGCTCGCGAAGGTCGGCATGCGCGTCGATGTGGATCAGGATCAGATCCGGATACTTCGCGTACATTTGCTGGATGACCGGCCAGGTCACCAAGTGCTCTCCGCCGAGCCCGATCGGAAATTTATCGTCGCCGAGCAGTTTGCCCACGTACTCGCCGATCACTTCGAGACTGCGTCCTGCATTGCCGAACGGCAGCAGAAGATCGCCGGCGTCGAAGTATTTGAGATCCAGAATGCTTTTATCCAAGTAAGGGCTGTATTCCTCCAGACCCACGGAAGCCTGGCGGATGTGCGCCGGACCGAACCGGGATCCCGGACGGAAGCTGACCGTGTAGTCCATCGGCATGCCGTAAATGACCGCCTTGGAATTTTCGTAATCGTCCGAGCTGCAAATAAATACGTTGCCCGAATAAGCTTGGTCTAGTTTCATGATGTTGCCTCCCCCTATTTCGTCAGATCTTCCACAAATTTAGGCAATACGAAAGCCGCCTTGTGCAGGCGTGGCGTGTAGTACTTCGTGTCCATCTCCGGAATTTGCGACTCGTCCACCTCAAGCGGATCGTATTTTTTGCTGCCCATCGTAAATGTCCACAAGCCGCTCGGATATGTCGGGATGTTCGCCGCATAAACGCGCACGATCGGGAAAATTTCCTTCACGTCCTTGTTCACCTTTTGGATCAAGTCGGCCTTAAACCAAGGGTTGTCCGTTTGCGCCACGAAAATGCCGTCATCCTTCAGCGCTTCATAAATGCCTTGGTAGAAGCCGCGCTCAAACAGAGGAGCAGCCGGGCCTACAGGCTCCGTGGAGTCTACCATAATGACGTCGTATTCGTTCTTGTGCTCGTGGATGTGCATGAAGCCGTCGTTCACCAGGACTTCCACCTTCGGATCTTCCAGTTTGCCCGCGATGGACGGCAGGTACTTCTTCGAGTACTCGATGACTTTGCCGTCGATGTCGACGAGCACGGCTTTTTCCACTTTCGAATGCTTGATGATTTCGCGGATCACGCCGCCGTCTCCGCCGCCTACGACGAGGACATGCTTCGGATTCGGATGCGTATTCAGCACCGGGTGCGCCACCATTTCATGGTATACGAATTCATCCTTTTCGGTCGTCATGACCATTCCGTCAAGTAGCAGCATATTTCCAAACTCTTCAGTCTCTACCATGGCCAGATCCTGAAAATCGGTTTTTTCATTTACATACGTTTGTTTGATTTTGGCAGTAATACCGAATGCGGGCGTCTGTTTCTCCGTGAACCACAATTCCATCGTCATTACCTTCTTTCTTCCCAGGATAAAGGAGGGATTGATCTTCCCTGCCGCATGTTCTCGAGTAGCACGTACATCTTCTTTATTGTACCAAACTGCCGATGTATAAACACATCCTTTGAATTATACGCGATAGAAGAAATTCGTGTAAAGAAACACTTTCCTAACGCTTCGTCCCCTGGCTGAGGCCGCGTCAGCACGGGATTTTTATCCCTCAGGTGGCCCTGTATGCCCCCTCGCCCTGCATGACCGGAAGGCCGAGCGCTTTTCCCGTGAATCCCGGGCCCGGCGTGAATATCTGCTGCCTGCATTTCCCATAATGAAAGTATCAGATTGTTCAGCTCCGCTGAAAGGCTATACATTCCATTCTCTTTAAGTAAGGAAAGGGGCTACAGTACATGGCGAACCTATTCACGCGGCGGCCTAAACGGAAAAACCGGTTCCTGTTGATGCTAAAGCTCTTCACCGGCATGGTCGTCCTCCTTCTGATCGCAGGGGGCGTTCTGCTCGGCTGGCTGTATCAAAAAAACCTTCCGCTTGCCGATACGGACCGCAATTCGCGCCTTCTGGACAGTCAAGGCGACATCATCGCCACGTTTTCGGCCAGCGGGCGCAGCTACGAACCCATCAAGCTCAATCAAATTTCACCGCTGCTCGTGAAGGCGACCCTGTCGGTGGAGGACCGCAAGTTCTACGGCCATTTCGGGTTTGACCTGGAGGGCATGGGACGCGCGGCACTCGTCAACCTGGAGCATATGGCCCGGGTTCAGGGAGCAAGCACCCTGACGCAGCAGCTTGCCCGTAATCTATATTTATCCCATGAAAAAACATGGTCCCGCAAAATCAAGGAAGCCATGTACACCGCTCAGCTGGAGATGAAGTATACCAAGGATGAAATCCTTCAAATGTATTTGAACGAAATTTACTACGGTCACGGCGCTTACGGCATCGAAGCAGCCTCCCTGATGTATTTCGGCAAGCCGGCTAAGGACCTCGACCTGGCGGAAAGTGCGATGCTGGCTGGGATTCCCAAGGGGCCGACCTATTACTCGCCCTACACCCATCTGAATAACGCCAAGAAACGGCAGAAGATCGTCCTGGGCACCATGGTGGCCACCGGCGATATTACGCAGAAGGAGGCGGACCAGGCTGCAGCCGAGAAGCTGGCGATCAAACCGCAGGGACAGCAGAAATCCAACCTGACGGCGCCGTATTTTCGGGATTATGTAAAAAATTTGGTGACCAGCCAGCTCGGTATCAGCGAGGACATGCTCGATCATGGCGGTCTTAACATTTATACGACCCTGGACCCGCATGCCCAAGCCGCGGCTGAGGAGGCGGTGGCCAAAGGCATGGATTCGGCCAGCGATTTGGAGACCGCGCTCGTGTCGATCGACCCGCGGAGCGGCTATGTCAAAGCGATGGTCGGCGGCAAGAACTACAAGGAGAGCCAGTACAACCATGCGCTTGCCAAGACGCGCCAGCCCGGCTCCTCCTTCAAGCCGATTATGTATTTAACAGCATTGTCTTCAAAGACGATGACGGGTCTCACGACGTTTAACAGCGAACCGACCCTGTTTCACTACGACAACAACCGGAAAACGTATCAGCCCAGCAATTATGGAGACAAATATTTGGGTGAGATTAACATGGAGCAGGCCATCGCAGCCTCGGACAACATCTATGCGGTCAATACGATGCTGAAGATCGGGGCGGATAATGTGATCGCCACGGCGCGCAAGCTCGGCATCGTCAGCCCGCTCGAGTCCGTCCCCTCCTTGGCGCTCGGTACCTCGCCGATCAGTCCGTTCGAAATGGCGTCCGCCTTTGCGGTGATCAGCAACAACGGCAAGCGGATCCCGCCGGTCGCCGTACTGAAGATTACTGATGCCGCCGGCGAGGTAATCTACGAGGCTCCCAAACCCGCCGGCGAGCAGGTCGTCGATCCGGCGGCGGCTTACGTGCTGACACATCTGATGGAGAGCGTATTTGAATCCGGCGGGACCGGTAACCGCGTATCCTCCATCATGAAGCGTCCCGTGGCCGGCAAAACCGGAACGACCGATACCGACGCCTGGCTGGTCGGATATACGCCGGAGCTTGCGACCGCCGTATGGGTCGGTTTTGACAAGGGCAAAACGATTACGACGACGGACGCCCACCGGGCAGCGCCCATTTTTGCCCAGTACACCGAGAAGGCGCTGGAGAACGTACCGCCCAAAATTTTCACGATTCCGAGCGGCGTCGTCAGCGTCTACATTGATGAAGAATCCGGCAAGCTCGCCACGGCCGATTGTCCCCACAAGAAGCTTGAGGTATTCATCGCAGGTACGGAACCGACCGAATACTGCTCGCTACACGGCGGAGAGAAGGAGCAGCCGGACGTGAAAAACAAGGCCGAAGAACACTCCTGGTGGTCCGACTTTAAGCGGTGGCTGACCGACTAAACGCAGCGCGTTATAAAGGTTTGGGGGCTAGACTAGGCTGAGTGCCGCCCGAAAACCATATATGAAAAAGGGAGCCGGTAAAGCCGCTCCCTTTTTTGCCTTCTTCCGAAGTGCATCGGTTTGGTGGCCCCTCTCCCAGGGAGCCCGATACACCGGACCAAGGATTCAAGCCATGCTTTGCGGGGTTACCTTTTGCCTTTCGCGCTGAATTCCGGTTATATATATAGAATGAACTAACCCGAAGAGGTGATCCTGATGATGAACCCGGGTAACGAGGGCGGCCGGCTGATCTCCCCCTCGCTTCTCGCCATGACCGCGCTGGAAGCCGCGCCCCGTCTGCTCGGCCAGACGCTGGTCCGGGAGACCGAAGACGGAGAAATCCGCTGCCGGATCGTGGAGACCGAGAGCTACGGCGGCGCCGAAGACAAAGGGAGCCATGCCTACGGCAACCGGCGCACCGCCCGGACCGAGACGATGTTTGCCGCCGGGGGCTTGGCCTACGTGTATTTGATCTACGGCATGTACCACTGCGTTAACGTTGTCGTCGGCGACGCGGACGACCCGCAGGCCGTGCTCATCCGGGCGGTGGAGCCGCTAAGCGGGCATGACGCCGAGCTGATGCGCCGGTACCGGGGCAGCGTCTCCGGCAAAGCCGCCAACTTGTGCAACGGTCCCGGCAAGCTGTGCCGCGCGCTGCGGATCGACCGCAGCCTGAACGGCTGCGCGCTCCGTCATGCGGACAGCCCGCTGCGGCTTGAGTCCGGCGACCGGGCTGATGAGCTCCCGATCGTCCAGTCTCCACGAATCAATATTGATTACGCAGAGGAGTACGCCCTCAAGCCGTGGCGGTTTTATATCGACGGCCATCCGTACGTGTCGGTCAAAGCCCCTGAGCCGCTGCCTTTTTCGCTGAGGGGTTAATTCCGTGCTGTACACGATTCCCTGTCCCTTCATGCCATGCAAAAAAGGACCTGCCCTGCCCACGGATCGATACATCCGTCAGCAGGAACAGGTCCTTTGTTCTTATAATGAGGAGAGCCCGCGATTTACGCTATACCTCCAGCGCCTTCTTCAGCTCATCCGGCGAAGCTTCCCACCACTGCTCATTATGCGACACCAGCAGGTTCTTCAGCAGCGTCTTTTCCTCAGATCCCAATTCGTCCAGCATAAATTTCCGCTTCAGCGCGGCATCCATCCGGTTCACGTGATCGGCAAGGATTTTCCAGCCCCGTCTCTCTTCTTCATCGATCCACATCTCACTGGCCGTGGCACCGCCGTAGAATTGTCCATCCTCGTTCCGGTCCACCGCGACCCATACGATCCACACCTGGCGGCCGTTCGGTACTTCCTCCCGGTTCGGCGTAAAGCGAATGCGGCGCTCCGGCTTGCTCTTGGCGTGCATCGCTCCGATATCGATGACGGCTTCGCCGCGGTCGATAATGACCGGAGAAATGTTGTTCAGATCGATAGAGCCTGCCCCAAAGCCCATCTTGTGCTTGCTCTTGCCGCTGACGATATTCAGTGCGATGGGCTTCTTGCCTACCTGTTCCTTGTTGTCCATTTCCGATGTTCCTCCTATTTGAAAACAGAAACGCTGCGCTGCGCCTCCGCGATTTGTGGATACCCGTCCAACTTAATTTTATTTTAACTAATAATCGCTGGAAAGCCAACATATACATGCTGTAGATGCTTGTCAACGGGAGGTATTCGTATATGGCCCCAGCACGCGCCAAACTCGTCTTTTTATCCTTTCTCGTTCTTGTACTCCTGATTACGGGAACAATGTGGTTCGTCTTTAAGGATTCGCCCGAGTCCATGCCTTCCTACGCTCCGGATCAGGCCAAGCCTCCAGCGGCTTATAAGCCTCCGTCACCGATGGAGAGCGTCCAGCAGCCGACCGCGGAGGTGCTCAGCAAGCGGGTGGTGGAATATCACATCGATACGACCCTTGATCCGGACAGCCGGGTAATTAAAGGAACCCAGACCCTGACCTGGACCCATCCCGGCAAAAAAACGGTAAACGAGCTGTATTTTCACCTCTATCCAAACGCCTTCGCTTCCATGGATACGACATTTATGAAGGAATCCGGCGGGAAGCTGCGCAATGACACGATGCCTGCCGACGGCTTCGGGTCCATGACCCTGACTGCGATGAAGACTGCCGACGGTCTGTCGCTGATGCACCGGATTCAATACGTGCAGCCGGATGACGGCAATACGAAGGACAAGACCTTGATGAAAGTGCGTCTTCCGCGGCCGGTGAAACCAGGCGAAAGCATCACGCTGACCATGCAATTCGAAGTCCAACTGCCCAAAATCTTCGCCCGAATGGGAACCGCCGGTAACTTTGTCATGGCCGGACAGTGGTTCCCCAAAATCGCCGTCTACGAGCCCGTGGGAACGCGCGGCCGGACGAGCGAGGGCTGGGACCTGCACCAGTACCACGGAAATTCGGAATTCTACTCCGACTTCGGCATTTACAGCGTCCGCATTCACGTGCCGAAGAACTACACGGTGGCCGCAACCGGGTTCCCGGTACAGAACTCACAGATCAAGAACGGCGAGAAGATTTATCAGTTCTACGCCGACGACGTACATGACTTTGCCTGGGCCGCATCCCCCGACTTTATTGTCGCCGAGGAGCCGTTCTCTTCAGCGGAAGTGCCCGGGGTCCGGATCAAGCTGTATCTCGATCCCGCCCACAAGGATTTGAAGGAGCGCTACTTCTACGCCGCCAAGGCCGCGCTTAAATATTTCAGCAAATGGTACGGGAAGTATCCGTATTCCACCCTGTCTATCGTCGTTCCGCCCGAAGCAGGCAATGGGGCAGGCGGCATGGAGTATCCGACGCTGATTACCGCCTTCGGGGCCAAGGACGACTCCCCGGGTTACGACCTTGAGCGGACTGTTATCCATGAAATCGGCCATCAGTACTTCTACGGCATGATCGCCAGCAACGAGTTCGAGGAGGCCTGGCTGGACGAAGGCTTCACCTCCTACGCTGAGGATAAGCTGATGGAGCAGGAATACGGCGTCATCCCCAATCTGCCGATCCAGTCCTCGCTCATCGCTTCGCCTGCGCCGCTGACCCAGGACGCCTGGAAATATACGTCGCAGAATCAATATGCACTGAACGTGTATTACCGCGGCAAGATGGTCCTGAAAGAAATGGAGACGCTGACCGGCGCCCAGACCATGAAGAAAATCATGTCCACCTATGCGAAGAAATACCGTTTCCAACATCCTGCCACGGCGGATTTTCAAAAGGTGGTCGAGCAGGTAACCAGCAAGTCGTGGCAGACCTTCTTCGATCAATATGTATACGGCAGCCAGATGGCCGATTTTTCGGTCGACGAAATTACGGTGCGCAAGGATAAGGATTCGGCGCAGCCCCGGTACGATTCTTTGGTGAAGGTCAGCAAAAAGGGCGGCGATCTGCCGCAGGTGCCGATACTGTTCACGTTTACGGACGGGCATCAGATCAAAAAGGTTTGGGACGTAAAGAACGCCAGCACCCAGTTCAAGCTGACATACAGCTCCCCGCTGGCCTGGGCCATGATCGATCCCGGCTATACGATCGTGCTGGAAAACAAACATGTGAACAACTACCTGAAGGCGGACATGGATCATAAAGTGCTCCTCCGCTGGAACGTAAGCATTACCAAGCTGATTGAAACCCTGCTTGGAAGTCTGTCCTGGTGAGGTGAGAGCAGTGAAATCCTATATTGTTAACGGTTGGAAAAGCGTCAAAGACCAATTTTATGTCATGATCATCATGTTCCTGTACCAGCTGCTCTGGGGCTACTTCCTGTACCGTCTGATCGATTCGGCGGTCGTGCCGCTGCTGATGCGGTATCCCGATCCCCCGCCGACCGAACTCAGCCAGGTCCTCTATTATGTAGAGGGACAGATGAGCTTGACGCAAAGCAGCACCGTGCATACTTACCTTTGGGTTCTCCTGGGAATGGTCGCCCTCCGCATGCTGCTGACCCCATTTATCCACGCGGGCATCTTCTACGGCCTGCACCGGGAGCATCAGGGGGAACGCGGACTGTTTTTCTTCCAAGGCATGAAGCTGCACGGCAAAACGGTATTTCTTTTTCACCTGATCGAATGGGTGCTTATCGCCGCTCCGTTATACTGGATGATCCCGAAGATGTATCCCATCCTGCTCAGCGCGATCCAAAACCATGCCCAGCTGCTTCACTGCATCCCGTACATTGCAGTCTGGCTTCTGTACTGCTACATCGTCCATCAGATGATTCTGTTCATGCAGTTTGGCAAAACCGGTGGAACCAGCATGTTCTCCTCGCTCTGGATCTGCCTGCGAAGCGCGCTGCCGGTCATCGGCATATCCGTTCTGCTGGGCGCGGTCAGCCTGCTCTTGTATGGCATTACCAGCAGCGTCTCTCTGATCTGGGCAGGGCTTGCCACCCTGATTATCCAACAGGGCTACCATATGGTCAGCTGTATCTTTAAATTATGGAATATCTCCTCCCAATATGATTTGTGGCATCAGCAAATGAACCGTACGAAAAAAAATATTTCGGAATAGTTAAAATTTTGTCATCACTTTAATCCGCTGATAAAAGAAGAACCCCGTCTCTTTCTGTTGAAAAGAGGCGGGGTTTTTGTTGTAAAATGATTGTTAACCATTTGCCAAAGTATAAATCCTCTGTTAAAATAATCCGAGTACGAACTTAGTAACAACTTTGTAATCTTTGCTGTAACGATTTTGACTTTGCTGTAACTGATTTCATCATTTGTCCGTTCATTTGATTGGTATGTACGATTATAGGTAACTTGTCAGCATGTCCATTTCCGGTGCAATCATCACGAGCCGAATTCCCGGGCACCAGGAAGCGGGGGATCCAATTTTGGGTGAATTGATCTCGCTACAGAGGGATCATAGGGGACCTTCTACCGAATCCTTAAGCTAACCTCGCAGGCATTGGAAGGGGTTTATCTTTTTGAAGAAGAAGTTGGCAGCCGCAGCGCTGGGCCTTACACTTGCGTTCTCCATGGGCGCCGGCAGCGTATTTGCGGATTCATCTCTGAACCACATCGTTAACAACACGATCGGCGTTTCTTACAAAACCGGCGGAACAACTACGAACGGCTTCGATTGCTCCGGTTTTACCCGTTACGTGTACCAAAAGCTGGGGTTAACCCTCCCGCGTGTATCCGCTGCGCAGTATAAAACAGGTACCGCTGTTTCCAAAAGCCAGCTGAGAGCAGGAGACCTGGTTTTCTTTAACACCCTAGGCGCAGGCGTTTCCCATGTCGGCATTTACATCGGCAACGGAAAATTCGCGCACGCGTCCTCTTCGAAAGGCGTTACCATCAGCAAACTGAGCCAAAGCTACTACGCCAACCGCTACGTTGGCGCCAAACGGGTCATGAGTACGGCCAAATATCAAGCTGCGGTTTACAATTGATTATCTCTCGAAAACAATGCATATCCATAACAACCCGCGCCGCTGATTTTTGCCGAAATCGCCCCGCGGGTTTGTTGTTACTTATTAGACGTACGAACCACCGAAAAGGTAACAGCATTTCAAAAATTTTTTTTTACACGAGTAAATCCACGGTTTTCTCCTGTTTTTTCCACCCTTGTCATTTCTTTTACCCACTCGTCCAACAAATAAACATCATTTCCTATAAATTTTCCTACAAATCTTCTTTTTCTGTTAGAAACAATTGCCAAAGTCCGATTCCTTTGTTACAATAGTCCCAGCGATAGTAACAACTTTGTAATCTTTACCTGACACAAAGTTGCGAACGAATAAGAAGTAACAGGGAATGATACATAGTGTAAAAGTTCATGCCGAATTTCCTCACACTAAGGAAAGCGGGGGAACCAGTTATGGGTGAATTGATCTTGCTTCAGAGGGATCATAGGGGGCCTTCTACCGAATCCTTAAGCTAACCTCGTAGGCGCCGGAAGGGGTATTTTACTTGAAGAAGAAGCTTGCAGCAGCAGTCATGAGTTTCGCCATCGTGCTCACGGTCGGCACAGGAAGCGCTTTCGCGGATTCCAAGATGGATAAAGTGATCGACAGTGCGATCGGAACCAAGTACAGAACGGGCGGAACCACAACAAGCGGATTTGACTGCTCGGGATTTACAATGTATGTATTTGATCAATTGGGCATCGATCTGCCCCATCAGTCTGGTTCCCAGTTCAGCATGGGTTCGGCCGTATCCCGCAGTGATCTGAGAGCAGGCGACTTGGTATTCTTTAATACATCGGGAGCCGGAGTATCCCATGTCGGAATTTACGTCGGCGACGGAAAATTCGCACATGCCTCCACTTCTCGCGGTGTGATCATCAGCTCTCTGAGCGACAGCTACTACGTCAACCGCTACGTTGGCGCCAAACGAATCATGAGTACGGATAAATACAAAACCGCCGCCGTCGATTCCGAGGACGTTGATGACGTCCAGTAATGCAGGTAAAGCAAGGGTACGAGATCCCGTAGAATGAGATTTTTGCCGAAATCTCCTTTTGCGGGATTTTTTGCGGACAGAAATGGGTAACCTTTCCATTCCCGCCCGCTACTCCTCATTTACCCCTCTATTCCGAAATTAAACAGATATCTGGGACAATCCGGAATATTTTTTCTCTAATGTTCAAATCCTACAGGGAGGTCTGGAAGGGAGATCTGCACATGAACCTCCAACATGAGAGCTTCATGATCGTTCCTATGACCCGGGAGCATGCTGAGACCGTCTGCAGCTGGGTGTACGAACCTCCATACGATTTATACGGCTGGCTGCCGTGGGATCAGATGGAGGCGCTTGGCGTCGAATTTGGTGATCCTGAGGTGAGGCAAAGCCAATATGTGTCCGTCCTGGATGCTGAACATACCTTGTGCGGGTTCGCGCAGTTCTTTCCCTTGGCAGGCGTGACCCGGCTTGGTGTTGGCATGCGGCCTGATTTATGCGGCCAGGGGCTGGGTAAGAGCTTTATGCAGGCTGTGGTCGGCGCAGCCCGTGAAAGACGGCCTGGGGACGAAATCGACCTTGAAGTGCATACATGGAATAAGCGGGCCATCCGGGCTTACGGGAAGTCGGGGTTTGTCATCGCTGATACCTACCCCAAGCTGACCCCTGAAGGTGAACAGCTGTTTCACTGTATGGTCTATGAAGGGGTCTAACTTGAAAATTCCATCATCATAAAAATGGTACAAATTTGTGTATTTTTGGTGGCCCCAAGTTTGGATTCGTTTGCTTTTTTGACACAAACTATTTGATGTGATGGCTTGTTCCGTTATAATGAAGGAATGAAGAATGACAGTTTACATAGAAAGGACGAAAACGGATGCAAAAATGGATCATGAGCGGTGTATTAACGATCGCAGTGGTTATGGCAATTGTGCTCATGTTTACGCTTCCAGGCAAAGAGCAGGTGGCGGAAGAAGAGAAGCCGACCATGCCGGAAGTTACGATGGACGCCGCAGCGGCTGAATCTACGATTAAAGCGCAAGGCTGCATTAGCTGTCACGGGGATCAGCTTCAGGGTGCCGTAGGCCCGAACCTTCAAAAGATCGGAAGCCAACTGTCCGCTGAAGAGATTTACACCATTATCACTAAAGGTAAAGGCGGCATGCCATCCTTTAAGGACAAGTTGAAAGCTGAAGAGATTGCCAATGTGGCCCAGTGGTTGGCTGAGAAGAAATAAAAGTTGTAACGCATACAGAAACACGCTTTGGAAGAACGGGACGTTCATCGCAAAGCGTGTTTTTATTTGCTGCATTATTCTCGTTACCTTTTTTCGCCGGAACGCATTTTTTCGAACAGTTCGTTAAATTGGTGGGCCTCCTTGACATCCAGGGACGTAATCCCGCCTTCATCCCATGAAGTCAAACGCAGCGTCACATTTTTATAATCAATCGTAATAAAGGGGTGGTGGCCAAAAGCCTCTGAAATGGCCGCAACCTCATCCACGAAGGAAATGCCCTTCATGAAATTGGAGAAAACGTATTTGCGCACGATCCAGCGGCCCTCTTCAAGCTCCCAGCCTTCCAGCTTAGACAAATGCGTTTCTACTTCTTCTTGCGTATATACCATTCTTCCGTTCCTCCCTGAAACCTAACATCCCCGAGGTTCACCAGGATGTGTCATTAATGTATGCTCGGGCGAAAAACCTTTACCCATTGTATTCATCCCTGAATGTAATCATGCTTCTCCAAGGAGAGTACATACGAATAATATCTTACCATGGACGGGTTTATAAAATCCATCCGGCCCCAGGGACTATATCAGTGAGACTACGGTCAGCTCCTCGTCGCCGATCAAGAGGTTGATCCGGTGATGGTCCTTGTCATACATCACGACACCGCTTCCAACGGTGATGACAGGTTCGGCTCCCAGCGCATAGAACAAATCCTCCGCCAGCGCCTCATGCACCTCACGCTTCTCTTCGATGCCCAGCTGCATCCAATCCTGCTCCGCCATTTCAAAAAATAAATAACTGTCCGGAATTTCCCCGACAGCTGCCGTCAAATCGGTCAATATGCCGTCATAGTCACGACCATGCTTAACACCCATGCCATTCCCTCCATATCGAAGTTTAGTTACTCATACGATCTATAAGCGATGATTGTGAATGGTGAATGCCCTGCTCCATGCGCCCCTGTGTCAGGGTCTCAAGTGGGCCATTCGTCACCCGTTTGTGCTGTGATTATTCCCTTCAGGGTATGGTGCTCGGACTTGATTTTGTAGGACAGATGAACCTTGTTATTTCATTATACCGGAAAATATCCCTTAAAAAAAAAGAGAATGGTGTCGATAAATAATATAAACCGTTTTTTGTGAAAGCGACCATGTTGCAAGGATGTAAACGCGGTCGATTCCGAAAGGATTCAATTCTATTTCTCATGGATGAGGTGTGCAATGGAAATTTCAACGATTGTTGGCCTGATACTCGGTGTGGTTGCCGTCCTAGTCGGCATGGTGCTGAAGGGCGCCCCGATCGTCAGCCTGCTGACGCCCGCCGCTTATGTCATTATTCTCGCCGGAACCGCCGCTACGCTGTTTATCGGCTTTCCGATGTCTGAGATCAAGAAGTTCCCCAAGCTGTTAAAAATGACCTTCGTCAAACAAAAGCTCATGCAGCGTCAAGAGCTCATCACCCTGTTCATGGAGTGGGCCTCCATCACCCGCCGGGAAGGCCTCCTCGCTCTGGAGACCAAGGTCGAAGAAATCGACGACGCCTTCCTGCGCAACGGTATGCGCATGATTATCGACGGTAACGACCAGGAGTTCGTCCGCGACGTCTTGATGGAAGATATTGCGGCGACGGAAGAGCGTCACCGTGCAGGTGCCCTGCTCTTCTCCCAAGCCGGTATGTATGCTCCTTCCCTCGGGGTGCTTGGTGCTGTCGTCGGCCTGATCGCCGCCCTGACCAAGATGGAGAATATGGCCGAGCTGGCCCACGCAATTGGCGCGGCCTTTATTGCGACGCTGCTCGGTATCTTTACCGGCTATGTCCTGTGGCACCCGATCGCCAATAAGCTGAAACGCCTGTCCAAAAAAGAAGTGGAGCTCAAGCTCATGATGGTGGAAGGACTGCTGTCGATTCAATCCGGCGTATCCACCATTGCGATCAGCCAGAAGCTCTCCGTCTTCTTAACCCCTTCCGAGCGCGCTCAAATGAATGAGAAGGAGGATGGTTCAGGTGGCCAAGAAGACTAGACATGAACCGCATGAGGAGCATGCCGACGAATCCTGGCTTCTCCCCTATGCCGACCTGCTGACACTGCTGCTGGCCCTGTTTATCGTGCTCTATTCCATGAGCGCCACGGACGCCAAGAAATTCGAGGAAATGAGCCAGGCCTTCAACAATGCCCTCAGCACCGGAAATGGCGTGCTCAACTTCAGATCCAATTTGCCGATGGATAAAAATATGGACCAAGGCAAAAAAGACTCCCAAGAGAGCATCGTCACGAATAACAATGACAAGAAACAGAAAGCCCAGCTGGCCAAGCAGGAACAGGAAGACCTGGAGAAGCTGAAGCAGCAGCTGGATCAATATATCAAAACGAACGGCCTGACGAACCAGCTGGATACCAAACTGAACCAATCGCAGCTTACGATCACGATCAGCGACAACGCCCTGTTTGCTTCCGGCAGCGCTCAGGTGAAGCCGGAGTCACGCCAGCTGGCGCTCGCCATCAGCAGCATGCTGCAGCAGTTCCCTACGTATGACGTCGTCGTGTCCGGTCATACGGACAATATGCCGATCTCGAACAGCGAGTACGCGTCCAACTGGGACCTGAGCTCCAACCGGGCGCTGAACTTCCTGAAGATTCTGCTCACCAACAAGCAGCTCGACCCGGCCAAGTTCACCTCCACCGCCTTCGGCGAGTTCCGGCCCGTGGCTTCCAACGATACCGCAGCCGGCCGTGCTAAAAACCGCCGCGTCGAGGTATCCATCATCCGGAAGTACCAGAATATCAGCGAGCAAATCCCGGTAACCACGAATAAAAAATAGCATAGCGATAACTAATGGACAGGCTGTTCCCTTTGGATAAAGGGAGCAGCCTTTTTGATAGTAGACGGCACATGTCTCAGGGAATGGTCTTCCGGCCTTTTATTATAGGTTGAAGCCCTCACCCTGTATCAGGCCTGCCCTCTATCCTAGGCGGTAATTCAACAGCTGTCCAAGCTCTTCCTTTTCCTGCGGCGTTAAATCGCGCCATTTCCCTTTGCCCAGGGATCCCAGATGGATATTCATAATCCGGATCCGCTGCAGTCGGCGCACCTCGTAGCCGAAGGCGCTGCACATCCGGCGGATCTGCCGATTTTTCCCCTCGGTCAGAATGATCTTGAACACCCGCTCCGAGATCCGAGTCACCTTGCAGGGAAGGGTCATTTCGCCCAAAATCTTCACCCCGCTGGCCATGCCTGTCAAAAAGGACGGCGTAACCGGCTTGTCCACCGTGACGATGTACTCCTTCTCATGCTTGCCTTCGGCCCGCAGTATTTTATTGACGATGTCGCCATCACTAGTCAGAAGGATGAGCCCCTCGGAATCTTTGTCCAGCCGGCCGATCGGAAAAATCCGCTCCGAATGGCCCACGAAGTCCACAATGTTGCCCTTGATATGCTGCTCCGTCGTACTGGTGATCCCAACCGGTTTATTCAGCGCAATATAGACATGCGTCTCCTTCTTCGCCTGCAGGGGCCGGCCGTTGATGCGGACGTCGTCCCCGTCCTCCGCCTGGCTGCCCAGCACCGCCTGAACGCCGTTGATCGTCACCTTCCCGCTCTCTACCAGCTTATCCGCTTCACGCCGGGAACAATACCCGGTCTCACTGATATATTTGTTAATCCTCAAAGCTTATAACCCCATCTCATTATGGTTTACCTCGGACAAGAGTGCGGTTTATTCCCGTTCTGGTCCTTCCCCATGCTCCGGCTGTGCCGCCGGCAGCGTTAACGTAACCTGAGTGCCCTTGTTAACGGCGCTCTCGATCTGAAGTGATCCTTTATGGCCCTCCACGATCCGCTGGCTGACCATCAGGCCAAGGCCTGTCCCGTTTTCCTTGTTGGTAAAAAACGGTTCTCCTACCTTCTCCATCTGGTGCTCAGGAATCCCTACGCCTTCATCCGTAATCGTAATCCCCAGGTGGTCCGGGTCCGGCCGGAACAGTTCGATATGGATGACACCGCCTTCAGGCATCGCCTCCATGGCATTTTTCAGCAGATTGATAAAGACCTGCTTCAGCTGGTTCTCCTCGCAATGAACGTCCGTCTCGGCCGTCTGGGAGGACATGACGAACTCAATCCCGTGAAGATTGGCCTGACTGCTCAGCAGCGACAGCACATCCTCTAAAATATCACGAACATTTTTATTTCGGAAGTGCACAGCCTGGGGCTTGGCCAAAATTAAAAATTCGCTCACGATCAGATTGATTCTCTCCAGCTCAGACAGCATGATCTGGTTGTGCTTCGGATCGACCCGGTTGTTATACTCCTGCAGCTGCAGGAATCCCCGAAGCGTCGTGAGCGGATTGCGGATCTCATGCGCCACCCCGGCCGCCAACTGCCCGACCGTGGTCAGCTTCTCGGACCGGCGGAGCAGCTCGTCCATCCGGTTGCGTTCCGTCATGTCTCTTGAGATGCTGATGAACGATACGACCTTCCCTTCCGGATCCCTGACCGCGGACGTGCTGATGCTGACCTCCACAGGGGTCCCGTCCTTCTTGATTCGGACCGTTTCTACTGCCGGCAGCTGTTCGCCCTGCATTAAAGCGTCGAGTCTTGCCTGCACTTCGCCCTCCAAATGTCCGGGAATCAGATTGATCCGCTTACCGATCACTTCATGGCTTGACCAGCCGTACAGCTTTTCAAAAGCTTGATTGACCTGAATGATATTCCCCTCAAGGTCCGTCGTATGAATCGCATCCGCCGTCTGCTGGATGACAGACTCCAGATGCTCTTTCACCGAGCGGTTCTCTTCCACGGCCTGCTTGAGCTGGTCGGTATAACTGCTCAGATTATCGGTCATCGTGTTGATTTTGGCGGCAAGCAATCCGAGCTCATCCTTGCTGTTGATGACGAGCGGCGTATCAAAGCGCCCCTGGGCGACGTTTTTCACTTTACCCAGAATCGCATCGATCGGCCGAATGAAGTATCCGGCCTGCTTATAACTTACAATGACGAACAAAATCAACAGAAAGGCCGAAATCGATATATAAGAGACAAGCTGCTTCTGCAATACCTTGGATATTTGCGCATAATCCATGACGATGCTGATGATGTAGGATGCCTGAGACGCACTGTTCACAGGGATAAAGCTCTTTAACAGCTTTTTACCATCGATGCGCGTTTCATAAACGACATTCGCTCCTGTCTGTGCTGCCTTCTCCACAGCCTGTTTGTCGTTTTCGAGGTCGATATATGTATAGGTACCGTATCGTATCGGCCGATTATGCAGCTTAGTCTTATCATGGACATATCCTTGTCCGGACATTCGGACGCCCGCAAAGGTCTGCGGATTGATGCAGCTGATTTCAAGTATCTCCCCGTTGATTTTCTTCGTTTTGTCGAGCACCTCCTCCGGACTCGGGATATGGGTGCCGATCTGATGGAGAGAATCGGTGCGAATATACGGATCAATGATATAGTTTCGTTTGGCGTCATAATAATAACCCCATTTGTCGATTACATTCGGCTTGGAGTTCGAATATTCAAACGGTCCGGTCCAAAAATGGTCGGCAGCCGCTCCGTACGGAATCGTTACACGTTCTTCCTCAAAGAGCTGCTTAAACGCCTTATACCAGTATCCCCAGTCTTTGGTGGAGAGACCGAGCTCAGCAGGTTCCGAGGACTTGGCAATGATAATATCATCACCTGTGCGGACTAGCAGGGCGATATGGGTGACCCCCACCTGCTTGCTCAGCTTGGCCAGCTGCTCGTTCGTAATGTTCTGGATATCCGGGTCCAGCTCTTTGGCAGCCAATTTGGCAGCCACATGCAGAAGCTCCCCGATCTGGCGTTCGACCATGCCGGCGCTCTCCTGGCTCTGTTCAATGGAGGCGGCCACCTGCCTGGCGGCCAGCAGCATTTTGCGTTCACTTTCCCGGCGTAAACTGGCTTGCGTTGTGTACAAACTAAGAATAATATTTAAAAGTAAAATCAGACAGAGTGAACCGGCCATGGTGAGGGACAGTTTCTTCTTCATTGACACATCGGGTCACCTCTAATCTTGCCTTGGCGATAATTGGAATAATCTATTCCATCATACTCTGTAGGCTGATATTTGAAAAGCTTGTCGAAAATGATCAGCTTAACTCGAAATAACGCAGCATGTCCACAACTTATCAACATATTCACAGCACCATTTAATAAATTGGGGATAATTCTGTGCGTAATCAAATAGTTATCCACAAATTTATGCACAGCATGTTAACAATAGAATGCTTGTTCGCTGAATAAGCCGAAATTCGGTACAGGGAGGCTCTTTTACGTTGGAAAATCAAACAAAACATCCGCTTCATGTGGATGAGTCTGTGGATAATGATCGTCATGAACACTGGATGCGCGAGGCAATCCACCAAGCCAAATTGGCGGAGGAGTTGGGGGAGGTGCCGATCGGAGCGGTCATCGTCCGCAACGGGGAGATCATCGGGCGGGGCTATAACTTAAGGGAAACGTCCCAGGACGCGACCGCCCACGCCGAGATTGTCGCCATCCGGGAAGCCAGCATAGCCGTACAATCGTGGCGCCTGCTGGACTGCACGCTATACGTCACGCTGGAGCCGTGTCCGATGTGCTCTGGGGCGATCGTCCAGTCCCGCATCCCACGGGTCGTCTACGGCACCTACGATCCCAAGGCGGGATGCGCTGGAACGCTGATGAACCTGCTGCAGGAGCCGCGCTTCAACCACCGCACCGAGGTCATTGCCGATGTGCTGCAGGAGGAATGCGCTGGGCTGCTGACCCAGTTTTTCCGCAAGCTGCGGGGCAAAGCCTGACACAAACAAACAGCCCGGCCAGTAACCCTGGCCGGGCTGTTGTGATTCGTACGGGGCTTGCTTAGTAAGCCGTAGCTCCCATTTTCTCCTGAAGCTGCTCCATCGTAATAACATCCGCTTCTTTTGGAATGCCAATGCTGAAGGTTTGCTTCTCGTTGATCTTGCTGTATTGGCTCCCCGCCCGCAGCC
>NZ_MBRK01000001.1:6315481-6325481 GCF_002224835.1 Paenibacillus sp. SSG-1
CAGCTTCATGTTGTCCTTCGTTTCCGGATCGTTCATTTCTACGTTCATAACAGCATCCTGATAAGCAGGGAAGTTATTTTTATTGATGGCCGTGTTGACTTCGAACTGGTTGACTTTCAGGTAGTTCTTCAGATCGTTCAGGCCTTTGCTGATTTCATCCTTGCTGTCCGTCGAGTTCAGATCCTTCTTCATTTGGTCAATGTCTTCCTGGTTAACGCCGAGCATTTCACGGTACTCATCCTTGCTGATAATATCAAGAATTTTCGGCAGCGCTTTGTTCACCAGAATGTCAGCCGCTTCTTTCACGTTGTCATTGGTTACATAGAATTGAACCACCTGCTTGGCATCCACGCCATCCGGGAGGTTAGCGTCTTTAACCGCAACGTCTTTAAAATATTTCTTACCATCATATTCGGTAAACAGGGTATTCATAATTTCGCCGGCGAGCTTCTTCGTCTTTTCGGGATTCATCATGTCGGGGTTAAAGGACGTTCCCTGCTGTTCCGCCAGCTCTTTCATATCGAGTACCAGGAATTTACCTACAACGTCTTCAGGCAGCGGCAGCATCGGGATGCTCGGCACTTTGACGTACAATTTATCTTGGGTCATTACCATCGGAATGTTAAAGCTCATGGACATGTCGCCCTTCAGGTTAATTCCGAGCGTCATCTCCGTTTGTTGTGGATCGTTCTGATATACCCCATCGATCGTCAATTCCGCATTTTTCAGCATGCTCATCACTTGGCTGGCTGCGGCGTTATCAGCACTTGCACTGGTAACCTGCAAATCTTTAATCGTTACCTTACTCTTCATTTCGTACGATGTCATTTTCATCGCGTTGACGGCCGAAGCCTCCAGCGCTTCCTTCGGTTCCTTCTTGCTGCTGCAGCCTGCAAGCACCACGGTCATTGCCAAGACCAGTGTAAGAATCAGGGCTGCCCATTTCTTCTTCATCACAATCTCTCTCTCCTCTCGTCTCTAAAAAGCAAAAAAATACCCCTTGTAATCATAAACGATATCGTCCGTTACCGGAACCCTTTTTTGGAAATCTTTTGGTGAATTTTCATTTTTAACGCAAAAAAAGACATCCTGGCTTTTAGCCGGATGCCTTTTTAGACGGGACCTTAGGACCCTTCTCTATTCAAATGACTAACATGATTCCGGTTCTTGACCTTCTTCGATCCGGACAACGGCTCCTGCATACCGGACCGCTCCCGGTCCCGGTTACGCGGCTGCTGCTCTTGCGCTTCAGGTACCGGAACAGCGTTTGGTTTACTCATCGGCGATTCCCCCGTATACGTTAGGATGGTTAAGAATGCGGATGCTCCAGGTCGATCGTGTGCTGATGATTGATTTCATCTTCATGCCTACGATCGTTTCGCTTCTGCTGCAACTGATTTGCCTGATGGCTGTTTACTGCCGTGTGATCCAAATCCTCTACGACATTGCTGAGATTTTTGTCGACACCCGGTTTGGCTTTGGTCATCGTCGTCCCTCTTTTCTTAAGAGTGATGCGTCAAATCGTGAAGGGCTTGGGCGCACTCGTGAATTTGGCGGGTGTAATCCTGCGCCATATTCTGAATGACGTCCGTGCGTTCGTCTACCGTGCGTCCTTCGCGTTCTACATCCACCAGATCCACTTTAACCTCCCGTGTATCCACGTAGGAGCACTGGAAGTCGAATGAATACTTCGACCGCCCCGCGGTATCGATATGGATCCGCAGCGCCTGGGGATTTGCCTCGTCGGCAAACACCTGTGCCTGGTCGGATGAGTCAAGCGTTTGAGGAAGCTGGGATTGCCAAGCTTGGACCAATTTGTTTTGGTTCAATTCAAAGTCTCGGTTCATGATTGAACACCTCCCCTGCCTTTGTTAATGTGCGGAGGATGCGCTCTTTTTATGCGATAACGGTGTTTGGCAAAAACAAAAAAAGCCGCTCCTGCATAAGCAGAATCGGCTTTGTCATTGGTTTGTTTAAATGGCGGAGGGGATGGGATTCGAACCCATGTGGACTTGCGCCCTAACGGTTTTCAAGACCGCCCCGTTATGACCGCTTCGGTACCCCTCCACGTGGAAAATACATCAGTGTCACGCAACGCGTAACAAAAATATATTACCACAGTTTAATGCTAATATCAACCCTGGCTTTTAGGGACAATAACTTTAACATTGCCCATATAAGGCTGAAGCACATCCGGAACGACCACGCTGCCGTCTGCCTGCTGATAATTCTCCAGAATGGCCGCCACGGTCCGTCCTACGGCAAGTGCCGATCCATTCAACGTATGCACAAACTCAGGCTTGGCCTTAGGCTCAGGACGGAAACGGATGTTAGCACGCCGTGCCTGGAAGTCCTCCGTGTTTGAGCAAGAGGAAATCTCCCGGTAAGCACCGCTCTCTGGCAGCCAAACTTCCAGGTCGTACGTTTTTGCCGCCGAGAAGCCCATATCTCCCGTGCTGAGCGCCATCACGCGATACGGCAGCTTCAGCAGCTGCAGAACGCGCTCGGCATTTGCCGTCATTTTCTCAAGCTCTTCATAAGAGGAATCCGGATGCACAAGCTTCACCAGTTCCACTTTATTGAATTGGTGCTGGCGGATCAAGCCTCGTGTATCACGTCCGGCTGAACCGGCCTCCGAACGGAAGCAGGAGCTGTAAGCCACGAAGTGCTTCGGCAAATCCTCCACCGATAAAATTTCATCACGGTAATAGTTGGTCACCGGCACTTCAGCGGTCGGGATCAAATAGTAGTCCGTGTCACGGATTTTAAACAGATCCTCTTCAAACTTCGGAAGCTGTCCGGTACCGCGCAGGCTGTCCCCATTGACGATATAAGGCGGAAGCATTTCTTCGTAGCCATGCTCGCTGCTGTGCAAATCCATCATAAAGTTGATGAGCGCACGCTCCAGACGGGCACCGAGCCCCTTGTAGAACGTAAACCGCGAACCCGTAACCTTGGCTGCCGCTTCAAAATCAAGAATGCCCAGGTCCTGGGCCAGATCCCAGTGGGCTTTTGGAGTAAAATCAAACGTCGTCGGCTCCGACCACCGGCGCAGCTCCACATTGTCTTCTTCGGACTGGCCGACCGGTACCGACTCGTGCGGAATATTCGGAATGGCCATCGTCAGATCAGAAATAGACGCCTCCAGTTCGCGCACTTCCTCGTCCATCGCTTTGATCTGGTCGGAAACCTGACGCATCTCCAGAATCAGCTCGTCTGCGTTCTCCCCGTTCTTTTTGCGCTTGGCTACTTCACCGGAAACGGTGTTGCGGCGGTTTTTCAGCGCCTCGCTCTCCTGCAGCAGCTCCCGGCGGCGGGTATCCAGCTCGGGAAATCCGGCAATCAAATCCAGCGACTTGTTCCGGTTTTTGAGCGCCTGCTCCACTCTCGCGAAATCACCGCGTAATATTTTCACATCCAACATTGGACAATTCCTCCTAAAAAGAAAAACGTCTTGTGCGACGTACTTCCATGATGAGACCTGCTTGAATCAAAAAACAACCCTGACCCCTTGAAAGGTATCCTCAGACCGCCGCTCAGGCCGCCAACCGAGGAATACCTTTTACCTAAAGCTTACCCAGGAGGCAGCGTTTAGATATCATCAAAAGAGTCAAGGTGTCATCGTGTTACCATCGTTTATCCTGCTGATTTAAGACGCTTGACTGGCTTTTACCATATCCACAAAATACTGATGGAGCCGGTAATCATCCGTCAGTTCGGGGTGGAACGAAGAGGCGAGCAAATGGCCCTCTCGCGCGGTCACAATCTCGTCGTTATAGGAGGACAGTACGTCGACTCCATCGCCCACACTGCGGATCAGAGGAGCACGGATAAAGACGGCACGAACCGGCTCCTCAATCCCCTTGACGTCCAAATCTGTTTCAAAGCTCTCCCGTTGACGCCCAAAAGCATTGCGCGCCACGGTGATATTCATCAGCCCCAAGTGGGGCTCTTCCTGGCCTTCGATCGACTTCGCCAATACGATCAATCCGGCACAGGTGCCGAAAATCGGCTTGCCTGCATCCGAAAATTGGAGAATCGCTTCAATAAACCCGTATTTCCGCATCAGCTTGCCGATGGTCGTACTTTCGCCGCCAGGGATAATCAGGCCCTGAACTTGCTCCAGTTCCTCTACCTTTTTAATGGCGATGCCTTCGGCGCCGGCCAGCTCGATGCTGCGAATATGCTCTGCTACGGCACCCTGAAGCGCCAGTACCCCGATTTTCATATGTCCAGCCTTCTCTCTCTTACCAGCCGCGGTCCGACATCCGCTCAGACGGGCTCAGCTTCGAAATCTCAATGCCTTTCATTGGCGCACCCAGGTTTTTGGATACTTCGGCAATCAGCTTGTAGTCTTGGTAATGCGTTGTTGCTTCCACGATCGCGCGGGCAAACTTCTCTGGATTATCGGATTTGAAAATACCCGATCCCACGAATACTCCGTCGGCTCCCAAATGCATCATCAGCGCCGCGTCGGCTGGAGTAGCCACGCCGCCCGCAGCAAAGTTAACGACCGGCAGCTTGCCGCTCTCGTGAACACCAAGCAGAAGGTCGTATGGTACGCCAAGGTTTTTCGCTTCGGCATACAGCTCGTCCTTCGACATGCTTTGCACTTTGCGGATTTGACTGTTGATCAGACGCATATGACGAACGGCTTCGACAATGTTGCCTGTTCCCGGCTCGCCTTTCGTACGGATCATCGATGCGCCTTCGCCGATGCGGCGCAGCGCTTCTCCCAGGTCTTTGGCACCGCAAACAAACGGCACGGTGAAGTCCCATTTGTCGATATGAAATACTTCATCGGCAGGCGTCAGAACTTCGCTCTCGTCGAGGTAGTCGACACCGAGGGATTCGAGCACTTTCGCTTCCACATAATGACCGATACGGGCTTTCGCCATAACCGGAATCGATACGACTTTCATAACCTCTTCTACGATCGTAGGGTCAGCCATACGCGCCACACCGCCGGCAGCACGAATATCTGAAGGAACGCGTTCCAATGCCATGACGGCCGTTGCGCCCGCAGCTTCAGCGATCTTTGCCTGTTCGGCATTCATGACGTCCATGATGACGCCGCCTTTTTGCATTTCAGCCATACCTCTTTTAACTCTCGAAGTTCCCGTTTCCAATGGTTTACGCCTCCCGAAATATATATCATGTAATCCGCCCTTGCCTATGGATGGCAGGATGGTTGCATACTCTGCAGAGCTGCTTTTGTGGACTAAAGTAAAAATCTTATATTGATCTTAAAAAAGATTTTTGATTCCGTCAAATAAATCACCAAACATTTCCTTAATAGCGCGGAAGAACAGGCGCAGCCAGCTGCCCTTCTCCACTTCGTCCGATGTGATCAAATTGACGGTTTTCGTCTGAGGCTTCTCAATCCCATCTACTTTATAGGTATAAGTGATGGTACCGACCTTGGTTCCTTGCTTGATCGGAGCCACAAGCTTGTCCGCCGGCTCAAGCTGAGTTTTGAAGGTAACGCCTTTGGCATCGGAGCCTTTAGGTACCATAAAGGAGACCGGGGCATCCGTTACGACGCCGACCGAAGTTTTGACGCCTTTTTTGACCTCAACGGAGTCCAGACCTTCAACCTTGGATTTGCCGGCCACGGCCTGCTTGATCTCAAAGTTGTTGAAGCCGTAATCAAGCACCTTGCGGGTCTCGGTAAAGCGCTGTGCTTCCGATTTCGTTCCCATGACGACGCTGATCAGGCGCATGCCATCGCGTTCGGCTGTTCCCGTAAAGCAGTTGCCGGCGTTATTGGTATGACCCGTCTTAAGGCCGTCCAACCCCGGGTAGGCGTAAGCCTTAAAGTTCGGAATATCCTTATTCGCTTCAAGCATCCAGTTCCAATTGATGATCGGATTTTTATCGCGCTCACGGAACTTATAGGATTGGATCGCCGTATATTTAGAAAAATCTGGATGGTCCTGGACGATATGCTTGCCCAGGATGGCAGCGTCCATCGCGGACATGACCGTCTCCCCTTCAGCCGAAGGACGATACTTCTCAGGCATATCCGCACGGTCGAGCCCTGTGGAGTTGATAAAGTGGGCTGTCTTCATCCCGAACTTCTTAGCCGTTTCATTCATTAGATTGACGAATTCCTGTTCAGACCCGGCTGCATACTCAGCCAGCGCTACGGTAGCATCGTTCGCCGAACCTACCGCCATCGCTATGTACAGTTCCTCAACGGTATGTTGATCATTAGCATCTAAAAAAATACGCGAGCCGATCGTCTTGGAAGCATTATCGCCAACGGTCACGACATCGTCCCATTTAAACTTGCCCTTTTTGACCATATCTGCGATGAGATATTCGGTCATCATCTTGGTCATACTCGCTGGCGGCAGTGGATCATCCGCGTTCACCGACAAGAGGACTTGCCCTGTCGTTGGTTCGATCAACACGGCGGATTTCACTTGAAGCTGCAAAGACGATACGCTTGGCACCTTGCTGGCCGTAGTGGTCGATGCGGTATTCGTAGTGGTCGTTGTTGCTGTTGTTCCCTCAGCCAAAGCCATGGCCGGTAGAGCGGACAGCATTAACATATTCAATAGCATAACCGAGGCTACGCTCTTTTTGACAAAGTGACGTTTGCGTTTGTGCGAAGATGGTTTCCCCAACTTGCTCCATTTCTTACTCAATGAATTGTTAACTCCCCTCTTGCCCTTAAATCTTACTTGTCTATTCTAACACAGGGTATACTGCAAAAAAAGACAGACAGGCCTAATTTAGGCCTGTCTGTACAAGAAGATGTTGGTTTTGTGCAAACCGTGTCGAATATTACAACGAGTAGTTTGGAGCTTCTTTCGTGATCTGCACGTCGTGCGGATGGCTCTCACGAAGACCCGCACCCGTGATGCGGATAAATTGGGTATCTTCACGCAGCTCCTGCAGGTTTTTCGTTCCGCAATAGCCCATGCCCGAGCGGAGACCGCCGATCAGTTGGTGAATCGTGTCGGACAAAGGACCTTTATAAGCGACGCGGCCCTCAATTCCTTCCGGAACGAGCTTCTTATCGTCGTCCTGGAAGTAACGGTCTTTACTGCCTTGTTTCATCGCGCTCATGGAGCCCATGCCGCGGTAAACCTTGTAGCGGCGGCCTTGGTAAATTTCCGATTCCCCAGGGCTCTCTTCCGTTCCCGCAAACAAGCTTCCCAGCATAACGGCATGGCCGCCGGCTGCAAGTGCTTTTGTAATTTCGCCGGAGTATTTAATACCGCCGTCTGCGATGATCGGCACTCCGTACTCTTTAGCTACCGAAGCACAATCGTAAATCGCTGTGACTTGCGGCACGCCGATACCGGCAATAACGCGCGTCGTACAGATTGATCCGGGTCCGATACCGACTTTGACAACCGAAGCACCTGCTTCGATCAGGTCGCGTGTCGCCTCGCCTGTAGCCACGTTGCCTGCAATGATCGTAAGATCCGGGTACAAGCTGCGCAGATGGCGAACCGCATCCAAGATATTGATATGATGGCCGTGCGCGGAATCGACGACGATGACGTCAACGCCGGCCTTGACCAGAGCTGCGGCCCGATCCAAACCATCCTTCGAAATACCGATTGCCGCGCCTACAAGAAGACGTCCTTGCGCATCTTTTGCCGCATTCGGGAACTGAATGGCTTTCTCAATATCTTTAATGGTAATAAGACCTTTTAATGTGTTGTTCTCATCAACCAGCGGCAGCTTTTCAATTTTGTGCTGCTGCAGAATGACTTCGGCTTCTTGAAGCGTCGTACCTACTGGGGCAGTTACCAGGTTTTCACGAGTCATCACTTCGGAGATCTTAATGCTGTAATCATGAACGAAGCGAAGGTCGCGGTTTGTAAGAATACCGATCAGTTTGTTATGCTCGTCCACAATCGGAACACCCGAAATCCGGAATTTCGCCATGACCTGTTCGGCATCGGATACGAGGTGATCGGCTGTCAGTGAGAAAGGATTGGTGATAACGCCGCTCTCGGAACGCTTAACCCGATCCACTTCCTCCGCTTGCTGTTCAACCGACATATTTTTGTGAATAATGCCGATGCCGCCTTCACGTGCAATCGCAATGGCCAGGGCAGCCTCCGTCACTGTGTCCATCCCTGCACTGATCAAAGGAATGTTCAGCTTAACCGAGTCGCTTAGTCTCGTGGACACATCGACTTCCTTTGGCAGCACTTCGGACTTCCGGGGTACCAGCAAAACATCGTCAAACGTAAATCCTTCTTTAGCAAATTTTTGTTCCCACACTTCGTAATTTCCCCCTCATTTGTCATGTAATGTATTTGTTAAAATCCTTATGCAACAAGGCTTGAAAATCGTTTCTGAAAATATATTATTGCCATCTTAGCAAAGCCCACTCGAAGCTGTCAAGGTAATCAGTCTGGTAAAAATGAGAGGAATCGCCCTTGTCTTGCAGGGGCAAATACATGTCCACTTGAAACGGACAAGATATGCAAAAGACATCCCATTGGTGGGATGTCCAAAATCATTTCGGTTCATACATGAAACTGGAGGAGGAACTACCTTTAGGTTGCCACGCCCTGAATTGTATCAAAAGCTCAATATTCCATTCCAAGGGTCTGAATAAAACAAAAAAACCACCGTTGATATTCATCAACAGTGGTCCTTCGCTTGGCAACGTCCTACTCTCCCAGGACCCTTCGGTCCAAGTACCATCGGCGCTGGAGGGCTTAACGGTCGTGTTCGGGATGGGTACGCGTGGAACCCCTCCGCTATCGCCACCAAACGTTCAAGTGTTTGATCACCTGAAAACTAGATACGAAACGAATCTGTGTTTTATATTTTTTTGGATAAGCCCTCGACCGATTAGTATTGGTCAGCTCCATGCATTGCTGCACTTCCACCTCCAACCTATCTACCTCGTCGTCTACAAGGGGTCTTACATACTGGGAAATCTCATCTTGAGGGGGGCTTCACGCTTAGATGCTTTCAGCGCTTATCCCGTCCGTACGTAGCTACCCAGCCATGCTCCTGGCGGAACAACTGGTGCACCAGCGGTACGTCCATCCCGGTCCTCTCGTACTAAGGACAGCTCCTCTCAAATTTCCTACGCCCACGACAGATAGGGACCGAACTGTCTCACGACGTTCTGAACCCAGCTCGCGTACCGCTTTAATGGGCGAACAGCCCAACCCTTGGGACCTACTTCAGCCCCAGGATGCGATGAGCCGACATCGAGGTGCCAAACCTCCCCGTCGATGTGGACTCTTGGGGGAGATAAGCCTGTTATCCCCAGGGTAGCTTTTATCCGTTGAGCGATGGCCCTTCCATGCGGTACCACCGGATCACTAAGCCCGACTTTCGTCCCTGCTCGACTTGTAGGTCTCGCAGTCAAGCTCCCTTCTGCCTTTGCACTCTTCGAATGATTTCCAACCATTCTGAGGGAACCTTGGGGCGCCTCCGTTACTCTTTAGGAGGCGACCGCCCCAGTCAAACTGCCCACCTGACACTGTCCCCATACCGGATTACGGTACCAGGTTAGAACCTAGATACGATCAGGGTGGTATCCCAACGGCGCCTCCACCCAAGCTGGCGCTCAGGTTTCAAAGGCTCCCACCTATCCTGTACAGATCGTACCCAAATCCAATATCAAGCTGCAGTAAAGCTCCATGGGGTCTTTCCGTCTTGTCGCGGGTAACCTGCATCTTCACAGGTATTAAAATTTCACCGGATCTCTCGTTGAGACAGCGCCCAAGTCGTTACGCCATTCGTGCGGGTCAGAATTTACCTGACAAGGAATTTCGCTACCTTAGGACCGTTATAGTTACGGCCGCCGTTTACTGGGGCTTCGGTTCACAGCTTCGGGATTACTCCCTAACCGCTCCCCTTAACCTTCCAGCACCGGGCAGGCGTCAGCCCGTATACTTCGCCTTGCGGCTTCGCACAGACCTGTGTTTTTGCTAAACAGTCGCTTGGGCCTTTTCACTGCGGCCCCCTCGTGCTATTCACACTACCGGGGCACCCCTTCTCCCGAAGT
>NZ_MBRK01000001.1:6330481-6395481 GCF_002224835.1 Paenibacillus sp. SSG-1
GTCAAGTCGCTGTCGGATGATTCCTTACGTACGCTGCGCCATCAGGTGGACGACGAGCTGCGGTCGATTTTCGTTACCGTATTCAACGGCTTATCAGAGGGCCAGCTCCTGCTTCCCGGTCTGGATTTTGCCATCGAAGTGGAACGCTTCTACGCCGTCCTCGACGGCCTGGCCATCCATGCCGTAATGCGTCCGGAGCGTGTGACCCCTGAGGTCATGGTCGCGGTCATCAAACGGCATTTGTTATCCTTATGCCAGCCGGATGTCCATTCCATGGCACAGAAGCCAGACTCAAACGCAAAAAAGGAACAGCCGCGTGATACATGATCACGACAGCTGTTCCTTTTATTTATTTTCCCTAAAAGCCTGAAAACTACTCCTGACGATTCCGCATATGCGGGAAGAGCAGCACGTCACGGATCGACGGAGAATCCGTCAGCAGCATCACCAGACGGTCGATGCCGATACCCAGACCACCGGTCGGCGGCATGCCGTACTCCAGCGCGGTGAGGAAATCCTCATCCATTTCATGCGCTTCGTCATTGCCCTGCTCGCGTTCCTTCAGCTGTGCTTCAAAACGCTGGCGCTGATCGATCGGGTCGTTCAGCTCGCTGAATGCATTGGCATGCTCACGGGCCACGATAAAGAGCTCAAAACGGTCAGTAAACCGCGGATCCTGCTCGTTTTTCTTCGCAAGCGGCGAAATTTCCACCGGATGCCCGGTCACGAACGTCGGCTGAATCAGCGTTTCCTCAACAAATTCCTCGAAGAACGCGTTCAGAATATGACCGAATGTCATGTGCGGTTCAACTTTGACGTTATGCTCTTTGGCCAGACGGTGAGCTTCCTCGTCCGTCATATGCACGCCGAAGTCCACGCCTTTGACTTCCTTGACCGCATCCACCATGGATACCCGGCGCCAAGGAGGAGTCAGGTCAACTTGATGCCCTTGATAGTTGATGACTTTGGTGCCGAGCACTTCCTGCGCAATATGCGCGATCATGTTCTCGGTCAGGTTCATGATGTCTTTGTAATCGGCATAAGCCTCATACAGCTCGATCATCGTAAATTCCGGATTGTGGCGGGTGGGAATACCCTCGTTACGATATACGCGTCCGATTTCGTATACCTTCTCCAGACCGCCGACAATCAAGCGTTTCAAGTGAAGCTCGATGGCAATCCGCATATACAGCTGCATGTCCAGCGCGTTATGATGCGTAATAAACGGCTTGGCCGCGGCTCCGCCGGCAATCGCATGCAATGTCGGAGTTTCGACTTCCAGGTAGCCCTGTGAATCCAGGTAACGGCGCATCGATTGAATAATCCGCGAGCGGGCAATAAACGTCTGCTGTACTTCCGGATTGATGATCAAATCCACATAACGCTGACGGTAACGAAGCTCTACGTCCTTGAGGCCATGGTATTTATCTGGCAACGGATAGAGGGATTTCGACAGAACCTCCACCTCGCTGGCCTTGATCGTCGTTTCCCCGGTCTTCGTCTTGAACATCGTTCCGGCGATGCCGACGATATCGCCTAGATCCAACAGGCGGAACGCCTCAAACGCATGCTCAGGCACGGAATCCTGACGCACATAGATCTGGATTTTGCCGCTCAGATCCTGGATATGGGCAAAAATGGCCTTACCCATGCCGCGCTTTGCCATAATCCGTCCGGCAACGCGAACTTCGGCGTGCTGCTCGTCCAGCTCTTCTTTCGTCATACCGTCATATTTACTCAGCAGATCACCTGCCATGCTGGTTCTCTCGTATTTTTTGCCAAAAGGATCGATCCCCAGTGCACGCAGCTCGTCCAGCTTGCTCCGGCGGATTTTCAGCATCTCGCTTAATTCAATTTCCTGTTCCTGGTTGTTCACTTCTTCTGACATGGTCAGTCTTCATCTCCTTCATTTCACTGCTAAACCTCTCCCGCTTGTCCAAGCGGCATGCCGTCTGCCGTCTATATCCGAAAATAACCCCACCAAGTGGGGCCTTTCCTTTGCCTCGACGTTAGCTCAAGTGTTACATTCCACAATCTTGAAAAAAAGCTTCCTCAAGGAAGCTTTTTTTTCAATCCTAAAGCATGGATATTACTTTTTGATATCGATGATTTTATATTGAATGACGCCCGCAGGAACGTTCACATCCACGACGGTTCCTTTTTGCTTGCCGATGATTGCTTTGCCGACCGGGCTTTCATTGGAAATTTTATTGTTCAGCGGATCGGATTCGGCACTACCGACGATTGTATATTCCATCGTATCGCCGAATTCCAGGTCCTGCACCGTTACCGTAGCACCTACGCCTACAATGTCCGTATTGATCTCATCATTATTGATGATCCGGGCATTGCGCAGCATTTTTTCCAAAGTAATGATTCGGCCTTCAATAAAAGCCTGCTCGTTCTTGGCGTCTTCGTATTCAGAGTTCTCACTGATATCACCGTAGCCGATGGCAACCTTGATTCGCTCCGCGACTTCGCGGCGCTTCACCGATTTCAGGTTCTCGAGTTCGTCTTCCAGCTTCTTAAGTCCGTCCTGTGTAAGAATGACTTCTTTATCGCTCATCTTAACCGATTCTCCTGTCATGTAAATAAATTAAAAAACATCCTGCTTCCATAGAATGAACTAAAGAAACTTACGTTCTTGCTCCGTGGTCAGGAGATGGCGATGCTTACTTTAGTTCAATCTATATATATGCAAAACTATATGCAAAATTTGAAGGATCAGAACATCCTCCTGCTGCTTGTTAAACGAAGAGTCGAATTTATACTGCAAAATTATATGGTAACCGTTTCAAAATGTCAATGACAGGGGTGCAGCCGCGGCCGCCCATCTTATTGGGCCACCGCTTCCACACCTATTTCCTCGGCTTCCATTTCGGCACGCTGGTTCAGGTTCGCCACAAAATCCTCCAATATTCCGACCATTTCGTCGCGCTTCGTTCCTTCCATAATCTCATCCTTGATCCGAGCGGACCCTTTGAGTCCTTTCAGGTACCATGCCAGATGCTTGCGCATTTCGCGTACCGCCACGAACTCGCCTCTCAGCGCGATCAGACGGTCCATATGAAGAATCGCGATGCGGATCTTCTCTTCAGCCGCAGGCTCCGGAAGCAGCTCACCGCTCTTGAGGTACTCAATCGTACGGTACAGCATCCACGGATTTCCCAAAGCGCCGCGTCCGATCATAACCCCGTCACATCCGGTTTCGTCGAGCATGCGCCGCGCGTCTTCCGGCGTAACCACGTCACCGTTACCGATGACCGGGATCGATACCGACTCTTTAACCTGCTTTATAATGCTCCAATCGGCATGTCCCGTATACAGCTGTTCCCGGGTTCTGCCGTGCAGGCTGACTGCCTGGCCTCCGGCGCGTTCTACCGCTTGGGCGTTCTCCACCGCGTAAATGTGGTCGCTGTCCCATCCGGTTCGCATTTTCACGGTCACTGGTTTATCGACTGCATCCACGACCGCGGAGACCATTTCATAAATTTTCTGGGGATCAAGCAGCCAGCGTGCACCGGCGTCGATTTTGGTCACTTTCGGAGCCGGACAGCCCATATTGATATCTATGATATCGGCGTTGGTCTGTTGGTCCACAACTTTGGCTGCCTCCACCAAGGAATCACGGTCTCCTCCGAAAATCTGCAGGCTGAGCGGCTTCTCGCGCTCATCTACATATAGCATTTCCCGCGTGCGCTGATTGCCGTGAACGATCGCCTTGCCGCTGACCATTTCTGCGCAAACCAGACCCGTTCCGAATTCCTTGGCGATAAGACGGAACGCAGGATTACACACGCCCGCCATCGGTGCCAGCACGACTTGGTTCTTCATTTCAATATCGCCAATCTTCAGCATCGCATCATTTCCCCCCTTATTATTCATTGTATATACATAAGCAGTATTCCTGCTTCTCAAAAGTCTAACCGTTCCTCAGTTCCTGAACAGATACACCCAGTGCTTCCGCTACTTTGATCAAAACCTGTTCTTCTGCACGACGGTTTCCCCGTTCGATGGCCCCCAGCACTGCAAGCGATATGCCGCACTTGGCTGCGAGCTCCTGCTGCGTGTAGCCTTTTAGCTTCCGGAAGGCGCGGACGCGCTTCGCCAGCTGCATGTTTTCCAAAGCTGCAGACCTTCCTTTCCATCCAGCTTATCCAGAGCTGTCTCTACGATTGTATATAAGCCGGAAGGCTCGTCGGGAGGAACGATATCGGATAAGGGAACCAGCACGAAGGCTCGCTCCTCCATCCGGGGATGCGGCAGCACCAGTTCTTCCGTGTTCTCCCTGCGGCCCTCCATCCAGATTAAATCCAAATCGACGGTCCGGGGCCCCCAATGGATCTCCCGAATGCGCCCAAGCCCGTTCTCAATCCCCTGCATCACGTGCAGCAGTTCATGGGAATCCAAACTTGTGCGGACGCACACGGCCATATTTAAAAAGAGGGGCTGGTCCACATAACCCACAGGCTCCGTCTCATAAAGGTGGGAACAGCGGGCTACCGTAATGCGGGGATCCTCATCCAGGCGCCGAATAGCTTCCATCAGCGTATGCTCGCGGTCACCCAAATTTGCCCCTAAAGCAATATAAGCCTCTGATAGCTCAGAGGTGAAATGTGCATTCATGGTGGAGTCTCACTTTCTTGTTCTATGCAGCTCCACAGTAACACCCTGAAAGTGGATGTCAAATGGAGGATGCGGTTTGGTCACTTTGACCGTCAGTGCATTGATACTAGTATAAGTGTCCAGTACAACAGATGCAATACGTTCGGCTAAAGCTTCAATCAGGCGAAAAGACTCGGTTTCTACCACGTTTTTGACCGTTTCGTGGACTTCGGCATAATTTACCGTTTGGGTGAGATCGTCGTTCTCTCCGGCTGCGCGCAAATCCAGCTCCATGTCCAGATCGACGTAGAAGCGCTGGCCGAGCTTGCGCTCTTCCTCGAACACGCCGTGATACCCGTAATACTCCATGCGGTGAATGACCATTCTATCCATTTTCTACTCCCGCCCCCCAATAATCAACATCGTATCAAATGATCCTGTATATAAAACGTTATTCCCGACTCACAACCGCTGAAGTGTATATCATCGCATCGCACATTTTGACGGTTCGTTTGATCGATTTCACATCGTGGACCCTCACCAGCTGGCAGCCCTGGGCGATTCCGAACGCCACTGTGGCCGCGGTGCCCTCGACCAAATCATCCACCGGCAGATCCAGCACGCTGCGGATGAACTTTTTGCGGGACGTAGCCAGCAGCACAGGATATCCAATCTGATTCAAACGGTCCAGCTGAGTCATCAGCTTCAAGTTGTGCTCTCCGTTTTTGGCAAATCCGATCCCCGGGTCCAAAATAATATGTTCCGCACGAACTCCGGCCGCCAAGGCGAGGCGCACGCTCTCTTCCAGGTCGGCGACAACGTCCTCCACAAAATCGGTGTAGTCCATGTCCTGCCGGTTATGCATCAGAATGATCGGACAGCCCAGCTCGGCTGCCACCTTCAGCATGTCCGGATCGCCTTTGCCTCCCCAAATATCGTTGATGATATGGGCACCGGCCAGAATGGCCTGGCGAGCCACTTCCGCCTTGTAGGTATCGATCGAGATCGGAATGTGCGGGGCCGCTTTATGGATCGCCTCAATCACGGGAATCACGCGGGCCAGTTCCTCTTCCGCGGATACCGGCGTATATCCTGGCCGGGTTGATTCTCCTCCGATATCGATCAGGTCGGCGCCGTCCAGCATCATTTTGAGCGCATGGCGTACGGCCGTGTCCGGATCCACATACCGGCCGCCGTCGGAGAAGGAATCGGGCGTTACATTTAAAATGCCCATCACCTGGGTAGACTGTCCGAGCCTCAGCACGGCTTGACCCATTGTAAAGTTACGTTCGTAGATTGTCGTTTTCACTGTCAAATCCCTGCTTTCTGTCGGTACAAATCGAGCAGCCTGCGGGTGATCGGGCCGGCCGCGCCTCGACCCACCGTTCTGCCCGTTCCCTGCCTGTCCAGCAGGAGCGTAACGGGCACAAGCTCCTGGATAGAGCTGGTCACGAACACCTCATCTGCGGCCAGCAGATCTTCCCACGTATACAGGCCTTCCGTGCAGCGGATGCCTGCCGCGCCGGCGAGCTCAAGCACAACCTGGCGCGTAATGCCGGGCAGCAGCCCGGTGGATGCATCAGGTGTATAGAGTTCCCCTTCTTTCACAAAAAACACATTGCTGACGACGCCTTCGCTGACATGTCCGCGCTCATCGAGCATCAGGCCTTCCGCCTGGCGGGAACGCGGATCACTCACAGCCGCCAGTTCTCTTTTCGCCAAAATGTTGTTCATGTAATGGAGCGACTTCAAGCGGATTGGAGCTTCGGGAGAGTTGCGCCGCGTTTCCAGCAGCTGCAGGGCTTTCCCTTGCGTGTAGAAATTCTCAGGCACCTCCGGCAGCGCCTTCACAAGCAGAACATGATTGGGACGGCTGTACTCCTCCCCGGGAAGCCCGAGAACATCAACGCCAGCGCTGACGGTATAACGGATGTAAGCCTCCTCAAGGCTGTTCTCCTTCATCAAGGCTTCAATCCAGCCGGGCATGGACGCAAGCGCATCCTCCGGCGAAAAGGGAATGCCCAGCATCCGGCAGCCCTCCGCCATCCGCTTCAAATGCCTCTCCAGCAAGAAAGGTCGGCCGCGGTATGTCCGCAGCGTCTCAAACAACCCCATTCCGTATAAAAAGCCGTGATCCATTACAGGTACCACGGCGTCGGCGGCATCCACGATCCCGCCGTTCAATCCTATCTTCTTCATGCTTTAGCGCCTGCGGTCTGCTTCAGGAAATTACGCAGTATTTGATGTCCGTAATCGGTGATGATCGACTCCGGATGGAACTGGACGCCTTCAATCGGATACTCCTTATGACGCAGTCCCATAATCTCGCCTTCCTCGGTTTCTGCGGTGATCTCCAGGCAGTCCGGCAGACTGTCCCGCTCCACAAGCAGCGAGTGGTATCTTGTTGCTGTAAATGGCGAAGGAAGGCCTTCGAACACGGAGTTGCCGTGATGATGGATCGGCGATGTTTTTCCGTGCATCAGCCGTTCAGCACGGATGACATTGCCGCCGAATGCCTGCCCAATGGCCTGGTGACCCAAGCATACTCCGAAAATCGGGATTTTGCCTTTAAAATTCGCAATCGTCTCCAGGCTGATCCCCGCCTCGTTCGGCGTGCAGGGGCCCGGGGAAATCAAAATATGGTCGGGTGCAAGCTCCTCAATGCCGGACACGGTAATTTCATCGTTGCGGTATACCTTCACTTCCTGTCCGAGTTCCCCCAAATACTGCACCAGATTGTACGTAAAAGAGTCATAATTGTCGATAACCAAAATCATATGCTCATCCCCTTATCCCAGATTTGACGGCGGATTCCTCTTCGCTTGCGAGAACCGCCAGGATCATGCCTTTAGCTTTGTTTTGGCATTCCCGGTATTCCCGGTAAGGGTCGGAATCGATGACGATTCCCGCCCCGGCCTGGATATATCCCGTACCTTCCAGGACGGCCATCGTTCTTATGATAATATTTAATTCCATATTGCCGTTGTAGTCAATCCAGCCGATTGAGCCGGTGTATGGCCCGCGCCTTACGGGTTCCAGCTCCTCGATGATCTCCATCGTCCTCACCTTAGGGGCGCCCGTGATGGTTCCTCCCGGGAAGAAGGCGGCGATCACGTCGTATACGCCTTTGCCCGGAGCGAGCCGGCCTTCCACCTGAGAAACGAGGTGCATCACATGGGAGTAATGCTCGACCGTCATCAGCTCCGGGACGTGCACTGACCCGTACGCAGCCACCTTCCCCAAATCGTTGCGTTCGAGATCCACCAGCATGATATGCTCGGCTCTCTCCTTCTCGCTGCCCAGCAGCTCGGCCGCCATGGCCGCATCCTCCTGCGGGGTCAGCCCCCGGCGCCTCGTGCCGGCGATCGGGCGGGTGCTGATCCGCTCCCCCTGAAGCTTCACCAACAGTTCCGGGGAGCCGCTGACCAGCGTGAAACCCGGGGAACGCAGAAGCCCCATGTAAGGGGAAGGGTTCAGCAGGCGGAGCCATTCATAGGCCTGCTCCGGCGGCGAATGCAGGTCCAGCTCCTGACGGAGCGACAGATTCACCTGGAAGACGTCCCCTTCGCGAATGTACTGCTGGATGGCTCGCACAGCCCGCTCAAAGGATTCCTGCGGGAATCCGGTACGCAGCTGCGGCCACTCCATCCGGGGGGACAGCTCCTCTGCCTGCTTTCGCCGCCGGTCCGCTTTGGCCTGGCTCCCTTCGTCCAGGTTCACCATGGACAGCCACAGCGACTGCATGGACCGGGCACGCTCGGCAGCCTCCTCGTAAAGCACACCCAGCCTTTGCCCGATCACATCCCTGTCCAGCCCTTCTGCATCAAAATGCACATGGACCGTGCAGTACACCTTCCGGCTGTCTGCATCATGTACCCACAACTCTTCCATCCGCATCCACAAATAATCCGGGAATGCCGGAAGATCGGCTGCCGTGGACGGCAGATTTTCAAGGGAACGAACGATGTCATACCCTAGAAAGCCAACGCATCCTCCAAGAAGGGGCGGCAATTCTGGATTCGGCAGCTGGGGAGCCCGGTACGGCGCCATCCACCGCTGCAGCACCTGCAGCGGACTTCCGCCAACCTTCTCCGTCGCCCCGCTCAGCAGGTGCGTCACGACGCCACCGTGATCTTTTCCGTGAAGAACCGACACCGGCCGCAGCCCTAGGTAGGTGTACCGCCCCTCCTTACCGCTCTCGAGTACGAAGGAATAGGGCGAAGCCTGTTCCCAGGCCGACGTCCAAGCCGCCGGGAGCTCCCCTTCTTCCTGCCGGTCCCATCCTCCGGACGACAGCACATATGGAAACATCGTGATGCCCTCTGCGGCCCAAGTCATCCATTGATCCAAGGTGATCAAACCGCGCTCATTTCTCTTCATTTTCTGATCCCCTTTTAGTAACAAGACCCGTCTATTGGTTGTCAGTATACTTGGAGTCGGCAGGTTTGAAAAGACTTTTTCCAAAAAGATACCTGATTTGGCTGCCAATGAGCAGCAATATGAACAAAAAAAACCTGCAGCCGGATAGACCGGCAGCAGGGGCGAGAGTTTTTACAATGTATAAGACGTTAATTACGCCTCAAAGTTATACAGCGGTGTGCTCAAATAGCGTTCGCCGTTACTTGGGATAACTACCACGACACGTTTGCCTTTACCGAGCTCTTTGGCCACTTTGAGTGCGGCGAACACGGCAGCGCCGGAAGAAATACCGGACAGGACGCCTTCTTCTTTGGCGACACGGCGTGCCGTTTCAAAGGCTTCGTCGTTCTCCACGTGAATGATTTCATCGTAGATGTCACGGTTAAGGATATCCGGAATAAAGTTGGCGCCCAGACCTTGAATTTTGTGCGGTCCTGGTTTGCCTCCTGCCAGAATTGGAGAAGCCGCAGGCTCAACAGCCACGATCTTGATGTCAGGGAAGCGGTTCTTCAGCACTTCGCCGGCACCGGAAATCGTTCCGCCCGTTCCGATTCCTGCCACGAAGGCGTCGAGGGAGCCGCCAATGGATTCAATCGCTTCCACAATTTCCGGACCCGTCGTTTCACGGTGAATCTTCACGTTGGCCGGGTTTTTGAACTGCTCAGCCATGAAGTAATCCGGATTTTCCTTCACGATTTCTTCGGCTTTCTTAACGGCACCGTTCATGCCTTCAGCTCCCGGTGTCAGAACCAATTCTGCACCGTAAGCGCGAAGCAAGTTGCGGCGCTCAAGGCTCATCGTTTCAGGCATGACGATCACGGCTTTGTAGCCTTTGGCTGCAGCTACCATAGCCAGACCGATACCGGTGTTGCCGCTTGTCGCTTCCACAATCGTACCGCCAGGCTTCAGAAGGCCGTCCTTCTCCGCTTGTTCGACGATGCTGATCGCAATCCGGTCCTTAACGCTGGAGCCCGGATTTTGATATTCCAGCTTCAAGTAAATTTCCGCGCTGTCTTCCGGTGCAAGCCGGTTCAGCCGGACAAGGGGTGTTCCTCCGATTAATTCCGTTACGTTGTTGACGACCTTAGCCATAGGTAAATCCTCCCTGTTTATAATGAATTTGATGAATAACTGCTGTATACAAAATTCTAGAAAGAGAATCTGGCTGGCTTGGATCAAACTATATCCGAGTAAATAAGTAGGTATTTATACCTTCATCTTATCAACCTTCCACCTCAATGTCAATACGAACCCGGACGTAAGGCCTGGTTGTAACAAAGAAAACATCCTGAAAACGTAGGTAAGCCCGGGCTCATCATCTTGCCTGCCGCTTCTGTCGTTTCAGGATGCTTTGGATGGCGATATTTTGATCAAAATTTTGGCGTCATATTTGTTTCTCAACTGTTCTTCCAGCTGCGAAAGGGGAACCGCCTCGCTTAAGGCCAGCTGTTTGCGGGCCTCCCGAATGATCTCCTCGCTGCTCTTGGTACTGCCGTTCTCCACGCTGATCAGCTGGACAACCGCATATCCGTCATTTAGCCTTACCGGACCCGCTGCGTCCCCTGGCTTCAGGGTTGAGGCTGTCCGCAGTACTTCCGGAGCAATAAAAGGATCATCCTCCTCCACCGTCCCCAGATCGCCGCCTTGATCGCGTGTAAATTCATCCAGGGAGTACGCTGCCGCCAGCGTGCCGAAATCCTCTCCCTGCTGCAGGCGGTCAAGCAGCCGATTCGCCTCATCTTCGGTATCCGTCTGAATCCAGGCAAGATGATAAGCCTTCTTGGCTGCAAACTCCTCTTGATGCTGATCGATATAACGCTGTACCTCCGTATCCGTGATGCGAATTCCTGCGGTTGCGATCTTTTGCAGTGTGAGACGGTACTCGGTTTCCGCCCGGATCTCCTCGGGAGTCAGGTTCAGCTGGTCGGCCATCTCCCGATAATAGTCGTCCGGGGAAGCGTAACCCTGCATTTCCCGGTTAATCTCCTCCGTCACTTCTTCCGGGGTCACCTTAATTTTCAGGGACCGGGCTTCCGCATATACCGCCTTGTGATTCAGCATCTGCGTCAATGCTTCCTCCCCGTGCGTCCGTTTCAGCTCCTCGACCCAATCGCTTTCCGTAATGGTGCTGCCGTTAAAAGACGCCACCGCATCCGCCCCTATTTGCTTGTCTTCAGCCGATGACGGCTCATCTGCCGGTTTAAGTCCACGGATGACAATCAGACTCCCCATAAACAACACGCCCGCTGCCAAAATAATGACCGCGGCCCACAGCCCCTTCTCCTGTCTGGTTATCATATCATCGAACCCGCCCCTTACTTCATGGCTTGTTCAAGAATTTGCTGCAGTTGTTCCCTGTCAAAATCATACGCTTCATTGCAGAAATGGCACACCACTTCCGCCTGTCCATCTTCCTCAATCAAACGCTCCAGTTCCGCTTGGCCCAGGCTGACCAGCGTTTGCTCTACCCGCTCACGGGAGCACTGACAGCGAAACTTGATATCCATCTCTTCGAGAACCTCTACATCGGGAAGCAGCTGCTTCAGCATATCTTCCAGCTCCAACCCTTGGTCCAGCAGGGTGGTTACCGGCGGAATCGCGCTTACCGCCTGCTCGATCGCCGTGATTTCCTCATCGGAAAGGCCCGGAAGCAACTGAATGATAAAGCCGCCGGCCACGAGGACGGAATTGTCGGGAGCGACGAGTACGCCCAGGCCAACCGCAGTAGGGGTTTGCTCCGATACGGCAAAATAATACGTAAAGTCCTCTCCGAGCTCTCCCGAAATAATCGGTACGCTTCCGCGATAAGGCTCTTTGAGGCCCAGGTCTTTCGTTACGTGCAGGTATCCCTCACGGCCAACCGCGCCGGCTACGTCGAGTTTTCCCTGGCTGTTGCTGGGCAAATGGACATGCGGATTAGTTACGTATCCCGTCACTTCGCCAAAGGAGTTGGCTTCTACGACGATCTGTCCAATCGGTCCGTCGCCCTTGACTTGAATGCTGAGCTTTTCCTTGCCCTTCAGCATGGCGCCCATCATACCAGCGGCTGTCAGCGTGCGTCCCAGCGCCGCTGTGGCGGTAGGCCACGTATCATGCCTTCTGCGAAGCTCCTCCACGAGAGCCGTCGTTCTCACCGCGAAAGCCCGGACACGTCCGTTCATGGCCGTGCCCCGGATGAGGCGGTCCTGTTTGTTTTCCATTATGTGTACTGCCTCCTTTATTGGATGAGCCGGGAAGGCTCTGCCATTATCTATCTATTTTACCGCAAAACAGGCCTTTTTGGTGATCCGGTTGATCTTTCTGGCAATTCAGCGGTTGCGATCATAAATAATCCGGAGACCGTCGAGCGTCAGCAGCGGATTCACTTCCTGGATGACCTTCGTTTCGCTGGCGATCAGATCCGCCAGTCCGCCCGTTGCGACCACTTTCAGGGAGGGCACCTGCATCTCGCCGCGAATCCGCTCTACAATGCCGTCAACCTGCCCGGCGTATCCGAAAATAATGCCTGCCTGCATCGCATGGACTGTATTTCGCCCGATGACCTTTTTGGGCTTCTCCAGCTCAATCCGAGGCAGCTTCGATGCACGCTGATACAGCGCTTCGGTCGCAATGCCGATGCCCGGCACGATCAGGCCGCCGAGATAGGCGCCTTTGGGATCGATGCAGTCAAATGTGGTAGCCGTGCCAAAGTCGATCACGACGAGCGGGCCCTGGTACTTCTCCACGGCGGCAACGGCGTTGGCGATCCGGTCAGCCCCGACCTCGCGCGGATTTTCGTAACGCAGATTGAGCCCGGTTTTAATCCCCGGTCCCACGATGAGCGGCGAATGGTGGATATATTTTTGGCACATCTCCTCAATGACATGGACCATAGGCGGTACCACCGAAGAAATAATCACGCCCTCAATATCGCTAACCGGGATCCCGGACATCTGAAACATGTTCCGGAACATAATGCCGTACTCGTCCGGCGTGGAATGATTGACCGTGCTGAGACGGAAATGATGCAATAGCTCCCGGCTTCTGTATATCCCCAAGACGATGTTCGTATTCCCGATGTCGATCACCAGAATCACGGGGGCTATCCCTCCTTCACCGCATTGAGATCAAGGCTGATGTCCAGGCTGTCGAAGGAATACGTCAGTCTGCCGACCGAAATGACGTCGACGCCGCAGGCCGCGATCCCCTTCACCGTCTTCAAAGACACGTTGCCGGAAGCCTCCACGGTCACATGCGGGGACTTGGCCTTAATACGCCGGACAGCCTCTTTCATCAGATCCTGGCTCATGTTATCCAGCATGATGATGTCCGCACCGGCTTCCAGCGCTTCCTCGACCTGCTCAAGCGATTCCGTCTCCACTTCGATGGTCATCGTATGAGGGATAAACGCCCGGGCACGCTCCACGGCCTTGCGGATTCCGCCGGCGCCTTTAATATGGTTGTCCTTGATCATCACAGCATCATACAGCCCGAAGCGGTGGTTGGCTCCCCCGCCGACGCGCACTGCGTATTTCTCCAGCATCCGATGTCCCGGCGTCGTCTTCCGGGTATCGACCAAGCGGGTAGGCAGGCCTTCCAGCGCATCCACAAACGAACGTGTCCGGGTCGCAATGCCTGACAGGCGCTGCAGCAAATTCAAGGCTAGCCGCTCCCCCGTCAAAATCCGGTGCGTGCTGCCTTCCACGACAGCGAGTACCGTTCCCTTCTTTACGAAATCGCCTTCCGATACTTGAGGCGTGAACGTGAGCGCCGGATCCACGACTTGAAACACAAGCTCCGATACGGGCAGTCCGGCTACCACGCCATCTTCCTTGGCATGAATGATTCCCTTGGATTCATGACCGTTCGGGATGGTCGACAGCGTCGTCACATCTCCCGATCCGACGTCCTCTCTCAGCCACTGCCGGATGGATTCCACAAGACTTTCATCATATCCGTTAAACGTCATCGCTGATTTCCTCCACTATTTCTTGATCCCGCCGCTGCAGCAGATGCTTGCGCCAGCCTTCGTCATCCCGCAGGGGGAAGTCTTCGCGGTAATGCGCCCCACGGCTCTCTTCCCGTGACAATGCCGCGCTGGTCACCAGCAGACTGCTAGTCAGCATGTTGGCAAATTCAAATTCCTCACGCTTGCTCAGTCCGGACTGAAAAATCGGCAGCTGGCGCTTCAGTTCATCCAGCCCCTTCAGCAGCAGCGTCTTGTTCCGGCGCAGACCAACGTACCGCACCATCACCTTCTGAAGTTTGAGCCGACGCTCTACAATGGCCTGCCTTGGCGATTCGAGGCGCCCCTCATCGACCCGGATATCTTTAGGCTCCCAGTCCAGTGAGGACAGTTCCCGCAGGCGGTTCACAATACGCCGTCCAAACACGATCGCTTCAGAGAGCGAGTTGCTGGCCAGCCGGTTGGCGCCGTGAACACCGGTCGAGGACACTTCGCCGCAGGCAAACAGCCGCTTGATGCTGCTCTCGCCGTTCAGGTCCGTTTTGACGCCGCCCATCATATAATGCGCAGCCGGAGCCACTGGAATCCAGTCCGTCGACATATCCAATCCGTAAGTCATGCACGTTTCGTAAATGGTCGGAAACCGATGCTTAAGCATATCCTCCGGCTCATGGGTAATATCCAAATAGACGAAGGTGGATTTCGTTTCTTCCATTTCGCTGAGGATCGCCCGGGCGACAATGTCGCGCGGCGCCAATTCGAGCAGCTCATGGTATTTTTCCATAAAACGTTCGCCTTTAATATTCCGCAGAACGGCGCCTTCGCCCCGAACCGCCTCGGAGATTAAAAACCTCGGAGCACCCGGATAACAAAGAGCGGTCGGGTGAAACTGAATAAACTCCATATCGCGGACCTCAGCCCCTGCCCGATAGGCAATCGCCACACCATCGGCCGTGGCCACTTCCGGATTAGTCGTGTACCGGTAGAGCTGTCCCGCGCCGCCGGAACAAAGCACGGTCGCGTTAGCCTGCACAAAGATCCGCTGTCCATCCGGGCGCTGAACCAGTGCTCCCTTGCACTCGCCGTCTTCTGTAATAACGTCTATTACAAAGTGATGCTCCCATACCTCAATATGATCATGCTCCGCAACCTTCTCCGCCAGCGCTCTGACAATTTCGTAGCCGGTCGCGTCCCCGTTGGCATGCAAAATTCGCCGGTGGCTGTGCGCGCCTTCCTGTGTCAGGGCAAGCTCCCCGTTCTCCAGGTCAAACGTTGTGCCGAGCCGGATCAGCTCCTTGACGCCCTCCGGGCCTTCATTGACCAAGAGGTCCACCGAGGAGGACGAACACAGCCCTGCACCCGCCATCAGCGTATCCTGCCGGTGATACTGAGGGGAATCATCCTCCGAAATGACCGCGGCAATCCCCCCTTGTGCATACCGGGTGTTGCTTTCGAGCAGTGCCTTTTTCGTGATCATGATGACGTGCCGGTCCTGGCTTGCCTGAATCGCCGTATACAACCCGGCTATGCCCGAGCCGATGACGATGACATCCGTCTTGGTCCGGGGCAAAGTCTGCAGATCAAAGTCAACCAGATATTGTGGAATCATGTGCCTGTTCACCTGTCTTAAGAGAAAGAGTAGCGCATGCTACTGTACTTGTAACATGCGCTCTAAAGAAGTTCTGGCTTTATCTGCAACAACCGGCGGCACGTAGATTTGCGGCTTCATGGTTTCCAGACACTTCACCAGTTTTTTCAGATTGTTCACCTTCATGTTCGGGCATACCAAAAACTTGGTGGCGAAATGAAACTCCTTATCCGGGCTGTCGAGACGAAGCTGGTATCCGGTACCGTCTTCGGTTCCGACGATAAACTGTTTGCTGCTTGATTTTTTGCAGTATTCCAAAATCGCCGTGGTGCTGCCGACGAAATCGCCCATGGCTACGACCTCCGGACGGCATTCCGGGTGTACGACAAACTCGGCGTCGGGATATTTGGCTTTCATCTCCACAACGTCTTTTACCGTCAGCATATCATGCGTATTGCAGTACCCTTCCCAAATGATGAGCTTCTTGTCGGTATGCTGCTGCACATAGTGACCCAAATTTTTGTCCGGTACCCAGATGATCTCATCGGAATCGACCGATTGAATCACCTTTACCGCATTGGAAGAGGTACAGCAAATATCCGTTTCCGCCTTGATCTCTGCCGAAGAGTTGATATACGTAACGACTTTGGCGTTAGGATGCTGCGCTTTCAGTTTGCGGAGTCCGTCCACGTTGACCATATCGGCCATTGGACAGCCTGCACGCTCATCCGGAATCAGCACCGTTTTGTTCGGAGCCAGAATCTTAGCGCTTTCACCCATAAAATGAACGCCGCAGAAGACGATGACTTCCGCATCGGTTTGAGCCGCTTTCTGGGCAAGCAGGAAGGAATCGCCACGGAAATCCGCTACTTCCTGAATTTCATCCCTTTGATAATAATGCGCCAAAATAATGGCGTTTCTTTCCTTCTTTAGCTTAAGCAGCTTCTCCGTCAGTTCCCGCTTTTGTTCCTGCTTATGCTCCAGTGCCAGAGCTTCCACCAGTAACCCACTCCCTCTGAAATCCCATGATTTTACCCGGTTGATGGCTTCATAACCTCATAACATCATGAATAGTTTGTGAAAATTCTCCCAAAGTTGCCCGTTGCAACCTCGAGACCATCTTGTTTATCAACTAATTTACACAAGGTTCACGATACTGTCAATTGACTAAAATGATCTTTATATGCTATCTAGCCGGAAGAAAACAAAGCTTCCCGCTCGATTCCGTCCGATTAGGCCGCCTCGCTTCTGTTTGGAGCTTGCAGCCGCCCCAATCGCTACTATGCCTCAAAAAAAAATAACTGGTACAACAGAGTTAAGGCGGAACGTTGTCGGCTTCAATGCTTGGACACCCCAAATGGCCCCCGCTCATATTTCCTGGCAAACGACACAAAAAACCCGGAGACGGCTAACCGTCTCCGGGCTGTTGTTGTAATGGGATTAGGATCTGGATTCCGGCGGTGTTCCGCCGTTGCCCGAACCTGGATTCTCATTCGTTCCATCATTGTTATTTGGAATGTCGCCCGGCGTATCCGTGTTGATATCGCTTGGCGGGTCATTCGGCAAGTTGGATGGAACATCGTTCGGAATTTCTTCCGTTGGCAGGCTGGTATTATCCTTGCCCTGAATGCGTACACGCACGTCACCGACGTTGTCGATGACAGGGGCGCCATGCTCGGAAGAACCTTCATCATTTCCGCTTCCGCCCTCTTTCGGGCCGTCTTCAGAAAGATAACCTTGCTCGATCAGTTCCTTAATCTGTTCAAGCTCGAGCGTCTCCTTCTCAAGCAGCGTGTTCGCGATGAGGTGAACCTCTTTCGAGTACTTGGTCAGCAGGTCTCTCGCCCGCTCGTAGCACTCGTTTGTCATGCGCTGCATTTCCTGGTCGATCTCATAAGCGATCGAATCACTGTAGTTCTGCTCGTGACCGAGGTCACGGCCCAGGAATACCTGACCTTGCGAGGACCCGAACTGAAGCGGTCCAAGCTTCTCACTCATACCGTATTCCATAATCATGCTGCGGACGATGCCCGTAGCCTGCTGGAAGTCGCTGTATGCGCCTGTACCGATTTCACCGATAAACAGTTCCTCGGAGACCCGGCCGCCCAAGAGACCCGTCACCTTATCAAGCAGCTCCTGCTTGGTCACAAGCATCCGGTCTTCCTTCGGCATCATGATGACATATCCGCCGGCGCGTCCGCGCGGAATGATCGTTACCTTGTGTACCATATCGGCATGCTCCAAGAAGTAGCCCACAATCGTGTGGCCGGCTTCGTGGTAAGCGACAATCCGCTTCTCCCGGTCGCTGATCACGCGGCTGCGCTTCTCGGTACCGACGATGACACGGTCAATCGCTTCATCAACTTCTCGCATGGAGATGTCTTTACGGTTACGGCGTGCAGCAAGCAGCGCCGCTTCGTTCATCAGGTTCTCCAGCTCGGCGCCGGTAAAACCTGTCGTACGTTTAGCCACAACATCCAGCTTGACGTCTTTGGTCAGAGGCTTGTTGCGTGCATGAACCTTCAGTACTGCCTCGCGGCCTTTCACGTCTGGACGATCGACCGTAATTTGACGGTCAAAACGGCCTGGACGCAGAAGCGCAGGGTCGAGGATGTCGGCACGGTTCGTTGCAGCCACGATGATGATGCCTTCGTTACCGCCGAAACCGTCCATCTCAACGAGGAGCTGGTTCAGCGTCTGTTCGCGTTCGTCATGCCCGCCGCCAAGTCCGGCACCGCGCTGACGACCTACGGCGTCAATCTCGTCAATGAAGATAATACATGGTGCGTTTTTCTTGGCGTTCTCGAACAAGTCACGCACACGGGATGCACCGACCCCGACGAACATTTCCACAAAGTCCGAACCGGAAATACTGAAGAACGGAACTCCGGCTTCACCCGCTACAGCGCGGGCGAGGAGGGTTTTACCTGTACCTGGAGGGCCTACGAGGAGAACCCCTTTAGGAATACGGGCACCTACTGCGGCAAATTTCCGCGGATCCTTCAGGAACTCAACGACTTCGACAAGCTCCTGCTTCTCTTCGTCAGCTCCCGCAACATCCTCAAAGGTAACCCTTTTCTTCTCTTCATTATATAGGCGGGCGCGGCTCTTGCCGAAGTTCATAACCTTGCCCCCGCCTCCCTGCGCTTGATTGAACAGGAAGAAGAAGAGAATAAACATAATAACCAAAGGAATCAGGGAAGAGAGCAGCGTCAGCCAGACGCTTTCGCCTTCCATCTTCTTCTGGGTGAATTTCATGCCGGTTTTGTCACTGGCAGCTACCAGCTCTTCGATTGCAGCATCTGTAGCCGGAGTGTAGGTCGAGAAATTCTCTGATTTAACGTCGGCCGGTTTATTCTTATATTTACCGGTTACCAGATAGGCGTAACCGTCGAATTGAACCGTAATTTCCGATACGTTACCAGCAGCGATTTGCTGGCGCAATTGATCGTATCTAGGGCTGTCAGCAGATTCACCGCTGTTGCTGACAAACTGGACTATGCCCACCACAACTAAAAAAAGAATCAAATAAAAACCAGAATTCCGGATGAACCGATTCATCCCCTACCTCCTCTCAAAACACTTTAATTATTTTACCATAGCCTGTCTGACCATCTCAAATAGAGGTGGTAAAGGCATGAGCGTGCTTAAGCTCATGGGCTTGAGTATCGCAATTAGTGGGTATAGATTTCCGGTTTCAAGATCCCGATGTAGGGCAGGTTCCGGTAATGCTCAGCGTAATCCAGACCGTATCCGACAACAAACGCGTCAGGGAGTACGAATCCGGTATAATCCGCCTCGAGCTTCACAGTTCGGCGGGCAGGTTTGTCAAAGAGCGTAACCACGCACGTCGATTTGGCGTTGCGGCTCTTGAGCAGCTCAATCAGATGGCTCAGCGTGAGACCGCTGTCGATAATATCTTCGACAATCAGCACGTCACGTCCTTCAACCGGGACATCCAAATCCTTGATGATTTTGACAACGCCCGAAGACTTGGTCTGCGCCCCGTAACTGGATACGGCCATGAAATCGAGTTCCATAGGTACTGTCATATTTTTAACCAAATCCGCCATAAAAATAAACGCGCCTTTGAGTACACAAATCACAAGAGGGTTGCGACCCTCATATACCGAGCTCAGCTCGGCACCGAGTTCCTTAATTTTCTTCTGGATTTCTTCTTCGCTGATCAGAACTTCTTGAATATCGTTTTGCAACTGAGCGAACCTCCTACGTTATACTATGAAAGCCTAACAATGACCATTACAGTTACTCCGCATTCCCCGCATCCTCCAGGGAAAAGTGAAGCACCGTCGATGTATGCGCACCTACAGCGGCATGAATCGAACGCCTTACACCCGGGATCCATACGATGCTGCCTGAACCGTCAACAAGAACCGGTATGCGGGAGCGCATGGATGGAGGTATCTTCGCGTCAATGAAAATATCTTTTACCTTTTTGCTTCCGTTTAATCCCATGATTCTCATTGTGTCCCCAGGCTGTCTTGAACGGATGGTGAGCGGAAACTGCAGCTCATCGGCGTCAAAAACCGCTTGATGACCGTCTAACGCCATCTTGGACAATTGATTTACTTCAGGCGTATGCTCCGCCATTCTCAGGACTTTCCTTATTTCTTGCAACCACAACTCCGGGACGATTGCATCCAACCGATATGTATAGCCAATCATCTTCTCAGGCACCCCGTGCATAAACGTAATCCAATCGTATTCGCGTACGCAGACCAGGCCGCAGCCCAGATCCAGGTGCCATGTTGTGCTGTCTTTCTGATGAATCCCGTGCCGAATGGTTTCGATCTTGTGATAATCGGTGTTTTCGGAACCCGGCGACAGATAATTTAATATTAGTTTAATCAACCTCCGTTGTAAAGCGACATGTAAGGCCAAAAAGGAAGGCGCCCGAAAAGCGTGCCTTCCATGATTACACTGTACCAGTTCGCGGTATGCGTTCACCGCTGCCTGTTCCACGAAGTCGTCTTCCGGGCCGATAATGTCAGCCATCTGATTGATCGATTGAACAATCCGACTATTATATTGCCCTAAATAAGGCAAGACATCCAGACGGATTGCATTCCGTCTGTACTCGGTCTGGAAGTTGGTCTGGTCGACAGCGTAAGGATAACCATTCTGCTCACACATATCCACGAGGTCTGTTTTGTATATACGTAAGAAAGGGCGGATAAGTTCCACATTTTTTTCCCGTCTTTTGAACCGGATTCCCCGGAGCCCCCCCGGCCCGCTTCCGCGCAGCAAATGCATCAGCACCGTCTCCGCCTGATCGTCGGCGTGATGGGCCAGAGCGATAGAGTTGGCACCGCAGGCCTGCGCCGTTTCAAACAAAAATTCATAGCGCTTGACCCGGGCCGCCTCCTCCACCCCCTTGCCGCTCTCCTTCATATAAGAAGGTACGTCGACTCTGGCCATCTCAAACCGGATGCCTAATTCCGCGGCCAGCCGCCGGACCAGTTCGGCTTCCTCATCCGCTTCCGGCCGCAGCCCATGGTGAGCGTGGGCACAAATGAGGTTAAGGGGGACCGCCGTTTCGGAAATGTCCTTCAGAACATGCAAAAGAGCCACAGAGTCCGGACCTCCGGATACTGCGACTACGAGGGTGTCATGGGGAGACCATAAGCGGTGCTCTTCCGCTGTGCGGAGCACTTGCTCTTTAATTGTGCTGAACTTCTGCCTGCTCTCCATCCATGTTCTCCTTTTTTCGCATTCATGCCTATGTATCAATATCTTCTATTATACAGCTCACCGATCTGGTGTTGCTCATTTAAAAAATACAAAGTACACTGCAGCTCCCAGCATAATGACTGAGAAGGCAAACGTATTGATCAGCCACCTCGGCGTCTTGCCCGGGGCTCTGCCGGAAATGGCCGGTGCATAAATTTGCTGTTTCCACGCGGAAAGTGCCTCCCTGGACCCCGAAAATTCTCCTTGGATTGCTTTGCGCAGCCATTGGGCATACGGCTTCAGCCTCGGGCTTCGGCCGATCAGGGTGAGCAGCTCCGAGCGGTTCCGCGTCTGCGGAAGCAGCTGGGCGCAGGCCGCCTTCAGTCCCTCTTCATTCAGAAGCTGGATCATCAGCACGGCAAAAGCGAACAAGTCGTAAGCTTCATCGCTGCTGCGGCTGCCGGCATTCCAGTAACCCCGGTCATACCATTCCGTGAACTGCTTGACGCTGCGTCCGATTTTACTGACGCCGCCGTAATCGATCAATTCCACCTGCCCATAATCCGATACCATGACATTGTCGGGCTTAAGGTCTCCGAATATGAACCCGAGCCGATGCAGGCCGGTCAGCTTTTCGAGCAGCCGCAGCCCTGTAATTCCAACCCATTCCTCGCCCCGCCGGCGGATAAAATGATGGATCGGATTCCCCTCAATATAACGCATCACGTAGAATGGCACTTCTTTACCCATCCCCGTAAAATCATCCACTTCCAGCAGAAACGGAGTTTTGAAGCTCCCCTTCAGCCCGTCCTGGCGCCTGCTCTGTGACTGCAATGAGGTCAGCACATTGATCTCCGACTGCAGATCCAGCGTGTCATACCCCATTTTCAGCGCGTACAAATTCCGGTATCCGGCCTTGTGAACGAGGTACACGATGCCATTGCCGCCCTGTCCAAGCACTCGCCGGATCACAAAGCGGTTATTATGCCATTTTCCCGTAATTACCGTTCCGACCGGATATGCCGGTCTAGACGACGTAGTCACCGAGCATCCCTTCTCCTTCTCCGTCATTTCCCCGCCAGGTTTGTCCGTCTAGTGTACCATAACGGAAGAAATCAATCACCTTCAGAATCGCCGGTCCGGTTGGCGTGGCCCCTTTCATTTGGATTCGTTGGAACAAGTTGCGCACTCCGCCAAGATCCTGGATCCAGTCGGAGTCCATGACGGCGTCCTCTCCGCTGTTCCGTCCGGGAAAATGGAATACAGCCAGTTCACTTAGGCCTTCCCTGGCCTGCAGGCTGAGCATCAAATCCCGAATGGCGTCCTCGACCGCAGCCAGCTTCGGCTTCATACTGGCACTGGCATCAATCAACAGGGCGACTTGAAGCGGTGTCGTTTCGGTCAGCTCATCCACGACTTGAACTACCTGAGACCGCTGCTGGGGCGGAAGCTCCTCCAGGGATCCGTCCCCCAAAATCGTCTTTAACTCCTTATTAACCGCCTGCTGTATCGTCTGAACCACCGTTTTGCGCGTCATCATCTGCATCGTTTGAGCCAGCTGCCTAGTCCCCACGATGCGGCTCACCCCCCCGCCGGCCTTGGCAATTTCAGCAATTTCCAAGCTGCCAAGCTCCCCAATCGTTCCGTAATCGATCACACCCGCGACATTTACCGTAATTCCCTCCTGCAGCGCATGAGCCGCGGCCATGACCGGGCTTGCCCCGACATTGGAACATCCGTCCGTAATTAATAAAATTTGTTTCATGATGGCATCATTCCTCCCAAAAGTGTCTATCACCCTTTAGGTTCTAGTATTTCCACTTTTGAGAGATTCAAACGGCTGCCCGGCCTCTCCATCCCATTTCCCGGGCAATGGGACGGATAACAACTAGTTTTACATATTCACCTCCGATCATGATCCCGCAATGCGGTCAGCTGACCGTGCGCGGCCGCTCCATGCGGTCGACGCCCGGCACATGCAGGGTAGCCCACTCCGGCTGGTAATGCTCCACCTTTCCGACAACGACGGTCATGTCGTCATGAATTTGATTTTGCTGGTAACGAATCACTTTCTCAAGCAGACAGTCGGCAATATGCTGCGGGTCGTTACTTTCGATCTCCTGCAGCATCCGCTTCATCCACAATTCCTTGTTCACGGCGTAACCCGGCGCATCATAGATGCCGTCCGTCATCATGATCACGATGTCCCCTGCTTGCAGCTTCAAGGTGACCAGGTCCACCTCAATATCCTGAATAATGCCGATCGGCAGGTTGCTGGCCGAGACGGGAATCACTTCATTGCCCCGTTTGATAAAGCTTGGGGCGGAGCCGATTTTCATAAACGTCGTTTCCGCTGTATATTGATCAATCAACGCCATATCCACTGTCGCATAAATCTCCTCCGGGGATCTAAGCATCAGAATGGAATTCACCGATTTGATCGCCAGTTTCTCATCCATGCCCGACTGCAGCAGCTGCTCCAAAATGTTCAGCGCGGTGCTGCTCTCCAGCCTTGCCCGCTCTCCGTTGCCCATTCCGTCGCTCAGCGCCACGGCGAAAGTGCCGTTGCCCAGCTCGACCGTACTGAAGCTGTCGCCTGACAGCAGATCTCCTCCTTTGGCGGCCCCGGCCACCCCCGTCGTAATTTCAAACGTTTTGGCCGACCCGAACATGACGGTCGCAAGCCCGTCTTTGGTACTGCTGAACGTTTCATTCAGCACGGCCACATGTTCGTCCAATATATCGGACAGCAGCGGCGCAATAATTTTACGGCATTCATCGTACCCCCTTGTATACGCATGCACAATTTCGATTTCTACATGTCCGGGATCCAGACTGATGATTTCGATCCCCTGGATCGACAGTCCCAGCTTCTCCAAAGCGTCCCGAATTTGCTCCTCCTGCCGGTACATCGCTTGTCCTTCCCGCTGAATTTCCTTAGCCAGGTCCTCCATCACCTGGGATACGCCCGATAATTGCTCGGCGACCAATTGACGGCTGTCGTATATTTGCCGTTTCCACTGCATATCATGTTGGTAGAGATGATACTGCTGCTTCATGACATCCACAACGTCGCCGGTTTTGGCGCACATTCTCTTCCATTCCTCCGGAACGTCCTCAGCCGACATCTCCGGATTCTCCTCCACCGAAGTCATCACGTCGGTCATATATTTATAGGTTTGATAGAACTTCGCGTCCCAGCAATGGTTTTTCTTGAAGCAGTTCGCGCACGCCCCTTCCGTCACGGCATTCATAAAATGGTCCATTTCTTCGTTCCGCTTGCTCACCTCCTCCGTGCCGGACACCTGGCCGAAGCTCTGGGACAGCTGACGGAACACCTGCGAGAACTGGGTCACCCGCTCGGCTGTCAGATCCCTTACCCGCTTGGCGTACTCATGCTGCGATTTGCTGTGATCCGTCGTCCCCGGCACATACTTGGAGATCACCGCAATCATTGCCTTCGGGGTCAGCAGAAACAGTCCGATGGCGATACAGGTTTCCCAGGTGGACTGCATGACGTCGCCCGGACCGCTGAAATAGATAGACAGGATGGAAGAGCCCAGCAGCATGCCGATGGATACGGCCCCCTTCCGCCCTTCCCGCAGCATGCCGGCGAGCATCCCGGAAAAAGCGAGCAGGCTCATCTGATAAATGGCCGATATATCCGCCAAGCTCAGAATCAACCCGGTTACGACGCCGACCGAAGCCCCGAGCGGCGCCCCGCCGACCAGCGCAAACACCAGGATCAGGTACCTGGAGAGGACATGCTCCACGGACAAATTATATATACTCCAACCCACCGCACCCGTCATGACGGAAGCAAGCAGGATAATCAGGCATAGAATTTCTTCATTTTTCAGCTGATAGTTCTTTTTCCTATACGTAAACACCGGAATCGCCTGGATGAACACGAGCGTCAGCACAAAGCTGAGTACGGCGTCGACCGCGGTCATCATCAGGGAATACCACGTAAATGGCGGACCGATCAGCACCGTGAATATTTTGACGCAGAAGGCGGAGACGAACACCATCAGCGGCGCGTAAGATAACTCGGCATGGTCAAAGGCGTTCAGCCCTTTATACATCAGGTGGAAGATGATGAGCTCGGCCGCGATGATCAGCGGTGCCGGGAACGGAGCAAACAGGGAGCCCAGGATTACGGCCATCCCCACCGGCAGGATGTAATCCCGCCGCATGAAGGCGATGACTGCAAAAAAGGCGACCGCGAACGGCGACAGCTCGTCCAGTATCATGGCTTTTCCGAGTAAGAAGCCCATAAAAGTCAGCAGCAGCATCCACTTCTTTGCTGCGAGGAACTGCATCGGCCGCTGCACGGCCGACATGTTCCGGATCCGTTCCGACCAGCTCATTCCGTCCACGACCGTTTCCCCCTTTGCCGATTTCATGACAGGCACGTCCATCACATTCCATTTTTCCATGAGCTTGGCACCACCATTTCGTAGGATTTGTTGGTACCCATTATAGAACCGGTGAAACATGAAAGTTTGTCAGAACAGCGGACAAGCGCCCAAGAAATTTCCGACAAAAAAGCCTGCGTTCCCGAATGATCGGAAATCCGGGTCGACTGGTTGTCCCCCAACACTTCCAGCCCGTTTCCAGCGGGTTCGATCCGGGGGAATCTCCCGAATAAAATCACCGCTTCGGCTAGCGATTGCGACAGAGATAGCTGGAATGGCGTTGGATGCTGTCGGTAATTTCTTGCAGAACGACAAAATTACCGAATGCCGTCCTTGATGGGAAGAAGACTGCAGAACAGTACCTGGCCCGCGGCAAAAACAAAAAAACCGCAGAAGGCTTGGCGCCCTCTACGGTTATCTGCTTCATACGGTTATCGTATGCTCTAATCTGTTAGTAAAAATTACATGCGTTTCGCGCCACGGCCTCCGCGCTTGGATTCCGTGTTCTTCTTGATCGACGATATGCGCTCCTCGCTGTCTTTTAGGAAACGAGACATTTTATCCTCGAATGAAGTCTTGTTGGCCGCAGGCTTAAACGGACGCCCGCCACGTTCACGATTGTAACCTCCACCACCGCCACCGCCAAAACGGTCTCCGCCGCCTCCACCGGTACGTTCCGGTCTTGGTCCTCTTGGAGGCCGAGCTTCGGATGCCGGCTTATCAACAGCTTGTTTGATGGAAAGCCCGATCTTGCCGTCCTTATCGACATTGATCACCTTCACTGTCACAACATCATTGATCTTCAGGTGATCGTTGACATCCTTGACGTAATTATCGGCGATTTCCGAGATGTGAACGAGACCCGTGACACCTCCTGACAGATCCACAAATGCTCCAAAATGCGTTATGCCTGTCACCTTGCCTTCTAACTTGGTGCCCACTTCGATTGCCATAGAATAAAATGATCCTCCCTTAAAAATATACAACAAGATTTAATAAAACCTTGGCTGTGGTGATTTGATTATACATAAAGCGTAAACCCAGGTCAACTGAGTAATAACCCACTTCAGCGCCTATATTAAGGGCTGGTGGATTCCGCATGAATCGGAGTTTCCCCCGGCAAATACAGACCATATTTCTTCCTTGCCAACTGTCCGATATACTCCGGATCGTTCAGCCGTTTCACGTCCCGCTCGAGCTGTGCCTTCGTCTGTGTGGTCTGTGCCTCCAGCTTCAGCTTCTTCGACAGCTCGGAACTCTTGTCCGCAATTTGCGAATTCTGGTCAATAAAGGTATAACCTGCCCACCCCATAAACAGAATCATGAAAGTCAGCCATAAAAAAATCCGCCTCCGTGCGCCAGCATGATGACCGGCAGGCTGCTTGTCATTCTTTTGTGTAGTCTGCGGACGGGTTTGGGCTGGTGATGCAGCGTATTTTCCCATGAATGCCTCCTCTTTACAAATACGGAAATCGTTGCGTAACGGGCCGTTCCTAAGCCTTGTCTACTCCTTGGAGAACCATCGCTTCCACAGCTCTGCAGCTGCGGTGAGAATCTTCCTGAACCACTCGGGCATCTTCAGACGGGAGGTGATGGGGCGGAGCATCCATTGAAGCAGCTTCCAGAAAGGCGTGAGACAGCGCAGGATCACGTGGAGGAGAAACATCAGGAGGCTGCCGAGCATGACGGCAATCCACTTCAACAGTTTCAAGATCGCACGGATCGGAGCCCAGACGAGCGCCCGAAACAAACGCTTGACCACATCAATCACGTAACGTACTGTCCTTATTAACATTACCACAAAACGCTGGGTTGTAACACTCAAGATTAAAAAATATACCCATACCCCAATAAAGAGTCCCACAAATACATAAAACCGAAGCTGGCCGTAATTGCTGATATACAGCATCCGAAACACAAACAGGGCCGCAGCGCTCCAGTACAGCACGTCCAATACATGAAGGGTCCATTTCGGAAAGTGGAGCTGGCCCGACAGCACCCGGTAACTGTCATAGGCCACCCCCAACGCCGCTCCCGAGAACAGCATCCACAGCAGGGTAATCCATTGAATCTGTGGACTCATTTAAACAGCTTGCCGAGCATTCCTTTGTTTTTGCTGTGCGAACCGGGATCCAAATAAACCAAGGAATTCACGTGGCCCTCGATCGAGAGCAGGCCTTCTTCCAGGTTTAAATTTTTAATATGTAAATTCTGGCCTTTGATGGTCAGGTGCCCTAGCTCGGTTTGGAGCAGAAACTCCTCGCTGTCAAAACTCTCCACATTGTTTACCCCCGTCAGGTGCAGCTGCTTGCGATTCAGCATATGCAATTCATGCTGCTTGTTTTTCGCTTGCTCGATCATGGCATGTACCCCTCCTTCTTAACAATAGCTTATGGAGCGGTTTCGGGGTTTAGAACCAGCCCTGCCGGGTGAAACGGAGGAACTTTAAGCATAAGCTGAACATCGTGCCAAGCTAAAAAGGCATCCCCCGATCGTGATCGGAAGATGCCTCTAATGTGCTGCTGTATATGCCTTCTGGAATGCCCGCTTACCAGTTCAAACCGTTATCTTTGGCGATCGGTTCTTCCTTGACCAAGGTGTACAGGCTGTTCGCCTCGTCCTTGCGGGTCGTTTCGGCAAGCCGCTCCACCTTCACGGTGACCAGCTTCTGGCCGAACTGGACGGTGATCTCATCGCCCACCTTGACCGTGCTGCTGGGCTTGGCTTCCCTGCCGTTAATGAGGACCCTTCCTTGATCGGAGACGTCCTTCGCAACGGTACGCCGCTTAATTAACCTTGATACCTTAAGGAATTTGTCGACGCGCATCTTATTTTACGGCTTCTTTAAGCTTGTTGCCCGCTTTGAAAGCAGGAACGTTGGATTCCGGAATTTCGATGGTTTTGCCGGTTTGCGGGTTGCGGCCTGTACGACCGGAACGCTTGCGGGTTTCAAAAGTGCCGAAGCCGATCAGCTGAACTTTTTCACCGCTTGCCAGAGCTTCCTCAATTTCACCCAGGAAACCGTTCAGAACGGACTCCACGTCTTTTTTAGTCAAACCGCTTTTCGTGGAAATGTTGTTGATCAGATCTGTCTTGTTCATAAATTATAATCCTCCCAATATACAAAGAAATAAGTATTGGCGCGGTAGAGGAGCTTAGCCCCAAATCATACCGCTTTTGGCGCGTTCTGTATGGTATTCTTGCTGTGCCGCCCGAATTCCTGCCTCAATCCGCCAATTTTTTATAATTTCCGAGGAAATCCCTGCAAAAAGAAGCTGCTGGGTGTCATCTAACGGAAATTTTGCGCGAAATCGGAACCATGAAATACGAAAGTCATTCATTCCTGTTCGCTATAAGGGCTTCACTTCGCAGGCATTGAAGGCGCCCTCCGTCCCTCCGGGGACCGGAGATTTCATATCATACCTCATTTTTGGCCCGTTGCCAAATTTCCTCCATCTCATCCAGGCTGGCTTCCTGCAGCGTTTTGCCTTCTGCGTGCAGCACATCCTCGATATAACGGAACCGGCTGACGAACTTGCGGTTCGTTCTCGACAGCGCTTCTTCCGGATCGGCATCCAGGAACCGGGCCGCGTTCGCCGCCGCAAACAGAAGGTCACCCAGCTCGCCTACCTGCTCGTCGACGCTCTGTCCCTCCGCCACGGCCTGCCGCAGCTCTCCGAGCTCCTCCTCGATCTTGTCGAATACGCCCTCGATGGAATCCCAGTCGAACCCGACCTTGGATGCCTTCTTCTGAAGTTTATAAGCCTTCATGAGCGCCGGCAGGTCTCTTGGAATCCCGTCCAGGGCGGACGCCTTCTCGGGCTCGATGCCTTTACGGCGTTTCTCCTCGGCCTTCATGGCATCCCAGTTCTGCAAGGCGGCTTCCGCATCCTTGGCCTTGTTCTCGCCGAACACATGCGGATGGCGGAAAATCAGCTTGTCATTCAACCCTTGAATGACGTCGAACACGCTGAAAGTGCCTTCCTCTTCCTCCATTTGCGAATGCAGCATGATCTGCAGCAGCAAATCGCCAAGCTCCTCCTGCATATGCTCAGGGTCATCGTCATCGATGGTCTCCAGCACCTCGTAGGTTTCCTCGATGAGATTTTTCCGGATCGACGCATGCGTCTGTTCCCGGTCCCACGGGCAGCCCTCCGGACTGCGGAGGATGCCGACGATTTCATGAAGCCGGGCGAAGGTCCGCTGGCGCAGACTCTCGTCGTCACTTCTAGGAACGTATACGAGCGAGAGGTTACCGTAACCAAGGGCACGGTCAAGCTCATACAGCGGAACCTGAAGCACCTGCTCCTCCCCTTCGACACCAAGCGCATGTCCGACAACGACCTGGTAATCGTCAGGATAGAGCTCCATGAGGCACAGCTTCACCTCGGAAGCGGTAAACTCATCGTATACCTGCCCGATTACGGTGTGCAGCTGGGGCTGCAGCATGCTGCTGCGAATGCCGGTGGAATCGAGAAGCTGAAAGCCTTCGATCGGATCAAAACCGAGTCGGATAAAGGCTTCGTCGAGAAAGGATTCCCCGCCCAAGATTTCAAGGGAGATCCCCTTCTGCGGGCAGTGCTCCCTCAGCAGCTGAACGGTGGACTCCGCCACCATCGGATGCCCGGGCACCGCATAGACGATCACGCTCTGTTCATCGGCGGCCGAAGCCAGCTCCAGCAGCCGGTCTGCGATGGAGGCGTACACCTCCGGAAACGAATCATGCGCTTCGTAGATGTGGTCAAACGAACTGACTTCGAGCTTCAGCTCCTCCAGCATCGACATGACCGGATGCTCTTTCGTTCTGACGTAGATTTGTGATGCCTGCTGCAATGTCTTCACAATACCCATCGTCAGCCGATCCGGGTTGCCCGAACCGAGACCGACAACCTTCAGTACTGCGCTCATATGTCATTCCTCCGCTCTATTTCCCATTCTTCCGGGAATGGGGCATAAATATACTATATCACGGTTTCTTTTTTAAAAGAAAACCAGAAGCGCAAGAGAGTCCCCGCATGGCCCGGCCCTTTACTGAAGCTAGTTCAGCGGATCCTTTAATCCTCCGCCTTCTATCATTCTCCCTCTATGACGGCCAAAAATAGAAGATTCCCCAGTCCCTGCGGTTATTACCGCAGCAGCCGAACCCGCTTCAGTAAGGCGGTCAGCGGACGGCCGATCATCGGCAGCATCGCAAGCTCCTCTTCGGTAAGGAGCTTGGCCAGCACGGCGCCGGCGAGGAACACGGCGCCCCCGGCCGCGGCACCGGCAACACTTGCCGCGGCGGCCACGAGGCGGGCGGGCAGCCCGAGCGCGGACAGCACCGCGTCCGCCGCGAGCGCCGCAGCGCCCGCCACCACGGCCATGCCGGCCAGCATCAGCGCCGGCTTGGCCAAGGCGGCACCGGCGCGAATGCGCAGGCCGGTGCTGCGGGCCAGCAGCGCGATGTTGAGCGCTGCCGCCAGGAAGTGCGCGGCCACGCCGGCGATGGCCGCGCCGGTAATGCCCAGCTGCGGAACCAGCAGCAGGTTCAGCAGCGTCTTCGCCGCTGCCGCGGCCAGCAGGTGCACGGCCGGCGCACGCACGATGCCGACGCCCTGCAGGAGCGCGGCTGAAATGATGCTGAGCGCGCTGCCGACGGCGGTAAAGGCGATCCAGCGCATGACGCCGCTGCCCGCCGTGTCCTGGTACAGCGCGATATTCAGGGGATCGGCCAGAATGGCAATCCCCACCGATGCGGCGAGTCCCAGCAGCCAGAACCAGCGCAGGGACAGCCGGGTACGCTCGCTCACCAGCTCGCGGTCGCCTCTCGCCTTGGCCTCCGCCAAAGCGGGGATGAACAGCACTGACAACGATGTAGCCAGCATCGTCACCAGCTGGACGATAGGGATGCCGCGGTTATAGATGCCGAACTGGATCATCGCCCCCGCCTCGCCGGCGCCTCCGGCTTTGAGCAGCCGCGGTACGGTAAAGCTGTCCACCATGCCGATTAAAGGCACGGCCAGTGAACCCAGGCAGACGGGAATCGCGTACAGCAGGATCCGCTTCAGCAGGCTCCAGCTGCTCTCCCGCCCGGCTTGATGCGGCTGGCCCGTCCGAACGGCAGACTCCTTGTGCGCCGACACGGCAGCGCCTTCTGCGCCGGCAGAGCCACGCCGATTCCGCCGGAACCTGCGCCAATAGCCGAGCATGACGATGAAGCCGGCAGCTCCGCCAGCGGCCGACCCCAGCAGCGCCCCTGCTGCGATGGTCTCCGGCTTCGCCCCGATCCCCGTCAGGTAAATCAGCAGCCCGATCATGACGGCGACCCGCGCACACTGCTCCGTGATCTGCGAAACAGCGGTGGGCATCATGTTTTGATATCCCTGAAAAAAGCCGCGCATCCCGGTCATCACCGGCACAAACAGCAGCGCTAAGGACGCCGTCCGCACCGCCGGCACGACGCTGGAATTGTCGATCCAGGTCCCGATAAGCGGAGCGCAGGTGTACACGGCGGCCCCCAGGACGATGCCCAGCAGCGCCAGCAGCACCGAGGACAGCCTCATCACCCGGAGTCCTTCCCCCGTCCCCCCGACGGCTTCGTCCTCTGCGACGAATTTCGAGATCGCGGCGGGCAGGCCCGCGAGTGCGATCGTCATCATTAATGAATAGAGCGGATATACCGTGTTATAGATGCCGAACACCGCATCCCCACCCATGTTTTGCAGCGGAATTTTCTGCAGCGTGCCGATCAGTTTCGACAGCACCATAGCCATGCTTAAAATCAAAGCCCCCTGCAGCATCTTCGATGCCGCACCTGTCTGTTTCATCCTCTTCCCTACTTTTTGCCCGGATTCAACCTCGGTCAATTGGCGTTGCTTCCGTTTTTTTGATACGAATACACCTATTATACCTGAGGAGCGCGGACACAAAAAACTCCCGCCTTCATTCCCGGATCATCCGTGAATATGAAGGGGGAGCTTCGGGTGCTCGAGGAAGAGCCGTACCGGGCTGCCGGATTACTGCTCCATTTGCTTGCCAAGAAAAGCAGCGGCTGTCTCGGACATTTTGACTTCCAGCTGCGACATCTTGGTCGCTTCGTCCTTGCTCAGCAGGATCACTGAACCAATTGGATCTCCGCCGGAAATGATCGGCGCGGCCACAAAGGAGGACAGATTCTCCTGATGGTCCTTGCTGATTTCGTAGCTGCCTTGGTTTGTTTCCAGCAGCGTCTTGCGGCTGTCCATGCAGTTCTCGATCAGGGATCCGATCGGTTTCTCCAAGTATTCCTTCTTGGAGCCGCCTGCAACGGCGATAAAAGTATCGCGGTCGGAAATGATGGTCGTATGTCCAGTGCCTTCATACAGCGACTCCGCATATTCCTTGGCGAAATCGCCCAGCTCGCCGATCGGGGAGTATTTCTTCAGAATAACTTCACCATCACGGTCTACAAAAATTTCAAGCGGATCTCCTTCACGGATACGCAGTGTACGTCTGATTTCTTTAGGGATGACCACTCTGCCCAGGTCATCGATACGGCGGACTATTCCAGTAGCTTTCATTAACATGTTGCCCCGCTTTCTAGAGAAGATTTTTCAACTACTGTTCTTATGGGAAGAGGTGAGTCCCAGGAATATAAGTTGTGATATCTGCCCATAGTATTCATCCATTCCCAATTCCTTATACATGATGTTGGAACTATTAGTTGCGGTTGTTCTGCACATTTTATCCAGCTCATTGCCGCAAAAAAAGACGCGGGTCTGGCCCGCGCCTTCCTTCCTGCACACGATTCAATGCGGAATATGGATTATTTGCCCGATCCCTCGCCGGGCTCGGTTACCTTTTCTTCAAAAGTAGTCGTACCTTTATCGGTGGTTTTGGCATCTCCGCTGCTGCCTGTCGTGCCTGTACCGGTGCCGTCTCCGCTTCCGGATGTACCGGAAGTAGTGCCTTCCGTGCCGCTTCCGGACGTTCCCGTTCCGGTTGTTCCCGTGCCGCTCTTGGACGTATCCGCCGTTTTCGGCAGATCAATCTTCTTGATGATCTTCGTCAGATCATTCTGCATAAACTGATCGATCTTCGAAGCGCCCAGATTGCTCCGGATCATTTCTTTCTGATCGTTCGTCAGCTTGTCATAAGGCGTGTCCTTGCGGGAATCGACCTTGATAATGCTGTATCCGAGATTGGACTCGACGGGAGCACTGATTTTGTTCAGCGGAAGGGTCAGCACCTGCTCTTTGAACTCCTGCACGCTCCACTGTCCAACGGTAAAGTCTTTGTAGACGCCGCCATTGTCCTTGGAGGAGGAATCATCCGAGTACTTTTTGGCCAGCTCGGCAAAATCTCCCCCTTTGTCCAGCTGCGATTTGACGTCTTTGGCAATCTTCAGCGCATCTTCCTTGGTGCGCTCCTTGTTATTCGAATCGGTCAGCCCGATCAAAATATGATGCACCGTGGCCACCATGAAATCCTGCTTGTTGGCCTCATACTGCTTTTTGATGTCGTCTTCGGTCACTTTGGCGTTCATGTCCTCCATAACCGTCATAACCTGCACCAAATATTGCTTGAGCTCGTCCTCTTTGAGCTTCTGGTCGCCCAGAAGCTGCTTGAACTGGTCATCGCCCACCTGTTTCTTCATTTGGTCAATTTGCTGGCCGGCCTTTTTCTCGCCTTCCTTCTTGGCATCGTCCGTAGCCTTGCCGCTCAAATATTTAAAAGCAATTTTTTGCTTCACCAAATAATCCTGGAAATCGGCCATGTCCATAAATTGGGCATATTCCGGAGACATAAACGTCATGATTTTTTTCTGCGTCTCAAATTCATTCTCCGTAATCTCTCCGCCTTCATAGGTTGCCACCGGTTTACTGGCATCCTTCTCTTTATCGGAGCCGCCTTTCTCGCAGGCTGCCAGCACGGAAAGGGTCAGTACGCACACCAAAGTCAGCAGAATTCCTCTCCATGCTTTTTTCTTATTGAACAACATCCTGAAGTTCCTCCTTCGATTTGAACAGCTCACGGATCGCTTCCAAGAATTGTTCCAGCAGATCGAGCAGCTGCTTGTCATCAAGCCCCTTGCCTTTGATTCGGATTGTCATTTGAGCATCCTGCTCAAATTGTACACGTCTCTCGAAGCGATTGCCAACCTGTGCAAGCTTCGCGGTGCTGACGGCCTTTTCCTGCCCCTCGTAAAATTTGAGGATCAGATCATCCCCATGGCGGTTGATGGAGTCGATGCCGTACATCTTGCCGTATACCTTCAGCCGGGCGACGGTCAGCAGGTTCGTTACCGCCTCAGGCAGTTCCCCAAAGCGGTCCAGCAGCTCATCCTCCAGCTCTTTCCCGTCGTCGAACGAAGAAACTGCCGCCACTTTCTTATAAATTTCAATCTTTTGAATGCTGTCATAAATGTACTCGGACGGCAAATACGCATCGATGCCGATATCGAGCGCGGTGTTCCACGTCTTCTCCGGTTCGACCTTTTCTCCGAGAACGGACACCTTCCGCTTCTGGATTTCCTCGGCAAGCATTTGCGAATACAGGTCGAAGCCGACGGAGGCAATAAACCCGTGCTGCTCCGCACCAAGCAGGTTCCCCGCTCCGCGGATCGCCAGGTCGCGCATCGCGATTTTGAAGCCGGAGCCGAGCTCCGTAAACTCCTTGATCGACTGCAGGCGTTTCTCCGCCACCTCGGTCAGCACCTTATCCCGCTGGTACGTAAAATACGCGTACGCAATCCGGTTGGAGCGTCCGACACGGCCGCGCAGCTGATAGAGCTGGGACAGGCCCATTTTGTCAGCATCATGCACAATAAGCGTATTCACGTTCGGAATATCGACACCTGTCTCGATAATGCTCGTGCTGACAAGGACGTCGTATTCCCCGTCCAGAAAGTCGAGAATCGTCTTCTCCAGCTCCGTCTCCGACATTTGCCCGTGGCCCACTCCAACCTTGGCCTCCGGCACCAGCGCCGAAATTTGGGCGGCCATTTCATGAATGCCTTGAACGCGGTTGTACAGATAATACACCTGACCGCCGCGGGCCAGCTCCCGTTCGATGGCCTCCCGCACCAGCGTCTGGCTGTATTCCACGACATACGTCTGCACAGGGAAGCGGTTTTCCGGTGGCGTCTCGATGACAGACAGATCCCGGACTCCCAGCATGGACATATGCAGCGTCCGCGGAATCGGCGTCGCCGTCAGGGTCAGCACGTCGACATTCGTCTTCAGACGCTTCAGCTTCTCCTTATGCGTCACACCGAACCGCTGCTCCTCGTCCACAATCAGGAGGCCCAGATCCTTGAACACCAGATCCTGGGACAACAAGCGGTGCGTCCCGATCACGACGTCGACCGTCCCCTGGCGGATCCCCTTGATCGTTTCGTTCTGCTCTTTCCGGGAACGGAACCGGCTCAGCACCTGGATGTTCATCGGATATCCCGAGAACCGCTCCCGGAAAGTCTCATAATGCTGCTGCGCCAGAATCGTCGTCGGCACAAGAACGGCCACCTGCTTGCCCTCCATGGCAGCCTTGAACGCGGCGCGGATCGCCACTTCGGTCTTGCCGTAGCCTACGTCTCCGCACAGCAGCCGGTCCATCGGACGGTTCCGCTCCATATCCTTCTTGATCTCTTCGATCGCCCGCAGCTGATCGCGTGTCTCATCGTAAGGGAACATTTCTTCGAATTCCTGCTGCTCGGTCGTGTCCTTCTCAAAGCCGTATCCCGGCGTCGACTGCCGCTCGGCGTACAGCTTGATCAAATCGTCGGCGATGTCCTGTACCGAAGAGCGGACTTTATTTTTAACGCGTGTCCACTCGTTGCCGCCCAGCTTATAGATCTTCGGCTCCTTTTCCTCCGAACCGACGTATTTCTGAATGAGATCGATCTGTTCGATCGGCACGGACAGCTTGTCGCCGCCGGCATACAGGATATGCATATAGTCCTTGTGGATGCCGTTGATTTCCAGCGTGCCGATACCCATATATTTACCGATGCCGTGGTTTTGGTGGACGACATAATCGCCGACCTTCAGCTCAGTATAGCTCTTGATGCGCTCGGCGTTATCAATGTTTTTGCCCAGCTTGCGGATCTTCCGCTGCTTCTGGGAGAACATTTCGCCCTCGGTAATTACCGCCAGATGAATGGACGGCATCTCAAAGCCCGTCTGCAAATTACCCTGCAGCATGATCGGCTCCTCGATGTTATAATCCTGCAGCACCCGCCGCATCCGGTCGAGCCGTTCGTCGCTGCTGGCAAGCATCATCACCTGAACCCCGGATTTATGCCAACGGTCCATTTCCGCTTTCAGCACGTTCATCTGCCCATGGAAATCCTGCATCCCCCGGCTGATAAAGTTCAGGATGTTCTGAGGCTGGGTATGCGGAACCTGACGCAGGAAAATCGACATGAATATCGTCTGGAACGGACGCTGGTACAGGATCTCGTCGCCGTCAACGGACAAATGCAGCTGCGGCAGCGTCTTTCCGTTCTGCAGCAGATGCAAGTTCCACTCGGATTCGTCACGCTCCAGCTGTTTGGCTGTTTCAAGAAGGCGCGCCGGCTCGTCGAGAATGAGGACGGTGTCCTTGTGTAAATAGTCGTACAGCGTCTTGCTCTCCGGATAGAGCAGAGAGATATATTTATAGATTTCCGGAAAATAGACATGCTCGCGCAGCAGCTCCATCTCCCGTTTCATTTCTTCCGTTAGACGCAGCTTCGCCTGCCGGTCGGTCATCTTGCCAAGCTGCTCTTCCAGCAGTTGAGCGGTGGCTGCAGCTGCCTGCTCCAGCCTCTGGTGATCGGCGATGATCTCCTTGCATGGCGTAATAGTGACTTCCTTAACTTTATCGATTGACCGCTGATCGGACGGATCAAACGTGCGAATCGAATCGATTTCGTCGTCAAACAGCTCGACGCGGTAGGCCAATAGGGAGGTCATCGGGTAAAAGTCGATAATTCCTCCGCGTACGCTCATTTCGCCCTTGCCTTCGACCCGTTCTACCCGTTCGTATCCCATTTCGATCATTTGGGCCAGGAAAGCTTGGGCGTCCAGTGTGCCTCCATCTTGAATTACAATTTGGGCTTTGGCCATCACTTCCGGGGCAGGCAGAAACCGGCGCACACCCGAAAACGGTGCCACCACAATGCCCGAAAACCCCTGCGCGCACTTCATCAGCACATCAATACGCTGCGCAAGGGTCTCTGGACTGGATACCGCGGATTCGGCTGCCACCAGCTCATTGGCCGGATACAACAGTACACGGTCTGGTGAAAGCGCTTCCTGTAAATCTTCCGCGATTTTCTGGGCGGAAAACATGTTGTGAGTGACGACGAGCATCGGGCGTTTGATTTCTTCAAACAGTGCCGACAGCATAACCTGACGCGCGGACCCCGATAACCCGGAAACGAGCTGTTCCTTCATACCGGCCGATAACCCGGCGGTAATCGACTTCAAATCCGGATCTTTAGAGAAAGCTTCTATAAGTGCATGTAACAAAGGGGGCACCTCTCTTATGCTTACTTGTTATCTTTTGGATGGTAGATTGAATTTTACCATAAAATACCTGACTGCGGTGATTTTTCGCTGTGCTTCATTAAAATATATCTACCGGCAGCGGACATCCCCTGGTCTTAGGAGACTGGACAAAAGGAATACCCAAAAGAAGCCTCAGCAGCACTGCCAAGGCCCTTCCATTCACGGTATCTGTCCGCATTCTTCGCGGTTCGCGCACAACATTATTGAAGCGGGTTTGCCAACAGGCTCAGCTCCGGATTGTTCTCCAGCGCTTCTCTGCAGTAATCGCAGATCACTTTGACCGTTACGTCGCCGCTTAAATCATACGCTATTATATCTCTACGTTCTGCCGGGGTCAAGGAATGGAACCCCAGCTGGGCGTCGGTAACCAGGGACGAATCTATTTTTCCGAGCGGCGTGCGGCAGTGCCGGCAAATATAATTTATTGCCATCTATATGCCTCCTGAAAGTCGTTTATACTTCAGTATGCCCGAAAAAACGTTCGTTTAGCCCCCGGTTCCTGCCCCCGAGATCAACCGTTAAACTTGGCCATCGTTTGTTCAAAGGTATGGTTCAGACTGAACTCCGCGGCGTCGCAGGCTTGCTCAATCATCGTCTTCAGCAGCTCGTTCTCCTTTTTCGGAAAATTCGAGAGCACATAGTCGACAATCGCGTATCCCGGCTCGGGCCGGGAAATCCCCATCCGGATCCGGTCGAACACTTGCGTCCCCGTATGCTGGATGATCGATTTGATGCCGTTGTGGCCTCCGGCGCTGCCCTGATACCGCAGGCGGATTTTGCCGGTTGCCGTATCCATGTCGTCATAAACGACGATCATGTCCTCGAGCTTTGCCTTGTAATAATCCATATAGGCCCGCACCGCTTCTCCGGACAGGTTCATGTACGTCATAGGCTTGATAAGAACGACCTTGTCGGTTCCGATAAAGCCCTCGCCGATCAGCGCCTTGCATTTGCTTGGCCCAAACTTAATACCATGCCGCTCCGCCAGCGCATCCAGCATCATAAAACCGACGTTGTGGCGCGTTTTTTCATAATTGGATCCCGGATTCCCGAGTCCTACAATCCATTTCATTGCGTTATTCGATCCTCCAAACCGGCCGCTGCCGCTACGCCTGCTGTGCAAGTTAGCATTAGCACCAAATTTTGTTACAATAGAGTATAGGATGCTGCATCGCTTCTTGCCATGGCATCCATGATCACCATAAGAAGGTGGTACGGTTCATGACTGAATTCGGCCAATTGCTTACGCTGCACCGGCACTTTCAGCAGCACCAGATCCACGGCATTCCCGTTCAGGTTCTCCGGCAGGGCGTACACGTGGACATTGGAACGATTACCTCATTCACCAAGCACTTCGTTGAAATTCAAGGTACGCTCTACAACCGGAATTTGTATACGTTTGTGTCGACACCCGGATATTAAAGAGCATGCGCGAGAAGGGTTATATTTCCTGGAGCCAGGAAACATAACCCTCTCTTTGCATATACCTTCCCTTGCCTTATTCGATTTCAAACAGCTTGCTGATGGACAATTCCTCATGCACACGGATGATGGCTTCACCCATCAACGGAGCTACCGACAGAACTTTGATCTTCTTGCTCGGCTCCGGATGCATAATCGGAATCGTATCCGTCACGATGACTTCACTGAGCGGAGAATTCTCCAGGCGTTCCATCGCCGGGCCGGAGAAGACGGGATGCGTACAGCAAGCATACACTTCCTTGACGCCGCCTTCCATCAGGGCATTGGCCCCAAGCACGATCGTGCCGGCCGTGTCGATAATGTCATCGATCAAAATGGCCGTTTTGCCTTCGATATGACCAATGATGTTCATGACTTCACTTACGTTCGGTTCCGGACGGCGTTTATCAATGATGGCCAGCGGGGCATTCAGGAAATCAGCCAGTTTTCTGGCACGAACCACACCACCGTGGTCAGGAGACACAACAACCGGATTCTCGATTTGCTTGGAACGGAAATACTGGGCCAGAATCGGCACCCCAAGCAGATGATCAACCGGAATGTCGAAGAAGCCTTGAATCTGCATCGCATGCAGGTCCATCGTGATGACACGGTGGGCACCCGCCTTCTCAATCAGATTCGCAACCAGCTTAGCGGTAATCGGGTCACGGGAACGGGCCTTACGGTCTTGACGCGCATACCCATAATAAGGGATTACGACGTTAATGCTCTTCGCAGAAGCACGCTTCAGCGCATCGACCATGATCAGCAGTTCCATGAGATTGTCATTTACCGGACCGCATGTCGACTGCACGACATAAACGTGGCAGCCGCGAACGCTCTCCGATAATTTTACCTGAATCTCACCATCACTGAAGCTGGTCGTATGCGAATCCCCCATGGGGATGCCGATATAATCCGCAATTTGCTGTGCGAGCTTCGGATTGGAATTGCATGTAAATATTTTTAACTTCGAATCACAATAAGTCATAGAATTAAAACCCTCCGTGCTGGTTCATTGAAATTCTGGCCTGCCTCCATGCCGCTTGAAACCATGTATCTCACACTCCCCGGTAAGACGGGGACGCTTTACGTTTAAACCTGCTGCTTGCTTTCCTTCTTGGCTTTGGCCTTGGAGCGAATTTTCTCGGCATACCCCGGTTTATTCTCCTGGCGTTTTCTGGCGATGGCCAGGTCATTTTCAGGAACCGATTGGGTAATCGTCGAGCCCGCTACTACGTAGGCTCCTTTGCCCACTTTCACCGGAGCCACCAGATTCACATTGCTGCCGATAAAAGCATCATCTTCAATTTCAGTCATAAACTTATTATACCCATCGTAGTTGACCGTTATCGCACCGCAGCCGACATTGACGTTCTTGCCTACCGTCGCGTCGCCGACATAGCTTAGATGCGAAACCTTGGAGCCGTTATCGATCGTTGCATTTTTCACTTCCACAAAATCGCCGATCTTGACGTCTTCTCCAAGTTTGGATTTCGGACGCAGATATGCATACGGGCCTACCGATGTTCTAGAACCCACTTCTGCCTGATCCAGCACCGAATGCTTGATCGTCACGCCGTCGCCGATGACGGAATCGCTGATATCGCTCTGCGGGCCGATCACGCAATCTTCACCGATAACCGTTTTTCCCTTCAGTACCGTGCCGGGATAGATCACGGAGTCGGCTCCAATGGTCACGTCGGCACCGATATACGTTGAAGCGGGATCAATGATCGTGACGCCGTTCAGCATATGACGAATATTAATGCGTTCCCGCATTAATCCTTCAGCCTCTGAAAGTGCACGGCGGTCATTAACGCCGATCGACTCAGCGTAGTCGTCGGTCACATAGCCGAGAACGGTTTCTCCCTCGCCTACAAGAATCCCGATCACGTCCGTTAAATAATATTCCTGCTGGACGTTGTTGTTCGTTACCTTCTCCAAAGCGGCAAACAATTTCGCATTATCAAAAACATAAGTGCCTGTATTGATTTCACGAACCGCATCCTCTTCCGGCGTGCAGTCCTTCTGTTCAACGATACGTAGTACGCTTCCGTCCTCGCTGCGGATCACGCGCCCGTAACCCTGCGGCTGGTCCGTATAAGCAACCAGTACGGTGGCGGCAGCGTTGTTGCTTTCATGCAGCTGCGTCAGTCCCTGCAGTGTCTCGGCCGTGACCAGCGGAGTATCGCCGCAGATGACAATGGTTGAGCCTTCTTCCGAGCCCAGTAAAGCTTTGGCCTGCTTCACCGCATGGCCTGTACCAAGCTGCTGCTCCTGCAGCACGTATTCAGCGGCCTCACCCAGATAAGATTGGACAGCCTCTGCCCCGTGGCCAACGATGACAATGCTCCGTTCGCAGTTCACCTGTTTGACGGTATCCACGACGTGCCCAACCATCGGTTTGCCACAGACGGGATGAAGCACTTTGTATAATTTGGATTTCATTCGTTTTCCCTGCCCTGCGGCAAGAACAATCGCCATTCTTTTCAAGGATCTTGACCTCCTACTCTAGAACTCGCTCAATACTGAATATATCGTATTATAAGCAAAAAGAAAAGAGAGCCATAGTCCTGGCTCTCCTTTCCTTGAACCCCAATTGTAAACTTAAGCGCCTTCCTCGATCACTTCTTCTTCGCTGGCAGCGCGTTCATATTCCGCCAGGACGGCCGTTTGAATCTTCTCCCGGGTGCCGGAAGAGATTGGGTGGGCAATGTCGCGGAATTCTCCATCCGGAGTGCGTTTGCTCGGCATAGCAACGAACATTCCATTGTTTCCATCGATGACCCGAATGTCATGAACAACAAATTCGTTATCAATGGTAATGGATGCGATTGCTTTCATTCTCCCCTCGGAGTTAACGCGGCGGAGTCTGACATCCGTAATTTGCATGTGTGTGTTCACCACCTTTTTCCATCAGAGACTTGGTGTATAATTCCACACAGCATGCGCGAAATCCTCTTTTTTAAGTTAACAAAATGTCCTAAAATCAGGAATTTTTTTATAAGAATGTGAGTGTCGACAGACTTCGGAACTATTCGCCGATAAAATATTTTTATCGACAAAATCCGCAGGCCTCTTCAACGTTAAGATGGGTCAAAATAATTCCCGGGGCTCACAAATATTTCTTTCGTCTTTGGATCGACCGCCGTCAGTGTCGCCAGGGACACATAATCGTGCAGTAGCCGCTCCTCTGATTCCACCGCTCCCGACTCGACCAATACGCCTACGCCTGCGACTTCGGCATCAAATTCGGCCAGCAGATCTACCATGCCCTGGATGGTGCCGCCTGCCTTCATAAAATCGTCCACGATCAGGACGCGCGACTTTTCCTTCAGCGCCCGCCGCGAAAGGGACATCGTGTGGATGCTCTTATGCGATCCCGACACGTAATTGATGCTCACGGCAGATCCTTCCGTAACCTGGTGGTCCCGGCGCACGAGAACAACCGGCAGGTTCAGCTGGGCCCCGGTGGCATAAGCCAGCGGAATCCCTTTGGTCTCCACGGTCATGACCACGTCGATGTCCTTGCCGGAGAATGCAGTGGCAAAAATCTTTCCCGCCTCGTTCATAAGAGAAGGCTGTCCCAGTAAATCGGACATGTACAAATACCCGCCGGGCAGAATCCGGTCCTTCTGCTGAAGCTGGGAACAAAGATCGTTCGCAAACACCAGCGCCTGCTCCTTCGGCATTTTCGGAATATATTTCACGCCTCCGGCGGCCCCGGCCAGCGTCAGCAGGTCCCCGATGCCTTCCTCCTCAAACACTTCCTTGATAATAACCAAATCTTCGCTGATCGAAGACTTGGCGGCTCCGTATCTATCGGCAAATGTGGTGAGCGGGATCAATGTATGCGGTCTGGACAAAAGATACTGCGTCATCTCCACCAAACGCGCGCTTCGCTTTAATTTTTTCACGAAATACTCCTCGCTATCGCTGTATTCATCGGAATCTAAAGCAAAATCACCCAGAAAATCCGAATATTATAGTAAGAATATATCATTTTTGTACGGATTTGTACAACATGGTTGGCGAAGTTAGGTCAATAGGCGCACCGCATACACTTCTTTGCAAAAGCCCCGCAGCCCGTTATAGATTCGTGCCACCTTCGATTCCTTGTACACCAGGCCGAATACGGTCGGCCCGCTGCCCGACATCAAAGCCCCGTCTGCGCCAAGACGCAGCATCCCTTCCTTCAGCTGCTGCACTTCGGGATGCAGCCTCAGCGTCACATCCTCCAGCACGTTCCCCAGGCGGGTGCATACGCCATGAAAGTCTCCCGCTTCGATCGCACGGATCATGCCTTGGGCCGATGGATGTTCCTTGACCTGCGCCGCTCTGAACTTGCCGTAGACCTCCGCGGTCGATACGTTAATCGGCGGTTTGGCCAAAATCACCCAGCACTGCAGCGGATTCGCCACAGGCGTCAGCTTTTCACCCCGCCCTGTCGCCAGAGCGGTACCTCCAGTCACGCAGAACGGAACATCCGATCCGAGCTCCGCACCCAGCTTCTGCAGCTCCTCTATCGGAATGTTCAAATCCCACAGCCGGTTCAGACCACGCAGAGTGGCGGCGGCGTCGCTGCTTCCTCCGGCCAGACCTGCTGCTACGGGGATCTTCTTATCCAGATGGATATGCACACCGCTCTTGACGTCGTACCGGTCCTTAATCAGCCTTGCGGCCTGAAACGCCAAATTCTTCTCATCCAACGGTATGTATCCCGCCTGGCTTGAAATAATAATCGTATCCCGGGGCAAAGCCGACATCTCCAGCCGGTCCGCCAGGTCGACCATCGTCATAACCATTTCCACCTCATGGTACCCGTCTGGCCGTTTATGTAATACATCCAGCATCAAATTGATTTTGGCCGGTGCTTTTTCGTAAATTTTCAAGGCGTTCACCCACCCTCAAGATTCCCTCTATCTGGATTGACACAAGCCGCTTCGAATCCTTGGGCTCAATCCGAAACCTGGATTGCACCTCAAGCATTTTTTCTCTTGGGCTCAATCCAGAAACCTGGAATGCACCTCAAGCTTTTTTTCTCTTGGGTTCAATCCAGAAATCTGCAACTTCAAATCATTATATCAAACTGAACCAGTCAAGTCATTTTCCGTTTACAGACAAAGGGCGGAGCGGACACAGCCTTTAATTCAAAAAACGGAGAACCTCCCGCTTGGGAGGCCTCCGCCGGCATTGCTGGTGTGAATCAGGATTTACGTGCGGCGGCCTGTTCGGCAAGCTGGATCGCTCTTTTTACCATGTTGCCCGCATCCTTGGCCTTAATACCTCCCCAGCCTTCCTGTTGGACAGTTTCGTAAAATCCCAAATCCTTAGCCAACTCATTCTTCAGCTCATCCGACATGACACTGCGGCGTCTGCGGCTCATGAACATCCTCCTTTGGTTCCATCGGAATTAGGCTGCTGCCATAAGTATTATCCCGCTCCCGGCCGCTCCTCATTCCATATCCCCCTGCCAACTAAAAACAGCCCTCCATCAGGAAGGCTGTTTTGTCATTAAAGTTACGCTTTCTCCAACTCGATCCGGGTGCCGGTATTATCATCGCAAATAATAACCTCCACGGATTCCGTAAGAATATCGGCATAGCTGTATGAAACACGTTTAAAGGTTTGATGCTCTTGATCCAATTTCACAATAAAAACAGATGGGTACGTTTCTTCCAAAACACCAGTACGCTCGACGGTCTTGCGACGACCACCGTTAGCCCGAAGCGAAATCTTCTGACCCACGTGAGCTTCGAGATTGCGTTTGATTTCCAACAGCGTATTTTTAGCCATTGTCGACGACCACCTCTTTCCTTGTCCATTATAACTCGAAAAGAGAGTTTTGTCAAATCAAAACAATAATTATATCAGCATCAATTTTATGTTGTCAACGAATTTTTTTTCGGAACCCCAGCTCATTTCTGCTTACACCCGGATAACAACAAAAAACCGCAATCCGCCGGCAGATTACGGTTCCTGCATTTCGTTATACTGTCAGGTCAAGAGCTTTGCATGGCATTTCCGGACATGTTAAATGGCCGACGGCGTCACTTTAAGCTTGGTTAAGTCGTTCAGCCGGGGCAGGCCGATCCGGTAGCTCCCGCGGGTTTCAATGCCCCCGACGCCCTGCGTGCCGCTGATCGTATTGTGAAGCACATCCGTCATATTGATCGTATCTCTAACCGATGTAAACGACGCCTTGGCGGCAACATATACCGGATCCAGGGCATGAATCAAGATGCGCCCCGGGGAGCTGGCAAAGTTGGCTCCAGCCTGCAGCAGTGCCTCAAAGTGCGACTGGCATGCGCCGGCGATAATCGTCATCTGATCGTAATGGCGCTCAAACTGGCGCGCGACCTGAATCGCCCTGACGAAGTTTTGCGAGTTTTTATAGCTGTTCAAGCTGTACAAATCATGATTCTGGCGATGCTTCAGTACGCCGTCATGTCCCGTGATCACCACGATATCCGGCCGGACCCGAGGCAGCAGCCGGTACAGGGCGTCCGCCATCCCGGCCTCATTCACATAATGGCCCTCGGCCGGAACCCGAAGCTGCTCATACAGGCTCAGGCTCTTTTTCAAATAATTCGGATCTCCATCCAGATGAAGCACCTTCCCGGGGACTTCGAAATAAGCCGGCTCAGCTGTTCCCCATTCCCCGCTTCCGCTCAAGGTGGCCTGATTCCGCTGGGTCTGCTCCTGACGGTGACGTTTCAATAAACTGAGCGACTCGTTTGCTCTAATATTTGCTTTCTCGGTTTTTTCGCTTACCGGCGCATAAGGAACCCTTACCAGATCATCGAGCGGAGAATCCGCCAGAAGTCTGAACTCTGTTCCCTTAATCACCGCTTCGTCCCTGCGCAAATCCTCGACGCGGAACGCGATATCGCCGCCGTAGGATCTGCGCACGACCAGGTCTCCAATATTCATGAACATCACCCCTACCCCATGGTATGGGCGAATCCCCCTATTGGTTCATCTTTTGTTTAATTTAAGCCGATGCCTTCCTTCCGCAGCAGGTTGCTTAGCACGGCATATTCCTCAATGCTGAGCGTCTCGCCGCGGCGGGACGGGTCGATTCCAGCTGCCTGCAGCAGCTGATCCAGACGCTCCCGTCCCTCATTGGGGAAGAAGCGGCTCTTCAGATTGTTTGATATCGTCTTCCGCCGCTGAGCGAACGATGCTTGTACCACCTCGAAGAAATGCCGCTCATCGTCAACCACAACCGGCGGCTGTTCCCGCACGGCCAGACGGATCACGGCCGATTCAACGTTCGGCTGTGGAATGAATACCGTCTTCGGCACGATACACACCAGCTCCGGCACGCTGTAATACTGCACGGCAATGCTCAGGCTGCCGTAATCCTTCGTGCCCGGCCGGGCGGCCATCCGGTCTGCCACCTCCTTCTGAATCATCACGACGATGTTCTCCAGCGGGAGCCGCTCCTCCAGCAGCTTCATCAAGATCGGCGTCGTCACATAGTACGGAAGGTTGGCCACGACGCTGACTTTGGATACGCCGGCAAAATTGCTCTTAAACAACGCAGCGAGGTCCGTCTTCAGTACATCCCCATGATGTACCTTTACGCCGGGGTATGGGGCGAGAACCTCCTCGAGGATCGGAATCAGCCTCTGGTCGATCTCAACCGCCGTGACGGCCCCTGCCTGCTGGGCCAGCTTTTCGGTCAGGGCGCCGATACCAGGACCGATCTCTAGGGCACCCTTGGTGGAATCAAGTCCGGCCGCGTCCACGATTTTATTTAAAATATTTTGGTCGATCAAAAAATTTTGCCCCAGGCTCTTCTTGAATGAAAAGCCGTGGCGCTGGATGATTTCTTTGGTTCGCCTTGGTGTGGCGATGTCGTCCATGCCGTTCACGTTGTCCGGCCTCCTTCATCTTCGATACGGGCAAGCGCATCCGCAAATTCTTCGCGGGATATTTGAAATATGGCGAGTCGCTTATAAAATTGCTTGCCGTTGCAGTAGCCGATACCGAGGAGGTTGCCCATCGCCATCCGCCGGGCGGCGGCATCCGGGTGCACCAGCAGCCCCGCCTCCATCAGGTCCTCCATGTCGATCTGGCTTTCCGCCCCCTCATAAGAGGTGTGAACCCGCTCCAAGGCTCTGCGGATCGCCGCAGGCGAGGCGTTCTCCACACCGATATCCCCCTTGCGGGTTGCATCGGCCTCCGGGATAAACGCATGCTTGCAGCCAGGCACCTTGGCCGAAATGATTTTGCGGATTCTTTCGCCGGCGTGATCCGGGTCCGTCAGCACAATGACCCCCCGCCGCTCCTGAGCCAGCGCGATCCGCTGGAGTATACGCGCATTGATGGCGGAGCCGCCCGTCTCGATCGTATCGGCATCCACCGCCCGCTTCACGGCCACGGTATCATCCCGGCCTTCCACCACAATGACTTCTTTAATCATGATTTCCTGTCTTCCTTTCGAGTACATTATACCCGTCAATGCCGCCGGACAGCCAAGTCCCTGCAAGTGGCATAAACCGTGATGCCTGTTCAGGTACTTTGCGGGGTCCCGGTATAGACAAACTGCTGTAAATTAACAACAAAAAGAAGAGGAAAGCTCCTCTTCTTTAGCATGACATTTTCATGATCATAATACTATAACATTAGAATGGCAAAGTAAAACGAAATTAGTTCAGCTCCGGTTTGACCGGACCGATCACGTATACCTTAAGGCCGGATTTACGGCCAAAGTTGCGTGCCTGCTGGACGGAATCGTAGTATATATCGATTTTATTTCCCTTAATGGCTCCGCCTGTGTCTTCCGCACGACGGAAGCCAACACCTTCAATGTAAACCCACCATCCCAAAGGAATGACGCTTGGATCAACCGCAATCGTGCGGCCTTCCGTGACACGTGTTCCTGTGGCGGTGCGTGTGCCGACTCCGGACTCGCCAGACGAATAAGCGGTCATGGAGACTTTGATCAGCTTCTTGTAGGAAAAGTCAACGCCGGCCTTGCTGACCCGGTTGTTACTGCTGCTGCTGACCTTCTTCACCTTGGCAGGGGTAGAAGAAGCTTTGGCAACGGCTGTTTTGACTTCGGTCACTACGGGAACAGGCTTTTTCTTCGTGCCGACGGCTATGACCTTATCCTTGGTCACCGTCTGCACTTTTTTGCCCACCATTTTCATGGACACCAGCTTGCCGTCTTTGTACTTCTTCTCAATGTACTGCACCATGACGCCAGGAGATCCCTGCTGAATCACCCGCGACTCGCCTTTATAAATGCTGGGGTCGGAGGTTTTGACCACCCGGAAGGGGAGGGATTCATGACGCTGTATCACTTGTTTGTTCATCCGGACGATCCGGATGTCCGTGTTGGTGGAGACCGCCGTTTCGACAGCCGGAGTGACAATGTCTGTTTCCTTGACTTTGACGCCGGTTTCTTTCAGCACGTCGCCGACCGTTTTGGCCGTTGTATACAAATGCTTCGTTGCACCATCAGCCGTCACCTTCACAGGACTCGCGCGGTCGATCACGACCTTGTCGCCGTCGGATATAGCCCCGCTCAGCGGCATCGATATTTGGTCCTCGGGTTTCAGACTGATTTCCTGCTCATCCAGCATTTCTTGAAGTAAAGATGTATTGGTCTGTACAGATTTCATTTGACCGTCTACTACCAAATAAACTTGTTTTCGCGATTGACTGTACACGAGCAGCAAGATCATCAGGGTAACCGCGATTGAAACGATAGCTGCAGTGGAGATCTGGCGCAAATTCTCATGCTTCCATCGCAATGCGTAAGACATGCTGGAGATTTTTGAATCATGGGTCTTCTCTGGTTGGAAAACGCCCACTTTCTCGATCCTCCTTCATAGCCTCGCCGTCTAGAGTTATGCATGATTGTATTTGACGCGACTATACTCAATTTTTTACAAGAACCCACAGAAAGCATGCGTTCTTGCACCATGAACCAATCTCTCCATCATGATTTGTCACCTCCTGTTATACAACAGTATGATGACTGCCTCTCCTTTATTCAAAACAAAAGAAGCCGATAGAAAAGAGCTTACGAGGACTCTTTCGTGGCTTCCGGATGTCTGAATATCGGAATTGTCATGCACGAGGGTACCTCTCTTTATCCGCTTACGGGGTTAGCTGTCGGGTTCGGGCGAAAGAGAGCCGCCCTATTCGCGTCCTTACGCTCATGGCGTAAAGCCGTTCAATTCACCCCAGAGACCCAAAAAAGAAATCAAATACGTTTGCGAGCACCGGACCGCTTCCGGTCTGTCATGCCCCGCTCCAGTATTGGTTCCCCCGTTCTCCCATGCGGGAGACTCAGCGAGACTGGTTCATGAAGCTGCGAAGGTAAGACCTTAACGACAGCTCAATGATTCACTGAAAAGATGATATCCTGTTTTGATGCATGTTGTAAAGCGGTAATCAACCACGTTTATTTGAAAAAGTGGTTAAAAAAATGTAATATTCGGCGTTTTGTTTGTTAAAATTCTTTAATCATTCGCTCATGCTCATTTTTTCGGCTGTTTTTCTCCCGATTTCACACAATTCCAAATCGTTCCAGCCCATTTTGGGTGGTAATCTGGGCAATTTCCTCCAGGTCAACCCCCTTAATCTGGGCTGCCGCTTCAGCGACCAGACGGACGTTTGCCGACTCGTTTCTCTTCCCTCGGAAAGGGTGTGGCGTGAGATAAGGAGAGTCCGTTTCGATGAGCAGCCTGTCCATCGGAACCTGAGCCAGGACCTCTTTGGGGACTCTGGCATTCTTGAACGTAATAGGTCCGCCAAACGAAAGATGGAAGCCCATATTCAGGCACAGCTTCGCGGTTTCCCAGCTCCCCGAGAACGAATGCATGACACCGCCGACCTCGCCGGCCTTCTCTTCCCGTAATATTTTCACAATATCCTCATGGGCGTCCCGGTTATGTATAACAATCGGCATGTTGAGCTCTCGGGCCAGTCCGATCTGCTGGCGGAGGACCCGGTGCTGCACGTCCTTCGGCGAGGTGTCCCAGTAGTAATCCAGACCAATTTCACCGATGGCCACCACCTTGGGGTGACTGCATAAGGATGCAATCCACTCCAGATCGCCTTCCTGCATAAAAACGGCGTCCTGCGGATGCCAGCCTATGGCCGCATATATAAAATCATACGTTTCCACCAGCTTCATCGTCGATGGAATCGTCTCCCGGTTAAAACCAACGTTGATCATCCGGGTTACACCGGCTTGTACGGCATTGTCAATGACCCGCCCCCGGTCCTCGTCGAATTGTTGCGCATCCAGATGGGTATGCGTGTCGAACAGTTCCATGAATTTGAACTCCTTTCTTGTCGGTACCACAGGTTCACTTTCGTACGGTATTTTGTCATTAAAGCTTGAAAATGCGGGAAATCGAAGGAGAAAGATCGGTTATCGCCTTTTCCAGTTTATCTTCCGGATAATACAAGTGATATTTCCCGCGGTGAATGCCGCTGATGGACCGGACAATATCCGACACCTCGGATATTTCCCGCAGCTGCTCCTGGCGGTCGAGCAGCAGGATCTGTTTCTGGCTCGACTCGTCACCCGGACGAAATACATCGTAAGGAAGATCGGTCGGAAAATCAATCTCCAGATCATATTCCGGGTTCATTCCGGCTTGTCCAAACTCCCGGCGGATTTCATCGATCATTTCCAAATCGACGGAGTCCATTTCTACATATTTATACAGTTTGCGGTGCATAAATCGGGTGCACAGCTCGCTGAGTATGCGGTCGTCCTCATAGGACCACTGAAGGAAGGCCGTTTGAATCAGCGCCTCGTCCAGCTTCAGATAAGCTTGCACGTCCAGTTTGTCTTCAAAGAGCTGCGGCAGCGGCTCGACCATAAAGCCAAAAGGATAACCATCCTGGTACAGCTCCTTGGCCCGCCGGAAAATTTGGCGCAAAATAATTTCTGAACTGCGGGTTACCGGATGGAAGTAGACCTGCCAGTACATCTGGTACCTGGACATTAAATAATCCTCCACGGCATGCATCCCGGACTCTTTGACCACCACTCTGCCCTGGTAAGGACGGAGCATCCGTAAAATACGGTCAATATCAATCGTGCCGTAGTTCACCCCGGTGTAATAAGCATCCCGAAGCAGGTAATCCATCCGGTCGGCATCCAAGGGGCTCGAAACGAGGTTCACTACAATCGGTTTATCATAGGTCTTCGCGATGACGGCGGATACCTTGTCCGGGAAGTCCGGGGCAATCTCGCTCAGAATATCATTCACTTCCGTATCTCCGGTGACAATCCGGCGAGTCCAGTCTTCATGATTCATATGAAAGGCTTCTTCAATCGAATGGGAAAAGGGGCCGTGTCCCAGGTCGTGCAGCAGCGCCGCACACAGCGTCAGCAGCCTCTCTTCTTTTGGCCAATCCGGATATCCACTGCGCTCAAATTGCGAAATAATCCGCCGTGTAATCTCATATACCCCTAAAGAATGGGAGAAACGGCTGTGCTCCGCTCCATGAAACGTCAAATACGAGGTTCCAAGCTGCCGGATCCGCCGCAAGCGCTGAAATTCGGTCGTATTAATAAGCCTCCAAATCGTGGAGTCCTGGACGTGAATATAATTGTGAACCGGATCTTTAAAGACTTTTTCCTCACTTAGTGGGTTCATGTTCAGGTCAACTCCATTCATTTTGTGAAATTCGGGTTGTTAAGTGTTTTAATTTTGAAATATTTTTGACAATTGATGTCGATACATGTCGAAATAAGCAGAATTAAGGTTTTCCAAATCGACATTATACTACCAAGGCGATATAATTGGAAAAGAATCCTGATATGAGTGATTTCCTAGCTGTTATGCTATTTGTAAGGTTATTGAACCAAATTTACTGGTTGACTGTTTTGGGAATCGTTGGTATTATTGATATCATTAAAGAGAGAACGTTGTCGAATTATGACATTTTAAAACTATGGCGAGAGGAGCAATGATCAGTTATGATGAAATCAACTGGTATTGTAAGAAAGGTAGACGAACTGGGTCGGGTAGTTATCCCCATTGAACTGCGCCGTACCTTGGGCATTGGAGAGAAAGACGCACTTGAGATTTACGTGGACGGAGAACGTATTATGCTCAAGAAATACGAACCGGCCTGCATCTTCTGCGGCAATGCTGAGAATGTTACTTACTTCAAAGGAAAAATTGTTTGTCACGATTGCATATCAGAAATCCCAACACCTGTGACAAATTAAGATTTTTAGTATATAATAAGAGTAATTCAAATTGTTAATTCTAACCTTTTTCATATCTCCTTGGTGTCTCCTCGGCTTAGAACCCGGCCGTGGGAGGCATTTTTTTTGATTGTCGGCGGGATGACCGCTACAAGGAGAAGAGAAGCAGCCGCACGATGCATCCTAACTCCGGCTGCTTCCATTTTGCCACAAATTCCCTAACCTCGGAAAAACTTTCATCCCTATAAAAGGCGACTGTCTTTTCAAAAATGTGGTTTACCCACCAAATTACTCTCTTCTACCTATTGCTCCTTCACCACTGCATTTATTACAATAGCGCGTTATACACATCTCTTTTGGAAACACCACGGTCGGCGGCCGCCTTCTTCATGGCGTCTTTCCTTGGCAACCCTTCCCCTTCGTAATGCTCCACATGCTCTTCCACCGTCAGCTCCTGCCACCAAGCATTCCGCTGCTTCTGCTCCTCCTTCGGATCCGCGCCTTCCAGTACGAGGCAGTATTCGCCAAGCGGAGCATGCTCCTCCAGATACTCGAGGCATTCTTCAATGGTTCCCCTGACAAACTCCTCATATCGCTTGGTCAGTTCACGGGCGAGCACAATTCTCCGATTGCCGAGAATTTCAAGGATGGCCTTGAGTGTCTTCATTACCCGATGAGGCGATTCGTAAAACAGCAGCGTTCCGGATGCCGCCTGCAGCGGCTCCAGCACCGCTTGAATCTCTTTGCGTTCCCGGGGAAGAAAACCGATAAACGTAAAGCGCTCGGTCGGAAGTCCCGACACGATCAGGGAGGATAACGCAGCATTGGCACCCGGGACCGGAATAACGGGAATTCCTTGTTCCAACGCCAGCTGGACGAGGTCGGCCCCGGGGTCGGAAATCGCCGGCAGACCGGCATCGCTGACAAGAGCCAAATTTTTTCCTTCTATTATATAGCGTATTAATTCGGGTCCGCTTGCCGCCTTATTATGCTCATGATAGCTGAACAACATAGACGGGGAAATGTCGAAATGGGTGAGCAGCTTGCGCGTCTGCCTTGTATCCTCTGCGGCGATGATGTCACAGGCCTTTAGCGTGTTTACCGCCCGAAACGTCATGTCCTCCAAATTGCCGATGGGCGTGGCCACCAGGTATAACGAACCCGGCGCGCCCTCTTCTTTTTCCTGAAAACTGCTTTGTATGCTCAGACTCATTCTTTTCCCTCTTTAGCTCCATAATAAATATCCAGAATTTCGGGGCAGTAGCTGTTATTCTCATTATATACAATGAGTGGCGGCAGCAACCGCACCTCCGGCTTGCCTTCCCTCATTGCCTCGACCAGCACCATATTCGCCTCCAAGTGGGCCCTCGGATGAACAAAGCGAATCCGTTTCGGCTCCAGCCGATGCTGCCGCATCAGTGATATAATGTCTGCAAGCCGCTGCGGCTTATGAACCATGCTGACTTTCCCTCCGGGCTTGACCAATCTGAAGCAGGTCTGAATAACCTCTTCCAGGGTGCAGCTGATTTCATGGCGGGCGATCGCCTGGTGAGGATTCAGCTTGATATCGCTGCCGTTCAGCGCCATATAGGGCGGATTGACTGTAATGGCGTCATATACGCCGTGCCCGGTCTCCTTGTGCAACTCCCGCAAATCGCCTTCGCGGATGAGAACCCGGTCATTCAAGCCGTTCAGCTCCACGCTCCGCCGGGCCATGTCCGCCAGACGGGGCTGAATTTCAATACCTTCGATGGCCGCCGCAGTACGGGTGGTGAGCAGCATCGGAATGACACCGTTGCCCGTACACAGGTCGAGCACTCTCCCCTTGGCCGGAATTCCCGCGAAGCGTGCCAGAAGTACCGCATCCATGGAAAAGCTGAACACTTCGTCGCTTTGGATAATATGCAAATCATGCGTCAGCAGATCGTCGAGACGTTCCGTCGGCCGCAGGCTTACCTGTGATTTATCAATTTTCATTCTTCATTTTCCTTCTCTGCAGCATAGGGTAACCTTCCTTGGTACTTTACATAAAACTATTGTAAACCATAAAAACATTGAAAAAAAACCGTAGGGAGTTATCCTACGGCTTCATTTATTCAGAAAAGACAGGCAGAAAAGGCAATCGCCTTCTGTGCGCAAATGTCCATAATAGACGTTGCATATATGGAAACCTTCGTGATACAGCCTCGCGAGGTTGTCGTATCCTTCCCCCACCACGTCCTCGATCTCATGCTCCTGCTCTGCTGTGGCATGGGCCGGTTGTGGCAGCGGGGATCCTTCCTCCGGTATGGCTCCTTTTAATATTTTGCGCAGCTGCTCATTCTCCAGGCTCAGGCGGTTGTTTTCCTCCAGCAGCTCTTTGATGAGAAGCTTCATTTCACCCAGATCACTGTGAACCTGCTCCATTTGTGTTTCCATCTCTTGAATGTGTGCAAAAATATTTTTCTTTTCCAAGTTTCCACCCCGAAAGTAACCTCTACGGTTTACTTGATGACAACATCATCCAATGGCAGTTCCTTGACCTTGCTGATTTCAAACAGCTGGACATGGACGCTTCGGCTGCCGGCATTGATACCGACCACTTTGCCTTCTCCCAACGATGTGATGACGATTTTGCCTACTGATGGCAGCTCTTCCTTCACACTTTCATAATTATCATGCTCATATTTCAGACAGCACATGAGTCTTCCGCACAAACCGGAAATTTTGGTCGGATTCAGCGACAAGCTCTGGTCTTTAGCCATCTTGATGGATACAGGCTCGAAATCGCCGAGCCAGGACGAACAGCAAAGGATGCGACCGCATGGGCCGATACCGCCCAGCATCTTGGCTTCGTCACGCACACCAATTTGTCTAAGCTCGATCCGCGTCCGGAAAATACCGGCCAGATCCTTGACGAGCTCGCGAAAATCCACTCTTCCCTCAGCCGTAAAATAAAATATAATTTTATTTCGGTCAAACGTAAATTCCACATCCACCAGCTTCATCTTGAGGCCGTGATCGCGGATTTTATTTAAACAGGTGGCAAAAGCATCCTTGGCGGCCTGCTTGTTCTCTTCCACAACCCGTGCGTCAGAATCACCGGCGATCCGGATGACCTTCTTCAGCGGGAGGACCACATCGGATTCCTGCACCTCTTTTTTTCCAACGACAACCTTGCCGTATTCGATACCGCGCGCCGTTTCGACGATAACGCTGTTATCCTTCTCAATCGGGAAATCGAGCGGATCGAAATAATAAATTTTGCCCGCCTTTTTAAAACGGACACCCACTACACTGTACAAAAACTAACCCCCTTATATGCCAGAGACCATTGGCTAGCCTTGAAGCTATCCTTCCAAACCGATTAAAAACTGTTCAAGACAGAGTTGGCTATTCACATTGTAGCGCAATTTTTTCCTGCATTCTGCGGCTAAATCCATATAGGAGACCCATTGTGCCGTGCTGCGGGTTAAAGCATGTGTAGACAAAAAGTCCAACTGATCTATGAAAACGATACTTTCGTGCTTACCGTACTGGACGTGAAGCATATCTTTGAACCACAAATGAAACAAATTAAGCAGTGTATCCAAGTGATCGGATAACCCGGCTTTGAACACCTTCTGCCCTGCGGTCACCAGAGCGGAGCTGCCGCGGCCTAGAGCTTCCTTCCCTAATTGTAACACTACGTTTCTAATTTCTGCAAACCAATTCTGCTCCATCAGCTCGCGGCATCCGTCCAGTCCCGACGATAGGTGAACGGCGCATCTGGCAAGCGGTGAAGGGTATCCTTCATCCACCAGCGTCTGCAGCATCAACCCGGGGCTGAGCGGGGTAAAAGGCACCAGCTGCGCGCGCGACTGAATCGTTGGGAGCAGAGCCTGTCCATTCTCCGTAATCAAAATCGCCACGGCCGGAATGGGCGGCTCCTCCAGAAACTTCAGCAGGCTATTGGCCGCCTGCACGGTCATCGTATCAGCCTGGTCGATAATATATACCTTCGGATTCTTTGATTCCGAGCGATAGGAAAAGACCCGCTGTAAGTCGCGGATCTGGTCGATTTTGATAGACGATCCATCCGGAACAAGGAGATGAAGATCGGGGTGATTGCCGTGTTCCACTTTGCGGCATTCGAGGCATTGTCCGCAGGCGTCGTCCTCAAGCGTAGTACAGAAGAGTGCTTGGGCAAACGTCCGGGCCGTCTTCATCTGCCCGCTCCCCGCTGGACCGCTGAATATATAAGCATGGCTGACGGAGTTTCGGCGAAGGGCGTTTTGCAGCATTTGCTTTGCCGCATCCTGACCCGCAATATCTGCAAAAGACATATTTCCTCTCTTCCCAATATCGATGGACCGGAAGACGGATCGCCTGGCCGGCGCATCGATGTTACAATACGGCATTCTATCTATACCTATAGTTTATCATGTACAATGGGCTTTACCTATTCCTATTTCTTCTAATCTGTCAGAACATCAAATTGATCAGCATACCGCGGATTTCCCCAATACGCTGCAGCAGCTCGATTTTCCCCTGTTCGCTCTCCAGCATATCGTCGGCCAGTCCCAAAAGGGCCGAGTCGATTTCATCAATCAGATTGTAGCGCTTGCCCCGGCCTCTGCGGTCCCAGCCACGAGCTTCCTTCATCCGGACTCCACGGCGGACCGTATCCTCCAGAAACCGTTTGACCAGCATACGGTAGGCCTTCAACTCGCGGATTGTCATCGATCTAGCGAGGCGGTCTCCCTGCATCTGAATCTCTTTAAACCGGCGGTCAAGCTCCTCCTGTGAAACCTTCTCGCCGTGCTGCTGCATGATATCGGAAAACGATTTGGGCTGAATCTGCTTCGCATTGCCCTCGTTAATCTGCAAATCGCTCTTTAGGGGTCTGAACCCCGGATTAATCTTCAATGGATATCTCCTGCCTTAAAAATGTTCGAAACGGTCAACCGGCAGAACGAACACGGTAGCACCGCCGACTTGAACCTCTACGGGGAGCGGCAAATATGAATCGGTCGTACCGCTCATCGGGGTTACGGGAGTGACGAGCTGTTCCCGAACCTTACAGCTGCTGCGGATGACGTTCATCACGGCTTCAACCTGGCTGTCATCCACCCCGATCATAAATGTGGTGTTACCTGCCCGCAAGAACCCGCCGGTACTCGCCAGTTTCGTCGCCCGGAAGTTCGCCTTGACCAGACCTGCCGACAAACGGTTGCTGTCCTTATCCTGTACAATCGCAACGATCAGTTTCATCTTGCATTCCCTCCTCGCTTATTTAGACCTGCCCATCCATATAGATTGAACCAAAGTAAGATGTAATAATCTAATAAACTAACATTGATGTCCACATTTGCATCATTAATTTAGTTCATTCTATATAGCTGCAGGCTGCTACTGTACTTATTTGACAAAGATCCTCAAAAATCCTTTAAAATCGCTCCTGAAGCACACGGATGATATCCTGTTCCACGACAGACTGCTCTTTGGAAGCATCAATGACGACGATGCGCTCCGGATAACGGGATGCGATGATATGATAACCTTCCCGTACCTTCTGATGAAAAGATAAACCTTCAAGATCCAGGCGGTTGACCTCGCGTCCCTGATTTGCCGCAATCCGCTGCAGTCCGGTTTCCGGCTCGATATCCAAATAAAAGGTGAGATCCGGCATCCGGTCATGAATGGCGAATTGATTAATGGCCCACACTTCATCCATGCCAAGTCCGCGGGCATATCCTTGATAAACCAGGCTGCTGTCGACGAATCGGTCGCAGATCACCGTGAGGCCTTTCTCCAGGGCAGGCTCCACCTTTTCAGCAAGGTGCTGTCTTCTTGAAGCAGCATACAGAAGCGCTTCGGTTCGGGCATCCATGGCCGTATGGGACGGATTCAATATAATTTCCCGAATCTTCTCGGCAATTTCAATACCTCCCGGCTCTCGGGTCATCATATAGGGGATGGCGAGCCGGTTAAAATATTCACCAATTTTTCCGATCACGGTTGTCTTCCCGGACCCTTCGCCTCCTTCCAGCGTAATAAATGCTCCTGGACCAGTCATAAATGGCTTCCCTGCTTTCTGTTTTTCTTATATACAATAATAGTTCGTAGATTCGGATCTGCCGCCCCCTGGCACTTCGCTCCCGCATTGGACAGGACGCGAAGCCTTGCTGCCGTATCCTCGGTGATCCGCTCTCCCGGATACAGTAACGGGATTCCCGGAGGATACGGAATAATCATTTCTGCGGCGGTTCTGTCCGCGCACTCCCGAAGAGAGACCGTTTCGGTATCTTCAGCAGGTATGGGCTGCAGGCCGAATGGAATAGGCTCTGAGACGGTGGCCTGAGCTAAAATGTTCCACGTGGAAAATTCGGCAGGGCTGCCTTGCGTCTTGGGCAGGCTGGACGCTCCCGTTAGACTTGAATCTTTTTCCGCCTCCGTCTGAACGGAATGGCGGCTTTCAACTGCCGGTGAGGCATCTGCTGAGTTCTGGGCGTCCGCCTTCTCTACAGTTATATGCCGGAGGGCATCCAGAAGGTGACGGGTGTCTTCCTCGGTGGACCCCAAGCTATATACCAAGACCACGTATCGGTCATCGCTCATCTCCGGTACGCAGCCATACGCCTCAAGCCGCTCCTGCAGCTCATATCCGCTCAGGACGCCGGTGTCGTCATAAATGACGACCTTGAAGGGGTCCTGCGTGGTGTATGCGGCTGCCGGAGGGCGGATGGCCGCCTGCGCAGTGCTGCCCGCCGATGCGGCGCCGGCGGCGTCTTGGGGCTGCTGCCCCTGCGGGTGCAGCAGCTTGAAGCGCGGCAGCTCCGCCAGGCCGCGCACCAGGGCGTCCACGGCGGCGAGCCCCGCCGTGAAGGCGCCGGCGCCCTGCACATGCAGCAGGCGCCGGGCCAGGTCCAGCGAGCCCATAATCGGGTACGATGGGCTCGAGCTCTGCACCATGGCGAGCCGCTGGCGGAGCAGGCCGCGGTCGATCCGCGGCCCTTGGACGTGCAACATGGCTCCCATGGTGAGCGCGGCCAGCATTTTGTGCGTCGACTGAACGACGCCGTCTGCTCCGCTGGCCAAGGCACTTCCGGGCAGCCGCGGATGCTGCCCGTAATGGGCGCCGTGCGCCTCGTCCACCAGCAGCGGTACCCCGTGCTGGTGGCACGCCTTCGCAAGCGGCGCCAAGTCGCTGCCCATGCCGTAATAGTTCGGCATGGTGACCAACACGCCCTTGGCCTGCGGATAGGCGGCCAAGGCGGCGGTGACGGTCTCTGCGGACGGGGCTACTGCCAGTCCGCTGACCGGATCGGGCTCCGGCTGGATAAAGACCGCCTTCGCCCCCGCCAGCATCAGTCCATGGATCACCGATTTATGGACATTCCGCTGGACAATCAGCAGATCCCCCGGCTTGCTGCAGACCGTCAGAATCAGCGCTATATTTCCGGATGTACTCCCGCCGACCAGGAAGAAGCTCTCCTCGGCTCCAAAACAATCCGCCGCCAGGGCTTGCGCCTCCCGGATCACGCCCTCCGGGTGATGCAGATCGTCTGTCCCTGTGATTTCGGTCAAATCCGCCTGCAGCACATCCTGCAGAAATCCGGCTCCCCCGGACTCGGTATAGGCTTGTCCTTTTTTATGTCCGGGTACATGAAATGAAGAATAGGCTTGATCTTTCATCTCCTGCATCATCTCGTATACAGGTGCACGTTCCTTGTTCACATGTTGCTTTTTCATCCCCAGCCATAATCCCTTCCGGTTTCAATCTCTACCCTATTTTATCGCATATTGAATCATCCGGCTAACGGTCACCGTGTAAAGTCACTAGAAATAGTGGGTCATTTACTTAGATAAATGCACAATTTACGCAACAGCTTGAAAAGTAACGTCTACCAACGTACATTCGTGGTAGCCAGGCCAGATGTATCAATTGTTTCTCTTGCGAACCAGGGGCGGCTGAGTCACCGCAGCTTTTACATACTTATAACCTTTTTCTATGCAAAAAAGGGACAGCTTCCCGCTGTCCCCCTGTACAAAATACCTGCTTACGCGTTGGTCTGTAAATTGATTTGTCTCATCTGATGGATAAAATAATGGTATTTGGCGTCTTCGGCATTTGTATGCACCATTTCACATTCGCACTCTTCGCAAATAAATTGTGATATAATGGTGATTCCTTCTTCTTTGACTTGCCCGCAAATAATACAGACGTGTTCGGTTTGATTTTCCATCAACCATCCCACCTTATTTCATTAATTACTATCAAGTATGACTCATTTTCTATTATTTTAAACCTTTTCATAGTGGTTTCATATCCCCCTTTGATTCCTTACATACATATTCCCCGCAATCCCCGCGAGTGTCTGTACAGGAATTTTAAAAAAAGTCTTTCAATCAGCCGATATATGAATTAAAGACCTCTAGGAGGTGGAGCGTTCTCCATGCCGGATGAGAATCACGTTAACGCAACCTTTTACCACTATAAATTAATCAAAAAAATACCGGTTTCCCGGCTGCTCGTGCGCCTATATCTGCTTCTTCCCTACATAGCTGTGATTTCATTCATGATCCTCATTTCCTGGACCAGCTGCTTCTATTTTGTTCTCGCTGCACCGGTTATGCTCTGGATTCATTATGTTATCTCCCGATCGGTTCTGCTGTTATCAGGAACACCGTTTCGTAAACGATGGAAGTTTTCGCTGCGGCTGCCATGGCTCGGATATATCACCGATCAACATATCAGCTACCGTCTGTTCCGGAGAGTCTATATCTATATCACTGGATTTGGCCTGCTCCTGCTGGCTGTGATCTTGTTTTGGTCACCGGTTCCCTTCACACTGTCCTTGCTGTTCTGGCATCTCTGGTTCCTGCTTCCGCAATATTATGCTTTTCTTCGTTTATTGAAGCAGCGTAAAGACGGTATGATTAAACTGAACGCACAGGACATCTCCTATTATCAGCAGTAGCCACTCGTCATCATTATGATGAACTTGAAGGCCCCTCTTACACATAGGGGCCTTTGGCTTGCATGCATAATTAAAAAACCCGCATCCTTGGATGCAGGTCACTATAAATCGGTATCCACACTTTCAACTGTCGCCTTACCCTTAGTTAAAACGGTCACCGTAAAATAATCTTTATGAATGGTTAAGTTAATTACCCGGCTCTGCTTCTCAAAAACGTGCGAGTTCCCTTCGGCCTCCTCCGTTTTTTCCTTCCAGCCCCACTCTTTAATCTTATTCAAGTAAGCTTCCGGAATCTGTTCATCTTCTTTGAGGCCTTTCATCGAGTAGCGTACATAGTCTAATTTAGAATTACCGGATGTCCGATCAGTACGGTTCGCTTCCTTCGGCACCGGAAAGGTTTTATCGTTCGCAGCTCCTTCAAAGGATGTCCACGAGGGCTCACTTTTCATGCAGCCGGTAAGCAGCAAACAGACGACTCCAAACACAAGAAGAGCATGCAGCCACGGTCTATTGAGCATGTATGTCCTCCTTATATCGCAAAAGTAATAATTATTCAGTTTTCTTAGGCACCCCCAAACATGTACATACATATTATACTGACTACTTCTGCCCTGTCGGTAACAAAAATGTTACTTCGTTTGGAGAGTATACAAACCTTATGCATGATAGCGAATAGGCAGCTGCGGTGTCTCGATCTTTTTTAATGACAAAAGATTCATAAACCCATATCATGTCCATCCCGATCCTATGTTCTCAAGACTTCCCTAACGGCCAATTTTATCATGCTGTCTAGTCTACAGGATGTATTCCATGAATAAAAAATTCAATCCTTCTTGTTAATGAATACGATAGGATCTGTATTTCATAACCCATTTTCTCTCATACACACAATTAAAAACAAAAAAACCACCGTTGATATTCATCAACAGTGGTCCTTCGCTTGGCAACGTCCTACTCTCCCAGGACCCTTCGGTCCAAGTACCATCGGCGCTGGAGGGCTTAACGGTCGTGTTCGGGATGGGTACGCGTGGAACCCCTCCGCTATCGCCACCAAACGTTCAAGTGTTTGATCACTTGAAAACTAGATACGAAACGAATCTACATTTTATATTTATTGGATAAGCCCTCGACCGATTAGTATTGGTCAGCTCCATGCATTGCTGCACTTCCACCTCCAACCTATCTACCTCGTCGTCTACAAGGGGTCTTACATACTGGGAAATCTCATCTTGAGGGGGGCTTCACGCTTAGATGCTTTCAGCGCTTATCCCGTCCGTACGTAGCTACCCAGCCATGCTCCTGGCGGAACAACTGGTGCACCAGCGGTACGTCCATCCCGGTCCTCTCGTACTAAGGACAGCTCCTCTCAAATTTCCTACGCCCACGACAGATAGGGACCGAACTGTCTCACGACGTTCTGAACCCAGCTCGCGTACCGCTTTAATGGGCGAACAGCCCAACCCTTGGGACCTACTTCAGCCCCAGGATGCGATGAGCCGACATCGAGGTGCCAAACCTCCCCGTCGATGTGGACTCTTGGGGGAGATAAGCCTGTTATCCCCAGGGTAGCTTTTATCCGTTGAGCGATGGCCCTTCCATGCGGTACCACCGGATCACTAAGCCCGACTTTCGTCCCTGCTCGACTTGTAGGTCTCGCAGTCAAGCTCCCTTCTGCCTTTGCACTCTTCGAATGATTTCCAACCATTCTGAGGGAACCTTGGGGCGCCTCCGTTACTCTTTAGGAGGCGACCGCCCCAGTCAAACTGCCCACCTGACACTGTCCCCATACCGGATTACGGTACCAGGTTAGAACCTAGATACGATCAGGGTGGTATCCCAACGGCGCCTCCACCCAAGCTGGCGCTCAGGTTTCAAAGGCTCCCACCTATCCTGTACAGATCGTACCCAAATCCAATATCAAGCTGCAGTAAAGCTCCATGGGGTCTTTCCGTCTTGTCGCGGGTAACCTGCATCTTCACAGGTATTAAAATTTCACCGGATCTCTCGTTGAGACAGCGCCCAAGTCGTTACGCCATTCGTGCGGGTCAGAATTTACCTGACAAGGAATTTCGCTACCTTAGGACCGTTATAGTTACGGCCGCCGTTTACTGGGGCTTCGGTTCACAGCTTCGGGATTACTCCCTAACCGCTCCCCTTAACCTTCCAGCACCGGGCAGGCGTCAGCCCGTATACTTCGCCTTGCGGCTTCGCACAGACCTGTGTTTTTGCTAAACAGTCGCTTGGGCCTTTTCACTGCGGCCCCCTCGTGCTATTCACACTACCGGGGCACCCCTTCTCCCGAAGTTACGGGGTCATTTTGCCGAGTTCCTTAACGAGAGTTCTTCCGCGCGCCTTAGAATTCTCTTCTCGCCTACCTGTGTCGGTTTGCGGTACGGGCACCTTCACCTGGTTAGAGGCTTTTCTTGGCAGTGTGAGATCATGACCTTCGGTACTATAATTTTCCCTCCCCGTCACAGCCCAGCCTTAAAGTGTGCGGATTTGCCTACACACCAGCCTCACTGCTTGGACGAGCATCCATCAGCTCGCGTCACTACCCTCCTGCGTCACCCCATCACTCATAACGGTTTACGGTGGTACAGGAATTTCAACCTGTTGTCCTTCGATTACGCCTGTCGGCCTCACCTTAGGTCCCGACTTACCCTGAGCGGACGAGCCTTCCTCAGGAAACCTTGGGCTTTCGGCGGATCAGATTCTCACTGATCTTTTCGTTACTCATACCGGCATTCTCACTTGTATACGCTCCAGCACTCCTTACGGTATACCTTCAACGCTGTATACAACGCTCCCCTACCCCTGATGCAAAGCATCAAGCCATAGCTTCGGTGGTGTGTTTAGCCCCGTTACATTTTCGGCGCAGAGTCACTCGACCAGTGAGCTATTACGCACTCTTTCAATGGTGGCTGCTTCTAAGCCAACATCCTGGTTGTCTGTGCAACTCCACATCCTTTCCCACTTAACACACACTTGGGGACCTTAGCTGATGGTCTGGGCTGTTTCCCTTTTGACAATGGATCTTAGCACTCACTGTCTGACTCCCGGTCGATCAGTCGATGGCATTCGGAGTTTGACTGAGCTTGGTAACCCTTGCGGGCCCCGCACCCAATCAGTGCTCTACCTCCACGACTGCAAAACCGAGGCTAGCCCTAAAGCTATTTCGGGGAGAACCAGCTATCTCCGAGTTCGATTGGAATTTCTCCGCTACC
>NZ_MBRK01000001.1:6400481-6691493 GCF_002224835.1 Paenibacillus sp. SSG-1
GGATGAGGTTAATAATCGCCGTTCCCCGAGCGGTACGGCCGAGTTCAGGAATTTCGTACGCCTTCAGGCGGTACACCTTACCCCGATCCGTGAAGAACATCAGGTAATTATGCGAGTTGGTAACGAAGAGATGCTCGACAAAGTCCTCATCCTTCATATCAAGCCCTGTCACCCCGCGTCCGCCGCGTTTCTGGCTGCGATAGGTATTGGCAGGCAGACGTTTGATGTATCCCGTATGCGTGATCGTGATAACCACTTCTTCACGCGGAATCAGGTCTTCATCCAGGATGCTCTCTTCACCAACGGTAATTTCGGTGCGGCGCTCGTCGCCGAAGCGCTCCTTGATTTCTTGAAGCTCATTCATAATAATGTCCAGAACAAGCTCTTCATTCGCGAGAATTTCACGGTACTCGGCAATCTTCACCATAAGCTCCTGGTACTCGGCCTCGATTTTCTCGCGTTCCAAACCGGTCAGGCGCTGGAGTCTCATTTCCAGAATGGCCTGAGTTTGCTCAAGGCTTAGGCTGAAACGCTCGATCAAACGGTCACGGGCAATTTCCGTCGTCTGAGAAGAACGAATAATCGAGATGACTTCATCCAGATGGTCAAGTGCGATTCGCAAGCCTTCCAAAATATGAGCGCGGGCTTCCGCCTTTTTCAGATCATATTCGGTCCGGCGGCGGATAACTTCAATCTGGTGCTGCAAATAATAGTACAACGCATCGCGCAGCGTCAGAACCTTCGGCTCCTTGTTCACGATCGCCAGCATGTTGATGCCGAACGTGGATTGCAGTGCCGTATGTTTGTACAGATTATTCAGCATGACACTTGGATTGACATCACGGCGCAGCTCGATAACGATTCGCATACCGGTCCGGTCGGATTCGTCCCGCAGATCGGTAATGCCCTCGAGTCTCTTCTCGCGCACGAGCTCAGCGATTTTCTCGACCAAACGCGCTTTATTGACCTGGTAAGGCAGCTCGGTCACAATGATGCGCGCTTTATTGTTGACTTCTTCAATCTCGGCTTTGGCCCGCATTGTGACGGATCCACGGCCAGTCTCATATGCCTGGCGGATTCCCTGCCGGCCTAAAATGAAGCCCCGGGTAGGGAAGTCAGGACCCTTGATATATTCCATCAATTCCAGTGACGTAATGTCGGGGTTCTTGATGAGCGCCTGTACACCATCAATCACTTCGCTCAAGTTATGAGGTGGAATATTGGTGGCCATGCCGACCGCGATTCCCGATACCCCATTGACCAGCAGGTTCGGATAACGTGCAGGAAGCACAACCGGCTCCAGTTCCTCGCCATCATAGTTTTCGGTAAAATCAATTGTCTCTTTGTTGATATCGCGCAGCATCTCGATGGCGATTTTGGAAAGACGCGCTTCGGTGTAACGCATGGCTGCTGCAAAGTCACCGTCAACGGATCCAAAGTTTCCATGGCCTTCAACAAGCATATAACGCATCGAAAAATCCTGTGCCATACGAACCATGGACTCGTATACAGCCGAGTCACCATGCGGGTGATACTTACCGATGACCTCTCCCACGATTCTCGCCGATTTCTTAAATGGTTTATCCGGATACATACCGAGCTCCGACATCGCGTACAGGATACGCCGGTGAACCGGCTTCATCCCGTCCCGCACATCCGGCAAAGCCCGGGAAACAATGACGCTCATCGCATAATCCATAAAGGATTCGCGCATTTCGTCGCGTATGTCCCGATCTTTGATTTGCGAGCCTCTTTCTTCCGCCATGGTGGACCTCCTCCAATTTCTATCAAACCACTAACATGTCTTTTCAGACGATTCATTTAGTACAGCAAATAAAAAATCAATATATGAGGAAAAACGTCTGTCGACGTACAGTCTTTGCAGGCTGGGCCTAGCGCCCGTACTTCCGCAAAAGCTCCCATAACTTTCAGGCTTATGCAAAGCCTGTTAAAGTTCAATTCCTTCTTGCCCGAGCGAACCGAAAAGCGCATAACCGCAGGGCTGAAAAGGTGAAATCAACGGACGAGAATCCGCAAACCCACCAACCTTTATTATATTACTTTCACAAAAAGAGCACAATTAAACGTTTGAGCGCCGCTGCTCCGCAGCTGCCCAAGTTCCGTTTCTCTAGGGATTCGCCCGGCCTTCTGTGCCTTTTCCACATATACTGGTAGGGCAATAGGGACGCCTAGTGCTGTTTTGAGCAAACAAAACACCACATCTTTATATTATACCATTGTTTTGCTTGCTTGTCCTATGTTTTACGCCTGTGAACCGCGGAGAAGAAGCTCCGGCCGACAAGCACATAACAAGGCCAATCACGTAGAAAGGATGATATTTCTTGGCGATTCAACGTGTTGCAAGCAAATGGGCGAAAACCCAGGTCCTTTTACAGAATCAACAGGTATCTCCTTACATTCCCTTAACGCAAAAATATACACGCGCTACGCTGGGTAATATGCTTGAAAACACACCTCTTGTATACATTAAGCCGGACCGCGGCACATACGGCAACGGGGTCATGAACGTACAGCGGCACGGTGAACCTGACGCTCCAGCTGGCGAGCAGCCCGCCGAGGGTTCTCCTCACACTGGAGTGGAATATACCCTGCGCTACGGCATACGCTCCGAGACGTACGCGAACCTTGATGCGCTGCATCTAGCCATTCTCAGACACACAAGAGGAAAGTTTTATATTATTCAACAGGGAATCGTGACTTTGAAGTACGAGGAGCGCCAGTTTGATCTGAGAATTCTGACCCAAAAAACACCCTACCGTAATTGGGAGACGACAGGTATCATCGGCCGGGTGGCCGCTAAGAACATGATCATCACGAATTACCACGGCGGAGGTTCCGTACGCCTGCTGAACGAACTGCTCGAGGGGAACGTAAGCCCTGAAGAAGCCCCTCACTTGGAACGAAAGCTGTATGAGCTTGGTGTAGCCACCGCACAGCAGCTGCAGACCAAATTCCCCGGTATCAAGGAGATTGGCCTCGACGTAGCCATCGACGAGCAGCTCAACCCCTGGATCCTTGAAGTGAATACGCTCCCGGCCATCTTTCCGTTTAAAAAGTTCTTCAAGGATAAAAGCATATACCGCCGCATAGAACGGTATGCGATCAACTATGGGAGGCTCCCCGGCAGAAGTAAACGGAGAGGCAGCTATTAACAAAAACAAGAGAAGCTCCGGTTCCGGAAACTTCTCTTGTTTTGTCTGTCTATATTATCTTGGGCTGGACTCACCAACAAGCTAAGGTGGGTTTCAAAGCTTAAATGTCCAGATTTTTAACTGTTTTTGCGTGTTCGTGAATAAAATCACGCCGCGGTTCAACGCTGTCACCCATTAGGGTGTCGAAAATAAGGTCTGCCTGCATGGCGTCTTCAATCGTCACCTGCAGCATGGTGCGGCTCTCCGGATCCATGGTTGTCTCCCACAGCTGTTCCGGGTTCATCTCTCCCAGACCTTTATACCGCTGGATATTAACTTTGGCTCCCTCTCCGAACTCAGCGATGATTTCATCGCGCTCCTTCTCGGAACCGGCATAACGGACCGTCTTGTTACGCTCAATTTTGAAGAGCGGCGGCTGCGCGATGTATACGTATCCCGCTTCCAGCAGCTGGCGCATGTACCGGTAGAAGAACGTCAGCAGCAGCGTGCGAATGTGCGCGCCGTCGACATCGGCGTCGGTCATGATAATGAGCTTGTGATACCGGGCTTTGCTGAGGTCGAAGTCTTCGTCGCCAATGCCCGTACCCATCGCTGTTACGATCGCCCGGATCTCCAAATTAGACAAAATGCGGTCAAGACGCGCCTTCTCAACGTTCAGGATTTTACCGCGGATCGGCAAAATCGCCTGGAAATGCCGGTCGCGTCCCTGTTTGGCGGATCCGCCGGCAGAGTCCCCTTCGACGATGTACAGCTCGCAAATGGACGCATCCTTCGAGGAGCAGTCCGCCAGCTTGCCGGGAAGGGCGCTGACTTCAAGCGCACTCTTGCGTCGCGTCAATTCACGGGCTTTACGCGCAGCTTCGCGCGCACGGGATGCCTGCAGCGCCTTTTCCAAGATCCGCCGGGATACGGCAGGATTCTCTTCCAGGAACTCGGACAGCTTCTCGGAGAAGAGCGATTCCACGATGCCGCGGACTTCACTGTTGCCGAGTTTGGTTTTCGTCTGGCCTTCGAACTGCGGCTCCGGAATTTTGACCGAAATAATGGCTGTCAGGCCCTCGCGCACATCGTCGCCGGACAGATTGGATCCGTCTTTGACGAGGCCGCTCTTGCGGCAGTATTCGTTAATAATCCGGGTCAAGGCGCTCTTGAAGCCGGATTCGTGGGTTCCACCCTCATGCGTATTGATATTGTTGGCAAAAGAATAAATGTTCTCGGTGTAGCTCTCGTTGTACTGCAGCGCGATCTCTGCTTGAATGTTGTCCCGGGAGCCCTCTACATAGATCGGCTCTTCATGAAGAACTTCCTTTTTCTCATTCAGGAACTTGACGTATTCGATAATACCGCCCTCGTACTTGAAGTAGTTGGAAGCCCCCGTGCGCTCATCCGTCAGCGTCAAAGCAATGCCTTTGTTCAAAAAGGCCAGCTCGCGAATCCGCGTCAAGAGAGTATTATAGTCATATTCCGTAGTCTCCGTGAAAATTTCCGGATCCGGCAGAAAGGTAACGGTCGTACCGTGCTCGTCGGTATCCCCGATGACTTTGACGTCATACTGGGGCACCCCGCGCCGGTATTCCTGCTGATAAATATGCCCATTCAACCTAACTTGGACAACGACTTTGGTGGACAATGCGTTAACAACCGATACGCCCACGCCGTGCAGGCCGCCGGATACCTTATATCCCCCGCCGCCGAACTTACCACCGGCATGAAGCACGGTCATGACGACCTCAAGGGTCGACTTTTTCAATTTCTCGTTCTCACCAACCGGAATACCGCGCCCGTTGTCGACAACCGTGATGCTGTTATCCTTGTGGACAATGACTTCGATATGGTCGCATACGCCCGCCATCGCCTCGTCGATACTGTTGTCCACCACTTCCCAGACCAGGTGATGGAGTCCTTTGACGCTGGTCGATCCGATATACATGCCCGGCCGTTTGCGGACGGCTTCCAGACCCTCCAGAACCTGAATCTGACTCTCATCATATTGCGGTTGATTCATAGACATGCCTGTCACCTACTTCTATATATTCTACGTTTGCTGATTGGAGTGTACCTGCGTTCACAGTGTCCTAAGCGTTGGCGAAGAAGACATTCGCCCGCTTCTTAAGCGTGGATGAGGAAATTGGAGAGTAATAGACGGTGCTCTTCGTCACGACGATGGATTTGGCTTCCTCTTCGCCGATGTACTCCACGTTCTTTTCCTGCCGGGCATGGCTTACAAACTGCTTTGATATTTTGGAGGATTTCTCGATCGAAATGTCAAAGATCGCAACCAGCTCCGCAGAACGGATGATTTTTTCACCGCCCAGATGGATATACATAACCATTCCCCATTCCTTAAGAGTCGACCTGTCCCGCATGAACATGATAGATGTTCGCGTTCTTCAGTTTATCGGCATTCAAACTCTCGATTCCCGTCGCCGTGATAAAGGTTTGAACCTTGCTCTGAAAAGTCTCAATCAATTGCGTTTGCCGGTAAGGATCAAGCTCGGACAGCACATCATCCAGCAAGAGCACCGGATACTCTCCGATCTCCTCCTGGATCAGTTCGATTTCAGCCAGTTTAAGAGACAGAGCGGTCGTTCTCTGCTGTCCCTGTGAACCGTACGTATGGACTTCCTTGCCGTTAATGAAAAAGGCCATGTCGTCGCGGTGAGGCCCGGCAAGGGTCATCCCGCGGCGCACTTCTTGATCCTTCACTTGTGATAACTTTAACATAAATTGTTCAAAAAGATAAGCTTCATCTTCCTCCTCGGCGTCGCCAAACGACGGCTGATAGACAAGCTTCAGCGATTCTCCGCCGCTTGTGATGCCTTGGTGGATCGTTTCCGCCCACTTCTGCAGCTTTATTATGAATTGTTTCCTCTTTTTGATGATTTTAACACCGTGCTCTACGAGCTGCTGATCCCAGATTTCCAGCATGCCTGGCTTCACGCTGTCTTTCCCCCACATCTGTTTCAACAGGTTGTTCCGCTGGTTAAGAACTTTCTGGTACTGCTGCAAATGATAGAGATATCCCGGTTGGACCTGGCCGATCTCCATATCAAGGAACCGCCGGCGGATCCCCGGTGTGCCTTTCACAATTTCCAAATCTTCCGGGGCAAACATCACCACGTTCAGCGCACCGATAAAATCGCTCAGCTTCCGCTGCTCGAGTCCGTTAATCTTCGCCTTCTTCCCCTGTGGGGACATCGTCAAATCGAGGGTAAGTGGACCGTACTTCTTATCCACAACCGCGGACAGATGCGCGCTTCCTCCTTCAAACGAAATCAGCTCCCGATCTTTTGAGGTCCGGTGACTTTTGGTTAATGCCAACACAAAAATAGCCTCAAGCAAATTGGTTTTGCCTTGGGCATTTTGTCCGATCAGCAGATTTACGTCTCCAAAAGAATCCAGCTGCAGCTTCTCGTAGTTGCGATAATGCTGCAGACTGATATTTTTAACAAACACGCCTTATCCTCCCCATCTTCGCCGGCCGCCGCAGACAGCAGCGGCCTGGGGGCACTTTATGCCTCTTGTGCTACCACAAATTCGCCGCAGTCCGTCACTTTGACCTGATCGCCCGGATACAGCTTCCGCCCCCGGCGGTCTTCCGGCTCCCCGTTAACGGTCACCATGTTCTCCGCCAGCAGGGCTTTGGCCATTCCCCCTGTGGATACGCAGTTGGCGAGCTTCAGAAATTGATCAAGCTTAATATATTCACTGTGGATAACTATTTTGTTCATCAGGAATCCTTTCGCTGTGGACAAGTTTTGCTTTAGTTGGTGGTCCGGTACGGAAGAATAACGTACAAGCTTTGGCTGTCATCCACCGGCTTCAGAATGATCGGGCTCATGATGCCGGTAAAGGCAATTTTGAGCTGCTCGCTTTCCACCACTTTCAGCACGTCCAGCATATATTTCGAGTTAAACGAGATTTTCAGAGGTTCCCCTTTAAAATCAATCACGTCCAGCTCTTCGCGCACTTTACCGAGTTCCGACGAGCTGGAAGAAATTTCGATACCGCCATGCTCCATCGTCTGCAGACGTACGATATTCGTCTTCTCCTCTCTGGAGAGCAAATAAGCGCGGTCGATCGACTCGCTTAATTTTTTTGTGTCCAAAACCAGTTCTGTTTTGTAGTTTGTCGGAATAATCCTAGAAGTATCCGGATAAATGCCGTCGAGGATGCGGGAATAGAACAGGACCCGGTCGATCTTGAACAGCACCTGGTTGTCGGCCACGACGATATCGACCAGCGTATTCTGGTCGGGAATGATTTTGCTCAGCTCGTTCAGCGTCTTACCGGCAATAACGACATTATGAAACTTCACTTCGTCGGCCCCTTCCAAATGAGCGGAGCGGGTGGCCAGGCGATGCCGGTCGGTAGCGGTAAACTTCAGCTCGTTTTGATCCAGGTTCCACAGAACCCCCGTCAGGATCGGTGTGGTCTCATGCGTGGAAATGGAAAAACCGGTTTGGCGGATCATGTTTTTGAGCAGCGCTCCCGGAAGGGAAATCGTTTGGTTCCCCTCGATATCAGGCAGCACCGGGAATTCTTCCGGATCCAGTCCGACCATCTGAATTTCGGTGGCTCCCGAGGAAATAAAGGTTTGGAACTGGTCTTTGACCTCCATTTGAATTTCCTGAGAAGGCAGCTTCTTGATAATTTCCACGAAGAATTTGGCCGGCAGCACGACGCTGCCCGGTTGTTCGACCGTAACGATGGTGCGTTCGCTATCCTCCACCGGAATAAAGGACTGAATGGAAATATCGGTGTCGCTCGCTGTGAGGGTAACGCCCGAATGATTCACGTCCAGCTTGATGCCGGACAAGATCGGAATGGTGGTTCGGCTCGATATCGCCTTGGATACGTGCTGGATGGATTCGTTAAGAACGTTTTTAAGGATGCTGATTTTCATAGTTTCACTCCTAGCAGGAAATTCGGATTGCAAGACTACTCCGGTATGCCGGCTGCGTGCAGCCTATTTATGAATATTATTTTATTTAAATAATATAGTAATAGCAGTAGGCGCACTGAATTTGTGGATAAGTTCAAAAACCTCAATAAAATCAAGCCTATTCACATGTGTATAGATTGTGCATAGGCTTTGAACTTGTTCAGGTTGGATTTTTGATTTTTTCCGTGATGTTATTGATGACTTTGAACAGATCCTGGTCCTCTTTCAGAGACTGGGATATTTTCTCGTGGGCATGGATGACGGTTGTATGGTCTCTTCCCCCGAAGGCCTCGCCAATTTTGGGCAGCGAGAAATCCGTCAGTTCCCTGGACAAGTACATGGCGATCTGTCTTGGAAAAGCGACGGCCTTAGTCCGTTTCCGCGCTTTGAAATCCTCAAGCTTCAGGTTGTAGTACTCCCCGACCTTCTGCTGAATGTCCTGAATGGTGATCATCTTCGGTCTGCTGGACGGGATGATATCCTTCAGCGCTTCGGCAGCCAGATGCGTGGTCACGTCCTGATTGGTCAGCGATGAATAGGCGACGACGCGAATCAGCGCCCCTTCCAGCTCCCTGATGTTCGTGTCGATCTGATTGGCAATGTACATCATCGCTTCATTCGGGATATCGAGATTCTCCGCCTTGGCCTTCTTCCGCAGGATCGCGATCCGCGTCTCCAGGTCCGGCGGCTGGATATCCGTAATCAGCCCCCATTCAAAGCGCGAGCGCAGCCGATCCTCCAGCGTCGGAATTTCTTTGGGCGGCCGGTCGCTTGAGATGATGATCTGCTTCTGTTCCTCATGCAGGGCGTTGAACGTATGGAAAAATTCCTCCTGTGTCGACTCCTTGCCCGCCAGAAACTGAATATCGTCAATCAGCAAAATATCGACGTTCCGATACTTGTTGCGGAAACTCTCGGCCCGGTTGTCACGGATGGAGTTGATGAATTCATTCGTAAATTTCTCGGAAGAGATATATACGACCCGGCTGGCGGGATTGTGCTCCAAAATGTAGTGTCCGATCGCATGCATCAAGTGGGTTTTGCCAAGCCCTACCCCTCCATACAAAAACAAAGGGTTGTATGCCTTTGCCGGCGCTTCCGCGACAGCCAAAGAGGCCGCGTGAGCAAACCGGTTGCCCGAACCGATGACGAATGTGTCAAATGTATATTTCGGGTTAAGCATATGGGTTAGAGCCTCGTCAGGGGTCGCCTGAGGCATGGGCGCGGGCTGCTGTGGGGTAAGTTCGGCAGGCTTGTTCTCTTCGATGACGAATTTCACGTCAACCTGCTTCCCCAACACTTCATAGATGGTGGAGCTAACGAGTTTTGTGTAGCGGCTTTCCAGCCATTCGACAGCAAATGTGGTTGGAGCGGAAATTACGATGGAATGCTCGCTCATTTGTATCGCTTTGGTTGCTTTAAACCAGGTGTCAAAACTCGGCTTGCTGAGCTTGGTATGAATAATGGATAGGATTTGCTGCCATAATTCGGAAGTATGGCTGTCCACAGACTGTCACTCCTTTAAATCTTCCAAATGTGGCTGGGATCGAGCCATGAGTGGAAATGTCGAAAAAAGATGAATGGTGCAGAATATATCCCCAGTTTCAAAAACGGGGGAAAATAAAAAAAGTGGACAAATTGAAATTGTTCACAAGTTTATCCACAGCTTGTTGATAATATATGGGGTGAAATCACATATTCACATCCAAAAACAATATAATCATAGCAAAAGAACGCCCGTTTATCAATGAAATGGCTGAAATTATCCACAAATTCAATAAGTTGTGTATAATTTTTATTCACACCACTATATATTGTTTATAACGTGTTTAATTTTCGACAGCATCCCCCAAAATAAAAAATCAGTTGTGCACAGGTTATGCCGGATCTTAGAATTTTATTGCGAACGATGTGAACAAGTGGATAAATCTGAATTGTGGATTTTTCAGGTTTGTTGGGCCGGGGGCTGTGGAAAACTTGGATGGCTGGATTTTAAAATGAGATGATGTGGTTTTAGCGAAATGACATCGAATGAAGTGAATGCCAGGAAAAGGTGTCCACAGAACCGAGGATGGAGAGAGAGGGAGCGTTTAATGAAGCTGCTGCTGAAAATGAAGATGAAGCGGTGAAACTGGCGTTCCAGATCAGACGGAGCGAGAAGTGGGAGAGGGAAGCAGTAAAAAGAGGGAGAAGAGCGATCTCAGGGATTCAAATTCCGGAAAGTGGGGGAGCAGGTTTGAGTTGACTTTTGGGCCTGTTCATGATTAAATGTATAAAGGCATTTTCTGTGTTGAATGAAAATGAATATTTAACCATAAAGGTTATGAAATCCTGTAAGGGGGTGTGCAATACATGAGACCTACATTTAAACCGAATGTAAGCAAGCGCAAAAAGGTGCATGGTTTCCGGAAAAGAATGAGCACGAAAAACGGCCGCAAAGTGCTGGCAGCTCGTCGCCAGAAGGGCAGAAAAGTACTGAGCGCGTAAATTTCGTACATGAAGACCACCGAGGTGGTCTTTTTTTCATAAGAAAACGTCTATAGGCGTACAAAAATGAGTTTTTCCTTTCACTTCTGCAGATTTTTTTATGAAAAAGAGGGAGAAGCGGGCTTTTACGCCGAGGAGAAGATGTAGATACGACCCGATCCCGATAAAATGAAAGAGGACGGGCCGTGCTCAGAGAAGTGCTCACGGTTCTTAGTGTGGTTTATATCGCACAATGGATGACCATACTAGGAAGTGGAATATCGCTATATATTATATGAAGCAAAATTTCGAATGCTGATATTTTTGAAGGAAAGGCCGCTGTACATCGGGATAGCGGGCAGCAAGCAGGGGATATTCGTGCATAAAAGTTTACGTTTACGAAACCGGGCTGACTTCAGCCGCGTATATAGGCATGGGAAGTCATTTGCCAATTACCAATTTGTCGTGTATTGGTTCCGAAAAAAAGAGGTAGAGAAGTTCCGCGTCGGCATATCCGTCAGCAAGAAAGTCGGCAACGCCGTTGTACGCAACCGGATGCGAAGACTGGTCAAGGAGATTATGCGCCACCATGAAGACAAGCTGATCGAGCATGTCGATCTTGTATTTATTGTAAGAAAAGGTGCCGTTGAAATGTCCTATAAAGACCTTGAAAAAAGCGTTCTGCACGTGCTGCGGAAAGCGTCGCTGCTGAAGCCGCCGGGGCGCTGAATGCTGGTTTCTTTGTCCAATTAATTATGGTATGATTTACGGTGAATGGAAGCGTTAAGAGAGGGGTTATGAAGTGTCGCTATTTAAGACTAGCCGAGGCAGGAAATGGATCCTCCTCATCGCTGTGATGATGCTCGCAGTGGTTGTTTTAGCTGGGTGCGGAACAGGCAACACTGTGACGCATACTACAGAAGAAATGAAGGAAGGCGGCTTTTGGCAGGCTAACGTCGTTTATTATTTCTCGCTCGCATTAGATACGTTCGCCGGTTGGTTTGGCGGAGCTTACGGCTTAGCCGTCCTCGTGATGGTGATTATCGTCCGTACGATTATTCTGCCGTTGTCCATTAAGCAGGTTAGAAGTTCCAAGGCGATGCAAGCGATTCAGCCTGAACTTGCAAAGATAAAAGAGAAGTATAAGGATCAGCCGGAGAAACAGCAGCAGGAAACGATGAAGCTGTTTCAGGAGAACAGGGTTAATCCGATGGCGGGATGTCTGCCGCTGATTATCCAAATGCCGGTTTTTATCGCACTCTATAATTCCATCGTGTACAACTCGCATCTTCGTGACCACTCGTTCCTGTGGCTCCAATTGGGTAAGCCGGACCATACGTTCATCCTGCCGCTGCTGGCTGCTGCAACGACATTCCTGCAGTCCCGCATGATGATGAAGATGAACCCGAGCCCGCAGCAGGGTGCCATGCAATTTATGATGCTGGTGTATCCGGTTTTGATTTTCTTCATGTCTTACCAGTTCCCATCCGCACTGCCGCTGTACTGGATTTACAGTAACCTGTACACCATTATCCAGAACTACTTCCTGTATCGTAACAACAATACGACTGCGAACGTAGCCGCCGTTTCTTCTGCTGGAGGAAGCGCAAATGCCAAGTCTGGCAACAAGGGCAGCAGCAACAAAGGTGGTAAAGGAAATAGCAAAGGGAAGAAGGGGGCAAAAAAATCTAAATGAGCAAAGTCGTCGCTTCAGGAAAAACCGTTGAAGATGCTGTAAACCAAGGGCTGGCCCAGCTTGGGGTAAGCCGCGACCGGGTCACGGTCCAAATCGTATCGCAGCCGTCAAAAGGATTCCTGGGACTGATCGGTGTCAAGGAAGCAAAGGTGGAACTTACACTGCTGCCTGAGCCCGCACCGGAACCAGTGGAGACGGCGAAACCTTTGCCACTAGATTTACATGAACCCGAAGCTTCCATAGAGGAAGAAGAGAAAGACCCTTACGAAACGGCTGCCGAGTTTATCATTGACGTCGGAAAGAGCATGGGGCTGGATGTGAGCGTTGAAATCCAGCACGCGAGGGATGCTACGACTCTTCATATTTTCGGTCCCGATCTGGGACTGATCATCGGCAGAAGAGGACAAACCCTCGACGCCTTGCAGTATTTGGCCAACATTGTGGCGAACCGGGTGTCGAGCAGTTATGTGCGGCTTGTACTCGATGCCGAGAACTTCCGGGAACGCCGGAAGAAGACGCTGGAGGATTTGGCCGACCGGTTGGCGGGACGGGTGATTCGGACCCATAAAGAGGTCGTACTTGAACCGATGTCCCCGCAGGAGCGGAAGGTGATCCATTCCAAGCTGCAGGATCATCCGCAGGTGAAGACCTACAGTAAAGGGGAAGAGCCCAACCGGCGCGTAGTCATTACGATAAAGTAAAGAGAGACCTGTACAATGACTTTATTGAGCTTACCTTTAGCTTATGAAGTCATTGTTTTTTTTGAATCTTGAATGGGATCACCGGGAGGCGCCGGGCCTAGGCGTCGCAGGTCTTGATACGTCTTGTTATGGCAACAATAGAGCTAACAGAAACGGATGAACGTTTAATATAGAAAAAAGAGGTGACAGCCTTGCTTACGGATACAATTGCAGCGATATCGACAGCTGTAGGGGAAGCGGGAATCGCCGTTATCCGCGTGAGCGGACCGGACTCGATTTCTGAGGTCGAACGGATTTTTCACAGCAAAACGGCGTTAACGAAGGCGGAGTCGCATACGGTTCATTATGGGCATATCGTCGACCCGGACACCCAGGAGCGAGTGGAGGAGGTGCTTGTCACCGTCATGCGGGCGCCGCGGTCTTTTACTACGGAAGATGTGGTGGAGATCAGCACGCACGGCGGCGTGATTTCGGTCAAACGGGTGATGGATCTGCTGCTGCAGCTGGAGATCCGTCTGGCCGAGCCGGGCGAGTTTACCAAGCGGGCCTTTTTGAACGGTCGGATTGACCTTTCCCAGGCCGAAGCGGTAATCGACCTGATCCGGTCCAAGTCGGACCGTGCCTTCTCGATCGCATTGAAGCAGGTAGAGGGATCTTTGTCCCAGAGAATCGGGGAGCTGCGCCACACCTTGGTGGAAACGATGGCTCACATCGAAGTCAATATCGATTACCCGGAGCATGATGTGGAATCGCTGACGGCAGAGTTCATTAAGCAGAAAAGCAGCGAAGTTATGGAAGGCATTCAGAAGCTGCTGAAGACCGCTGAAGAAGGGAAGATTTTACGTGAGGGCATCACCACGGCGATTGTCGGACGTCCAAACGTGGGCAAGTCTTCACTGCTGAATGCGCTGGCGCATACGAACCGTGCGATTGTGACCGACATTCCGGGCACGACGCGGGACGTCATCGAGGAGTTCGTCACGATCAACAACATTCCGCTCAAGCTGCTGGACACGGCAGGAATTCGGGAAACGATGGACGTCGTGGAGAAAATCGGCGTAGAGCGCTCGAAGCATGCGGTCACGGAAGCCGATCTCATCCTGCTCGTGCTGAATGCAAGCGAACCGCTGCATGAGGACGAACTGGAATTAATGGAACAAATCCGTGGTAGACAATCCATCGTCATTATGAATAAAATGGACTTACCTTCGCAATTGGACAGAGGTCTGCTGTCCAGGTACTATCCGGATGAATTGATCGTCCCGATGTCGGTGTTGACCGAAGAGGGGATCGATCTTTTGGAAAAGGCGATTTCATCGCTCTTTTTCAGCGGGAAGCTGGAGTCGGGCGATCTGACTTATGTCAGCAACGTCCGGCATATCGCACTCCTTAAAAAGGCGTACAAATCGCTTCAGGATGCCTACGAAGCGGCGGATCAGTTCATCCCGATCGACATGATTCAGATCGATGTCCGTCTTGCTTGGGAACAGCTTGGTGAGATCACAGGCGATACGGCGGCCGAAACGCTGCTGGATCAAATTTTCTCCCAGTTCTGTTTAGGTAAATAAGTCGTTCGTTCATATAGATTCATGCATTTATTTTCAGAAAAATAAAGGAGGTTTGTCCAATGAGTTATGATGGAGGCAGCTATGATGTCATCGTCATTGGTGCGGGTCATGCCGGCTGTGAAGCGGCCTTGGCCGCAGCACGGATGGGCTGCAACACACTGATGATTACCATCAATCTGGACATGGTCGCATTTATGCCGTGCAACCCTTCGATCGGGGGACCGGCCAAAGGGCATGTCGTCCGTGAAATCGATGCGCTGGGCGGCGAAATGGGCCGTAATATTGATAAAACGTTTATTCAAATGCGGATGCTGAATACAGGGAAGGGGCCGGCGGTGCATGCGCTGCGTGCGCAAGCCGACAAGTTCCTGTATCAACAAACGATGAAGGAAACGATGGAGAAAGAACCGAACCTGACAATGCGTCAAGGCATGGTGGAACAGCTGATTGTTGAAGACGGCGTCTGTGTCGGCGTGGTGACGAAAACCGGCACCTCGTACCGTGCTAAATCTACGGTGCTGACTACCGGCACGTATCTTCGCGGTAAAGTCATTATGGGTGAGCTGACCTACGAAAGCGGTCCAAACAACCAACAGCCTTCGGTGAAGCTGGCGGAAAATCTGCGCGAGCTGGGCTTCGATCTCGTTCGCTTCAAGACCGGCACGCCTCCGCGTGTACACAAGTCCACCATTGACTTTTCCAAGACCGAAATTCAACCGGGAGATGAGAAACCTAAATTTTTCTCTTATGAAACCGAGTCTTCCGATAATGAGCAGCTTCCTTGCTGGTTGACGTATACTTCGGTGGAAACCCACCGCATTATTAACGAGAACCTGCACCGTGCGCCGATGTTCTCCGGAATTATTGAAGGAACAGGACCACGTTACTGCCCGTCCATTGAGGATAAGATCGTGCGCTTCAGCGACAAGCCGAAGCATCAAATTTTTCTCGAGCCGGAAGGCAAGAACACCTCTGAATATTATGTCCAAGGGCTGTCCACCAGTATGCCTGAAGACGTTCAGTTGGCGATGCTGCGCAGTATCCCTGGCTTGGAAAAAGTTGAAATGATGCGCAACGGTTATGCGATTGAATATGACGCTATGGTACCGACGCAGCTGTGGCCATCTCTGGAAACGAAGAAGATGCCGGGCTTGTTCACCGCCGGTCAAATTAACGGAACCTCCGGTTACGAAGAAGCTGCAGGTCAAGGCATCATGGCCGGCATTAACGCCGCACGCAAAGTACAGGGCAAGGAACCGGTCATTCTCGACCGTTCGCAAGGCTATATCGGAGTTCTGATCGACGACCTCGTGACGAAAGGTACCAATGAGCCTTACCGTCTCCTGACTTCCCGTGCGGAATACAGACTGCTGCTTCGCCATGACAACGCCGATCTGCGGTTGACACCGGTAGGGCATGAGATCGGTCTGATCTCGGAGGAACGCTTCGCGAAGTTTTTGGATAAGAAGGAAAAGGTGGAGCTGGAAATCGAACGTCTACGATCAACGAAGGTGGGCCCTTCACATGTGAATGCACTGTTAGAATCGATCGGTTCCGCCCCGATTCAGGATGGCAGCAACCTGCTGACCATTCTGCGCCGTCCAGAAGTAACCCACAGCCATATTGAACAAATTTCACCTTCGCCATATGAACTTACGGAAGAAATGAAGGAGCAGGTCGAAATTCAAATCAAGTATGCAGGGTATATCGAAAAGCAGCTGATCCATGTGGAACGCCTGCAAAAGATGGATAAGAAGAAGATTCCGGAATCGATCGACTATAACGATGTTCAAGGCATCGCCATCGAGGCTCGTCAAAAGCTCAGCAGCATCCGTCCGATTTCGATCGGTCAAGCTTCACGCATTTCCGGCGTGACGCCGGCGGATATCTCGATTCTGCTGGTATATCTGGAACACTATAATCGCGTTACAGCGGCAAGAGGTTAAAGAATGGATCCGATACAAGAGCAATTTGTGCAGCGTTTAAAAGAACATGGCATTACGCTCGAACCGTCCCAGTTGGAACAATTTGAAATTTATTTCAAGGAACTGGTCGAATGGAATGAGAAAATGAACCTTACCGGGATTACCGAGCGGGAGCAAGTGTACACCAAGCATTTCTATGATTCCATCTCCCTGGCGTTTTATGTGAACATGGGGGAGATCGGAACACTGGCCGATATCGGCTCAGGGGCGGGATTCCCGGGAATCCCGCTGAAGATTTGTTTTCCACACTTGAAGCTGACGATTATCGACTCGTTAAACAAGCGCATTTCCTTCCTGCAGCACATTGTGCAGGAGACTGGACTTAAGGATGTAGAGCTTCTCCATGGCCGGGCCGAGGATTGGGGAAGGAAGGCGGGGTACCGTGATCATTTCGATCTCGTTACCGCCCGAGCAGTGGCCAGGCAGGCCGTCCTGAATGAGTTCTGTCTCCCCTTTGTCAAAGTGAACGGTCTGTTTGCGGCGATGAAAGGAAGCGATCCGGCGGAGGAAGTACAGGAGGCAGCCAAAAGCTTGAAGGAACTGCGGGGCAAGGTGATCGAATTGGAACGCTTCTTGCTACCTGTAGAGGAATCGGCTCGCCATATTGTCCAGATCCGTAAGACTGCGCCTACCCCAGGTAAATATCCGAGAAAGGCCGGAACTGCGGTTAAATCGCCTTTAGTCTAAGAAAAAACTGGTTTCAGCAAGCTGTATCAGACCCTATGGGATGTGCAGTCGACTGACTTCCTATCAACGGACTGTCTGAAACCAAGTCATATTTATAAAATGAAGAGGATTGTTTCACGTGGAACAGTCCTCTTTTTTTTAGATGATAAAAATATAAATTTTCAGCGGAGCTGTTCGATCCTATATAATTTCAAGAAAACTTCTGAAATACGCGGTCTGTCCTCTATAAAGATACATCGATAGTCGCTTTACTAAGATTATAGAGTTATGAATATAACGGTGCCGAATCATTGTGAAATCGTAAGAAATGCTTCTGCTAGAAGCGGTTTGTCTTCTTTGGCGATCCATCGATAAGTGCTTTTCTTAATGTGAAAAAATGGATAAATGGCAGGAAAAATCGGGAACTTTGGAGAATAGGATTATATGAAGAAAAGTGGTAGAATAGAGTATAAATTGTATTCTATGAACTGGCTTCAAATGGTATGATAGAGAGGGATGATCGTTGGTAAGTGGTCTGACAGTCAGACCGTTCAGTCATGTGAACCTTATACATAAATTGCGTTCGGATCTGACGATTCTCATCTTCCATTTTGAAGTCATTGGACGACTCTCTATGTCTGGATTGCAGCTATCAAAGCTCAAGGTTAGTTGTTGCCCTTATCCTACATGGATGTCTCGATGACCTGTAGATTGTTGTTAGGTGCTCTAGCGGTGCTATTACGAATTTAGGTGGTAATATACGGAATGAAAGAACAATTTTCTAAATTGTTTGGTTTGACGGAACGAAGCAATGGGGATGAAGTAAAGCAAATTCCGGTGGCGGAAATCGTAAGCAGTCCTTACCAGCCCCGGACCATTTTTGATGACGATAAAATCGACGAACTCTGTCAAACGATCAAGACGCATGGGGTGATCCAGCCCATTGTTGTTCGTATCCGTAATGCCAAATACGAGATTATTGCCGGTGAGCGGCGCTGGCGTGCCGTTTCCAAACTCGGTTTGGAGACCATTCCCGCCATTGTCCGTGAATTCAATGATTCCCAAGCTGCTTCCATTGCATTGATCGAGAACCTCCAGCGTGAAGGCCTGACTTCCATCGAGGAAGCCGTTGCCTACCAAAAGCTCATTGACCTTCATCAGCTTACGCAGGAGAGCTTGGCGCAGCGCCTTGGGAAAAGCCAATCAACGATTGCCAATAAAATCCGGCTGCTTCATCTTCCGGAGGAAGTAAAAAATGCACTGATGGAGCGCAAAATTACTGAGCGGCACGCCCGCGCGTTACTGTCCCTCGATACCGAGGAACTGCAGCTGAAAGTGCTGGCAGAGATTGTATCCAAAGAGCTGAACGTGAAACAAACGGAGGCTAGGGTTGCCTTTTACAAGGAATCGGCAAAAATTAAAAAGGCAAAGCGCATCTCTTACTCCAAGGACGTCCGGTTGGCGCTGAACACGATTCGCCAATCCATCGATATGGTGTCTGGATCCGGAATGGCCATTAAAACGCAGGAAAACGACCATGAGGATCATTATGAGATCGTGATCAAAATTCCTAAGCGCTAATACGATGGAGCTTAGCGGCTGAGCGGCCGCTTTTTTTAGGAAGTCATAATGAATTTATGCTCTAAACCATGAAATCATAGGTCCAGGCAGCTGAATTTCATAAGATGGAAGAATAGAGGGGAGGGGGAAAGTTCGCATCTCCCATTTTTCTCGTCAATGTTCTGAAATCAAAGTTGTTCATTGATGGTGTCCGAATAATTGAGTAAAGGTTTTTCTTGTTATTCCAGCAAGGGGAAGCGCACTACTGCAGGGCGAAGCCGTTTCTGCGTATCTGTATACTTGAAACACCGGTACTTCTGATTTACCGCCGGGGGCATACAGGTATTTGCAGCCGTTTGTTTTGCTGATGATCACAATCCCGCGACCTACAAGAAGAGTCTTCATACACATAGAGGTGAATTGAGTGTCCAAAATTATTGCCATAGCAAATCAAAAGGGCGGAGTCGGCAAGACGACAACCTCCGTCAATCTCGGTGCAGGATTGGCTTCGCTCGGAAAAAGGGTGCTGCTCGTCGATATCGATCCCCAAGGCAATACAACCAGTGGGGTAGGTGTCAATAAAGCGGATGTAGCGAACTGCATTTATGATGTGATTATCAATGATGTACATCCCAAGGATGCGATCCTGCAAACGCAAATCGAAGGACTTCATATTATTCCGGCAACGATTCAATTGGCTGGAGCGGAAATTGAACTGGTACCGACCATTTCAAGGGAGCTTCGGCTTAAAAAGTCGCTTCAGTTGGTGAAAGCAAATTATGACTATATTTTAATCGATTGTCCGCCGTCTCTTGGTATACTTACTATTAACTCACTTACTGCCGCTGACTCGGTCATTATTCCTATCCAGTGCGAATACTATGCCCTTGAAGGATTAAGCCAGCTGCTGAATTCGATTCGTCTCGTCCAGAAGCATTTGAACACTTCGCTACGGATTGAAGGCGTTCTGCTCACCATGCTGGATGCTCGGACGAATTTGGGGATTCAAGTGATTGAAGAAGTAAAGAAATACTTTCAGGAAAAAGTGTACCAAACGATCATTCCGAGAAATATTCGACTTAGTGAAGCTCCGTCCCATGGTCAGTCGATCATTACGTATGATCCGCGTTCGAAAGGCGCTGAGGTATATTTAGAGTTGGCAAAGGAAGTGATTTCGTATGAGTAAACGATTGGGTAAAGGGCTCGATGCTTTAATTCCTTCACTTTCGATTAATGAAGATGACAAAATCGTAGAAATCCCACTCAGCCAACTTCGTGCCAATCCTTACCAGCCGCGCAAGGACTTTAACGAGGAATCAATTCAGGAATTGGCCGAATCGATTCGTCAGCATGGGGTCATTCAACCGATTATTGTACGCAGCGTGCTCAAAGGATATGAAATTATTGCAGGGGAGCGGCGCTTTAGAGCTTCGCAATACTGCGGCAAGGCCACTATCCCGGCTGTGGTTCGCACATTCAGCGATCAACAGGTGATGGAGATTGCCTTGATTGAAAACTTGCAGCGCGAGAATTTAAATGCGATGGAAGTGGCTGTTGCTTACCAGGGCTTGATGGATCAATACTCACTGACGCAGGAAGAGCTGTCATTGAAAGTGGGGAAATCCAGATCCCATATAGCAAACTTCCTTCGTTTGCTGGCTTTACCGGATGAAGTCAAAGACTATGTTTCACGTGGAACAATTTCCATGGGTCATGCGAGAGCGTTGGTTGGTCTCAAGGATCCGTCCCTCATCAAGCAGTTGGCAAAGCAATGCGTCAACAATGAGTGGAGCGTACGGGATCTTGAGGAGGCTGTGAAACAGCTCGACCGGAAACCTACGGATAAAAACAAGGTGAAAGTCAAAAAGCGCGATCCTTATATCGATAATTTGGAAGAGTCGCTGCGGGAGCGGTTTAGAACGACAGTGAAGATCAAGCAAAACAAAGATAAAGGCAAAATCGAATTGAACTATTACAGCAAACAGGACCTGGAACGGCTGCTGGAGTTGTTGCAATAAAGATCAGTGGATGGGATGACGCGTCTAGGTGATTCCTGAAAAGGACCGAAGATGCGTCATTCTTTGTTCCTTGGATCGGAGTGAAACGGGATATGAACGAAGTTGTATATCTGGATCATGCAGCGACTTCCTGGCCGAAACCGCCTGGTGTTCTTGCAGCCATGCAAAAGGCGATGGAGGAAGCGGCGGCGAATCCAGGACGAGGGAGCCATCAAATGGCCGTGCAAGCGAGCAGGGTTCTCTTTGAGACCCGCCGGGTGCTGGCTCAGTTGTTTCGGGTGAAGAACCCGAATAACATCATTTTCACCCATAACACAACCCAGGCATTGAATATGGCGATCAAGGGGATCTTGAAGTCCGGTGACTATGTCGTTGCGACGATGATCGAACACAACTCCGTACGGAGACCGTTGGAATATTTAATGCGGACTCTGGATATTCAAGTGGATTACATTGGGGTAAATGATCAAGGAGAACTGGACATGCAGCAGCTGGAGGCATGCTTATCCAAAAATCCGAGGCTGGTGGTTTGCAGCCATAGCTCGAATTTGTTGGGGAGTATTCTGCCAATCCAGCGAATTGGTGAGCTGGCACGCAGCAGTGGTGCAGTATTTTTGGTAGATGCTGCACAAAGCGCCGGCGTGCTGGACATTGATGTGGAGTCCTGCTGCATCGACATGTTGGCTTTTCCGGGCCATAAAGGGCTGCTCGGTCCGCAAGGGACGGGAGGGCTTTACTTATCGCCGGAGATCGAACTGGAGCCGCTGATTCACGGAGGAACGGGCAGCCAATCGGAGGAAAAGGAAATGCCCAGCGTAAGGCCGGACCGGTATGAAGCGGGGACCTTGAACACGGTCGGAATTGCCGGACTAAGAGCAGGGGTGGAGTATGTACTAAAGGAAACCCCGCAGCGGATTTATCAGCATGAATGGGCGCTGACTCAAATGATGATCGATGGGTTGAAGGGTCTGCCGGGTATGAACTTGCTTGGTCCGGCACAAGGGAAGGAAAGGACCGGAATCGTGGCCTTTACGATCGAGGGCCGGGATTCTACGGAAATCGCCTTCCGCTTGGACCGGCAATATGGAATCGCAGTCAGAGCGGGGATGCACTGTACGCCGTTGGCTCACTATGCGGTGCGAACGGATAAGACCGGAGCAGTGAGGGCGAGTGTGGGTGCGAACAGCACGGAGCAGGAGGTTCAACGAATGGTTGAAGCGATGCGCGAGCTGGTTCGTTAACTAGATGGCCTGACACGAGCCTCGAAGTCTATTTGTAATCAAATCTCGATGGCAAGACAAAACCGGTTCTCCCCTGTAAAGCTGAAGGGACAACCGGCAGAATGAATGTTTGTGATTTTTAACCGTATAGTATCAAGGACCATGAATATATGAGATCACGATACGTCTTGGGAACGGGTAGGTCAAGATTGAGGAAAAGGAATGAACAGCATGTCGGACTTAAATGATTTAATCAGCGAACAATTACCAGGAATCATTGGCGGGATCGTACTCCTCATTTTGATCTTGCTCGTGTTGGTGCTGACACAAGGGGCAAAGCTTAGAAAAGTTCGCCGCAAATACGAAACGATGATGGCCGGCAGCGGGGTGGAGGATTTAGAAACACTGCTCATCGATCTAAAGACACAGGTGGACAGCGTGGAGGATGAGCAGCAGCAGCAGCGTGAATCCGTGTCGCTGGCATTGAACAAGCTTCAAACGATCAAGGGTAATATCGGTATTAAACGTTACAATGCATTCAGCGAACGAGGGAGCGATCTAAGCTTTTCGATTGCGATCGTTGATGCCGATCGAAGTGGAGTCGTCATCACTGCGCTGTACAGCCGTGACAGCTCCTATGTTTATGCCAAGCCGGTAGAAGCCGGGCAGTCGACTTATCCCCTTTCGCCGGAAGAGGTAGAGGCGATTACTCTAGCCTTGCAAAAAGCGTAGTACGGGCTTTCCATTCCTTAATGGCGGAATGAAGGCTTGAGGCAATAATTTCGGACAAACGCATCACCAAGCTCAGCCTGGTGTTCTGCAATACAAAATATTCCATGAAGCCGCCGACATTAACGATACCCGTCAAATGGATATCGCCAACCGGCGGTAATTCTTTATGTACGCCTGCGCCGGGTTTGAGCGGGCCGTTGGCGACTTGAATGCAGCCTACGCTGGAGGATTGTCCAAGGCACGCATCGATGCCGATGACAAATGGATTGTCATACAGCGAATAGATCGAGGAGAGCGTTTCCTGGAGGTTAACGGCATGCACAGGCTCGTCCAGCGTGCCGAACAAGTGAAACCATGGACTTTTATACCGGGCCAATGCAGTGCCTACCAAAGGACCGAGGCAGTCGCCCGTGGACCGGTCGGTACCGATACATACAACGATAACCTGTTGATTTTCCCCGGCTTGAGAGAGATGAAACAGAAGACGATGAATAATAGCGGAATGGATTTCAGGGTCGGTATGTGGTATTTTTAAGCATGTAGGCTCCTGTTTGGGAGACGTTTTTGGCCACTGAGTCATAGAATCTTCCTCTCCTTGCATTTGGTAGTAACTAGTATATGGAAGGAAGAGGGTTTTTATACTTCATGTAGGAATTCCATAGAAAAAGTAATTCTGACGAATGCAGCACAAATCAAGGTGGGGGAGAAACGGATGGCGGCGGAGATGGAAACCTGGATGCTGATTGCTTTTGATTCGACACAGCAGGCGCTGCGCGCCGAGATGCTGCTTGAATATGCGGAGGTTGAAATTGATTTATTTCCTACACCAAAGGAAATTACAGCGGGCTGTGCATTATCGATCCAGTTCCCGCCGGACCAGCTGGATAGCGTACAGACGATCATCCAGCAGGAGCAGGTGGAGATTCGGGGAATCTACTTCAAAGACAGCATAGAGGGATATAAGAGCATCGAGGATAGGAGGTAGAGTTGATTGAGTAAGTTTTGGCTGGAGGATACCATTCCCAATCCAGAGCAGGCTGTCAAGCAGGCGGTAAGTATCGGCGATAAGTTTCTGGATTGGGTGACGAATGTAGATATGTGGACCAATGTGCTGTTTTCGGGCATTCGTATCATCATTCTGTTTTTTGTTTCCCGCGTCATTATACGGGTTGTATCCAAAATTATAGACAAATCGCTGGCGAGACAGGAGCAGAGCCGGATGAACGTCAACCCGCGGAGGTTCGCCACGGTAGCCGAGCTGCTGAAAAACGTAACGGCGGTCACCTGTAATTTTATTATGGTGCTCCTGATTCTGTCGGAGTTCAACTTTCATTTGGGACCGCTCCTTGCGGGAGCAGGGGTCCTTGGTTTGGCCATAGGTTTTGGCGCGCAAAGTTTGGTTAAAGATGTGATTACCGGATTCTTCATTATATTAGAAGACCAATTTGCGGTAGGGGACGTTATCCAGACGGGGACCTTCAAAGGCACCGTAGAGATGATCGGCCTTCGGACCACACGCATCGTAAGCCCTACCGGGGAAGTTTATATTTTGCCTAACGGTTCCATCGCCAGCGTAACGAACTACTCCTTATCCAATGCGCTCGCGGTTGTTGACCTTCCCATGAAAAACGAGCGAAATCTGGAAGAAACCGTAGCCCTGATTAAACAGGCGCTTACCGGCATTCAGCAGCGGGATCCTAATGTCATTTCGGTGCCGAATGTACTCGGGGTGCAATCCTTGAACACGAGTGAATACGTTATCCGGATCGTAGCCGAGTGCATGCCGAACACCAAAGGCGATGTTGAACGGCAGATTCAGGCCGACGTGAAGCAGGCTTTGGAATACGAGGACATGATGAAACAGGCACAGGCCGAGCTTGCGGCAGGTAAAGAAGGGAACAACGAAATGGGGGAAGGATAACGGTGGAACGTAAAGTGTTTCAACTCGGAGATATCGTCCAAATGAAGAAAAACCACCCATGCGGCAGTAACGAAATGGAAATTATCCGCATGGGAATGGATATCCGGATCAAATGCGTCGGCTGCCAGCACAGCGTATTGATCCCGCGGGCGAAGTTTGAGAAAAATATGAAAAAGGTGCTTCGATCGAAATCGGAAGAGGGAATGGAAGGGCAGGCTTAGCAGGCTTAGTAATAAACAGCTTTTGGACAAAGGGCTTGCACAAATGATGGACATGTGCTATAATCAATTTTGCTGCGGAAAGGTACCCAAGAGGTCTAAGGGGGCTGACTCGAAATCAGTTAGGCGTCGCAAGGCGTGCGAGGGTTCGAATCCCTCTCTTTCCGCCACATTCCCTTTTTTAAGTGACTGCGCATAGAATACATACAGTGAAAACCTTCAGTTGAGTAAACTGGAGGTTTTCTTAGTTGTTGGATCGTTTCCCTTTATGATCCTTTGCTTTCATAATAAGAGGGGAACAATTACTGCTGTATACAAACCAAAGGAGGACCCAGAAGGTCCTCCGATTTGGCAGGCGATGCCATGATTTTTTGGAATTCATCCACACAACACTTCAGCAAGTGAAACTCGGGTCAGCCTTTAGCAAATCTTTGCTTTAGACAATAAAGTGTTTTTAGCACTTCCCTCCGCTTCTTGAACGTGCTGTTTCTGACTTCCTGTGCTTTGTTGCGTTGATCATGTCCAACGGAACCACACCTCTCTCAAGCACCGCCTGATTGTAATATGCGCAGTTTTCGTGCGCTTATGCATCCATTTGTAAAATTAGTGGACCCGCGCTTTCGTCATCCGTTTCCATTTGCGGTCTTTCTTCGAGGTCTCTGGAAAGGTATCGCCCTTAGCCAGCTCGACCCGCTGCGGATCCGTGATTTCAGTATGGAAGCTGTTTTCACCAACCTCCATGTATACGCCGGGGTTCGGCGCTTTGTCGCCTGGTTCAAATTCGGTTCTTTCACCCATGGACAAGGCCTCCTTTAATCGTTAAAATGGACTGCCTCTGTAGTGTGTACCCTTGGCGGAGAATCATGTGTGGAACAGGATCAAAACGGCATTGTACTTGCAATCATTGGGCCAATTTGATATATTAATATGGTGCGAGTTTAGACTCGTTCCTTGCTCCTGACATGATCAGGGGCCGAAGTCCATAAGGAGGTGAAACATATGCGCAAATACGAAGTGATGTACATTATTCGTCCTGACATTGAACAAGATGCTGTTCAAGCCGCAGTCGAAAAATTCCAAGGCATCATCTCCAACGGTGGAGAAATCACTAAGCATGAAGTGATGGGTAAACGCCGCCTTGCGTATGAGATCAACAAATTCCGTGACGGTACTTTTGTTCTGGTTAACTTCAGCGCCAACCCTGACGTTGTAGCCGAACTTGAGCGCCTCATGAAAATTTCTGACGAAGTAATTCGTTATCTCATTACGCTTGACGTTGTTGCTTAATATCCGTTTACGGAATTAGTGATGAAATTCGCTCAAAGGAGGGGACTCGATTGTTGAACCGTGTTATTTTGATCGGCCGGTTGACCCGGGATCCGGAACTGCGCTATACACCTTCAGGGGTAGCCGTAACGCAGTTTACGCTCGCTGTGGATCGCCCGTTTACGGCGCAAGGCGGAGAGCGTGAGGCGGACTTTATTCCGGTGGTCACATGGAGACAGCTTGCTGAGACCTGCGCCAATTATCTGCGCAAAGGCCGTCTGACGGCTGTAGAAGGGCGCATCCAGGTACGGAATTACGAGAATAACGAAGGTAAACGTGTATACGTCACCGAAGTCATTGCCGATAACGTACGTTTCCTGGAATCCAACCGTGAAGGCGGTGGAGGCGGAAGCACCCCGCGTGAGGAGCCTTCCTACAATGGAGGCGGTGGACGTGGCGGTAACAGCTACTCGCGGAACAATTCCAATCAGGATCCTTTTTCCGATGACGGAAAACCGATTGATATTTCGGATGATGATTTGCCATTTTAATAAGGAAAGGACTGAAACAGCATGGCTTTTAAACAAAGAGAAGGCGGAGACAACGATAAAAGACCGGCTCGCCGCGGCGGCCGTAACAAACGTCGTAAAGTGTGCTTCTTCACTGTGAACAAAATTACTCACATTGACTATAAAGATACCGATCTGCTGAAGAAATTTATCAGCGAACGCGGTAAAATTTTGCCTCGCCGTGTAACCGGCACTAGCGCAAAATACCAACGCATGCTGACGATTGCGATCAAACGCTCCCGTCAAATCGCATTGCTGCCATACACTACAGAGTAATCTGTATTATGGCGAACGAGAAAGCCAGTACCTTGGACATCCCAGGTGCTGGCTTTTTTGCTGTGAAGAACATGTTCATAATTATTCCATTTGTCTTACTGGAAACGAAAAAGTTATCATAGGGGTATTGCTGCATCGAGCAGTGGCGGTAAGGTTGTAAGCGTACCCGTAGGAAAGGGCAGGACACAGCTTTCCATTTCCCGGGCAATTTCATGATCGTGAAGTTCCGGCTGAATTGATTCGCAAACAGGCTTCGTAAACAGCGTGTTCCTTAACGATCAACGAGGGTATGATATAATGGAAAAACGGCGAAAAGGGGGATTAAGATGGGACTGGGCAGAATCTACAGGAATTATTTTAAAAATAACATGTTCATGAGGATTCTGCTGATCTTCACGATCATTGCCATTCTAACAATCGTGATTCTGTCCTATCTGATGTTCTCTTCCCTATCCCAATCGATCGTGGAGAAGGAACTCAACAACCAGAAGGCTGCGATGGAAAATGTCAGCCGGTATCTGGATCAGCGTTACCAGTCGGTAGAGAATATTGCCAGGGATATGTACCGGAACGAAATGCTGTTCTCGAACATTTCTTTTTTGATGGAGCATCCTTATTCGCAATATGTACAGCATCACATGGACCAGTTTTTTAACGAAACGAACAACAACTCGACAGACCCGCTGCAGTATTTCCAGCAGGTGATGGACGAAAATGGAGATATCCGCAACATCATGCTGTACAGTTCAGAGAAGCAGTTTCTGTCTGTGTTCAAGCCAAACAAGCAGTATAAGCAGCTGACGACCGATATGACCCACTCCTATATTCCGGATGTCATGGCGATGGACTATAAAGGCATCACCGCTCCGAATTACTGGATCCGGAAGGCGGCGGACCAGTGGGCGCCGGAGCTGTACGCCATCCGGGTACCCATCAACAACCGGCAGCTGAAGAATGCGGGTCAGTTCCTCGTATATTTGGATTCGGGAGGCATTTCCGATGCCCTGGCCAGCTACAAGGACAGCTTCAAAGGGGATATTGCGGTCCTTTCGGCGGACGGCAAGGTTTTGTATGATTCGGAAGGGAAATATTATGGGAAGACCTATCCGTATATGGATGTGACCGATTCGCTGTATGACGGTGGGAATACCCGCCCGGCTGAGGTCAGCAGCCGAATGTATATCAACAAGCTGACTTCGGCTGACAACGGATACGTCGTGATTGGTGCAGTTCCGAAAAAGGACGTGGAGGCCAGTTATTCGGGCATCCGGAAAACGATTATAACGATCAGCGGGATCTGTATATTGTTTGCGATCTTTTTCCCGGCCTTCTTTGTGATTAATTTCGCCAACCGGACGAACCGGATTATTAGGATTACGCGCAAGGTGAAAAACGGGGATTTATCCGCACGGATCGATAACCCGGGAGAAGACGAGCTTGGCCAGATTTCCCGAAGCTTTAACGATATGCTGGACGAGCTGAACCTGTATATCGAGCGGGTGTACAAAGCCGAAATTAAACAGAAGCAGACGGAGCTGGTGGCTCTGCAGGCGAGGATCAATCCTCACTTTTTGTACAATACGCTTGAAGTGATCCGGATGCGGGCCATTTCCCAAGGGGCTAAAGATGTCGGGGAAATGATCTATAGTTTGTCCGTGCTCTTCAAAAGCCTGGTCAAGCAGAAAAAGATTTACACGCTCAAGGATGAGCTGGAGGCATGCCGCTTGTATCTGGAGCTGTTCCGGATCCGTTATAAGGAGAAGTTCAGCTATACGATCGATTCAGACCCGGCGCTGCAGGGCAAATCGGTCATGAGGCTGTCGCTGCAGCCGCTGATCGAAAACTATATCGTTCACGGCATCCAGACCAATCGCGACGATAATCATCTGGACATTCGGGTGAGGGATGAAGGCGATATGCTGGTGGCTGTGATTACGGATAATGGCAAAGGTATCACGCCTGAGCGCCTGGCTGAAATCCATGAAGAGCTCGGGAAGCCGGAGGAGTCCGGCGAAATGTTTGGGCTGCGGAGCGTGCACAGCCGGCTACAGTTTTTGTACGGTCCGGCTTACGGGGTGGAAATTGACAGTCAGCCTGGAGTCGGTACGGTTGTCACCGTACGTTACCCTAACCGGGAAGGGACGGATGCTGAAGATGTATAAAGTGTTTATTGTGGACGATGAGCCGTTCATTATCGAAGGGCTGTACGATATTTTGGATTGGGCAGCGCTGGGACTGGAGATTGTCGGGCACGCAGAAAATGGACGCCAGGCGCTCGAGGCCATGGCGTCTACACCCGTGGATGTGCTGATTACGGATATTTCCATGCCGGTGATGGACGGCCTGAGTCTGATCGGCGAGGCTCGCAAAACCCGCAGCGACCTCAAGGTGATCATCCTAAGCGGATACAACGAGTTCGATTACTTGAAGCAGGGGATGAGGCTCGGTATCGAGAACTACTTGCTGAAGCCGATCAATGTGGAGGAACTGGAATCGACGCTCCGCAATACCGTGTCCAAGCTGGACAGTACGAGAGCGAGCGGATTGTACAGCGCTTTTGATGTGCAAATTTTGAAGGACAATACGCTCTATCGCTGGATGAACGGACAGATCGCCCCTCCGGAATTTATAGAAAGAGCCGATCTGCTTGGCGTGAACTTGGACCGGCCTTATATGGCCGTGGCGGTGCTTCGGACCGCAGCCGATGAGGCGTTGTTCGGGCAGGTTGACGATTTGCTGGAAGACAGCACGGAGCTGACGCTGTTCCGCGATGTGGATGGGGATACGGTCCTTATTGGAAGTCTGGAGAACCCGCAGGAGGGGAAGGCCCGTCTGATGACAGCACTGGAGCAGCTGGAGGCTGATTTAGCGAGGCAGGGCTGCACGGTGCATATCGGTGTCGGCTCGGCGGTGAGCCTGCCTGGAGAGGCTTCTGTCAGCTACAAGGAGGCCAAGCAGTCGCTGGAGTATTTTATGGTATTTCCGGATCGGCGGATCATCGACTACACCAGCTTGGAGGAGAATAGCGGCGGCCCGGAGCGGCATATCGCCATCGCTTGGGACGAATACGCCAAGCTGATTCTGGCGAGGGACGAGACCGGGCTGAATCGAAAAATCCAAGACGACTTTGAGCAGATGCAGAAGGCGGGACATATCCGCCCGGAGGATCTGCTGAACGCGGCCCTGGAGCTGGTGATTCGCTTCAAAATGGAGCTTGAGCAGATCAAGCATACGGATGAGTCGGATATATTTAAGAACGGCTTAGGCAGGGTCCGGGACAGCTCCTCGCTGCAGGATCTCATTACTGCTCTGCAGGAAGTGGCTGGAGCTGCGGTCCAGTCGCTGCTTCAGGATATGAAGAACCCCGTGGTGAATCAGGTGCTGGTCCATATTCACAATCATTATGCGGACGAACTGTCGCTGAAGACGCTGGGGGCACAGTATCATATTCATCCGGTGTACCTGGGACAGCTGTTTCATAAGGAAACCGGGGAAACGTTCGCCGAATACATCAACAAGTTCCGGATCGAAAAGGCGAAGCAGCAGCTGAAGAATACGAACCTCAAGGTGCAGGAGATTGCGCGGAACGTAGGTTACTGGGAGACCGGATATTTTTATAAACAGTTCAGGAAATATGTCGGGATCTCGCCGACGGATTACAAGGGGCTGGGTTGACCGGCTGGAGACACCCTGAATCAGATGAGACTAAACACCTACCATCTCATACGGTTTAGGGTTTTTTTGTGACGTTTGATGCAGAAAAAACCAAATGAAAATGAAAGAAAAACAATAAAAGTAAGCGTTTCACTGAAAAAATGACAAATTTAGACAAAAAGAAAACCTTTTCTTTAATTTGTACACGGATTTATTTAGTTTATCTTCTTTTTGTAACGGCTTACATCCGTTAAGGTTATCTTAGTTAAACAAACCGAGCCGGAACAAATAAAAGAAAAAGCCGGTTTGGCCGCTTGGTGGGCAGACAGCTAGACAACATTGACTGCAACACAAAAAGGGAGGAACACACATGAGCAAGGGTAAGAAAAGCTTCTCGTTCGCACTGGCCATGTTGACGGCCTTCGCGCTTGTACTCAGCGCGTGCGGTGGGGGCAACAAAGACGCGGAAAGCAGTGGTTCCGGATCTTCGGGAAGCTCCGAGAAACCGGTAAACCTGATCTGGTACACGATCGGCACGCCGCAAAAAGACGTTGACAAGGTTATGGCCGAGGTCAGCAAGTATACGCAGGAGAAGATTAATGCAACCGTCACCATGAAAATGATCGACTGGGGCGACTACCAGCAAAAAATGCAGGTAAACGTAGCTTCCGGCGAACCGATGGACATTATGTTCACATCCGCAGGCGGATTCGATTACGTACAGAACGCAAGAAAAGGCGCGTTCATGGAACTCGACGATCTGCTTGATAAATATGGAAAAGGTATCAAAGATACTATCGATCCTGCTTTCCTGGAAGGCTCCAAAGTCGATGGACACAACTATGGCATTCCGGCCAACAAAGAGCTTCCACAGCAAGAAGTATGGCGCTTCAACCAAAACCTGGTGGACAAGTACAAACTGGATACCTCCAATGTACGTTCCCTGGATAGCATTGAGCCGCTGTTGAAAGCGATTAAGGAAAAAGAACCGAACGTAACACCGTTCGCGATGGACAAGAACTACGTTCCTTATGTTCCTTATGACTACATCATTCAGAATCTGCCAATGGCTGTGAAGCTGGATACGACCGATTACAAAATCGTCGATATCCTCGAAACGCCAGAAATGAAGCAGGCGCTGACAACGATGCACAAATATTATCAAGCCGGCTATGTGGCTCCGGAAGCAGCAACAACGGGCTCCACTAGCGATCTGATGACTTCCGGCAACTGGTTCATGGACCGTGCGCAAACCCAGCCGCTGGCTGACAATACTTGGTCTGCAAGCTATGGCTATCCGGTTAAATCGACACCGGCAAGTGATGCGATCATCACGAACACATCGGTTCAAGGCTCGATCATGGCGATTTCCGCAAACTCCGAGCATCCGGAGAAAGCAATGGAATTCCTGAACCTGCTGAATACGGATCCGGTTCTTCGCAACATGGTGGATTCCGGTATCGAAGGAACACACTACAAGAAGGTTGACGACAAGCACATTGAAAACCTTCCAGAGGGCAAAAACTACGACATGCCGTCGTACTCCCTCGGCAACAACATGCTGCTCTACTTGAACCCGAATGACCCGGATGACAAGTGGGAGCAATTCAAGAAATTTAACGCTGAAGGTAAAGATTCTCCAATCCTGAGCTTCAACTTCGACAGCACGAAAGTAGCAACCGAAATGGCAGCTGTACAAAACGTGAAGGAACAGTTCTGGGCATCCCTGATGACCGGTACCGTTGATCCGGAAACCTACCTGCCAAAAGCGATTGCGGCCTTCAAGCAAGCCGGCCTGGACAAGGTCATCGCTGAAGCTCAAACTCAGCTTGACGCCTGGAAAGCTGCAAACAACAAGTAATGTAGAAAAAAATTCGGAAAGGATCGGGCGGGTGACTTAGCGCCCGGTCCTTTTTCAATGTATAACCAATCAATCATGGGAGGGAAACAGAATGGCCGCATTTTTCAAAAACCTCATTAGAAACAAAGTCATGCTGTTTATGGTACTGCCCGGTGCCATTTGGTTTTTCTTCTTTTCCTACCTGCCGCTGGTGGGTACGATCGTGGCATTCAAGCAATACCGTTTCAACCGGGAAGGCTTCTGGGCCAGTATCAGCAAGAGTGAGTGGGTAGGCTGGGACAACTTTAAGTTCCTGTTCAGCACCAATGACGCCTACACGATTACGCGTAACACGTTATTGTACAACCTGGCTTTTATTATCCTTGGATTGATCCTGTCCGTAGCCATGGCAGTTCTGCTCTCCGAGCTGGTCGGCAAAACGATGGCGAAAATTTATCAGACCGGGATGTTCCTTCCTTACTTCCTGTCCTGGGTCATCGTCGGATACTTTGCATTCAGCTTCCTGAGCATGGACCGCGGGATGATCAACCAAATCCTTGGCTGGTTCGGCGCCGAGCCGGTTCAGTGGTATTCCGATCCAAAATATTGGCCGTATATCCTTGTCTTCGTCAGTCTTTGGAAATCCGTCGGTTATAACAGCGTCGTGTATCTCGCCTCCATCATGGGTATCGACAAATCCCTGTATGAAGCGGCCATGATCGACGGCGCCAGCAAGTGGCAGCAAATCAAGAACATTACGATTCCGATGCTCTCGCCGATCATCATTATCATGACGCTGCTCGCAGTGGGCCGGATCTTCTACGCCGACTTCGGTCTGTTCTACCAGGTTCCAAGAGACTCGGGTACGCTGTACTCCGTAACCAACGTTATCGATACGTACGTATACCGCGGTCTGAAAACAACTGGCGAAATCGGTATGAGTACCGCTGCAGGCCTGTACCAATCGGTTGTCGGCTTTGTACTCGTGATCGTGTCCAACTTTGTCGTCCGCAAAATCGACAAGGACAGCGCATTATTCTAATCATTTTTTGAAAGGAGTGTCAGGTTATGGCGGAGGTCATTCAAAGAAAAAAACGAGATTTTCATCATGTTTCGCGCGGCGCGAACGCTGTTCTTCATACGATTGCGGCGATCTTTTCCTTCTTGTGCGTATTTCCTTTTCTGTTCGTCGTCATTATCTCGTTAACCGATGAAAAAACGCTGGCAACGGACGGCTACCGTCTGATCCCGGCCAAATGGAGCTTCGAGGCTTATAAATTCGTATTTCAAAGCGGCGACACGCTGCTCCGTTCCTATGGCGTGACGATCCTCGTTACCGTCGTGGGTACGCTCGTCAGCTTGATCCTGATCTCGCTGTACGCCTATGCGATTTCACGAAAAAGCTTCCGCTACCGCAGATTTTTCTCCGTATTCGCGATTCTTACCATGCTGTTTAACGGCGGGATGATTCCGACCTACATGGTTGTGTCGCAATTGCTCGGATTAAAAGATACCCTGTGGGCGCTAATTTTGCCGCTCGCGATGAACGCTTTTTATATCATGATCCTGCGTACGTTCTACAGCACCAGCGTACCGGAGGCGATTATCGAATCGGGCCGGATCGACGGCGCGGGCGATTTCTACATTTTCCTTCGCATCGTGCTGCCGTTGTCTTTGCCAGGTCTGGCGACGATCGGACTGTTCAGTACGCTGGGGTATTGGAACGACTGGTTTAATGCCTTGCTCTATATCGACAATCCGAACCTGGTGCCGCTGCAATCGATGCTGATGCGGATCGAATCCAGCATTCAGTTCATTCAGCAAAATTCGGCCAACAGCTCGCTCAGCATGGCTGCACTGCAGTCCATTCCGCAGGATACGTCCCGTATGGCGATGGTCGTGCTCGCTACGCTGCCAATTATTTTTGCATATCCGTTCTTCCAACGTTATTTTGTACAAGGACTTACCGTAGGTGCCGTCAAAGAATAATAAACAACATCACTTTAGGGAGACAGGAGAGAAGTCGAGATGTTGATTTACAAAGACAAGACGAAACCAGCTGTGGAGAGGGCCCGGCATTTGCTAGGTCTGATGACTTTGGAAGAAAAGGTCGGCCAGCTCGTGCAGCCGTTCGGCTGGCAAACCTATGAACATAGAGATGGGAAGATTGAATTAACGGAGTCTTTTAAGCAGCAAGTCCAAAATGGCGGTGTCGGTTCCTTGTACGGGGTGCTGCGAGCCGATCCGTGGACCGGCGTCACGCTGGAGAACGGCCTGTCCGCCAAGGAAGGTGCGGAGGCGGTTAACGAAATTCAGCGTTATGCCATTGAGAATTCCCGGCTCGGCATTCCGATCCTGATCGGGGAGGAGTGCTCGCACGGGCATATGGCGATCGACGGCACGGTGTATCCGGTGCCGCTGCTGCTCGGGAGCACGTGGAACGTCGATTTGTACCGCGAGATGTGCCGCGCCGTCGCCGCGGAGACGCGGGCGCAGGGCGGGGCGGTGACATACTCGCCGGTGCTGGACGTCGTGCGCGATCCCCGCTGGGGGCGCACGGAGGAGTGCTTCGCCGAAGACCCTTACCTGATCGGCGAATTTGCCGCCGCATCGGTCCAGGGGCTTCAGGGCGATGCTTTGGACAGCGACGCGAGCGTTGCCGCGACGCTGAAGCATTTTGTCGGATACGGCAGCTCCGAAGGTGGACGCAACGCTGGCCCGGTGCACATGGGCTGGCGCGAGCTGCTTGAGGTGGATCTGTATCCGTTCAAGAAAGCAGTGGAAGCCGGCGCCGCATCCATCATGCCGGCGTATAACGAAATTGACGGTGTGCCATGCACGGTCAACACGGAACTGCTGGAGGACGTCCTCCGCAAGCAGTGGGGGTTCGACGGCATGGTCATTACCGACTGCGGGGCCATCGATATGCTGGCCGCGGGACATGACGTGGCGGAAGACGGCATGGACGCCGCCGTTCAGGCCATCAAGGCGGGCATCGATATGGAGATGTCCGGCGAAATGTTCGGCCGGTATCTGCTGGAGGCGGTCAGCCAGGGCAAGCTTGGCATTGGTGTCCTGGACCGGGCGGTGCTGCGGGTGCTGGTACTCAAGTTCAAGCTGGGCTTGTTCGACCGGCCATATGTGGATCCGGAGCGGGCTGAGCAGGTCATTGGCCAAAGCGAGCATGTGCAGCTGGCACGCAAGCTGGCGGAGGAAGGCATCATTCTCTTGAAGAACGAGAAGGATGCGCTGCCGCTGGACAAGCGGGCGGGCACCATTGCGGTGATCGGTCCGAATGCAGACCACGGCTATAACCAGCTGGGCGATTACACGTCGCCGCAGCCGGCGGACAAAGTGGCGACCGTGCTGAAGGGCATCCGGGCGAAGCTCGGCGCCGAATCCGGCCGGGTGCTGTATGCACCGGGCTGCCGGATTAAAGGCGATTCCCGCGAAGGATTTGACACGGCGCTGTCCTGCGCGTCTCAGGCAGACACCGTGGTGATGGTGATGGGTGGATCGAGTGCCCGCGATTTCGGCGAAGGGACGATCGACCTGAAGACTGGCGCCTCGAAGGTGTCGGACAACTCTTGGAACGACATGGAGTGCGGCGAAGGCATCGACCGCATGACACTGGGATTGGCGGGCGTGCAGCTGGAGTTGATTCAGGAGATCCACAAACTTGGCAAGCGTCTCGTCGTGGTGTACATTAACGGCCGTCCGATTGCCGAACCATGGGTGGACGAGCATGCCGACGCGATTCTGGAGGCTTGGTACCCGGGGCAGGAGGGCGGACACGCGGTAGCGGACATTTTGTTCGGCGACGTCAATCCGTCCGGACGGCTCACTATATCGATTCCGAAGCATGTCGGCCAGCTGCCGGTGTATTACAACGGCAAACGCTCGCGGGGCAAGCGGTATATGGAAGAGGATTCGAAGCCGCGTTACCCGTTCGGCTATGGCCTCAGTTATACGACCTTTGGTTACGATCAGCTCCGCATCAGCGCCAATTCGATAACGGAAGACGAAACGGCAACCGTGTCGGTGAACGTGACGAACACCGGCAGCTGTACCGGAGCGGAAGTCGTGCAGCTGTACGTTTCAGATAGCATGAGCGCCGCAAGCCGTCCGTTGATGGAGCTCAAAGGGTTTACGAAAGTGGAACTTGAACCGGGTGAATCCCGGACCGTGGAATTTAAGATCGGCAGGGAACAGCTGCAGTACGTGGGCAGGGACCTGAAGCCCGTCGTGGAACCGGGGCTGTTCCGGATCCATGTCGGCAGACATGTAAACGACACGATGAGCACGGAGTTGGCCGTGCGGGAGGGTAAATAAATGGAACGGATCAGACGCTTTATCCGTGAATTATCGGACAACCGCTGGCTGGAGCAGACAGAGCTCCGCAGCTGGGACATCACCCGCTCTTACTACAAATTGCCTGGCGAATATGAGAATACGGCTCCTTACCCGGAAGGGAAGGGGCTGGCCTCTTTTCCAAGCAAGCAAGGAACGACATATTTCTTCCGGACCCGGCTTGAGCTGCCGGAAGGCTGGCCATCCGAGCCGTTCGGGCTCGTCTTTGCTTCGGGCGGAGAAGGGCTTCTGCGCGTCAACGGGGTTTCCTACCAGGGCCTCGACCGCAATCATACGTATGTAACGCTCGATCCTGCAGTGATCGGAGAGACGCCGGAACTCGAAATCGAGCTGTTTGATCCGGTTCCGGAGCCGGTCGATCCATTGAACCAGCAGGCCGTCATCAACCCGCCGATCACGTCGGTCACGAGTCTGCTTGTGCGGCCGAATCATGCGGTGCTTAGCCTGATGTATACAGTCACCGTCGTGCGTGACTCGCTGGTGCTGCTGCCGCAGGAAGATTTCCGCCGCGTGCGCCTGATGGAAGTGCTGTACCGGGCGATGGACCGGTTCGTGAACCTGAATGCAGCGGCCATCCGTGATGGCAGGGACGTTGCCGAAATCGAGGCATCGCTTAGAGCGGACGTCCAGGAAGTAGGCGGCAATGCCGAGGGGCTGGAGCATATGGTCGGCCAGTCGCACATCGATATCGCCTGGCTGTGGCCTGTCCGCGAAACGGTCCGCAAGGCGAGCCGCACGTTCTCGACGGTCGACCGGCTGATGGAGGAATATCCGGAGTATCGGTACACGCAAAGCCAGCCGCAGCTCTTCGCCTTTCTGAAGGAAAACGATCCCGAGCTGTTCGAACGGGTCAAGGCGCGGATCATGGAAGGACGCTGGGAGCTGGTCGGCGGCATGTGGGTCGAGCCCGACCTGAATCTGCCGAGCGGCGAATCACTGATCCGGCAGATGCTGTACGGCCAGCGGTTCTACCAGGAGGAATTCGGCCGGATGTCGAATATCGAATGGCTGCCGGACACGTTTGGCTACTGCGCATCGCTGCCACAAATTTTGAAGCACGGCAAAGTGGATTATTTCATGACGACCAAGCTCGGTTGGAACGACACCAACCTGTTCCCATACGATTTGTTCCATTGGGTCGGCATCGATGGAACGCCGATTTTGTCTTATCTGAACCATGGCGTGAACGAACACACACTGCCAAAGGATGTTCATGATCACTGGCAGTCCTATCGGGAAAAGGCGCTGCATCCCGAGCAGATGCTCCTGTACGGACACGGGGACGGCGGCGGTGGTGTCACCCGCGAGATGCTGGAGTACATCGACCGGTCCAATCTGATGGTCGGGCAGCCGGCAAGCCGTTACAGTACGGCGGCCAAGTTCTTCGAGAGCATCGAGCAGGCGGGTCCGGTGCTTCCGACGTGGCGCGGCGATCTCTACCTGGAGCTGCACCGCGGCACGTATACGACGCATGCCCGCAACAAGCGCAGCAACCGCAAGGCGGAGGTGCTGTACCGGGAAGCCGAGCTGTGGAACACGCTGGCTGGGCCGAACATGGATGCGGCCAACCGTACAGAGGTGACGCAGCAGCTGCATGACGGCTGGAAGCTGATCCTGCTGAACCAGTTCCATGACATCATTCCGGGCTCGGCGATTACCGAAACGTATGAAACGTCGGATAAGGAATACGGCGAAATTTTCGCCAAGGGAGAACACGCCTTGAACGAAGGGCTGAACACGCTGGTGTGGGATATCGACACTTCCGGCAAGGAGGGCACTCCGTACGTTGTCTTCAACAGTCTCGGATGGAGCCGGAGCGCTGTGGTTCATATCGAAGCTGAACAAGGCGAAGGCGCCTTGGCTGCTTATGACGAGCACGGCACGCGCCTGGAGACGGACGCTGTCGAAGGCGGCATCTCCGTCCGGGTTCCCGACGTACCGGCACTGGGTTACAAAACCGTGTGGGTGAAGCCGGAAGCCGCCGTGAATGCTGACTCCGCGGGGATTCAGTCATTCGGCGATACGTGGGAGACTTCCGCTTACCTTGTGCGGTTCAACGAGCGGGGCGAAATCACCAGCCTGCTGGATAAGGCTGCCGGCCGCGAAGTCGTGAAGCAAGGGGAACGCGCCAACCGGTTCTACTTCTTCCACGACCGTCCGACGCTGTGGGACGCTTGGGACATTGACACCCGCTACGAACAGCAGCCGGCCGGCGAGGCGGAGCTGCTCGAGAAGCGGCTGGTTCTGGCCGGACGCACGAAGGACGTGCTCCGCTTCCGCTGGAAGATTGGCCAGTCCGAAATCACGCAGGACATGATCTTCTATCACCATGACCGACGGATCGATTTCAAAACGCATGTTCACTGGAACGAGGCGCACAAGCTTCTGAAAGTGGGCTTTCCGGTCGATGTGGTCACCGATAAGGCGACCTACGAAATTCCATTTGGTTCCCTTGAGCGCGCCACCCACCGGAACACGAGCTGGGAGCAGGCGCAGTACGAGGTATGCGGACACCGCTTCGTGGACGTGTCGGAGCATGGATACGGCGTCAGCCTGCTGAACGACTGCAAATACGGTTATGACGTTCAGGGCAGCACGATCCGTCTGTCTCTGCTGCGGGCGCCGAAGTGGCCGGACGTGACGGCAGACCTTGGCGAGCATGACTTCACCTACTCCTTGCTGCCGCATCAAGGCGGTTGGAGGGAGTCACACACCGTCCGTCAGGCGGCGGAGCTGAACGTGGACATGCCGGTTCGCCAGGCAGAGTCCGGTGCACAAGGCTCTCGTACGTCAACGGGATCGCTGATTACCCTATCCGGCGGGCACGTCGTGCTCGACACGGTGAAACCGTCCGAGGACGGAAACGGCGTCATCCTGCGGTTCTATGAATCGACCGGTGGACGCGAACAGATCGAGCTGACATGGCCGGGTGCCATCACAGAGGCTTATCTGTCCAACGCGCTGGAAGAGCCGGCCCATCCGCTGCAGCTTCAGGAGGGGAAACTGCAATTGTCTTTTGCCCCTTATGAAATTAAAACCGTCCTGCTTAAGCAGGTTGATTAACGCAATATATAGAAGTTTGGTATAGATCGTATAACAATACATGATTTGATGTGACATCACTCTACAATTCAGCCAAGTAAAGGGGCGTATCGCTTTGGAACAATTCAGACTTCCTAAAATACCGATGCCGGCGCTGGAGATGCCGCAGGCGATCCAGGACGTAATTAAAGAAGCCGAGCAGAAGCTGGCCCACCGGCCGAAGCTGCTGCAGCTGTTCAAAAACTGCTTTCCAAATACGCTGGAAACGACGACTAAGCTGATGGACGACGGAACGACCTTCGTCATTACAGGAGACATCCCGGCCTCCTGGCTGCGCGATTCCGTGGAGCAGGTCGTCCATTACGTGCCTTTTGCCAAGGAAGACCAGGATCTGCAGCGCATTATCGGCGGATTGATCAAACGCCATGTTCACTACGTCTTGATCGACCCGTACGCCAATGCGTTCAATGAGTCGGCCAATGACTGGCACTGGAACACGACGGACGAAACGGACATGTCCCCATGGGTGTGGGAGCGCAAATTCGAGATCGATTCGCTGTGCTTCGTCATTCGTCTGGCGTACCTGTACTGGAAGGAAACCGAGCTGACCGATATTTTCGACGCCAATTTCAAAAAGGCCATGCGCGCCATCATCGACGTGTTCAAAACGGAGCAGCACCACTTCGAGAAGTCTCCGTACCGTTTTACGCGCAACAACGGCATCCTGACAGACTCCCTGCGCAATAACGGAATGGGCATGCCGGTTAACTACACAGGTATGATCTGGTCGGGCTTCCGCTCCAGCGACGACGCTTGCGATTTCCATTACAACATTCCGGGCAATATGTTTGCGGTCGTGGCGCTGCGCCAAATGCAGGAATTCGCCGAGTGGGTCTTCCGCGATATGGACATGCTCGCTGAGCTCAAAGAGCTGGAGATCGAAGTCAACTACGGTATTCAGCTGTACGGCATTTACCGCCATCCGCAGTTCGGGCCGATTTATGCCTACGAGACCGACGGCTACGGCAACTACTGCCTGATGGACGACGCCGGTACGCCGGGCCTGATGTCCATCCCTTACTTGGGCTACACAACGGCGGACGATCCGATTTATCAAAATACGAGACGGTTTGCGCTCAGCAAAGAAAATCCGTTCTACTTCGAGGGCAAAGCGGCCAAGGGAATCGGCAGCCCGCACACGCCGGAGGACTATATCTGGCATATGGCCTTGTCCATGCAGGGATTGACCGCGCAGACGGCTGAAGAGAAGCTGGAGATGATCGCCATGCTGGAAGCGACCGATGCGGATACAGGTTTCATGCATGAAGGGTTCCACGCTGACGATCCGACCACTTTTACGCGAAAATGGTTCGCCTGGTCCAACAGCCTGTTCTCCCAGCTCGTGTATAAGGCCATGAAGGACGGTCTGCTATGAGCCGGCATATCATCATTCTATGCGATCCGGATTTCCCGGCTGCGGGCAAGCTCCCGCAGGCCGGAGACTTCCAGCATGCCGCAGAAGTGGCGGTCGTTCGCGCCGAAGAACTGGCTGATGCGCTTCGCGGAGTGGATCAAGGTTGTTTTGTCAATTTGCACGCGCCTTATTTTCCAAAGGCTGCCTGGACGGAAATTTCCGCCTTCCTGCATCGGGGAGGCAGCCTGATCAGTGCAGGCGGGGCGCCTTTTAAAATTCCTGTGGTACGGGATAACGGGTCCTGGGTGTCGGAGACCGAGCAAACCGCCTATCATCAGGAACTCTATATTCACGAAGCGCTGCGGGTTGACACAAGTAAAGTCATGAAACTCGCCGTTTCGGACCGCATCCCGCTGCTGAACGGCCAAGAAGATCTGTTTGAGCTGGCAGATGCCTGGAACCTGGTACCGCATACGACCAAAAGCGCCGATTTGCCGCAGCAGATGGGCTCAGCTGGCCCGATGAGCACGCAGATCTATCCGCTGCTTACCGGCCTCAGCGCTGAAGGGCGCGAGATCGCGGCGCCGATCGTGCTGTGGGAGAACTCCCGTGTGACGTTCGCCGGCTCGCGCTGGATGTTCGTGTTCCTGCCGCTGACCGAAGCGTCCTGGAGCGGGAAGGGCGCTGCGCACCTGATCGACTGGGCGCGTTTCTGCGCCCGGGGCGTGACCGAGCTGTCGCTGAAGCCGAATTATGCTTCGTACGAAGCCGGGGAACACGCGGTGCTGACGCTGCAGACGCAGATTTTGCAGCGCGGGGAATCGCGCAGTATGGCGCCTGAGCTGTGGAGCTTTGAGCTGGAAGTAAGCCATGAGGGCGGAAGCGGAGAGGCCTGGAGCCACCGGTTCCAGGCGCAGGTGACGAAGGAGCAGAACTTCGTGCGCATTCCGGTGCCTCTGCCCTTGAAGAGCGGGCTGTACCGCGTCGTATGCCGCGCAGAGGGACCGGACGGCGAGATTCGCGTGCTGCGCCAGGGTTTCTGGGGCCGTGACGACCTCCTTCTGGCCGAGGGCTCGCCGATTACCCGCAGCCGCGATTATTTCATCAAAGACGGGCGGCCGCTGCCCGTTGTGGGCATGACGTACATGACCTCCGACGTGGCGCGCAAGTTCCTGTTCCTGCCGAACGTGGACGTATGGGAGCGGGACATGGCCCAGATGGCCAAAGCGGGCATCAACTGGATCCGCACCGGCGTCTGGACGGCTTACCGGAATATTATGCAGGTTGACGGCCATGCCTCGGAGGAAGTGCTGCGCGCGATCGACGCCTTCTTCCTGACGGCCAAGCGCCACGGCCTGCAGGTGACCTTTACGTTCTTCTCCTTTACGCCGGAGACGTGGGAAGGACTGAACCCTTATCTCGACCCGCAGAGCGTTGAGGCCCAGAAACGCTTCATCCGCAGCATCGTCAGCCGACATACGGCCACGACGCATGTGGACTGGGATTTGATTAACGAACCGTCGATGTTTGATCCGCCGCGGATTTTCTCGGAGGGACCGCGTTCCGCCCGGGATCCGTTTGAGCACCAGGCGTTCGTGGAGTGGCTGGAGCGCCGCCACGGCGATATCCGCATCCTCCAGGAAGCATGGAACATGACGCCGGACCAGCTGCCCAACTTTGCTTCGGCATCCATTCCGGAAGCGGAAGAGATCAACTTCGACGTGCAGGATATGCACAAAGCCAAGAAGGGAACGAGATGGCTCGATTACTGCCTGTTCTCGATGGATATGCACAACCGGTGGGCGGAGCAGCTCGTCGGCACGATCAAGGAGCTGTGCCCGGACCATTTGGTCACCGTCGGGCAGGACGAAGCGCTCGGCGCCCAGCGCCCATCTCCGTTCTTCTATGAGCAGGCCGTCGATTATACGACGGTGCACTCCTGGTGGCTGAACGACTATCTGGTATGGGACGGCATTTTCACCAAAACGCCGGATAAACCGAACTTGATTCAGGAAACCGGCATTATGTACGTAGAAACGCCGGACGGCCGCGCCAAGCGGTCCGAAGCCGAGCTGCGCAGCATTCTGGAGCGGAAATACGCTTACGCCTTCTCTACCGGGGGGGCGGGTGCGATCCACTGGATCTGGAATACGAACTTCTATATGGACAACGCCAACGAATCGCATATCGGGGCGCTCCGCGCCGATGGCACGGAGAAGCCGGAAGCGGACGTATCCTACGACTTTGGACGCTTCATCGCGGCCACGCGGGACTTGTTTACGGACCGGGAGCTCGAGGACATCGTCGCCATCTTCCCGTACTCCAACGACTTCTCGAACCGCGCATTTGCGTTCCAGTCGACGACGCGGGTGACCCGGCTGCTGGCTTATGACCTGAAGCTTCCATTCCGTGCGGCGTCGGAATACCATCTGGACGCGCTGCGTCAGAAGGCGCCGAAGCTGATCCTGCTGCCGAGCCCGCATAACATGGACAGCCGGACGCTGGACGAGCTGCTGGAGCTCGTCAAGGAGACCGGCGCGACGCTGCTCGCCACCGGCCCGCTCGGCCTGGACGCCTACTGGCGTCCGACGACGCGCCTCGACGCCGTCCTCGGCGAGCGCCGGCTTGCCAATGTGCGCCGGGAGGAAATGCTCGGCGTGAATGGCCGTCTGCTGCCGGTATCCTTTGGGCACCGGCGGATCGCCGAAGTGGCGAAGGAAATCCCGGCCGCAGCTGCAGGGACTGGCGCAAGCATGGATGCGCTCGTGGACGTGCCGCTGGGCAAGGGCCGGCTGATCTGGAGCCCGCTGCCGCTCGAGCTGAACGGCCGGGACGAGCCGATCCTTGAGCTGTACCGGTACGCGGCTGCCGCAGCTGGCGTTGAGCGTGAGCTCGAGTGGCTGGCCGGCGGGGACCTGCCGGGCGTGTACGGCCGGAAGCTCAGCTTCAAGGACGGCAGCCTGTACGTGTTCGTCTCCGAGTACGGCTGGGATGCCCCGGTACAGGTCAAGGACCCGCAGACCGGAGCCGTCTACAGCTTTACGCTCGAGAGCGACCGCAGCGTGTTGTTTGCCGCCGACCGGGAGGGCCGCATTACGGCCGTGTACCGGCCGGATGAGGTTGACATCCAAGTAGACTAAACACGTTGAGTTGATTTGTACAATAAAGGTGTAGGCGATCGTCAGGAACTTTTGCAGAGATGGAGCCGTCGGGGCAAACGGGATGGGCATCAAACCAATCCTTGCAGGGCAGGGGGAAAGGATAATTTTGGTGCGGGGTTCAGGAATCCTGCCCCTTTTCACTGCTGTGCCGGAGGCAAGGTGTCTGTCCACTGTGAATGGACATTTGTTTTTAGGAGCCGGTGTTATTCCGGCAGGGAGCCCGCGGTCTTATTGGGCAAAAGGGCTTTTGGCAGTAATGTCGGCTTTTGAATGTTGGGCTCCTGGCGTCCTCCTATTTGGGGAGTTCTTTGGGATTGATCACCAAAACTGGGCAATCGTCAGGGGTTTTTTATAAACTTTTAATCGAAGGTTCAGGCCTGCAGAAATCGTCTGATGTACGGATCGCCAAATTTTTTTCTTCTATTATATATAGGTTATATTTAAGACTTACTTTGAATGTTAATTTGTACGCGACGGATGGACACTTGCGGAAGGAGATGATGATGTCCGTAAGTCATCCATGCCAGCGTCCGGCCATCCATGACAGTGCAAATTTATCCAGGGCAGGGTTTGGCTACAAGCTGGACCTTAGCCCAATATGTTGATCTGCAAGCAGGGGGTGAGAGTTCCGATCGGGAACAAGCCACCCAAGGAAAGGAGACCCGATTTCTATGTCAAACAAGCCGAAACGAACGGCGCATATCATCTCCCACACTCACTGGGACCGGGAATGGTATTTGCCCTATGAAAAACATCATGTCCGTCTCATCCGTCTGATGGACGTGCTGATGGATACGTTGGAGAACGATACGGAGTACAAGAGCTTTTACCTGGACGGGCAAACGATCATTCTGGAGGATTACCTTCAGGTGCGTCCCGAGCAGAAGGAACGGCTTGAAAAATACATCCGTGAAGGCCGCATTTTCATCGGCCCGTGGTATATTCTGCAGGATGCGTTCCTGACCAGCGGCGAGGCCAACATTCGCAACATGCAAATCGGCCATAAGGACGCCCGCCGTTACGGGCAAATATCCAAGGTGGGATATTTCCCCGACACCTTTGGCATCGTCGGCCAGGCGCCGCAGCTGATGCGCCAATCCGGCATCGATAACGCCTTGTTCGGCCGCGGCGTCAAGCCGACCGGCTTTAACAATACCGTTGCCGACTCCGAATATGAGTCTTCCTTCTCGGAGCTCATCTGGGAAGGTCCGGATGGCTCCAAGGTGCTCGGCATTCTGTTTGCCAACTGGTACAGCAACGGCAACGAAATTCCGGCCGATCCCGAAGAGGCGAAGGCGTTCTGGGACCGGAAGCTGGCTGACGCGGAGAAGTACGCGTCGACGCCGGAGCTTCTCTTCATGAACGGCTGCGACCACCAGCCGATCCAGACCGATTTGGCTGAGGCGCTGGAGACTGCGCGCAAGCTCTACCCGGACACCGAGTTCGTTCACTCGAACTTCCCGCAGTATTTGGAGTCGGTCAAAGGCCATCAAGAGAACGAGCTGTCCGTCGTTCGCGGCGAGCTTCGGAGCCAGCGGACCGACGGATGGGGGACGCTTGTGAACACGGCGTCTGCCCGCGTATATCTCAAGCAGATGAACCAGCATGGCCAGGCGCTGCTGGAAAAGGTAGCCGAGCCGCTGGCGGCGTATGCCCACCTGACCGGTCAGGCCTACCCGCATCATCTGTTTACGTATGCATGGAAAACGCTGATGCAGAACCATCCGCATGACAGCATCTGCGGCTGCAGCGTCGATGAGGTTCACCGCGAGATGGTAACCCGCTTTGCGAAGAGCCGCGACGTGGCGGAATCGATCATTGATGACAGCAAGCGGGCGGTGGCCGATGCGGTGGATACGTCATCCTTCGCGCAGTATGGCGAAGATGCGCTCCCGTTTGTGGTGTTTAACACTACTGGGTGGGAGCGGACCGGCACTGTATCCGTCGAGTTGGACGTACAGCGGATTTACTTCCGCGACGGCATCCCGCTGGACGAAATCAGCCGCCGGATTCAGGCGCTCGAGCTTGGTGAGCGTGTGGTGCTGGACCCGAGCGGAAAGCCGGTGCCTTTTACGCTCGAGGATCTGGGCCAGCGCTTCGGCTACGATCTGCCGGATGACCGGTTCCGTCAGCCGTATATGGCGCGTGCCGTGAGAATTACGCTGCAGGCGGACGCCGTTCCGGCGCACGGACTTCGGGCGTACGCACTCGTGTCCGGCCAGGCAGCAGCGCAGCACTCGGACAATGCTTCAGCATCGCTGATCACCGGGAACAACGTGATGGAAAATAGCATCCTGCGGGTAGCGGCCCAGCCGAACGGAAGCCTTACGGTAACCGACAAGCGAAACGGACGCGAATACCGTGACCTGCTCGTTTATGAGGATACCGGGGACATCGGTAACGAATACATGTACAAGCAGCCGGAAGGTGAAGCTCCGCTGACGACGCGCGATCTGCAAGCATCCATCCGGGTTGTGGAAGATACGCCTTACCGCGCTACGCTCGAAATCGTTCATGACTGGGAGGTACCGGCATCGGCGGATGAGCTTCTTCAGAAGGAGCAGATCGAAGTGGTCTACTATCCGGAGCGCAAAGCTCAACGGGTGAAAGAAACCGTGCCAATGAAGATCCGTACCCTGGTTCGTCTGGAGAAGGACGGCAAGGGCGTTAAAGTGGAGGCCTCGTTTAACAACCAGGCCAAGGATCACCGCGTCCGCGCATTGTTCCCGACTGACATTGAAGCCAGCCGGCACCGCGTGGACTCCATGTTTGAAATCGTGACACGGGATAATCAGCCCGTGATCGAATGGCAGAATCCGAGCAACGCCCAGCATCAGCAGGCTTTTGTCGATGTGAGCGGGGAGACAGCCGGCCTGGCGGTAGCCAACCTCGGCTTGAACGAGTATGAAGTGCTGCGGGACGGCCGGAATACCATCGCGGTCACGCTGCTGCGTTCGGTCGGAGAATTGGGCGACTGGGGCTGGTTCCCGACGCCGGAGGCTCAATGCCTTGGCGAACATGCCGTTCAGCTTGAAATCATTCCGCATGACGGCAGCGGGGAGGATTCCGGAGCTTACGCGGAAGCCTACCAATTCCAAATTCCGTGGACAAAAGTCCAAACCGGAATTCATACCGGTGATCTGTCTGCGGTACATGCTCCTTTTGCCTGGAGCGGTGAGGGAGTCGCCTTCTCAGCGTGGACCGTTAACGAGGATTTCGGAGATCATATGCTTCGCTGGTACAACATGAAACAGCAGCCTGCCAGCCTTCGGTTGGAATGGCCTCAATCGGTGAGCCGTGCATATAAAACGACCATTCTGGAAGAGACGGAAGGCGCTTCGGTAGAACAGCTGTCTGAGTCTTTGGAGCTGGAAGCGGGACCTTGCGAAATCGTAACGATAGGTATTGAGCGCTAGTATGTTTAACTGTGTGGAATAATTTGGTCATCATAGATTTATTCAAAAAGTGATTTATAATAGGGGTGTGAGGGGGCTTTTCCCCCTCCGGCAACCCCGGCTCCTTGACAATTTAAATATTGTAATTCCCATCTATTTACCAGAATTACCCGCTATTTTTATAATTGACAGATGATTTATGTTCCAGTAAATTTGAACGTAATCAATTGTTGATTTGCAAGAGATGACGCGGAAGATTCCTATGCTGTTAGCCTGTGGCTGCCATAATTTTCAAGAAACCTCGCTATTATGTCACAGAACCTAACATGCATTTTTATGTATTCTCAATGTAAGCGGTTTATACTTTGAACATTTTGAATACTTGGATATTCCAGACGTCAAACCTTCCTGTTTTTAACATTTAAATTTGGTGAAAACGGATCGCCTCTTTCATCAAAATCCCATTGATACAGCTAATATTCAGCCATTTTAAAAAATATATTAAAACCGCCTAAAAAAAATATTGACGTGATATTAATTTACACGTATTATTTACATTAAATTTATTAGGAAGTTTTAACCATTTCATATATAGTCCTTTTTGCTGATTCAAATTGACCGATGGTCATTTAAAGCATTAATGCTTTATTGCGCTATAATGCACTGCGCGTCCACGTCGCGGAATCTACCGTCCTTTATCGCTGCACGATCCCGCATCGGTCCTGCCTTACTTCTGGATATATTATTTTTTAATATATTGCTTTACCTTGCTACCGTCGTCTTGTTGCAATATGAAAGGTCTACAAGAGGGGGAATTGTTTCAACGTCATTCGGGGGTCGGTTACGGTAACCGAAGTAGGTGTAAAGTCCCTAATGGTTTTCGCGGCCAGATTCGCTTAAGACCATTGGAGAGGTCTTGGGTTGTTCTCGTATCTTATGCGGGACGCCATTATTTTTCAAATCATAAAGGGGAGGAAAATGGTACATGACAAGCAAGAAAAAATGGCTCTCATTACTCGTTTCATTATCGGTAGTCAGCACGCTGTTCGTAGGATGCGGCAGCAAGGATGATGCAAGCAGCACACCTAAAGACGAGGGGAACAAAGAATCGTCTACGAATACGGGCACGGAGGGAACGAAAGAGGCGACCGGTCCGGTGGACGGCGGAACGCTGACTTACGGAAGCTTCTCCGACATCGTTAGCGTAAACCCACTGTTCGTTCAAGATACAGCTTCTGGTGATGCTGCGGAGTTCATGTATGCCAAGCTGTATGACATTAACCGTACAGGTGAAGTCGTAGCCGAGCCTTGGTCTATTGCCGCTGAGCCGATGACGATTTCCGAAGATGGACTTACGTATACCATCAAGCTGAAAGATTCGGCGAAATGGAGCGACGGCGAAGCGATTACGGCCGACGACGTCGTCTTTACATTCAATTCGATTAAGGACCCTAAAGTCGGATCCCCTGGAATGTCCGGATTTGACAAGGTAACGAAAATCGAGAAAGTGGATGACCTTACCGTTAAAATTACGCTGAAACAAGTCTACGCTCCATTCCAATATGTTTTGTCTACCCAAATCGTTCCGGAGCACATCCTGAAGGACGTTAAGCCTGAAGAGCTGCAAAAGAACGTATACGGAACCGATCCGGCCAAAACGGTATCCAGCGGTCCTTGGGTATGGAAAGAGTGGAAGCAGAAGCAGTACCTTTCCTTCGAAAGAAACCCGAACTACTGGGGTCCTAAACCTCATATCGACAAGATCGTATATAAAATCTATGCCGACCAAAACACAGAAGTTCAAGCCCTTATCAAAGGCGACGTTGACCTTCTGGGCGGTATCCCGGTAACCCAAGTCGACGCCGTGAAGAGCAGAGACGGCTTGACCGTTATCCAGGAGCCAGGTCCGCAATACGAGTACCTCGGATTCAACTTCAACCCGGACAACTTCAAGGACAAATTCGTTCCTTGGGCTGGACAAAAAACAAGACAAGCGATTGCTTACGCGCTTAACCGTCAAGGCATGATCGACAACGTTCTGAAAGGCACAGGCAAGCTGATGAACGCTCCGTTCCTGCCAGGTTCTTGGGCAGATCCGGGCGATGCGGCAGTCAACTATGCCTTTGATCCGGAAAAAGCGAAGCAGCTGCTGGCTGAAGACGGATGGACTGCAGGCAGCGACGGCATCCTGACGAAAGACGGACACCGTTTCTCCTTCGAACTTCAATACAACTCGGGTAACAGCCGCCGTGAGCAAGTGGCGAGCGTAATCCAGCAAAACCTGAAGGATGTAGGTATCGAAGTTGTTCCTAAAGCGCTCGACTTCGCTGCATGGGTTGACCAAAACCTGACTCCAGGTAAATACCCGGCAATCCTGATGGGCTGGTCCCTGAACAACCCTGATCCGGACGGAGAAACGACGTTCAGCTCGAAATACTTCCCGCCGGCTGGTCAGAACCAAGGTTTCTATAAGAACGAAAAACTCGACAAGCTGTGGGAAGAAGGAACGGCTGTCGTAGACCAAGAGAAGCGTAAAGAGATTTACAAACAAATCGGTCAAGAGATTTCGACGGACCTTCCATACGTGTTCATGTACCAATACGGTACGCCAACCGCGTATAACAGCAGCAAGGTGAAATTTGCGGAAGAGGATGCTCCTGAATCCTCCCTGGCTTACGGATACTTCTTCCACCTGATCAACTGGTGGGTAGACGCAAAATAATAGACAACATAGGAAGTAACAACGGTGCTAGAGGGGGAGGAAACTTCCCCTCCACCCTTTTTTGTGTTTAAAAAAGGATGATGGTTAGGCGTCCGTGTCCGTATCATCTCTAGGAGGATCAACAATGACTGAATACTTCATCCGCCGCTTACTGCAATCCATTCTTGTACTCTTTCTGATCTCTTTGGTTGCATTCGGCCTTATTCACGCTGCGCCAGGCGGTCCAACACAGATGATGATGGCCCCTGGAGTATCACCCGAAACCGCAAAGATCCAAGCCCATAACCTGGGTCTGGATAAGCCGGTTCCTACCCAGTATGTTATTTGGTTGACGAACATGCTGAAAGGCGACTTGGGTCACACGTTCAAAAACAACCTGCCGGTTGGCGAAGTGTTGTGGCCAACAGTTGGCAACACGATCAAACTGATGGCGTTCGCCTGGTTTATCTCACTGCTCATCGCCATTCCATGGGGGATTTATAACAGTACGAAAGTGTACGGCATTTCCGATCAGACGGCTAACTTTGTCAGTTACATTGGCTTTGCAATGCCTGCGTTCTGGTTCGGGATCATCCTCCAGGAATTGTTTTCCTTAAAACTAGACTGGCTACCGCTATCCGACATGTACGACATGGATAAGCAAGGGAATTTCGGCAACCTGCTGTATCACTTGATTCTGCCTTGCTCCGTCTTGGTGCTTGGTTTCTTGGCCTCATACTCCAAATACGCGCGTTCCAGTATGCTTGAAGTGCTGGAGCAGGACTACATCCGTACGGCCCGTGCGAAGGGTGTTCCTGAGCGCAAAGTTATTTTCCGGCATGCGCTGCGTAATGCCCTGATTCCGATCATTACGATCATCGGCCTCGACCTGCCGATTCTGGTCGGCGGAGCGACCCTGACGGAAAGCGTATTTAACTGGCCGGGCATGGGACGCTTGTTCGTCGAAATGGCCCGTTCGCGTGAGTATTCCGTGTTAATGGCGATTACGCTCATTACGGCTGTGGTCGTCGTTGCCGGTAACTTTATCGCTGATATTCTGTATAAGATCGTCGACCCACGCGTGAAACTTGGAAGTAAAGGAGGCAAATCGGCATGAGCGACATGAACATCGAGACAGCTCCTAATGTTCAGGCATCTGAGCATCCGGAACCGGCCAGCGCGCCACTTCCACCTTCCAAGAAGCCTCCGGGCCCGTGGATGACGGTCGTGAAGAAATTCCTTCGTAATCCTTATGCCGTAACCGGGCTTATTGTATTGCTCTTTTTTGTCGTGATATCGGTACTGGCAAACGTTATTTCGCCTTACGACCCTGCTAAAATCGATCTGATGAATTCCAACTTGAAGCCAGGAACTGGCGATCACCTACTGGGCACAGACGAACTGGGACGCGATATTTTTTCGAGACTGCTGCACAGCGGTCAGATTTCCCTGACGGTCGGCTTTTCCGTCGCAGCCATTTCCGTCATCATCGGAACATTGGTCGGCGCGATTTCCGGCTTCTTCGGCGGCTGGATCGATACGATCTTCATGCGTCTGATTGACGTCATGAACTCGATACCGACGCTCTTCCTGAACATTCTGGTCATGGCGATTTTCGGAACGAAAATCCAATATATGATCATGATTTTGGCCTTTACAAGCTGGATGGGCGTGGCCCGTCTCGTTCGCGGTACGTACCTGCAGCTTCGTGAAATGCAGTACGTTGAAGCTGCCCGTGCTATCGGGGTTTCCAGAACAGGTATTATTTTCAGGCATTTGCTTCGTAACGCAAGCTTTCCGATTATCGTAAACGCCACCCTGATGGTAGGGGGCGCGATTCTTTCCGAGTCCGGATTGTCCTACCTGGGTCTGGGTATCCAGGCACCGGCCACAAGCTGGGGACTTATGCTGAGCAACTCGCAGGAGTTTATGCTGATTGACCCGTTGCAGGCCATTTATCCAGGGGTTTGTATCCTGGCGGTCGTGCTTGCCGTCAACTTCATCGGCGACGGTATCCGCGATGCGATGGACCCTAGACAGAAGAAGAAGATTTCCCGGAGGAGGCTGGACAAATGGCGGAAAAACTACTCGAAATCCGGAATCTGACCACGGCATTTATGTCCGAGAATGGTTTCGTCAAAGCGACGGACCGGATCTCACTCAATATCGAAAAAGGACAGACGCTCTGCCTCGTCGGCGAGTCCGGCAGCGGAAAAAGTGTTACCTCTTTATCCATCATGCGTCTGATAGATTATGCAGGGGGCAGTATACTGGAAGGTAACATCCGGTTTAATGGCGACGACCTTGCAACTAAAGAGCAGGATCAGATGAGATCGATCCGCGGCAACAAGATCGCAATGATTTTCCAGGACCCGATGTCTGCGCTTAATCCCGTCTTTACCGTGGGCGAGCAGATCGCGGAGAGCCTGCGTCTGCATCAGAACAAGAGCCACAGCGAAGCCTGGAAAGAAGCGATCGAGCTGCTTCGTCTGGTAGGTATACCGGCTCCGGAAATGCGAGCCAAGCAGTACCCGCACGAGTTGTCCGGCGGTATGTGTCAGCGCGTCGTCATCGCGGTGGCACTGGCCTGCAAGCCCGAGCTCTTGATTGCGGATGAACCGACAACCGCATTGGACGTGACGGTACAGGCACAGATTCTGGACCTTCTGATGAAACTGAAAGAAGAACTCGGTATGGCGATTCTGCTGATCACACACGATATGGGTGTGGCTGCCGAGGTAGCTGACCATATTGCCGTTATGTATGCGGGCTCGATCGTCGAGCAGGGTACGGTTGAAGAGATTTTCTCGAACCCCTCCCACCCATACACGGTTGGTCTGCTGCAGTCCATTCCGGGATTTGAAGGCAAACGCGGCAACGAATTGTACACGATCAAGGGTACCATCCCTGGTCTGGGCAACCTGCCGAAAGGATGCCGCTTTAACCCGCGCTGCCCGCATGTGATGGATAAATGCCGTCAGGTGGAGCCGGGCGATATTCAGATCGGCGTAGAACACAGCACGAAATGCTGGTTGTACGAAGACAAGGATCGTAACGGAGTCTCGGTAAGCGGTGGAATAGGGGGAAATGCCAATGGCTAAGAACTTGATCGAAGTAGAGCACGTGAAGAAGTATTTCCCTATCCATAAAGGACTGCTGAACCGTGTTGTGGGCAATGTCAAAGCGGTCGACGACGTGTCCATTACGATCCGCGAAGGCGAAACTTTCGGACTCGTCGGCGAGTCCGGATGCGGCAAGTCTACGCTGGGCCGGGTCATTTTACGGCTGCAGAACGCTACTGCTGGTGCCGTTAAATTTAACGGGCGCGATATTCATTCCATGGGCTCCAAGGAATTGAACAAAATGCGCGAGGAAATGCAAATTATTTTCCAGGATCCGTTCGGTTCTCTGAACCCTCGTTTCCTGGTCAAGGATATTATCGGCGAACCGCTGAAGGTCCATACGAAGATGTCTTCTTCGGAGATCGAAAAGCGCGTCATTGAGCTGATGGAGCTGGTCGGTTTGGACGCTTCGCGTCGGAACCGTTATCCACATGAATTTTCCGGCGGTCAGCGTCAGCGGATCGGGATCGCTCGCGCCATCGCCCTGAATCCGAAATTCATCGTGGCCGACGAAGCGGTATCGGCGCTTGACGTGTCGGTCCAGTCGCAGGTCATCAACCTGCTGATGAAGCTGCAGCGCGAAATGGGCCTGACGTTCCTGTTCATCGCCCACGGCCTGAACGTCGTCCGTCATATCTCCGACCGCGTCGGCGTCATGTACCTCGGTAAAATGGTTGAGGTCGGCGAAACGGAAACGCTGTACGCCAACCCGCTTCATCCTTACACCGCGGCGCTTCTATCCGCGATTCCGAAGCCGACGCCAACGAAGAAACGCAACCGGATCGTCCTTCAGGGCGATGTGCCGTCTCCGGCCAATCCACCGTCCGGCTGCCGTTTCCATCCGCGCTGCCCGTTTGCTCAGGAGAAATGCAGCCAAGTGGAACCGGCCCTGACGGAAGTGCTTCCTGGGCGCCAGGTGGCCTGCCACTTCCCGATCGGCGTGGAAGGCGGTTCGGACCTGAACAGCCTGAAGTAATATTATATTCGACGATTAGAGTTATATGCTGCGTATACAGGAAGGATTGGGGTCCTTCTGAGCGTTCCATATACAGCCCTGCCTGCGGTGTTCAGCCGAGGCGGGGCTTTTTTTGAGGAATGAACACGGCTCAGAAATATCCTCATTCCGGTAACACTGTTACCTTTTTAAGGTTTTCTTTTGTTTCGTTTGCGTTTACAATGTAAATGTCGTTTGGCTGTGACTTTATACCCAAATGGCAGCGGGCAAGCTTGTGCGTCAAGCCTTCGCCCCTCGTGTAAATATAGAAGGGAGGGATGGAAGTACAGGCGCGACCTGGCTATAATTCATTTTTTATTCTAAATTTAAAGAAGGAATCCCTTAATGAAAAAGAGAACAAAAACATATATAACGTTAACTGTGATTTTGCTGCTTCTGGCCGGAGGGGCTTATCTCTTCCGCAAGCAGCTCGCAGTCATGGCCTTTGACCTGTTCCTGTCCAAGCAAGTGGAAAGCTCGCTGCAGAAATCGTATCAGCCGTTGACGTCCCAGGACAACGTGCCGAGCAAGCCGGTGGAGAAGATTGCGTATCAAAGCAAGCCGTTCTCGGTGCTGCTGCTCGGATCCGACCAGCGTGACAACGAACCGTCGCGTTCGGATACAATCATTTATTCGGTCGTACGTCCAAAGGATTCCAAGGTGCTGCTCATTTCGATTCCGCGGGACACGTATACAGAGATTGTCGGCAAAGGCAAAAAAGATAAAATTACCCATGCGTATGCCTTTGGAGGTCAGCAGATGTCCAAGGATACCGTCGAGGCGTTCCTGGACCACGATATCAATTATTATGCCACCATCAATTTCAAAGGTCTGAAGGACGCGGTTGACGCGCTGGGCGGCGTGGAGCTGCCGATCGGCAAAGATATTGTCAACAAAGGCAAGGATCATGAGAAATTTACGGTCAAAGCCAATAAGCCTATTTACAGCGGTGAAGAAGCGCTCAACTATGTGCGCTACCGGGAGGACAGCGATTTTAACCGGACGAAGCGCCAGCAGGTCTTTTTGGACGCGGTGGCCAACCGGATGCTGAACCTGAATCAAATTTCCAAAATTCCGGAGCTGCTCGAAATTATGGGTGACAATTTCAAAACCGATATGCAGCCCAATTTCATTATCAATTTAGCGAAACAAGTGCTGGCCGGTGATAAGGCTGAGATGACTGCCTATACCATCATGGGTGAGGGCATGAAGATTGACGGCGTTTATTATGATGAGCCGATCAAGAAGGATGTGCAGAACGCCAAGAAGCTGATCGACAGCTGGGAGAATCCGGACACCCCTTCGGATCAGCTGTTGACGCCTGACATGTTGGATAAGAAGGAAGAAACGACTGTTGCAAAGTAACAAAAACGTCTATCGACGAACATTCTAAGAAGCCAGACCGCATTTAGCGGAAGTTTTTATTGCGATATAAGGATGTTGAGTCCACGAAGATTAAGCTTTCTTATATCTAAAACAAAGCGTGCCTATTGGCTCGCATATAGAAAAAACCAAACCGCAACAAGCAGCAGTGTGCATTTGCGGGATCAGAAATGCGGGGCATGATCGGCAGCCACAGGTTCGGCTGCTGATTTTGTGTCCCTACTGAGACATTGGGCGGTTTGAAACGTATGGAGTTAGGGGAACCTTGAAAAAGGGTAAGAGGAGGATCAATTTTCATGAATATAGCGTTTTTTCTGCTCCCTAAACAGGAAGTGGTCAGTGTTACCATGGACTCCACGCTGCGGCAAACGCTGGAACGGATGGAGTATCACAGGTACACGGCCGTACCGATCGTCGGGAAGAACGGGGAATATGCAGGAACGGTCACGGAAGGCGATCTGCTCTGGTATATGAAGAACTCCGGCGGAAAGGTGACGTTCGAGAATACGTCCAAATTTCTGCTGAAGGAAGTTCCGCTCAAAGTGCATAATAAGCCGGTGTCCATCGACGCCAATATGGAAGATCTGATTAATTTGGCGAAAGTACAGAACTTCGTGCCGGTGGTGGATGATATGAACCGGTTTATCGGCATCGTGCGCAGAAGCCAGATTATCGAATATTGTGAGAAGTTCGTCTCCAGAGAATCCACAGCTTCGGAGGAGACCAAGGCATCCATAGAGACCCGCTAATCCGCTGGTTTGAGGAAGCTGGGCAAAGATTTTGAATAAGCAATGGCAAAAGACCTGCTTGGATTGGGATGTACGGGATGGCAGGTCTTTTTTGCCTTATCATTTATTCATTTACCCGTTTGTAGGCAGGAACATAGGCAGAGGTTAATAACGCCACTTTGCTGGAAGTTTGCCGCCGTTTTAGGCCAGGGGGGCTTTTCGTGAGAGGCTATTATTTATGCTATAATGGAGAATAAAGCTTTTTCATCAAAAAAAGGCGTATTTGCTGATATTGGGCCGCCGAAGAGAAACCGAATAGGCATCGGAGGATAAAGCCCCACATCGTGGGGTTATTTAAGGGAGTGTGACCTAGAGGCATGCCAAAGGATTTGGATGTAGCCAAACGCGCTAAAGTTATTGAATGGCTGAAAACCGAAGTCGTAGACCACGTATCCCGTCTTTTCAAAGCCTTGTGGGAAGGCAGCACCACCCGAGTGGGCGACAGTCTCGCCAGCTTGATTATGAGCTCTTACATACTGGCCCGCAGGCTCGGCATGTCCTACCGGGACATGGATGATCTGCTGCTCGACAAATTGAAGAAGCATAAACAGGAAGGTCACCAGCTTGAAGATTGGTACCAGGATATTTCCGCGCTGGAAGAACATATGCGTAAGAGGTGAACACATTGAAAATGCGCTGGACGTCGGTAGTCTGGAGTGTCGTCTATTTGCTCCTGCTGCTATCTTTACTATCTCCCTTCTCGATTGTGACCGTCTTTTTTCTCATCCTGCCGGCCGCAATCCTATTCACAACACTTAACGTCAAATCGTTCATACTGCATGTGCTCCCGGTTTGGCTGATTGCCTACCTTGTACATCCGGTGTATTTGCTGCTCGCCGTTTATTTTATGATTCCTGCCCTGATTATGGGGCGGGCCTACAAGAGAAGGGTGCCGGCTATACGCACATTGATGCTGGGTGCAGGTACCATTCTGGCGGAACTGCTGCTCCTGCTATTGGTCGGAACGGCGTTCTTCCACTTTGATCTGTCCAGCTACGTCCATGACATTGTCAAAATGACGATGTCTCCGCTGCGTGATGTAGGCGGAAGCAACCCGCTGATTTCGGATATGGCCTGGTCCCCCGAGGAGATGCAGATGGTAAGCGACGCCACGGTGCAAATGATTCCTTTTGCCATGATAGTCAGTTCCTTTATGATGGCGGTGATCACGCACGCGCTTGCTCGTCCGATCATGGACAGCATGGGCTTCTCTGTCCCAAGGCTGAAGCCTGCCCGCGAGTGGATGCTGCCGAGATCCCTGATCTGGTATTATCTGATTGGTGTCATTATTGAAATTTTCGCAAGCGGATCAAAGAACAGCTTTCTCGACATGATTGCCGCGAACTTGCTGCCGCTTCTGCATATTTGCTTTATGATTCAAGCGTTTGGCTTCTTCTTCTTTTTGGGGCACAAGCGGAAATGGCATCCCGTCATCCCGCTGCTGTTCGCGATTCCCATTCTGCTGTTCCCGCCGATGCGGATTATCGGCATTCTGGATCTTGCATTTCCGCTTCGTCAATTTATGACCAAATCAAAACGTTAGGGTGGGTGTCATGCCTAAATTTCTACAGAAACGCTGGCACGGCTATTATACCGTCTGGGCGTTTGCGCTGATGCTGGTTCTGGTCATTATTGTGACCCGGTATAACTGGGCGCTGGGAATCGTCAGCCTCTGCCTTGTCGTCGCGCTCTGCTATGCGGTGCTGAAGAAGGAAATGGACTTCCGCAAAAAACTGCTTGAATATATCAACGGCCTCTCCTTCCGGGTGAAACGGGTGGAAGGGGAAGCCATCAATACGCTGCCCTTCGGGATCGTGCTGTACAGCGAGGACCGCGTGGTTGAATGGAATAACCGGTTCGTCTGTACCATGTTCGGTCAAAAATCGCTTGTGGGCGCTAGCCTATCCGAGCTGTTTCCCGATCTGATGCCGCTGCTTGCCGAGAAAAGGGACGGCGGCCGGGAAGCGCATAAGGACGGGCCCAAGGAGATCGAGACGGAAATCCAGGTGGGCGAGCTGCACTATCATTTGATCCTGAATACCGATGAGCGGCTGATCTATCTGTACGACGTAACGGAGATGGTCGTACTCCGGGAGAAATACGAGGCCGAGAAGCTGGCGATCGGCATTATTATGATGGATAACCTGGACGAAGCGGCCCAGGGCATGGATGACCAGCAGCGCACGTCGCTCATTGCGAAGGTGACCAGCGAAATCACGGAATGGGCGAAGCATTACGAAGTGTATCTGCGGCGCTTGTCGTCCGACCGGTATTTGATGATGCTGAACTACAGATCGCTCCAGGAGCTGGAGAAAAGCCGCTTTGTCATTCTTGACGAGGTCCGCGAAATGACCGCGGAGCTGAAGGTGCCGATGACGCTGAGCATCGGGCTGGGCTTTGGCCCCGACAGCATCAGCGAGCTGGGCGAGCTGGCGCAGTCGTCGCTCGACATGGCGCTCGGGCGCGGCGGCGACCAGGCGGCCGTCAAGGCCGGCCAGCGGCTGTCCTTCTACGGCGGCAAGTCCAACGCCGTCGAGAAGCGCACGCGGGTCCGGGCGCGCGTCATCGCGCACGCGCTGCGCGACCTGATGCAGGAGAGCGACAAGGTGTTCATCATGGGGCACAAGATGCCGGATATGGACGTCATCGGTGCCTCCATCGGCGTGCTGAAGGCGGCGCAGATGTACAATGTGGAAGCGTACATCGTGCTCCCTGGCACAAACCCGTCCATTGAGCGGATGATGACCCAGGTCCAGAAGGACGAGAAGCTCGTCGAGCGCTTCATCTCGCCGGAGCAGGCGCTGCAGCTGATCAGCCCGCACAGCCTGCTGGTCGTGGTGGACACGCACAAGGCGTCCATGACGATCGAACCGAAGCTGGTTCATCACGCCAGCCGGGTCGTCGTGGTCGATCATCACCGCCGCGGCGAAGAATTCATCAACGACGCCGTGCTCGTGTACATGGAGCCGTACGCTTCATCCGCGTGCGAGCTGGTGACGGAGCTGCTGCAGTATATCCATGAGAAAATCCAGCTCACGCCGCTGGAAGCGACCATGCTGCTGGCCGGGATTACGGTGGATACGAAGCATTTTGCGCTGCATACCGGTTCCCGGACCTTTGAGGCGGCAGGCTTCCTCCGCCGGAGTGGAGCGGATACGATCCAGATCCAGCGGATGCTGAAGGAAGACCTGCAGGAATATCTGGCAAAGTCAGATATCATTAAGCGTGCTAAAATGGTATATGATCATATCGCTCTGGCCGTCACGGATCCGGGAACGGTCATCCCGCAGCTGCTCATTGCGCAGGTGGCGGATACGCTGCTGAACATGACGGATGTGGTGGCCTCCTTCGTGATCAGTGAACGTCCGGACGGGTTGATCGGGATCAGCGCCCGTTCCTTCGGGAAGATGAACGTGCAGGTCGTGATGGAGCGCCTCGGCGGCGGAGGCCATCTGACCAATGCTGCCGTGCAGCTGAAGGGTACCGTTAAGGAAGCGGAGGCCCAGCTGCTCGAAGTTCTTGCACAAATTGAGGAGAAAGAGGGGTTGTTCGAATGAAAGTCATTTTTATCAAGGATGTTAAGGGTCAAGGCAAAAAAGGGGACATTAAAGATATATCGGAAGGTTACGCAACGAATTTCCTTATTCCGCGCGGCCTCGCCCGTGTGGCAACCGAGGGTAACATGAAGACGCTGGAGAACCAGAACGCGGCCGAACAGAAGCGCAAAGAGCAGGAGAAAGAGGAAGCACAGGTTCTCGGCAAAAAATTGGAAGAGATGACCGTACAGCTTAAAGCGAAAGCCGGGGAAGGCGGACGGCTGTTCGGAGCAATCACTAGCAAGCAAATCGCGGATGCACTTTCGCAGCAAGGCATCAAGATCGACAAACGCAAGATCGAATTGGATGAGCCGATCCGGACATTGGGCGTGACGCAGATGACCGTGAAGCTTCATCCGGATGTCAAAGCTACGCTGAAGGTCCAGGTCACGGAGGAATAAGATGGGCGGAGAGCTCTTTTTCGACCGGATTCCCCCGCAAAATCTGGAGGCGGAGCAGGCGGTTCTAGGTGCGATTCTGCTGCAGAGCGAGGCTATGATCACCGCGATGGAGCGGGTTACGCCCGAGGATTTCTACGATGTGCCGCATCAGCTGATTTATGAGGCGATGATCCAGCTTGGAGAAGAGAACCAGCCGATTGATCTCATTACCTTAACCTCGCGTCTGCAGGACAAGGGACAGCTGGAGGAAATCGGGGGCGTCAGCTACCTGGCGAAGCTGGCACATGCGGTGCCGACAGCGGCCAATGTGGAGTATTACGCCCAGATCATCGAAGAGAAATCCATGCTGCGGCGGCTCATCCGCACAGCGACGCAGATCGTCAGCGAAGGCTATACCGGCGGCGAGGACGTATCCGGCATGCTGAGCGACGCCGAGCGGCGCATCCTGGAGATTTCCAACCGGCGCAGCGGCAGCGGCTTTGTCGCCATCCGCGACGTGCTGATGGAAGTGTTCGAGCGCGTTGAGGTGCTGCACCAGCAGAGCGGAAGCACCACCGGCATACCGACAGGCTTTGTCGATTTGGACCGGATGACGAACGGCTTCCAGCGTTCCGACCTGATTATCGTGGCTGCCCGTCCTTCCGTCGGCAAGACGGCGTTTGCCTTGAACATCGCCCAGAACGTGGCGGTTCGTGCGAAAGAAACGGTCGCGATTTTCAGTCTGGAGATGTCGGCGCCCCAGCTCGTCAACCGGATGATCTGTGCCGAAGCCAACCTGGACGCCAACCTGATGCGTACCGGCGATTTCAAGACCGATGAAGATTGGGCCAAGCTGACCATGGGGATCGCTTCCCTGGCGGAGGCCGAAATTTATATCGATGATACGCCAGGCATTACCGTTGCGGATATCCGCTCCAAGTGCCGCCGTCTGAAGAAGGAGAAGGGGCTCGGGATGATCGTGATCGACTACCTGCAGCTGATCCAGGGACGCGGCAAAGCCGGCGAGAACCGCCAGCAGGAAGTATCTGAAATTTCCCGTACATTGAAACAGATCGCGCGTGAGCTCAGCGTGCCGGTTATCGCGCTGTCCCAGCTCAGCCGGGGCGTAGAGCAGCGGCAGGACAAGCGTCCGATGATGAGTGACCTTCGTGAATCGGGTTCCATCGAGCAGGATGCCGATATCGTTGCGTTCCTATACCGCGACGACTACTATAACCAAGAGACGGAGAAGAAAAACATCATCGAGATCATTATCGCCAAGCAGCGTAACGGTCCGGTGGGCACCGTCGAACTGGTCTTCATGAAGAATTTCAATAAGTTCGTCAATTACGAGCGGACGCACACCGACGCATTTGCGATGTAGCGAAGCCGGCGATGTTGTTCGCGAGAACAGATAGATAGATCCAATCGATCTTATAAATGGTTATCCATATTTCTAAGAATGCTTGTCTTATTTCCGAACAATTGTACTTTAGTTAGTGCAATTGTTCGTTTTTTATTTGACTTTAAAAATGGGGACTGTTACACTGGTAATGCTGCTTTAGCACAGTCCAGCGCTCGTCTCATGGTAGGGGACACTGGAACGTGTGAGGGTTTTACATGCCCTTTGACGATGGCAGCTTTGAAATGGTGCATAATCATACTTGCAGGTAAACATAATGAAATAAGCTTGTAATTAAAATGCGGTGGTACACACCAAGCGGGGGAATGAACATGTCAACAGTAGTCGTTGTGGGAACACAATGGGGAGACGAGGGCAAAGGCAAGATTACGGATTATCTTGCAGAAAGCGCCGATGTGGTGGCCCGGTATCAAGGCGGCAACAATGCCGGTCATACCATTCTGATTGACGGTAAAAAATATAAACTCAGCCTGATTCCATCCGGCGTATTTTATTCCGATAAAATTTGCGTCATCGGCAACGGGATGGTCATCAACCCGGCGGCACTGCTCGAAGAGATCCAATACATTCACGATAACGGATTTACGACGGACAACCTGAGAATCAGCGATCGTGCGCATGTCATTATGCCGTATCACATGGTGCTGGACGGTCTGGAGGAAGACCGCAAAGGGCCGAACAAGATCGGCACGACCCGGAAAGGGATCGGCCCATGCTACATGGACAAGGCGGCACGTAACGGCATCCGGATTTCCGATCTGATGGATCCCGAGGAGTTTGAACTCAAGCTTCGCCATCTGATGAAAGAGAAGAACCAGGTCATTGAAATGTACGGCGGGGAGTCGCTGGACGTCGAGGAAGTGCTGAAACAGTACCTGGACTATGCGGAGCAAATCCGGAAGTACGTTACCGATACCTCGGTCGTCCTGAACGACGCGATCGACGAAGACCGCAAGGTGCTGTTTGAGGGTGCGCAAGGGGTCATGCTGGATATTGACCAAGGCACGTACCCATATGTGACTTCGTCCAACCCGTCCGCGGGCGGCGTATGTATCGGATCGGGCGTAGGGCCGTCCAAAATCCAGCAGGTTATTGGCGTGGCCAAATCCTACACGACCCGTGTAGGCGACGGACCGTTCCCGACCGAGCTGAACAACGAGATCGGCGATTATATCCGGGAGAAGGGCCATGAGTACGGCACCGTAACGGGACGTGCACGCCGCGTCGGCTGGTTTGACAGCGTCGTGGTCCGCCATGCGCGCCGTGTCAGCGGCCTGACAGGACTGTCGCTGAACTCTCTGGACGTGCTTACAGGTCTCGATACGGTTAAAATCTGCACCGGATACAAATACCGCGGGGAAATCATAACCCACTACCCGTCGAGCCTGAAAATGCTGGGCGAATGCGAAGCGGTGTACGAGGAAATGCCGGGCTGGCACGAAGATATTTCCGGCGCGAAGACGCTGGACGATCTGCCGGAAACGACACGCAACTATGTTAACCGCGTATCCGAGCTCACAGGCATTCCGATTGCTATCTTCTCGGTAGGACGCAACCGGAACCAGACCAATCAGGTGCTGCCGATCTATTAATAAGTAATCAGTTGTACAATAGCCGGGGAAACAGGCGAATTGATACCGTTTTGATCGAAGAGGTCACCTTAACGCCAAGTGCGTCAGGGTGGCTTTTTTTTGAGATGTTCGAGAGTATATAAACTTTGCGGAGTCAGCTTCCTTGTTGTGGAGTCTGCGTAAAAGTATCTGGAATAAGCGTCGAAGCATAAGCCCCACTTTGTTGGGGCTATTTTGCGTACCGCAGGATTGAATCCTTCGCTTCCCGTCAATACTGCTAGATATATAGATTGAATTTGAAAATTTACAGGAAGTTTCAGTTCATTCTATTGAACAGCGCCGTTTCATAGAGTTCGGCCGCCGTGACTCTGATAGAGTCGGAGCGGTGCAGAATTTGGGGCGGCCTGGCCCGTAGCGATTACGCTCTAATAACAGTCAATCATACGTGTTGGCATGGATAGGTCGTCACAGGTCGTCACAAAGAATAACGGCTGGAATGCCGGAAAACAGCCCGGATATGACGGGAAGGGCAAAGGAGGAGGTGCGCTATGAAGATTGCGCAATGGCTGCTCAAAACGGTGCTGACTGTGGTGCTGATCAGCGGCCTGACGGTACTTACGACAGGAGCTGTCGTGAATATGTATGTCCAATCGCTGCTGGCCAGCTTTAACATTCAGCTGGAGGGCCAGCCGACGGGCATCGGTGGCATGATGAAGGGAATGCTGGGATTGAACAACACCAAGGAAAAGGAGCCCGATAAAGAGGCGGCCAGCACGGCTCATGCGGCGGACGACAGCAAGTCAACGGTTGGAAGCACGAATACGGCAGAAACCGGAACAGGCAGCACGGAGGGAGCGGGAGAAACTGCCGGAACCGGGTCCCAGACCGGAACCAACGCTGGTGAGGCGGGATCGGGGGGCAGTACGGCCGGTATGGAGACGGGGGGAAACGCAGACGGCGAGGGCACGGATGCGCCGGACGACGCGCTGCCCGTTATGGGGCAGGGCCTGAGCGAATCGGCCATGGGCGGCCAGTCCGCAGCCGATCAGCAGGTTGTCATCAGCCCGGACGAAATGATCCAGAAGAAAGATGAGCTGACCGCGACGGAGAAGGAGCAGATTTTTAATATTTTGATGAAAAAGCTGCCGCAATCGGAAATGCAAAAAATTTCGGCCGCCATGGAGGACGGCCTGACCGAGCAAGAATTATCGACAATAGAAGACACGATCTCCAAGTATTTGACGAAGGAAGAATATGCCGCGCTTAGTAAACTGCTGGAGCAATAGGCAGCTGGAAACACTGGGCGATCAAACCCAACGGAGGAAGTTGTAACCTTTTAATGAATTAAAGCAACGCAATCCACTTATAGGTAAATAACATAAACCCGCGCTGGACGTGGGTTTTTTGCTTTACGCCGAGAGTTGAATTGTTTGTAAACGTTGTGTTAAAGTATAGATTGTGTAAAAAGGTATCAAAATTTTAACTTTTTCGTCATTTTTGAAAAAGCATACAAAGCAAACAAGGAGAGAGTTATGAAGGGTTTTAAGGGTAACCGCTGGAAGGAGAATAATCAAGCTTCGACAAATTCCGCGCAACTCTCCGGAAAGCAGGATGAACATCAGCATATGGGCGCTGCGACGCCTGGAACTGAACCTCAAGGGCGGAAATGGAGCGCTCCACGGAAATGGATCGCGGGTACGGCCGGTGCGGTCATCGTGATCGCTGGACTTGTGTATGCAGGCAATCAGTACGTCAATGCCAATATGGTCCCGTATTATCATGTCCTTGTACATAATCAGGAAATCGGGACGGTCAAGGATCCCTCTCAAATCGATAAGCTGTTCAGCCAGAAACAGCAGGAATATCAAGATAAATATCCGGGTGTGGAGATGGTGCTTCAGACGGACGGCATCACGACGAAGGTCGAGAAGGCGTTTCAGGCCAAGCCCGATACGGATAACACGCTCAAGAAGCTGGACGGTATGCTTAAGGCATATGCCGAAGGTGTGGAACTGAAAGTAAACGGCAAGGTCGTTGGGATCGTGAAGGACCAGGCCACGGTGGATGCCGCGCTGGAACAGGCGCAAATGAAGTTCGCGCCGAAGGCTGCAGTCACTGCGGCCAGCGGGAAGGACAAAGTGGAAACGAAGCTGAAGAAGATGGCAGCTACTACTTCCTCTGCGAAAACCGCGTCGACGCCGGGAACTTCGGTCCAAAAGGTGTCTATTCAGGAGAAAGTGACGGTAGCGCCGGTCAAAGCCGACCCGAACAAAGTGCTGACCGCTGCGGAGGCAGCCAAGCTGCTGACGACCGGGCAGGAAGCGCCGCTGGTGTACACGGTGGAGGAAGGCGATACGATCAGCACGATCGCGAGCCAGTTCAAGATCAGCCAGAAGGAGATTTACAGCAACAATCCGGGTGTGAAGGAAAAGTACCTGCAGATCGGCGATCAGCTGAAGCTGACCGTACCGAAGCCGCCAATTACGGTGAAGACGGTCGAGAAGGTGACCGAACAGGTATCGACTGCGCCGGAAATCGAAATCCGCAAGAGCAAGGAACTGCCGGCCGGCAAGACCAAGGTCGTTCGGCCCGGACAGGAAGGCCTGAAGGTAATGACCTATCAGGTGACGAAGGAGAATGGAAAGGTCGTCAGTGAGCAGTGGCTCGGACAAACGGTCGTGAAGTCTTCGCTCAAAGAGGTCGTCCTGCAGGGAACGAAAGTTCCGGGCAGAGGTTCCGGACAGTTCGCCTGGCCGGTGAGCGGCCATGTCATATCCAGTTCCTACGGCACGCGCTGGGGCAAGATGCATAAGGGCATCGACATGGTATCCGGCAACCGGACGATCATGGCGGCTGACGACGGCACGGTAACCTTTACGGGCCAAATCAGCGGCTACGGCAACGCCATCATCATCAGTCACGGCAACGGCTATGAAACGCTGTACGGACATTTGAACAGCATCTCGGTTCACAGCGGTCAAAAAGTAAGCCAAGGCCAAAAAATCGGCATCATGGGCAGCACCGGACATTCGACCGGCACCCACCTGCATTTTGAGATCCACAAGAACGGTTCGATTCAGAACCCGATGAAATATTTGAACTGAGTTGGGCTGCGGTAAGGATTAGCATAAGATCATAACCGGATACAGCTATCATATATTTATATTCAAAGCATGGTCTCCTGAGGGAGGCCGTGCTTTTTTTAGTGGGATGGCGGAGGTTTGCAAGAAATTTTCATGAAAAGGAAAGGATTACTGCCAAAACTGCGGCTCTGCGGGATGTGACGGGCTTCCAGGTATGGTAAAATAAAAAGGACAGTGTCAACAAGTACGGAGAGAAAAAGAGGTGGGGTCAGCCGATGCAGGGAACCATTTTGGTCGTGGATGATGAACAGCCGATTGCCGATATTTTGAAATTTAATTTGGAAAAAGAGGGATACGAGGTCATCTGTACCTTTGACGGCGTGAGCGCCGTGGAAATGGCCTTGTCTGCGCAGCCGGACCTGATGCTGCTGGATCTGATGCTGCCCGGCAAAGACGGCATGGATGTGTGCCGCGAGGTGCGCGCCGCCGGGATGGAGCTGCCGATTATTATGCTGACGGCCAAGGACGAGGAGATCGACAAGGTGCTGGGGCTGGAACTTGGGGCGGATGACTATGTCACCAAGCCGTTCAGCACGCGCGAGCTGCTGGCCCGGGTCAAGGCGCAGATGCGGCGCCAGAACAAACCGAACGGTACGGAGGCGGCCGCCGCGCCTGCCGCGGAGACGCCGAAGCAGGGCGTGCAGCTGTTCGGCCTGTTTATCGATACGGATATGTATCTGGTGTACAAGGACGGCGAAGCGCTGGATCTGACGCACCGGGAGTACGAGCTGCTGTATTACTTGACCAAAAATGCGGGCAAAGTCATGACGCGGGAGCATCTGCTGCAGGCGGTATGGGGATTTGAATACTTCGGCGATGTCCGCACCGTCGATGTGACGATCCGGCGTCTGCGCGAGAAAATCGAGGAGAATCCGAGCAAGCCGGAATACATCCTTACCCGGAGGGGGCTTGGCTACGTCATGCGGAGTCCCAAAAACGGAGGCCTGTAAATGAAATGGCCCTCCTTTTTCCGCACGATCCAGGCGAAGCTGATCATCATCTATGTGCTGCTTATCCTGATCGCGATGCAGCTGATCGGGGTGTATTTTGTCAGCGCGATGAAAAATTCCCTGACCAGCAACTTTACGAAGGACCTTCAGGAGCGGGCGGAGCTGCTGTCGGTGCTTGCGGCGGATAAGCTGGGCGGCACCGGGGATACGGGAGAGAATAATCCGGTGGAGAGCCTGGGAGCAATCGTCAACAACCTGTTCAACCTGAACGGGGCGGAAATCCAGGTGCTTGACGCCAGCGGCAAGGTGCTGATCACGTCTTACCCTTCGCATGCCGACTATGTCGGGAAGAAGAACACGCAGACGGTCGTGAGCCGGGCGCTGCAGGGCATCAAGGACAACGAGGAATACGTCATCGATGAAGACAACGTGCGCAAGAAGGTCGTGGCGAAGCCGGTCATGAACAATGGGAAAATCGTCGGCGCCATCTACATCGTCGCTTCGATGAAGGAGCTGTACGATACGATGGGCCGGGTGAACAACATTTTTATTTCCGGGATCCTGCTGGCGCTGGGGATGACCTGCGTGCTCGGCGTCATTCTGGCTCATACGATCACTCACCCGATCAAGGAAATGACCAACCACGCCACTGCGGTGGCCGAGGGCAGCTTCGACCAGAAAATGCCCGTATTCGGCAACGATGAAATCGGCCAGCTCAGCGAGGCGTTCAACTATATGACTTCGCGGCTGCGCGAAGCGCTGATCCAGAACGAAGAGGAGAAAGAGAAGCTCGCTTCGATCCTGACGAACATGAGCGACGGCGTGATCGCCACGGACGAAGCCGGCAAGGTCATCCTGATGAACCGCCGCGCCGGAGCGATCCTTGGCGTGGACGAGGATGAGCTGGCCGGAAGCGATATCGCGCAAGTGCTGGGACTGACGCCGGAGCAGGCGGACACGTTCACGGAAGGAACGTACGTGACGATGCTGCTGCAGATCAGCCCGGAAGAGGAGAAGGAGAAATCGCGCCATTACATGGTGCGCGTGACCTTTACTCCGATTCACCGCCGCGAATTTGGCATCACGGGCACGATCGCCGTGCTGCAGGATGTGACGGAGCAGGAGAAGCTCGAGGCGTCACGCCGTGAGTTCGTGGCGAACGTGTCGCATGAGCTGCGCACACCGCTCACGACGATCAAGAGCTACACCGAAGCGCTGGATAACGGGGCACTGGACGATCCGCCGCTGGCGTCACGGTTTGTCGGGGTCATCCAGAACGAAACGGAGCGGATGATCCGGCTCGTGACGGACCTGCTCCATCTGTCCAGACTGGACAACAAGGAGGCGCTGCTGCGCAAGCAGCCGACCGATGTGCTCGAAATGCTGGAGGACGTGTCGGACCGCTTTTCTTTTCAAATGCAGCAGAAGGGCATTCTGGCGGAAGTCCGCGTGGAGGAAGGGGTTCAGAAGGCGCCGTTCGACCGGGACCAGATCGATCAGGTGCTGGACAACCTCGTGTCCAATGCGCTCAAATATACGCCTTCCGGCGGAAGCATCACAATGGAAGCGGCGCTGACCGAAGGCCGTCTGCTCGCCATTTCGGTCCAGGATACCGGCATCGGCATTCCGAAGAAGGACCTGGACCGGATCTTCGAGCGCTTCTACCGGGTGGACAAGGCCCGTTCCCGCAACATGGGCGGCACCGGACTCGGACTGTCCATCGCCCGCGAGATCGTGCTCGCCCACGGCGGCACCATCTCCCTTCAGTCGGAGCTGGGGCAGGGCACGAAGGTGACGTTTACGCTGCCTCTGGGTGACGAAGGGGGGAGCGCCTCATGAAGGAGAAGATGAAATCGATCCTGCTGGCGGTGCTCGTTGCCGGCAGCCTGGTGCAGAGCTATTACCTGATTTACCGGCTGCCGGGCGGGGATTCGATCGCCAAAACGGAGAACAATTATATCAAGACGGACAACATGGGGCCGGAGGAGAGCGCCGAGAACCTGATTTATCCGGATAAAATGCAGATTCATATGGGAGAAGGCAAGCATACCGTCTTCTACCCGAACTCCACGTTCTACAACTTGATCTACTCGCGTCTGAAGGGACGCAGCTTCGAGAGCTTCCAGCGCCGTCCGGTGGAGAACACGGACTGGAGCAAGATCCGCAATGAGGATCCCGGGATCGAGCTGACCTTCGGATCGGGAATCCCGGTATCGCTGCTCCAGCGCGTCATGCAGATCGCGCCTGACTCGCTGTTTGAAGCGGAGCGGATCGACCGGATCTGGATTTATACGTCGCCGAACGATTCCAAGACGCATGCGATGTTCTTCAGTACGGAAGGCGATGTCGTCTATGAAGCCGGCAAAGTCGACCTGACGGTGCAGGACGTGCAGCAGCATGTCGATTTCGGCAAGGAATGGACGGCTTACTCTTCGGAGGCAGGCGGCAAATATTATGTGCCGCAGTCGTCCATCCAGATGGTGGAGGCTGAAATTAATATTGGCGTCTATACGGTGGAACAGATGCAGCAGAGCCTCTTCTTCGACCCCGGAATAACCCGTTACATCCAGGAAAAGGACGGATCGGAGATTTATACGGACAGCAAGCGGAGCCTCCAGGTGCGGCAGGAGCAGAAGTGGATCAGCTACACCGATCCGGCCGCGCCGCCGGCGGGCGAGAGCAGCGACGGGAAGGATGCGCTGGCTGCCGTTGACTTCGTCAACGAGCATGGCGGCTGGAATGGAACCTACCGGCTCGGCCAGTCGGGCACCGGAGAGGACCGCAGCCAAATCGTGTTCCAGCAGTATTACGGCGCTTATCCGATTCTGGACACGCTTAATTTCCATTACGGCACGATCCGGCTGAACCTGCAGCAGGGCACCGTGTCGGCCTATGAACGCTCCCTGATCTATATGAAATCCGGAGAGCAGCATAAGACAATGGTGAAGCTGCCGGGCGGTGCCGAGCTCAAGGAGAAGCTGAGCCGGATCAACAAGGACTCGGCGATCGAGGATCTATATCCGGCGTATTTGCCGGAGCTGACCAAGACCGGAACGGGGCTGAAGCTGACGCCGGTCTGGGCGGTGAAGCAGGAGAGCGGCGCCGTGACGGTGATCCGCTAAAAGGACGCCAGGCTTGGCATAATGCGGGTTGACCGATGAAAAAGAGTGGCGTAAGGTGGGAGTAGCAGGAAATTCTGCCGCCCAATCAATATCTTGCTGCTGTATTTAGGGCAATAACGGATGCAGCATCTAGCATGAAGGTCGATTAGAAGGAGCAAAGCTCCATTTTCATAACGATCGGATGGATCGCGTGTCGAGGCTTGGAAATGTTGGGTTAGCCGAAGCTATGGGGAACCAAGCGGGATCAAATTTCGGGTAAAAGGAGGGCAAGGGATGGATTGGGGACGGGCCAAAAATGTGCTGATCTACGCTTTTTTGCTGCTGAACCTGGTGCTGGGCTACCAGCTGTGGGCCGACGTGCGCGAACAGGCGGACACCAATCTGGACTTTGCCTCCCTGGCGGACAGCACGCAGAAGGCGATGGAGGAAAAATCGATTCAGCTGCTGTGCCCGATTCCGAGCATGACGCCCGCGCTGCCCAAAATCTCCTATCACTACGTCAGCGGGGAAAGCATCGGCAAGCCAGTCACGCTGAAGAAGCCGGTCGAGAGCAAGCTGATCTTTATGGGCACCGACCTTGTGGACGCCCTGGGCGACCAGATTCCCGAGTTCGGCAATTACCGGTATGACCCTCAGGCGAGTCAGGAGATGACGGAAGCGGAGCTGGAACGGGTGAAAGTTGCCGGCGCCGCGGGCCGATTCGTCATGCATACGCTGGTGGATGGCAAATGGCCGCTGTTCAACGATCAGCTCGAGCTGTACTACAGCGAGCAGAAAATCGTGTCCTACCGCCAGTCGCTGGTGGAAATCGCCCCGATGGAGGACGAGCAAGAGCAGAAGATTTTGCCGGCATCCGGGGCACTGAAACGGTTAGTGGACGCTTTTATCCCGGAAGGTTCGTCCATAAAGGATATTCAGCTGGGCTATTACGGCCAGGTATTTAACTCGGAGAGCCAGGTGGCTGCGCCATCATGGCGGTTCACGCTGGAGAGCGGAGAAATTTATTACGTACAGGGGATCAGCGGTGACGTGACCGTGAACAGCCCCAAGGATGAAGAGGGAAAGGAGCAGGGATGATGGGCATATCTTTTACCGTTCTGTCGAGCGGATCGACGGGGAACGCAACCGTGGTAAGAAATGAAGACACGACGCTGATGATCGATGCCGGGCTTAGCGCCAAGCGGATCGACGAGCTGATGGAACAGCGGGAGCTGTCGGGAGAGGAACTTGACGGGATTCTTGTCACCCATGAGCATTCCGACCATATTAAAGGGCTCGGTGCCGTGGCCCGCAAATACGATCTGCCGATCTATGCCAACGAGAAGACATGGGAGGCGATCAACAAGTCCGTCGGCAAAATCGCCGAGGAGAACCGTGTCGTGATGGACAGCGGCGAGGTGCGGGATTTCGGATCGCTGCGGGTGGAATCTTTTCAAATCTCACATGACGCGGCAGAGCCGGTGGGCTACTGCTTCTACGACGGGGACGAGAAGCTGAGCGTGGCCACGGACCTGGGCTATATGAGCGATAAGGTGAAGCAGGCCATCAGCGGCTCGAACGTGCTCGTGCTGGAGGCGAATCATGATATTGAGATGCTGCGGATGGGCCGTTATCCGTGGAACACCAAGCGCCGCATTCTGGGCGACCTCGGGCACTTGTCCAACGATGCCGCAGGCGAGGCGATGAGCGAGCTGCTGACCGGAGATCTGAAGCGCACCTATCTGGCGCATTTAAGCCGGGACCATAATCAGATGGATTTGGCGAAAATGACCGTGCGTGCCGGAATGGAAGACCGGGGATGCTTTTATAAAGACAGCGAATTTAAACTGTGCGACACTTACTACGACCGGCCTACACCGTGGGATAAGGTGAGTGAGCCATAAACTCATCGAGCTCCGCCGCTTTTCTCTCTACCTCATCACGGGTGAGAATGCCCTTGTCAATGAGCAGTTCAATGATCGTGCTTAAGGCAAGGGTATTGCGGTAGTGCTCGTCCTTTAAATCCCCCAGCTTGGCCATCATATTCACATAGTCCATCGAAGACGGAAATCGTTCCATGAGTCCGTTCCTCCTTGTTTTTCAACATCGGTTCAATTCCATAACCCACCAATGACGCAAGCGATAAAAGATTAGGGCAACCGCCCCACTTATGTTACAATAACTATACCGCATGAATGTCCGCGAAGGCTTGCATACAGCGGGTTTGACTGGTGTCCAGCCTGCAGCATAGCAGGTCGTGCTTCGCCCTTTTTCATAGTTTCATCAGGCTTTACTTTTATTCTAGTCTGTTAATGCTGGAAACATTCCTGTTTCTATGAAAATATATCTCATGTGCTGTATAGAATAGACTGAAGAAATGAATGTTATAGGCCGCCTATCGGGTTGTTATAGCAGGAAGTTCAATGCAAAGCTTTAGTTCAATCTATATAGAAAGAGAATCCGAAGTCAACGTGGGCAAATTCTATACATACAAATGTGAGTGACTGAGACTTCGACGCTTCAAATTTGCTGCTTAGATTCAGCCCAATGTGGTGATGTAAAAAATAAAGGGTCTGCCTCGTGCAACCTTGGTAAGCTGGAAGCAGTTATTAATAGTATAGGCAGCCTGAACGATTAGAAGCTTATAAGAACATGCCGCCACGTCATTAGTTATACAGACCGGTCATTGGCGACGGATATTTTTCATTTCTCGTCAAAGGCATCTGTATGGATGAATCTCACAAGATTTTCGGGATGCGTTACAACAAAGGGGAGAGGATCACATGGGGCTGTTTCGTGACGATTTTTATTCGACCAAAATTTCCAAACGGCGAAGCCTTCGCAAAGTATATCCCGCACAGCGGGTGTGGGGCAGAAGCAGGCGCAGCCGGGGGACGTCCACGCTGTTCGTGGCGACGGTCAGCTCCGTCATCAGTGCGGTGGTGGCGGTGCTCCTGTTCAGCCTCATCACCGGCCTTCCTTCCCATACAAGGGAGACGGCGGCGGTCAGTGCCGTTGCTTCAACCCCGCTGGACGGCAGCGGAGATCCGTTCGACCGGCTCGTTCAGGCAGCGGCCAAAGTCCGTCCGACCGTCGTCAGCATCGTGAACTATAAAGATGCGAAGGACGCGGACAAGGGAACGGCAGACCTGGAGGATTCGGCGCTTGGATCAGGGGTCATTTTCAAGAAGGAGAACGGCAAAGCTTATGTCATCACCAATAACCACGTCATTGAAGGCTCACAGGACCTGGAAGTGATGACGGTCGGCGGGGACATGAAAAAGGCAACGCTCGTCGGCACCGATAAAGTGACGGATATCGCCGTCTTGTCGGTGGACGACAAGAACATTGCCGATGTGGCGGAAATGGGCGATTCTACGAAGCTGCGCCTAGGGGAGACCGTGTTCGCCATCGGCAATCCGCTCGGGCTCGGGGATACGCTGACGTCCGGCATTATCAGCTACACCAACCGGGTTGTGCCGGTGTCGCTGAACCAGGATGGCGTGTACGACTGGGAGCAGGAAGTGATCCAAACCGACGCGGCCATCAATGAAGGCAACAGCGGCGGCGCGCTGGTGGACCTGAACGGCAAAGTGATCGGCATCAACACGATGAAGATTTCCGATGCCGGTGTGGAAGGCCTGGGCTTTGCCATCCCGGTCGATCAGGTGATGAAGACGGTGGATGAGCTGATGAAATACGGCAAAATTTCACGTCCTTACCTGGGCGTGTACACCGTGGACCTGAACAATCCGTACGCCCCGCTGGATGAAGACCAGCGCAAGGAGCTGAAGCTTCCGGCTGATGTGAAAGACGGCGTGGTCGTGCTGGACGCTATCGGACCTGCCAAGGATGCGGGACTCAAGCTAAACGACGTCATTACGGAGTTCAACGGGAACCCGATCAAGACTACGCTGGAGCTGAAGAAGTACCTGTATGACAAAGTGAAGATCGGCGACATGCTCAAGGTCACCTTCTACCGTGCAGGCCAGCAGGAGACCGTCGACGTCAAGCTCGCCGACAAGCCGGATTCCTAAAATAGGACGTGTGATCCGGCCCAAAACCGGATATAATGAGAGTCATAGGTTTTCGGAATTGACCAGCCAGAAATACGTACATTGTGTGCAATTTTAAGGGGATGCCATTTTATGTTTGTCGTTTGTAAAGACCATGTGGAGCTCGCGATCGATATGTTCGTCGACGAGTACGAGGACGCGCCGGATATCGTGGACCTGAAGGAGACGGAGTTCTCAGACTGGGACCCGCCTGTACAGTGCGCGCACTGCGAACAGCCGGCCAAGTTCCTGGTCGTGTAGCCGCAGGGTTATCAGGAAATGCTATGAAGAGATGAATAGCGATGGGGAGAGCGTGGAGACACGCTCTTTTTTACTTTTTGGAAGAGTGGATAGGGTTCGTGAAATGCACTCAGTAGATAGGGGTTCGCAGGCGATTTTCAAGGGGCTCTTTTCTGGTCGGGAAAGTGTCGTGGCCCCGAAGATTGGAGCGGAATTGGAGTGTCTAAGACCCTATGGGAGTGCTTTATGATGTGAGGACGTAAAAGATAAGTGGAGGGGTATTCATGCTGATTCAAATGATCGGCGTCGGCAAGCTGAAGGAGAAATATCTGGTGCAGGGCATCCAGGAATACGCCAAGCGGCTGACGCCTTACATCAAATTTCAGATGGTGGAGGTCGCGGACGAGAAGGCCCCCGACACCTTGAGCGATGCCGAGGTGTCGATTGTGAAGGAGCGCGAGGGCGAACGCATCCTCGCGCACATCAAAGAGAGCGCGCATGTGATCGCGCTCGCCATTGGCGGCCAGCTCTGGAGCTCGGAGGAGCTGGCCGCCGAGATCGACCGGCTCGGCACCTACGGGACGAGCCATGTCGTGTTCGTGATCGGAGGGAGCCATGGGCTCTCCGATCAGGTGCTGCGCCGCGCTCAGCAGCGCTTGAGCTTCGGGCGCATGACCCTGCCGCACCAGCTGATGCGGCTGGTGCTGGTGGAACAGATTTATCGCGCGGTGAAGATCAATCGGGGGGAACCGTATCATAAGTAAGGCGAAACAGCGATTACGGATTCCATATCATCATCCGCTAGTCTATGCTGCGCGTGGCATCGCTTCATGGGCGCTACGTCTGAAAAGCCGCAGACTCTGGGTGCCCAAAAAGGAATATAATAAATACTTAGAAATTTGTATCTAAACATAGCATTCATGTTGAAAGGAGAATATAGATGACCGTAAAGTTTAGCTTGAGTTATACGGATGGAGATTTCATCGACAACCTAGAAGTTCCAATTTATAAAGTGTATCGCAAGGGTACCTCTTTTCAACTGTATCATTTAAATCGCAACCCTGCTCGTAATGAACACAAAGAATTGCTCGTTATCGATGAATCGGGGATAACACCAGAGAGCATGTTTAAAAGCGTTACAGAATTTTGCGAAAAAATTATCCCCTATTTATTGGATAGGAAAAATGATTCGTTATTTTTATTTGGGGAGTATTATGATGCAGAGAAAGATAAGATGGTGGACATTGATGATATTGAGATTTCCTGTTTAATAGGCGGGGCAGCCATCTTACAAGAAGAAGAGAATAAGTAATGTAGGATCTACAGAGGTAGTTACTGAGGAATATGAATCAATCGATTTTTTAATTAGGATAATCGTGGCTTAAATATGATGTGGAAACGTGGAGATTTCCTTGCGCGGTCTGAAAGGTACCTCATTAAGTTTCTTGGAGGAGAGTTGAATGCCGTTGGACAATAAAACAAAAGTTTTAGTTGAGCGGACAGACAGTATACTTTATTATGCCGAATCTGACCTATCGAAAGATCAGGGGGCAGGCTGGATCGGCGGAAATGCACCTGACTTTTTTGATGATCAAGATGACCTCATCCATGAAGGTAACCAGAAATATGTTTTTTACTTGACCCTAGTCCATCCCTTTAAATCGGAGAGCATGATTTCGATCTTCATCCCTGAAGACTATGAGGAGTATTTGGAGAACAATATGTATCCTAATTGCTCGATTAAGGTGATAGAGCATCCCATTTCAACTGAAAGCGCCAAAGAGATGTTTACTAATCCAGGCCTTATAAAACATTTCATTTCAGATGGTGCACTAAGCAATGACAAGAAATCGATAGACCAGTCTTTTTTGATCAAAGTAGGTGGAAACCCGAGACTTATTCAAAATGAAGACAATTATTTTACGAAGCTTAGGGAGGAGTCATTTTCCTTCTTATTTCAGGTAGATGAAGATGGTTACCCCGAAAAGTTGGTTCAACATGATTACAACTACCCTTTTGGTTTTGGATCACTCTATATCTTCGCCTTAATAGGAGCGACCGAGATCCAACACCCTGTAGCAGGCTTTTGGCAATTCTCTTGATTTCGCTCTTTTAGATGCTACGATGAACCGCATCATAAGTAACAGCGAAAATAATGGTAATCCTCGTATTCTCAAAACCTATCTATTCGTATGTCATGCGGTCATGTCATATTTTATGGGAATCGCTGCTTTACAAAATTAACTAACACATCGAGAGTAGGACACTATGGGTTTTAAAGATGAATTAAAACGTGAAATACGTAACGCAATGAAAGATGTAAAAAAAGAAGTACAAAAGACGTGGAGAATTGATTATCAAGGGCATAATGTTGAAATTATACATGAGCTAAAAAAAGAGTGTCTTATCATTGATGGGGCTACGGTGGATACGAATAAACGAAAATCGATATTTTCATACTTTGTTCCTTATTCCAAATTATCAGGTACGATTGATCTGGAAGATGGCGTAAAACATACGGTGTCCGTTAAACTGGGTGGTTATATAAGCTTTAACTGTATTATCACGATTGACAATGTTACGGTGTTGGATGATGCATTGGCGCTTGATTTTCTTCCGTGGAACCATAAGGAAAAGATCGTTCCGTTTATTGAGCGACAAGTTCAAACACACAACAAAATAGTAGATGATGGTTTACCGGATGACGAATATGTATATGATGAAAATCATCCACCAGTGGCTGCGGGTTCATCTGATCATTTCGTAGAAGACATCCCCACTCCATTTTTTGTGAAAAAGCTGTTGAAGCTTTTTAAAAGACAACTCCATCATCCTACGAACAAAACACGAAAGGCAACATACGAAGAAATCATTTCTGACAATATCGCTAGCTACGGCGAGGAATTTATTGAGCGCTTTAAACAAGCTGAGTGGGATGAATCTCTCGTACAACAAGAAGCAATATGGCTTCTAGAACATGCAGCACATAGAGAGGTTGTAAAATTCTCAATCACAGTACTTGGGTGTACGAATTGTGAAAAGTATAAAGAGCTGTTATTCACATTAGGCATGCATGAGGAATTCACTTTATATGTCTTATTTGCATTGAAAAATGGAACAAGGGAAGCGAATGACCAAATTTGGCGGCTCGCTCAGTCTGTCCATGGCTGGGGCAAAATTGCTGCAGTTGAAAAATTAGAAGCAACAACGCCAGAAATAAAACAATGGCTGCTGACAAAGGGCTGTGAAAATATCATTAAGAATGAATATTTTGTCTACATGTGTGCCATTAAAGGAGATCTTCCTGCAGCACTAAATCCAGAGATGATCTCAAAACAGCTGTATGATGGAGTAGGTTTAATCATCCAAACGTTACTTCATGAAGATGTAGAATGTGATATTGAAGACTATATATTTGAAAACGCGATTCTTTGTCGCTTCTTAGACCATGCTCGGATCCACTGCCAAACCCTTGAAGATTTTTATCCCCTTATGAAAATATGTAAATATATAAATGCTGATGAAATTTGGGGAGAAAGATCTAATGATTGCAGAAGGCAGCAGGAGCGCAATTCTATTCAGAAGGCGATTCAACCATTTATAAATAATCCTAAGTGGTCACAGCTTGCCATGGATACACTACAACAAGATATCGATGTTAAGGCTCTTGAAGTCGCCCATTTTTACCAATTAGACATCATTCCGAATTTGTTTAAGATGCTAGAGATACATCCGACAAATAGCGAGATATATTTTTCCATTATGAATACAAATCATCGACAGCATATCATAGACCTCTGCGTATTCGCAGAAAATCATTTATCGTTATCAAGCCCGTCAAAAGAAGAAGAACATTGTCTGCGATATATTGTTCAAGATTTACATGAGCATGCAGGAGTGGGGCTACCACTGGTTCAAGCTGCTCTTGAATCGGATACAGAGCTAATGCAATATCAGGCTCTAAGTGTGCTTGAAGAATGGACTCCTTCGATTTGGCAACAGCCTAGTATACTTGCTGCTATTAAGAACATCTCAACTACGACAAAAGATAAGTATTACCGCAAGTTAGCAAATCAGTTATTATCTAAATCCCTCGACTAATTTTCGCCGACTATACGTGTTAAGCTGAACCGTACGACAAATAGGGCGAAATTTTTGTTACAATGTAGACTACGGCTAGCAATCAGGGACGGTGATTAACATGGGAAGAAAGCAGGCTTTTACAAAATCAGAGTTGCTTGACCAAACCAAGAAAGTGCTTCTCGAATACGGTTATGAGGGATTTCAACTTAAGTTGTTATCCAAGAGCCTGGTTGGAGCAAGAAGCACGATTTACCAATATTATGCCAACAAAGAAGAGATAGTTGCTGCATGTATGAAACGATCAATGGAAAATGTATTACAGAAGGCGTCGGCTATTGATGAAACGGATTGCATGAATGCCCTTCAACAGCTGCTAGATGTATATCTGGAGGAAGCTAGTTTCCATCAATTACTTGGATATGCTCATAAAATAAATAAAGCCAATTCTGCGGCTGCAGCCAATGATCTTGAATTTGTTGAGCAAGCGCATGTGACTTTAAAAAATCAACTGGAGCGATTGTTTGCTCGTGCTCAGGAAGAGGGACACTTGAATACAAGTATCCCACTTCCTGCGATTATAGGTGTATTTTTTAACCTGATTGAAACTCCCAATATGATGAATATTCCAACACCTCAGTGGAGTAAGCTGTTGTACCAAATGTGGCTGGGAGGGGTAGGAAGACGATAAAGCACAAATATATTTGACACTCGTGTCATATAAAACCTATAATAAATACGTACCGGACGAAATGTGATTAATTTGACACGCGTGTCATTTATCTGTGCTGAGGAGAGGATTAGCATATGTTTTTGGCATTGAAGGAATTGAGACACAGCAAGACAAGGTTTTTGATGATCGCTATTATTTTTGTGCTCATTTCTTGGCTGGTGTTTATATTGTCAGGTTTGGGGAATGGGTTATCTACGCTTGCGGCTTCGACGTTTAAAACGATGAGGGCTGATTATGTGGTTTTTGAACAAGGGTCTAAGGCTTCAATGAGTAAATCTTTATTGTCTAATGATTTGTCAGCTAAATTAGCAGAAATGCCGAATGTAAGTGCCGTTTCACCTATGGGAACCATCATGGCATCGGCAATCAAAGGGAGTAGCAAGTTAAATGAGGATAAAGTAGATATAGCGATTGTTGGAATTAACCCGGGGAGCTTTCTTGAGCCGGCGATTATTGAAGGAACGGGGCTGACATCCGATCAGATGACGAAGGTCATCGTTAATGAGACGATGAAAGACGAAGGATTTAAGCTAGGGGACACCTTCCAATTAGATGGTTCGACGGAATCGTTGACGATTGTCGGCTTCGTCAAGAATCAGACTTATAACCACGTAGCAGCTGTATTTACACCTATTGAAGAGTGGCGTAAGCTTGCGTTTGCGGCACCAGGCTCGGACAAAGGAGTTAAGGACCCCGTCAATGCGATGATGCTTCAAGGTAAAGATATTGATCGGAACACTATCAATGAACAGCTTTCGGGTACCGATACGGTTACTCGTGCGGCAGCGGTACAGGGAATGCCTGGATACAAAGAAGAGAATGGCACGATCATGATGATGCTTGCGTTCCTGCTTGCGATCTCTGCATTCATCATTGGCGTGTTCTTCTATGTATTCACGATGCAGAAGTCCAACCAGTTCGGGATTATGAAAGCGATCGGGGCCAAGAATGGATTCCTAGGTAAAGCCGTCGTCTCACAGGTGTTCGTCTTGTCGCTCTCAAGCATTATCGTTGGCATTTTATTGACTTATGGTACAGCGGCAATCATGCCCAAAAGCATGCCGTTTATGCTGGATACGAAGCTGGTGCTCACGTATTCCATTGTATTGTTGGTGATCTCATTGCTTAGTTCGTTGGTATCCGTTCGCACGATTTCGAAAATTGATCCGCTTAAGGCACTTGGGAGGGTTGAGTAATGACTGAAGGCTTGCAAATAACAACAGCTTCCAAATATTACAACGAGGGATCGAATCGTATTGCGGCATTAGACCGAGTGTCCATAAAAGTGGAGCCAGGTGAGTTCGTCGCAGTGGTAGGTCCGTCCGGTTCTGGAAAAAGCACCTTCCTATCCATCGCGGGTGCACTGCTAAAAGCTTCCGATGGAGAGGTCATACTAAATGGGAAGGACATCTCAAAGCTATCAGGCAAACAACTATCCGATATCCGCTTGCATGAGATTGGTTTCATCATGCAGGCCTCGAATTTAGTTCCATATCTGAGCGTCCTCGATCAGCTGCTAATTGTGAAGCGGATGTCGGGAAAGATTCGTGCAGCAGACAAAGCGATGGCTATCAAGTTACTTGAAGAGCTTGGACTAGGCAATAAGCTGAAGAGCTACCCGGATGAGCTGTCGGGGGGCGAGAAGCAGCGTACCGCCATTGCCCGCGCGTTAATTAACGATCCCAATATCATATTGGCGGATGAACCTACAGCAAGCCTGGATACCAAGCGCGCCCATGAAGTTGTCTCCTTGATTGCCCATGAGGTGAGAACACGCCATAAAGCGGCGATTATGGTCACACACGATGAGCGGCTGCTTACCTACTGCGACAAGGTATACCGGATGGAAGATGGCAAATTATTTCTAGGGGAACTGGAGTCCATCCATTGAACGTCCAGAACCAGGTTCAGAGGCAGCAAATAAAGAATCTCCAATTCTCGGAAGCGAGATCACAACTTATGAAGTGGCATCAGTAAAAAACCGATAGGCTCCCATACGGCAGACAGATTATATAATAAATTCATAATCTTGTTCCATCTCTACCAATCTCCCAACTTTTTTACGTAGATTTGATATATTCTACGACTTCCATGATTTGAATTGTGCTAAAATATTTCAGGAACAGAAATTGGAGAGGGGTTTTATAACTCATGTCATGGAAAAAAGTTCTGGGTAAAAGCACCATTCGTGTGGCTACGACTGCTCTATTACTTTCCCAACTGTTTGGCGCAGTAGGTTCTGTCTCTGCTGCAGGTAACGATGTCGAAGTACACTTGATCGGAATCAATGACCTGCACGGTCAGTTGGACACCACATCGATAGTTAGTGACAAAAAGGTCGGAACAGCTCCAATTCTAGCAACATATTTAAAAGAAGCTCAAGCCAAATATGAAAACTCCCTGCTCTTCCATAATGGAGACTCTGTTGGAGCATCCGCCCCCGTCTCATCTCTGGATCGTGATGAGCCTACGATGGAATGGATGAATATGATGGGCTTTGATGTAGGTTCTTTGGGCAATCATGAATTCGACCAAGGTATCGCTGCATTAAAAGCACAAATCTTTGGTGGTCTGGATCCAAAAGAAGGCAAGGTAACCCATGCGGGCGCAAAATTTGATTATGTAAATGCAAACGTCATTGAAACTTCCACTGGCAAACCATTGATTAAGCCATATGTGGTTAAAGAAGTGGGCGGAGTCAAAATCGGATTTATCGGATTAGTGACGAAAGCGACACCTTCTAAAGTATCCCCAGCGGGTACAGCAGGCGTGCGTTTCTTAAGCGCAGAGGAAGAGGTTGCAGCCGTTAATAAATATGCAAAAGAATTACAAAATCAAGGTGTAGAAACGATCATCGTCCTGGCACATGATCCAGCAACAACCAAAGAAGGCGTAACCACTGGAGAAGCGGCTGATTTGGCCAAAGCTTTGCCTGCCGATTCCCCTGTTGACGTTATCGTTGCAGGTGACAATCATGCTCTGGCTAACGGTGAAGTGAATGGAAAATTGATCGTACAGGCTTATTCTTATGGTACGGCATTTGAAGATATTAAGTTGATGATTGACCCAACGACTGGGGATGTAACCGAAAAGTCAGCTGCAGTTACAACAACTTTTCAAGACGGTGTCAAAGAAGACCCTGAATCTTTAGCTATTATTAAAAAATCACTAGACAAGCATCCTGAGCTAACGAAGCCAGTAGGCACGACAGATGGTTCTGTCACTCGTACAGATGCTTATAATAACGAAGCGCCTCTTGGAAACCTCATTGCAGATGCAATGCGTCAGGCAGACTTTGGTGATAAAGCAGGTGCTGCTGACTTTGCATTTATGAATCCAGGTGGGATTCGTGCGGATCTGCCGCAAGGCGATGTGACCTTTGCTGATCTTGCTAAAATCCAACCTTTTGGCAATACTTTGGTGAAACTGGAGCTGACGGGTGCACAAATTCAAACCTTGCTGCAGCAGCAATGGGGTACAAATGCGGACGGTACGCCAAACACCAAAACACTACAAATCTCTGGCTTGAAGTATACGGCAGATCTCAATAAGCCCGTTGCTGAACGTGTGACTAGTCTTACTCTTGAAGACGGTACACCGATTGATCCTGGAAAAACATATACGGCTGTAGTCAACAACTTTATGGCAGCAGGCGGAGATAACTATAAAGTGCTGGTGGATGCTAAATCATCCTTAGCCGGTCCGATCGATCTGGATGTATTCTATCAGTACATTGTAGATAAATTTAAAGGTGGCGCTATTCAAGCTAAAACAGAAGGACGTATTACCAACCTAGGTGCATCTACGGAACAACCGGAAACACCTGTTACCACAGAAGTTATTTCTCGTGCCGAGTTTGTCAGTGCTCTAGTAGATATGTTGAAACTAAACCAAGTAGCTGCAGCACCTGCATTCAAGGATGTTGCTGCTGACGCTGCCTATGCAGATGCCATCGCTGAAGCTGCTCATGCCGGATTCATTCAAGGCTACGGTGGTAACTTCAATCCGGATCGTGATATCACTCGTGAAGAGGCGGCTACCATACTTGCTAAATTGTTGAACAACCCAGTTTCTGATAAAAACGCTGCTGCGATCCTTGCAGGTTTTGAAGATGGCAAAACCGTTTCTGCCTACGCGGTTAAATCTATGGCCACTCTGATTGATAAAGGTATTCTAAGTGCAGTGGATAAAAAATGGCTTCAACCTAAACAAGGTCTTTCCAATAGCGATGCAAAAGCGTTAATTCAAAAAGCTGTTGCAGCAAAAGCTTCATAATGTAGAAGTGATTCAAACCTTGTATTAAGACAGAAAAACACATCCCTTTGGTGAAAAGTCTTCTTCTATTGATGAACCTCAATTAGTCTCTCAATTCATGGAGAGGTAGGTTAATCTAGAAGAATGCTATATCCCAATTGAGGATGTGTTTTTTTTCATCGGTAATCCCGAATACCCGTTCTTTTAAGTGTGGAAATTTACTTTGAACAGCTTTCAAACTCTTCCAGAACCTTGGATTTGTCGCCATAAACCTTTTCCAGGTGATCCTCTCCCCAATAGCATAAAAGGTCAAGCGCAGGCTTTAATCCCCAGCCGTAGGGAGTTAACGTATACTCCACTTTAGGTGGGATCTCTTGATAAATCTTGCGTGCGACAATCTCATCCTTTTCCAGGCCTCTTAGTTGAGTGGTCAGCATCTTCTGCGTAATGCCGGGGATTAGCCGGCGAAGTTCCGAGGTCCGTTTCGGTCCTGTCATCAAATGATAGATGATTAAAGGCTTCCATTTCCCTCCCATTACTTCTAATGCAGCCTCCACCCCAACTTTATACTTCTCTCGAATGCGATTTTCCTTTTGTTCAGTCATCTTGGATTCCTCCGCAAAAAGGATGTGTTTTCGCTAAGAACATAACTTCAAGGGACATCTATCCAGGGCACTTCCATGTTCCTAGGGTACCCGTATGATCCTATAGAACGTGAAAGTGCGTACTTCCAGGTTATTTTGGCACTGTTTATAATAGCATCAGCCGTTAATCATGGCTACAAGTTAGCTGTTGAGAAAGGAATGAGGATACAAGCATGAATGTATTATGTGTTGTTTCGCACCCGCGAAAAGATTCCCTGACCTTTCAGGTCGCCGATCGTTTCGTACAAGGTCTTGCCGAGTCCGGCCACGACTATGAGATATTGGATTTACACGGGATTGGCTTTGACCCGGTTTTACAAGGAGCGGATGAACCGGATTGGTCTGCAGCCAAACAGTCCTTTTCTCCTGAGGTGGAAAGGGAAATAAGGCGAATGAAAGAGCACGACGCTCTGGCGTTTATTTTTCCAGTTTGGTGGTGGAGTTTGCCAGCCATGCTGAAAGGTTATATTGACCGTGTATGGAACAATGGGTTTGCATACGGTTCGAACCATCTTCAGCATCAGCATGTCTTGTGGATTGGTCTGGCGGGCGTTTCCAAAGAACAGATGGAAAAGAGAAATTACGATAAAATGATTACCCATCTGCTCAATGTGGGAATTGCAGATTATTGCGGTGTATCCAGTTCCAATGTTGAATTTTTATACGAGACCTTGGACTCCAATTCCAAGCATTATGAGATACTGCTTAATCAAGCTTATCACTTAGGGTTGAAATATGCCAAGGAGCGAGGATCCGCAGTATAGAGGTTGGCATTCAGGCCCGTGCCCGTAGTGGATTTTTCGCCGATAGACTCGTGACGCCTTTATTGGACCTGCTCCAGATTGATTTATTATATACATCCGGCTGTGCCGGGTGATAAACGAACTTAAAGCGGATAATTTATAATAAATATAGCAAGTCAGCCATCAAAAGACTCGTTCGGAATAATTGAATTCCTACGGGTCTTTTTTGTTTTGCATTTAGAGACAACCATTAATGTTCCATTAAAGTTGAACCGACCTTCTTTCAATCCATTTCCAGCCCGTAGTTGGGCTACATAGAAAGCGTGACCTTATCTGTAGTCTGGTAATATTCAGTAATTATTCAGTAGGAATGAGTATAATCATCGCAAGTCGACTTTATTCTCCAAAATTAGACAGAATTATTTGGTCTGGTCATATGTTGATGCACTACACCTGAGGAGATTTCGTGATGATAGATCACAGCGAAACGCAGATAACAGGAAGAGAGCACAACTACATGTGTTTCCAACTAGGCCTATCAGCATCTGTAGAGGAGAGGAAGGAGGGAACTCTGCAAGATTTAAGATGATGCAAAGGGCTGCTGGGATCGAGCCAATAGAAGCTCTCTATTCGGTTGAGCGATGTTGAACCGATGATCCTACAGTCGCAAAAATTTCAGTAGTTTCGGGAATGGAGGACAAAAGTGTCTTGAAACGAAAACGCAGCATAGGTAAAGCAATACTCTCTTTATGCTTGGCAATTATGCTAGTCCTGCAGACGGTGGCTTTCTCGGCTGCCGCATTTGCGGATGGCGAATCAGGCCAACTGGTAACCGAATCATCGTCGGTATCTGAGACGGTTAACGAATTGCCAGGCGAATCGTCAACGGAACAACCGTCGGCGACACCTGGGGCGGTGGACGACACGCCAAACGAACCGTCGACAGAACAACCGCCTGCGACACCTGGAGCGGTGGACGACGCGTCAAACGAACCGTCGACGGAACAACCGCCGACGACACCTGAGGTGGCGGACGATACACAGCCCGTTTCTACATTGGAAGAAATGACGGCAGACCCGACGGACAAAACGGCTGTACTGGTGAACGCCAACTCGAAGTTCAGCCTCACAGTAAAGCAGGGCGACCCTGCGGCCGTGATTCCGGCGGGGGGCGAGATTAACGGCCGGGAGAACTTCACCCTTCAGTTGGATAGTATCGCCGTGCCGACCAAGGGCGACAATGTCAATGCTCCGCCCGAAAGCGTGATTCAACAGGGGGATTATGCCGTCCTGGATAAGGCGACCTACTTCCCTGATGTGAATTTGACGCCTGCAGGTCCTATGGCAATCAACGAGGGCAGCCTGAAAATTGCTACCGTTCAGTTTTTTGCCGATTCCATCAAAATTACGTTTGATGGCGCAGGAGTATATGACGGCAGTAGACGCGAAGTCAAAATCGGCTTCTCCGCTGTTGCCAAGGCGGCAAATCAGACTCCCGGCGATGGCGGGGATACGACCCTTTTCGGAGATGGCTATAAGTTTAAAAACTCTGATCTGGTGCCGGAATATACCATTACTTTAAGCAGCTCATCAAGTCTCGGCGGCGATAACACCGGAATTAACAACACTTCTTTTCTAGAGGGCGCTATTACATGGCAAGCGGTAGTGACGGCCACCGACGCGGACGATAAGACGATACCCATACCATTGGATGGGCTGACCTTCTCAGATGCGCTTGCGAGCATCGGCATATACATGCCCGAGTCCTTCAAGGTGGATGGAATTGCGGCAGATCCTGCTTATGCTGATGGCACGCTTTCCTACAAGTTCCCAGACGCATCCACTGAAGGGAACGTCAAGAGCACGGCGACGATCACCTTCAAAACGTGGATTCCTAAAAGTGTATATTACTATGAGAAGAACGGCAATTTTGACTCGTATGGATGGTACCGCATTGAAAATACCGCAAAGCTTCTGGGGGATGCCGCCGATGAGAAGGCTTCATCCAATCTCTATCGGGTTGCCGTACGCCCCAACTGGATTACGGTGAGCGGCAAGCCCAGCAAGAGTGGAAGCGATACGCTCATCACATGGACGATCGAAGTCAACAAGAGGATTAACAATAACGGCGTACTATTCAGAACCGGCTTGCAGAACGTTAAGATCACAGACACTCTGCCCGCCGGGACGGAGTTAGTGTCCGCGTCCTATAAGAATGGGGACAGCGGTACGGATACCCCCATTACCCGCAACGCCGCAGGGGAATACGACATCGGAACCGCCATCGGCGGGAATCTGAACGGCTCCCTCTACATGACGGTTGTGACTAAGGTGACAGACAGCAGCAAGTCAACCTTCGACTATAGTGCCCGCGCCAATTGGGAATTGGATGTGAAGGATGAAGGAAATCCCATTCAAAATAACGATGCGACTGACTGGACTGCCCCCGCTGCTGTTGTGGACGCTGCGCAGGTGAAAATCGGCGCACATGCCTTCACGAAAACCGTTGCAGCAAGAAATAACACCGCCCAAACGCTATATGCAGGCGCCAAGTGGACGATCAACTTGACACTGCAGTATGATCTGGACGCTCCAGTCGTCTATGATCTGCTGGTTCATGGTGGGTCCCTCGATGTACTGGATAATCTGGATTATAGTCCTGAGGTAACGGCAGAGACTCTGAATGCAATCAAGAGCGGGATTGATGACAAGCAGCTCTGGCAAAAATACCGCGACAAAACGCTGACTGTGAGTAGCGGGCTGGACGGAGATGTGATCCCATTGACGGTGGAAGGCAAGCCGGTAGCGGATCTTATCAAGGTGACCGGGTTTAAAGGAGATGTGAAGGGAGATGTTTCATTCGAATCCGTCACGACCAACCCGGACAACCTGTTCCGTCAAGATATTGGAGGCAAATGGAGCGATTGGAGCAACCGCGGCTTGCTCTTCGATGGTGACAGCTATGTGGGGAGCTATGACGCCACCACCAAGAACAGAGTGCGGATGCTGAACAATGAGATGTTGTATGCGAGTACAATCGATGAGAAAGGTAACTCGCTAGGAAACATAGCCGCCAATTGGAACCGAGATTATGGCAACTGGAGCGCCAGCACATGGACTCGGCCAATTGTCGTCAATGATCAGAACTATTATATTGACAACTCCCGTGATGATAAATACATCCTGGCAGGCTATGATCGCAAGGATCGAACAGTCACTTTCCGGCTGGCGGTGAACATGCCGGGATTCAATACGGATGTGATGGCCAAGGATGGTGGAGACCGCGTAGCCAGCGACATCAAGCTGGTGGATACGCTGCCTGAAGGCTGGGAGTTTGTTGATTATGCTCCGGGCGAAGACTATCGACTTTATACTGGTGCTACAGGCTATCATGGAAACGCTGAAAATGGAGGATCAAGTGGAGGTGGTTTTGGCCTATACGCACAAGCAATAGGGAGCAAAATTCAGCCGAACGATCCCAAGCATGTGGTAAGCTTCGACAAGAACGGCAATGTAGGCACATTCACTTTCTCCAAGCTGGAGAGCCCTTACGTCATTCTTGTGAAGGCGCGCCCGACAAATTCCGCGCTTACGAAGTACCACATAGGCATCAATAATGCCGGTGAGAATAAGGCTGAGTTCTCCATGAAATGGGGAAGCAAGCCCTATAGTGCCATCGAAACTCACAGGATCCTTGTGCCTATGCAGTCTCTAAGCAAGACAGTGAAAAAGCCTGTTGCCGGTGTACAGGAATGGACGGTGAACTATACGCCACCGTTCGAGATGAAGCAGGGCGTCTATTTGCTGGATACCCTTGCCAAGGGACTGAAGCTACGCACAAATGCAGATGGCAGCCTGTCTCTCGAACCTTCTGACATCGCTGTCTATCCCGGCAAGTTGAAGCCGGACGGCACTCTGGAGCATGATGGTGGGCCGCTGAATCTCGCGGATCCGAACTCCGAGGTGAAGGTCACCGCGGGCACAGACCCGGCAACCGGGGGATCGACGCTTAGATTTGATTTTACCGACCCGAACAAGTTCTATCAGATCGTATACCAGACCGAATCCCAGGGCATGCAGGCGGGAACAGCCGGGAACTCCATCAGGCTGATAGGCGACGATACCCTTCCGCCGATCGGAGCGCAGAGCAGCATTACGCTGGACTCGAACGACGTGGCGGGAAGCTCGAATGAGAACGGCCTGCTCTACCTCAAGAAGGTAGGTCCCGATGGCACAACGCCGCTGAAGGACGTCAAGTTCCAGTTGTTCAATCCTGACGGCACGCCGGCCAAGGATAAAGACGGCATTGTAATGGCGGAGAAGACGACGGGCACGGACGGCAAGGCGAGTTTTATTATTCAATTGCCGGGGGATTATTTGCTCAAGCAGACGTATATTGATCCCCTCACTTACTTGCCTACGACTACGGTCTACCGGGTGCGTGTCATTGATGCGCCGGGCAAGCCTGTCCTCGTAGACGGACAGAAGGTGGATTCGAACAATCCGCTAATTGTCCCAACACCCGCCCAGGGCAAGCTGACCATCACCAATAAGGTGGAAGGCAACGGAAGCGACCCTAACAAAGAGTTCGAGTACACCGTAACCTTCAACGGTGAGGGTAAGGGCGGAGAGTACTTCTATAAAAAGTCAGATAATACGACTGGCATGATCAAAAGCGGTGGCAAGATTACCCTTAAGCACGGGCAAACTATGACGCTGCCGGCATTGCCTGCAGGTCTGGTTTATACCGTTATCGAGGGCGATTATACGACCGTTGACGGTTACACGACTAAGCCGGAGTCGCGAGAATGGTCTGACACAATCGTGAATAAAGGCGACCACAAGGCGGACTTTATCAATGAGCGAACCGTCAACAAGCTGACGATCAGCAATACGGTCATGGGCAACGGCGGCGACAAGACGAAGGCGTTCGAGTACACCGTCAGCTTTGAGGGTGCAGGCAAGGACGGAAGCTACTCTTACGAGAAATCGGATGGCAGTACAGGTACGATCAAGTCTGGCGAATCCTTCACGCTCAAGGATGGAGAGACCCTGGAAATGGTGGGTCTGCCTAAAGATCTAAAATACACAGTTACTCAGAAGGACTACACAACCGATGATTACGTGACTACTCCTGAGGAACGAAACTATACCGGAGTCATGAAGGGCCAAGATGAAAATGCCCCGTACACGAACGTGCGAGTCATAAAGGGCGACCTGGTCATCAGCAACACGGTTAAAGGCAAAGACGACGACAAGAAGAAGCTGTTCAAGTACACGATCACCTTCACAGGAAAGGGATCGGACGAATCCTACGCCTATGAGAAGCCGGATGGCACTACGGTCATGATTAAGGGTGATTACACCTTCGATCTTACGGATGGCCAGACGCTCGTTGTGCATGAACTTCCGACGGGTCTCGAGTATACGGTGACCCAGACTGATTATTCGGAAGACGGCTATGTGACGGATCCTGAAGGTTTCGTTCGCACAGGAACCATTCCGGAAAAAACATCGGCCAAAGCATACTTTGTAAATACCCGCCCATATCTGGAAGGCGTGCTGCGTGACAACAACACAGGCGAAGTCATTCCGAACGCGGAAATCATCGTGACGAACAAGAAGACCGATGAACAGCAAAAGATTCGGACGAATGAGAAGGGTGAATATTCGATTCCGGCCGCAGCCGATACCGAATATACGATCACTTATACGAAGCTGTATCATGTAGGCGGGAAGGATGTCCCTGTCGAGTTCACGCAAAAAGCAAATGTAGACGGCAGTGTGAGAGACGAGACCGTTCCGGCCGACATTACGGCAGTAGGGATCGTGCTGTTCAAGCAGCTGGATGGAACAAAAGAGCTATTCAACGATTCTTTTACCAGCCAGATGCATATCTATTTGAAGGACAAGGACGGCAATTATATTCAAGAGAACGGTCGTCCCAAGGCGTTTCCGATGGCTTCAAACGGCACTTTCTCCGTGGAAGGGCTAACCGAGCAGAAGTACACCATGGAAGTTCGCTATGAAGCTGAGGACGGTCAGGAATTGCTCTTCAAGGTGACGCAGCTGGACGTGAAAGCAAACGGAGAGCTGAATATTTCCGAGGAATTGGTCGATCCTTACGGTACGGTTTATGATGAAACGACAGGAGACGCTATCACCGGCAAGAAAATTGATGGAGCCAAAGTTACTCTGTATTATGCGGATACGCAGCGGAATAGAGATAACGGGCACATTCCGGATACGAAAGTAACGCTTCCTCCGGTTCCGAACTTCCCGCCGCACAACAACAAGAGCCCCGAGCAAGATAGCGACGCAAATGGCTTCTATGCATACATGGTGTTTCCTGACGCGGATTACTATCTGATCGTAACGAAGGACGGATATGAGACGCATCGGAGCGATACGATTTCTGTCGATTATGACATTATCAAATACGACGTGCCAATGAAGCCGATCCGTTCCGGTGGTGGCTCCGACAACGGTAACGGTGGGGGCGGCAACGGCAACGGGGGAACCGATAACGGCAACAACGGAGCCGGTAACGGTAACGGCGGAACCAACAACGGCAACAGTGGAACCAACAACGGCAACGGCGGAGCCGGTAACGGCAACAACGGAACCGGTAACGGCAACGGTGGAACCGATAACGGTAACAGTGGAACCGATAACGGCAACAGTGGAACCGATAACGGCAACAGTGGAACCAACAACGGTAACAGTGGAACCGACAACGGCAACGGCGGAGCCGATAACGGTAACAACGGAACCGGTAACGGCAACAGTGGAACCGGTAACGGTAACAGTGGAACCGATAACGGCAACAGTGGAACCGACAACGGTAACGGCGGAACCAACAACGGCAACAGTGGAACCGACAACGGTAACGGCGGAACCGATAACGGTAACAACGGAACCGATAACGGCAACGGCGGAACCGACAACGGCAACAACGGAACCGGCAACGTCGACAACGAACTGGACGATGCTCCGAAAACCGGAGACAACAGCGTATCGCCTATCCTTTATATGGCTTTAGCGCTGATGTCCTTGATGACGATCGGGTTCTGCCTAATCGGTAACAAGAAGAAAAAGCACATTCAGTGACCGGAAAGGCGGTAAGAAAATGAGTAAAACTAAAAAGTTTCTTATCGCCGTTTCCCTCCTTGTGTTCGTATTTTCTCTCTTCAGTATTGCGAAGACTCTCCTTCGAGATTACGCTGAACAGCAGGAAATTAAAGAGCTGACAAAAGTTAGGGAGGATGGGTCTGGCAAAGGCGGAGGGGATGCAATCCCCTCCCTTTTGTCCAATAAGGCGGGTAAGCCGGTCATGCTTCCCGAATTTCGAGAGCTTTACGAGAGGAATCCGGATATCGTCGGCTGGCTGAAGATTGACGGCACCCGAATTGAGTACCCGGTCATGCAGAATCCACAGGATGCGGAGTACTATCTCAATCATGATTTCGATAAGAAGGAAAACAAAGGCGGCCTCCCTTTCTTGGATGCTCATAGCCGGGCCAATGGTTCGGGCATTTTGCTGATTCATGGACATCACATGAAAAGCGGCTGGATGTTTAAAGATTTAATGAAGTACAAAAACGAAAATTTTTACAAAGAGCACGCTACGTTCCAGTTCAGCACGCTTTTTGAAAAGGAAAAGTACGAAATTGTAGCCGTCATTCTGTCTCAAGTTTATCGCAAATCGGACGAAGTTTTTAAATACTACCAGATTGAAAATATAAGTACGCCCGCCGCGTTTGATTTGTATGTACAGAACATCAAGAAACTTGCTCTTTATGATACGGGCGTAACTGCCCGGTATGGCGACAAGCTTGTTGTACTGTCCACTTGCGAGTACTCAACCGAAAACGGCCGGCTAGCGGTGGTTGCGCGAAAGATTAAATGACGATGTTGAAATACGGAGTCAAGCTGGTTGATATCGCGTTCTCCCTTTGGAGGACGCGATTTTTTAGCATTCGGGGCTGACGGTGCCAACCCCTCTTTCATTACCTCTTCTCCAACTCCGCCTTTAGTCTTGCATTCTCTTCCAACAGCTTTTGAACATCCGGGACATCTTTGCCGGAAACCCAGCCATGTAAATCGTCTCTTGCGGCATACAACGGCAATTGATCACGAAGTACCATTTTAATGTGCCGTACATCTTCCACATAATAGATCGGGACTTGTTCCATGACCGTTTGCTTAAACTCTTGAAACTCCTGATAGTATTCAATCGCTGTAAAGTCGTATGGCTGTTGTCTCAATGCTTCTTCTGTGACAACAAAAGCAAATCTGGGTTTGCCCGCTTCTCCGGCATACTCATACTCCCAATGCGTATAGCTTTTGGATTCATCAGGAAGCGTCAAACCATAGAATCCTCCGAGAATCAGGATATATACATCGGACTCATCGATCCATCTCTTCCTAATGTTCATTGGGCTTTCCTTGAAAAATTGCTCGATTCCAGCAGGGATATGACCGGCTTGAAGTATGGCTTCCACAGCGGTATGTCTTTCCTCAATTAGATCATAGTAAGTAGACGATATGTAAATTTGTAGTTTTTTTCTCATAAGCCCACCTAAATTAAAGAATTCTTAAAAATATAGAATGAAATAGAAATGAATGAAATAGGCCGTATTGAGCCGTTATAACAGGATGTTCAGCGCAGACTTTATTTCAATCTATTTAGAATCTAACATTCGCTCACTTTATATGTCAAAATTAGCAAGTATATATGGCTTACATTTAAGGGCTTTTGTATTCACTGCGCACTTTTTGTGGGGCTTTGGGGTTTCGCTCGGTTTTCCGTGAGCGCATTCCAAATGACGCCGGCTTTTTATATGAATATTTTTCTTGTAATGTAGAAATTGGAGCAGCCCACACGACATTATAGTGCAACCCAATTCCAATACGGTTTTACAGGGAGGAGTTTTTGTATGAGTTACACCCTAATGTTTTACGAGAGCCAGGAGGATTTTGCGGCTAGAATGGATCCAGCCCGGCAACAAGAATACCTGGCAGGCTGGACGCATTACGTGCATGCTTTACGACAGTCTGGAATCGTGGTGTTTGGTTCGGGGCTTCATGCTCCAGAGACAGCTGCAACGATGAAACGGCGCGGCGGTGAAATGGAGGTTCAGGACGGACCGTTTCCCGAGACGAAAGAGCAGCTCGGCGGAATATTCGTGATTGATGTTCCGGATTTGGATACTGCATTAGAGTGGGCTGCTCGAGGGCCTGTCGATACGGTGGAGATCAGAGAGAACCTTCCCGCGCTGAAGTAATCATTTCTATGGAAGCTCATCAAGTTATTGAACAAACAGCTCGTAACGCTTACGGCCGATTACTCTCCTATTTAGCTGTAAATTGGCGGGACCTGAAGGCAGTTGAGGATGCGATCGGAGACGCTTTTCTCGCTGCGTTAGAAACTTGGCCGAAGATCGGCATTCCGGATAAGCCTGAGGCATGGCTGGTTACCGCCGCCCGTAGGCGGCTTATCGACCGTGCACGCCGTACCCGCGTTTCCGAAAGTGCGCTGCCGACACTCATTGCCATGTCAGAGGATACACAGCGGCTCGCATCGTCAAACACTGGTTTTCCGGACGAACGACTGCGGATGATGTTTCTTTGTACTCATCCGGCCATTGACCCTGCGATGCGTACACCGCTGATGCTGCAGACGGTGCTTGGAATCGATGCAGCCCGAATTGCATCTGCATTCATCGTCAAGCCCTCCACCATGAGCCAGCGTCTGACGCGGGTAAAGGCCAAAATTCGTACCGAACGCATCACATTTGAATTGCCCGATGCTGAAGAAATTCCGAATCGTCTCGATTCCGTCCTGGAGGCTATTTACGCTGCATACGGGAGTGGGTGGGACGAAGCAGCCAGTGCCGATTCGCCTCACAGGAGATTGGCAGAGGAATCGATCTATCTAGGAAGGCTGCTTCTCCAGTTCAACCCCCGCGAGCCGGAGGTTAATGGCCTGTTGGCGCTTATGCTGCACTGTGAAGCACGAGCTGGGGCTCGGCATGATGAAGAGGGGAACTATATTCCCCTCTCGCAGCAGGACTGTGCCCGATGGGAACAAAGCCTGATCTTTGAGGCGGAGCGTTATCTGCATATCGCCTCGCAAGCCGGTGAAATCGGACGCTTTCAACTCATGGCCGCGATCCAATCCGTGCATGCACAGCGTTTATGGACTGGGCAAACAGAGTGGGAGGCGATTGCTCAATTATACGAGGGCCTCATTCGTATATCTCCTACCCTAGGCGCATTAGTCGGCCGAGCCGCTGCAGTGGCGGAGGCTTATGGATCGGAATGCGGCATTGCGCTTCTAGAAGCCATTCCATCTACAGAAGTGGTAAGCTATCAGCCCTATTGGGCACTTGCCGGTCATTTATACAAACGGATGCAGCGGAAGGAAGATGCTCACTTGGCTTATAGCCGTGCCATTGGGCTAAGCACAGATATATCGATTCGGCAATTTCTAAATCGCCAAGATGCTGAGATATAAAGCAACACATCGGGATAAAATATACTACCCGAGGAAGAAAGGGGCTGGCGTGCCAGCCCCTTTCTCATTTTTCCGCCGATAAACCCGTTAAACTGAATCCGTACCATAAGTAACGGTAAATGTTTTATAGAATTTGTTAGCCTTTGGACAACTTGTCCCTCTTCCGTATCCGTGGGAGGACTTTGCAGGAGGGAGATGTGATTAATTTAAGGTGCGCTTCTAGTGTATTTCGAAGCTGGTCACTGGATATCCTAGGCATGGGTTCCCAATAGACCATAAAAGGAATGAGTTTTGTGAAAACAGATCAATCACAATTAACGGCAGCGGAGATGGGAAAACTTTGGGCAACGTATGTTGGAAATACGATGGGGAAATGCGTGCTTAGTTATTATCTCCAGCATGTGAACGATAAAGAAATTAAAAAAATTTTACAATTTGCCCAGGGGTTATGTGAAGATTATATACAGGATATCGAAGCCATTTTTAAACAAGCGGCTTTTCCCATACCGGTCGGGTTTACGAAGGACGACGTAAATCTGGAAGCACCCCGACTGTATGAAGATGACTTTTATCTTCATTACTTACAGTATCTGGGCAAAGCTGGGATGAGTATTTATAGCGTGGCTATACCTTTAGTAACGAGGAAAGATATCCGGGATTTTTTTGTCAAGACCCTTCATGATACGAGCCAATTAATGGTTCGGGTCAATGATGTTTTGCTTTCCAAAAATGCATCAATAAATCCACCCGTCATTCCTCCTCCCGAAGGAGTTGATTTTATTACCAAACAGAGTTTCTTAAATGTATTTTTTGGAAACGGGAGACCGCTGCAAGGCTTGGAAATCGCCCATTTATACGGAAACATGAACAACGACATCACAAGTAAAGCCATTATTACTGGCTTTGTTCAGGTGGCAAAAAGTGAAAAAGTCAGACAATATTTAGAACGCGGAAAGAACCTTAACCAAAAACATATTGATCAGATGTCGGATAAATTGTCCAAAGACGGTTTGCCATCTCCTTCGCTCATTGATCATCTGGTCAGACCATCAACGGAGTCTCCTTTCTCAGACAAACTGATGGTTTATCATAAAATCGATATGTTTGCCATGAAGATCCGGGAATACGCCAATGGTGCCTCACTTAGTGCAAGAAAAGATGTTGCCGCCTTATTTGCAAAATGTCAGTTGCAAGTATCGTTATATGTAGAAGATGGTGCCAATATTATGATTGACCATGGCTGGTTGGAGCAACCTCCAGAAGCTATAGACCGAGATGAGGTACAAGCGGGACATTAAAAGCTTGATCTAGAAGCTGTTTTGGGCACCATAGTTGAATCGAGTGGCTATAGGTATAGGAAGGGCCATCCTTTACAGGATGGCCTTTAAGCTTGCGGTTACAGACAGCCGGGTGATCCGTACCCTAAGTAAGGCGAAAATGACCGCTAATGGAGTACTCACTGATAGATAAGTTCACGTTCGTTCTGCTTTTCATACATATCCCAATACGTTTGGGCGATTCGATCAGGGTCGAAATTTGTGTTCACCGCAACTGTACCAGCAATGGTGATGGTGCCCACATGAATGCCATGAGGCTTCAATTCTTCTCCTAATGTATAGGCTAAGCTGCGTAGAGCGGCTTTTCCGACAGACAAAGAAGCTAATTCATAAGCAGGAGTTAGGGCAAATCCACCGCCTGTGAACAAGATCGTTCCACTCTTCCGTTCAATGAAGTCGGGAATAACTTGTAAAGCACTGCTTAGAGCCCCGACCACATTGACATTAAGATCGTCCAACAACTCGGCCTCCGTTAGTTTCGATGCAGTCCCCAGTTTAATAACAGCTGCATTATAGACAAGTACCTCCGGGATTCCATGATTTCTTTTGATCTGCTGGAACGCGGTTTGAAGAGAGTCCGCATCCGCAGCATTCGCTGTTGTTCCATATGCCTCTATGCCCTGGGCCTCCAGGCTCTTTACAAGCTCGCCCAGCGATTTTTCATTCCTGGCCACAAGAATAACTTTGAACCCTTTCAAACCGAATATTTTAGCTACGCCAGAACTCACTCCGGGACCTGCCCCAACAATTACAATAGATTTTTTGCCCATATAGACTCGCTCCTTCAATTTGGATTCCAATGTACTCCACAAATTATATTTGATAGTATGGGAATGCTACATGGGTCAACCAAGGTGTTTATCATCATTCGCTAAGGAAATCAAACCATTTAGCTTCATACGCTTATAGAATATAAGGGGTGGGTCACTTGGATCAGGTTGATAAGAATATCCTGTTAGTTTTGCAGGACAATGCAAGGATCTCCATGACAGAACTAGGCAGGATGGTTGGGCTAACCCAGCCTGCTGTAACGGAGAGAGTTCGGCGGATGGAGGAAAGGGGAGTGATTAAAGAGTATCGGGCGGTCGTCGCAAGAGAAAAGATAGGTAAACATACAATGGCGGCTATTTGGCTGCGCGCAACGAATTGCGAATCACTTTATGCTTTCTGCCAATCCGCCCAGGAAGTGATTGAGTGCCACAGGATAAGCGGGGGAGAGTATAATCACTTGTTGAAGGTAGTTACCGCGTCACTGCCGGATTTAGAGATGTTTGAGAACGAAATCGTAAAGTACGGGAAATTTGCAACGTCCATCGTACTTTCTTCCCCTATTGAAAATAAATCCCTGGCCGCGGTCGTCCCCGAGTCTAATTAACGACTTAACCAGGTGGTTTGAAGAAAGTGCAATCTATCGGATTCAGGGATGCTTTGGCCAACCCCTCCAGGGAACTAAATCCCTTTTAATACCTCTTCCGTTGTGCGAATCCGCCCCATCCTCGGGAAAATAACATCCCGTACATGCTCATGCTCAGCCTTCGTGAACCCGGTCATGGCGTCAATCGCGAAAATGATATCATATCCGTGCTGAAAAGCTTCTCTGGCGGTTGTATCCACACCGATCCCTGATGCTATACCGCAGATGACGATGGTATCAATGTTTCGGCGGCGCAGTTGAAGATCAAGATCTGTCCCGTGGAAGGCCCCCCATTGCTTTTTGGAGATGATATGATCCGTTTCAGTTACGCCGAGTTCGGGAACAAATTCGTCCCAGCCTTCGACCAGATTTAGTTTGGGAGGCGCGGTATCCAGCATAGGGCTGAGCATATCTTTGAAGTCTTTACTGGATACATGCACGAGCGCCACAAAAGCCCCATGACTTCGGAAAAGCTGGGTCAGCTTGGCTGCATTGGCAATGACCGCTTCCGCGGAATAAGGTGCATACTGCTGACCTATCCATTTTTGGAGATCGATGACGACCAGAGCTGTTCTGTTCCAATCGATTAACGGTTCTCTTTGCCCGCTATGCGTATGATTGTCATGAAGTTGATTCATAGGAAACCCTCCGCTAATCTTGTAATGTAATGATGACGGAATCAGTATAAATTAGGCCGTGGTGATTAACGAGAGAGTGGATTATCCTAGGAGTGATTCTCCTAGAATACACAGATTTTATGAAGATATGTGAAGGATTTTGACGCAAAGTGCTGAATATGTAAACGGGATGTTTGTTTCTACCAGTCTATGTAAACAATATTTAGAAGACTAACAAAATCGTCAGTCAGCTTGTGAAATATAGATATCTGGAAATTAAGGGAAAACGAGGGATGGAAATGTCGTATATCGTTGATTTTCAAAATGTATCTACGGTGGGTTTAGAATCTTCACCTGTCGCTGAAGCCCTTGCCGGTTTGCGCGCGAATGAAGCCCGTTACTTTATGAATAAGTACAAGCATGAATTTACGGTTGTGCCCGCCAGCGAAAGCCAGGAGACCCTAGATTATGTGAACCGGATTTTGAAAGAAGAACGGGATATTGAGTTTGCGGCCAAACCTTTGGAAACATCGCGTTTTCAAGTGGAAAGTATCCAAATGGCCTACGTTTTTTATGAGGACGGTCTCGCACTCAATGTCATGTATACCGTGGATGACCCGAAGAAACGGGCCGTCGGTTTCAAGCTTTCGGAAGGGATGGAGATACCCCAAGAGCTGGAAGGGAAGTTTAAGTTTGCGAGGCAGAAGTCCAAGCTGGCCGGAACGATTCGGGGTTCGTTTTTTGTCATTAAAGGGGAATATTAAGCTCGGCATAGGACGCGAAGCAATCAAATCAAAACATAAACGGGACAGGCGGGGCAGACCATGCTCTCCTGTCCTTTGTCTTTTTAAGAACGCCAGCCTACAACACATCTCTGCTCTCGCGATCCTACTCCTCGACGGCAATGCCGGCAGCTCTCAAATGACCATAGGTCACGATGTTACTGAACTGGGAAGATACCTCAGCCGCGGACAGGGGCCGGTCGTTTTTGATCCACCAAATCACGATCCCCATGAAAGCCGATACGAGGTATTCAAGCAGCAATTCTTTAGATACCGCTAACGGCGAATCCCCCTGCGCAGGACTCCACCCCTCATCCAGTTTGCCTTTTATGATCGCCTCCATTTTTGCTCGAAACGGATAGATTCTGCTCTCCTCCACCAACATGGCATAGTACAAAGTAATACTCCCCGAAATGTGTTCCAGAACGGCTTGCATGACGGTCTCCAGTCTGGACAGACGGAAAGGGTTCATATGAAATGGGCAAAGCACGACGGTCTGCTGCAATTCGCTTAACAGCTCGTCCATACATGTATCTAATAAATCCGGCTTGTTCTGGTAGTGAAGATAAAACGTGTTTCGATTGATCATCGCCCGGTCGGCGATATCCTGGATCGTGATCGCTTCGTATCCTTTTTCCTGAATCAGCTCATAAAATGCCTTTCGGATCGATTGTTTCGTGCGTACTATTCTTAGATCGGTCTTCTTTTTGTTCATGGGTTTCGCTCTCCTACAAGAAATTTAAGGCGTTAAGCGACAAATCCGTGCGAAATGCCTCTTATCCGGCAAAACACAAAATATTGAATATTGAGGGTGCTATGGTTCCTTATTATAATGAGCACAAGATAAATAAACAACATCGTGTTCATTATTTATCTGATGACGATAAATGGTGCGAGATCAGGACCGGTCCATCAAGCGCAAACGTTAATTTTAACTTTCGATATCAAAGGGAGGATATTTCGATGACATTCAACGATCATAATGAGCTTGTTCTTAAGGCAACCGCTGTGCTGGAAAGCTTGGAGAGCGGCAGCCCCGAAGCGATTAAGGCTTACGTTCATCCGGATAAATATATTCAGCACAACCAAGCATTACCTGATGGCCGTGATGCCATGCTGGGTGCGCTAGCTCATTTAAAGGAAAACGGTACGAAGGTCAGCATTAAACGTGCTTTGGTCGACGGGGATTTGGTGGTCCTCCATTCCGTATATGAATTCTTCGGTCCTAAGATCGGGATTGATATTTTCCGTTTTGAACATGGACTCATCGTCGAGCATTGGGACAATTTGCAGGAGATGGTGGAGAAGACGCCAAGCGGCCATACGATGATTGACGGACCGGTCACGGTTCAGGATATCGATAAGACGGACGCGAACAAAGGGCTTGTCCAAAGCTATGTGGAGAACATTTTGTTTGGGAAAAATCCGGAGCTGCTGAACTCCTATTTTGACGGGGATCGTTACATCCAGCATAGTCCGCATATTGGGGATGGCCTTTCGGGACTGCATGCGGCACTCCAGGCGCTATCGGAGAGAAATGTTGAATTTCAATATACTCAGCTCCATCAGGTCATTGGCCAAGGCGATTTTGTGCTTACGGTAAGTGAAGGTTTGTTTGATGGCCAGCCTACCGCTTTTTACGATTTGTTCCGGGTGGAGAACGGAAAGATCGCCGAGCATTGGGACGTAGTCGAAGCCATCCTGCCGGCAGAAAAGCGGAAAAATTCAAACAGCCGGTTTTAAGGCTTGAGAGGGTTAATAGAAAGGCATCGCCGAACATTGCGGCACTGTCCAAGTTCATTTGGGGGCTAATAAGGGACGACCGCCACAGTCGGAGGTCCGGCTGTAATTTGCCGGAGCTGTTGGCGCAGAACGATGCCGAACTGAAAGAGGGATTTTCGCAACCGCTTTGCAATCGCGGTTGCGAAAATCCCTATTATTCTGCAGCGCTAATGTAGTTAACTTACCTCGGCCTTAACCGTTTATTTTTTCGCATATCCTTGCTTGTTCAAATAGTTCATCATTTGAGGGAGTGTACTTCTCTGGAGATGATCTTGGATATGGTCACTCCATCCCTTTACTTTTTTCACTGTGAAGGGAGCCATAACCGGACGGCTCTCATAATACTTCAACATGGCTTCATCATAGGTGGCTAATTTCTCTTGATCCAGTGGTTGATATTGATTTTCTTGCAAGACCATGGATTGAGGCAGCCGCGGCTTAAGTTCAGGTTTATCTCCTGCCGGGGTACCCAAGCATAATCCCACCAAAGGTATCACATACTTCGGTAATTTCAACAGGTCAGATAATTCGTTAATATTAGCTCTGACAGCCCCGATAAATACACCGCCAAGTCCCATGGATTCGGCTGCTGTTAAGGCATTTTGTGCCATTAGTCCAGCGTCGAACGTACCAACCAACAGAAATTCAATATATTCAATATCCACCACTGGGGCAATTTGATGATTACGGTTGAAATCTGCACAAAAAATCCAAAACTCTGCTGCCTCTTCAATATAGGGTTGATCCATACTGAGTTGCATCACTTTTTTTCGCAGATCAGGATTTGTGATTCGAATAATCGAAACGGCTTGAAGAAGACTGGAAGATGAAGTTTGACTGACTGCTTTAAAGATTGCTTCTCGCTGTTCTTCTGTCAAGGATTTATTGGTAAAAGATCGCACAGATGCATGATTATGAAGCAGTGAAATGGTTTCATTCATGTAATCCATCTCCATATTTATTTGATATAATAACTCCGTATTGATAAGGAACTCACATGTTTTTACGTGTTCCCTACTCTCCTTTAAGCTGTATAAGCTCAGAGTTGAATCACCTTTTTGCTATAATTACATTAAGACTACTAACTAAATATTGGCCAATGTTGTTCTGTCCCGGTGACATTGACACTATCATAAAATTTTTCGTTGGGTCCGCAAAGAGGGCAATATAAATGAACATAGTACAACTTTTTGTACCTTCAGGGGGGGATATCAATGAGGGTCTGTAATGAAGGATTTGATAAAGCGTTTATCGATGAAAACAGGGATATGTACGCGATATCCTTTACCCAATATGTCCTTTCAGGACGTTGGAAATACTTTATATTATGGTATCTAAGAGGAGAAACGCGTCGCTATACGGACATCAAAAAATTTCTTGGCGGTTTATCGCAAGGCTCTCTCACAAAGCAGCTTAGAGAGTTGGAGCAAGATGGAGTCATTAAACGTGATGTTTATCCAGAAGTTCCTCCTCGGGTAGAGTATTCGCTTACAGACAAGGGGAATAAATTACTGCCGATCCTTGAGAAGATGGAGGACTTCGGTAAAGAGTATGGATAACAAAATTAATGTACTATGACCCCGAAGTGTTCAATATTTTGAGGGAAAAAGCCAGCATTTAGCCTTTGGAAAAGGGATTCACTACTGCCTTGAGTGGTTTACGAATGGGGAAATGATCGATATAAAAATGGATGAATTCAATATTGGGGAATACATCACAAGACCACAGCAACGCTCCAGATTATTAGACGCCATGAATGCTAAATGCTTTGTGCCTCCTTTGAAGCATGGGAAGTAAACCCTGATTATAGGTTACTGCATAAATTGGAAGGGAACACGAACCATAATGATGGTTAAAAACCGCCGCACCCACTATTTTTGTACATAAAAATTAAATATCGCAGCATTTAGCCAAATAAAAAAGCCCTCACGGAAGAACAATACGTTGTAGATTGCACTTGACACCATCGTGTCGGTGATATAGCATTAATCCTAATAATTAAACTACGTTGAAAAGGAATAGTACGGTTTTCTAAGCGAACAGAGAGCTGTTGGCCGGTGTGAAACAGCCGTGGAGAAAATTGGAACTCACCTTGGAGTTGCTCGCTGAAACAGTAAAGTAGGTGGAGCCGGAGCCTGACCGTTATCATCAGGAGGATCCAGGTTTGTCTGTGTATGCAAACCGTATCCGTAGAGTGCATGCCGGCGTTGGCATGAATTCGGAGTGGTACCGCGTAAGATGTTAAAGTCTTTCGTCTCTGTAATGGAGATGAAAGGCTTTTTTTGCGCCTCCGATCTTTGGCAGATTAGCATAGGAATCGACGAAAGGAAGGGTATCCATGAAAAATGTAAACAAATACGACAGAGGATATTTTATGCCGCCGGAGACCAGCCTGAACTGGACCCGGAAGGAATATATTACGGAGGCGCCGATTTGGTGCAGCGTTGACCTTCGTGACGGCAATCAGGCGTTGATCGTTCCGATGAATCTGGAGGAGAAGCTGGAATACTTCAAGCTGCTTGTAGAAATCGGATTCAAGGAGATTGAGGTCGGATTTCCTGCAGCTTCGGAAACGGAATTTGCCTTTTTGCGCACATTGATCGAGCAGGATTTGATCCCGGACGACGTGACGATCCAGGTGCTGACCCAGTCGAGAGAGCACATCATCCGCAAAACGTTCGAATCGCTGAAGGGCGCGAAAAAAGCCGTCGTCCATCTGTACAACTCCACCTCCGTGGCGCAGCGGGAGCAGGTATTCCGCAAATCCAAGGAAGAGATTATCGATATCGCTGTGAGCGGCGCTAAGCTGCTGAAGGAGTGCGCGCAGGAGACGGAAGGGAACTTCCAGTTCCAATATTCGCCGGAGAGCTTTACCGGCACGGAGATCGAGTTTGCGCTGGACATCTGCAACAGTGTGCTTGATGTATGGCAGCCGACCGCAGAGAATACGGTCATTATCAATCTTCCGGCTACGGTATCCATGTCGATGCCTCACGTCTACGCCAGCCAGATCGAGTATATGAGCGAGCATCTGAACTTCCGGGAACATGTCATTCTGTCGGTTCATCCGCATAATGACAGAGGCACGGGCGTGGCGGACGCCGAGCTCGGCATGCTGGCCGGAGCTCAGCGCGTCGAAGGCACATTGTTCGGAAACGGGGAACGGACGGGGAACGTGGACATTGTGACGCTGGCGCTCAACATGTACTCTCACGGAGTCGATCCGAAATTGAATTTTGAGAACATTCCGGCGATTGCTTCCGTGTACGAACGGCTGACCAAAATGAGAGTGGGCGAAAGACATCCATACGGAGGCGAGCTGGTATTCACCGCGTTCTCCGGTTCGCATCAGGATGCCATTGCCAAGGGAATGAAATGGCGCGAGGAAAAGGATCCGCAGCATTGGTCGGTCCCTTATCTGCTGATTGATCCGATGGATATCGGCAGGGAATACGAAGGCGACATTATCCGCATCAACAGTCAGTCCGGCAAAGGCGGAATCGGCTACGTGCTGCAGTTGAAGTACGGACTTGACCTCCCGGCGAAAATGCGCGAAAACTTCGGATACTTCGTTAAAAACGTATCGGATCAGCAGCAGAAGGAACTGATGCCTGAGGAGATCTACGCCATTTTCTTGAAGGAATACGTGAATATCCAAACGCCTGTCGAGTTTGTGAAATACCGCATGACGGACAACGAAGACTTCCAAACGATCGTCACGATTCGTACCGGCAACGAAGTCAAGGAAATCGCCGGCAACGGAAACGGCAGACTCGATGCGATCAGCAATGCGCTGCAAACTGAGCTTGGGCTGGATTATTCCGATCTGGTCTATACGGAACATGCTCTGGAAATAGGCTCGAAATCCCAAGCGGTGTCTTACATCGGGATCACGGCTTCCAACGGCAGTGTATATTGGGGATGCGGCATTGACGTTGATATTATGACGTCGTCAGTAAAAGCGCTCTTTAGTGCCGTGAATCAATTTAGCCGCAATGCGGAAAACTGATCGGTTCCAGCTAGAAGGAAATTCGATCGTTTCATTCCCACCTAAAGAGGATGGGAGTACTCTCGCACATAAGAAAAGGAGCTGCCGCGGGCAACTCCTTTTTTCGTTTATTCGCCTATAGACACCTTAGAGAGGGGTCAGGGCTTACAGAAAGTAGAAGGCCCCTTCACCGTTTGGGTGATGGGCCTTGTTCTTTACTGATCGATGTACTCATCTGTCTCACGAATAACATTAACAAACGTGATCAGGGCGGCGGGGTTTTACCAGAGGAAGACCTTGTCTTCTCCGCCAGCCTAGTAATCGACTCGATGTCTTGTTCGGTTAATTGATCAAAGAAATGCCTGCGTATAGCCCTGGAGGCGATGGGACGGGCATCTTCCAGCACGGATTTGCCGGCGGGAGTGATGATGACTTGAACGCCACGATCCGTGTTCAGCGGCTTCCTCCTCACGAGTCCACGTTTCTCCATCCGCGTCAAATGATGTGACAATCGGCTCTTATCCCAGTCCATCGAGTCGGCTAATTCCTGCTGGCGAAGGCTGCCGTCCCCAAACAGGTCTAACCGGTCCAAAACACCATAATCACCTTCCGATAGCCCGGTCTGTTCGGATATTTCCTTGATGACGCGGCCGAAGATGGTCTGGAAGGAGCCCTTCCACATATGCCATATTCGCATTTCTTCTTCATTCAGCTCGTTCTTATCCATAGAAACATCATATCATGGTTGACGCATCAACCACAACATGTTACAGTAGATACCAGGTTGACGCATCAACCAGATGTGATCGCACATGATGGGTTGAGGTGCAACCAAGTTTTTTACCCATTAGGTTGACGTATCAACCCGAAGATCCATTCTGGATACGAAGTTGGCGCATCAGCCTGGAGCATTTACAAATACCATACTTCAATGCACGAAAGGAGATTTTTTTAGATGCAGCATAAACCCGTCGCCCTGGTTACCGGGGCCAACAAAGGAATCGGCCATCAAATTGCCAAAGATCTCGCTGCACACGGCTTCACCGTACTCGTCGGGTCGCGCAGCCTTAAGAATGGGGAGGAGGCAGCCAAAAGTGTAGGAGCAGACGCACGCGCCCTCCAGCTCGACGTCACGAATCAGGCCTCCGTCGACGCCGCGGCAGAGCATATCCGCCGAGAGCTCGGCCGACTCGACGTGCTCGTGAACAATGCCGGCATCTCGCATGCGGGCAATCCGGACCGGCCGCTTGAGGAGATCGCGGAATCGTGCCGGCCCAGCGTCGCTTCTCTTGACGAGGTACGCGCGGTGTTCGAGACGAACGTGTTTGGCGTTATCGCGGTCACCCAAGCGATGCTGCCGCTCCTGCGTGAGGCGCCGGCGGCACGCATCGTCAACGTATCCAGCGAAGCGGGGTCGTTGGCGCTCAACGCCGACCCGGCCAATCCGCATCGCCCGATGTTCGGTGCCGTGTACAGCCCGTCGAAGACCGCCCTCAATGCCGTGACGCTTGCTTTCGCCATCGAACTCGAGTCGGCAGGCATCAAGGTCAACGCAGCATGCCCGGGCTTTACCGGGACGGACCTCAACAACTTCGCGGGAACGCGCACCGTCGAACAGGGGGCACGCGAACCCGTGCGTCTGGCGCTCCTCGATGAGAACGGTCCGACAGGCACGTTTTCGAACGAGGACGGCCCACTCCCGTGGTAATGCAGCTTCTAGTGGTTGATCCCAACCACCCCCCAATCTCTCTCAACGAAAGGAACTTTAATTATGGAAATCAACGTTAATACATCTACTCCGATCATCTCGGTAAAACCGGTAGTATTGCCCGCGCCGGAACGGGGTGAGGATCTGCAAGTGCGAGTGTCTGCGCCCGCAGCGGGGCATGACCTGCCCATTATTGTTTTCTCCCATGGCTTTGGCTCGTCGATGGACGCCTATGCTCCCTTGGTGGACTTTTGGGCCGCACACGGCTTCGTGGTTATTCAACCTACCCACCTTGACTCGAGAACGCTGAATCTTCCACCTGAAGATTCCCGAACACCGCTGATCTGGCGCATTCGGGTCGATGACCTGAAGCGCATTCTCGACCAGCTTGATCTCATTGAAGCTGGGGTTCCCGGCCTCAGCGGACGCCTTGATCGGAGCCGCATTGCCGCAGCCGGACACTCCTGGGGAGGCCAGACGGTGAGCACGCTGCTCGGCGCCCGTGTCCTTGACGCCGACGGTAAGCCGGGAGAGGACATGTCCGACCCGCGGATTCAGGCGGGATTGCTGCTTGCCACGACGGGCAAGGGCGGAGCCGACTTAAGCCCATTCGCGGCCGAGCACTTCCCCTTCATGAATCCGAGCTTCGCGGACATGAATACGCCGACCCTCGTGGTCGCGGGGGATCAGGATCAGTCCCGGCTGTCCACACGGGGGCCGGACTGGTTCGCCGACCCGTACTTCCTGAGCCCGGGCAGCAAGAGCCTGCTCACCCTTTTCGGGGGAGAACATTCGCTGGGCGGAATTCCCGGATACAACGTCACGGAGACGACGGACGAGAATCCCGAACGGGTCGCCCTGCTCCAGCGGGTCACATGGGCTTACCTTCGCAGCGCGCTTGGCATCGAAGATTCCAGCTGGGCGGCAGCCTGCGCGGCTCTGGAAGAGGGTTCCCACCCGCTGGGCCGCATCGAGTCGAAGTAAGGGCCGGATGTCGTACCAGCCTGACAGTCATATGAAGCCCGGTCCACCTGGCCGCGAGCATCCATTTGAATGTAGGTGCCAGGGCAAATACCAGGACGGCAGTTAAACAAGCGATATCACAAAGGCCATCCCTTAAAAGGATGGCCTTTAAGCTTGCCGTTATAGGCGGGGGCGTGAAGCTTGCTCACAAACCAAAAGTTTGGGGGAGCACCGACAATGGGATACCCAAACACATCAACATGATGCCTGCTTTATCCCGCAAACATCCACTCCGTTCATCGCGAGTTTTATGTTTGAGGAAAGAACTGATATGATAAAAGAAAGTATTGCTGATACAGACACATGTTGTGAGATTGCGATACACTGTAAACAGGAGGGATTTAAATGATATCTAACCGGAGCGTCCAGATTGGTCCGCCGCGTTTCGCCACTGCCGTACATGCCCTGATCTTGCTTGCCAAATGCGAAGGAATGCTTTCCAGCGCGGCCATAGCCTGCGATGTCCAATCACATGCCACATTCCTCCGCAGAGTATTGGCGCAGCTCACGCATAGCGGAATGGTCGAAGCGAGAGAAGGACGGAACGGGGGCTACTATCTAAAGCGCCGTCCGGATCAAATTACGCTGGCGGATATATATTTGGCTGTAAAATCGGATTGCTGCGAACAAGAGGTTCAGGAGCAATGCGCTTCGGGCCAACAAAAGCTTGAAGCGATTATGGGAGAAGTGCAGAATCAGACGATCGAATTGCTCAAGCAGCATACGTTAGCCGATTTGATGCAATAATAATTACCGGATTGCAATGTGAGCCGAAACGTTATATACTGTGTTCATGTAAGTTGCAGTTGGTGGCCCGACTGCATTTTATTTTAAGATATACTGTGCCTGTATTGAGCACAGTAATTACTAGGAGGAGAGAAACATGTCCGTTTCACAATTGTCACAAACCGTGGAGCAGCAGCCATTTTTCAACGTTATTCAGGAACGGCGGTCCGTCCGCAGCTATGATCCCGAAGTGAAAATTTCGCGGGAGGAAATGAACGAAATCCTGCAGCAAGCTGCGCTGGCTCCTTCAGCCGCCAATCTGCAGCCGTGGCGATTCCTCGTCATCGATTCGCAGGAGCTGAAGCAAAAACTGTATCCGATTGCCTTCAATCAGCAGCAAGTGATCGAAGCTTCGGCTGTCATTGCGGTACTCGGAGATCTGGAGGGCTACAAACTGGCCGAGAAGATTTACGGAATGGCGGTTGATGCGGGTTACATGCCTGCAGACACTGCTCAATCCTTTGTGGAACGCTATCAAACGATGTTCGCGAGCATGCCTTCAGAGACTGTTCTCCAGAAAATATCTATTGACGGTGGATTGGTATCCATGCAGCTTATGCTTGTCGCCCGTGCCAAAGGATATGATACGGTTCCGATGGGCGGCTTTGATCATGCTAAATTTGCAGAAGCGTTCGATATTCCAGAGAGATACGCTCCTATTATGCTTATCGCCATCGGCAAGGCGGCAAATCCTGGACACCCGACATTAAGACTGCCGATGAAGGATGTCGCTTTCTTCAACGAAATGCCTAAGGAATAATATCATCATTCAAGCGTGAAAAAAACACCCGAGGATATGAACTGTATCTCAGCGGTTTGGACGATACCGTTCCATCAGCATATAAAAGACAGAAACCACTCCAGATCATGGAGTGGTTTTTTAGCGGAATTTACATTCGTGCGCCGGGAGCAGATTCGTTACGGAAAGCCTGGCGGCCGATCAGGCCGACTCCCAGCGCCAGCAAGGTTAGGACTGCTGCTAACAAGTATAGGTTCACAATGCCGAGCCATTCGGCAAGGGCAGCCATAACGAGCAGCGAAATACAGAACACCAGATTCAGCAAGGAGGCTTGGGCGGACAGCACTTTCGGCAGCACCCCTTTGTCAACGCTGCGCTGAATCAAGGTGCGGCGGTTGATCACCGAGAGCTCGGCGAATGGGCCCATCAGCAGGACGAGAATGAGCGCGATAAAGGGCTGGGTGTTGAGGGCGTATATGGCGGTGAGGATGCCATACCCCGCCATGCCGATCAGCATGGCGACCAGAAGGCTGCTGCCGATGGCGCGGGAAATGGCCAGAACCAGCAGTCCGCCGCCAACCGTCCCCGCAAAATACGCCGCATTAATGAAGCCCCACCACTCTTCGCCTTGGCCAAGCGCAGTCTGAACGAAGGCCAGCGTAAAAGCACCGACCCATACCGAACCGCCCAGCATGTCGATGATGTCCATGAAGGTCAGCAGCCGCAGGCGCGGCATTTGCCAGATGATTTTCCAGCCCTCGGTCAAGGTGTGCCATCTGGAAGCTGGAGCCGCTGCTAAGCTGTCGTCAGGCGCTGCGTCGGTCGGCTGCTGTTCAAGATGGGCTTCCGCCGGCTCCTTGACGCCTAGTGTAAAAGCCGCTGCCAGCCCGTAGACGACGGCCGTCACCAGCAGTGTTGGACTGGGTCCAAGCAAGGCGACAATAACGCCGCTGAGCCCCCAGCCGGCAAACTGTACCACCTGATCGCTGACGCTGATCAAGCTGTTGGCCTTGAGCAGGCCCTGCTCATGTGCGACGAGCCGCGGAACAAGCGCGTTGCGGGCGGGAACCGTCCACCCGTCCAGGAAAGACATGGCGAAGACCAGCGCAAACACCAGAACAAACACAGCGTCCTTTCCGGTAAGCTGCAGGTAAACGGCCAAGCCTACGAACAGCAGAAACTGGCCCGTCTGCGAGAGGAGCAGCAGGGATGGAAGTTTGAAGCGGTTCAACAGCAGCGGCGCGATCAGGCCGCTCAGCATTTGGGCGCCGCTGCGCATCAGCGGCATAAACGCCGCCGATATGAGTGATTCGGTCTGGTTTAATACCAGCACCGTAAGCGCCATAATGTAGAGCACATCCGCGGCGTTTGCCGCCGTCTGGGTGGTCCACAGGAAATAGAAAGGCCGGGTTAAGAAGGATGATTTCATGGCGGTCAAAGTCTCCGTTCCTACGTGCATGATGCAAAAAGCTTGTAACAAGATTAAGAATACGGGAACTTGAAGTTTTTTACAATGAAGGAAAAACACCTAATAGGGCAAGCACAGAGGCATCCTGTAAAAAGAAAATCAGCTATAGTTAATAGCTATAACAGGCTATAACCTTTTAGTAGAACGTTATACCCAAGGGGTTATGCTATAGTGATTTTAATATTATTTTCCGAGGAGATTAGCCGATGAGCACACAAACCAAACCTACAAAACGAACCGTTACTCCGTTTCGATATGATATCGTCGGCAGCTTTTTGCGCCCCCAAGCGTTGAAAGAAGCCAGAGCCCAATTCCAGAACGGTGAAATCACCGCTGAGCAGCTGAGAGAAGTAGAGAGCGCCGAGATCATCAAGCTCGTGCAGAAGCAAAAGGAAGTAGGGCTTCAAGCGGTCACCGACGGCGAATTCCGCCGTTCTTGGTGGCATCTGGACTTCTTCTGGGGCTTGGATGGTGTAGAGCGGACCATTGTTGATCAAGGCTACCAATTTAACGGTGCACAGTCCAGACCCGAAACCGCCCGCCTGACTGGTAAAGTGGGTTACAGCAGCCATCCGTTTGTATCGCATTATGCGTTTTTAAAAGAGGTTGCTGGCGAAGACGTCGTTGCGCGTCAATCCATTCCTGCGGCCGCGCAGTTCCTGTTCGAGCTGGACCGGGCAGAAAATCAGGAGAGCACGCAAGCCATCTATCCGAATCGGGAAGAGCTTGTTACGGATATTGCCAAAGCCTACAAAGCAGCGATCCTTGCACTCTATGAAGCCGGCTGCCGCAGCCTCCAAATCGACGATTGCACGTGGGGAGCGCTTTGCGACGAACAGTTTATGGCGTTTATGAAGCAGGCCGGCGTCAACGTGGCAGAATATGCGAATGAATTTGCAAGATTGAATGAGGAAGTGGTATCCGGTCTTCCGGATGACCTCGTCGTCACCACGCATGTATGCCGCGGTAATTATGTATCGACTTACGCCGGAGTTGGAGGAGGCTACGAGCCGATCGCGCAAACGCTCCTGGGTATCGATAACTACTCCGGCTACTATCTGGAGTTCGATACCGAGCGGGCAGGCGATTTCAAGCCGCTTCGCTTCCTGAAGGACAATCAGCAGGTCGTGCTGGGCCTGTTCTCTTCTAAATTCGGTGAGCTGGAAAATAAAGAGGACATCCTGAAACGGATCGAGGAAGCGACACAGTACGTCGACCTGAACCGGATTTGCCTGAGCCCGCAATGCGGCTTCGCCTCTACGGAAGAAGGCAACCACCTGACCGAGGAGCAGCAATGGCGCAAGCTTGCTTTCATCAAAGAAATCGCGGAAGAGATCTGGAAGTAACTCATATATCGAAATAGAATAAGCACCAATATAGCCGTATGGATGATGATCCGTACGGCTAAGGATGCTCTCTAAGTACTTCACGAAATGAGGCGGTTGCCTCGAGTCCGCGTGTATAGAACTGATACTAAAGAAAGCCGGGAGGCTGTAAGGAATGGTCATGTTAGGCCGATCCGGTCAAACAACGCCATCCATTCCGGGTCAACCGCAGCGTTCCGGCAAGCGGCGATTTTTGCCAAAATATCTGGGTCCGGATCATTCAACACCGTCATTTGGGACAGTTTGGACAATAAAGGGATGAACTGAAAATCCCCTTCGCGATGGGCAGGCTCACGAAAATACCGGTCGAGCGACGCCAAGTCAGGGATGCTGACACAATATGCATGCGTGAATCCCTCCTGAGGATCACCGAAATAGCGCCCAAGGGAATAAAACGCGACTGATTCCGCCTTGGCTGTACGCTCGATAATCGAAAGGACCCTCTGTATTTCCGCTTCATTGACGCCATCTTTGAATTGAAACCGCAAAATGCTTGTGATCATCTCCGTCCCTCCGAATATCGTCTAATTAGAACACCCCTGGATTTCCATTGATGCCTCAACGATATTGTATCAAGGTCACTTACCGAATGTAAGAAGTCAACTCACTTGGATATAGTCATCTATTATGGATCAGCTTACTTAATTAAAGTTAAAATAACTTGAAGCGCGTATCTAAGAGGGAAACCTCTTGAAACAAGTAAAAGCCCCTTCCGGCTAATTGCCGAAAAGAGCTAAATTCTGTCTTTTGATACGGTACTTCGTCTCTCCCCCGCAACCTGAATAATCACCGCTTGAGAGTCATACGCCAGCTGTCCGAGCGGCTGAGCTCCGTGGAGGTTCTCGAAGTATTCACGGCGCTGACCAAGAGGAAAATGATTTGATCTTCGCCGGTGTTGTTGTTAAATAACACTTTGTTTGGCGTTAAATCCCCGGCACCGCCTCGGGCAACAAACTTTCCCGGAGACGGCTGGGCCTCGATTTTAATCGCAAAGGCTTCATTATTGAACAAAAAATTAAGGTTATTTAATACCAATTTCCTTCCCTTTTTCACCCGAATGACGATTTGCTGCAGCAGCAGTGTTTTCCGCGGCCCTACTTTGACCGGCGTTTTTCCGCCTACGATCCCGCTTAGTTGAATCATGCTCTCACCTCTCTAATGAAATTCCTACAACGTATTCATAGAGGATGAGCTTGGACACGGCACTGCAGGCCATACCACCAAGGCAAAGGCAGTACATTTTCATTTCGAGCCGGACCCGGATTTCCGCAGCGCTTCCCGATTAATTCACAGCTTCTGAAACGTTGTCGTAATGCCGTCCCAAATGATGAGCTCGCGTCAGGAGGTTATCGAAAACTTCCGGCCTGGAATCCAGCGTATCGTATAGGATCTCAACCCGGCTGTTCGTGATTCCGCAGTAATCGGCTATACCGACGTTTAGAAGCTGGGAGAGCAATGTATCGTACTGCCTTTTCTCGAAGTGTTCTTTCGGAGCTCCCGCCAGACCAAGCCACAGCACTTGTTGATGATGCAGGTGACTTGCGCCGTAAGCATATCCGTTGTTCCATACCCGGTCGATATATCCTTTCAGCATGGCCGGCAGGCCGTACCACCATATCGGGAAAATCAAGGCGAGCGCGTCATGCCGTTTCATTCGTGCGATCTCCGCTCCCACCTCAGGCGAATAGACTTTGTAATCCGAAGACCAATCCGGCTTGTCGGCTTCCCACAACACGGGATTAAAGCCGCTGCGATGCAGATCCAGCACCTCGGTTTCGTGCCCGGCGTCGGCAAGTCCCTGGATAAATCTCTCTGTCACGGAAAAGGTTAAGGAGTTCACCCGCGGATGCGACACAACCGTCAAAATTTTCATCGATGTCACCTTCCCTCTCTCTCAAATTTCAATATGAAGTACGGTAAAATTATCAGGTATGCTGTGATAAATGGGAAGTACTTACTTTTTTGTGATATAGACACTTTAAAGTGATATACTCACCGGAAAGTAATCGTTCATCGGAATCGACAGGAGGGTGATAATCCCATGGAAATGCAGACCACACGGACGTTTAACATCCCCGCAGAGGCGACGCTTCAAGTGATCGGGGGAAAATGGAAGCTATTGATTTTATGCCATTTGAACTGTGGGGACGGACCGCAAAGAACGAGCGAATTAAAAAAAGGCAATTCCTGAGATTACGCAAAAAATGCTGATCCAGCAGCTCAAGGAGCTGGAGGAAGACGGCATCGTAACGAGAACGTCTTACAATCAGGTTCCACCGAAAGTAGTCTACGAACTGAGCGAGCTGGGAAAGTCGCTGAAATTGATATTGGATCAATTGGATGAGTGGGGCGAGAAGTATATGAATTTGCGTGATTGGAGGTGTTCCTGTTCGGAATGAGGAGAAGATTGCCCCAGATGACTCAGCGTCCCGGGGATCTAAAAAACGAGCGTTGGGCCTATGAAGGCTCGCGCTCGTTTTTTAGTGAAACATCATCAGGATATTCGGTATCAGGCACTAATTGATTTTCACCAGCTGCCATTGCTGGTTCAGATCGCCCCGGTAGAGATTTTGCTGAAGCTTCGCTCCATCCGCTGAGGAGGATCCGGCAACTTCGACGGCCTTGTTGCTGTTCACATTGAGGATGCTCCAGTAACCGTTGCTCAGTTTGATCAATCTGAACTGCTGTGCGGTATTTCCCAAGTCCTGCATGAGTTGGACTGCTTCGCCGTTGTTCTTCGTTCCGTTTCGGATATCCATGACTTTTTGGTCGGCCGAGCTGACGCTTCGCAGCCTGTACACGTTGTTGTAAGTCCCCAGATCATCGGCCACCCATTGCTGGGCTGTTGCATTGTTGTCTGACCACTGCTGAAGCTGCAGCCCGTTGGTATTCTGACCGCCCGGTACGTCAATCGCTTTACCCGATGCGCGGTTCACGATCTTATACGTCGAGCCGGACAGGACTCCGTTCCATATACCGTTCCAAGGGTTCAACTGCGCGCGTTCGTAATACCATTCGAAGAGGAAGCGGGCCATGCCGTCCCGTGCGGTATTGCCGTCATGTTTGAGGCCTGCGGTCGGATCGGCGAAAGAACTTCTTGTGCCGGGCTCCAGCAAAAATCCGTTCATATGCGCGGTCATGCTGACATTGCCAGCCGCTGTGAAAATAGCCTTCGTGTTTTTCCCGAAACCTTCATTAGACCCGTTGAACAGCTCCCAGTAGGAAGAATCCCCGGGTTGTGTCTTGAACCAGGTGGTCTCTGTAATGTTGATGGGATAATGATCGGCGCAGGGCTTAATATTCGTATCCCACTGCTGCTGCAGAGTCGCATAATCGTCATGGGCGCCGTACCCTGGGTACCAGTGAACGGAATACCCGACATTGTTCAAGGGATCCGTCAGCGGACTGGATGCACAGAGCTGGTAGTATTGATCCCAGCCAAGCCCCGCGGCCCATATCACGTTGTCAGCACCTTTACTGCGTATCGTGGATATGAGGGAGTTTTGAAATTTTTTAAGGGAGTTCCAGTATTCAGCGAAATTGGGTTGAGAGGGATTTCCGCCCCATTGCCCGTTGACATCGGACAGGACCGGTTCATTGATCAGTTCGAACATCACGTTGTCCGCGCTCTTGATCGCCGGTTGGGAGGCAAGGTAACCCCAGATTTCATTGAACTTGTTCAGATTGGATGGGGTGGTTGCCTGGTTGTTTGAAAGGGTAAAATCGAGACCCAGCGTGACATACAGGCCCTTTGTCTTGGCATAGGCAATATACGGAATGATGACGTCCTGCGTTACGCTCTGCAAACCGGCAAAATTATACGTCCCGGCGGCTACGTCGCCCATATCCTCCCGGTCGATAAACAGACGAACCTGATTCATATACCAGCCGTGGCTGCTGCCGTACTTGGCCGAGGTACCGGTAAAGGTATCGGTGATATCCTTCAAATAGTCCAGAATTGCCGCATGCCGGTTCCCTCCGTTCCGGTCCAGATAGTAGCTGCTGGACTGGTAGGTCCAATAGGAGCCCGAGGGCTGATGCCAACCGCTTAACAGGACGGGCTGCCCGCTGCTGTTCACCAGCTGGTTGCCGCTCACATGGAGCTTGGACATGGGCATTCCGTTCCAGGCATCCGCGGGGTGGCTGTTCATGAGCATCGGGACTACGAGCAATAGGGCTAGCAGTAACTTGATGGTCCATCTCATTTTCTTCACACGATACATCTCCTTTTTTTGATTTACGTAAAATCAATGACGGTACGAAATCACGGGGCATGATTCCATGAATGCGTTTTCAAAAAAGAGTGTATTCCAGAGGAAGAAAGAAGACAACCTGTCAAAATATGGGTAATTTTTAATGGAAAAGGGATTCCTTAAACATACATCTCCCGGGTTTCTTCTCCAAAAAATCCGGTTACGCCCTGATACTCGGCGATATCGATCCGGTGCTGCCGCATGATTTTCTGAATAAAAATAGCGTCCGCAAAGAGCATGTTGACGATTTTTTCGCACGCTAACGGGGTGTCTTTGAGATGATCGACCATATCATGAATGTCATCAAACTGAAAATAAAGGATATAACAGACATAATTCTGAAGCAGCATGCGGAAGCCGTATTCTCGATACGGGTTGGTTCCGGCATCCAAAAGAGCGTCTCTCAGCAAATCGAAAAATGTTGTTTGATGTTCCGAGTGCATCCGGAGCAGCTCATCCACGTCATTGATCAGCCGCAGTACGGTCTCGAAACCTTCTTCCGGAGGCATAAGCAGCCTGGATGATTTACCCTCAATCGATCTTAGCAGCTCCAGCGTGAGGTGTTTACCGGCCTGAATTTCGTGAGGAGTGATTAGCCATCGATCCTTATACTTATCGTGCTTGTCGCAGTAGTAATCGTGGTATAAGGAAAAATAGTGCTCTACGCGGATACCTGTTTTCGTATGAACCAAATCCCGGCCGCAGAAAGAAAAGCCGTACAGGGTTTCCTCGTTAACCGGGTGGGCATAAAGGTAGAAAAAGAAGAAAAAGTCCCTTAGCTGCTCTTTCTGCACATCATTCAACCGGGCCGCATCTGTCAACTGTCCCAATTGAAAAAAGCAGTAATGTTTCATGAAATCATTCATTGCACGGTAAGGATGGGGCCTTGCAATGGACGTCGTCGAATTGATCGTATACAGGAGAAAATAGAGGATCTGCTCATCGTAGACATCGAGGTCCGGAAAGTAACCCGAGAGCAGCGGGCTCCAGTCGGGGTTAGCCGTGTACCGGGGATCTTTTGGCTGTAATACGTCTGCCCATTCCACAAACGATTCGTCATCATGACCGGCAAAAAATAATTCGGCGCTGCCATCCTCGAAAAGGCCGTATTCAAAGCCTTCCGTGTGTTCAAGCTCGAATCCTCTATTGAATTTGATGTTCAAATATTCGTTAAATAGCGATTGAAGTGTCATTTGTTTGTTCCTCGGTTCCTTAATCATTCTGCTTACATTCGCTTGCTGGCCGCTGGCACGCTGCTTTAGAGGTTTTCGACGTGAAGCGGGCATAACCTCCTGCGAAACATCCTCAGCATGATCGTATTCGTTCCAAAATTTCGGAGCCAGAAGGGTGGTCTACGATATACCGCCAGCTTCCGTCGGTTTGCCGTCTTATCACTTCGGACGTATGTCCTTCCACCTGAGCCGGATTGCCGTTCCCATCCTGTGTATGAAGGATGAAATGGGCACGCAGCAAAGCGATATTTTCGAATGGGATGCAGTAAATGTTGCTGGACATCATGCGGCCCTGCAGCTGCAGCAAATCCTCGAGCGTTCTGCGGATTTTTTCGATTCCTTGGTCAAGCTCGCCGGCTGGGTTTATCAAAATGCTGTTTGATTCGTATAACGAAAGCAGTGCGTTGATATCGCCGGAGTTGAAGGCCTCGGCAAAAGCTGCATTCATATCCTCCGGCCGCATGACCGGATTGAAGTGCGCTGGTGGCTTCATAAGATCGCCTCTTTTCGTATAATGGAAATATACAGGTAGCTTATACGATCCTTCACCGGTATTGAAGTACGCAGAAATAGATGACGTAGTCATAAAAACCTGACCAGCAGGAGGAAAAAATGCCTTATCAGGATGGAACATTTGGTTGTCCGGTAGATGTGGGACTGCAGCTGATCAACGGGAAATGGAAACCGAAGATTATCTACGAGCTGCTTCAGCAAACGTGCCGTTTCGGCGAGCTCCACCGGCGAATTCCCGGTGTTTCCAGGCATGTGCTGACGACACAGCTGCGGGAGTTGGAAGAAGGCGGTATCGTACAGCGAAATGCATTTTTGACCGTGCCGCCAAAAGTTGAATATTCGCTGACGGAGTTTGGCCAGCGTTTGGAGCCCATTTTGGAGCAGATCATGAAAGTGGGAGAGCACTATATTTCACAGCAAAAACAGGAGGCGGCTGCTGACCCGCCAAGCTGAGTCGAGTCATGTGGATGTAAGTTATGAATACCGCTAAGCTATGTTCTTTTCTCTAAATATCCCGCAGCACCCCCTTTCTAGGGCGTGTGCCACAGCGGGATTTTTTTATTTTAAACGAATGGGTTGACATTATGTATTACTTAATTATAATACAAGACATAACAATTAAAAGCGCTATCATTTTGGGGGTGAAGCGATGGATCTTGCAGGCATGAATATTACGTACAGGCATTTTCCTTTTGAACACTTTCTCGATTCCATGACGGAGCTCGGGGTGGATCGCATCGAACTGTGGGCAGGTGAGCCGCATTTCTATGTGTATCGGGGCGGCCTCAGCCAAGTAAGGCGCATCCGTCAGGAACTTCGCTCCAGGCAGATGAAGGTGGTCTGCTATACGCCGGAACAGTGCATGTACCCTTACAATCTGGCGGCATCCGACCCGGATCTGCGGCAGAAGAGCGTGGATTATTTTATCGAAAATATGTACGCCGCGTTGGAATTGGACTGCAGCATGATGCTGGTCACCTCAGGGATCGGAGACTTCCATCTGTCTGAGGATCAGTCATGGACTTACGCAGCCGATTCGATCGGCAGGCTGGCCCGGGTGGCGGAGCAGGAAGGCGTGACGCTTGCTTTGGAGCCCTTGACCCGCTTTGAGTCGAACTTGATGACGGATGTCAAGGGAATCCGGAAATTGCTGGATGAGATAAGGTCCCCGGCGCTTCAGGGAATGATCGACTCGGTAGCCATGCATCTGGCCGGCGAAACGCCGGAGGATTATTTCTCCGTACTGCTGGACTTGTGTCATTTTCATCTGATCGACGGCGACGGAACTTCGGATGCGCATCTGGCTCTGGACGACGGGACACTGGATTGGAGAGGGTATGTCACCGACCTTCAAAGCCGGGGCTACCAAGGGACCTGCACGCTGGAGATTATGGGACACCGTTATTATCAAAACCCGCACGAGACGGTTAAGCAATCCATTCAAAAAGTTAGGGAACTGGGCATCTGATCATTCGGATTGGGAGGAACTCACGATGAGTATTGGCACACTTACAAGAAAGCTGGGCTTCTGGTCAGCCTTGGCCTTAGCGGTGGGAACAACGATCGGCTCCGGAATCTTCGTCTCGACCGGGGATGTGGCAAGGGCTGCGGGTCTGCCTTCCATGTCTATCCTGGCCTGGATTATCGGCGGCGTTATTGCCATCCCGCAGGTTATGGTGCTGGCCGAGCTGTCTACTGCTTACCCGGAAAATGGAAGCGGTTACGTGTATCTGAACAAAGCGGGTTGGCGGCCGCTTGCCTTCCTGTACGGATGGGCGACGTTCTGGGCGCTCGATCCTCCGTCCATCTCGATCATGGCACTCGCGATCGTCACTTATCTGGCAAGCTTCTTCCCGTTCTTTAGCGGGATTGCGGGCAAGCTCCTGGGCATTGCCATTATTTTGTTCATTACCTCCATTCATTACCGCAGCGTAAAGGAGGGCGGCCGCTTTCAAGTCATCATTACTTTGCTCAAGATCATTCCGTTCCTCATCGTCATCGCGCTGGGCTTGATGTATATGAATTATGATCACTTTTCGTATACTCCTGCGGCGGGAACGCACAGCGGCAGCCTGATCGGCGGAGTGTCGGCCACAACCTGGGCGTATACGGGAATGGCGTCAATCTGCTTTATGGCAGGGGAAATCCGGAATCCGGGGAAGGTGCTGCCGAAGGCACTCATCAGCTCGGTGCTGATCGTTCTTGGTCTTTACACGCTGCTGTCTGTTTGCATTACCGGTTTAATGCCGTTTGACAAGCTGATGGGCTCCAGCGCCGCCGTGTCCGATGCGGTCAGCTACATCCCGGGGTTCTCCGGCATCGCCTCGTCTTTCGTGGCAATCACAGCCATTATCGTCATCCTCGGCGCGTTAAGCTCTTGCATCATGTTCCAGCCGCGTCTTGAGTATGCCATGGCCAAGGACGGGCTGTTCTTTCAGCGCTTTGCGAAAGTCCATCCCAAGCACGAAACGCCGAGCTTCTCGATTCTGGCCCAAGTTACGTATGCCTGCATTCTCGTCTTTTTCAGCGATTTAACCGCACTGCTGGGTTACTTTACGCTGATTCAGCTGGTGATTAACATCCTGGACTTTGCTGCGATTTATAAGTGCCGGAAAAGAGAGGACTACAAGCCGATCTACCGCATGCCTTTCTGGAGAATCACAACGGTGCTGGCGATCTTGGGCGCAGCCTGGCTGGCGTGGGGAACCTTCACCTGGGCTCCGCTCGAGGGGATGATTGCGGCGCTGATCGTGATCGTCACCGGCCTGCCTGTCTATTACTATTGGGAAAAGAAATACGGACGCCATCGACACCAGGACAGCAGCCCCCCAATGATAGCCCAGCCCGCAAAAAAAGAATTGTAAGTTTGGTAATATCTAATTATAATACAAGACATAACAAATAGAGGGGCGGCAACCGCTCCAGCACAGGAGGGAACGCTACATGTTTAATTTTGACGAAGAGCTGTTTCTAAGATTGGTGGAAAAGGAAGGCCTCGCTCACCGAAGCCAGATTGAGGACATCGTCGACGGGATCTGCAGCAAAGGCTACAGCAACATCTTCATGATCGGCGCGGGCGGTACCATCGCGATGATGTACCCGTATGAATATATCCTGAAATCGAGCTCCAAGATCGACGTGCACGCCGAAATCGCCGCTGAATTTCTGGTGATGAACAACAAGCATTTCAGCAAGAATTCCGTGTGCATCTTCACCTCGGTATCCGGAACGACGAAGGAGACGATCGAGGCGATCGAGTACTGCAAAGAGCGGGGTGCAACGACCTTTGCCCTGGTGGCCGAGCCGGACACGCCGATCACGAAGCTGGTCGATCACTGCATTACGACCGGGTCGGAGAAGCACTCCTTCGATACGTTCTTCATGCTGCTGTACATGGTCGTATTCCGGTTCATGTATAACAATAACGAGTTCCCTCAGTATGAGCAATTCACCAAGGAAGTCGCCCTGCTGCCGCAAGCCATTCTGGATGCCGTCAAAGCGTTTGATAAGCGGGCCGAGGCCTTTGCCGTTGAGCATAAAGATACGAACTACCATATGATGGTCGGCTCGGGGAACCTGTGGGGCAACACCTATTCCTATGCCATGTGCGTGTTGGAAGAGATGCAGTGGATTCCGGCCAAGTCCATCCATGCGGCTGAGTTTTTCCACGGTACCCTGGAGCTCGTCGTAGAAGATACAAGCGTCATTCTGCTGAAGGGTGAGGATGAAACGAGACCGCTGGCGGACCGTGTGGAACGATTTGCCGAGAAGGTCACCAAACGGCTGACGGTGATCGATACGAAAGATTTTGTGATGGAAGGGATCAGCGATGAGTTCCGGAAGCATTTTGCCGTGAGTATCAACTGGGCGTTGCTGAGCCGGATCAGCGTCTATCTGGAACGCGAAAGAAACCATCCGCTGACTTTGAGACGATACTATCGCAAGATGGAATACTAATACGTACGGGGAGCGCTGCCCATCCCGGCAGAGCTCCTTCCTTACACGGGAAGGTGAGACAAGATGCGAATCGTTACAGTCGGAGACAATTGTATGGATGTCTACCGATCCTCGGGGAAAGCCTGTCCTGGAGGAAATCCGGTAAACGTAGCCGTCTATTTGACCGAACTGGGTGCGGAGACAGCCTATATCGGCTGGGTGGGCAACGACCATTATGGGGAGATTATGGTTCAGGCGATTCGGGGCAAGGGCGTAGATACGTCCAGGGTCTCGGTCCAAGAAGGCCGCACGGCGGTGACCTACGTCGATATGGTAGGCAGCGAAAGAAAGCTGGGCGATTATGAAGAAGGCGTGATGGCTGATTTTGCCTTGAACTCCGAGGATCTGCGCTTTACGGAGTCATTCCAGCTGGTGCACTCCGCGATTTGGGGCCATGCCGATTCGTATTTCGATAATTTTAAGGAAAAAGGACTGCTGACTTCCTTCGACTTTGCCGATAAGCTGGATCATGAGCTGGTGACGACACTGACGCCATACGTGGACTATCCGTTCTTGTCCTATACACAGGATGACGAACATATCCGCCGCCTCATGAGGGAGATCAAGGACCGGGGCTCCAAAATCGTCGTAGCCACGCTTGGAGAAAACGGTTCTTTGGCCTACGATGGAGAACGGTTCTACAAGCACGGAATTACGGAGGTGGAGGTAGTCGATACGCTGGGAGCGGGTGATTCATTTATTGCCGGATTTATATACGGTATTCTGAAAGGGCTTCCGGTCGCAGCCTGCTTGGAGCAGGGCGCAGATAAAGCCGCAAAGACGATCAGCTACTTTGCTGCATGGTGACTGGACGTAGCCATCAATGTATAATAGAGAGATACAAATTTGATCATTGATGGATAAGGATGAATGTTCAATGAATTTGAATCCTTCAACCCCTCAGCCGCTGTACATGCAGATCAGGCAAATGTTGAAGAATGATATACAGCAGGGGCGCTACAAACCGGATGAGCAGATCCCGACAGAGGCCGAACTTTGCGATATTTATAGCGTGAGCCGGATTACGATCCGCAAGGCGATCGAGGAGCTGGTCCGGGAAGGGGCGCTGACCCGGATTCCACGGCGGGGGACGTTTGTGGCCTCCAACAAATTCCATAATGAGCTGCTGTCTGTAAGCGGATTCTCCGAATTCAGCCATCAGCTTGGGATGATTCCGAATTCCCGGATACTCAGGAGCGACGTGATTGAAGCGACCGAAGACGTGGCCAGGTATCTTCGCATCGATGCGGGCAGCCCGGTGCTCGAGCTGGAGCGGCTTATGTACGTCAATGACCGTCCGCTGTTTTACGACATCGCGCATTATTCGCTGACACGCTTTCCCGACCTGGAGAAGAAGATTACTACGAACGAATCGACGTATAAAATTCTGTCCGAGGATTACGGAACGGAAATCGTTAGCAACGATAAAGAGATCGATGTGATCGGCGCGACCAAGGAGTATGCCAAGCTGCTGGAATGCGACATCGGGGCGAATCTGTTCCGAATTTTAAAAGTGGCCTTTGACGCCAAGGATGAGCCGGTGCATCTCTCTACCTTCATGTGTGAGACCAACCGGGTCACGCTGACGGTTCACCGGGCGAAGCAGGGGCAGTAGACTTAGGGCTGAACGCTCATGCGGACAGGGACGGGCGGACACTGCACTGTGATCTGAAAATAAAAACGGACGCGGGTTAAGAACCGGCGTCCGTTTTTTTATCCTAATCCAATTCCACAGTTCGATTCATATTGGTGCCTTCGTTGCTTTTACCCATCAGTCTGCGGAACAGGAACCGGGCCATTTTGAACTTGTTGCCGGCATCCCAGTACTCGGCTGCTTCAGCCTGCACCTTGATGAGCACAAGGTTCGGATCGTCATAGTTCGTTTCCAGCAGCTGCTCGTAAACGGGGTTCCACAATTCCTTCAGCTTTTCGGTGCTGTTCACCAGCTCAGCTTCACCGCGGATGGAGACGAAGGACTTGCCGGCATAGGCCACGTTGACCTGCCGGTTTTGCAGCAATTCATGGAACTTCTCAGTGTCTTTCTTGGTCAGGAACCACAGGTCGCCGTCGAATTCGATATCCTGGGTCTTCATGGGACGTGAAACCAGCCCTTCTTCCGAGACGGTCGTCAGCATGGCTGTGTCGATGCCCTTAATCAAATCGCGTACTTTCTCGATCGCTTCTTGGTTGTCCGGAGTTGGATTTGTCATTTTGTTCACCTTTTCCTAGTGTGTGTTTTTATTAGTATTACACTTATTTATACGCTGCCAAACCAAGAGAATTGGGCTGACTCCACTCCTGATTTGAATCCCCTTATGCACAAGCCTATACCTAGACCCCCGAGGTTCATCGCGTCTTAACGGAGAAGGTATTTCCGAAGCAGACTGAGGATGCTTACCACAGAGGGGTGGGCAAATTCACCAGATTAGGAGACGATCCCATGACCAAAGCCGCGATTCCGGTACGCTGCCGGGCGATGGCCTTTGGTTTTTTGTTTATTTCCGAGCTGTTCGCACGACAATCATTTAACACTCCAGAGAATAGTGCTATACTATAAATTAAGTAATCATTCATCAGAAAAGGTGGATAACCGGGTCGCACTCTGGCTTGCCTCTTGAGAGCGCCTACATCTTTTCTTCAAATACTAGCGTGTAAGGACGGTAATTATGAGCAACAGACAAACCGATACAGACGTTATCTTAATTGGTGCCGGTATCATGAGTGCGACTTTGGGGACACTGTTGAAAGAATTAGTACCGAACTGGAAAATTACAGTGTTTGAGAAGCTGGCAAGCCCGGGAGAGGAAAGCTCGAACGAATGGAATAACGCAGGAACGGGGCATGCCGCCTTGTGCGAGCTGAACTACACATCCGAGAAACCGGATGGTTCCATAGATATCAGCAAAGCGATTAGCGTCAACGAGCAATTTCAGGTTTCCATGCAGTTCTGGTCTTATCTGGTCAAAAGCAATTTGATTCGCAATCCGCAGGACTTTATTATGCCGCTCCCGCATATGAGTATGGTTCAGGGGAAAGAAGACGTGGCATTTTTGAAGAGACGTTTTGAGACGATGTCCAAAAACCCGCTGTTTCAAGGGATGGAATTCTCCGACGATCCGAAAAAACTGATGGAATGGATTCCGCTCATTATGAAGGACCGGACCTCGGATGAACCGATCGCGGCCACCAAAATGGACTCGGGAACGGACGTCAACTTTGGCGCTTTAACGCGTATGCTGTTTGAGCATTTGAAGAGCAAAAACGTTGGTATTCATTACAAGCACAGTGTGGACGATATTAAACGCAACAGCGATGGCGCGTGGGAATTGAAAATACGCAATTTGAGCAGCGGCAGCGTCGAACGCCATACGGCGAAGTTCGTCTTTATCGGCGGTGGCGGCGGAAGCCTTCCGCTCCTTCAGAAATCCGGTATCCCGGAAGGGAAGCATATCGGCGGATTCCCGATCAGCGGGCTCTTTATGGTGTGCAACAATCCGGAAGTGGTAGCGCAGCACCATGCCAAGGTGTACGGCAAGGCCAAAGTAGGTGCGCCGCCGATGTCGGTGCCGCATTTGGACACCCGTTTTATCGACAATCAGAAGTCGCTGCTCTTCGGACCGTTTGCGGGCTTTTCGCCAAAGTTCCTGAAGACCGGTTCCATGTTCGATTTGCTGGGTTCGGTTAAGCCGAACAATGTGCTCACGATGCTGGCTGCAGGCGCCAAGAACCTGTCGCTGACCAAGTACCTGATCCAGCAGGTGATGCTGTCGAAGGAAAAACGTATGGAAGAGCTGCGTGAGTTCATCCCGAACGCCAAGAGCGAGGATTGGGATATGCTGGTGGCCGGCCAGCGCGTGCAGGTCATCAAAGATACGGAAGCTGGCGGCAAAGGCACGCTTCAGTTCGGTACGGAAGTCGTGACCGCCGCGGACGGATCCATTGCTGCCTTGCTGGGAGCTTCTCCGGGGGCCTCCACCGCCGTTTCCGTCATGCTCGAGGTCATCGAAAAATGCTTCCCTCAGCATGCGAAGGCGTGGGAGCCGAAGATTCGGGAAATGATTCCGTCTTATGGCGCGCCTTTGATGAAAAATCCGGGGCTGATCCGCGAAATTCATACGTCGACGGCACGCACGCTCGGTCTCAACCGTGGATTGCATTCGGCCAACGTGATGTAAATATAGCGATATGATAAGAAAAACGTCTATCGACGTACCTTCAAGAAGACAGACCGCGTTTAACTGAAGTTTTTCTTGCGATTATAGAATGGTTCAGCTTCGCTGAAATTTATAAATTCTATAATCTTAAATAAAACGGCCTTCACCCTGAGCTTTAAGGGATGAGGGCCGTTTTGCATTTGCAGAGGACACCGGTCAGGGTACGTAAGCACCGACGACTTCAAACTTTGGCTCGCCTGCGATCGTCATATACTTCACTTCAACGACGCAGCCTTTCTGAAAGGAGGGAATATTCACGATCGGGATAAACGTTTTGACGATGGTATGATGAGATTCGCCATCCGGCTTGGTGACGGTTAAATCAAGCAGTACCTCCGGTTGATTATTGAGCTGCGCATTCGTCTGTTGAATGGAATTGATGACGGCTTGCGCGGATGTGCCGTTTGTGAGGATGGTTTTGCGCTGCGATAGCCCTTTACGTTGACGGGTTACTGTCTTGATGGCAAAAGTGATCGTCAGTGAGGCGGTAAGTAACGAAAAGATAATGATGATCATAACAATTGTCGTCAATGGCATGCACCTCGCTTCCATTTTTAATATAATTCAGGTAAATGGCCCCAAGTATTATATATTAAGCTTAATGCAGCGCAGGGGGATCCGTCTACGATTAACAAATAAATCATCTACATAGATTGAATTAAGTTTAACCATTTGGGCAGGGGAGAGGAAAACATGATTCAGTTGAAAGATATCGGGAAATTCAAGGAGCTTCCAGAAATCGCAATGCATATCTATCAAGGGAATATTCCGGCTTTGCGGGATGCTCTCGCGGAGGGTTGGGATATTGAGGAGGGTATCGTACTTAGCCGGTATAATGCGTTAAGTCCGCTTGACCTTGCCGTGATCGCGGAACGGCTGGATGTAGTTAAGCTGCTGGTAGAACACGGCGTCAACCTCAATAACGCACAGAGTCCGGCTTTTTTACGGGCTGTCCGTTATGGGAAGGAGGAGATGGTACGCTATATCCACACGCAGGGTGCCAGAATGGACATGCTTAATCGAGTGGGCTCCGGCGCGTATTCGCAGGCTTACTATGGCAACAAACGCAACATCCCGCTCATCCAGGAGCTGGGCCTCGATATCAAGCTGGACGGCGGGGCTGTACTTCGCCAGGCGGTGTCCGATCATGACTATAAGACCCTCAATTATTTGCTCGATCAGGGGGTGGACATTAACTACAACCAGCCGGATCAAGTCTATCCTTACGAAGCGACGCCGTTAACCGTGGCCGCGCGCATTGGAAATTTCGACATGGTCAAGTTTTTGGTCGAGCGGGGCGCGGATGTGACGTTAGCGGAAAAGGACGGTGAACGGCCGTATACGATCGCGGTCAGCCAAAAGAACGCAGTTCTGGCCGATTATTTAAAATCGCTGGAACCGCCGGAATTTCATGACGTGGCGAATAAGAAGCATGAGCTGAGAGCGTATAAATTACCGGAGGAGCTGGTCGATCGGTTAACCGGTGACCGTCTGCGCCTTGAGTTAGCCCCCAATGAGTACGATATCCAGCATATCGACTTCTTCACATTGACCGACACGATCCCGATCAAGGTCGGGCGGCAGAAGCTGCTGCGCCTATCGGCAGACATAGACAACTATTCGGATCTTCAGCTCATGTGGAATCCGAAGAAAAAAGGATGGATCGGCTGCTATGACGTCGAGCATGACCACTATTCGGACCTGTGCCGTTTGGGAGAGTTCCTCGAGCAGCCCGGTACGTATCTTATTCGTTTTCTGGAGGGTGAGCTGTAGAAACCGGAATGGTGCCTGAGGATGATTCGGACGAATCTGGATGATTTTTCTTACATCGTAATACTTTCGCCCTGTTGGCGCGCTGCGGAGTATGGGAAGATGGGGACATCAAAGGCTCGGGTTCAGTAAAACCCGAAACCCTTGACCTTCAGGCTATGGCGGTCCTTCCTTCTAACTTCATTTGGTGAACATAGGGCCGCCGCTTCCCTGAAGGATTTCGATTCAGAGAGGAGGCGTCCAGGCTATCATGCTCCTTCCTTCTTTAACCCTTATTAAAAAATTAGGGGCATGGGTTTCCTGGACTCTTTAATATGAATATCAATACCATCTACTTACGAAGAGCCAATCATCTGATCGTGGAACAAGGGCAGGGGGGCGAGCCGCTCCCGAAGGCCTATTTGGCATCCGCCCTGAAAAATATCGAAGCGCTGGGATATACGTTTTCGCATGCGCTGCTGCGCGCGGTAAAGGACTTATCTAAAGTGCAGTTTGAAGCATTATACCAACAGCTGGTCGCGGATTTACAGGTTATGGTCGGGGCTCATGTGAAGTTCAAACCGATGTACCCGGATTTTCCGATGCAGGTCATGGAGCATAGCGATGCCGAGCTGTATCTGAATGCGATTTATCATTACCTGACGTTGGATGTACCGGCGTATGGGCAAGCGGACCGGCTGCCCCTGGAGGATGAAGGTAACCTGAAAGTGATTGGTTTGGGGAGCCGGGCGGAATTCATGAGCCTGATCTCCCGGTTGATTCAAGCCAAAGGCTCCATCTCCGATCGTGACAAACAGGATATTGATGACGTCATTGCGTTTGCCGGCGCGGATGATTTGGAAGTGCTTCTACCGGACGACATCCCGTTCAAGGAAAATGCGGCATTCGTCGCAGCGTCCTTAATGAAGCATGACCAAGCCAATCTGGAGCAGATCGGACGGTACTTCCGGACGGCGACCGATGTCCTTCGGCTGGCAGCCGCATGGTCGGATGGAGACGTCAGTCTGGCCGAGGCGACGCGCTTCCGCAAATTCAAACGGCGCGAGCGACGGCTGCTGCTGGGACTGCTCGAGAAGTGCCCGTCCATCACGGAAGATATGCTGCGGTACAAGGAGCGCTGGATTCGGCTGGGCGAAATTCTGCATCCTTCCGAATATAAGCATCGCTTCCGGCGGTGCGAGGAAGCCTTTGACGTCCTGCGGAACGACAAGCCGTTCACGACCTTTAACGGAAGCGTGGAGCTGGCCTTCCAATTCCGGAACGTCTGGACGCTGATCGATCTCTTGATGCAGCGCCCGGGCGAACTGGCGAGAAGGCTCGATCATCTGCTCCGGTCCACCGAGCATACAGAGTATGTCGTGCTGGCTTTTGGCGAGGTGGTTAAGGAAGTATCGACGCCGGTGCTGCTGCAGGTGAAGAACCATTTTGCCCGCCGCCAGGAACGGCAGCAGCTGCGCGTCTTTTTTCCAAAAGGGAATGTCGCCAATGCGTTTGCCCTTCGGAACAACCTGCCGGAGATTGAAGAAGAGGCATGCCGGGACATCGTGCGGCTGTGCGAGCAGGCGCTGATCGGGCGCTTCTCTGCCCTGCCGCCGCTCGGGAAGGTGTATGTCGACAAGCGGCTCCAAAGCTACCTCGTGCCGTTCTCCGGGCGCTCCGCCAGCAAAGCGCTGCATACGATCGTGCGCGGCAGCCGGGTGCCGATGGCGGAAGGGGATACGATTCGTTTCTTCAGCTGGTGGAAAGAGGGCCTGGTGGACGGCAAGCCGACGGGCCGCGTAGACATCGATCTGTCCGCCGTAATGTATGACCGTGACTGGCAGTATGTGGAGCATATTTCGTATACGAACTTGCGGTCGTCCAAGTACCGGGCCGTGCACAGCGGAGATATCGTTTCGGCCCCTCAAGGCGCGTGTGAGTTTATCGACCTGCACATTCCTTCCATCGTCGATTATGGCGGACGGTATATTGTGGCAACGCTGCATTCGTTCACAAGCCAGCCGTATTGCGATTTGCCGGAGTGCTTTACGGGCTGGATGATGCGGAAGAAGCCCGGGTCCGGCGAAATTTTCGAGCCGGGTACGGTCGCGAACAAAATCGATGTCACCGCCGATACGCAGATTGCCATCCCCGTAATCTTGGATCTGGTGGAACGCACGGTGATCTGGACGGACCTATCTTTAACTCGGCATCCGTACTACTACAACAACGTCGAGGGGAACCAAAAAGGAATGGTCCTGATGGGCAAAGCGATGACGACTTTGCGGAAACCGGACCTGTATGATCTGTTCACCCTCCATGCCAAGGCCCGTGGGGTGCTGACCGAAACTCCGGGGGAGGCCGATGCGTTGTTCTCTGTGGAGCAAGGAGTAACTCCTTATGATATCGAGGAAATTATGGCGGAATATATGGTGTAGATTCGGATATACCGAAAAACGTAAAGAGATTAACCGATAACCGGCTCATGGCGATCATGCGTCGGTTTTTTGCGTTCGTGATTTTTTTAATAAAATTCGCAACTATGACAAACCCTGTCACCAATATGGGCTAAGATGGACGTATGAAAGGCCGAAAGGAAGCAGAGGCTGGTCGTAAGAAATTTTAATCATCAAAAGGAGGAAGAACGTTATGTATGTGACGGTGCAGGATTTTATTCAGGAATGGAACAAGGAAGCCGAATTGACGCAGGGGGTTCTGGATGCGCTGACGGATGAATCGCTGGGGCAGCAGGTCTATCCGGAAGGACGGACTTTGGGCAGGATCGCCTGGCATTTTGTCTCGAATATCCCCGACTATTTGAACGAATTCGGCATCGCGATGGATAAGGTCGCAAATCCGGATGAAGTCCCTTCCGCTAAAGAGATTGCGGATACCTTCCGGACGGTCAGCTCGACAGCCGCCAAGGCACTGGAAGAGCAGTGGACCGATGAGTCACTTCGCAAGGTACAGAACGCATTTGGACGAATGGAATCCAACGCCTCCATCCTCATGGGGCTGATCAAGCATATTGCGCATCATCGGGGTCAAGCGACGGTTCTGATGCGTCAAGCGGGACTGGGCATACCGGCCGTCTACGGGCCATCGAAGGAAGGATGGGTGAAGCTGGGGGTACAGCAGCCGCCGCTGTAAAATCATTGGGCGCCCGATACGGCGCTTTTTTTTTCATAAATGCTATGCAACTCCTTGAGGCTGCCGCGCCCTGGAGAACCGCCTCCGGAAAATGCTATAATCACAGCAAGAGTATATCGCAGGGGGAATGAGGATGAGCGAGGATCTGTTGGAACAGCTGGAGACATGGCATGAAGAGGATGAATACGAACGCATCGTAGAGGCCGTAACGGAAATTCCTGCGGAGGAGCGGAGTTATGAGCTGATCGGCCATTTAGGCCGGGCGCTGAACAATCTGGAACGCTACGAGGAGGCGGTGCAGCAGTTTCTGACCGTTGCCGAGGAAGGGGCGGAAGATCCGCTTTGGCATTACCGGATTGGACTGGCCTATTATTACCTGGAGCAGTATGATGACGCCGAGCGGGAGTTTACTCGTGCTGATGAGCTGGAGCCTGGGGATGAGGATACCCTTGAGTTTCTGGAATGGATCCGTGCCAAGAAGGCCGGGGAATTCGAGGAAGAGACGGATGAAGATTTAGATTCAGACGACTCGGCGGAAGACAGCGGCTCGGATGAATCCGGGGAAAACGATGAAACGGATGGTGCCGCGGCGGCCGTGGCTTCGGTGAATGCCATCCCATCGGACGAAGCCAATTTAGATGTGCCGTATGGCTCGCCAAATGAGGGTTTCGATATCAACAACTTCTGGAACGACGCCGATCCCGATGCGGAATCGTATGTTTCGGCTCCGCCGACAGAAGATCTGATCGATTCCGTGCAGGAGGAGCTGGTGTTCAAGCTGCCGGCGTTTTATGTGCAGATGATGAAAATACATAACGGGGGCATTCCCCGCAGCAGGTACTTCCCGCTGGGTGAAGCCGCCGATGGAGCGCCAAGCGGGGTCCGGATTAACGGCATGTTCGGCATCGGCCGGGACAAAGCCAAGTCGCTCTGCGGGGCCTCCGGCAGCCGGTCTATCATCGAGAACGGTGGTTATCCGGAGTTCGGCGTCGTCATTTGCGACTGCCCGCAGGAGTCCGGCGTGGTTATGCTGGATTACCGCGGCTCCGGCAACGATGGAGAGCCTGAGGTTGTGCATGTAGAACAGGCAACCGGGCGTAAGATTACCCGGCTCGCGTCCGATTTCGAAACCTTTGTCCGCGGACTAGTTAACGCCTAGGGCCCGTGACAACAAAGCCGCCATGAACGCGTGAGCGGGGATGGAATCCCCGCAATATCGCGGCAAAAAAATCAAGAGGAAGCTGTTCCCTCGCAGGGGAGCCAGCTTCCTTTTTTATGTCATAGAGGCAATTCCATTTCCGTTCTTTTAGGTTGCCGAATAGGAGCCATCCGTGACGGCATGCTCCAATGCCTCTTTCGCACGCTGCTTCTTGCGATGCACCCAACCGGTCAGCCAAGCGCTGATTTCGTACAAGGCGATGAGCGGAACAGCCACCATGAGATGGGAGACGAGGTCAGGCGGCGAGATCAGTGCAGCCACGGCAACCAGAACGACGTACGCGTAACGCCTCATTCCTTTTAGAATCGATGGGTTTAAGATCCCGATCCGGGCCAGAAACATAACGATCACGGGCAGTTCGAAGGCAATGGCGAGCGGGATCATGATATTGAACATAAACCCGAAGTACTGGGATACCCCATAGGTCTCCACAAGGCCGATCTGACGGTTGATGCCGGCTGTAAAGCGCAGGCTCATCGGAAAGACGACGAAATACGCAAAGGCCACGCCCACCAGAAAGCATGATGCAGCGAACGGTATGTAGCGGACTGCCGCCTTTTGCTCGCCAGGCTTGAGTCCCTGGCAGACAAACCGCCAAATCTGGTACATGCCAAAGGGTATGGTCGGCAGCAGCGACAGTACCACGGCAATGCTCATATAAATCCGCAGTCCGTCCCATGGTGAGAAGACGTTCCATGCGACGTGGAGCGGGGAATGCGTCCGCAGCAGCGTCAGGATATGAGGGGCTGCAAACAAGCCGGCTGCCATACTGACGATGAATACGGCAGCGATTCGAAGGAGCCGTTTTCTAAGCTCGGCGATATGCCCGAGCAGGGTCATCGTATTTTTCGCTTCCATAGGCGAAGATCACTCCTCCCAAGTCATGTCCGTTACCGGAAGGCCGGCGTGCAGCGCGGCGTTTTCGATTTTTTCATTTCCTTCAGCTCCAGCGTATTAAATCCCTCCTGCATTTTTTGATAGATGTCCTGAATGGCCTTTACGTCTTCAAAAGAATATCGGCGGTTACCTCCTTTCGTCCGCTCCGGGAAGATCAGCTTCCGTTCCTCGTAATACCGGATTTGGCGTTCCGACAAGCCGGTCAGCTCGCAGACGATCCCAATGCTCATCACCTTGCTCTCCATGCTTTTTACCTCCTGTGCAAGTATAGTTAACCCCGGACCATTGCAGAAACAGCCAGGATTGAAACCTAGAAGAAGATAAAACAAAGAGAAGAAACACACAAACAGATGTTTATGGAAGGAATTATGACATGATTTTAAGGAAAACCCATTAAAAATGCAATCGGTTTTTAAAAATAAAAAATCCATGTAAGAAATCCTTACACAAATTCACCGAAAACTAAATTTCTTTGCTAAGATCGCCTCAAGAGGTTCCATTCCACTAGCGAAGGAGTGATCGAGGTGACAATCAAGGAGCAACCGAAAGAGATGACCCGCAGACAATTTCTGTCGACCGTCGGCAAAGTAGGGGGATCCGTTGCCGTCTTCAGCCTGATGGGAACGATGGGACTGCTGTCGCCGGAGACGATGAAGGCCGCCGAATATGAGCCGCCGGGCCCGAATGATCTGCACTTAAGCGGACGGGGCGGCAAAAAAATCATCATTCTCGGCGCCGGGATCGCCGGTATGACGGCAGCGTACGAACTGGGATTGGCCGGGTACGACTGCACGATTCTCGAGGCAAAAAGCCGGGCGGGCGGCCGATGCTGGACTATTCGCGGCGGCACGTCAGAGGCGGAAATCGGTTCGGGTACCCAAACTTCCCGCTTCGATAAGGGCTTGTATTTCAATGCCGGCCCAATGCGCATTCCGCAGTTCCATGTCACCCTGGAGTACTGCCGGAAATTCGGCGTTGCGATCGAACCGTTCAACAACGTGAACGAAAGCGGCTATTACTACAACGAAAACGTCGGCGCTTTATCCGGTCAGAAGGTGCCGAAGCGGGCTGCCAAAGCAGACGTACGCGGCTACGTCGCGGAAATGCTCGCCAAGGCGGTTGACCAGAACGCGCTCGATCTTCCGCTCACGGCTGAAGAGAAGATGAAGCTCGTCGATTACTTAAAGGTGGAGGGGGACCTGAACCCCGATTTGTTCTACAAAGGCTCGCAGCGCGGCGGATACAAGGATGAGCCGGGGAGCCGGCTTGATGCCGGGGTTCTCCGCGATCCGTTCGATCTAAAGTCGATCATCAACTCCGGCTTCGGTAAGTATTTCAGCAATGAGTACGAATACGACCAGCAGATGATGATGTTCCACCCGATCGGCGGGATGGACGCCATTGCGAAGGCGTTCGAGAAGCGGGTTGGCAATCGGATCAAATTCCGGGCCGAGGTCAAGGAGATCCGCCAGTCCTCGTCGGGCGTGAGAATCGTGTACACCGACATGGCATCCGGCCGGGAGCAGGAGGTCAAAGGGGATTACTGCATCTGCACCATTCCGTTATCCGTGCTGAAGAAGATCCCCGCTGATTTTTCCCCCGAAATGTCCAAGGCGATTCAGAGCATCAATTACGCCTCTGCCGGAAAGATCGGCCTGCAGTTCAAGCGGCGCTTCTGGGAAGAGGATGAGCACCTGTACGGAGGCAGCAGCTTGACGAATATGGACATTACGCAGATTTATTACCCGCCGACCGATTATTTCGGGAAAAAGGGAGTCCTCCTCGGCTATTATGCCTACGGCGGGGTTGCCGACAAGCTCGGAGCGATGTCGTACGCGGAGCGGGAGAAGCTGGCGCTGGCACAAGGGGCCAAAATCCATCCGCAGTATCCAAAAGAGTTCGAATCCTCCTATTCGATCAACTGGAAAACGATCAAGTACCAAGAGGGCGGATGGGTTTCTTACTCAGCAAACGACCGCAAAACGTACTATCCGACACTGTGCAAGCCTGACAACCGGATTTACCTGGCCGGTGAGCATATCAGCTACATTACCGCTTGGCAGGCCGGAGCGATCGAGTCCGCCCGCGAAGTGGTCACCGACATCCATCAGCGTGTCATGAAATCATAGATCCATATCTAGAAGGGGCTGGTCTTTTATGATGAAAAAAATGAAAACGACGCTGCTGATGACAGTTCTGCTTGGCACCGTCAGCGTCACGGCATATGCCGACAGCGCCGCCCATACCCCGGCGAAACCGGCCAAGCCGATCAAGACGGCGCCGGCGCCGGTATTTTACGGAAGCCCTTCGTCGTCCATATCCAGCGGCGTGGTCGTTCACGAAGGCGCATCGTACTTGTTCACGAGCGGCACCGTCCCGCCGGTACTGAACAAGGACGGCAAGACGGTCTATGAACGCTATGGGGATACGAAAACGCAGGGCATCGGCATTTTGAAGGAAATCGAAAAGCAGCTGAAGGAACAGGGCCTTGGCCTGAAAGATGTCGTTTACCTGCGGGTATACATCGCTCCTGACGCCCAGAAGGGCGGCACGTTTGACTATACGGGTTGGTTCGATGCCTATGCGCAGTTCTTTAATACCGAAGCCAATCCGGTAAAGCCGGCCCGCTCGACGGTAGGCGTGGCGAGCCTGGTGAGTTCCGACTGGCTGATCGAGATCGAAGCGGTGGCGGTGAAGCCGGATTCGAAGAAGAAGTGAGGCTGGAGCAATGATTTCGCTAAGGCGGAGTGTTCTCCATGACAAATGAGAAGGAGCTGATTGGCGATGTTTCAAAACGTAGGATTTGCCGGGTTGATGATGATTCTGGTCGTCGTGCTGATTTTGTTCGGGCCCTCCAAGCTGCCTGAGCTGGGCCGTGCGGTGGGACGCACGCTCTCCGAATTCAAGTCGTCCGCCAGGGACCTCGTCGGTGAGGATAAAGAAGAAGACAAAGAGCGTGAGCGAGAGTCCGGTATCATTAAAATCAAAGGATAAAGGGGAGGACCAACGGATCCGCCGATCAACGGCCACCCTGTATAGCCAGCCCCGTCATTCAACGCGAATGGCGGGGCTGTTTGCGCCCAGCCGGTCGAAGCGCATCGTGGCCTCCGCCGCTGTGTTCTTTTATAATGGAAGAACCAGGCATCGTTTGGCCGCTGAAGTTCTGGGCCGCATAATAAATTTGATACGGCACAGGATATGAAGCAGTGGAACCGGCCTTGGCCATAAGACAATCAGGCTGTCATCATGCGAAGAATAATTTTACTAGGACTGAAAAAGGAGACCTTTATGACGGATACACAAGGAAAACTGGAGGCGGGATGGCACTTAGACAACAGCTACGCCGGGCTGCCGGATCTGTTTTATACCCGGCAGGATCCGGTGCCGGTGCGTTCGCCGCAGATCGTGGCATTCAATGAGCCGCTGGCGGCGTCGCTCGGTTTAAACGCTCAGGCGCTCATGAGCGATGAAGGAGCTGCGGAACTGGCGGGAAACCGCATTCCGGAAGGGGCGCAGCCACTCGCCCAGGCATACGCAGGGCATCAATTCGGCCATCTTACGATGCTGGGTGACGGGCGGGCGGTCCTGCTGGGCGAGCAGGTTACGCCAGAGGGCAAGCGAGTGGATATTCAGCTCAAAGGAGCGGGCCGCACGCCATACTCCCGTGGTGGCGACGGACGGGCGGCCCTGGGGCCGATGCTGCGGGAATACATCATCAGCGAGGCCATGCATGGCCTTGGCATTCCGACGACCCGCAGCCTGGCGGTGACGTCCACCGGCCAGGCGATTACCCGGGAGGAAGAGCTGCCGGGCGCGATTTTAACCCGCGTGGCGGCCAGCCATATCCGCGTCGGCACGTTTCAGTTCGCTCGGGGAGCAGGCACGACGGATGACCTGCGGGCTTTGGCCGATTACACCCTGCAGAGGCATTATCCCGATGCTGACCTTGCTTCCGGTGAAAATCGCTACCTTATATTGCTGCAGGAAGTGATCAAGCGCCAAGCCGCTCTGATCGCGAAATGGCAGCTGGTTGGATTCGTCCACGGCGTTATGAATACGGACAACATGACCCTCAGCGGGGAAACGATCGACTACGGTCCGTGCGCCTTTATGGATACCTACGATCCGGCCACTGTGTTCAGCTCCATCGACTCACAGGGCCGGTATGCTTACGGCAACCAGCCGTACATCGGCTCCTGGAATCTCGCCCGATTGGCGGAAGCCTTGCTGCCGCTGCTGCATGAGGACGAGGAGCAGGCCGTTAAGATGGCGGAGAATGCGGTCGAGACTTTTGCCGGTCTATTTAATGAATACTGGCTTGCAGGGATGCGGGCGAAGCTTGGGATCTTCCGTGAAGAACCGGAGGACGAGGCGCTCATCGAAGAACTCTTGGACCTCATGAAGACGCATCGCGCCGACTATACCAATACGTTTCTTGCCTTAACGTTTGACCGGTTGGAGGGAACGCCGCTGCATGGCATCGAAGAATTCGAGGCTTGGCATGCACGCTGGCAGGAGAGGCTTGGCCGGCAGTCCGAAACCAAGGAGGCTGCGCATCAATTGATGCGGGACAGCAATCCGGCGGTCATTCCGAGGAACCACCGGGTGGAGGAAGCGCTGGAGGCGGCGGAGCAGGACGGCGATTACGAAGTGATGCACCAGCTGCTGCAGGTTCTGGCCGATCCTTATGCGCATACGCCGGAACAGGCCGAGTATGCCGTCGTACCGGAGTCGACGTTCCGGTATCGGACCTACTGCGGAACCTGATATAAGATCATGAGAAAGGACCAGCGGAGCTGGTCCTTTTTTTGTAGGAACAAGTGTTAGCCCAGTACTTCCTCTTCCTTTAATGTGGCCATCGGCTGGAGAAAACGGTGATCAAAAGCTCGCGGCGTGCCCCCCTCCCGTATCTTGTTCACCCAATCCGGATTGGCCAGTGCGCTGGTTCCGACGGCGATCAGATCGGCTGCTCCTGCAATCAGCATTTGTTCGGCCCTTTCAGGATCACCCAGTTTTCCATTGGCGATCACGGGAAGGCCGCTGTATCGTTTGGCGAGCTCCGCAAGGGTCGGCCCCTCATCCGAGAAGGCGGGCATCCATGCCTTATACTCGGTCGTATGAAGGTAACTGGCGGAAGCTGCGGCCAATTCCCCGAAGATGATTTTTGCATCTTCTTCTCCATGAGCCCATTTGTGGTCAAAATCGTTCACCTTCCCTTGCGAAATGCGAACGCCGACCAAATAATCCGGGCCAACGGCGGAACGGATGGCTCTAAGGACTTCTACGGCGAAGCGGATACGCCGGCTTGTCGCGCCGCCATAATCATCCGTGCGCCGGTTTGTATAATCCGTAATAAACTGATCGAGCAGATAGCCGTTGGCGGCATGAATCTCCACACCGTCAAATCCGGCGTACTTCGCGCGGAGAGCGGCCTGCTTGAAGCCTTCGATCGTTCTTCGAATCTCTGCCAGCGTCATAGCCTTTGGCACAGCGAACTCGCCGCTGCCCCCATGATCCTCCAGCATCGTTCCAACAGGCTGCACCGCAGACGGTGCGATCGGAGTGAAAGCATCATGCTGGACTAACGCGCCTGCATGCATCAACTGGGCAATGATTTTCCCTCCTTCCCGGTGCACGGCCTGAATGATCGGTATCCACGAATCAGCTTGTGCTATGCTGGCGATACCGGGCTGATGATGATAACTCCGGCTGAATTCCTCATCCGGGTACAAGCCCTCCGTGATGATCAAGCCGAATCCCCCTTTTGCAAAACGGGAATAATAACGTGCCATACGATCGTTAGCCACTCCGTTCGGCTCTGCACTGGTGCGTGTCATCGGCGCCAGAACCGCCCGATTCGGAAGCGGTAGGGTACCTAGCATATAACCGTTAAAAAGGTTCGGATATTGCTTCATATTTAAAAACCTCCCTTTATTTTTTTGATAGCGGACCTTCTTTTACACCTGGTTGTTGACCTGAGATGATTGTATCCTGCCTGTTCAATACCGTAAAATGATTGCTATAGATGAGCTCATTAAAAAAATTGATGGGATTGAACCGGAGGTTTTGGGGGATGGAGCTAACCGACTTGAAAGTGTTTATAGCTATTGTGAAGGAAGGCAGCATTACCCGCGCAGCTGAGAAGCTGGGCTATGTACAGTCCAACCTCACTACAAGGGTGCGAAAGCTGGAATCGGAGTTGGGGGCGCAGCTGTTTCTTAGGACACCGAAGGGGGTAGTCCTCGCCGAGAAAGGAATTATTTTGTATAAATATGCCTCGGACATTCTCATGCTGGCCGAGGAGGCAGCCAAGGCTGTCAAGGAACCTGACTATCCTTGCGGTCCACTGTCGATCGGCGTGGTGGAGACGATAGCTTCAACGGCCCCATTTATTCAGGCGCTGTCCGAATTTCAGACCCAATACCCTGAGGTGAGCTTGTCATTGGTGACTGCAACTTCGAAGGAGAATTACGAGAAAGTTCTGGATCGGCGCTTGGACGGCGCCTTCTTGACCGGGGAGTTTGAACTCTCCTCACTGCAGATCGCCTTTGAAATACAGGAAGAAGTGGTGCTCCTAACGCCTGCAGGCCAGGAAACAGAAGCATTTGCTAAGACGGGGAATCCTGCATGGGTCGTGTTTCCGAAGGGCTGCCCACTGCGTGCTGCGAACGAAGATTGGCTTCATAGCCAAGAGGAACAAGGTATGAATATGATCGAGGTCAGCACTTTGGAGACCATGCTAAATTGCGTACGTGCGGGAATCGGCAGTGCGTTTCTGACCCGGATGGCTGTGACTGCGACTGCGGATGAAGATGGTGTTCGCATGTACCCGGTCCCCGAACGATACCAATTTGTGACCACGCGACTGGTGTCCCGGAAGGAGCAGTTCCAGAGCCAAGCGTTCCTTGCTTTCGCCGCATGTGTAAAAAGGGCAGGACAGCGGTTTAACTTGGCAGACTATGCAAATGGTTAAGCATAAAAGATACCTTCTGGATTGATCCATACTAAAGCCTTCATACAGGAAGGCAGGATCAGGCAGCGCTTAGGGAGGATGGACCTGGCTGTCTCCGGGCATGTTAAGGGAAAACAAGTGGGGAGATGAAGCTAGGATGTCCAGAAGAAACCGAAAATACTCGGTGCCAGGGGTTGCCAGGGACATGCAGACGTTTAAAGCAGAAGTCATGCGGCGCGAAGGGTATGACGTGGACCCGAACCGGCCGGATGATGTGAAGTACGAAGTGGCCAAAGACCTCGGCGTGCCGCTCAGTCCGGACGGCAATGGCGAGCTCACGACGGAATCGGTCGGCCATGTCGGGGGCAAAATCGGCGGCTCGATGGTCCGCGAGATGATCCGGCTGGCCCAGCAGCAGCTGGCGGAGAAGGACGGGCAGAAGTAGCGGCATTAGGCTGCGGCATGGCGGCTTCTCTCAGTGAGCAAGGATTGCGCTGAAGACTCCGAAGCTTATACTTTTTTTATAGGTAATAAAGGCACCCCAATGTCCTAGCGGGTGCCTTTATTCTATCTCGCTATCGTTACAGTCGGTCGCTTACCGGTCCCTTGTTCCATGGCTGTACTGCTCACCCCAGCTGCACATCAAACGTCGTTTTCTCGTTCGGCACGCTCTTCACGGATATTTTCCCTTTATGCTGCTCGACGATCGATTTGGCGATCGCCAGGCCAAGGCCATATCCGCCGTGCTTGCGGGAGCGGGAGGCGTCGACGCGGTAGAACCGGTCGAAGATGTTGTCTAAATGCTCAGGGGCGATGCCCTCGCCCGTATTCGTTACCCGCAGCAGCAGATGGTTATGCTGCTTCTTCAGGCTCAGATGGATCGAGCCCCGTGGATTGGTATATTTGACGGCGTTGTCCAGCAGGATCATGACGACCTGCTTGATCTGCTCACTGCTGCCGGTCACAGTCAGACGCGGCTCGATATCGTAAGTGAAGGACAGCTCTTTTTCGAATATGACCGCTTCCATCGTAAGAATGACGCTTTCGACGGCTTCGCTGAGATCAAACGGCACGAAGATCATATGGCCCCGCGCATCGTCCATCTGAGTCAGGTACAGGAGATCGTTCGTGAGCGTCTTCATGCGCTCGGTCTCCGATTTGATATGCTGGAGCCATTTCGACTGCGACCGGATCGTCTCGTCACTGTTGGCCAGAAGGACATCAGCGTTCGTGTTGATGACCGCAAGCGGCGTCTTCAGCTCATGCGAGGCGTCTGCGATAAACTGCTTCTGCTTGTCGAAGGCTTCGCGGACCGGTTCGATGGACCGGTTGGCGAAATATCGGCTCGTCAGATAGATAACCGCCAGCATGACCAGCGCCACGATGGAAAAGGTGTAGATCAGGTTGGTGATGATTTTCAGCTGTGCCGTCACGTCCAGGAATACGATGGAATAACCGCTGGGAGTCTGCTGCACGCTGTAAGCCCATCGCGTCCCTTCGAGGGAGAACTGGGCGTTGCGGACGGGCTTGGAAGCCGCCTCTTCCTTGGCCGTCTCATAGAACGTATCCTCCATATCAAACCTCGTGTTCTTGGACAGGAGATTCCACTCCCTGTCGGTCTTCAGCTCGAAGGATACCGACAGCTCCGGCGGGGGGATCTGCCCGCCTTCCCGGGGGTGGTGTAGATCGGTATCTCCCGTGGCAGGCAGCTCTCCACCGATGCCTCCGGATCCCTGGATCTGTGCGGCGCTGCCGCCCGTGCTAGACAGACTGCCCGTTTTGCCGCCGCTACCGGTCTGCGCCAGCGAAGCCCCGCCCTGCCCGGAGCCTTTCCCCGGGCTTTGCTTTCCGGGCCCGCCGTCCTTGTGATAAAACTCCGAGACGCGCTCCAGTTCCATGCCGATGTCGCGGCGCACGTTTTGATAGGTAATGACGTAAATCGTGGCAAAGGCGACCAGCATGATGATGGTGATGATGACCATGTTCATCAGCAGGAACCGGTTGCGCAGCTTCTTGAACATTAAGAAGTCGCCTCCAATACATAGCCGACGCCCCGGATCGTACTGATCCGCACCGAGGCGTTCAGGAACGCCAGCTTTTTCCGCAGAAACGAAATATACACTTCCACATTATTGTGCTCCGCATCGGAGTCAAAACCCCACAGCTTCTCGATCATCTGCTCCTTGGACGTCACCGCCGACTTTCGCAGCATCAGCAGTTCGAGCAGCTCGCACTCCTTCAAAATCAGCTTCAGCTCCTTGCCGTTACAGCTCAGCTTGAGCGTGGACGTGTTCAGCTCGATATCGCCGAATTTCAGGCCGTCCTCGGGGACAACCTCGCCTTTGCGGCGCAGCGCCGCCCGGATCCGGGCAAGCAGCTCGCCCGTCGAGAACGGCTTGGCGACATAATCGTCGGCCCCGCAGTCCAGCCCCGTAATCGTGTCCGAAATTTCGCCCTTGGCGGTGAGCATGATGACCGGCGTTGCAATGCCTTCGGCCCGGATCGTCTTCAGTAGCGTAATTCCGTCCATCCCCGGCAGCATGATGTCGAGCAGAAGCAGATCATAGATCCCGCTGAGGGCGTTATCCAGTCCCGTCTGGCCGTCGTGGACGGCATCGACGGAGTAATGGTTTTTCTTCAAAATCTGGGTCAGTGCCTCGGCCAGGTTAACCTCGTCTTCCACAATTAATATCCGCATCATCGTAATCTCCTTCATACCTCTAGTGCAGCGTTATTGTCCCTTAATTATAAGAAGCGAACCTTTAATCAACCTTTAACGCCTTGAATTGCAGCCTTTTGGGCTGCGGCCGGGCGGACCTGAACCTCAGCTCCTTCGCTTGTCCCTTATTGTACAATGGTGAGCTTGTTTTGTAATCGGCATGTAAACGGAATGTTATCGCAATGTTTAAGATTCGTTAAAGGTTAAGCCATTAAGCTACAAACATGAAGGGCGATGAGCCCGGGTGAACCTGTATAAACGAAAGGAGCGACATGACGATGGCTATTGAAGTGTTTAACCGGTATGAGAACAAGTATCTGATGGACACCAAGGCTTTTTACAACATTTACAACGACCTGATGGCATATATGGAACCGGATGAAAACAACAAGGATAACAAGTTCTACACCATCAGCAACTTGTACTACGATACGGAGCATCATACGCTCATCCGAACGAGTTTGGCCAAGCCCAAGTACCGGGAAAAGCTGCGGATCCGGTCGTACGGCGTGCCGGAGAGCGATGCCAAAGTATATCTGGAGCTGAAGAAGAAGGTGTTCGGCCTGGTGAACAAAAGAAGAACTTCGCTCAAGCTTCATGAGGCATACGAATTCGTCCGGACAGGGGTGCCGCCGGAGTTCCGGAAGGGCATGAACCGCCAGGTGGTCAGCGAAATCGAGTATTTTCTGAGCCGGTACGAGCTGAAACCGATGGTGTATCTGGCATACGACCGCATTGCCTTGTTCTGTAAGGGGAACCGGGATCTGCGGATTACCTTCGACACCAACATCCGCTCGCGGCGTTACGATCTTGCACTAGAGGCCGGGGATTACGGGGATCAGCTGATGGAGCGGGGACAGTGGCTGATGGAGGTCAAGGCCGAGAAGACCATTCCGGTCTGGCTGTCCAAAATGCTCTCCGAGCATCAGATGTACCGTACAAGCTTCTCCAAATACGGGAACGAGTATAAGAAATCGATACGCCATGCTAATGCACCAGTTGTGGAAAGGGAGAGAGTTGTTTTATGATCGATTCTATTTTGAGTTCGTCCGCTGCGGACACGACCTTATCGTTATCTCATGCGCTTTTGACGCTGGCCATCGCCATCGTACTGGGTGCCATTATCAGCTTCACTTATATGAAAACACAGCCTGCCTATTCGCCGAGCTTCACCTTGACGATGATGGTGCTGCCGGCGATCGTGGCCATCATTATTATGCTGATTGGCAGCAACATCGCCCGGGCGTTCAGCCTGGCTGGCGCCTTCTCAATCATCCGGTTCCGGAGTGCGCCGGGAGATTCGAAGGACATCTCTTATGTTTTGTTCTCGATGGCGGCAGGGTTATCCGCCGGTGTTGGCGCCTTTGGGTATGCGGTGCTGTTTACAGTGATCCTCTGCGCGCTGATGTACGTATTGAAGCTGATTAAATTCGGCACCCGTAAAGACGCCATCAAAACGCTTAAGGTGACCATTCCTGAAAACCTCGGTTATGAGGAGGCGTTTGAGGAAATTTTCCGCAAGCACAACGTTGAGTATGAGCTGAAAAAGGTCAAGACCACCGAGCTCGGCAGCCTCTATGAGGTGGTCTACTCGGTGAAAATGGGGCCGCAGACGAACCAGAAGGAATTTCTGGACGCGATCCGGACCCGCAACGGCAATCTGGACATTACGCTGACAATGAACCCTGCGGTGCAGGAATATTAAACGAAACGAGGTTGATCCGATGAAACATTCCTATAAAACGAAATTTGCCGCGATTCTGATCCTGTCGGCCATGCTGGCCTCCGGGTGCACGACCAATGCGGCGAGCAATACGTCGACAGCGGCGGAGGGCACGGCGACCGAGGCGACGAAAACGACGACGGTGAATGCGAGCGAAGCGAACGCGAAGCTGGCCAGCCTGAAAATCAATGATCTGATGGAGTATGACGCCGACGATACCACGGTAGATTGGTCAGCCGGTGACTCCACGGTCATCAAGCTGAACGGGACGGACGCGACCGTGACGGGAGCAGGCGCAAAGTCCAGCGGAGGTGATGTAACCATATCCTCGGCCGGAACGTATGTGATCAGCGGCAGGCTGCAAGGCGGCAGTATTGTGGTCGATGCGGGTAAGGACGACGTCGTGCGCTTGGTGCTGAACGGAGCGCAAATCGCGAGCTCGGACAGCCCGGCGATCCAGGTTAAGCAAGCCGGCAAAACGGTGCTGACACTGCCGGAAGGGACGCAGAACACACTGTCGGACGGCACGAAGTATGCGGATACGTCCGATGAGGCACCGACGGCGGCCCTGTTCAGCCAGGACGATCTGACGATTAACGGCACCGGCCAGCTGACCGTGCAGGGGAATTACAAGGACGGCATCACCAGCAAGGACGATCTGAAAATCGTCAGCGGCACGCTGAGCGTCAACGCAGCCGACGACGGCATCATCGGCCGCGACATGGCCGCTGTCAAAGCGGGCACGATCAACATTAACGCCGGCGGGGACGGCTTCAAGACGACTTATGACGGGGACAAGACCGATAAAGGGTATTTGCTTATTGAGGACGGCACGTTCCATGTTGAATCCGGCAGCGACGGCTTCCAGGCGGCAGCTTCTCTGCTGATCGCTGGAGGCACCTATGATGTCGTGACCGGCGGCGGCAGCGCGAACGCCGAGCCGCATGAGGAAGAAATGCCGATGCAGCGCCCTGATTTCGGCGGCCAGTCAGGAGCGGACGGACAGGGAGGTGAGTCCGGTGCCCAAGACACAGACAGCGGCGCGGCTGCGGATTCGACCAGCGGCGACGAGGCATCGGCTAAGGATTCCGCATCCCAGGTGAAGGATGACACCGCTGCGAGTACGAACAGCAGCAGTGGAACAGACGCGGATGCGGCGCAGACGGAGGATGAGGAAAGCGAGTCTACGAGTTCGAAAGGACTCAAGGCAGAGGCAGGCATCGCTGTTTCGGGCGGCACGTTCACGATCGACTCGGCGGACGATACGGTGCACAGCAATGGCAGCATCCTCGTTTCCGGCGGTCAGCTGGATCTCACGACCGGTGATGACGGCATTCACGGCGACGTATCGATCGTTATTTCCGGCGGCAAAGTGAACATCAAGAACAGCTACGAAGGTGTGGAGGCCACGGATATCAGCATTTCCGGCGGCGAAGTGAACGTCGTCGCGAGCGATGACGGCGTGAATGCTTCCGACGGCAGCGGCAGCTCGGAAGGCCCGGGCGGCATGTTCGGCGGACAACCGCCGGCAGGCATGCCGGGACAGGCGCCGGACCAAGCGGCCGGCAGCCAAGGACAGACGGGCGATCAGGCGCAGTCCGGAACGTCTGCGCAAACGGGCAGCAGCTCGTCGTCCGGTACGGGCTCGGCGCAGTCCGATGCGCAGGCGAATGTGGGCAGCCAGGCGGCGCAAAGCGGCTCGGCTGACCAAAACGTCGCCCAGCAGCGTCCGGATGGCCAAGGGATGCCTGGCGGCCCTGGCGGAAGCGCCGGCACCGCACAGCTGACGATCAGCGGCGGCTACCTGACGGTGAATGCGCAAGGTGACGGTCTGGATGCCAATGGCTCCATCACGATGACCGGAGGCACCGTGATCGTAAACGGTCCGACATCGGGCGGCAACGGCGCCCTTGATTATGACGGTACGTTCGAGCAGTCCGGCGGTCTGCTGGTTGCCGCGGGCAGCGCCGGTATGGCCCAAGCGCCATCGGAAAGCTCGTCGCAGCGTTCGGTGCTCATGACGTTCCCGAGCACGGTGAAGGCGGGCACGCTGGTGACGCTGGCCGACAGCGCAGGCACACCGGTCCTGAGCTTTGCACCGGCTAAAGACATCCAGACCATCGTCATTTCCACGCCGGATCTGAAGTCCGGAGAGACCTACGCCTTCTACACGGGCGGCACCTCGACAGGCACGTTGAAGGACGGATTGTACACGGGCGGCAAGCTGACCGGCGGCACGAAGGTCGTCAGCTTCAAGCTCGGTGACACGGTCACGTATGTGAACGAGTCCGGCGTGACCACTGGCGGCGGTGGATTTGGCGGCGGCTTCGGCGGAGGCCGGGGTCCGGGAGGCAGAGGAGGAGCGAACGGCAGCGGATCGGGCGCGAGCGGTCAAAGCGGCGCCTCCGGTACCAGCGGCAGCACATCCGGTAACTCCAGCGGCAGCACGTCCGGCAGCGGAACAAGCAGTACCGGACAGTCCGGAACGTCGGGCTCCGGCAGCTCGGGTAATGCTGATACAGGCACATCCTCGATCTAATGACCGGCACGAACTAACGAGAATATGCGGTGATATGCACGGGTAACGCAGAGCCCCCATTTTTAATGGGGGTTCTTTTTGCCGTGGTGTGGCTGGGCGCTGCCGATAGGAGGTTGCTTTTTCCCCGAATGTTCGCTTTACTATATACGAAAAAAGTACAGAATATTAAATATAATAGATTGATTTACGGAGGCCTTTGAGAATGGCGAAAACAATCGTGGAGAAGTTGAACCTGCAAAAATATAATAAGACGGCGGTACTGCATCAACCGGAAGGGGAGGATCTGCTGGCCGGTCTGGAGTCGTACGATACCGAGCTGAAGGACGGCGGTTACGATCTGATTTTCGCCTTTGTGCTCGATATGGAGTCTCTGCAGGGGCTTGTACGGAAGGTGATTGACGGCAATCATCTGAACGAAGGGGGATATTTGTACGCAGCATATCCGAAAAAGGGAAACAAGGTTTACTCTACCTATATTCACAGGGACGAGCTTCTGGAAGGGTTAGGCGCGGATGAGAATGGATTTATTGGGACAAGCAGCATCAAATTTGCTCGTATGGTCGGATTGAACGACGTGTTTACGGTCGTCGGCCTCAAAGCGGAGAAGCCAAGCAAAAAGCAGCCGTCCTCCAAACCGAGCCAATCCGTTGGCGATTATGAAGCCTTGATTCCGGAGGTGGAGAAGGATCTGCAGGATACTCCGGAGGTGCTTGTCTTTTACCAGTCCCTCACGCCGGGATACCGCCGAGATTGGGCCCGGTACATTTACAGCGCGGTACAAGAGGAGACCCGGGAGAAGCGGCGCGAGGATATGAAAACGGCTCTGGCGGCGGGCTATAAAACGATGGACCTGTATCGGAGAAGATAAGGAGGCGGCTTGGGATGAAGTCAATGCAGGGCTTGGACATGCTGGAGCGGGTGAGGGGCATCTGCCGTCCGCTGCCGGAGGTGGAGGAGATTGTTGACGGCTTTGGCCACAACGTCATGAAAGTCAGAGGCAAAACGTTTGTCATGATGGGGGAGAACGAGGGCGTTCCGAGCCTTTCGTTCAAATCGACCAAGGAAGAGCAGTTCCTGCTGCTGCAGCAGGAAGGCTACGTTAAAACGCCTTATATCGGGCACCACGGCTGGGTTTCCGTGGATAAATCATCCGTCCCGGACTGGGACGAGCTGGCCGTGCTGATCAAGGAGGCGTATCTGCTGGCGGCGCCCAAACGGTTGGTGAAGCAGGTCATCGAAGGCGCATAATTTTGGAGTTTAGCACAGAACTAGAAACATATTCCTTTCTCCGGACGTCTATAATCTAGGCGGTCCCTGGCAGATCGATTGAGCTAGGTTCGTCTGAGATGAGATAAAATTTCTGAGGGTAAGGAGAAGTTTCGATGTCGACAAAATTCAAGTTAACGAGTTTGCTGCTGTCTGCGGCTTTGGTATGCGGGGCGGTACCGGCTTTTGCCGCGGAGAAGGCGGCTCCCAAGCCTCTAAGCCAAACCTTCGACAAGATGGTCATCATTCCTTATGATTATCACGGAAAAGCTTTTATTAACGGGGAGAAAACCGACCTTTACGGTGATTATGACATCGTCCAGCGCAGTGGAAGGGTCTTGGTGCCGATCCGCCTGATGGGAACGCTGGCTTCGCAGTTCCGCTCCCAGGGTGAGTGGCAAACGATTTGGGAAGCGGAAAATCCGGATGACGTTACTTTTGTGAACTATGGGTTGAAGAAAACGATCAAGTTCAAAGTGAACAGCACCACAATGCTGGTGAATAACGAGTCCAAAAAGATGGACGTGGCTCCGCAGAAAATCGGTGGCCGGGTCGTTCTGCCCCTAAGAAGCGCAGCGGAGGCGCTGGGCAAAAATATCCAGTGGCTGGACGGCCTGATCGTGATGGGAGACGAAGTCGTTGACGAGAAGAGTGCCGAAACGCTGGCTGTAAAAAACCGCATTTTAACCCAACTAAAGGACACCCGGAAGCCGGTGGCGGATGAAAAGGTACTGACGCCGATCACTAAATACGGAGACGCGCTGTACTATTATAAGCAGATCTATCAAAGCAGCGGCACCTTAGAACGGTTATATCGGAAGGCTGACGGCAAAAAGGAAGTTCAGGTTAACATTCCGGGGGAGCCGGCACTGCACAGTGCGAAGGTTATCGGGCATGACCTATATTTTGTATCGACGGTGAGCAACCAAGGGGTTCTGTATGCTTTGGACCTGACCAACAATAAAGTTCGGAAGGTGAGCTCGCTCGCGGATTGGAAGCCGTCGGACGGCTGGCTGCAGAATGTCTCGATGATTGACAATGAGCTGAACGTGAACCTACACAGCGGCGATCTCACGATTGGATCGGAGACGTTGTATCGAGTTCAGAATGGCTCATTGAAAGAGGTGACAGGTGCCAAAAGCATAATCGGTCCTGTCAAATCGGGTGATTTCCTGTATCATGCCGATTTTAACATTATGGGCAAAACGGTCGATAACTTAAGCCGGGTTAATCTCAAGACTGGGGAGAATAAAGCGATCGGCCAGGACGACTTCGTTTATGCCATCAACCGGAAGCAGCATGACGGGGGCGGGACCAGCTACAGCGTTAATGATGCCATTTACGTCAAAGGGGGCTTTGTGTACGTGCTTGGATACAAAGACAGCGACCCGAAGGATGAGGGCTCGGTGTACAAAGTCAACCCGTCTGACCAGACGCAGGTGAAGCTTACTCCTGCCGCCGGTCCGTTCTGGATGGTGGATAACCAGATTTATTATGTGGACGGTGCGACCGGTTATTTGGCCAAGACCGATGTGAACGGAGCGGAGCCAAAAACCGTGATTTCCAGAAAGGTGCTTAATGCCCAGCTGTTGAATGGCAGCTTGTACTACACCTCGAACGATGCCGGCAGTTCCTACGATCCGGGCATCCTGTACCAATATGACTTCTCGACTGGCAAGGAAATCAAGCGCAGCGACAAGCCAGTAAGCTCGTACTACATTGGAAAGAATGCGATTTACTACCTGTCGGAAGGCTACGATCCTGGAATATACAAGATTGACGCGAAGGGGAGCGCCCGCCTGGTATCCGACCGGATTCAAACGGCAAAGCTTACGGATGAAGGTTTGGTGTACACCTTGACCTACAAGGAAGGGGTTTATTCGGTAAAATAAACCGATTCCGTTGGTCTGCCCGGGTAAACGGGCAGGCCATTTTATTTTCCTGAAGGAGTGGTGACCATGTATGAGCTGAAAACGAAAGAAACCGATGACAGTGTGCTCGACTTCATCGAACAGGTGGAGCATCCCGGCAAGAAGCAGGATGCGTATTGGCTGCTGGATATTTTTACAGAGACGACGGGGTATCCTGCGAAAATGTGGGGGGCGAGCATCATCGGCTTCGGTTCGTACCATTACAAGTATGCGTCAGGTCACGAAGGGGATGCGCCGCTCGTCGGCTTTTCACCCCGCAAAGCCAAGATCAGCCTCTATTTCGCCCCTGGAGAAGAACAGCGTGAAGCCCTCCTGAAGAATTTGGGCAAGCATACCTCCGGCAAAGGCTGCGTCTATATCAACAAGGTTGCGGATATCGATGCAGACGTGCTGAAGGCGCTGATCCGGCAGTCGGTAAAGCATTTGCTAGAAACCTATCCGGCTGGGAAGTGACAGCAGGCTGCCGGGGTCACAGAGCCGTGTCGATAGGCGGTAAAACTCGTGCAGAAGGCGGCGAAAATTAGCGAATTTTGCTAAAATACTTCTTTCGTTTTGGCGGGACGCTCCTTTATACTTGCTCTATGAGTTTTACTGCGCTGACAACAAGGAGTGAGCCCCATCGTCCTGCTACATGAATCATATAATTTATGGATTGTTATGCTCTCGTTCATCATCGCCGTATTTGCGTCCTATTCGGCCCTCAACTTAGCGGCCAAAATATCAAGGTCGCGGGGCAGGACGCAGAAATGGTGGCTGGGAGCCGGCTCCTGCGTCATGGGCAGCGGGGTATGGTCCATGCATTTCGTCGGTATGCTTGCCTTCCATTTGAACGTGCCAGTGAATTACGATATTCCGATTACGCTGTTATCGATGCTGTGCAGCATAGTGGCGTCATTTATTGCATTCCAAATGCTGCTGTCCAAAGGCGTGAACTGGGGCAAGTTTGCCTTGAGCGGGTTCTGCATGGGCAGCGGCATCGTGGCGATGCACTATACCGGGATGGCCGCGATGCGTCTTCCGGCCGAGATTATCTATGACCGGTCTTATTGGCTGCTCTCGGCAGCTATTGCATTGGCGGCTTCTTACGTGGCGCTGCTGCTGTTCATCCGCTTTCGCGATCATACCGAGGTCAGCTGGTGGAAGTGGGCTTCGGCTCTGGTCATGGGACTGGCCATTTGCGGTTTGCATTTTACCGGTATGAAGGCGGCCGATTTTTGGTGCGGGAACCCGAATGCGATTGTTTCTACCGATGCCGGGGAAATGAACCTTTTACTGCTGGCCGGTGTGACGATCACGACGTTTTTTATCCTGATGGTTTCGTGGGGAGCGATGTTTTTCGACCGTCACGTGTTGGAGAAAATGGCCTACAGCGACCCGTTAACCGGGCTGCCTAACCGGCATGACCTGAATCGGCTGCTTGGCGAGGGAGTCGACACCTCAAAGGAAACCGCCGTTTTGTTTATCGACCTGGATCGATTCAAAACGATCAACGATACGCTGGGTCATGACATCGGCGACATGCTGGTTCAGGAGGTGGGAAGGCGTCTAAGCGGGTATCTGCAGGATGACCAGAAAGTGTTTCGCCTAGGCGGTGATGAATTTCTCGTGGTTGCGGAAAACTGCGGTCAGGCCTTGGCGGAGGAGCTTGCCTCCGGCATTTTGGAGGTCGTCACCCGACCGTTTGTCCTGCAGGGCAATGAGCTGTACATTACGGCCAGCATTGGCATTAGTCTGGCGCCCAAGCATGGAACGGACCGGGCGTCGCTGTTGAAAACATCAGATACAGCCATGTACAATGCCAAGAATGCCGGCAAGAACCGGTACTGCGTATTTGATGACGATATGGATAAAAGGCTGCTGCGCCGGCTGGAATTGGAAAAGGATATGCGCGGAGCGTCGGAACGCCAGGAGTTCTATGTCGTGTATCAGCCGAAGTGGGATGCCCAGACGGATACTCCCGTCGGACTCGAGGCGCTGATGCGCTGGCCGCACCCCAAATTCGGCGTCGTCTCACCAGATGAATTCATCCCGATCGCCGAAGAAACGGGACTGATCATCCCGATGACCCGGTGGATCCTGGAAGAGGCCTGCCGCCAAAACAAGGTGTGGCTCGACAAGGGCATGCCTTCGATGATCGTGTCGGTCAATGTGTCTGTGCGCTTGTTCGAAAGCCAGCACCTTCTGTACATGGTAGAACATGCGCTTCGGACGACCGGGCTTCCGGCCCGGTACCTGGAGCTGGAGATCACCGAATCGACGATGCTGTACGATGTGCCCGATATGATCCGGCAGCTGAATGAGCTGCGCGAGATTGGGGTGCGGATATCGATGGACGATTTCGGATCGGGGTATTCCTCGCTCGGATCCCTGGATCAAATTCCGATCGACACGATCAAGATCGATCAGCTGTTTGTCCGGGAAAGCGATTCACCCTCCAAACGGGCGATCGTGGGCGCCATCATCGATATGGCGCTAAAGCTTCATCTGGAGCTGGTGGCTGAGGGCGTGGAAACGAGGGAGCAGATCGATTTTCTCCGCGCATCCGGATGCAACGTGATGCAGGGATATTTCTACGGCAAACCGATGAATATCGAACAGATGGACGAGTGGCTGCTGCAGAATGCGGGCAGGCCGATCGGAGAAACGTTGGTTTGAATAAAATAAAAAGGATGCCGGTTGTAGCTGGCATCCTTTTTTTTACAGGCTATTTTATTAATCATCCTCGGGATGGTTATAGGTGAAATTCTCAGCATGGTTGATAGAATCGTTCCGCTGGTTCTGAACCAAAGATTTCAGCTCTCGAACCTCCCGGCGCAAATGCCGCAGCTCGGTACGCATATTGGATTTATCCACGGCCAGCCGGACCAGCAAAAAGAAAATTGCCAAAATAACTCCCCACATTATCAGGACGGCTACCACGCCGCCCATACCTATCATACTAGCACCACTCATCTTAGCATTTCATCTCCCTTCTCCATCGCTATCGGTTATCTGCTATATAAGCAGGGTGGAGTTCACACAGCCTATAAATGACGCTCGTTGACATCTATTTATAACAACGCCTTGGAAGCACAAAAGTTAGAGAAGTGCGGAGAAGTTTGCCGGCTATGGGCTTGGATTAACATGCTTGTCGATCAGATCGCACGAAAAACCCACTCGCAGACAGTCGCGACTGGGCCTTGAAAATGCTTTTGAAGCTCCTTACATATCCGCCAGCGTAGACCCTGTTTCCAGGAACGTTTTCATTCCCGAAAGGACGAGCGGCAGGCCGTTCTCCAGCACGCCCGCGGTAGGGAGCGCCTGTTCGAAATCGTCATGGACGGCCGTAACGAGCGTGACGCCGGGAATTTCCGCGTGCTGTGCGATCTCCCACGTGACGCGGGAAGGCGCATCGTTCTCCGTACCGGGCAGATTGACAAACTGCCAGCTCACGGCCAGCTTATGCGGGCGATCCAGTTCAAGGATGACCCCCTTGACCTTCTTTTCCCCCTCCGGGCCCAGCAGTTCAAAGGAAGAGCCGATTTCCCAGGAGGATTGAATGGCACAATTGAACCAAAACTTTGACGTTTTGGCCGGGTCGGTAATCGCCTGCCACACCTGCTCGGGACTCGATTTAATGGCGATCCGGTTGACATGCTTCGGTCTGTTTTCCATTTGCGTCTCACGCTCCAATTCGAATTGAAGTGATGTTAATCCTGCCGCCCAAGGTTCGGCGTATTTGCTGACCCATCGTTCGTATATCTGGCGGATGGGCACGGCGTTAAGGTAGTGCAGCTTCTCCCGGCCGACCTTCCTGGTCGTAATGAGTCCGGCTTCCTCCAGCAGGTTCAAATGCTTCATCACGCCGAACCGGGACATGTCGAGCGGGGCGCACAAGTCGTTCAGCGTCCGTCCGTCATGCGCCTGCAGCAGGTCCAGAAGGGTGCGGCGCGTGGGGTCGGCGAGGGCTTTAAATATTAGATTGTCCTCCAATCGTAACACCTCCTTTACCTCGTGCATTGAAAAAGTGGAGCAATGCCCTTGACATGTTACCATATAGTAACGTATTATAATCCCATCAAGAGTGACAATATAGTCACATATTATCATACCCCAAATCGTTTGTCAGCCGGCAGGTGTTTAAGTGCTGATGCAGCGCCGGGGAATCCAAAGGAGGATGTAGGAAATGAAAATGACTTTGATTGCCGGAAGCAACGATGCGGGATCCGTAAGCACCAGGCTCCTTCGTTATTTGGAAAGCCAACTGGCCGGCGGCGGAATTACGGTTTCGTTCGTGGACATGAGGGAGCTCCAGCTGCCGCTGTATTCGCCGGAAGCAGGGCAAAATCCGGAGGCTGTACGTCTGCAAAATGAGATCATTCATGCAGATGCGCTGATTTTGGCCACACCGGAATACCACGGATCTATCTCGGGAGCGCTGAAGAATGCCCTGGATTATTTGACGCCGGGACATGTGGAAGGCAAGCCGGTTCTTTCCGTAAGTTCGGCAGGCGGGCCGCTTGGCATCAGCTCGCTGACGCATCTGCAGACGATCGTCCGCAACCTGCATGGCGTCAATTGCCCGGAATGGATTTCCGTAGGGTACGGTTCGAATGAATTTGGCCCGGATGGCGCGCCTTTGGATGCAGGGGTGAGAGAGAGGGTCAGCACAGTTATCGAACAATTTATAAAGATGACCCGGCTGCTTTCAGCTGAGACGGCAGTGGTAACCGGATAGACAGCATATTTTTTTACACAACACGTGACCAAATGGTAACATTATGAATTTGCAACGATTAGACGAGTGCGCCGGAGTATTTTGAATATGACCAACAAAAAAGGAGACGGATCGCTATGAGCACAACGCGGCAGCAGCAGGTGGAAGCGGCAGTAAAATGGATCGAAGAGGCATGGAAGGCAGGGACGCTGAGCCAAACGGGGCAAGCATTCATCGGTCAACTGGAAGAGGCATTTACGGACCGGCAATACGAAGTGGATGACGTGATGGTCCAGGGAGAGAAGGTCATCGCCAGGGTGGTCATCACGGGCAAGCACACCGGAATATTCGCAGGAATTCCCGCTACGGGAAAAACGGTACGGATCACGCAGTTCCACGAATTCACGGTGAACGATGGGCGGATCGTTCATCGCTTCGGATGGTATGACACCGGTACGCTGCTCCCCCAGCTGCAAACTGGTGCCTGACATGACCTGTATGATACGGCCAATATAAATTAGAGGAGATGGATCCTATGACAACGATGGAGCAAAAAAATACCGAGGTGGTTGAAGCTTTTATTCAGGCGTTCTGGAACAGCAACGATCTGAGTGCAGCGGATACGTTTACGACTGAAGATTACCGGGAGCTCAGCTATCAATCGAAAGAAGGGTTGAAGCAGTTTGCAGCCAAAATCCTGGAGGCCTTCCCGGATAAGCAGTATACGGTAGAGGAAATCATCGCCGAGAATGAGAAGGTTCTCGTTCGAATGACGGTCCGTGGCACCCATCAGGGCGTGTTCTTCGGCACCGCACCGACCGGACGGACGATGAATGTGACGCTGTACCGCCAGTACCGCCTTAGGGACGGAAAAATCGCGGAGCATCGCGGCTGGATCGATATGGTGACGATGTGGAGCCAAATTCAAGCGGGATAAACCTAAACCGCTGGATTCGATATGTTAAACACCTGTCTTTTTCCTATGACCAGAAAGCCTTGACCTAGAGCGCGCTCAAGGTCCTATACTGGGAACCATCTTACCCGTAAAGAAAGGATGGTCCCGATGATCATGAACGCGGTGCAAGGAAAAGTGGTTATTTTAACAGGAGCCTCCAGCGGTATCGGAGAAGCTACGGCCAGGGTCCTCGCCCGAAGCGGAGCCCAAATGGTGCTCGCAGCAAGGCGCGGAGAACGGCTCAAGCAGCTACAGTCGGCGATTGAGCAGGAAGGAGGCACGGCGGTGTACCAAGTGACGGATGTGAGCGTGCAGTCGCAGATGGAGGAGCTGGCCCGGCTCGCCCTTGACACATACGGACAAATCGACGTGCTGGTGAATAATGCAGGGATCATGCCGCTGTCTTATCTGCACGAGAAGAAGATCGAAGAGTGGGACCGGATGATCGATGTAAACGTGAAGGGTGTGCTCTATGGGATCGGGGCCGTGCTGCCGTATATGCGGGAGCGCCGACAGGGGCACGTCATCAACGTCGCGTCGGTGACCGGGCACATCGTCCGTAAAACGTGGGCGGTTTACTCAGGCACCAAATTCGCCGTTCGGGCAATCACCGAAGCACTGCGCCAAGAAGAAGCTCATAATAACATCCGCACGACGATTATTTGTCCGGGAGGCGTCGACACCGAGCTGGTGCACACGATTACGAACGAAGAAGTGAAGCGGGACATCGAAGCTTCCATGGACATCGCCTTAACCCCGGAGGCCATCGCTCACGCTATTGCCTACGCCATATTCCAGCCGCCGCAAACGGCCGTCAATGAAATCATTGTAAGGCCCACCAGGCAGGAATTATAATACGAATAACCATGGCTCACCTGTCGTCAGGTGGGCTTTTTCGCTTAGGAGGGATTTGAAGGCATGAGTTACTCGATCGGGGAAGTGTCGGCCCAAACGGGTTTGTCGATCCATACGCTGCGGTATTATGAAAAAGAAGGCATCATGCCGGGCGTTCAGCGCAACGAAAGCGGCATCCGCCTGTACGAAGCGAAGGATATCGAAGCGCTGGAGTTTATCTGCTGCCTGCGGGAAACGGGGATGGGCATCGCTGACATTAAACAATTTGTCAACCACGCGACCACCATTCAGGAGCGGCTGGAGCGGCTTCGGGAACAACTGCAGAACGTCCAGGAGCAAATGGCCCGGTTTAAAAAATATGAGGCTATGCTGAATCGCAAAATCGGCCTTTATGAAGACATGGCCCAAGGAGACTCCGATGAAAAACACCATGAATAACGTACGGCTTGCCTTATATCACCGGGATCACGAGGCCGGACTTGGAGCTTTTACGCTGCCGGAGGAGCAGCATGAATTCACCGCATTGCCGTTTGAAGTCATACAGAACGCGCTGGAGCGGAAGGAGAGGCATCCGATCGTCATTTTGGGGGATGAGGAGCCGGTCGGCTTTTTCATTCTGGATGCAGGGGAAGACCGGAGCGAATACTCGGAAAACCCCAATGCCCTGCTGCTGCGGGCTTTCTCCATCGATCACAGGCATCAGGGACAAGGGTACGCGACGCAGTCTCTGCTCGGCCTGAAGGAGTTTGTCAAACAGCATTTCCCGACGGCCGATGAAGTGGTCCTTGCTGTTAATATGAGAAACGCTGCCGCGCGTCATGTCTATCTCAAAGCGGGTTTCCGTGATGAGGGACGGACCCGGATCGGGCCGGCAGGTCCGCAGCACATTCTGGTACTCGGGATATCATAGCGAGAGTAAAGAGATAAAAGGAAGAAAATACTTTGCGGCGCAGGCTGATCCATTGGCTTGCGCCGTATTTTTCAAGCGCGGCTGCAGCTGCTGGCTCTGAATTCCGTCCTCCATCAAATGGCCTTTTCTTGGCGTCGCCTTCACCAAACTACCCGCAGACAAGACTAAAATTGCATACCACCCGATTATATGCTATGACTGAACTACAATCTTAAAGGAATATAGGTGTGGGATCAGATGAGAATAAAAGCCCTGTTTATAGCTCCATATGCAGCCATGGAAAACTTGATCGAGACGTGCCGTGCGGAAGAGAAGGATCTGGACCTTCAGATCCGGGTCGGAAATCTGCAAGAAGGGGTTGCCATCGCCAAGCAGGCGGAGGCTGAAGGGGTCGACGTCATCATCAGCCGCGGCGGAACGGCCAAGCTGATCGGGGAGGCCGTCGATATTCCCGTCGTCGACGTGCATGTATCCGGCTATGACATGCTGCGGGTATTGACGCTGGCGAACGATTTTCCACGAAAAAAGGCGATTGTCGGCTTTCCCGCCATCACCCTCGGCGCCAAGGCCATCATCGATTTGCTGGAAATTCCGATCGATATCTTCACGATTCATGACGAGGACGAGACGGAGAGCCTGCTCAGAAAGCTCAAGGAGGAAGGCTACCAGCTGATTATGGGGGATGTAGTGACCTTCGAAACGGCGTCCCGGCTGGGGCTTGTGGGTATTCTGATCCAGTCCGGGCGCGAAGCGATTTTCGATGCCTTTCAGGAGGCGAAGACCGTCTCCCGCTGGATGATGAAGAACCGCCTGGAAATCGAAAGGCTCAAAGCTGTGCTGCAGGTCACGGCAGGGGATGTGATGGTTCTGTCGGAGAACGGGCAGGTCGTATACGAGCAGTGGAAGCATTTCGATTCCCGTCCCGTTCCGCATGTCGGCTTGGATCACCACGCTTTCCGGGAGACGGCGGCGGTCCGGGAGACCAGTCATGCGAGCGATGCGGAAGGCAGGCCGCTGAAGATCGTCAAAACCCGGGTCGCGGTGGAAAATGGGGCTTATTTGGTGTGCGAATTTTCGCGCGTCCATATGAATTCGCCGGCCGAGGCGGTTTTGCAGGTGAAGACGGGCACGCCGCCGCTGATCATTCATCAGAGTGAAGCGATGGACGCTTGTTTGTCGATGATCGACCGGTGCCTTTCTGCATCCCGGTTCGTCCTGATCGGGCCGAGGGGGGCCGGCAAGGAGTTGATCGCGCGTTATATTCATAACCGCAAGTTCAGCGGGGAGGGCCTGCTCGCCTCCGTCCAGGCTGCCGATATGCTGGCCCTGGAGCCCGACGAAGTCGACGCAGAGATCAAGACGCTGCATATCCACGCGCTCGATATGATGGATAGCAGCCTCAGGGCTGAGCTGTGGCGGAGAATGGACGCTTTTCAGGGAAAGGGAATCACCCTCATCTTCTCAATGGTTGTAGAGCAGCATTTATGGGGAGCCTATGAGGACGGAATCGTCCGGATTCATGTTCCTGCGCTGGCGGAGCGAAAAGAGGATATCCGGGAGCTGGTCACCTCGTTTTTGCTGTATTTTAACCAAACGCAGGGCACCTCGGCCATTAAAATGACGGACAAAGGGCTGGCCCTGTTGATGGACTACAGCTGGCCGGGCAACGTATCGGAACTGCGGGCGCTGCTTCAGGAGGCGGTGCTTTTGGAAAAAGGGTACGTCATCGAGCACGCCTTGATCGAACAGCTGCTGCAGCGAAAAGGCGAGGCTGCCGGAGCGATCGGCGGAGAACTGCTGAACGGCACGCTGGAACAGATTGAGAAAGCAATCATTGAGAAGGTGCTGGAGCAGGAGGGCTTTAACCAGACCAAAGCGGCGAAGCGCCTGAACATCAACCGGTCGACATTGTGGAGAAAGCTTAAGGACTGATAGTGGATTCTTCATTATTGTTTAAATATGCAACACTTTTGGTTAAATGAATTTTATTTAGCTAAAAAGTGTTGCATTATTTTTTGTAAACGTTTATCATAATCGATGTAATCGTTTTATGTAATCGCTTTTACAAAACGAACTGTTTAAATTTACAACACAGGAGATGACACAGCCATGAAAATAAAGGCAGCCATTGACAAAGTCCCCGGCGGGATGATGTTGATCCCATTGCTGATCGGCGCCCTGATTCGGACGTTCTTTCCGCAAGTATTCGATATGCCGGAATTCAAGAGCTCGTTTACAGGCGGTCTATTGACCGGTACATCCGCGCTGCTTGCCGCCTTTTATATTTGCTTAGGGTCGACGATTCGGTTTCAGGCAACCGGTTACATTTTGAAGAAGGGCGTCAGCCTTTGGGTAGGTAAAATCGGTACGACCTTCCTGATCGCCCTGCTGATCAAAGCGATTTTCCCGGATCAGAACAATCTGTTCCTGGGGTTGTCGGCTCTGGCCATCGTCGCGGCATTCTCCGACACCAACGGCGGCCTGTACATGGCGCTGATGGGTCAGCTCGGCAAGAAAAAGGAAGACGTCGCCGCATATTCGATCATGTCACTGGAATCCGGCCCGTTCTTTACGATGCTCATTCTCGGTGTCGCCGGCCTGGCCAGCTTCCCGATTATGGCGTTTGTCTTTGCGATTCTGCCGCTTCTGCTCGGCATGATCCTCGGAAACCTCGATGAGAAGATGCGCGAGTTCCTGAGCAAGGGACAGGATGTCATCATTCCGCTCTTTTCGCTGGCGATCGGCGCCGGTATTAACCTGACCAACGTGGTCAAAGCCGGATTCTCCGGTGTCATTCTGGGGATTGGTGTTGTCGTGATCACGGGCATCGTCCTGTTCCTGATCGACCGTCTGACTGGCGGCGACGGCGTGGCCGGGATCGCGGCATCGTCTACAGCGGGCAACGCTTCGGCAGTTCCGATGGCGGTTGCTGCGGTATACTCCGGCTACAGCAGCATTGCTGCGGATGCAACGCTCCAGGTAACGGCATGCGTCATTGTGACGGCGATTCTGACCCCGCTTCTGACGACCTGGTTCGCAAGAAGGGCGCAGCGGCGGAGTTCACAGGCGTAAGTGGCATGGACAAGGAATCAAGTAAGGGAGTCGTTCAACATGCAGCATATGTACATTATCGCAGATGATTTGACGGGAGCTAACGATGCCGGCGTGCAGCTGTCCAAGATCGGGATCACGTCAACCGTGTATCTCGATTCCCAAGCTGCTCCGGCCAAGCCGAACGGGGATGTTGCCATTATCGATACGGACACCCGGGCGGCAGGCGAACAGGAAGCACACGACAACGTTTCTAAAGCAAGTACTTTGTTTTATCAGCAAGGGTATCATCAAGTATATAAAAAAATGGACTCGACCTTACGGGGGAACGTGGCTGCCGAGCTGGCAGCCGTCGTTTCCGTTCATCAGCCGGAAGTGGTCGTGATTGCCCCGGCATATCCGAAGATGAACCGTCAAACCCTTGACGGTTATCAGCATGTCCACGGGCAGCGCGTCTCGGAGACCGAATTCGGTCGCGATCCCAAAACGCCGGTCAAGGACAGCTTCATCGCGAATCTGTTCCGGCCGTATGCGGGTCAGCAGAGCATCGTCCTGATCGACCTTGCGCAGCTGCATGGACCGGCGGAACGGCTGATGCAGACGATCGAGGAACATACCGCACTGGGGCGGACCTGGTTTATATGCGACGCAGCGACGGATGAAGATCTGCAAAAGATTGCCGAGGTTTTTGCCCGGGCGGGTAAAAAGACGGTATGGGCCGGTTCGGCCGGCCTGATCGAGCACCTGCCGGAGGCGCTTCAGCTGGAGCGAACCGCTGACCGTCCGGAGGACCGGCTCCGGGTCGCCAAGACGCTGACCGTGTCCGCCAGCTTGTCGCAGGTGACCAAGCAGCAGCTGGAGAACGTGCGGTCGATGCCGGACACGTATTTTGTAGAGCTGGACCCGGTGGAGCTGATCAAGCGCACGTACGCTCTGCCGGACGTTATGGCTTCCTTAGCCAAGGAAGCGGACAAGAAGCATTTTGTATTGTTTGTCGATTCGTCGGTCAACAATAGAGAAGCGACGAAGCGGCTGGAAGCCGAGCTCTCCATCGGAAAAACCGAAATCGGCGAGACGATTTCCAGAGAGCTCGGGGCGATCGCACGGGAGGTTTTAGGCACATATGAGGACATTAACGGCCTGGTTCTGACCGGCGGCGATACCGCCAAGGCGGTGTGCAATCAGCTGAACATGAACCAGATGCAGCTCTGCACCGAAGTGGAGGCCGGGCTTCCGCTCGGGAAGCTGCGCGGCGGAGCGGATACAAGAGAGTACTGGGCCGTAACGAAGGCCGGAGGATTTGGTAATGAGCGTTCTTTGATGAATGCGTTGATCTATATGAGTGGAGAGGATGAATGAAAATGAGCGAAACCAAAGCTGTCATTGGTATTACGATGGGGGACGGAGCCGGAGTTGGTCCCGAAATTATTCTGAAGAGCCTGCAGAACCAGGAGATTTACGACCTGTGCCATCCGCTGGTGATCGGGGATGCGAAAATTCTGAATCGGGCCAAGGCTTATGTGAACAGCAGCCTGAACGTTGAAGCGGTGACTGAGGACCAGCTCAGCAGTCTGAACTATGAGCACGGCACCGTCTACTGCCTTGATCTGAATCTGCTTAGCGAGGACCTTCCGCTTGGACAGGTATCGGCTGAAGCCGGCCACGCGGCGTTCGAATATCTAGCTAAAGCGATCGATTTGGCGAAAAAGCAGCAGATCGACGCGATCTGCACCGCTCCGCTGAACAAGGAAGCCCTGCATAAAGGCGGCCACAAATACCCGGGGCATACGGAAATTTTGGCCGATCTGACGGGAACGAGCGAATTTTCCATGATGCTCTCCGCGCCGAATCTCAAGGTCATTCACGTCACCACTCACGTCGGCTTGATTGATGCGGTGAAAATGATCAATCCGGAGCGCGTATACCGCGTCATCCAATTGGCGCATGAGACGCTGACGAAGTCCGGCATCGCTCAGCCGCGTATCGCCGTCTGCGGCATCAATCCGCATGCGGGCGAGAACGGCCTGTTCGGCTACGGCGAGGAAGAGGAGAAAGTCGTGCCCGCCGTGCAGCGCGCCCAGGACGAGGGCATCAACGTGGTCGGACCTCTGCCTGCGGACACGCTGTTCTTCCGCACCGTCCGCGGCGACTTCGACATTGTCGTTGCCATGTATCATGACCAGGGCCACGGACCGGTCAAGGTGCTCGGCCTCGACGCAGGCGTGAACATCACCGTCGGCCTGCCGATTATCCGCACAAGCGTAGACCACGGCACCGCCTTTGACATTGCGGGCAAAGGGATCGTGGAAGAGAAGAGCATGATGGAAGCGATCCGCCAGGCGGTTGAGCTGGCACCGAAGAAACCATAAATTCGCGATTGAGAGGTAGATGGCTCCTTAGATGGGGGCCATCTTTTTTATTTATCAGGTTCCCTCCTTTATCGTTCAGAAAATATTCGGAAACCATTCAGCGGCTTTTCATTCAAATGCTATACTGTTGTAATGGGAACACCCGGGACTTATGCCTTAACCATGATAGGGGCGGCTGGTTTTCCGCATACTAAATCAAAATGTTAGAGGGCCATATTGGGCCGTTATAACAGGGAGCATTTACGGTAAAATGCCGATCCCTACAGATATATCTCATTTGGGCTAAGGAGGAAGATGCTCATGCTCAAACGAATCTGGCCCTTCGGGCTGATTGTACTTGTTCTCATTTTTGCGTATATTCTGGTCCGGTTTTTCCTCGCGTCCATGACCATCGGTGATTTGGTCGGACAGATCCGGCTTCAGCGGGCCGACGATCCGTCCGTTAAGCATGTCGTGCTGATCGCCCAGGAGCTCGACAACCCGTTCTGGCGGGAAATGGAGCAAGGGGCGGAGGAAGCGGCGGACAAGCTGGGGATGCGGATTGATTATACCGGCCCGATCCGCATCAATCCCGCCGAGCAGATGAGGCTGCTGGAAAGGGCGATCGCATCCGGACCCGACGGCATCTTCGTGCAGGGAATCGTGGATCCGGACTACGATGCGCTGATCCAAAGAGCCACAGGGCAAGGGATCCCGGTGATCACTGTGGATGCAGACGAACCAGGCAGCTCCCGCCTGGCTTATGTGGGAACCGACAACCTGGGAGCGGGAAAACGAATGGGCGAATTGGTGCTGAAGGAAGCGGCCGGCAAAGGGAAGATCGGCGTCATGATCGGAAGCGAGCGGGCCGAAAATATGCAGCTGCGCCTGGCGGGATTTCGCTCGGTGATTTCTGCAGCTCCCGGCTTCGCCATCGTGGACGTCCGCGCGTCCAACATTTCGCGGATCGGCGCCGCCAAGCAGGCCGAGGCGATGCTGAAGCAGCATCCGGACATCCAGACGATCGTCGGCTTCAGCTCCCTGGACGCGGCCGGAATCGTCGAGGGCATCCAAGCTGCGGGCAGGACGGGAATCCGCGTATACGGCTTTGACGACCTGGCCATGACCCGGCAGGGGATCGAGCAGGGCGAAATCGCAGCGTCCATTGTGCAGTCGCCGAAAGAAATGGGGGCACGGTCGATCGGCCTCCTGAACGAGCACTTTCACGGCAAGTCCTTTGCGGCCGAGCATTTTATTCCGACGAGCGTCTTGGACAAGTCGGCGCTGAAGCTGGAGGTGGCCGGCCCATGAACATGCGCCGGATGCTGCTCATAGTGATCCCCGCTTTATTTGTCCTGACGAACGCCGTATCGTTTTTTATTTTTCAAAGCGGGCGAACCGTTCAGCAGAGCTATAATATGATGCTGGACCGGGTATTACTATACAAACAAATCGATGCGGAGACCCGCAGCAATTTAAGCGCGGTCAATGTGTATCTGACGGACCGGAGCGAGCGGAGCCGGCAAATCTATCAGGAGCATCAGAGTCAGCTGCGAAAGCTGCAGGCGGAACTGAACGCCCAGGACGCCATTCCGACCACGGAGCTGAGCGTACGGAGCTACCGCAACCTGCTGGAGACGTTTCTTGCGCAGGAATCCGGCATCCTGCAGGCGTTAAGCGGCAAGACCCCGCTGGCATACGCCAACTCCTATGCGGCGGCGGAGAAGACGGCCGGTTTCATCCAGGAAGAGGCGTACCGGCTGATCGACCAGGAGCTGAGCTATTATCAGCCCCTCTACCGGAGCATTCTGGCGCAGACCGACCGGATGAACCAATGGGGCGTCGCCTTGTTTATATTCAGCACGCTGATCAGCGTCCTGCTGGCTTACTGGATCTCCCTCCGTATCACCAGACCGATCCGGCAGCTGGTCCGGACAGCCCGGCAAATTTCGGACGGCAACCTACAGGTGAAACCGCCGGTGATGAAGAGCCGCGACGAGTTTCGGATTCTATCCGAGGCTTTCGTGCAGATGCAGGACAATTTGAAATCACTGATCCGCAAGGAAAAAGAAGGGCTGGAAAAGGACCGGCTCGTCAAGGAGCTGGAGCTTGAGGTGCTGCAAAACCAGATCAATCCTCACTTCCTGTTCAATTCCCTGAACGTGCTGTCCAAGCTGGCGCTGATCGAAGGGGCCGAGAAGACGAGCGATCTCACGGTCACGATGTCCAATCTGCTGCGTTACAATCTGCGCCAGCTGGACCGGCCGGTGCCGCTCCGCGATGAGGTGGAGCATGCGAAGGAGTATTTTACGATTCAGCAGGCCCGCTTTCGCGACCGCATCCGGTTCGTCACGGACATCGACGAGAAGGCTCTGGATGTACTTGTGCCGGTGCTCACGCTTCAGCCGCTGCTGGAGAACGTGTTCGTGCACGGCATCGAAGGTATGGAAGAGGGGGCCGAGGTTCGGCTTGCAGTTTCTGCCGTGCCGGGCGGAACACGGATTGCCATTTCCGATAATGGGATCGGGATGAGCGAGGAAGTCCGGCGGTCGCTGCTGGATACTGACACACCGCGGCTGCGGGATCAGGGAGGCGGAGAAGCCCGGCACCCTGCAGGGCACTCGACGGGCCTCGGAACCCGCAACGTGTTTAAGCGCCTGGAGCTGTTTTATGACAGGAAGGATTTGATTGACATTGTCAGCGAGCCCGGGAAGGGGACGACGGTCTTTTTGAACATCCCTGCCGAAACACGAAAGGAGGACGCCCATGTATCGTCTGCTGATCGCCGATGATGAAGCGCTGGAGCGGGAAGGTATCGAATGGATTGTGAACCGGATGATGCCGGATACGTTTGAAACGATCCATGCGGAGAACGGCCGGATGGCCATACAGAAGGCGGAAGAGCACCGCCCGCACATCGTCATGATGGACGTGAGAATGCCGGGCATTCAGGGGCTGGAGGCATTAAAAGAGATTAAAGCCCAAAATCCGCAAGCCAAAATGGTACTTATCACCGCTTATGAAAATTTTGAATATGCCAAGCAGGCGATCACCCTCGGCGTGCACGAGTATTTGGTCAAGCCGGCCAAAAGGGAGCAGATCGTTGCCGTGCTAAGCCGGCTGGTGCAGGAACTGGAGGAGGAGCAGCACAAGCGCGATGAGGAGCTCGCGGTGCGCGAGCAGTTCTTTCAGCTGCTGCCGCTGGCCGAGACGGAAATCGCGCTGCATCTGATGTCGGGCCATGTCAATGAGACGGAGACAGGCCATCTGGCCGATATTTTGCAGCTCCCGGTCGACAAAGGCTGTTCTTTGGTGCTGGGACTGTCCGAAGTGGGGGACGCCAAGAAAAAAGTGTACGACGCCGTAAAAACGGCGGCGCACGCAGCCCCGAAAGACGGCTACGGCACGGTCGTCAGCTCGCTCATTCACAGCCATATGGCCCTGTTCCTGCTGGGAACGAGGCAGACTGGCGACTCGGCGTTGGCTGAAGGCGCCCGCGAGCTCGGCACACGGTTGGCTGATGTGCTGAGTGAGCAGTGCGGGATGGCCGTCCCGGTCGGCATCGGAACCGTCCAGAATCGGGCGGAAGGAATCAAGCGGTCTTATTACGAGGCTGTTTTCGCCTCCAGGTATGATCAGGAAGGGGGCGGCATCTGCCGCTTTGAAGACCTGGTGCAGGCTTCGGGTGCCGGCGGAACGCATGCAGAGAAGCTGATCAACGGATCCGGCGATGCCGGAGAGAGCGCCTATGTTGAATTGGCGATCCGCCAAATCCGTGAAGATCGGGAGCAGCGGACCACCAATATGCTGGACCGGGCGGTGCTGTATATCCGGGGCCGATTTCAGGAGGAACTGTCGCTCGAGGATGTGGCGGAGCATGTCCACTTGAATCCTTACTATTTCAGCAAGGTATTCAAACAGCAGACCGGGGAAACCTTTATCGACTACGTGACCCGGCTGCGGATCGACAAAGCCAAGGAGCTGATGAAAGACGGCCGGTACAGCATGAAGGAGGTCTGTTACCAGGTGGGGTATAAGGATCCGAACTATTTCAGCCGGGTATTCAAAAAAGTGACGGGCCTCACGCCGTCCGACTACAGAGTACAGCACCAATGAGAGACAAAAGTCCATGCCGAATGCGGGCATGGACTTATTTGTGATGCGAGCCGAATTTGTGCTAGTCCAGGCTTATCAGGCGAATGACGGAGCGATTTTATGCTGATCTACCGCAAATAAGTGAAGGGATTCGAAAGCGGATGCAAAGGTCCCCCATGTTACAATGGATGTAGGCTTTTAGTGATGATTTCTTGGATTTCATCCAATAGATTGAACTAAAGAAGTTTGCATTGAACAGTAGTTCAATCTATCCAAATAAATGACATGGAAGGGATAATATATGAGCTCTATTACATTGGAACATAGCAGCGATCAGGATAATCAGAAGATCAGCATGAAGTTCGTGACGCTGGTGTCCATCGTAGCCGCATTGGGCGGGCTGTTGTTTGGTTTTGATACGGCCGTGGTTTCGGGCGCCATCGGTTTCATGGAAAAGCGCTTTAACTTGAACGATTTTCAGACAGGCTGGGCGGTTTCCAGCTTGATCATCGGCTGTATCCCTGGAGCCCTGTTCTCCGGCATGCTGAGCGACAAGTTCGGCCGGAAAAAAGTCATCATTGCGGCAGCGCTTCTTTTTATCATCGGATCCATTGGCTCGGCCATACCGAATACGTTCAGCGGGTTTATCATCGCCCGGATGATCGGCGGCGTTGGCATCGGCATTACATCCACCTTGTGTCCGCTGTATAATGCGGAGATCGCCCCGGCCAAATACCGCGGCCGCCTCGTCGCATTAAACCAACTGGCAACGGTTACAGGCATTTCGCTCGTATACTTCATCAATCTGTGGATCGCCGGCATGGGTGACGACGCATGGGACGTGTCGAGTGCCTGGCGCTGGATGTTTGGTTTCGGCGTCATTCCCGGCGCACTGTTCCTCGTGCTGCTGTTCTTCGTTCCGGAAAGCCCAAGATGGCTGATCAAGCAAGGCCGGGCAGCTGCAGCGCTGCCGATCCTGCTCAAAATTCACGGCGAAGAGCTGGCGAAGCAGGAAGTGCGGGATATCAAGGAGTCGTTTAGTCAGGAAAAAGGATCGTTCCGCCAGCTGTTCAGCCCGGGGCTGCGCATGGCGCTGATCGTCGGTGTCGGACTGGCGGTTCTGCAGCAGGTGACCGGCATCAATGCGGTCATGTATTATGCGCCGGAGATCTTTAAAGAGACTGGTGCCGGCACGAACGCCGCACTCATTCAGACGATCTTTGTCGGCGTGATCAATCTCCTGTTTACGATCCTGGCCGTTTGGCTGATCGATAAAGTAGGACGGAAAGCGTTGATGCTGGTCGGATCGGCCGCGATGCTGATCTGTCTGGCCGTTATCGGAACGGCATTCCAAACCGGACATAGCTCCGGCCCGCTGGTCCTGATCTTTATTCTGATTTACGTAGCTGCTTTTGCAATCTCGCTCGGACCGGTGGTGTGGGTCCTCATTTCGGAGATCTTCCCGAACCGGGTCCGCGGCATTGCGACGGCCATTGCTTCGATGGCTTTGTGGATCGCCGATTACGTCGTATCCCAAGCCTTCCCGCCGATGCTGTCTTCGGCAGGTCCGGCGGCCACCTTCTGGATCTTCGGCGTCATGTCGCTGATTTGCCTCGTGTTTACATGGCGCGCGGTACCGGAAACCAAAGGAAAGTCCCTGGAGGAAATGGAATCCATGTGGGCGCAAGGAAAATAATACGCATATACAAAGGGGAGTTCCCCGGGTCGATGAACCTGGGAAACTCCCCTTTTTTTGTGTGTTGGAACAATCGGTATGGACTACCGACATCCACCGGTTTCAGCCTACGATCCGGGTCACAGAATCCGGCGCGCCGTGACGAACCGTTGTTTCCACTGGCCGTCAAAGGCTTCGACGTGAACACCGAGCTCTTTGGAGTACGTGTGCAGAATTTGATTATTGCCCATATAGATGCCAACGTGGCCGATATCCAGCCCGCGGGCGCTGAAGAACAGCAGGTCCCCTTTGCGCAGATCGCTTAAGGACACTTCCTTGCCGGCCTTCGCCTGATCGTAGGACACGCGAGGCAGCTCGACCGACAGCACATCCTCGTAAACCCGCTTGACAAAGGAAGAGCAGTCGAATGTCTTCGTCTGATCCGGAGAAGCCCCGAATTCGTAAGGGGTCCCGAGGAACTTCTTACCGTAAGCGATCAGCTCGTCCGCCTGCATGTCGGCAAGCGAGGCGCTGGCATAGTCGGTATATTTCGGCTTGGCCGATATGTATCCCGTTTGGTGGTTTTCCGTCTCCACTTGCAGCCAGAGGGCGTTCACCTCGCGGATGACATGCACCTTCTGTCCGGCGGCAAGCATGCCGAGTGACGTCGCATCGCTCGCTGAATCCGGCTTGCTCCGCAGGTTCACACCCCAGCGGATAGAAGTCTCAAGCGAAACCTTGGACGTAATCCGCACCGTGTGCGCATCCGGCTGCCAAGCGACCTCGCTGCCCAGCGCTTCGCTCACAAAGCGCAGCGGCACGAGGGAATATCCGCCGGAGATTTGGCCGGGCACCGTCACTTCGAGGGCTTGCCCGTTCAGGTTCGCGGTATGCTCGCCGATCCGGTAGGTCAGCGTGGTGCTTCCCTTGGTGGCCTTCAGCGTCTTTGTGGCGTTATCCCAGGCCAGCTTGGCCCCTTGGCGCTCAAACAGGCCGCGCATCGGCACAAGTACCGTACCGCCGACATTCAGCGGCTGCACTTCGGTCTGCAGCTGCTGGCCGTTCAGATAGACGGCGATCGGCTTGTTGGATGCTGGAGCGGCATCCGCATAGACCGACGTGCCTGCGATCATGGCGGCGGCCAGGCCGGCAAGAACCGCCCCTTTTTTTCTCATCATGTTCTCATCACCTTGCTTCAACTGGATTGACGGTTCGTGGATGATGAACCGCATAGGAACAGGGACTCCCGGCGGGTGACTTTACCAAGAAGTCCCTGTATAGTTGGACGAGAGGGAGGGCGATTGGTTTTGTTCTTCAGCATTGGTAAATATATGAAACGGACAAGCTCTACACGGAGACCTGTATCTAACCGCCTTGATGAAGGAGGTCTTTTTTTCACCAGTACATTCCTGCAACAGTAACCCTCTCCAATTCTCCGGAATTCGTAGACGATTCACAGCTTTTGTCGTAGAATGATTTTTATTACACAAGAAGTGAGGTTCGGAGAGATGAATGCTGTTGCAAAAGTAAGCAAGGTTGTCGGTGGTACGTTTTCGGTTTGGGTCATTCTGTTTGCTTGTCTGGGCTTTTTTTTACCTGATGTCTTTATCCCGTTAAAGGGCTACATTTCGATCTTTTTGGGAATCGTCATGTTCGGCATGGGGCTGACCTTATCCTCCGCTGACTTTCGCGAAGTTTTCCGCAGGCCGCTCGAAGTGCTGATCGGCGTGGTTGGCCATTTCATCATTATGCCGCTGCTGGCCTATGTTTTGGCGCTGGTTCTAAACCTCCCGCCGGATATCGCCGTAGGCGTCATCCTCGTCGGATGCTGCCCGAGCGGCACCTCGTCCAATGTGATGACGCTGCTGGCGAAAGGGGATGTTGCGCTGGGGGTATCCATCGCTTCCGTGTCTACCATTATCGCACCGCTGGCTACACCCGCGCTGATTAGCCTGCTGGCCGGCCGCTGGATGCCGGTCGATGCCGGTGCACTCATCAAGGACATTCTGATGGTGGTCATTCTGCCGATCGTGCTCGGGGTTATCGTTAAGTCCCTGTTTAAAAAGCAGGCCGAAGCCAGCGCTCAGGCACTCCCGCTCGTCTCTACTCTGGCCATTGTGCTGATTGTGGCGATCGTCGTGGCCGGCAGCCGCACCAAAATCATCGAGAGCGGTTTGCTGATTTTTGCGGTCGTCATTCTTCACAACCTGCTCGGGTATGCTCTTGGCTATTTGTTTGCCAAGCTCTTCCGCATGAACCTGAGCAAACGCAAAGCGGTCTTGTTTGAGACCGGTATGCAGAATTCGGGCCTGGGGGCGACGCTCGCCGCGGCTCATTTCAACCCCGTCGCCGCCGTGCCGAGCGCGATATTCAGCGTGTGGCACAACATTTCCGGCTCGCTCCTGGCCACCTGGTTCGCCCGGCGCTATGAGCAGGCGGAGATGGGTAAGAATCGGTAAGACAATATTAGAACTTGCAGGAGGCTTGTCCATGTGACAAGCCTCTTTTTCCTTAGCAATCGGACAGGCGCCGCATCGGGGAGGTCATACGCCATCGGCGGGCCGTGCTAGAGAAGCGTATGTTATAGCAGTAGATACTTCTCATAGATTGTAGATTGAAAGAAGGGATACGATGCGGTCAAAGATGCGGTCAAAGCAAAGGAGGATTCAGGAGCAGATTGCGGCGTTTGCTTGGCTTCAGGCATGGGGGACCAACGTTGCGGCCATTGGCCAGACGAAAGTGCTCTCATCCAACAAAAAGAAGCAGCAGGAAGGAGAGAAGCTGCAGCTTATCGGCAATGCGATGCAGGCGATTGCCAATGCCGCACAGGCAGAACTAACCGCCAGATTGAGAAGCTCTGCATCAAGCAAGAAAGTGAACGACATGATGGTCGCCGGCAACCTGCTGCAGTCCCTGGGGAACTCGCTGGAGGTGATTGCAGGGGATGGGTCCTAACCGGCGGGGTAAGGATAAGGATAATAAGCGGGGGAGCCGCTTCCGAGAATGTTCGGGATCAGGTATGCACAGCAGGCGAACATATCCCCGCGTTCTGGCATAACTGGAGGGATGATATTGCTGTTATCAAGCGCCTTGAGCACGTTCCGACGCGCCATTCGGTCGCTGCCGGCAGATGGACGGCTCACCCGGGAGGAGCTTCTGATTCCGGAACTGCGTCTATCGTCAGACGGCCTTGTAGAGACATTTTACGCTCCGCATAATGATTATGTTCATTCATCCGCGAGCCTATTTATCGTGGGCTTGACCCCGGGCTTTACACAGATGAGAATCGCTTATGAAGCGGCGTGGCATGCCATGGATCAAGGATTGGGCGATGAGGCGGTGTGCCGGAAGGCGAAGGATGCGGCCAGCTTTGCCGGCAGTCTGCGCGCGAACCTGATCTCCATGCTGGACGAGCTGGGGATGCCGGAGTATTTGGGGATCCGCACGAGTGAGGCTTTATTTGGCACAGAGCGGGAGCTGCTGCATACCAGTTCGGTGCTCCGCTATCCCGTCTTCGTCAACCGGGCCAATTACAACGGCAGCCGCCCGAGTCTGCTGGGGACTCCAAGTCTAAGGGACACGGCGCTAGCCAGCATCACCGAAGAGCTGAACGTTTTTCCGGATCGCCCCTTCATCATTCCGCTTGGAATAGCCGTGGAAAGCGTCCTCCGGCTTCTGGCCGAGCAGGGAGTGATGGACGCCGGGCAGTGCCTATGGGGCTTTCCCCACCCTTCGGGGGCCAACGGCCATCGGCACAAACAGTTTGCCGCACGGAAAGCAGAGATGAAAAAGAGCCTGCGTCGTTACTTCTCTTGATTGTCTGGCGGGCCTTCCCGTGTTATCGTTAGGATGGGCTTAAGGAATCCAAAAGTTTCTAGACCATCTTGATGGAGGTGTCTTTTTATGAAAGCGCTATTTATTGGAGGAACGGGAACGATCAGTGCCGCCATTACGAAGCAGCTGCTTGCGCAGGGCTGCGAGCTGTATCTGCTGAACCGCGGACACCGGAATGATGCCCTGCCGGAAGGGGCTCATATCATCCAAGCCGATATCCACAACGAGGAGCAGGTGGCCGGTCTGATCGCCGATCTCCAGTTTGACGTGGTGGCCGACTTTATCGCCTTTGTGCCGGAGCATTTGGAGCGGGATTACCGCCTGTTCAAGGACCGTACGAAGCAGTTTATGTTCATCAGTTCGGCTTCGGCATACCAGTCGCCTTTATCCGATTACCTCATCACCGAAGGAACTCCGCTATCCAATCCATACTGGGAGTATTCCCGGAACAAGATCGCCTGCGAGGATTACCTGATGAAGCAGTACCGCGAGCAGAGCTTTCCGGTCACCATCGTAAGGCCAAGCCATACGTACGATGAGCGCTCGATACCGCTTGGCGTGCATGGCAGCAAGGGCAGCTGGCAGGTGGCGAAACGGATGCTGGAGAACAAGCCCGTCATTATTCACGGAGACGGTACGTCGCTGTGGACGATGACACATAACCGGGATTTTGCCAAAGGCTTTATCGGCCTGATGGGCAACATCCATGCGATCGGCGAGTCCGTGCACATTACATCGGATGAATCGGTCACCTGGAACCAGATTTACGAGATCATCGCCGACGCTCTGGGCGTGAAGCTGAATGCGGTTCATGTCGCATCCGAGTTTCTCGATGCCTGCAGCAAGGAGGATTTCAGGGGCAGCCTGCTGGGAGACAAGGCCAACACGGTTGTCTTTAACAATGCCAAATTGAAGCGGCTCGTTCCCGATTTTGCGGCGACCACACGGGTGGATCAGGGGATTAAGGAGACGGTGCAGTATATTCTGGCCCATCCCGAGCACCAGACCGAGGATCCTGAGTTCGACAGCTGGTGCGATAAAGTGGTTCAAGCCCTGCAGGAAGCGGCTGAGCGGATTAAAGGGTAAGGCAGAAGGCAGCAGACTTGCCGAGAATATATACTTCGTTTATGAAAAGGTGCCTGGAGACAGGCGCCTTTTTCGCTTGCATGGAAAGGACCCTGTCTTCATGATCCTGAGATCATACGGCCGTTTCATATCATCATTTATCTGTATAAAACACCCGGGAGTGCAGCACGTCCATCGCATGAACGATCTCTTGCAGATCCTTCTCGGAAGCGTCCTGCAGCCGGGTGAGGAACCGCGCGCCGATGTGGCCGAAGGCCTCTTTCATCACACGATCCCCTTCGCCGGACAGGCGGACATACTGTTTGCGCCGGTCACTGGGGTCATCGTATTTTTCACATAACTGCTTGTCGCACAGCTTCTTGATTTCCCGGCTCGTATTCGGCATGGACATCTGCTGGCAGTCACTGATTTGGCTCAAGGTCACCGGCTGGCTTACGGCGATGTATTCGAGCATGCTGTACTGGACCGGCGTAATACCTTCGGGTTTGATGCCTTGAGTCATTTCGTGCTTGACCTGATGCACGGCTGCCGTAAAGGCAATAAACTTGTCAAAAAGCTTATTTTCATCCATGATGTCACCACCTCTTCCTCACGAACATATCAAAATTATTATCAATAAACAATTATCATTTGACAACCAAAAGGACTGCGTGGTAGGATTTGGTTATCAAATGATAAGTAAATGGGGTGGCACGATGAAGGTACTGGTCATTTACACGCATCCGAATCATCAAAGCTTAAGTTACTCGTTTCTGCAGAAAGTATTGGAAGGCAGCCGTGAGAATCCGGCGGTTTCGCAAATCCGGACGCTCGACCTCTATGAAGAGGGCTTTAATCCGGTTCTGATCTTTAATGAGACCAAACGGAGACGGGATATGCACAAGGACCCAGCGCTGGAGAAGTATCGGGAGATGCTGCTGTGGGCGGATAAAATCGTCCTGGTCTACCCGATTTGGTGGGGCCGGCCGCCGGCCATGCTGCTCGGATTCATCGACCAGATGTTTGCTTCGGGCTTCGCATACAGGGACAAGGGAGGGTTGCTGCCGGAAGGGCTGCTGAAGGGCAGATCGGTCGTATGCATCTCCTCCATGAAAGGGCCGGCACTATATCCTCTGTTTTGGCTGAATAACGCACACAAAGTGCTGATGCGGAAGGCGCTGTTCCGGTTCGTGGGCATCAAGCGGGTCAAATTTTTTGAGTTCGGAAATATGGAAAGTCCCAAGGGCAAGCATGAGGCGAAGCTGGACCGGGTGTATCGGTATTTTAGAACCGTCGCACGTTGACCGGGGTTGAAGCAGGAAGGCGAATGGGGATTTTTGCGGGAAGACTTGAAATGGACCCAAAAATAGTTCAATATAAAGATATACGCAATTAAGAAAAAATGGGCCGCTGCGGCGGTCGGTTCGAGTATACCAATCTATTGAACTAGGGGGATCCCATGGAAATAGGCATCAGTACCTTTGTGGAAACGACACCGGACGTAGAGACGGGTGAGGTCATCAGCCACGCGCAGCGTCTGCGCGAAGTAGTGGAGGAAATTGTGCTTGCCGATCAGGTGGGGCTGGACGTATTCGGAGTAGGTGAGCATCACCGGAAGGACTATGCCGCGTCCTCGCCGGCGCTCGTGCTGGCGGCGGCTGCGCCGCAGACCCGGCGAATCCGGCTCAGCAGCGCGGTCACGGTGCTGTCATCGGCCGACCCGGTGAGGGTCTTTCAGGATTTTGCTACGGTCGACGGAATTTCAAACGGACGCGCCGAAATTATGGCGGGCCGGGGGTCCTTTATCGAATCGTTCCCGCTGTTCGGTTACGATCTGAACGATTACGACGAGCTGTTTGACGAGAAGCTGGAGCTGCTGCTCAAAATCCGGTCTTCGGAAAAGGTGACCTGGGAGGGCCGCCACCGCCCGGCGATTCACAACCTGGGCGTGTATCCGCGCCCTGTTCAGGATCCGCTGCCCGTCTGGATCGGCAGCGGGGGCAACCAGGAGTCGGTCATCCGTGCCGGCCTCCTGGGCCTGCCGCTGGTGCTGGCCATTATCGGAGGCAGACCGACGCAGTTTGCGCCGCTGGTGGAGCTGTACAAGCGGGCGGCTGCCCACGCGGGCCACGACGTGTCGAAGCTGGCGGTGGGCTCCCATTCGCACGGCTTTATCGCCGAGGATACGGAGAAAGCCGCCGACCTGTTCTTCCCTTCCACCCAGTACAGCATGAATGTGCTGGGACGGGAGCGGGGCTGGGGTCATTATGACCGCAACAGCTTCGACAACGCCCGCAGCTTCGAAGGCGCCCTGTACGTCGGCGATCCGGAGACGGTCGCCCGGAAGATCATCCATCTCCGCAAAAACGTGGGCGTTACGCGCTTTATGCTGCACGTGCCGGTCGGCTCCATGCCGCATCATCTCGTGATGCGCGCCATTGAGCTGCTCGGGACCGAGGTGGCGCCGCTCGTTCGCGAGGAGATTGCGAAATGGGAAGCCGCGGGCGAACCGAAGGAGTAAGGCCTGCAGCCGGGGGCTCGCGATCCTGAGAGCAGCGGAAGGAATCACACGGCTGGCGAACCGGGCAGAGGGCAAGTGTGCTCAGGAGTGATAGCAAGCCGCGGGCACACGGGTGCCCTGAGCAAACGGCTTAACGCAGCGCTTCAGTGCCGCCAGCTGCTGCATGACCACACATTTCAATAATCACAACAAAGAGGGGGTTTTGTCCCCCTCTTTTTTTATGCTCAGGCTGAGGATGCCAGCCCCACTTTCCCCTTACGCTACGCCCGGAATCGTGATGGTGACCGTCGTTCCTTCGCCTTCAACGCTTTCAAAACGGATCGATCCCTGGTGATTCTCGATGATTTTGTAGCTGACCATCAGGCCGAGGCCCGTTCCCTTATCCTTCGTCGAATAGAACGGCTCGCCCAGCTTCGCCAGCTTGCTCTCCGGAATGCCGGAGCCGTTGTCGGCAAACCGCACGATGATGTTGTGGTTGTCGCTCAGGCTGGCCTGGATGTTCACCTCGCCGCCGCGCGGCATCGCTTCAATCGCATTTTTCAGCACGTTGATGAATACCTGCTTGAGCTGGTTCTCGACGCAGACCACCCTCATGCCCGGCTTCAGGTCGATGTTCATCTCTACGTTGTTCATGTTGGCCTGCGATTCCAGGAGCATGATAACGTCATGCAGGATGGGTTCCAGGTCCATTTGGACAAAATCGACCGCCTGCGGCTTCGCCAGCACTAACAGCTCGCTGACGATCTGCTCAATGCGGTTCAGCTCGTTCAGCATGATCCCTATATAGGATTCGTTGCCCGTCCCCTTGTTGGACATCAGCTTCGTGAAGCCCTTCAGCGCGGTCAGTGGATTGCGGATTTCGTGGGCGATGCCTGCAGCCAGCTGGCCGACGGCCGACAGCATCTCGGTCTTGCGGAGCATCTCCTCCGCCTGCTTGCGCTCGCTGATATCCTCGGACAGTTTGACGAAGTGGATGATCTCGCCCTTCTTGTTCTTAATCGGAATGAGCTTCACCGATTCCCAGTACAATTCCCCGTTCTTCTTGGTGCTGTTCAGCTCGCCTTTCCAGATACCGCAGTTTTTGGCCGTTTCCATGATCAGATCGACCGTGGGACTTCCCTCAGACGTCTTGCAAAAAGCCTTCAGACTGTTTCCCCGCGACTCGGACAGGCTGAATCCGGTAATCTCGGTGAATTTCGGATTCACGTACTCAATCGATCCGCCGACGTCGGTAATAACAGTGATGCTCGGGCTTTGCTCGACGGCGTAGCTGAGCTTGGTCAGCTCTTCATTTACCGCCTTGAGATCCGTGATGTTCACGAACGTCAGCACGACCCCGCTGATGAAATTCTGCTCCGTACGGTACGGCAGGATGCGCATGCTGTACCAAGTGCCGTCCTGGCTCTGGATTTCTTTCTCAAAAGGAACGAGCGATTGCAGCACCTGCTTCGCATCGGCCACCAGCGTATCGTATTTAAAATGGTGGGAGATATGCTCGATCGGCCTGCCGTAATCGACCTCCAGCAGGTTGATCTCCTTCGTGATGGCCGGAGTAAAGCGGCGGATGCACATCCGTTTGTCCAGAAAAATGGTGCCGATGCGCGTGCTGACCAGAAAGTTGTTCATGTCGTTGTTCACGTCGGTGAGCTCCTGGATTTTAAACTGGTATTCCGTGTTGACGGTCACCAGCTCCTCATTCACCGACTGCAGCTCTTCGTTGGCGCTCTGCAGCTCCTCGTTCGCGGCCACGAGCTCTTCGTTTGTCGCCTGCAGCTCCTCGTTGGATGTCTCGAGCTCCTCGACGGTGGCTTGAAGGGATTCCTCCGCCATGAGGAGCGCCTGCTCCAGCTCAATGATCCGGGAGCTGACGTTGCGGTCGATTTCAAACGGCTCCAGGACCATTTGCGCCGCGGCCTCCGGCTCCTCAGGGTCCATGAACAGGATAAGCACGTATTTATCAAACGCTTTATTCTTTAGCGAAAACGGCCGAATGTGCAGGTCCACTACCGTTTCGCCTGCGTTGGTAGCGATGCCGAGCGAGTGGTAGACGACGCCCCGCCGCTCCTGCCGGACCTTCTGGACGGCGGCCGATACCGCGACGGATACGTTCGGGTCGATCATTTTGTACAAATTCCAGCTGGGCTTGCCTTGGGCAAGCATGAGATAATCGTTGATCGCTCCATTCAGGTGAATGACATCGTTGTTCTGGTCCACGATCATGCCGGGCGGAATATGCTCCTCGACCAGCGCCCCCTGCAGATCGTCCAGACGTTTAGGCGTTGCCGGGTCGCGGACAGCAGCCGGAGGGGGCGTGGTTTTGCGGTAGGACTGGGTCTGTGAAATTCGCCCTTCGAGTGAAAACAGCCGCGATTCCGTTTCGGCTTTTCCGTTCTTGTGGGAGAAAATGTTCCAGCGCCGATCCACAAAATCGAACTGTCCCGCAAAGCGCCCGATCGTTTCGCTGGGCCCAAGGAACAAGAAGCCTTCCGGATTCAGCGCAAAATGAAACAGGGACAGCACCTTCTGCTGCATTTCCGGCTGCAGGTAAATCAGCATGTTCCGGCAGGTGATCAGGTCGAGATTCCGGAACGGAGGGTCCTTGATGATGTTCTGCGGAGCGAACACAACCATCTTGCGGATGTCTTTGCTCACCTGGAACATATCGTCGTCCTTAATAAAGAAGCGCTCCTGATCTTCTTCCGAAAGATGGCTGATGTTGCTCTGCGTATAAATGCCCTGGCTGGCGTATTCAATCGATTCCTTGTCCAGGTCGGTGGCGAAAATTTTTATAAGATAGGGCTCATCCAGCGTATCCGCATATTTGCGCAGCAGCATCGCGATCGAGTAGGCTTCCTCCCCCGTCGAGCACCCCGCCACCCACACGCGGATTTCCTTGGAGAGGCTTTTGCGCTCGAAAATCTCCGGGAGTACCTTGTCATAAATGTTCTGGAACGCTTCGGGATCTCTGAAAAAATTGGTAACGCCGATCAGGAGATCCTTTCGCAGCGCCTGCAGCTCCTCACGGTGTTCCTCAAGATAGGTCATGTAAGCCGCCATGGATGGGGCGTTATGAATGGCCATCCGCCGCTCGATCCGCCGCAGCACGCTGTTTCGTTTGTAATAGGTAAAATCCACGCCGCAGTCCTGGCGGATTTTCTCAAAAATGAGCTGAATGTATTGCTCGGTCGTAATGGTTTCCCGGACCGTAGTCATGCTCTCGTACTCTGCGCCATGCACGTGCTGCATCAGCCTTTCGGTCATTTCTTTCGGGGCCAGCACGACGTCAGCGTTACCGGACAGTCTCGCGCTGCTGGGCATTCCGTCAAATTTAGCCGATTGACTGTCTTGAACAATGACGAGTCCCCCGGCTTCCTTAATGTCATGTATTCCCCGTGAACCGTCGGTACCGGTCCCGGACATAATCACGGCTACGGCTTTGGTGCCGTAGGCCATGGCAAGTGAGCGGAAAAACATATCGATCGGCAGGTGCAGGGCTGCAGGCGGAATGGAATCGGTCAGCTGCAGTCGTCCTTCCATAACGGTGAGGATTTTACGTGGAGGGGTCAAATAAATATGATTCGCGTTGATTTTCATGCCGTGCTTGGCTTCGCGAATGGGCATGGAAGTGTATTTGCGCAAAATCTCGTCCATCAGGCTTTTGTAATCCGGAGAAAGGTGCTGAACGACAATGAAGGCCATCCCCGTGTCTGTCGGCATTTGGTCAAAGAAAGTCTCCAATGCTTCCAGTCCTCCGGCTGATGCACCCAGACCCACTACAAAGCTGGGGTCCAATTCCTGTGTATCCTTATTGACGAGCGTCAGTTCTTGTGTCGATACCGGTGCTGCAGCTTGCAGTTCATTACGTCCATTCCCGTTCATCCGCGTCTACCCCTTCCGTTATCATTCTTGAAAGGCAATCAATCTTGATCTGCTTCAAGCCGATTTATCGCATCGGTTAGGTACTGGCCGAAGGCCCGCTTGGTGGGCTCGTCCAATTCATCCACTGTGGAAAGAGATTGCTGAAGGTATCGAAAGTTATCCGTCAGCGTACGCGTTTGCATGCCGTAAGTGTTCAGAATACCATTCAGCCACACGACATAATCGCTAAATACCCGTGAATCGCCAAGTTCGAGTGCCGTTTCCAGATGACGCATGTGGTGCACATTATCATCCTTGCATTTCTGCACTCCTTTCTCGCCGTACCGGTCCATGAGTGAAGGGTCGGCTTCGTAAATCAGCTGGGTCACCCGATCGATTAATCGTTCGTAAGTGCCGGCTTGTTTCATTGGGCGACCACCTTGTACTTGCTGACCTGTGGGATGATCGCTGCCAGCTCCTGATCCGGGTACTGCTTCTCCAGCTCATGGACCCGCTTGAAATCTTCCCCCCTGGCCCAGCGGAGGTAGTCCTCCTTGGTTTCCCAAGTGATTTGTACCGTCAGCTCATGAGGCTTGCGTTCATTCTGCAGCAGCATGAAAGAGTGAAAGCCTGGGGCCCGATCCACCAACTTGGATCTGTGGTTGTAAATATGGATAACTTCGTCGGCCTTATCGGCGGGGACAACGACAGTTGAGTGAACGATATACATGCATGTTCCTCCTTGCCTCTCAGATGAGGGCTAATTATATTATAATAAAGATCATGGGTATAATCTCCCAAAGTTTTCAAGTCTTTCATTTTTTATTTGTGTTCATCGTAGAGGAACAGGCCCAAGGTCGTCAAATTCGACAAAACCTGTGTTGAATCTACATTCCCTTCTGTTCGTATGGATGATAGTATATAAGACTGATATATACATTGTTATATCTATAACCGACGGAAAAGGAGGCTGCCGCTGCATGAATATGGGCATGGAACAGCTCGCTGAACAAATGATTGGCGGAAGGACAGAAGAATGCTGGGACAGCCTTGTGGAACAAGTTGAGTCCGGCAGGAACAGCCTGTATATCTACGAGCAGTGGCTGGCGCCGGCCATGCGATACGTCGGTTCGCTGTGGGAGCAAAATTTAATCACGGTGGCTGATGAGCATCTGGCCTCAGGCGTCTGCGATATATTGATGACCCGGTATGCCGCACTAGTGAAGCCGGAACAGCCCAATGGAAAAAGAGGCATGTTTCTGTGTGTAGAAGAAGAAGCGCACTATTTCGGTCTGAAAATGGTATCGGCCCTCTTCGAAGAGCGCGGGTTCGCCGCCCGGTTTTACGGCCCGAATCTGCCCCTGAAGGACGCCCTTCTTGGCGCCATGCACTGGAAGCCCGATGTGATCGGCCTTTCGGTCTCCATCGTGTATCATTTACCCAAGTTAAAGCAGTATGTTAACGCGCTCGGGAGCCTGCCTGGCAGTCCTGCGGTCATTATTGGGGGCCGTGTGATCGAACCGTACGGAATTGATCAGCGTTTGGCCGATCAGGCCGTGTTTGTGCCAACGTTACTCGAATTAAACGATTGGATCGATTCCTATTTATTCGCTGATGCGAAACAGCAGATCGTGAGGTAATGACCGTCCATGGACATGACGCAAATACCGGTCCCTTATTTTTGCATTGACCGGGATTATCATATTTTAACCGCCTCCGGTCAGGCCGAAGCAATATTCGCTGAAGCCGGCTCCTTGCTCGATCTGATCGACGAGGGCTCGGTGGGCAAAGCGACGGCCTACATTGCTCCTTCCCATGCTAACGTGAAGGTGGAGCTAATTATGAAGACCCGTTCCGCCCCGCTTGCTTTGGTTGACGTCTATCAGTCCTGGGACGAAGTAGGGACAGGACATATCGTCTGTATCTGTCAGAGCCGGGAGTTCCAGATGGTGACGGAGCAGCTCCAAAGGCTGCACGAGGATTTAAAGGAGCCGGAGCGGAAACGTTCCGCGGTGAAGCCCCCTTCTGGCGGGGGAGCCGTGACGATGCGGATCCGCGAACTTTCCGCCGCACTGACGACAATCCGCGAGCTGGTGGATCTGCTGTACCCCAGCCTGCTGGAGATGAACCAAACCGTCTATGCGGACATTATCAAGCAGCAGATCGACCGGGCGCTGCAGGATGCGGGGGCAGGTTATCCGCAGGCCGGCAAGCGCTCACCCGGCAGATGAACTGGCAGAGGAGCTGACCAGAAACCCCGTCTTTAGGAGACGCGGGTTTCTTTTTTATAACCGGAACATGGATGACATGAATATGGGCTTCAAGGCCTTTCTGGTGAGGGCTCCCTATAAATGGTCATATTCCCCTTTCGACTTCGGATGCAGGTGAATAGGATAAAGGAATGAAGTGGGAAGGAGGAATAGGCATGATGCTGATCCAATCACCATCGGCCGAGACGTGCAGATCGTATGTCGGTAAGCACGTTTGTGCGGTTCTTAAGGATGGTACGCAAGTGTATGGCACGATTAAGGGAGTTTCGGATCATGGACTGGAGCTCGGCGACGCTGCTCCCCGTGCGACCATTCTGTCCACGAACCCCGGAAAAGCCAGCAAGCAGCTAAGCGAGCTGCAGCAAAAAGCCAAGACATCCAGCTACCCGGGATACGGTCCTTACGGCGGCTATGGCGGTCGCTACGGTTACGGTTACCCGCCGGGATACGGGGCTTTGGCCTGGACTTCCATTGCTTTATTATTCCTGATACCGTTCCTCTTCATCTAAATAGAATAGACGATATATATACTGGCGCTTCGCTGGATTTGAACTGATCTCTGCAGACGATAGGGAATGCAGGGGTCATTTTTTTAAAAGGAAAACGGGAGACCTGTCCGTCCGCCATGGCGGGCCGAAGACCGGACGGAGTGCCTGATGGAGGCGAAAAACGTTGAAGTACTTTGATATGTTGGCTGCGCTGGGTGAAGGGGCTGCTCATCCAGGCGGCTTTGACAGCACCTTGGCACTCCTTGAGCGTGATGCCATACCGGCCGGGGCGAATATTCTGGAGGTAGGCTGCGGAACCGGGAGAACGGCCTGTCACTTGGCGAAAATGGGCTACCGGGTAACCGCTGTAGATGTACATCATGGCATGATCGGAAAAGCCCGCCGGCGTTCCGAGGCTATGGAGGTGGAGGTCGACTTCCGGATAGCGGATGCCGCCTCACTTCCGTTTGAAGCCGGCGGGTTCGATGTCGTTTTTGTCGAATCGGTTACCTTATTTGTGGACATTCCGGCTGCCTTGAAGGAATATCACCGCGTGCTCAAGGACGGCGGATTGTTATACGACCGGGAAATGGTCCGGAAGCAGGACCATCCGGGGCTGAAGGAAGCGTCGCAGGAGCTATACGGTGCCCTGGACATTCCTTCCTTGGAAGAATGGGAGCAGCTATTGAAGCAGGCGGGTTTCCGCAGTCTGGAGGCGCGGCTTCCTTCGGACCGTTTGGCTTCGCTGCAGGAGCAGGGAGTGAGCATATCCTTTGATCCATACCAAATGTTCGATATGGAGTGGCTGGACGATCCGGCAGCGCTGCAGCTGCTGCAAAGGAATCATCAGTTCTACGAAGAGTTCGGCGATGTATTGTCTTATGCGGTATGGATCGGAGGCAAGGGATTGGCGGGCGGATCAGATAGCTGAGAAGCGAGGTGAGATTCATGAAGCAGGAGTATGTTGTCGATCCTAAACAAGCCGCCCAGTTGCTGGGGCAGCCGGTTTGGGTAGTACTCAAGGATGGTACGCAGTATGTGGGCTACGTAACGGGTATTGAGAACGGGCAGGTTGTACTGTCCGCGGCCAGAGGACGGTCGAAGATGACAGGCCCGCCGACACGGGATAAAGAAGTGCAGGTATCCGGCATCTTGAGCGCTTTGTTTGGCGGCGGTCGTCAGGGAAATGCGCAGCGCCAAGCGGATGGTCAACCCGGAGGAATCATGGGCATGTTCGGCCAGATTATCCCGAATATTCGGGTGGGCATGAATATGCTGCAGATGATTATGCCCTTGATGGGGGCATTTAAAATCTAGCGGGGGCGAGCCGCATGAGATACTTTCAGAAGTTCTGTGGAACACAAGGCCATTCCGTGTGGGAATGGCTTTTTTTGTAGTTTCGCCCAGCGGGAAGCCGATGTAAAATGAAGGAAAAAGATGGTTGGAAGGGGTGTTTCGTGCATGGACACCAGAGAGTGTGGGATCGAAGAAATACGAGAACTTCTGGAGGAATACATAAAAGGTCTGTCTTCACCGTTTGATAGCTTTCACGAGCAGTATATTCTGGCCTCGCAATTTTATATCATCCTGTCTGAAAACGCGTCGATCGGATATTACGCCATTCATGATCACAGTCTGCTGACGCAGTTTTACCTGCGGCGGCCTCATCAGAGGCATGCGCAGGTCCTGCTGCGGCGGGTGCTGGAAGAGCATCAGGTGAGTGAGGTGTTCGTGTCGACGGGAGATGAGCTGCTGCTCAGCTTGGCACTGGACCATGATATGGCTATCGCCAAGCAGGCCTATTTCTTTCAGGACAGCGGGTTAGACCTGACGAGTGATCCAGGTTCGGACCCGGGCATGTTACGTCCCGCAGAGCTTGCCGATCTGGAGGACATCCAGCGGGTATGCGGAGACTTTCTGGGTTCTGTCGCATTACGCATTCAAAAGGGAGAGCTCTTTACCTGTTATCGTGGCAGTGAGCTGCTGGGAGTCGGCATTGTGGAGCGCTCGGCCTTGATCGAAGGCACCGCCAGTATCGGTATGTTTACGAACGAGTCGTACCGCCATCAGGGAGTAGGGCGAAAGATTATTTTGTGGCTGAAAGCTTGGTGCCACGCACAGGGAATCCGGCCGCTAAGCGGCTGCTGGTATTACAACGAGGCGTCCAAGAGGACACTGGAAAGCGCAGGGATGGTGACCCGAACCCGGCTGCTGAGGATGAAAGTTGTGGGGCAGGAGGGGTAAATGGAAAAACGGCCAAAGATGTTGGCCGTTTTTTGTGTGCGTTATTCGCCTTCGGAAATGGGGTCTGGGTCGAGGTTGGATATGTTCACGTCGTAGGTTTCTTCTTCGGACTGGTTGCCAGTCTCGTCTCTAAGTCCTGAGATAATCAGGCGGAATTTTCCCGTTTCGCTAAAAGGCAGAACGTTAAGCGCCGATTCGGTTATTTTTATAGTAAAAAGCCTGTGATCTTCACTTAGAGAAACTCCAAACTCTTCATCTTGAAGAAAGAATACATCATTCATACCGAATTGGCCACTTGGGGAATAGCTGATTCTGATACTGATCGGGGAACCTTCCACTTGATAAAGCTCCTGATCCACCTTCACGGTGAGTTCACCGTCTTGGTAAGTTGCCTCGGTAACCGTCGGGGCTGTGAAGTCAAAATGGATTGGCAAATCAACATGGCCTAACTCTTGTTGAGTTTCTTCCTCTCTACTGTAACTCTTTAAGGTAAACTGCAAATCAGCTTTTATTGTTTCATTGGCCTCTTCGGTTGGCCGGATATGCAACCCATCTTCAGTAGGCTCAATAGAAATTACGGAAGATTCAGAGCTTACTTCCAATGTGCCTACCCGATTGTCATCTTCAAAGACTTTGAAATTGTGTTGCGTTGAATTATAAATTATATCTAAAGACTTTCCGTGCCACTTTACCTGAATCCAATCGTTAATATTTCTGTTTGTTCTTGAAGGAGTACCCGTATTGAAAAAATTTTTAAGAACGGCACCTTCCTTACCTAAGTGGAAGAAGGACTCCCCTTCATTCGTTAAAGCGATCTTGGGATTATCCTGAAGAACGACTTTAGAAGACGGAGCTGACATACGCCCATCAGAGTCTACGACATACAGCTTATACTCGCCGACTGGCAGTTGGTAAGTTCCGATTTGAATCGATTGATTGGCAGAAAGAACAGATTCTTTAATGTAATAGGAGAGGGCCTCTAGATCGGCCTTACTCGTTGGATTTGTATCATATGGCACCACATACACATCGCCCTCTTTGCTGCTGCGGAATAGGATCGGATCTCCAATATTTAGTGGAGACGAAGACACCAAGGTAACCGCCGGTGCTGACGTTTCCGGCTGGCTAGGCGTGCTGCCGCCATTATTCCCATTAGAGCCGCCCCCGCTATTGCTGCTCCCGCCCGATGAAGATGGCACAGAGGTTGCCGGAGGTGTCGGAGTGGCTGGCTTGGCCGGTTCCGGCGGCGTAGTTGGAGCTGGATCCGGCTGCGAAGGCGGCGTTTGGCTGTCTATAATCTCCTTGGCGTCAAAAAAACGGCTCGCCACCAGCGCCACTTCTTCTCTTGCCGCACCGCCTTTTGGATCAAATTTGCCGTCGGTGCCTCCATTGAACAATCCGAACCCAACCGCTACGGCGACGGCATCCTTGGCATAGTCAGAAATGGAGCTCGCGTCGGAAAATTTTAAAATGGAGCCTTTCCCCTGTGCATCGACACCCAGAGCGCGAACGAACAGGACCGCCATATCCTGGCGCGACAAATTGGAGCCGGTGCCAAAAGTTCCGTTTCCCTGCCCCTTGATCAGCCCCGCCTTGACGGCGGCCTCGACAGAAGCATAGGCATAGCTGTCTGAAGGTACGTCCGAAAAAGTCGGCGACGTTGGTGTACTGGAAACGTCCAGACCTAGTGCCTTGGCAAGGATGATGGCAAAATCCTGTCTTTCAATTTTTCCGGTAGGGTCGAACTTGCCGTCACCTTTTCCGTTAACGATGCCCTTTTCGACTAACTCGTTAATGGCATCCTTGGCGTAGGATCCGGCGATATCCGAGAACGGGGTGGTGGCGGTTTCCGCACTAACGGCGGGTACGGCGATGGCGCTGAGCAGCGCCGCGGACGAGAGGACTTTCATCAACGTATTTCTCAACATATTTCCCCCAATTGAACATGAAATAATAACCAATAAGCCTAATCTGAATTGTAGTGATTATCAGGCGTATTTCAATCAAAATTTTCGCGGTTTGAAAACTTGCCGGCAGGGCAATCCTTGAATGGACCACGGATCCAATTGTGGATTGGAATCACAGGTAAAGAGTGGGCCACCTTATAAAAGTTAGCAAATTACTTTTTATTTTTAATAATCGGAGTATAATGTTCAGTGTGAAAAATAGCACGAGCGAAAGGAGGGAGCGAAATTGGCAGATTCTTTTCCCAGCAATGACATGGAGATGGTTGTGACCTGGGGGGACTGCGATGCGGCGGGAATCTCCTATTACGCCAAAGCTTTTGATTGGTTCACGAACGGGCGCATGAGATTCATGCACGTATACGGATTTCCTTACATGGAAACCTTTCATGGTAACGGCATTTCGCTGGTTTGCCTGAAGGCGGATTGTGATTATAAAAAAATGCTCCGCCCGGAGGAGCCCGTTACGGTCCGCACGTCGCTGACAGCCCTGTCACGGAGCCGGATGACGTTCACCTATCAGGTGCTGAAGCAGGACGGAAAGCTGGCGTGCGAGGGGACGACGTCCCACACATATGTGGATGACCAGGGTCTTCCTTTTAACGTGGAGAAGCGTTTCCCGGAGTTGTGGAAGCAGATCAGCAGCACATGGAGCGGCGCGTTGGCAGGCAAGCCATCAGCCCAAGCATAATCTACAAGCAAGGATGATATATTTTGCGGCAAAAATAGAGAGGAGGTGCTTTCGGAGTGAAGGAGCGCGTAGTGATTACAGGTATGGGGGCCGTAACCCCGATCGGCATCGGCGTGCCGGCCTACTGGGGCAATCTCTTGAAAGGAAGCAGCGGGATCGGAAGTATTACGCGGTTTGATGCCTCGGAGCTGCCGGTCAAGATCGCAGCGGAAGTCAAAGCGTTTAACCCTACGGACTACATACCGAAAAAGTTAGCCGGACAAACCGATATTTTCATGCAGTTTGCCCTGGTGGCAGCCCAGGAAGCGCTGGCGGACAGTAAGCTGGATGCGAAGCCCGAGCGGGTGGCCATCGTGCTGGGAACGGCGCTGGGAGGCATTACGACGGCAGCGGCGGCGCAGGAGCAGATGACCGGAACGGGAAGCGCCCGCGTGAGCCCGTATTTGGTTCCCAAAATCCTCGGCAACATTGCTGCAGCCCAAATTTCGATCGCATATGGCTTCAAAGGCCCGAGTTATACGGTCAACACCGCCTGCTCTTCCGGTGCGGACGCCATCGGCATGGCTTCCATGCTCCTGCAGTCCGGACAAGCGGATGCGGTCGTGGCCGTCGGCGCGGAATCCATCCTGTGCGGACTGATGGACGCCGGCCTGGCGTCGGCCCGGGCGCTGTCGACCCGGAATGACGATCCGGCCAAAGCGAGCCGGCCGTTTGACCTCGATCGCGACGGGTTCGTGATGGGCGAGGGAGCCGGCGCGGTCATTCTGGAAAGGCTCGAATCGGCCGAGAGCCGGGGAGCCGGCATTAAGGCTGAGCTGCTCGCCCACGCCAACTGCTCGGACGCCTACCACGTGACTTCGCCGGAGCCTGAAGGAGCCGGGGAAGTGCGGTGCATGGAACAGGCCCTGGAACAGGCCGGGCTGACTCCGTCCGACGTGGATTATATTAACGCGCACGGAACGTCTACACCGCTAGGCGACCGGATCGAAACCAAATCTCTGAAAGCCGTGTTCGGCGAAGGGGCGGGCCGAATCCCGGTCAGCTCGACCAAGGGGGCAACCGGCCACTTGATGGGGGCGGGCGGCGTCACGGAGCTGATTGCCTGCATTCAGGCGATCCGCGAAGGGATCGTTCCGCCGACGCTCAATCACGAGCAGCCGGATCCGGAATGCGATCTGGATTATGTGCCGAATGAGGCGAGAGCGGCGAAGGTCCGTATCGCGATGTCCAATTCTTTTGGCTTTGGCGGACAAAACACGTCCCTGATCGTTGGGAAATACGAAGGAAACAATTCATGAAGCGGACGGGAAAAGGCCCGGTTCCGCTTTTCGAAGTCTCACAAAGGTTTGATTTTAAATATGAAGGAAGGAAGTTAGATGGGTACCATGGAACAACAATTTACCTATGATGTTCGGATGTTTAAAGATACATTTGAAAATGAGTTTACGTATATCAACGGATTTATGCGGAACGTGCACCGGTTTGCCGGTCGTCCGGCCTTGACCGATCCGGTGCGGGAGCGCACTTGGACTTATGCCCAGCTGAACGGGGAGGTAAACCGCCTTGCGCATGCCCTGCTCGGAGACGGAGTCGGCAAAAATGAGGTCATTGTGTATCAGCTGCTCAACTCGGCCGAATTCGTATTCAGCTACCTGGCTCCGCAAAAAATCGGCGCGATCAACTGCCCGATCAACTTCAAGCTCTCCCCCGGAGAAACCGCGTTCATCCTCGATGACAGCAAGCCTGCCGTCTACATCTACGATGCGGAAATCAAGGAAACCGCCGAGCAGGCGCTGGCCATGGCCAAGCACCGCCCCCGCCGGATCGTGATGGTCGATATGAACGGCAATCAAGAGGCACCTGCGGATCACATCACCTACAGCGATTATGTGCAGGACAAGCCGGAGCTTAACCCGGACATCGAGCGGCCATCCCATATCTACGATGAAATTACACGCCTGTATACCTCGGGAACCACCGGCCAGCCGAAAGGGGTTCCAATCAACAACATTAACGACATCCTGTCCGCCCACGACGTGGCGATGCATTTTCCTCTCAATCCTACCGACAAGACGATGAATATGAGCCCTTGGTTCCACCGCGGAGGCATTCATTCCGGAGGACCGACTCCATCCCTGTATGTGGGGGCCGAAATCGTCATTCTACGATACTTCCATCCGAAAACATGCCTGGAACTCGCCGAGAAATACAACTTGACCTTCCTGATCGGGGCGCCGCCTATGCTCAAAATGCTCTATGACGCCCAAAAGAAAAACCCTGTGGATCTGTCCAAATTAAAAGGCATCGTGACGATGGGTGCGCCGCTGGAGCGGGAGGACTGCATCAAATTCCAGGAGACGCTGACGCCGAATATTTTCAATGGTTACGGCACGTCGGAAGCATTCTGGAACACGTTCCTCCGTCCTTACGATCTGCCGGAAATGGCGGGATCGGCCGGACGTTCCTGCACCGACGACGATGTCGCGGTCGTTAAGGTCTACCCGGACAGACGGGCGGAACCGGATGAGGTCGTGGCCCGCGATGGCAGCGAGGTCGGCGAGATCATCGTCAAGTCTCCAGGCAAATCCACGTATGCCTATGTGAACAACCCGAATGAAAGCGAGCGGGTCTTTTATAAAGGCTGGGTGTACATCGGGGACATGGGAACCTGGGACGAGAATGAGTTCGTAACCGTGGTCGGCCGTAAAAATGACATGATCGTCTCCTCGGGTGAAAATATCCACCCTGTGCAGATCGAAGAAATTCTGAACCAGCACCCGAAAGTGAAGGAGTCAGTCGTCGTCGGCGCGCCGGACGAGCTGCGCGGCGAATCGATCGTCGCTTACGTGATCAAGGAGGATCCGGAGCTGACAGCCAAAGAACTGAACAAGTACTGCAGCGATCATCCGATGCTGGCCAATTACAAGAAACCGCGTTTCTACCGGTTCATTGACGAGCTGCCGTATACCGCAACCGGCAAGAAGAAGCATTTTGTCGTGAAGCAGATGGCGGTAGAAGACCAGAAGCATGGATTGTTTGAGAGACAATAAAAATGGCGGAAAACGCTGTTAACGGTTCGTTATAAAAAGAATAAGCTTCGGTGAAAGGGCACCCTTCAGGGTGTCCTTTTTTTGCTGCCTCCGGTCAGCCGTAGGGGTAAAGGGCAGTTTGAGAAGGTGGATGACGGTTGAAGATGCCGCCGAACGTCGAACCAAATGAGGAACCACAGATACAGCTTAACTACCGGGTGCCAGCAGTGATGCAGAGAGAGGCCTGTTTTCTGAAGGTAAAACGGTTGTCGGCCTAACCTTTTGCTCTTATAATATGGTAATACGGTAATCAGATAAAGAATGAAAGCCACACAACAAGGAGAACGAGATGAAGCGAATAGCGATTGCAGGCAGCAGCGGAGGCAACCTGTTTAACCTCGGCGGCAAGGATCCCGAGAAACTGATCGGGGAGATCAAGGCGCAGTGTCAGAGCGCAGGCGTGGACATCGGCCTCGTGCAGTTCATTGCCGCATCCGAATCGATGGACGTCGCCAAGGACCACACCGCCGCCGTGCTGTACGGATGGAATGAGGATGAGCAGCGCCTGGCGAAGCGGTACGAAGGGACGCTGAAAGATACGAATGAGGCGGCGGCGGAAGCGGATGCGGAGCTGGCAGACCGGATCCGGTCCGGCGGCATCGACGGGCTGATCGTGATGAGCGCCGATCCGCAAGGGTCCAACCGGCAGGCGGTGCAGGCCGCGGCAGAGGCGGGCATTCCCGTCGTGGGAACCGGCGGAACATCGATGGCGATGATCAGCTCCAAGGGGGCGAACGTCATCGCCACGTCGGGTACGACCGGGACGACGAACCGGACGCGGGCTGTTTCGTTTATGACGTCCCTGTGCAAATACTGGGGGATCAAATACATCCCGGTGCTTGGAAGTGCCGGGGACAAATCCGCCGCACCTGCGGGGAACCCGCTGCGGCGGATCAATTTGAAGGGCATCATGCAGTCCTCGCTGCCGGGCTTCATCGCCATGGCGATCGTGCTGGCGATCAGCCAGATCCCGGCGCTGAAGGGACTCAGCGAGGTGTTCGACCTGATGCTCAAGGCGCTGCCGGTCGTGCTGGCGGTCGTGGCGGCCAAGCAGATTTCCGACATGGACGAGGTGTCGATTGTCGCAGGTGTCATCGCCGGGGTGCTGTCGGTGAACGGCGGCATTATCGGGGGTATTATCGGCGGGATTGGCGCCGGCCTGCTGGTGCAGTATTTATTTGTCAAATGCGTGCAGTGGAAGTTTCCGATGACGACGGTCAACATCGTGGCCGGGGGATTGGCGGGCCTCATATCCGGATTGATCATGTACTATTTGATCGCCCCATTTGCCCTGCAGCTCGGCGAGTTCATTAAATACATTATCAATCAGGCGATTTCGTTTAATCCGATCATCGCAGGCGTGGTCGCAGGCCTTCTGATCTGGCCGGCGATTATCGGCGGCGTGTATCATGCGGCGATTCTGCCGATCGTCCTGCTGGAAATGGAGAAGACCGGCAACAGCTTCCTGGGGGCCATCGACATGGTCGGCCTCGTGATGGTCTCCGCGGGAATCACCCTGGCCAACATCATCGCTCCGCGGGACCGGGGAGAGGCGGCAGTGGCCGCGCCAGGCTTTCTGATCAACATGGGCTTCGGCACCTTTGTCGAGGCGGCGTATCCGTTTATGTTCTCGAACAAGGTCGTCTTCGCGGGCGCCATCGGGGCGGCTGGCGTCGGCGGGGGACTGGTGGGACTGTTTAATGTGCGCGGAACGGCGTATGTTCCGTCCTTTATGGGGCCGTTTCTGTCCAACAACGTGGTCGGCTTTGCCGCGGCTATGCTCGTCGCGCTGATTCTGGCGATGCTGGTGACGCTGGTGGCGAACAAGGCGTGGAGAACGGGCCGAAAGTCCGAACAGAAGCCGGAAATCGAGGCGTCAGCCTAACATTGGCCGCTCCTTCCGCCGTAAGTGTGGTGTGGTTAGGATGAGACGATGCAGTATCAGGTGTGAGCATGGATAGGTCCTGGAAGCAAAGCTTCCCGGGCCTTTTTCGTCGTCACCGGGCAGCACATCCATTTTTTCCAAGGTAACATGGGGCCGGTCCGCCGCAGCCGGTATGGTATGATAAACAAAATAACAACCGACCCGTGGAAAGGAGGACACTCACATGAACGAAAAGGACGCTGCCATCTTGCAGCATCTCGTCGAAGAGCAAAGCTTGACCAAAGCGGCGGAACGCCTGTACATGACGCAGCCGGCACTGACCTACCGGATTCAGCTGCTGGAGCGGGAGTTTGGCGTGCCTCTGATCGTCAAACACGCCAAAGGGACGTACCTGACGCCGGAAGGCGAAGCGCTGGCGGCTTACGCGAAGAAGACGCAGGACGAGCTGAACCATATGAAGGATTATCTCCTGAATATGCGCAGCCGGGTGAAGGGGACGCTCCGGCTCGGGGTCGCCAGTTATTACGGCCTCTACAAGCTCCCGCCGCTGCTCAAGAAGTTCAGGGACCTGTATCCCGAGGTGCAGTTCAGCGTCACCTGTGCGCTCAGCCCTGAAATTCTCGACTCGCTGATGGAGCAGGAGATTCATGTGGGCATCGTCCGCGGCGATTATCCATGGGTGGAATCCCGTTTCCTGCTGCATGATGAGCCGATTTGCCTGATCTCCAAGGAGCCGATCGATCTGGCCATCCTGCCGGAGCTGCCGCATATCCACTACAGCGAGCCGAAGGCCAAGGCCGCCCGCCAGGTATCCTCCCATTTTGGGCAGACGATTCGGGCCTGGTGGCACGAGCATTACGACACGCCGCCCACCATCGCCATGCAGGTGGATGCGTATGAGACATGCAAGGAAATGGTCAAGCACGGGCTGGGCTATTCCATCGTGCCGGGCGTGTTCGTCTCGCCGGAGGACGGCTTGTACACGCTGGAGCTTAAGCTGAAGAACGGGGAGCCGATCCGGCGCAACACCTGGATGCTGTACCGGGAGCCATCGCTCGAGCTGGCCATCGTGGACCGGTTCGTCGATTTTATGAAAACGGAACATCCGTCTTAAACGAAGTCCTGCCTGGGTATCGGGCGGGGCTTCTTTTTATCCAATTTGAATGAAACGAAGCGCCTACATAAAAATTCTTTAGGTCCAGCGCGAAAAAATCTTGATTGTACATCTTCCTGCGGCTGCCCTTATTATTTAATACATATTAATGCATAAATATACGAAACAATCCCGGAACCAATGACGGCTTCATGAAACATTTAAATCGACAGGGTGGGATAGCCATGAGTGCACAGCAAGGAAAAGAACCAAAACAGCAGCTGATTCAGGCAGTTGACGCGCGTGACGCCATGCTGCGGGAGATTTCGCTGAAAATCCATGCCAATCCGGAGCTGAGCTTCCATGAGCATCAGGCGCAGCAGTGGTTGACCGAGCCGCTGGCCGAAGCGGGATTTACCGTAGAAAAAGGCATCTCCGGACTGGAGACCTCCTTTCGCGCAACCTGGGAAGGAACACCGGGCGGACCGACGATCGCTCTGCTCGCCGAATATGACGCGCTGCCGGGCATCGGCCACGCCTGCGGGCATAATCTGATCGGAACGGCTGCCGTTGGAGCGGCTCTGGCGCTGAAGGATACATGCCCGGAGCTTCCGGGCAAAATCGTGGTGCTGGGCACCCCGGCCGAAGAGGAGGGCGGCGGCAAGATCATCATGTGCCAGGATGGCGTCTTCGATGATGTCGACGCGGCCATGATGGTTCATCCGCAGAACAAAACGATGGTGCTGCGCGGAGCGCTCGCCTGCGTAGACGCGACCTTTACCTTCCACGGGAAGCAGGCGCATGCCTCCTCCTCGCCGGAAAAGGGCATCAGCGCGCTGGATGCGCTGGTTAACGCGTATGTGGCGATCAACTCGCTGAGGCAGTTTATGAAAGAGGACGTGCGGATACACGGCATCATTACAAAAGGTGGGGACGCGCCCAACGTCGTGCCGGAACTGACCGAGGCGGTGTTCATCCTCAGGGCTTCCACCGTTCAGGAGCTGGAGACGGTCAGGGAAAAAGTGTACCGCGCCGTCCGATGCGCAGCAGAAGGCGTCGGTGCTACCGTGGACATCGCCGAGGGGCTGATTTATGCAGAGCGCAACAACAACAAGGCGCTGGCCGGGTTGTTCGCCCGTAATCTGGAGGACCTCGGCATTGAAGTGAACGACCCGCCGGAGAAAGGCGGGGTCGGATCGTCGGACATCGGCAACGTCAGCCAGATGACTGCCGCAATCCACCCGTATATCCGGCTCGGTGACGCTACGACGCATACGCCGGAATTCGCCGCGCTGGCCGGTTCGGAGGAAGGCATGATCGAATTGAACCGTGCGGCCAAGGCGCTGGCGCTAACGGCTTACGATTTGTGTACCGACAAGGAAGCGCTGCACGAGGTCCGCAGCGAATTTGAGCAATGGAAAGCGCAGAGAAACGAGGGATAGACCGATGAACACCACTAATACTGCATCCCGCAAATGGTTGAAAATGCCTCATACGTATGTCATTTTGATTTTCCTGGTGCTGGTGGCCACGGCGCTCACCTACGTCATTCCGGCCGGGGAGTTCGACCGGGCCGAGGACAAGGCGACAGGCAAATCCCTGGTCGTTCCCGGTTCCTACCACCAGGTGGAGGCCAGTCCGGTTAGCATCGTCAGCATACCGAAGGCGATTGTGCACGGGCTGATCGACTCGGCGGACGTCGTTTTCTTTATCCTGATTATCGGCGGCACCTTCGAAATTATTTCCTCCACGGGGACGATCGAAGCCATTACCGGCCGGGTCGCCAAAAGGTTTTCGAACAAGGGCCGCTGGGTCATCCCGATCTTTATTACGCTCTTCTCGGTCGCCGGCTTCACGATGGGGATGTCGACCGAGGTCATGGTTTTCGTGCCGATCGGCATCGCCATTGCCCGGGCGCTCGGGTTTGACGCCCTGACGGGCACCGCGATGATCTCCCTCGGCGCCTCATGCGGGTTCACCGCAGGGATTCTGAACCCGTTCAATGTGGGTTTGGCGCAGGCCATCGCCCAGGTGCCGATGTTTTCGGGTGCTTGGCTGCGGATTATCCTGCTCGTGTGCCTGATTACGGTTACCAGTCTGTATATTGTCCGGTACGCCGGTAAAGTGAGGAAAAATCCGGAGCGCAGCCTTGTCCAGGATTTGGAGAAGGATGCGGACAAGCAGGAGCTCGACTTCTCCAAGCTGCCTCCCATGCAGCTTAAGCATTATTTGACCATCGCCACCGTTGTGATCGGGTTTGCTTCCCTGATTTGGGGCGTATCGAAAAAGGACTGGTGGATGGAGGAACTCGCCGCGTTGTTTCTCACCATGGGCATCGTGTCCGGCTTCTGCGCCGGTTACGGTCCGAGCCGGATCGCCTCGGAATTCGTCAAAGGCGCCAAGTCGATTACATACGGCGCACTGATCATCGGTTTTGCCCGGGGAATTATGGTCGTGCTGGACCAAGGTGACGTCATCGATTCGATCGTAAACGGGTTGGCCGTTGTGGTCGGCGAGCTGCCGGGATCCGTTCAAGTGCTCGGCATGTACGTGTTCCAGAACGTAATGAACGTCTTTATTACGTCCGGAACCGGGATGGCAGTGACGACGATGCCGATCATGGTGCCGCTGTCGGATATTCTGGGCGTTACCCGCCAAACGACGGTGCTCGCCTTCCAGCTTGGGGACGGAATCACGAACATGATTCTGCCAACGTCCTCGGCGCTGATGGGAAGCCTGGCCGTATCCGGCATCGCATATCAAAAGTGGGTGAAATTTTTCTGGCCCCTGATGTGCATGTGGATCGCTATTGGGGCGATTCTGATCGTGATCGCTAACATCATCAAATACTAGCCTTACAGAAGCGGATCGCCGTGTCTGTGCCAGGGCAAAATCCGCAAGGAATCCAATCGTACCGCCGTGCCAACCGCATGGAGGTGCGATTTTTCTTTCTTCCCATGGGTCCGGAATTGGACTAACATGAAAGATAGCTGAAACCGCCGCAGGCAGGGTTCACCGGACGGCACCCTGCGGCCGGGGGTTTCAATCTCAGACATCCGGGGTGTGAACATGAATGGTTTGATCGGTCTTCTCTGTTTAATATGGGGCTTCAATTGGGTTTTTATGAAGCTGGCCAACGGCGTGTTTCCGCCCGTGCTTTTTGCCGGCTACCGCTTTGCGCTTGGGGCGCTCGTACTTCTGGCGGTTTGTTATTTCCGCAGGGTGCCGCTGCCCCGCTGGAAGGATTTGAAGTGGTATATCGTATGCGGCATTTTGCAGACGATGTATTTTAACCTGGCGATCCAGATATCGCTGGAGGATCTAAGCGCCGGTCTGACGTCGGTCCTCACGTACAGCATGCCGCTCTGGCTGACGCTGATGGCCCATTTTTGGCTTCCGGGAGAAAAGCTGCGTTTGCGCAAACTCGCCGGTATTATGATCGGCATCATCGGACTCTTCATCGCCATGGATGCCCACTGGGGAGGCAGCACAGGAGCGCTGCTGCTCGCAGTGTCCTCAGGTCTGTCCTGGGCGTTGTCCAACCTTCTCATCAAGCGAAAGCTTGCAGGCAGCGACATGCTCCAGTTTACGACGTGGCAGATGGTGGCCGGCGCAGCGGGACTGCTGCTGTACTCGGTAATCTGCGAGCACGGGAAGAGCCACTGGGGCGTCATGCCGGCCGTGTACGTCGTGTTTTCGGGCGTCGTCGGCTCGGCGCTGGCTTTTGTGATGTGGTCGTACATTTTGTCCAAGGTGGAGGCCAGCAAAGCCTCGATCTCGCTGCTGCTGGTGCCGGTCGTCGGGGTCGTCTGCGGATGCCTGTTCCTGAAGGAAAGCCTGAACTCCGTCGTGGCGGTTGGCATTGTGCTTGTGCTGCTGGGGATCTGGCTCGTGAACGGGGGCGGGAAGCCGAAGGCGGAAGCATCGGCGGAAAGATAAGGGCCGAGGAGCAAGGAATATGAACCTGGGCTGCACAATATCTCAAGACTCAAGACGTGCCGCTGAACACTCACTTTATCGTAAAGGGGAAATGAACTGATGAATTACCGTTACCTCGGCCATACCGGACTGGAAGTATCCGTCCTGGGACTAGGCACGAACGCCTTCGGAAAGCGGGCGGATCAGGATACCTCCATCCGGATCATCCACCACGCGCTGGATCACGGGGTGAACTTTATCGACACCGCCAATATTTATGCCGGAACCGAGTCGGAGCGCATCATCGGCCTGGCGCTGGAAGGCAGACGGCAGGAGGCGGTGCTTGCCACCAAGGCCGGGCTGGTCATGGGGCAGGGCCCTAACGGCCGCGGTTCTTCCCGGTACCATCTGATGCAGGAGCTGGAGAACAGCCTGAGACGGCTGCGCACGGATTACGTCGACCTGTACCAGATTCATACGTTTGACCCGCATACCCCGCTGGAAGAAACGCTTCGGACGCTGGACGATATGGTCCGATCCGGCAAAGTCCGCTACATCGGCGCGTCCAATTATGCCGCCTGGGAGCTGATGAAGGCGATCGGCATCAGCGAAGCCAAAGGGCTGAACCGGTTCGTGTCCACACAAGTCAGCTACTCGCTTGCAGACCGGACGCCGGAGCGGGAGCTGGTCCCGATGTGCCTGGATCAAGGCGTTGGCATCATCCCTTATTTTCCGCTGGCCGGAGGTATCCTCACCGGAAAATATTCGCTGGAGAACCGGGCACCCGAGCAATCCCGGGCCGATACCGATCCGAACTTCAGCCGGTTTGTCATTGACCGCAACATCCGGCTTGGCCAGGAGGTTGGACGGATGGCTGCCGATCTGGAATTAGCTCCAAGCAGCTTGTCACTGGCCTGGCTGATGGGACGTCCGGCGGTTTCGACCGTCATTGTTGGGGCGACACGCACAAGTCAGCTGGAAGACAACCTGCGCAGCGTAGATATGACCCTGAGCGCGGAGACGATCCAAGAACTGGACCGCATCAGCGAGCCGTTCCGAAATGGTGAGCCGTTCGCCACTTACCGTTTGTCCTGAGCCATAGATATGAACACATGCCCAGGCCCCCGCATAGCATATAGCACAATTGCAGCAGGGGAAGGGTGTGACCGGTATGGTCATTCATTTAACGGCCTTACACTATGTGTACTTGGCGTTTATCGTGTTCATTATGGCGCTGCTGATCAAGCGGCGGGACACGACGATGATCTGTGTGGCAGGCATCTTCGTGCTCGGATGGCTGGCGACCGAGACGCTGAGCGGCTCGGTGTCGGGCATCTTTAATTCTTTTATTTATGCGACCAAAGAGCTGATGGGCACCATCATGATCATTTCGATTATCGTGGCGATGAGCCGGGTGTTGATCCGCACCGGCATTAACGAGACGATGGTTGCACCGCTGACGCGGTTCATCCGGACGCCGGCGGTCGCCTTCTGGGGAATCGGACTCATCATGCTGGTCACGTCCTTGTTTTTCTGGCCGTCGCCGGCGGTCGCGCTGATCGGGGCGGTGCTGCTTCCGGTCGCGGCCCGCGTTGGTCTGCCCGCCCTGGGCGCGGCCATCGCGATGAACCTGTTCGGGCACGGCATCGCGCTCTCCGGGGACTATATTATTCAGGGCGCGCCCAAGCTGACCGCCGACGCGGCGGGACTTCACGTATCGCAGGTCATGGAAGCGAGCGTTCCGCTCGTCATCGTGATGGGCCTGGTGACAACCGTGACGGCCTTCTGGATGATGCGAAGGGACATGAAGAACGGCACATGGCGGGATGGTCTCGTCACCGGGTCCGGAGGGGCGGGTGCCCTTACAGGCGAAGGCGGGGGAGCGGAAGAATCGGCAGCGCCGCTTACTCCACGCGTTAGGGTGTGGCTGGCCGTCATCATCCCGGTGTTGTTCCTGATCGACGTAGCCGCCATGTTTGTGCTGAAGCTGCAGGGCGGAGACGCCACAGCGCTCGTAGGCGGCACGGCCGTACTGATTCTGATCGCGGTAACGCTGCTTTCGCACCGGAGCCAAGGTCTCGAGAAGGTCACCTCTTACCTGATCGACGGCTTCACCTTCGGGTTTAAAGTATTCGGTCCGGTCATTCCGATCGCCGCCTTTTTCTACCTCGGCGATGCGGCGTTTACCGACCTCTTCGGCAAGGTGCTGCCGGAATCCTCGAACGGCATCGTCAACGATCTGGGCGCCGCGCTGGCGCATGTGGTGCCGCTGAACGGAGCGGTGGGCGCCGTCACGCTGACGATTACCGGGGCCATCACCGGACTCGACGGCTCCGGTTTCTCCGGCATTTCGCTCGCCGGCTCGATCGCCCAGCTGTTCGCGGCCGCCACGCATGCCGATGCAGCCACGCTGACGGCCCTCGGCCAGGTGGCGGCGATCTGGGTCGGCGGCGGTACGCTGATTCCCTGGGCGCTGATTCCCGCCGCGGCCATTTGCGGCGTCAGCCCGTTCGAGCTGGCGAGACGGAACTTGAAGCCCGTGCTGATCGGGCTGGCGGTGACCACGGCCGTGGCGATCTTTTTGGTGTAGCCGAGCTTCGATAATTCCTGCCATCTCGATCCATTCACACAAGGCCTTCCTAAATCGGAAGGCTTTTTTGTTGTTTCATGCCCTGCAGCGGTTTAAATGTTTGGGGAGGGGATTCCTAGATATACCCGGAGTCGTTTGGCTGGGAAAGGGATACCCTAAGGAAACCATACTATCGACAGAGATCGAGGTGTTATTCATGTTGTCAGCCGTCAAAAGATTTCTGATCGGCCGCCCGCTGAAGTCCGGCCAATTGGGTGAGCAAAAACTGAATAAAACCAAGGCGCTGGCCATCCTGTCCTCCGATGCGCTGTCCTCTGTTGCCTATGGTCCCGAGCAAATTTTGCTCGTGCTGGTAACGGTCAGTGCGGTAGCCTTCTGGTACACGATCCCGATCGGTATCGGCATTCTGATTTTGCTGCTGGCCCTCATTTTATCGTATAGGCAGATCATCTTTGCTTATCCCCACGGCGGTGGAGCGTATGTCGTTTCCAAAAAGAACCTGGGGATCAATCCCGGACTGATTGCCGGCGGCTCGCTGCTGGTCGATTATATTTTGACGGTGGCGGTCAGCGTGTCGTCCGGGACGGATGCCATTACGTCGGCGTTTCCCGGCCTTCACCCGTATAATGTGGTCATCGCCTGTGCGCTGGTCGTTCTGATTACCATTCTGAACCTGCGCGGGATTACCGAATCGGCTTCCATTCTGGCGTATCCGGTTTACCTGTTCGTGCTGGCGCTGTTTATTCTAATCGGGGTGGGCTTGTACAAAATCGCAACCGGACAGGTGCCCCCAACCCTGCACGCTCCAATAGGCACGCCGGTGGCCGGGATCTCCCTGTTTCTGCTGCTGCGGGCTTTTGCCTCAGGAAGCTCGGCGCTCACCGGGGTGGAGGCCATCTCCAATGCCATTCCGAACTTTCGCGACCCGGCGCCGAATAATGCCTCCAAAACCTTGATGGCGATGGGCACGCTGCTGGCAATCCTGTTCGCCGGCATCGTCTTTCTCGCTTACTATTACGGGATCGTACCGAATGATAAAGAAACGGTCGTATCCCAAATCGCCTCCACCACCTTTGGGAGGAGCTTCCTGTATTATTTTATCCAGGCGACAACCGCCCTTATTCTCGTCCTTGCGGCTAATACCGGCTATTCCGCCTTTCCGCTGCTCGCCGTCAACCTGGCCAAGGATAAATACATCGCCCGGATGTTTACCGTTCGCGGAGACCGCCTCGGGTATTCCAACGGCATTATGTTTCTGGCCACGGCATCGATCATTCTGATCATCGCCTTCAAAGGACGCACGGAGCATTTAATCCCGCTATATGCGGTGGGGGTATTTATTCCGTTTACGCTGGCACAGACGGGGATGCTGGTCAAATGGATTCGTGAAAAGCCGAAAGGCTGGCTGGGCAAGCTGATCATCAACTTTGTGGGGGCGCTGATCAGCTTCACGGTCATGATGATATTTTTTATTACCAAGTTTGGCCAAGTGTGGCCTGTGCTCATTTTCCTGCCGCTGATCGTTTATATATTTCATGCGGTCAAAAGGCACTACGAGGCCGTCGGGGATCAGCTGCGGATTACGACCTGCGAGCCGGCCCTTCCCGTCGAAGGCAATGTGATGATCGTACCCGTCGCCGGGATTACCCATGTGGTGGAGAACTCGATCAATTACGCCAAGTCGTTGTCACCCGACCAGATCATCGCTGTCTACGTAGCCTATGACCGGGAATCGGAGCGGAAGATGGAGGAGAAGTGGAAGCAGTGGCAGCCCGACATTCGGCTGGTGACGCTGTTGTCGCCTTACCGCAGTATTATCCAGCCGCTGACGAAATTCGTAGATACCGTGGAGTATAAAGCTTCAGAGTCGCACTACCGGGTGACGGTGCTTATCCCGCAGTTTATCCCTAAGAAGAGCTGGCACAACATTTTGCATAACCAGTCGAGTCTGCTGATCCGTGCCTTTTTGCTCTACCGGAAAAATATCATCGTCACCACGGTGCCGTACCATTTGAAAAAATAGCTGCTTTACCCGTTACACAAAAGAAGCTGCCGACCGGGTTCTTCCGGTGCGGCAGCTTCTTCCTTGAAGATCAATAGATGCGAAACCATACTGCATCTGTGATTTAGCCTTGAGCGCCCTGCCTCTTGGTCTTACTTCCAATCCTGCACCCGCCAGATGTCCGTGACCCAGTCTTCATAGAAGGCGGGTTCGTGGGACACCAGCAGCACGGTGCCGGGGTAGGCGGCCAGTGCCCTCTGCAGAGACTCCTTCGCGCGGACGTCCAGATGGTTCGTCGGCTCATCCAGCACGAGCAGATTGCTCCGGGTAAGCATCAGCTCGGCGAGCCGGGCCTTAGCCTGCTCTCCTCCGCTCAGCGTCCGCAGTGGCTTGCGGATATGCTCGGCGCTCAGGCCGGCCATGGCCAGCGTGCGGCGGATCTCCTTCTCCGTCAAATCCGGACGCAAGGACCAGACATACTGCAGCGGCGTGTCCGAAGACGGGGTGTCTTCCTGCTGGTAATAAGCGGTCCGGACCGTGTTCTGAACGGTTACGGCGCCGCCCAGTGCGTTGATGCTGCCGAGCAGAGTCTTCAGCAGCGTGGACTTGCCGGCGCCGTTCTCCCCGATGATGGCGATTTTGTCGCCGCCCTTGACGGTAAGGTCAAGCGGCCGGAACAGCGGCACCGCGTATCCCGCCTGAAGCCGTTTGGCCTCGATTAGCACCGAGCCGCTGAGGTTTCCTTCCGCCCGGAACTCAAAGCGGGGCGCCGGGCCGTCACCCGGCTTCTCGACCCGCTCGATCCGGCTCAGCATTTTCTCGCGGCTCTTGGCCTGCTTCGCCTTGCGGACCCGGTTGATATTAATAAAGGATTCCAGCCGTTCGATCTCCCGGGTCTGCCGCTCATAGGCTGCCTGCTGCTGCTTCTGGCCGAGTGCATACTGCTTCTGGAACGCGGCATAGCTGCCCGTGTAGCGTTTCAAGGTCTGATGGGCCAGATGAAAAATCACGTTCGTGATTTCGTTCAGGAAATGCTCGTCATGCGACACAACGATAAAGGCGTGCGGGTACTTTTTCAAGTAGCCGGTCAGCCACTCGATATGCACGGCGTCCAGGTAGTTGGTCGGTTCGTCGAGCAGCAGCACATCGGGCTCCTCCAGCAGCAGCTTGGCGAGCAGCAGCTTCGTCTTCTGGCCGCCGCTTAAGCGGCTAACGTCGGTGTCCAGGCCGATCTCGGCCAGACCCAGCCCACGGGCCACGTCCTCAATTTTGGCGGAAATGGCATAAAAGCCGGCCTGCTCCAGCCCATCCTGCAGCTCGCCGTAGCGCCTGAGCATCGCGTCAAGCCCGTCTCCCGCCTCACCGAATCGGCCCGCGATTTCATTCATTTCGCGTTCCATGTCAAATAAGTGCTGAAAAGCCCGCTCCAAATACCGCAGGACCGTCATTCCTTCCTGCAGCGAGATGTGCTGCTCCAGGAAGCCGACCCGGGCGCGCGGCGACCACTCGATCCGCCCTTCCTCCGGCAGCAGGCTTCCGGTCAGCAGGCGGAACAGTGTCGACTTGCCGGCGCCGTTCATGCCCACCAGTCCGGCATGCTCGCCCGGCAGCAGGCGGAACTCAATATGGCGAAAAGTAACTTGATCACCGTACATATGCGTAAGATTCGTGACATTTAATATGCTCATGGTTTTCTCTCCTTAGGTTTCATTAATTGCGAATAAATGAAGCCATCAGGAGGACAGCGAAATGACGTGAAGATTCGGTTGTAAATACTGCAAGATACTCCGGCCCTAGGGGTCTGTACCTGGCGATTAGGTATCTTACAGTCCCGCTTTAATATACAGAAAGCGGGTAAGGTGAACACACCCTACCCGCTTACATACCAAAGCTGGAAAAGATGTGGAAATCATATCGACTGTTCTCGAGATGGCTAAAAAAGGGCAGACTTCTCCCGTATCAAGCCAAATCTCTTCTAAGAACAGTAGACAAAATTTCCATTACCTTTCCACCTCATTCAAGTTATCGTTACGCCACACAGTATAAGCGAGGCTTCCTGCAGTTGTCAATTGGACACTTGCCCGGGATATCTTAGCTCTTCAACCCGCCGCAGGCGGTTAAGAATCCTTTACCCGGAGATATCTTTACAAGGCTGACATGAGAATTTATAATGTCGATGTATGTGCAGAAGTTCGAAAGGGGAATCCATAAGTGGCAGTTGTTTGCTTGTAGCCGGCAAAAGTGCAAAAATTTCGTGAGTTCGTTCACGGGATACGTATGCCCTTTTGACCTAATACAAGGAACTTCTCGCATCGTATTTTTTTCGATACCGGCGGAGTGCCTTATTTGAGGTACTCCGTTTTTTGGTGAAATGAGGAGGAAAACACATGCTAACGCCATTTATGGAAAACCACGAGTATAATTTGATCAAGCGCCTGGTGGGGCGCCTCGAATATAACATCAAGACCACAGCCGACCAGAAAGTCATATCCGCGATCCGGCACACGACTTGGACCCGGGTCATAGAGATGTTTCCTGCTGCGACGGAGGAGCAGAAGCGGTTCTTCGACCGGATTCCGACGCTAAACCGTGCCGAAGAATTCCAGGCTTATTTGAGCGAGCTGGAGCAATACGTTACGGCCTTTCCGCAGGTAACGGAACAGCAGCTGAAGAAGCTTTATCCCAAAATTAAAAAGCTGAAGCTTCCACCGCTGGCCGAGCTCGATTTCCGCTTCCTGACCTATATTGGCTGGACCGACATTTCAACGAATAAACTGTTCATCGTCTACAACCTGGACGGGAAAATGACAGGCATCGAGGGCCGGTTCACCCCGACGAACAAGAAGGGGGTCTGCTGTCTCTGCAACAAGCATGAAGAGGTGGCCTTCGTGACCGCGCAGACGAAAGCGAAAGGATCGGCACTGGACCATTTCGGTCGGGTCGGAAATTATATGTGCATCGACAGCGCCAAGTGCAACCAGAATATTACCGATGTGTCTCAACTGGAACGGTTTATGAAGGATGTCTTGAACTAACATGCTGACCATGCGTAAAATGCAGAAGAATCCGGGTTGATTCCGGGAGAAATACAGCGGGCAGGCCGAGAGGCCTTGCCCGTTTTTATTTTCCCTTTGAGCGATCAGGAGACGGTTTAGTGAACCAGCACAGGCGAAGGCGTCTGGATATATTCGGCGTACCGGATGCCTTCTGCCTTCAATTGCTCCTGACTGGCCCGGTTGGCATTGTACACCACGAACGGGGGAAGGAAGGTGCCGTGGCAGTGGGCAATCGTAAGGTGGATCGGTTTTAACAGCTCGCTGATCGTGAACCAGTTGTCTCCTCCGGCCTGAAATGACTTATCTGTGCCGCCAGCGGTAGTGACGACGATGAATTCTTTGCCCTTTAAATGCTCGCCTCCGGGGCCGTAAGCCCAGCCGGGAGTCAGTACATCGTCAAACCATTTTTTGAGAAGTGGTGGTGAGCTGTACCAATAAAAAGGGAACTGGAGAACAATCCGGTCGTAAGCAAGCAGCAGCTGCTTCTCACGGTCCGCATCGATCTGCCAATCCGGATATTCTTGATACAGATCGCGGACGTGGATATCGGTATGCTTCGGCAGCGCTTCAAGAAGCGCACGATTGGCTTTGGATTGGCTCAGATCAGGGTGGGATACGATGACCATGGTTTTCATTTCAAAATCATCCTTTCGGGCGGTATGCGTTATGAATGTTGCACCCCCAGTATGGTTCAGGGCCAATACTCTTGAAAAGTACGCAGTTTTAACAGACTAAGTCTTGCAAACCGTACTCTGGATCAGGACAGCGTATTGCCGAGTAGTACGAAAAATCATACTATGTACGATTCAAAAGAGTACTGTCACCATTCCGTGTACTCTGGTACAATGGCAGCAAAGACAGCGCTGCCGCTTCGGTGGGAAAGGGGAGGGCTAACGAGATGAGTAAGGACCACGGGACGGGAAACACGGGAGGAATCATCATGACGCTGCAGGCGATCGGAGGCAAGTGGAAGCCGCTCATTTTGTTTTTACTGCTGCACCAGGGGACGAAACGGTTCGGGGAGCTGCGCAGACAACTTCCCCATATTACACAGGGCATGCTGACCAACCAATTGCGTGAGCTTGAGCAGGATGGATTGATCCACCGGAAGGTATATCAGGAGGTTCCTCCCAAGGTAGAATACTCTTTGACGGAACATGGGGAGTCGCTGAGATCTGTGCTCCACGATATGTGCAGCTGGGGTTTTGAGCATATGGAATTCAAGGCGAATGCCGCCAAGGAGGATACCACCTCCGAAGCGGACGGAAATATGTAAGGGAGGGCCTGAGGGCCCTCCCTTACTGTATATTAGATGTCACTCTTCAAATGTCAGGTTAGACGGCTCGTCCCGGAGCTCGTAGACGATCTCCAAATTCGTGGTGGGTACGCTCTCGTCGACTTCATCAAACCGGAAGCTGTCCACCCACACCTGCCCCGGTCCCATCAGCAGCACGCCGAGCGAAATCGTCGCGGCATTGTCCGGGACATCAAGCACGATGGCGTAATGGTTCCAATGCGTGTCGCCCACAATCCGGCGGTTGTTCATATTGTCAAACCGAAGCACGTCCTCGGCTTGATTATCGACCCGCATCCACAATCCGCAGAACTCGGTAACCCCTTCCGTCCGGACGAAGCCGGAGAAGCGCATTCTGCGTTTCAGGTACCGATCGGCTTTAAATTGCTGCATCATCGTGGCGAACACGTTGGGGCCTTCCGGGGTGACGGCTTTCACATAACCCGAGGCGTTCCCTTGATGGACGTTGTGACGGTCCAGGCCGATTTCATACTGATGCGGGTGGCTGCCGCTCAGCATCCAGCCTTTTATCATCGATTCCTCAATCATGTTCATTTCTCCTCCTTGAGCGGCATGGGCCTGGGTATGAAGACTGAACATCTTCCGGTATCGCCCTGGCGGCATGCCGTACATTTTTTTAAAGGCGCGGGTAAACGCCTCCTGGCTCTCAAAATGGCACTGCAGCGAAATGCCGATGATCGGCTCCTCCGAGTACAGGAGCATCCGCGAGGCGAGACACAGCCGGCGGCTTCGCAAATATTCCGCGATGCTCAGCCCGGTCTCCCTGCGAAACAAACGGTGAAAATGGAACGGCGAGAATCCGGCCTCCGCCGCGATCTGCTCAAGTGTCAGCGGCTCGTGAAGCTGTTCCTCCATGAACCGGATGCTGTGTTGAATCCGATTTGAATACACCTGCGTGCCCCTCCTTTGATATCAGCATAGCAGATGGGAGAGGGTGCGTTTTGACCGTTCTTGCTAACATGCGAAAAAGCCCGGGATGGGCAGGCCATTCGGGCTGGAATATGGGAGACGTGGGAATACTCGGATGCGAACGGGAAAGCTGCGGGGCGGTGTCCACGTGGTGAATCAATTCGTTCATTAAGGGGCGTCGTGCTCCCCTTTGTTCAAAGAAGACACACTACAGCAACCACTAGCTAGGCTTCGGTGTTAGAGCTCGGAAAGGTTGAAGTGAACTTCCCGGTTCGGGCAATCCGCTGCGGCGAAATCCAGCAGGCGGCGGCCCTCGTCGGCCAATGCCTCCTGATCGGTGTCCGAGATAGGCTCAAACAGCTTGATCACAAGCTCGGCAGATTGCTTGTTCCGCTCCAGGCTCCACATGCCGCAAACGAAGCCGTCGACGAGCACCGCTGCCCGGATGATGCCGTTCACCGTAAAGATGCGGCGGCGGTAGCTCTCATCCATAATCCGGGAGCGGTCGGCGAAGGAGAGAAGCATGTTGTCGAATTCGCCGAGGAGGCGCGGAGGTGCGGGTGTATCCTCCGCCGGCAGGGGGGCGTCCGCCAGGTCGTACAGCAGGACGCCCTTTTCATCCAGGAAGGTCCGCAGACTTGGCCCGAGCCGGCGGATGACGTCGCTCAGCCGGGTCAGCCCGGACCAGACCTGGATGTCCTTGACCGAGGCCGGCCCGAAGGCGGCCAGGTAACGCAGGACCAGCTCCTCGAGTCCGGAGCTGGAAGCTTCTGCGGGCGGGCTGCCCAGCCACGCTTCCGCGGTGGTGTGCAGGGCCTGGCCGCTGGCGCCCCACAGGCCCCTTGGGGGCACCTGCACGAGCGGCACGAGCGTGCGCACCGTGTTGGCGAGCGCGGCCGGGCTGCGGTCCGGCCAGCGCTCCTGCAGGCGGGCGCCGAGCTCGCCATAGGCCAGCGGCGCCTCCTCCACGAGGGCACGGCCGGCTGCGGCGACCGCGCCGGTATCCAGGCCGGCCAGCTCCTTGCCGTAGCCTCCCTTCAGGCCGCGGTCCAACGCGGGCTGAAGGACCGGGCGCAGCGCCAGGGCGTCCTCGGCTGTCACGAGGTGGATCGTCGACCGCATCATCACGATGCGCACGGCCTGACGCGTCTCGATCAGCCGGGACAGCTCCTCGTGCCGGAAGCCATCCAGCCGGGCCCACAGGCCGTAATACGGCGGAATCGGAGCTTGGGCCTGCATGCCGGCCAGATGCCGCAGTGCGTCAAGCACCGGCATCTCTGCCCGGCGCAGCAGGAGCTGCCGTTCGAGCAGGGCCCGGTTCAAGACCCGGCGGCTGAGCACTTGGGGAACATTTTTCGTAAAAAGGGATGTATCGGTTGGCTTCGGCATCGGCTCGGTCACGACGGCAGCGCCTCCTTAAGGTTCATGGTCTATACGTTCTTATATCCTCAGTATAGCCATCAACGCTGACAACAATATGTCAGGGTTTGGAGAGTACGGTCAAAGGAATTTGTGATCCTCGTCCCGGGGATCGATGTGGGTTTTCGGGACGGATGCCAAAATACGGAGCATGGTGGAAATCCAATAGTGCAGCAGGCCGGGTACCGAGAGAAGCAGAATCAGCGGCGGCCGGGCCGATATGCTTTTATGATTCAGATAGAACAGCAATAGGCAGGACACCAGAACATACCATATAAGAGGCAGGACCCCAGGCCGCGGCTTCCAATATGCTGCAACTAACCTGGAAACGGCTTGCAGAAGCAGCGAGTAGCACAAAATCGAAACAGAGTTCAGGAACAACATGACCGTGACGATATCCTGAAACAAGGGAAACTCTTGCTCCGGACTGTACCATGGCCAGAAGGCAAGCAGGCCGAAAGCGCACAAGGCCAGAGACAGGCCTGTCCACAATACATAACAAAACCTAAAAATATAAATCCCTCCCGATTTGAGGAAATGGGGCCGAGAATGATCTGGACTGTCCAATTATTGGTATTTTTGGGGTAGATGTAACACGCTATTGGGGAGTGATGCAAAAGAAAAGGCACTGGCCGCAATGGCTTCAGCGACCGTGCGAGCAGACACCGCGCCTTGCGCCGCGAGTGTTTCGGCTCTACCGGGCGTGCGGTTCCAGACGGTGGTCCGGCGGCCCTCCTTCAGAAAGGCTTGGGCCAGCGCCGACCCCATCATGCCTAGCCCGATGACGCTCACCGGTAAAAGATGCCCCTCAGTTTGTTTCCATTCCTGCCCTAGCGGATTCCCTTGTTTATTTTCCCTCATAGGATGTTCTCATCTCCTTTCCTACCCATCTTAAAAGGTTGACACAGTGTCAAAGTCAATGCGTATTTTTCATGATTTTTTAAATGCGAAGCTTTGGCTCAAGGCACGGACGAATTGGCGATAGGATTGTTTTTAATGGGAAAAGTCATCTTTTGTTATATCCCAGTTATTGACAACGGGCGCGTGGAGGTTTTACAATGAATCAACGGAATGTTAGTGATTACTAACATTGTCCGGGATGACGACTCCAAAGGATGCTGACACAATGACGGAATCAACGACCAACCGGGACAGGCTGATGCTGACCGCGATTGACCTGATGGCCGAGAAGGGATATCAGGGAGTAACCACGAAGGAAATTGCCGCAGCTGCGGGGGTGAGCGAGATGACGCTGTTTCGCCAATTCGGCACCAAGCTGCAGCTGCTGGAACAGGCGATCGACCGTTTTCATTATGCGGGCGAGATGGAGGAGCTGTTTTCCACCCGGCTGACATGGAGCTTGCGTGAAGATCTGCTGCGGATAACCCGTGCCTACCATGACATCATGAACCGGAACCGGAAGCTGGTGCTGGTCATGCTGCGCAGCGCGGAGCTGTCCGATCTGCGCGACCGGGCCCAGGATCATCCGCGGCAGCTGCAGCAGCTGCTGACGGCGTACTTCCAGGAAATGCACCGGCAGGGGAAGGTGAAGGCCATAGATTCCGAGGCGCAGGCTATGGCTTTTATGTGGATGAATTACGGTGCCTTCATTTCCCGTCTGCACAACGCGGATTTGATTACAGCCGTGTCCCAAGAGCAGTTTCTGCAGACGAGCATCGCATTGTTCGTCGATGCCCTGACTCCGATGAACGAACGGATTTAAGAGCGAGAGAAGGAGCCGGGTGGCGGGACGGGATGCTCAATCAAATGGGGCAGGCCAAGCAACTATTTTTTACATTGCGAGGAGCGGTGACAATGAGCAAATCAACAAGCAAGCTGGCGGTACCCACTGCGGATGATGCAGCGAAGCCCGTGGGATTGACCGCCGCTGCCGGGTTTCAGGTCGGCGTCCGGAGAACGTTTCCGGTATCACGGGAGGCGACGTGGTCGCTGCTGACTTCCCCGGAGGGTATGATGGTATGGCTTGGAAAACTTCCGGCCCTTGAATTCAAGCCGGGAACGACGTATACGTCCAAGGAAGGAAACCACGGCGAGATTCGGGTCGTCAAACCCGGGGAGCAAATCCGCTTGACCTGGCAGCGGCCCGGCTGGCCCCATCCTTCCACGGTCCAGATCCGCTTGCTGGAGGCCAAGACGGGAACGACGATCAGCTTCCATCAGGAAAAGCTGACGGATATGCAGCAGCGTGAGCAGATGAAGGCATATTGGGAGGAGGCAGCGGACCACATCCGGCAGCAGCTGGCTGCAGACTGATCGAAAGCATGGCCTCAACGAATTGATCATTGAGTAAAACTCCGCCACTTGAATCGCTTGATTGAATCGAAGAATCCGTTTGGCCGGTAAGACGACTTGGAGTGTTGATTTCCTCCTCCGCTGCGGCTTACTATAATAACTTCAGGAGGAGGTCTGCTGATGGCTGAGCTGAAGGCAGTATACAATGAGGAATTTTTGCGGGGGTTCGGGGCGAAAGTTCATACGGCCCACGCCGCGTTTGATACAGATAAGTTTGTCAAAGATGTCATGGACGACACATGGCAGGAACTTGAGCTGAAAGCCCGTATGCGGCGGATCAGCGAAAAGCTGGGCGATCACTTGCCCGCCCGATATGAAGAGGCGCTGGAGGTGCTCTTCGCGATCGACGAACACTGTGCGGGGTTTCCGTACCTGTTCTTTCCCGATTTCGTGGAAGTGTTCGGGCAGGCGCCGGAGCACTGGGACCTTTCAATGAAGGCCCTCGAGCGCTTCACGTCCAAATCGTCGGCGGAGTTTGCCGTCAGGCCCTTTCTGCTGCGGGACCCGGAACGGATGATGCGCCAGATGACGGCTTGGGCGCAGCATCCGGACGAACATGTCCGGCGTCTGGCCAGCGAAAGCAGCCGGCCGCGGCTGCCGTGGGGACAGGCCCTGCCGATGTTCAAGAAGGATCCGGCGCCGGTGTTGCCCGTGCTGGAGCTGCTGAAGCAGGACCCGTCGCTCTATGTCCGCAAGAGCGTCGCCAACAACCTGAACGACATCGCGAAGGACCATTCTGACGTGGTGCTGGAGACGGCGCGGCGCTGGAAAGGTACTCATCCGCATACCGATTGGATTATCCGCCACGGCTGCCGGACCTTGATCAAGAAGTCCCATGCGGAAGCGATGGCTCTGTTCGGCTATGCGGAGTCATCTGCGGAGGAACCGCTGGCGTCCGCCGCTTCGCTGACGGTAGAGCCGTCCGAGGTCGCGGTCGGGGGCAGCACAGAGCTTCACTACGAGATCCGCGTGCGGGACGGGCAGCCGGCCCATATCCGGGTGGAATACGGGATCGACTTTGTCAAAGCCCGCGGCAAAATATCACGCAAAGCGTTTTTGCTGTCGGATAAGACCGTACCCGGAGGCTCCCGCCTGTCGGGGACGCGAACCCATTCCTGGGCCGATCTGACGACGCGCCGCCATTATCCGGGCGAGCACCGGATCGTGCTGCTGGTCAACGGCCAGGAGACGGCTTCCGCCAGCCTTATGCTTACGGGCAGCGGCGGGGAGCAGCAGGCATAGGCGAAGCATGCGAAGACAAAACAAACAGGAGTACCCGAGCGGTCGTTGGACCTCAAGGGGACTCCTGTTTTTCGTGATCGGCTTGCCTTTATATAAGCAGGGAACGCTCCGGATCAATGCTGCCGCTGGTTTGAAAGAAACTGCTTCTCGTGCTGAAGCAGCCAGCTTTTACGCGTCAGTCCACCGCCGTAACCGCCCAAGTCGCCGCTCGCATTGATGACGCGGTGACAGGGGATGACAAGGGCCAGCTGGTTGGCGCCGTTGGCCTGAGCCACGGCCCGGAAAGCCTTCGGTTTGCCGAGAGCCCCGGCCAGCCCGGAGTAGGAACGGGTCTCGCCCGGCGGAATTTGCACCAGCTGCGCCCAGACCGACTTCTGGAACGGAGAGCCGATCAGATGCAGCGGTGTGGTGAATACGGACAGACTCCCGTCAAAATAAGCCGTCAGCTCCTGCTCGATGGAGCGTATGGGAGCGGTGACGCCCGGGATGATCGCCGATTTCGTCCGCTGGCGCAGCCGCTCCACTTCGCGCTCGAGGCCCCGCCGGTCCACAAACTCCAGCAGATACAGCGCCTCCTCGTCGGCGATCGCGACCATCGGGCCGAGGCGCGTATCGATCCATGCCGCGCGCAGGATGCGGCTGTCTGCGGATTTCGCCGGAGCCGCCCCCATGATGCGGGAGAAGGCGTCCCGGAATCCGCTTCCGGATTCATACCCGCTCGACAGCTGGGCGTCGATCACCGCCTGGCCGGACCGGATCTGCTTGAATGCCAGCCCCATGCGGCGGGCGCGGGCATACTCCACAAAGGTCATGCCAAACCGTTTTTTGAACTGCCTCCGCGCCGTTGAGGCATCGATGTCGAGCTCATCAAAGTCCTGTTCCTTCCACCGTTTTTCCGGATAGGTCTCGACGGCTTCGACCAGCTTCTGGACGACCGGCGAAACGTGATTCGGATGGGACAGCGGGCGGCAGCGCTGACAGGGCCGGAAAGAAGCGAGCAGCGCCTCCTGCGCGGTCTCGTAAAACTCACAGTTTTCATATTTGGGCTTTCTGGCCGGGCACGTCGGGCGGCAGAACACTCCCGTCGTTTTGACACCGACATAGAAAATCCCCTCGTACTCCGACTTTTTATCGAGCAGCGCCTGATAATACTCCATTTTATGTTCAGCCGTAATCATGACCGGCCTCCTTTTTTTCATCATCCTTTATTCTTATTATAGACCAGCCCTGCAGATCTCCGCCGCCGAAAATCGGGCACTGATTTTTAAATCATCGTTCTTTTTCAACAGGACGCCGTAATGGCGGAGCCAGCAGCCCCCATCCGTGGCTAAATTCCCGCTGCATCCCTTGTTTTAACAAAAAAAATTTGGGACAATAATAGACAGATTGCCTTTTGGATCTGGTAAAGTAGAGAGAGTATGCATTTAAAGCTTTTGAAAAGAGGAAAAACGATGAACAAACCATCCATCTATGGATTAACGTTCGATCAGCTGTCTGCATGGCTGCTTGAATATGGACATAAACCATTCCGCGCCTCTCAGGTGTGGGACTATCTATATGTACAACGGGTCACCGATTTTGCCGATATGACGGATGCCAATCCGGACTGCGTGAAGCTGCTTGCGGAGCATTACGTTATCCAGACGCTCGAAGAGCATGTGAAACAGGAGTCGGCCGACGGGACGGTCAAGTTTCTGTTCCGATTGCAGGACGGCAACCTGATCGAGACGGTGCTGATGCGCCATAAGTTCGGCCTTTCCGTCTGCGTGACGACCCAGGTCGGCTGCAACATCGGCTGCAGCTTCTGCGCGAGCGGACTGCTGAAGAAAAGCCGGGACCTGTCCGCCGGGGAAGTTGTGGAGCAGCTCATGAAGGTGCAGCTGTTCCTGGACCAGAACAAGCCGGGCGACCTCGTCAGCCATATTGTCGTGATGGGCATCGGGGAGCCGTTTGATAATTTCGAGAACATGGTCGACTTCATCAATGTGGTTAAGGACCGCAAAGGGCTGGCGATTGCCGGGCGCCATATTACCGTATCGACCAGCGGCCTGGCTCCAAAGATCATGGAATTTGCCGACCGCGATTTGAAGGTGAACCTGGCGATTTCGCTGCATGCGCCGAACAATGAGCTGAGAACCCGGATTATGAAGATTAACAAGGCTTATCCGATTGAGGAGGTCTTGAGGGCCATGGATTACTATCTGGCCAAAACGAAGCGCAGAGTGACGCTCGAGTATATTTTGCTCAAGGACGTCAATGACGGCAGGGAACACGCGTCTGAATTGGCGGAGCTGATCGGTGACCGCAGACAGCTGGTCAACGTCAACCTGATCCCGTACAATCCGGTCGATGAGCACAGCCAATATCAGAGAAGCGCGCAGGAGTCGATCCTGGCTTTCTATGACACGCTCAAAAAGAACCGGGTCAGCGTCAGTGTCCGGCTGGAGCATGGAACCGATATTGACGCCGCCTGCGGACAGCTGCGCAGCAAGCAAATCCGTAAGGAAAACGGCAGAGGCGCGGGCCAGGCCAGCGCGGTAAACGGTTGAGGCCGGCCTCCTGTTTTACAGGAGGGTACCTCCTTTTTAAAACATGAATAACACGAAAAAGCCTGCAAATCTGCAGGCTTTTTGTCATGCCTAGGGCATTTTATACGAAACAGCCCTATCCTCAACCGGTTAGCCAGCCACAGCCACGATGAATACGACCCATCCCGCCAAAAAGGCCACTCCGCCGATCGGCGTAATTGCCCCCAGCTTGCGAATGCCGGTCACGCTCAGCGCGTACAGGCTTCCCGAGAATAACAGAATTCCCGCAAACAGCAGCCATCCTGCGAGCTGGATGGTGCCCGCTTGTGCGGCGGATGGGGCATAGAGGCCCATCAACAGCAGGCCAAGTCCGTGAGCCAAATGATATTGGACTCCCGTCTGATAGGTTTTCTGCCGGTTATCGTCGAGTCTTTCCTTCAGGGCGTGCGCCCCGAATGCGCCGATGGCCACGGCCAAAAACATCATGATTCCGCCCAGAATGAGCAGCGTGTTCACATCAATCACCTCTAAGCGTCATCATACGTTCTGGCGCGGCGGCCGTCAACGACTTGGATTTGAGCTGTATTCTTAATAATACCGGCGGATATAATGATTCCGTTTTTTCTTCTTCACAAACTTGTTCATGCCGCTAGCGCCGGGTCCGCCGCCGACCGAGTCCTGCTGTCTGGTGCAGGGGCTGTCGATGGTGGAGTTGGTGCCGCTCGTGCTGTGTGTGCCGGAGCCGCTGGCAATTTGGGTGGCGGCAGCCTCCTCGCTTCCCTCCGGCATTTGAACCCGCTGGTGATTCAGAACGAAGATGGCTTCCTTCTTCCGGCGGTGCGAGCGTTTCCGCTTACCGCGGCAGGCGTGAGCGGGCTCGCGGAGGATGCTGATGTTATCGGCGGTGCCTCCGGCCCCGACGCTGACCTGCTGGTCCGTATTCGGGGAACCGATGGCCGCGTTGCTTCCCGACGCGCTGCTGTGGCCTGCACCGCTGGCGATCTGCGTCGTATTCGGGGCGTTGGTAAATTGATCGTTAATGACAAACACGAACTTATCGAACCTGCGGAGCGGAACTTTGGTCGTCAGCCGTTTTTCGCCTCGGACGATGCTGACGATGAGCTTGCCCTGTGACCGTGAACGAGAGTGCCTCTTCAGTCGTCTTGCCATATGCCGGCGGGCATAACCGCAACCGTGGCTTCTAAGATACCTCCTCATATCAACCATCCTTTGTCTGTGGTATGGTTCATCCTAGTGATGTTTGCCGGATTTTGTGAGGGACAACTGTCTTGGAGAGGCAAAAAATAGGGCGTTTGATATAGAATGAACTAAAGAAATGAATGTTATAGGCCTCTATTGGGCTGTTATAACAGGAAGATCAAGCAAAACGTTAGTTCAATCGATTTAGCCGGATTTTACCCCTGATAGGTGATTAATGCTTCTGTCGGTGATAAAATATAGCAAAACCGTCCGGTCATAGAGAACGGCCTGCCGGAAGATCTGTAGCTGAACCGTTCCCGGCGTAAAGGTCCAGTCTGCCGGGGGTATCAAAGACACTTGTAAACGCTTTAATCATAAACCGTAGATTGCTTTGCCTAAAGCGCGGGCAGTCATACAGGAGAGGATGGGAATGCAATGCAGGTGAATCAAGTTCGCGAGTTGGCTGTGAAACTGAAAGAGAATATCGGGAGAGTCATTGTCGGCAAAGAGGGAGAAGTGGAGCTGCTGCTAACGGCCTTGCTGGCGTCAGGACATGTGCTGCTGGAGGATGTGCCGGGGACCGGTAAAACGCTGCTTGCCAAAAGTTTGGCGGCGTCCCTGTCGCTCAGTTTTCAACGGATTCAGTTTACCCCCGATCTGCTGCCGTCGGATTTGACGGGCATCCATTTCTATAATCAGAAGGACGGCGAGTTTCGGTTTCGCCCGGGTCCGCTGTTCTCGCGGATCGTGCTTGCGGATGAAATTAACCGGGCTACGCCCAGAACCCAGTCCAGCCTGCTGGAGTGTATGGAGGAGCGGCAGGTCAGCATTGATGGGCAGACGATGGCGCTGGAGCGGCCGTTTATGGTGCTGGCCACCCAGAACCCGGTCGACAACCAGGGCACGTTTCCGCTGCCCGAAGCCCAGATGGACCGCTTTATGATCCGCATGAAGCTGGGGTACCCATCCGCAGCGGAAGGGAAGGAGATTTTGAAGCGGACGCAGGGACCGGCCGGCTTAACGGCAGAGCGGGCCGAGCGCACGGCAACAGCCGGCGAGGTGCTGGAAGCCCAGCAGCTGTGCACGCAGGTGAACGTGAGCGAGGACTTGATGGGATACATCGTATCCCTGGCCGAAGCGACCCGCGTCCATGCGGAAGTGGCTCTTGGCATCAGCCCCCGCGGAACCCAGGCGCTGCTGCGCGCGGCGCAGGCATATGCTGCGCTGAATGGACGGGAGTACGTACTTCCCGATGACATCAAGCATCTGCTGGAGCCGGTCTGCGCTCACAGACTGGTGCTCAAGAAGCGCTACGGCGGGCAGCATGAGGCCGCCCGGCGCATTCTGCTTGAGGTACTGGATCACATCGCAGTTCCCAGCGAAGCGGGACTGGAAAGCGGCGTGAGATAATGGCGATGCTGTGGCTGCTTCTGGCCTGCGGCGGCGTGTTGGTGCTGCAGGGCCTGATCCTGGGCAGGGGATCGCTGCGAAGACTGACGTACGAGCGCCATTTCAGCACGGAAACCTGTTACGTGGGAGACCGGATCGAAATGGTCGAGGTGATCGAAAATGGCAAAATGTTTCCGGTGCCCTGGCTGCGCCTGGAAGCGATGCTTCCCTCGTCCCTGATGTTTAAGCGCAGCCGGGAAACCTCGATCAGCGAGGGGAATATCTATCAGAATCATACGAGTTTATTTATGCTCCGTCCCCGGACACGGATTACCCGGACGCATCAAATCCAGTGTACCCGCCGGGGGATCTATCGGATGGACTCGGCCACGATGACCGGCGGGGACCTGTTTGCGGTCTACACCCCGTCACGGCAAATTACGCTCAGCAAACGGCTTGTTGTTTACCCGGAGCTGCTGGGCGATGACCGGCTGCCTTCCTCCTGGAAGACATGGCAGGGGGAGCTCGCGGTGCGGCGCTGGGTCGTTGAGGATCCATTCCTCATTACCGGAATCCGGGAATACGCCGCGGGAGATCCGATGAACCGGATCCACTGGAAAGCCACCGCCAGAACGGGCGAGCTTCAGGTGCATAAGCACGGCTATACCGCCGATCCGCGGGTCATGATCTGCCTGAACATCGAGGTGTCCGAGCAGATGTGGAACGTGGTGACCCGGCCGGAGATGGTCGAGGATGCGCTGTCCTATGCGGCCACCTGTGCCGCTTCGCTGATCCACCAGGGTATGGCCGCCGGTTTCACCCATAATGCGTCGGTTAATCCGGAGAGCCAGGCTATGCTCCGGCTCGACCCGGATTACGGCACGGCCCATTTGGAGAACGTGCTGGAGGCGATGGCCGGTGTGGATATGAAGACGCGGATGTCATTCCACGAAATGCTGCGTCTTGAAGCGGAGCGCGAGTCGGAAGAGACGGTCGACTATCTGCTCATAACGGTCCATCTGTCGGAAGCGGTCCGGGAGAGCATCCACGGACTGGAGAACAAAGGTCACCGCGTATCGGTTGCGGAATGGCCGGATGCGAGGGAGGCGGCGGTATGATACGTCAGCAAGCGCAAGCCCGTTACCGGGGAGCCGGGGGAGCATTATACTTCTCGCTGCTAGAGTCCGCCTCGCTGTACCCTGTGGCCGTGCTGCTTGCGGCATATGCGCTGCCGCTCCATCCGCTGCTCATCTGGCTGCTTGCCGGGGTTGTTCACGCTGCAGGCGTACTGGCCGGCCGGGAGCAGTCCCGCAGCGGGGGCGGCCGCCTGTGGACGCCGATCCCGCTGGCGGCCGCGGTCCTGCTGCCCCTGGCCGTGTTCGGGCTGCGGCTCGCCGCGGCGCTGGCCGCTGTGGCCTTGCTGGCGGCTGCCATCCGCGGGCTGATCGCCGGGCGCAAGCAGTGGTGGAAGACAGCGGTGCAGCGGCTGCCGCTGATCGGCCTTGGCGCCTCGCTTGTGCTCTACATTACGGCCGGCCAGGTCAGCGCCCTTCATCCGCACCGAACGTCGCTGTACGTGATGGCGATGATTACGCTGTTCGCCCTCCTGCTGCGCATGAACGGCGAGCGGGTCCGGGATGCCTCGCACGCCGAGCAGGCCGACCGTCAGCTGTTCGGCCGGATTCTGACGGCAAACCGCTCGATGACGTGGATCGTCATTGCCGTTATCGCCCTGCTCAGCGGATGGAAGGGCCTTGGTGCGATCTTCCTCTTCCTGCGGGACGGCCTCCGGTCTCTCCTCCAAGGCTTGGGAGGAGACGGACAGTCTGTGGAACAGCCACCGCAAGCACCTGCCGATCCGATGATGCCCGATCTGTCCGGAATGGATCAGGGTCCGGTACAGCACCCGATGTGGCTGAAAGTCATAGGCTATGTCTTCCTGGGCATTCTTTGCCTGGCTGCTCTTGTTTTGCTGGGGATGCTGCTGTATAAGCTGTTCCGGCGCTGGCTTCCGGAGCGCATCCGAAGCTGGGTCCGGCGCCTCGCTTACCGGCTCGGGCTGCTGCGCCAGATCCGGCACATTTCCGAGGAGACGGCGGACTTCGTGGATGAGGTCGAGCGAATCGACCGCGTTGCCGCCAAGCCCCGCCGGTTCCGCCGCTTCCGCAAAGAAACGGATATCAGCGGCAGCGACCCGCGTCAGGCTTACGAGAGCCTGATCCGCCGTGCGGTCAAGAAAGGATTCGCGTTCCGGGCGAGCCGTACACCTGCGGAGAACGGCGCCGAGCTTGCGGCGGGAGAGAGCTTCACCGGCATGGCGCCGGAAGCAGTCCATACGCTCATCGAGCGGTATAACGCCGTGCGGTACGGCGGGAAAAAGGAGCAGTAGAAGCCCTGCTCCGGCCAGCATGATGCCGTACACTTTTGGTCGTGAAGGTCCCCTAAAGGGGGCCTTTTTTGTGTTTTTGGACTTCCAATAGTTACGCCGAGGTAACTTCATTACGATAAAGTGCCTACTTACGCAAGCGAAATAGAGCCACTACAATGGGGTTGTGGTTCACGAACCAAATCGATCATAAAGGAGACAAACGCACTATGGAACTTCAACTGGCACTTGATCTTGTCGATATTCCCGGAGCCAAGGAAATCGTAAACGAGGTTGCTGAATATATAGACATCGTGGAAATCGGAACGCCGATCGTCATCAATGAGGGGCTTCGGGCGGTGAAAGAACTGAAGGAAGCTTTCCCTTCCCTGCGCGTGCTGGCAGACCTGAAAATCATGGACGCCGGCGGATACGAAGTCATGAAGGCATCCGAGGCCGGGGCGAGCATTATTACCGTGCTCGGCGTCTCAGACGATTCCACCATCCGCGGAGCCGTGGAAGAAGCTAGAAAGCAAAACACAAAAGTTATGGTCGATATGATCAATGTGAAGGATATTGAACAGCGCGCCAAGGAAATTGACCAAATGGGCGTGGATTATATCTGCGTGCATTCAGGGTACGATCATCAGGCTGCTGGCATCAGCTCCTTTGAAGATCTGCTGACGATCAAACGGGTGGTGAACCGCGCCAAAACGGCCATTGCCGGCGGGATCAAGCTGAGCACGCTGCCTCAGGTGATTGCGGCCGGCCCGGATCTGGTTATTGTGGGCGGGGGAATCACCGGTCAGGATGACAAGCGGGCTGCGGCATCGCAGATGAAGCAGCTGGTCAGTCAGGTCTAAGATGAACACGGCCGATTATGCCCTCGAAATTACGAAGGAGCTGCAGCGATCGATTGCCCGCATCTCGAATGGAGAAGCGGACCAGTTGGCTGACATGATTCTTGAAGCCGGAAATGTATTTGTGGCGGGAGCCGGCAGGTCGGGCCTGATGGGCCGGGCGCTGGCCATGCGATTAATGCATCTCGGAATTACCGCATATGTGGTCGGCGAGACAGTGACACCGGGAATCGGCCCGGGCGACCTGCTTGTCATCGGCTCCGGGTCAGGCGAGACGCAAAGCTTGGTCACGATGGCCAGGAAAGCCAAGGAGATCGGAGCAGCGGTCGTCACCGCAACCATTCACCCGGACTCCACGCTGGGCCGGTTGTCCGATTTCCCGGTCTGTCTTCCGGGTACGCCGAAGGAACAGCAGGCAGCGGGCAGTGGAGAAAAGGAGACCATACAGCCGATGGGATCGCTGTTTGAGCAAACCTTGATCATTTTGTACGATGCCGTCGTTCTCCGCTTGATGGAGCAGCGGGGTCAAGATTCCTCCCAGATGTTCGGCAGACACGCCAACCTGGAGTAAAGCTTCACCTGAAAAAGATACCCATCCAAACAGGAACCATCCCGGAGGTCGAAGACTGAGGGATGGTTCTTTTTTGCATCAAGCGAAAAAGCGAATCGTGTAGTATCCTATAAGAAGGAGGTGGCAGCGTGGCAACGGAAATCAAAGACCGTATCAACTTAAAAGAAATCAATTGCGCGAAGGAACTGACCCTTGCCGTGATCAGCGGCAAATGGAAGTTGATTATATTGTGGCACCTGGGGCTTGAGGGGACGAAGCGGTTTGGCGAGCTGAAGAAGCTGATCCCCAATGTGACCCAAAAAATGCTGACCAACCAGCTTCGGGAGCTGGAAGACGATCAGCTGATTTCGCGGAAGGTATATCCGGAGGTCCCTCCCCGGGTGGAGTATTCGCTGACCGAATACGGCCGCTCGCTGATGCCGGTGCTGAAGATGATGTACGACTGGGGCAGTCATTATGGGGACCGGGTCATTTGGAAGGACGATCATTAACAGGTCGGCATTCTCTTCATTGGAATGATTTTTTCACGTACTTAAAAAAATATGAAGTTCAATCCCCCGCAGAGTCCGAAGGCAGCTGAGTAAAAAGCCGCCGCTTTGCGGGGGTATTTTTTTGTGACATCGCCTGTAAATGGGGTAATAATTAGAAATTGATTCCAATTCTGGCTGCTGCAGCTGCTGTAAAGGAAGGATGCCGATGAAAGACCAAACGCCGACACGTCGCATTGAAGCAGGCTATCTCATTCTTGTGTTTGTCATCATGATTCAGGAGCTGCTTATTTTTATCAAGGTATATGCAGATCAAGCTTATACCACTCCGGAGCTGCTGTTCAGTCTGGGGACATTGGCTGCGCTGCTGATCGGCTTCTTTATGCCGGTCGGCGTCACGGCGGTGGCCGTCTTCTTTTATCTTGTGAGTTATTTTGTGTGGCTGAACACTTATGCACATGTGGATATCTTATCTTTCTCATGGCTGCTGCTCGTTCCCGCCAACATGATTCTGGCCTCTGTGATTCATTCCGGGTTGATCCGCAACCGGAGACTGATCGAGCGGCTGGAAGATTTGAAGGACATGAGCCCGCAGCTGGACCTCGATACGTCCCTCGGGAACAAGCTGTCCCTGGAGGATGCCGTCATCAAACACTCCAATCTCGCCAAGCGTTATCCGCAGCGTTACGACTTCTGTATGGCGATGTTTAAAATCGAATTTTTGCCGCTCGTCAAAGAGTCGCTCGGATCCAGGCGATACGCCCGGCTGCTGCTCGAGTTATCGCACACGATCCAGAAGCAGATCCGCTACGAGGATTATAAATTTTTCATCGACCAAGGGCGCTTTGTGGTCTTGTATCCGATGACGAATCAGGAGCATTTACAGCAGCTCACCGCCCGGATTAAGCAGGCTATGATGAATGTTGAAGCCGTCGACCGGAGCGGGATCCCCCTGAAGCTCGTCGTCCGCACGGGGGCGCTCGTGTTCCAGCCGGAGCAGTTCAGCAAGTATGAACATATCGATGCGGTCATTGCCGCATTGGAGCGCAATACGGAGACCGATCTGATCGGTGAGTATGTATAAGGAGAAAGGAGGGGCGCCCGCATGTCGTATGCCCAGTGGTTTATACCCGTATGTATCGGCGTCAGCATCCTTTTTGCCGCAGCGGTGCTGGTGCTGACAATCGCCACGCTGATGTTCCGGGCCAAGGTTAATAAAAAATACGATCGGGGGAATTTCAGTGGCTGACGTGATCCTGCTCCTGTCGATCGTATCGATCTGGATCGCCGTGCTGGAGTCGATTGTCATCATGGCCGGGGCGATCCGGTTTGTGTACAGGCAGAACCGGGGGGCTCTGGTGCGCAGCGGGCAAATGGACGATTTTCCGACCGTGACGGTGATGGTCCCCGCCCATAATGAAGAGTTGGTCATTACCGCGACGGTGGAGCATATTCTGCAGCTGTACTATCCCCCGGACAAGGTCCAGATCATCGTGATCGCCGATAACTGCACCGACCGCACCGCGGACAAGCTGAAGGCACTGAAGGCCAGAACCAGCTATAAAGACAGGGACCTGCTCATTTTGGAAAGAACCGGCACCGGCGGGAAATCCGGAGCTCTGAATGATGCGCTGAAGGAAACCACCGGCGATTGGATTTGCGTCTATGACGCCGATGCCGCACCCGAGCATAACGCCCTCTACTTTCTGATCCAGAAAGCCATGGAGCAGCCAGAGCGCTACGGTGCGGTGTTCGGACGGAACAAAGCGCGCAACCGCGGGCAGAACCTGCTGTCGCAATTCATCAACCTGGAGCTGATCACGATTCAACGGGTGCATCATACCGGTCTGTGGGAGCTGTTCGGTCTGGGAACGATCCCCGGGACCAATTTTATCGTCAAACGATCGCTTATGGAGGATATCGGGGGATGGGATGAGCACGCCATCACGGAAGACACGGCGGTGTCCTTCGAAATTTTGGGCCGCGGCCAGCTGATCGCGCTCGCACCGCAGGCCGAAGCCTATCAGCAGGAGCCGGAAAGGCTCGACGTCTACATGAAGCAGCGCCAGCGCTGGGCCAATGGCAATTACAAGGTGGTCGTGGACAATATCCACCAGCTGTTTAATCGGAGCAGCTGGCGGATCAAGCTGCACGTGCTTTATTATGCCGCAAGTTATTTTTGGTTCATGGTGGCGATTATCGTTTCCGACCTCATTTTTATCGTCAACCTCGTGTACCAGATCATTGCGCTCTTTCACCCGGATACGGTATCTCCGTTCCAATTCAGCAGTGACCTGTATGTGTATCTGGTCATCGCCTGGGCTCTGATGTACTACATTTATGTTCTTCAGATCAACCTGGCACTGGCCACCGATATCGGACAGAGCAACGTCAGGAACTTCATCCTGTCCTGTGTGTCTTACTTTACGTATGCCCAGCTGTTTCTGGTCATTTCGCTGCTGGCCTTCTGGTCGATGATCGTCGATAAAGTGACGGGCAGGCAGAGCAAATGGTATAAAACCAAGCGCTTTGGATAGGCGCCTCTCACCATTGCCCAGCCGCGGCATATAATGGACCGACCGGTGCCTACAGAAAGGAGATCACGCCATGAGTTATCCCTCATACGGTGGATGGTGTCCCCATTATTACCCGCGGCCCTATTACTATTCATGGATTCGTGAATACCCGCAGATCAAGACCGATACCCTCAACCAGTCCATTCAGGGATATTATTCGCTGATGGAGGAGGGCTACAAAATTCTCAACCGGCTGTCGGACCATGCCTTTGCCGTTCAGGTGATGACAGCCGCCCAGGCCGGCAACAAGCAGGAGGTGGACCGGCTGATGAAATCGATCAGCAGCAGGTCGAAGATTTCGTCCGAGTTTTCTCCGAGCGGAATCGGGATTACCGTCGACCCGTTAGTTGAAACCGACCCTTGCTGCAAACTGGCCATGTTCCTGAAATGGGGAAAATAAAAGTGAACGGTGAGCGTACCTGATGATCAGCCACATCCGATGGCAGCCCGAAACCTTCGCGTTTCGGGCTTATTTGACGTTCGTTCTATGCGGAGTTCCCAAACAGCCGGGCTCCCTGATTTGTGCTGCCTTTGCCAAATGGAGTGCTGTACCCCCGTGTTCCTGTTGTATACTTAATTTTAACGGAAGAATGTAACGGACAACCTGTTCGGCAATAGCACGGAATGACAGGATTTTGGCGAATGACGGGGTTATGATGACTTACGAGGAGTGATCGGATATATGGCATGGGTAGAATCTCTGCAGCGGGCAATCGATTATATGGAGGACCACCTCTCCGAGGACATTACCATTGAGGAGATCGCGAAGCAGGCGCATTCGTCGCCGTTTCACTTTCAGCGGACCTTTACGCTGCTGACCGACATTACGATCGGCGATTATCTTCGGCGCAGGCGGCTGTCTCTCGCAGCGAAGGAGCTGACGGGGACGGATACCAAAATTATAGACCTTGCCTGCAAATACGGGTACGACACTCCCGAGGCGTTCTCGAAAGCTTTTCGCAAGCAGCACGGCGTGACCCCGACGGAAGCGCGGAAAGGGATCGGGAAGCTGCAATTTTATAACCGCCTGGTCATCCAGGTGAGTCTGAAAGGAGCCGAACCGGTGAAATATCATATTGTGGAGAGAGAAGCGTTCCAGGTCGTTGGAGTCAAACGGGCCTTTTCCTGTAAAAATGGCCAGAATCTCGAGGGGATTCCGAAGATGTGGCAGGAGGTTCACCAGAACGGGGTCAACGACCTGTTGTTCCGCGTGAACAGCGGGCAAATCAAGGGCGTGCTTGGCGTATGCGTCGATCAAAGCGCGGTGAGACCGGAGGAGATGGACTACTGGATTGCGACCGAGTGCGACCAGGAGGTGCCGGAAGGCTTGGAGAAGCTGGACATCCCGGCATCCAAATGGGCCGTGTTCGAAGTGCGCGGCCCGATGCCGGACGCGATGCAGAGCGCCTGGAAGCGGATTTTCTCCGAATGGTTTCCGTCCAGCGGTTACGAGTATACCGGCACCGCCGAGCTGGAGGTTTATACAGACGAGGATCCTTCCAGTCCGGACCTGTATTCGGAAATTTGGATTCCGGTGAAGTAACGATTTGTATAATCGCTCAGCCTAAACAAGGCCGCCTCTTTAGAGGCGGCCTTGTTGATGTGCTAGTGAAAAGCCATCGTTGATTTGCGGCCTGCTGTTACGGCTCGGTTTTTGCAGGAAAGCCGGAAGCGGCCGGCGTATCAGTATATGATCGACCGCTTTAAGCATGAATCCCGTTTTGGAGGTTGGAGAAGCTAATGACGCCTTTTACGATGAACGTCATCCACATTATTCAAAATATACCGGAGGGCCGCGTGATGACCTACGGGCAAATCGCCGAGCTGGCGGGGAGCCGGAGAGCGGCAAGGCAGGTCGTGCGCATTCTTCATTCCTTGGGCAAGAAGCACCGTCTTCCCTGGCACCGGGTCGTCAACGCGAAAGGCGAGATTGCCCTTGTGGAGGAGGAGCCGCGCATGCTGCAAATTTTGTATTTGAAGGGCGAAGGGATAGAGGTCGATGCCGAGGGACGGATTGACTTAGAGGCGTACCGCTATTATCCGGAGCCTGGGGCGGACTGAGGCCTTGCCACAGACTCCCTTCGTTCCGTTGAACAGCGGCGGGCGCACCATCTCGATGAAGGATGAGCATGGCCGGGGAACTCAGGAGGAAGTGAGCAATGCGCCCAGCTCTTTTTGATATTGCAAGAATCGGTCTGTAGAAGGGATGACCCGTGCGGCAGACTGGATCCCGCCGATTTTGATGCTTCGGACGACGGGATACGGTGCAGACAGCAGTGCATGCAGTAGGGAGAGATCCGGAGCGCTAAGCTGCCGGTGCCGCTGGTAGTATTCGACGGCGCGCAGCATTCCGCCCGCGTTCCAGGTAAAATTGCGGTGGAGAATGTGGGCTAAGTCCTTCATTCGCACATGCAGTGAGCTGTTTTCAAAGTCAATCAGATGCAGCTTTCCCCGCTTGTCTTTAATCAAGTTGGGATAATTATAATCTCCATGGATAAAAGCAGATGCCTGCTGCTCCGCTGTAATCGCCGCAAGAACGGCGGGCTCTCGCAGCCGGCTGATCGCTTCTTCGCAAGGAGGGACTAAGTGGCGTGTATTTTCGTAGCACCCAAGCAGGTCCTTATAATCCGAGACATCTTTCTCCAAGTCGAAATAACGTATTCTAGAGGCGGGGGCCTCCCCTGCGGGAAAGCCTTCGGCGGCAGCGTGAAACCTGGCCAGCGAGCGAAGGCCTTTCCTCAAATCCGCTGCTGACCCAAAATCCGGCTGCCTTCCGTGCACCCAATTCGTCAGCATATACACCGAGCCCTGATGGATCATGACCGGCGAAAGCGCGGTTGTAGGGTATACTTTTGGACTGCGGGTAAATCCCCGTTCGTCCAGGCAGGCAAAGACCCGGGCGATATAGAAGACTTCTTCCACTTGAACATCGTAGCCCTTCAAGCAGTAAGTACCCAGACGAGTCCGAATTCGGAACACGTCCTTTACCCGCCTGATTTCACGGATTCTCATGCCGTAGGTTTCTTCAATGCCGGTCCTGAAGTCCGTCACAAACATCACCCCTTGGTTATAGATTTGCCCACCTGCTCATATATTCCATCGCCTGACGCCTGAGCACCCAGGTCTGGTCCATGGTCTTCAGCATCTCGGCGCTTCTGTTGCTTCGTGGGAACCGGACGGCATACCAGGCTTCCCTCGGCAAGCCGTATAATGCCGTGATCAATTTTCGCTCCGGTGGGCTTAAGGGCCGGATCCCTTCGTATCCCCTAAGAAAAGCCTCTATGAATGCAGTATTAAACCCGGTCGTATTCATGATCGTCTTGGCCGTATCCGCATAGGTAGAGCCGACTCTGATAAAATCCCAGTCTATAATATGAAGACGCTCGTCATTTGCGATAATGACATTCGGCGGCGTGATATCGCCGTGAATTAAGGCCGGATTCGCCTTTTCCTGGGCGCAAAGCCGCGAAATATCCGGATGGCGGATTTCGGACCATGCCTCATCAGAGAAGCGTTTCCAAGCCGCGCCATATTTCATGACGGCTCTTCGGAGCGCCGTATTTGCGGAAGCTGCTTGAACCATGTTTTTCCGCAGATAACGATCCTTGACTTTCCACAGTCGAACTTGCTCCAAGGTAGCCGATTTCGTTGTGGGCGGCAGCCCGCAGCGGAGGGTGTGAAGCTTTGCCAAGGCGTGGCCCAGCTGCTCACAATCCTGCTCCGTCCCCATCGGCCGTCCATGAATCCACTCCGTCATATAATAAGGCTGCCCCTGGCGCATGACCCACAGCTTTCCCGAGTCGGCAGGAAGCCAGTCCGGCATAAAGCCATAGTCGTTGTTCATTAACAGACGAACATACTTTGCGGCTGATTTGATTTGGGCAGCCAGACCTGAGCGAAGGTGGGGATTCCGGTTATACGGCTTTAATGCAAACGTGCCCAGGTTCGTCTGGATCTGGATCACGGCGTTTTTCCGGTAAAACGATGAGACCGGCGTGGAGCGAAGGGTTTGCAGACGGAAACGCCGGGAAATGCTGCGGATTTCCCTTTGACTCAGTAGATGTGACATGGGTGGGGTCTCCCTCCGTTAGAAAGTAACTTAGACAGCAGCGCATGGTGTGGTGACCGTTGATTTTTTATCGTATTCTTTATGTCATGAAAGGTATGGACATTCGCCTTGGATTTCGTAAAAGCTTGTGGATTCTTGGAACGATGGACGCTGGCACGGGGGTTGACTTTCCACTTAAGGGAAAGCTTTATACTGGAGCGGAGAGGAGGCTGGGAAATGTTCAAAATTACGGAATTTTCGAAAATTAGCCAGGTATCGGCCAAAGCGCTTCGCTATTACGACCAGATCGGGCTGTTGAAGCCGTCTTATACCGATCCGGATACGGGATACCGATTCTATACGGCAGACCAGCTGAAGCGGGTTCACCGGATTCTGGTGTTTAAGGACCTGGGGTTCACCTTGGAGCAGATGATTCCGCTGCTGGACGGAGCCTTGGGCACGGAACAGATGCGGGCGATGCTTCTTCATAAATCGGCCGAAATTGCCGAGATGCTGAGGGAGGAGCAGGCTCGCCTGAACCGGATCGAGGCCAGGCTGGATGAGCTGGACCGGAGTGAGGATGGAGAGCCGCCCCTGGATGTCATCGTGAGGCAGACCGGCCCTGAATGGATCGCCTCCATTCGGGAAGTCACCTCCAAATCGAAGGTTCCGGGGCTGATCCGGGAGCTGCGGAAGGCCGTCAAGACGCTGTACAAGGGCGCTCTGGACCAAAGGGTGATCGTTCTGTGGCACAGCTGCGCCGAATGCGAAGACGCCGTGGACCTGGAGGTAGGCGTTCCGGTTGCGGGCCCCCTCCCGGACCAAGGCCGAATCCGGGTTAGGGAGCTGAAAGGCGCCAAGCTTGCTTGTATAGCCCATTCCGCAGGCCTAGCGGGTTCCTATGAGGTCACGGCCAAGCTGGCCGGTTGGCTTGAGGAACAGGGATACGGCATTTCGGAGAAGGAACCGAGCCGGGAGATTTACTGGGAACTGCCGGACCAGCCGGCCAGCCCGGTGTTGTCCGAGCTGCAGATGCCGATCGTGGACAGACCGGGCGGAGCTCCCGGGGCAGAGGGGGGACAGGCATGAGGGAAAGAAAACGGGTTCCGTCCGGTATCCTGCAGGTCCTCCTGCTGGCGGTGGGCATTTTTGTGATCAGTACGTCAGAGCTGCTCCCGATGGGTCTGCTGCCGGACATCGGACGGCAGTACGAGGTCACCGTTCAGACAGCAGGATGGCTCGTCACCGCCTATGCACTCGGGGTTGTCGCGGGAGGACCGCTGCTGACGGTCGCCACAGTCCGGGTCCCCCGCAAACGCCTGCTCCTATACATGCTGGCCCTGTTCGGGGCAGGGAGCCTGCTCAGCGCAGTCGCGCCTTCCTTCGGACTGCTGATCGCCACCCGCGTCGTCAGCGCCGTGGCCCAGGGGGCCTTCTTCGGTGCCGCCGTCGTCATGGCAGGCCAGCTGGCGGCTCCGGGACGGGAAGGCGCGGCCATATCTCTGGCCGGGTCGGGGCTGACGATTGCAACGGTCATCGGCGGGCCGCTGGGCACGCTGCTCGGACAGCAGTTCGGCTGGCGCTTTCCATTTTGGATGCTGGTCATCATTACGCTGCTCGTCGGAGCGGGCATCCTGTGGAAGATTCCAGACATGCCGCAGGTGACACGGCCTCAGATCCGCCGGCAGCTCGGGCAGGTCGCGCGTACGGGCCCGGTACTGGCCCTTTTCACGACGGTATTCGGATTTGGCGGCGTCTTTTTGGCCTTTACGTATATCTCCCCGATCCTGCAGGAGATCACGGGGCTGCCGGAGGAGCGCATTTCAATCGTGCTGCTGCTGTTTGGGCTGGCGTCAGTGATCGGGAATGCCGCTGGAGGCAAGCTGGCCGACCGGCATCTGCATACGGCTCTCTTGGGCAGTATGGGCCTGCTGCTGGCAGTGATGATCGCCTTTTATTTCACGAGCACTTCGGTCGTTCCCGCGCTTATTACAGTGTTTGTGTGGGGAGCGGCCGCTTACGCGATGGTCACTCCGCTGAACGTCCAGGTGCTGCGGCGGTCCGGCTCGGCGCAGGATTTGGCCTCCACCCTGAACATCTCTGCCTTTAATCTCGGCAATGCGCTTGGCGCCTTTATCGGCGGGTATGTGGCTGAGAGCAGGCTGGGGCTGTCCGGACTGCCGCTGGCTTCGGCCGTGATCGTGGCCATTGGCATCGCCTTAGCCGCGGGCAGCGTCATGCTGGAGCGCTCGAAGCCAGGAAGCGCAGGGGCAGTGGGACAGGCGGAATGCGTGAATGCTGCAGGCGAGGCGTCTTGCGGATTGAATCCCGGCGCCCAGTCATAGATTACAGGAAGCCGGATCATAGAAGCCGGTGAGACCTCCCGAAGGCGGGAGGTTTTTTTGGCATGTGCCGCTTTTTCATTTTTTTCTGCTTTCAGTGTCACAAATGCTCCCCCTTCCTCGTGATATATGCAAAACCAAAGCGGGGAGTGGACGTTATGGAAAAGTTAACATGCGTCGTGGTCGGCGGCGGCTACGCCGGAATCAATGCGGTCAAGGCTTTGCAAAAATCGCTTAAAGGGGCCGGCCGGGAACTCAGGCTCATCTTGATCAACAAGGATCCTTATCACCTTCGCAAGGTGCTGCTGTTCAAGCCGGCGGCTCTGCAGGAGGACATTGCCGTCCCCTTGAGACGCTTGTTCCCGGAAGGGGAAGGCGTAGACCTCGTTCAGGGGGAGGTCACGCGTGTGGATTTTGACGCCAGGCAGCTGATCTATAGCCGCAGTGAGGGCGGGGACGCACGCCTTGGATATGACATCCTGGTGATGGCGGCGGGGAGCATGGTCCGGCGTCCACGGCCGGATCAGGGCGGTATTGCGCTGACCTCGCCGGAAGCGGCTGAACAGATCCGCCGGACGTGGAAGCAGAATCTCCGTGAAGCGGCCGGCGCCAGTGCGGAGGAACGCGCCAAGCTGCTGACGTTTGCCGTAGCCGGAGGGGGCATCAGCGGCATTGAAACCTCGGCCGAACTGGCTCATGCCATTCGTGCCGATGCCGAAGGTATGGGTCTCAATCCCGCGGACATCCGGGTGTACCTGGTCAATGCCGAGGAGCGGCTGTTTGCGCAGGGGCCGGCGAAGGTGTCCCGCAAGCTGGAGCGGCTGCTAGCCGATGAAGGGGTCACTACACTGCACGGACGCAAGGTCATCCGGGAATGCGGCGGGGTGATCGCCCTTTCGGACGGGAGCGAAATTTCCGCAGGGCTGTGCGTATGGACGCTTGGCATCGTGCCGAATCCAAGGCTTTCCAGCATGGGCTTTCCGGTCACTGCGGAAGGAAAAGTAGTTGTCGATGCGAGCTATCGGGTGGAGGGCAAACCCGGCGTCTACAGCATTGGAGATTGCGCGCAGATCGTCGATCCGGAGACGGGCCGGGCAGACAGTATGACCTGCAAGGAAGCCGGCGCTCAGGCGGCCAGGCTCGGCCAGGTCGTGGCGGCGGATGTCGAGGGCCGTCCTGCACCTGTCCATAAAGGGTATATGGACATTTTCTGCTTCGGCCTTGGTCCGGCCAAAGGAATGGTCTGGACCCGGCAGTGGGGACTCGATATGATCATACAAGGGAGACTCGGCTGGAATATTCGGAAATTCACCTGGGATCATGCGAGTCTGCTCAAGTGAGCAGCGCCATGCCAGTAGGAAAGGTGAGCAATCCATGAGGGAACTGTATGAGAATTACCGTCCGCTGCTGTTTTCGATCGCTTATCAAATGATGGGCTCCGTGTCCGATGCGGAGGATGCGGTGCAGGACGTTTTCGTGAAGCTGGCGGACCGGGACCTGGCACAGCTGAAAGAACCGAAATCCTACCTGTGCAAAATGGTTTCGAACCGCTGCCTGGATATGCTGAAATCCACCCAGAGGCAGCGGGAGCAGTACTTTGGGCCATGGCTGCCCGAGCCGATCGAGACGTCGGCGGAGGATACCGCCGAAACCGTGGTTCGCGGGGAGCTGCTGTCCTACGCGATGCTGGTGCTGCTGGAGCGGCTGTCCCCGCTGGAGCGCGCCGTCTTTATCCTTCGGGAGGCGCTGGGCTTTGAATATCCGGACATTGCGGAACTCGTCGAGAAAACGGAGGTATACTGCCGCAAGCTGTTCAGCCGGGCCCGTGCCAAAATGGGGTTCGATCCCGAGATGCCGATTCAGCCGGAAGCTGCGGACGAAGAGTGGGTCCACCGGTTTCTGTCGGCTCTGGAGCAGGGCAGCATGGATTCCGTGCTGTCTCTGCTCTCGAAGGACGTCGTCATCACGTCCGACGGGGGCGGCAAGGCGTCCGCGGCGGTACATCCGATCGTGTCGCCGATCTTCGTCGCCCGCTTTGCGCTGGGCGTGTATCGCAAATTTTCGGCCGCTGACGGAGACATCCAGATTGAGCATGTCTCACTGAACGGTCAGCCTGGGATTGTGTTCCGGTCTCAGGAGGGGGTCGAAGGCGCCATGCTTCTCCATGTGGAAGGTGACCGGATTCGTGATCTGTTTGTCGTCAGAAACCCCGATAAGCTTCAGCATCTGTAGAACGGTTTGTTAATGCAGCAGTTTAAGGCCCCGGGAATCATCCCGCGGGCCTTTTGCTTTTCGCCCCCTAGAAAATACCTTGGTAACCGCCCCCACCATATGGGTAATGACCTCTATGAGGCTGAATCCTGACATCTGGGGTGGACATTGTGGGAAAAAGAGAGAGGATAACCTATTTGGAGCTGCTGAGAGGTATACTGATCATCGCGGTGGTTGCCATTCATACGACTTCGTTTTCGGTCACGAAGCTGCCGACCGGTTCATCGTTATACCCACTGTACTATATCGTAAACGTCGGCTGTAATTTCGCCGTTCCGGGATTTCTGTTCCTGAGCGCACTCCTGCTGTTCTATCATTACGACGGGAGGCAGCTGAGCTGGCTTTCTTTTTATAAAAAGCGGATCAAGAAAGTCGTGGTTCCGTATCTGTTCTGGTCCCTTTTTTATGCGGCCTATTATACGTACGATCACGGACTCCCGCTGGAGCAGGGCTGGCATCGATTCTGGAGCAACCTGCCGCTGGGGAACAATTACGAGCATTTGTACTTCATGATCATTATCGCGCAGTTCTACCTGCTGTTTCCGCTGTTTATGCTGCTGCAGAAAATTCCGGTGCTGAAACGCCATCCGCTCGTCTTCGGGATCGCCGTCCAGCTGGCCATCTATTTGCTGAACTATTATGTATGGCATATGGACGAAATCGGTACGTTTATCGGATCGTATATGCTGTATTTATACCTGGGGGCTTATGCTGCCAAAAAGATGAGGGAGAAGGGCGTCCGACAAGCGTTTGGCTCAGGCGCGGGCTGGATGTCGGCAGCGTTTATAGCGGCTGCAGCCGTGTATATTGGGCAGAAATGGCTGCAGACCGCCGCTCCGCACTGGGTTCCGCAGCCGTATCTATCGTACATGAACAAGCTGTCCGAAGGCTTGTATTTCTCACTGGCCTGCTTATTCCTGCTGCAGCTGGCGCGGAAATTCCGTCCAGGAAGCCCGCTGTACAAGACACTGTTTTCGCTCGGGACGTATTCCTACGGCATTTACCTGCTGCATCCATTCTTCCTGCTCCTGTGGCGGGATTATGTGCAGCAGACCGGACCGTTCTCTTATCATTTGCTTGTATGGGCCGGTGGAGCGCTGTCTATCCTGCTGTCCTGGGCGATCGTCAAGGCGGTCTCCCGAACGCCCCTGGCACCTTACATTGTTGGCGAATCCGCGAAATAGTCATAATTTCCCCTATTCATTTCCCAAGCGATCCTCTATTATATTACACAGGCATTGAAGGAGGACACGATGAAATGAGAAAGTGGTTTTTCATGCTCGCAGTCATCGTCATCCTGGTGCTGGTGGGCTTTAGAAGCGTACAGCATCAGATCGGCGGCTCGGGCACAAAGCATGTGAAGACAGAAACGGAACAGGAAGCCGCCAAGCAGGGCGGAGCTTCGGCGAAGCCGGAAGATGAATCCCCTTCCAAGGAAGAGAGTCTGTATTTGGACGTCAGCTCGAATCAGGTGCATCTGGGCAACCTGCTGCTGGTCAACAAGGATCATCCCGTTTCAGGGGATGCGGTAAAGAAAGATGTTGTCAATCTGTTTGATCATAAAGACCTGATGGAAGGATACAGCCTGCTGGACGCGCATATTATGCTGTCCGAGGATTTGGCACGCCATTTTATGACGATGGTGGACGCGGCCAGGAAGGACGGCGTGGATCATTTTCTCATCAGCAGCGGCTACCGCGATTTTGACAAGCAGGAGGAGCTGTATAAGGAAAAAGGCTCCGAGTATGCCCTTCCGGCCGGTGCCAGCGAGCATAATTTGGGGCTCTCCATGGATATCGGTTCCAGTCTGAAGGAGATGGATAAGGCGCCGGAAGGCAAATGGCTGAAGGAGAACGCCTGGAAGTACGGCTTTATTTTGCGTTATCCCGAAGACAAAATCAGCATTACCGGCATCCAATATGAACCGTGGCACTTCCGGTATGTCGGCCTGCCGCACAGCGCCGTGATGTATGAGAAGAATATGGCGCTGGAAGAATACCTGGACTATCTAAAGCAGCAGGGGAAGATCACGGAGACGGTAGAGGGCAAGACCTACGAGATCGCTTATTACCCGTCGGCCGATATGGAAAAAATTGATAAGCCGGCTTCCGCAAACTATGAAATTTCCGGGGATAATATCGATGGGGTCATTGTTACGACCGAGAAAGAGCAGGCAGCAGAATAGGGGATGTAACAATTTGGCTGCTTGACTCTGCCGAAGGCAAAGGAGTAGGATAGTTGCATGACTATCAAACTAACGTCAAAAGACGATGAGAAGCGGGCCAAAATTTTCAAGGCGCTGTCGGAAGTGAAGCGGATCGAAATGATCCGGTATCTGGTTCGGCATCCGGAACACAAAACATGCGGTGAGGTCGGCGAATCGCTTGGGATGGACAAATCCAACGTGTCTTATCATCTCAAGATTTTGTATGAGGCCGATTTGATCCACATTTACCGGAGGGGCCAGAATAAATACGGGCAGCTTAGAGAGGATACGTTTAACGCATTTTTACCGGGTTTCCTGGACAGTCTATGATTGGGCGGGAAACCCCTCTTTATTCTTTATAATTTGAAAGTTTTAAAACTATCCTATTAATGCTGGATGGTTTTGAGGCCGTGTAGTCATCGCCTTTTGATCCAATTCTAAATGATGGAGATGTGAATATTGTATGGTACAACCATTGATGAACCGTTCGATTCTGTTACAATCGCGCCCGGTAGGTATGCCGGGACCCGAAAACTTTGAGTTCCGCGAAGGGAGCGTCCAGGAGCCGCAGGAAGGACAAGCCGTCATCCGCACACTGTATCTGTCGGTGGACCCTTATATGCGGGGGAGAATGAGCGACGCGAAGTCGTATGTGGAGCCGTTCAAGCTGAATGAGGTCATTTCCGGCGGGATCGTCGGCGAAGTGGTGGAATCGAAGTCCGGTGACCTGCAGCCAGGGGACAAGGTCATCGGCATGCTGGGCTGGAGGCTGTATAACACGGTCGATGCCGGCAGCGTCCGCAAGCTCGATCCGTCGATCGCGCCGTTGTCCGCTTACTTGAGTGTGCTGGGCCTGACCGGATTGACGGCCTATTTCGGTCTGCTGGATATCGGCAAGCCGAAGGCAGGGGAAACCGTCGTCGTCTCGGGAGCCGCCGGTTCCGTCGGCATGTTCGTGGGCCAGATCGCCAAGATTCAGGGCACCCGCGTCGTCGGCATCGCCGGTACGGATGAGAAATGCGAGTACCTGACCCGCGAGCTTGGCTTTGATGCAGCGGTGAACTATAAAGCCGACAATTTCCAAGAAGAGCTGGCAGCGGCATGTCCGAACGGGGTCGACGTGTATTTTGACAATGTCGGCGGCAGCGTATCGGATGCAGTCATGAACCTGCTGAACGACTATGCGCGGATTCCGCTGTGCGGCGCGATTTCGTCCTACAACAGCACGGAGGATGTGGGTCCGAGAATTCTGTCCAAGCTGATCAAGACCCGCTCAATGATCAAAGGTTTTGTGCTGAGCGATTATGCCTCCCGCCAAGCTGAGGGCATGCAGCAGCTGGGACAGTGGCTGGCCGAAGGCAAGCTGAAATACGAAGAAACGATCGTCGAGGGCTTTGACCATGTGGTCGACGCGTTCCTGCAGCTGTTCCAGGGTACGAATCTCGGTAAAATGTTAGTCAAAGTCAGTGAGCCGCAAGCCTAAAAAAGTGCGTGTCGAAAAAAACATCTTGATCTGGTATGCATTTCATACGTTATGATCAAGTCAGGGAACGGCCGGAGGCCGCTGGCGTTACTGCGGTTATCGCGGGCGTGACGGGGACTCTCTCGGCGCTGTTCCTTGTCTGTTATGTAAAAAAGGATTAGAGCGGTTATCGCTCTAATCCTTTTTTTGGTCTTCAACGTATGCCGCGGCTTACGCGCGAATATAGAACAAAAACTCCTGCCCGTTCCGGACGGGATCCTGTTCCAGCGTATACCCATGCTTCACGACTTCCTCCGGTACGTTGCGGAAGGAAGAAGGGCAGTCGGTAATGACCTGCAGCAGCTGGCCTTTCTTCAAGTCACGCAGCGTTTCGAGCGTGTAAATGACCGGATACGGGCAGGATTCTCCGCGGAGATCGAGCGTAAAATCAATGGACATGTTTTGTTTCCCCTTTCTTAAAGCCGATGCCAAACCGGTAGTTTTTTTGCCAGTACACAGCGATACCAAAGCCGACCGCCAGCAAAGCCAGCGTCAGAATGATCGCACCGGTCGGTCCCATTGCCGTAATAAGGTTGATCGGTTTGCCTGGCTTCACGATGGCATTGAAAATGCCGAGGTGGTCCCAGGCGTATGCCAAAGCGGTGGCTCCCGCAATGTTGCCGATGAATACAGGCAGGAATACCACCTGGCCTTCCATCAGACGGTACATCATGCCGGTTTCGCAGCCGCCGGCCATGACGATGCCGATGCCGAACAGGATGCCGCCGATCAGCGTGCTCGGCGCGGCGATCTTCGTAATCGGATCCATTCCGTTTACGAGAATAATGATCAGCGTGGCGACGGAGCTGACGGCCATTCCGACGAAGATCGCCTTCGTCATGGCTGCCCGTCCGCTGATCCAGAGATCGCGGAATGCGGACGTAAAGCAAATCTGTCCCCGCTCAATCAGAATGCCGAAGGCGGCCCCGAACAAAGCGGCCGTGCCCAGCATCGTTTTGCCTGCCGCATAAAAATAGACGATCAGAGCCGCATACGCGAGCGCCAGAACGGCACCGACGTAGGGCTGGATCTTCTTGCGGGCCGCGGAAGGCGCGGCGGCATTACCCTTCAGAAGGGTGGGCTTGCCCTTCCACCAGGAGGTATTCACCAGCTTGGTCCCGAGGTATGTACCGATTGCGGTAGCGGCAATAAAAATCCAGGAGTGAAGGGAAAACTGCGGCACGCCCGTGAAAAAGGCCGCCAGATTGCAGCCGAGGGCAAGCCGTGCCCCGAAGCCGGCGACAAAACCTCCGGCCAGCCCCTGAAGCAGCCGGCGTTTCTGCCGCGGCACCCTGATTTTGAAGCTGTTGCTGAGCAGAATCATGATCAGCGCGCCGATGAACATGCCCCAGACGATCCATCCGTCGGTCCGGGTGAACGTGGTTCCGTTCATATGGATCAGCTGAAAGTAAGCCCAGTCCGAAATATCCACGCCGCTCCATTCCAGAAGATGTCCGCCCAGACGGGTAAACTCCCCGGTGACGGCCCAGACCGTGCCGGTGATACCAAAATATACGGCGCTTAAAATACCGGCCAGCGCCATGGCCAAATAAGGGCTCCAGTAGCGGTTAAACACTTTGTCGTACACCTGCTTCATTCTCGTCCAACATTTCCTTTCCGAACAGTCCCGATGTAGGGAGCTGTTGAATTCATCATTTGGCTCTCCCAATGGTTTCCTTGCATTCCATAGGGATGCCATTCTATTCTACAACAACGGGCCGAAATGAGAAGAGGGTTTTTCGCGCCGGGCGTTGCCCATGGAGATCGGAGGAAGTTGTGGTACAATGGCTCTAGTCAAACAAAGATTGGAGATGATTTCGCCCATGAACAAGCCGCTCAAACAACAAGAGCTGATTTCATATATTGCCGAGGAAACCCAAGCCGACAGGGACAGCATTACGCTCGTCCTGAAGCATGAGGAAGCCTATATTAACAACGCCAAGGCCGATGTGAAAGGCGAGGTGGAGATCGACATGGATGATTTGGTCGATTACGTGCTGAGCCGCCGCGATATCAAGCTGGACGAGATGACCGTGGAAGCTATTCTGGAGGCGGAAATGGATTTCTTGATGGACCAGGGATTGGCCAGTTACGAGGACTAGGCAGCCGGACCAAGCAGACAGACGGAAAAAACCGCACCGAGCGTTTAAACTGCATCCTCAGTGGTAGATTGTCTCTACACTGGAGGTGCAGTTTCGTTCGGGCGGTTTTTTTGATTCGTTCTCACAAATTCGATAAAAGCACTGCGGAACCAGCCGCATTAGTGCAGCATTTTGCCGTAATCCCGGATTTTGACGTCGACGTGCACGCTGATATCCGCCTTGGAAAATACCTCTTCCCACTTCAGCTGCTTCCATACGCTGTGGGGAATCGAGTTACGGACATACTGTCCGATACCCATCGGGTCGGATTTTACCTCCTGCATGTGGTCGATCAGCTTCTGGCACTTCCGGTTAATGGTTTTTTCCAGCTCCGCTTCCAGCTTTCGCTGATCGGTCCGCTTCTTCATGTCGAGCGCTCCAATATATTCCAGCAGCGAGCCCGACAGCCTGATATGGAGGGCGACCTGAATCGGCCTGCCCTCGCGGATGTCGCGGGTCGAGAGCACCTTGATCCTCCGCTTGCTGGACAGGTACTCCAGCGTCGCCTGCTCATCCGCGTTCCGATCCGTTTGAATGCCGACGTTTAAATCGCCGGCACGGACCCCGTGATGGAGCAGGGCGAAGAACATCCGGTCATCCGCGTTGATTTTCCCGACATATTGATCGTTTTTGAACAGGGCGATGCCGTCAACAGAAAGAGACTCCTTCTCTTCCTTTAAGATCGTGGCGACCGGGTCAATGCCGTCGTCATAGTAATCTCTTGTGAATGTATATAAGGTGGTATCCGGAATTTCACCGGACTTAGCTTCGGTACGGATCAGCGTATCGAGATATTCTCCGGCGGTCGGGCCTTGGGGATAGTCGTTCCGGATCAGGATGTGATGCGGGTCGGATTCCGCCACGATAATATGCAGGCGCGAGCCGATGGACGGGTCCCGGGTCAGTGTGTCCATATTGCTCCAAACGCCTCTTCTTGCCAGCCTCTCGCCGAAAACGACCTGCCGCAGCTGCCCGTTGACCAAGCGGCGGTTGTTCTGCCGGTCAAAGATCATTTTGGCCTTCTTTCCTGATTCCGCCATGGTAGAATAGACAATCGCATCCTCGTGGTTGGACTTCGGGATGCTGACGGTTACCCTTAATTTGGTGTTTTCTCCTTCCCCGGATAAGTCATAAGCAATCGTCCGGACGAAACCCGCCCTTTCGATAATATGCTGGTCGGTGCATCCCGTGAGCAGCATAACGGCAGTCAGCGTCATCAGCAGGCGCTTGTTAATGCTCATGGCTGTTCATCCTTTCCCGAAGCTTTTGAAACAGGAGCACCAGGATCAGCAGCATAGGCAGGATAAAGGCAACGCCGATCTCCGTGAATAGCACACGCCGGAGCTGATATTCCGATTGGGACAAGTACTTGGAATAAAACCCGACGATAAATACCCCGAGCACGATCAAAAACTCGAGGCGTTTGGGGCGGGTCTTGGGAAAGATCCGCTTGACCATGGACAGGGACGCGAACGAAAACATCGTGGTCGAAATCAGATTGCCGAATACGAAAATGACAAACACCAGGTTTTCCACCCGGTTAATAAACGGCATCTCAATAAAATCCAGCATATCGATGATCGGGTACAGCAGGGACTGAAGCTGCTGGAAGCTGAAGAAGCCAAACGCCGTCAGCAGGACGATCACCTGAGCCAGTGCAGTCAGCAGATGACCGTACAGAACGCCCTTGAACAATTTGCTCTTTTTGTTGACATAAGGGAATAGAAAGATGCACAGCTCATAGCCAATAAAGGACGTATACACCTCGGCCCAATTGTGAAGAACCTGCCCCCCGGCAGGATCCTCAAAAAAATAAGACGTGAGGCGGACCAGCTTCCACTCGCGCGCCTGGTAGGATGTCAGCAATAAGGTCCACCAAGTCATAAATGCAAACACCGTGGCTGCTTTGCTGATGCTGTAAACAGGCTTGATGAGCAGGAAATACACCATAATACAGAACAGCAAAAAGATAAACGTTACACTGGATGTCTGGAACGAAATCATCTGGAAGATCAGAAAGAAGTTTTTTCCGACAAAGGAAGCGATCATGATATAAAAGACGGCCAATCCTGCATATACCGGGTAGAGAATCCATTTGGACAGGGATTTCTCCAGAATGTCGAACATGGACCGTCCCTTCCCCATGCGATAGACGACCCAATACAGCAAAATATTGCCGGTGGATACCAAGGCAAGAACGATGTATCCCACCCAGCCGTTGGTTCCCATGTTCTCCGCTACCAGCCGCGGCAGGGCGAACAGGACGATGTTGTTCTCGATCATATAGATCAAGGTCGCAATATGAAAAGCGCTTAATTTTTCGTTCACAGTCCATCACCGCCGCTATTTCCGCATTTTATTGATTTTTTTGTTGGGTGTTTTCACTATCGTCGGCCGGCTGCGCAAAGCCCAAAACGGCCCCCGGATATAAGTGTCCAGCATGTCCTTAAAGTTGATTGGGGCCAGGGGCGTGAGATAAGAGGTCCCCATATTCGTGACCCCCGCCAAATGGATCACGACCATGCCGATGGCCATTAGCAGACCAAGATTCCCCAGAATACCGGCCATGATGATCAGCCCGAACCGGATGAGACGAATCGATGCACTCATGATGTAACTCGGGATGACGAAGGAAGCGATCGCTGATGTCGCGACGGCAATGATCAGGATGTTGCTCGTAAACCCGGCCTGAACTGCAGCCTGACCGATGACAATACCGCCGACGATGCCGATGGTCTGTCCGACCTTCGTCGGCAGCCGGGCGCCGGCTTCTCGCAGCAGCTCGATCGTCGTTTCCATAAGCAGTGCTTCGAGCAGCGGGGGAAACGGGACCTTGGCCCGGGACTCCGTCAAGTTGAGCAGCATCGTGTGCGGGATCATTTCATAATGGTAGGTTGTGACAGATACGTAGAAGGCGGTAAAGGAAATCGTAATCAGGAAGCCGATCAACCGCAAAAAGCGCAGTGCGGTGCCGATCAGCCATCGCTGGTAGTAGTCGTCCGGCGATGAGAAGAAATCGAAGAAGGCGGTCGGGCAGGTAAAGCCCGACGGACTGCCATCCACAAATCCGGCGACCCGCCCGGCGACCAGCTTGGACACGATGGCATCCGGACGCTCGGTCGTCATAAATTGCGGAAAGATGGAGTTGGGATTCTCATCGATAAACTGTATCAGCATATTGGAATCGGTAACGGCGTTATATTCAATCCTTTGGATCCGCCTGATCAGCTCGTCGACAATTTCCTGATTGGCGAGCCCTTCTATATAAGCGATGACGACGACGTTTTTGGCAACCTCCCCGACCTCCAGCTTAATGAACTTTAAATGGGAGCTCTTCAGCCTTTGGCGCAGGACACCGAGGTTCTGTCCAATATTCTCCACAAAGCCGTCATGGGGACCGGAGATGACCGTTTCGGTCTCGGATTGATCGATGCTGCGGCCGGGCGGTTTGGCGATATCGACCAAATAAGTGCTGCCTCGGAAGAAAACAGCTGCCTTGCCGTTTAGAATGCCTTTGATGCACTCTTTGCTGTCTACGACGACGACATATTGGGAACGGCTAAGGACGGTTTTGACTTGTTCTTCGTCCGCATCGGTAAAGGGCTGAATGATTTCCTGCAGCAGCTGGTCATTGCCGACGAGAAAAGCCAAATAAATAACATCCACTTTGCAATGCGGGTAGGTTCGGTGTATAAAATCCATCGAATTTTCGAACTGCCGGATCGTGTGCTCCAGCGAAGGATGCTCATTTTTTTCCGGCTCTTTGACGGTCGTTTTCTCTTGTTCCCCGGCTACAAAAAAATGCTTAATTTTTGCAAATATGTCCATAAATCACACCTCGTGGGTATTCTATCCAATCGTGGTACAGTTATACGCGACCAGGTGCAGGCGGCAGAGGTTGCTGTTTGATCACAGAACAGAGGGGTAGTGTATGAAGTAGGGGATAAACTTCAAAGGAGGCGGGCCGGGGATGAAAGATTACCGGGAACTATATATTCGGGGGATACTGGATATAGCGGAGGAGCATGGGCTGGATTATACGAGGGAGAAGCTGGAACCCATGACTGAAGACGAGCTGATTGCGCTCCGGGACCGGCTGAGAATGAAGTACGAGAATATCCATTTCAAGCGGTACTGTTGATGTGGTGCAGGTACGATTGTAGCACTGAAATATTTCTCCTTTTATAAACATATTTATGGAGAAAATATCTGAAAATTGCTATAATGGAGGCATCTGAGCAGAACCGAAAGGATGTGCGATACATGAAAGCAATTGGCCTGGATATTGGGGGAACTTCCATCAAGGGCATGGTGCTCGATAGGAACGGACAGGTGCTCGACCTCGGTAAAATCGCGACCGATGCGAAGCAGGGGAAAGACCGGATTATGGCCAACATGCATTCGCTTCTGCGTGAGCTGCTGGAAAGAAACGGCGATGTGACCGGCATCGGTATCGGCACCGCCGGCCGGGTCGACGTCCATGCCGGAAGGATTGTGTATGCGACCGACAATTTGCCGGGCTGGCAGGGAACGGAGCTGAAGGCGATCTTGGAGCAGGCATACGGCCGGCCGGTCTTTGTCGATAACGACGCCAACACAGCCCTCGTCGGAGAGGCTTGGCTGGGAGCGGGCAAGGGGATTCCCGATATCACCATGCTTACCCTGGGCACTGGCGTAGGCGGGGCAAATATGGTGGGCACGGAACTGTTCAGGGGGGCTGGCTGGAACGGCGGAGAATGGGGACATACCATTCTCATACCCGGGGGCCGGCCATGCAACTGCGGCCAGCGGGGCTGCGTGGAGCAATATCTGTCTGGGACGGCGCTGGTTTCCCTTGCTGCAGAGGCTGCAGGCGTATCCTATCCGTCAGGGGTTGAGGTGCTGGAGGACTTTAAGCGAGGGCTTCCGGCTGTTGTGAAGGTTGTCAACGAATACGTCGGAAATTTAGGTGTGCTGCTGCACAATATCCATATCGGCCTCAACCCCGGTGTGATCGTTATTGGCGGAGGCTTGACCGATTCACGGGAAATCTGGTGGCCGCTGCTTGATGAATGTCTCTCCAGCTTAAGTCCGGGGATCGATGTCCGCCCGGCGCAGCTCGGCAACCAGGCGGGAGCGATCGGGGCGGCCAGGCTGATTTTGAACCAGCTGGAAAGAGAATAGAAATACAAAGCATGGCAGTCATTCGGGTAGAATGGCTGCTTTTTGGCGTATGGCGTTCATTTTTTTGAAAAACCGGATGTATCCCCTTACACCTGTACTGCGCATGATGTAGCGGAAGGGAAGCGATTGGATAAATAGTTTGTATATTAATTATATGTTTGCAAATATTATTTACAAAAAACATCTTTGGCTGTAAAGTGAAAAGAAGAACATGCACAAGAGAAGGGACGATCCGGCCGTGAACAAGGGAGACTACGAGGATCTGTACGGACAATTTGTTTCCAGAACCAGCCGCGCGCTGAACCGGTACATGGCGGTACATTTAAAGGATGACGATATTACCCCGGAACAATGGACGGTCATTAAGCGGCTCAGTGAGCAGGACGGCATTACCCAGAAGGATCTCGCATGGATTGCCGATAAAGACCAGGCAAACCTGACGAAAATTCTCGACATCCTGGAACGTAAGCATCTCGTGCGCCGCAGCCGAAATGAAGAGGACCGGCGGTCGTTCTTGATCTATATCACGGAAGAGGGCCGGCAGCTGCATATGGAGTTGGTCGGGCGGATCAACCGGCTGTACCGGGAAGAGGTGCTCGCCGGTATTCCGGAGGCGGAGCTGGCCCTGTTCAGCGGGATGCTGAAGCGGATCAACCGGAATATCGGAGCGAGCGGTCCGTTCGTTGATGAATATGAGGCTGAGCAGTGATGAAAAGGGATAGATGAAAAGGTAGAACGTACCGCATGGAATGGGTGCGAATAAATATGGAATCTAAGAGAAAGAGATGATGCGAATTGAATACGATGCATACTTATCCGGGGGTACGGGCGGTTCACAAGGGCCCGGCTCCCGGAACCGTCCGGGACGCGTTCCGCATCCGGCGGATGCCGCTGCAGTGGTTCCGGGGGATCGGCTCGGCCGTTGCAGCAGGGGTTCCTACGCTGATCGGCGCGCTGACCGGGCATCTCGATTACGGGCTGTGCGCCTCGATCGGGGGCTTTGCTTTCCTGTACGTGGGCAGCGAAACGTACCGGCAGCGGGCGATCAAGCTTGCCTGTGTGGCCCTGGGCCTGTCGCTTACCTTTGGTCTTGGGTCGCTCTCAGCGGCAACCCCGTGGCTGATGGTGCTGCTGTTTGGCTTGATCGGTGCCCTTGCCGTATTCGGCTTTGGCGCATTTCAAATGGCCGGACCGTCGGCCATGTTCTTCATTCTGACCTTCTCGGTCGGAACGAGTCTGCCGTACGATCTTCACGCCCTGCCGCTGCGAACCCTGCTCGTGCTGACCGGCGGAGCCTTTGCCTGGATGGTGGGAATGAGCGGTTGGCTGCTTCGCCCTCATGGGCCGGAGACCAAAGCGGTCGCCGGGGCTTACCGGAGCCTGGCCGCCTTTGTGGATGCGATCGGAACCGATTTGTACCCGGAGAAAAGATACCAGGCGGCCGTTCAGCTTCGAGCAGCCGACGCGGCCGTGTCCGGCGGGGAGCTGCGCTGGCGCCGAAATTACGGGCCGACGCTGCGGCTGATGGCATTGACCCGGAAGGCCAATGAGATGTTTATGGCGGCCGTCGAAATCTCGCTGGACCGCCAGGCGGCGAAGGTGCCGGAAGGGACGGCGGTGTCCCTTCTCTCGATTGCGGATCGCTTGCAGCATCCGCAGCAGGAGATGCTGCAGCCCAAGGCGGCTGCGGACATCCCGAACGGGCATGTCCGGCGCTTGTCCGGGCTGCTGAACGAGGCGGCCGCCATCTGCCTGGGGGAAGATGCAGGCCGCGGGACGGCGGAGGAAGGGACCCTTCCTCCCTCTTTTTCGCTGCGCCGTCTCTTGTCCGGCGCTCTGAATCCGCACTCGGCGCTGCTCCATACCTCGCTTCGGTACGGCATCATGATTGCCGTCGCTGCTGCGGTCGCCTACTCGCTGGATTTGAACCGGTCCTACTGGGTGCCGCTTTCTTGCACGGCGGTGATGCTCGGTACAACGGTGCTCGGCACGGCTCACCGGGCCATCCAGCGGACGGCGGGCACCGTCGTCGGGCTGTTCCTCGGCGCCTTCATCCTGTCGCTGCGGCCCGAGGGCATTTATATCGCGCTGATCATGGCTGTTCTTCAATTTATTATCGAACTGATTTACTTGCGCAATTACGCCCTGGCCGTCATCTTCATCACGCCAAGCTCCCTGCTGATCGCGGAGAGCAGCCATCCGGATATGGCGGTAAGCTTCTTCATCTCGGCCCGGTTGACCGATATTCTGATCGGGAGCGCCATCGGCATCATTGGCATGCTTCTCCTCTGGAGACGCGCTTCTTCCAGCAAGCTGCCGCGGGCGCTTGCAGGCGTCATCCGGATGGAAGGCAAATTGCTGGAGAGCATCCTGTCCTCCTCCCCCTCTGGCAGGGTTACGGCATGGACGAACGAGCTGGAGACTGCGCTTATCCGGCTGCGCCTGCTGTATGACGGTGCACTGGCCGAGTCGGTGGGCCGGCGGAATCAGGCCAGTTCCTGGTGGCCTGCGCTGGATGCGGTGCAGCACATCGGTTATGTGCTGATTACAGCGGCCGGGAACGCCCAGAGCCATGCCGCACCGGATGAAGCGTCGTCGGACTGCAGCCTGTTCTTTGAACAGATGGCCCAGGCCGCCGAGCAGCAGCTCTCGTCTGAGCCGGCGAACATCCCGGCGCTCAGCTCCATCCCTGTGCTGCAGCATGAACTGGCCGGGCTTCATGAAGCGCTGCAGATCCGGGACCGCACGGCGCAGTCCCCTGCCATCAAATCATCATAATCTACCCTCTTCGGTAAGCCGTATGGACACTATGTCCCGCGGTTTGCCTTTTCTTTTCTTATTTCATCTCACATCACCTTATCTCATCTCATCTCATCCCAACTCATCCCAAGCCATCCCATCTCATCCCATCTCATCTTTTCTCTTCTCTTCTACCTTTAACATTAACCTTCAGCCTTTACCGCCACCACCAGCCGTTCTTCGACAAATCCTCCTATAGTTGTACTGAAAAAGACTACGCTTTTCGACAAGTTATGACTTGGCCAAAATCATATCAATGAACCGCTGTGCAGGGGGAGAGGCCTCCTCCTTCCGGGTGTAGATGGAGACCGGATTCGTCATATGCACGCCGTCGATTTCCACCCGGGAAATGACGCCTGCCGCGATATGTTCGCGGGTCTCCAGCAGCGACAGAAAGGCCGCGCCGTAACCCTCCATCACGACGCGCAGCGTTTCGTTCAGACCGTTCATCTGCAGCCCGACCGGCGGGGCGGGCAGATGGCGGGCGGAGCATAGAGCGATCAGCTGCTCTCTGCCGAAACTGCCCTCCTCGCGGTAGATGAACGGCTCCTGCAGCATCTCTTCCAGGGTGACCCGGGCGCCGGCCAGAGGATGCCCCTTATGAACGATAAAGCACATTTCGTCCTCATACCAAGGGGTGCGCAGCAGAAGCGGATGGTCCAGCCGGATGCCGCCGATAAAGGCGATCTCCGTGCGGTAATGCAGCAGCAGATCGGCGGCCTGGCTGGAATTGGCGGTGCTGAGCTCGACGCCGACGCCGGGATAAGCGCGTTTGTAGTGGGCAATCCACTTGGGGAGCAGGAAGTTGGCCGGAAGATAGGTGGCCGCCAGGTGAAGCTTGCCGGCGCTGCCCGCTTTCAGCTGCTCCAGGGTCTCCTCGATATGCCCTTCCAGCTCGAACAGCCGCCGGGCTTCGGCAGCCAGATGCCTTCCGGCCTCTGTCAGCATGACGCCCCGCCCCTGGGGGATCAGCAGGCGGAGGCCGATTTCGCGTTCCAGCTTTTTGATTTGGGCCGTCACGGCGGGCTGGCTGAGATGCAGAGCCTCGGCTGCGAGAGTTACGCTTCCGAGGGAAGCGGCTTGGTAAAAGAGGCGAAGCGCGTGCAGGTTCATGGGAGTTCTCCTTTACATAGGGATAGGGATTCAGATCAATTCATAATTGAAATTTATGTTTTATGAAAAACAATATATTAGATTTATACCGTAACAGAGCATATTCTAAGCTTAAATTACAGGCGGGTGCAACCATTTGAGGAAGCACAACGTCAAAATAGGAGGAATTTGTCAATGAGGCTGAAATGCGTGGATTGCGGAAGCCGCTGTCCCCTGGAGCCGTTTCAGGTTCGATGCGGGTGCGGCGGGCTGCTGGAAGTGGAGCAGGATCTGGCGATGGTCGATGCCGAGCTTCTGAAGCGGCGGTTTCAGGAGCGCCTGTCCGAACGGATGGGGGTCTATGCCAGCGGCGTATGGCGGTATAAAGAATTAATTTTTCCGGAACTTCCGGACGAATATATTGTTACTAAATATGAAGGCAATACCGGAATGTACGCTCCGGAGCCGATTCGCGAAACGCTGGGAATCCGCGGGCTGTACTTCAAAGCGCAGAGCGAGAATCCGAGCGGCTCATTCAAAGATAACGGGATGACCGTGGCCGTGTCGCATGGTCGTTCTCAGGGGTACTCCGCATTTGCGTGCACCTCGACGGGCAATACCTCCTCTTCACTCGCCATGTATGCAGCCATGGGAAGGAGCCGGGCGTATGTATTCGTCCCCAATCGGAAGGTATCCGCGAACAAGGTGCTGCAGACTCAGGCTTACGGCGCCCGGGTTCTCAGCTTTGACGGCACGTATGATGACGGAATCCGCTTCTTGGAGAGGCGGGGCGATGAGTTGGGGTTGTACGTCTGCAACTCGGTGAACCCGCTGCGGATCGAGGGTCAGAAGAGCATTATTTATGAAATCGCCCAGACGCTCGGCTGGAGTCTGCCGGACTGGATCATCATTCCCGGTGGCGCGCTCAGCAACGTATCTGCACTTGGCAAAGGGCTGGCCGATTTGAAAAGCCTCGGGTTCATCCCGTCGGTGCCGCGGATCGCGCTGATCCAGGCGGAGGGGGCCAGTCCCTTCCACCGCATGATGGCTTCGGGAAGCCCGGTGCTGACGCCGGAACCCCGGCCGGATACGCTGGCCTCGGCACTGAACATCGGCAACCCGCCGAGCTGGAAAAAAGCGCGCAGCGTGCTGGAGATGAGCAGCGGCGTAACCTGCTCCGTCACTGATGCGGAAATTCTCGCCGCCAAGGCGCAGATCGACCGGAACGGGATCGGATGCGAGCCGGCATCGGCGGCGACACTCGCCGGATTGCAGAAGCTGGTCGCTGAGAAGACGATTACCAAGGATGAGACGGCGGTCTGCATTTTGACGGGAAACCTTCTGAAGGATACCGATGTGCTGAGGGGAAGTTTTCAGGACATTCCGGTTGACTTGTCGGGTTCGGACTGGGAGGCGCTGCTCCGGTAAACTTAAGCCGCGTCTCCTGAATCCGGCGGAGGGTGACTGAGGAAATGACCGCAAACATACGGGGAGCGTTTTCGGGGCATCTTTTATGGAAAGGTTCGCCTGCTCTGACGTTGCCTTCTAATATCCGTCACGGGTTAATGATAACCAAGACGCTGTGACACCCGCATGATTAGACGTTTTCCAGACACGATTACAAAGGGATAAGGGGCGCATGCTTTTTCATGATCAATAAGAGGAAATTCGTATATTTCGTCCTTGTTCCACTCCTGCTTATAGGGCTGGTTATTTCATTGACGCCGGCTTCCCTGTTCCATGAGGCCGCGACGGCTCAGGTGGATGCTCCCGTAAAGACGGGGGGCACAGCGGGAACGCAGGGCAAGCAAGCGCAGGGCATGCACACACAGAGCAAGTATTACGACGTCGTCGTCATCGGCAGTGAAATACAGGGCGTGCTGCTGGCCCGGGAAGCGCAAAAGCAGGGGCTGAGCGTTCTGATTCTCGATCCGCGGAGCAAGCCGGGCGGCGAGCTGATTCAGGGGCAGATGATCTTTCTGGACGAGCCGCATGACGCCAAGAAACGGAGCCTGGTCCAGGGCGAGATCAAAGCCTTGTTTGACGGCTACAACAGCGGGAAGATCCGGAAGGCAGCCGATTTTAACCGGTACTATAACCGGCTGATCAAGGGAATTCCGGTCCAAAGCGGAATCACGGTCAAGTCCGTCACGGCTGCGGCTTCCGGCGGCAGCAAAAAGCTGCTGAAATCCTTGACGTACCGGGATCCTCAAGGCAGCGTCGTTACGGTAGAGGCGGGCTATTGGGTGGAAAATACGGACTTTAATGCCCTGACCGGCAAGCTGAATGCGAAGCGGATTCCCGGGATGGAGCGCATTTCAAAGGTCGGCCATCCCGACTACATGGCGGCCACGATGATGCTGAAGTTCAAGCATGTGAACTGGAGCAAGCTCCACCAGGCCGTGCTGGACGACTACCCGTTGACCAACGTCCGGGATAAGTACGGCGGAAATACGTATGTCGATTGGGATTTTGCCACTGGGTTCAGCAACATAACGCTCAAATACAAGCCGCGCGATCCGCAGCTGCTGCTGAGAGGAATGAACACCTCTTACCAGAAGGGCGGCGAAGCCATTATGAACTCCCTTCTGATCTTCGACGTCAATCCTTCCGATCCGAAGTCGGTGCAGTCCGCCCTGGATAAAGCAAAGGCAGAGGCTCCGTTCATCCTGCAATTTTTGAGGAAGAACATCCCGGGATTCGACCGGGCCGAGCTGAACGGCTTTCCGGATTATTTGTATATCCGCGACTATAACCGGTTCGAAACAGATTATATTTTGACCTTCTCGGACGTCATGAACAGCCGGATGTTCTGGGATAACGTCAGCATTGGCGGTTATGCGCTGGATCTGCAGGGAACCCGGACGGTGCCGAAGGGCATCCATCTCGGTCAGCCGGACCGCTATGGCATTCCGCTGCGCTCTTTTGAACTGAAGGGCTATGACAACGTCCTGGTGACCGGCAAAAATATCGGGGCGTCCATCGAAGCCTACGGCAGTGCGCGTATCATGCCGAACACCGCCCTGGCGGCGCAGACCATCGGCATTATTTTGGGCAGGGAGCTGAAGCAGGGCAAGCGCCTGCACGACCTGAACCAGGAAGACTTCAAACGGATTCATCAGTACTTGAAAAAGGAATACCATATTAAAGTAGACGGATAAGGAACGCGTTAAGAGATTTATGCGCTGTCCCTCGTTCCGGGCGTTCTAGTACCATTCAACCGTTACCAGCTGCGGTAATATGGATCTGGATCATCAGTGTGTCAGAAAAGGCAGGGAGCTAAAGCTCCCTGCCTTTTTGCGTCGTTCGTGAAAGCATCCCTTCAGGAACCGGTGCCGCTTGGAGAACAACAGCGTCTAGCCGCTGCCTTTGGTAGGTGCGGTAGAGTCGCCTGCAGGGGAGATGCAAAACCAGAGGCAGCGCATTGCCTTTTTCGCGCATTTACAGCGGATGATGGATCTGCTAGAATAGCGGTAAATTAATTGTCAACCAACACAACGCTTTTTTGGTTGACAATTAACGAGTAGCAAATAGACCGATGTAACGACATAACGAATACCGAAAATATAACAGTTCGAAGGGATGATAACCTATGCAGAAGGAAATGGTTCTGGGAAGCCCGGTACGGCAGGACTGGCAGGCATTGGCCGACAAGGCGCTGAATGGGCAGCGGCTTACCATGGAAGAAGGACTGGCAGTTTTAAGCGCACCGAACGAAGAGATTCTGGGACTGATGCAGGCTGCTTTTACGGTAAGAAAACATTACTACGGCCTGAAGGTGAAGCTCAACATGATCTTAAACGCCAAGAGCGGGCTGTGTCCCGAGGACTGCGGCTACTGCTCCCAATCCATCGTATCTACGGCGCCGATCGAGAAGTACAGCCTGTTGGATAAAGAGACGGTGCTTGCCGGAGCCCGGGAGGCTCTTGCGCGTAAAGCGGGTACATACTGCATCGTGGCCTCCGGTCGTGGGCCGACGCCGAGGGAACTGGATCAAGTGGTGGAGGCGGTTCAGGAAATCCGGGAGACAATGCCGCTTAAAATTTGTGCCTGCCTTGGGCTGCTAAAGGATGGGCAGGCCGAGAAACTGGCTGAAGCAGGGGTGCATCGGTATAACCACAATCTCAACACGAGCCAAGCAAATTATAGCCGCATTACCACAACGCACACCTATGACGACCGGGTGGACACAGTGCAGAAGGCCAAAGCCTCCGGCATGTCCCCCTGCTCCGGGGTCATTATCGGCATGGGCGAAAGTGACGAAGATATCGTCGGCATGGCCTATGCCTTGCGGGAACTGGACGCCGATTCGATCCCGGTTAACTTTTTGAACGCGATTCCGGGGACGCCTTTGGAGCAGGCCGGACGTACGCCCGCGCTGAGGGCGCTGAAGGTGCTGGCTTTGTTCCGCCTCGTGTGCCCTTCCAAGGAAATTCGCGTGGCCGGCGGCCGCGAGCTGAACCTCCGTTCCCTGCAGCCGCTCGCACTCTACGCAGCCAACTCGGTGTTCGTGGGCGACTACTTGACGACCGAAGGGCAGGACGTGCTTGCGGACCATGCGATGATCGAGGATCTCGGCTTTGAGCTCGAGGAGCGGGCGGTCTAGCTGAGGATACGGAGCCGCAGGGGAAGGCTGCGGGCAGGTGCTGCTATTTTATCTGTTCGAGGTGGTATTTCGCTGAGGCAAAAATGCCGCCCAGCTGAGGGCTTTTTGATACTTACGTCGACCGACCGCAACCGCCTAAAATAAACGTATGTTTCGACAATTTCCTGCATAGGATGAAAAGCCGGAAAAACGACACTTGCCAGCAGGCGATGCAGCCGCTATAATAAACTCATTAATCTATCAGTAAACGGGTGTTTATTTATGCAAATTCTCAAAGACGACGTCCGCCAAAGTATTTTGAACGCCGCACTGGCCGAATTCAAGCAGCACGACTACGCCGATGCCTCCATGCGCCGCATTTCCGCCTCCGCCGGCATGACCACCGGGAATATCTACCGTTATTTTAAAAATAAAGAGGAGCTGTTCGAAGCGCTGGTCGGGCCGGTCTATGAGCGATGCATCGCCAACATCCTGGTCATTAAGGAGGAAGTGGACCAGAACTTCGCCAAAGGGACGGAGGCGAGCGACTGCCTGCAGATGGTCGAGAGCATTATTCTCGATCTGTTCGAGGAATCCAGCGCTGAGCTGATGATTTTGCTCAACCGCAGCACCGGTTCCAAATATGCCGGCGTGAAGGCAAGTATATGCGCTTTGGTCGTATCGATTCTGGAGAGCATGATCCGCTTCGGTAAGGATGAGACCGGCGAGCTGACGCTGGAAGAGAAACAGACGGCCCAGATGCTGGGCGGAACCGTGGTGGAAGGCGTATGTCTGATTCTGCGCGATCATGAAGACGGGGAAACGGTCAAACGGCTGGTGAACCAGCTGGTGTATCTGTACTACTTTGGCACCGATCATTGGAATAAGAAAAAGGGTTGAATCCAAGGGATTCCCTTTTTTTCGCTCAAAAATGAACGCTTGTTTACTAAGGAAGTTGAAGGAGGAATATCAACAACATGCGGCAAATCATCAAGTGGCGCTGGGCGATTCTGGTGTTATGGCTGGTGGCGACGGTCCTGCTGACCGTGTTCCAGCCCGACGTGAATGCCATTCTCCAGCAGAGAGGCCAGGATCCCCTCGCCGAAGACAGCCCTTCCAAGGTTGCGGGGGCGCTGCTCAATAAAATGACCGGCCAGAGCGGGACCAGCGACATCGTGGTGTTCCATGAAGAAAACAAGCTGACCGATGAGGATATGAAGAGCATCGAGAGCGGCGTGATGAACATGAAGGCGAAGCAGTCTGAGCTTGGCATCACCGAAGTCCTGGACCCGTTCTCGATGCCTGAAGCCAAATCTCAGCTGATTTCGGAGGACGGCACGACCGTGATGGTCAGCTTCAGCCTGGACAAGAACGGGCGGGATATGGAAGAAATCACGGATCAGTTCAATCAGGCGCTGAAGGATGTCAAAGCGACATACTACCTGAGCGGTGAGGATTTTATCCAGAACGACTACATCAAGGCGTCCACGGCAGGGGTGGAGAAAAGCGCGGCGCTGACCGTTATTTTTATTCTCGTCGTGCTCATCGTCATGTTCCGTTCGATCGTGATCCCGTTCGTGTCACTCCTTGCCGTAGGCATATCCTACCTCTGTTCGATGGGGATTGCGGCGCAGATCATCGATAAAATGAACTTCCCGGTCACCAGTGTGACCCAGATGCTGCTGGTACTCATCCTGTTCGGCATCGGGACGGATTATAACATTCTGCTGTTCAACCGTTTTAAAGAGGAGTTGTCGCATGGCAAATCCGTCGATGAAGCCATCGTCGCTTCCTACAGAACGGCGGGCAAAACGATCGTATACAGCATTCTTACCGTCTTTATTGCCTTTGCAGGACTCAGCTTCTCGGACTTCGGCATCTATAAATCGGCCAACGTGGTTGCGATCGGCACGGTGATCTTGGTGCTTGAAATTCTGACGCTGACACCGTTCCTGATGAAGACGCTCGGACCGAAGCTGTTCTGGCCGTCGAAAAAGGTGGCGGGCCACAAGGAAAGCACCTTCTGGGCGAAGCTGACGGCAGTTTCCGTTAAGCATCCGGTCATCGTGACGGTCATTATCGTCATTCTGATGATTCCGGTGCTGCTGACCAGCGGCCAGAAGCTGTCCTTCGACCAGCTGAAGGAGCTGGGGGATGGCTATCCGTCGACCAAGGGCTTCAGCATCGTCGCTGATCATTTCAGCCGCGGCCAGGCGCTGCCGACGACTGTCGTCATCGAAGACGACAAGACGATGGACAATAACGACACGCTTGGGGTTATCGACAAGCTGACCGAGAAGTTAAAAGGCATCGACGGGGTCAAGTCGGTATCAAGCGTGACCCAGCCGCAGTCGGAGCCTGTGGAGGACTTCTATATCAGCAGCCAGACGGAAACGGTGACGGACGGCATTTCGGCGTCCAAAAAGGGCGTGGACCAGATCAAGGATGGCCTGGACCAGATCGGAGATAAGCTGACGACGCCTGACTTCTCCAGCGCCAATCAGCTGGTGTCGGGTACGGGACAGGTCAAGCAGGGCTACGATCAAATTACGGACGCGATCTCACAGGTGTCCGGAGGCATCCAGCAGGGAGCAAGCGGCGCATCGGAGCTCAGCAAGGGCATTGCGAAGCTTGAAGCCGGCATGAACACCGTTAGCACCAATACGTCCAAAATCAACCAAGGACTCACCGAGCTGTCCAAAGGATACGCTTCGCTCGCAGGCGGTTATGAGCAGGTATCCGGACAGATTCCGCAAATTCAGCAGGGGCTTGCCGGCATGAATACGCTGATCGGCAATCTGGGTGATAGCCACAGCGAGCTGGCCGAGGATCCAAACTATATCCAGTTGAAGCAGACCGGCGAAGGACTCGTTACCGGTTTGGCACAGCTGGACGGGGGTCTCAAGGAACTGAATGGGAATTATGCCAAGCTGAACGCATCCTTCGCCCAGGCTTCCGGCGGCTTAGGCCAAATTGCCGCGGCGCAGAAGCAAATGGCTGCCGGCATGGCAGCACTGGAGCAAGGGGCTGACCAGTTGGCCAAGGGATTGCGCCAAGGCAGCAGCGGCAGTCAGGAAATCGCTGCAAACATGAAGAAGCTGAATGCTGCGCTGGGCAGCGTCCAAAGCGGGCAGCAACAGCTGCTGAGCGGACTATCCAGCCTCTCGGGCGGCATGTCCCAGCTGAAGGAAGGCATCGACCAGAGCGGCAACGGACTGGGCGACATCTCTGAAGGTCTCGGCAAGACCAATGACTTCCTGACCCAGCTGAACAGCTCGAAGACCTTCTTTATTCCACGGGAAGCGCTGGAGAACAAGGACTTCCAGCAGGCAGTGGATGCCTTTATGTCCAAGGACCGCAAGATTACGAAGCTGATCGTCATCCTCAACGACGATCCGTATTCCCCGGCGGCCATGGACACGATTGAGAAAATCAACAGCGAGGTTTCCGGCACGCTGAAGGGAACCGTGCTTGGCGATGCCAAGTTCGGAGCTGCGGGACCTAGCTCAACGACGTATGATACGAATGAGGCCCAGATCAAATCCTTCAACAGCACGGCGATTATCGTCATCGTCAGCGTGTTCGTCGTTCTGCTGTTCGTGATCCGTTCCTTCTGGCCATCGGTCTTTATCGTATTGTCACTTGTCGCTTCCTACTACGTGGCGATGAGTGCCTCGAAGTTCGTAACGACCTATATCATCGGAGCGGAAGGGGTATCGTCCTTCGTGCCGTTCTTCTCCTTCATCGTCATCGTCGCGGTGGGCGTGGATTACAGCATCTTCCTGATGGAGCGCTACAAGGAAAACGGGGAGCTGTCTCCGGGAGAAGGGATTGTCAAGGCAGCCCGCAGCGTCGGCGGTGTCATTATTTCCGCCATGGTCATTCTGGGCGGAACGTTCGCAACGCTGATGCCTTCGGGGCTCGTGCTCTTGATCGAGCTGGCTGCGGCCGTGATCGTCGGTCTCGTCGTGCTCTGCTTCATCCTGCTGCCGATGCTGGTACCGGCCTTGATCGTGCTGCCGGAAACCTTGTCGCGCGGGCGGTCCCGCAAGCAGCAGATGGCCCATGTCAGCGGAAAGGACTCCACGCTGGATTCCTAATACTCGTAAACGTATGAACGCATGGTGCACAGGTCAAACAAGAACAATATTCTGTACACAGCAAAAAGACCGGAAGAGGCTGCAGCCCTCTTCCGGTCTTTATTTATATCAAGACTTCACGCGGCACGTTGTCCCGGGGGTGGGGCGGGACCGCATTAAGCCAGTGTTTTCAGCGCATCAGGCGTGAACGGAGCAAGCTCATCGAAGCGGCCTTCACGCACTTTGGTGGCCCAAGCCGGGTCTCCAAGCAATGCACGGCCTACGGCAACCAGGTCGAATTCACCGTTCTCCAGGCGTTCCAGGAGATCGTCGATATCCTTGCTGCCTGCACCTTTGCCTTCGGCAAACAGGCTCGTGAATGCTTCGTCGAGTCCGACGGAACCGACAGTAATGGCCGGTTTGCCCGTCAGCTTCTTGGCCCAGCCGGCGAAATTCAGGTCGGAGCCTTCATACTCCGGCTCCCAGAAACGGCGGGTCGAGCAGTGGAACACGTCGACGCCCGCGTCAGACAAGGCGCCTAGCAGCTGCCCAAGGTCTTCCGGAGTTGGGGCGAGCCTTGCGTCGTATTGGTTTGTCTTCCATTGGGAGAGGCGCAGCACGACAGGGAAATCCGGTCCTACGGCACGGCGGACGGCTTCCACGACTTCAATCGCAAAGCGTGCGCGCTTCATCATATCGCCGCCGTAGCGGTCCGTGCGGCGGTTCGTTTGTTCCCACAGGAACTGGTCGATCAAATAACCGTGGGCGCCATGGATTTCCACTCCGTCAAACCCGATTCGTTTGGCATTGGCAGCCGCATCGGCATAAGCCTGGATCACGTAGGCGATTTCTTCTTCGGTCATTGGTTCGGAAACCTGATTGCCGTTCAGATCAAGGCCCGAAGGACCAATCGGCATCGCTTCCGGATTCGGCTCAGCGCCGACCGGACGGGTCATGCCGATATGCCAGATTTGCGGCATGATCTTGCCTCCGGCTTCATGAACTTGCTTAACCACTTCGGCCCATCCGTTCAGGGCGTCTTCACCGAAAAATCTCGGAATGTTCGGGCTGTCAGTAGACGCCGGGTGATTGATTACCGTACCTTCGGTAATGATGAGGCCGACGTTGTTCTCGGCACGGCGGCGGTAATAGGCTGCTACGTCCGGGCCCGGTACTCCGTTCGGGGAGAATCCGCGGGTCATGGGCGCCATGACGATGCGGGTGGGCAGCGTCAAGTTGCCAATGGTAAACGGTTCGAATAGAGCTGCGGTGGAACGGGTATGCTGTGTATTGCTGTTCATGTATCGGTTTCCTCCAATATGTGAGATTTATATCTTTATACATTTACATAAAAATAGATATATATGATGAAAAGAAAGAGCGTTTAAGCCAAAAAGTCCAGATGTGTACCATATGTCATTTTAGCCTAAAGCTCATTCTTGAGTTGTTCGATAAAACGATTGATACCCTCCTCATTCCGTCTATAGTAGGTCCACTGGCCGGCCCGGCGGGATTCCAGCAAACCAGCCTTTTGCAATTTCACCAGGTAGCCTGAAACAACCGACTGTGCAAGCCCTGTCTTCTGTGAAATGCTTCCGACGCAAATGCCGCCTTTGAAATTACAGGATGCCGGCATATGCTCCTGAGGATCAAAGTGCTCCTCCGGATGCTTCAGCCATTCGAGAATTTTAAACCGGGTCTCGTTTGATAGTGCTTTAATGGTTAATAAGGTATCCATGGATCTTATTATATCTATTTTTATAGAAATGTAAATATAGTTTGGCAAAAAAGTTTTGAAACCGGAAAACGCCTCTGCAGAACGGCTTTTAACGAATGTACCGCAAATGTCCAGGTTAACATTCCCGTTTGGGTGGATTTTCATTCGGGTAATAACGGGGTGTAAATACTCGGACACCGTCCGTAACCGACCAGGAGGGGATGCATTGATGGACCGTAAGAATGAACAGCAGCCGCAGAAGGATGTTAAGGACAGTCAGCTGGAGGAATTCCGCGTCAGCGATGCGGGGAAACCCATGACTACGAACCAGGGCGTTCGGGTTTCTGAGGACGAACATTCGCTCAAAGCAGGCGAACGCGGGCCGACGTTAATGGAGGATTTTCATTTTCGGGAGAAAATGACCCACTTTGACCATGAGCGTATTCCTGAGCGTGTGGTTCATGCCCGGGGCTTTGGCGTACACGGGTATTTTCAGGTGTACAAGCCGATGACGCAGTATACGAAGGCGAAGTTTCTGCAGGACCCGTCGATGAAAACGCCGGTGTTCGTGCGTTTCTCAACCGTGGCCGGCTCGCGGGGGTCGGCTGATACGGTGCGGGACGCCCGGGGCTTTGCCACCAAGTTCTATACAGAGGACGGCAACTTCGACCTCGTAGGCAACAACATTCCGGTTTTCTTTATTCAGGATGCGCTGAAATTTCCTGATTTGGTGCATGCGTTCAAGCCTGAGCCCCATAACGAGATTCCGCAGGCGTCGACGGCTCATGATACGCATTGGGATTTTATCGCCAATAATACGGAATCGGCCCACATGGTCATGTGGACGATGTCGGACCGGGCGATTCCGCGCAGCTACCGGATGATGGAGGGGTTCGGCGTACATACCTTCCGGCTCGTCAATGACAAGGGCGAAGCGCATTTCGTCAAATTCCACTGGAAGCCGCTGCTGGGCGTGCATTCCCTGGTCTGGGACGAAGCGCAGAAAATCGCCGGCAAGGATCCCGACTTTCACCGCCGCGACCTGTGGGAAGCGATTGAAATGGGCGACTATCCCGAATATGAGTTTGGCGTGCAAATGATCCGGGAGGATGAGGAGTTCAACTTCGACTTTGATATTCTCGACCCGACCAAAATATGGCCGGAGGAGCTCATTCCCGTTCAGCGCATCGGGAAAATGACGCTGAACCGCAATGTGGACAATGTGTTCGCTGAAACGGAGCAGGCGGCTTTCCACGTGGGCAACGTCGTGCCGGGGATCGATTTTTCCAACGATCCGCTGCTGCAGGGACGCTTGTTCTCTTATACCGATACGCAGCTGATCCGTCTTGGCGGACCGAACTTCCATGAGATTCCGATCAATCGGCCGGTGGCGGAGATCCATAACAACCAGCGCGACGGATACCACCGCATGACGATCAACCGGGGCCAAACGAGCTATCATAAAAACTCCCTTGGAAACAACGATCCCCGTCCGGTTTCGGAGCAGGAGGGCGGATACACCCACTATCAGGAAAAAGTGGAGGGGCGCAAGGTCCGGGCGCGCAGCGACAGCTTCAAGGACCACTATACCCAGGCCAAGCTGTTCTGGAACAGCATGTCCGACGTGGAGAAGCAGCATATTATTAAAGCTTTCCGCTTTGAAGTAGGCAAGGTGAAAAGTAAAAGCGTGCAGCAGCAGGTTGTCGATATGTTCGGCAACGTTGATCTGATGCTGGCTGAGCAAATCGCCCTTGGCGTTGGTGTCAACCCGCCGAAGGCTGGAGAAGAAGCCTCCGGAGCGACCGTGGCAGGAGGTGCCGAAACCCAGGCTTCCCCGGCGCTGAGCCAGCTTCATACCGCCATGTCCCCGGCTACCCGTAAGGTGGCGGTACTGGCCGCTGACGGATTCGACGCGGGCGAAATGAAGGTTGTCCTCGCGGCCTTCGCTGAAGCAGGTGTCGTGCCGGAAGTCGTCAGCGAGAATCTGGGTATGATCGCAGGAACCGACGGCAGCCAGCTGGAGGCCATGCATACCTTCCTGACGGCTGACTCCGTGCTGTTTGATGCCGTCTATGTAGCCGGCGGGGAGCAGAGCATCGCCAAGCTGCAAGGCATCAAGGAGGCGGCCAATTTCGTGACGGAAGCCTACAACCACTTCAAAACCGTAGGCGCCTCCGAGCTGGCGGCCGGGCTGCTGTCCGGCTCAGGCATTCATTTGGCCGACGCCTCGGCATCTTCCGGCCATCTGACGTCTCCGGGCGAGGATACCGGACTGGTGATCCGCAAGGAGACGGAAGACGGCAGCGTCTTTGCCCGGCAGCTGGTCGACGCCATCGCCTTGCACCGCCATTGGGGCCGGGAAATGCAGATGATTTCTCCAATGAAGTGAACGTGTAAATCGATTGAGAATAAATAAAGCAAGATGGTCCGGCTCCGCTTGTTGCGGGGCCGGATTTTTTAACATTCAGCGTTATTTCGATACCGGGGCGCCGAATCTGGCCGTTCGTGCTGCGGTTCGTTCCGTCCCGTTTGCCGCTCTCTCTTTGCCGTTCCCGCTTTACCGCTCCCGCTTTACCGCTCCCGCCTTATCTATCCTGCCTTATCTCTCTCTTTGCCTCTCTTCCCATAGAAACCCGGCTCATTGGACGTGTTTGGATGGGATGAGTGCTTTATGGTAGGATAAGGAAGAATGTCAGGACCAACATCAATGGGTTTTCGCTGCTGAAAGGGTGCATAACATGAAGGAAAAGCTGGAGCGGTACAAATTTTTCCGTATCCTGGCTTCAATATATGAAATCAAAGCGATTCGCCTGCTCATTCCGCTTGCGGTGATCGCGCTCGTCTATTGGGAGGGGCAGCGGGAGCTGCGGCAGATTCACCTGGCGCGTACGTTCCATGAGCTGCGTCTGCTGCCGGTGGGCACCGTTGTGGGGATCTGTCTCTTTTCCCTATTTTCCGTCGGGGTGATGAGCTTGTACGATTACATGATCCGCATGCATTTCAAACTGAAAGTTGGCTGGTGGAACACGTTCCGCTATGCCTGGATCGCCAACACGTTCAACAACATTATCGGTTTTGCCGGACTGACCGGCGCCGGTCTCCGTACCTTGCTGTATAAAAGAAGCGGCATTGCGCCCTCGCTGATGGCGTCTGCGGTCGTATTTTTGTCACCGGTCATCATCACGGGACTATCCATCATGTCCTGGGGTGTTCTAACGGGGGTGTTCCCGGCAACCACAATGATTCGGGAGCACCGCTGGCTGATTTTCGCCGTATGGGGGATGGCCCTGTACCTGCCTTTATTTATTCTGATGCAGCGCTCATCGCTATTCGCGCGGTGGTTCAACAAAGGGGAGGGCCGAACGCCGTGGAGCACGGTGGCCGTCTCTCTGTGCGCATCGCTGCTGGAGTGGGTCTGCGCTGGCGTGACGTTTTGGCTGATTGCCGCCAGCGTCCTGCATAACGTGACCTTCCAGGGCGTCATGGGCATGTATACCGTATCCGCCATTGCCGGTATCCTCAGCATGGCGCCGGGAGGTATCGGCGCGTTCGACCTGACCGTCCTTCTCGGCATTGAGCATATGGGATTTCCCGCCGAAAGGGCGATGGCCGTCCTGGTGCTGTTCCGGCTGTTCTACTACGTTATACCCTGGCTGATCGGGCTGATCATGGCGGCCTTCGAATTCGGCAGTCCAGCGAAACGCAACTTGGAGAAGGTCGAGACCGCCATCGAGATTCCGCTGAACGCCTGGCAGCGGCTGTGGCGCTGGCCGGGGCAGATGCGCTTTCTCAGCGATCTGGGCGTGTGGGCGCTTGGCAAGCTCGTGCTGGTCAGCGGTCTTCTTCTGCTGCTGTCGGCAGCCACGCCGGGACTGCTGTATCGGCTGCGGTTGTCGGAGGAACTGCTGTCCATGCCGATCATGCGCATCTCCCACCTGCTGTCGGTCATGATCGGCTTTATGCTGATTATCCTCTCCCGGGGCATTTCGCTCCGTATCCGCGGGGCGTATTTGTGGACGAGCGGGCTGCTGTTCGCCGGGGCGGTCTTCACCTTTACGAAGGCGTTTGATTTCGAGGAAGCGATCTTTCTGCTGATCGTTGCACTGATGCTGTGGATCTCGCGGGCCCGTTTTTATCGCTCGGGTGCATTGATCGAGTGGAGAAGCGCAGCCGTATGGTACGTGCTCTCGGCGGTCATCGCCTTGGCTTATTACTGGGTCGGCGCTCATGTCCATCATGGATGGCTGCGCCACCTGCCGACCGCGGAGCGGATGCATTGGATGGTCGGCTCCAATCCGTATGCCGCATCCGCCGTGATCGGTCTCGCCGGGGCATGGATCCTGCTGACTATGCTGATCGTGCTGCGTCCCAGCCGCAAGGTGGCGGCCCCGGCGACACCGGCCGATCTGGACAGGCTGCGGCAGTATCTGCAGAGTCATCACGGAAATTTGCTGACCCATATGCTGTTTACGGGGGATAAAAGCTTCTTCTGGTCAGCGGATGGCGAAGTGCTGATCCCTTACGCCCGCTCGCGGGACAAGCTGGTCGTGCTCGGCGATCCGCTCGGTCCGGAGAAGCTAGTACCGGATGCGTTGGGCGAGTTTTTGCAAATGGCCGATACCTACGCGATGTCCGTGGTCTTCTATCAGGCGACCCCCGGCTATCTGCCGATGTATCATGAGTTCGGCTACCGGTTTTTCAAGCTTGGGGAAGAAGCCTTGGTGCATCTGGATCAGTTTACGCTGTCGGGCAAGAAAAACACCGACCTGCGCACGGTACGCAATCGCTTTGAGCGGGAGGGGGCGGTGTTTGAAGTGGTTCATCCGCCTTTTGCACCGGAGCTGCTGCGCGAGCTGCGGGCAGTGTCGGACGATTGGATGCACGGCAGGCGGGAAAAAGGGTTCTCCCTGGGCTGGTTTGACGAGCGCTATTTGCAGGAGGCGCCGATTGCCGTGCTGCGGGAGCCCGGAGGAAGCATCTTTGCCTTTGCGTCCCTTGCCCCGGCTTATGACGGCGGACGGACGATATCCATCGATCTGATGCGTCACCGCAGCCAGGTTCCAAACGGGACGATGGATTATTTGTTTGTCCAGCTCTTGGAGTGGTCCAAGGAGCAGGGATACGAGGTCTTTAATCTCGGGAACGCGCCGCTGGCAAGCGTTGGCGAGACCCGGAGCGCGCTGCGCGAGGAGAAGCTGGCCGCGCTGGTGTTCCAGTACGGAGGACATTGGTACGGATTTAAGGGCCTCCGGAAGTACAAGAGCAAGTTTTCGCCCGAATGGGAACCGCGGTTCCTGGCATATCCCGCTTCCGTGTCCCTGCCAGTGCTGACCGTCGACCTGGTGCGGCTCGTATCGCGCAGGGTGTAAGGATGCCAGGCGCGGCGTTGCTCGGGATAGCGGCAAAGGTCCAGTATTATATTATTGTTATGTTTGGAGATTGGCGGGCCAGCGTGGAACATCCTTAGCTCCAGGCCGACCGTAAATTTGGGAAACAAGTCCGAAAAACCTGAAGAATGCGGAGAATAGCTGAATGGTTTGCGATTTAGACGAGTTAGACGATTTAGAGCTGGGGTAACGGTTAATTTGATCTTGTCTACGTATTTTGATCTTGTCTACGTATAACGAACAAATTCAGTTTTTGTCTTTTAAATGGTGGACAGAGGTAACATATCTTTGCTCAAACATCCGATTCTATATATAGGGTATTTATTGGATGATGGCACTAGATATAGGAATTTTTGAGCCCAACCGCGTCCAGGAGAATATATATGTCTTGTCCTTCTTTTGTAGGACAAAATAAGGATGTGTCCATTGGATAAGGACAGACCCCGTTTTCCATACTGTTGGGTGGCAAAAGGCAAATGATCATCCTCATCAAAGGGAACCGGGATAAAACTTCAGCCACTCTTCACCAAAGTGATCCTATATGAAAAAACAGCCATGCCCCTAAGGGAGGCTGCGACATTTTAATTTTATTGTTCATATAAAAAGAGGCAGACCGTACTTGGCCCCTTATAGGGCCGATGGTACAGACTGCCTCTTTTGTTGTTCATGCGAAGCTTGCTTTGCTATCGAAGCATGATGCGGTCAGCTCGCGATATCTTGTTCGTTGGTGTGTGGCTCTGTCCGCTTTGGTCGGGGTGTTCTTCGGCGGCTGAAGAACATTGCAAACAGTGTCACCCCGATCAGAAGGACGAAGAAGACCGCCGCGATAATGAGGTCCGCGGTCGTGAAGCGGCCCGTCTGGGCATTCTGGTTGCTGCCGCCCATCCCCGGCATGCCGGGGAAGCCGCCGCGGTCGTTGCCGCCTCTCTGGCGGCCGGCCCACGGCATATTGCCTTGGCCCGGCCCGCCCTGCATTCCCTGAGGCGGCTGCATTTGCCCATCCGGGGGCTGCATGTCCCCCGGATTTTGACCTTCCGGCCAGGCCGGTGGCGCTTGGCCGTCCAGGCCCTGCGTCGCGGCGCCCGCTCCACCAGCCTGGCCCTGCGTCGCGTCGCCCGCGTTCGGCCCGCCGTTCTGCGCAGCCTGCGCGCCGTCGTTAGCGCCCTGCGCCGCTCCGCCGTTGCCTGCCTGTGCAGCCCCGTCAGCCTGCGCGGCGTCCCCATTGCCGCCATTGCCGCCGGCAGCGGCCTGGCCGTTCATTGCCGGCGGCTGGCCACCAAATCCGCCAAAGCCGCCATCGGTCTTGGCTTCGACGACCAGCTCGCCGGACAGCTGCTTCTTGATGGACTCGGCCCGTTCGGTGGCGAATTTCACCAGGCTCTTATCCCCCGAAGCTCCTTCTAGCAGCTGGTCCTTAGTGTAGAACTTGGTCGGATCTTTTTCCACATACGGTGCGATCAGGGAGGAAACCTGTGTCGTCAGCGACTGCATGTTCTCTTCCGCAAAGAAGCCGTCGGCGATCTGCTGCAGGTACGTATTGTACTTCTCCCTGTATTCATCAACCGAGAGGAGGGCCTTGATCAACGGCCGTTCGTCCAGCGTCGTCCCCGATACCGGAGTCGTAATGCTGAAATTGATATTGTCCTCGCTCAGGAAATTAGCGGCCATATCCATGCCCATGCCGCCCATGCCTTGGCGGCCCTGGCCGCGCTGGCCGGGGTTCGCGTTGCCGGCCGCATCAGCGCCAGCCGGCGCGCGGTTACCTGCCGCGGCGCCATTCGCGCCTTTGCCCGCGGCTGCTGCGCCACCGTTGGCGCCGCCCTGCCCACTCATGGCAGGAGCACCGCCCCCTTGACCCGCGCCAGCATTGCCCTGCGATTGGCCGGCTGCTCCAGCGCCATTGACGCCGTTACCTGGCCCTGCACCAGCATCGGCTTGCGCGCCGTTCGCGCCGTTACCCGGCGCTGCAGCCGGATTCCCGCCCGGCGCCGCGCCGTTTGCGCCGTTACCAGCGGCCGCCGCACCGGCGTTGCCGTTGCCGTTTCCGGCCCGGCCCTGGCCGCCGTTCACGCCTCCGCGGCCGCCCATGCCGCCTCCCATGCCAACGCCGAAGCCGGCGAAGGCCATGTTGTAGTCCCAAGGCAGCATGGAGAACTTGCCGTTTTGCTCATACAAATAGTAGTTATGCTTCATTTGCCCCTGGTAGCTGTCCAAGCTGACCAGCGCGGTGGTGGCTGCAAAATACCGCAGCATTTCGTCCACGTCCGCGACATCCGCCACATTCCCGCCGTGATTGATCGTGTCGAGGAACTTTAGCATGGCGGTCTGCGTGGAGTTTGGATTCGTTTTGAGGTTCAGGCCGGTGTAATCCTTGATGTCATCGCTGATCCATTTCAGGTCGCTGCCCGTGCCGTCCGGCTTGTACAGGTCTCCGGTGCTGTTCCCGAAATTGCGCTGGAGATAAGGCTCCTCGATCGCTTCCACGCCGAGGTACAGTCCCCATTCCTTGCCGTTGATCGTAACGTACATGTAGGCGTAGCCGGGAGCGGGAACGTCCATTTTGTTCATCAGCTCATAGGACAGGTACTCGCGCATTTGCGTTGGATCGCTGTAATTGTTGTTGAGGTTCAGCTTGCGCAGGCCGTAAAGATTTTCGTCGTCGTTATAGTGGTCAAAATCGATCTTGAAGCTGTACCGGTCAGAGTCCTCCATCTGCGCGACGGAGGAGAGGGTCATGTTCCCTTTAACCCGGATGCCGACCCCGTCGACCTGCTTGCCGTCCACGGTCACGTTGGCCTGCATCATTTCTTCGTCCAGCGGGTTGTCCAGGATTGACTGCAGATCCTTCGGGTTCATCGTAATGTCCACCGTATGAACCTTGCTCTTGTCAAACACCTTATCCATGTAGGTATCGGCCAGGCTGACGGTTTCCAGTCCCGCTTTCGGAAGAACGGCCGTTACTATGACGAACAGCACGACGAGCAGCGCCGCGGCTGCCATAATGGTTCTGTTTTTCACCAAGCGTCAAACTCCCTTCCGTCCCAAAAGTGCTTGCTGCGGGACTTACGCGGTGAAATTGCCGTCGTAGCTCAGCATGATGGCGGAAGTGACACCTTCCATGCTCATGATTTGCTGCACAAAGTCGGTGTTGTTATCCTTCAAGCGGATTTCATAGGTCATTTCCAGCCCGCTGCCGGGAACGACGGATTTGGACTTGATACTGTGCTTTTTGGATTGCATGGAGATCATATGCTCCAGCGGCTTCTCTACTTCGGCGTTCGTGTATTTCACGACCAGCAGGTACGGGTTGTCGATGGTCAGGCGGTTCACGAAGAAGAGAAGCACGAGGCCGATCAGGATAGCACCGATGATGACGAGCGGGATGAGGCCAGCGCCGCACAGAATGCCGGAAGCGACTGACCAGAAAATAAAAATCAGATCCATCGGATCCTTGATCGGCGTACGGAACCGGACGATGGAGAGGGCGCCGACCATGCCGAGGGACAGCACGATGTTGGTGGATATCCCCATGATGATCAGGGCGGTCGCCATGGTCATCACGATCAGCGAAATGTTGAAGCTGTGGGAGTACATCACCCCGCTGAAGGTTTTTTTGTAAATAACGTAAATGAACAGTCCAACCGCGAATGCGACCACGATGCCGATCAGCGAATCGACGATAGAGAAGCTGCTCGTTTTTTCCAAAAAGCTGGATTTGAATATATCCGAAAAATTGGTGGTTGTCGTTTGATCCATGAATTGTTCCTCCGAATTTTAAATGGGATGCCTCCGCTGTCGGAGGCTCTGGTGTTCAGCCGTACATCCGACTGTACTGGTATTTGGAAAAGGATGTCTTCCGGCAATCCTTTACTTGCAGAAGGTATTTGATCACATCCGGGAGATATTCGTCGTATTTGATCTCCAGGATGACCATGTTCGGGTCGAGGGTCTCGACCATCAATAAGTTAGGGTTCAAGATGTTGGTGTCTTTGTAGCTGGTTTTAACGGAGCTGTCGAAGGTTACCCGCACGTTCCCCTGCTCGTAAATGTACACCTCGCGGACATAATCCACGACGCAGACAGGCTTCAGCTGAAACAGGTTCATATGTACGTACAGCTCGCGCATGAGGGGACGGCTGTCCTCCTCCATCCAGGCGGTGTCGCCAATGCGGATCCGCTCGTATTCCTCGGCGGTGATCCGGCATTTTTCCTTGTAGCACAAATTATCACGTTTACTCTTCTTCTCCAGATTGATAAAGCTCGCGTCATGATCGTATAGGCGGACCCGGAATTTATCCCGGTGATAGAGCCCTTCCTTTTTCTGATTCAAAATCTTGTTGTCGAAATTATCGAAATACACGCTTCGGATCAAATACTGCCCGTCCTTTTTGGCATGGGGGTCAAGCGTCATAAAGTGCTGCAGGTTGCTGCGGAGCAGGTGGCAGTCAAGCCGGGTGATCGCATGCTTCAGCTCCCGGCGTCCTTTGACTGGCGGCCGTTCGGGGGTCGTTCCTGCTGGGTTCAAGTCCACATTCCTCCTTTTGTTAAATTTGTTTGCGATTTGTATTATCGCAGTGCAAACTTAACGAAACCTTAAGCTGAAACTTCATGTAAAATTCAGAAAAACCCCGAAAACCCCGAAAACCCCGAAAACCCCGAAAATCCCAAAAGTCCCAACCGCCCTAACCGCCCCAAAACATCATAAACACAAAAAACCCCCGCATCTTCGTGTTCAAGACGCGAGGGGTAGCATATTTCCTGAAAAGCCCGAGCGGAGGGAGGCAGCTATTTGGGCAGACGAATGCGGATAATGACGCCCTTCGGATGGTTATGAAGCGCCTGGATGGTGCCGTGATGGCTGTGCACGATCCACTGGGCGATCGAGAGCCCGAGTCCGGAGCCGCCGCTCTCCCTGGTGCGTGCCCGGTCTTCCCGGTAGAACCGGTCGAAGACGCGCTGAAGGCCTTCCTCGCTGATGCCGATGCCGGTGTCGCTGACTTCGATAAACACCCGGTTTTCCTTGATATAGGTGCTGATGCCGATGCTGTCGTGCTCTCCCGTGTATTTGAGGGCATTGTCCAATAAAATGACCATCAGCTGGTGAAGCCGGGCGGGATCCGCCTGGATCCGGGCCTTGCTCGTCAGCCTGAACCAGATATGCTTGTCCGAAAGCTCGGCGATTTCGATATACGGGCTGCACATTTCATGGATCAAATCGTCTATGTCGACCGGCTGCTTCTCGAGCTGGGTTTCGGTGGAATCGGCTCTGGCAAGCGTAAGGAGATCGGTCGTCAGCCGGGACAGCCGGCGCGTTTCTGAGAGGGACAAGGCGATGTTCTCGAACGTGTCCACGATTTTTTTATCCGGCATAGTTTGCAGCAGTTCCAGTTTGTTCTGGATGATGGTGAGCGGGGTCCGGAGCTCATGCGACGCGTTCTCCACAAACTCCACCTGCTTCTCCCAGGAGCGGATCACCGGTTTCATCGTTTTCCGGGATAAAATGATGCTGGCGGTGATCGAGAGCAGGATAAACACGGCCGCGCAAATGATGATGATGCGCTTGAAGTTGCCCAGCAGATTATGCTCGGTATCGACATCAACCAGCAGCTGGATGTAGCTGCCCTTGAAAAGGGGGTCTGGAACGGTCAGTGTGCGGAAGTGGTACGTGCCGTTCAGGGTCAGGTTGGAAATGACGCCGATCGTGGACGGGTCAAATTCAAGATTTTCCAAACCATAATTTTCGTAGTTCAGCATACCGATCTGCTGGATGTTGGTAATTTCTCCTTTGGCGTCCCATTGAACGGGAATGATCCGGGGGCTTGGAGGGGGCATGACCCTGCCAAACCGGAACCGCTCCGACGACCCATCCTTGAGCGGACTGTCGCCGAACCTGGCTTCAATGATGCTTTTGTACATGGTCAGATCCCGGTCGGGTTTGGCGAACAGTGTGGTTCGCATTTGGCCGAATACGATCGCTCCGAACAGGCCGAAGAGCAGGGTGAATGCGATCAGATTGTACAGAATCAGCCGGAGCTGCTGGTGACGGATCACTTTGTTTTTATTCATGGTCTTCACCGTTCTCCGACAGCATGTACCCCATGCCGCGGATCGTCTTGATGTATTTGTCGTAGCCGGCCGCTTTGAACTTTTTGCGCAGGTTGCTGATATAGACCTCGATCACCGTGTTGGTGGTGCTGGAATCCATACCCCAGACCCGGTCGAAAATTTGTTCTTTGGTCACGATGATGTTTTTGTTGTTCATCAGGTATTCCAGCAGGTCGATCTGCTTGCCGTTCAGCAGGATCGCTTCCTCGCCAATGCTGACCGTACGGCTCTTCAGATTGAGCTTCAGTTCCTTGAAGGAGAGGGTGTGCTCCCTGAACCCTCCGACAGAGCGCCGGACGATGGCCTCCAGGCGAAGCAGGAGCTCCTCGCGATGGAACGGCTTGACGAGATAGTCGTCGGCCCCCTTCTTGAAGCCCTGAATCTTGTCGTCGATGCTGTCCTTGGCGGTCAGTATCAGCACCGGCGTGGAGATGCCGTATTCCCGAAGATGGGTCAGCACTTCGTACCCGTTCATACCCGGCATCATAATATCCAGAATGATGACATCGTATATATTTTGCTGGGCGAGATACAGTCCCTCTTCGCCGTCAAAGGCTTGATCGGCCTCAAACAGGTCCCGGGTCGTCTCGCATACCGTATCGGATAAATGCTTGTCATCCTCAATGACAAGAAGCCGCATGGCATGTTCACCTCAATTGACGTTTGATCCTAATCGAAACCTATTTTGTCAGGAATGTCAAATGGGGAACGGCTTGCGGCTTAACTTGTTCAGAGCTGTAATGCATTCCGCTGCACAGGCTCGTTTAACCAGCGGTCGTCCAAGGAAGGCTTAGGCGTGATTTCCCGTCTGCTGCTGAGGTTTCCAGGCACTCATGAGCGGGCCCGACGCACCGTACAGCGGATCGGTATTCGGAAGGGGCACCCGTGCGATGTCTTCCAGCACCTTTGGGCGCTCCCCGGGCTTGCCGGTGCACAGATTGTAATCCATGCCGTCCGGATAGGCTCCGACGACCCTGAAATCCTTGCTGGCAGAGCATCGCTTGTGCCCCGTTCCGGCCGGAAGGACGGCCACGTCACCGGCGGTCAGCTCGAACTTCTGGCCATGTTCACCGCCGAGCTGAAGCACGGCGGAGCCGCGAATAACCCCCAGCACCTCATGGGCATTGCTATGATAATGATGGTAATCAAAGACGCCGTTCGTCCAGCTGTTCAGCCAGCCGTTGCGGTTAAAGATAGCTTCCGTTTCCTCCGGTTCATCCTTAAGCGAACCCAAGTATAGGATGACCGGCAGGTTGGGGTTGCCCGGAATAACACCGTCATCCTTAAAAAATATCGTTTTGATCTCCGCGCCGTTCATGCCGTCAACCTCCGCTCATCTGCTTTCATTTGGATTGTAAATAAACATATTCGCACTTTATGAAACGCGGTTGTTCTTGGAACGATACCTATGCTATAATCAAGACTGGTAAACGTCAATTTCATATTGTCGGGTAAATGAATGAATATATCCTTGGATAAAAGTCATTTATGGCCTAACTTTTTCTTGCTGTTAAAGGGAAAGTTAGGCCTTTTTGTTTTGCTGAGGACCCGGGAGTTGTGCCGGGGACAGGGAAACACCCGCTTATTTCGTAATCAGGAGGGATATAAAGACACGCTTTTGCGGACACATGATATAGCGGCTTGCCGCGATTGTTTAGCTGCGTACCGCAACGACGCGTCTAATTCAATGGATCAATTACATAACCAACAACCATTTCATCAGCTCTTTGCCAGCTATACCAGCAAGCTATTAAGAGACCACTTTGGCAAAGGACCTGAATCCGTGGTGGTTTCTGTCGGTCACACCTTTATTACGATATATTTGCGCAACTTCCTGACGCCGTCTGAACGCATCCTGCTGGAACAGGAGCAGGAGGACATGATTGTGCAGACCAGAGCCAATCTGATGCGGGCGGTGATTCCCGAAATTATCAGTTATCTTGAAATCATGAACGGATCGAAACCGGAAGAGGTGTATTATGACTGGAATCTCCATAAAAGATCGGGGATGATCGCGGTCGTATCGGCAGAGGCGGGCAAACAGGGCACCGCGGTGAACAGGGAGTACCCTTTGAAGTCCGAAATCGAAGCGGAAATACTCCACATTTGCCAGCAGATTCAAAAATCGCCCGAGCAGATTGATTCCTTTGAGCTCAATCCCAGAACGCTGCTGGTCGTGCGAAGCGGCGTATACCTGGAGCTGGAGAAGGCACTGATCCGGCTGGGCCATGGCCGCTTGCTGAAGTCGGTGAAGAGCGGACTGGAAAAAGAGTATATTATGCGCAGCAAGCGTCTGAACAGCCTGCTGCATCAGCCGGTATCCGATTGCTTTATAGACTGGAATGATAAGCTGGATAAGAGCATTCTTCTGCTGATCATGAATCCGCCCCGATAAATTTCGCGGGCGGATTTTGAATTTATAGAGGCGGGTCTATGGCGTCCGGGGGGTGTAGCGGGGCGTCAGCTTGACCGTCATCTCCCGGATTTCCTCCTCGGCCGGCAGGTGCAGGCGGCTCGCCGCCTCGGCTACTCCGGCAGCCGTCTGCAGGCTCCGGACCACTTCTTTGACGGAAGCGGCAAACGTATCGGCCGCCCCCGGACCCATGCCGGTCAGCTCGTCCAGCGAAGCCATGGTACCGGGCTCAACGGACGGGTAATCTCCGTCTTTGGCCCCGGTTGCAGCCAGGTCGTAGAACGACTTGACCAGCTGACCGCGCTCTCGCCCGGATCCGCCTGCGATGACAAAAGCCTGGATGACGTAGGCATGAGCCTGGCGGCGCTGCGCAATGCCGCAGAACTTGCGTCCGCCGATGCTCAGATCATAGTCACCCGGGCAGTAAGCCCCGGCGATTTCCCCTTTGTCCACCGTTTGGCCGGTGGCGGCCAGCGCCTGCCGGATGAGCGCGTACATCCGCTCGAAGTCCCGGTGGAAGTGGAGATCGCCCGCGCCCCGCTTCGGCAGGATGAGCGACACGTTGACCACGTCCGGATCGAGCGGAACGGCGGCGCCGCCCGAGTTGCGGATGGCCGTGCGGTACCCGAGCGATTCCAGCCAAGCCCGGGCCTGTTCCGCTCCGGGAAGCCGGCTGTCCCTCAGACCGATAATAAAAGAGCGGGGATGACGCCAAATATGGCATAACGGCGGACCGCCTTCTCCTGTGCGCCGGCACAGCAGCTCGTCCATCGCGAATGGATACAGGGCATCCACATCCTCCAGTTGTGCCGTCCGGTCCAAAATGAGCATCTGCCCCGCTATTTCCGTAATATCTTCAAACATGCGCACCGCTTCCTTTTCCCAGGTGATACCGGGACTACCGGTTACCAACCGTTTATTCCGTTCCTTTTACAATCTCCCTGATCCTGATTATGACATAACCGATCCGGCGTGGCTACTGCATGAGCATGGGCTTCCCGACGGAGCAGGCTGCCCTAAAATGTCAAAAAACAGACAAAGAAGCAGTCTACGCCAGGCCTGCAGGTACCATATAATGGATACAAACCGGACGGTCGGTTTTAAAACAACAAGGAGCCTTCCGATCATGAAAAAGCGTAAATACGAAGCCGAACAGACCAAACAGACCATTGTCGAGGGAGCTAAGGCGCTGTTTGCCGCCAAAGGGTACGCCGCAACGTCCATGATGGATATTTGCGAGGCCACAGGCTGCAGCAAGGGAAGCATCTACCACCATTTTCAGAGCAAAGAGGATTTGTTTCTCTGCTTGGCGGAGCAGGCGTTTACGAACTCCTGGCAGACCTGGCATGAGCAGTCCGGGGAAGATCGTTCCGCGACGGAGCAGCTCTACGCTTACGCCGACTATTTTGTCGACACGCTTCAGAAGCCGCTCAACAAGGCCGGCGAGGAATTTATGATCCGGGTGGGTGCCGATTCGGAAGCCGGGCGGCGGTTTATGGAGATCATCCAGAACTACATGAAGGGATTTGAGGATCTGGTCCAGGCCGGACTGGACAGCGGGGAATGGAAAGGGGAGAGCGTGCAGGAGCTGTCCTTTATTATTCTCAGCTATTATTCCGGTCTCAGCGACAGCTACCACCTGATGGACAAGGCAGCGATGAAAGAGCTGTTCCGCAAAGCCACCACGTTACTGCTTGATGGGATTCGCAAGTAATCAATCCTAGGGAGAGATGGCTGATGGAAACAAAGCGGTTCGCAGGTAACGACCACACGGGGAACATTAAATTTTCGGTGATTATTCCGGCCAGAAACGAAGAGAACTATATCGGGCGCTGCCTTGATTCTCTGGCTGCCGCAGCGGAGCCTTATCCGGGACAGGTGGAGGTCATCACCGTCTTAAATCGGTGCACCGACCGGACTGAGGAGGTTGCTTCGTCGTACGGGGCCGTCATTTTGAAGAACGACAGCAAAAATCTGTCGCAGATCCGCAACGCCGGGATTCAGGCGGCCAGGGGTGAAATCATCGTGACGATCGACGCCGACAGCTGGGTAACGGACAACATGCTGACGGAGATCGACCGGCTGCTGGCAACCGGACAATGGATCGGCGGCGGGGTGAGGAGCCAGTTTGAGCGGGTGTCGCTCGGTATCATCGTCTCCGGGATGCTGCTGATCGTGCCCCTTCTGTTCAAATACGGACTGGTCACCGTCGGACTGTTCTGGGGTTACAAGAAGGACTTTGAAGCGATCGGCGGCTTTAACGAAAACATGCTGATGGCGGAAGACGCCGATTTTGCCAAGCGGCTCAAGCAGTGGGGCAAGCAGCAGGGGAAGAAGTACGGCACCGTCACGAAGGCCAGCATGACGACTTCCTGCCGGAAATTCGATGAGTACGGTGATTGGGCCGTCGTCAAGAACCCGAAAATTATATGGGCGTATCTGAAAGGAACGGACCGCAAGCACGCGGACGAAACGTACTACGAAATCCAGCGGTAACTGTTTTACGGATCATCAGGCGATTTTTATCATAAATATATATTTCTGGGGCATACTAAGCGGACACCGATGAACTGAGGTAAATAACGGGAGGGTTCGCGATGTATTTCGGAAAAAAAGTGGTCGAGGAAATTCCCGAGGCCGATACTTTAATCTGGTCATGCGTAAACGATGGATGCAACGGCTGGATGAGAGACAACTTTGCTTTTGAAACGGAGCCGGTTTGCGTTCAGTGCAACTCTCCAATGGTGAGCAGCATGAAGATGCTGCCGCTGGTCGTCAACGACCATCCGACGAAAATGCTGAAGAAGGGGACGCTCATTTAAGGGCGCGACGTCCGGTCAGCTCAAAGCGATGTATGAAGAGGTCCTGCGAGGGCCTCTTTTTCGTTGTGGACGGATGTTCTGCACTTGGGTCTATGGACTGGCCCCGTAGTCGAATTTACCCCCTATGAAGAATGATACATATAGGGGTTTGGAATTATTTTCAACCGTTTAACCAGATACGTCGTTTCTTTTTACATCGGCGTTACATTCCCTTCTTAATATCTATCCTGCAGGACGATTGAAATCGATAGCAGAGGAGAGGGAATGAATGAGACGGAAGAAGTTAGGGAAGAAAAGGGGCGTGGCTTTGATTTCACTGGCATCTATGCTGCTCGGCGCAGGGAGCGTATATGCGGCGGTAGGAAACCCTTTTGACAAAGACCTGGTCGGACGGCAGGCGAACGGTTCGGTATTGACACCGGTCAATCAATACGTCACGCCGGCTGGCCAGCAAGTCGAATTCGGGGGAAACCCGATTTCGGTGAAGGTGCGTCCGGACGGAAAGACGGCTGCGGCCATTATCGGAAGAAGCGACTATGGCGGCAATGGTATCAACATTGTGGATTTGGAAACGGGAGCACTGATTAAAAATAACATCCCGTTAAGCCTTTCGCATATGTGGGGCCTGGCTTATTCCGCCGACGGCACCCGGCTGTATGCAACAGGCTCGTCCGGAACAACGGGTAAAGTCGTCATTATGTCGGTCGCCGATGACGGGACCCCGTCGATTCTGCAAACCGTAAGCCTTCCTTCGGCAGCTGTAGGCGGCAACATTAACCCTCAAGATATTGCGCTGGGACCGGACGGAAAGACCCTGCTCGTGGCCCTTAGCCGTGATAACAGCCTGGGCGTCATTGACTTGGAGTCAGGCCAACTCACGGACCGAATCCCCGTAGGCAACGCACCGACCAGCGTCGTGGTCAGCGGCAATACGGCTTATGTAACGAACACAGGCGGAAGGGCAGCCGGGTCCGGCGACCTCACGGTGGACTCATCCGGGACGCCTATCGTAGCGGAGCAAACGGGAAGCTCGGCCAGCGGCACCGTTTCCGTAGTGGACCTGTCCGAAAAAAAGGTCAGCACAACAGTCGAAGTCGGACTGCAGCCTGCACGGATGGATATCTCCGGCTCGTATGTATTTGTCGCCAACACGAACAGCGACACCGTGTCGGTCATTGATACACAAACAAACCATGTCGTGCAGACGATCGACGTCAAGCCTTACCCTGATGCACCCAAAGGATCGGCGCCCAATGCGGTAAAAATGATTAGCGAGAACCAGCTTGCGGTCAGTCTCGGACGCAACAACGCGCTGGCTGTCTATGACTGGAACGGGCCGTCCAAGGAACCAAGACTTCGTGGTCTGGTGCCGACCGCATGGTTCCCAGTGGATATCGCAGCGGATCAGGCCCATAATCGTCTGCTCGTGGCGAATGCCGACGGGGTCGGTTCCCTCGGACCGGAACGCAACTTGAAGATACAGGGGATCAGCGTAACGGGACATTCCTCTTATGCCCAGCAAGGGTCTCTCTCCATCATTCCGTCATCCTTTGGAAACAAAGAGCTTATCCAATGGACGGATGACGTCTACGCCAACAACAATTGGTTTGAAATTGCCGGGCGTAATGCCAAGCCGCGCAACAACAAGAAGCCGGCGGCCATGCCCGAGCGGATTGGCGAGCCTTCGCCGATCAAGCATATTTTCTACATCGTCAAAGAGAACCGAACCTATGACCAGGTCCACGGGGATATGGGCAAAGGCAACTCGGACCCCGCTTTAACCCAATTCGGAAAAGACGTAACCCCTAACTTCCACAAAATCGCCAATACTTATCCACTTCTCGATAACTTCTACGTATCCGGCATTCAGTCGGCTAGCGGACACCAGTGGGTCATGCAGGCAACCAATACCGATTACGAAGACAAGGAAACGGACGTAGGCAACGTACGGAGCTACCCGGGGGGCGCGGGAGATTCCCTGGCTTATGCATCGACCGGACACCTGTGGGACAATGCCTTGAAGCACGGGGTATCCGTCGTCAACTTCGGGGAAGACACCACGGCATTCAGCGGTCCTCAGGAGTTCGGTACTTGGACGGACTGGTATAACGATTACTTGATCCTGTCGGGTCAAAAACAGGGAGAGCTTCATGTGCCGATCGGGGATTACACGGCCAAGACCGATATTCCGTCGCTTGACCCGATCACCTATAAGCCGTTCCCGACGTTCGATTCGGGCATTCCGGATCAATACCGGTACGAAATCTTCAAGCAAAAATTCGAGGATTATGTGAAAAACGGCGACCTGCCGCAAATCGTGCAAATGTGGGTCATGAACGACCATACGGCAGGAACATCCACCGGCTTCCCGACTCCGCAGGCCCAGGTGGCCGACAATGATTTGGCCGTCGGCAAGATCGTCGATTTGATCTCCCACAGCCCGTATTGGAAAGACTCCTTGATTCTGGTGACCGAGGATGACGCACAGAACGGGGTGGATCATGTGGACGGACACCGTGCGCCTGCTTACGTCATCAGCCCTTGGGTCAAAAAAGGGGTGACCGACAGCCATTATTGGACGGTGATTAACATGGTCCGGAGCATCGAGCAAATTTTAGGCCTGCCGCCGATGAATCAGAACGATGCAGCTGCTGTTCCTATGAGCGAGCTCTTTACCGATAAGCCGGACTTTACGCCATATGATTTCGTGCCGAACCAGATTCCGCTTGATACGTTAAACGGCCAGCCTGGATCCAACGCTGCGGCATTGGCCAATACGGCAGAGGTGACGACGAAAGCAAAGGAAATCGAGAAGGCGTGGACGACATGGTCGAACGAAAATAAGGTTCATTTCAGCGGGGATCAGGCTTCTCCGGACGAGACAAATGCCAACATGCTGAACCATTTGACGTGGTATGCAACCAAAGGGTTTGACACGCCTTACCCGGGCGAGGACAAGGTGCTTACGCCTGCGGAAGTTGCAAGTCAACCGGACAGCAAAGCGGTTCAATAAAGGATTGTACCGTCAGTAGACAAGCGTAAAACCATAGGTGCGGCATATTCCCCCATCGTTCCGTTTATAGGAGCATGGGGGATTGTCTGCATTCGTCTATCCCACAAGGAGCTGAGTAATGATGAACAGACTCATCGAGGCAGCGATGAAACGAACGGTGCTGATGCTGATCCTGCTGGCCATCATCCTGGTCTGGGGGGGAATATCCGCTTACCGTATGCATCGGGACTACCTCCCGCCGATCAACAATCCTACGCTTATGATTACGGTCCATGCCCCGAGCTTCCTGGCCGAGGAGAACAAAAACGCCGTGTCGAGGCCGATTGAGCAGGCGGTCCGCGGCGTGGAAGAGCTGCAATCGATGGAGACGAACAGTTTTAACGGCGGACTCCTGATCAGCTTGTATTTTCCCTTGAATTACACTATGGATCGTGCCGAGCGGGATGTAACCGATGCTTTGCGGGATGTAGCTTTACCTGCAGGCGCGGGAGAGCCGACCGTTACCCGCGTCAGCACGAGTTCTTTTCCGATCATGAGACTGACAGTTACAAGTCCTTCAGGAAAAGTGGATGAGGATACGCTGAGAACGACCGTTCAGGCCCAAATCGCCGATGAACTGCTGCATACACCGGGCGTAAGCGAAGTCCGGGCTACCGGCTCCGCGAAGAACGGTTATGTTCTGTCGGTTCGGATGGAAGATCTGGCCAAGACGGGGGTAACGGTCGATAACGTCAAGCAGTCCCTGGCCGGGGTGAGTTTTCCTTCGGTCCAAGGCAAGCTGACGGACAGCGTCATGTCCATTCCTCTTGAGGCTTCGGGCTGGAAGCTGAATGAGACGGATTGGATGGACCTTCCCATCCAAGGAGCCGACGGGCAGAGCGTGCCTCTCTCCTCGGTTGCGGCCTTGTCTCCCTCCCTGGTCGACAAACAGACGATCTCCAGAACCGGAGGTGCTGCGAGCGTCGTGCTGGACATTCTCAAAAAACCGTCGGCCAACATCACGGAAGTATCGGAGGGCATTCGTGGCCGTCTCTCAGGCATGACCGGCTACCCGCCGGAGGATGTGAAGCTTTCCGTCATGTTTGATCAGGGAGCGCAGGTTCACTCTTCCCTGAACAGGTTATTTCGGGAAGGTCTGTTAGGATGCTTATTTTCCATGGTCAGCGTATTTCTCTTTTTCCGTAACATCCGGTCCACGCTGCTCATTGCGCTGTCGCTGCCGATTTGCATTCTGGTAACCACGGGGCTGCTTCACGTGATGGGATTCAGCCTCAATATTCTCACTGTTTCGGGACTCGTCGTAGCGATGGGGCGGGTGATCGACGACACGATCGTGATCCTCGACAATATCCACCGCAAGCAGAGCCAATCCAAATCTCCATCTTCCGGGCGGATATCCGAAGCGGCCAAGGAAATGCTGCCAGCCATCGTATCGTCGACGGCGACGACCGTTGCGGTGTTTTTTCCCATCGCTTTGGTCGGCGGGATGATTGGTGCTGCGTTCTCGGGGTTCGCGTGGTCAGTGGTCATTGCCTTACTAACCTCATTGCTGGTAGCAGCTTTGGTTGTTCCTGCTTTGTATGATGTATGGCAGAAGGACCTCCGCAGCGCTTCCGGCGCAGCCTTCGAACCCGTCACCCGGCGAGTCCTGCAGTGGGCCTTCCCCCGGAAAGGACGATTGATATCCGTCTTTGCGGTGCTGTTAGCAGGTGCCGTCGCTGGAGGCTTCCTGCTGCCGGTGAACTTTTTACCTGCCAGCGCCACGGGTCAAATTAACGTCCAGCTGGAATTTCCCGAACGGATGACGTTGTCTCAAGTGGATGCTGCTGTAAAGCGTATGGAACAAGTTCTGGCCTCGGATACTGGAATTTCCACTTATTCTTCGGTGCTGGGTTCCACTTTTACGCCTCAGTTCGACGATGTGTTTGACGCGGGCGGAGGTTGGATCCAAGGCGACAATATCGCCAATATTGCCGTGTCCGTGCAAAAGGGCGAGGACGTTGACGCGGTGACGGCGAGGCTGAAGGAGCGGCTGACCGCTTTGTCGGGGAGCGCTGTGGTGACCGTCACGAACCAGAATATTTCCGGAGATGATTCTCAAGTAAAAATTGATTTAACCGGGGCCGACGGCGCCACGCTGGAGCAGGCCGCGGGATCGATCCGCAGCAGCCTCGAAGGGATGGCGGATTTGAGCGTTCTGGGAGCAGCCGACGATGAGGATGGCCTGGCGGGTTACCGGGTCGAGCTGGACCGGGCCAAGCTGGAACGCGCCGGTGTGAAGCCGGAGCAGGTGATGGAAAGAGTCCGGAATTATTTGGCCGGAGGGACGCTCGTCGAGATGAACGCCGGAAGGCAGGAAACGGTTCGCCTTGAAATCCGGACCGAGCTCCCGGCCGCCCGCGATGACGCTTCCGGCATGGAACTGCCGGAAATGGAGGTGCTGGCCGTACTTGGGCGGGAAACGTTCCAGGGCAAAGACGGCAAGCCTGTGCCGCTGGAACAGCTGGCAACCTTGACGAGGGCTGCCGGGACGCAGGTCGTTCGGGAGCGGGACGGCGAGCCTTTCGCCGTAGTGACCGCGAATATTACGTCCAGGGATATCGAGCGGGTCGCCGGACAAGTCCAGAAACGTCTGGGTGAGCTGACCCTGCCTGCCGGCGTGCATTATTCGATGAACGGCATCACCGCTCAAGTGGGACAAATGATCGGAGAAATGGCGATCGCTTTATCGGTTTCCGTTGTGCTGATCCTTTTGATACTCAGCATGGTTTTCCGGGGTTGGAGGGCTCCTCTCTGCGTGCTGGCCGGTATTCCCTTCGCATTTATCGGCTCCATTGCCGGACTGGTCCTGACCGGGGGAGAGTGGGATTTGGCCACGCTTGTCGGCCTGCTGATGATTACCGGCATTGCCGCAACGAATGGCATCGTGCTGGTGGACCGGGTCGAGCGCCATCTATCCGCAGGGATGGCCCCGAGGGAAGCGATTCTTCTCGGTGCTTCCTCCAGGGTACGCCCCGTATTGATGACGGCGGTGACCACCGTATTGACGCTGATGCCTTTGTGTTTTTCAAGCGGCAGCGACACGGTTATCTCGAAAATGCTCGGCATTGTCGTCGTTTGCGGCATGATCAGCTCCACCCTCTTCAGTCTGCTGCTCATCCCGCTTTTGTATGACTGGGTGCTAGTTCGGCGCTTCAGATCCGCGGAGGCGGACAATGGGACGAAGAGATTGCTGAGAACCTCGTGAATGAGGTCCTTTTGAGCAACTCGTGAGACCTCGTGAAACCTCGTGTACCTCTCAGAACCTCCGAGAACCTCTGATTACAAGTAGAGGATTTTCTGAGAAGTATCTCGCGAGAACCTTCTTGCTATCTCCAAGGGCAGTCAAGAGGGGTTATAACGGTGTGTTGCTGCACCCCTGGTACTTCAAATAATTTCCACAACCATGTATGATTGGGCTAAGTGATTAAAATGTCCAATGAGTTCTGAGGCATACAGATTCATGGAAAAGAGGGTGCAGCAGCATGAGCAAATTATGGATACGGGCGGCTGCGGTAACCGGTCTGGCCACCGCCGCATGGAGCTTATCCATTGCCGCCTATTCCTCCGACTCGCTTCAGGTCAAGCCGGTTCAGCCGCGGCTGGTTTTTAACGGGGAAGAGGCGAAAGGCGGAACCGGTCCGATGTTCTCCTACCGGAACTCGACGTACGTCCCGCTGCGCGACGTTTCCACGGCGATGGGAGCCAAAGTTTCTTACGACAAGGAGTTCAACACGGTGCATGTGGATACGCCTGTCCCGGTGAACGGGAAGTCGAAGATTCATGCCACGAAGACGTTGGGGGATTTCAAGCTGTCCTTGTATGCTGCCGAAACGGAGGTTCCCTACGGCAAGCCGATTCCGATCTGGGCGCAGCTGGAGTACCTGGGGGACAAGGAGGCAGTTGTTAATCAAGGCTTTAAGCCGTTCTACTTTGAGATTCGCGATGAGGCGGGGGAGGGAGGGGGCACCCTTATCCCTGCGATCCTGATCCCCACTACCTATTCGCCCGGCGATGTGTTTCTGGATCAGCTGGACTCATTCATCGATATTCCAAGCTATAACTTTACGATCTATCAGAAGGCCCACCCGAATGAGGAATTGCCCGCCCAGATGCTGAAGGACGCCAGGTGGAGCACCCTTCCTCCAGGGAAGTACACGATCACCGCGCGTCCAGACTTTAGCCTGAAGTCCACGGACGAGCGTTTCGAGGAATCGGCCGAGATTCAAATTACTGTCAAGTAAAGTAACCGAAGCGGACCCAAAAAAACCGGCTCCTATACATCTGGAAGCCGGTTTTTGACATGGGCATCGATCCCGTAGGGATGAGTGAAAGCTATACTTTAATGCGTCCGAGTGCCTTCTCCGCCGGCACGTAGTCGTAGCCGAGGTCGCGGGCCACCGCCTCGTAGGTGATACTGCCGTTGACCACGTTCGCCCCGCTGCGGATGGCGCTGTTCGTTGCCAGCAGATGCTGCAGGTCTTCGCCGGCCAGCTTCAGGGCGAACGGCATGGTGGCGTTCGTCAGCGCCAAGGTGGAGGTCTGCGGCACCGCGCCCGGCATGTTCGCCACCGCGTAGTGCACGACGCCGTGCTTCACGTACGTCGGGTTATCGTGCGTCGTGATATGGTCGATCGTTTCGACGATGCCGCCCTGGTCGATCGCCACGTCCACGATGACCGAGCCCGGCTTCATCGATTTGACCATCTCCTCGGTGACGAGGCGCGGCGCTTTGGCGCCCGGAATCAGGACGGCGCAGATCAGGAGGTCCGCCTCCTGAACCGACTTCGCGATGTTCGACGGGCTGGACACCAGCGTTTTGATCTGGCTGCCGAAAATATCGTCCAGCTGGCGCAGCCGTGGAATGCTGAGGTCGAGCAGGGTGACGTCGGCGCCGAGACCCACGGCGATCTTCGCCGCGTTCATGCCGACCGTGCCGCCGCCGATGATCGTCACCTTGCCGCGCGACACGCCCGGAACGCCGGAGAGCAGGATGCCTTTGCCGCCATGCGGGCGCTCCAGCAGCTGGGCGCCGATCTGCGCCGCCATGCGTCCGGCCACCTCGCTCATCGGCGTGAGCAGCGGCAGAGTGCCGTTCACGTTTACGGTTTCGTAGGCGATGGCGGTAACGCCGGACTGCACCAGCGCTTCGGCCAGCTTCGGCTCAGCGGCCAGATGCAGGTACGTGAACAGGATGAGCCCTTTACGGAAATATCCGTATTCGCTGGGAAGCGGCTCTTTCACCTTCATAATCATATCGGCCTGGGACCACACCTCCGATGCTTCCGTCAGAATGGTGGCTCCGGCCTGCTTGTATTCTTCATCGGGAAATCCGCTTTCCGCTCCGGCCTGATGCTCGATATATACCGCATGTCCGTGCTGAATCAGTTCGAGGGCACCTGCCGGCGTGACGGCGACGCGATTTTCGTTGTTTTTAATTTCCTTGGGTACTCCGATTTTCATGACAGATCACCTCACCTCATAATATATTAAAAGTGTACAATCGAATCGGCGCGTATTCATCATACGTCTTGTCAATCCGTTTGCCGCAGCGGCAGGACATAATGTTCGGCTGGTGTTACCATAATTAACATAAGGGATGTGAATGCCGATGAGCAGCGGCTTCAACCTGCATATCCGGGAAGTGCTGGAGCGCCCGGTGTTCAAGCGGGCCCGGCTGATTGCCGGAGCGAACGGCCTGGACCGTGAGGTGGGCTGGGTGCATATTCTCGAAATCACGAACGTGGCCCCGTTCGTGACGAAGAACGACCTGATCCTCACCACCGGCCTTTGGCTCCATCATTACGAGCAGGAGCGCCTGTCCTACATGCAGCAGCTCATCCGCCAGCAGGCGGCGGGGCTGTGCGTGGAGCTGGGCACGAGCATCGAGAACATTCCGGAGGAAATTATCGAGCTGGCGGACCAGTGTGATTTTCCGCTGCTCGTGTTCGAGCAGCCTGTCCGCTTCGTTGAAATCACCCAGGATATTCACGGGCTGCTGATCAACCAGCAGCATCAGCTGCTGAAGGATCTGGAGGCCTTTTCCCGCCGGCTGCAGCAGATTACCCTGCAGAGTACGGATGTTCATGCCGTTCTCCATGTATTATATGAATACACGGGTTATCAAATTGTGTATCATTCGTCCGTGGAGGCGAATAAATTTTGTCCGAAGCCGGCAACCTCGGAGGAGGCGGATGAGCTGACTTTCTTTTACCGCAAGCAGGTGGAGGGAAATGAAGCGGCCGCCCAGGAGCCCAGCCGCTTTCCGATGCCGGGCGACCGGCTGCTGCTCTCGCAGCCCGTCATCTGTCTCGGCGAGACTTTGGCGTACGTGGGAATGATCCTCCCGGGCGAGCAGCCGCTGGACCGGATCGTCCTGCTGCTGGACTACACGGCCAAATCACTGGCCACGCTGCTGCTGCGGATGCTGTTCCTGGAGGAGAAGCATCTGCGAGATCAGAACCAGCTGATCCAGGACATTCTGTCCGACCAGCTGGAGGACGAAGAGGCGGCGCGGTCCCGGATGGGCGTACGGCCGGCCAAGCAGGGAGAGGTCCTTTTCATCGGCGGCATCGTCGAGCTGGAGTATCCCGACAGCGCCCTTCGCCCCGACCGGGACCGGATCGAAGCGGAGGAGCAGGATCTCCTCGTCCGGCTGCGCGCCCTGCTCAAGAAGCACGGTCTGCGCAATTTGCTGATGCAGAAAGGGCATCGCATCTACATTTTGTGCGCGCGGGAGCGTTCCGCTTCGGGGGACAACGCGGCGGCCTTGAAGCAGGCGGTGCGCCGGATCGTGGAGAGCCTGCGCCTGACGGGCGTGGGTCATACCCAGCCGTTCAGCCTGCACGCAGGCTTTGGCAGCATCCGCCCGCGGATGACCGACATGCACAAAAGCTTCAAGGAAGCGGAGCAAGTGATGGAGGTATCCCGCTCGGTGGAGCTGATGCGCAGCAGCCTGTTCTACGAGCGGATCGGCGTCTACCAGCTGCTGAAGGCTATCCCGGACAAGGCGTTCCTCCAATCGTTCGTCGAGGAGCAGCTTGGGGCGCTGATGGCTTACGACAAGGAGCATCACCTGCATTTGGTGCAGACGCTCGACGTCTATTTGCAGTACATGGGCTCGAAGAACGATACGGCCAAGGCGCTGTTTATCCACCGGCAGACCCTGTACAACCGTCTGGACAAACTAAATGAAATTCTCGGGGAGGACTTTTTGGAGCCGGAACGCCGTATATGCCTGGAAATGGCGCTGCTGGCCTGCCCGCTCTTGTCCTGACCCGTATACCTGTTGATTTCTCAACTCAGAAAGGCAGTGCAGATAAAGGATGATGAAGTTATGAACAAAGTCGGACTGGTCATGAGAAAGATCCAATTTACCGAGAGGCAGGGGCCGCGCGTCTTTGCGGACCGCCTGCAGGCCATCGGCCGCGAGCTGGGGGTGGATATCGTCTTTATATCTCCGGAGCGCCATGTGAGCGGGTATGACTGGGTGCCGGGATACGAGCATGAGAAGGGTGACCTGGTAAACTATGACATCGTGCTGGACCAGATTTACGCGAACGGCATCGAGCACGTGATCTATACCGTATCCGGATTTACCTATCTGAAAATGTTTCTTAAAAACAGCGTGCTCTTTCCGCACAGCTTTCCCGATCCGGCCCTGACGGGGTACGACATGATGAAGCCTTTTTATCAAATGGTGGACAAGGCGGTCGTGCAGACCGAGTTTTTGAAAGGCGAGCTTGCCCGTAATTTCGGGGTAACCGACGTGGATGTGATCCCGATCGGATTCAGCGAGGATCTGGCGGAGCGGCATTTTGACCCGTCGCAGATCGTGAACAACCGCATTCTGTGGATCGGACGGGACGAGGAGAACCGCCGGCCGGATCTCGTGCTGGAGTATGCCCGGCAGAATCCGGACAAAGAGGTGTACATGGTCTTCGGGGGCGAACGATACCGGGAGAGCATGAAGAAATACGACATCCCGCTCAATGTCCGGCTGCAGTTTGCGCTGAGCCAGGATGATATTTTTAAGCTGATGAACACGGCGAAGGTGTACTGGAACTGTTCGAAATTCGATACGTTCGCCATGCCGCTGACCGAGGCGCTCGCCATGGGCAAAATCGTCGTAAAGCCCGAGCACCCATGCTACGGCCATATCAGCGCCCGGCATTCCTTTTCAGGGAACGAAAAAAATTGGTTTGAGCTGGTCAACATGGCTGCGGCATCGCCGTCTTCTTATTCCTGGGACAACCGGAGCTACGCGTTTGAGAGCTTTTCCAGCCGCATCATGAAGGAAGGGTACCGCGAGTTTTTTGACAAGTGGCTTAGGGAATAAAAGATTTTTGCCGGATATTGGTCGTGACAGATGACCGAAAAAGGAGTAATCTTCACTAGTGTATATGTCTTAAATTACATATCGGTGAACATGTAGCTTTACCTCAAATAAGCGTAAAAAGGTGATGCAGCCATGTCCTTTTTCAACAAGTACGTCAAGAAATACTGGAAACTGTTTTGCGTAGCGGTATTGTTTCTGGCGGTAGAGTCGCTGTGCGACTTGCTGCAGCCGACTATGATGTCCAAGGTCATCGATGTCGGGGTGGCCCAGAGCCGGATGGATCAAGTCCTCCATTACGGAGGGCTTATGCTCCTGATCACCGCCGTTGGCGCGGTGTCGGCCTCCACCCGAAACATTATTTCAAGCCATGTGTCACAGCGGTTTGGGGCGGAAATGCGGTCCGATTTGTTCCGGAAAATCCAGTCCCTATCGTTTGAAGACATGGATAAGTTCGACCGGGCCTCGCTCATCACGCGGCTGACGAATGACGTCACCCAGGTGCAGAACTTTGTGAACGGGATGATGCGGTTTTTCGTAAAGGCACCGCTGCTGTGCGTGGGCAGCCTCATTATGGCCATCCGTTTGGATGTGCATTTGTCGCTCGTGTTGGCGGTGGTAGTGCCGGTTGTGGCCGTTCTCATCATGCTGAACATGAAGATCGGTTTTCCATTCTTTATCCGGGTACAGCGGGCGCTGGATAAAGTGAACGGCGTCATGCGCGAGTACTTGTCGGGCGTAAGGGTGGTCAAGGCGTTCAACCGCTTTGATTACGAAGTGGAAAAATTTGAAAGCGCCAACACGGAGCTGTCCAGCCGCTCGGTCCTGTCGATGAGGGTCATGTCCGTTTTCGGACCGGGGATTTCGCTCTTCCTCAATTTCGGCATCATCGCCGTCCTTTGGATCGGCGGGATTCGGGTCGACAACGGGCAGATGCAGGTCGGCAGCATCATCGCGTTCATTAACTACATGACGCAAATGCTGTTCTCGCTGATGATGATCAGCAACGTCTTCAACATGTTCGTGCGGGCCAAGGCGTCCGCCGGACGGATTGGCGAAGTGTTTGCCGAAGGAAGCGGGCTGGATCATGGAGGGAAGTCGGCGGCGAAACGCGCTTCTCAGCGCGGACGCATCGACTTCGAGCATGTGAGCTTCTCCTATGCGGGAACCCAGGGCGACCCGGTCATTCGCGACTTTACGCTGACCTGCCTTCCCGGGGAGACCGTGGGGATTATTGGCTCGACCGGTTCGGGAAAAAGTACGCTCGTCAGCCTGATTCCGCGCTTTTACGATGCCGGCGAAGGGCGGGTCAAAGTGGCCGGCACCGACGTGAGGGACATGGACCCGCATGCGCTGCGTGAGATGATCGCCGTCGTTCCGCAGAAGATCATGCTCTTCACCGGCACGGTGGAGGACAATTTGAAATGGGGCAAAGAAGACGCGAGCCAAGATGAAATGGAAGAGGCGTGCCGGATCGCCGAAGCGCATGACTTCATCATGGCTTCGCCTGAAGGATATGCCAGCCGGATCGGCCAAGGCGGCGTCAACTTCTCGGGCGGACAAAAGCAGCGCTTGTCCATTGCCAGGGCGCTGGTGAAGAAGCCGGAAATTTTGATTCTCGACGACTGCACGAGCGCGGTGGACGTCGCGACCGAAGCCAGAATCAAGGAAGCGCTGCGGACGTATGCCAGCGAGTTGACCTGCATCCTGATCGCCCAGCGGATCACGTCGGTCATGGATGCCGACCGGATCGTGGTAATGGACCGCGGGGAGATGGTCGGCACGGGCACGCATGAAGAGCTGATGGAGACGTGCCGGGTCTACCAGGAGATTTACCAATCCCAGATGGGAAAGGAGATGCATCCGCATGCCGCAGAATGAAGCCGCACAGGCACAGCAGACGCCGCCTCCTGGGGCACCGGGTCCTGCGGGACGCCCTGGCGGGATGATGAGGGGACCCGGAAGCGGGGGCATGGGACGGGGCAAGCCGGTCAAGCCCAAAAACTTCCGGAGAACGATGGGGCGCCTGTGGCGTTATTTCGGACGCGAGCGCAAGCTGCTCAGCCTGATCATGGTGTTTATCATCATCGATGCGGGCGTAACCCTGATCGGACCGTTTCTGATCGGTAAATCGATCGACGCTATGTCCGCGAACCAGGGACGCGTCGCTTTCGGGCTGCTGCAGTCGTTTATTATCGTGCTGGCAACAGCCTATATCACGGACGTCGTGCTCGTCTTTCTGCAGGGCTGGCTGATGGCCGGCGTGTCGCAGCGAATCGTTGCGGGACTGCGGCGTTCGTTGTTTCAGAAGCTGCAGAAGCTTCCGGTATCTTATTTCGACGCCCGCTCGCACGGGGAAGTGATGAGCCGGTTGACCAACGATATCGACAATGTGAGCCAGACCGTATCCCAATCCACCACGCAGCTGATGGCCGGCGGTATCGCCATTATCGGCTCGCTGGTGATGATGATCGTGCTCAGCCCGATCCTGACCCTGGCGAGCCTCATAACCGTGCCGATTCTGTATTTGCTGACGCGCACGGTCACACGCAAAACGTCGGTGCTGTTCAAAGAGCAGCAGGTTCAGCTTGGCATGCTGAACGGACATATCGAAGAGACGATTTCCGGCATGGAAGTCGTCAAAGCGTTTAATCACGAGCATCAAGCGATCAACGAGTTTGAGGCGGTCAACGGCCGCTTGTTTGAAGTCGGGCTCAAAGCGCAGATCCGCTCCGGCTTCATGATGCCGCTCATGAACGTCATCAACAACATCGGTTTTGCCGCCGTCGCCCTCGTCGGCGGGATTCTCGCCGTCAAAAGCCTCATTACCGTCGGCGTGATCGCGAGCTTCCTGAGCTACTCCCGCCAGTTTGTCCGCCCGCTGAACGACCTGGCCAACATCTATAATCTGCTCCAGTCCGGTGTGGCGGGGGGAGAGCGGGGGTT
>NZ_MBRK01000001.1:6691503-6752066 GCF_002224835.1 Paenibacillus sp. SSG-1
GCAGAGCGGGTGTTCGAGGTGCTGGACGAGCGGGAGGAGCCGGACGATTTGCCGGATGCGGTACGGCTCGATCGCACCAAAGGCCACGTCGTATTCGAGGACGTAAGCTTCGGGTACCGGCCAGAGGTGCCGATCCTGAAAAGGGTCAGCTTCGAATCGAGGCCGGGGACCAGTACGGCCTTGGTGGGGCCGACAGGGGCGGGCAAGACGACGATCGTCAATCTGCTGACACGGTTCTACGACGTGACGGGGGGTTCCATCCGGATCGACGGCGTCGATATCCGCCATTACACCCGCGACAGCCTCCGCCGCACATTCGGGATCGTGCTGCAGGACACGTACCTGTTCTCCGGCACGATCAAGGAAAACATCAAGTACGGCAAGCCTGACGCGACGGATGAGGAAATCCGCGAAGCCGCCGTGATGGCGAACGCCGACGTATTCATCCGCCGCCTGCCGGACGGCTATGAGACGGAGCTGTCGGAGAACGGCGGTAATCTCAGCCAGGGTCAGCGCCAGCTGCTGGCCATCACCCGCGTCATTCTGGCAAAACCATCGATCCTCATCCTCGACGAGGCAACGAGCAGTATCGACACGCGAACCGAGCTGCATATCCAGGATGCGCTGCTCCAAATCATGAAGGATCGTACGACCTTCATTATCGCGCATCGGCTCAACACGATCCGGGACGCCGACAACATCATGGTCATCGATCATGGTGAGATCGTGGAGCAGGGCAGCCACGACGAATTGATCGGGCGCCAGGGCTTCTACGCCCGGATGTTCGAGAGCCAGTTCAAAAACCTGGAGAGCGCAGGAGAATAATGGGTCGGCTTGCGCTCCCGGAGCTTGTTCACGATTCTATTGAATTTGTCTTAACCAGATCGAACACATTCAGATCGTAGAGTTTAAAGGAGTTTGTTCACTGACAACAAACACATTTCGATGTGTATCTAGGTGTTTGTTCACTGACAGCCAACACATTCAAATCGTATCTTTCACGGTATTTGTTCCGTGACAACGAACACATTCAGATTGTATCTTTCAAGATGTTTGTTTACTGACAATGAACAAAACCTAAATTTTTATTTTCATAGTGTTTGTTCACTCGTAACGAACAAATTTCGATTTTGTCTTTTAAATGGTGGACACTAACACCATATCTTTGTCCTCAGTCACAACCCCATATATTGATTTGAACATAAATAATAACACAAAATATAGGAAAAATTTCTATCCAACCGCCCGTAGAAGAAATATAGTGTCGTGTCCTCCTTTTATAAAACAAAACAAAGATATGTCCATTATATGAGGACAGAGGAAGTGCGATTGCTATTTCAAAATCGAGAGTGTCGGGGAGCAGGTAGTGGTTTTGAGACGAGAAAAGGCTGATTGATTTGGGATTTGTGATTGTTGAGAGCAGTTAGTGGGTTTGAGATCAGGAGGAAAAGTGTTGGTGGTTTGAGATCTGAACAGTACCAGCGAAAAGGCTGATTGATTTGGGATTTGTGATTGTTGAGAGCAGTTAGTGGGTTTGAGATCAGGAGGAAAAGTGTTGGTGGTTTGAGATCTGAACAGTACCAGCGAAAAGGCTGATTGATTTGGGATTTGTGATTGTTGAGAGCAGTTAGTGGGTTTGAGATCAGGAGGAAAAGTGTTGGTGGTTTGAGATCTGAACAGTACCAGCGAAAAGGCTGATTGATTTGGGATTTGTGATTGTTGAGAGCAGTTAGTGGGTTTGAGATCAGGAGGAAAAGTGTTGGTGGTTTGAGATCTGAACAGTACCAGCGAAAAGGCTGATTGATTTGGGATTTGTGATTGTTGAGAGCAGTTAGTGGGTTTGAGATCAGGAGGAAAAGTGTTGGTGGTTTGAGATCTGAACAGTACCAGCGAAAAGGCTGATTGATTTGGGATTTGTGATTGTTGAGAGCAGTTAGTGGGTTTGAGATCAGGAGGAAAAGTGTTGGTGGTTTGAGATCTGAACAGTACCAGCGAAAAGGCTGATTGATTTGGGATTTGTGATTGTTGAGAGCAGTTAGTGGGTTTGAGATCAGGAGGAAAAGTGTTGGTGGTTTGAGATCTGAACAGTACCGGAGAAAAGGCTGATTGATTTGGGATTTGTGATTGTTGAGAGCAGTTAGTGGGTTTGAGATCAGGAGGAAAAGTGTTGCTGGTTTGAGATCTGAACAGTGCCGGAGAAAAGGCTGATTGATTTGGGATTTTTGATTGTTGAGAGCAGTTAGTGGGTTTGAGATCAGGAGGAAAAGTGTTGGTGGTTTGAGATCTGAACAGTGCCGGAGAAAAGCTGATTGATTTGGGATTTGTGATTGTCAGGAGCAGTTAGTGGTTTTGAGATCAGGAAAAGTGTTGGTGGTTTTGAAATCTGAACAGTGCCGGAGAAAAGGCTGATTGACTTGAGATTTTTGGAGTGCCGTGGAGCAGTTGATTGGCTTGTGAATTGTGGAGTGCAAGGGAGCAGTTGGTGAATTTAAAACCAGGAGAACAACGGGAGAAAAGAACGGTTTGGGCCCTTACGCCCTCTTGCTGGTCCCAATTAGGCTGGATTTGTCTACTGACAACGAACAAACCTCGTTTTTGTCTTTTAAAAGGTGGACACTAGTACCATACCTTTGGTCCATCGTAAATTTCTAGATATAGATTGTCCGTGAGTTTTAACACTAAATATAGAGGTATCCTCTTTGATTCGAGGGCTGGAGAATATAAGTGCCGTGTCTTTCTTTTGTGGGACAAAATAGAGAAATGTACACTAGAAAAGGACGATTTTCGTATACCCCCCTCTTTATTCTTATAAAGTAAGCGAAGGGCACATAGAAGTGAGTCGTGCAGGGGTCCCCGGAAATGAACCCTCATTAATAAGCAACTAGTCTCTTCAGAGGGTCCCATTGAAGAGCCAAAAAGAGTCCCCATCGAAGGGACCCTCATTGAAAAAGCAGCCATTCCCCATAGGGGAGGCTGCTTTTTATCGGTTTAATAGGCGTTGCGTTGGGCATATTAGCGCTTCTCGACAAGCTGCTTCACCGAAGACTCGGAGGAAGTCTCTTCTTCCTCGACGATTCCGCGTGTGGAGCTCCGGAACTCGCGGAGCGTGTCCCCGAACGCTCTTCCGAGCTGCGGGAGCTTCGATGGCCCGAAGAGGACGAGGGCGATGGCCAAAATAATGACCAGGCCGGATACACCAATGTTGTTCAGCATAGCATGTACACCTCTTTTCTGGATTAACGTCCTAGCCCCAGATGACTGAACGCTGGACGGATGGCGGCTGTCATATGGTCAGGACTGCAACCCCGAGTTGCCGGACTACGGAACTGATGCGGTCTCGGATAGACGGAGAGTGCAATTTCCTGGCTGCCAGACGGATTGAACTGCTGCAGTTGCCAGACTTTGGGATTGTGCAGCTGCTAATGAGCAGGAACTGCAGTAGCCCAGCAACCGGATGGCGGGAATGCAGCGACCTAGCTGCCGGACGGGCTGGACTGCATTTTCCGCCACTGGCGGCCGGATACGTAAACGCTGATCTCGAACAGCAGGATGAGCGGAATGGTGACGGACAGGTGCGAGACGAAATCCGGCGGCGAAATACAGGAGCCGAGGATCGCCAGCCCTAGGTACGCGTATTTGCGCGTCTTTTTCAGCGTATCGGGCGTCAGGATTCCGATTCGGGTCAGGAACAGAATGACCACTGGAAGCTCGAAGGCGATGGCCATCGGGATGACCAGATCGAACAGGAACCCGAAGTACCGGTCAATCCCGTACGTTTCGATCGCCCCGATCGTTTGGTTCATGCGCTTCATGAACTTCAGCATCATCGGAAACACGACGTAATAGCTGAACGACAGCCCGGCCAGAAAAAGCATGAATGCGACCGGAATGAAGGGGAACGCGCTCTTCGCCTCATGCTCCGTGAGCCCCGGCTTCACAAAAGCCCATAGCTGGTACAGCAGGACGGGAACCGTGAACATGAGCGCGAAGATCAGCGCGCACTTCATGTAGATCAGAATGCCGTCCGTAAAGGAAAACACGTTCCAGGCGATCGGCTCCGCCAAAGGCTGAGACTTGAGGTAGAGCAGGATGCCGGGGGCGGCGTACAATCCGGCGGCAAACGTCACGATGAAGCAGATGCCGACGATGATCAGCCGCTTTCGCGCCTCGGCGACATGAACAATCCAGTTGTCTTGATCCATTTGATTCCCTCCGCTTTTTCCTTGCCCCCAGGCGGTGTTTTCGCTTAAACGAGAGATCCGCCTGATTTCAAATACTTCGCAATGCCTTCCGCAGCCCGGTAAGCGAGGGCGCCAACGGTACCCGTCGGGTTATAACCGCTGTTATGCGGGAAGGCGGATGCGCCGACGACAAACACGTTTTCGGCATCCCACATTTGGAGATAGTTGTTGACGACCGAAGTCGAAGGGTCGGATCCCATTATCGCGCCGCCGGTGTTGTGCGTGGATTGATACGGCACGATATTGAACGGCCCCAGCTCTTTGGAGGAGCCGATGGACGAAGGCTTCATTTCCTTCATGATGGCTTCGGTTTTACCTGCCATGAAGGCGATCATCTGCCGGTCCTGCTCCTCAAAGTCGAACGTGATCCGGACCAGCGGTTTACCGTAAGCATCCTTGTAGGTCGGATCCAGATCGAGATAGTGATGCCTCCAAGGCATGCTCGATCCCTGCGCCGCCACGGTCAAGTAGTTGTTCGCGTATTTCAGCGAGGTCGCTTTAAAGTCTTTGCCCCACGTTGGCGTCCCTTTCGGAACCGAATTGTTCGCGATCGGGCGGAGCCCGGTTTGCGAAATCCGGATGCCGGCACCGTGGATGAAATTCAGATCGCTGTGGTCAAAGTTGTCGCCGTTGAAGTCCGGGATCTCCATGCCAAGCGCGCCGGCTCCGGCAAACAGGTTGAACTGCTGGTCGTCATAAAATCCCGTCGCCGACCCGCCATTCGTTTGGTAAGCGTAGTTTTTGCCCACGACGCCTGTTCCCGTATTCGGATCGTACGGCTTGCCGAGCTTGGACGTCAGCAGCAGCCGGACGTTGTTGAACACGTAGCTCGCCAGAATGACGACGTCTGCCGGCTGCTCATATTCCTGGCCGGTCAACGGGTTGACGTATTTCACGCCGGTGGCCTTTTTCCCGTCATGCAAAATATCCGTCACGTTGGCATACTCACGCAGCTCGAAATGACCCGATTTCTGTGCGACCGGAAGCACGGTCACGACCGGATCGGCCTTGGCGCCGTATTCGCAGCCGAAGCGCTCGCAATAGCCGCAGTACTGGCAAGGGGCGCGGGTAATGCCGTCCGGGTTCGTATACTGCTCGGACAGGTTGGCCGACGGCATCATATACGGATGGTAGCCCAGTTTTTTGGTCGCTTCCTCGAACATTTTGATCATCGGCGTCTTGATCATCGGCTTGGTCGGGAACGGTTTGGAGCGCTTGCCGACCATCGGCGTCTGTTCTTGTTCCCCGGAGATGCCTGCGACCTCTTCGAACTTGTAGAAATAGGGCTCCAGCTCGTCGTATGTAATGCCCCAGTCCTGAATGGTCATGCCATCCGGAATTTTTTTCTTCCCATAGCGCTCGATCGTTTTGCTCCGGATCTCGAAATCGTACGGCAGAAACCGGTACGTTTGTCCATTCCAGTGGATGCCTGCGCCTCCGAGGCCTTCCCCGAGCAGGAAGGCGCCGTACTGGCGCATCGGCAGGGCGGTCATTTTCGACGTGTTCCGAAAGGTGATCGTTTCCTTGGACAAATCCTGCATCAGTTCATAGCGCTGGGCGTAACGGAGCTCGTCATGGACCATGTAATAATCCTCGGTGGAACGGGGTTTACCGCGTTCCAGGCCGACGACCTTGATTCCCTGTTTGCTTAATTCAGCGGCGATAATGCCACCGATCCATCCCATCCCGACGATCAATACCGGGACTCTTGGCAATTTCGTAGCCATGGATAACTCTCCTTCTCTGTCAGCATGTAAAAATTAATGTGTGGCCAAATGGTCATGCAGGCTGAGCGGATCTGTTTTTGCAAAAGCGTCCTCACCGACAATTTTGGCATAGGACATCTGGTTGCCCGGATAGTTCCGCATCTTCCAGCCCTCCATGTTGACGTTGCCGCCATAGAGCGGGTCCGCATATACGCCTTCCAGCGTCATATTGCGAAGCAGATCGAAGAAGCTTTTGCCGGTGATGCCGTTAATCACTTCAATGTCACCCTTTTCGAGCGAAGTCAGAATGGCGTCTTTTTCTTCGTCGGCAAGGTCGGTAAACCCCTTTTGGTACTTTTTCTGGCTTGCATTGTCAATGGCGGTAAGCCCGAGCAGGAAGACCTCGTTACGGTTAATGCTCTGATAGTCGCCCTGTGTGGCTTCCCCTTTAACAAAAGGCCCCATGCGGTATTCGCGGGCATTGAAGCCCCAGTGACCGGCTAACTGGTGGTCGATGTAGTAAGCAACACCCAAATCGTTGGCTCCAGGACCGTTATCGTCCTTAGGGAAAATGCGCTCTGTCGCTGCCTGTGTAATTTGCAGCTGGCGCTGGTTGAAGTACATGGTCGCATGGTTATAATCTGCAGCAGGCTGCGTTCCGGTTTGCGGCGATGTCGGCGCATTCGCAGCCGGCTTTTTCTTGTTGAAGCCGCCGGTAATGGCTCCGCCGATCACGCCCCCGACGACCAGACCGCCGATCGCCGTCCCTGAATATTTCAGGAACTGGCGCCTGGACCCGCTTGGTGGTTGTTCCTTTTGTTGTTCTGCCATGGTTGCATTCCTCCTTGAGGGATATGTTCCCCTTTGCTGGGTATATTATGCACATGCCACGCCAAGGCGAAAAAACCGCAAATCCGAGAAATCACGATAATCCGCGTACATGAAAAGCTTATTGCTGGGGCATCGTAGCTGTATTGAGGCAAATTTGAAAAAGTTGAAGGGAGACACCCCCAATGAAAAAATCGATCATTTTCCTGAGCTTGCTGCTCGTTCTTTCCCTGTCCGCCTGCGGTAAAAGCAGCGACAATAACAACAATCAGGGCGCAGCCAATAACAACGCCGGGAATACGGGTGCAACAACCGGTCAAACCGGCGGCAATGCAGCAGCCGGCAACGGGGAAGCGACCTTTAAAGCGAACTGTGTCAGCTGCCACGGCAACAACCTCGAAGGCGCTTTAGGACCGAACCTGCAAAAGGTCGGAGCCAAATACTCCGCGGACGAAATCGCCGGGATCGTATCGAACGGCCGCGGCGGCATGCCGGCTTTCAAAGGCCAACTGTCCGATGCTGACATTCAAGGCGTAGCCCAGTGGTTGGCCGCCAAAAAATAAGCGCGCTTCGGCCCAGCCATGCAAAAAGCAGCCTTTCCGTCAGGGGGCTGCTTTTTTACTTCGCCGGGAAGACGGCGCTGCATTCGCATGTTCGCTGCAGGCTTCATGCTTGGCGGCTTGTTTATTTTTCGACAAAATCGGGTAATTTTAGTGAAAATTCAACATCAAGAATTTCGATATGGGGGGTTTCGCATGAAAATGGGAAGAATCCTTCTGGCCTGCCTGCTGCTCGCGTCGATGCTGACGGCCTGCGGGAACAACGGGGAGAACGCCGGGAAGGTCAAGCTGGAGTTTTTTCAAAACAAACCGGAGGCCAAAGGCTCCTTTGATAAGCTGGTGGCCAAGTTCAACGCTTCGCACCCCGGGATTCAGGTCACCCAGGTGAATCCGCCGGATGCCGAAACGGTCTTGAAGACAAGGGTCGTCAAGAACGACATTCCTGACGTCATCGGCATGGGCGCGACCGACACGTATTCGATCCTGGCGCAGAGCGATATTTTCGCCGATCTGACCCAGAGCAAGCTGGTCGAATCCATTGATCCGAACTACATAAAAATGCTCAAGGACGTAACGGGGCTGAGTAAAATTACCGGCATCCCTTACGCAACCAACGCCAACGGCATTATGTACAACAAGGACATCTTCAAGAAGCTGGGGCTGAGCGTTCCGAAAACGTGGGATGAGCTGATTGCGACTGCCCAAAAGGTGAAGGACAGCGGCATCATTCCGTTTTATTTTACATACAAGGACGACTGGCAGACGAACCTGCCGTTTAATGCGCTGGCACCCAACCTGGTCGGCATCGATTTCTTCAAGCAGCGCCGTGAAAATCAGGTGACCTTCCAGGAGAAATTCCGCGAGGTGGCGGAGAAGCAGCTGAAGCTGCTCGATTACGGACATGGGGACAACTTCGGGAAAACGTACGCGGACGGCAATCGTGCTTTTGCGCGCGGGGAATCGGCCATGTATATCCAGGGAAGCTGGGCCATTCCGGAAATCCGGAAATCGAACCCGAACGCGAATATCGGCTTCTTCCCGTTCCCGACCGGAAACGACCCGGACAAGAACAAGCTGATCTCCGGGGTGGACACGCTGCTGACCATCTCCGAGAGCACCAAGCATAAAAAAGAAGCGGAGGAATTCATCGCTTTTCTCCTCGAGCCGGACAACATCGGCCAGTACATCAAAGAGCAGACCGCGTTCTCGGCCGTTAAAGGTGTGACGCAGGACGACCCAGCGGTTGCCGAGCTGCAGCCTTATTTCAAGGCGGGCCGAGTCGTCGATTTTGCCGACCACTATATCCCGGCCGCCGTGCAGCTGAACTCGATCGTTCAGGGATTTCTGCAAAACCGGAATATCGACGCCTACCTGAAAACGCTCGATACCGAGTGGGACAAAGTCCAGAGCCGGAAATAACATCATGACTAAAAGAGGAGGATGAAGGGATGTCCAAGCGACTTACGGCGTTTTATTGGATGACCGTGCCGGCGGTCGTACTGTTCTTCGTATTTATGACACTGCCCGCCCTGCAGGGCATTTACTATTCGTTCACGAACTGGAACGGGTTCGGTAAACATTACGACTTTATCGGGTTCCGCAACTACGCAAACCTCTTTACGGACAGCAACGTGGGGAACGCCTATCTGTTCACCTTCAAGTTCGCCATTGTCGTCACCATTCTGATCAATGTGCTCAGTCTGCTGATCGCCCTTGGCCTGAACGCGCGGATCAAGGCGCGCAACTTCTTCCGCGGCATTTACTTTTTGCCGAACATTTTGAGCGTGCTGATCGTCGGTTACATTTTCAACTACCTGTTCTCCAACGTCTTTACGATCTGGGGGCAGAACCTGGGCATCCATGCGTTCTCAACGAACATACTGGGCAACGAAAATCTGGCCTGGATCGGGGTCGTCATCGTGGCGGTATGGCAGGGGATTGCGTTTAATACGATTCTGTATCTGGCGGGACTCCAGACCATCCCGGCTTCGCTGTATGAAGCTTCAAATTTGGACGGGGCCAGCCGCTGGCAGGAATTCTGGAGAATTACCTTTCCGCTCATTTCCCCGTTTTTCACGATCAATATGGTGCTGGCGATGAAAAACTCGCTGATGGTCTTCGACCAGATCGTCGCCTTGACCAATGGCGGGCCCGGCCGGGCGACACAGTCCATTTCGCACCTGATCTACATCGGCGGGTTCCAGGGAGGCGAGTTCGCCTACCAGTCTGCCAACTCGGTCATTTATTTTATCGTCATTGCGATCATCTCCATCCTGCAGCTTAAATTTCTTCAAGGAAGGGAGAGCGATATGTAATGAGAACGAAAACGAACTGGGCCGTCATGATCCTGATTGCCCTGGGGACGCTGCTGATTTTGTTCCCGCTGTACATGACCTTGACCATTGCGCTGAAAAATCCCGAGGAGATGACACGGTCGGTCTTCGCGATTCCGACGACGTTTCACTGGGAAAACTTCTCGAACGCGGTGAAAATGACCAACTTCTTCCGCGCATTCCGCAACAGCGCGCTCGTTACGATCTCCACGGTGGTGCTGACGCTGCTCACCAACTCGCTCGTGGCGTACGCCATCGCCCGGAATATGCACCGGAAGTTCTTCAAAGGGCTGTACTTCTACTTCATCAGCGCGATGTTCATTCCGTTCCCGATCATCATGCTGCCGATCGTCAAGCTGGCGTCGGCGCTGCACATGACCAATCTGGTCGGCCTGACGATTCTGCATACGGTGTATGCGCTGGCCTTTAACGTCTTCGTCTACGTCGGCTACATCCGCTCGATCCCGACGGCGCTCGAGGAGGCTGCCACGGTGGACGGGGCAACGACGTGGGGCACGTTCTGGCGGATCATCTTCCCGCTGATGGCGCCGATCAACGCCACCGTCGGCATCCTGATCTGCCTGTCGACCTACAACGACTTCCTGCTCCCGCTGATCATCATCAGCGACCAGTCGAGCTATACGCTGCCGCTCGTGCAGTACATTTTCCAGGGACAGTTTAACACGGACTACAACCTGGCCTTCGCTTCGTATCTGATGGCGATGCTGCCGATGATCATCATCTACCTGTTCGCGCAAAAATGGATCATCAACGGCGTGACACAGGGCGCCGTCAAATAAAGTGTAAAGCGTTTGTTACAAGCCGCTCCCCGGGCAAGCACCGGGGGCGGCTTTTGACGTTCTAGACGATAGCCAGTGCTAGGCGTGCGGTCATCGGGCGTCGGCTGTCCCACAGCTGTTAGCTGCTCGTTCGTGTGCGCTTGCCCTTAGTCCTCCTGCCGCACTTCGGCTTTGACCCGGGGGACTGCAGATTTTTTTCTCCGCTTTAGGTACACGACGAGAACGAGGACCGCAGCAGCCACCAGGATCGCGGCAAGCGAATACTGGGAAATCAAATGCAGGAACTGCTCGATCTTCGAGCCGACCAGTCTGCCGATCATGACATAGACGATGACCCAGGCGAGTCCGCCGATGTAGTTATAGATAAAGAAGGTCCGGACATTGATCCGGAGCACGCCGGACACGTATCCGGTAAAATGCCGGAGTCCAGGCACGAAGTAACAGATCAGAATGAGCTTGGTGCCGTACCGGTCGAACCAGCCGGTAATTTTGGCGATCCGGGCCGGGTTCAGGAGGACGTACTTGCCGTATTTTTCAAAGAAGGGCGTTCCCATACGATACCCGATAATATACGTCACCGTCGTGCCGACGATGGCGCCGATATACGAATACAAAATAATTTGCAGCAGGTGAAAGCTCCCCAGCGTCGACATATGGCCGGAGATGGCCATGGCCAGCTCTCCCGGGAAGGGAATTGCCAACGATTCGGCGAAAAGGCCACCAAACAGCACCATATACCCGTATTGTTCAAACAGATGGATGATCCACTCCATAGTTTCTCTCCTTACCGGCCTTCGCCGCCTGCAGTCAAATCCAACCTGAGGCCGATGCCGTCTCATGCTTTCGTTCATTCTAACGGAGCGGCAGGCCATCCAGAAACTGTCTCTGGACTAGGATCAAACTGGACTTTGGTCTTGGAGATTGCAGAAACTTTGCGAAAATCCCTGAATAATAAGAAAAACGCCTATCTTGCGATATAAGGAGGAGCACTCTCTGGAGCTTATACTTTCATATATCTTCAAATAAAAAGGACACTTCCCCTTCGGTCGAAAGGGAAATGCCCATTTTTAAGGTTTGCGGTTATTTCTTCGTGCCATGCTGCTTGGTCGGAAGCTTTGCGCTGGCTCCTTTGCTGATGCCATCCTTGTGTTTGCGGGCTTTTTCCTGGGTATCGTGGAGCTTCTCCACATACTCGTGCGTGCTGTCCATGGCTGTTCAACCTCCTTGTGTTTGCAGTCGGCATTCCCTGTTACTATGACCACTCCGGGCGGCCTGCATTCATCCTGCGGGAAGAAGGCAGAAGAATAAAAATACCCAGAAACGTTTGACAAAAACCGGTCAGCTGTTAGAATAATAACTAAGTCAGTTAATTGAGAATGAATATCATTATTAATTAGATCGAGAGTGACATATGCTTTTTCGGAATATTTTCATTATTTTCAATGACTGGCCAGACTAAAGAAAGCGTTGGATAGCCATGAAAAACACTTACCTGTGGACGCTGTGGATCCTGCTTATCGTATTCTCAGCCGCTTCTTTGTTTATCGGGGTGAAGGATATTTCCCCGCTGGATCTGTTTCATCTCACAGCCGAACAGAAGCAGGTGCTCTGGATCAGCCGCCTGCCGCGCCTGATCAGCATTATCATTGCCGGCACGAGCATGAGCATTATCGGCCTGATCATGCAGCAGCTGACGAGAAACAAGTTCGTGTCGCCGACGACGGCCGGAACGATGGACTCGGCAAGGTTCGGCATTTTGGTGGCCCTCATGGTGTTTGGTAACGCGGCGCCGCTGGTGAAAATGCTGGTGGCCTTCGTTTTTGCCCTGCTGGGAACGATGATCTTTATGCGGATCCTGGATAAGGTCAAATACAAGGACGCGATTTTCATTCCGCTTGTGGGACTCATGTTCGGCAACATTGTCAGCTCGGTCACGACGTTTTTTGCCTATAAAAACGATCTGATCCAGAACATGTCCTCCTGGCTGCAGGGCGACTTTTCCATGATCCTCAAGGGCCGATACGAGATGCTGTACATCAGCATTCCGCTCCTGATCATCGCCTATCTGTTCGCGAACCGCTTTACAATTGCGGGCATGGGGGAGGAGTTCGCGGTGAACTTGGGGCTTAACTATAAGGCCGTCGTCAATATCGGACTGGTCATCGTCGCCGCTATTTCATCGGTCGTGATTTTAACCGTGGGCATGATTCCTTTTCTGGGCCTGGTCGTTCCGAACATCGTCACGATGTATCTGGGGGATCATCTGAAGAAAAGCCTGCTACATACCGCACTGCTGGGAGCCGTGTTCGTGCTGTTCTGCGACATTCTGGGCCGGGTCATCATCTTTCCGTATGAAATCTCCATCGGCGTCACCGTCGGGGTGATTGGCAGCGCGATCTTTATCTATTTACTGCTGAGAAGAAGGGCTTATACATGAGCAAATCCAACCTGACCAAGCTGATCGTTCTAACCGTCATCGCACTTGTCCTGATTGCTGTCTTTATGGTGATCCAGTCCGGGGGCAACTGGGATTATATCCTTCCGCGCAGAGGCAAAAAAGTGCTGGCCATGGTCCTGACCGGCGGAGCGATCGCCTTCTCGACGGTCGTGTTCCAGACGATTACCAACAACCGCATTTTGACACCGAGCATTATGGGGCTGGATTCCCTTTATATGCTGTTTCAGACCTTCATGGTCTATGTGTTCGGCTCAATCAGCCTGACGGCGATGGGCAAAAACGTGAATTTTCTCATCTCCGTCGGTATGATGGCCGCGTTCTCGGTGGTGTTCTACAAGCTCCTGTTTAAAAGGGAAGGCCAGAACATTTACTTTCTACTTCTGCTCGGTCTGATCTTCGGCACATTGTTTCAGAGCCTGTCCTCCTTTATGGAGGTGCTCATCGATCCGAACGAGTTCCAAATCGTCCAGGATAAAATGTTCGCCAGCTTCAACAACGTCAATACGGATCTGCTGCTGGTGTCGGCGGCAGGGATCGTGCTGGTGACCGCCTATTTTACGCGCTATACCAAGTATCTCGATGTTATTGCTATGGGAAGGGATCACGCCGTCAATCTGGGCGTCGATTACGACCGGGTGGTGAAAAGGCTGCTCATTGTTGTGGCGGTGCTCATTTCCATCGCGACGGCGCTCGTCGGGCCGATCACCTTCCTGGGGTTGCTCGTGGCGAACGTGGCCTATCAGCTGATGCGGACCTACCGACACACGATGCTGATTCCGGCTGCGGTGCTGATCAGCATCGTCGCCCTTGTAGGCGGGCAGCTGCTGGTGGAGCGGGTGTTTACCTTCTCCACGACGCTGAGCGTCATCATCAATATGGTCGGCGGCGCGTACTTTATCTATCTTTTGCTAAAGGGGAGTAAATCATCGTGATCGAGGTTAAAGGGGTTTCCAAACTATATGGCGGCAAAACAGTGGTCGACAACGTCTCGGTGAACATCGCCAAAGGGAAAATCACCTCCTTTATCGGTGCCAACGGGGCGGGCAAAAGCACGCTTCTCTCCATGATCAGCCGCCTCATTTCCTGTGACGGCGGTGAAATCCTGATCGAAGGGGAGCGGGTGGACCGCTGCAAGAGCAGCGAACTCGCCAAGAAGATCTCGATTCTGAAGCAGTCCAATCATATTAACGTCCGCTTGACGGTCAAGGAACTGGTAAGCTTCGGGCGGTTCCCATACTCGCAGGGCCGGCTGAAGCCGGAGGACTGGAAATACGTTCAGGAAGCCATCGATTATATGGAGCTCGGCGATCTGCAGGACCAGTACCTGGACCGGCTGAGCGGTGGGCAGCAGCAGCGGGCCTTTATCGCCATGGTCATTGCCCAGAACACCGACTACGTGCTGCTGGATGAACCGCTGAACAACCTGGACATGAAGCACTCGGTGCAGATCATGAAGGTGCTGCGGCGGATGGTGGATGAGCTGGGTAAGACGGTCATTATCGTCATTCATGACATCAATTTTGCCTCCGTCTATTCGGACGACATCGTCGCGCTGAAGAACGGCAGAGTCGTGAAGGAAGGAACGGCTGACGAGATCATCGATACGCCGGTGCTGAAGCAGGTCTACGGGATGGATATCCCCATTGAGAACATTAACAACAACAAAATTTGCGTTTATTTTGCCTGAAGCCGGAGGCCCGGGAGAGGTAAGAGGCAGTTTGTTCGAAAAATAAAGTTCTCCCTGCGTTGAACGGGCCAAGTGAAGAATCATATGCAGTGCTAACCAAGGGAAATTATATGCGTGGACTCATCCCAGCCAGGCGCCGGCGGATAGTTCATCACATAATTTTATACATTTACGGCTTGGTTCAAGCCGAAAACCAAATCAGAATATGGGGTGGATGAAGTTGAATACAAGAAAGATGATGCTGTTCATCATCACGGCCGTATTGGTCGTCGTCCTGGCGGCATGCGGCAATAAAAATACGGCAGAACCCGCGAAAGAGGCGTCTGCTGAACCAACCAACACTTCGGCGGCTTCCGGTTCCGAGGAGCTGACGATTAAACATAAGCTTGGCGAGACAAAGGTCAAAAAAAATCCGCAGAAGGTCGTCGTGTTCGACTTTGGCATTCTGGATACATTGGATAAATTGGGCGTTCAGGTTACCGGGGTTCCGCAGGCGAACATTCCTCCGTACCTGTCCAAGTACGCCGACAAAGATGCATACAGCAACGTGGGGAGCCTGAAAGAGCCGGATTTTGAAAAAATCAACGCACTGAGCCCGGACCTGATTATTATCTCCGGCCGCCAATCCGATGCTTACGAAGAGCTCAGCAAGATCGCGCCGACGGTCTACCTGGGCCTGGATACGACACGGTACATGGAATCGTTTAAGGAGAATATGAACACCGTCGGCCAGATCTTCGGCAAAGAAGACGAGATCCAAACAGAGCTGGACCATGTCGACAAGACGATCGCGGAAATTCACGATAAAGCCGCTGCATCGGGCAAAAACGCCCTGATCGTGCTGGCGAATGAAGGCAAGCTGAGCGCTTACGGCGCGGGCTCCCGCTTCGGACTGATCCACGACGTGCTGGGCTTTACGCCGGTGGATGCAAACATTGAAGCTTCTACGCACGGTCAAAGCGTCACATCCGAATACGTAGCCGAGAAGAATCCGGACTACCTGTTTGTTGTGGACCGCGGCGCGGCTGTGGCCGGAGAAGGCGGAGAATCCGTATCCGCCAAGCAGACGGTGGAGAACGATCTGATCAAAAATACGAAAGCCTTCAAAGAAGGGCATATCGTATATCTCGATCCGAACTACTGGTACCTCTCCGGCGGCGGACTGCTGTCCGTGCAGGAAATGGTCAAGGAAGTCGGCGCAAGTATTCAGTAGTTAGGCAAAAAGTGCGCGGCCGTTTAGGCGCGTGCCACCAGGAGCTGTCGCGGAGGTCCGAAAGGACGCCGCGGCGGTTTTTTGCGTTTGGTGGGTACAGCAGGCGAAGTGTTGGGAGGCAAACAGGGAGAGGCGGGGAATCGGGGACTGGAGGGGACACGCGACTGAAATTGAAATAGATGTACTTGTGCACCTATTTACTCTTACTGCCTTCTCTGTCACCTTATCGCTGTCGTTCCGCCAGCATCAGGAAGTAGGTGACCAGATAAGCGCAAGAGGTAGCGCCAAACCATGCAAATATGCCCGGGGTCATCGCGAGGTACAAACTAATGGGCAGGGACCAAAGAAAAGCGATCAGCACAAGCGCTTTAAGGCGAAACCAAGCAGACACGATCGCAAGGACGGCCGGCACGCACAGCGTAAAGAAGGTGATTTGAAGGGGGCCGGTTTCGAGGCTGGATGAATACGGATTGAAAAAGCCCAGCTTCATCCAAAGCAGGATGGTGGCTGTACCGGCAATCGTTGCGAGCAGAGCTGCCGGGCGGCTGAGTTGGCGTATCATCGGTAAAACACCTCTTTCGTCACTTGAATAAATCGGGGTGCTATCTATCTATGGGTTCCTTTCGTTCCCCATCCTGGCTGCCCCCGCCGCCCATAACCGGAGTGACCTCCAATTCAGAAAAAGGCGATTGGTGGACCATAAAGAAGAAACGGGAATGCCCTGTAACGGACAGCTCTTGAGCTTCGTTATTCCCTTTTACGGTCATGCTGGTAATCTTCGGATCAAACACTTTTCCGGCAAGAATGTTCACATTACGCCCCTTAGCGGTTTGAACGGTAAAGCCTCCGGTCATATAAGGGGTGTCCTCTCCTTCAAAGTTCAAATAGGCAGATAACCGGTACCACTGATATCCGCGGGATCCCTCGTTCACCCCGCCCACACCGAAGGCGCCGTATTTTTCGTAAAAGATAAGCTCTTCCCCGTCGACCGTGATGGTCGTGAGTACGTCGGACCGTTCAACCTGCTCTTCATGAAGGCCATATTCCACGGCCTGTTCAGCACTGTGAAACCATGGAGGGCCGGGCGAGGCCGACGTTGCTTGGCTGCAGCCTATCAACAGGCAGATGGCATATAACACAATCGGTACCATGACCAGTCTGGTTTGAATTTTGATCACGGGTGCACCTCCTACTCATATCTCAAAATCCAACGTCTTTTACTCTTGAACGTTACGCTGCGGTAAAAGTTGGCTTAACAGTATCATTTCATCATACGCCTCCATCCTATTGTGCGGTAAATCGGGAATATGCTTAAATAACAGAAAGGGTTACAAACGGTCGCCAACATGCGCGGTTGAAGAAAGGGGGGAGCATGGTGGCCCAGCTGGATTTTGATCCTAGCGGATATACAGTCAGCTACCAGGAGGAGCGCATTTCGCTGCTTGCCAAAGAGTATGCCCTGCTGCAATTTTTATACAGCCATCGCGGTCAGGCTTTCAGCCGGGAACAGCTGTTGGACCGGGTATGGCCGATGGAATATCCGGTGGAGCGGACGGTGGACGACCACATTTACCGTCTGCGTAAGAAGCTGCGTCCTTGGAGTAACCGGGTCTTTCTGAACACGGTGCGCGGCTATGGCTACAGCCTGACGGTCAAAGAGCCGGATCTCCGCAATCCGTCGATGCAGGATACCGAGCTGCAGGCCCAAATGCGGCAGCTGATGAACAAGTACCTCATGTACGGTCAATGCAAATCGATGATTACGCTGGCGAGCCAGCAGGATCTGCTCGGATTTGAGCTGCCCCCGTCCCACCTGATTTTTATCCGGTATGCGCAGGCGGATATCAACTGGTTTTTAACGGATACCGAATTTCCGCCGTCGAGCAAGCTGTATTATTTGCTGCATTTTTACTTGTACTTTTACAACGAGCCGGGAAAATGCCTGGATTATTTCGAGCGAACCATGGCCGCCAACATTGGTCCGGAGGATCATCAGCGGGAGCTGAGGATTTTAAATATTATCGGGCTGTATACCGACAACGGCCGGGCCGAAGAGGATCTGTCCAGGGTTAAGGCGGCATACGAGGCCGTTCGCGAGGCGGGGGGAGATCTGGATATGTTCAACGTCCATATCAAAATGGCGGAGATGTACGTCCACCTGGGTGCAGACAACCTGCCCGAAGCCGAACGCTGCGCAGGCGAAGTCGAACGGAAGCTGGAGGAAACCCCGTATTTGCGGGAAATTTGCTTTTATCACGGGCTTAAAGGCCGGATGCTGCTCCGGCAGGGGAAACGCGCCGAGGCCGCGGCTGCCCTGAACTACGGCATTGAGGTTGGAGAGATGACGCACAACGTGCCGCTGATCGTCGGATCGATTCGGGAAACGCTGGTTTATCTGGAGCGCAGCGTGCAGGATCCCCAGCTTCACCGCCAGTTTGCCGCAAAATACGCCGAATATAACCGGATGTATCAACTGGAAGCCAATAAAGCGCCGATCGAAGAGAAAATTGAAAGCATTCTGGACGCTGTCTGATGTTCCTCTGATATTCCTTCGTTACAGTGAGAGTACGCCACATTCTGACTGAACGGAGGAATTTTTCATGTCTACCCTTGTTACCGAGCCTCGGCCGCCCGCAAAATCGAAATCGGTGTGGACCAACCGCATCTATGCCAAAATGTTTACGGCTTACGCCATCTCGTCGTTCGGCGAATGGTTCGACGCCTTTGCGATCCAGGTTTTGGTCGCCTACCGCTGGCAGGCCGATCCCTTAATGATTGCGCTGATCCCGGTCATGATGGCCCTGCCGGGCATCCTTCTCGGGTCGCTCGCGGGGGTGGTCGCCGACCGGTGGAAAAAGGTCAACCTGATGCTGATCGCCGATGCGGCCGAGACCGTTCTAACGGTCCTGCTGCTGTTTGCTCCCGGCATGTACTGGCTGCTGCCGCTGCTGGCGCTGCGTGCCGCTATGGGCGTATTCCGGGTCCCGTCCCATCAGGCGCTGACACGCCAGGTGGTCCACGAGGATCAGCTGCTGAAGGCCACTTCCTACAACGGCCTGGTCAACCAGTTCTCCAAAATTGCCGGTCCGCTGCTGGGCGCGGTCGTCCTGACGGTGCTTTCCCCGCAGCTGTGTATTCTGGTGAATGCCGTAACCCGGTTGATTTCCTGCCTTCTGCTGTTTACGCTGCGCCGAATCGAGGCAAATCATACGGCTCCCCAGGAGGACATGAATCCGGGTGAAAATGCCGGTCCGGAGCACAGACCGGGCTTCATCGAGCAATGGAAGCAGGGCTGGGCAGTGCTGCTGCAGCGCCGGATTCTGCTCACCACGCTGATCGTGAATATGACGGTCATCCTCGTTATTCTTATGATCGATTTCCAGTTTCCTACGCTCTATAGAGAGATTGCGCCGGATAACGAATCTCTTCTGGGCTGGATGGTCTCCTCAACCGGCGTGGGTGCCGTAGCCACGATCATGATCTTGAACCGCCGGAACCGGATCGGTTACGGCACAGGGATCGGGGGCGGCATCGTCCTGGTAGGCGCAGCGATCGGGGCGATGGGGCTGCTGAGACCCGGTTCTCCGGAGATCTGGAGCATCGTGCTGGGCCTTGTCATCGGGATCGGCAACGGGCTGTTTATGGTGACGAACAATTACGCGCTGCAAAAAGAAACGCCGGAAGGGATGACCGGACGGATATTCGGCATTCAGAACATGATGTCCAGTACGATTATGATCGCAGCTCCATTGGCCGGTGGTTTGCTGATCAAAGGATTTGGCGTGGGAGAGGTGTTCTGCGTCCTTGGCCTGCTCGTTCTTGCCTTTGGGATCATCTGCCTTCTGCTGCAGCGGGTTTTGTGGCCGGCAGGCAGCAAGAAACACACCCATGAAGAACCTCTGCGGCAGGTTTCCGGGTAGATGGTGCTGCCTTGATCCTGTGCAGGCCAGATAGCTCCCGGACATGTGCACTCCTTCTGCGAGCTCAACCAGAAGCGGCTTGGCAGCCAGACAAACAAAGCCTTAACCAATACAGCCCTGAGCCAATCAACCGGCTCAGGGCTGTTTGTCCTGGCTGAAACTCCCCCTGCTTATTCTGTAAGCGAAACAATGAAGAGGCTTGGATCCCGCACTTTGGTCGGGGACGGCATCGACCAAAGTCCAGGGAAAAGTCTGGACCCCGGATAGAATTGCCGGAACCTCCTTCTCTGTACAATAAGACGTAATCAATGCGAAAACGTTCGGATGGAGGAGATTATTAATGGAAATGGTCAATGTAAGGAGCGTGGGCACCCGGCCGGCGTTCCGCTGGTTTGAAGGGGAGAAGTGGCTGGTCCTGACCGCTGTCCTGGGATTTCTGCTGTCCGCCTTCTGCGGGATCTGGACCCTTGTGAACGGGGCGGAAGTAGCCCCTGGGGGCAATGTTCAAAGCGCGTTTTCTTTTAACGCTGCGATCGGGATGTTTTTGCTGTCGACGGCTCTCATTATCCCGTATTCGGGGCTCGGACGAAGAGGCAGAGCCTTTTACCGCTACCCCTACATCGTGCTCGCACTGTATTCCTATTTTGCCGAAACGGTACAAAACTTCCGGGGAGTTAATCCCCGGTTTGTCAAAGACGGGTCCGCTTTTGACAAGGCTGTGGGCAACATTTTTGCGACCGTCGCCCTGCTCCTCGTCGTCTTTTATCTGTTCCTGGCCGCGCAGTATTTCCGTCGCAAAGTATACGCGGCTCATCCTGAGCTGGTGACGGGCATCCGTTATGCCATGGTAGCCGTGATGCTGTCTTTTGCAGCGGGAATCTGGATTTCGGTTAACCAAGGCCGGACCGTGGGGCTCCATGGCAACATTATTTGGCTGCACGGTTTGGGCTTCCACGCACTTCAAGCCATCCCGCTCGTCGCCTGGCTGAGTACTCGGACTTCGCTTTCCATTTGGGTACGTCTCCGCATGATTCACCTGACGGGCATTTGCTACGTGCTTGGATTGGTCTTCATCGGATGGCAGACTTTGTTGGGCCATACGGTTCTTGAATGGTCAACGCTCACTGTCGCCGCCGGCTTCTGCTTCCTGCTCTCCTTGGCTGCCGGTGCTTTGATGCTGCGCAACGCGGACGGATTATTGAGAAAAATGCATTGAGTCATTTGTCTTCAGCAGCCAGAGGAGTACCCTTTAGGAATACAGCGCCGCGAGCTTTTCGGCGGTCCGGCCCCATGTGAAAGACTGAAGTACCATGCTGCGTCCGCTGCCGCCCAGGCTGCGCCGCAGCTCTTTGCTTTGGGCCAGTGTGACCAGATATTCCGCAAAACCTTCCGGGCGCCAGTAGTCATCCACCAGGTAACCATTTACCCCGTGCTTAATAATCTCGGGAATGCCGCCGATCTGCGAGGCGATGACCGGAAGCCCGGATGCCATGGCCTCGACGTTAACGAGGCCGAAGGCTTCGTGCCGCTGGGAGGGACAGACAAAGCAGTCGGCCATCCGGTAGATGCTGTGAATTTCGCTGTGGTTTTTGTTGCCGGTCCAGGTGACCGCTACCCTCAGCTTGGCGGCCTCGGCTTTCAGCTTCCGGATATATCCCTCCTTGCTCCGGCCTGCAATCACAAGATGCAGTGGGACTTGCTTGCTTGCGATTTGCGCGGCTTTCAGCAGAACGGGCACGCCTTTTCTCGGGATGATCCGTCCAGTGAACAGCACGGTGAAGACATCCCCGATCCCATACCGGCTGCGGGCCTGCGCCCGCTCAAAATCGGTTGGCGGACGGAACCGGTCGGTGTCGACGCCAAGCTCGACCGTACGTATTTTGTGCGCTTGTGAGGGAAACCGTACGGACAGCTTTTGCTTTAGCGAAGCGCTGTTGGCGACAATCCACCATGCATGCTTCAGGCTCGCGGCAACGAGCCGTGTCGAAGGCACGAAAGTGAGCGAATGCAGAAACAGGGTTACTTTGGACTGGGGAACAGCCCGCTGAATAGCGGCCATATAGTGGGGACGGTTATCCACCTGGATGACGTCGTAAGTTTTCCCATGAATGAATCGAAGCACCGAAGCGAGGTAGACTTTGGAGCTGCCGGAACGGACCCTGACAATGCGGACCCCCTCATCCGTGCTCTCCATAGGCAATCCCGCGGAGGCTCTGCTTAAGACGGTTACCGCATGCTTCTTGGCTAGCTGCCTGGCGATGGATAAAATGCAGATTTCCACCGAGCCGCTGCCGGGAACAGGGAGCCGTTCGGGGGCTACGATCAGTATGTTCAAGCCGCTTTCCTCCCTTACAGCAAAGATGCTGATCCCCGCACCTGCTGCTTCAATTGATCCTTCTATTATTTATGCGTGCCCCCATAAGGGAGTACGGGATGCCAGCCCAGTAACGGAATCTATTGTTCTGCTTGCGGGATGAATGTCCTGTCCAGTCCGCCGTGCCTTGCATACAATAAACAGGTTTTGCAAGCGCGTTACCATCAATTTTGAAGACAGGACAGGAGAGATCGGTGGATGGGGGAGAAGAACCGCACGGCAGTCGTCAGCAAGTGGATTAAAACGAAAGTGCTGCTTGGCAGCAAGGAAGTCCGGCCGTTTATGCTCGATACCCGTAAAATCAGCAAAACCGACCTGAAGGAGATGCTCAAGTCGTACCGTATGGTCTATGTCAAACCGGAAAACGGCACCCACGGCAAAGGGGTGATTCGGGCGGAACAGCTGGAGAACGGAGATTATACGTATCAGGTGGAGACGGTAAAAAAGACCTTCGGCAGCTATGATCCGTTCTATCAATCGCTGCAGAAGCTGACCGGGAAGCGAAGCTACCTGATTCAAAAAGGGATTCATCTCGTAAAGTACCGTAAGCGTCGTTTTGATATCCGGGTGATGGTGCAGCGGCGTCCTGGAGGAGATTGGGAGGCGACCGGTTTGATCGGAAGAGTCGCCCGCGAAGGCAAAATCGTGACCAATTACCACAGCGGGGGCACGCCGATGGATGTCAAAACGCTGCTCGGGGCCCATTTGAATGAGAAAGAGACGGCTAAAGTCATCCAATCCCTGAACAAGCTCGGAGTGACTACCGCAAAGCATCTGCACAAAAAATACCCCGGTTTCCGGCACATCGGCCTGGACATCGGCTTTGACCGGACGTGGACGCCGTGGATCATTGAAGTGAACACGATGCCCGATCCGTACATTTTTAACCAGCTGAAGGACAAATCCATGTATCGTAAAGTGATGAAGTTCAAACAGGCTTGGAAGTAAGCAGGCATCTGCCGGATGCCGTTCATAAGCATTATATGCGGGGAAGGGCTTGGCTGAAGCGCCGGCCTTCTTTTTTTGAATAATGAGGCACTTATCATTGGCGGCTTCCCCGAATGTTAAAAATGCAGCCATTGTCTTGCAGGTAAGCCTGCGGCAAGGCTGCTTTTTCCGTATTAAGGCGTTTGCCGAACATCCCGTTCAAAACCGACGATCCAATCGCCCTGGACCGCGGCATATCCCGCATCTCCTTCGGCAACCAAGCCGTACAGATTCTTCACGTCCAAATATTCCACCCGCTCTCCGTTATCAAATTCCAGGGTGATGTAATAATACGTTCTGGAAGAGCTGCCGGAATTCACAAAACCGCTGCCGTTATCATGATGACTGCCGCTGTGATGGCGGATGTCCATCCGTTTGGAAATGACGCGGGCGTACATCGACGACCGGGGCGTACGGGCATTTTTGAAATAACGGGCACCGTTCATAATGATGCCGACAATGACGATAACGAACACGATGCCGATTAAAACAGGTACGAGGGTAAACATAAAGTCGAAGCTAAAGCCTCCTCCGCCAAATGGCGGTGGTCCGGGAGTCACCATAACGTGTCATTCTCCTTTCATGATGCCGGTTTGGTGTGCATTCAACCGGACATCGTTTAGAACGCGCAAAATCAAGGAAAGTTGTCGCATTTCGTAAAAAATTACGCCGAATGCATGATTCATGGCCGCTTCCATCCCTATATCTGCTATGCTAGTATTTGGAAAATAAGATGATAGGGGGAGCCGCTATGCCAGAATCAAACCGTGAGCCGATCATCTCCATCCAAGGACTCGAAATGAACTATGGGGGAAAGCAGGTTCTGAAGGGCATCAACCTGGATGTGTATGAAGGGCAAATCATCGGATATATCGGCCCGAACGGCGCGGGAAAAAGTACGACGGTCAAAATCATGCTGGGACTGATCAAAGGCTACAGCGGCCGGGTTCGCATCTTCGGCAAGGATATTTCGGACGGAGAGGTAGAGTATAAGGCCAAGATCGGCTATGTTCCGGAGATCGCCGAGATGTATGATAGCTTGACCGCTCAGGAATATCTGACGTTCGTTGGCGAGCTGTACGGTCTGGAGCGGCGGCTTGCCGATCACAAAGCGCAGCGGCTGATGGAGCAGTTTGGCTTGGAAGAGGTGTACTTTAACCGGATCTCCTCTTTAAGCAAAGGCATGCGCCAGAAGGTACTGTTAATCTCAAGCCTCCTGCATAATCCTGACATTCTTTTTTTGGATGAGCCGCTCAGCGGACTGGATGCAAACAGCGTTATGGTGGTGAAGGAAATGCTGGCGAGCCTTGCAGCCGAAGGCAAAACGATCTTTTATTCGTCTCATATTATGGAGGTTGTGGAGAAGATCAGCAGTCGGATCGTTTTGCTGAATGAAGGGAACGTTGTCGCCGACGGCAGCTTCGAGCAGCTGCAGGAACAGCTGCATGAAGGAACACTGGAAGAAATTTTTACAGAGCTGACCGGGTATCATGAGCATAAAGATACGGCAGCCCGAATCGTGTCCATTGTAAAAGAGGTACAGCGATGAATGATTTCAAAACGCTGATTCTGCTGGACCGCTGCAAGGGTTTATTCGAAAAGGCAGGGATGGATTATGTGCAGATGCGCCGTATACTACAGGTCAAACTCACGATGGATGGCCGCCGGGCGCCGACACTCATCGGTAAAACTTCCCGATCTGCTGATCCTGATGAGCTGTCGAACCAATTTCTTAAGTCGCTGTGGATCTATGCCGTGATGGGGGCGGTCATGACGCCGTTCGTGGTCATGGGTCACAACCTTATTTTTCAGATGAGCATCGTATTCGGTATCTTGATGTTTATGATCACGACGTCGATGATTTCCGACTTCTCCTCCGTATTGCTGGATGTTCGGGACCATACCATTTTGGGTTCCAAACCAGTGAACGCTAAGACGATCAATATGGCTAAGGCCATTCATATCATGATTTATTTGTTTTTTATTACAGGCTCGATTACGGCCGCACCGCTCGTTGGTGTCCTGTTCCGTTATGGTATCTTGTTCTTTTTGGTATTTGTGCTGGAGATCGTACTGATGGATCTGCTGATCGTCGCGATAACGGCATTGTTGTACTGGCTCGTCCTCCGCTTCTTCGACGGAGAAAAGCTGAAGGACATCATCAATTATGTGCAAATCGGCCTCACGATGGTCATGGCGGTTGGTTATCAGCTCATCGCCAGAGTATTCAATTTAGTGGATCTGCAGATCGGGTATGAAGCCCAATGGTGGCATGTATTTCTGTTCCCGGTCTGGTTTGCGGCTCCGTTTGAATGGCTGTTCGGTGGACATAGGGGAGAGGCGATCATCGTTTTCAGCCTATTGTCGGTCCTCCTGCCGCTCCTGGCCGTCTGGATTTATGTTCGGATGATCCCTTCGTTTGAAGCCAATTTGCGGAAACTGTCCACCCAGACTGCCCGCAAGAAGGGAAGGGGCGGACGGTGGCCGGATGTTCTGGGGCGCTGGATCTGCAGAAGCCGGGAAGAGCAGGTGTTTTTCCGCTTTGCGCTCGGCATGATCCGGAAGGAGCGGGATTATAAACTGAAGGTGTACCCTTCGCTGGGACTCTCGCTCATCTTTCCGTTTATTTTCATGTTTAATACGTTTAATTCGGGCAGCAGCTGGGAGGAGATTCGTGCAGGTAACTCTTATTTGTTTATGTATTTCTGTGCGGTGATGATCCCCAGCGCCGTCATGATGCTGCAGTACACCAGCACGCCGAAAGGGGCGTGGATTTTCAGTACGGTACCGCTGCGTAATTATGAGCCTGTCTATAAAGGCACGCTTAAAGCATGCATTGCTCAGCATATTTTGCCGATTTTCGTTGTGGAGAGCATGATCTTTACGGTGATTTTCGGCGTAAGGATCCTGCCGGATCTGCTGGTCATACTCGTTATGACCCTGCTGTATACCGTGATCAGCTTCCGGCTGATGGGTTTGGAGATGCCGTTTACCGAACCCGCTCAGGCAGGAACGCAATCCGGAAGGACCGGCCTGATGCTCCTGCTTTTTTTAATATTAGGGGCCATGGCAGGGCTTCATTTTGCACTCCGTTTCTTGACTTACGGAGTATATGTGCTGATGGCTGTGGCCTTGATCGCCAATATTGCCGCATGGAAACTGGCCTTCCGTAACCTTTAAGCTAAGGGCCGGAATATATTCTGCAAGCGGTCTTCTATCAAACTGTACATAAGCGGCTCCGCCAATGCGGCGGAAGGCCGCTTTTTAATGCCCAAAATCGCTATTGACATCCCAATTGAGAACCAATATCATTTAGATATTTAATTGATACTGATTCTCAATATCAATAATAAGTACATAGCAGAGAGGGAGATTGTGTTCATGAAGACATTCCGGTTAAAAAGGGGGCTGTTCGCCCCGTTCATCATGTGCTGCCTCATCGCTTTATTCACTGCAGGCTGCAGTACGGGGGGAGAAGCCAAGGAAGGAGCTGCGGCACAGGCTGGCAGCGGAGATTCAAGCACACCGGCCCAACAGGAAGAGGTGCGCACGATCCAACACTCGATGGGAACCGCCGAGATGAAAGGGACGCCGAAAAACATCGTCGTTCTGGAATGGACGTACGCGGAGGATTTGATTGCACTGGGCATTCAACCCAAAGGTGTCGCCGACGTGGAAGGGTATAAGAAATACGTGAACGCCCAGCCGGGGCTGTCGGCGGACGTCATCGATGTAGGTACACGGCAGGAGCCCAGTCTGGAGCTGATTACAAGCCTCAAACCGGACCTGATTATCGCGGAAAATTTCCGCGTGAAGGATACATACGAGCAGCTAAAGGCGATTGCGCCGACCGTAGTTTTTGATAACTACTCCAAAGAAGCTTCCCAGGATCAATACGCCACGATGGAAAATTCCTTCCGGACGATTGCCGATATCGTCGGCAAGAAAGAAGAAGGCGAGAAGGTGCTCGCTGACGTGCAGGCCACCTTTGACGATGCCAAAGCGAAGCTGAAGGCCGCGGGCAAAGAACATGTGAAATACGCTTTGATTCAAGGCTTTTCGAATCAGGATGCGGCGGTCATGCTGCTGTACTCGGACAACTCGATTGCTGCAGGCGCGCTGAAGCGTGCGGGCTTCGAGAATGCCTATCAGCCTAATCCCCTTCCGGAGGACGGCTACGCCCAGACGACAGTGGAATCGCTGGTACCTGTACAGGATGCCAATCTGCTGTACGTCGTTCAGGACGATGATAACATTATCGAGAAGCAGATGAAGAACAATGCCGTCTGGAACGGCTTGCATTTCGTCAAGGAACAACAAACGTATTCTCTCGGCGGCGATATGTGGGTATACGGCGGCCCGCTGTCGGCGAAAATCCTGGTCGATAAGACGGTCAGCCTGCTGACGCAATGAAGCCGGTAATGGAGCAGGTGACGGAACCTGTGGCTGCCATAAGGCCGGAAAACCGCCGAATCAGCCTGAATCTGCTGGTGTTTGCCGGGGGAGGTATTCTCCTTGTGATCCTTCTGGTGCTGAGCCTGACGCAAGGGGAGCTTCATATTCCGCTTCGTACGGTGTATGAGGCGATCGTTCACCCGGAAAACATCGCGGAACACCATACCATTCGCGGCCTGCGGCTGCCCAGAGCCGTCATGGGCATATTGGCCGGTGCCGCCCTGGCTGCGGCAGGCGCCCTGCTGCAGACGGTGACGCGGAACGCCCTGGCGGAAGCGGGAACCTTCGGCATCAATGCCGGCGCTTATTTTGCCGTGGTGCTGTGCACGATCTTTATGCCGTCCCTGATTCATGCGTCACCGCTTATCACGGCTTTGCTCGGCGGCTGCCTGGGCGCAGGGCTGTCTTACCTGCTGGCTGGGGCAAGCCGGAGCACGCCGGTCCGGATGGCGCTCTCCGGCATGATCGTGTCGCTGGTGCTCGCCTCGTTCACCGGCGCGCTTCAGCTGCTGTTTGAGAACGAGACGAATGGGCTGTTCGTCTGGGGCTCGGGTTCGCTGAACCAGAACGATTGGCACGGAGCGGCCTACAGCTGGCCGTGGGTGACCGGCGTCCTCGTTTTGGCATGGCTGTTCCGGCGCCAGCTGGACCTGCTGGAGATGGGGGACGAGACCGCCCAGGCGCTGGGCCAGCGGGTCGGGCTGGCCCGCACCGCCGCACTCGCCGCGGCGGTCCTGCTCGCCGGGGTCACCGTCAGCGTGGTGGGCCCGATCGGTTTTGTGGGGTTGATCGCCCCGCATCTCATCCGCTTGCTCGGGATGCGGCGGCATGCGCTGCTCATTCCAGGCAGCGCGTTATGGGGCGCGGTCATCCTGCTGGGTGCCGACGCCATTGCCCGGTTGTTCCGCGGCACGCTCGGGGAGCTGCCGGCGGGGGCCGTCACGGCGCTGTTCGGCGCTCCGTGGCTGATCTGGCTGGCGCTGCGGGCCAGCCGCACGGCTGCGGCGGACGGCGGAGGCGGGATGAGCGCCGGCGTGCTGCATAAGCGCCCGCCGTACCCGCTGCTGCTTGCCGCCATGATGGTGCTGATCCTGCTGGCATCGGTCATCGGCATATCGGCAGGCAGCCTGCGCATCCCGCTGGGCGATACGCTCGCGGTCCTGAGCGGCGGCGGGGAGGCGATGTACCGCAATATCATCCTTGATATGCGTCTGCCCCGCCTGCTCGTATCGATGCTGGCCGGAGCCGGTCTCGCCGTGGCCGGCGTCATGCTGCAGAGCACCGTCCGCAATCCGCTGGCGGATGCCTCGGTGGTGGGCGTCACCTCCGGCGCGGGCGTTGGGGCGCTGCTGCTGATCGTGCTCTTCCCGGCCGCCTCCGGCGGATGGCTGCCGGCTGCGGCCATCGTGGGCGCTGTGGGTGCAGCAGCCGTGGTCGGCGTGCTGTCCTGGCGGAAGGGGCTGGAGACCAGCACGCTGACGCTGGTCGGCATCGCCGTGTCGGCGGCCTGCGCCGCGGCGATCCAGTTCCTGGTCATCCGCTCCGGCATGGGGGCTGCTCCGGCGCTGGCCTGGCTGGCCGGCACCGTCTATGCCCGCGGCTGGAGCGATTTGATCAGGCTGGCGGCGCTGCTGATCGTCCTGCTTCCGGCGGCCTGGCTGATCGGCCGCCGGGCGGACCTGCTGGGATTCGGCGATGCCGTATCCCAGGGGCTTGGCCTGGCGCTGACGCGGGCCCGGCTGCTCACAGCGCTGATCGGCGTGCTCATCGCGGCTGCCGTCGTTCAGGCCGTTGGCACGGTCGGTTTCGTCGGCCTGCTGGCACCGCACGCCGTCCGCCTGCTGACCGGGCATCATACCCGGCGCGCGGTCGTGCTGTCGGCGCTGCTCGGGGGCCTGTTGATGGTCGTATCCGATATCGTCGGCCGGCTGCTGATCGCCCCCAAGGAAATTCCGGTCGGACTTGTCGCAGCGGTCATCGGAACGCCTTACCTGCTCTTTCTGATGTTCCGCTCCAACCGGCTCAGGAAATAGCCTTCCGCCCCGGCTCCCTTCGCCTCAGCTGGAATAAGCTGGGGAGAAGGGGGTGAGACGCATGACGACATCCAAGCATTATTCGGCTGCCAAGAAGTATATGAACCGCCGGGTAAAGATCAAGACGAAGTACGGAAGCACGTTCTACGGTAAGATCGTCAAGGTCAGCAGTTCCAAGGTATACCTGAAGGTTTCCTCGGTCTCGAGCAGTCCCGGAAAGGCGCATATCTCGTTTTTTCCTTTCATTCTGCCGCTCGTACTGTTTGATCTGCTGGTGATTGTGCTGGCGGACGGCCGTCACCATCATGTTCCGCATCCACACTATCCACACGGTCCGTATCCCGGCCCATACCGTCGTCTTTAATCGGACTTGTTTCTGCGGCTAACAACCGTTTACACCAGGCGGATTTCGACAAAATGGCTGGTAAATGTTATCCTTTTGTCGTAATTTCATACAAAAAATGAAGCCGCACGCATGCCGCATTAAAGCGCTCTACATCCGGCAGCTGCGGGTTTCCCGCTTTGGAAGGCCCCCGAAAGGGGGCTTTTTTATATTTCCGGCACTTGGCACTATTTCTCACTTTGATTCTGTCCCTCAGAAGTAGTACATTATTAATTGAAATCATAAGGAGGTTTCCGAATTAATGTTCTATGAAGACAATGAGAATTTGAGCATCATGACCTACACCTTGAATAGCGGCATTAAAGGAACTGTACCTTTATCCAATAAGCAGATTCAGGAATGGATCGAGTGCTATCGCACGGATGCGAAATTCATCACAGCGATCGGTAAGGAGTTTTTTGGCCTGAATCCGGAGCTGGTCGCCGATTTTAAAGTGCATAATCGGTTCTCCAATTACGCTGAACTGATCAAGCCCGTGGTTCCTTCTTCGGAGTCCGACAACACGGATCAGCTGTCGAAGGCGTACGAAGAAAACCGGGTGTACTTCAAGGTCGATTGCAAATGCGGTACGACTTACACGACCTTTTCCCAATACTACACGACCAAATGGTATTGTTCCAAGTGCAAGGAAATCGTATTTTTGGACAAGAAGAAGGGCAGAGTGCCGACCGATAAGGGCGATGCCTGGTACATGACCAATAAATACTATGTGGCACGGGACTAGCATGATTTCACGAACGAGCCTGAAGCAGGCAACATATATAGAGGAACTGAAGAATTGGACGGCTGCGCCGAAAGGTGCGGGCGTCTTTTTTGTGCTTGAAGGGCCACATTTTTTAATATTTTGTGACTAATTTCACAAAACCAACGATTTGGGCTTTGTATTGTGACATTTATCACAATATTCGGATTCAAAGTCTGCCATGATACAGGAAGAAACGATGAAGCCAAGTTATCGGAACCTGTTAGGCGGGTTTTAAGAATAACGACAGGAAAGAGGGAAGAGACGATGGATGTAGTTATGCTGTCACGTATCCAGTTTGCCGCGACGACGATTTTTCACTTTTTTTTCGTGCCGCTGTCCATTGGGCTGGTGTTCACGATCGCGATCATGGAAACGATGTATGTCGTCAAAGGCAAAGAAGAGTACAAACGAATGGCTAAATTTTGGGGGAAGCTGTTCCTGATCAACTTCGCTGTCGGCGTGGTGACGGGGATTTTGCAGGAGTTCCAGTTCGGCATGAACTGGTCGGCTTACTCCCGCTTTGTAGGTGACGTCTTCGGGGCGCCGCTGGCGATCGAAGCGCTGCTTGCGTTTTTCCTCGAATCGACGTTTATCGGCCTGTGGATTTTCGGGTGGGAGCGTCTGTCCAAAAAGGTCCACATGATCTGCATCTGGCTGGTCGCGTTCGGCACGGTGATGTCGGCGTTCTGGATTTTGGCAGCCAACTCCTTTATGCAGCGTCCGGTCGGTTATACGATCCATAACGGCCGCGCGGAGATGAACGACTTTCTAGCTTTGATTACGAACGGCCAGCTGCTGCTGGAGTTCCCGCACACGATTCTGGCGGCTTTTATGACCGGCGCCTTTCTGGTCACCGGGGTCAGCGCCTACAAGCTGCTGAAGAAACAGGATACCGCCTTTTTCAAAAAATCTTTTGCCATCGCGGTGATCATCGGGCTTGTGTCCTCGATCGGCGTGGCACTGGTGGGCCACCAGCAGGCGCAATATTTGGTGAAGACCCAGCCGATGAAAATGGCTGCGACCGAAGCGCTCTGGGAAACGAGCAGCGATCCCGCGCCGTGGACCGTCACCGCATTTATTGATACGAAAAATCAGACCAATACCGGGGAATACCAAATTCCCTATCTTCTCAGCTTCTTGTCTTACAGCAAGTTTTCCGGCGAAGTAACGGGGATGAAGGAGCTGCAGTCCCAATATGAACAGCTGTACGGCCCCGGGGATTACATTCCTCCGGTGCGCACGACCTTCTGGAGCTTCCGCATCATGGTGGCCAGCGGCTCGCTGCTGATTGTGCTCAGCTTATACGGCGTCTATCTTGCGGCACGCAAAAAGCTCGACAACCGCAACACCTGGTTTATGCGCCTGATGCTGTTTGCCATTTCGCTGCCGTTTATCGCCAATACGTCGGGCTGGATCATGACGGAGATTGGACGCCAGCCTTGGACCGTATTCGGGCTGATGACGACCGCCGACGGGGTGTCGCCGAGCGTCACGGCCGGCCAGGTATTGTTCTCCATCATTGCTTTTACGGCCATTTACGCCATTCTGGCGATGGTCATGGTGTATCTGTTCGTCCGCGTCATCAAAAAAGGACCGTACGCCGACAACGCTGCTCATTCGAATGAGTCGGCCGATCCATTTGATAAGGAGGGAGTTCCGCATGCTGTCTCTCAATGAGCTGTGGTTTGTCCTTGTAGCTGTTCTGTTTATCGGGTTTTTCTTTCTGGAGGGTTTTGACTTCGGGGTCGGGATGTCCACGGGCATTCTGGCCAAAAACGATACGGAGCGCCGGGTGCTGATCAATTCGATCGGCCCCTTCTGGGATGCCAACGAGGTGTGGCTGCTGACGGCCGGCGGCGCGATGTTCGCCGCATTCCCGAACTGGTACGCGACGCTGTTCAGCGGATTTTATACGCCGCTGGTGCTCCTGCTGCTCGCCCTGATCGGGCGCGGGGTGGCTTTTGAATTCCGCGGCAAGGTGCAGACCGCAGCTTGGAAAAAAACGTGGGATGTCGTCATCTTCATCGGCAGTCTGCTGCCGCCGCTGCTGCTCGGCGTCGTCTTCGCCGACCTGATCCGGGGGCTGCCGATCGACCAGGCGATGGAGATGAAAGCCGGATTCTTCGGCGACATCGTCAACCTGTATTCCGTGGTCGGCGGGCTCACCATGGTAGTGCTCTGCCTCGTGCACGGACTGATGTTTACGACGCTTCGGGTCACCGGCGACCTGCAGGTGCGGGCCCGCCGCTTGGCGGAGGTGCTGCTTGCCCCGCTGGCGGTACTGATTGCGGCGTTCGGGGCGATGACCTATTTCGAAACGGACATTTTTGAGGGCCGTGCCTTCCTGCTGACCGTCATGGGCGTGGTGATCGTCGCCGCTTACGTGCTGGCCGCCGTTTTCATCGCCAAGCGCCGTGACGGCTGGGCATTCGGCATGACGGGCGCCGTCATTGCGCTGACGATTGCTTTCTTCTTTGCCGGACTGTTCCCGAACGTCATGATCAGCTCGATCGATCAGGCGTTCAACCTGACGCTGACCAACGCCGCATCGGGTCCGTATTCCCTGAAAGTCATGACGATCGTGGCTTTATCCCTGCTGCCGTTCGTGCTTGGCTATCAGATTTGGAGCTATTTCGTCTTTCATAAACGGGTTCACGAGCAGAGCCATCTGGAGTACTGAGCACGATGGATAAGCAGCTGCTGGGTTACAAAGGGATAAAGCCCGTTTTCGCCGTCATGCTGCTCCTGACGGTTTTGCAAGGCGTCTCCATCCTGATGATGGCCAAGGGGCTGGCCGAGGCCGTGTCGGCTCTGTTCGCCGGGGCGCCGCTATCCGGGCAGACCGGCAGGATCGCGATGTTCCTGGGTGCTTTCCTGCTCCGGCACGGGCTCGGACTGCTGCAGCAGAAAATCGGCAGCGCATTTGCGGACCGCACCGCGGCCGATGTCCGGGGGCGGGTGCTGCGCAAGCTGTTCCGGCTCGGCCCGCGGTTTGCGCGAACCGAAGGCACGGGCCATCTGGTCACGCTGGCGCTCGAAGGGACGGAGAAGTTCCGCAAATACCTGGAGCTGATCCTGCCCCGGATGGCAGGCATGTCCATCATTCCTTGGCTGATTCTGGCCTACGTCTTTTTCCGCGACATCACGTCCGGCGTCATTCTGCTGGTTTCCATGCCGATCCTGATCGCCTTCATGATCCTCATCGGCCTGGCGGCCCGCAAGCAGGCCGAGAAGCAGATGGACACCTTCCGGGTGCTGTCCAACCACTTCGTTGATTCGCTGCGCGGCCTGGAGACGCTGAAGCTGCTGGGCCAGAGCCGGGAGCACGGCGCATCGGTAGCCAAGGTGAGCGACCGCTACCGGACAGCGACGATGCGCACGCTGCGCGTCGCCTTCCTGTCCTCGTTCGCGCTCGACTTCTTCACGATGCTGTCGGTGGCCGTCGTCGCCGTCGGCCTTGGCCTGCGGCTTGTGAACGGCCAGCTTGAGCTGGTCACCGCGCTGACGGTGCTGATCCTGGCGCCGGAATATTTCCTGCCCGTCCGGCAGGTCGGCACGGATTTCCATGCGACGCAGGACGGCAAAGAGGCGGGCGCCGTGATGCAGTCCATCCTGGACCGGCCGGAGGGAGAGCCGGCTGATTCCGGCGGAGCGCCGGGCCCGGGCGCTGATTGGCGCTGGTCGCCGTTCAGCCGGCTGACGCTGTCGGGGGTGACCGTGCAGCACCAGGCTGAGGCGTACGGTTCAGCACCGGAGACGGATGGTGCGGAACGCGGACGGGAGGCTGGGGCTGACCGGCCTGCTGAGGGCTGTACGGATGGGACCGGGCAGGAGCAAGGGCAGGGGCAGAGCCCCCAGAGCCCTCGTTCCTTGGATGGCGTGTCCCTTGAGGTTCAGGGCATGCCGACCATCGGCATCATCGGCGCCAGCGGCGCGGGCAAATCCACGCTGATCGACGTGCTGGGCGGGTTCCTCGCACCCGATGCAGGCGAGATTTGCCTGAACGGGACGCCGGTCGGTTCGCTGGCCGGTGAAGCGTGGCGCAGCCAGATCACTTACATCCCGCAGCATCCGTATCTGTTCAGCTGCTCCCTGCTGGACAACATCCGGTTCTACTCGCCGGAGGCGTCCCGGGAGGAAGCGCTGCAGGCCGTGGAAGCAGCCGGCCTTGCCGGGCTGGTCCGCAGTCTGCCGGGTGGCCTGGATGAGCCGATCGGCGAGGGCGGGCGCCAGCTGAGCGGCGGGCAGGCGCAGCGCGTGGCGCTCGCCAGAGCTTTTCTGAGCGACCGGCCGATTATTTTGCTGGATGAGCCGACGGCCCATCTCGATATTGAAACCGAGTATGAACTGAAGCAAACGATGCTGCGCCTGTTCCGGGGCAAGCTTGTTTTTCTGGCCACCCACCGCCTGCACTGGATGCCCGATATGGACCGTGTATTGGTGATGGACCACGGCAGAATCGTTGAGGAGGGCACCCATTCGGGGCTGCTCGGCAAGGGCGGGGCGTATGACGCTTTGATTCGATCGCAAATGGAGGGAGTAAGGTGAGAAAAGAAGGATGGATTGTGCCATACATCCGGGCCCACTGGGGACGCTGCCTGCTGATTATCGGGCTTGGCAGTCTCGCGCTGCTGTTCGCGGCAGGCCTGATGTTCACCTCCGGACTGCTGATCTCCAAATCGGCGCTGCGCCCGGAGAACATTCTGATGGTGTACGTGCCGATCGTGCTCGTCCGCACGTTCGGCATCGGGCGGGCCGTCCTGTTCTATGCCGAGCGGCTGGCGGGCCATGGTACGGTCCTTCGGATCGTATCCTCCATGCGCGAGCGGCTGTACCGGATCTTGGAGCCCCAGGCGCTCTGGATCCAGTCGCGGTTTCGCGCCGGAGACGTATTGGGCGTGCTGTCCGCCGACATCGAGCATCTGCAGGATGTGTATTTGCGAACCGTGTTTCCCGGAGCGTCGGCGCTGGTCATGTACGCGGCAGCCGCAGCGGCGGTGGGCCGCTGGGATCTTCGCTTTGCCCTGGTCCTGGCGCTGTATATGTTCATCCTTGTCGGCATTCTGCCGTGGCTATCCCTGCTGATGACCAAGGCCAAAACGAAGCTGGCCAAAACACAGAAAGCCGGCATGTACCGGCATTTGACCGATGCTGTGCTGGGTATGGGCGACTGGGTGATCAGCGGCCGGGAGGCCCAGTTTCTGGCGGCATACGAGGCGAAGGCCGGGGAAGCTGCCCGAACGGATGCGAAGCTCCGCGCCTGGGTACGCTTCAGACAATTGGCCGGCCAGTGCGTTGTCGGCCTGATCCTGCTGGCGGTGCTGGTCTGGGCGGCAGGAATGTATGCCGACGGGAAGCTGCCTGCCGTGCTGATCGCGGCCTTTGTGCTGGTCGTGTTCCCGGTGACGGATGCCCTGCTCCCGGTCTCGGAAGCCGTGGAGCATCTTCCCCGCTACCGGGATTCCCTGCGGCGGCTCTCGGATTTGGAAGGGGAGGAGTCTAACGTGAATGGATACGGAAACGGACAGGTGAGCGGGGATCAAGCCGCAGCAATGGCCGGCGGCGCCGTTCATATTCGGGTGGAACGCGCCGGCTTTCGCTATGAAGGCGATCCGTCCTGGACACTTCGGGATATATCCCTCGATATTCCGCAGGGCAAAAAGGTCGCCATCATCGGCCGCAGCGGTGCGGGCAAATCGACCCTGCTTAAGCTGCTGGAAGGGGCGCTTACCCCCAGCGAAGGCGAGGTCACGCTGAACGGCGTTCCGGCCGCGGCGATCGGAGAGCATATGCCCCATATCGTTTCCGTGCTGAACCAGAATCCGTATCTGTTCGATACGAGCGTGGCCAACAATATCCGGCTCGGCAGCCAGGACGCCGGCGAGGAGGATATCGTGCGGGCCGCCCGGCAGGTGAAGCTGGACCGGCTGATCGAATCGCTGCCGGACCGCTACCATACCCGGATGCACGAGACCGGTCAGCGGTTCTCCGGAGGCGAGCGCCAGCGGATCGCTTTGGCCCGGATTTGGCTGCGGAACAACCCGGTGGTCCTGCTGGACGAACCGACGGTTGGCCTGGACCCCCGGACAGAGAATGAGCTGATCCGGATCATGCTCGATTCGCTGCAGGGGAAGTCGCTGATCTGGGTGACGCATCATTTGGCCGGAGCGGAACACATGGACGAAATCGTGTTTATGGAGGACGGCAGGATCGTGATGCGCGGCAGCCATGCCGAGCTGATGGAGAACGAGCCCCGCTACCGCAGCTTGTACCAGCTGGACCGGCCGGAGGCGCTGCTGATCAAGGCCAATTAAGCGGCTGTGGAAGGCTAGCCATGCATAAAAAAACCGGACTGGTGCATCCTACCACTTGGGCAGTTTTTTGCAATTAAAGGAGGTGCACCCGGACATGACGAATCACAACGATCAAGAGCCTAGCAAATACGAAGTCCAAAGAACCGAGCTGAACAAAATGCCGGTACCGGACAAACAAAGAGAAGAGTTCGCCAAAGAAATGGTGAAGGACGCTAAAGAAGCGTTCAGCCAGCAGCCAACCCAGGATAACGAATAATCGGCCCTCGGGCTTTGGCCAAAAGACCATTTTCCATTTATAGCAGCGATATGACGTCGGGACGCCTTAAGGAGATCGTGAAGATCGGGGGCGTCCCGCCTGTTTTTGCGCAAAATACTTGACTGAACGTTCAAGAAAATGTTATCCTCACATCATGATCAAGAAAGGGGCGTTTACGGTATGGGCAGACATAAGGAATTCGACCAGGAGAAAGCCATCGACCAGGCGCTGGACCTGTTCTGGGAGAAGGGCTACGAGAGCACCTCAATCCAGGATTTGTGCGATCATCTCGGGATTCACCGGGGCAGCTTGTACGATACGTTCGGCGACAAGCACGAGCTGTTTTTGGCCTGCCTGGACCGTTTCAGCGCAAGGACGGACGAGAATTACAACTATATTTTAAAAGAGGACAGCGACTCGCCCAAGGAGCAGCTGGAGCGTTATTTTTCCAGAGTGATGGACGTTTCGCTGAGTAACGCGGCCCGTGGGCGCGGCTGCCTCATGACGAACACGACCCTGGGAGCGGTAGCTTATGTCCCGAACGTCGCCAGCCGGATCGATGCGCACTATATGCATACAGAAGGGCTGCTGTTCAGCTTCTTGATGCGGGCGCAAAACAAAGGGCTGGTGCGAAGCAAGCAAAGTCTGCGCCAGCTGGCCCGTTTTTTGAACGGCGTCAAGCAGGGCGTCCATGTCATGGCCCGGACGACGGCTGATCGCGGCGTACTGGAGGATATTTGTGCCGTCGCGGTGTCTACGGTTTTTTAAAGATAAATAGAAATGGGGAAGTTTTCAGCGAGTCTGGACCCTATTTTTTTGAGATTTTCTTGAACGAGCGTTCAGATAAATGTAGTTACAGCACCGGCTGCTTCTCCCTTTTGTAGGGAGGAGGCCGATTTTTAACCCTTTTTCTTGAACGAACATTCCAATAAAAGTGAGGGTAATCATATGAAACGCATGCTTTGGATCATTTTAATGATGTCGATCGGGGCGACGTTTACGTCCCCGTTATTTCCGCTCTATCAGGAGCGTTACCATTTAAGCAGCCTGCAGATCACGATTTTGTTTGCGGTATACGCCTTGTTCCTGCTGCCGTCACTGCTGGTTTCCGGATCCCGGGGAAGCGGTTGGGGGCTCAAGCGGGTGCTCCGGATCAGCATAGGGATCTCCATTCTTGCCACTCTGGTATTTATGGGCAGTCAGCAGGCATGGCTCGTGTATGCCGCAAGAATTCTGGAGGGGATCGCTTACGGGACGTTTACCGGTACCGCGGTGGCGTTTCTGCTGAAGCAGACGCCGGGTGATAAAATCCCGCTGGCCATCACCTTATCAGGTATAACGGTATCGGTCGGATTCGGTCTCGGTCCGGCTTTGACGGGACTGGTCATTCAGTATCTGCACTTGATGCCGCTGCGCGTTCCTTTCTGGCTGTTGACGGCATTATTGGTGACCGCGTGGATGGCTCTGGAAACGTTAAAGGATGCCGATTTTCTGGCTCAAAAAGGCAAGCCGAAAGCGGCACCTGCACCGATATCGCTGGGAGTGCCGTCCGAGATCAGCCCGCATTTCTGGTCGTTCAGCGCCCTGCCGATCTTTACGCTGTTTACGCTGAATGGTATTATTTTGTCCCTGATTCCTTCCTTTGTGAAAAGCGTGCTCCATTCATCCAACCTGTCCGTCTCCGGCCTGCTGATCCTGCTGCTGCTTGGAGGAGGGGCCCTGCTGCAATTGTTGCCGCTGGCGAGCGAACCGGTTACCCGTCTTCGGCTGGGCATCGCGCTGCTGTCGATCGGGGCATGGCTGGTCGTCTTCTCAGGATCCACCGGAAGCATCGTTCTGCTGTGGATCGGGGTACTGGTTCAAGCCCTTGGCAGTGGCTGGACGTTCCAAATCAGCTTGCGTCTGGCTGGTGAGCTGCCGCACGCCGAGGCTCGGTCAAAGGTCATCACGACCTTCTACCTTGCCGGTTATGCCGGGTTTATCGTACCGGTTGTCGGCACCGGCGTGTTGACGTACTTTTTCGATCTGCATGTGTCGCTCGTGGTGCTGAACACGCTGGCCTCGCTGTTGGTGCTGTATATGCTCGGTTATTCCGTCCGCTTCCGGCGTTATTACGCCGCGAGAAAGCAGGAGGAAATCCGGCTGGCACGCTCCAAAGCCAAACCTGCCGCCGCTGGGGCTGACCGAGGGGCAATGACAAGCTGAGGGGAGTATGGTGAGAGAAATAAAAAAAGTCGAGTAGGCCAGGAAGATTCCTGACCTTAACTCGACTTTTTTTTCTATCTCTAACTATTCCTTCGGATGAATCATTTCCTCCGGACGCACGACCGCGTCGAACTGCTCTTCGGTGAGCAGGTTGCTCTTCAGGGCCGCTTCTTTCAGCGTCAGTCCTTCCTTGTGTGCCAGCTTGGCGACCGCGGCGGCGTTTTCGTAGCCGATGTGCGGATTGAGTGCCGTCACGAGCATGAGCGACTGATTCAGGTTGCGTTCGATGACTGCGCGGTTTGGTTCGATGCCCACGGCGCAATGATCGTTGAATGAGCGCATGGCGTCGCCCAGCAGGCGGGCGGACTGCAGGAAGTTATAGATGATGACCGGCTTGAACACGTTCAGCTCGAAATTGCCTTGGCTCGCCGCGAAGCCGATCGCTGCATCGTTGCCCATAACCTGGCAGACGACCATCGTCAGTGCTTCGCTCTGCGTCGGGTTGACCTTGCCCGGCATGATGGAGCTGCCCGGTTCATTGGCCGGGATCGTCAGCTCGCCGATGCCGCAGCGCGGACCGCTGGCCAGCCAGCGCACGTCGTTGGCGATTTTCATGAGATCTGCGGCAAGCGCTTTCAGCGCGCCGTGAACATAGACGATCTCGTCATGGCTCGTGAGCGCGTGGAATTTGTTTTCTGCCGATGTGAACGTTTTGCCGGTCAGCTTGCTGATATTGGCTGCCGTCATCTCGCCGAACTTCGGATGGGCGTTAATCCCGGTTCCTACCGCGGTCCCGCCGATCGCCAGCTCGCGCAGGGACTCCAGGCTGCTGCGGATCATGCCTTCGCTTTTCTCCAGCATCCGGTGCCATCCGCTGATTTCCTGGCCCAAGGTCAGCGGAGTCGCGTCCTGAAGGTGGGTCCGGCCAATCTTGATAATATCCATAAACTGCTCGCTCTTCGCCCGGAAAGTCTCCTTCAGCTTCACCAGGGAAGGCAGGACTTGATCCTCCACGGCGATCAGGGCGGCAATATGCATAGCGGTCGGGAAGGTGTCATTGGAGCTTTGCGACTTGTTGACGTCGTCGTTCGGATGGATACGCTGGTCGCTGCCTTGTTCCTGAAGCAGCTGGTTCCCCCGGTTGGCGATGACTTCGTTTACGTTCATGTTGGACTGGGTGCCGCTTCCGGTCTGCCATACGGCGAGCGGAAAATGATCGTTCAGTTTGCCGGCAATCACTTCGTCGGCCGCTGCGACGATAGCGTCGGCTTTTTCTGCATTCAGCTTGCCGAGCTCTTTATTGGCGAGAGCTGCGCTTTTCTTGAGGATGGCGAATTCACGAATCAGCTCAAGGGGCATTTTCTCCGTGCCGATTTCAAAATTTTCAAAGCTGCGCTGGGTTTGCGCCGCCCAAAGCTTGTCCGCCGGAACCTTGATCTCGCCGATGGTGTCTTTCTCAATTCTGAATTCCAATTGTGTTTCCTCCTTCTCCACTTCTATGAAAAATAGGTCTTCCTGATATGAAATATATCATAATCCGGGGACCAGGAGAAAACAGATTTCACCCGAAGCCAGTTTGGACCTGTCCGGCCCCGATCCGCCTGCCTCTTCGTAAAGATGAAATACATTTTACAAACTCCGCCATCCCGTTTAACAATCGGCTCCTATAATGGGGACATGCTAGAATCCTTTAAAGGAGTGAATGATGAATGAAACGCAGTAAACGTCTGGTTCAAACCGCTTTCTGCCTGAGCGCGGCGGCAAGTTTAATTTTTACGGGCTCGGTCAGCGCCCAAGGAAACTCGAAAGCCCCTTCGCCCAATGCAGGCAAAGCCAAAAACGTGATCCTGTTTGTCGGTGACGGCATGGGCACCGCAGCTCGCGATGCCATCCGTCTGAGCACGGTTGGCGTTAACGGCAAGCTGCAAATGGACGATATGCCATATGTTGGACTTCTTCGTACCCATTCCACAACTACGGTCACCGACTCCGCTGCAGCGGCAACGGCGATTGCCAGCGGCGTGAAGACTTACAATGGAGCCGTCGGCGTGGACGCCAACAAAAAACCGGTCAAAACGCTGCTTGAAATCGCCAAGGAGAAAGGCAAATCTACGGGCCTGGTGACGACGAGCCAAATTACCGACGCAACGCCTGCAGCATTCGCATCGCATGTGGAGGACCGCTCGAAGCAAAGCGATATCGCCAAGCAATACTTGGAGAAAAAAGTAGACGTCCTGCTGGGCGGCGGTGAGGATTTCTGGTACCCGCAAGGTACGCCGGGGCCGCATCCGGACCAGCCTGCTGAAGATCCGTCGGAAGGCAGCAAGGGCACTCAGGGCAACCTGGTGGAGAAAGCCAAGCAGCTCGGATATCAATTTGTAACGAACAAAGAAGAGCTGAGCAAAGCGAAGAACGGCAGAATTCTCGGCCTGTTCGCCAATGAAGAAATGTTCCAGCAAAGAGAGGAAGGACAAGGCGACCTATACAACCCGACGGTACCGCTTGTGGATATGACGAAAAAGGCGCTCGATACCCTCTCTACGAATAAGAAGGGCTTTTTCCTGATGGTGGAGGAAGAAGGTACGGACGAAATGGCGCATGAAAATAACGCCAAGCTGACGATCAAAGCCGGCCAGGAGCTGGATAAAGCGGTAGGCGTCGCCAAGGAATTCGCGAAAAAGCATCCTGACACGCTGGTGCTTGTGCTGGCCGACCATGAGACAGGCGGCCTGACGATCGAAGAGCCGGATGACAAGGACGAGTCCGGAGACGGCATCTCGAAGGAAGACGGTCCGTTCGCCATCGCGAACTCGAAGAATCAGTTCTATGTGGACTGGACGACTTCCGGCCATTCCGGCGTGGACGTGCCGCTGACGGCTACGGGCAGCGGAGCCGAGCTGTTTGCAGGCGTCTATGAAAACACGTATGTGCATGATGCCATTTTGAAAGCTTGGGGAATCAAGAAGTAACGAATCGTTAAAAGGAATCATAAATCTATTGTTTCAAAGCCGCAGTTTGCAGGATGGCGAAAGTCCCTGCAGCTGCGGTTTTTTGGTATTTCGGGGCCAGCCATAATGTACATAAGATGTCACCTCCAGGGGATGATAACAGAGTTCGACCAATACGGTGGAGGGAATCATTTATGGCACAGAATCAAGGCTCCCAGACGAAAGAAAAGAAACTGAAATGGTGGCAGCTGTCGCTCCTTGGGGTGGCCTGCACGGTCGGTACGGGTTTTTTCCTGGGCTCTCATATTGCGATCGAGATCGGCGGCCCTTCCGCGGTCGTTGCGTACGCCCTGGCGGCGTTCGGGGCCTACCTGGTCTATGACAAGCTGTCTCAAATGACAGCGGAGGATCCGATGGAGGGCTCGTTCCGCTCTTACGCCAAGAAGGCTTTCGGCCGGTGGGCAGGGTTCAGCAGCGGCTGGGTGTACTGGTCGTCGGAGCTGCTTATTATGGGGAGCCAATTAACGGCGCTTGCCTTGTTTTCGCGCTTTTGGTTTCCGCAGGTTCCGATGTGGTGCTTTGCGGCGGGGTACGGTGTTCTCGGGCTCCTTATTATTTGGATTGGAACCAAGGGATTCGAGCGAATGGAGAACATTTTTGCCGTGCTAAAAATTGCGGCGATCTTTATGTTTATGGTCATCGCCATTCTGGCGGTATCCGGCGTACTCCCGACCAAAGCTCACGGTCCCGCCTTTCCGCGGGATTGGGTACCGGGCGGGCTCACAGGATTTTGGGCGGCGCTCATTTTTGCTTTTTACGGATACGGGGGTCTGGAAGCGTTAGGTCTGATGACCATGAGGCTGAAGGAGCCCAAAGATGCGCCGAAGGCTGGCAAAGTGATGCTGCTGCTGTTAGTGTCCATTTATGTCATTTCCATCGGACTGGCGCTTATTCTCGAGCCATGGAAATCCTATGCCGCCGAGGAGAGCCCGTTTGTGGTGGCTCTTGTCGATTATAAGCTTCCGTTTGTGCCGCATTTGTTTAATGCGGTCCTCATTATTGCCGGCTTCTCGACGATGACGGCCTCGCTGTTTGCGGTGACGACGATGATCGTTACGCTGGCCAGCGATGGGGACGCACCGCCCTTTTTCATCAAGGGCAAGAAGAAGGAAGGCAAAAAGCCCCTGCCGGCCATCGGTCTGACGGCTGTGGGGCTCCTCGCTTCCGTGGTATCCGCTCTGCTGATGCCGAAAAGCGTATATGAGTACATTACGACGGCTGCGGGCATGATGCTGCTGTATAACTGGATGTTTATTCTCGTCACGTCCGGCAAGCTGCTGGAGCTGACCGGATGGGGCAAAGCCAAGCGGTATATCGGCATGGCGCTGATCGCCTTGACACTGATCGGAACGCTGTTTCATAAAATCAGCCGTCCCGGTTTTTTCATCAGTCTCGGATTTATCGTCGTGATTGGCTGTGTTACGCTGGTCATGCGCCATTTCTGGAACAAGACCGATGGGCCGAAGAAGAGCTCGTACGATACCAAAGAGCAAGCAGAGTCTGGCCCGAGGACGATCAGGACCCGAACAAAATTCGGTATGCCTCGTATCCGAAGTAGAGGCCGAATCCGATAAGTGAAATGCCGGAAATGACCGAAATCGCGCTGACCAGGCGCTGCGTAAGCACCCGCCGGAACATGCTGGCTACGATTGCCATCAGCACATCCCACAGCAGGAGGCCGGCCATGATGGCGCAGCTGTACAAGAACACCTCTTTGGCTTCGTACTTAGCGATCATGTCGGCGAGAACCGACCCGTAAATCCCCATCCAGAACAGGATAGACAGCGGGTTAGAGATGGACATGATAAAGCCGGCGCTGAAGGATTTCACATGCGATTCATTACTGCTGCGGGTTTCCATACCCGCTTTTCCTGCGGTCAGGAGGCTTTCTACGCCGATATAAGTCAGGATAAAAAAGCCGAACAGCAGCAGAAACGTTTTCATAAAAGGAATGTTAAGAAAATGAATGACCCCGAAATACACAAGCAGCATAAAAATTCCGTCGGCCACCATGGCCCCGAGGCCCACCAGCCACGCGTGTAAAAAGCCTCCGCGCAGCCCGCGGTCCATCTGTGCCGCATTGATGGGACCAATCGGAGCGGCCAGGGAAAGGCCAAGCAGGAAATGGCTGATCCATACACTCATTCAAAGAGAACCCCCTTCATCGGTCTGTCGCATTGTTACATCCTATGAGAGGGGCTCTGCTTGTACGACTAAAAAAAGCAAATCTTGTCCGAAAAATAAAAGAGCCGTTATCCCATGCGGGATAGCGGCTTTGTATATGTACCCCGATCATGAGGCCCAATATCTTGGTGCTGCGCTTTGGGTCTAGAAGCTTAGGGCTGCTTAGCCGGGCTCCCGGACCGTTTGCCTTTGCGCGCCCGGCGCAGGAAGAGGGAAAAGAACAGGGCGGCGATGGCGAACCAGGTCGCCACGATAAAGGCGTCGTTAATCCCGTTAATGCTTGCATTCGACGACACCAGCCCCAGCACTGACTGCAGTGCCAGCGATACGCCGGTCTCGGCGGGAACCCCTGCGGTGGTGGCAACCTCCTGCCCAAGTGCAGCGATATCCTGCATGATGAACGGATTGTCTTCGTTGTAGAGCGTGGACGATTCCGCGATGTGAAAAGTGGTCCGCGTCGACATCACCGTCACCAGCAGCGCGGTTCCGATCGACCCGGCCACCTGCCGCATCGTATTGGACATCGCCGTTCCGTGGCTTCCGAGGTAGTAGGGAAGCTGGTTGAGTCCCTCGGTCTGCACCGACATCATGATCAGCGACATGCCGAAGCTGCGAATCGTGTAGAGCATCATCAGATGCGAATACGACGTAGCGTCGGTCAACCGGCTGAATTCAAAGGTCATGACCGCAGTGATGAGCAGCCCGATAATGGCCAGGGGCCGTGCGCCGATTTTATCGAAAATCGCTCCCGAGATCGGGGACATGATCCCCATCAGGATCGCCCCTGGCAGAAGGAGCAGGCCGGACTGGAGCGGGGTGAACCCCCGGATATTTTGCAGGTAGATCGGAAGCAGCAGCATCGCTCCGAACATCGTCATGTTGACGAGGCCGCCGACGACCGTCGAAACCGAGAAGATGTCGTACTTAAAAACGCGGAAATCGAGCATCGGCGATTCCATGTTCAGCTCGCGCACGATAAACAGGATGATAAATATGGCGCCAACAATCAGCGAGCCAAGCACCGTAAAGCTGGTCCAGCCCTTGTCTCCGGCGGAGCTGAATCCGTACAGCAGGATCCCGAAGCCCAGGGTAGAGAAGACGACGCCCCAGAAGTCGAATTTCGGTTTGGTCAGGCGGTTGATGTTTTTCAGCCACTTCAGGGCGAACAGTATATCAAGAACGGCCAGCGGAATGACCATGAAAAACAGGATGCGCCACGTATAGTGCTCCACGATCCATCCCGATAACGTCGGTCCGATCGCCGGTGCGAACATCATGGCAATCCCCATCATGCCCATCGCGGTCCCGCGTTTTTCGGGCGGGAACACCGTCAGGAACACGTTCATCACGACGGGCATAATGATCCCTGCCCCGCTGGCCTGCACAACGCGGCCGAACAGCATCAGCGGAAAGTTGGTGCTGACGGCGCAGAGCACCGCCCCGATGGTGAATAGGCTCATGGCCGTAATAAAGAGCACCCGGGTCCCGTAGGACTCAATCAGAAAAGCCGTGACCGGAACGAGCACGCCGTTCACCAGCATGTAGGCGGTGGACAGCCACTGCACCGTCGTTGCGGACACGTTAAAATCGTTCATCAGGTGGGGGATCGCCACATTCAGCAGCGTCTGGTTCAGGATAGAGACGAACGCCCCAAGCATGAGTACCGTCAACGTCCGCCCCAAGTGTATATTTTCCATTAGACAAGCCCCCTAAATATGGATTCGGACAGTCGCATTCATGCCTGGAACGAGCCCGAGGCCTTTATATCCTTCAATGGTTACGACGATAGGGATGACTTGCGTCACTTTGGTGTAGTTGGCGTTGGAATTAGTCGTTGGAAACAGCGAAAACGTAGACGCGGTAGCCAGTCCGATTTGATCGATCTTGCCAGTTAGCGTTGTATCCGGAAAAGCATCAACGTAGACGTCGACGGTTTGGCCGACCTTGATTTTATCCAGCTTGGTTTCTTCAATATTGGCTGTAACCCACAGGTTGTTCAGGTTGAAGGCTCTTGCCAGCGAAGTTCCCGGGGATACAAAAGAATTGGGAACCGCTGTTTGCTGAACGATGGTGGAGTTCACAGGGAACGAAATATCGACCCGGGTACCTCCGGAAGTTACGCTTCCTACGACATCGCCGGAATTGTAATATTTACCGACGGATCCGTTCCAGGTCGTAAGCTTGCCGGCCGCTGGTGCGGTGATGGATACCCCCTGTCCGGTGACTTGGGCGTTGTCGGTTTTAATGTAGTTGGACGTCTGGTTGTAGTAATAAATGGCCGCGCCGCCTAGGACGAGCACAATGATGACGACTACAACGTTGACCAGCAGTGCACGCGAGTTCATAAAAGCATGATCCCTCCTAAAGTTGCTTCCTAGTTATCGATTGAAAACAGATATCCAAGAGCATCTCCTAATTGCCCCATTCATATTCAGCAGAGGAATTTCCCGGATCACTGCTAGGATAAAGGAACGCTGCCCTGGGGATAAATAAGAAATCCAGTTGATGAAAGGGGAGTTATGCATGAAAGTGTACGTGGTTTACGACAGCGAAAACGGCCACACGGAAGCCTTGGCGCGTTCCGTATGGGAAGGGGCTAAGGGCGTAGACGGAGCTGAAGCAGAGATCGCTCACGTCAATGAAGCGGACATTTATAAACTTGAGGATATGGACGCCATCGTATGGGGATGCCCGGGGCATTTTGGAACCATCAGCTCAGGACTCAAAAATTGGATTGACCGGCTCGGCTACCTGTGGGCGCAGGGCAAACTGGTCAACAAAGTAGGGGCCGTATTCTGCACGACAGCAACCGTGCATGGAGGGGTGGAATCCACCATGATCAACCTGCTGACGCCGATGCTTCACAACGGCATGATCGTTGTCGGTCTTCCCGGAAACATACCGGAGAATGCCCTGTACGGATCGTATTACGGCGTGGGTGTGACGTGTCCCGTGGAGCTTTCGGATGACGATCCCAAAAACCTGCCCGGCGAAAACGACCTCGCCCTGGGCCGAGCATTAGGCAAGCGCGTAGCCGAATTGGCCGGACGATTCTCCTCGGCAGCAAGGTAAGGTACAGGCTATGATTATCGCCTTTATCGTTCTGGCTGTCCTCGCCCTGGTTTTTCTTTTTATTTACAATGCCCGAATGTCCAAGAAAACGGCGAAAAAAAAGGATGCTCCGGAATCCGCCCCAAACAACCCAGAGGCGGCGGAGCCAGCTGCGCATCTTGAACCAGTGAAGGCGGCAGAACCGCCGCCGGCAACCACCGGACCGGTGACCTCTGAACCGGTAAGAAGACCCGAGCCGGTGCCGGTGACAACCCGGAGGCCGCAGGCTGCGGAGCAGCAGGGCGACCGGGCTTACCGCGATGCTCTCCGGCAGTTCGCCGGAGGCACGCCGGCCAAGGAGGAGGAGCCCCCGGCGCCAAAGCCGGACTACAGTACGGACAACGCCTACCGGGAAGCGCTGCGGTCGATGGCGAAGAACAAAAAGTAGCACGATCCTGCAGCACAGCGAACAGCCGCTTTCGGTGATGGACCGAAAGGGCTGTTTTTGCGTGATCGTGAGGAACGGACGCAGAACCGCCATTGTATGCCGTGCTGCGGAATGTTATTTTATACATATCCAATAATCGCCTAAGACCGGGAGGGAAAGATCACCATCATGTTCACCGCCGTATGGGTCGCCATCATTTGCCTGGCCGTGATCGTTTTGCTGCTGGCCGCGGCAAGTGCTTATTTTTATAATGTGGGCATCAAGCGCAGCACGAAGGAGTTTTTGGAAGCCGATCCGGCGCTGGTCAAAGAAGAGCACCCCTGGGAGCTTGAGGAGGAGTGGCTCCGCAGCCAGCCTGTAGAGACGTTGGAACTGACGTCCTCGGACGGTATTGCCCTCAAAGGATATTTCATCCCCGCAGCGACGCCTGCCCGCCAAACCGCCATCGTCGTGCACGGCTATTCCAGCCAGGGCCGGGAAATGGGGGCTTTTGCTAAGCTGTACCATGAGATGGGCATGAACGTGCTGATGCCGGATAACCGGGGGCACGGCCAAAGCGGAGGGAATTACATCGGGTTTGGATGGCCGGACCGCAGGGATATTATGCGGTGGATCGGCACGGTCATTGACCGCAGCGGACCCGGGGCGGAAATCATACTGCACGGCGTATCCATGGGCGGAGCGACGGTGCTGATGGTAAGCGGGGAGGAGCTCCCGGGTCAGGTGAAGTGCATCGTATCGGACTGTGCCTACACGTCAGTGCGTGACATTTTGACCCATCAGCTCAAGCAGATGTATAAGCTCCCGCCATTTCCGCTGCTGCCGGCAACCAGCCTGATGTGCAAGCTGCGGGCAGGATACTCCTTCGGAGAAGCCTCAGCGTTGAAGCAGGTCGCCGTGACGAAGCTCCCGATTCTGTTTATTCACGGGGACCGCGATACCTTTGTCCCATACGCGATGCTGCACCGTCTTGTGGATGCCGCGGCAGGGGATAAGGAAGTCTATGTGGTTCAGGGGGCTTCGCATGCGAACGCTTATTTTGTGGACAAAAAAGAGTACGAACGCAAGATACGCCAATTTATTGGGCGTTATATCCGGTTAGGGAAGGGGACGGAAAAGGAGATGATTCCCGGATCGGAGCCGCAGGCTGTTCTGACCCCCGTGGAGGGTTAAATCCTGACCTGACAACATCGTTCATTCGAAAAAAACTCCGGAAGCGCCTGTGAAGGCATCCGGAGTTTTTTTAAGAGATCAGAAAGTATAAATTTCGGAGCTTCTGCTTCCTGATCTCGCAAGAAAAACTTCCTTTAGACGCGGTCTGTCTTCTTTGAAGGTACGTCGATAGACGTTTTTCTTATACCCAATAAGTTATATCGCCCGCTGAAACTGGCTGGTGTACAAGTCATAATAAAAACCTTTGGCTTCCAGCAGCTGACGGTGGTCCCCCTGCTCGGCAATGCGTCCGCCGTGGATGAACAGAATCCGGTCCGCATCCTGAATCGTGCTCAGCCGGTGGGCGATGACAAAGCTGGTCCGTCCCTTCATCAGCGTCTGCATCGCTTCCTGGACATGCATTTCGGTCCGGGTATCGACGCTGCTGGTGGCTTCGTCCAGTATGAGGATGGCCGGATCGGCGAGGATCGCCCGGGCGATGGTCAGCAGCTGGCGCTGGCCGTGGCTGAGATTGCTGCCCTCGGCGGCCAGGACGGTATCATACCCGTCCGGCAGACGGGATATAAAGCGGTCAGCATTCGCCAGCCTGGCGGCATGCTCCACTTCGGCATCGGTCGCATCCAACCGTCCGAACCGGATGTTTTCGCGGATGCTGCCGGAAAAAACGTAGGCGTCCTGGAGGACGATCCCCACCTTGCTCCGCAGGCTGTCTTTATCCATATCGCGGATGCTCACCCCGTCGATGCAAATGTCGCCTTGGTCGATCTCGTAAAACCGGGTCAGCAGGTTGATGATTGTCGTTTTGCCTGCACCCGTAGGGCCGACGAGGGCGATCATCTGGCCGGGCTCGGCGGTAAAGGATACGTCCTGCAGCACCGGCGTTCCCGGTTTATAGCAGAAAGTTACATTCCGGAATTCGACGCTGCCCTTTACCTCTCCAAGCTCCGCGACGGCCCGCTTGTGGTCTTCTGTATACTCGGTGTCGAGGTCGAAAATCTCAAATACGCGCTCGGCACCCGCAATGGCGGACTGCATCAGGTTGAACTGGTTGGCCAGTTCGGTGATCGGCCGGCCGAACTGCTTGGAGTAGTTCAGAAAGCTGACGACGATGCCGACGGAGGTGTGCCCTTGCAACACCATCCAGCCGCCGGCCGCCGCGATCAGGGCGAAGCTGAGGTTGTTCACCATGTTCATGACCGGCCCGACCATGCCGGAGGCGATCTGCGCGCGGATGCCGACCTGATTCAGCTTGTGGTTGATCTTCTGGAACTGCTCGACCGCGACAGGCTCCCGCCGGAACAGCTTGACGATTTTCTGCCCGCTGACGGTCTCCTCAATAAAGCCGTTGAGCTCGCCGAGGTGCTGCTGCTGGGCTTTGAACAGCTTTCGGGTCAGCCGCGTGATTTGACGTGTTGCCACGAGCACGAGCGGAATGCTGATGAGGCTGACGAGTGTAAGGGGCAGGTTGAGCCTCAGCATGATGACCAGCGACCCGGCCAGCGTAATGATGCTGTTCAGGAGCTGCGTTACGCTCTGGTTCAGCGTGTTCGACACGTTCTCGATGTCATTGGTCGTGCGGCTCATCAGCTCTCCGGTCGGATGGGTATCAAAAAAGCGCAGCGGCAGCTGCTGGTATTTATCGAACAGGTCCTGGCGGAGAGCCAAGACGGTGCGCTGGGAGACCGCCGTCATGACGTACACCTGAATCCAGGAAACGACGCTGCCCAGTGCATAGATGCCGATCATCAGCAAGCAGAGCGACCAGAAGCCTTCATGCTCCTTCGGCATAATGAAGCGGTCGATCGCTTTGCCGAGCAGGAAAGGGCCGATCAGGGAAATGACCGCGCTGAGAATGGTCGTAATATATACGATGATCAACCCGAACTGCTGCCGGCTCAGATAGGCCCACAGTCTTCTGAGGGTAGCACCAGCCTGCTTGGGCTTGGCTTTCTGCATGACCATGTTTCGGCCGGGTCCATGGCCCATCATGGGAGGGCCCCCGCGGCCGGCTTCAGCGCCGGCGGGTTTAGTTGGCTGCGGCATGCGTATCTTCCTCCTTCCGCTGCGAACGGTAAATATCCTGATAGATCGCGCTGGTCCGCAGCAGTTCTTCGTGGGTCCCCCGGGCGGCAATGGAGCCGTTCTCCAGCACCAGAATTTGGTCGGCCTCCATGACTGAACTGATCCGCTGCGCGATGATGATGTTGGTGCTGCGGCTCATCAGCTCCTTCAGCGCCGCCTGGATGCGTGATTCCGTGCCGACGTCGACCGCGCTCGTGCTGTCGTCCAGGATGAGGATCCGCGGCTTAACGAGCAGCGCGCGGGCGATCGACAGGCGCTGCTTCTGCCCGCCGGACAGGTTGACGCCTTTTTGCCCGATCACGGTCTCATAGCCATCCGGCATCTGCATGATAAAATCGTGGGCCTGGGCGGCCTTGGCCGCCGCAGTCACTTCCTCCAGCGGAGCGGCGGGCCGGCCGTAACGGATGTTATCCAGCACCGTGCCGCTGAACAGCACGGACTGCTGCAGCGTCATGCCCACCATCCCGCGCAGGATGTCCAGCGGGATGTCGCGGACATCCGTGCCGCCGATGAGCACGCGGCCTCCGGTGGGGTCATAGAGCCGCGGGATCAGGTGTACGAGCGAGGATTTGCCGGATCCGGTAACGCCGAGAATGGCGGTCGTCTGTCCCGGTTTGGCTGTAAAGCTGATCCCACTGAGCACCGGATCGGCATACGGATGCTCCCCGTAACCGAAGGATACATTCTCGAAGACCACGTCCGCGGCCGCCGGTTCCTTGGCCTGGGCGCCGGTGGGATCGACAATGTCCGGCTGCGCGTCAAACACTTCCTGCACCCGGGCCGCGGAGACTCTGGCCCGGGAGATGAAGGTCAGCATGTTGCTTACCATCAGCATGGCGAACAGGAGCTGTGTCACGTAATTGATATAAGCGATCAAATCGCCGGCGGGAAGGGATCCGTCACGGGTAAGGGCACCCCCGTACCAGAGCACCGCGACGATGCTCAAATTCAGGATCAGCGTCATGACCGGCATGTTCAGCCCCAAGAGCCGGTTGGCCGAGATGGCCTCCTTCGTGTAATCACCGTTAGCGCCGGCAAAGCGCTTGCGTTCATAACCTGCGCGGACGAAGGCCTTGACGACCCGAATGCCGGCGAGGTTCTCCTGCAGGACGCCGTTCACTTGGTCCAGCATCGACTGAACCCGGCCGAACAGCGGAAAAGACTTCCGGATCAGCAGCACCAGAAAGACGACCAGGACAGGGATCGATACCGCCAGGACCAGCGTCAGCCGGGGACTGATCCAGAGGGCCAGGATGAGGCTGCCGAGGAACAGCAGCGGGGAGCGGATGCTCCGCAGGATCATCTGGACCACTGTCTGCAGCTGAACGACGTCATTCGTCAGCCGGGTGATCAGCGATCCGGTCTTCAGCTCGTCAAGATTGCGGAAGGAAAAGGTTTGTATTTTCCGGAACAGATGGTCCCGGAGATCGGTGCCGAAATGCTGAGAGGCATAAGTTGAAAAGATGGTGCACCCCACGCCGCCCAGCAGGCCGACTACGGCAACCCCGATCATCAGAAGACCCGTTCGCTCGATGTACGCAAGATCGCCGGGGATAACTCCTTTATTAACGATGTTCGCCATCAGCGCTGGCTGCAGCAGGTCCATGGATACCTCAAGCAGCATCAGCAGAGGAGCCAGCAGGGCCGACACCTTATACGGACGAAGGTAGGATATCATCAGTTTCCACATGGGCGGGACCTCACTTGGTATTAGAATCGGCAGCCTGCGCCTGGCCTCCCGGCGAAGAACCCGAGGCTCCGCCATCCGCCGTTTCACGCAGCTCGAACGTATGGATGTACTCCTGGATCATCTGGTCAACGGCTTTCAGCTCACCGGTAATGACCTGCTGGATCGGCTGGAACTCGGGCTGGCTCAGCTGCTGCATCAGCGTGCTGCGCATGACCTGCATACGCTCCAGAAACATCAGCACGCGGCCGCGCCGAAACGTCTGGGCGCTCTGAAAGCTCCGGCCGCCCTCGTCGTCGCCGTGATGCTCCCTTTTGCCGCGCCGGCCGTGGTCGTGGTGCCCGTGTCCGCGGCCCCCGCCGCGCCGGTCGCCTCGCTCCCAGCGGCCGCCCTCGTTGTTCATATCTTCTTTCATTGACGTCACTCCTTAGAATTAGTGGATGTGTATACGTGTAATGCTGTTTGTATACAAATGTATACAATTGTGTGGTGAGAGTCAATTCTTTTTACCCTAAATCTGGATAAATCCAGCTTTCTCTGATCTTCGTTATCGTCTCTATATAATGCCAGCGTCCATTTTGTTATAATGTTGTTGATTCCGCAGACTAACAAACATGGTTCCAGAAACGGCTGTATCCGGACCCGGAGCATCACCGGCGTCTAAACCGCCTTGGAAGCGGCACGCCCGATGCAGCCCTTTACGATATTCGTAATATGAATGACAGTTTATTTGAGGTGAAATAAAGACGATGGCCAAAAAGATTACGATGCAGCAAATCGCCGACCACCTGGGCGTTTCGAAGTTCGTTGTATCCAAAGCGCTGTCCGGCAAGGGCGGAGTTAATGAAATGACCCGGGAGCGGGTGATCCAGGCGGCTTCCCAGCTCGGCTATTTTTCGCAAAAGAAAGCCTATATGAGGAGCCCCCGCACGGAACCTAACACGCTTAAGCGCAGCGGCGCCAAGCATTCCGTGATCGTCCTGATGCCCAATATCCGTTTTCAGAACAGGGAATCGCTGTACTGGGGCAAGATTATGGAGGGGATTTCGATCAGCCTTGAGGAACGGGGACTGGGCATGGTGATCATCTCTGAGCAGAACGTGGACAACTTTGTCAGTCTCCTGAATCCGGAAGGGATTCTCGGACTCATTGGGGTCGGGGAAATTTCCACGCCGCTGCTGCTGGAGGTGCACCGGATGGGGCTGCCGATCGTGCTGGTCGACATGGAGGATCCGCTCATTCCGTCCGACACGGTCTTTGCGAACAATATGGATGTGATGGCCCGGCTGACGACCCACCTAATCGGCATCGGCCATCAGCGGCTGCAGTTCATCGGAAACGACCGGTATTCGCGCAGCTTCCGGGACCGCTCCATCGGGTACCGGACGGCGCTGGATGAGCAGGGGCTGCCGAGCCAGGAAGGGCTGGTCATTCCGCTTCCCGATTTGGAGAACGGCAGCTTCGAGCCCGAGATCCGGTCGTGGATCTCGCGGAAAATCAAATCCAAATCGCTGCCGACCGCACTGGTCTGCGCCAACGATGCGATTGCGCTGACGGCCCGGGATATCCTGATCGAGCTTGGCGTGCGGGTTCCGGAGGAGGTGTCGGTCTCCGGATTTGACAATATCGCCGATGCGGCCAAGGGCAGTCCGTCCCTGACGACCGTTCATGTTCCGAAGGAGGCGATGGGCCGCCGGGCTGTCGAGAAGCTGCTCGAACGAATGGACAAGGCGGATACGCCTCTGGAAAAAATCCTGCTCGCCGGCGATATCGTCTACCGTGATTCCACGGCGCAGGCGCCGGATGGCTCCGGGAGCTGACATCACGGCAGGTACGATACAATCTCAGCCGGTCATAACAAAAAAAGCATCCCGCCCAACAGGCGGGATGCTTTTTATCGATAAAGGAAGTTTCGAAGTTTCCGGAAAGTGCACAGGGTTGCCGTTGTGCGAGTTGAAAGAGCTGAAATCGCGAGGTTCAATCTTCCTGTGCGCCCTTTAGATCGCTTACGGCTGGGCAGGCAGTCCATCGAATTCGCGGATTTGTGCCGTGTAATGATCGCGGATGAGGCCCTCCGCCTTTTTCGCATAAGGGCAGTAATCATCATTCCCTGCGGCATCCCCCGGTGCATATAGCGCCGCCGGCCAGTCCCACAGCATAAATCCTCCCACCCATGAACGGCTGGCGCAGGCTTCAAACATCCGCTCATAATAAGCGGCTTGTTCGTCCTCGTTTGGGTCTCCGGGCAGTCCCCAGTCGTTTGGAATCCGGCTCGAACCGGTCCGGCTGGGACATCCCGCCTCCATAAAGAAGAAGGGCTTGCCGTACCGGCGGACGACCGGCTCAATGCGGTCCAGCTGCTCTTCCCAACTGTCGATCGGGTAATAGCCGCTGGATGAAATGACATCCACGGCATCCCACCATGCCACCTGGCCTTCCTGATATTTGTCGCAGTTATAGGTAACGATGCCGGAGTATACTTGCCGAACCTGGCGGATGAGCTCGCGCCATTCCCGTTCCCTTCGGTCGGTCTGCACCATCTCGCACCCGATGCACAGCATTTCGCAGCCGGTTTCCTCGGCCATAGCCGCATAGTGCAGCATAAACCGGGTATAAGAGTCAAACCACTCGGACCATTTCGGTTCACAAGGCACGTCAATATCGAAAAAGTTAATATGGGCCCGCCAAGTTCCGTCGGTGCAGTTGACGACCGGTTTCAGGCAGACGCGCAAGCCGAGACGTTTGGCGGAGGCAATCGCATGGCGAACCTCTTCATCCGTTACGGTCGGCTCTTCCGCAAAGTGGATTTCCGTCGAATGGGCCGTATCCTGCAGGGCCGCAAAGGTGACGGCCGTCCAGTTCACGCCGAGGCGTTTTACCATTTCCTCCATCGAATGTCCGGCCTCAGGGGTGTTCCATGTTCCCCGGATGCCGGTCCATCCCCAGGTCATGCCGCCGATATATCCTTCCAGCAAGTTATTGCGCATTAAATTCACCGTGTGCACCTCTTCTTGTGTTATTTTGTTAGCGTATTTCGTTATTTAGTTATGATAACTTTATATACTTGTTATAAACAAAATGCGTCTGAAGATCAAGTGTGCGGTTGTGAAAATATGATGATTATAGATGGTATACCCGTCTTGGTGTGGAGATAGGGTGCGTGAAAAATAGATAACACATTGATAACAAAGGTGAAAAATAAAAGCCCTGCCCGTAATTGTACAGGCAAGGCTTGATATGCATGAGGCCATTCTCTATTTAAGCGGCTGCTGATTCACGTAGCTGTCGGACAAATTAAGGAGCTTAAGCGCCCGGTTATATTCCTCTTCCGTAGTGCCGCCGTCCACTGAGGTTCGGCCGCTCAGCGGGTACTGCGCTCCATCCTCATATCCGGCTCCCGACACGAAGAGCGCATTGTCGGTCAGGAAGGAACCGGTCGGCAAATAATAACGCTCCGGAATCAGATTATAGCTCTGATTTAAGAGATCCTGTCCGAAATGAATATGGTCTTTGACGGAAACGCCCGTCAGATTGGCGACCGTCGGCAGGATGTCGACCTGTCCGCCCACCGTGTTGTTCACTTCCGGATGTTGGATCGAGCCGCCCGCCAGAATCAGCGGGATGTTAATCATATCCGAATAGGAATATTCATGTCCGTAAATTTCCTTCATCAATTCTTTATCATCACGGTCCAGGGAGTACAGCGGCAGTCCCATGTGATCCCCGTAGATGACGATGAGGCTGTCTTCCCAGAGGCCGTTAGTCTTCAGTTCATCGATAAACTGGCCCAGCGCATAATCCGCATAATTCTGGGCGCGGATATAATCCCCGACAAACGTACCGTCGTATCGCTCAGGGAGCTGCATGTGGTATTTTCTCTCCGGAATCGTGAACGGATGATGCGCCGACATCGAGATGACCTGGGCATAGAACGGTTTGTCTTCCTGGTCCATTTCCTTCATTTTCGCGGCAGTCTTCTTATACAGCACTTCATCCGATGGGCCGAAGAAGAAGGAATCTTCGTCACCGAAGAAGGACTTGTCGTAATAATGCTGGAAGCCAAGGGACGAATACAGCTCCCCGCGGTTCCAGAACTCCACGTCGTTCGTATGGAAGGTCGCGGTCGAGTAACCGTTGCTCTCCATCAGCCTCGGCAGGCTCGGCAGCTTCTTGTCGACATAGTTCTGCGTGGCTGCTCCGCTCGGCGGAACATAGAACGAGGTGTTCACGACGAATTCGGCATCTGATGTATTGCCTTGGCCGACCATTTGGTTGAAGTTCGGGAAGTAGTACTGCTCTTTGGCCAGCTTGTTCATATTAGGCGTAATTTCCTGGCCGTCGATCTTCAGGTTGATCAGGAAATTCTGAAACGATTCCAGCTGGATAATGATGACGTTCTTGCCTTTGGCATCCCCGAAATGCTGCGGCTGATCGGTCTTCTTGATGCCTTTGAGCTCATCGATCGAGGCCTGGGTAATGCTGTTCAGCGGAACGATGTCCTCTTTCTTCTTGGAGAAAATCGTATACGCTTCATAATTCAAAATGCCCATTTGCTGGGCTTTTGTGATCTCGTTCATGCTGGCCCGGTTCGGAACGATATTAAACAGGCAGATCACGAGGGACAGGATGAACAGCACGGTAACGACGCTCCGGCGGGCCCGGCGGCTGGTCTGATCCTTCCATTGCCGCGCTTTACGGCCCCGTACCATGATGACAAAGATCACGACGATGTCGGCGTAGATCAGCAAATAGTAAGGGTCCATCAGCGAAAAGACACTGTTGCGGACGGCCGTAACCTGGTTAACCTGCTCCAGGGCATGGTAAGTCGCGATGACGCCATAATATTTGAAGTACATAATGACGGCGAAAAAGATCGTGGTCAGCAGCAGGTTGGCGATGACATAAGCGCCGAATTTCCGCTTGCCGGCAAACCACTCAATCAGACAGAACACGAGCCAAATAAACGGAATTTCGGTAATGATGGGCTTCCAGGGCATCAGGTCATTAAACGTAACGGCCCATGCCAAATACCCCTTTAAAAGTAAAAGAATGGTGAATAAGACAAACGGTTTTCGCAGAAATCCACGAAGTGAAGACACGTTACCAACTTCCTTCCTTTTAATGACGGGCTGACCTGGCTGATCTAAGCCGGGCAGCTGAGTATATCGCGCGAAAAGCTGGATGATTGCGCATAAAATTGAATATCCTGCGGTTGCTTGAGCCCTTTTGTCGCATGGAATCGAGGGCAATAGGTTTATTATGCCTTCGGCTCAGAAAGATGTCAAAAGGCGAATCCTTGTCATTTCTAGTTATCATTTACCATATTGGGAAGTAAATGAACCGCTTCCACCGCTCCTCTGAAGCATTCTTTGAAAACGTCCGGATTTCCGATCCGCCGGATGACGGCGGACTGGGCCGTAACACCATGACACACCGCTAAACACGGCGGTACACTGCTTATTTCCCAACGGTCAATAACCCCCTAAAAACTGTAAAATATTGTGTTGAACCGGGCCTGTATTTTAGGTAAAATGTGCGAAAACCATATTGTGTTAAATAAGTTAACACGCGATGTAATGTTAGATGAAGGGGTTGAGGGGGATGTTTGACTGGCTTGGCTTTACAACGGGGCTGCCACTCTGGTGGTCGTACCGGTTAAACCGTCATTTGAAAGAGGATATCGAAAACATTTTTGAGGGAATCGCCCAGAATCGTATACAAATATTAGAGAGCTGGGTTACGGAGTATTGGTCCCATTTGGAGCGCTTGAGCATACAGCTTGGCCCAAACTTTGGCCATATCGTCCAGGATCCTGCCGGGGCCGCTGTATTGGAGCCGCTGTTCGCTTCCTATATGAAGAGAGGTGCCGATTTCTCGGAGATTTTCCTGATTCGTGACGACATGAAGGTGGTGTACTCCACCCATCCGTCCCGCATCGGAGCAAGCTGCAGCCGGGAGGGCCTGATCGAGCCGGGACTGAAGTATACGCTGCAGGGGAATCCATGCCTGTTCGGCCCCTATTCCGACCCGGCCACATTAGAGGTCGGCCCGAGCACTTCGGCGTTTCACGACGCGATGACGCTGATGTTTATTTTGCCGGTCATGAATGACGGTGAGTGGAAAGGGGCGCTGTGCGGCCGGGTTCCAAACGATGTCCTGGGCGACTTGATCCAGCGGGAGCAGGGGCATGTATATCCCGATTCAGGCGATAACTACATTTTCATGGCCAAGCCGGGACTGAGCAAGAACATTGCGCCCGGAACGGCGCTGTCGCGGAGCCGCTTCGAGGACTTTACCTTTACGCACGGCGATAACCTGAAAGAAGGGGTACGGACCGACTACGGGACGGTTCAGGTAAAGAACCATACCGAGCTGGAGCTGGTGTTCAAGGACCCGGCCACGGGAGAACTGCATCCAGGGGTGGCTAACACGATACAGAACGGAAGCAATCTGTTTGTGGAGTTTCCGGGATATTCGGACTACCGGCACATTCCGGTGATCGGTAAAGGGGTTACTTTTCAGCTTCCGCATTGCCCGGACGTATGGGGGATGATGTGCGAAGGGGATTTGGAGGAAGTGTACCGCTTCCGGAGCTTCGGTTGGAAGATGAAGAAAATGCATCTGATGACAGGCCTGGCGGGCGTGGTGCTGAACGGTCTTCTATTCGGTCTGCTGGCCTGGAGTCTGCCTCCGGTCACGGGGCTGATCATGGTTCTGGCGGCAAACGTGCTGTTCGGCTGGATCGCGGTCTCCGTTCTTGAACGCAGGGGGACGCGGCGGACGGCGGAGCATTTACGCAGCCTGAGCCGGTTCATCCGAATCAATGCCGAAGGCAAAGGGGATTTGACGCAGCGGCTGGACCTGCGCGAATTTGCGGATGACGAGGCCAAGGAGCTCGGCAAATGGGTAAACAGCATGATCGATGCCCTGGAAGGCATCATGCTGCAGGTTAAGCAGGCGGCGCAGGACGTTCAGGACAGCCAGCACGTACAGCATGCGACGGCCCAGTCGACCGCCAGCTCCACGGAGCGGGTGAGCGGGAAGGTTCACAGCATGATCCGCGGCATCCGCGGCCAGCTGAAGGATATTGACGTGGCCAAGGACGTGTCGGTGGAGATGAGCGTTACCCTGCGGGAAATCGAAGAGGCGGCTGCTCAGCAAATTGCGGTGGCGCAAAGCGAAGTGCAGCATATCGGCGACAAGATGAAGCAAATCCAGGACAAGGTGGAGGAGAGCAACCGGACCATTCGGACGTTTATGGAAACGACGCGGGATATTGCCGGCCTGCTGACGGCCATCGAGAACATTTCCAAGCAGACCAATCTGTTATCGCTGAACGCGTCGATCGAAGCGGCGAGGGCGGGCGAGCACGGTCAAGGTTTCTCGGTAGTGGCGGGGGGAAACCGCCAGCC
>NZ_MBRK01000001.1:6752076-6794386 GCF_002224835.1 Paenibacillus sp. SSG-1
CCAGCGGACACTGCGGCAGATCGGCGGGCAGGTGGAACTGGCCTTTGCCTCCATGGACGAAGGCAGCCGGGCGGTGGAGGAGGGTACGAAAATCGTCGCTTCGGCCTCTGAAATGCTGGGACAGGCTGGCAGCCAGGACAGCCTCAAGACCAAGATGGTCGGTGAAGTGGTGGGCATCATGGAAAAGGTAGCCGCCGTCAGCATCGAAAACCGCAGCATTTCGGCAGAGGTGGAAGGCACCCTGCAGGAGCTGCAGGAGGACATGCAGCACGTCCGCGGCACATCGGAAAATGTGGAGTCCATCACCGGATCGCTGCTTCAGCTTGTCAACCAGTTCCGCCTGACCGAGACGCGGAGAAGATAGCAGGAAGACGGTGGCGTCGTGACCTGCCGCTGCCGGATGAGTTCATTAGACAAAGCTCGTGCCACTTTTTCAGGGCGGCACGGGCTTTTTTCGTGGATAGCGCATTGGGACTGCCCGCTCCATTATGGTATGATGGGAAAAACAAGGGGAACGGGTGATCCTATGTCTGAAGAAAACCGGGAGCGGGCGGAGGTTCGGATATCGGTCCGGCCGCTGGTGGAATATGCTTTCTCAAGCGGGGATATCGATTCCGGATTCCGGTCGGCCACCGCCATGGTTGAAGGCACACGAATTCACCAGCAGGTGCAGAAAACTTACGGGGAAGGCGACCAGAAGGAGGTGTTCCTGAAGCGGGAGATATCCTTCGGGGACCTGACTTATGTCATTGAAGGAAGATGCGACGGCCTGATCCAAACGGATGACGGCTGGATGATCGATGAGATCAAATCGACCGCTGCGAGCCTGGATGCGATGGAGGGGGACGGAAAGCCGGTTCACTGGGCACAGGCCCAAGTTTACGCCTATATTTATGCCATGGACCACGGCCTGGACCGGATGACGGTGCAGCTCACCTACGTCGAGACGCATACCGGCACGGAGCGCCGTTTCCGGCGGATGCTGACGCTGGCGGAGCTCGAAGCCTTTGTGATGGGGGTGCTGGAGGTCTATACCCCGTATGCCGCGCTCCGGCTGAAAAATGCGCATCTCCGGGATGAGAGCATCCGCGCGCTGCCGTTCCCGTTCGACACTTACCGGGAAGGACAGCGCAAGCTGGCGGGAGCGGTCTATCAGGCGGTGAAGGAGAAGCGGAAGCTGTTTGCCAAGGCACCGACGGGGATCGGCAAGACGATGTCCACGCTGTTCCCGTCCGTGAAGGCGATCGGGGAGGGGCTGCTTGGACAGATCTTTTATTTGACGGCCAAGACGATCACCCGAACGGCCGCCGAGCAGGCCTTTGCGCTGATGCAGGCCAAAGGGCTGCGAATGCAGACGGTGACGATTACGGCCAAGGACAAAGTCTGCTTTCAGGAGGAGACGGTCTGCCGGAAGGACGCCTGCCCGTTTGCGGACGGCTACTACGACCGGGTCAACGGGGCTATTTTGGACATGCTGTCCCAGGAAACGGTGATGGACCGCGCCGTCATCGAGCGTTACGCTCGCAAGCACCAGGTATGTCCCTTTGAGTTTTCGCTGGATGCGGCCTACGCAGCGGATGCGGTCATTTGCGACTATAATTACATCTTTGATCCGCGGGTTTCGTTCAAACGGCTGCCCGAGGAGCAGAAGAGGCGGACGGTGCTGCTCGTGGACGAAGCCCATAACCTCGTTGATCGGGGCCGGGACATGTTCTCGGCTGAGATCGGCAAGGCGGCATTTCTCGAGCTGAAGCGCGGATACAAGGGCGTGGATGCCGGGGTTCAGAAGGCGGCGGATGCGGTCAATAAATTTTTTATCGAGCTGAAAAAGGAAATGGGCGAAGTCCGCCAGAAGCAGTGGCAGGAACAGCCTCGGGAACTGGGTGAGCGGCTGGAGCTGTTCATAGCCGAAGCCGAGCGGGAGCTGCTGGCTCCCAAAGGCGATCCCGGGCTGCAGGAGCAGCTGCTGGATGCTTATTTTGTGTCGCAGCATTATATCCGGATCGCCAAGCTGTATGACGAACGCTTTTTGACGTATGCCGAGATTCACGGTGGCGACTGCGTGCTGAAGCTGTTCTGCATGGATCCGTCCTACCTGCTCACCCAGGCGGGAAAAGGTTTCCGCTCGACCGTGTTTTTCTCGGCCACTCTGTCTCCGCTGTCCTACTATAGGGACATGCTGGGCGCCGGCGAGGAGGACTACAGCTTGTCCGTGCCGTCGCCGTTCAGCCGGGAGCAGCTGGATGTGCGCATCGAGCCGCTGTCCACCAGGTACCGGGACCGGGACGACACCCGGGACGCGCTGGTGAAGCTGCTGCATGGCCTCATATCGGAGCGCAAAGCGAATTACATGGTCTTTTTCCCGTCGTACCAATATATGCGTATGGTGGTCGAGCCTTTTGCGGAGCTGCACCCGGAGGTTGGCATCATCGTGCAGGATACCGGAATGGCCGAGGAGGAGCGGGAGCGGTTCCTCGCGGCGTTCCAGGCGGACAATGCGGATACGCTCGTCGGCTTCGCTGTGCTCGGGGGTATTTTCTCCGAAGGCATCGACCTGCAGGGGGACCGTCTGGGAGGCGTGGTCGTAGTCGGTGTGGGCCTGCCGCAGCTCGGTTTTGAACGGAACCTGATTCGGGATTACTTCAATGAAAACGGGAAAAGCGGGTATGATTACGCCTACGTATTCCCCGGGATGAATAAGGTGCTGCAGGCCGGAGGGCGGCTGATCCGCTCCGAGCAGGATACGGGCATGCTGGTGCTGGTCGACGACCGATTTCTCCAGCGGCACTATCAGGGGCTGCTCCCGGATGAGTGGAAGGGATTCAAAGTCGGGAGGCCTTAGACGGGCGAGACGCGGCACGGCGAAGTGGTCCTCCGGGCCGCTTGGTCTCGTCGGGATTTGGTTCCGCGAACGGGATGGATACGAGGGCGTGCGATGCGTTCCCAACAAATCGTAGCCAAACGGGACGGCCCCCGGTATAGTGGAGAAAACAGGATAAAGGTGGGATCGCGCAGGATGACACTTCGTATCGGATTGATCGGAACCGGATGGTTCAGCGGTGTACATGCCGACAACTTGGCGGCGATGGATGGAGTAAAGCTGACGGCGGTTTGTGGTACAAGCCTGGAGAAAGCAGACCGGATGGCGCGGCGTTACGGCGCCGAGGGATATGGGGATCTGGATGCCATGCTGGACGCGGGGCCGCTCGACGCGGTGTATATCTGCGTGCCGCCGATGGCACACGGCGAAATCGAAATGAAGCTGATTGAGCGCGGTATTCCGTTTTTGGTGGAAAAACCGCTTGGGCTCGACACCAGCTTGCCGGAACAAATTTTGGCCCGGGTCCGCGAGACGGGGCTGTTGACGTCGGTGGGTTACCATTTCCGCTACCAGCACAATGCGGCGCGGCTGAAGGAGGAGCTGTCGAATCATACGACCGGCATGGTGCTGGGGCGGTGGATGGACAGCATGCCGGGCGTGTCCTGGTGGAGACGGCAAAGCGGCTCCGGCGGGCAGTTCATCGAGCAGACGACGCATATGGTCGACATGCTCCGGTATACAGCCGGCGAAGTGGAAGAAGTGTATGCGCTTTACGGGGACCGGGTCAAGCGGAGCCAGGTGGACGGGGTGGAAGTTGCCGACGTGGGAACGGTCACGCTCCGCCTGGCGAGCGGCGTGGTAGCGAACATCTCCAACACATGCGTCCTGCCGGAAGGTGGCGGTCTGAGCCAGACGGGACTGACATTCTATACGGACCGGGGGATCGTCGATTGGAACCCGCAGCGGCTGCAGCTGGCGGCGCCCGGTGTAAAGACGGAATATGCGGAGCAGGGGAGCCCCTATGTACGCGAAACGGAAGCGTTTCTCCATGCGCTGCGCACCGGAGACCGCTCCCGTATTCTTTCAAGCTATGAGGATGCCTGCCGGACGCAGGCCGTGACTTGTGCCGCGTTGGCCTCGGCATCTACCGGCAAGCCGGTCCGCCTCTAACTCCTTACCACATCAGCATGAGCAGCGGCGCCGCGCCGAGCGTGAACAAGGCGGCCAGAATCATCGAGACGCTGGAGATCGCTCCGCTCATCGAGCTGAAGCCGAAGGCCACGGACGTCCCCGTCCCGTGGGCGCTCGTGCCGAGCAGCACGCCGCGGGCGATTTCGTTCTCGATCCGCAGAAGGCGCAGAATCATCGGCCCGAGCACGGAGCCGAGCAGGCCGGTCATAATGACGAAGACCGCCGTAATGTTCGGCACCCCGCCGATGACCTGCGATACGTTCATGGCGATCGGCGTCGTGATCGAGCGGGGGATCAGGCTGGTCACTAATGAAGTGTCCAGCTTCAGCCCTTTGGCGAGCACCGCCGAAGAGATCATAGCCATGAAGGAACCGGTAAGCACGCTGACGACGATTTCGACGGCGTGCTTTTTGAGTACTTTAAAATTTTTATAGAGCGGCACCGCAAAGGCGACTGTCGCAGGCTGGAGCATATCGCTCAGCCATTTCCCGCCGGCATTGTAATGTTCATAGGGAATATGCGTGCACAGCAGGAAAATAATAATGATGCAGGGCGTCACCAGCAGCGGCGACAGATACACTTTGGGATACCGCTTATACAATCGTTTGGCTGCCATGTAGATCACGAGGGTTAGCAGCAGACAGATGAGACCGATCATCATGACACCTTCCGTTCTTTATGTTTGGCAATGCGTGCGGCGGTCAAGCCGGAGCTGGCCATGACCACGACCGTGCTGAAAATAACGACGAGCAGGATTCGCACCCCGTCGCTCTCCAGCATCGCAAAATATTTCATCACCCCGACGGCGGCCGGGATAAAGAAGAGCAGGAGCTCGGCGAGCAGCCAGTTTGCTCCGACTTCGATCCATTCGAGCTTGACGACGCCGGATTCGAGCAAAAGAAACAACACGATGATTCCGAGAATGCTGCCCGGCACCGGCAGATGCAGCAGACCGGCCAGCTGGTTCATCGCATATGAAAACAGCATTAAAACGGCGACCTGAAAGGTCCCTTTGACGGCATGCTTCATCAATTGTTTTCGCCTTCCTTTCATTTATAATGAAAATTTTACAGCATTAATTTTCATAGGTAAAATGCATATATCGAATGGATATCATTCCATTTGGCTATGGCATAAGGATGACGTATAAGTTGAAAATCGAAATGGATGATGGGCAAGTACGTAAAATGTCCCCGATAGACTTACTCAAGGAAAAGGAGAACGACGTATGGACATCCGCCAATTGCAGTATTTTATGGAGGTCGCCCGGCTGCAGAGTTTTACGAAGGCGGCGGAATCGCTCTACATCACGCAGCCGTCGATCAGCAAAACGATCCGCAACATTGAGGAGGAGCTTGGTGTCACCCTGTTTGACCGTTCAGGCAAAAAGGTGGTGCTGACCGATGCCGGCCGGATTATTTACGAGCAGGCGCAGCCGATCGTGAAGTCGTTCCAGAGCTTGTCCTCCGAGCTCGGCGATTTGAAAAATCTGAAGAAGGGCCATATCCGCCTCGGCCTGCCGCCGATGGTCGGATCGAGCTTTTTCCCTGAGGTGATCGGGCAGTTCCATCAGAAATACCCGCAGGTGACGATGCAAATCTTTGAGGACGGCGCCAAAAAGGTGGAGGTCGACGTAGAAAGCGGTTTGCTCGACATTGGCGTTGTGGTGCTGCCGACCGACGACTCGCTGTTCCACTCGTTTTCGTTCGTCCGGGAAAACCTGATGCTGCTGGTGCACCCGTCTCACCGTCTTGCGCATCGCGAGTGCGCCGGTCTTGCCGATCTGGCGGAAGAGAACTTCGTGCTGTTCCGGGAGGACTTTGCGCTGCATGACCGGATCATTACGGAATGCGTCAAGGTCGGCTTCCAGCCGCATATCGTCTACGAAAGCTCCCAATGGGACTTGATCAGCGGCATGGTCGCCGCCAATTTGGGCATCGCCCTGCTGCCGGAAACGATCTGCCGGGAAATCAACCGGGAGCGGATCCGTATTATGCCGCTGGTGGAACCGGTTATTCCGTGGCAGCTGGGGATGATCTGGCGCAGGGACCGTTACCTGTCCTATGCCGCGCGGGAATGGATCGCGTTTACGCAGGGGAAATTGATGGATGACAGGGGGTAACCGGGCAGACTGGAACGCATTATTTTAATGAGGTTACAAGAAAAAATACATTAAACCTGCACCCTCTCAGACCTCCTATTTTTGCTTTTAAAGCGTTTTGAATTCAGACGTGTATCTCCTCATTATTTTTATATTTTACAACCCTTACACGGCCGCATAGATGCCTTAAAACTCGTGTTTTCATGCGATTTCAGTCTGATATAATGAAAGATGGAAATGCGCATTTCTACGGAAACTACGAGCGAAAAGGAATGATTTACAATCAACCATGATGAAATGAGCAGCCGGTTTGCCGCGGGGAGCATCCCCAAGCTGCTGTTGTCTCTTGCACTTCCGGCGATTGCGGCTCAAATCGTCAACGCGCTGTACAATGTCGTCGACCGGATGCTGATCGGCAGGATGCCGGGAGGCGGTACCTTTGCATTAACCGGACTGGGCATTGCCTTCCCGCTGATCATGACCATCTCGGCGTTTGCGGCCCTCATCGGCCTTGGCGGCGCTCCGCTGGCCTCCATGAAGCTGGGGGAAGGGAAACCCAAGGAAGCGGAGAAGCTGCTGGGCAGCTGCTGTCTGATGCTCCTGCTCGTCTCGGGAGTGCTGACGGCGGTGCTGCTGTGTTTTCACCGTCCCCTGTTGATCGCCTTCGGAGCGAGCGGTACAACACTGCCCTATGCCAGTGATTATATGGGCATCTATTTGCTGGGGACGGTCAGCGTGCTGATGTCCCTTGGGCTGAATTCTTTTATTTCCATTCAGGGTTTTGCGAAAACGGCAATGGCCACGGTCTGTGCGGGAGCTGTGCTGAACGCCATCCTGGCACCCCTTTTTATATTTCCGATGCATATGGGAGTTCGCGGGGCCGCTTTGGCAACCGTCATTTCCCAGACTGCGTCCGCTATATGGGTGCTGTCGTTTCTTACATCCAGGCGCAGCCACCTCCGCCTTCGGCTCCGCAACCTGCGGGTGAACCCCCGGATGGCGTGCCGCATCCTTGCGCTGGGACTGTCCCCTTTTATCATGCAGTCGACGGAAAGCCTGATCCAGATCGTATTTAATATTTCCCTAGCACGGTATGGCGGCGATTTGTATGTAGGCGCAATCAGCATTCTGACCAGCCTCATGCAGCTGTTTTCCCTGCCTTTATCCAGCTTTGCGCAGGGAGCGCAGCCGGTCATCGGCTACAATTATGGATCGGGAGACTATGCAAGGGTGAAGGCGGCGATCCGGTTTTGTACGGCCGCTTGCGGTGTCCTCGGCATCGTGATGTGGGCGGTAGCGGTGTTCATCCCGCGGTTTCCCGCCATGATTTTCACGGATCAGGCTGAATTGATTGCGCTGACGGAAAGGCTGATGCCGGTCTTTTTCCTGGGGACGTGCATTTACGGCATTCAGCTGGCGCTGCAGCAGATGTTTCTTGCGCTTGGGCAGGCTAAGGTGTCCATCTTTATTGCCGTCCTGCGTAAAATCATTTTGCTGATTCCTTTGGTTTTTGTGCTGCCGGAGTTCATATCGCCCAAAGCCGATGCCGTCATTATGGCCGAGCCGATTGCAGACGCCTGCGCAGCGGTCACCTGCTGCATATTGTTTGCGGCGACGGTCAAACGTCTGCTGCGGAATTCTGGTCATGCAAGCACAGCTGATCCATGAACAAAATATTGTTGGACTTTATTAGATATGTTTTAATTGACATATAAATCGGAAAGATCATATAATTAGGTTGCCTATTTAATTGGTAACCTAATTATTTTTTTGTGCGGGATCTCATCCTTCATAGCACGTTTGAGAAAGGAGGATTATTGGCGTCATGAACGACGATGGCAACAACCGACAGAAAGCCTTCTGCCAGGGTAGTGAACCGCAGGAGCATGACCAGCACCACGAAACCGTTGTCCAGCTGCTTCAGGCAGTCATGCGATTTAACAGGGGTGAGTTTCGCCACCGGGTAATCGAAGGCTTGAAGATGAGCGAGATGGGGCTGATGGTTCTGCTCATGCGTCATGTCGAGCCGGATAGCCCGGGACTGAAGGTGTCCGAGATCAGTGCGATGCTGGGGGTCACTTCTCCGACCGTCACCCAGTTTGTCAAAGCGCTGGAGAAGAAGAAATGGATCGTACGGACGCCGGATGAGGCGGACCGAAGGGTGGTCCGGATCAAGCTCAGCGAAGAGGGGCGGGAAGCGATTATCCAAGCCCGTAAGGCGACGATCCATTCCTTCAAGGGGCTTGTCGATCACCTGGGCATCGAGGAGAGTGAGAAGCTGTCCGAGCTGCTGACCAAGGCTTATAAGTATTATGAAAGCAAGACACAGAATGATTCATCGGATGGAGGTGAAGTGCCAACATGCTGAAGCTTTTTCGTTCATTGAAGCCGTTCTGGCTTCTGATCCTGTTCACATTTGTGCTTGTGTTTCTGCAGTCCATGTCGGACCTGTATCTCCCGACGCTGATGTCGGACATCGTGGATAAGGGCATCATCGAGGGAGACATTCCTTACATTTGGAAAATCGGCGGCTTTATGCTGGCCGTAGCTCTGGGGGGAGCCATTTGCTCCATCGCCGCGAGCTACCTGTCCGCCAAAGTGGCGGGCGGCTTCGGCAGATCGATGCGCAGCCGGGTATTCCAGCATGTCCAGAATTTCTCTCTGCAGGAATTTGACAAGCTGGGCACGGCTTCGCTCATTACCCGTACCACCAATGATATCGCCCAGACCCAGCAGGTGCTGACCATGATGCTGCGGATGATGATCAGCGCGCCGATGATGTGTATCGGCGGGATTATTATGGCGGTGTCCAAGGACGCCAAGCTGTCTCTGATCATCGTCGTGATCGTTCCGGTGTTGGCGGGCTCCATCGCCCTCATAGCCGGTATGGGAATGCCGCTGTTCAAGGCGATGCAGGTCAAGCTGGACAAACTGAACCGGGTGCTCCGCGAAAACCTGACCGGGATCCGGGTCATTCGTTCGTTTAACCGGATTCAGCATGAGCAGGAGCGTTTCAAGGAAGCCAACTACGATCTGACCAGCACAGCGGTCCGGGTGAACAAAATCATGGCGGCCATGATGCCGATCATGATGATCGTCATGAACTTATCGACCATCGCCATCGTCTGGTTCGGCGGCCTGCGCATCAGGGACGGACATATGCAGGTCGGGGACCTGATGGCTTTTATCCAGTACGCCATGCAGATCATGTTCTCCCTGATCATGGTTTCTATGGTCTTCGTCATGGTACCGCGCGCTTCCGCATCCGCTGCGCGGATTAACGAGGTGCTCAGCATTACGCCGGATATCGACGATCCGCTCGTTGCACAATCCTCTGAAGAAGGACGCGGCTATTTGGAATTCCGGGACGTGACGTTCAGTTATCCGGGCGCGGAGCAGCCGGCGCTGTCGGGGATTTCATTCACCGCCAAGCCGGGGGAGACCACGGCGATTATCGGCGGCACCGGTTCCGGCAAGTCGACGCTGCTCAGCTTGATTCCGCGCTTCTATGATGTGGCGGAAGGCAGCGTGCTGGTCGACGGGGTCGATGTCCGCGAGATGACGCAGGAGGAGCTGCGCGCCAAGATCGGCTTCGTGCCGCAGAAGGCGCTGCTGTTCACCGGGACGATTGCGGACAATATCCGCTACGGCAATAAGGACGCCACCGATGAAGAGATCCGCGAAGCGGCGGATATCGCCCAGGCGACCGAATTTATTATGAATATGAAAGACGGCTTTGAGTCGGAAATTGCCCAGGGCGGAAACAACGTGTCCGGCGGGCAGAAGCAGCGCTTATCCATCGCGCGGGCGCTGGTACGCAGACCGGAAATCTATGCGTTCGACGACAGCTTCTCGGCGCTTGATTTCAAGACGGATGCGAAGCTGCGCAGCGCGCTGAAGCCGGTGACGCGGGACGCAACCGTTCTGCTCGTGGCGCAGCGGGTCAGCACGGTCATGGACGCCGACCGGATCATCGTCCTCGACGAAGGGCGGATTGCCGGCATCGGCACCCACCGCGAGCTGATGGAGACCAGTGACGTTTATCGCGAAATTGTATCCTCACAGCTGTCAGAGGAGGAGATCGCATGAGTGAGCAAACAAGAAGACCCGGACCCCGGATGGGAGGACCCCGGCATCCCGGCGGCCATCCCGGCCAAATGATGCCTGCGCAGAAGGCCAAGGACTTCAAGGGCTCCCTGAAGCGGCTGGTCGGCTATCTGCGGCCGCGGCGGGGGACGTTGATCGTTATTTTTCTGACGGCGATTCTTAGTACAGTGTTCAGCATCGCGAGCCCGAAAATTCTCGGCAAGGCGATTACCAAGCTGCTGGAAGGCGTCATCGCGATGGCGAAGGGGACGCCGGGCGCCGGCATTGACTTTACCTATATCACCCAAATCCTGCTGATTCTGATTGGTCTGTACCTGTTCAGCGCAGCGTTCAGCTATATTCAGCAGTATCTGATGGCTGGCGTGGCGCAGAAGGTCGTGTACGATATGCGGGAGCAGATCAACGCGAAGCTGTCGCGCCTGCCGCTGAAATATTTTGATTCCCGGACGCATGGGGAAATCTTGAGCCGCGCGACCAACGACGTCGACAACATCAGCACCACGCTTCAGCAGAGCTTGACGCAGCTGATCACGTCGATCGTGACGCTGGTCGGCGTCATCGTGATGATGCTGTCGATCAGCCCATGGATGACGCTGATTCTGATCGTGACGCTGCCGCTCAGCTTCATTGTTATCAAAGCGGTGGCTTCCCGGTCCCAGAAGCATTTCATGGCCCAGCAGGCTTCTCTAGGACAGCTCAACGGCCATGTGGAGGAAATGTACACAGGCCATAAAATCGTGAAGGCCTTCGGCCGCGAACGGGAGTCCGTCGAGGATTTCAACAAAATCAACGAAAAGCTGTACAGCTCCGGCTGGAAAGCCCAATTCATCTCCGGCATCATCATGCCGATGATGATGTTTATCGGCAACATCGGCTATGTGCTGGTCTGCGTGGTCGGGGGGATCTTCGTCACGCACGGCCGGATTACGATCGGGGATGTGCAGGCGTTCATCCAGTACGCCAGACAGTTCACCCAGCCGATTATGCAGACGGCCAACATTGCGAACATCATCCAGTCCACCATCGCTTCGGCGGAGCGCGTGTTCGAGCTGCTTGATGAAGAAGAGGAAGTGCCGGAAGCGGCGGATGCGGCTGTCCTGAACAGTCCGAAGGGGGCCGTGGAGTTTGAGCATGTGCGGTTCGGCTATAAGGAAGACGCAATGCTCATTGAAGACATGAACATCGATGTGAAGCCGGGACAGACGATCGCCATCGTCGGGCCGACAGGCGCCGGCAAGACGACGCTCATCAACCTGCTCATGCGCTTCTATGAGCTGAACGGCGGGGCGATCACCATCGACGGCGTGAACATTACCCACTTGAAGCGCGGCAATTTGCGCAGCATTTTCGGCATGGTGCTTCAGGATACCTGGCTCTTTAACGGGACGATTATGGAAAATATCGCTTACGGCCGGGCCGGCGCCACGAATGAGGAAGTGATCGAGGCGGCCAAGGCGGCTCATGCCGATCACTTCATCCGGACGCTTCCGGACGGCTACGACACCGTGCTCAACGAAGAAGCGTCGAACATTTCCCAAGGGCAGAAGCAGCTGCTGACGATTGCGCGTGCCATTCTGGCCGATCCGTCCATCCTCATTCTGGATGAAGCGACCAGCAGCGTCGACACCCGGACGGAGGTCTATATTCAGAAGGCGATGAACGACCTGATGAAGGGCAGAACGAGCTTTGTCATCGCCCACCGGCTGTCCACGATCCGTGACGCCGATCTGATCCTGGTCATGAACCAGGGCAGTGTGATCGAGAAGGGCAACCACGAGGAGCTTCTGGCCAAAGGCGGCTTCTACGCCGATCTGTATAACAGCCAGTTTTCCGGCGGAAGCATTCAGGAGGTTGTCTGAGGGTGAAGGTGACCCCACCCGCGACCCCTTATCATCCGCATTTCAAAAGAGCAGCCATGACGGCTGCTCTTTTTTTTGGAATATTGGCAGTTTAAGCTTGAATATCGAACGTGTGTTTGTCAATATTGATCTTAGAAGTTCATTCAGGAATATAAAACGCAGACCGAACCTGCGGTGAATGCTTGATCACTTTACAGGAGTCAGGAGGTACGGAACATGAAAGAAACGATCCCGCTGCTTACGCCCTTTAGCATCGAACGAACCATGGTCGCGGTCAGGGGGCAAAATCCCCGGCTCGTGCTGGCTCATCCGGAATACCCGGTATTCACGAAGGTGATTCCGGCGGAAGGGCGCGACATTCCGGTCACCGTGTCCTTGGTGGAGACCGACCAGGGACCGGCGGCGGAGGTGGATCTGCTGCAGGCCTGTAATTCGAAGGAAACCGAAGCCATCCGGGTGTATGTAGGCAAAATGCTGTCCAACCATGTGGACCTCAGGCCGTTCTATGCGCAGCTTCAGGATGAGCCTGTTATTGGCTCCATTCTTCCGGGGCTTCATGGGCTGAAAATACTGCTGGAGCCGAATCTGTTTCAAAATCTGGTGCGGACGATTATCGGCCAGCAGATGAACCTGAGCTTTGCCGCTTCGCTCGTCTCGCGAATCACCGAGCAGTACGGCACCCCCGTGACGATCGGGGACCATACGCTCTACAGCTTCCCGAAGCCGGAAGCGCTGGCCACGCTCGAACCGGACGAGCTGCTGCGGCTGCAGTTCAGCCGGCGTAAAGCCGAGTACATCACCGGCCTGGCGCGGCAAGTAGCGGACGGCTCCCTCGACCTTAACGCCATGCCGGACCTTGCGGACGAAGAAATTTTCAACCGGCTGCTCCCGATCCGCGGCGTCGGCAAATGGACGGTCGAGTGCTTCCTGCTCTTCAGCGTGGGCCGAACCGATTTCTTCCCGGCCGATGACATCGGACTGAAAAATGCGATGAAAGTGCTGTGGGGCTTTGACAGCCAGCCGCCTTCTCCCCTCATGCTGGAGATCAGCCGCAGCTGGTCGCCATGGCGGAGCTACGCCGCTTACTACTTATGGGCTTGGCTCGACGAGTGGAAGCTGCGGCAGAAGCAGGAGAAGGAACAGAAGAAGCCTGTCCGCGGCAAGTCGGCCCGAAAAGCCTCGGAAGAATAGCGGCGGCTGACCTACGCCATAATCGAGCCGCATGCTACCAACCCATCGAGGCCGCCTTCAGCCAGTCCTAACCGCTACGCTTCCTGCACGCCGACCCCGTTCCAGAACATGTTGACGATCTCCTGGGCCAGTTCGCCCGCGGACGGGGCGAATTCTTTGGCAATCTCCCGGTTGCCGATCATCAGCATGGATGCCAGCGTGTGCGCCATAAGGAGCGGGTGTGCGGAGCGCACCTCCCCGTTTTTGATCGCCTCGGTGAAGCTGACGGTCAGCACATCGTGAATCTGGTCCTCGCTGACGCGGATTTCCTCCAGCTGTTCGGGCGCCAGCGAGGCGCTGGCATCGCGCATGATCGTTTCAAAGTCTCCGTGCGGGAAACGAAGCTTGTTCTCGGCTAGCTCCACGAGCCGGTCGTAGAGCGGCTTGTCCTGCTGCATAATCCGGAGGGAAGCATTGCGCGCCTTCTGCATCATGGCGGTGACAGCCGCCGTAAAGAGCTGGGCTTTATTTTCAAAGTGATAGTAAATGGACGCCTTGGTTACGCCGCATACTTGGGCAATTTGCTGCAGCGAGACCGGCTCATAGCCGTACTCCATGAACAGGGCGGAAGCTGTTTTCAGGATGAATTCGTTCATGGGAGTGTCCTCCTGCCGGCGTTTGGGCCGGCCTGGGGAGCGTTTAGCCGGTTGTTTTCCCTGGGATTGTTCCATATCGTTGTCCTCCATAATCTAAGTAGTTGATCGTTGTCCTCCAGTAATTCCACAATCCTGTTCTAAATCCTGATTGATAATTAACCTTCCGGTATATATAATTAATGTGGCATGGTAATAGCGGATGTGCTTTTCATTGAATTCTGCGATTGTATGCCGCCTGATAAGGCTGAAAAGTACGGCGGTCCGTACTGTCCCATATTGTATCACGGAGCCTGCGGAAGCCGCACTTTATCGGCATGAACATGTACTTATAATATACCATTTTGGCACCTGTAACAGGTGGGGAGGAGCAGAATATGGGGGATTCCGGATACGGGCGCTGGGTCGCCGGAAAAAGAAGCAAATGGATCACGCTGGCCGTTTGGGTCATCATCGTGGGGGTGCTGAGTGCCATCTGGCCGATGGTCAACAGCGAGGTCCAGAACAATGCGGCCAATCTGGACGGCGCCAAGCCTTCGGTTCAGGCTGAACGCATCGCGGAGGAGCAGTTCAGCAGCGATGCAGGGGTTCCCGCCCTGCTGGTCTGGCACCGTGAAGGCGGGCTGAAAGACGATGATTTACAGCATGTGCAGAAGGTGTATGCCGAATGGAGCGCGAATCCGGTGCCTTATCAGGATTCGGTTGCACCATTTCATCAAATGCCGGAGGCCGCGCTGAAAGCGATGCTGTCCGAGGACCAGAGCACGCTGGTCACCCCCGTGCTGTTCGAGAAAAGCGCAGACAGCGACCAGCTGAAAGAAGGGGTGGAGCAGCTGAAGTCCGGGATCACGCATGAAACCGGGCAGGATCCCTTCGCCGCAAGCCATAACTCCGGTTCGGACCTCAGCGTCCGCGTCACCGGTCCGGTCGGCATTTCGATCGACGCGACCGGCCTCTTCAAGAACGCGGATTTCAAGCTGCTCATGTCCACCGTCATTTTGGTGCTGGTTATCCTGCTGCTCATTTACCGCTCGCCGATTCTGGCGCTCATTCCGCTGATCGCGGTCGGCTTTGCATATGGCGCAGTCAGCCCCCTGCTCGGCCTGATGGCCCAGAAGGGCTGGATCACCGTCGATTCCCAAGCCGTCTCGATCATGACAGTGCTGCTGTTCGGGGCCGGGACGGACTACTGTCTGTTCCTGATCTCGCACTTCCGCCATTTGCTGAAGGAAGAAGAGAGCAAGACCCGGGCGCTGCTGCGGGCAGTGACGGAATCCTCAGGCGCGATCGCCATGAGCGGCTTCACGGTGGTCCTGTCGCTGCTTGCCCTGCTGCTAGCGAAGTACGGGGCATACCACCGTTTTGCGGTTCCGTTCAGCGTTTCTATTCTTGTGATGGTGATCGCAAGCTTGACGCTGGTACCTGCGCTGCTGGCGATTTTCGGGCGGACGTCGTTCTATCCGTTCGTTCCCCGTACGCCGGAGATGGAAGAGGAACGCGCCCGCAAGAAGGGCAAACCGGCACCCGCCCGCAAGCCGAAGCGTCCCGGCTTTGCCAGCCGGCTCGTGGTCCGCAGACCTTGGATGATCGTCATTGTGACGGTAATCGTGCTGGGCGCGCTCGCTTCCGTATCCAGCCAGGTGAAGTTTACCTACGATATTATGTCATCTTTTCCGAAAGACATGGCCTCGCGTGAAGGCTTCGATACGATCGGGAAGCAGTTCAGCCCCGGGGAACTGGCTCCGGTGAAAATTATGGTCGATACGGAAGGCAAACCGGACGGCCTGGATCAGAAGCTGAGAGAGCTGCCATATGTGGATGAGGTGTCGAAAGGGCAGCCGGGCAGTCAAAACGCCAATATTATCGCCTACGACGTCACGCTCGACATGAATCCTTATTCCAGCGAAGCGATGGACCAGATTCCCCACCTGCGGAGCACGGCAGAGCAGGCGCTTCAGGCGACGGGGGTGGGTTCCCCGGCAGGTAAAGTGTGGATCAGCGGCCAGACCGCCGAACAATACGATACCCGCGAGACCGGCGACCGCGACACGATGGTCATTATTCCGGTCGTCATTGGGATGATTACGCTGCTGCTGCTCGTGTATTTGCGGTCGATCACCGCAACGGTATATTTGATTTTGACTGTTATTTTGTCTTATTTCTCGGCGCTTGGCCTGGGCTGGCTCATCATCCATTACGGGCTTGGCGCGGACGCCATCCAAGGAGCGATTCCGCTCTATTCATTCGTGTTCCTGGTGGCGCTGGGCGAGGACTACAACATCTTCATGATCTCGAGCATCTGGAAAAAACGGAAGCATATGCCGTTAAAGCAGGCGATCCAGGAGGACGTGTCCGAGACGGGCTCGGTCATCACCTCCGCCGGCCTCATTCTGGCCGGGACCTTCGCGGTGCTCGCCTCGCTGCCGATCCAGGTGCTAGTCCAGTTCGGCATCATTACCGCCGCGGGTGTCCTGCTGGACACTTTCATCGTCCGGCCGTTTCTCGTGCCGGCCATTACGGCGCTGCTGGGCCGCTTTGCTTTCTGGCCGTCTTCCCATTCGGAGGCCGAGAACACCAAGGCTGGCATGCCGTCCTGATTCATCCTAAAGAGGAGTCCCTGTTTTTCAGGGGCTCCTCTTTTGTGCTGCCACCGAACATCTCTCGTCCGCCGCCCAACCCGGTTCATCCAGCCTGCCGCAAGATTCACCATTTGCTCAAGCCTTACACGGCTGTGGCTTCAGCGTCTGGCTTATAATAGGGAGAGACAGACCCTTTTTACGAACGACGAGGTGAACGCGGCATGAAGGTGTATGACGTTCTGCAGAGTGATGCGGAAGAATATATATTATTGTGTTATCAGGAGCTTGGCAAGACGGAAGCCGAGACCGTCCGGAGGCTGGCGGAAATCAGGGCCAGCATTGAAGAGACCGGAACGTATGAGCATACGTACGAGGAACTGGTTCACGGGGCAAAAATGGCATGGCGCAACAGCAACCGCTGCATCGGCCGCCTGTTCTGGGACTCGATGCAGGTCATCGATGAGCGGGGCCTTGAGCGGCCCGGCGACATTGCCGAGGCGCTGCTGCGCCATATCGAACGCGGCACGGGCGGCGGCAAAATCGTGCCGACGATCACGGTATTTAGGCCGTCGGTACCCGGCATGAGCGATATCCGCATCCTGAACCACCAGCTGATCCGCTATGCGGGGTACGAAAACGGCGGGACGGTCACCGGTGATCCGGCTTCCGTTCTGTTTACGAGGCTGTGCAAGAAGCTGGGCTGGACGGGAGAAGGGACGCCCTACGACGTCCTTCCTCTTGTCATTCAAGGCGGGAAAGGCGGGCCTGAGCTGCATCCCATTCCGCCGGAGCTGGTCATGGAAGTGCCGATCACGCATCCGGATATGCCCGCCTTCGCCGAGCTGGGCCTGCGCTGGTACGCCGTGCCGATCATTTCCGATATGGAACTCGTGATCGGCGGCATCCGCTATACGGCCGCTCCGTTTAACGGTTGGTACATGGTGACCGAGGTCGGTGCGCGAAATTTCGCCGATGAACAGCGGTATAACATGCTGCCGCGGGTGGCGGAGCTGATGGGCTTGTCCACAGCGAGCGAAACCTCGCTCTGGCGGGACCGCGCACTCGTCGAGATGAACGTCGCCGTGCTGCATTCCTACAAGCAGGCGGGGGTCAGCATGGTGGATCACCATACGGCGGCTTCCCAGTTCCGGCTGTTTGAAGAGCGGGAAGCCAGGAGCGGCAGAGAGGTCACCGGGAACTGGACGTGGTTGATCCCGCCGTTATCGCCGGCGACGACCCATATTTTTCACCATTCGTATGACAACACGGTCAAGACGCCAAACTTCTTTAAGAGAGAGGCGTCAAACGCTACGCCGAAACAAGCGGGATGCCCATTTCACCATTAGCTGATCGACTCCGACACCCTGCAAACCCGAAAAAAGTGCTTGATTGCTTGTTGCTTTTCGCCTGCTGCGTCGTATAATGATTTATTAGGTTATTTGACATTAAAGGGGATAAAGATAGAGCGTTGAACACCATATATTTGAACGAAATCATCCGTGAGCTGGTCGGACGGTCGGGACTGGGCGTTCAGGTCCGACTGAGAACACGGTCCCGGGATGGACGCCTGATCGGCGGCAAGTACGGGATGGTTTCCAAGCGGATCACGATGTATACCGGTGTGATCGAGGAACAATGCATGCAGATGTTCGGATCATTGGACCGGGTGGAGGAGTATTTTACGATTGTCTTGGCCCATGAGCTGGGGCATGCCGCGGATCCGGAGCTGCCTGCGCTCTCCGAATCGCTGGAAGACATGAATCTTACTGAGGAACAGCGGATGCGCGTGGCGCTGCAGATTGAAGAGAACGCATGGAACTATGCGCTGGAGCTGATTCCCGAAGCGGATCTGCCCATGATGAGCGCCATTATCGACGAGTCGCTGTATGCATACCGGCTTCAGGTGGAGGAAGCGGGAGCCGAGGCGGGCATCGCCTGATGTCAGTCGGAACCGGCTGCCGCGGGGTCAGAGTTGGATCAACAACATCTTATAAAATAATAAAGGATAGGCTCGGCAGACCCTTCGGATCTCTCGAACCTATCCTTTTTTGGTTGTCGGGCAAAACCCGCCTGCACTACAGCATACTGCTTATTCCGCTGCGTTCAAGGGGCTGACGACGAGCTCATACTGGTTCAGCGTAGAGCCGAGAAGGATGTCCTTGCTGCCTCCGGCCCCGCGGTGAGAAGCGCGGAAGGACTCGCTCTGCGTCCAGTTTTTAAACGACGCCTCGTCTTCCCAGACGGTGGACACCTTCAGTTCCTCGGCTTCCGTCTCCTTGCTCTTGCCCAGCCATACCTCCATCCGGACAAAGCCCGGCATGTCCTGCACGCCCTTGGCATTCGCAAAACGCTCGGCCACGGCTTGTCCGTGCCCTTCCTTGATCAAAATCGTATTGGTGATGACTATCATAAGGAATCGCCTCCGATTGTGGTATCGTTCCTTAATTCAGTCTACTCGTGTGCATCCAGTTTCTCAAGCGGCTTGATAGCCGGTCCTTCAAACACGACCCCGTCATAGGAAAACCGGGAGCCATGGCAAGGGCAGTCCCAGGTCCGCTCCGCCGCGTTCCACTCGGTCTCGCAGCCCATATGCGTACACGTGTTATCCACCAGATGAAGATTGCCCTCCGGGTCTTTATAAGCGCCGGCTTTTTTTCCGTTATGGCGGACGACGGCGCCTTCGTCAGGATTCAGGTCTTCAATCCGGGTGTGGACGAGGCCGACTTTGCCGGAAATCAGCTCTCCAGCCACATCGGCATTTTCCTTCACCAGGTTCATAATCGACGGGTCGGCGAGGAAACGGGACGGCGTGTACAGCTCGCTGTACGGATTGTCCCTGCCGATGATTTGATCCGATAACATCCGCCCGGCGAGGGTACCGCTGGTCATGCCCCATTTGTTGAAGCCGGTTGCCACGTAGATCCCTTCGTCCTTGGACGTAATTTGTCCGATGTACGGCACCTTGTCAATGGTGACCAGATCCTGGGTGGACCAGCGGAAAGGAATGCCTTTGCTGCCCAGCAGCTTGCCGCCATAGGCTTCGAGCGCCTCATAGTAGGAGAAGGTGCACATATGCTGCCCGGTTTTATGCCCTTCGCCGCCGACGATGACCACCTCTTCACCGTTCCAGGAGGCGGCCCGCAGCGAGCGCGTCGGCTTGTCCGCACTGATATACATGCCGCCGGCAAACGCCGTTTCCGGCTTCATAGCCAGCGCATACGAGCGGTCGGCATGCAGCCGCGCGAAATAAAAGCCGCCTTCATCGAGGAACGGGAAGTGGGTAGCGGCGACGACATGGCTGCATTGAATCTTGTGGCTTCCGCGGTAGGTGACGACCGTTAACGGTCCCTCCTTGTCCACCTTATGGACCGTCGTATTCTCATACACTTGTCCGCCAGCCTTCACGAACTCTTCCAGCAGGCGCCGCAAATAATGCAGCGGATGGAACCGGGCTTGTCCCGGCAGCTTGATGGCACCCGATGCGAACTGAGGAATCGGCAGCTTGTTCACCCATTCGCCGGGGATGCCCAGCTTTTCATAAGCCTCAAATTCCTTCTCCAGCTTATTGAGATCCTTATCCTTCTCCATATATACATAGGCGTCTTCTTCATGGAGACCGCAGTCGATATTCAGCTTGGACGCCGTATCCCGGATGAATTGAAGCGCATCCCGGTTGGCCTGATAATACATGGTTGCCCGTTCCTGCCCGAAATGGCTCAGCAGTTCATCGTACAGCATACCGTGCTGGGCTGTAATTTTGGCGGTCGTATGTGCGGTGGTGCCGTTCAGTACGTTCCCCGCTTCGACCAGGGCGACCTTCAGCCCTTCCCGGGCAAGCAAGTACCCGGTCGTAATGCCCGCAATTCCCGCGCCTACGATAGCAACGTCCACCTTGATGTCTTCCGTCAGACGCGGAAAGGAAGGGAGGTCCGTTGTCGCTCTCCATAAAGATTCAGGGTACTGCGGCAGCTCATTGGATATCGGTTCAGATGGTTGCATAGCATCGTAGCCTCCTAAGTATTTTCATTTCATTTATTACCACTTTTCGCCAAAAAGAAACCGAGCTTGCCCGTGCGGCGGCTTTTCTTCCCTGCGGGGGTTGTTTACATATAGTAGGGAAAGCCTAAATCGTCCTGCGGGCGGGCAGAAAACTTGCCTTAGGGCGGCCAATTGGGGAATCCCGATATGAACAAGGAGGCGCTGATACAACGATGAAATACCGGAGACTGGGAAGAAGCGGACTGAAAGTGAGTGAAATCAGCCTGGGCAGCTGGCTGACTTACGGCGGATACGTGGAGCGCGAAAATGCGGTTCTGGCGATCCGGACGGCCTATGACGAAGGCGTAAATTTCTTTGACACGGCCAATGTGTACGAGCGGGGTGCGGCCGAGGAACTGTTGGGGCAGACGCTGAAGGCGTACCCGCGGGAGTCTTACGTGCTGGCAACCAAGGTGTTCGGAAAAATGGGGGACGGCCCCAACGATCAGGGACTGTCGCGGAAGCACATTATGGAGCAGTGCGATGCCAGCCTGAAGCGGCTGGGCCACGACTATGTGGACCTGTACTACTGTCACCGGTATCATGCCGATACGCCGATCGACGAAACGCTGCGGGCGCTGGATGACCTGGTTCGCCAGGGCAAGGTGCTGTACGTCGGCGTCAGCATGTGGACCGCGGCGCAGATGGAGGCCGCGCTCGGCACGGCTGACCGCTACCTGCTGGACCGCATCGTGGTAAACCAGCCGGTGTACAATATGTTCCAGCGGGAGATCGAGCAAGAGGTTATTCCGCTCGGCGAAGCGAAGGGGATCGGCCAGGTCGTCTACTCGCCGCTGGCGCAAGGCTTGCTGACAGGCAAATACACGGCGCCCGGCCAGGCTCCGGAAGGCAGCCGCGCCGCCAAGCTCGGCTGGAAGGAAGACCGCATCAGCGAAGAGAAGATCGCCAAGGTGCGCCAGTTGGAGAAGGTTGCCGCCGAGCTGGACATCAAGGTAGGCCAGCTGGCCCTGGCCTGGATTCTGCGGCAGCCGAATGTGGCAAGCGCGCTGGTGGGCGCAAGCCGTCCGGAGCAGGTCACCGAGAACGTGAAGGCCTCGGGCATTGAGCTATCGGCGGACGTGCTGGAACGGATCGAACAAATTTTGAACTTCTAATGATCGAATAAGGCATGGCGAAGGCCGTCCTGCAGCGGGTATCCCGATACCGCGCTGGGGGCGGTCTTTTTTTCTCCAGACCGAGAATATATCGCTCGTCTATGGCAACCGGATAACGGGAATGCTCTAGATACGCCAAGGGCCCCCCGCCGGGCTGCAGCTTTACATCGGGCGGAGCAGCTTGTAAAGTAGTTCTACGTTGAATCTGTTGCGGCAAGAAAGCCAAGTGGAGGAAATCGGATTGAAACACAGATACGAGTTTATCGAGCACCATGAGCATATGCCTTTTACGCTGTTCATCAACAGCATTGACCATATTCCGTTTCATTGGCATAAAGAGCTGGAGCTGATCTACGTCCTCAAAGGCTCGGTGGAAATCCATGTCGCCCAGGAGCGGCTGATTCTGCGGGAAGAGGACCTGCTGGTCATCAACAGCATGGACGTGCACAAAATCGACAAGACCGGCGAGGCCAACGTCCTGCTTACCCTGCAGGTCGATCCAGGGACGGTCCAGGCCCAGCCGCAGCAGTCCAAAAACCGGATCGACTGCAGCTCCGTGAACGCCCGGGGTGCGGACGAAACCCGCTTTGCGCCCATCCGCTCCGGCCTTGCCCAAATGATGTGGGAGCTGAACAAGCGGGAGGACGGCTACAGCGACAAAGTGATGGGGCATCTGCATCTCTTGCTGGGCCAGCTGGTTCGATATTTCGCGACCGCGGAGCGGCTGGACGACAGCGCGAATGCGAGCGACGTGGATCTCGAGCGCCTTCGCCGGATCATTCAATACGTGGACGAGAACTATATGTACAAAATCAACCTGAACCAGATGGCTGAACAGGAGCATCTGAGCTTCTATTATTTCTCCCACTTTTTCAAAAGCAAGATCGGCATCTCCTTTCAGAAATATTTGACCCTCATCCGTTTGGAAAAAGCGGAGACGATGCTGAGGGAGACGACGAGCAACATTATCGACATCGCCGCGGACTGCGGGTTCGCCAATGTAAAGCTGTTTAACAAGAGCTTTAAGGAAAAAATGGGCGTGACGCCTTCCGAGTACCGGCAGAAGCATGAGCGGCAGATTGGGGGAGCGGATGACAAGCATCTTCCTTTTACGAGGGATACATCGGAGAGCGGCTCCTACATCAAGGTCGATACGGTAAAAGTGCTGGAGGGCTTGTACCAGCATCTGCCGCAGGTTGAAGCCGCGGCACCGTCCGTGCCGCCCACCCCTGCCCGGAGCGTTGAGGAAAGCCTCGTTCTGGATGCGGCCGCTCCCGGAGAATCGTACGAGCCTCACTGGAACCGGCTGCTGACGGCGGGAAGGGCCGCCGAAGGGCTGCGAGAGGACTGGCGGAAGCAGCTGGCGGAAATCCAGGCGGAGCAGCCGTTTCAACATATCCGGTTCCACGGCATTTTCAATGACGAGATGATGATTTACGACGAATTGGGGGACGGGACTCCGCGGTACAATTGGAGCTATGCCGATGAGCTGTACGATTTTTTGCTGGGTCAAGGGATACGTCCCTTCGTTGAGCTCGGGTTTATGCCCGGCAAGCTGAAGCGTTCGGATGAGACCCTCTTTTGGTGGAAAGGGAACATATCGCCGCCGAAGGATATGGCCAAGTGGTCGGAGCTCATCCGCCAGTTTGTCCGGCATCTGGTCAACCGCTACGGCATGGAAGAGGTGCGGCAGTGGTACTTTGAAGTGTGGAACGAGCCGGATGCCATCGAGATCTGCTGGTCGGGGACGAAGGAGGAATATTTCGAATTTTATGCCGCCACCGCGCTGGCGATCAAGTCGGTCTCCCCGGATCTCCGGGTCGGCGGGCCGGCGCTGAATTATATTACCGTGTGGGAGACGGACTGGATTCAGACCTTCCTGCAGTACTGCCACGAGCACCGGGTGGATATCGATTTCTTTTCCTTCCACAGCTATTCGGAATATTGGCCCGGGGACGAGCACTCCGGTGGTCTATCCCATACACAGCCGCCGGAATTTTTTGTGGATACGATCCACAAAGTCCGCGAACGGATCGCCGATTCTCCGGCGGAGGCATTGGAGCTGCATCTGACGGAATGGAACTTTTCCTTGTATCCGCACAATCTGCTGCATGACACGATGTTCATGGCGCCGTTTATTATCAAAAACGCGGTGGATTCCATCGGCCTGCTGCAGTCGCTCGGGTTTTGGACGTTCACCGACATTTTTGAGGAGATGCGGGCGGGCGACAGCCCGTTTCACGGCGGATTCGGGCTGATCAGCATGCACGGGCTCAAGAAGCCCTCCTATTACGCTTTTGCGCTGCTGAACAAGCTCGGCCGCCGGATCTTGGCCAGGGGTCCGTATTATATCGCGACCGAGGAGAACGGAGACATCCAGGTGCTGCTGTACAACTATACACATGTGGACAGCTTGTACGCCAAAGGCGAATGGTCGGGCATCAGCGAGCAAAACCGGTACGACGTGTTTGAAAGCAAGGAGGCGCTGGACGTCAGCCTCGACATTCGCGGTTTGCAGGGAGATTACAAGGTGTCGCATTACACCCTGGACCGGGAGCACGGATCGGTGTTTGACGCATGGCAGGCGATGGGAGCGCCGGACTTTCCCAGTAAGGATGAGGTTGCCTATCTGCGCCGCCAAAGCGGGCCTGACTTGAAGGTCTCCCAAATCCGGGCTGCTTCTTCCTATACCGTTCGGGTCACCGTACCGCCGCACGGCGTGCAGCTGATCACGCTCCATAAACAGTATTGAACACAGCTCCGAAATTTCCCGTTCCTGTGCCGGACGGAAATTCGGGGCTGTTTGCGATATGCCTGCAGCAGCCGGGGATGACCGCAAAAAAAGGGGTGCTTTTAGGCAAAAGAGAACAAGAACGGGCTTTTGCTTCAGGGTTAGAATGAGAACAAGCAGTCATTTGTTGATTCTGCAAACGTCTACATAGCGTGAACTAAAGAAATGAATGTTATAGGCCCGATTGGACCGTAATATAACAGGAAGTTTCATGCAAAACTTTAGTTCAATCTATGTACAATCCATGATTAAAGGAATGAGTCATCATGAATACATCCATAGATAAGCTGCTGAAATCGCTGACCCTGGAAGAGAAAGCGGCGCTCGTCGCGGGGGCCGACATGTGGAAGACGCAAGAGATTGAACGGGCGGGCGTTCCGTCCATTACGATGTTTGACGGTACCAACGGCGTCCGCAAGCCCGGAAGCACGCAGGAAATGGGATTGTTTTCGGAAAATATGCCGGCGACCTGCTATCCGACCGGCGTGGCGCTGGGGTCCACCTGGAACACGAAGCTCATTGAGGAAGTGGGCGAAGCCCTCGGCCGGGAAAGTCTGGCGCTGGATACGCAGATTCTGCTTGGACCCGGCGTCAATATGAAGCGTTCTCCGCTTGGCGGACGGAACTTCGAGTATTATTCCGAGGACCCGGTGCTGACCGGGGAGCTGGGCGCGGCCATGGTGAACGGGCTGCAGCGCATGGGCGTCGGCGCATCGGTCAAGCATTTTGCCGGCAACAACCAGGAGACCGAGAAGATGGTTTCGAATTCCGTTGTGGATGAACGCACTCTGCGGGAAATCTACTTGACCGCGTTTGAAATCATCGTCAAGAAGGCGAATCCTTGGACGGTGATGACCTCGTACAACCTGCTGAATGGTACTTATACCAGCGAGCATGATTTTCTGCTGCGCCAGGTGCTGCGCGAGGAATGGGGCTATGACGGGGTCGTCATGTCGGACTGGACGGCGGTCCACGACCGACTGAAGAGCCTCCAAGCCGGGCTTGACCTGGAAATGCCGGGGCCGGCGAAATACAACGCCGTGAAGCTGGTTTCCGCCGTGCAGAGCGGCGAGCTGGACGAGAGCGTGCTGGATGCGTCCGTGCGGCGCATGCTGGAGCTGGTTGCCAAGGTCACCGCCGCAGCAGGCAGCAAGGATGCGCGGCAGCCTTGGGACGTGGACGCGCACCATGAGCTGGCGCGCCGGGCCGCAGCGGAGAGCATCGTTCTCCTGAAGAATGAGAACGGCCTCCTGCCGCTTGCGGCCGGGAAGCTCCGCCGGCTGGCCGTCATTGGCCAGAAGGCCAAGAAGCCGCGCTACCAGGGCGGCGGCAGCGCACGGGTAACGCCGACCCGCCTAGACATCCCGTACGATGAAATCGCGGCGATGGTTGGCGGGGAGGGCCATCTGGCGTACGCGGAAGGGTACCGCAACGACAACGAACCGGACGACGCTCTGATCGAAGAGAGCGTGCGGCTGGCCAGCCAGGCGGAAGCGGCTGTCCTTTTCGTCGGCCAGCCTGAAGGCACGGAATCCGAAGGTTACGACAGCAAGACGATCGACCTGCCGCCGGCCCAGGTGAAGCTGATCCAGGAAGTTGCCGCGGCTCAGCCGAACTGCATCGTCGTCCTGTGCAACGGTACGGCGGTGGCGATGCAGGAATGGATCGGCGGCGTGCCGGCCGTGCTGGAGATGTGGCTGTCCGGACAGGGCAGCGGCCGGGCAGTGGCGGACATCTTGTTCGGGCGGGTGAACCCTTCCGGCAAGCTGTCCGAGACATTCCCGGTGAAGCTGTCAGACACGCCGTCCTACCTTACATTCGGCGACGGCAACCAGCAGGCGGTGTACAGCGAAGGGATTTTTACCGGTTACCGCTATTACGACAAAAAGGAGCTGGAGCCGCTGTTCCCGTTCGGCCACGGCTTGTCCTACACGTCGTTTGAGTACGGCGGCCTGCGCGCCCGCACTGCCGGCGGGGTGACGACGGTCGAAGTGGATATCCGTAACGTGGGGGACCGCTCGGGTCAGGAAGTCGTCCAGCTCTATGTTCAGGACGAAGAGAGCCGCCTGATCCGGCCGGTCAAGGAGCTGAAAGGCTTCTGCAAATTGCAGCTGGAGCCCGGGGAAACGAAGACTGCCGTCTTTACACTGACCCCGCGGGATTTCTCTTACTATGACCTCAAACGGGGACAATGGGTGGTGGAAAGCGGCTGGTTCACCCTCATGGCCGGCAGCTCCTCTGCGGATATCCGCGCGACGGCACGGGTAGACATGGCCTTTGAGGCGCAGCAGAGTCCAAGTCTGCACCGGTACAGCCTCCTTTGCGACTGGATGGCGGAGCCCCGGTCCCGGGAAGTGCTGGAGCGGTTCATGGAACGTATGAACGGGCAAATTTCCGACCCGATTTCGCTAAACGAACAGTCGCTTGAGCTTCTCGGTGACTTTCCGCTCATCAAGCTGATCCAGCTGTACGGGCAGGAAATGCTGATTGAGCGCTCGCCTGAATCGATGGTCGACGAGCTGCTTGCTTCGGTTCACCAGGCGAAGGTTTAAGCACAGCCCATAACGTTCACTCTATAAGGTACAGCTGTTCATTGGGACGGCTGTACCTTATTTTTTGCGCATTTCGGGTATCATGATTTCCCTAACTGCCGCCGGGACCGGATGCAGCCGGACCGGTTCAACAAAAAACGTGAAGGTTCTGAGCAAAAAACGCGATGAAAGCGATATCAAGCGTTTCCTATAATTGAATATATCAGGAGCTCACCTAAACATCCTGAATGAAGACTTTTTGAAAGTGGGGCAATCACATGGGAGCTAAAACATCAGCGGCATCAGTGTACGGCAAGCTCAGCTCGTTCAGAATGATGGGATACGGGCTGGGCGACGCGGCCAACAACTTCGTGTGGGGCATGACGTCGGTATACCTGATGTTCTTCTACACGGATGTCTACGGCATCAGCCCGGCGGCCGTCGCATCGCTGTTTCTGGTCGCCCGGTTCTTGGATGCCATTTTTGACCCGATCATCGGGATGATCGTCGATAAAACGAATTCAAGATGGGGACGCTTCAGACCTTATTTATTGTTCGGCAGCATTCCGCTGTCGGTTATGTTCGTATTATGCTTCTCGACGCCGGATATGGGGAACACCGGTAAACTGGTTTATGCGTACGTGACTTATATTTTGCTCGGATTCCTGTATTCCCTGGTCAACATTCCCTATTCGGCCATGTCGCCTGTCATTACACAGGATCAGAGAGACCGCACGAAGCTGATGACATACCGCATGATCTTCGCCAATGTGGCGACGCTCATCGTATCGTATGCCACCAGCCCGCTGGCCAGCTGGTTCGGCGGCGACAACACCGCCAAAGGCTATCAATACACGGTGGGGCTGTATGCCATCGTAGCGATCGTGCTGCTGCTGGGCTGCTTCAAGAGCACGCAGGAGCGGATTCCGATCCAGAAGGAAGTCAGCACCAAGGGCGGATTGAAAACGTTAGCGAAAAACAGACCGCTCCTGCTCTCGTCCTTTGCGATGATGCTGAGCGGCGGAGCCAATACGATTTTCTTCGCCATTCCGGCGTATTATTTCAAATATAATGTAGGCCGGGAGGACCTTGCGGCGTATTACATCCCGGTGGTCCTTCTGATGGGCATGATCGGCATGGCCTGCGTTCCTTTTGTGGAAAAGAGAATCGGCAAGAAAAACACGCTTCAGCTTGCTTTTCTGATCACGATCGTCGGCAGCGTGTGTCTGTACTTTACGAGCTACAGCAGCATTACGCTGATCTTTATCTTCTCGGCTTTGATCGGCTTGACTCTCACCGTGCCGTGGGTCGTCGGCTGGACGATGGCCGCAGACTCGGTTGACTACGGCGAATGGAAAACCGGGGTTCGGGCCGAAGGTATCAGCTACGCTTCCTTCAGTTTCGCCCAGAAGGTCGCGACGGCGCTTGCCGGCTCGCTCTCTGGTATTCTGCTTACGCTGACCGGGTATGTGGCTAACCAGGCACAGACGGTTACCGCGCTGCACGGCATCGCCTTTTCGCTCACGCTGGCTCCGGCCATTCTGACGCTGGGCGCGATGGTCCTGATCTTCTTCTATAATTTGACGGACCGCAAATACGCCGAAATCATTCAGGAGCTGGAGCAGCGCAAAGCGCAGCAGGCTTAAATTACGATGCAGCTGGACAAGGCAGTCAATCTTAGGGTTGGCTGCCCTGCTTTTGCCATTTGTGTTGACAATGTGTATACATTATGTATAAAATCGTACGTATATGGATGCCAAAATAGGAGGAACGACCAATGGATTCAAGTTTGCATATCCGTCTCCCGAAAGAGCTGAAAGAAAGCTTTCAGCAGGCGGCAAAGGATAATCATAAGGATACTTCCACCCTGGTCAGGGACTGGATTGCCGATTATGTCGCCGAGCACCGCAAAACCGACGAAGAAACGGCGGCTGATTTGTATGTGGCGGGTTATCGGCTGCAGCAGGACTTAGGAGGGAGGGAGCAGATCGATAAGGACTTTGTAAAGCAGCTTCAGGAGTTCTCTCTAACGGATCAAAAACAATTCACGCACCGCATCCTCTCGATGTATCTGGAACATGATCTGACCGTTCCCGCGATTGTGCAGAAGCTTCATGGCGGGTTTGCTTATTCCCAAATGTTTTTGCTTGGTTTGATCGGAGAAAAACCGAAGGACAGCGTTTAGTGCTTTTCTGCCCCCTATTCATGAGCGCCTGACGGCGTTTCGATTGTTTTCTCATTTGCCCCGAGTCCCCCGCCTGCCGCTGTCTGCGCATTGGCATTCTGCTAGGGAGAACGATATACTTGGGGGAGAACCTTGAATGGGAGGAACGGAATGGACTGGCTTAAAATTGACGATGTGGCGAAGGAAACCGGCCTGACCAAGCGCACGATCCGCTACTATGAGGAAATCGGCCTGATCAAATCACCCGAGCGCTCGGACGGAGGCATGCGTTTATATACAGAAGATGACGTGCAGCATTTGAAAAATATCGTGTTAGCCCGCAAGGTGCTCGGCTTCTCTCTGCAGGAGATTCAAGAGTATTTGCAGATTCATGAGCAGGTGGAGCTCCACCGCAGCAAGTTTTCGTCCTCGTCCGACGACGACCAGCGCACGGCTGAGCTGGAGCAAATGGGAGAAGCGGTTACCAAGCAGATCGGCCTGCTGGACGTCAAAATCCAGGAGATCGCCCGCGTTCGGGAAGAGCTCGTGGCGCTGCAGGAACGGATTACGAACGCGCTAAAACGATAGTCTGCCTTCAGAGGCAAACAGCGATGACTTTATTTACCGGGAGTCAATAATCAGCAGCAAGCCGGCAAGCAGTCTGGGTGCAAAGCACCAGGCTGTTTTTTTGTGCAAAACGGCGCATCCATCGGAGAAAATGCCTTGAACTCTCTCGGATGAATGACGCCTGAGAAATGCCCTTACTAGTTCTTATTACCTATTGATAAGTTCAAAATTTTTAAAGAAAATGGATATATGTAGAAATGTTATGGGGATGAGCGAGAACAATCTATGATAATGTGCTCATATAGACCGTGACTCAAGTAACAAGTTTGAGGGTGGGAGATACAGATTACCCAGTAGAAAGGAAAGTGCTAGTGAAACGAATGTCGCTGTCCATTAAACGAAAGTTGCTGGTATCGTATCTCGTCGTGCTGATCATTCCCAGCGTCATGATCGGAATGCTGTCTTACCAGTCGGCCAAGGGGAAAATTGAGGGAACGCTGATGACCAACGCTCTGGAGAGCAGCGAATCCGCTGACCGGATCATCACGCAGAACATCCAGGCCAAGGTGGATGATCTCGCTTACCTGATTCAGCAGCCTTATGTCGCCAGTGCTGAAAGCGATCCCACCGGCAAGGGAGGAGAGCTCAAGGCTCAGCTGAGGCAGTATCTCATTCTGCATAAGGAGGTCAAGGATATATTGCTGGGCACGGATAGCGGCGATTTCGTCCGGGCCTCCGAGGACCCGCTGCCGGAACGGTACGACGTCCGCAAGCAGGACTGGTATATCCGGGCGATCAAGCAGGGGAAGGGCGCGACCATCTCGCCTGTGTTTAAAGCGGCCAACGGCCAAATGTCCGCTTCCATCGCCCAAATGCTCCCATCAGGCAAAGGCGTCATGTCGATCGAGCTCAATCTGGATACGATTCGCAGCCTGACCCAAATGAAGCTGGGCAAGGACGGATACATTGTGATCGTCGATACGGCAAAAAACTATGTGGTGCATCCGGACAAGACGGGGGAACCCGCGGAAGAGGTGGTGACCAAGCATCTGTTTGCCGGCCAAGAAGGAACATTCAGCTATACATACGAAAATGAGAAGAAGCGGGCGTCCTTCACGACGAACGAGCTCACCGGGTGGAAAATAGCCGGAACGATGTACGACAAAGAGGTGGCCGGTGCCGTCAGCGGCATCCGCAACACGGTGATCCTGGTTATTTCGATATCCATTCTGGCCGCCCTGGCCATCATCCTGTTCAATATCCGCTCGATCATTAAGCCGATTTCTGCGCTCACCTTGGCGACCGAGCGGATCAGCAAGGGGGATTTGCGGGAGGATCTGGACACGGCGAAGAGGGATGAGATCGGCAATCTCAGCCGTCATTTCCAGACGATGGTGGACAATCTCCGCACGATGATCGTCAGTGTCCAGGAAATCACGGATCACGTGAACGCGTCCGCCAAGGGGCTGGCTGCAGGCGCTGATCAGACGACCAAAGCGATCGAGCATGTGACCGAAGCCATCCAGGAGGTTGCCGCCGGAAGTGAGCAGCAGCTTCGCAGTGTGGAGCGGAGCATGGTGAGCATGGAGGTCATGTCCAAGGAGTCCGAGCGGATTCGGGCCAACATGGACGATGTCATGCAGACGATGCAGCGGACGACCCAGTCGGCGGAAGAAGGCAACGCGGCCGTGATCAGCGTCACGGACAAAATCCAGAGCATCCACGAGACGGTCAGCGATCTCGACGGCATTGTGGATACGATGAACGAGCGTACGGCCCAAATCGGCGAAATCGTCAATTTGATCACAGGCATTGCCCAGCAGACCCATCTCTTGGCGCTGAACGCGTCGATCGAGGCGGCCAGGGCCGGAGAGCATGGACGGGGCTTCGCGGTCGTCGCGATCGAGGTGCGGAAACTGTCGGAGCAGTCGGAGCAATCGGCCCAGCGGATCGAGGCGCTCGTCAGCGGCATGAAGGGCGAGATGACACGGATTCTGTCCGCCATGAACGACGCGAAGACGAGGGTGTCCGAGGGCATCGAAGCGGTGGATTTGACAGGACGGTCGTTCACGCGGATCCGCAAGGCCGTCAAAGGAGCCAGCGCGGACATCGCCTCGGCCGCCGAGGCGTCGCGCTCGCTTGCGCAGAGCGGCGAAAGCGTCGAACAGTCGATTCGGCTCATTCAGGGGTATTCCGAAGCAGCCGCAGGCAACACACAGGCCGTATCGGCTTCCGCCCAGGAACAGCTTGCCTCCATTGAGGAGATTGCCTCTTCGGCGGCCAGTCTGAACAAGCTGGCTGAGCAGCTGCTCGAGCAGGTTGCACAATTTAAAATCTAACGGCGATGAATAGGCAGGCGCCACCCGAAGCTGCAAGCGGGTGGCGCCTTTTTTGTACATTCCCCGAGCCATCCACATAATTTATCCAATTCTGGCACAACCTACGGTTAAATTCCTTCTTGCTGGCAAGGAGCGGAAATCGAGGTGACTAGTGGAGATGAAAAAAGGCGGTGCAACACCGGATAAGCCGCGCATGGCCCTTCCAACAGGCAGGGCACTGGGTCTGCCGTCTCCTTCGTTGGATAAAGTGCCGATCCAGAAGGATCTGAAAGTCAATACAGAGATGCTGAAGGATATCTTCGATGACTGCTCGGACATGGTCTACCGGAGCATGGAGGTTGCCCCGGGCGTTGAGGGCCTGCTCGTATATGTGGAAGGGATCGTGTTCTCCGAAGAACTCCAGATCCATATGATTCAGCCCATTATCCAGGGATTGGTGCGCTTGAAGAATGAGGGGGACGAGAGCAAGGAGCAAGACCCTGATCTGGAACCATTGGAAAATACGCGCGTATCCCTGTCCCAGGTCAACAGCGCCACCATGTGGGGGGATGTCATCGAGGGGCTGATGAATTCCAGCGCGGTCATCCTGGTGGACGGGTATTCGGAAGCCCACCTGTTCAATGTAAAGGGCGGATTGCGCCGAACCGTATCCGAGCCGGAGACCGAAGCGGTCATCCGCGGGCCGCGCGAAGGATTCACGGAGATGCTTCGCGTCAATACAGCGCTGCTGCGTTTCAAAATTAAGTCCCCGAGGCTGAAGATGAAGAGCATCGTTCTCGGGACAGAGACCAAAACGGATGTGGTCATTTCATACATCGAGGGACTGGCGAATCCCAAGATGATCCGGGACGTCGAGAAGCGGCTCAAGGACATTGAAATCGACGGAATACTGGAATCCGGGTATATCGAGGAAATGATCGAGGATCATCCGTATTCGCCTTTTCCCCAGCTCCAGTACACCGAGCGCCCCGACACCGCAGCGGCCCAGCTGCTGGAGGGACGTTTTGCCATATTCACGGACGGTACGCCGTTCGTTCTCATCGGTCCGGTGACTTTTTTCCAACTGATGCAGGCGAGCGAGGACTACTACGAGCGGTACTTCATCACGAACTTCATCCGGTGGATCCGGTATTTATTCGTGTTTATCGCCCTCTTTTTACCTGCATTGTATATTGCTACGACGACCTATCATCAGGACATGCTTCCTTCGACTCTGGTGCTCAGCATCGCGGCTGCCCGGGAGGCAATACCGTTTCCTGCGCTCGTCGAGGCGCTCATTATGGAGATTTCCTTTGAGGCCTTGCGCGAGGCTGGCGTAAGGCTCCCGAAAACCGTCGGCCAGGCGGTCAGCATCCTGGGGGCGCTCGTTATCGGTCAGGCAGCGGTCGAGGCCGGCATCGTATCGGCCCCGATGGTCATTATCGTGTCGATGACAGGGATCGCCTCCTTTACGATTCCGCGGTTCAACCTGGCCATCACGGTCCGCCTGCTGCGGTTTCCGCTGATGATTCTGGCCGGGGTGCTCGGATTGTTCGGCATCGTGCTGGGTACGGTCTGGATTCTGGTCCACGTGACCCAATTGACCTCCTTTGGCGTGCCGTATATGTCCGGCGTCAGCCCTTTCCATGTTCAGGATAACAAGGACGTGTTCGTTCGCGCCCCATGGTGGAAGATGAAGCGGCGCCCATCCTGGGCATCGAAGAAAGACCGGGTGCGTGAGAAGAAGGAGATCAACGGTACCCCGCAATCAAACAAGGTGTGGTGATATGGACATGATCAAGAAATGGGCGGTAGCCGGTCTATTGCTCCTGAGCCCGCTCGCGCTGGCCGGCTGCTGGGACCGTAAAGAAATCAACGACGTTGCCTTCGTCATCGGATCTTCCGTCGACAAGGAAAACGGGATGTACCGAAGTGCCCTCCAGATCGCCCTGCCGGGGAATTTAGGCGGGGCAGGCAGCAAAGGCGGAGGCGGAGGCACCAGCGGCGGAAAGTCCTACTACCTGGAATCGAAAACGGGCATTACGCTGCGCAGCGCCAACATGGAAATCCAGGCCGGCAACTCCCGGAACCTTTCCTTCTCCCACCGGCGCGTGCTGCTTATCGGCGAGGATTTCGCCAGGGACGGCATTGCACCGATGCTGGACCAATTTGCCCGGATTCCTCAGAATCGCCTGTCATCGCTGGTGGCGGTGACAAGCGGATCGGCGTACAAAATTTTGGACGCCGCAGCGCCGATGGAGCAATTCTCCAGCGAGATGATCCGGGAGCTGATCAACGAATTCACAAAAAGGCCCGATTCGCTGAAACAGCTGGTTAACACACTCATGACGGATGGCGTGGACGTGGCTCTTCCGTACCTGTCTATTCAAGAAGCGGTGCCGCCGGGCGTGGGCACTTCCAAAAATAATATCCAGGTTACGGGCCTGGCCCTGTTTGACGAGGACAAGTTCGTGGGAGCCCTGGAAGGGCAGGAAGGCAAAATCATCAATCTGGCCATGAACCAGGCCCCCTCACCGGACATTATCGTCGACGGGCCCGGAGGCAAGGGCCACATTTCCATCCGTTTCAGTGAAAATGAGGCCAAGCTGAAACCGGTTGTCCGCGGCAACGATATCACGATGACCATCGAAATTTACGCCAAGGGCGCCGTGTACGAAAATGATTCAAACAGCATTATCAGCGATGAGCATAGCCTCCGGGACCTGGAGCGCCGGGCCAGCGAGGAGATTGTCGATAAAGTGCAGCTCGCCATGCGTTCTCTGCAGCATAAATACAATTCGGATATTTTGGGATTCGGCAGGTCGATCTACGAGAATGACCCTAAGGCTTGGCAGAGATTTAAGGGCAATTGGAAGAAAGCATATCCCGAGGTCAGGGTTATCGTAAAACCTGAGCTTCATATCGAGAATATCGGAGCCGTCGGCAAGCCCTTCGGCAGAAAGGAAATCAGGAATGATTAAGCTTCTGGGGCTGTATATCTTGGCCGCTATATTGGTGATCCTGGTCGATCGGAAGGTCATGCGCGAAATTCCGGGGATTAACCGCTGGTTGGCCTATATTCTGCTCGCAGGCGGGTTCGGAATATGGGCCTACTGCCTGCAGTTTGGCCACGTCGTGTACGGATCGGTACTGGCGGGACATTATCTCGACAAATTCGTTCCTTTTTGAATGTGAAATCGCAATAAAGGAGGCAGGGCTGTGAATAAAGTGACGAACCGGCAGTTTAGGATGCTCGGGATCACCTATATTTTGAACACCACATTAATCCACGTACCGAGTGAGCTGGCCAATTATGCCAAGCAGCACGCCTACCTGTCCTTTTTTCCGGCAGGACTCGTCGTTGCGCTGATGTTTCTGCTGCTGTCCAAAAGCGCCAAGCGGTTCCCCGGGAAGGACCTGTTCCAATCGCTGAACGGACGGCATAAAGTGATCGGAAGAGTGCTTACCATCCTGTACCTGATATTTTTCTTTATCATCCTGGCCAGGGATATCCGCATGGTTGCCGACTTTACCAATGTCGTCCTGCTGCCGCTCACGCCGATCTTCATCATTTCTATTGCGATTACGGCGACGGTGATTTTTATTGCCAGAGGGGGCGTGCAGACGGTGATGGGCATTGCCGACCTGTATGGGCCGATGATGACAACGGTGGTCCTCATCATACCGTTTATCGTTGCCAAGGATTTTGATTTCAACTATATCAAGCCTTACTTTTATGTCGATTGGGCGGGCGTCGGCAAAGGGAGCTGGGTCGTCTTTTCTTATCTGGGCCAGATCTTGGCGCTCCCGTTCATCTTCTCAAGCAAAGATTACCGGATCCGTGACGGGATGTACGCTTTGCTCCTGTCGACAGGGCTGCTGCTGCTGATCGTCATTATGATTTCGCTGCTGGTAGGCATACCCATTGCCGAAAGCCTGATGTATCCGTCTTACGAAATGTCCCGGCAGATTAAAATAACGGATTTCCTCGACCGGTTCGACATGCCGCTCGTTGGCCTCTGGTTTCCGGCGGTTCTGCTGAATATCGCCACCAGCTTGTTCATCATTTGTTACGGATTAAAAACAATGTTCCCGCAGATTTCCGGAAAAATGATGACCTCGCCCATCGGGTTGTTCGCCGCGGTCACAGCATTCTGGATCTATCCTAATTCGATCGAAGTGTTCCGGTTCGACAGGGAGTGGACGGTCGTGGCCCTGGTGTTTGTCATCGTGCTGCCGCTCTTCATCTTTTTGTTCCATCGGCCCCATCGAAAACCGCGGATGCAGGAACCCCGGGAGGACGCTACCTGATCCTTCTGCCGATAAAAATAAAACAGACTCTTTCGGTTAGATTAGAGGGGATAAAAGTGATACAATAGAAGGAACGGGCGGCCCTGAAGCCTGCGGCTGAAGGGGATGTCCTGCCTGCTAGGCATACCTGAAGGGTGATTACATGACAACTAAATCGAGAAAGCACAACATTTTTCATAAGTTTTACCGGAAAATCAAGCTGAACATGATCAAGCTGTTCCGTTCCCCGGGCGGAGCACGCAAAGTGTCGCTCGGATTTGCACTCGGGTTCGGGCTCGAGATGATCGTCATTTCCACCGGATCTCTGGTGTATTTGATTTTTTACCCTACGGTAAGGTTGGCCGGCGGCTCGCTTCCGGCAGCTATTATAGGCAATGTCATTGGCAAGCTCACTTTCCTTCCTATCGTCCTCCTCCCTTTTGCCAAGAAAATCGGAGAATGGTTTTTCCCGAAAAAAATGGTGGATATTCCGGTCCAGGAGCATGCTTGGAGAAACCTGCTGTCCGGCGATTTTACCATATTTAAGCATCTGCTGCAGGGCGGTCTTCACGTGCTGATCGGCATGTCGGTGTTCGGCCTGGTGCTTGGCGTCATTTCCTTTTTTGTCGTTCGATTCTTGTATAACCAGCGTAAAAGGCACCGCCTGGCCAAGCGCCAGAACGCCGCTGCCGTCAAAAGTCTGTGAATCTTTTCATCTCCTTGGGCGGAATTTCAAGTATACTGTTTAATAAAACAGTGGCGGGTTCCATGAACCCTGATGAGGAGAAGGATGCATGGCTCGGAATTTGGCAGGTAAAAAAATTGCGTTAACCGGTCCCCGCAAAGCGGCCGAAATGGCCAAACTTGTGGAGAATATGGGAGGCATTCCGCTGATTCGTCCCGCACAGGGAACGGTATTCCTCGACGATGTGAAGCTGCGCAAGGATATTGAAGCCTGGATCGCCAATCCACCCGCCTGGGTCATATTGACGACGGGCATGGGGCTCGACGCCATCGATCAGGTGGCGGAGGAGATGGGGGCTGGCGCTGCACTGCTCGAAGCGCTGCAGGGCTCGTCCATTGCCGCCCGCGGGTACAAGACGGTGAATGCCCTGAAGAAGAGAGGGCTTATCCCGATCGTACGGGACGACGATGGGAGCACGGCCGGTCTGATCCGGGGGCTGGCGTCTTATCCGTTTCAAGGGGCGGACGTCATTCTACAGCTGCACGGCGATCCGGCCCCGAAGCTGACGGCCTGGCTGCAGGAACAGGGGGCCCAGGTACGGGAAGTGCTGCCGTATCAGCATATTGCTCCGGAGGAAGCGGAGCTTGCACGGCTGCTCGCCGAAATTACGGCGGCGGAGCTTGACGCCGTGGCGTTCACCAGTGGGCCGCAGGTGCGCAACCTGATCGAGTACGCCCGGGCGAAGGGTGAGCTCCTGAAGCTGGTATCGGCTTTCTCCGGACCGGTGGTCGCGGCGGCTGTCGGCAAAATTACGGCCCAGGCGCTGCGGGAAGAAGGCATCGAACGCGTCTGCTCGCCGGAGGAAGATGAGCGGATGGGCAGCATGATGGTGGAACTGGGAAGGTATTTTGTTCGAAATTGAAGGAAAGGACATGTCTATACAGACGGGGGATGCGGCTGGCTGCATCCCTTTTTCCTTCATCAAAACGAAAGGAATTAAAGGTTTTTTCCAGAAAGTGTGGAATGCTATAGGGAACGAGAGCGAGCAAGGAGGAACATAATGAACAAGAAAAAAAGCATTTTACTCGGTGATTACACGCATCCGAAATTTCACCCTTTGCAGGGGGTAGACGCGCAGATCAGCCATATTTTGAACGATGTCATTTCGGTTCAATGCAGCGAAAACAAAAATTTGCTGCTCGAGGAGCATTTGAAGCCGTTTGACCTTTGCATATGCTATTTCGACTTGTGGGACGAGAAGGTGTCTCCGCAGCAGACAGCGGGTTTGCTGTCTTACGTGAGCCAGGGAGGAGGCCTGCTTGTCATCCACAACGGCCTGTCTATCGGCAACCGGCGCTATGAGCTGGCCCAGCTGGCCGGCGGCCGTTTTAACGGTCATCCGCCGTACCAGCCGCTGTCGTTCCGGGTGAGCGCAGAGGACCAGGTTACGAAAGGCATCGAGCCTTTTGAACTCGACGAAGAGCCGTACCAGATTGATTTTGACCCGTTTGGCGAAAGAACCGTCCTGCTGGAATACGAACTGGAAGGAACGTGGCATCCGGCGGCCTGGAAGCATAGCTACGGTATGGGAAGAGTCGCCTTTCTGATGCCGGGGCATCACGAGCCGACATTCCTCCATCCGCAGATCCGCCGGCTTATTCTGCAGGCAGCGCAGTGGGCAGCGCATCTTCCGGGTTAATGCGGTTCCCGGGTTTATATGACCCATCATTTGGGGGTATAATATATTGACTATAGCTTTGGGAGGAATAACCATGAGTGATCTGTTTAAAAAAGCAATTTCATTGGGATGGGGCCTTACCATAGTGAGCAAAGAGAAAGTCGAGAAGATCGTGGACGATCTGGTCAAACGGGGCGAGCTGGCGCCGTCGGAATCCAAAGATTTGGTCAACCGGCTGGTGGAACGCGGCGAGGAGGAGCAGTCCCAATTTAAAACGTGGATTCAAGACCAGGTTCGGCGTGTATTAACGGACATTCACGTTCCTTCCGATCAGGATATCGTCAGTCTGGAACAGCGCATTGCAACATTGGAGAAGAGGGTGGCGGAGCTCGAAGCAGAGCGTTCCGGACCGGCCGCGGAATAAGATGGCACTGCGCATCAGACATACCGGTCGTTACCGGGAGATCGCCATGGCGCTTATGCGTCATGGCTTTGGTTATATCGTGGAGGAGCTGGGCCTGTTCCAGATGCTGTCTATCCCAAGACGGTGGATCACCCATGAGACGCCGCAGAGCAAGACGCTGGGGGAACGGATCCGGCTGGTTCTGGAAGACCTCGGGCCGACATTCGTCAAGCTGGGTCAGCTGGCCAGCACCCGGGCGGACCTATTGCCGGAGCCGATAATCCAGGAGCTGATCAAGCTTCAGGATCAGGTTCCGCCCTTCTCGTCCGAGTCGGCCAAGGGCATTATCGAGCAGGAGCTGGACGATGCCATCGAGGATATTTTCTCCTGGTTTGAGGAGTCGCCGATCGCGGCTGCTTCCATTGGACAGGTTCACCTCGCCAAGCTCAAGACCGGCGAGGATGTAGCGGTTAAGGTCCAGCGTCCGGGCGCTCTGCAGATGGTGGTCAGAGACCTGGAAATCCTCAGGGACCTGACCGCGCTAGCGGAGAAGCGCTGGGTGTGGGTCAAGCAGTACCAGATCGCCCGCCTGGTGGAAGAGTTTGCGAGCTCCATGCGGGCTGAGCTGGATTATACCCAGGAAGGCCGCAACGCGGAAAAGATCGCACTGCAGTTTCAGAACGATGATACCGTGTGCATCCCGCGAATATTTTGGCAGTATACATCTTCACGCGTCATGACGATGGAATACGTCCGGGGCATCTCTTTAAGCCATCAGGAGGAGCTTGTGGCGAAGGGATACGATTTGAAGGAAACGGCCGAGAAGCTCGTGGAGAGCATGCTGCACCAGATTTTCATCGAAGGCTTTTTCCACGCCGATCCGCATCCGGGCAATCTGCTCGTGCGCAAGGACGGCAGCCTTGCCTATCTGGATTTCGGTATGGTGGGACGGCTTAGCGAGGAGATGAAGGATCATCTGTCTTCGCTGATCATCGCCCTGATGCGGAAAAACACCGACAGCATGGTCCGCGCCGTGCTGAGGCTGGGCATGATGCCGGAAGACGGCGATATTCGCGAGCTGCGCAGGGATCTGAACAGTCTGCGGGAGCAGTACTATAATATTCCTTTTTCCGAAATCAGCATGGGGACGGCGCTGAACGATCTGTTCGCGGTCGCCCAGCGTCACAAAGTGATGATTCCGCCTGATCTGACGCTGCTCGGCAAGGCGCTGCTGACGATGGAAGGCGTCATCGAGAAGCTGGACCCTACGCTCAGCATCATCGACATGGCGGAGCCGTTTGGACGGAAGCTGATCAAGGACCGCTTCAGCACCCGCAATCTGCGCAAGAAGCTGCTGGGCGGAGCGGCGGGGCTGGCGGGGGCGCTGTTCGACCTGCCGGACCAGGCAAGGCAGATTTCATCGTTAATCAGCAAGGGCAAGCTGAAGGTTGAGATCAGCGTTCCGGAGATGGAAGCCCTGATGAGGAAGCTCGACCAGATCAGCAACCGGCTGTCTTTCAGCATCGTGCTGCTTGCCTTCAGCATCATCATGGTCGGGCTGATCATCGGTTCTTCCCTGAATCAGCAATCTTCGGTACTGTGGCATTTTCCGGTGATCGGAACCGGTTTTATTGTGGCGCTGTTGATGGTGCTGTGGCTGCTGTTTTCCATATTCAAATCCGGCAGGTTTTAGCTGCCTGTATTGCCGCCATTATGATCCATACATTGTTATTCATGCGTTTTTCATTTCATCCTTTAAGGGAGGTCAGTCCGGCGGCCCTGCACGGGTCACGTGGCGGTCCTCCTTTTTAAGATATAGAAGTACAAGCGTCTGAACCGAGTTAATCCACTATATATCCCGCTAAAGGCGGAACTTAATGAATGAGGTGCATTTTTGTTGAAGTTTTCAAGTTTGGGCGTTAACGAATCATTGGTCAATACACTGAGGGCGAACGGTATTGCCATCCCGACACCGGTGCAAACGGAGACGATCCCGCTCCTGCTTGCAGGTAGCGACGTGATTGCGAGGGCACGTACAGGAACCGGCAAGACGCTGGCCTTTATGCTGCCGATGCTGCAAAAAATAGACCCGACACAGCTGTACCCGCAGGCGCTTGTCGTTGCGCCTACACGCGAGCTGGCGCTGCAAATTACCGAGGAGGCGCGCAAGCTGGCGGCAGGGACCGATATCCGGATTCTGGCCGTTTACGGCGGACAGGACGTCGAGAAGCAGCTGCGGAAGCTCGAAGGGGGACGCCAGCTGATCATCGGAACGCCGGGCCGGCTGCTGGATCACCTCCGGCGCGGTACGCTGGAGCTCGGGCGCGTCAAAATGCTCGTGCTGGACGAAGCCGACCAAATGCTGCACATGGGCTTCCTGGACGAGGTCGAGACGCTGATTCAGGCGCTGCCCTACAAGCGCCAGACGATGCTGTTCTCGGCCACGATGCCTGCCGAGGTCAAGCGGCTTGCGGCAGCCTATACCCGGGACGCGGAGGACGTAGTGATCAAAGGGGAGAAATCGCCGGTGCCGCTGGACCATATCCGGCAGATCGTCGTGGAAGTGACGGACCGGACGAAGCAAGAGGCGCTGATGTCCATGATCGACACGTACCGACCGTTTCTGGCGATCATATTCTGCCGCACCAAGCGGCGGGCGTCGACGCTGAACGAGGCGCTGCTCGAACAAGGCTACAACTCGGACGAGCTGCACGGCGACCTGTCGCAGGCGAAGCGCGAAGCGGTCATGAAGCGGTTCCGCGAGGCGAAGCTGCAGCTGCTGGTCGCGACGGACGTGGCGGCCCGCGGGCTTGACGTGGAAGGCGTCACGCACGTGTTTAACTACGATATTCCGCATGACGTGGAGAGTTATATCCACCGGATCGGCCGTACGGGCCGGGCCGGGGAAAAGGGCATGGCCATCACGCTGGTCGCCCCCAAAGACAAAGGCGAGCTGGCAAACATCGAGCAGCACATCCAGTACAATATTGAACGGCGCCGGTATGACAAGGGCGCCGGCATCACTGCCGCAGGGACCAAGGCGCGCTCCATCCATGCGGAGCGTGACGACCGCGGACGCGGCGGCAGAGACGGCGGGCGCGGCGAAGGCCGCCCGCGCCGGGATGACCGCCCCGCACGCACGGGCGGTGAAGGCAGAGGCGCCCGCGGCGAGGCCAAGCGGGCGCGCGGCGCCTACGCCGGAAGCGAAGCCGGCGCAGGCGGTGCAGGTGCCGGCCGCTCCCGCACTGG
>NZ_MBRK01000001.1:6794396-6895755 GCF_002224835.1 Paenibacillus sp. SSG-1
CACTGGTGCGGCCGGGCAGCGTGACGGCCGCAGCGCTGGCGGCGGCCGGGGCCAAGCGGCCCGCGCGGAACGCGGCGCGCCGGTTGGCGGTTCCCGCGGCGGCCGGGATGCCAAGCGGAGCGGCACGGGCCGCCCATCCGCTCCCGGCGGCAGAGGCCGGAGCGCGGGAGGACGCGGGCGCCGGAAATAACGGCGCCCCGCGGCCAAGGCAAAGGCAGCAGCTAACCCAGGCGGGGTCAGCTGCTGCCTTTTTTGTCCTCACGGATGCCCCGAAATTTAGAAGCAAATCTCCAAATCTGCTCATGAGGTGAGTTAGCCGCCCGTGCAAACCGTACTCTATCGCGGCGAGGCTGATTTTGTTTTCTGACTCGGATGATTCGGGCAACCTCCCACTTTGCGGCCAAGCGTTTCAGCAGCCCGTCAAACGCATGATATAATAGCAGGGCAGCTCATCCAAAACCTGGATGCCGCTGCTGCAATAGCAGTCAGCACCGGCTGCAATCAGTCATAGCAGAAAGGTCTTGATGCGTAATGATCAAGCTGAGCATATTGGATCAATCAACGATATCGGAAGGCAGCAATCCGGTGGAAGCGCTGGCCCAGACGGCGGCCATGGCCCAGGAAGCCGAACGGCTCGGATACCATCGTTTTTGGGTATCGGAGCATCATTTCTCCCCGAACCTGGCCGGCTCCAGTCCGGAAGTGCTGATCTCCCATCTGGCGGCGAAGACGTCGACGCTCCGGGTTGGATCGGGCGGCGTAATGCTGCCTCACTACAGCTCTTACAAGGTGGCGGAGAACTTCCGACTCTTGGAAGGCCTCTATCCGGGCAGAATCGACCTGGGGCTTGGACGCGCGCCGGGCGGCATGCCTTTGGCGACCCGCGCCCTTCAGGAAGGGAAGATGCGCGGCGAGGACCGTTACGCCGATCAGATCGACGACTTAGTCGCCTATTTGACGGATTCCCTGAGTCCGGAACATCCTTTTGCTGGACTTCTGGCCACGCCGATGGTCCAGACCGTTCCGGAAATGTGGCTGCTTGGTTCCAGCGGGGGCAGCGCCGGGATTGCCGCCATGCAGGGAACCGGCTTTGCTTTCGCCCAGTTTATCAACGGTTCCGGCGGCAGTGATGTGATGCGCTGGTACCAGGAGCATTTTCAGCCGTCGGCCATTTTTGACAAGCCCCAGTCCCTGGTGGCCATCTTTGCCGTATGCGCAGAGACGGAGGAGGAAGCGAACCGGATTGCGTCCAGCATGGATCTCTCGCTCATTTTATTGGAAAAGGGCGGATCGTCTGGAGGCACTCCGCCGGTGGAGAAAGCGCTGGAGTATCCGTATTCGCGGTACGACCGAATCCGGATTGAGGAGAACCGCAAGCGGATGGTCGTCGGTTCCCCGCAGCAGGTGAAGCGCAGAATTGAAGAGCTGTGCGAGGAATACAATGCCGATGAGGTGATGATCGCCAGCATTACCCATCGTTTTGAGGATAAGCTGCAGTCCTTTCGGCTGATCGCCGAAGCGTTCGGACTTCCGGCGGACGCCGCCGGACGATAACAGAACGAACAGGCGGAAATTAGAATAACGTCTATCGGCATACATCGGAAGCAAGACCGCATCCGGAAGTGTTTCTTGTGTTATAAAGAAGCACATTCTCCGAAGCTTATACCTTCTTATATCTAGAAAAAAAGACGGCCCCCTGGATGTTACCCGTCCGGGGCGCCGTCTTTTGGCTTCGTGTAAGTGAAGCCGGGGTGCTTGACTACAGGCGATTTTTCCTTGCGCAGCGCATCCAGCAGATCGGACCCGACGTTCAGGTTTTCTGCCACCAGCTCCCGCGGTGTCAGGGCCATCCACTGGTTCAATGACACGTCCGCGAACCGGTCGCTTTTGAACATTTCCAAAAACCAGAGGCTGTCTGTTCCGGTATTCTGGATGTAGTGTCCGAAGGCGAACGGCACATAGCCGACGTCGCCCGCGCGAACGTTGAACGTACGGGCCTTGCCGCCACCGGCGAATACGGTCATTCTGCCTTGGCCGGTAAGGTAATACTGCCATTCGTCCTGATTCGGATGCCAGTGCATCTCCCTCATTCCGCCGGGTTTGATTTCCACCAGTGCCGCCGCTACGGTACGCGAGATCGGGAAATTGGACGAATCTACGATCCGTACGCTGCCGCCGGATGTGATGATCGGAGGCTGCGCGAGCAGGCGGTGCGTAAAGGTTTGGGGCACCTCTCCGTAGGGCGAGGTTACCTTTTGGCTGTCCAGTGGACCGGGAACGGGTTCCTGCTCGATGTACACCTGGCTGGGAGGGATGCTTGCAAACGCGCTTTCCGGAACGCCGAAATTGGCCGAGAGGACCTCCCTGGGCGTGTGGGCGAACCAGTCGGAGATGCTGAGGGTATTCAGGTCGGAGAAATGTCCGTCGTCAAAAACAAGCAAAAACTCGCAGCCTTCCTCCAGCCCTTGGATGGAATGGGGGATGCCTGGCGGGAAATACCAGAGATCTCCGGGACCCACATCGGCAATGAAATTGCGCCCGTTTTGGTCCACTGCCGTAATGCGTGCCCTGCCGAGCAGCATAAAGGACCATTCGGCCTGCTGGTGCCAGTGGAGCTCACGCAGGCCGCCAGGGGTGAGGCGCATGTTGACGCCGGCCAGCGTGGTGGCGATGGGCAGGTCGCGAACCGTCACTTCCCTGGACCATCCGCCTTCATTAAGCTGCATGTGCGTATCGGAGAAGGAAAATTTTAAATTGGGTATCAGCCCGTTATCGGTCTTCGGCGGAACGAGCATATCGGGATTCTCCATGTCCCGAAGCACGTCGCGCGGCCCCTCGTCGGTCGCCCCTTCGCGGCCGCGGATCGGCTGGGGAATCCGCCTGCCCGACTCCGGCCGATTGGATGAATGATTCATGCGTATGGCCCCTTTTCAGCAGTAATCTCGCTTTCAGCTACAGGAAAGTATATGAACCGCCGCATGCCGATATGAGGCTGATTCCCGGCTTCATTGGATTCACTTGGGGCCGGACTTGCATCACGGCCGCTTTGGAGTATCATGGAAAGTGGATCGTAAAATCACAGCCCGGTCGGTAGTCCGCGGCGCATGTATGGAGGCAGAGGGCGATTCGCCAGTACAGCCTCCCGGATCACATGTCAGTAGCCTTCCCCCCTCGGGATGTCCCTCGGTCCGATTTATACAGAGGGGGAATACTGGTGAAACTCACGGTATTTTTTGAAGATCCTTATTGGGTTGGTGTCGTCGAAGTGCAGGAAGCAGACGGGCTCAAGGCGGGTCGTCACGTCTTTGGTTCCGAGCCGTCTTTGCAGGAGGTGTGGGAATACGTTATGAACGATCTTCCCGCGCTGGTGGAGCGTTTATCCTGCAGCGTCCCGGCCGCGCAACTGCCTGTGAAGTCGGTCAACCCGAAGCGGCTTGCCCGGCAGGCGGCGAAGGAGTCCCGCTCCCGCGGCGTCAGCACCCAGAGCCAGGAGGCGCTTCGCCTGGAGCTGGAGAAGTCAAAGAAGCAGCGCGCCTGCCGAAGCAGGGAACAGCGGGAAGCCCTGGCCGCTTACAAGCGGGAGATCGCCGTAAGGAAGGCCAAGGCCAAGCATCGGGGTAAATAGCAGCAGAATGCCAATTCTATATGAAGGATAGAAAGGGGTAATCACATGTCCGTGTACCAATTCACAGCAGCCAAGACCTCTGGTCAAGAGGTGTCTCTTCAGGATTATGAAGGTAAAGTGCTGGTCATCGCCAATACGGCAAGCCAATGCGGATTAACGCCGCAGTATGGCGACCTGCAGAAGCTGTATGACGAGTTCAAGGGGCAGGGGCTCGAAATCCTTGGATTTCCCTGCAACCAGTTCGGAGGACAGGAGCCGGGTACCAGTGAAGAAGCCGCATCGTTCTGTCAGCTGAATTATGGGGTTCAATTCCCGGTATTCGCTAAAGTGGAAGTGAATGGGGAAGAGGCTCATCCGCTCTTTCAATATTTGAAACAGCAGCAGCCGGGTCCGGCCGAAGACGGCGAGATTCAATGGAACTTTACGAAGTTTCTGGTGAACCGGCAGGGAGAAGTGGTTGCCCGCTTTGAGCCGAAGGAGTCACCGGAAGCCATGACGGAAGCCATCCGCGGTTTGCTATAAACTGCCGGGATGCTTCCTGAAAACTTCCTGATAGTGATACGAACCAATATCATGAACAAAAGGTCTGTCCCGAAAACGGGACAGACCTTTTTGATAATATCAGTAAGTATGAACTCCATAGCCATTGCTTCCTGATATTGCAAGAAAAACTTCCTTTAAACGCGGTCTGTCTACTTTGAAGGTACGTCGATAGACGTTTTTTTTATAATATCAGTAAGTATGAACTCCATAGCCATTGCTTCCTGATATTGCAAGAAAAACTTCCTTTAAACGCGGTCTGTCTACTTTGAAGGTACGTCGATAGACGTTTTTCTTATAATATCAGAAAGTATAAACTCCATAGCCATGGCTTCCTGATATTGCAGGAAAAACTTCCTTTAAACGCGGTCTGTCTTCTTTGAAGGTACGTCGATAGACGTTTTTCTTACAAAAACGGATGTTACTGCGGAACGCTGCCGTTTAATCCTTTCAAGGCTTCCTCCACAGGGGTATCGCCTTCAAGCAGGTCGAACGACTGGTTATGGGTCTGCCGGATTTGCAGCGCCGCGAGAACAGCTGCGGCCACATCATCTCTGGATACCCGGCCGTGACGCTGCAGCTCCGGAGCGGCATGCACCTTGCCTTTGCCCGGCTCGTTTGTCAGCCCGCCCGGACGGATAATCGTATAGCTCAGCCCGCTTTCCTCAAGGATGGTCTCGGCCTTGCGTTTGGCCATCAGGAAGGGCTTCAGGAAAGAAGGCATGGCGTCCGGATCCTTGGTGCCCATAGAGCTGATCAGCACAAACCGCGGAATTTGCTCCAGCACGCTCTGCTCAATGAGCCGAACGGTTCCGACATGGTCCACATGCTCCGGATCACCCGAGGTGCCGGCCCCTGCGGCGCAGACGACGATGTCCGCTCCTTTCATACCGTCGGAGAAAGCTCCCGACAAGTCCCCAAGGTAACCCTTGGCTCCTGTGGATTCCAGATCCCGGAGGTGGTCTTCTTTACGGACCAGCCCTCTCACGTCATAACCTGCCTCAACCAGCTTCGATACGATTCTGCGCCCGGTCTGGCCGTTTGCGCCTGCCACAAAAACGGTTGTCATCGTTGATCACCTCTACGTATGCATTACCCCGATGTCCAGGGCGGGAACACAGGTTTTGATCGAATTCCAAAAATAAACAAATTCGCCAGGTCGGCGTCCGGGGGAACGAAACATCGACCTGGCGAATTCGGTTGGGAGTGGTCCATGATATATGGCATAGCAGGCAGGGCGAACACGGTTCGTCCACTCTATGCTCCTGTTCTTTTTATACCCGGCGGGCGTGGGGTTGAAACAGATGCCTTATTTTTTCTTTTGCGGATTTTGCCGGCTCGCTTTAAGATAGAAATACAAGCATATACAGACTTCATATAGAGGGAGATGGAGCGGGAGATGATCGAGCAAGAGAACGGCGTTTTTCCTGCGGTGTGCCCGCTGGACTGCCCGGATACCTGCGGCCTGCTGCTGCACAAGGAGAACGGTAGAATCGTCAAAGTGACCGGCAACCCCGATCACCCGATTACTCAGGGTGCGATCTGCAATAAGGTAAGAAATATGACGGAGCGGGTTTATCATCCGGACCGGGTGTTGTACCCGATGAAGCGAACGGGGCCTAAAGGGGAAGGCCAGTTTGAACGGATCACCTGGGACGAAGCGGTGACGGAAATTACCCAGCGCTTTCGGGATATTATTGCGGAGCATGGCTCCGAAGCGATACTGCCCTACAGCTTCTACGGTAATATGGGCATTCTCAGCGTCGACGGCATGGACCGGCGTTTCCTCAATGCGCTGGGTACAAGCCGTTTGGACCAAACGATATGCAACTCCGCCGGCGGCGCCGGCTGGAAATATACGATGGGCTTCGGCGGCGGAACGACGCCGGAAGATACCGAATACGCCGACCTGATACTGGTCTGGGGCGGCAACATCATCAGCACGAATATGCACCAAGTCGTCATTGCGGAGAGAGCCCGCAAGCGCGGAGCCAAAGTGGTCGTGATCGACGTGCACCGCAACCGCACCGGCCAGTGGGCCGACTGGTTTATTCCGCTGTACCCCGGAACGGATACGGCGCTCGCACTGGGCATGATGCACATCCTGTTCCGTGACGGGCTGACGGACAATGACTTTATGGCCAAGTACACTGTCGGCCATGAGGAGCTGCGGGAGCATGTGAAGGCGTACACCCCGGCCCGTGTATCCCAAATTACGGGCATTCCGGAGGAGGATATCGAGAAGCTGGCCCGTATGTACGGCGAGGCGGAAGCCGCCTACATCCACATCGGCAACGGGTTGCAGCATCATGACAATGGCGGCATGAACATCCGCAGCATCGCCTGCCTGCCGGCCTTGACCGGCCACTGGCTGAAGCAGGGCGGAGGTGCCGCCAAGTCCAACGGCGGCTATAACGCGATGAACAGCGAAGCGCTGGAGCGCCCGGATCTGCGGCCGAACCCGGAGGCGCGCAGCATCAACATGAACCGGATCGGGGAAGCGCTGGCCATGACGGAGCAGCCGATCAAGGCGCTGCTTGTCTACTGCAGCAACCCGCTGGTCGTCGCGCCGGATACGGCACGGGTTCAGGCCGGATTTGCCCGGGAGGACCTGTTTACGGTCGTGCATGACCTGTTTATGACCGATACGGCGAAATACGCCGATATCCTTCTGCCGGCGACCTCTTCCTTTGAGAGCACAGATTTGTTCGGCTCTTACTGGCATCAATATGTTCAGATCCAGGAGCCCGTCATTCCTGCGCAGGGCGAGAGCAAGAGCAACGTGGAGCTGTTCTCTCTGCTGGGCCGGGCGATGGGCTTTGATGAAGAAGCCTTCTCCCAGACGGAGGAACAGATGATCGAAGCGGCGCTGGATTATCCGGACAATCCCTATCTGAACGGAGTAACCCTGGAGTCGCTGAAGGAGCAGCGCTTCGTCAAGCTCGACATGACGCCGAAGCTGCACTATTTGGACCGGCTGCCGACCCCTTCCGGCAAAATCGAGCTGTATTCCGAAGCGATGAAGCTGGCGGGACTGCCGCCGCTGCCGGAGTATGTCCCGCTGAAGGAAGGCTACGACGGTGAGCGCCGTCCTGCAGCAGGAGAGAGCTTCCCGCTCATGTTCATTTCGCCGCCGAACCACAATTTCCTGAACTCCACCTTCGCCAATGTGGAAAAGCATCAGAAGCTGGAGAAGGAGCCGGTGCTGCAGATCCATCCGGAAGACGCCGCTGCACGCGGCATTACCGACGGGGATCCCGTCTGCGTATACAACGAGCGGGGACGGTATGAGCTGAAGGCTGTGGTCACGGATAAAATGCTTCCCGGCACTGTCGTAAGCCAGGGATTGTGGTGGGCAAAGGACGGCCGCAGGCAGCGGGCCAACGCTTTGACGCCCGACCGCCTGGCCGACATGGGCGGCGGAGCCACGTTCTTCTCAACCACTGTCGAAGTAAAGCGTCAGTGAAGGTCATTGCGGGATGACACAATATGATAGATACTGTCATGTGGGACGGCAGACATAACGATAAATTGCTACAGGTGTCAGCCGGTTTTACGCTTGGCGGACACCTGCCGGAGAGCCCCCAGGGGCTTTCTTTTTTTCGTTCGTTATCTGCCGGTTTCAGATGCCGGACATCTGCCCGGCCTCACCACATACCGCTGCACAGGAGATTCCTAACATGAAATTTCTGCAATCCTATCCAAGGGAAGTTCAAATATTTTTGGCGGCCAGCCTGATCAACTCGGCGGGCGGGTCGCTGATGTGGCCGCTCACCACCATGTACGTGTTTGAGGAGCTGGGCCACTCGATGGCCGATGCCGGCCTGGTCATCATGATCCAGGCGCTGGGCGGCATCATCGGCCAGCTGCTCGGCGGCGCGCTGTACCACCGGGTCGGGGTGAAGCGGCTCATCGTCGGGTCGCTTGGCCTGAATGCGCTTGGCCTGTTCGCCCTGCTTTTCATCAGCCCGTATTGGTATTTATACATGGCTCTGATGGGCTTTATCGGCTTCTGCAACGCCGTGTCCATGCCGGCGATCCAGGCGTTCATCGGCTACCGCTTCGCCGACCGGCGGGGCGAGCTGTTTAACGTCGTGTACGTCGCCAACAACATCGGCGTCGCCCTGGGGACGGCGCTGAGCGGATTCCTTGCCGATCTGTCCTACGACCTGACCTTTATTCTGAACGGGGTCACATCGGCGGTTTTCGCCATGTTTTTCCTGAATTATCTCAGCCGGCTCGATAAGGAGCAGGGGCCGGTTCATCTGCAGAAAAAGGACAAGCCCGAACGCGCCGAAGGTACCTGGTCCCTGCTCTGCAATACGAGGGTTTACCTGTTCATCGGCATCGGTTCCCTGTTCCTCTGGCTGGGGAACTCGATCTGGAACACAGGCGTGTCCCCGTTCATTATCTCCGAGGGCATGCCGAAGCGGGCCTATGGCTTCCTGTGGACGATGAACGGCATTCTCATTTTTGTCGCCCAGCCGCTGACAAGCCTGATCAAGCGCTGGTTCGCACGGACCTCGTCGGCCCAAATTACGGCCAGCGGCCTCTTTTACCTGGGGGCCTATCTTGTCATTGCTGGTCTGCACAGTTATCCGGGAATGGTCATGGCTATGATCCTGGCGACGCTCGGAGAGATGCTGATCTCGCCGGCCATCCCGGCTTTTATTTCCGATCACGCCTATAAGGCGGCTCCGTTCTATATCGGTTTGACCGGGGGAATGGGGGCTGTCGGAAGAATGGCAGGGCCCTATGTCATGGGAATACTGTATGATAACGGAGGAATCATGCCGGTGACCTGGCTGGCGATTGGGGTAGCGGTGCTGTCGGTTGTGTTCTTTGTGACGCACGCGGTCCGCAACCGGCAGGCGGAGATCGATCTGGCCGAATCCTTCGGAAGCTGACGATGACTCCAATACCCTGAGCCTGGTCCTAGTTTACTATCAATAGAGGTGAAGCTATTATGCCATCCGAACATCGTGTTTTGACCATCCGCCTCTCGGAAATGAGGGACGCCCAGGCGCTGATGGATATCGACGCCCTCGTGTGGAACGAGTGGACCGCTCCGGAACCGGTTCGCTGGTCTTCCCGGGAGGACTATCTACGTCACTGCCCGCCGGGTTCCCAGCTGGTGGCCGTGGTGGACAACGTGCTGTGCGGGTACATCGGATTTCGTCCGGCTACGGGCCTCTCCAGCAACAGCCATGTTTGTGAAATTAACATTGCGGTTCATCCCGATTATCAGCAGGAGGGGATCGGGTCGAGGCTGATCGAGGCGGGAAAGAAATGGGCGCAGGAGCAAGGAAAAAGAAAGCTGAGACTGCGGGTCCTGTCTTCCAACCCCGGAGCCATCGCATTTTACCGCAAATGTGGTTTCGTACAGGAGGGCTGCCTTGAACGGGAATTTTGTATCGGCGGCCGCGATGTCGATGATATATTGATGAGCTGCTTTCTGGCGCGTCCTTAATGGGGCTATGGGGCTATCCGTCCTGCAAAATACCATGATATGACATTTTTTGTGTATAATTAGTCAGTCAGCCCGATATAAAACGGTACAAAAGGGACTTTCACAAGGTGAAGGTTCCTTTTTATACTATAATTAACGCTTTGTCATCAGCAGCATTCAAGAATCCGAATGGTTTCATCCCCGAATGATCAGTTTATAAGGGTATAGCAGAATTTATAGAAGAGGGGTCATAAGAGAATGGATCTTCATCTTGAGGGTAAAAAGGCGCTTGTCATTGCATCCAGTCAGGGACTGGGCAAAGCGATCGCCGCTGAACTGGTGCGAGAAGGAGCCGATGTGATGCTGGTCAGCCGCAGCGACGGCAAGCTGGAGGCGGTACAGCAGGAGCTGCAGAAGCTCGGCAGCGGCGTGGTGGAATATTATGCGGCGGACATTACGATTCCGCATGAAGTGGAAGCGATGGTGCGTTATACGGCCGAAAAGTTCGGCCGCATCGATATATTGGTCAATAACGGAGGCGGTCCGTCTCCGGGAACGTTTGAAACGCTGACGGATGAAGACTGGGATAAAGCCTTTCAGCTGAACCTGCTCAGCTATGTCCGAATGATCCGTGAGGTGCTCCCGCATATGAAGGGACTGGGCGGGCATATCGTCAATTTGACGTCGACGTCGATCAAGCAGCCGATTCCCGGGCTCATTCTGTCGAATACGTTCCGTAACGGCGTAGCCGGCATGAGCAAGTCTTTGTCTCAGGAGCTGGCTCAGTACGGAATCCTGGTGAACACGGTGGCACCGGGGCGGATCGAGACCGACCGGATCATTCAGCTGAACGAATCGAATGCGAAAGCGAAGGGTGTCAGCGCGGAAGAGGTCGCAGAGCAGTCCCAGAGCGAAATTCCGCTCGGACGGTACGGAACGCCGGAGGAATTCGCCAAAGGCGTCGTATTCCTGTTATCAGGTGCCAACACCTATATTACCGGCACAACCCTTGTCATTGACGGCGGGCTGGTACAGGCTCTCTAAGGGCCATCCCAGCTCGTGTATTTCTTTTGTACCGGCGCAACTCCAAATGCTATGATGGAAGCAAGATGATCAATTTGGAGGGAAGCCGCAATGAATCAGGTGGATACCGCTTACCGGATCGTATCGGTGAACGTCGGCAAGCCGATCACGGTGGAGTATATGGGCAAACCGCTCACAACCGGCATACATAAACGCCCGATTGAAGGAGAAGTGTTCGTTGGACGCACGCAGATGGATGGGGACGGCCAAGGTGACTTGAAAAATCACGGCGGGCCTGACAAGGCCGTGTGCGTCTATCCTGTAGAGCATTACGCCTATTGGAAGCGGGAGCTGGGCATTCCGATGGAGTGCCCGGCCTTTGGCGAGAATTTGACCGTATCCGGGCTGCTGGAAGAAGAAGTGTGCATCGGCGATACGTTTGAAATCGGCGGGACAGTCATGCAGGTCGCCCAGCCGAGATTTCCCTGTTTCAAAATCGCCAGCAAGCATGGGGTGACCGACTTCCCGGCACGGGTGCTGGATACCGGATACAGCGGTTTTTATCTCCGCGTGCTCCAGGAAGGGGTGCTGGACCGCCAATCGTCCATCATCAAGCGTGAATCCAGCCCGGGCGGCGTGACGGTGGCGGCGGTTCTGCGCCAGCTGGCGCTGGGACGCAAGCGGGCGGACCGGCAAGAGATTGCCCGGATGCTCGAAGTCGAAGCCCTTGCTTCGACCGTGAAGGAGCAGTTCAGCAACTGGCTGGCCTAAACCGGCCAGGCTGCGGCCAGTCCGCCGGCCGCCCAGTTATCCAGCGGCTGCCGAACATCTGGCATCGCTGAATGACCGCTTCATCGTATGGCAAAAATGCCGCCGTTCCCTGTCCGTTGAACAGGAGCGGCGGCATTTTGTCTGCCTTGGAGGAAGGGTTTTCAAAACGGGCTACCGAAGCAGCTTCCATTCGCTTTGTATCATCCCATAGACCGCGTGATTCACGTAACCTTGGGGCAGCTTCTCCGCTTCACGGACGATTCCCTCGAGAACGAATCCCAGCCGTTCGGGGATTGCGCGGCTGCGGTGGTTGCCCGTTGCGCAGCGGATTTCGACCCGGTTGAGATCCATGTCCATCAGGGCATAATCGACAAAGGTCCGGCAGGCGCTGGTCATGATGCCTTTGCCTTCAAATTCCTTCCCCAGCCAGTAGCCGATGCTGACGGAGCGGTTGTTCCAGTCGATCTGATGGTAGCTGATCAGACCGGCGATTTCATCGTCCACCCAAATGCCGGCGGAAATGCCGCCGTTCTCGGCTCCCTGCTTAATGGCATTTTTCACAAAATTGGCCGTATGCTCCACTTCCCGGATCGCATCCACCCAGGGGAGCCATTCCCGCAGCCGGTCACGTGACCGGTCGGTCAAGTGAAACAGCGGGCGTGCATGCTGCAGCGCCAGGGGCCGGAGCTCAATTTGGTCGTCAAGTGCGTATGTAAACATGAATGAATCCCTCTTTCTTTTCCCAAGATCGGCGAAATTGGCGGCCAGCTTATATATGTAACCAACCATGCGTTTTCACTTCTCCCCTCGTACTTAACGGGACGCTTTAACCTTTTGTTCCAATGCGTATATATCGTCTTCCAGGGATATCATTCTCTGGCTGACCACATGGCGGCAGTCGCTCAGCGCCTGGTTGTACACATGCGGAGCGATGCGTGTCATAAAGAAGTCCAGCACGCCGTCCGCTGCCAGCTCACCGATGGCTTCGCCGCGTTCATGCTCAAAAAACTGCTGGATCTGCAGAATCGCCTGGTCCCGCTGTTCCTTCGCCAGCTTCATCGATTTCATATGCATTTAGGCCCCCTTCGGCTTTTATTTCCATGCTACCTTATTCCTCAAATGGCGTCAAAATGGTATTAGCCCCAATTTTCATGTTTGTCTCTGGATTGGGGAAGGATGTATAAGGCTTCGCGTTCACGTAAAAGGGGAGAGGAGCGCGAATGATTGAACTCTCCCGGCATTACAGGTATATTTATATGAAACAAGCTTTATACAGAGAATAAGATGGACGAGGTCTATCTATAAAGAAGACTTTATGGATGAAAGGTTGATAACTGTGGAGAAACCAAGCACTCCCTCCAATTTTATTAAAAATGTCATAACGGAAGACCTGAAGTCGGGCAAGGTTCAGAAAGTGGTCACCCGCTTTCCTCCGGAACCGAACGGCTATTTGCATATTGGACATGCCAAGGCGATCTGGATCAATTTCGCGCTGGCCGGCGAATTCGAAGGTGTCACGAACCTGCGCTTTGACGATACGAACCCGCTGAAGGAAGACGTGGAGTTCGTCAGATCCATTGAGGAAGACGTGAAATGGCTTGGATACGAATGGGCGGAGAAGCGTTATGCCTCGGACTATTTCGATGAGATGTACAACCGTGCGGTGCTTTTGATCAAAAAAGGCAAAGCGTATGTCGACGATCAGACAGCCGATCAAATCCGCGAGACGCGCGGCACGCTGACCGAGCCGGGCCAGAACAGCCCTTACCGTGACCGCAGCGTCGAGGAGAACCTTGAGCTGTTTGAGAAAATGCGCAGCGGTGAGTTCAAGGATGGGGAGAAGGTGCTTCGCGCCAAGATCGACATGGCCTCGCCGAACATCAACTTGCGGGATCCGGTCATTTACCGGATCGCCCATGCCACGCACCACAACACGGGGGACAAGTGGTGCATTTACCCGATGTATGCGTTCGCCCATCCGCTGGAGGACGCCATCGAAGGCGTAACGCACTCCCTCTGCTCGCTGGAGTTTGAGGATCAGCGCCCGTTCTATGATTGGGTCATCCAGGAATGCGAGATGGAGAGCACGCCGCATCAATACGAATTCGGCCGCCTGAATCTGGCACAGACGCTGACCAGCAAGCGGAAGCTGAAGCTGCTCGTGGACGAGAAGATCGTCGACGGCTGGGACGATCCCCGCATGCCGACGATTTCCGGACTCCGCCGCCGCGGCTACACGCCGGAAGCGATCCGGAATTTCGTGTACGAGACCGGCATCTCGAAGAGCCAGGGTTTGGTGGATTTGCAAATGCTGGAGCATTTTATCCGCGAGGACCTCAAGCTGAAGGCTCCGCGGACGATGGCGGTGCTGCGGCCGTTGAAAGTGGTCATCACCAACTATCCAGAAGGCCAGGTGGAATGGCTCGAAGCGGAGAACAATACCGAGAACCCGGGCATGGGCACGCGGCAAATCCCGTTCTCGCGCGAAATTTACATCGAGCAGGACGACTTCATGGAGGACCCGCCGAATAAATATTTCCGTTTGTTCCCGGGCAACGAGGTCCGGCTGAAGAATGCCTATTTCATTAAATGCCATGACTTCGTGAAGGATGAGAACGGCCAAGTGACGGAAATTCACTGCACCTATGATCCGGAGACGAAGAGCGGCACCGGCTTTACCGGCCGCAAGGTCAAGGGAACCATCCACTGGGTCGAAGCTTCCCATGCCGTACCGGCGGAGTTCCGTCTGTATGAGCCGCTGATCAAGGCGGAAGAGACGGATGCCCCGGCCGAGGAGAACGAAGCCGAAACAGCAGAGAAAAGCTTCCTGGACGAAATCAATCCGAACTCCCTCGAAGTGCTGCACGGCTTTGTGGAAGCGGACATGAAGAATGCCAAGCCGCAGGACAAGTTCCAGTTTTTCCGGCACGGATATTTTAACGTGGATTCGAAGTATTCTGCGCCCGGACAACCGGTATTTAACCTGGTCGTCTCCCTGAAGAGCTCCTTCCAAATGCCGAAATAAGGCAGGCTCGGCTCGGCACAAGAACCTATGAGAAGACCTGCAACGTTCGAATGACATATAGAAAAGCCAGCCGCAGATGCAATCGCCCAGCGGCTGGCTTTTTGTTTATGTTTGGCTTGCTCTGTCTCGCTTATGTCAAGCTTTGGCCCGGCCAATCGGGTCCAGCTTCTTTAGAACGGTGAATCGTCATCATCGGCAGGCCCGGTCACAGTTCCGGCAGCCCCCGCCTGGGTATGATGCTGAACGCGAATCCAGTACCACATAATGCCGAAGCCAGCCGCGCCGATCAGCGCCAGCATCACGCAAATTTTGTACATGGCCGCGCCGCCGAAGTTCTGGAACAGCCAGCCGCCGGCCAGGCTGCCGAGCATGCCGGAGATGCCGCTCCAAGTGAGCGTGTAGAGCGCCTGAGCGGGTCCGCGGAATGGGGCCGGCGTCAGCAGGCGCACCACCTGGGTTCCGACAAAGAAGAAGCCGCCGAAGGTGATGCTGTGAAGGATCTGGATGACGGCGATTTCGACCGGGCTCGTGGCGTTCGCCATCAGCTGCCAGCGAAGGACAAACAGAAGGCTTACAAGGGAAAGGCAGCCTACGAGCGTGGACAATTTACGCCTTAGATAACGATTGAACAGAATCAGCACGCCGATCTCCAGAATGGACGACAGGAAAACGGCCAGTCCCACTACCGTTTTTGATCCTCCCAGTTCCGTGATATAGAGCGACATGAACGTATTATTCATAAAGGTGGGGACGGAGACAGCCATGCCCAGAACGATAAAAGCGATAAAATAACGGTTCACCGCAAACCTGCCAAAGCCCCGGAGACGCATCGGCGGCGTTTCGGAGGTCCGCTTGAGCGGAGGCAGGAGCAGGACGGATACGATCGCCAGGACAAGGATTCCCGTAAACACGAAGGAAAGGCGGGAGATTCCGATCCGGTCGAGGAAGAGGCCGGCCGCCACAGCGGTCACCGCCCAGCCTATAGAGCCCCACATCCGGAACGCGCCGAACCGGTGCGGCTGATCCGGAATATAGCCGAGAATCAGCGTGTTGCTCTGCGCAAACATCGGGCTTTGAAAGAAGAAAAAGAGCATCATGGCCACATAAATCATCGTAAACGTATCGGCATGAAATACAAATTGAGTCAGCAGCAGGGTGCCCGCCATCATGAGCAGCAGGCTGCGCTTGGTGTCCCGCAGGCGTTCACTGGCAAACGTCCAGACCGGATTGGCCAGCAGGGAGATCAACGGCCCCAGTGCCATCAGGCTGCCGATTTCCAGTTTGTTCATTCCCGCATCCTGCAGGTATAATTGAAAATAGCTGGTGAAAATCACCATGGTGCCGTAAATTAAAAAGTTGAACGCCTTGAGCGACGTTAACGAAGACGGCTTGCTTCCGTTTTCCTGCACGCTAGCACATTCCTTTCCGGCCGTTTGCTAATATATAGGTTGAACTGAAGTTCCGCATTGTAATCTTCTGATGACCCGCTTCTGTGCGCAAAGTTAGAAATTCTTCCGTTCATTCCATATCGAAAGCGGCGTTTTAAAGACTGCCAATCCCACTTTATCATTAGTTGAAAAGGGATACAAACCAACTTTTGAGAATTATCCCATAATTTATTTGGAGCTACTTTAAATGTATGAAAAATACGACCTGGATTGCCTGTTAATGCTTGTAACGAGAGGGATGAGACGAACGATGTTCAAGGTCACAGGAATTTTGCTGGCCGGGGGTCAATCCAGCCGGATGGGGACCGATAAGGCACTGCTGAACGTGAACGGCGAAACGGTAATCGAGCGGATCGTCCGCTTGATGTCGCCTTCTGCTTCAAATATCATCATTTCGGCGAATGACGACGAAAAATATGCGTTCCTGGGCAAAGAAGTGGTGCATGACCGTTATCCGGGGCAGGGACCGCTGTCGGGATTGCATGCCGGACTGCATGCTGCCGCCACGCCTTGGAGCATCATCACGGCTTGTGATATGCCGTTTGTGACGGAAGAGGTTTTTCGTTTTCTGGCACGGAAGGCAGAGGAAGCGGCAGCGGTTATGGATGATAAAAGCGGATTCCAGGCCATCGTCCCGGTATCGGGGGGGCGCATTCAGCCGCTGCTGGCTGCCTACCATCGCAGTGTTCTGCCGTCCCTGGAGACGTGTTTGTCTTCCGGCCGGCTGCGCCTGACCGGGTGGCTGGAGCAGCTGGAAGTGTGCTATGTCTCCGAGGAAGAGCTCATCCAGGAGCTTGGACCCGGTGCGGACAAAACCTTCTATAACATGAATGAGCCTTCAGATTATAAGCGTGCCATGTCAGGTCTTTCTTGAGAGAGGATTTGTGTTAAGTTGTCTGTATATTCCGATTTTATGCATAGGTTAGTAGGTTAGGTTTCGTCGGCAAGCCTAAACTGTATAGAAAAAGGACGTGCCTTTCCCGTTTAGGGAGAGAAGCACGTCCTTTTTATTTGAAGAAATTAATCTTCGACTTTCGGTTTCCGGAATTTCATCAGGAACTCATACACAACCGGCACGATGACCAGCGTCAGCAGCGTGGAGCTGACCAAACCGCCGATAACCGTGATGCCGAGACCTCTGGAGATGATACCGGCACTGTTCTCCAGTCCCGATACGAGCGGCAGCAGGGCACCGATGGTGGCGAGAGCCGTCATCAGAATCGGACGGAGACGGGTGGCTCCGGCTTCCAGCAGCGCTTCCCGCGTCGACAAGCCTTCGCGTTCCTTGTGAATCACCCGGTCGATCAGCACGATCGCGTTGGTCACGACGATACCGATCAGCATCAGGGCGCCCATCAGGGCCGATACGTTCAGCGTCTCTCCGCCGATCCAGAGGCCGACAAGTCCGCCAATGATCGTGAACGGCAGGGAGAACAGGATTGCAAACGGTGCCAGGCCGCCGCCGAAGGTCACGACGAGCACGAAGTAGACGATGGCGATCGCCGCAGCCATGGCCAGGCCGAGCTGGGTGAACGTATCGTTGATCTGCTCGGTGGTGCCGCCGAATTTAACTTCGACGCCGTCAGGCAAATCGATCTTGTCGATTTCCTTTTGCAGGTCCGAAGAAGCTTTGCCGACGTTGGAGGTGACGATGTTGGCCGTCACGTCCACGACCATTTTACCGTCGTTGCGGGTGATCGTATCCGGCGACGTGCCTTTTTCCACTTTGGCGACGTCTTTGATCGGAACGTTCATGCCCAGCGGCGACTGGAGCGTTTCGTTCTCAATGTCGTTGATGCTCTTGTATTCCTTGTTGTCGGTTTCGATATAAACCTTGTAGTCTTTGTTGTCGACCGTCACTTCGGTCAGTACCGGACGTTCGCGGACCGGGCTCAGCTTCATGGCGATTTGACCGGCCGTCAAGCCCATCGAGCTGAGCTTTTGCTGATCCGCCACGATCGTGTATTGGTCATAAGCTTTGGTCAGGCTTGTTTTCGCTTTTTCAAAATGATCCGTGTCTGCCTGCACCAGCTTCAGGATTTGCTCGGAGACCGGCTTGATATCATCCAGGCTGTTGCCGTAGACGCTGACGCTGAGCGAGCTTCCGCCCATGCCGCCGGACATGTCCATCAAGCTCCATTCTCCGGTGGATACTTGTTTCTTCAGACCTTCCACGAGGTTTTTCTTCACGTTCTCAAAGTCTTTCGTATCTTTGTTGTACTCTACATAGAATAGACCCGAATTGGACGAAGATCCTCCAGCCAACGGATTGCCGCTGCCGCCGACGGAATACTGCATCTTGTCGATGTTCGGCTGGCTCAAAATGTATTTCTCGGCTTCAAGGGCCCGCTTCTCCACGGTTTCCAGCTGAGCGCCAGGTTCAGGCGAGTAGGTCACCATGATATATTTGTCCTCCTGATCCGGCAGGAAGCTGGTGCCGATCAGCGGGGTCAGGAAGAAGCTTGCCACGAGCAGAATAACCGCTGAGCCGAATGTGATCAGCTTGTGGGACAAGGCCCAGTTCAAAATCCGCTGGTAGCCGCGGGCCATCCGGCCCGGCTTGTCGTGATCATGCTGCTTGGAGGCCTTGATGCCCTTCTTGAACAGGCTGTGGGCCAGCATCGGCACGAGCGTGATCGCTACGAGCAGGGAAGCCAGCAGGGCGAAGACCATCGTAAGCGCAAACGGCATGAACAGCTCGCCGACCATGCCGGTGACGAACGCCAGCGGCAGGAAGACCGCGATCGTTACGATCGTCGAGGACATGATCGGAACGAACATTTCGCGCGTCGCTTCGCGGATCAGTTCGCGTCCGCGAAGCTTCTCGCCGCTGCTGGTCAAGCGGCGGTAAATGTTCTCGATGACGACGATGGAGTCGTCGACGACGCGGCCGATCGCGACGGTCATCGCGCCGAGCGTCATCATGTTGAGCGTAATATCGAGCCGCCACAGAATCAGCAGGGCGATCAGCAGCGACAGCGGAATCGACAGGATCGAGATGATCGTGGAGCGAATGTTCCGCAGGAAGATCAGAATGATGATAACGGCGAAGAGCGCGCCGAAGACCGCTTTATCCAGCATTGTCGACACGGAGTCTTCGATCGGTTTGCCCTGGTCGAGCAGCACCGTAAGCTCCATGCCTTTGAACTGGCCTTCAAGGTCTTTGGCTTTGTCCTTCACGGCATTGACCACGTCCACCGTGTTGGCGTCATTGTCCTTGACAATTTGCAGGCCGATCGAGGCCTTGCCGTTCGTGCGGGACACCGACTCTGCGCTGCCGACCACCTTGATGTCGGCGATATCGCTGAGCTTCACCGTCGGAATGCCGGTTGGAACGCCGGCCTGGCCGCCTTGAACGGAAGCTGCACCATTGCCTGCCCCGGCGCCGCCTGCACCGGCTGCGCTGCCTGCACCAGCAGCAGCGTCCGCGCCACCGGCACCTTGACCGGCTGCTCCAGCAGTACCGCTCTGTCCTTGTGCGCTGCCCGCTCCCGGCGTAACCGGAATCGTCAGTTTTTTCAAATCATCGAGCGTCGTGATGTTGCCATCCACGACAACCGCCTTAGAGGACTGCTCCAGATTGAACAGACCGAGCGGAACCCGTACGGAGGAGCCTTGAACGATACCCTTGACGGTATCTTCAGTCAGGCCGAGCTGGGCCATTTTCTCCTTATTAAATGTCAGCTGGACTTCCTTTACGTATTGTCCGGAGACGGAGACGGAAGCAACGCCTGGAATTTTCTCCAGTTCAGGCACGACTTCGTCCTCAATGTTTTTGGTCAGACCCTCTAGATCGCTTGAGCTGTCGGACGCGCTGAGGGATACGACCGGAAACGAGCTCAGGCTGAACTTGGAGATCGTCGGCTTCTGGGCGCCGTCAGGCAGCGTCACTTCGTTGAGCGCTTCCCGGACGGCTGCGGTGGCCTGATCGAGGTCCGTGCCGTAATCGAATTCCATGGCGATGTTGGCTGCGTTCTCCATAGACGTAGAGGAGACGTTCTTGACCCCGTCCACGTTCTGCAGCCGCTGCTCCAGCGGGATCGTAATATCCTGCACGACGCCTTCCGGCGCTGCGCCCGGGTAAACGGCGGTCACGCTAAGAAACGGGATGTTGATGTTCGGAATCGTCTCCTGCTTCATCACCAGCCCGCTGTACAAGCCGGCGGCGGCGACGATGACCGTCAGGATCCAGATGGCGAATTTATTGTTCAATGAAAAATTAATAATGCTCTTCATTTCGCAGGTTTCTGCTCCTCTCCTTTGTATCTCTTGCTCACGCTTCAGGTACGATCGGTTCTTGAAAACACGTACAGCCTGCAGATTTCCTTCAATTCGCGGCTTAAGGAAACAAGCTCGGGCACGCTCTCCAGGTTGGCGATCATGCCGGCCAGGATCGCTTTGCGCGGTTCGATGTCCCGAAACTCCTTGTCGATGATATCGATCGACTCCTGAGCCAGGTCACGCTCTGGTCCTTCCGGCAGCTTGTCCTTTAAGAGATCCCGCATCTGCTTGGTAATAATAAGCGGATGCCGCAGGGTCCCCCCGGACCGGTCCTTCAGCTTCTCCGTCCACTCGGTCCATATCCCGGGGGAAATAAGCGGATCCCGCTGCGACCGGACCATGCCGCCGGCGACTTCGTCCAGCAAAAACACGATATGATCGGCAACCCGCCGGATGTTCAGCGGCAAACCCGGAATAAACAGCGTCCGGATATATCCGTCGAGAAGGCCCACCACAAACATGGTAAGGTCCAGCGTGTAGGGATAGACGTCATCCCCGTAAATTTGCTCGAGCTTGTTTTTGAACCACTGGATGCCGATGATTTGCTTTTCACGCAAATGTTTCTGGGACGGGGGCTTTTTTCCCGAAGCATGGTGATCCTGAATCTGCACCACCAGAAACTCCCGGAGCTCCACGAGCAGATTCAGCACGACTTCCAGCTGTTTCCGCAGCTGTTCTTTGGGAGTCAGAAGGTGTTCCTGTTCCACCTGCATAACGCTGTCCCGGATCAGGCCCTCACAGTACAGGTAGATGCTGCTCTCCAGATCCTCCTTGGATTTGAAGTGCAGATACAAGCTGCCTTTGGACATGCCGCAGTATTCCGCGATTTCCTGCATGGAGGTGGCCGAAATTCCCTTTGTGGAAAACAGCTGCAGGGCGGTTTTCAGAATCTGTTTTTTCTTGTCCGCCAGTTTCTCAGACAAATGCACCTTCACTCCTTTCTGACACTTCGGTTCTCAAATTGACCGCCTAGTCAGAACGATTATATTACAAAGCGAAGGTCGTTTTCAAACAACCCGGCGCCATTTACAAAAAAAGGCACCTTCCTGGTTGTAATACGCAGGAAGGTGCCGGTTGGGCTCCATATTTATAGGGAATGAATATGGCGAAATTGTGACGGTTTTGGTAGGCGGTTCTATTAACCCATACAGCCCGGGAACATGCCGGTCGAAATGGCTAAACGGTTCCAGCAGTTAATGGCGTTGATCGCCATCAGCAGGTCGACGATTTCCTTCTCGTCAAAATGTTCTTTGACCCTGCCGAACACCTCATCCGGGACGCCTGCCTCGGAAATTTTCGTCACGTATTCCGCAAGCTCCAGCCCAGCGCGCTGCTGCTCAGTGAATACGGGAGCTTCCCGCCATACGCAGACCAGCGTCAGCTGCTCCAGGTAATCTCCCAGCTTGAGCAGGTCCTTGCTGTGCATATCCAGACAAAACGCGCATCCGTTGATTTGCGACACCCGGATTTTAATCAGCTCGGAGAGCACCTTGTCGATCGAAGTGCTCTGGGCAAACTGCTCAAAAGCAAGCATCGCTTTAACAGCCGGCATATTGGCGTCCCTGTAATTCAATCTGATTTCCATCGATAACAGCCTCCTTTAGGTTCGTTCACAAAGAAGACTGATCAGGTGCGCGGTTTGTGACATCGTTCCATAAAAAAGCAAAAAAAATTATGAGATCAGCTTCAAACCTACCGCTGAGGCCAAAATCATCGCAATAAACAGAATCCGCCGCCATTCCTTGGGCTCGCCGAACAGAAACATGCCGGCCAGCGTGCTGCCGACCGTACCGATGCCGGTCCAGACGGCGTACGCTGTTCCCATCGGAATCGAGTTCATGGCGTAGGACAGCAGGGAGAAGCTGACGATAAAGGACAGGATCAGCATGACATATGCCGGCAGCCCTTTCTTTTGCGTGACGCCCTTGATCCCGATGACGCCGAACATTTCGCACAGGCCGGCGACGACGATTGCAATCCAAGCCATCAGTGATTCGCCTCCTTGTGTCCCTTGCCGTCTTTGTCAGTGACCAGCTTAAGGCCGATCACTCCGGCGAGAAGAACGAGAATGAGCAGCGACTTGGACCATCGGAACGGTTCGCCGAAGAACAGCATCTCGGCAACGACGGTGCCGGCCGTTCCCAGGCCGGTAAACACCGCATACACCGTCCCGACCGGCAGATGGTTCGAAGCGTTAATAATGAGAATGAAGCTCGCGATGATCGCGATGACCGTAAGAATCCATTCAAGCGCATTGTCCGAGTGCTTCAGGCCGGACACCCACAGCACTTCCACAACGCCCCCGATAATAACAGAAAGCCAGTGGCGGTTCATGATGATCCTCCTTTGTTTGTCCGTTAGGATGCCACTTGCGTCATATATGATGAATGCCCGCCCAGTATACGGGCCAAGATGCCGCCAGTCTTCGCTTTGATCCCTCCAGCCCGCCGCACACCATTTCGATAAGGACCCCGTCGATCAGCGTCATGTAGGCGACGGCTGCACCGTCCGGATCTTTAACCGGGAGGTGGCCGGCGGAAGCATGGAGGCGCATGACGCGAATCATCCGCTTTTCCATCGAATCCAGAAACGGAAAAACCAGTTCCATGACCTGATCATGCAGCGAGGATGGGGGAAAGTAGGCCATGCGCAGCACAAACTTGGTTTTGCTGCTCCGGGTATACTCCTCCTGGAGATACTCCAGCAGTCCCTTGAGCCGCTGCTCGAGCGGCTGGTCTTTCAGGCTGATATAGCGGCGGATAATCCGGGTCCCTTCCTCATTGAGGGCGCCCTTCAGCGTCTGCAGGAACAGCTCATCCTTCCCTTTGAAATGCGCGTAGATGGACGGCTTTTTGATGCCGACTTCCTCGGCTATTTTTTGCAGGGACGCTCCTTCATATCCATCCTTGGCAAAATGCGATAATGCAGCTTGAAGCAGGGTGTTTTTGGCGTTCATATCATCGACTCCTGTTGACTACCTAACGGTCGTTAGGTGATATTTTTTCACACAATGCAGCCAATGTCAAGAAGATGGGCATTCTAACATCAGGCATGCACGGAAATTTCAGGCGGGCTTGTCCATTCGATAAAAATTCGTAGGAACTTTGAACTTGTTCATGTAAAATATACCTTATGGGTTTGGACGATGACCATGGATATGCATGTTTTTAATGATACTTAAGAGAGGTAACATATGAGACGGGGAATACAAATCTTTATCATTGCCGCGATATTATTTGCGTTTTACTATTTTGGTTTCGGCGTGTTCGGCAAAACCGCGGGAACCATTGTCAGTATATTTTCCACGCTTACCGTCGTGTCGCTCGGGTTCATGATTTTTATGGAGAACCGCAACCCGTCCTCGACGATGGCCTGGATTCTGCTGCTCGCCCTGATGCCGGTGGTGGGTCTGTTCTTTTATTTGCTCTTCGGGCAAAACTACTTCAAACGGCGCAAGTTCGATAAAAAAGCCGAGCAGGATCTCAGAACATATGACCGGCTGGAAGAGAATGGTGCGCGGTTCCATCCGGATCTCTCTTCCTTTAATCCCATGCAGCAGCAGCTGCTGCATCTCTCGCAGCGGCTGGCGCGGACTCCGATTTCCTTCTCCAGCGATACCAAAGTGCTGACCAATGGGCAGGAAACGTTCTCCACCCTGCTGAAGGAGCTCGAGAAGGCCAGGCATCATATTCATATGGAATACTACATTTACCGCGCCGATCACATCGGAACAAGGATTCAGCAGATTTTAATTGAAAAGGCCAAAGCCGGCGTGCAGGTCCGCTTTATGTACGATGCCTGGGGAAGCATGCAGCTGCCCAAATCGTTCCTCCGGGCCATGCAGGAAGCCGGGGTTCAGGTCGTCGCGTACGGAAGCTCCAAGGCGTTTTTTCTCTCCCGGGTCAACTTCCGCAACCACCGCAAAATCGTCGTGATCGACGGCAAGGTTGGCTTTATCGGCGGGCTGAACGTCGGGGACGAGTACCTGAGCCGCAATGCGGCATACGGCTTCTGGAGAGACACCCATATGCGCGTCAGGGGCGAGGCGGTGCGGACGCTGCAAATTATTTTCCTGCAGGACTGGCTCTATATGACCGGGGAAAAGGTGCTGGACGCCGAATATCTGTCTCCCGAGCTGGCGGAAAGCAGCGGCGGCGCCGTGCAGATTATCCCGAGCGGACCGGACAACGACCGGCGTACGCTCAAAAATATTTTTTTCTCGATGATCACCTCGGCGCAGAAATCGGTCTGGCTGGCGACGCCTTATTTTATCCCGGACGACGATATCCTGACGTCCCTGCGCGTGGCTGCCATGTCGGGGCTCGACGTACGGATCCTTTTTCCGTCCAAGCCGGATAAGTGGCTGCCGTTCCTAGCTTCCCATTCGTATTTTCCTTCGCTGCTCGACGTGGGCGTCAAAATTTACGAATACGAAAAAGGGTTCCTGCATTCCAAGCTGCTGATCATTGACGGCGAAGTGGCGACGATCGGAACCGCCAATATGGACATGCGCAGCTTCCATTTGAATTTTGAAGTGAATGCGCTGCTGGTGCAGACCGAGAGCGTGCAGCGGATCGTGTCGGACTTTGAACGGGATTTGGTGTATACGAAGCAAATCATTCCCGATAAATTTAATAAGAAAAAAATACCGGAACGCTTTATGGAGTCGCTCGCGAGGCTGCTATCCCCTTTGCTGTAGCGGCTTTGCGGTGGTACGAGGTAGGCGAAAAAGCTTCTTTGGGCGGCCCGTGAGTGGTTGACATTCACGCGGCCGCCGATTATATTTGTGATAATGATTCTCATTATTGTGGACGGACGTTATTAGATTGGTTTAACTCATATGATGGGCAGAATTGGGGGTTACGGGAAAGATGACGCTTTTGCAAACGGAAGCATTGACGCTGGGGTACGGCGATACCGATATTATTAAAGACCTGCATTTGGACATTCCCGAAGGCAAAGTTACGGTTCTGATCGGCAGCAACGGCTGCGGCAAATCCACGCTGCTTCGTTCCATGGCGCGTCTTTTGCGTCCGAAGAGCGGATCGGTACTGCTCGACGGCAAGGAAATCCATCGGACGTCAACCAAGGAAGTTGCCCGGAATATGGCAATTCTGCCGCAGGGACCGACGGCTCCGGAGGGACTGACCGTGCTTCAGCTGGTGAAGCAGGGGCGTTATCCGCATCAATCGTGGCTGAAGCAGTGGAGTGCGGAGGATGAGCGTCTGGTGAACGAAGCGCTGGAAATGACGCGCCTCACCGATTTGGCTGACCGCGCGGTTGACTCCCTGTCCGGAGGACAGCGGCAGCGGGCCTGGATCGCCATGACGCTGGCGCAAAACACCGACCTGATTCTGCTCGACGAGCCGACGACGTACCTGGATTTGAGCCATCAGATCGAGGTGCTGGATCTGCTGTATGAGCTGAACCGTGAGCAGGGACGGACGATCGTGATGGTGCTTCATGACCTGAACCTGGCCTGCCGTTATGCCGATCATATGATTGCTGTGAAGAACCAGGGCGTCTATTGTGCCGGTGCACCGGAAGACGTGCTGACGCCGCAGATGGTCAAGGAAGTGTTCTGCATGGACTGCATGATTGCGGAGGATCCGATCTTCGGAACGCCGATGTGCGTGCCGCACGGCAAAGGCCGTTTGTGCGGAGACCGGTGCAAGCTGTCGGCGGTCTGCGAAGCTTAGGGAATCCGTTCGGTGACCGGGAATTCACTTGAATTGTAATAACAAGATGGAACATGTAACAGAAGGCGCTTCTGCATAACAGAAGGCGCCTTTTTTGCGTTGTATGATCATAACGGCCAGATATCGCTGGGTCTATCCGGATGAAATGACTGTGCTGATAAGGCCCAGGTCTACCGGAGAATGGGAGGACGCCTGTGAAAGCATCGGGGCTTGGTGACGCATCAGAAGGTCGTAAATCCAAGCAGCTTCTGCACGCGGAACAGAAAGTCCTTGAACCAGGTGGACTTTTCCTGATACGCGCTCAGGTCCAGACTGTAGTGCCCGTCCCGGTTGTTCCAGAGCCGGTCAAAATAGCCGGCCATCTGCCGGTCCAGCGCATCGCCGCGTGGAACGGATACCCAGAGGTCGTTCTCCAGATTGTAATTGTCCAGGTTTCGCGGCGTGAGATTGGTCGAGCCGCCCATGATCACGGAGCTGCCTGAAGGGTTGGAGATGTACATCAGCTTCGTATGATACTGCTCCTCGGTCGTGTTGTACCAGCGGATGGCGATACGGCCATCGGAACGTTTGGTGAGCTCCTTCGCGACGGGACGGTTCGGGATACCGATTTTGTCCTGGCCGAAGGCGTTCTGATTGGGATCAAGCAGCAGCCGGATGTTGACGCCTCGGTCGGCGGCATCCAGCAAGGCGCTCATCACCTTTTCGTCGGCCAGATAAAACATGCCCATCCACAGGGTGGACCCTTGCGGTGCCCGGTTGATCTCAAGCAGCGTATATTTGTCAATTTTGCCTTCGGTCAGATAGCGGACGGCTATTTTCCCTTGGTTTGATTTCTGAGCGTTCTCGGAGGCTGGGGCATATACCGGGAGTTGGTAGTCCCCGGACAGCCGGGCCGCCGCCTGCTCGCCTTTCAGGATATCGCCGATAATCGGGCCTTGCACCTCAAACGCAATATTGGAGTGGTAGGCGCTGGCATCATGCACGTTACCGGAAGAGACCAGAGCGGTCTTCTCGCTGACCACAACCTTACGGTGGTTGGCCTTGACGTTCAGCATTTTTAAATACGACCTTGCGGTGACTTTGGGCCCGTCGTTTGCCATCAGATTCGGAATCCATCCATTGCCCGACTGGCCGAACCACTGGATAAACGTCCGCCACACGGCGGAGTAGATCGGGTTTGAATCCCGCAGCGGATCCACATCGGTCACGACGACCTGGATGCCCGCAGCCTTCATCGCTTCGAGCAGGGGGTTGGGGGCGGAGCCGTAATTCGTATTGATCTGGTCCGTAATAAAGACGATCTGCATCTGGGGATACTGCTTTTTATGCGCTATGAGCTTGTCCGCCAAGTCCTTGCTGACGGTCGGAAACTTCTGCCCTTTATGCTTGTAATCGTTAAACAGGAACAGATCAATGACAAGAAACTCCCTGGATTCATCGACAATCTGTATGATCCGATTCGTAATCTGGGGCTCATGGATGACCCGCCCTTGGTTATCCGGGTAAGTCAAGTCGCGATAGAAGCGGACTTGATCGACATGGTAGAGCGGGCTCTCGTAGGATATGCCGGGAGGAAGCGGCTTGTGTGTTTGATAGACGATGACCCCGGCGAGCCAAAGGATGAGCAAGCAGGCCGCAGCCAGAATCCAGCGCCGAACCCGGCGTTTACGGCTTTTCCCCTGCGGCTGCCAGTTGGCCGTACGCGAATGGTACGGTTCAGGTGCGTCCTGGGATGGGATATGTTGGGTCATCGAGTCATCGCCTCCTTTGCTTGTCCACTGCAGCCGGGTTAAACGGCAGGGTTCTCCGAGGGAATGGCCCCACGGTTTGGAACCCTGCCTTGCTTGGCACAGCGGTCTAACCAACTATTAACGTCGAAAGGGCCTGTTTGAAGCAGCGGAACGTTGTCATCATATGGGAAAAGGGCATGGTGACCCTCGGTAGCAGCCTAGAAAAACGTCCCATACAGCAAATAGATGTTCAGCGCTGCGATGACGGCTGCTACGATCCAGGCCAGTATCCGCACCCAGCGCGGGGCGATAAAAGGTCCCATCTTAACGGGATCGGATGTGAATTTGACGAGCGGGAACACGGCGAAGGACAGCTGCAGCGAAAGGATGACCTGGCTGAAAATCAGCAGCTGGCCGGTAGAGCCTTCCCCGTAAATTCCGATCACGATTACGGCGGGAACGATAGCGATCAGGCGCGTAATCAGACGGCGGATCCATGGCTTCAGGCGGATGTTCATAAAGCCTTCCATAACGATCTGGCCGGCGAGGGTTCCCGTCAGCGTCGAGTTTTGGCCGGAAGCGAGCAGCGCGACGGCGAACAGAACGCTGGCCGCACCGGTGCCGAGCAGCGGAGTAAGCAGCTGGTAGGCGTCTTGAATCTCTGCTACTTCAGTATGCCCCGTTGAATAAAAGGCAGACGCCGCAAGGATCAGAATGGCCGCATTGACGAACAGGGCGATGGTGAGCGCCACGGTGGAATCCGCGGTAGCGAAACGGATGGCCGATTTCTTGCCGGCGATGGACTCGTCGTACCGGCGGGTCTGCACGATCGAGGAGTGCAGGTACAGGTTGTGGGGCATGACGGTCGCGCCAAGCATGGCCAGGGCGATGTACAGCATTTCCGGGTTCTGCACGATGTCTGCCGTCGGAACGAATCCGGCCATGACCGCGCCCATCTCCGGCTTGGACAGGAACAATTCGACCCCGAAGCACATGATGATCACAGCGATAAACGAAATGACCAAAATTTCGATATGCCGGAATCCTTTGTTTTGCAGCAGCAGCACCAGAAGGACGTCCACGGACGTGATGAGGACACCGGCCAGCAGCGGCAGGCCGAACAGCAGCTGCAGCGCGATGGCCGAGCCGATGATTTCGGCCAGATCGCAGGCCGCAATCGCCAGCTCGCATAATATCCAGAGCCCAATGCTGACGGGCTTGCTGTAATGATCGCGGCAGGCTTGGGCCAGGTCCCTTCCCGTAGCAATGCCAAGGCGGGCGGACAGGGACTGAAGCAGGATCGCCATGAGGTTCGAAATCATGATGACCGACAGCAGCGAGTAGTTGAACATGGCTCCGCCGGCCAAATCGGAGGCCCAGTTGCCGGGATCCATGTACCCGACGGCGACGAGGTATCCGGGACCCGCGAAGGCTAGCATTTTGCGGAAGAAGCTGCCCTTCAAGGGAACCTTCATCGACTTATGAACCTCAGGCAGGCTGGGCGGACCGCCTCCTTTGCGCCAGCCGCTTCCGGCGGCTGCCAGTCGGCTCTCCTCACTTGCGTTCATGGGCAGCACTCCTTTCACAACATTCTTTCGATTCAAATCGAGTCTAAACGGCTATCACATCCTATTGGAAAGCACCTGGGCTGTTGCATGTACTTCAAAAATTTTCCCCAAGGAAACTTTGTGGGCTCCTAAGCCAACGCTTCGGCCGAACAACCTGCAAAGCATTTATGGCTCGCTGCTGTGACGTGTGCCTGTGTGAGCAGCCAGCATTACACCACGATGTGTGAACCGGGTCGCGGGAGGGGAAGGCCGCCGCCTTGTGAACTTTGGTCAGCCGGATGCATCATCCGTGATGTACAGGATGGAAGGTTGGCTCGGTTTGAGGCAAGTTGGCGAATTTACCAGAGGTTCTGTGGTATAATACTTTCTTTAGAGAATCGTGCGGTGACGAGCGGGTCACGAAGTTAATCAAGGTTTGCAGCATATCTATGAAAGGGGCGCATCAGATGAACGGAAACGAAGCGGAAAGCGGGTCTTTGCTGCCCGAAATACCTACAGGGGAAAGAAAAATCGAGCACGTGCGCCTGTGCCTGAGCGAAGATGTGGGCAGTGGCGTAACCTCCGGCCTGGAGCAGTACCGTTTTCGCCACTGTGCGCTGCCCGAGATTGGCTTCGAGGAGATTTCCCTCGAAGCCTCCTTCCTCGGGCGGACGCTCCGGACGCCGCTCCTGATCAGCTCCATGACGGGCGGAAGCGAAACGACCGGGGCGATCAACGCCCGCCTGGCTGCCGTCGCCGAGCGGCGCGGCTGGGCGCTCGGGGTCGGCTCGGTCCGCGCGGCGGTGGAGAAGGAGGAGCTCGCACCGACCTTCCATGTGCGCACGCATGCGCCGACGATCCCGGTGATCGCGAACCTGGGCGCGGTCCAGCTGAACTACGGCTTCGGCGTGGAGCAGTGCCAAAGGGCAGTCGATATCGCCGGCGCGGACATGCTTGTGCTGCACCTGAACGGCCTGCAGGAGGTGTTCCAGCCGGAGGGGAACACGAATTTCAGCGGCCTGCTGTCCCGGATCGGAGAGGTGTGCCGCCGGCTGGACGTGCCGGTCGGCGTCAAGGAAGTCGGCTGGGGCATCGACGGGGATACGGCGGCGCGGCTGTACGAGGCCGGCGCGGCCTTCGTCGATGTGGCCGGCGCCGGCGGGACTTCGTGGAGCCAGGTCGAGAAGTTCCGCAGCCGGGACGCGGTTAGGCGCCGGGCGGCGGAGGCGTTCGCGGGCTGGGGCACCCCGACCGCGGAGTGCATTGCCGAGGTGCGGGCGGTATCCCCGCACGGAGGGCTGATCGGCAGCGGCGGGCTGCAGGGCGGCGTGGACGCCGCCAAGGCGCTGGCGCTCGGCGCCGATCTCGCGGGCTTTGGCCGCAGCCTGCTCGGCCCGGCCGTCTCGTCCGAGCAGGCGCTGGACGAGGCGCTGGCGCAGGTCGAGTTCGAGCTGCGCACCGCGATGTTTGGCATTGGCGCGGCGGACGTCGCCGCGCTGAAGGGTACGCGCCGGCTGGTGCGGACCCGGCCCTGACCCGGGCGGCGGACCGCAGCCCCCAGGCCGCAGGCAGCTGGATGATGCCAAAAAGCAAACAATCAACCAAAGGCCCATTTTCCTGATCGGAAATAAGGCCTTTTTTGTTGCCCTTATGGATGTTCCCGCGTTCCGTGCGGCGATCGATCCAAAAAATTTATATAATATTTACCAAAAAAAGTTTTGCCTTCGTTTCAGCCTGCCCTTATATTAAGAGTACAAATAACGCGAAATGTTCGCCTTTAGGACATGAAGGTTGTTGAATTGATGCAAAGGGGAAGGTGACTCTGCTTTGAAGAAATCCATTTTTCAGTTAAACACAAGAACCGTGGTGACGATAGGCATCGGTGCGGCCCTCTATGGAGCCACCAGCTTTATTGGAATTCCCGTGGGACCCGATACCTCGCTGCGTCCGGCGATTGCGCTGCTGGCGATTTTCGGCGCCCTGTTCGGCCCGGTGGTCGGGTTTATCGCGGGGCTGATCGGCCACGTGCTGAACGACCTGCTCACCAGCGGTACGGTATGGTGGGGCTGGGCGCTCGGTTCCGGCATTACGGCCGCATTTATGGGACTCATTTACTTATCCAAAGGGTTTGACCCGCAGAACGGTACATACAAAGGAAAGCATATCGGCCTGTTCATCGTATACGGCGTCGTCGGCATCATTCTGTCGCTGCTCTTCTCAGGATGGTTTGACATCACGTTTATGGGCGAGCCGTCGGATAAGCTGCTGGTGCAGGTCACGGCCGCTTCGATTTCGAATATCGTCGTCTTTTTGGTGCTCGGGGTTCCGGCTGTGATCGGATTTGCCCGCAGAAACGCCAAAGTCAGCAATTTAAGCGTCAACGAGTAGGTGCTTGGCAGAGCGCCACAGGATAGGAGATTTACGTCATGATGCAGCCGATCATCTCGTTTCAACAGTACAGTTTTAAGTATAAAAATCAGTCGGAGCCCACGCTGAAGGACATTACGCTGGACATTTATCCCGGAGAAAAGATCTGGATCGCCGGTCCCAGCGGCTCCGGCAAATCGACCTTGGCCCATTGTATCAATGGGCTTATTCCTTTTACCTACGGCGGAGACATCCGCGGCCGTCTGAGTATTGCCGGACGGAATCCTGCCGAATTGAGCATTTTCGAGCTGAGCCGCACGGTGGGGACGATTTTGCAGGACCAGGACTCTCAGTTCGTGGGCTTAAGCGTGGCCGAGGACGTGGCGTTTGTCATGGAAAATAAAGCGATGCCCCGCGAGCAGATGAAGCGGGAAACCGCTGTTTCCCTGGAGCGGGTCGGCATGCTGGAATATATCGACCACAGCCCTTACGAGCTGTCGGGCGGGCAGAAGCAGAGCGTGTCCCTGGCCGGTGTGCTGTCGACGGATGCGGAGGTGCTGCTGTTCGACGAGCCGTTGGCCAACCTCGATCCGGCGGGCGGTCGCAAAGCGATGCAGCTCATCGACGATATCCACCGGCAGGGCGGCAAAACGGTCATCCTCATCGAGCACCGGGTGGAGGATGTGCTGCAGCAGCCGATCGACCGGATCGTGCTGATGAAGGACGGAGGCATCGCGGCGGTCGGTACGCCGGACGAGATTCTGGCGTCCGGCCTGCTACGCGGCTGCGGCTTGCGGCCGCCGCTGTATGTCGATGCGCTGCGGTATGCCGGCGTATCCCTGGACGGTGTTCAAGGCCTCAGCCGGCCGCAGCCGCTGGGCATTCCCGGCCTTGGTGAGCGGCTGGATGGGTGGAGCGAACAAGCAGCTGCCGGGGCGCCGTCACAGCCTGCAGAACCGCTGCTGGACGTACGCGGGTTGACCTTCGGGTATGAGCCCGGCCAGCCGGTTCTCAAGGATGTATCGCTGCAAGTCGGCGCCGGAGAGATCGTTGCGCTCCTGGGGAACAACGGGGCGGGCAAATCGACGCTGTCCCAGCTGATTACGGGCATTCTGAAGCCGCAGTCCGGCTCGATGCGGTATGCCGGCCAGGATATGGCCTCGTGGTCGATCCGCCGCCGGGGTGAAGCGATCGGCTATGTGATGCAGAATCCGAACCGGATGATCACGCAGCATATGATTGCGGACGAGGTTGGCCTCGGCCTGAAGGTCCGCGGCGTGCCCGCCGCTGAAATCAAGGAGCGGGTCGCGGGCATCCTGCAGACCTGCGGGCTGTATCCTTTCCGCAACTGGCCCGTTTCCGCGCTCAGCTACGGCCAGAAGAAGCGGCTCAGCATCGCCGCGATTCTCGTGCTGGCGCCAAAGCTGATGATTTTGGATGAGCCCACGGCCGGCCAGGATTATCGGCATTACCAGGAGTTTATGGATTTTATCGAGCAATTGGCCGGACAAGGCATCGCCTTCCTGCTCATTACGCACGACATGTATCTGGCTTTGGAGTACGCGCAGCGCGCCGTGGTGCTCAGCGGGGGCGAGGTGCTCGCCGCCGACACGGTCGCCTCGGTGCTCAGCCGTCCGGAGGTGACGGAGCCGGCCCATTTGAAGGAGACGTCGCTGTCCCTTTTCGCCAAAGCCAACGGCCTGGCTTCGCCGGAGCGGTTTGTGCAGGCTTTTATCAACGCAGAGAAGAAGGGGAAGAAGGGCCATGAATAGAACGGGCAGCCTCTATGTCACGGGGAACTCGCTGTTTCACCGGCTGGACGGAGCGGTCAAGCTGGTGCTGTTTATGGCCTGGACGGTCATGACGTACATGTTTTTGGACCTGCGGGTGTTTGTGCTGATGCTGGTTGTCGGGATTGCGCTGCTGGTGACGGCAGGGATTCCTTTTAAAAAAATGGCATTTTTGTTTTGGCTGATGATTATTTTCACGGTACTGAACGGCATCTTTATTCTGCTCATCACGCCGACCTTCGGCACACGGCTGACGGGGACGGATACGCCGCTGATTCCGCTCGGCTATAATACGATCAATGCGGAGACGCTGTTTTACGTGCTGACGCTGTCGGCCAAATATTTGACGCTGCTGCCGATTACGATCCTGTGCATTTTCACCACGCAGCCGAGCGCATTTGCCGGCAGTTTGAACCGGATCGGCGTCCCCTATAAAATCGCCTACGCCGTCAGTATTGCCCTCCGCTATATTCCGGATCTGACGGAAGAATTCCGGAGCACGCTGAACTCGATGCAGGCGCGCGGCATGGGGATTACGAAAGGGGACGGCAGCATCGCCCAGCGCTTGCGTAACTTGGCGGCGGTCGTCGTTCCTGTGCTGCAGTCCGCGCTGCACCGGATCGATTCGGTGACAAACGCCATGGAGCTGCGGGGATTTGGCACACAGAAGAAACGCACCTGGTACAGCGGCAAGGAGATGGAAGGGCTGGACTGGACGTTAGCCGTGCTTGGCGTGCTGCTGCTGGCTGTAGGCATTTGGCTGAAGATGCAGGTGCTGAAAGGATTTTGGTATCCTTTTTAGAGATCGTCTGGCAAATGTTCTGGCAGTAGGGCCCGGAGAATCCGGGTCTTTTTCGTCGAAAGCTTGATTGCCTGCGTCTGCGGCATTGGTTTTCGCAGCTTTCATTCATTTTGCCGCCTTTCGTTTTTTACACGATCGCTGCATCTTTATCCTTAAGCACTTTACGCTCCCCGGTTCGTTTCATCCCATCATCAGGGCGAAATGAAGGCTTAAGCCGGGCGTCCGATCGTAAAGTCCAATCCTTGCCGCTCCGGGGGTTCTAATATATAATGGGTAGGATTGAGAGACGTCTGTTTAACTATTACCTAAATAGGAGTTGTCATATAAATGGCTTTGAAAGCAGGGATCGTTGGACTGCCGAACGTCGGCAAATCCACGTTGTTTAACGCAATTACCCAGGCGGGCGCCGAGTCCGCCAACTATCCGTTCTGTACGATTGATCCAAACGTCGGGGTTGTCGAAGTTCCGGACGAGCGTCTGGATAAGCTGACCGAGCTGGTCCAGCCGAACAAAACCGTACCGACCGCTTTTGAATTCGTCGATATCGCCGGCCTGGTCCGCGGCGCGAGCAAAGGGGAAGGTCTGGGCAACAAGTTCCTCGCCCATATCCGCGAAGTGGATGCGATCGTGCACGTGGTGCGCTGCTTCGAGGATGAGAACATCACGCACGTGGACGGCAAGGTCAACCCGGTCAGCGACATTCAAACCATCAACCTGGAGCTGATCTTGGCCGACCTGGAGAGCGTGGAGAAGCGCATCGACCGTTCGCGCAAAAACATGAAGGGCGGCAACAAGCAGTACGCCCAGGAAGTTGAAGTGCTGGAGCGCCTGAAAGAAGCGCTGTACAATGACCAGCCGGCCCGCAGCGTGGAGCTGTCGGACGAAGAGAAAGTGATCGTGCGCGATCTGCACCTGCTGACCCTGAAGCCTGTCTTGTATGCGGCCAATGTCAGTGAGGACGGCGTGGCCGACGCGGACAGCAATCCGTACGTGCAGCAGGTCAAGGACTTTGCGGCAGGCGAGAACGCCGAAGTCGTTCCGATCAGCGCCAAGGTCGAGGCGGAAATCGCCGAGCTGGAAGGGGAAGACAAGGAAATGTTCCTGGAAGAGCTCGGTCTCGAAGAGTCCGGCCTGAACCGTCTGATCAAGGCGGCTTACCGCCTGCTCGGCCTGTACACGTACTTTACGGCAGGTGTGCAGGAAGTGCGCGCGTGGACGATCCGCAAAGGAACGAAGGCGCCGCAGGCAGCCGGCGTCATCCACACCGATTTTGAGCGCGGCTTTATTCGTGCCGAAGTCGTCTCCTACGACGATCTGGTCGCCGCCGGTACCATGAACGCCGCGAAGGAACGCGGCCAGCTTCGCCTGGAGGGCAAAGATTATGTCGTTGCGGACGGTGACGTAATGCATTTCCGTTTCAACGTGTAAACGTGTAATTGAGGCAAACATTTAGATATTGAGTAAGCAGATAGTCAACGTAAAACCGCCATTCCCCGGGTAACCCTTGGAATGGCGGTTTTTTGGTAGGGCTGAGTGGTCGGTTATCCCTGTCCTACCCAGTGCGAAAGGCCGATTATCGCTTTCAGCCTGCGACGATCGCAGCTCTTTAATGATTCACGGTAATGCTGCCGTTGGACGTGGCCAGCCCCACGGTAAACTGTCCGTCTCCCAAGGTGGCCGTGGCGCGGGAGTCGCTCTCATCCACCCAGCCGATGTTGCCCTTGATGGAGGAGTTGGACGTCTTGGCGGTCAGCTTGGCGCTGGCATCCTCGGAAACGGTCAGGTTAATGCTGCCGTTTGAGGTTTTCACGTCCCAATTGCCGGCGATGCCGCTATCGCCCCGAACGGCGCCGTTGCTGGTCCGGATGTAGACCGGGCCGCCAAGCTGGTTGGCCGTCACCGTACCGTTGCTGGTCACCAGCTCGGAAGGGCCGTTGATGTTCGTGGCTACGATCCGGCCGTTGCTGGTCTTGGCCGACACCTTGCCCTGGATATCCTTTACATTCAGGGTGCCGTTCGACGTCACGGCCGTCAGTCCGGCATGAAGTCCGGAAGCGTCGATGGTGGAATTTTTCGTATGCACTTCCACTTCGACCGACTCCGGAACCTGGAGGTTAAAGTAATCTTCAGGCATCGCCCAGCCGCCGATCAGGACGATATCCGGTTGATGTTTATCCAGTGTCAGGGTCAGCGTGTCCCCCGACGTTTCCGACTTCCAGTGCTGCTTCGTCCATTTGTCGGCATTGGCCTGGGAGGATTCGGTGCGCACGCGGACTTTTCCCTCATAGGCAATATTCGAGCCTTGAGCTTCCGTTACGTTAACCTTGCCGCTGTCGAGGAAAACTTCCACCCGCTTGATTTCTCCCTGCGCCGGAACCGATCCCTGCACGGCGCTGAGGTAACCCTTGTTAAAGAGGAACGTCCAGTTGGGGTAAATCGCCTGGGCTCCACTGACAATCAGAAGCAGAATCAGGATCGTGACGCTTCCGCCGCCCAGACGAACCCGCTGGTTGGCATGCACGACATTGGAAATGACAACTTCAATGCCGAGCAGGATGAGCAGAGTGGGCCATACGTATTTCAGAACTTCAAAACTGATGAACTGATTCATTTGAAGAATGATGATGACCCCAAGGCCGATCAATCCGATGGCGGTGGTCCATTTGCCGATCTTTCGGACCGGCGGGCGCGTCTCAAGCGGTGCGGTCACAGATGCTCACTTCCCTTATGGTTTGGTCTTTTGCCAAGCAGCCACATGCCGTAAACGATCAGGCCGACGGCCAGCAGCACGCTGGTAATATTACGGTTCAGCAGCCATTCCCACAGGCCGGGGAAGACGCCGACGAGGAGGACGAGAATGCCCATGCCGATGCAGGTTGCCCCGATCCAAAACGGATGGACCGCCGATTCCTTCTGATATCCGTTCATTTGAATCCAGTCACGCTCGGTCCAAGGATAGCCGAAGGTATCCTGGCCCATCATCATCCGCTCATGCTCCATGGCCGCGGCTTTCATCCAGCTCGCCTTCTGCAGGGCGTCAAACAGCTGGTAGAACCACAATATCGCCAGAGCGAACGGAAACAGCATCGGAATCGACGGGATGAGGATGATGCAGACGCAGGCGCCGATCATGTACTGCAGTCCCTGTTTGGCGAATCCTAAATATAAATGGCCGAGGCCGGGAATCATGGACAACATAAACGTGAGCCATCTACTTTTTCTAATCATGGGTTACCCTCCTTAAATATGTGCTCCATTCGAGTGGATAAATGCTGCGTGGCCTCCGTTAACCCGTTCCCCAGATGCTCAAAAATCCCGAATTGGAATAAGCAAAAGGTCAGGCAGGCCGCAAGCCCGAAATGGGCCAGCTTGGATTTCTGCGACTCTCGGGGCCGGCTTCTCGGCAGCGATCTTACCGCCAGCGGCGGCATTTGACGAACTTCCTCCATCACGCCGGCAACGATATCAGGCATATCTATGACCGGACCGGGATTCTCCCAAATTTGGGACATCTCCGTAATTTCCTGATACCAAGCCTGGCATTCCGGACAATGGTTCAAATGCTTTTCGATCAAGAGGGAGGTTTCGGGCGGCAGTTCATGGGCAGCGTAAGCGGCCATCTGGTATTGAATGAGTTCGCATTTCACCTGAGCTCCTCTCCTTTCTGACGCATCATTTGTCTGGCACGGTATAATTGGGACTCAACGGTTTTGGCGGTAATGCCCCGCCTCTTGGCAATCTCCTGATAGGAGCATTGTTCAAAATAATACATCTGCACGGCCGACTTATACGGCTCCTGCAGCTCATCGACGATTTGACGGATCCGGCTGTTCGTCTCTTCGGAGAGGACGATCTTCTCGGGTGTCTCGGCGGTTACCCAATCGTTTTCGCTAACCTCTCCCATCGTCCTTCGCGCCTGTTCCCTTTGGTGGGCCCTTTTCCAGTCCAGGCACTTCCGGACGGCGATTTGATACAGCCAGGTGGAGAAGGAGGATTCTTCCCGAAAAGCAGGCAGGGCCGAATATGCCTTAAGGAAAATGTCCTGCGACAAATCTTTCGCCGAGACGCTGTCGGCGGTCATTTTCAGGCATACGTGGTATACCATGCTCTGGTACCGCTGCACCAGAAATTTATAGGCTTCCGGATGGCCGGCTTTGACCGCCCGGATCCACTGCAACTCTTCTTCCAGTCTTCTCCCCTCCTCCCGATACGTTAAGTTAGACGCCGCATGTCGAGGCATCCCTGCAAAGTTTTTAAAAAAAATTTATTCAGCCGTTTTGGCGCCATCTGGCGGCATGTTCCCGGGACAGGCGGATGAACTCCCCAAGGGCCGGAGACAGCCACTTTCCGGGATGGTACAGCATTTGCGTGGCCACTTGGCAGGGGCTGTCGTCCCAAGGGAGCCGGATGAGCCGGCCGGAGGACAGCTCGTCCTTGACCGCAATGGCGGGCAGCAGGGAGATGCCGAGACCGGACATGACGCAGTGCTTGATCGTCTCGATGCTCCAGAACTCCAGGTCGCTGCTGCTGTAGATCGCGTGGCTGTTTAAATGCTGTTCGAGCAGCAGGCGGTAGCTGCAGTCCGATTCGGTATGGATAAAAGAAACGTCTTTCAAGTCCAGAGTATCAACCTGCGGCAGCAGGGTCAGGGGATGCGCCGGCGGCGCAATGAGCGCCATCGGTTCATGAATGAGCGTCTCCGACTGCAAGTGCGGGTCATCCGCTTCCGGCTCCAGCACGAACACCAGGTCCATATCGCCGGACAGGGCCAATTTCTTGAGCTCCTTGCAGCCGGCCGGCCGGAGAATGATCTTCACGTCCGGGTACAACTCCGTGTATTCCTTTATAATGTCCGGCAGGCGGAACGCCGCAAGGGACTCGGGTGCGCCGATGTTCAGCGTCCCGGATGGCAGGCTTCCGCCAGCGGACATTTCGGCCAGCGCCCGGTCGTGCAGCTCCAGCAGCTTGATGGCATAGGGCAGCAGGCGCTCGCCTGCGGTTGTAAGCTGTACCTTTTTCCCAAGACGGTCAAACAGCTTCGAGCCGACTTCCTCCTCCAGCGCCTGAATTTGCGCCGTGACGCTCGATTGGGCGTAGGACAGGATTTCGGCGGCTTTGGTAAAGCCGTGCGTATCCGCAACGGTTCGGAAGGTGTGTAAGTGTTTTAAGTCCATCCATAATCCTCCATGATGCGAAATATGAATTCGTGGCCATCATCATCTATCGGTTCTCCCGATGGAAACGATCAAAATAATCTGTTTTACCTATTCATCTATTATCTGTTAAGCTGTGAGCACTGCACAACCCTAGAATGACCGGTAATCCCTGCCGGTTACACCATTAATAGCAGATAGGATGATCAAATATATGGCTTCATTAGAAAAGACCTCATTCGAAAAAACTTCTACAGCATCACACTTAACCTCTTCCATTCGGCTGCCTCAAGCTATCGCTTTATATATCGGTTCGGTGCTCGGATCCGGTATCTTGATCGTGCCGGGGCTCGCCGCGCATATCGCGGGTCCGGCCTCGCTCCTGTCCTGGGGGCTCATGACGCTGCTCATCCTGCCGATGGCCCTTGTCATGGGGCTGCTGTCGGCGCGTTATCCCGATGCCGGGGGCGTGTCCTCGTTTGTCTCCAGAGCATACGGCACCAAAGCCGGGACGCTGGTCGGCTGGTTTTTTCTCATGTCGGTGCCGATCGGCGCACCGGTAGCAGCATTGACGGGAGCAGGGTATATGACTGCAGCCTTTGGACTGGGTGACGGCGCCAGAATCGTCATCGCCGCGCTGATGCTGGCTGTGTCCCTGTTCATCAACGTCTTTGGCATGAAGCTGGCAGGCAGCGTGCAAATCGTCGTCGTATCGGCGATCGTGCTGGTGCTCATCCTGGCGATATCCGGTTCTTTTCCCCATATGGAAGCAAGGCATTTCACGCCTTTTATGCCGGAAGGGTGGATCAGCGTCGGCCAGAGTGCGGCCATTCTGTTCTGGTGCTTTATCGGCTGGGAGGCGGTATCGCATTTGTCCGAGGAGTTCGTGGACCCGAAACGGGCGGCGGTGCAGGGCGTGACGGTTGCGGCCATCATCGTCGGCGTGCTGTATTTTCTGACGGCTTTGGCCACGGTGGGAACGCACAGCTATGGGGGGAGCGGATCGGACGTATCGCTGCTGCTGGTTATTGAAAAGCTGCTCGGTCCGGCCGGGGCCGTTATCGCGGGCTTGACGGGAATGTTTATTTGCACGGCCACGGTCATTTCGTATACCGGCGCTTCGTCGAGGCTGGCTTACGCGCTGGCCCGGGAAGGAAAGGCGCCGGCCTGGATGGGGAAGATGTCGTCCCGATTCCAGACGCCTGTCGGGGGACTGGGCTTCCTGGCAGGCTGTTTCGTGCTCGTGCTCGTTCTGTACGGAACCGGCGCGGTGTCCCTGACCACGCTGATTACGCTCCCCAATGCCACGTTTATTTTGACGTATCTGGGCGGCTGCGCAGCCGGGATCCGGCTGCTGAAAGGCCAGCGGTGGGGACGGACGGTCAGCTGGCTTTCCTTTATCCTGACGGCGGCGGTGTTTCCGTTCGTCGGGTGGGCGATCTTGTATCCGCTGGTCATTTGCGGCGTTTATTTTTTGGTAAGTATAGGGCGGAAAAACAAAGCGCAAGCTTAACATAAACAGGCTTTCGGCTATCCTGTTCACCCATGTCGGCTATGGTAAATATGCGCGCACCGTGATATAATAAAAAGTCGTCTACCCTCTATTTTGATAGAGAGCAGCGATAACGATCAGAGCATATATATACCTAGTGTATTTTTTAAATAGGAGAGGTGAATCCCAGTGTTGGACCGATTGCAATCCTTGGCGGACCGTTATGAGAAGCTTAGTGAACTGCTTTGCGATCCTGACGTTGCGAACGACAGTAAGCGACTGCGGGAATATTCCAAAGAACAATCCGATTTGCAGCCTGCATATGAGGCTTATACCGAATATAAATCCGTTATGGAAGAACTCGAATCCGCCAAAGCGCTTCAGGCTGAGAAGCTGGACGACGAAATGCGTGAAATGGTCAAGATGGAAATCGAGGAACTGACCCAGCGCCGTACCGAGCTGGAGGAGCGCATCCGCATTCTGCTCCTGCCGAAGGACCCGAACGACGACAAGAACGTCATCGTGGAGATCCGCGGCGCGGCGGGCGGCGACGAAGCGGCTTTGTTCGCTTCCGACCTGTACCGGATGTACACGCGTTATGCGGATACCCAAGGCTGGCGCGTAGAGCTGATGGACGCCAATACGAATGATCTGGGCGGCTTCAAGGAAGTCATCTTCATGATCAACGGACGCGGCGCCTACAGCAAAATGAAATACGAAAGCGGTGCGCACCGCGTGCAGCGCATCCCGACGACGGAGTCCGGCGGACGGATCCATACTTCTACTTCCACAGTGGCGGTCATGCCGGAAGTCGAAGAGATCGACATCGAAATCCATGACAAGGATATCCGCGTCGATACGTTCTGCTCCAGCGGTGCGGGCGGACAATCCGTCAACACCACGAAATCCGCCGTTCGCGTGACCCATATTCCAACGGGTATCGTGGCCACCTGTCAGGACGGCAAATCGCAGAACTCGAACAAGGAAAAGGCGCTTCAGGTGCTTCGTGCCCGGATCTTTGATATGATGCGGCAGGAAGAAGAAGCGAAGTATGCCGGTGAGCGGAAGAGCAAAGTGGGTACTGGCGACCGCAGTGAGCGGATCCGCACGTACAACTTCCCGCAGAGCCGGGTGACCGACCACCGCATCGGATTGACATTGCACAAGCTCGATTCGGTGATGAATGGCGAAATCGAAGAGATCATTTCGGCCCTGAACATTGCGGAGCAGGCGGAAATGATGGATAAAGGGGAATAAGGCTTTGAAGGAAAGCACGTTTGTGATGACGACAAAGCAGAGTATACGGGAAGCCTTTGCGGAGGCTTCCTCTTTTTTAGCGGCGCATGAAGTGATGGAGCCGCAGCGTAACGCCCAGCTGCTGCTGGAGCATGTGCTGGGCCTCTCCGGCGCGGCCTATTACATGGCGCTGCCCGATCCGTTTCCGGACGAGCGGCAGAAGGCCTGGGAGGAAGTGATTTCCCGCAAGGCGGCGGGCGAACCGGCCCAATACATTATCGGGGAGCAGGAGTTCTACGGCATCCCCTTTCAGGTGACGCCCGCCGTGCTGATCCCGCGGCCCGAGACGGAGCTGCTCGTGGAGGCCGTGCTGCAGCAGGCTGAGCAGCTGTGGCCGCAAGGAGCGGCACCGGCTGACGCGGAGCTGCCGGACCGCGAAACGGCTCGTCCGGCGGCACAGGGCCGCGCAGCCGCTGCGCCCGGCGGCGGTGCCGGCACCGCGGACGGCCTGCGCCCGCTGGTCGCGGCCGACATCGGCACCGGCAGCGGCGCCATCGCGGTCACGCTGGCGCTGCATGCCCCGCGCTGGCAGGTCTACGCCAGCGACATCTCGGCGGACGCGCTGCGGGTCGCCGCGCGCAACGCCGAAGCCAACGGCGCCCAGGTTGTCTTCGAGGAAGGCAACCTGCTGGAGCCGTTTGCGGGGCGGCGGGTCGACATCCTGGTGTCGAACCCGCCGTACATTCCTGCGGCCGACATTCCCGGCCTGCAGCCCGAGGTGCGCGACCATGAGCCGCGCACGGCGCTGGACGGCGGAGCGGACGGGCTCGCGCCTTACCGCATCATGATGCAGCAGCTGCCGCTGCTGCAGGAGCCGCCCCGGCTCATCGGATTCGAGCTGGGGATCGGCCAGGCGGGCGAGGTCGCAGACCTGCTCCGCCAGGCGGGCCATTGGGATGAGATTATGATCATCCCGGACCTCGCCGGCATTGAGCGCCACGTTCTCGGCGTCCGCCGGTGATCCCATAATTTTCTTTTTGACCCAATTTCCTCTACAATGGAACTACCTATGTTTTCCCTGGAGGAAAGGATATGCTGCGCAAACTGAAACAATTGGATTTCGCCGTCATGCTGGTGCTGCTCTGCCTGATGGCGTTCAGTCTGACTTCCATATACAGCGTCACCGCCGGCCGGCCCAAAACCGATCATTATTCGGTGCGGATGGCCGTCTATTACGTCATCGGCTTTGCAGGGTTTCTGGCGACTTCGCTCGTCAATTATAAGCTGCTGATTAAATATGCACTGTACGTGTATATCTTCGGCCTGATGCTGCTCTTATTCGTCCTGTTTGCCGGTAACGAATACTACGGTGCCCGCGGCTGGCTCACCCTTCCCGGGGGACTCAGCCTGCAGCCGGCCGAGCTGTTCAAGCTGTTCCTGGTCATTTTTCTGTCCAGCCTGCTGCTGAAGAAAAATCGAGACCGGTCCCGCGGCCTGTATTTTTGGCGGGATGTCGTGCCGATGGGGCTCCTCACCTTGGTTCCGCTTATGCTGGTGATGGCGCAAAACGACCTGGGGAACGCGCTCTGCTATCTCCTCATTCTGGTAGGGCTCCTGTGGATTGGCGGTATCCGGTATGTCCATGCGCTGATCGGGTTCGCCGTGGCCTTTGCCGCCATCTTCGGCGGAATTCAGGCGTACATTCATTATCATGACGAGGCGGCGAAGTTGTTCAAGTCCATTGGCCGCGAGCATTGGATCGCGCGGTTTGACCCCTGGCTTGTTCCGGACAAAGCTTCCCGTGACGACAGCTGGCAGACCTACAACGCCAAGCTGGCGATCGGGTCGGGCGGCCTGGACGGCAAGGGCTACATGCAGGGGACGACGATCCAGTCCGACGGCCGGGTTCCGCTGGCTTTTGCCGACTCGATCTTCGTCCAGATTGCCGAGGAGTACGGGTTTATCGGCTCGTCGGCGCTGCTGCTGCTGTATTTTATTCTGATCCACCGCATGATTCTGATTGCCGCGGACTGCCGTGACCGGGCGGGGCCATACCTGATTACAGGCATTATCACGATGTTCATTTACCAGATTTTTGTCAACATCGGCGCCTTTATCGGTCTGATGCCGCTGACCGGCATTACGCTGCCTTTTATCAGTTATGGCGGCACTTCACTGGTGATCAACATGGTCAGCATCGGGGTGGTGATGAGCGTCCGGATTCACGGGCAGGAGGAAGAGGAGCTGCTCCCGCTGCAGAACGAACCGGCTCCGGCCACAGGGACGGGCAAAATTTTGCGCCTCATCCGGGATGGATTTAACAGGAATTGAATATGGCATGGCTGTTCTATTACAATAGACAGGTACGCATCAGGGGCAACGAGGAGCGGAAGGCTCCGCACAGGAGGATAGCCATGCTTCAAAAGCTGAAAAAAGTGGATTATGTCGTCGTTTTTATTCTTTTGATTTTCATGGGCATCAGCATCATGTCCATTTACAGTGTCACACAGGGGACGAAGTTTGCCGGTTCCCATATTAAAATGATCGAGTTTTACGTGCTTGCCTTCATCGCATTTTTTGGGCTGGTTATCGTCGATTACAAGCTGCTTGTCAAATATGCGCTTTATTTGTATTTGTTCGGGTTGGCCCTGCTCGTTGCGGTTAACTTCATCGGGACCGACGTCAACGGCGCCCAGGGCTGGATCAAGATGGGAAGCTTCAGTTTGCAGCCTGCGGAGCTGTTCAAGCTCATCCTGATTATTTTTCTGACGTATATCATTATGCGCAAAAATAAATCGAGGCTCACGTTCTGGCATGACGTAGTCCCGATCGGACTGCTGACGTTCGTGCCGTTTGCGCTCGTTATGGTTCAGAATGACCTCGGGAACGCGCTCAGCTACGTTCTGATTTTGCTCGGACTGCTCTGGATCGGCAACATCAAGTTTTGGCATGCGCTGATTGCGCTGGTGGTGTTGGCGGCCGTCGCTGTCGGAAGCATTTTTTCTTACATTCATTTTCACGACAACATTGAGAAGTTTATGAAGGACATCGGACGGGAGCACTGGACGGAACGTCTCGACCCATGGCTGGTGCCGGATAAGGCGACGGCCAAGGCGTCCTATCATACCAAAAACGCCAAGCTGGCGATCGCATCCGGCGGCATGGTCGGCGAAGGGTATATGAAAGGGTCCTCGGTTCAATCCGGGCGCGTGCCGTATACTTATTCGGACTCCATTTTCGTGGAAATCGCCGAGGAATTCGGCTTCGTCGGTTCATCGGTCGTGCTTCTGCTGTATTTTATCCTGATCCACCGGATGATTCTGATCTGTCTCGAGTGCCGGGACCGGGCAGGGCCGATTCTGATCGTGGGCATTATCGCCATGATGCTCTATCAGATCTTCGAAAATATCGGCGCCTTCATCGGCCTGATGCCGCTGACCGGGATTACGCTGCCGTTTATCAGTTACGGCGGAACCTCGCTGCTGATCAATATGGCGAGCATCGGGATCGTCATGAGCGTGCGCGTTCATGGGGAGGAAGTGGACGATGAGATGCTGACCCCGGCAAACAAAGGGGCTTCCGCTCAAGCCGGACAGGCCAAAGCGGGTATGTGAAGCTGATGGTTTACAAGAAACGACCGTTTTCGACAAGTCTTTGGGCTTGGGAAGACGGTCTTTTTTACGGGTTAAAAGCTCGCAGAAATACTAGATAAGATGAATTCGAGTTTTTCTTATCATTCCTTGTTTGCAAGGGAATATCCGTGTCGAAGGTGTGATTTCTTTAATTCAATCTATATTATAGATTGCTAGGTTTAGACTCTACCATTCCCGGACATACTGAGAACTATCATAGATTTGTTCTGATAGAGAGGGGCCCGGGGAAAATGGAAAAGACGATGAAGCAGGGGAAATATAGAGGGCAAGACTGGCTGCGCGACTTGGTGAAGGATACCGCCATTATTTTTTGTATTTTGTTTATGATCGCCATGATGTGGGAGAGTCAAAAGACCGACGCGGCCGTGGCCGGCGGGCCGATTCCGCAGGAATCCATCCGCCTGCGCATCCTGGCCAATTCCGATAATCCGGACGACCAGCTGGTCAAACGCGAGATACGTGATGCCGTGGTGGCGGAGATGAACGGCTGGGTACAGGAGCTTGAGGACCCGCAAAGCCTGGATCAGGCGAGAACGACGATCCGGGAGCATTTACCGGAACTGAACGATCTGGTGGGGCGTGAGCTGGAGAAGAGAGGCATTCATTACGATTACAATGTTGAGCTGGGCATCGTGCCGTTTCCGACCAAACTGTACGGCGGTACCGTGTATCCGGCTGGAAACTATGAAGCACTCCGGATCACACTGGGTGCAGGCAGCGGTCAAAATTGGTGGTGCGTGCTGTTCCCTCCGCTCTGCTTCATTGATGCGGCCAGCGGAGATGCTGCGGCTCAGCCCGCCGATGCCAAGGCTCAGTCTGCGGATGCCAAGGTTGACGCTAAGGGCGCCGTGACCACTGCGTCGGCCAAGGTGACGGATACTGCAGGAGCTCAAGCCTCCGGGAAAGCAGCGGCCGATGCTTCCCAGCCGGAAGTTCGCTTCTTCCTGGTCGACATGCTCTCCGGGCTGTGGTCCTGGCTGACGGGACTGTTCGCTTAGGAACTAGCGGCCATCCTGTCCAGGGGCATGCGTCTTGGAGATTGTGCAGATGTGCTATAATAAAACATACCAATTTCGATGACAGGAATGAACAGCGATGAAAGGTTTAAACCAAGGGCAGGATGGAGGAAGCGCTCCTTCCGCCCATGATGCAAATAAGAGCCATGCCACTCCGGTATGGGATGTGACCGTATTGACGGGACGCAGCACCGCTGCCGCAGAAGCGGAGAGGGAAGCGGTGTCTCGTGCAGAGCAGTCGATCGGCCGGGCAGCCGCCATTCTACGGGATGGCGGTACCGTTGCTTTTCCGACCGAAACGGTCTACGGCCTTGGGGCGGATGCCCGGAATACGGAGGCTGTCGAGGCGATTTTCAAGGCCAAGGGCCGTCCGTCCGACAATCCGCTCATCGTCCACATTGCGGATACAAGCCAATTGGACGGGCTCGTGACGGAGGTCAGCGATACGGCGCGGCGGCTGATGGCGGCCTTTTGGCCCGGCCCGCTGACGCTGGTGCTGCCGCTTCGGCCGGGCGTGCTGTCCCCGCGGGTAACAGCGGGGCTGACGACGGTCGGCATCCGGATGCCGGACCATCCGATCGCGCTGAAGCTGATCGGTGAGTCCGGCTGTCCGGTGGCGGCGCCGAGCGCCAACCGCTCGGGACGGCCGAGCCCGACGCTCGCGAGCCATGTCGAGGAAGATTTGAGCGGGCTGATCGACGGTATTCTGGACGGAGGGCCGACTGGTGTCGGCCTTGAATCCACCGTCGTGCAGGTCCAGGAGGACGGCAGCGTCACCGTTCTCCGGCCCGGCGGCATTACTAGCGAGCAGCTAGCCGCCGCTTCCGGGACGGCGGTGACGACCGATCCGGGAATCGAACGCTCTCCGGATGAAGAGGAGATCGTCGCGCCGAAATCGCCTGGTATGAAATATACGCATTACGCTCCCAAGGGTGCGCTCACCATTGTGCAGGGCGGCACGCCGGAGCAGGTATCCGGCTGGATCGATGAGCAGCTGAAGGCGGCGGCGGCACGCGGGGAGAGAACCGGCGTGATGGCATTCGAGGAGCATATCGGCCGTTACGCCGCGGATTGCGTGCAGTCCCTCGGCAGTCTTGCCGGACTGGAAGCGGCCGCCCACCGGTTGTACGCCGCTCTTCGCCGCATGGATGAAGAAGGCGTGACGTTTATTTTGTCGGAAGCCTGCCCGGAAGAGGGTCTGGGCGCTGCCATCATGAACCGGCTCCGCAAGGCCGCCGGCCAGCGGGTTGTGCGCTTGTGACCTCTCGCCGCACCTTTTAAGAGACATCATTTACCTCTTGTCCGCATATGGTTGTACAAGAACCTAACGGACATGGGGGAATAGGGATGTTGGAGACTTCTGCCGGTTTAGGGCAGCTAATGACAATCATGATAATGGCCGTCGCATTAGGACTGGATGCATTCTCTCTGGGCGTAGGAATCGGCATGAAAGGAATCCGGCTGCTGCATATTCTCAAGATCAGCCTGCTGATCGGCCTTTTCCATGTGTTGATGCCGCTGCTGGGAATGTTTATGGGATATTACGTCAGTTCGCTGCTCGGACAAGTTGCCGCCCTGGTTGCCGGCGGGCTGCTTGTGCTGCTGGGCGGACACATGGTCCTGAATGCCTTCAAAACAAGCGAAACGCGAATGGTGGATCACCGCTCTTTGCTGGGGATGCTGCTGTTCTCGCTCAGCGTCAGCATTGACTCCTTTTCGGTAGGCGTATCCCTGGGGATGTTTGAGAGCAACCGGATTCTGACCGTGCTGGCTTTCGGGATCTGCGGGGGCGCGATGGCCGTGCTTGGACTCCTACTCGGCAGGAGGGTAAGCCGGAATCTCGGCGAATACGGGGAGGCCCTTGGCGGCGCGATTTTGCTGGCATTTGGCCTCGCCTTTATCTTTTGATACAATATCGGCAAAGACACTTCGGGAGGTGCTAGAGACGTGAAGCATATTTTGTTTGTCTGTACGGGAAACACGTGCCGCAGCCCGATGGCCGAAGCTCTGCTTCGCAAGCTGGCCAAGGAGCGCAGCGTTCCGCTCGAAGTCCGTTCGGCCGGCGTGGCCGCCCTTGAAGGGACACCCATCTCGCGTCATGCGGAAGCGGTGCTGCGGGACCACGAGATCGATGAGCATTTGACCGCCAAGCCGCTCAGGGCCGACACGGTGGATTGGGCGGATTTGATTTTGACACTGACCCAGGGGCATAAGCAGCATGTGATCCGGAGCTTTCCGCTCGCGGCTGACAAAATTTATACCCTGAAGGAATACACCGAAGATGACGAGAACGTGATCAAGGACCTGCAGGAGCTCGACAGCCTGTACGCCACCTGGGAAATGAAGCGGGCGCTCGGGCAGCAGCTGGAGGACGAGGAACGGGAGCGGCTGATCGAGATCCAGCAGCGGATCCCGAGCTTTGATATTTCGGACCCGTTCGGCGGGTCCCGCGACGATTACGATGTCACCGCCGCAGAAATCCGCGCCGCTATCGAGCGGCTGCTGGATAAGCTGGAGGCGTTCCGTACATTTTAAGAAACAAGCTTAAATTGCACTTGGGCGGGAGCCTAGGCCTGAAAAAATGGAGTAAATTTGCAGATTGATTTTCATCGCGTCATGCTTTATGATGAATGTGAAAAACATCGGTTCCGGTGTAACTGGCGACAATGTGGATCCAACCACGATGGAGCACCGGAATATACGGCCGGTCGCCTGGGCAAAAGAGCAATTCTGCGGAATGATCCGCGGACTGCTCTTTTTTTCGTCTAGTGGCTGCAAATGAGTTATAATGGTACAAGAAGTCACGGGAATACCGGGAAGCGCTGGATTCGTTTCTCTGTATTGCGCGAAATTTTAGGAGGTTTTTCGAAAGATGAAAATTGCTGTTGGAACAGATCATGCGGGTATACGTTTGAAAGAAGACATCATTGCCGTGATCGAAGGGATGGGGCATCAAGTTGCGGATGTGGGATGCGGATGCACGGATTCCGTAGACTATCCCGACTACGCTCTCCCTGTGTGCGATCTGGTTACCAAAGGCGAGGCCGACCGGGGAATCCTGATCTGTGGAACAGGCATCGGCATGAGCATCGCGGCGAACAAGGTTCCGGGCATCCGGTGTGCCTTGGTCCACGATGTGTTCTCGGCGATCGCCACCAGGGAGCATAACGACTCCAACGTGCTGGCGATGGGCGAACGCGTCATCGGTCCGGGTCTGGCCCAGGAAATCGTCAAGGCTTGGCTGGGCACGGAGTTCAGCGGCGGCGAGCGTCATGTCGGGCGCGTGAACAAGATTAAAGCGATTGAAGAGCGGTATCTGCACAATTAGGGAGGTTTTCTCATGGAAAGCATGTCAGGAGGCAGTCCATTGGAAGTTTCGCTGGGAGAACAGGTATCCCAAATCCTTCATGAGCTGGTGGAAGCCGCAAGGCTTGGCCCTGGTAAGATACTGGTTGTTGGAACGAGCACCAGTGAAGTGGCCGGGAAACGCATCGGCACCTCGGGGGCACTCGGGGTTGCTGAGGAGCTGCTGCAGGCGATCGGCGAGGTCCGGGCCAAGTTCGGCTTCGACACGGTGTTTCAGTGCTGTGAGCATTTGAACCGGGCGCTTGTGATGGAGCGTTCCGTACTGGAGCGCCTTCGTTTAACCGAGGTCGCCGCCGTTCCTGTTCCGAAAGCGGGCGGCTCTATGGCTGCCGCTGCTTACCGTTCCATGAAGGAGCCTTGCCTGGCCGAAGCGATCGAGGCTCACGCGGGCATCGACATCGGCGAGACGATGATCGGCATGCATCTGCGGCGTGTGGCGGTGCCTTTCCGCCCGACCCTGCGGTATGTGGGGCACGCGCGCGTGAATGCGGCCTACACGCGGCCCAAGCTGATCGGCGGCGAACGGGCGGTGTACCGTCTGGATGAAGAAGCCGGCAGAGCCGACCGTGACGGCGGCAGTTCAGATCTTTGCGATTAACATGAGCGGATGATTGAAACGAACATTTTATTTTGAATTCCAATAAGGGAGGAACTATTAACATGGATCAATTGCGTAAGAAGGACCCGGCTGTACTCGAGGCCATGAACTTGGAACTGAAGCGTCAGCGTGCAAACATTGAGCTGATCGCATCGGAGAATATTGTCAGTGAAGCGGTTATGGAAGCCATGGGCTCCGTCCTCACGAACAAATACGCCGAAGGATATCCGGGCAAGCGGTATTACGGCGGCTGCGAGCGCGTCGATATCGTTGAAGATATCGCCCGTGACCGTGCGAAAGAACTGTTCGGAGCCGAGCATGCCAACGTGCAGCCGCACTCCGGCGCTCAGGCCAACATGGCCGTATACCTGGCAGCGCTGAAACCAGGGGATACCGTGCTTGGGATGAACCTTGCCCATGGCGGACACCTGACGCACGGAAGCCCGGTGAACGCTTCCGGTCTGCTGTACAACTTCGTCGCTTACGGGGTCCAGGAAGATACGTTCCTCATCGATTATGACGAAGTCCGCAAGCTTGCGTTCAAGCATCGTCCGCGCCTGATCGTCGCCGGTGCGAGCGCCTATCCGCGTACGATTGATTTCGAAGCTCTCGCTTCGATCGCCAATGACGTTGGCGCGCTGTTCATGGTCGATATGGCTCATATCGCGGGCCTGGTTGCGGCCGGTCTTCATCCGAACCCGGTGCCTCACGCCCATTTTGTTACGACGACAACGCACAAAACGCTCCGCGGTCCGCGCGGCGGCATGATTCTGTGCAAGCAGCCTTGGGCTGCGGCCATCGACAAGGCTGTGTTCCCGGGCACACAGGGCGGTCCGCTGATGCACGTTATCGCGTCCAAAGCCGTAGCCTTGGGCGAAGCGCTTGACCCATCGTTCAAAACGTATGCCGAAAACGTAGTGAAGAACGCCAAAGTATTGGCTGAGACGCTGATCAGCGAAGGCCTGAACATCGTATCCGGCGGCACGGATAACCACCTGATGCTGGTGGATACCCGCAGTGTAAACATTACAGGGAAAGACGCTGAGAAGGTGCTGGACTCCGTCGGTATCACCGTCAACAAAAATGCCATTCCGTTCGATCCGACCAGCCCGTTCGTCACGAGCGGAATTCGGATCGGTACGCCGGCTGCGACTTCCCGCGGCATGGATGAAGCGGCGATGGTGACGATCGGCAAAATCATCGCCATGACGCTGAAGTCGCCTAAGGACGAAGGCGTGCTGTCCAAAGCAGCGGCGATGGTGAAGGAACTGACGGATCAATATCCGCTGTATCCTGAACTTAACTACTAATAGGACACAGATCTTGAGAAGTACAGGTCTGTGAGAATATAAGGGACTGGGGAATGTTCTCCGGTCCCTTTTTTTAGAAATAAGAAATAGAGATTTTCCGAGGTTTCGAGGCTAACCATCCTGATCCCGCAAAAGAAACTCTCGCTAAACGCGGTCTGTTTTCTGAGAATGTACGCCGATAATACGTTTTTCTTTTCGCTCTCAGAAGCCGTATAGGTCAATAAACCTTTCTGCCGTCACAGCGGATGTGTGCCTTCACACTCTTAGAGTGGCTTTTATATAGTAGTTCAGAGGGGGAGAACTGCTAGATTTAAGACTGGTAGATACGAAGAGCAAATGTTAGATTGGCGGGTCTTTACGGGGTGCTTACACCATGCCGGTTCCCTTGCGCGGTCTTTCGGTTAACGTTTAAGCCGGCTGATCTTTGGGCCAGAATAAACATATCTTTCTTGGGTGCAAAATCATTTCCAGGAATGATATAATAAATAAGATTTGTGTACTTGCATGTATCGTATGCGAATGGGCATCTAACTAACCGGCAATGACAGCACTTAGACTTACGATTTAACCGGAGGGACTAACATGGGAAAACTGGTGATTTGTGATCACCCTTTGATTCAACACAAACTGACATTTATCCGCGATGTGCGGACGAACACGAAAGATTTTCGCGAACTGGTCGATGAGGTTGCTTCCTTAATGGCTTACGAAATTACACGCGAGGTTCCGCTCGAGTCGGTCAAGGTGCAGACACCTGTCGCTGAGATGGACGGCAAGGTTCTGGCGGGCCGCATGCTCGGGCTGATTCCGATCTTGCGCGCCGGGCTCGGCATGCTCGACGGCATGCTGAAGCTGATTCCCGCCGCCAAGGTGGGACATGTCGGCTTGTTCCGCGATCCGGAAACGCTGCAGCCTGTCGAGTATTACACGAAGCTGCCGACAGACGTGACCGAGCGCGAGCTGATCGTCATCGATCCGATGCTGGCGACCGGTGGATCGGCTATTGCCGCAATCGACGTCCTGAAGAAGCGGGGGTGCACCCAGATCAAGATGATGAACCTGATCGCTGCTCCGGAAGGGGTTAAAGCCGTGCAGGAAGCCCATCCTGACGTGGACATTTATGTAGCGGCCCTGGACGAGAAGCTGGACGATCACGGTTATATCATTCCGGGACTGGGAGACGCCGGAGACCGGCTGTACGGAACCAAGTAAGGAGAGGGAAACCATATGTCAAAAATTAAAGTGATGACGATCTTCGGGGTGCGCCCGGAAGCCATCAAGATGGCTCCGCTCATCTTAGAACTGCAGAAGCATCCCGAACATATCGAATCCGTCGTCTGCGTAACGGCCCAGCACCGTCAGATGCTGGATCAGGTGCTCGAGGTATTCAAGATTACGCCGGATTTCGATCTGGACGTCATGAAAGAGAACCAGACGCTGAACGAGGTAACCATCCGCGTTCTGCAGGGCCTGGAGCCGGTTTTGAAAGAGGCCAAGCCTGATATCGTTCTGGTGCACGGAGACACGCTGACGACCTTCCTGGCCAGCTATGCGGCCTTCCTGCAGAAGATCCAGGTAGGACATGTCGAAGCGGGCCTGAGAACGTGGAACAAGCTCTCCCCATATCCGGAGGAGATGAACCGCCAGCTGACCGGCGTGCTTGCCGATCTTCATTTTGCCCCGACAGACTGGTCTGCAGGCAACCTGAAGAAGGAGAACAAGAACGAGTCCCACATTTACGTGACTGGCAATACCGTTACCGACGTATTCCAGTACACCGTCAAGTCGGATTATCACCATCCGGTGCTCGACTGGGCGCAGGGCAAACGGCTGATTCTGATGACGGCGCACCGGCGCGAATCGCAGGGCGAGCCTCATCTGAACATCTTCCGTGCCGTGAAGCGGATCGCCGACGAATTCGACGATATCGCCATCGTGTATCCGGTCCATCCAAGCCCGGCGGTCAAAGAACCGGCGCATCAAATTTTGGGCAATCATCCAAGAATTAAGCTGATTGAACCGCTGGATGTTGTAGACTTGCACAATTTTTATCCGCATACGCATCTGATCCTGACGGACTCCGGCGGTCTTCAGGAAGAGGCTCCATCTTTCGGTGTACCGGTGCTGGTGCTCCGTGACACGACCGAGCGACCGGAAGGCATCGAGGCGGGAACGCTCGAGCTGGTCGGAACGGATGAGGAACAAGTGTACGGACGGACGAAGCATTTGCTGACCGATCAAGAAGCCTATAATGCGATGAGCGGCGCCGCAAATCCATACGGAGATGGCAAGGCATCCCAGCGGATTGTCGACGCGATTTTGCATCATTTTGGCATCAAAAATGAACGTCCGGAACAATTTCACAGAATGTTCACAAAGGAAAGTTAAGCCATATTCTGAGGGCAAAGAGTACAGCATACAGTTAAACTGTACGGTTGACACGGATTTGCGGGCTTTTTGCAGTGATTTTAGTCACATTTCCAGCCAGTTTCGACACGGATTTGTTCAATTGACAAACTCTCGGGTCATTCAGTAAAATGAACTGGGATTAGAGGGTGGACAGAGATGAATCAACCTGATAAGCCGCAAAAATCCAATAAAAATGCTGCAAGCCCTCTGAAGTATGCGGGCCTTGTAAGCGCCATCGGAATCGATCTGGCCGCGTGTACTTTAGGGGGCTTTTATCTCGGCTCCTGGCTGGACAAGATTTGGGGAGGACCCGGACTCTGGATTGCATTCGGAGTTTTGCTGGGTCTGGCGATTGGCGGCGTAAGCGTTTTTATGATCACCAAGGCAGTCATGGGGGAAAGTGATGAGTGAACTATGGAAATACCGCAGGGTATTGACTAGAGCGACACTTTATTTCCTGGCTCTTTGCTTCTTGGGTGCTGCTGTCTTCCCGCAATACCGGAGTATAGCGCTGGGTATGGTGCTTGGCTCCAGTGTCAGCCTTGCCAATAGCTTTTATTTGGGCTATAAAGTGCAAAAAGTGTTGGATTCAGTCGAAGGCGGGGGCGGCAAGAGAGTAAATATGGGTTTTCTGACCCGTGCAGCCCTCAGTGTGCTGGCCGTCGTTGTGGCCTATCAAAGGCCGGAGACGTTTAACCTGTATGCCGTTGCGGCAACACTGGTATTGGCACAGTTTCTTCTCTTATTCATAGGGATTCGATTGTCTCGTAAACAGGAGTAGACCTTCAACTGAGAAAGGGGTGAGAAAAACATGCATACATCACCGATTATTGAATTGGGCGGCATAAAATTCGACCTTTCCACAATCCTGATGCTCATCGTAACCTCCGTAATCGTGTTTGTGATCGCGAAGCTGGCAACCCGTAAATTGTCAGTCGAAAACCCGGGGAAATTGCAGAATTTCATGGAATGGACGGTGGAATTCGTCCAGAACCTGATTTCCAGCACGATGGATTGGAAGAAGGGGAAGCACTTTCTGTCCCTTGGATTGACGTTTATTATGTTTATCTTCGTCGGCAACCTATTGGGTCTTCCATTTGGTATCGTTACAGGAGTCCATGATCCGGAACATGCGCATATCTTTGGCAAAGAAATCGTATCTGTCACCGAGGAGTTTGCGAAGCATCCGGATGTAGAAGAAGTCGAGCTAGCTTGGTGGAAATCACCTACGGCTGATGCTTCGGTTACCATGGGGCTCGCGTTTATCGTATTCTTCCTTTCGCACTTCCTGGGAATCACCAAGAATACAAAGAGTTATTTCAAGCACTATTTCCAACCTTACTGGTTCTTCTTCCCGATCAACGTTATCGAGCAGTTTGCGAAGCTGCTGACGCAGGGCATGCGTCTATTCGGTAACATCTTCGCGGGTGAGGTGCTGATCTCGGTTCTGTTGAAACTGACCGCAATTGGCGCAGGCGGATACATCGCTTCCGTGCTCGGTCTCATCGTTTGGCAGGGCTTCAGTATTTTCGTCGGTGCCATCCAGGCTTTCGTCTTCACGATCCTGACGATGGTTTATATCTCTCAGATGATCGAGAGCCACGACGAGCACGAACATTAGCTTCAAAGTTAAGCTTGGAGTTTTCTTTCTTCACTCTTAACTAAACATAAATAATAATAAAATACACATCTCTAAGGAGGATTTTACAAATGGGAGTTTGGGCATTTCTTGCAGCTGCGATTGCAGTAGGTTTGGGCGCACTTGGCGCAGGTATTGGTAACGGTCTGATCGTAAGTAAAACGGTTGAAGGTATCGCTCGTCAGCCAGAAGCGAAATCCACGCTTCAAACGACAATGTTTATCGGTGTAGGTCTGGTCGAAGCCCTTCCAATCATCGGTGTCGTACTCGCGTTCTTGTTCTACGCAGGAGCTTAATTTAAGCAGTAAGGTTTGGCGGGGGAGGCCACGGCCATCCGCGCCTTCTTTTTAGCCGTCAGATAAGGAAGGTTCTCGGATCCTTCCTTATCTGATTGTCTGATGAACAAGACTGAACGTGCACCGGAAAGGAGTGACTAGATTGACTATTATCCCTTCGTCTTTCATTGTGGCATTGATTGCGTTTGTGATTCTGTATTTGCTTCTGAGCAAATACGCTTTCGGTCCGTTGTTCTCCATCATGGAGAAGCGCCGTGAGCTTGTGACGAGTCAAATGAACGAAGCGGCACAAACCCGCGAACAAGCCATTGCTTACGTAGAAGAGCAGAAAAAAGCTCTGGAAAATGCGCGCAAAGAGGCTTACGACATTATCGAGCAATCCAGACAAACGAGCAGCAAGCAGGCTGACCAAATTATGGAACAAGCCAAGGTGGAAGCTTCTCGTATTAAAGAGGACGCTGTCCGCGATATCGCAAGCGAAAAGAACAAGGCGGTTCAGGAGCTGCGCAGCGAGCTGGGCGCCGTATCCGTGAAGATCGCATCCAAGCTGCTTGAGAAAGAAGTCAGCAGCGACAAAGCTCAGGAAGAGCTCGTGGACCAGTACCTTAAAGAGGTAGGGGGCAGACCATGAGCCGGGAGACAATAGCAGCCAAGCGTTATGCGAAGGCGCTGTTTGAAGTGGCTGCGCAGCAGCAGAAGACGCTGGAAGTGGAGCAGGAGCTCAAGGCCGTCGTTGGGGCCATTACCCAGGATGACGAGATCCGCCGTTTTATCTCCACGCCCAACATTGCCGTATCGGTGAAACTGGATGTGCTGAAGAAGGCCCTTCAAGACAAAGTATCCCAGCCGGTCATGAACACCGTTGATATGCTGATCGAACGGGGCAGAGCGGATCTGTTCGCCGACCTGCTGGACAGCTACGTCCGGATCGAAGGCGAAAGCCTTGGACTTGCGGATGCCACGGTGTACTCCACCTATCCGCTGAGCGACCAGGAAATCGAAACGGTTGCCGCGGAGTTTGGAGCATTGGCTAAGAAGAAAATTCGCGTAACCAACGTGATTGATAAAAATCTGCTCGGCGGTGTAAAAGTCGTCATCGGTGATATGCTGTACGACGGCAGTTTGGCAGGGAAGCTGGAACGGCTTGAAAAGTCTTTTAACAGACTAGCACAGTAGATAGGGGTGAAGACACTTGAGTATCAGACCTGAAGAAATCAGTACGCTGATTAAAAGTCAAATTGAACAATATAAATCTGACATCGAAGTGGCCGAAGTCGGCACCGTTATTCAAGTAAGTGACGGTATCGCCCGTATTCACGGGATCGACAATGTTATGGCCGGTGAGCTCGTCGAGTTCGCCAACGGTGTTGTAGGCCTTGCGCTGAACTTGGAAGAAAGCAACGTAGGTGTCGTTATCCTCGGACCTTACACAGAAATCAAAGAAGGCGACCAAGTAAAACGTACTGGACGCATCATGCAGGTTCCTGTTGGGGAAGCCCTGCTCGGACGCGTTGTCAACCCGCTTGGTCAGCCAGTGGACGGCAAAGGACCGATCGAAGCTTCTGCTTATCGTCCGGTTGAGAGCAGCGCGCCAGGCGTTATCGACCGTAAATCGGTTCATGAGCCAATGCAAACCGGTATCAAAGCGATTGACGCTCTCGTGCCAATCGGCCGCGGACAGCGCGAGCTGATCATCGGTGACCGTCAAACGGGTAAAACCCAAATCGCGATCGATACGATCATTAACCAAAAAGGCAATGGCGTGAAATGTATCTATGTCGCCATCGGCCAAAAGCAATCGACGGTTGCGCACGTCGTGGAAAACCTTCGCCGTCACGGCGCCCTGGACTACACGATCGTCGTTACCGCATCGGCTTCCGAGCCTTCTCCGCTCTTGTACATCGCTCCTTATGCGGGCTGTGCAATGGGTGAGTACTTCATGTACAAAGGCGAGCATGCCTTGATCATCTATGATGACTTGTCGAAGCAGGCAGCGGCATACCGCGAATTGTCCCTGCTCCTCAGACGTCCTCCAGGCCGCGAAGCTTATCCTGGTGACGTATTCTATCTGCATTCCCGTTTGCTGGAACGCGCGGCGAAGCTGTCCGATGAACTCGGCGGTGGTTCATTAACCGCTCTGCCTTTCATTGAAACACAGGCGTCTGACGTATCCGCATATATCCCAACCAACGTTATTTCGATCACGGACGGACAGATCTTCCTTGAGTCCGAACTGTTCTATGCTGGACAGCGTCCGGCGATCAACGTAGGTATTTCCGTATCCCGGGTAGGTAGCTCCGCTCAGCTCAAGGCGATGAAGAAAGTCGCCGGCGGTTTGAAGCTGGATTTGGCCCAGTACCGCGAGCTTCAAGCGTTCTCCCAATTCGGTTCCGACCTTGACAAATCCACGCTGGCCCGTTTGAACCGTGGTGCGAGACTGATGGAAATCCTCAAGCAGGGGGTTAACCAGCCGCTCAGCGTTGAGCAGCAGGTAGCCAGCTTGTACACGGCAGTCAGAGGACACCTGGACGACATTCCTGTCGGCGACATCCGTCGTTTCGAGAGCGAATTCCTGGCGTTCCTTGAAAGCAACCATCCTGAGATCATGGCGTCCATCCGCGATACCAAAGATCTGGTTGCCGACAACGAAACGGCTCTGAAAGCGGCTATTGATAAATTTAAAAGAGGCTTTGCTGTGATGGCGTAAGCCTGGACGTGAACCGGGCCGCAAGGCTCGGGTTCATCTTTTTAGATATGCGCATCGAAGTCAGCTTTGACGATGTCAAAGCTATGCAAATGCTTTCGAAGTAACTTTAGCTCTGCTAAAGTACAGTTTCGCTTACGAAGTTAGCTTTGACTACGTCAAAGCTATGCAAATGCTTTCGAAGTAACTTTAGCTTTGCTAAAGTTTTGAGGTGGTGAAAACATGGCAAGAGGATTACGCGAAATTAAACGTCAGATCAAAAGTATTCAAGGCACGAAGCAGATCACGAAGGCGATGGAAATGGTCGCTGCCTCCAAGCTGAGAAGAGCCCAGGAGATGGCGCAGCATTCCCGTCCTTACTCCGAGAAGCTGAAGGAAGTGGTCTCCAGCATCGCGTCCGGTACCAAAGGCATCAAGCATCCGATGTTTGAGAAACGTCCCGTGAAGAAAACCGGATACCTGGTCATCACCTCCGACCGCGGTCTTGCGGGCGGTTCGAACGCCAACGTGTTGAAGCTTGTCTCGACGATGATTAAGGAACGCCATAAGTCCAACGACGAATACGAGTTGTTCGTGATTGGACGGAAAGGCCGCGACTACATGCGCCGCAGAGAGCTTCCGATTGTGAAAGAGGTTACGGACTTGTCCGATACGCCATCGTTTGCTGACATCAAGTCGATCGCTTCCGCAGCGGTCCGCGAGTTTGAGGAAGGCAAAATCGATGAGCTGTACGTCATCTACAACCGCTTTGTGAACGCGTTGACGCAAATTCCGGAAGCCAATCTGCTCCTTCCGATGGACAGCATGGAATCCGCAGCTTCTCCGGTGGCCAGCTACGAATACGAGCCGTCACCGGAAGCCGTTCTGGAAGCGCTGCTTCCTAAATATGCCGAAACCTTGATCTTCAGCGCACTGCTGGACGCCAAAGCCAGTGAGCTGGGTGCCAAGATGACGGCGATGGGTGCGGCGACGAAGAATGCGACCAAGCTGATCAACGAATTGACGCTGTCCTACAACCGTGCGCGTCAGGCGGCGATCACGCAGGAAATTACGGAAATCGTATCTGGTGCGAACGCCCAGGTATAAGATTTTTAGACGGTGTCTTATTTTCGAATAACAGTTTTCATAACCCGGGGGTGCTTGTCCGCGTATGGAGAAGCCCCGCCTGGTTTTCAGCAGCAAACTCATCCTTAATCGGTCTGTCGGCTTCGGTTACCTGCGATAGACATGATCTATATTTCATAATAGAACCTTGCACGGAGCATACCGTTAAGCCGCATGGCTTACGATTTAGGTTTGCGAATACAGCAGACTTGTAGGAGGGAACAAAAAAGATGAACAAAGGACGCGTTGTCAGCATTATGGGTGCGGTTGTCGACATCGAATTCGAAAGAGGTCAACTACCGGAAATCTACAATGCAATTAAAGTTGAGGGCACAGTCGCTGGCGGACGCCAGATTGACTTGACTCTGGAAGCTTCAAACCATCTGGGCGATAACATGGTGCGCTGCATTGCCATGTCCTCCACTGATGGACTCGTTCGTGGTATGGAAGCAGTGGATTTGGGCGGCCCAATCACTGTTCCGGTAGGATCCGCTACCCTCGGACGCGTATTTAACGTACTGGGACAGCCGATCGACGAAGCGGGCGAAGTGACTTCCGAAGTTTCCAGCCCGATTCACCGTGAAGCACCAAAATACGACGAACTGTCGACCCAAGCAGAAATGCTGGAGACAGGGATCAAGGTTATCGACCTTCTCGCTCCTTACCAAAAGGGCGGTAAAATCGGTCTCTTCGGTGGTGCCGGCGTAGGTAAAACCGTTGCGATCCAGGAATTGATCAACAACATCGCTCAGGAACACGGCGGTATTTCCGTATTCGCGGGTGTAGGTGAACGTACCCGTGAAGGTAACGACCTGTACCACGAGATGAGCGATTCCGGCGTTATCAGCAAGACGGCGATGGTATTCGGACAGATGAACGAACCGCCGGGCGCCCGTCTTCGCGTGGCACTGACAGGTCTGACGATGGCGGAATACTTCCGTGATCAAGAAGGCAAAGACGTGCTGCTGTTTATCGACAACATTTTCCGCTTTACCCAAGCCGGTTCCGAAGTATCCGCCCTCCTCGGACGGATGCCTTCCGCGGTAGGTTACCAGCCAACGCTGGCAACCGAGATGGGTCAGCTTCAAGAGCGGATCACTTCCACGAAAAAAGGTTCCGTTACGTCGATCCAGGCGATCTACGTGCCTGCGGATGACTATACGGACCCGGCTCCAGCTACAACGTTCGCCCACTTGGACGCAACGACCAACCTGGAGCGTAAAATTTCCGAGATGGGTATCTATCCAGCGGTGGATCCGCTGGCATCGAGCTCCCGGATCCTGACGCCTGAAATCGTAGGCGAAGAGCATTACAACGTCGCTCAAGGCGTTAAGCGTCTCCTGGCCCGTTACAACGAGCTTCAGGATATCATTGCCATCCTCGGTATGGATGAGCTTAGCGAGGACGACAAGCTGATCGTAGGCCGTGCCCGCCGCGTACAGCGTTTCTTGTCCCAGCCATTCCACGTGGCAGAAGCGTTTAACGGCATGCCGGGTATTTACGTACCGGTTAAAGAAACGATCCGCAGTTTCAAGGAAATTCTCGAAGGCAAGCACGACGACCTTCCTGAAGCAGCCTTCCTCTTCGTTGGAACGATTGAACAAGCCGTAGAAAAGGCGAAGACGTTGGAATAGTGTCCTGCCGGGAGCTAACTGCTTCCGAAGTGAGCATTCAGGGAGGGATGTAAGTGAGCACCTTTTTATTGGAAATCGTCACACCGGACCACGTGGCTTATTCCGGAGAGGTGGACAGCCTGGTTGTACGCGGTGTGGAGGGTGAGCTCGGCATTTTGCCGAACCACATTCCGTTGGTCACCCCGCTGCGGGTTGCTCCGATTGCCGTGACGAGCGGCAAGAAAACCACCGAGATCGCGGTTAACGGCGGCTTTGTTGAAGTACGTAAAGACAAGGTTGTCGTTCTGGCTGAGAGCGCAGAGCTTCCTGAAGAGATCGATGTTGAACGCGCACGTGCCGCCAAAGAGCGTGCCGAGCGCCGTTTGGCAGCGGGCAAGCAGGATGAGATCGATTTCCGCCGTGCGGAAATGGCCCTGCAAAAAGCGATTAACCGGATCAATGTGGCCGGTCGTAAATAATAGTACAGAGAGCCTGTCTCGTTAAAGAGACAGGCTTTTTTATTGAAACGGGAAAAACCGAAGGTATCGTTCCTATGAAACCAGGGGATTCTTCTGTCATACAATCCCCATATTCCATATAGAATATTGGTGCTGACTAGTCCAAATGACCTATTTATTTCCGAGGAAATTAGACAGAAAGCGCTTTACGATAAATTATTCAAAAATAAAGGAATTGGAACTGGATTCTTGAGGTCAAGGCAAGTATTATATAATAGTCCCTTGATGAGCTTGGTTGCTGGAAGGGACACCCAGCGTTCATCGTTATTCTTTTTTTTAAATCAAGTGATGATGGAGGTAAGGGCATGGATACGGACGTATCACAGAACATATCAAGCACCATCGGAGTCAGCGGTCTGATGTCCATTGTGGTGTCTTTGTTCTGCATCGGTTTGTCTTGGTGGGCGCTCCAGAACTTGAAGCTGGACCTGTTTATCAGGCATCCGAAGGGAGCTCAAGGAAAGCTGCTGCAGCTGCTGCTGGCGGTGGTACTGGGGCATTTCGTCGCTAAGTTTCTGCTCGATTATATCGGCTGGAGTAACATGATCCGGTATATGTTTTAACCGGTCAACGTTTGGTTATATCACTGATAGGCTGCTTGTAGGACTTCAGCAACTGAACATGGTTGAAAGATGTCGAATAATAACATTTTTTTATGTCAACAATGAAAAAGAACAGTTTAGGTAAGGCTGACGGCTCCACTTGCCGATGGCGGCAGGAAAGCCTTACACGTTTGAAAAAAGATGTGGACCTGGAGCCGAAAAAGTCTGATTTCGTAACTCATCCCGCTTAGCGTGCCTGATGCCGGCTGGCTTGAAGCGATAGTTCCTCCGGAGCATATTCGCCAAAAAACGCTTGTATCCGTCAAAAGGTCAGTGTTATGATGGAAGTTAGGGAATTAGCAATGTAATTTCTTGAATATCCAGAAATAAAGGAAAAATTGGACGCGGAGGGAATCATGATGAGCAAATTTATCGTCCGCGGTGGCAATAAACTGACCGGAAGCGTGAAAGTCAGCGGGGCAAAAAATTCTGTTCTTCCGATCATCGCTGCCTCTCTTCTTGGGGAAGAAGGAGAAAGCATCATTATCGATGCGCCTCCTCTTGACGATGTAATTACAATCAGTAAAGTATTGGAATCCATAGGTGCAGTCATTACATATGAAAAGGATGTAATGAGGGTCAATGCCCAAACGATTTCCTCATGTGAGGCACCTTATGAGTGGGTGCGGAAGATGCGGGCGTCTTTTCTGGTCATGGGTCCTCTGCTTACGAGAATGGGCCATACGCGGATTTCACTGCCGGGCGGGTGTGCCATCGGTACAAGACCTATCGATCAGCATCTGAAGGGCTTTGAAGCGCTGGGTGCCGAAATCAGCCTGGGACAAGGATACATTGAAGCGAAAAGTAATGGCAGACTGCGCGGGGCCAAGATCTATTTGGACGTGGCCAGCGTAGGCGCTACTGAAAATATTATGATGGCCGCCACGCTGGCTGAAGGCGTGACGGTGATCGAAAATGCGGCGAAAGAGCCGGAAATTGTCGATTTGGCGAACTACCTGAACGGCATGGGCGCGAAAGTGCGCGGCGCCGGTACCGGTATTATCCGGATCGAAGGTGTGGAGAAGCTGCACGGTACCGAGCATACGGTCATTCCGGACCGGATCGAAGCAGGCACTTACATGGTGGCGGCCGCGATTACCGGCGGAGACGTGTACGTTGAAGGCGCGATTCCGGATCATTTGGGTCCGGTGATTGCCAAGCTTGAGGAGATGGGCGTTGAGATCGAACCAGGCGAAAACGGCGTGCGCGTAAAGGCGAACCATCCGCTTAAGGCGGTTGATATCAAGACGCTGCCTTATCCGGGCTTCCCCACCGACATGCAGTCGCAAATGATGGCGCTGCTGCTCAAGTCGGAGGGCACGAGTGTCGTGACCGAGACGGTGTTTGAGAACCGCTTTATGCATGTGGACCAGTTCCAGCTGATGAACGCGGAGATCAAGGTAGAGGGCCGCACGGCCATCGTAACCGGCGGTGCCAAGCTTACCGGCGCCAAGGTGTGCGCTACCGACCTTCGGGCCGGAGCAGCCTTGATTCTGGCGGGCCTCGTGTCGGAAGGAACGACAGAGGTTAGCGGTACGCATCATATCGACCGGGGCTATGTTCACCTGGCGGAGAAGCTGCAAGGCCTGGGAGCCGATATTTGGCGGATTTCCGTCGATGAGCCGACCTTGACTCAGCCGGCAGCGGCCAAGAAAGAGGCGGACAGCAAGGAAGAGGAAGTCAAGCTGGTGAATGTGCAGCCGACTTGGGTGTAAGTCCTTATTTGATCTTGTGATAGGCGGAACATTTTACTGGAAACGATTCATTGTACTGTAAACAAACAAATGGCCGGAGCTACGCGGCCATCACCATAAGCAGCTGAGAAAAGACCAGGCCCTTTGCGGCCTGGTCTTTTCTGTCGTCCAATTGTCTGCGATCCACCATTCTCTTCGATATTCGTCACCTCAATCCAAGTCTTTCTTATTATAATGAGGAACTTCCCGGGGTGAATGAAACGATCCTGCCGATATCCCTGGGCCGTTTCGGCTCTGGGTCAGTTCATACTTCTTCCTATACGATGCAGGGCATCGGGTTCTGACCCAGCCTATTTGTTCTCTTAAGGAATGGAAGGTTCCTTCTGCTTGGAAGGCACAATCTCTGTTTCTCTTAAAAAGGGTTCTATCACTCTCAAGCCTCTCATATGTATGAATATCGGATGTGAACGGTGAAGGAGGGGCGGACGATTGCGCCGCGTCCCATCGATATCTGCCCGCCGCGCAGCCGGTATCCGGAAGGTCTAGTAACGAAGGACGAAGCATGGACGGAGGTTTGAGAGAATATGAAGGATCCACGCACACAATTAAAAATTCCCGTCGCTCCCAGAAGCGAAGCGCTCACGCCGGATGATCCGAGAAGCACGGCCCCCCAGCCGGGCAGGCCGCAGCTGACGCTGCTGCCCGGCCATGCTGCGCAGCCGCCAGAGGCTGCAGCGCCGGTGAGGCCGGAGCGCCAAGGCACGCTCCGGCCCGAAGCCCCGGGCGCGCCTGGCGGCGCCCGGCACACCAACGGGCGGCGCCCATGGACGCCGCCGCCAAGCCGCGGCCCGGCCAAAGGGCCGCGCCGCCCGGGCAGCGCCCGCAAGGTGCCCCCAGCCGCCCTGTGGGGGGCGGGCGGGGTGCTCGCACTGGCGCTGCTGCTGCCCACGCTGGTGGTGGTGTCGACGAACCACCACCCTGCACCGGTGCCCGCGCCCATTCCGGCGCCGGCGCCGGCCAAGCCCGCCGCGCCGCAAGCGGAGGCGCAGCTGCCGAACGTGTCCGTCTATCTGACGAAGACGGGACAAGTGGAAGTGCTGCCGATGGAAGACTACGTCACCGGCGTGCTGGCGGCCGAGATGCCGGCGGACTTTGAGCTTGAGGCGCTCAAAGCGCAGGCGATCGCGGCCCGCACTTTTATCGTCCGCCGCCTCGTTGACGGCGACATGAGCGGCGTGCCGGACCGCAAGGCGATGGTGACCGATACGGTCAGCCACCAGGCGTATATCTCCAAGGAAGTATTGGAGAAGGAATGGAAGGCTCAGGGGAAATCCGCGGAGCTGGCCAAGCTGCAGCGGGCGGTTCAGGAAACCCGCAATACGATCATGACCTATAAAGGCAAGCCGATTACGGCATCCTTTTTCTCTACCAGCAACGGGTATACCGAAAATTCGGAAGACTATTGGAAGGAAGACATTCCGTACCTCCGCAGCGTAGCAAGCCCATGGGACAAAGAGCTGTCGCCGGGGTACAAGGAAACGGTCACGATCAGCCGGAAAGATTTTATCAACAAGCTCGGTTTGGCCGGACAGGCTATCACGGTATCGACGGGTCAGCCTTTCATTCAAGTCTTGTCTACGACGGAGGGGCACCGGATTAAAGAGATTTCCATCGGCGGTCATGTGTTCAGCGGCCGGGAAGTGAGAGAGAAGCTGAACCTGCGGTCCAGCGAGTTTACTTGGAAGACCTCGGGGGCCGACATCCAGATCACCACGTACGGATACGGGCATGGTGTAGGGATGAGCCAGTGGGGTGCGGACGGGATGGCCAAGGAAGGATCCACCGCCACGCAAATTCTCAAACACTACTATACGGGCATCGACTTTACGCAAGCTTCAAAACTTCTCTCTAAAGATTGAAAAAATAATATAAAGAGATACGTATAAAAGATTCCGCCCCGGTAACAATGTTACTGAGGTGATAAACATATGAATGAACAAAACAAAAGTAGTCAAAACCACGGCGAAGCTCCTAAAAAAGTGCAAGGAGAGCCTGTAAATCAGCCTTCTTCGTGGAAAAAGCTGTTGTCCAAACGGTGGGTATACCCGGCAGCTTACGTGGCCGCAGCAGCAATTATACTAACCTTAGTGTGGGTCTACCAGGATACCAGCCAGAAGAACCTTACCCAAGACCCCGCTAAAGTAACGGAGCAATCTACTACCGCTTCGGATGCTGCAGCAAGCAAGGACAATGCCACAGACGCCAAGGACAATGCCGTTGAAGTAACCGCCAATGCCGAAGGTATGGTATGGCCGGTGGCGAATGCCAAAGACGTAAAAGTCGTGAAGCCGTTCTATGATGAAAATGGTACCGAAGAAAATCATCAAGCCGCGATGGTTCAGTACGATGACACGTTCACTCCGAACGTCGGTGTCGACCTGGCCCGCGCAGATGACCAAGCGTTTGACGTCAAAGCCGCTCTCGGCGGAAAAGTCACTCGCGTCGATCTGAACCCGCCGCTGACGGGAACCGTGATCGAGATTACCCATGACAACAATCTCAAGACGGTTTACCAAAGTCTCTCGGACGCCAAAGTTAAACTGGGCGACACCGTGAAGCAGGGCGATACGATCGGCACCGCCGGACGCAGCGAAATCGAGAAGGAACTGGGCAACCACGTACACTTCGAAGTGTACGACAATGGAACTCCGGTCAATCCGGAAACCGTTCTTCCGAAGCAATAACCGAAAGCGCGAAGAAAAATAAGCCTAAAGGCAGGGACAATCCCTGCCTTTTTGTGTGCAAACCCTTGTGAATGGCGGGAAAGGACTCTTGGCAGCCCCCTCGATTTGCGGGGCTATTTTGCGCTGCCCGTAAAATAAATGGGCCTTGCGGAGCTTGTCAGGCTTGGAAAGCGCGAATATATAGGCACGCCCCTCATATAATGTACCAAACTATCCACAGTAGGGAGGCGGGAGCGTGCACGATTACATCAAAGAACGGACCATTAAAATTGGTCGTTGTATCGTGGAAACGAGACACACGGTCCGAACCATTGCCAAGGAATTTGGCGTATCGAAGAGCACAGTGCATAAGGATTTGACCGAACGTTTGCCGGAAATCAATCCCGATCTGGCTGATCAGGTTAAGCACATTCTTGAATACCACAAATCGATCCGTCATCTCCGGGGAGGCGAAGCGACCAAGATTAAGTATAAAAAGACCAGCGGGAAAAAACGGGAAGCCGTTGCTTCCGCCAAAGCCTGACCATCTGGGCTTCCGGGCCCGGTTCATATGATCTTGCGGCAGGGCACACCTGTGCCCATTGTATCCCTCCCCTGAAGTATGATATGTTAAAAGATGGTATAAGGTCGACAAATGTGATCCCTTTTTCCCAAAAATACATAACTTCCTGCCACATCCTGTCGAAATGGGACTTCGATAAGCGGTAACAGGGACTCTTTTACCATAAAATAATACTTTGGGGGCTCTTTTCATGATGTTTAGCAAGGATATTGGAATTGATCTTGGCACAGCCAACGTGCTGATTCATGTCAAAGGGAGGGGGGTTGTACTCAACGAGCCTTCTGTCGTGACGATCGAAAGCGACACCAAAAGAGTCCTTGCCGTCGGGGAAGAAGCCCGGAGAATGGTTGGCCGCACGCCTGGGAATATCGTGGCGATTCGTCCGCTGCGCGATGGGGTTATTGCCGATTTTGCGATTACGGAAGCGATGCTGAAGTACTTCATCAGCAGTGTGGGAGGACGCAGCTGGAGCAGCCGGCCGCGGATTCTGATCTGCGCGCCTACGAATATTACCTCTGTTGAACAGAAGGCCATCCGGGAAGCCGCCGAGCGAAGCGGAGCCAAGGATGTGTTCCTGGAAGAAGAACCGAAAGCCGCAGCCATTGGCGCGGGTATGGATATTTATCAGCCAAGCGGCAATATGGTCGTCGATATCGGCGGCGGAACGACGGATGTAGCCGTCCTGTCTATGGGCGACGTCGTTACCGCCTCTTCTATTAAAATGGCAGGGGACAAGTTCGACGAAGCCATCGTGAAATATATTAAAAATAAGTACAAGCTCCTCATCGGTGAACGCACCTCGGAGGATATCAAGATCAAGGTAGGCACCGTCCGTCCGGGCGGACGCCAGGATGAGATCGATATCCGCGGGCGCGATATGGTCAGCGGACTGCCGCTTACCGTGACGGTTTCTTCGAACGAAGTTCAGGAAGCGCTGTGGGAACCGGTCTCGATGATCGTGGCCGCTGCCAAGTCGGTGCTGGAACGGACGCCTCCCGAGCTGTCCGCCGACATTATCGACCGCGGCGTCATTCTCACCGGCGGTGGCGCTTTGCTTGACGGATTGGACGAGCTGCTCGCCGAAGAGCTGCACGTGCCGGTATTAATCGCGGAAGACCCGATGCACTGTGTCGTGAAAGGCACGGGACTCATGCTCGATCACTTGGACAAGGTGTCCAAGAAAGCATTCTAATAACTTGTGGCCGGCCCCTGGGCCGGCTGCGGCAAAACCCTAAAAAAACCCGGGCCTATGTCCGATATATGTACTATGGATCGCGGGCTCTGAGGAGCCCGTTCATATAGATCAGAGATGTATTCTATATATATGAAGATAAAATTTTTATTACCCAATGAACAAGCACATGAAACAGGGAGGGACCCCATCTCAATGCTGAGAGGACTTTACACCGCCGCTGCCGGCATGATGACGCAGCAGAGCCGCCACGACACCGACGTCCAAAATATTGCCAACATCAACACCCCTGGGTACAAGCAGGTGAACAGTGTTGCCCGTTCGTTTCCCGAGGTGCTGATTTCGATGATCGGCGGGGGAGCAGAGAACCCGAACCCGCAGCTCGGCAAGCTGAACACGGGCGTTTTTGCCGAAGAGAGCTTGTCCATGTACCAGCAGGGCGTCATTACGGAGAGCGAGAAGCCGACCGACTTTGCGCTGGTGTCCGATATTGAAGTCAACGATCCGGCAACAGGCCAGAACATCCCGTTCGACCAATCCGGCAAGTATGTTGACCCGGACGGCAATGTGACCTACAAGCCGGAGGCGTATTTTACCGTCCGCAATGCGGATGGGAAAATCGGGTATACGAAAGACGGCAGTTTCATGGTGACTCCGGACGGTTTGCTGCTGACTTCGGCCGGGTACCAGGTATTGGATGCCAATAATCGGCCCATTCGGTTGACAGGCTCGGTGGACAGCCTTAAAGTGAACGAGCAGGGGTTTATTTTGAATCCCGCAACGGGTGCGCCCGGAACACGGCTTGGCATTGCCGTCGTGGGGCAGCCCGGCCAGATGGTGCGTACGGGTGACGGATTGTTCAAGGTGGATGATACCGCAGCTGCCGGTGTCCGCGCGTTGGGTAACGCCGACCGCGTAGAAGTGCGGCAGCATTATTTGGAGCAGTCCAACGTGGATTCCTCCGCGGCGGTCGTAGACATGAACACGGCGCTTCGGGCCTATGAGGCCAATCAGAAGGTCGTGCAATTTTATGATAGAAGTTTGGACAAGGCTGTCAACGAGGTCGGCAAGGTATAGGATGCTACGGACTAGGGAGGGTGGACGTAAATGAATAACTCCATGATCAGCGCGATGGTATCCATGAATGCGCTGCAGCGGAAGCTGGACGTTATCGCGGATAACATCGCCAACATCGATACGGACGGATACAAGCGGAAGGATAGCTCCTTCGAGGACGTGCTGACGACGGTCACGCAGCAGCCGGACGGATTCAAGCAGAACGGACGGGTTTCCCCGCTTGGATACAATAACGGTTTTGGCATGCGGATGACGGAAATCACCCGGGATATGCAGCAGGGACCACTGAATCAGACGGGCAACCCGCTGGATCTCGCCATTGAAGGCACGGGCCTGTTTGCGGTTGAAGCGAACGGCCGTACGGCTTACACCCGGGAAGGCGCCTTCCATTTTGTGCCCGATCCCGACCCTGCCAAGCCGAAGAATATGGTGCTGGTCAACAATCAGGGATACTTCGTTCTGGACACGAACGGCAGACAGATCTCTGTCGCCAACAATGCCAAGGTGGCCGTCGATCAGGACGGACAGGTCATGGTTAAGAATGCGGCGGGGACAAACGCCGTGGCTACCATTCAGCTGGCATCGCCGGTCCGCCCGGATGCGCTGGTGCAGATGGACGGCAACCTGTTTGTTATTCCCGGCAACCTGACGAAAGCTCAGGTGTTCGGCAACGCTCCTTATACCGCAGCCGCCTCCGGGACAACCATCCGTTCGGGATATCTGGAACAGTCGAATGTCGATTATGCACAAGAAATAACGGATATGATGCAGGCGCAGCGCGCTTATCAGCTATCCGCCCGGGCACTGACATCCAGCGACACGATGATGAATCTGGCGAACAATATCCGTGGATAGGAGTTCTGCAATGAGTGAGAAAACCCAAGCAGCTGGCAAAGCGAAACCGGCCGTGCGGAAGACGGCAAGATGGAGAATCGTCATCCGCTGGATGATTCCGCTGTTTTTGCTGCTCGCTCTGGTTGGCGGAATGACCTTCGGTTATGTCTTTATCGGCAAACAGAGCCTGTCCGACGTGTTTCAATGGAAGACTTGGCAGCATGTGATCGATTTGGTATTTGCGCCCTGACGGGGCGTCTAACCGCTGACTTTTGACAGAAAACTCCTTCCAATCGGGAGTTTTCTTTTTTTGCTCGGAAAATGTATAATGATGGGGGACTTGCGAAGCCCGTACAAAAGGGCCTCTCCCGTGCCGTTCATCAGGATCGGCATACCGGAGAAAGGCCCCTTATCTGAACCTTCACTTCTGCAGAGGGTGAAGGATAGTTTAGTTTTTTCCGAAATCTATGGATTTTATGCAGTATAACCCTTGAAAGTTGCGGTGATTCGCCTATTTTGAAAGGAGTTTGAGAGACGTGCTTAACGTGAAAGAAATTCAGGAGATTATCCCGCACCGGCCTCCGTTTTTGCTGGTGGACCGTATCATCGAGATGGAAGTCGGCAAGCGCGCGGTCGGGATCAAGAACGTAACCATTAATGAGCCTTTCTTTATCGGCCACTTTCCGGAATATCCGGTTATGCCAGGCGTGCTGATCACCGAAGCGCTGGCGCAGGTTGGGGCAGCCGCTATTTTGAAGGAAGAGAGCAACCGGGGCAAAATCGGCTTTCTGGCCGGTCTCGACAACTTCCGCTTCCGTGGACAAGTAGTACCCGGCGATACGCTTCGCCTTGAGGTGGAAATTACCCGCCTGAAGGGAAGCATCGGGAAGGGACACGCCGTAGCCAAGGTCGACGATAAAGTCGTCGCGGAAGGCGACATCATGTTCGCTCTGTCCGACCCCGCACAATCTTAAGTAACCATCATTCTTATTATGGAAAGGAGAAGCAGTAATGACACAACAACTCAGCACTCAAGCAAGTGAAAATGTCAAGCAATGGCTTCAAGATCCTTCTATAGATGAAGAAACGAAACGGGAGCTCGAAGGGCTGTCCGATCAGCCGCTGGAGCTGGAAGACCGTTTTTACAAAGATTTGGAGTTTGGCACAGGCGGCCTCCGCGGCGTGATCGGTGCAGGAAGCAACCGCATCAACCGGTACACCGTCGGCAAGGCGACGCAAGGATTTGCACGCTACATACTGGAGCAGCACGGTTCGGCTGAGGGTACGCCTTCAGTCGTGATCGCCCATGATTCCCGCCACTTCTCGCCGGAGTTTGCGCTGGAGGCCGCTCTGGTGCTTGCAGGCAACGGTATCACAGCCAAGCTGTTCCCGTCCCTGCGCCCCACGCCGCAGCTGTCGTTCAGCGTTCGCCATTTGGGAGCGACCGGCGGTATCGTTATTACGGCGAGCCATAACCCGCCGGAGTATAACGGGTACAAGGTGTACAACGCCGAGGGCGGACAGCTCGTCCCTGACGAAGCGGAGAAGGTCATTTCCTACATCCAGCAAGTTGATTCCTTCGCTGCGGTGAAGCGGCTGGATCAGCAGGAAGCGGAAGCGAAGGGGCTGCTCGTGTGGCTCGGCCAAGAGGATGACGATGCGTTTATCCGCACCGTAGCCGATGTCAGCGTTAACCGCGAGACGATTGCTTCAACACTCGGCAAAGATTTTAAAATCGTCTACACGCCGCTTCATGGAACGGGAAATATTCCGGTCCGCCGCGTGCTGGAGGAAGTCGGCTTTACGAACGTGCATATCGTAGCGGAGCAGGAGCAGCCGGACGCCGAATTTTCCACCGTGAAATCTCCGAACCCGGAAGAACGCGAAGCGTTCACGCTGGCCATGAAGGTAGGGCAGGAGATCGGTGCTGATTTGTTGATCGGAACCGACCCGGATGCCGACCGCATGGGTGCGGTAGTTAAGAACCAGGCAGGAGAATTCGTTGTATTGTCCGGTAATCAGTCCGGAGCACTCATGATTTATTATTTGCTCAGCCAATTAAAAGAAGCAGGCAAGCTGCCAAACAATGGGGCGGTCATCAAAACGATCGTGACCAGCGAGATGGGAGCGACGATCGCCGAGCATTTTGGGGCGGAAGTATTCAACACGCTGACCGGCTTTAAATACATCGGGGAGAAAATGACCCAGTTCGAGAAGACCGGCTCCCATACGTATCTGTTCGGATACGAGGAGAGCTACGGATACCTCGCTGGCAACTATGCCCGCGATAAAGACGCCGTATTGGCCGCGCTGCTCATCTGTGAAGCGGGTGCCTACTACAAGGCTCAAGGCAAGACGCTGTACGAAGTGCTGCAGGAGCTGTATGAGCAGTTCGGCTACTTCCAGGAGAAACTGGAGTCCCGCACGTTGAAAGGCAAAGACGGCTTGGCCCAAATCCAGGCGAAAATGTCCGATTGGCGCAGCAACCCGCCGCAGACGGTGGCAGGACAAGCCGTCACGCAGGTGCTGGATTATTCGAAAGGGCTGGACGGCCTGCCTAAGGAAAACGTGCTGAAATATATGCTGGAAGACGGTTCATGGTTCTGCCTGCGCCCATCGGGGACGGAGCCGAAGATCAAGGTATACTTTGCCGTGAGAGGCGATTCTCTGGAGGATGCGAATGCGCGGATTCAGAAATTGTCGGATGAAGTGATGGCAAGGGTTGACGCCTAACATTTAAGAAATGGATATTCCGGGAGGCCACGTGTTCGAAGAAGAACGCTGCGGATTCCCGGAGTTATTATGAGGAGGTACTTTTGGTGCATCAGAAATGGCAGCGTTGGAACACGGCATCCCGCAAATGGCTGTGGATTCTCGTCGTGCTGGGCATAATCGCCGCGATTCCGGTGATTTATGACCGCTACCGGACGGAGTCATCTTCCAATAACGTAGAGTTGGTGTATAACTATCGCGGACTGGTGGAGACGGCTTCGTATCAAGCCCATCCGGAGGAATACCTTCAGCAGCAGCTGGATCAGCTGAAGGCGGCGGGCGTGACGAGCATGGCGATGTTCGAGAGTACGCTGGACGATTTTAAAAAATCCCGCCGCATCATGATGTTTAATGCGGGGGACGTCGCCTCGATGACGAAGAGCGTCATCCCGACCAACGATAACTATACCTATATTCTGTTTACGAACGAAGAGAATGCGGGACGCTTGTCTCCCCTGATCGAAGACACCTTTACGGGGATCGGCATCGGCGTCAAGCCATGGGAATTCAACGGGCAGAAGGGCCTTATTCTGGAAACTTCCCCGGAGGATGCCGTGCTCAAGCCAATGCAGCCAGATCCGATTGCATTCGAAATGCTGCGCAGCAAAGGATTCAACATCGTACCGCGGATGTCCGACAGCCTTCCTTACAACCAGGAAGCGATGGACAAGCTGCTGGCCTACTATCAGGCGAACGGCGTCAAACGCGTATTGTTTGAGGGCGATTCCGTTAAAGGCTTCAATGACAATGAGGATATGAACAGCCTGCAGGGCTTTGCCAACCTGCTGAACCAATACGGGATCGGCATTGCGGCCATCGAAAACTTGAAGCAGCCGCAGAAGGGGCTGTCCAAGCTGGCCTACGATACGGATTACAACGTAGCCCGTCTGTACTCCTTGAGCGACCGTGATGCTGCGGCGCTGAGTCCGGAGACGATCGCCGACCGGTTTGCGCTAGCGACGAAGGATCGGAACATCCGGATGCTGTACATCAACGTCGCTCCATCCCGCAACATGACCAAGGCCACGATTACCGATTCCGTGGATAACATCGTGAAAACCTTGCAGGAGCCGGGAAATGCCATCAAGCAGATGGAAAACAACGGCTTCAAGATGGGACAAGCGGGAGCATTCCATATTTATGATTCTGCAGGACAGCGTTATTTTAAAATGGTCGTCGTGCTCGGTGGGGTTGCCTTCGTCGCGCTCCTCGTTTCTTACTTTATCCCGGCACTGACCCTGATCGCGTTTGTGCTTGGGTTAATCGGCAGCGCAGGACTGTATGTCCTCAAGCCGACGCTGTTTGAGCAGGCGCTGGCTCTGCTCGTGGCCATCAGTGCACCGACGATTGCCGTGCTGCTGGCGGTGAGAAAGCTGAACGAAATGAACGCGGCCAACGCCGGGCTTACATCTGGACGCCGGTTTGCTCATGCGGTTGTGATTTATATCAAGACGGCGATTATTTCGCTGAGTGCGATTCCTTTTGTCATCGCTCTGCTGAACAACATCACCTACAGCCTGGTGCTGAATCAGTTCCGCGGCGTCAGCCTGCTGCATTTAGCCCCAATCGGTCTCATCGCGATCTATGTCGTGCTGTACCGCGGCGGCAAACCGCTGCAGCAAATCGGTAAATTATTCCGCACCCCGATTACGCTGACCTGGGTAGTGGCAGCAGGGGTCATTGGTGTGTTAGGCTTATATTATCTGAGCCGCACCGGCAACGGGGGAAGCGTCAGCTCGATTGAAATGACGTTACGCACAGTTCTGGAAAACACGTTCCACGTTCGTCCTCGGAACAAGGAACTCGTTGCACACGCGCTGTTCTTGCTGGGCATCTTCGTGTCGCTTAGATACCGCAACGTCGTTTACTTGATGATCTTTGCGGTTATCGGCCAGCTGTCGATGGTGGATACGTTCGCGCATATCCACTCGCCGATGAAAATTTCGTTCGTTCGTGACCTGCTCGGTCTGGGTCTCGGATTTATCTTTGGCCTGATCGCCATTGGCGTATGGCAAGTACTGGAAGGGTGTTGGAAACGATGGGTACCACGTCTCAGAAGACCGTAGTCATCTCCGGATACTACGGGTTCCGGAACAGCGGGGATGAGGCGGTGCTCCAATCGATCTTAACCGCTCTGGAGGAGCGGGGGAAGGCAGCCGGCGTTCCAATTCGGCCGGTGGTTCTCTCCATCGATCCCGAGTGGACCAAGGCCACCTACGGGGTGGACGCGGTACACCGGATGAAGCTGGGCGAAGTGAGACAGGCGCTGAAGGAAAGCTCAGGTCTGATCAGCGGCGGCGGCAGCCTGCTGCAGGATGCCACCAGCTCCAAGACGATCCCTTATTATCTCGGGGTGATCAAGCTGGCCCAGTGGTTGAAAAAGCCGGTCTTTATCTACTCTCAAGGGATTGGGCCCGTCAACCGGAAGTTGTTTCACCCGTTCATCAAAAGCGTATTTAACCAATGTGAATATATATCGGTTCGGGATCAAGAGTCGGCACGCCTGCTGGAGCGCATGGGGCTGGGCTGGAACCGGGTTCAGGTCGTGCCTGACCCGGTGATGGGCCTGACGACCGGCGGCAAGAAGCCGGAATCGCTGCAGCAGGACGCCGAACGTCCGCTGCCCGTAATCGGCATCTCGGTCCGCTATTGGGATCCGGAGCGCCGGGAGCTGCAGGCGATGGCCGACGGGCTGAGCAAGCTGTGCCAGGAGCAGGCGGTGCATCTGCGCTTCCTGCCTTTCCATTTGCCGGACGATGTGAAAGCATCGCAGGAAATCATCGACCGGATGGGCGATGTATCCGCGAACGGCAGCGTCGTGTCGGTGTGCCGCGATGTGGTTCACCCGCAGCAGATGCTGGCCGAGGTTGGCCGCTGTGATGTTGTCATCGGCATGAGGCTGCACAGCCTCATCTATGCCGCGAATCAGCTGGTGCCGATGATCGGCGTGTCCTATGATCCGAAGATCGATAACTTTTTGAAGCGGCTGGATCTGGAGCCTGTAGGGACAAGCGCTTCGCTGGCGCCTGAGGCGCTGAAGAGCGAGGTGTCCCGCCTGCTGAGCGAGAACAGCCTCTGGCAGGAGGCGAACCGCGAGCGCATCGCGGTGCTGAAGGAAGAGGCGCAGGCTCCGGCACAGCATATTATTGATTTTTTGCAGCAGCAATAAAGGATAAGGTGATTATAGCGTGAACCAACCAAGCCAAGTGCCCACGGTGCCGATTTTCGGCATCCCGGTGAGCCGATGGGGCATGACCGATACCGTTCAATATTTAACCGGACTCATCCAGTCGGGTGAGCGCCGGCCGCATCAGATCATTACCGCCAATCCCATTATGGTGATGACGGCCCTTCAGGACCCGGCTTACATGGACGTCATGAGGGGAGCCGATCTGCTCGTCCCGGACGGGACGGGAGTGGTATGGGCGGCGGATAAAGCCGGATCGCCCGTGAAGGAACGCGTTGCAGGTTTTGACCTCCTACATGAATTGATGAAGGTCGGAGAAGACTATCACTGGAAAGTGTATTTGCTCGGATCGACGTCTGAAGTGATTCAGGCGACGGCGGAGCGGTTACATTTGCAGTATCCGGGGGTTCAAATCTCGGGATTTCGTGATGGCTACTTTTCCCAAGAGCAGGACGCCGATGTGATCGCGGCAATCCGCGAAGCGGAGCCGGACATTCTGTTCGTGGCACGTGCCGTAGATACGCAGGAGCCGTGGATCGCGCGTTACAAGGAGCAGCTCGGCGTACCGGTCATGATGGGCGTCGGCGGAAGCTTCGACGTCATTTCCGGCAAGTCCAAGCGGGCTCCCAAGCTGTTCCAGCAGCTGCGTGCGGAGTGGTTATACCGGCTGCTGAAGGAGCCGACGCGAGCCAAAAGAATGCTTGCGCTGCCGAAATTCGTAGTGAAAGTGCTGCGGGATAAAGAAAACCTGACAAAACCCAGATAAAAAGGTGAAATCGCCTTGAAAAACCCGATATTTTGCGAAAAAACGGGATTGGTTTTATTTTTCGATCAGAGTATAATTCAATCCGGTAGAACAATTGGGGGTTGAACAATCACATGTTAATGCTAGCCATCATCGGATGTATCGTGTCACTCATCCTGGCACTGGTCCTGACGCCGCTCGTCAAGAAGCTGGCGGTGAAGATCGGAGCCGTGGACGTACCGAATGCCCGAAAAGTGCATACGCGAATTATGCCCCGGCTTGGCGGTTTAGCCATATATCTTGCTTTTATATTAGCCATGTTCGCAGTCCTTCCGTTTGTCGCCGATCATTTCACGATGCGGGATTCCAACTTTATTAAAGCATTCCTGCTGGGCGGAACGCTGATCGTGCTTATTGGCGCACTCGACGACCGCTTCGAACTGTCGGCCAAGGTGAAGCTGCTCGGACAGATCATTGCTGCGTGCGTGGTCGTGTTCGGATTCGATATCAAAGTGGACTTTGTAAATATTCCTTTTGCTGATAACTATTCTTCGCTGGAAAACTGGATTTCCATTCCGCTGACCATCATCTGGATTATCGGCGTAACGAACGCCATTAACCTCATCGACGGTCTCGACGGCCTGGCAGCCGGCGTATCCGGCATCGCGATCGGCACCATCCTCGTGATGTCCCTGCTGATGGGCAACATGATGGTCGCTATGCTGTGTCTCTTGCTTCTCGGCGCCATCGTCGGATTCCTGTACTTCAATTTCCACCCGGCCAAGATTTTCATGGGGGATACGGGGTCGCTGTTCCTGGGCTTCTGTCTGGCGATGCTCTCCCTGCTTGGATTCAAGCAGATTGCGATCATCTCGTTCATCACCCCGCTGATCATCATCGGCGTGCCGCTGTCGGATACGTTCTTTGCGATCATCCGCCGCTGGGTGCAGAAGAAACCGATCTTCGCACCGGACAAGGGCCATCTGCATCACTGCCTTCGCGAGATCGGCTTCAGCCACCGCCAGTCGGTGCTGATCGTGTACGGTATCGCCGCATTCTTCGGCGTGCTGGCGGTCATCCAGTCCTCGGCGGCAATGTATGAAGCGAACTGGGTCACGTTCGTCGTGATCTGCGTCATGATGTTCTTCCTGCAAATCGGTGCAGAGATCATCGGCCTCGTTGGCAAGACGAAGCGGCCGATCCTGAATCTGATCGCAAGACTGCGGATGAAGGTTAGTGAGAACCGTCATAATTAGGGTAAGATATGAGCGTTGTGCAATTATATATATTGTTAAGTGGAACGTCGCACCTGGGGGTGCGGCGTTTTTTTGTGCCTACTTATAAAGGGGGGACTTTTTTTCTAGTTTCACCTAAAAAATAGGTAGAAAGTATCCGATAGAAAGAGTAAGAGAATCAATTGGAATTTCCAGTCATGATTACCGGAAATCTCACAAAAGTTAGGCGAAAAGGAGAGATCAAACATTTATGCATCGCATTAAGAAGACGTATGTCTGGATCATGCTTATGGCATTGATCGTTTCATTGTTTCCTGCAGGTTTAGCTCAGCCTGTGCATGCAGCAGAATCACCGGTTCAAACTGCTAGTTATTTTATTCCTGATGACATCGTCCTCAGAAAAACAACGATTTTAACAACGGATAACTCAGGAACGCAGATTAATAGGAACAATGTCTATATTTCAAGCACTTCCACTCTTACCGTCACAGGGGTATATTCACAGGTTAGCGAGAATACGCTTAAAGCGAAAGTAGAGCAGTTGAGTTCTAAGAAAATAAGCGATGATGGAAATGGCAATGAAATCATCGAATGGGTCACTGATCCTACTCATTTTAAAGACGGGAGCATTACGCCTGATACATCGACAACCGCTCAGAAGTTCAAGGCAACTAATCTGCCGTTGTTCCCCGGATTTAATAAGATTACGTTTTCCGGATCTTTGAACGGAGTTACACATTCTGATGTATTTTATGTACTGTATGATCAGATTCCGTATATCAATGATTTGAAAATGACAGGGACAAGCCTTGGGGAAGTTCCCCTTAATGAAGGTTCTGAAGCAGTATCTGATAAAGAGATGATCTCCATCCAGGGCGAAGTACGTAACGCAACGGATGTTACTGTATCTGTCAATTCTGGAACACCGTTGACATCAACTTTGCTTCCATCAGGCAAATTTTTTTCCTCTGGTATTAAACTCGATTCAGGGTTAAATGTCATTACGATTAACATTAAGAATGGCTCGGATACGATGTCCATAACCAGAAATGTTTACTATTATACTAAGAAAACACCGTTTGTCAGCATCAACTTGAACTATAACTCCAAGGACTATATTCTGGTGGATAACGTGCCAACTGTTACTGATGGGGCAAGTCCAGCTGTGGATCATGGTAAATTAACCGCCGTTGTTATTCTCGAAGATGCTGGCGATACATTTGCCAATAAAGGAACAGTTACTGTTAATGGAAGTTCCCCTACAGGATTGAATGTCGATAAGGATATGCCGATTCTCGTTCCAAACAGCACGAAGGTGGCCTATCGTATTGTTACATTAAGCATGGATACACCGAAGTTTACGGATTCAACCAGCTACAAATTGGTTGTCAATTATGGGAATACCAGCAGTGCTTACGATATTGCATATAAATACTTGGGCAAAGTCGTAGGTATTGAAGATATCCAGTATTTGAAGGGTGCAGAAGAAGCGAATGGAAACGTGGACCTTACGAAAGTCAGTAAATTACCACTGAACGAGGTAGACAGCAGTACGTTCTATATTCTGGTTAAGGCGGATCAAGAATTGCCAAATCAACCTGACCCTGTTCTGGAAGCTGAGTACGTCCCGAGTGGCCAATCCATTTCGGTTCAATACATGGGGCCTGGAAGCAATAATTCAGAAAAAGTTTTTAAAGTTACGGGTCTGTCCAGTGGTCAGCAAAAAGTACAATTTCATTTTAAAGATTCATCGGCTAATTATGTAGCGACCATTTCATATGCGATCAAGAATAACATTTATGTAGAGAACGTTAGAAACGGTCAAGTGTATGAGATGGATTCAAGTACGAAAAAGAGTATCAATATCCGTGGGGAATATAGAGAATTCGACAAGCTTGAAAAAGCGGAGTTATTCATTAATGGCAGCGAGAGCGAAAAACGCGGTGTTACCCTCGGTGTAAACGATGCGAATAGAAAGTTTAATCTTGATCTTACTGTAGATACGGATGGACCACTGTACTATGGAGAAAACAAAATCAAATTTGTGGGATACTCCAAAGATGGAAGAGGCAACACGACAACCGTATTTACAGAATTGAGAATATACATTGTAGATACCAACGTTGCTAATATTACAGTGTTCCACCCGACGTTGTCTGTAGAGACGCCCCCATCCTTTGATGGCTTAAGCTTAAAGGAGCTTACGGATAACCCAATATTAAACAAAATTACTGCAAGCTCGCCGGAGTTTGTGTATAAAGATGATAAGTACGAAACCAGTCAGCTTAAATATAGTCTTGTTGTTCAAGGCAACGGAGCTAAATATGTTAATTTGAATCTAGGAACACAGAAGTTCTTTTCCTCAGCGGAAAATAATGAAATTGATCTGACCCGAACGGATCAGCAGGACACAAAATACATTAGAGGTACGATCAATTACAACAACCAAACGCTTAATTATGAAATGGCAGTTTATAATGGTAGATTCGTTCTCCGGATCAATGACATTCCGTTTGAGACATTGGGAAGTCAGGTCTTTAATCTCGAATTGATTAACAACACAGGAGCACGGGCCACCCAGCGACTAGAAATCACTCGTGTGGCAGAAGCTTTCCGCATTTTATCGCCCAAGGCAACCGTCGATAACCGAATTGTTGTCAATAAAAACTTTGTGAGGTTTGATATTGAAGCAGAAGGAGCAGACAAGGTTCTTATTGGCAAGGAAGAGGCAACTAAACGCACGGATATGAACAATCGCTTTGTGCTTGATTATGTGGGGTTAAAACCGGATAAGAACAATACTGTCAAGATCCAGGTTGTACGGGGTAAGGATACTATAACGCAGTCCATCGATATTTATTATGCGGGTGCAGTAACTGTGAACTCTGAGTATATGACGGAAAAGCCGGCCACCAAGTACACGGCATTCAACAAAGCGTTGAATTTATCTTTTCCAAAGGGAACAGTTTTAACTTCAGCTAACGTAAATGTGGGAGAAGTGGCAAAATTCTACCCGGACAACAAGCTGCTCTTCGGTATTGCCGATCCTAAGGATGGCGTAGTGGAGAGAAAGAATGACTACGGAAACGTAATCAATATGAATAAAGATGACCGGACACCTCAAGGTAACACCGTAATACCGCTTGCTGAAGACTTACTTGAGCCATTTACATCAATGATTCAAAATTACAACTTTACACGCGTATCGGATATCTATTGGATCAGTGGGGGATTAGGGGAGCATGGCAACGTGAACTCCGCGGATTATATTCCGCCTTCCAACGGACTTCCGCCGCACGCTTACGAATATCAAAACACCAAATACAATTTTAAGGAATCTGCAGAACTCCAACCTGACCGTAAGATTGTTCCATCTCAGCGTGGTACACTGACTCTTGGTTTCAACAAGAGCGTGGTGGATGAAGCAGGTACTACAGTCACGGTGTTCCGTTTCACGGACGACGCAAGGTGGGAGAATGTCGGTGGTGTCGTGGATACGAAAAACAATACCATTACGGTGCCATTCGATGATTTTGGTTATTATGTAGTCATGAAACAAAGCCGCGGGTTTGATGACATTACCAAGCATCCTTGGGCTCGTAACATCTTGAATGCCCTCTATGCAAAAGGCATTATGGTTAATGTTCAATCGAGTGTCTTTGGTGCGGACGATTTGACGACACGCGGGGAATTTGCGACTCTGTTGGTTAAAGGTCTTAATATTCCTCTAAACTTTGATAAGAACGTACAAACGTTCTTTGATGTGGATCCGGCTGCTAAGACGGACACATGGGATTTCGAACATATCGAAACAGCGGCAAGAGCCGGTATTGTTACAGGCATTGGAGAAGGCAACTTCGGTGTATTTGAACCGATCACAAGAGAAGATGCTGCCGTGATGGTGGCACGAGCCATGAAACTAAAGCTTGCAGCTAACGATGATAAGCTTAAAGCGACGTTGGACAAGTCATTCCTCGATTCTGGCAAGATCGGTATTTATGCGCGACCGGCCATCGTGGCCGTAACGAAAGCCAAGGTGATGTCAGGTGAAGCTGTTACGCTTCCAGGCCAGAAGAAGGCTTCGTACAACTTCAATCCACAGGGCAGCATGACCCGTGCGGAAGCAGGCAAGATTGCAGTAGAGCTATTTAAGAAGAGCTCCAAAATCTTCCCGGCAAATTTAAGCTAATCGAATAAATGTAAAGCCCCTTGGTCCAATGATTAGGCTAAGGGGCTATCTTTTTCCATTTTCAAATCTTTGTAATTTGTCGGAAATTAGGATACAATGGCGTAGAACGATATTTTATCTTAGAGGGTGAAGGCAATCTTATGAAACCGATCTATTCGAAGGCGCAGCTGGATTATCTGAAAGCAAAGACCAAATTTGAGAATAAAGCTAGCATTTTGGAGAAGAAAATCGAAACCACTCGGAAAACGAGAGAAATCACGCAAGAAGTAATGGAAGGTCTCGTAATGGAGACAGGATTCCATGATGCATATAATGAATTGGTCATTTCCGAGAACGAACTGATTGAATGGTCCCATTCGACAATCAAACATGATAAGACTTACCGTGAGAACAAGCAGCCGATTGAACAAATGTACGAGAACCTCAACGCAAGCCCGGAAATGCGTGCTCAGATCATTCAACTGGCCATGAAAATCCGTTAATATTTTGTAACCTTTGACTCATTTACATCGTCCAACAAGGTGCCATTCGGCGCCTTGTTTTTTTGTTTTCCTTGTTTCAAGCAAGTAAGGAAAGGTTAATGTTTTCCAGATATTTCTTGGACAAACAGTGTTTTTGGTGCATTTTTAAAGGGCCGGTAACAATTTTGAAATTTTTTTAAAAAAGGTGCAACTTTTTAGAAACACGCGCGTCTAAGATGTAGAGTCATTTACGATGGGTGCTTAACCAGCATTACCCTCCCCAAGAAAGATGTCTATTTTTTAGAAAAATTATCTTTACGGCTTGTGGGGCCCATTGTATAATACTTAGGTAGGATTAGGAATCTACTCTATTTTTGTCGCTTTCATTCAAATGTTTACCAGTTTCTGTGATATCGTCACAGACATCATTTATATGAACCATGCTCAACTCGGGAAAGGGGGTGCATTGGCTAATGAGTAACACGAGCTACCCATTTAAAGAAAACTCTATTGTGATGAATGTTCAAGGAGGAGAAAAAAAGGTTATGAAGAAAATTTTGACAGTCGCTCTGTCTACAGCAATGGCATTCTCCATGTTTGCATCTGTAGCATTTGGTGATACTGCAGTAACTCCGCAACAAAAATTCGACGCTCTGGCAGCTAAAGGGATCTTCAACGGCTACCCAGACAAACAAGCTCATCTTGAAAAAGAAATGACTCGCGCTGAGTTCGCGAAAGTCATCACGAAGCTTCTTGGACTGAAAGAAGTAACTGGAACTCTTTCTTACAAAGATAAAGGTTACGACGCCAAGAACTGGGCAGTACCTTACATCGAAGCAGTAACTGCTGCTGGTATCATGCAAGGTCAAGACAACGTGAAGAAAATCTTCAATTACAACGGAAAAGTAACCATCCAAGAAATGGCGACTGTTCTGACTCGTGCGCTGAAACTTGAAATCCCTGCAAACCCAGACAACAACGCAGCTGACTGGGCTAAAGGATATGTTCAAGCAGCAATCGACAAAGGCCTCATCTCTAAAGATGCTAACTTCAAAGCAAACGCTAGCCGTTCCCAATTGGTTGAAGCTGCATACGCAATCGACCAAGCGGCTAACATCACTTTCACTTATAAAGTAGTTGACCCAAGCAATGTTGAGTTCACACTTTCTACTGGTGAAGTAGTAAAGGTTAAACTTGACACTCCTTTGGTTGCTAACAAAGAAACTGAAGTGAAATTCAAGGACGCAGCTGGCAACGAGTACACTGCAAAAGTGACTTATGTAGTGACAACTGCTACTAAAGTGCAAGGTGTGACAGCAAGCAACCTGAAAGAGGTTGAAGTTGCATTCGACGGCACTGTAGATAAGGCAACAGCTGAAGATGCAGATCGCTACTCGATCGATAGTGCTGTTACTGTTGACTCCGCAGTTCTTTTGGATGATAACAAAACAGTTCGTTTGACTGTTGAAGGAACATTGGTAAACCAAAAATCCTATAAGATTTCTGTAACCAATGTAAAAGCTGGTGACAAATCTGTAAGTGTATCTAACTTTGCATTTACACCAATTGACAACGCGCTTCCAGAAGTTGTTGGAGTAAAAGCGTTGGGAACAAAAGCTGTTAAAGTTACTTTCTCTGAGCCGATCAAAACAGCTAGCGCTTCTAACTTCAAATTGGACGGAAAAACTTTCTACGGTAACGTAAGTAAAGGTGCCCGTGATGTAATTCTTAAATCTTATAACACTACTGATTTGAGTGTTGGATCGCATAAACTTGAAATCTCTGGCGTTGAAGACTACAACAACTTTAAAGCTCTTTCCAAAGAAGTTAGCTTTGAAGTAGTTGAAGATACAACTGCTCCTAAGATTGCAAGCGTAAGTGCTACTCTTGAAAAAGCAACAGTAACATTTAATGAAGAAGTTGATCCTGAAACAGTATCTGCTTCCAATGTTTACTGGAAATCTGGTTCTGATAAAAAGACTGCAGCTTCAGTGAAACAAATCTCTCCAGAAGTTTATGAGTTCACTTTCAGTGGTTCTAACGCATTCCCTGGTTACGAAACTTCACTGTTTGTTGAAAATGTAAAAGACTACTCTGGAAACAAAATCACTGAAACTGAAGTAAAAGTTAGAGCTGAAGTTGACCAAACTCGTCCGGAGGTTACTTCTGTAGCTTTGAAGAAATCCGACAACAAGTTCTTTACTGTGAAATTCAGCAAAGAAGTTAAAGTTGACGATGTAAAATACTTCACTCTGACTAAAACAAATGGCGATGTAGTTTCTCTGAGAAATGTAAAAGCAGTAGATGGTTCCAGCGCTACTGTTGGCAAAACTTTCGAAGTTGAATCTTATACTGCATTGACTGACGATTCGTACAACTTGAAGATTTCTGGTGTTCGTGACACTACAAAACTTCAAAACACAATGAATGATTATTCCGGAACTCTTAGCGGTAAAGATACTGCAGCACCTAAGTATGTTTCCAACTCTGGTAACAGCTCAACTCGTACTTTGGTTATTAACTTCAACAAAGCACTTGATCCTGCTACTGTTGGTGATCCTAGTAACTACCTTGTTAAAATCAACGGTAAATTCACTCAATTGCCTGAGGGAACAGAAGTAACTCCGATCTTGGATAGCAAAGCTGTTCGAATTGTATTCCCTCAATACATTGATAATGACAAAGTTGAAATTAACACTTCTAATGCTACTCGTGTTGCTAACATCACAGCATTTAAGCTTTTGGCAATTAAAGATTTGTCTGGTAACGTAATTGATGAACTGGGCGGAACTGAAATTGCAATCAATACTGCTTCTGCTGAACTGGCTGCAACAAAACCTGTCGAGTTGACTGATAGCAAAGTTATCAAGGTTCGCTTTGATCAACCTATCAGCGAAGCAAGAATTTCCGACTTTGAATTGGCTAATGCAACAAGAGCCTACATTTCTGATGTAGTTGCTGATGGAACGAATGAAGTGACTGTTAAGATCTCTGGAACAGGAATTTCCACTACTTCCCTTTCGGATTCTAACAGCACAACTCCAGGAATTCAACTGCGTGTCGTAGCAAACAACAGTTTGAAAACTACAACTGGAAACTCTGTCTTGCCTGCTGGTAAAGTAGTAAATGTATTGGACAGCGTTGCTCCTCAAGTTGATCTGGGAGATGCAACTAAGCTGAGCGTAACAGCTGACGGTGTCATTCTTGTTCCGTTTAGTGAAGTTCTGGACCAAACTGATGCTACTAATTACAGCCGTGACCTTATTGTTACAAATAAGAGAACAGGTGATGTTCTGTCTTCGGCTACTGGCTACAAAACTTCGGTTGATAACAATGTGCTTAAAGTTGCTCTGACAGTAGCAACTACTGATGAGTACACTGTACAAGTAAGAAAGAATGCTTCTGAAATTCAGGATCTTGCTGGCAACAAAGCTGCAGAATCCTCTGTATATTCGACAGTTGTGGGTGGTGTGAACGTATCTGGTCCAACTGTTGATATGAAAGTGAACGGAGCCGTTTTGAATGAAGGTTCTGTTACACGGGGACCTGTAGTGGTTACTTTTGCAACTGGTAACACTGCTACAATTTCCAAGGATGGTAACACAGCTACACCTTACACTTCTGGAACTGCCGTCGCTGATCCGGGAAAATATGTAGTGAAAGTAACAAATACAGCTAATGGTCTTACTACAACTCGTAACTTTACTATCAGAACTGCTGGCCCAGTTGCAACTGGATTGCCTGCTGATGGTTCGGTTGTAAATACTGATGTTACTCCGACTTTTGCAGCTACTGAGGATGTTCAATCTCTCACGCTTAAGCAAAACGGTGTAATCAAATCGTATACTAAGAACACTGCCATCACTTCTGACGGCGTTTATGAGTTGAGAGCGGTTGACTCCCTTGGAAATGAGTCAATTTATAAATTCACCATTGATAAAACTGCTCCTGCAGTGGACAGCGTTACTGGAAGCACTGCAGTAACTGGATTGACTATTAAATTGACTGAAGCCTTGAATATTGCAAATGCTACGGATATCAAAGGTAAATTGAAAATTGTTGGTTCTGATGCAACTATTGACAGTGCAGTTTATGACAATACTGCAAAGACGATCACAGTTACAATTACCGATGGAACTGATGCCTTGAATGTTGGGGACACATTGCAAGTTGATGCTAGCTCTCTGACAGATGTAGCAGGTAACCAACTAACTGGAGTTCTTGCAACTGTTGCTGATAATGCAGGCACACTGGTTTGGAAATAAACTTTGTTCGAGGAAAGGACCTCAGATTTCTGGGGTCCTTTTTTTATTAGAAAACAATTTTCATTAATTGCTATGGAGGTCCCACATGAAATCCATCACCAAACTATCCCTTACCGTGATCGTTCTCGGCGCGGGCGTAGCCCTTGGCTCCATCTTTGACATTACTGCGCAAGGCGCAGGTGTTACAGGCCAAGCCGGCACAGCCGATGATCCGGTTGTAACGAAGAGCTACGTTGACCAACAGATCCAAAAAGCGCTTGGCGGAGGAACAACAACGCCTACGACGCCAACCAATCCAACGGCACCAACGGATAATGGAAACAACAATTCCGGGAATAATAATTCATCGTCTTCTAGTGACCAAGTCACCATCGTCACCGTAAAACCAGGCGAGAAGCTGATCGCAGCTGCGGGTGCCGAGTTTATCGTTCGTAATGGACATGCGGTCATCTACAGTGCCGACTCCAATGGCGTTGCCGACCTTACGGATGGCAAAGACGTAACCAATGGACAAGCGGTCGGAAATAACCATCTCATGTCCTTCCCGAGAGCCGGACGCGGCATCATGGTACAAGACGGCGTGAAATCCAGCCTGACGGTTATGGTTCGTGGCGGTTATTCGATCCAATAATCGCGCTACATAAGCTTATTTTTGCCAGAAGTAACAATGATTTATACGTCTAGAGACGGCCGGATGACAAATACTATTCTTGCAAGACCATATTTGCAGGAGGTGTATCCATCATGGCAAGAAGTAATCGTAAAGTGGTACCGGAAAGCCGGAATATGCTGAATCAAATGAAGTACGAAATCGCTGCCGAGTTTGGGCTGGGTGCAGCGTACGGATCTGCAGGATTTAGCGGTGCGGACACTGAGTTTGCATCCGACCTGGGTGAAGCTGGAGGCGTTGGATTTGGCCGTGTGAACGGGGCTCATCTGACATCCCGGGAGAACGGTTCGGTGGGCGGCGAAATGACGAAACGCCTCGTTCGTCTGGCGCAGCAAAACCTGTTGTAACCGGCCATTTCAACGCTGATCAGAGAAGCACTCATGCAGCTTTTTTCGAGGCCCATGTTCCCTCTGCGTTGATTGACATGGGTTGACAAATACGTTAATATGACATACGAGGATTGTAGAACAACCTTTTCCTTTGCGGAAAAGGTTCATTTTTTGTTTAGAACTTATCTGCCGTTGTTATAATACCCTTATAGGAGGTTGATACAATGTCTGTAAAAGGACGTCATCTGTTCACATCCGAGTCCGTTACGGAAGGACATCCGGACAAGATTTGCGACCAGATCTCCGATGCGGTTCTTGACGCTTTTCTGGAAAATGATCCGAATGCCCGCGTGGCGTGCGAAGTGTCGGTTGCGACCGGCCTGGTGCTCGTCATCGGTGAAATCAGTACGAAATCCGAATATGTGGATATTCCCGCTATTGTTCGAAATACGGTAAAAGAAATCGGCTACACTCGGGCCAAATATGGCTTCGACTCCAACACGATGGCGGTGTTGACATCGCTCAACGAGCAATCGGCTGACATCGCGCAAGGTGTTAACGCCGCTCTGGAGAGCCGTGACCCAGCACAGGTCGACAAGGAAACCGATAACATCGGTGCCGGCGACCAAGGTCTGATGTTCGGTTTTGCGACCAACGAAACGCCTGAACTGATGCCGCTTCCGATCGCGTTGTCTCACCGCATTGCCCGCCGCTTAGCTGAGGTGCGCAAGAACGGTACGTTGGACTACCTGCGTCCGGACGGTAAAACGCAGGTGACGATCGAGTACGTGGACGACAAGCCTGTCCGTGTCGATACGATCGTCGTTTCGACGCAACACTCGGAAGACGTGACGCTGGAGCAAATCCAGAAAGACGTGAAAGAGCAAGTCATTCTGCCGGTGGTTCCTGCTGAACTGCTTGACGCCGAGACAAAGTATTACATCAATCCTACGGGGCGTTTTGTCATTGGCGGACCTCAAGGGGACGCTGGTCTGACAGGACGTAAAATTATCGTGGATACGTACGGTGGATATGCCCGTCATGGCGGCGGTGCTTTCTCCGGTAAGGATCCGACGAAAGTGGACCGCTCCGCCGCATACGCAGCTCGTTACGTGGCGAAGAACCTTGTCGCTGCAGGACTGGCTGACAAATGCGAAATCCAATTGGCTTACGCCATTGGTGTAGCGACGCCGGTATCGATTAACGTCGATACGTATGGAACGGGTAAAGTGAGTGACGAGAAGCTCGTTGAGCTGATCCGCGCCAACTTTGACCTGCGCCCAGCCGGCATCATCCGCATGCTGGATCTGCGCCGTCCGATTTACAAGCAAACCGCGGCATACGGTCACTTTGGCCGTACCGATGTGGATCTGCCTTGGGAACGCGTGGACAAAGCGGAAGAGCTGCGTGCTCAAGCCGGTTTGTAATCGAAGCGACTACTATAATAGAAGAAATTTTAAAACCTCAGTTTGGGCTAATAGCCGGACTGAGGTTTTTTATTATGATCAAGAAATTAGTACCTGGGGCATATTAATCCCATAAATTTCAATTTTAATTAGTACCAAACTCACTCTCCAAGAAAAATAAATTTTTTTATAATAATTGAAGTCAAAAACTGTGCAGCTGGTTAATAAACATATTGAGATGAATTTAAACAAGGGGAGGTTATACATATGAAAAAAATGATTATTGGGCTCACAATCGGTATGTTAATTGGATCTTCAACTGTGGCACTTGCTGCTCCAAACACTGTCCAAGCAACATTGAAAAAAATCAGAATCGTTATAAACGGAGAGACACAAACATCTACATCAAATCAGTTGGTATATAAGGGAACTACATATGTACCAATTCGTGAAACGGCAAATATGTTTCATTACACAACAAACTATAATTCCAATGCGAATACGATTGAGTTTAAGTCAAATCCATTATCAACGGAATGGATCACATTAAATGAGCTACAGGCGTTAAACAAAGTTTCAATAACGCCAATTTCTGGGAAAGAAAGTGCCTACGAAATTACTAGTGCTGGAAATTCACTCTTAAAAATCTACGGAGAAGATATTAAAGAAGGCGATTCAACCGTAGTAAGTGACGTTAATAATAAACAGATTCAGGTGAAGAAATCTCTAGGAGCAATTGTGTTAAATAAACAGGATCTAAAGAAAGCCGGGTTTAACGTCAACTGAATGGATTTATAAATTACTCCAAACCTCAGTTTGGCGAAATGGCCGGGCTGAGGTTTTTTTGCATGCCTATCACCTAGCGTTTCCAGCCTTAGGCTAAACTTCTTTTCCTTTTTAACCGACATAGAAGTATAAGCGTGTGCCTGTGAAAAGGGTGCGGTATGTTTCGTTTCACAGGAGCGGAATACGAGGAAAGGTAGGTTTAAGCCATTCTATGAAAAAAATAACGGCATGCATGCTAGCACTCGCCATGGCATTGGACATAGGAATCACAGGAGGGATGGGAGGAGGTACCGTTTCGGCAGCAGCTGGGGCAGTGCAGGCTCAAATGAGTGGACCGCTTGTCTCCACGCTGCCGACAGATGGGGCCGTGGAGGTTGGGAGACGTCCGGATTTTCAGCTGACCTTTAACCAAAACGTACATATTGCCGATCAATCCAGCGATCCAGTGTCGGACCCAGCGGTGCGGATCATCGATCTGGCTCATCCGGAAGAGGCCAACCAGATCAAGCTCAGCCTAAGCGATTTGAAGGCCATGGATTCGAAGAATCCAGCACCCTCCGATAAATTCACCTTCCAGTTGCCTGAAGGCAAATGGCTGTCCTATAAGACGGATTATCAGGTGAAAGTCGAGGCGGGGGTTCTTAAAGACGCTTCAGATCAACCGTTGGACGAGTCGACGTTTACGTTCACCACGTTAAGCAAGCTGGCTGTCGTGGACTACGCGCCCCAAGTGGGTTCAATCGGAGCCAGCACTTCCAACGCGCTGCAGCTGACTTTTAATGAAGAAGTCCAAACGGGAAGCGGCAGCGTTCAGATTAAACGGGCCTCCGATAACCAAGTGGTAGACACGATCACGCTGACACCGGGACAGTCGAATGGGAAGAAGGTAAGCTTTACGTTGTCCCGTTCTTTGGACAAAAACACGACGTATTATGTCTATATCCCAGCAGGCGCGATCACCACGCTGGATGGACAAGCGTTCGGCGGGTTGACGACGGGCGGGCAGTGGTATTTTACGACGCAGGGTGATACCGCCATTACGGCCAAATCGCCGCAAAGCGCCGCTACCGGGATCGCCACAAACAGCAAGCTCCAGCTGTCCTTCAACAACCCGGTGTATCCAGGGCAGGGAACGATTGATTTGTATAAATCGAACGGCACCAAGGTAACTTCGATTAACGTCCAATCCACTCAGGTGACAGGCGGTGGCTCGACGGTTGTGACGATCGATCCGGGAAGCGTGTTGGCGTACGGGACGTCGTATTATGTGATTGTGCCTACAGGAGCTTTTCAGGACCGGGGAGGCAGTAACGTGGCGGGGATCACCTCGACCACAGGCTGGACCTTCACGACGGCTGCGGCGCCAGGAAGTACGACTCCGCTATCCATTTCCAGCTTGTCCCCAACAAGCGGAAGCACGAACGTGGCGGTAGACGCGACGCTGTATATGAATTTTAACCGGGAAGTAGTTCGCGGTTCAGGGAATGTATTGCTCCGCAAATCCTCTAATGGTGCCAGTGTTCCGGTGATGGTCACGGTGAGCGGGACCCAGGCCAAAATCCAGCTGCAGTCCGGTTACACGCTCGACAAAGACGCGTCCTATTACGTGACTGTAGATCCGGGGGCTTTTTACGACAAACAGAACCCTGGCATGAACTATGCCGGAATTACAAGCAGTACAGGCTGGACGTTCCAGACGAACACGTCGGACAAGCAAGCTCCTGTGCTGCAGAGCAGTGAGATGTACAGCAACACGACGATCCGGCTCGTATATAATGAAGCCTTGTATTCGGACTCCTGGCCATCGACAGCCAATTTTAATGTGACGGTGAATGATGAAGCACGGCGGATCAGCTACGTGTATACCTCCGGCGACAGTGTCTATGTCATTTTGGAGACCGGCGTCGCCGTTGGGCAAAATGTGAAAATCAGCTACAGCGGCGGCTCCAGCCCGATCCGCGATACGGCGGGGAAAGCGGCGGCAGCTTTTGGGGCCCGCGAGGTCGTGAATGGCGTGGACTCCGCGCTGCCGAAGCCAACCAGCGGCACGATTTCGGGCAGCACGGTGGTGCTGTATTTTAGCCAGTCGCTGAAAAGTCCATCTGTCTATGCCTACGAGCAGTTCACTGTAACGGCGGACGGAACGAGTATGGGCGTCAAAAGCGTGAGTCAAAGCGGCCAGTCCTTGACGCTGTCCCTGAACACGTCCGTCGGCGACGGGCAGGTAGTGCGGGTCAGCTACAAGCCGGGGGCGTATCCGATTCAGGATTACCGCGGACAAAATATCGCCGGATTCACGGACTACATCGTCCGCAACTATTGGGACACAAAGCCCCCGGTCCTGGACAAGGCGGAAGGCGGCGGCACCAAGCTGGTTCTGACGTATAACGAGCTGCTGAGCACGACCAATGTGCCGATGAAAAGCCAGTTTTCCGTACTGGTCAACAATGTGCCGAATTACGTGACAGCAGTGGAGATCAAGGGCAGCCAGGTAACGCTGACGCTGACGTCTGCGCTGAGCAAAGATAACAAGGTGACGATCTCGTACGTACCCGGTACCGCGCGCCTGACGGACCTAAATGGGAACTCGGCCGGATACCTGAATCTGGAGCCGGTTACGGTTACGACGCTGCTCGACATGGGTGACATCCAATCGGCGGTAGTGCAGGGAGATACCATCCAGATCGTGTTCAATAAAACGCTGGTGTCCCAGTCCTCCGTCACAGTAACCCAATTTCAGGTGTTGGTGGACGGAACGACAAGCTCCCTGGCCAGCGCTTCGGTCAATGGCAGCACGCTGACGATCAAGCTCAGCAATCCAGTCATCAGCGGCCAAAAGGTGGAGCTGTCCTACATTCCAGGGGCCACGCCGCTCAGGGATAGCGCAGGTACTTATTTGAAGTATTTTAACAAAGTCCCAGTCAGCAACACGGGCACGACAACCGGCAGCGGAACGACCGATCCGAACCGTCCTTCCTACCTGACACTCATGGAAGCGGGAGAGTTTGGACAGGCCATGTTTGCGCTGGGCAATCAGGCGACGGCCGTGTCGGACGTAAAGTCCCGCAACAACCAATATATTAAGCAGTACCGGGTCGATGGCGAGAAGATGAAGCAGGCCTACCAATATATGCTGAATTCCGGTGAAAAGCTGCACACGCTCGTTGTGGATGCGGCCGTTGGACTAAGCTCAGCATCGGTTACGTTCCCTTTGGATGCGCTGCAGCAAGTCTATAATATCGATCGCAGCGCGGTGCTGGCGGTGAAAGCCGGGGACGCCGTATATATGGTACCTTTTAGCAAAATAAACCTGCCGGACATTGCCAGCAGCCTGAATGCGAGCAGCTCTTCCGTCACGCTTAACATCACGGTAGAGAAGTTGTCGACGGAGGCAGCCGCGGATTTGAGCAAGAAGCTGAACACCAGCTCCAGCCAAAAGATCACCGAGCCTGTAGACTTCTATGTATCCGCCGTGAACAACAGTTCGCCGAACAATCCGCGTGAGCTGAAGCTCAGCGGGGAGGTGCTCGTCCGGACGAGCAGTGCGCTGCAGGACAGCCGGTCCAGCCTGGTCCGCTTCGACAGCGGAGCCAACAAGCTGACCTACGTTCCGGGAGTGATCGACACAGCAGGCAGCCGCCGGGTATTCCATGGCAAGGTAAAGGGGAACTTTACTGTTTTCGGAGCGACATTCTATAAATATTACAGCGATCTTGGCAATCACTGGGCGAAAGACGCGATCAGCACGCTGTCCGCCAAGCAGGTCATCGAGGGCCGTACGAATACGCTGTTTGCCCCGGATCAGAGCATTACCCGTGCTGAGTTTGCCGAGTACGTGGCCAGGGCTCTCGGATTGGAAGGAGATGCGCAGAGCGCGGACCGCTTCTATGACGTGGTCAACATCGGCTCCAGCGCCTATATCGGGGCGGCGGCCAAAGCCGGCATCGTCACCGGCAATACGGACGGTTCGTTCAAACCGAACAGCTCGATCACACGCGAGCAGATGGGGATCATGATGGTCCGTGCCATGAACTATGCGGGATACAACTCGACGCTGAGCTATCCGGCGTCCACGTACCTGAAAGTGTTTAAGGACAGCAAGCAAATCCAGTATCCGGATTCCGCGGCACGCGTGCTGAAGGAAGGCATTATCCAGGGCGTCACGGCGAACACGTTCCAGCCCCGCGGAAATGCGACTCGCGCCCAGGCAGCCGTCATGCTGCAGCGTCTGCTGGAGAAGATCGGGTACATGTAACCAGAGTAGTGAACAGGCTAAATCTCTCACAAAATCATAGAGTTTCCATTTCGGTACGTCAGCCCTACTTAGGTAGGGCTTTTTTTGTGGGATTTTTCGGTGGATTTTGCTAAAAAGATTAATTTTCCGTAACTTTTTTGGATAATTTCAGTCTATTTAATAGGGAGTTCATACTGGACCTAGATAATAGAGTCTGTGAACTCATGCTGTAACGTGTATAGTCGGTTGGTCCTGTTTATGAACGAGCAACGATAGAATAGCATTGCGTATGAAGAAGATGGGAGAGTTAACAGTACATGAAATGGCATAATGATCGCATGGGGAACGAGCACAAGAAGGGTGCAGGCAAGAAGTGGATGGTCGTATCGCTGGCTGGCCTGCTGTTTATCACACCGGTTATCGGCAGCGGCATCCCGCTGAACGGACATTCTATTGCTTCGGTGGCCAGCGCGGCCACGGCTGCGACCGTAACGAAGCTCAGTGAGAGCCCGGTTACGTCTGGGGCGATAATGACCAAGTACAAATTTACGACGACGCGCTCCGGCAAACAGGCGACAGCACTGGCGGACGTCATCAAAGTCGATTTGCAGAATCCGAACGTCAAGATTGACGTCATGAACGGCCAGGACGGTCAGCTGACCACCAAACAGAGCACTGGTGGCATGGTCAAAGAGACTGGTGCGGTAGCGGGCGTGAACGGGGACTATTTTAATACGGCCGGAGACGGGGCACCGATCGGGGGGCAGGTCACCAGCGGGGAACTGGTATCGACGCCTTCGGATCTGAAGGGGATGTATTCCTTTGCGGTAACCAAGAGCGGCACGCCGGTCATCGATCAGTTTTCGTTTGACGGAACGGTGACAGCCCAAGACGGCTCTACGTTCCCGCTGGCAGGCGTCAACAAGGCATCTTACACGCCGGAGAGCGGAACTTCGAATTACAGCCATGCGAATGCTATGTATATTTATACAAGTGCCTGGAAGTCGCCGGTTCGTCCGAAGAACAGCTCCACTACACCGGTTGAGGTCCTGGTGCAAAATAACGTGATTACGCAAATTTCCGAGCCGGGAGGCTTCGATTTCGCAGTGCCGGAGGACGGGTACATTTTGCGGACCCACGGAACGGCAGCGCAGTTCGTAACAAACCATATGGCAGTCGGCCAAACGATCACAACCGACTACAAGCTGCTGTCCAAAACGTCCGGACAGTCGCTTGATCCGGCCAACCTGCAGATGATGATCGGCGGGCATACCATCCTGGTGAATAATGGAGCGGCGTCGGCCTTTTCGCGCGACGTATCCAGCATCGGAGGCTACCGCGCCCGTACGGCACTCGGATATTCGAAGGATCAGCGCTACGCTTATATCGTGGCCGTTGAGAAAAATGACAACAGCTCCGGCATGTCGCTGTCCGAGCTGCAGACCTTTATGGTCAAGGTCGGTGTCTGGAAAGGCATGAACCTGGACGGTGGCGGCTCCACAACGATGATCGACCGGCCGCTCGGCGAAACGGGCACGAAGCTGACGTTCGACACGGAATACGGAACGACCCAGCGCAGCGTCGTCAACGCTGTCGGCGTGTACACCGAGGCGCCGCAGGGCAGCCTGCTCGGGCTGAAAATCAGCGGCTCTTCCGCGATCCTGATCGGTCAGCAGGCGTCGTTCCAGTTGAAAGGCTATGACACCTACTACAACCCGATCGACGTGTCGAGCATTACGCCGACCTGGAAGTCGAGCAACGGCAACATCGTCGTCAGCGGGCAGACGGTGAAGGGTGTGAAGCCGGGAACATCGACGATTACCGCGGTCAGCGGCAAAGCCAACGCCAGCATGCAGGTGAAGGTTATCGGCGGAGACGACCTGTCCGCCCTGAACGTCGGAACGGCAACGGCTCCGCTGAAGGCAGGCAGCACGGTATCAGTGCCGGTTACGGCGGTGACGAAGGACGGGCAGAGCATTGCAGTTCCGGCCGGCTCCCTGAAATGGGAATTCATCGGCTTTAAAGGCAGCGTGCAGGATGACAAGCTGACCGTCGCTTCGGTAAATGCGAATACGAAGGTTGGTTATGCCATCGCCCGTTATAATGGCTTCAGCACAGTCGTCGTGCTGTCGGCGGCAGGCGAAGACATGTGGGAAAACTTTGAAAATGTCACATACCCGGTCGATTTTACAACCAACAGCGGCAGCCAGGTTACCGGATCGGCGCAGGTGACGCAGGGAACCGGCGACCATGCCAATTCCAAAGTGCTTCAGCTGCAGTATGACATGACGGCCGGCAGCGGCAAAATGTATGCTTATGCACAACTGAACGGCACTTCGGGGAAAGGCATTAATGCAGCGGCTACGTCGATGTCGATCGACGCGATGGGCGACAACAGCCTGAACTGGATGCGTGCCGAGCTGACGGACGCGAAAGGACAGACGGTTTACGTCGATCTTGCCAAAGCCATTGACTGGACGGGCTGGAAGACGATCAACGTGGATCTGAGCAGCCTGGGCATCGCCTTCCCGGCCCAGTTGAAACGCCTCTACGTCGTCAATGTTGAAGATGGTCAGGACGAGCGGGCGAAGACGGGTACGGTCGCTTTTGACAACATTAAATTCACGATGCCTTCGCTGTCCAGCGATGCCGGCCTTCCAACCGGCAAGGTGATCATGGCGGTCGGGCAGAAGTCCTATATGTCGAATGGTCAGAAGAAATCCATGGACGCTGCGCCGGTCATGAAGAACGGTACGACCTATATTCCGGTGAAATACGTACTGGATACATTTGGCGGACAAGCCACATGGGATTCGGCCAATCAGCGGATCAGCGTCCTGCGGGGCGGCAAGCTGATGGACTTGACGGTCGGCAAAAAGGAATATATCCTAAACGGCAAGCGTAAAAGCGCAGAAGTTGCTCCATTCATCACCCAAGGTCGTACTTTAGTCCCACTTCGGCTCGTTTCCGAGCAATTAGGATTACAAGTAAATTGGGAACAAAACACGAAGACCATTACCATCCAATCATGATATGGTATGATATGTATAGAATTGAACTTAGGAAATGCGACTGCAGCTCATTCTATGTAGAACTGTAATGGTTAGAAATGGAGTAGAACATTCGTGGATTTTCAAGCCGATGCGATAGACCGAGTCATTAAGAATGCCATCCAGGTGGTTGAAAACAGCAAATATCAGATGTTCGAGATTCTCGAGACGGCCCGGGACGAGCTGCTCACGTTGAATCAGGAACTGCAGTTAGTGATGAAGGAAACCGTGGATACGCTGCAAAAGGTGGATCAGCTGGAGCTGAACTACCGGCGCTCCCGGATCCGGCTGACCGAGGTCAGCCGGGACTTCGTCCGGTACAAAGAGGATGATATTAGGCAGGCCTACGAGAAAGCGACGCAGCTGCAGCTTGATGTGATGATTTATCGCGAGAAGGAAATGTATTTGAAGGCCAGACGCGATGAACTCCAGAAGCGGGTGAGAAGTGTCGAAAATTCGATAGAACGTGCCGAATCCATCGGATCGCAAATGGGCGTTGTTATGGAATACCTGTCGGGAGAGCTGGGACAAGTGACCCGGATCATCGAGACGGCCAAGAACCGCCAGGTGATCGGTCTGAAAATTATTTTGGCGCAGGAAGAAGAGCGCAAACGCATCGCCCGTGAAATCCATGATGGTCCGGCGCAGCTGCTCGCTAACCTGGTCCTTAGAACCGAAATTGTGGAAAGAATGCTGCTGAAGCAGGAATTTAAGATGGTGCAGGACGAAATAGTAGATTTGAAGGGGCAGGTACGCTCCAGCCTTGAAGAAATGCGCAAGGTCATTTTTAATCTGCGTCCTATGGCACTCGATGATTTGGGACTGATCCCGACGCTGCGTAAATACGCGCACGATTACGAGGAGAAGACCAAGATCCGTACCATGTTCGAAACGAGAGGGAAAGAGCATCGTCTTTCTTCTGCAATGGAGGCGGCGATCTACCGTCTGGTCCAGGAAGCACTGAGCAATGCGGCGAAGCATGCCCACCCAACCTATGTGTTAATTGAGATTACATATCAAGCGCAGATGGTTAAAATTGTCGTTCAAGACAATGGACTTGGATTCCGAGTCGAGCTTCTGGAACAGAAGAGCAAGGATCATTTCGGTTTAATCGGAATGCGCGAGAGGGTAGAGCTTCTCGAAGGGAGAATGGAGATCGAATCGGCCGAGAATCAGGGTACGAAGATCATTATCCATATCCCAACGAACGTGGAAAAGGGAAAGGAGTAGTTGGATGGAAACGAGAGATTCCGGCAAAACAACCATTAAGGTCCTCCTGGCTGACGATCATCAACTGTTTCGCGAGGGTCTGAAGCGTATTTTGAACATGGAGGAAGACATTGAGGTCATCGGGGAATGCGGCGATGGTATCCAGGTGCTCGAATTTTGCAACGATATCAAACCCGACATTGTCCTGATGGATATTAATATGCCTGTGGAAAATGGTGTGGAGGCCACGGAGAAGCTCCGCGAGCTGTTTCCGGATGTAAAGGTCATTATTCTATCCATTCATGATGATGAGAGTTACGTATTCGAGACGCTCCGCAAGGGCGCGAACGGATACCTGCTCAAGGATATGGAAGCCGAGTCGCTGATCAATGCGATCCGTTCGGTTCAGGAAGGCTATGCATTTATTCATCCTAAAGTGACCGGCAAGCTGATTCAGCAGCTGCGGCGCATGACCTTCCTGAACGAAACGGGTGCCATGACCGAGAGCGGCGTCCGCGAAGCAGGCGTCAAGTTCGTGGCCGGCGAGAACAATCCGCTGACCCGGCGGGAAGCTGAAGTGTTGCGCCTGATGGCGGAAGGCAAGAGCAACAAGATGATCGGAGAGTTTTTATTCATAAGCGAGAAAACGGTCAAGAACCATGTCAGCAGCATCCTGCAGAAGATGGAAGTCGACGACCGTACGCAAGCAGTTATCAACTCGATTAAATACGGTTGGGTTACGCTCTAATACGAATACCATAATTTTGGGATGGCTGCTTGCCTTTGCCAAAGTTTGTGAAAAATTCCACTGTACGCTCGCTCATGCCCCTTTCGTCAGAGGTGTGGGCGATCCGGCCTTTATCATTCACCGTCTGGTTTGTACCCGCATATAGTGTGGGTATACAGGAGGTGAGTCTGCATGATGATTCCGCTTTTGTGGATCACGGCGGTATACGTGCTGGCGGCTGCGGCGGTTCACTTATTTCATGCTTGGCAGAAGCGCAAAAGTTCACCCTGGGTTCACTATACGCTGGTGACGTCCAACCATGAAGGACAGATCGAATGGTACATCCGGGCATTCGGGTGGTATTCGTTCATTTCAGGCAAGAAGCTTCGTCTAACGGTGATGGATGCAGCTTCCACGGATCAGACCGTGGAGATTGTCCACCGAATGCACGGAACCGCGGGTATGGAATTATCCGTCGTCCCGATGCAGTCCTCCGTGGAGAACGGAGACATCGAAGGAACCTTGGTGCTGGCTGACGGCATGATTTCCGAAATGATTGATTTGAGAAAGCCGCATGAAGCGGAGCGCATCCCTTATGTCTAATACGCAGGGAACTGCGTTCATGCCGGGAGGCGGCATAATGCAGAATACAGAGTGAAGCACACTCCAAAGGCGATAAGCCGGGGGTGTGCTTTTTTGCGTTGGGCGGAGGATCGTCGGTGATAAGGACTTGTATAGATGTTGCAATGGACCTCTTGTTATAACGGCCCAGTAGAGGCCTATACCATTCACACGGGAAGGGAGAAAGGAGGCGGGCGCATGCGTGTCGCCGTATATGCCATCCGGCAAGGGCAGCGGTGGAGGATGAAAATTTCGCTGGACCTACGTATAGATATCGCATGGTGGGAGTATGTGTGCAGGAATGCTGGAGTGAATGGAACGATGGTTTTGCTGTCGGGGGATATGCCTCTAGGCTGGGCTTGCAAGGTGGCTAAGGATTTTGTGGGTGGGCCGGAGATGGTGCACTGGAAGATGCAGCAGTGGAAGGGGTGGTTGGAGGAGGAGTTAAGGGAGGAGAGGGAGCGGGAAGGAATCAACCTTAAGAGCGATGGCAGAAAGTTCGGGGATGGCTGTTCAGGAATGTGGCGCTGGGAGCTTGGCGAGCCGTTATCTCCTGCCGTATGG
>NZ_MBRK01000001.1:6895765-6896047 GCF_002224835.1 Paenibacillus sp. SSG-1
GATAACGCGTCAGCCGGTGGAAGGGCAGTGGGCAGGAGACGTAAGGGATCCGGCTGTGCTCAGGGAACTTGCGGAGCAGGCGGCGCAGCTGGTGGACAGGCTGCGTGGCAGGTCGCTGCTCGCAGCGGAGGTCGATTCGCTGCTGAGCGACCGGGCGCCGGGGCTTGCCGGCGCCTGGCACAGCGCGGCGCAGCTGGCCTACCTGCAGGGCCAGCTGGCGCTCGACGCGGGCGTGGCTGCCGCCCGCCCGCGCAAGGGGCACCGCGGCGCGCTTCGCGCCGG
>NZ_MBRK01000001.1:6896057-6896303 GCF_002224835.1 Paenibacillus sp. SSG-1
ATGCGCCGCGTGCGGCCTCGCGGCCTGCGCCTACTGCGAGGCATGCCTCGCGCTTGGGCGCAGCCGCGCCTGCTCGCTGCTGCTTCGCACAGCAGCGGATCCGGCCGTGCGGGGCACGGCCGGGGAATCCACCGCCGCCGTCGCGGAGCGGTGGGGATTGAGCGCAGCCCAGGGCGATGCCGCCTGGGCCGCGCTGGGGTTCCTGGCGGAGCCGCCCAAAGGGGGCTCCGCGGCAGGGGGGGGGGC
>NZ_MBRK01000001.1:6896313-6968813 GCF_002224835.1 Paenibacillus sp. SSG-1
GGCCGAGATGGGGTGCCGCGCAGAGAAGCGGCACCAGCATCGCGCCCTCCCGCTTCCTCCTGTGGGCCGTGACGGGCGCGGGCAAAACCGAAATGATCTTCCCGCTGCTGGACTCCGTGCTGGCGGTGGGCGGACGCGTGCTTGTGGCCACGCCGCGCCGGGACGTGGTGCTCGAGCTCGCCCCACGCTTGGCCAAAGCGTTCAGCGGTGTCCGGATCGTTACCCTGTACGGCGGCAGCGCCGAGCGCTGGGAAAGCGGGGCCTTGACGCTCGCGACCACCCACCAGCTGATGCGTTTCTATCACGCATTCGACCTGGTAGTGATCGATGAGCTCGACGCATTTCCCTATCACAACGACCCTATGCTGGCCTATGCGGCGCAGCATGCCTGTAAGCCGGACGGGAAATTTGTGTACCTGTCGGCGACGCCGCCGCGTCCGCTGCAGCGGGAGGTGTCCCGGGGCACGCTGCCGCATGCCAAGGTACCCGTCCGATACCACGGCCACCCGCTGCCCGTGCCGAAGCGGATCGCGATGCGCAGCGTGGAAACCTGCCTGCGGCAGCCGAAGCTGCTGGGACCGCTGGTTGGGGAGCTCCGCCGGTCGATTGACCGGGGAGCGCAGATCTTTTTATTTGTCTCCCGGATACGCCATATCGGACCGCTCGTCGAGATTTTACGCCGCCGGTTCAAGGATATTTCTGTGGAAGGGACATCCTCAGAGGATTCTGGGCGGGGTGAGAAAGTCATGGCTTTTCGGAAGAAGGACATCCGCCTGCTCGTAACGACGACCATACTGGAGCGGGGTGTCACCGTTCCCCGCAGCGACGTATATATCCTGGACGCAGACAGCAGCCTGTTCGACGAGGCATCGCTCGTCCAAATGGCTGGCCGGGCCGGACGGTCTTCTGAGGATCCGGCAGGAAGGGTCATTTTTGCTTCATCCCAGTGGACGTTGTCCCAAAAGCTGGCCGTAAACCAGATCAAGGCGATGAACCGGATTGCCGGCAAGCACGGATATTTAAAGGAGCAGCCTTCTAAGTCATAAGCCGATAGGAGGGATGATAAGTTGAAGTCCAGTAGTTCATTGTTACAGATGATGCAGTATTTGCTGTCTCCACCCGGCGAAACGTGCCTGACCTGCGGCAACGTTAGCCGTCTTGTCCGGGAATGGCCGGGCATCTGCCGATCTTGTGCGGAGGCGATCCCCTGGATTCATATGCCTCGCTGTCTTTGCTGCGGCCGCGCCATCGGCTGCCCGGACTGTCTGCGGGAAGAGACGAGGCGGCGGTCTTTTGTCTGCAACAGGAGTGCCGTCCAGTATAACGAGGTAATGAGGGAGTGGCTGGCCCAATATAAGTATCGCGGTCATGAGAAATACGCGGATCTGATGGTCCACATGCTGAATCAAGCTTTTGTGCAGATGCAGGAGGAGCTCGGCATGCTTATGCTTGGCCTTAACTCGGATATCCCAAATCAGCGTATTCAATCGGATGCCTCTATTGGGTTATTTTCAACGCTTAGCTCCAAGTTAATTTCAAGGGTCGGCTCCGTTTTGCCAGAGCTTCCATTTTTCCATAGATTAAGAGAATCATCGGGGCAGGCTTTATGGAAGCCGGACGTGATAACTTATGTCCCCGTAAGCGACGTCCGGTTGAAGGAGCGGGGATTTAATCAGGCGGAGGTGTTAGCGAGAGGGCTTGGAATCAAGCATCGAATTCCCGTCATGCCGCTTTTGGTCCGCAGGGAGCACACCGCCAAGCAGAGCTATAAATCCCGTCAGGAGCGGATCCATTCGATGAAGAATGTGTTTGCTGTGCACGAGGAGGGGTTAGAAGCTGCCTTATCGTTGTATATACGTACATATGGGAGGCCAACTAATATAAGTCATAGTAATAGCGAGATGACTCTTCAAGAAATTTATGGACATGCTGTAACGGCCCAAGATGAGCTTCAGCCCATGCAAATTCTTTTAATAGACGACATTTATACGACAGGGAGCACGATTAATGCGTGTGCAGAAGTGCTACGGGATACTTTGCACCAAGGATTGGGGCTTGCCTCTGAAGTGTATAGCCTGACATGGGCCAGGTCGTAATAACGACAAAAAATCATGTCAAGATTTACCGGAATTCGTAAATTAAGATGGACGAGGGGAGCCGGAATAAGGTAATCTAGAACCATATCATCATGGCTTGATTTGGTATTCGATAAGGGGAGAATTATTGTGGAACTTGCGAATTGCCCTCGCTGCGGCAGATTGTTTGCTGCCAATTTCAGAGACATTTGCCCGAACTGCATCAAGGAGATCGAACGCGAATACGAGATTTGCGTGGATTATCTGCGAGAGCAGAAGGGTGCCAATATACAGGAGCTATCGGAAGCCACGGGTGTTTCCGTCAAGCAGATTACGAGTTTTGTCCGTGAGGGCCGGATCTCGGTCGTGAATGCACCGAACTTGATGTATCCGTGCGAGGTTTGCGGTACACTGATTCGTGAGGGGCATATGTGCGACTCTTGCCGCAACCGTCTGACCCGGGAGCTCAGTCAGGCTGCACAAGCAGGCCAAGATCAGGATTCCGGTCCTAGAAAACCGGGTGAAGGTGCCTACCGCGTCGTGGATAAATTCCACAAATAACCGACTGCCGCACTAAAAACGGCAGCAGCTATAAATAATGCTTCAGTGACGACCGATAAACTTAGTAAAGATTATCGGTTGTTTGCATTTTGCATGCGAACGGGCTGACGTGTCGGCTTGGGAGGCCGGGTTAGTACCCGGCGGAGCAGCCCGCATATTGTGAAAGAAGGTGGAAGATATGAAAATTAATGATACCGGCAGAATTGGTGGAGTTAACCCTTATCAACGGAATATGGAGACGCAGCGGCAGGAAGCGCAAAAGCCTGCACGCAAGAAGGACCAGGTTTCCATTTCCTCGGAGGCGATTGAAATGCTTGAGGCCCAGAGCCGTGCCAATGACCCGGAGAGAGCGAAGAAGCTCGAGGATCTGAAGCAGAGAATCGCATCCGGCACCTATCAAGTGGATGCAGGTAAACTGGCCGATAAGCTGATGCCTTATTTTAAAGATTTCCCAAGGAATTAGGTGACCCCATATGTCTGTTCATACTTTAATCGACCTGCTGGAGCAGCTGGATACGGTTCATCTCCATATGCTGGACTTGACCGCGGAGAAGAAGAAAGCCATCATTGCCAACGAAGTAGAGTCTCTCATCAAGATCATGAACCAGGAAGCCAAGCTGGTGAAGCAGATCGAAATCCTCGAACAGAAGCGCGCGGTCTCCGCCCAGCAGTATTTACGCGAACGCGGCATCAAGTCGGAATTGAACCTGAATCTGACGGAACTGTCGCGGCTTGTTTTTGACGTGGAAGAGAAGAAGCGGCTGCTTGCCATTCAGGAGAAGCTGTCGGAGACCCTGCAGAAGCTGAAAAGGGCGAACGAGCTGAACCAGAAGCTGATCGAGCAGTCGCTTTCGTTTATAGATTTGTCCCTGGATATTTTGGTTGGCCGACCGAATCAGGATGTCACCTACCACCATCCGGCGGATCGGAGCGGGAACATGGCCCGGAGCGGCCTTTTCGATTCAAGGGCTTAGGTCCTTAGAAGTCTTTTTTTTCTAATGAGCATTACGAGTGTCGGGGCTCCCCGCAGATTTTTACATGAACCAACGATGAAGCAGAGACCCACAACGTGGGGCAATTGAGACATGGGTGAGCCCGGCTCTCCCCCGAACGTGAAGGAGGATTTTGTTGCATGACATCCACATTCCATTCCATCGAGACGGCGAAGCGAAGTCTGTTTACGCAGACCGCTGCACTGGGTACGACCGGCCATAACATCGCTAACGCCAATACGGAAGGCTTCAGCCGGCAAACCGTAAAAATGCAGGCATCCCGTCCGATCGAGGCTTACGGCATGAACCGCTCCACTGCGCCTGGACAGCTGGGCACGGGGGTTGAATACCAGTCGGTTGAACGGATCCGCGAGAGCTTTCTCGATACGCAGTTCCGCAGCGAAAGCAACGCCAACGGCAGTTGGACGATCAAATCGGACACATTGGACAAGCTGCAGGGTATTTTTAACGAGCCGTCGGACACGGGCATCAGCAAGGTACTCGGTAACTTCTGGAATTCCTGGTCCAACTTGAGCAAAGATCCGGAAAGCGCCGCGGCGCGCAAAGTCGTCAAGGAAAATGCAACGGCCCTGACGGATGCAATGAACTACATGAGCGGCCAATTGGATAAAATGAGCCAGGATTTGACCGCCAACGTCGGCGTCAAAGCCAGCGAGGTTCAAAACTACCTGAACTCCATCGCAGACCTGAATCAGTCGATCACGCGGATTGAGGGACTTGGGGATAACGCCAATGACCTTAGAGACCAACGCGACCTGCTGACGGACAAGCTGTCCAAAATCATTAACATCACGGTCCAGGACACCGACCAGGGTTATAATATTTCGATGGGCGGACAAGCCCTCGTCGAAGGGTTTGCCGTGAGTGCGGATGTGGATGGTACGGGTCCGGATGACCGGGGTGCTTTTCTTGAAGCAGCCTACGCGTCAGGAAATTTGCAGGGCGGAGAGGTTTACGGCATCATTGCGTCCCGCGAAGGCTACGTGAAGGATTACCAGAAACAGCTCAATGACTTGGCCAACACCTTGGCGAACGGCGATATCCAGATCACGATTCCTAAAGGCAGCGTACTGCCGGCCGGCGTCACCCTCCCGGGCATTACCGGGCGCGTTGTTGATCAGGATACGGTCGTAACCGTCAAAGGTCTGAACGGCCTGCATCAGCTGGGATATACAATGGATGGGACCACCACAGGCGGTCTGCCTTTCTTTGAGTCTAGCGATGGTAGTCCGATTACGGCGGGAAATATTCGCCTGAACTCGAAGATTGCGGAAGATCCCACCCTGATTGCTACCTCAATGCGAACCGAAGGTTCGGGAACGGACGAGAAGGTTGTCAAAGGAAGCAATACGCTGGCCCTCCTCATGGCTAATATGAAGCAGACCAACTTTACTTCGCCGGACGGCACCCGCTCCACGACGATCGACGGCTATTACAGCTCGATGGTGGGACAGCTGGGGGTACAAGCCCAGGAAGCGAGCCGGCAGACGCAAAACTCGGACATTCTGGTACAGCAGGTCGAGAGCCAGCGCCAGTCAGTCAGCGGCGTTTCTCTGGACGAGGAGATGGCGAACCTGATCAAGTTCCAGCATGCGTATGGCGCGTCCGCGCGTTTTATGACCACGTTCGACCAGCTGCTGGACAAACTGATCAACTCTACAGGAACTGTAGGAAGATAACGGTAAAGGTGGGTTAACCAATGCTTAGAGTGACTTCCAATATGATGAACTCCCAGCTGCTCCTGAACTTGAACCGCAACGCGCGGGAAATGAACAACACGCAGAACCAGCTGGCCACCGGCCGCAAGCTGAATCGTCCTTCGGACGATCCTGTGGGCATTACTTACTCGCTGCGCTACCGTTCGGAGCTGGCTTCCAATGACCAATACACATCCAACGTGGACAGCGCGCTGTCCTGGCTGGATTTTAACGATACAGTGCTCAGCGAAGCTGGAGATGTCGTGCAGCGTCTGCGCGAGCTGACCACCCAAGCGGCAAACGGCACGAATCCGCAGTCAGCCTTGGACAGCATCAAGAAGGAAGTTTCCCAGCTGAAGGAACAACTGATCGATATTGCGAACAGCAAGCTGAACGGAAAGTATGTTTTTAACGGGGAAGCGTATGACAAGAAGCCGTACGACTTTCCACAAAACAGCGATGGCACCTCCAACACGACCGGCTTGAATGCCGACGGTACCCCCAATGGCATGGGGATTGCCGATATCGTGACGGATAAGGGCCTCATTAATTTCAGCGTTGGCGAAAGCGTGAAGCTCCCGATCAACATGACCGGCACGGACGTGTTCGGGAACGGGGGCGAACCGGATAATATTTTCACCATTATCGAAAATATCAGCAAGAGCCTTGACGACGGCAACTTTGCCGGCCTGTCTTCCCAGCTAGATCTAATCGACAGCCGCACCGAGAAAATGCTCACCGCACGTGCGGAACTTGGCGCCAAAACGAACCGGATCGAGCTGATGCAGGACCGATTGTCCGATCTGAACACGAACCTGACGGACCTTCAGGCTAAAACCGAAGATGCTGACTATGCGGAGCTGATCATGAACTCCAAAATCCAGGAGAACATTTATAACGCCTCGCTGTCTGCCGGCTCCAAAATCATTCAACCATCCCTGGTTGATTTTCTGAGATAGTATCGTTTGTAGGAGGAAGGTATGGTACAGCCTATTCTGCAAATCCGCCAGACCCGGGCCCAGATTGGGATCGATGCCGACTTGGGCGAGTATTCCATTCGTCAGCCTAAGGCTGACGTCACCATGAACACTACGCCGTCGGAGCTGGAAATTCACCAGTACAAGCCGGAGCTTCATGTGGATCAGTCCAAAGCGTTCTCGGCTTTCACCGGCGGCAATTTTATTGATATGAATAGCCGGATCTATTCCGGCTTTCAGGAGCTGTATCTACAGGGGATTGCCCGGAGGGTCGAGGAAGGTAACCGTGCCGCGGCCATTCATATCGCCAGCAACACGATCGCGAATATTTATGGTGAGGACTGGCAGCCGGTTCCTTTTCCGGAGACGCGCACGCCAGCTTCCATCGATAACGTCGACATTCAGATCGACACACGTCCGCCGGATATCGAGTTCCGGAAGGCGCATACGGATATCCAGGTGCAGGTGAACCGGCCGGAGATCGAATATACCCGGGGCAAGCTGGACATTTATATGAAGCAGTACGCGTCCGTGCAGTATATCCCGCCGGAGATTGATACCCAGCGCTGATGTTGGGCAGGTATGAGTTGATAGAGTAGACTATAGAGGGGGATTCTTGATCGCCTTCTATAGTTTTCTTTTTATTTTGAGATAAGAAATAATTGAGTCTTTGGACTAAGAAATATAAATCGATAAACAAGGAGTGACCGCCATGATTATACAGACCGCATCCTGGGGAGAGCTCGACATCCCCGAGGAGCAAATTTACCGGTTTCCGAAAGGCATGCCGGGATTCGAGGAGGAAACGGAGTTTGCGCTGATATCGCTGGAGGATGGCCCATTTGATTATTTGCAGTCGACGAAGGAGCCGGGCTTTGCTTTTCTGCTGGGAGACCCGTTTGTATATTTTCCACAGTACGAGTTCGACCTGCCGGAGGCGGATACAGAGGAGCTTGATATTCAATCCCAGGTCGTGATTCGCTGCATTATCTCGTTAAAAGAGCAGATAGATCAGTCCACGATGAATTTGCTCGCGCCTGTCGTGCTGAACCCTGAGAAGAACCTAGGCAAACAGGTAGTGCTGCATCATTCTCCATATCAGACGCGGCATCCACTTTGGAGCGAAAACGGCTCCCAACCCTCAGCAAAGGCGGGTGAATAATCGTGCTGGTATTATCGCGTAAGAAAAATGAGTCCATTGTCATTCAGGATCAAATCGAGATCACGATATTGAGTGTGGAGGGGGATACGGTGAGAGTCGGCATTTCCGCTCCGCCGCATATTGATATTTTCCGCAAAGAGATCTACCTCTCGATCAAAGAGAGCAACCAGGAGTCGGCGGCACCCGCACCGGCCATGCTGGAAGCTCTCCTGGGAAAATTGCGTGATCCGAATAAAAAATAAAAAAATCACGAGAAAAGTCTAAAAAGAAAAGTTCGCTGTGTCGATATATAGTTTAGACGCTGCTTTGGCGGGGCGGCCGACCTTAAAGAGGCAGCGTTACCACATGGACGTGGTACTAACTATATTTCAGGGAGGAAATACCCAATGATTATCAATCACAACATTGCGGCGTTGAACACTCACCGCCAGCTGTCCATTAACACAGCAAACACAAACAAAAATATCGAGAAACTGTCTTCCGGTCTTCGCATCAACCGTGCGGGCGATGACGCTGCCGGCCTGGCAATCTCCGAAAAAATGCGCGGCCAAATCCGCGGTTTGGACCAAGCTTCCCGTAACTCGCAGGATGGTATCTCCTTGATTCAAACGGCTGAGGGCGCTCTGAACGAAACACACAGCATTTTGCAACGTATGCGTGAACTTGCGGTTCAGTCCGGCAACGATACAAACACAGCAGAAGACCGTAAAAACCTTCAAGATGAAGTAGATCAATTGAACAAAGAGATTGACCGTATTCAGTCCACTACTCAATTCAACACCAAGAATCTCCTGGATGGATCTATGGGTGGTGCGGTAAACACTGCAGTAGCAAATGTTAATACCAACGCAGCAGTTAAGGGCGCTACTGGTACAGCACTTGCTGACACTTCAGCACTCCTTACCGATCTTACGGATAAAAACGGAAACAAACTGGGTATCACTCAAGGCGATACAGTTACTGTTTCCTATGTAAAAGACGGAACTACAATTACTAACACAATTACTGTTGGTGCTACCACTGACCTTTCTGCATTAGGTACGACTGATGGAACAGCTGACGATACAAATACTGCACTGGCGGTAGACGCTGCAACTGGAGCTATCACAATGACTGCTTCTAATGCAGGTACAACAGGCGCTATTAATGGTCTGACGATCTCCGTTAAAGACGCCAACGGTAACGTTCGTACTGCTGCTACCAATGCACTTTCTAACTTTACTGAAACTACAGCGGCTGCTAATGTAAGAACGGACGGAACAGCGACTTTCCAAATTGGTGCGAATACTGGCCAAACGATGACACTTTCGATTAATGATATGGGTACTTCTGCACTGGGAGTTAAGGACCTGAAAATTTCTACACAGGCACAAGCTGACGTAGCTATTAAAGTCATTGACCAAGCAACTCAAAAGGTTTCCAGTGAGCGTTCCAAACTGGGTGCCGTTCAAAACCGTCTGGAGCACACGATCAACAACTTGGGAACAGCTTCCGAGAACCTGACAGCTGCTGAATCCCGTATCCGTGACGTAGACATGGCTAAAGAAATGATGGAACAAACCAAGAACAACATCCTTGCTCAAGCAGCACAAGCTATGTTGGCTCAAGCGAACCAACAGCCGCAAGGCGTTCTGCAATTGCTCCGTTAATCCTAAAGATATACCAAAGAGTTCTGGGTTTTTCCCAGAACTCTTTTTCTTTTCTACAATTATTAGTATCGACTAAATCTCCAGGCGCTGGAAACCGATAATAGTATATATATCCTTTTGTCGGAGGTAGCCAGGATGAATGTACAATTTTCCTTAACCGCGAGTACGTCATCTCAGAACAAAACAGATTCGGCGGCATCCATGAATGGTGCAGCATCCATGATCCGGAACAGCGAAGATTTGGCTTTGAAGGAAAAGCAGGGGGTTTCGGTGTCTATTGGGGAGGAGCAGCTGATCCGGAATATAGACCGGGCAGTAAAGTCCTTGCAAGGGCCGGAGACAACACTAGATATCAGTATTCACGATAAAACCCATGAAATCATGGTCAAGGTTCTCAATAAGGAGACGGGAGAAGTCATCCGAGAAGTCCCGCCAGAGAAAACCTTGGATCTGGTTGCCAAGATGATGGAGCTGGCAGGAATTATGATTGACGCTAAAGTGTAGGGAGGAGTTGCATCAGTGACGCTTAGAATTAATGGTTTCTCAGGTATGGACATTGACAGTATGGTGAAGCAGTTGATGACTGCCAAGCGTGTCCCTCTTGACAAGTTAAATCAACAGAAAACATATCTTTCTTGGCAACGAGATAGTTACAGAGAAATGAATAGTAAGGTTTTTGGATTTAAATCCAAACTGACGGATGTATTTGGAAAGACCGCTAGCATGGTAGCCCAAACAGCTGTTGTAAGCGATAATACCGATGCAATAAAGGCTGAAGCTTCTACGAATGCAGTAAGCACTTCCATGAAGGTAGTGGTTAACGATGTTGCGACGAAGACGACCATTTCTGCTTCAACTGCAATTTCATCCAAAAATGCTGCCAATCAGGTGAAACTTTCAACTACACTTAGCTCTTTAAAGGACAAAGATGGTAAATCACCCAAAGAAGATGCAGCAGAAAACTATTCCATTACCATTAATGGGAAGGAAATTAAACTCAGCAGCACAGATACAATAGCAGATGTAGTCAATAAAATTAACGGTTCAACGGCCAATGTAACAGCTGTTTTTGATGAAGTTAGCGGTAAATTCTCAATTGCCTCCAAAGATTTCGGTTCTAAGGGGGATGTTGTTATTTCTGAGAACAGCAACAGCGGTAATAATGTTTCATTGCTGGGTCTTCTGAGACTTAGTAGTAATGATGCCACTGACAAGTCGATTGGTCACGGTGCAAAAATTACAGTAACATCTGATACCGGAGAAAACACATTTACATCAGATAACAGCAACAATTTTACGGTGAATGGGATAAATATTACAGCAATAAAAGTAACCGGAGAAAATGACAAGCCATCTACGATTACTACAACAAACGATTCCACTAAAGCTGTGGAGACGATTAAATCTTTTGTTGATACGTATAATGACTTACTCAATACTTTAAATACTAAAGTTGACGAAGCGAAGTACCGTGATTTTCCGCCGCTTACGGATGAGCAGAAATCAGCAATGAAAGAAAACGAAATTACAGCTTGGGAAGAAAAGGCGAAGAGCGGATTACTGAAAAACGACGATATCCTTAAGAGTACAATATCGGCAATGCGTTCAGTTATTAATAATAGTCTGGGGCAACTTAGTTCCATGGGCATCACAACCGGCCAATACTTCGAGGGCGGCAAGCTGTATCTCGATGAGGAGAAGCTGAAGCAAGCCTTGCAAAGCAATCCTCAACAGCTGTCCAGCGTGTTCCAAGGTTCAAACGGAATCGTCAGCAAGTTGTCTACGACTATGACAAACACGCTTCAAAAGTTCTCCGATCGCGCCGGTACGAACCGCTTCAGCGGGGACCTTAGCTCTGCTTTCAAAGACGAGAGCGTCATGGGGAAACAAATGAAGGAATACACAACGAGAATCAGCAATTTAATGAAACAGCTTGATGATCAGGAGACACGATACTACCAGCAATTTAGCGCGATGGAAACGGCCATGAACAAACTGCAGTCCCAGTCGTCCAGTCTGTTCGGAACTACCCAATAATTTTTTTAGTAAAGGGTGAAGACACTTGATTACATCTCCTTATGAAAAATACCGTCAGTCATCCGTTCAAACCTCTACGCCAGGGCAGCTGCTGCTGATGCTGTACGACGGAGCGATCCGCTTCGTCCGTGCTGGAATCGACAGCTTGCAGAAGAAAGACTTGCAGAAGGCCAATTTGAATTTAGGCAAAAGCCAAAGCATCGTCAACGAGCTGCTGTCTACGCTGGACCGAAGTTATGCCGTTTCGGAAGGACTCGCTTCTTTATATGAATATATTAATCACCTGCTGATCGAATCCAATGTGAAGAAAACAACTGCACCTGCTGAAGAGGCCCTGGGGTATTTGATGGATTTGCGGGAAACCTTTGCCGAAGCCGCTAAAATGACAGCCAGCAGCTTGAGCCAAGAGACAGCGAATGGATAACTTGATCTCTTCGCTCCAGGCGTTGACTGAAACCGTTGTAGCGCGTCTGCAATATACGGCATACGAGGAGCTTCAGGACTTTGTCCAGGAGCGCCAGCAGTTGATTGATGAACTGAACCGGCTCAAGCAGCATACCCCATTTTCGCCGAGTCAGGTTGAGCAGTTACAAAGTATTTTACAGGCGGATCCGCTCATCCTTAACCGCATGAACCAGCTTAAAATGGAAGCCTCCGACTGGCTTCAGCACAGAGGACAAGCCAAGATGCAGCGGAGCGCTTATGAAGCAGCATACACACCGGATAGCTTTTTGATGGACCAAAGGAAGTAATATGTTAGCCTGACAAAAAAGCCACATATAGCAAGACACTGAAAAGACTAGAATCCATATTCTAGTCTTTTTTGTTTTTATTTTTTAATTCAACCTAGCAATGAATAAATTAATAGGAAGCAAAAGGAACAAAAGTATAGATTTCCTTTGTCTAAATATGGTAGGATACAAGAAGTATTGATAGTCTTTAAGTCCTGGTTCTATTGTTATAAGTTTTCTGTTTTTTTGGGAAAAGGAGGTCAGATAAAGCAATATCAGATGAAAATAATGTCGATTTAGTTCATATTTTTCGTTTTAACGCATAACTACATAAGTCTATAGGAGGATATTCTAGTGAAAAAAGGTTTGCATGGTACGTTAACCGGATTGCTAGGTTTGGGGATGACTTTGGGGGCTGTTAGTCCCGCATTTGCGGCACAACCCGCAAAGGATATCAACGGTCACTGGGCTGAAAAACAGCTGCAGGAGTGGGTAAACCAAGGAACTCTGAAAGGTTTTGAGGATGGTACGGTGAGACCCAATCAATCGATTACTCGGGCTGAATTTATCGCGTTGGTCAATCGTATTTTTGGATACACCGAATCTGCCCAAGTTCAATTTTTCGATCTGTCCAGCAGCAACTGGGCCTATACAGATGTGGCCAAAGCGGTTAAAGCTGGATACGTCCAAGGGTACCAAGATCAGACGATTCACCCTTCTGCTGATATCACCCGTCAAGAAGCTGCAGCTATGATTGCCAAAGTTGTGGGACTGACAGCGGGACAGACGGATTTGTTGTCCAACTTTAAGGATGCCGACCGCATCTCTGCGTGGAGCAAGCAAGGTGTCGCCGCAGTCCTGGATAGTAAAATCATGAAAGGCTACCCGGACCAAACCTTTGAACCGCAGAAAAGTTTGACGAGAGCCGAAGCGGTTGTGCTGATTGATGCAGCTTTTGCGAAGAAAGCGTCTGAGACCGTGACCTTTGATCATGCTGGCACTTATGGCGGTACGGATCAAGAAATCCAGGTTATTCATGGAAACGTTGTCATCAGCGCTCCAGGAGTGATACTCCAAAATGTAGAAATTCAAGGCAACCTGACCCTTGCCGAAGGAATCGGCAGCGGAGATGCTACCCTGAAAAACGTCAAAGTTCATGGAACCACCAACGTTGAGGGCGGCGGCGAAAACTCGATCCACTTCGTTGACTCCGTGCTGGTGAATATCGTTGTGAACAAAAAGGACGGAACCGTGCGTATTGTGGCTGAAGGTTCCACGGTCACCCAAAGCGTCGTTGTAAAGTCGTCGGCCAAATTGGAAGAAGACCATGCCAGCGGTGAGGGCTTTACAAATGTTGAATTGTCCAAGGAACTCCCAGCTAATGCAAAAGTCACGTTGAACGGAACATTCGATGATGTTGATGTTTTTGCTGCATCCATTTCCGTTCAATTGGTAAAGGGTTCCATCGAAAATGTTCAAGTTGATGGTTCTGCAGGAAATACATCGATCGAACTGAGCAGGGAAGCGAAGATCGTGAAACTTGTTTTGGATGCGGTTGCGAAACTCCTCGGTTCCGGCCAGATTCAAACTGCAACGATTAACGATGGCGCCAAAGGCTCAACTTTCCAAACCAAGCCGAACCAAACGGAAGGTTCTCAAAAGGACTCCATTCAAGTGAACACTCCTGCTTCTTCTGGAAGTTCCGGTGGCTCCAATAGTGGGGGAAGCAGCGGTGGTTCTTCCGGCGGATCGAGTGGCGGAGGGAATAATGGTGGGGGAACGACGACTCCGGCAGCTCCTAAGACGGCTCTGTTAGCAGTAGGTTCTAAAGCAGGAACAACTAAGCTAATTGGTGTAGATCCATCAATGCAATATAGCGTTAATGGAACGGCTTTTATTAATATACTGGGGACCGAAGTTGACAATATCCCAGTATCTACTGGAACGATCATCAAAGTTCGGTACAGCGGGACAGCCACTCAAAATCCATCCGAATCACAGGTGCTCCAAGTAACCGATGATGTTATCGGCCGCAATCACTATACCGGAGAAGAGGCCTTGGCCTTTGTAAAACCACAGGACTTTGGCGTCATGCAGTTTTCCGGAGTTAATGGGTACAATGTAGGTTTTGAACTCGTGAATACTACCGCGAAGAATCTTAAAAAAGTTGAAGTAAGCTTATATAAAGAAGATACGCTCCTCCAAAAAAATGTAAGCAACACATTACTTGAAGAGTACCCGGATGCAACCCAACTCTCCAGTCCGTTTGATGTCACCGGGAAAGTATGGAGCGGCAACTGGGAGAATGAAGCTTGGAATGGGGCAGCTGCAGATGTGCCAACTCGAGCGGTCATTGTTGTTACGGATCTAGAGGGAAACACGTATACCGTTGAAAATAAGAATTTGACCGGCAACCCAGCTTCACTGATCCCTAAAGATTATACAGGGGCAGATGCGTTAGAATTCGTAAAGCCACAAGACTTCGGCGTGATGCAGTTTTCTGGAGTTAATGGCTACAGCGTAGGTTTTGAACTTCAAAAGGTTAAAGCCGGAGAGCTGAAGAAAGTGGAAGTCAGCTTATATAGAGACAAAACACTGCTGCAGAAAAATGTGAGCAATACCTTGCTCAAGGATTATCCGGATGCTACGCAACTTTCCAGCCCATTTGATGTTACCGGGAAGGTATGGGATGGTAACTGGACTAATGAAGCATGGAATGGAAAACCGGGTGATGTTCCTACCAAGGCCGTAATCGTCGTTACAGACTGGATGGGGAATACGTATACAGTAGAAAACACCAACCTGACTGGAGACCCGGAATTATTAGATCCAAAACAATATACAGGAAAAGAAGCACTGGAATTTGTTAAGCCTCAGGACTTTGGGGTAATGCAGTTTTCCGGAGTTAACGGTTATAATGTCGGATTTGAGCTTCAGAAAGTTACTGCAAAGGATATAAGATCGGTTGAAGTCAGTTTATTTAAAAATGATGTTCTTCTTCAGAAAAATGTGAGCAACACTTTGCTTACGGAGTATCCGAACGCTACCCAGCTTTCCAGTCCTTTTGATGTGACCGGAAAAGTATGGAGCGGTAATTGGAAAAACGAAGCCTGGAACGGCACAGCTGAGGATGTACCAACTAGAGCAGTCATTGTCGTTACAGATTTGAAGGGGAACACGTATACGGTAGAAAGTTCGAATCCCACTGGGGACCCGGCTGCATTAATTCCTAAAAAGTACACAGGAAATGAGGCGCTGGCATTCGTGAAGCCCCAGGACTTTGGGGTAATGCAATTCTCTGGTGTTAACGGCTACAGCGTCGGGTTTGAGTTGCAGAAAGGGACTGCCAAGGAGATTCAGTCGGTAGAAGTTAGCTTGTACAAAGGCGAGGAGCTTCTTCAATCCAATAAGAGTAACACCTTGCTTACTCATTATCCAGAGGCAACGCAACTTTCCAGTCCTTTTGATGTGAATGGTAATGCAGTGGACGATAACTGGACGTACGGAGAATGGATCGGAACTTCGGGCGATGTACCTACCAAAGCAGTGATTGTCGTTACAGACTGGCAGGGGAATACGTATACTGTGGAAAATACAAGCTTAACGGGTGACCCATCTGTTCTAATTCCGGCTACTTCTCTTGAAGATAATCCATCCTCTCCAATTGGCACATCCAATGAAGAGGATCCTAACAAGAATTTTGATCCAACTGAATTCAATGGGGAACCAACAGTGTAGTCCAGGTCCTTATATTTTTGTGGATTTTCCCGTTTCACTCGTATTAAATCCGGTTAATACAGCATATAAATGATTACGTATCGACATTCCGAATAGCCAGTTGATTGGAATTTTATACAATTAAACCCCTTTCCATTCCAATTGACAATGGACAAGTTTGGGTGGTATATTCAGGAATGTGGGCGTAAGTCACACTTTATTTGACGACGAAGGGAATGTTAGTGCATGCAAGGTAAAGTTAAATGGTTCAACGCAGAAAAAGGTTATGGCTTCATCGAGACTGCTGAAGGTGGCGACGTATTCGTACACTTCTCCGCAATCCAATCTGAAGGCTTCAAGACTTTGGAAGAAGGTCAAGACGTTGAATTCGACATCGTCGAAGGCGCTCGTGGACCGCAAGCAGCTAACGTAATCAAATTATAATCATCCGGCAAGGCCGACCTACATATACGGTTCGATGGTTAAGTAATTGAAGAACGGTAGCGATAAGACCCTGGATCTCCAGGGTCTTTCTTTGTGTTCCGGCGGATTTTACCACGATCGAGCCTGTTTCATTTCCTCCTGGGCGGTTAAGGAATTTTACCCTGCTTTAGGCGGACAGCGGGGGTGAGTAAAGGGCTTTCATTTGGCGGACAGCCGCCTGAAAACGCCTTTTTACTTAGCGTTAACAATTGTGATATAATGGAACTGCAAAGGAGGAGTGCCCTATGAATTTAGCTATTCGAGGTCAACAAATCGAGGTTACTGACGCTTTGAAGGACTATGTCGACAAGAAGCTCAGCAGGCTTGAGAAGTATTTCGATGCACCCCCCGCCTCAGATGGAAATGTGACACTTGGAGTTACTAGAGGTTTGCACAGTGTGGAGGTAACGATTCCGCTCCCTGGAGTGATGCTCCGGGCCGAAGACCGCAGCGATGACATGTATGCATCCATTGATGCCGTCGTGGACAAGCTGGAACGCCAAATCCGCAAACACAAGACCAAGCTCAACCGCAAGTTCCGCCAGGAAGGAAGCCTGAAGATGCTGTTCACGGAAGAAGCCGCGACCGGTACCGGCCTGCTGCCGACGATGACGGAGGAAGAGCACGACGAACTGGAAGTGGTCCGCACGAAGCGCTTCACCCTGAAGCCAATGGACGTGGAAGAAGCCATTTTGCAGATGAACATGGTCGGACATAATTTCTTTGTTTTTTCGAACATTGATACTCAGGAAGTGAATGTCGTTTACAAACGGAATGATGGAAAATACGGTTTGATCGAGCAAAATGAAGGCAGCGCGTATTAACAAAATGACGGTCCGTTGTAACAATTTTCATGATTATGTAAATATTTATTGAGTTTCGAGTAAAAAAAGAGCCCTTGTCCTGCAACGGATGGGGCTCTTCGTGCGTATATAAATAGAGGCCGTTTGTAAGGGCTGTAAGTTGTTGCGGCATCTCTTACAAACTGTTACAATTTATGCAAACCCGTTTTTATTTTAATTACCGGTTTGAACACGATTGGAATGAACTTCAAGCAGTTGCATTTTGTCTGTATGAAGCCGATTCTGTCCGGATCAATTTCAACAAGCAGCAGATCTTCAATACTCCTGTATGAATCGATTCTTTCTGAATCCATCTCATTCAGCCGGTGTCTGTGTGAATTGGTTCATGAAGAATCTATTTCATTTGAACATAACCCTGAAATAACTGAAGTTGATTCTAACAATTGTTTTGCGCGAAAGGGGTTAACCATGCTAGGTATTGTCAAAAAAATCTTCGGTGACGTCAACGATCGTGAGGTCAAGCGTCTGATGAAGACGGTTGATCAGATCAACAAATTAGAGCCGGAATTCGTCAACCTTTCCGATGAGCAGCTGAAAGGGAAGACGGAGGAGTTCCGTGCGCGTCTGGAGAAGGGTGAAACCCTCGATGATCTCCTGCCTGAAGCGTTTGCCACCGTACGCGAAGCATCCAAGCGCGTGCTCGGTAAGCGTCATTACGACGTTCAGCTGGTTGGCGGCATGACGCTGCACGAAGGCAAGATCGCCGAAATGAAGACCGGTGAAGGGAAGACGCTGGTAGGCACCCTGCCGGTATACCTGAACGCCCTGCTCGGCAAAGGTGTGCACGTGGTCACCGTCAACGACTATCTCGCTCAGCGGGACAGCGCGGAAATGGGACAAATTTACGAATTCCTGGGCATGACCGTCGGGGTGAACCTGAGCGGCATGGACCATGCGGATAAACAAGTGGCATATGCCTGTGATATTACGTACGGTACGAACAACGAGTTTGGTTTTGACTACCTGCGTGACAACATGGTGCTGTATAAGGAACAAATGGTGCAGCGCCCGCTATACTTCTGTACGATTGACGAAGTGGACTCGATTCTGATCGATGAGGCGCGTACGCCGCTGATCATCTCAGGACAAGCCCAAAAGTCGACGGAGCTGTATTACGTAGCGGACCGCTTTGTGAAGCAGCTGCAGAAGGAAGAGGACTATACGGTCGATATTAAGGTCAAATCCGTTGCTCTGACGGAAAAGGGTGTTGCTAAAGCGGAACGCGCTTTTGGCATCGAGAACCTGTATGACCACAGCCATATTACGCTGAACCACCACATCGTGCAGGCTCTGAAGGCGAACGTCATCATGCGCCGCGACGTCGACTACGTCGTGACAGAGGACGAAGTGGTGATCGTCGACGAGTTTACGGGCCGCCTGATGGCGGGACGCCGTTACAGCGACGGTCTGCACCAGGCGATCGAAGCGAAGGAAGGCATCGAGGTGCAGAACGAGAGCATGACGCTCGCGACGATTACCTTCCAGAACTACTTCCGGATGTACCGCAAGCTGGCCGGCATGACCGGTACGGCGAAGACAGAGGAAGAAGAATTCAAGAAAATTTACGGCCTGGAAGTTATCCAGGTACCGACAAACAAACCAAACCAGCGGAACGACATGCCGGACATCGTGTACAAGAGTGTGAACGGCAAGTTCAAGGCCGTTGTCGACGAAATCGTGGAACGCCACAAAAAGAACCAGCCGGTGCTGGTTGGTACGGTATCCATCGAGAACTCCGAGCTCATTTCGGATATGCTGAAGCGTAAGGGCATCAAGCACCAGGTGCTGAATGCCAAGTATCATGCCGAAGAAGCGGACATTATCTCCCGCGCCGGTCAGCCGGGTACGGTCACGATCGCGACCAACATGGCTGGACGGGGTACCGATATTTTGCTCGGTGAAGGTGTGGCTGATGTGGGCGGTCTGCATATCATTGGTACGGAGCGCCACGAATCTCGCCGGATCGATAACCAGCTACGCGGCCGTGCCGGACGCCAGGGCGACCCGGGCTCGACGCAGTTCTACCTGTCGCTGGGCGATGAACTCATGAAGCGGTTCGGCGCCGACAACGTGCTGAACATGATGGAACGCCTCGGTTTCGAGGAAGATCAGCCGATTGAGAGCAAGATGATTACCCGTGCGGTCGAATCCGCGCAAAAACGCGTCGAAGGCAACAACTTCGACCTGCGGAAGGTCGTCCTCCAATACGACGACGTCATGAACCAGCAGCGTGAGATCATCTACAAGCAACGCCGTGAAATTCTGGAATCCGACAACATCAAGGATATCGTCATGGAGATGATCAAGCCGGTCATTGACCGTGCGGTCGAAGTACACTGCTCCGACGATATTCCGGAAAACTGGGAGCTCCAGGAAGTGGCTGATTACGTCAACAGCAAGCTCCTCGACGAAGGCTCGATTACCCGCGACGATCTGTGGGGCAAAGAGGTTGAGGAGATTGAAGAGTTTATCTTCGATAAGGTGAAGAAGAAGTACGACGAGCGCGAAGAGCGGATCGGTTCCGAGCTGGTACGTGAGTTCGAGAAAGTTATCGTGCTTCGCTCCGTCGACAGCAAGTGGATGGACCACATCGACGCGATGGATCAGCTCCGTCAAGGTATCCACCTCCGTGCATACGGCGGTACGGATCCGCTCCGCGAATACCAATTCGAGGGCTTCGAGATGTTCAACACGATGACGGCCAGCATCCAGGAGGAAGTGGCCATGTACGTGATGAAGGCCCACATCGAAGCGAACCAGGAGCGCCAGGCAGTTGTGGAAGAGAGCAAGGTTTCCACGAATGGCGAGCCGACCGAGAAGAAGCCGGTGCAAGTCGGCGAACAGATCGGACGCAACGATTTGTGCCCTTGCGGCAGCGGCAAGAAGTACAAACACTGCCACGGTCAAGAAGCATAAGATAATATAGAAGCAAATGTTAAAGTCATTCATACAACAGCCGTTTCTTAGGCAACCCTAAGAAGCGGAGCCAAAACTCCCTTAAACCGGGAGACCCAATGCAGGCGTTGCTCTGAAGAGGAGGGCGGCTGCAGGGTCTTTCCGCTTAAGGGAGTTTATGTCGATAAAGAGGTGAAGAGTAAAACATGTTAGATCCAAGCGTTAAGCACGACCTGAGGGAAATTGCAACGAAACTCACCAATCTTAGGGGGTCTCTTTGACTTAGATCTGAAGCAGGAAATGATCGCGAACTTCGAAGAGAAAATGTCGGCTCCCGACTTTTGGGATGACAACGAAAAGGCTCAATCGGTCATCGCGGAAATGAACGCCGTGAAGTCATCGGTTGACGAGTATGAGAAACTGCAGCAGGAATACGACGACGCCTCCATGATGGCGGAGCTGGCCGACGAGGAAGGCGACGAATCACTGGCCGCCGAAATCGCCGAAGCGGTTGAGTCGTTAATGAAGAAGCTGGATGATTTCGAACTCAAGCTGCTGCTGAGCCAGCCTTACGATAAAATGAACGCTATTCTCGAGCTTCACCCGGGTGCCGGCGGCACCGAGTCCCAGGATTGGGGACAGATGCTGCTGCGGATGTACACCCGCTGGGCAGAGAAGCATGGCTTCAAAGTAGAAACCCTGGACTATCTGCCGGGTGACGAGGCCGGGATCAAGAGCGTTACGCTGCTGATCAAAGGCTTTAACGCATACGGCTATCTGAAAGCCGAGAAGGGCGTGCACCGTCTGGTGCGGATCTCGCCGTTCGACTCATCGGGACGACGCCATACGTCGTTCGTCTCCTGCGATGTCGTGCCGGAGATTACCGAGGACGTCGACGTGGAGATCCGGACAGAGGATCTCAAGATCGATACGTACCGGGCCAGCGGCGCCGGCGGTCAGCACATTAACACGACGGACTCCGCGGTACGGATTACGCACATCCCGACGGGCGTGGTCGTGACCTGTCAGAACGAACGCTCGCAGATCAAAAACCGGGAGCGCGCAATGACAATGCTTCGCTCGAAGCTGTACGAGCGCAAACTCGAAGAGCAGCAAAAACAGCTGGATGAAATCCGAGGAGAACAGTCGGATATTGCCTGGGGCAGCCAGATTCGCTCCTACGTGTTTCATCCCTATAGTATGGTAAAGGACCACCGCACTTCAGTGGAGACCGGCAATGTCGGCGCTGTCATGGACGGGGACCTGGATCTGTTCATCGACGGTTATTTGCGCAGCCAAATTAAGGTGGAAACCGAATAAAACCAAGTGAATTCCTACACGCTATTCGTGTAGGAATTTTTTGGTGTAAAGGACTGATTTTAGCATTCCAGAAGTCTTTGGCTGCGTGATGGCCGATTTATATTTTAGGTAAGGAGAGAAAATTGTTCATGTCGCAGAAGTCATCGAACCGCAGAAAGGCATCGCTGCCTATGAGCGGACCCCAGCGGCACGTGGTGGACACACTGCTCATCATTGTCGGTTCCTTTATTATCGCTTTAGGGTTTAATTTGTTTTTCCTGCCGAATGGCATTGCTTCCGGTGGGGTATCCGGGATTTCCGTGCTGACCGAAGCCTGGTTTGGCATGGAGCCAGCCTTTGCCCAGTGGGCGCTCAACATTCCGTTGTTTATCCTAGGCATCCTGCTGCTCGGAAAAAATTACGGCATTCGCTCGCTGCTGGGCAGCGTGGTGCTGCCTTTGTTCGTCTATTTGACGAAGGACTGGCCGCTGCCGACGAGCAACCCGCTGCTCGCTTCGATTTACGGCGGGATTGCGGTCGGTCTTGGCATCGGGATCGTGTACCGGGGACGGGGCTCTACCGGCGGACTGACGACGCTGGCCCAAATTATCCAGAAGTACAGCGGACTGAGCTTTTCCCTGTGCGTTGTGATCCTGGACGGGTCAGTTATTATTTTGGCCGCATGTACGTTGTCGTTGGAGAAGGCGCTGTATGCACTGGTGGGACTGTATGTCACCGGCAAGGTGATCGACGCCATTGAGCTGGGCTTCAATTACTCGAAGGTGGCCTATATCATCTCGGACCATATCGAACCGATAACGGCGGCAGTGCTGAAGGACCTGGACCGCGGCTGTACCAAGCTGAACGCCACCGGCGGCTATACCGGGACGGACCGGACTGTGCTGATGGTCGTCATCGGCCAGAGCGAAACGACGCGGCTGAAGACGCTGGTGCAGTCGGTGGACCCGGAGGCTTTTGTTATCATCAGCAATGCGCATGAGGTGCTGGGCGAGGGCTTTAAGCTGCAGGGCAGCTGAGCATTTTTTTCACCATCCATCATCGTTTAATAATGAACAACAAAAAGAGGCGAACAGTTATCCATGCGTGGCTGGACAGCCTCTTTTTCATTATGAAGAAGTCGGGGGATGTTCAGATGTTCCCGCCCGTCCGAATCTTACCGGCATCAAAAAATAAACGACCATCACACGCCACAAGGGCGGTTCGGGATCAACGCATGTATCACTCCATAGGAATGAATTTGGTCGGACCTTGAGCAGGGTCTTTTTTTCTTGGAGATCGAAAGGTATATATGCTGGGAACATAGGAGGCAGGAGCGGATAAGCCCTTACAGGATAAGGGAAATTCGTTCCAAAGTGTTGTATTTATATAAAAGCGGTCGTATAATAATACATAATTATTCATGATTTATACAGAAGCGGCAGTAGAGAGGGGAACGCGGGGAATGGGAGAACACGGTACTGGGGAGAAGGTTAGGATTGCGATCGTCGGTTCAACCGGCTACGGCGGGGTTGAGCTGATCCGGCTGCTGCAGGGGCATCCCAAAGCAGTCATTACGTCAGTGATTTCATCATCGAGCGCGGGAACGCCGATTTCGGAAGGTTTTCCGCATTTAACGGATATTATCGTGCAAAATTTGGACGGTACCGATCCGAAGGAAATCGCCGCCAAGGCGGATGTCGTCTTTACGGCTACCCCTTCGGGCGTGAGCTCCAAGCTGGTGCCGGGTTTGCTGGAAGAGGGGCTTAAGGTCATTGATTTGTCCGGGGATTTCCGGATCAAGGACGGCGCCACGTACGAAAAATGGTATAAGCACACCGCGCCGGATGCGGCCTATTTGGACCAAGCCGTTTTCGGATTGTGCGAGCTGTTTGGAGAAGAAGTCGCCGGCAAGGACTTTATTTCCAATCCCGGCTGTTACCCGACGGCTACTTTGCTCGGTCTGGTTCCGGCCATCAGCGCCGGCTGGATTAACCCGAACAGCATTATCATCGATGCCAAGTCCGGCGTATCGGGTTCGGGACGCGGAACGAGCTTGACGACCCATTTTGCGGAAATTAATGAAAATTTCAAAGCTTACAAAGTGAATAAGCATCAGCATATCCCGGAAATTGAGCAGGTGCTTAGCCAAGTGGCCGGTGAGCAGGTGACCGTGACGTTTACGACCCAACTGGTGCCGATGACCCGGGGCATTATGAGCACGATGTATGCAAACTTGAACGGCGTATATAACGACGAAGATTTTGTGGAGCTGTACCGGCAGTATTACCAAGGACGGTCGTTCGTGCGCGTGCGCGACACCGGCATTTGGCCGGCGACGAAGGAAGTGCTGGGCTCCAATTATTGCGATATCGGTTTTGCGGCGGATCCGCGGACGGGCCGGGTCACCATTATTTCGGTCATTGACAATATCGTCAAAGGTGCGGCAGGCCAGGCGATACAGAACCTGAATCTGATGATGGGATGGGAGGAGAATCTCGGACTCGGCTATACTCCGGTGTATCCGTAAGCGGGATGAACATAGACATGGGACAATTAACGACGTTTACGCAGGTGAAGGACGGATCGATCGTCACGCCGAAAGGTTTTTCGGCGGGAGGCGTGCACTGCGGACTCAAGAAGACGGATCGCCATGACCTTGGCGCGATCCTGTGCGAGGTGCCGGCCGTGGCTGCGGCCGTGTACACCACGAATGTGTTTCAAGCGGCACCGCTGAAGGTGACGCGCGAGAGCTTGCAGAACGGTACGCTGCAGGCTGTGATCGTGAACAGCGGCAACGCCAACGCGTGCACCGGGCAGCAGGGCGAAGCCGATGCCTATGACATGCGGGCGGCCGCAGCCCGCCACCTCGGCGTGGCGGAGCAGGACGTGGCTGTCGCGTCCACGGGCGTGATCGGCGAGCTGCTCAAGATGGACCGCGTGAACGCGGGCATCGAATCGCTGCCGCCGCGGCTCAGCAGCGCCAATTCGGGCGCGGAGGACTTCTCGCAGGCGATCCTCACCACAGACCTGGTGAAAAAAGAAGCCTGCGTATCGGTGTTGGTGAACGGCAAAGAGGTAACGATTGGCGGCGCGGCGAAGGGTTCGGGGATGATTCATCCGAACATGGCGACGATGCTCGCTTTTATGACGACGGACGCGGCCATTGACCAGGAAGCACTGCAGCAGCTGATGCGGCAGGCGACGGACGTGACGTTCAACATGATTACGGTAGACGGCGACACGAGCACAAATGACATGCTGATCGCCATGGCCAGCGGACTGGCGGGGAACGAAGTACTGACGCCGGCGCATCCGGACTGGGAGCCGTTTGCCGAAGGGTTTACGTATGTGTGCCGGAGCTTGGCCCAAGCGATTGCGCGGGACGGTGAAGGCGCGACGAAGCTGGTCGAAGTCAGCGTCACCGGCGCAGTCAGCGACCTGTCGGCGCGGGCGATTGCCAAGACGGTCATTGGTTCGAGCCTGGTCAAATCGGCTGTGTTTGGTGCCGATGCCAACTGGGGACGGATCATCGCTGCCGTCGGGCGTGCGGGCGAGCCGGTAAATCCGGAGACGGTCGACATCCGGCTTGGCGATATCAGCGTATTGGAACAATCGCGTCCGGTCGTTTTTGATGAAGATGAAGCGTTGGCTTACTTGAAAGGGGACACCGTCCGTATCGTCGTGGATCTGCACGGCGGAGCCGGGCAAGCCACCGCCTGGGGCTGCGATTTGACTTATGACTACGTACGGATCAATGCGGCTTACCGGACATAAGGCGAAGGCAGCTGCAGGGGAGAGTGAATGCATATGAAGACGCTGGAGAATGAGCAGGGCTCCCATATTGGGGCGGATGGCCAGCAGACGTTTGTCATGAAGTGCGGGGGAAGCACGCTGGCGGCACTGCCGGATTCCTTCTTTGAGGATCTGAAGCAGCTGCAGCAGCAGGGCGTGCAGCCGGTCATCGTCCATGGGGGCGGTCCGGCCATTTCGGACAATCTCGCCAAGCTGGGCATTGAAACGGAATTCGTGAACGGCCTGCGAAAGACGACCGAGGACGTCCTCGATGTCGTGGAGATGGTGTTGGCCGGAACGATCAACAAGCAGATCGTGCGGCGGATTCAGAGCACGGGCGGCCGGGCTCTTGGCCTGTCGGGCGTCGACGGGGGACTGATCCAGGCCGAGCCGGTTGCCAACGCAGCCGAGGTTGGCCATGTCGGCGACGTGACCTATGTGGAATCGGCGATCGTTAAAGGCATTACGGCCATGGGCTACATGCCGGTTATCGCACCGGTCGGGGTGGACGCGGCCGGGCAGCGTTACAACATTAACGCCGATACCGCGGCTGGCGCCGTCGCTTCCCATCTGGGAGTCGACCGGATGATCGTGGTCACGGACGTGCCCGGCATCCTGAAAGCCGTGGACGGCGAGAAGCAGGTGCTGCCGTCGGTGACGGTGCAGCAAATCGAAGACATGATCGCCAGCGGCGACATTTACGGCGGCATGATTCCGAAAGTTCGGGCCGCGGTGAGCTGCATTCAAGGAGACGTGCAGGAAGTCGTCATCGTGGACGGCAGTGAGCCCCGGGTACTGAGCCGGGTGCTGCAGGGTGAAGTGTTGGGTACCCGCATCGTGCGGGATTAAGATAAAGGTACTTTGAATTTACATCGATAAACGTTTTTATTACAGGGGCACAGGGAGGACCTGCGGCTCCGGGAGAAGGAGTGAATAGGGATGAGCGCAAGCGAACAGGCAAGCTCATTGTTTCAGAACTATGCCAGATATCCGGTCAGCCTGGTGAAAGGGCAAGGGAGCTGGCTGTGGGACGATAAAGGGAACAAATACCTCGACTTTATGTGCGGTATAGCGGTGACCAATCTGGGCCATGCGCCGAAAAAAGTGACCGAGAAGCTGAAAGCTCAGCTGGATGAGCTGTGGCATGTATCGAACCTGTTTCACATTCCGAACCAGGAAAAAGCAGCTTCTCTGCTGACGGCGAACAGCTGCGCGGATGCGGTGTTCTTCTGCAACAGCGGCGCCGAAGCGAACGAAGCGGCCATCAAGCTGGCCCGCCGCTACCACCAGAAAGTGAAAGGCTCGGGACGCTTTGAAATCATCACCTTCCATCAATCCTTCCACGGACGCACGCTGGCTACCCTGACGGCGACCGGCCAGGACAAGGTAAAAGACGGCTTCCTGCCGCTGCCTGCCGGCTTCAAGAGCGTACCGCTGCATGATCTGGATGCGCTGAAAGCAGCTATTGGACCGGATACGGCCGCGATCATGATCGAGATGGTGCTGGCAGAAGGCGGCGTGCTTGTCGTGCAGCCGGACTTCCTGAAGGCAGTGAAGGCGCTGTGCGAACAGCATGGGCTTCTGCTCATCTTTGACGAGGTGCAGACCGGCATGGGACGTACAGGCAAGCTGTTTGCGTATGAGCATTACGGCATTGAGCCGGATATTTTCACACTCGCCAAAGGCATTGCCAGCGGGTTCCCGGCAGGAGCAATGCTCGGCAAAGGCTATCTGAAAGACGCGTTTACGCCGGGCAGCCACGGTTCTACCTTCGGCGGCACGCCGATCGCGACGGCAGCGATGATCGCCACGATCGAGACGATTCTCGAAGATCAGCTGCCGCAGCGCGCCGCGGACATGGGCGAGTATTTGATCCAGCAGCTGAACGAAAAGGTGGCTGTGCATCCTTTTGTCAATGATGTGCGCGGCTTGGGGCTGCTCATCGGCATCGAGTGCCAGGAGCCGGTAAACGACATCGTGCTGGAAGGGCAGAAACGCGGGCTGCTGTTCGTGACCGCCGGTCCGAACGTGATCCGCCTGCTTCCAAACCTGTATATTTCCAAAGAAGAAATCGATCAGGCCGTCTGCATGATTGCCGAGCTGATCCATGATCATACCGCAGTAAACAAGGCGTAGCCGGGCAGCATTAGAGCATGCACTGATAAAGGAGGACGTAAACGATGTTGAGCCAAACCGGGCTGCTGCAGGATATCGACCTGAAGGGAAGAGACCTGCTGGAGCTCGACGATTATACACCGGAAGAAATTCAGTACTTGATCGATCTGGCGATCGAACTCAAGCGCAAGCAGAAAAACGGCGAGGAATACCAGCCACTGAAGGGCAAAACGATCGGACTTATTTTCGAAAAATCATCCACCCGTACCCGGGTATCGTTCGAAGTGGGGGCGTTCCAGCTCGGAGCCCACGCGCTCTTTTTAAGCAAAAACGACATCCAGCTCGGACGCGGAGAAATTATCAGCGATACGGCGCAGGTGCTGTCGCGTTACCTGGACGGCATCATGATCCGTACCTTCGGGCATCACAATGTGACGGATCTGGCGAAATACGCCTCCGTTCCGGTGATCAACGGCCTGAGCGATCTGGCGCATCCGTGCCAGGTGCTGGCGGACTACCAGACGATTTATGAGCACAAGGGCCAGCTGAAAGGCCTGAAGCTCGCCTACATCGGCGACGGTAACAACATGGCCCATTCCTTGATGATCGGCGGCGCCAAGCTGGGCGTGAACGTATCGATCGCAAGTCCGGAAGGGTACACCCCGGATCCGGCCGTGGTGAAGGCAAGCCAAGAGATCGCCAAGGAGAGCGGCGCGCAAATCGTCGTTACGCACAGTCCGGAAGAAGCGGTGAAGGACGCGGACGTCATTTATACCGACGTATGGGCCAGCATGGGCTTTGAGGAAGAGCAGAAGGTCCGCGAGGCGGCGTTCAAAAACTATCAAGTCGACGAGAAGCTGGCGCAGTTGGCGAAGGCAGACTACCTGTTCATGCACTGCCTGCCGGCACACCGTGGGGAAGAAGTGAGCGAAGGGGTCATCGACGGCAAAAACTCGGTTATTTTCGACCAGGCCGAAAACCGTCTGCATGCGCAAAAAGCGCTGATGGCCGCATTGATGGGTTAAGATTAGTCAGGAGAGGGAGTTAAGACATGGCAAAAGAAAAGATCGTACTGGCGTATTCCGGAGGTCTGGATACGTCGGTCATTCTAAAGTGGCTCAAGGAAACGTATGATGCCGAAATCATCGCATTTACGGCCGATATCGGACAGAAGGAAGAACTGGACGGTTTGGAAGAAAAGGCACTGGCTACCGGCGCCTCGAAAGTATACATTGACGATCTGCGCGACGAGTTCGCACAGGATTTCATCTTCCCGATGTTCCAATCGGGAGCGCTGTATGAAGGGCAGTACCTGCTCGGCACGAGTATTGCGCGCCCGCTGATCGCAAAGCGCATGGTGGACATCGCCCGCGCGGAAGGCGCAACGGCAATCGCGCACGGCGCAACGGGCAAAGGGAATGACCAGGTGCGTTTCGAGCTGGCGGCTGCGGCCCTGGCTCCAGACATCAAAGTTATCGCTCCATGGCGTCTTGAAGAGTTCCGTAACGAGTTTCCGGGACGCGCGGAAATGATCGCTTTTGCCGAGAAGCACGGCATTCCGGTAACAGCCTCTGCGGCGAAGCCTTATTCGATGGACCGCAACCTGCTGCATATCAGCTATGAGAGCGGCGTACTTGAGGATCCTTGGTTCGATGCCAGCGCTCCGGAAAATAAAGACATGTACCTGCTCAGCGTGTCTCCTGAAGATGCGCCGGATGAGGCGGAATATGTGGAGCTCGATTTTGTGCAGGGCAACTGCGTCGCCATTAACGGTGAGAAGCTGAACCCGCTGGCCGTAATGGAGCGCCTCAACGAGCTTGGCGGCAAGCACGGCATCGGCCGCGTGGACATGGTGGAGAACCGCTTTGTCGGCATGAAGAGCCGCGGCGTGTATGAAACGCCAGGGGGCACGATCCTGTTCACCGCGCACCGCAAAATGGAATCGATCACGATGGACCGCGAAGTGATGAACCTGCGCGACAGCCTGATCACCCGTTACAGCACGCTCGTGTACAACGGCTTCTGGTTCGCACCGGAACGTCTGGCACTGCAGGCGCTCGTAACCGAAAGCCAGAAGAACGTGACCGGTACAGTGCGCGTGAAGCTGTACAAGGGCAACATCATCGCTGCCGGCGTGAAGAGCCCGGTCAGCCTGTACAACCCGGACATCGCCACGATGGAAGCCGATCCGACCCAAGCATACGATCAAGGGGATGCTACCGGCTTCATCCATTTGAACGCCCTGCGTCTTAAAGTCGGCACAGGCGTGGCACAGAACAAATAATTTTTCCATGATATAATCAACAGCACAAGCATGTCGTAGGGAGGCCGTTCCTTGTCGGTCACGGGAAGGAGCGGCCCTCTGCTGTCAAGCAAGAGGGGAGAGAACGATAGTGGGCAAACTGTGGGGAGGGCGCTTTACGAAGCAGACGAACCATCTGGTAGACGAATATACGGCTTCGATCGGTTTTGACCAGGCGCTCGCCGAGGAGGATATTCAAGGCAGCCTGGCTCATGTGACGATGCTGGGCAAATGCGGAATCGTTCCGCAGGAAGACGTGGAGACGATCAAGGCGGGGCTGCAAACCGTGCTGGACAAAATTCGCCGCGGCGAAATCGAGTTTTCGGTGGCGGACGAGGATATCCATATGAACGTGGAGAAAAATCTGATCGCCGAGATCGGCCCTGTCGGCGGCAAGCTGCATACGGGACGCAGCCGGAACGATCAGGTGGCGACCGACATGCACCTGTATTTGCGCAAACGAGTCGTCGAGCTGGCCGGCATGCTGCATGAGCTGCAAAAATCGCTGATCGGACAAGCAAGGGACAACCTGGATACGATCATTCCTGGGTATACGCATCTGCAGCGGGCACAGCCGATTCTGTTCGCCCATCATCTGATGGCGTACGTGTCCATGTTCCAGCGCGATATTGAGCGCCTTATGGACAGCTACAAGCGCATTAACGTCCTGCCGCTCGGCGCCGGCGCCCTGGCCGGGACGACGTTCCCGATCGACCGCCATTTCGTTGCGGAGCAGCTGCAGTTTGACCGGGTCTACGAGAACAGTCTGGATGCGGTCAGCGACCGCGATTTTATCGTGGAGTTCCTGTCCCACGCGTCCATCATTATGATGCATCTCTCCCGCCTGTCCGAAGAGCTGGTGCTGTGGAGCAGCACGGAGTTTAACTTCATCGAGCTGGACGACGCCTTCTGTACTGGCAGCAGCATCATGCCGCAGAAGAAAAACCCGGACGTGCCGGAGCTCGTTCGTGGTAAAACCGGCCGCGTGTACGGCAACCTGATGGGCCTTCTGACGGTGCTCAAGTCGCTGCCTTTGGCGTACAACAAGGATATGCAGGAAGACAAGGAAGGCATGTTCGACACGGTGGCCACGCTGGAGGGGGCCCTGCAGCTGTTTGCGCCGATGATCGCGACGATGAAGGTGAACAAGAGCCGCATGCGCGAAGCGGTCAACCAGGACTTCTCGAACGCGACGGACATCGCCGACTTCCTCGTGGGCAAAGGGCTGCCGTTCCGCCAGGCGCATGAAGTCATCGGCAAAACGGTGCTGTACTGCATCCAGCAGGGCAAGTACCTGCTTGACCTGACGATGGAGGAGTTCCAGCAGTTCTCGCCGCTGTTCGACGACACGATTTATGAGGTGCTGCGGCCGGAAACCGTCGTGAACGCCCGCAATGTTTACGGGGGCACGGCGACGGATCAGGTGGCTGAGGCGATTAAACGCGGTGAGGTGCTGCTCAGCATGACTGAGCAGTGGCTTGCCGAGCATGTATAAACGATAAATTGCAGATCAGAAATAGCAGATAGAAAAGGCGCTTCCCTTGTGGAGGCGTCTTTTTTCGTTGGGTCCCCCCATATTTTTTATTTGCCGTATTTACAACGTAACAATGTTATGTTACATTATTTCTGCGAGGAGGATGTGCAATGAACGAAGAAGAGATTTCCAAAAAGGATCTGCTGGAACTGACCGGGATTTCCTATGGACAGCTGTACCGCTGGAAGCGGAAAAACCTCATTCCCGAGGAATGGTTTATCCGCAAGTCTTCCTTTACGGGACAGGAGACCTTTTTTCCAAAGCAAAAAATACTGCAGCGCATAGACCGCATTCTCAATATGAAGGACGGTTTGTCCCTCGACGAGCTGGCCGATGTGTTTTCACCGAGCTCTGGCGAAGTATCGATCACCCCAGGCGAGCTTTTACAACGTAACATTGTTACAAATATGACGCTGGATCTGTTTGAACAGGAGCTGGGGAAGCAGGACGTGCTGACGTTCGCCGACATTCTCTCGGTCTATGTACTGGAGAAGCTGCTCAAGAGCGGAGAAATAACCCGGGATGAAGGCAAGATGCTGTTATCCCTCATGCGGGATCATTACGCTAAAGTGGCAAGCAGACCGTGCGAGCTGGCGCTCGTCCGCAAAATGGGCGTGCCGCTGCTGCTGCTCATCGAGACTACCGAGCATGTATATGTGGACCGGGATGCCAAGTGGGTGTTCCGCCTGCCTTTAAGGGGCTGTATCGAGGAATTGAAATTAAAAATCAACCAATCGGAGGTTTGAGGCGATGGAGCGGGAACAAAGACATGACATGTCGATGTCGGGCATCGGGACGGTGGCGTCCGGTGTGTATAAAACGGTTAGGATTGACGGGATCAGCAAGGTGAAGGGAGATATCGACTGCATTACGCTGGATTCCAACGGCACCCTGAACATTTCGGGTTCGGTGCTTGGGGAAACGGTCAAGATCAACGGGACGATGTCGATCGGCGGCCATTTATCGGCCGAACGTTTGATTCTGGACGGCATGGGATCGGTCAAAGAGATGACCCGCTGCAGCGAATCGGCTGCGATCAACGGCCAGGTCACCCTGGAAAAGGGACTCAACAGTGAGAAAGTGGAAGTGTCGGGCAGTCTGAAGTCGAGAGGGGACGTGCAGTGCGAGGTGCTTTCGGTTCACGGCGGCTTTAACGTGGATGGGCTGGTGAACGCCGGCGAGATCGACTTGAAGATGAGCCTGGCCAGCAAAGCCAAGGAAATTGGCGGGGATCATATTACCGTGCGCCGGTTGAAGAAAGCGCCTATTTTGCTGCAGTTGGCCCCGGTCTTCAACAACCGTCTGAAGGCTGATCTCATTGAAGGGGACTTCGTGGACCTGGAATATACCGAAGCGGATGTCGTCCGCGGCAGCGAAGTACGGATCGGCCCCGGCTGCAAAATCGGCAGAGTCGAATACAAGGTCGACTTCAAGCGGGACGGAGACGCTCAGGTCGGATCGGCGAAGCAGATCTGAATCAGCGTTGAAGCAGATCTGAATCTGCACTGAAATCGGCTGGCAGCAATCGAGCAAAGTTCCAATACGGGGCATGAGACAACATTCAGGGAATGCCCGGATGACCGGGTATTCATATAAGGGAGGAAAAGGTCATGACGGCAAATGGAAACCGCCAAGGACTTGGCGATATCAAAATAACGGGCAGCGGGAGCTCGGGAGGCGGAACCTTTAACCAGGTCAAAATTATGGGTGACGCGGAAATCAGCAGTACGGCGGATTGCGGGCTATTTAAATGCCTGGGCACGGCTCAGGTGAACGGCTCCCTGATCGCGGAAACCGCATCCGTCAACGGAACGCTGAACGTCCGGGAGAACCTTCAGGGCGGACTGCTGAAGTCTCAGGGCGAGGTAAGCGTGTCCGGGGATCTGCAGTTGAAAAGCATCAGCATTAACGGCGAGCTGGCCGTCGGCGGCAATGTGTCTTCGGAGTTCGTCAAGATCAACGGCGGCCTTCGGGCGGCGTCCGGCCAGACGGAGGAGCTGCTCGTGCGGGGCGTAGTGGAAGTCCCGGGTATGCTGAACGGCGAGCTCGTCGAGATCAAAATGTATGGACCGAGCCGGATTGGAGAGCTCGTAGGTGCCAAGATCACCGTCAAGAAAGGGTTGGAGATTCCGCTGTTCGGGAAGATGACTTCCCATTACGACGGCGGGGATCTGAGCGCGGAGAGCATTGAAGGCGACGTCGTTTATCTGGAGAACACCAAGGCTGCCGTCGTCCGGGGAAGAAGGGTGAACATCGGCAGCGGATGCGAGATCGGACTGGTGGAATATACGGACGAATTCAAGCAGGACACGGCGGCAAGTGTAGGCCGGTTTGTCCGGCTGGGATAGGATATTTTACAAACAATATAAAGGGGTAGTGCGTGATATGGCAGAGAAAAAGAACAGGCTGGGTCTGATCGTCGCCGGTCTGCTGCTCGGTGTGCTGATCGCCGCGATGGACAACACGATCGTCTCGACCGCAATGGGGACGATCGTCGGCGAGCTGGGCGGTCTGGATCAATTCGTCTGGGTCACCTCCGCGTATATGGTGGCAGAGATGGCCGGCATGCCGATCTTCGGCAAATTGTCCGATATGTATGGAAGGAAAAGATTTTTCGTATTCGGGATCATCATGTTCCTGCTGGGTTCGGCCTTGTGCGGGACGGCGCACAGCATTACCGAGCTGAGCATTTACCGCGCGATTCAGGGAATCGGCGGCGGGGCGCTGGTACCGATTGCATTTACGATCGTGTTTGATATTTTCCCGGTGGAGTCCAGAGGCAAGATGGCGGGCATGTTTGGCGCCGTATTCGGGGTGTCGAGCTTGTTCGGGCCGCTTCTCGGAGCGTATATCACCGATTATCTGGAGTGGCGCTGGATTTTCTATATTAACCTGCCTTTAGGCATTGCAGCCTTTCTGCTGGTGGTGCTGTTCTATCATGAGTCTCATGAGCATTCCAAGCAAAAGATCGACATTTGGGGAGCCGCTACGCTGGTGGGCTCCGTGGTCAGCCTGATGTTCGCGCTGGAGCTGGGCGGCAGCAAATACGCCTGGGATTCACCGGTCATTATCGGACTGTTCGCCGCGTTTGCCGTGCTGATGATCGTCTTCCTGGCCGTGGAGGCCAAGGTGTCTGAACCGATCGTGTCCTACGACATGTTCCGCAAAAGACTGTTCGCCTTCAGCAGCGCAGCGGCCTTGTTCTATGGGGCGGCTTTCATTACCGCAGCCGTGTACATTCCAATTTTCGTGCAAGGGGTCATGGGTGGGAATGCAACTAACTCCGGATTGATACTACTTCCGATGACGCTGAGTTCCGTAGTTGCCTCGCAAGTAGGGGGCATGCTGTCCACCAAAATGTCATTCCGCAGCGTCATGATCCTGTCGGCAATCATTTTCGGCGGCGGCATGCTGCTGCTCGGCACGATTACGCCGGAGACAACGCGGACGATGCTGTCCATCTATATGCTGGTCGCCGGCTTCGGGATGGGATTTTCATTCTCCGTGCTCGGGATGTCGGCCATTCAGGGCGTGGATGCCAGACAGCGGGGCTCGGCCAACTCGACGATCTCCTTCCTGCGCTCGCTCGGAATGACCGTGGGGATTACGATCTTCGGCATCATCCAGCGAAACGACTTTCATGACCGGCTGAGCAGTACCCTGGGCGGAGCTTCCGGCCAGAATATGCCGGCCACGATGGATCCGCAGCAAATGCTTTCACCGGAGCGCAGAGCGCTCATCCCGGCACCGATCATGGAGAAGATCAGCAGCGCGCTGTCCGTCTCCGTGGACCATGCGTTCCTGTGGGCCGTAATACCGGCGGCGCTGGCGCTCGTTTCGGTCTCCCTGATGGGCGGATCACGGCTGCAAATGTCCCAGATGGGACCGGGAGCGCGTAAGGATGGGGCGCATCATTAATAGAAGCGTGATTTGGAAAATTTCTTTCTTGGAAGTAAAGAAGCTGGGGCGTGCCCTGGCTTCTTCTTTATTTTGGCAGGTGCTTGCAATTTATGGTGCTTGTATCTATGTATCTATGTAGCTCTAGTCCTTAGCGGAGTGATCAGATAAACCAGGGACTCATTTTTAGAAGCAGCAGTAACAATGAGGGGTTTTAAAGGACTTGCATATTGAATGCTGATCCATTCGCTGTCAATTACACGTATGATGTCCTGCATATACTTCCCGTTGAAAGCAATACGAAATGGCTCCCCTTTAAAATCCTGCACAGGAGTAGTCTCATGAACATCGCCAACTTCTGGCGTATTGGAGCTTAATTCCAAGGAGTGGGGTGTTCCATTCAGCAGAACCGTTTGTCCGCCTGCAACCAAATTAACCCGCTCGATCGCGCTGAGAAAGGCTGCTGAGGAAACCCGAACTTCTGTTACATATGTGGCGTTGATCATCGTATCCATTGGCGGGAAGGATCCGGTTATTAGAGGAATGTAAGCCGCGAGATCTTGATTCTGTATAACCATCCGGTGATTGCTGAAGGAGATCCGCAGCTTCTCTCCGGACAGCAGCTTGGAGACATGCTTTAAATATGAGGAAGGTATGATGGCCTCAACTTCATTGCTCAGATTGCGGTTAAGAAGGATTGTGCATGAAGCCAGGCGCACACCGTCTGTAGCCATCAGCTTCATTGAACCATTTGCAATGTGAAACAGGGTGCCGGTTAATACTGGCCTGGCTTCATTGGATCTGGCGGATGCAAAAACGACCTGCTGAACCATTTTTTTAAATTGAGAGCTCGATAGCTCCACATCCAACAGGTGGTTTCCGAGGTCTGGAACGGAACAGCTATCATCTGGATCCATTCCGTAGAGTCGGAATAAAGTACTGCCCGAGCTAATCTTTAATAGGAAAGGCGGCTGTGTTTCCAGGGTCACCACTCCGGCAGGCAGCTTGCGAAGCATGTCCGCAAATAAACGCGAAGGCACGGCAATGGACTCCGTTTGACAGTGTCCCTCATCGAGTGGAAGCTTGGCTTGAATGACCATTCCCGAGCTTGTTCCTGATGCAAGAGTCAGTCCATTCAGACTCGTATGTAAATGAATCATAGAGTTCTGCGGTTGTGCCGAGGATACCGACGCTGCGACGGCAACCTGTTGAACGGTTTGAGCCAGAAGATCACCTGGGATACGGACGAACACGGGCGTCACCTTTTTCTATTAATTTTGGTCGGAAAAATAATGTTCGATCATTCCACGCAGAACTTCAGACCGAGTAAACTGATGGTCGTCGCAGTAGGCATCAAGGCGGCTCCATGTTGCCTCGGATAAAGTTAACGATACTTTGCGGGTCGTCCCGATCCCTTTTCTGCCTGCTCCTCGGCGCGCTCCGCCACGGGTAAACATGAAGCTCAACTGCCCTTCCTTATCGGGGATGCCGATTTTCACTTTGTTTTGCCGCTCCATGATCATGCCTCCTGTTTGAATAAGGTAACCTTTTTCAAATATTTTCTAATTCTAATCTATCACAGTTCGAGAGTGTTGGGCAAGAAGCACTCCTTTTAGCGCCAAGCGAATCAACCCACCCAAAACGGGGTATAAAAGGGTAAAAGAATCGAAAAGGAGTGAGCGTTATGAAAATCATTATTACGCAGGCGGAAGCGGTAGAGAAGGGCATCTGGGGCGAAGTCATGAAGATGTTCGGCGTCGAGGCCGAGGAGGAAGTGTGGCCGAGCGAGGAGTACATTTTGACGGAGGAGCAGGCGCGCCGGATCGGGATTATTCAGTAGAGCTCACATAGGATTATAAAAAGGGTGTCTCCAGCGGTTTCATTAAACCGGCGGAGGCACCCTTTTGCTTCGTTTGGAATTATAGCTGACAATCCATTGCTGCCCTTCGTTTGTCCTCAGAAGTTCGGCCCGCTTACGCCGTCCTCCACGATTTGCTCTTCGGACCCCGGAGCAGGGCTGCCCTCTCCCGAATCTTCTGTATGGACCGCGATCAGCCGGTTTTGAGGGCGGTACGTATCACGGGAAATACGTTTGCGCGATACCTCCTTGCCGTCCACCTTCTTGATTTGATAAGTCTCGACGACGTAGCCGGGTTTGCCGTTCTGCAGGATCTCCTGGCCGCCGACCGGAAGGGTCGGATTCTGCACGAACTTCTCGGTGACCGGGAGAGTTTCGACCGTGCGGGACATGAGGTCATAGGTGACATTTTTCGGGAAGGTGCCAAAAAATTTGACGATCAGATTCCGATCCATGACATCGGCCTGAATCAGCAGCGACTTCCCGGTATTGTTCCGGAAGCGGAAGTTGATCGAGCCTTCGGCAAACGTGGCGTCCTGCCCTTTCGGCAAGTAGCTTACCGGCAGGGAATGGTTGCGCCGCTCGACGATTTCAAGCCCGGTCCGGACCGCCGCATTGTACACGGTGCTGGACACCTGGCAGATGCCTCCGCCTACTCCGGGAACCAGCTTCCCGTTCAGGATGACCGGCGCCTCCTGGAACCCGTATTTTTCCTCCGCCTTGGCAATGACTTTGCTGTAGTCAAACAAGTCACCCGGCTTCAGCACCATGCCGTTCACCGCTTTGGCGGCGGAATCGACATTGTATACCCTTCCCGGCCCGCTCGAACCAAGCCCGGTGGAGAACTCGATGATTTTTCGCTCGATTCCCTCTTCCTTGAGGCTGCCGATCGTGACGTTCGGCACCATCCGGTACAGGGGAAGGTCCAGGCTGAGCTTGGGCTTTTCACCGCCGGCAATCAGGGCGAAGTCCTTCGGAATCAGCGCCGTCATCTGCTCTTTGAGCGTGTTCCAGTCAATCCGCGAGACCGAAACCTCAGGCGTGTACACGACCTCGTCTTTCCCTGAGATCCGCCGCGTGGCTTCCACCGGAAGCCCGAAATGCTCCTGCTCCCACTCCGGCGTGAATTTCTCCTTCAGCGCGGAAATGTCCCAGTGGGGCACGATGTTCCAGTCCGTCTGAAAATGCCAGCGGTATTTCAGCTGGTCCAGCCAGCTTCCTTCATGCAGCTTCGCAACCGCCTCTTTAAAGGCGTCCGCTTCAAACGAAACGCCGGCTTCCTTCAGCGTCAGCTGGGCATCGGGAATGCCTTTAGCGGCCACGGACAGCGTCAAGGGAATGCTCTCCATCTGTCTGAGACGGGCGTCCAGCAGCTTAAGCGCTTCATCTGAATCTTTTCCTCCGAGCGGGTAGCCGGCAACCTGGATCTTATCCGGAAGGGTGTTTTGTCCGATATAAAGATGTACCCACCCGGCGGTGACGGAACCGATCAGCAGGATGCTTGCGATAATGATCAGGCTCAAATGAATTTTTTTCATTGGGTTCCCACCTCTTTCGCTTCCTCTTCGTCGTGATTGATGCTGTCTTTCCATATATATGTAGGCAAAGTGGAAAAATTTCGGGTACTCAAAAGGTAACAATTTTGTTACAATGAAACACATCGTGATGATTCCTACGCTTTTTTAAAGGAATTAGCTGGAATGTGTCGAATTTATAATGGCTGATTATGTAATTAGGAAGTGATGAACGAAGTGATTGAAATGCAGGACGTATGGAAGACCTACCAGAATGGAACCCATGCATTGCAAGGCGTATCGGTCAAGATCGACCGCAACGAATTCGTATACGTCGTCGGACCGTCCGGCGCAGGCAAATCGACATTCATGAAGCTTATTTATAGAGAAGAAGTGCCGACCAAAGGACAAATCTCTGTGAACGGTTTTAATATCGGCAAGCTGAAGCAGCGGAAAATTCCGTATGTGCGCCGGAATATCGGCGTCATTTTTCAGGATTTCCGCCTTCTTCCGACGCTGTCGGCATATGAAAACGTGGCTTTTGCCATGGAAGTCATCGAAGCGCCGAAGCGGCAGATGAAAAAGCGCGTGATGGAGGTGCTGGATCTGGTTGGACTGAAGTCCAAAGCCACCCGCCTTCCGGCGCAGCTGTCCGGGGGAGAGCAGCAGCGGATCGCGATCGCCAGAGCTATTGTGAACAACCCGGCGGTCATTATCGCGGACGAGCCTACCGGCAACCTGGACCCCGAAACTTCATGGGGCATCATGCAGCTGCTTGATGAGATCAATTTCCGCGGAACGACCATCGTCATGGCCACCCACAACAAGGAGATCGTGAACACGATGCGCAAGCGCGTCATCGCGATCGAGCACGGCAACATTGTACGCGACCAGCAGAGAGGGGAGTACGGGTATGACTTTTAACACCTTTCTGCGGCATTTGCGGGTCGGGTTTAACAGCATCTTCCGCAACGGGTGGATGACCGTAGCCTCTGTTACCTCCATCGTGGTATCCCTATTCGTGCTCGGGGTATTTATCATCTTGGTGCTCAATGTCAACGCTTTGGCCGACAAGGCCGATAAACAAGTGCAGATCCGCGCTTATCTCAACCTCAACGTCGACCAGAAGCTGCGCGAGAAGGTGCAGAACGAAATCTCCGCGATGCCGGAGGTCAGCAAGGTGCAGTTTATTTCCAAGGAGCAGGGCCTCACCGACTTCCGCAACAGTATGGGAGACGAGGGGAAGGAGCTGCTGGAAGGCTTCAGCAAGGATAACAACCCGCTGCCGGACACGATTATGGTCGAGGTGATCGAGCCGACGACGGTTCCGTTCGTCGCCCAGAAGATCGAGGCGCTGAACACGAGCCATACGGAGCAGCAGCCGATCATGAAAGTGAAGTACGGCAAAGGCACAATCGAAACGCTGTTTAAAGTGACGCGCCTGGTGCGCAACATCGGGTTTATTTTCGTGGCCGGCCTCGCCGTCATGTCGATGTTCCTGATCTCCAACACCATTCGCGTCACGATTCTCGCCCGCCGCCGGGAAATCAGCATCATGAAGCTGGTCGGGGCGACGAATTATTTTATCCGCTGGCCGTTCTTCGTGGAGGGCACCCTGATCGGGCTGATCGGGTCCGTCATTACGGTGGCGCTGCTGTTCGTCGGTTATGACCGGCTGGCCGCCTCCATCGGCTCGGATTTTACGCTCCAGATGTCACTTCTCCCGCTGAGCCAGCTGTGGCAGTGGGGAGGATTACTGATTGTCCTCGGCGTGCTGATCGGCATGTGGGGAACGACCCTATCTATTCGCAAATTTTTGAAGGTATAAGAACAAGAACGATAAGCAGCTGACGGAGAGTCTTGGTTATACAGGAGAAACTTTTGGAAAAGGACGGGGAACGCAAGTTGAAAAAGATCGCCACATGTTTGGCCGTAGTTATGATCGCAGCGGCTGTATTTCAGCCTTCGGAAAGTTTGGCAAAGAAAAAGACGGTCGATGAGATCGACCATGAACTGAGAGTGCTGCAGCAGCAGGCGAAGACCGCCAAGCAGCAGAAGAGCAAGGCGGAAGCCCAGAAGCAGGAAGCGCAGCATTACAAAAATAAAACGACCCAAAACCTGCAGTACGTCATGAACCAGATTAGTACGGTGAGCAACACGATGACCAAATTGACGGTTCAAATTGACGACACGCAGGACAAGCTTCGTCAGACCGCGACTGAGCTGGATGCCGCCGAAGAGCGGATCCAGTCGCGGGAGAAAATGCTGGAGTCCCGGGTACGTCTTATGTATACCGACGGCAACGTATCCTACTTGGAAGTGCTGCTCTCATCGACCAGCTTCTCCGATTTCCTGGAACGGGCCGATGCGCTGAAGGAATTCGTAGACCAAGATAAGGATTTGCTGGAACAGCACAAGAAGGACAAGGCATTGGTGCTGGCTAAGAAAAAGGAACTGGAGTCGGATTACGCCAAAGCCAAGGATTTGTATGCCCAGATGGAAGACCAGAAGGCCATTCTGGCTGAAAACGAGCGGCAGAAGCAGATTCTGATCGCACAGTACGACCAGAAAATTGAAGAATCCGACGACACCAGTGAAGAGCAGGATCAGCTGCTCGTCACGCTCGTCAGCAAGCGTGCTTCCCTGGAGCAGGAGAAGAACAAGCTGAAGGCCGAAGAAGCGGCGAGAAGGGCGGCGGCAGCCAAAGCGGCTGCTGCGAAGAGAGCGGCTGCAGCAGCTGCGGCAGCGGCCAAGAAGAGGAGCGCGACAACGACGGTCGAAAGCTCGGGCGGCTTCTCGGGCAGCGGCGGACCGCTGTATATGCCGGTTAGCGGAGCCCGCATTTCTTCGCCTTTCGGCCGAAGAGTCCATCCGGTTACGGGGGAAGTCGGCAAGATGCATAAAGGGGTGGATCTTGCCGTTCCGCAGGGAACGCCGATTCACGCCGCTGAAACGGGAACCGTTACGCTGGCCGAATGGTGGAGCGGTTACGGGTACTGCGTCATCATTGATCATGGGGACGGAATGTGGACCGTCTATGGACATATACGTGAAGGCGGTATTAAAGTAAAGGTAGGCGAGCATGTCAGCCGCGGTCAGGTGATTGCAGAATCCGGCGCAACGGGACAAGTCACGGGGCCTCACCTTCATTTTGAAGTCCGTCAGAATGGAACGCCTGTGGACCCGATGCCGTATCTGTAGACCGTATAAATATTCCGTACAAGCCGAACATATACTAGGATGGTTAAGTCTGGTCATAAGAGGTTCGGCCGGAAAATAAAAGGCGGTGAAACTTACTTTGAAGAAACGTACGGTCGCATTGTTGGTCGTCGTAGGTATGCTGTTGGGAAGCGTACTGACCCTCGTGTTAACAAGCGCAAGCTTTGCGAATCAGGCCTCGACGGGCCAGGGCGTGTTAGCGAGTGTGGTCAGCGGCGGCTTGAAGCAGGATGAAGCGAAGAAAATCGGTACGGCTCTGGATCTCATCCAAGGCAACTATTATGAGGATGTGGACCGGAGCAAGCTGGTGGACGGTGCCATCAACGGCATGATGGAATCGCTGGAAGATCCGTACTCGACTTATATGGGTAAGCAAACGGCACAGGAATTTGAGGAGAGCATCGAGGGCTCGTTCAGCGGCATCGGTGCCGAAGTGTCCTCGGAAGACGGCAATGTCGTCATCGTGTCTCCGATCAAGGGATCGCCTGCGGAAAAAGCAGGACTCCGCGCCAAGGATATCATCCTGACGGTGAACGGAGAATCACTGAGCGGGCTTGAGCTGAACGATGCGGTTTCGAAAATCCGCGGTCCGAAAGGCAGCGAGGCGAAGCTGACGGTCCGCCGCAGCGGCGTATCGACTCCGCTTCAGTACACTATCGTGCGCGACGATGTCGATTTGGAGACCGTTAATGCCCACATGGAACCGGGTAAAGTAGGCGTGATTGAAATTACCCAGTTCTCCCTGAACACGGGCGATCGCTTCAAGGAAGAACTGGCGAAGCTCGAGAGCGAAGGCATGAAGGGCCTCGTCATCGATGTCCGGAACAATCCCGGCGGCGTGCTGTCCGTCGTGATCGATATCGCCGAGCAATTCGTGCCGAAAGGCAAGCTGATCGTTCAGGTTGAAGACAAGAACAAGAAGCGCGAGAAGAGCGAGTCCAAGGGAACGGGCAAAGACTATCCGGTCGCCCTCCTGATGAACAAGGGAAGCGCCAGCGCATCCGAAATTCTGGCAGGTGCCTTGCAGCAATCGGCCGGAGCGAAGCTGATCGGTGAAAACTCCTTTGGTAAAGGAACCGTACAGACGAGCTTCGACAAGCAAATGGGCGACGGCAGCCTGCTCAAGATTACGATCGCGAAATGGCTGACGCCAAACGGCAGCTGGATCCACAAGAAGGGCATCAAGCCTGACATTGCGGTGGATCAGCCGGATTACTTCTCGGTGGCTCCGATCAACAAAGACAAATCGCTGGAATACAACATGAATAACACTGACGTGAAGAGTGCGCAGATCATGCTGGACGGACTTGGCTTCAAGCCTGGACGCAAAGACGGATTCTTCGATGAGAAAACCGTGGCGGCCGTCAAGTCGTTCCAAAGCAGCGCGAAGCTGAGCGCGAACGGTGTCATTGACGCGAAGACGGCGGAAGCACTCGAGAACGCGCTGATCGAGCATATCCGCAATCCGAAATACGATAATCAATTGAACCGCGGGATTGACGAGGTGCGGAAGGAAATTGCCGCTGCCGCGTCGAATCGTTAAGAAGGCTGATCTTTAGCCTTCTTTTTTTCTTGCGTCTGATGTCTGTCCTGGATATGCGTAAATGTCATGGTAAAGGAGCGTGGTGACGGATTGGATGTCGCATTGGAACTGCTGTGGAAGTTGGGGGATGCTTTGTTACAGCTGCTGACGCAGCCGTTTTATTATATTTCGATCATTTTGATGGCACTTGTGTACCGCAGGCAGGTGCTGCTGGAGAGAAAGCTGTTCTCCGTCCGGCTGCACAGCTGGGGGCTGCAGACTTGGCGAACCTTTTGGGGTGGACTGCTGGCCGGGATTGGCGTCTCGGTGGCTGCGGCGTTTTTGGGAATTTCGCTGACCACGGAAGCGGTCATCTGCATTTGGGTGGTAGCCATCGTGCTGCTGCTGTTCCGGGTAAGGTATTTATGTTTTGCCTACGCCATCGGAATCTTGGGCGTGATTCAGTTTGTGATGGGGCTGTTTTCTTGGAGTCCGGACGGGTTCCTGAAAACGGTGAAGGATACGGTAGCGGGCCTGGATATTCCTGCCCTGCTTGCCCTGGTCGCGGTGCTGCACTTGGCCGAGGCGCTGCTCATTCGCCTGCAGGGAGCATCCTTCGCCAATCCGCTCTTTATTGAAGGGAAGCGAGGTAAGCTCGTTGGAGGCTATCAGATGCAGGTATTCTGGCCGATTCCTCTGTTTCTGCTGATTCCGGGGACCTCGGATGTGACTCTGCCCTGGACGCCTTTATTTGGCGGAGACGGATGGAGCAGCGGCTTCAGCATGATGGCGCTGCCGGTGGTGATCGGCTTCAGCGAAATGACGCAGAGCCTGCTTCCGCAGGTGAAGGCCGATCGGACATTCAAACGTCTCCTGATCTATGGCGTCGTACTGCTGGCTTTCAGCATTCTGTCGGTTTGGTGGAGCCCGCTCGCCCTTGTGGCGGCCTTGATCGCCTTTGTGCTTCATGAAGGGCTGGCCTGGTACAGCCGGTATGAGGAGCAGCACCGGAGTCCGGTGTTTGTCCATCCTGTGCAGGGGCTGAAGGTGCTGGCCGTCATTCCCGGGAGCCCTGCCGAAGAGCTGGGCATTGCGGCTGGCGAATCGATTGTGAAGGTCAACGGCATGGCGATCCGGTCCAAAGAGCAGCTGCATCTGGCGATCCGCAAAAACCCGGCCTTCTGCAAGCTGGAAGTGCAAAACCTGCAGGGTGAAGTCAAGTTTCTCCAGCGGGCAATCTACGACGGGGATCATCACCAGCTGGGCGTTATTCTGGCTCCGGACCCGGATGCCGGCGTGGCGCTGGTGCTGAAGCCAGTCAATCTGTTTCAGCTGATCGGCATGAAAATTCATGCCCGCAGCAAGTCGTCCCCCCCTGCATCGCATGATGCGCGGGAAGCCGACATGTAAGGCAAGAACGCAAAAAGCGTGGGAGCTTCAGAGCTTCCACGCTTTTTTTGTCATATGGAAGGGCTAATCGGGTGGTTTGCCGGCGAAGCAGGAGGTTACGGACTATTCCTGAAGCTGGCGGAGGACGATGATCTCCACCCGGCGGTTTTTCTGCCTTCCCGCTTCGGTACCGTTATCCCCGACAGGACGCGTATCGCCGTATCCGGCGTACTGGAACTCGTCCGGGTTCAGATGCTTCTGGTCAAGGAAAAACCGCAGGACCGACAGCGCCCGCGCTCCGGAAAGCTCCCAATTGTCTTTGTAATTCGAAGCATGCACGATCGGCAGATTGTCGGTGTGACCCTCAATGCTGATCACCGTGCTCAGGTTCTTAAACAGGCTTGCTAGCTTGTCCAGCACCGGTGCTGAGCCGGGCTTTAGGTCCGCTTTGCCGACATCGAACAAAAATTGGTCGCTCAGCGTAATGGAGATGCCTTGAGGCTCGTCCGCCACAAATATCTGGTCCTCCAGCCGGTTATCCTTCACATACTGTGAAATGACCTGCATCAGGTTCTGGAGCTCCTGCTCCTGCTTGCGGAAGGCAAGTTCCCGTTCGGTCAGTTCCTGAGAGCCGCTGTTCTGCGGCTTTTTAGCCGTGTCGGGATTTCGATGCGCATTTTTGTCCGCCTGGCCGGTGATGCCGGATCCCTTCTCGAGGATCGAATCGCCGCTTTTGAACGTATGCTGCAGGGATTGGGTAATCGCCTCGTACTTCTCAACGTCCAACCGGCTCATCGCGAACATCATGACGAAAAAGATCAGGAGCAGCGTGATCAGGTCCGCATAGGTGATCAGCCACCGGTCCCGGCCGCCGTCTCCTTCACTTTTTCTCCGGCCCTGTCGTCTATTCCGCTGTCTCATCGATGAATTCCTCCTTCACGGCAGGGGCATGATAGCTGTCCACCGGTGTGAAGGAAACGAGCTTTTTACGCACCATGTTGGGGTGCTCGCCGTTCTGAATCGCCAGAATGCCCTGCATCAAAAGTTCCAATTGCTGAATTTCATCGGCGCTGCGGGACTTAATTTTCGAAGCAATGGGTAAAAAGATAATATTGGCGCTCGCCACGCCGTATAACGTAGCGGTAAAAGCAACCGCGATCGACGGCCCCAGATCGGTCGGCTCGGACAAGCTGCCGAGGACATGGATCAGCCCCATAACGGTGCCGATGATACCCATGGTCGGGGCGTAGCCGCCCGCGGACTCGAATATTTTGGCGTAGTTTTCGTGCTTTTGCTCTACGGCGTCCATTTCGAGCTCCATGATTTGTTTGATCTGGGATTCTTCCGTTCCGTCGACGACCAGCTGAATGCCTTCGCGAAGGAACGAGTTGTGATGGTCCATCGCCATTCTTTCAAGGGAGAGCACTCCGTTGCGTCGGGCCGCCGTGGCCATGCCAACCAAGTCTTCGATCAGCTGGTTTGTATCCTCGGCCGGTTTGCTGAAGGCAAAGCGCAGCGCTTTGGGAATCGTCTTGAGCCGGTGAAGCGGGTAACTGACAACGACAGCGGCAATGGTACCCCCGAATACGATCAGGGCGGCCGCTGCCTGCATTAATCCATTAATCTGACCTCCTTCCCATAAAAAGCCACCTACCAGCGCGGCAAGTCCCGCCAGGATGCCCAGTATTGTTGTGATTTCCATGTTGTGCTATCACTCCTGTTCATGAGTTAGGGTTTGCATACGGCACTTGATCAGAGTATAATAGACGGGAACAAATATTCTTATTTCAACAATGATTTCCTATAGCTTATATCGGGAAATCTCGACATATAGTTTAGAATATCTATTTTAGATGATAAGGGTGATGTTGGGCAATGAGCGATATTGTCGTCAGTACCAAGACGTTTGAGCTTGAGTCGGAATACACACCGCAGGGCGACCAGCCGAAGGCCATTACCGAGCTGGTGGAAGGCCTGAAGCAGGGGAAGAAGCATCAGACGCTGCTCGGTGCGACCGGTACCGGCAAGACCTTTACCATTGCGCAGACGATCGCCAAGGTGCAGCGGCCGACGCTGGTCATCGCGCATAACAAGACGCTTGCCGCCCAGCTGGCGAGCGAATTCAAGGAGTTTTTTCCGAACAACTCCGTCGATTATTTTGTGAGTTACTATGATTACTATCAACCGGAAGCGTACATCCCTTCTTCGGATACGTATATTGAGAAAGATTCGAGCATCAACGAGGAGATCGATAAGCTGCGCCACTCCGCGACCAGCTCGCTGTTCGAGCGGCGGGACGTAATTATCGTGGCGAGCGTCTCGTGTATTTACGGCTTGGGTTCGCCGATGGAATACTCCAGCATGCTGCTGTCGCTGCGCGTAGGCATGGAGAAGCCGCGCAATCAGATTTTGTCGCGCCTGGTGGACATCCAATATCAGCGCAACGATATTAACTTCGTGCGGGGGACGTTCCGCGTGCGCGGTGATGTCATTGAGATCTTCCCGGCTTCCAAAGGGGAGCAGGCGGTCCGCGTGGAGCTGTTCGGGGACGAGATCGAACGGATTACGGAGATCGACGTCCTGACCGGCGAGCTGATCGGTGAACGCGATCATATTGCGATTTTCCCGGCGTCTCACTTCGTAACGAAGGAAGAAACGATGCGAGTCGCTCTGGTCAATATTGAGCGGGAGCTGGAGGAGCGGCTCGAGGAGCTGCGTTCCCAAGGCAAGCTGCTTGAAGCGCAGCGCCTGGAACAGCGCACGCGCTATGACATTGAAATGATGAAGGAAGTCGGTTTCTGTTCGGGGATCGAGAACTATTCCGGACCGCTGACGTTCCGGGAGCGTGGGGCTACTCCGTATACGCTGCTGGACTATTTTCCGGACGATATGCTGATTGTGGTCGACGAATCCCACGTGACACTGCCGCAGATTCGGGCAATGTACAACGGGGACCGGGCGCGTAAGACGGTGCTGGTGGAACACGGATTCCGTTTGCCGTCGGCGCTGGACAACCGGCCGCTGACGTTCGAAGAGTTCGAGAATAAAGTAAACCAGATCATTTACGTATCGGCGACGCCCGGGCCGTATGAGATCGAACACTGCAATACGATGGTCGAGCAGATCATTCGGCCGACGGGACTGCTGGATCCGGTGATCGAAGTCCGGCCGACCGAAGGGCAGATCGACGATCTGATCGGGGAGATCCGGGAGCGGATCGACCGCGACGAGCGGGTCCTCGTGACGACGCTGACCAAGAAGATGGCCGAGGATTTGACCGACTATCTGAAGGAGATCGGAATCAAGGTCAGGTACCTGCACTCCGATATCAAGACATTGGAGCGGATGGCGATACTGCGCGATTTGCGTTTGGGCACGTTCCATGTGCTGATTGGTATCAACCTGCTGAGGGAGGGCCTTGACCTTCCGGAGGTGTCCCTTGTTGCGATCCTGGACGCCGACAAGGAAGGCTTCCTCCGTTCGGAACGGTCGCTCATTCAGACGATCGGCCGCGCGGCCCGGAACTCTGAGGGCTTTGTTCTGATGTATGGCGACAACATAACGGAGTCGATGGACAAAGCGATTAAGGAAACCCAGCGCCGCCGCACGATGCAGATCGCCTATAACGAGAAACATGGAATCACGCCGCAGACGATTCGCAAGAAGGTTCGCGACGTCATCGAGGCGACAAAAGTGGCCGAGTCGAAGGCAGAGTATCTGACCGGAACCGGCGGCAAGATGTCGAAGAAGGAGCGCCAGTCGGTGATCCAGCGTCTGGAGGCCGAAATGAAAGATGCCGCGAAGAACCTGCAGTTCGAGCGCGCCGCCGAGCTGCGTGACGCCCTGCTGGAACTGAAGGCGGAATAAACAAGAACATGGATATGATAAGGGAACGGCCGCTTGTACTGGTCGTTCTCTTTGTGGATAAATCCCATAAATAGATCCTTTCAAAGGAGATGAGCGACCATTGGCCAGCGAGAATATCGTCATTAAGGGTGCCAGGGCCCACAATCTGAAGAATATAGATATCACGATTCCCCGTGATAAATTCGTCGTTTTAACCGGACTGAGCGGTTCGGGCAAGTCTTCCCTGGCGTTTGACACGATTTATGCCGAAGGGCAGCGCCGTTATGTAGAGTCACTGTCCGCGTATGCGCGGCAGTTTTTGGGACAGATGGAGAAGCCGGACGTCGACTCGATCGACGGGCTGTCTCCGGCCATATCGATTGACCAGAAGACGACGAGCCGCAACCCGCGCTCTACCGTCGGAACGGTAACCGAGATTTACGATTACCTGCGGCTGCTGTTTGCCCGTGTGGGCCATCCCCACTGTCCGGAGCACGGCATTGAAATCACGTCCCAGACCGTGGAGCAGATGGTCGACCGGATTATGCAGTATCCGGAGAAGACGCGTCTGCAGCTGCTGGCACCGATGATTTCCGGCCGGAAGGGTGAGCACAAGTCTTTGTTTACCGACGTGGCCAAGCAGGGCTTCGTACGCGTACGGGTAGACGGCGAGCTTCGCGATCTTTCCGAAAATATCGAACTGGAGAAAAACAAAAAGCACTCGATCGAGGTCGTTGTCGACCGGATCGTCGTTAAGGAGGGCGTGGAAGCGCGTCTGGCGGACTCTATCGAGACGGCGCTGAAGCTGTCCGGAGGCCAGCTGCTGGTCGATATTATGGGCCAGGAAGAGCTGCGCTTCAGCTCCAATTTTGCCTGCCCGATCTGCGGATTCAGCATTGAGGAGCTGTCCCCGCGGATGTTCTCGTTTAACAGTCCGTTCGGGGCCTGTCCGGAATGCGATGGACTTGGCGTGAAGATGATCGTCGACCCTGAGCTGCTGATTCCGGACCGGGAGAAATCGATCGATGACGGCGCTTTTCTGGCGTGGACAGGCAGTACGTCCAACTATTATCCGCAATTTTTGAAATCAGTATGTGAGCATTACAACATTCCTCAGAATGTTCCGGTCAGCCAGCTGAAGGAAGAAGATATGAACAAGCTGCTGTACGGAACGGGTAACCAGAAGGTCCGCTTCCGTTACGAAAATGACTTCGGGCAGCGGAAAGAAGCGTTTGTGGTGTTTGAGGGCGTCATTCCCAACCTGGAGCGCCGCTACCGTGAAACGGCTTCCGAAGGCATCCGCGAATTTATCGAAAACTTCATGAGCGCGAAGCCGTGCGAAGTCTGCAAGGGTCACCGTTTGAAGAAAGAAGTGCTTGCTGTAACCGTCAATGACTACAACATGGCGCATGTGACGAGCCTGTCTATCGGCGAAGCGATGAAGCTGTTTGATCAGCTCGAGCTGTCCGAGAAAGAACGTTCGATTGCGAATTTGATCTTGAAGGAAATTAACGCGCGCCTCGGATTCCTCGTGAATGTCGGGCTCGATTACCTGACGCTGAGCCGGGCTGCGGGCACACTCTCCGGGGGAGAGGCCCAGCGGATCCGTCTGGCTACGCAGATTGGCTCCAGCCTGATGGGCGTGCTCTACATTCTCGATGAGCCGAGCATCGGTCTGCACCAACGGGACAACGATCGGTTGATTTCCACGCTGGAGCATATGCGGGACATCGGCAATACGCTCATCGTCGTTGAGCATGACGAGGACACCATGATGGCCGCCGACTATATCATCGATATCGGTCCGGGTGCCGGCATTCACGGCGGTCGTGTCATTGCGCAAGGTACGCCGGAGGAAATCATGAAGGATCCGAACTCCTTGACCGGCCAATACCTGAGCGGACGTAAGTTTATCCCGGTCAATACGGAACGCCGTAAGCCGGATAACCGCTGGCTGGAGATCCGCGGAGCGAAAGAAAACAACCTGAAGAACATCAATGCCAAAATTCCTGTGGGTGTCTTCACGGCAGTAACAGGGGTTTCCGGTTCAGGCAAATCGACGCTCGTGAATGAGATCCTGTACAAAACGCTTGCTAGGGAGCTCAACAAGGCGGTCAAGGTCAGACCCGGACAGCATAAGGAAATCCGCGGGCTCGAGCATCTGGAGAAGGTCATCGACATCGACCAGTCGCCGATCGGCCGCACGCCGCGTTCCAATCCGGCAACCTACACCGGCGTGTTCGATGATATCCGTGACATTTACGCACAGACGAACGAGGCCAAAATCCGTGGTTATAAAAAGGGACGCTTTAGCTTTAACGTGAAGGGCGGACGATGCGAAGCCTGCCGCGGTGACGGCATCATCAAGATCGAGATGCACTTCCTGCCGGACGTCTACGTGCCGTGCGAAGTCTGCAAAGGCAAACGATATAACCGGGAAACACTGGAGGTTAAGTACAAGGAAAAGAGTATCGCCGACGTGCTTGAAATGACGGTGGAGGACGCGACGGAGTTTTTCAAAAACATTCCGAAAATTCACCGCAAGCTGCAGACGCTGCTCGACGTTGGCCTCGGCTATGTCACCTTGGGACAACCGGCTACGACGCTGTCAGGCGGCGAGGCGCAGCGTGTGAAGCTGGCCTCCGAGCTGTACCGGCGCAGCACCGGCAAGACGCTCTACATTCTGGATGAGCCGACAACCGGCCTGCATGTCGACGATATCGACCGTCTGCTGACTGTGCTTCACCGTCTGGTCGATTCCGGGGAATCCGTGCTCGTCATTGAGCACAACCTGGACGTCATCAAGACGGCCGACCACATTATCGACCTTGGTCCTGAAGGCGGCAGCGGCGGCGGAACGATTATTGCCTCCGGTACGCCGGAGCAAATCGTGAAGGTCGAGCAGTCATACACAGGCAAGTACTTGAAGCCGGTCCTGGAGCGCGACACGGCGCGCAGCGAAGCTTTGAAGGTGACGAGCTAATAGCGACCAGCTTGTACCAATGCCGTAATCAGAGCCTGGTATGGAACGATTACGCGAAATAAGGATATAGACCAGATCATGTCTCCATTCCGCCGTTAGGCGGGGGAGGCATGATTTTTTTTGAAGAGATCAGAAAGTATACGTTTCGGAGCCTCAGCTTCCTGATCCCGCAATAAAAACTTCCGCTAGACGCGGTCTGTCTTCTTTGAAGGTACGTCGAAAGGCGTTTTTCTTATGAAAAAAACATAAGCTTCGGAGATTATTGTGTAAGGAAAAGGATGTAAGCAAGGGAGTAAAATGATTCGAAGAAGCGAAGCGGTCACATTTGGCTTTCGGATTTCTACCTTACGTGGGTTCCATAAAATCAAGAAATCCGAAAACAAGAGGGATCGTAGGGACATTTTACGTACTTGCCCCATTATCCATTTCAATTTATACCGTAAGAAATTTCCGCCTTCCCGATATCCAAGTCACAGAGTTGGATGAAGGGCAGTGCCGGAAATAAGCGCCATTTTTCATAAATTCAAGCCAACCGGGGGAATAATATTAAGGATTAGGTTTCTACACATGCACATGGTAATTGATCGGAGGCAACGAGCCTCAATTACCAGAAAAAGGCGATTTTATGACAATTTCAATTTTTTACATCCGAAGTCTTGCATCTCATCGCCCAGAACGATAACATGTAGAGAGATATGTAAATTGAGCGAAGCCACAAGAGGAGGTCCAACCATGTTGCTTGCAGAAGCTGCTGCATCGGCTGCATCCAAATTCAATACGTTTGACGTATTCATGATCCTGTTTACGATTTTGATCCTGATCGGGATTATCCGTCTGGTGAAGCAACCGGTTAAGAACAAATTTGCAATCGGATTCAGCGTGATTTGCTTGCTGGTCTTTTTAGCGTCCGACTTTGCGATGATCCAGAACTGGATGAGCTAATCGGATTCAACTCCAACGAAATTGCGACGAATGAAGACACCTTTCGCTAACCGGCGGACAAGGGGTCTTTTTTTGTTTAAGCCATTGGGATTTTGGCTGTGGAAATTTCCTATTAAATATAGGGCTTCCAGCAATTGTACACGCCCGGTTTGTGTGATACATTGAGGCTATGATTCAGGGGAAAGGATAGACTCCGGAGATCTGCAGATCAAGATAAAGATAAGGTCAGGTGAGGGAATGAAACCGACGGGGAAAAAGTGGGTCATTACGCTGCTCAGCACGATCGTGCTCGTCAGCGGAAGCGCGGCGGCCGAGGCACAGAGCACAGGCAAAACGGCCACAGCGGCATCCAAGGCGGGACAAGCTGCGCAGAAGGCAAAAACAGCAGCATCAAGCGCATCTACAGCAAAGAAGGTCAACGTCCAGGTGGCAGCGGATCCGGTCCCGCAAATCGTCAAAGACATATCGCCTTCGGTTGTAGGGATTATCGGCCGCTCGACGGATACGACGCTGACGGGAGGCGCGACCAACCGCTACAATTTGGCGCACGGTACAGGAGTCATCGTGAAGTCCAACGGTTGGATCGTTACCAACGCGCATGTGGTGAACGGACTGGAAGGTACGCTGGTCGTCACATCCGACGGCAAATCGTATAGCATTGTGGATTCATACATAGACGAAACAAGTGATATTGCCTTAATCAAAATCAATGCCAAATCTTTAGTGCCTGCGGTCTTTGCCAAGTCCGCACAAACTGCGCAGGTAGGGGAGAAGGTCATTGCGATCGGTACGCCGATCTCTTTTTCCCTTCGCAATTCAGCGACGGTGGGCGTTGTCAGCGGTCTGAACCGGGGCGTGAACGCTTTTTACAGGCTGATCCAAAGCGATACGGCAATTAACCCGGGCAACAGCGGGGGGCCGCTCGTTAATATGCGGGGCGAGGTGATCGGGATCAACAGCCTGAAATTCGCAGCCGTCGGCGTGGAAAATATGGGCTTTTCCATCCCTTCGGATACGGTGCAGTACGTGATGGGACAACTGTTCAAGTATGGGGAAGTGAAGCGCCCGAGCCTCGGATTCAACATGGAAGAGAGCTGGTCTGCCATTGTCGGACTGCCAACGGACGATCCGTTAACCGTAACGAAGGTCTTTTCGGATCAGGCCAAAAAAGCCGGCATTCAGGAGGACGACGTACTCTACAGCATTAACGGTAAGCGGGTGACCTCGGTCGTGGACATCAACGAAATGTTTAAGTCGTTTTTACCGGGGCAAACGGTTAAGCTGCTTATGCAGAGCGGCGGGGATATCGTGGAGCGGAAGCTGGTTCTGTCGCAGGCGGGCGCCGATGGTGATGCCTACAATGACGAGAGCGGACCGGGAGAGGAATTTTAATGGGGAAGAAGGGACAGTCACGGATGAAGGGAAGCGCATTGCGTAACATCGGATCGGCGGCACTGGCCGGCATCATCATGCTGGCAGCCGCACTGCCCGCGTGGGCGGACAGCAGCTCGGACAAGCTGACATTGCAGCTCAAGACGGGAAGCACCGCGGCGGTGATTAACGGGCAGACGGTACAAATTTTGAAGCCGTTCAAGAAAAATGGAACCGTGATGGTTCCGCTGGGCGTGTTCAGCAAAGCGTTCGGCAGCGAAGTGAAATTGGAAAAAAACAATGTGGTCAAAATCGGATACGGCCCTCATCAGATCAGCTTAACGATCGACAGCCATCTGGCCTGGGTGGACGGACGTAAAGTGAAGCTGGAGGCTGCCCCGTCCATGATGAACGGCACCCTGATGGTTCCGCTTCGTGTGGTGGCGCAAGGCATCGGAGCGCAAATGAATACAGGGTCGGCTGGGGAATGGGTGATCAGCCTGAAACCTTCGGAGGATGATGCCAGTCCGCAGGATCCCGGGATCGATTCAGACGTAGGCAAGACGAAGATCGGCAACAGCTACTACGGCTGGACGATGAATTATCCGAGCGGCCTGATCGTCGGCAGCGGCGATGAGACCGAGAGTATCGCGTCTTTTAACGATGCAGAGGAGAAGTACTACATTGAAGTCCACGCTTCCGATGAGGATGCGGATCTAAGCACCGATGATTTGCTGGATCGGCTGGTGGAGGACGCCAAAAAAGGCGGCGAGATGGTAGTGGACCGGGGGACCTTCCCGAAAGCAAAGGTGCCGTACGCCCGTATTGTGACCAAGGACGGGGACGGAACCTTCTGGGAATGCCGGATGTATTCGAGCCATAATCGTCTGTACGAGCTGTATTTTGCTGATCTGCAGGCGTCCAACTACAAGGACCTGAATAAATACGCCGGGCTGCTGAACTCTTTTGATACGAGCTTTAATCCGGCGGACAAAACCGTGAAGGATCTGTCGACTGTCAAAAATGGCATGCGCGGCGTGTATAACGAGGACTACGGCATTGCTTTAGACATCCCGGCTGCCTGGAGCATGGACAATGCGGACATGTATTATGAAAGCAAGGACGGCAGCTACTTGAAGTTGAACGTGTCCACTGGACCCAAAGGCGACTCGCTTGAACAGTGGGGCGGACAGATGAAGAAATGGCTGGAGGAATCCTTCGTCAAAACTTCGTATGAGGTCGTCAATACTTACCCGCTGGAGGTATCCGGGGAACAGGCGCTGGTGAACGAAGCCAGGTATAACTACGGTGACGGCTGGATCCGTGAATATGAAGTGATGATTTTGAAGGACGGTTACCGCTATTATGTGGAATATGCAGCTCCGGAAGACCAGCCGGCGGATGTGGCCAAGTTCAAGGATTTGATGAACGGGATCAACATTGATTTTACCGTCGTGCCGGAATCCTTCGGGAGTATGGAAGAGAATACGTTCCTGATCGATAAATCCAAGAGAACGACCAAGACGTCCAAAACCTATCAGTACCAAATTCGTATTCCGCAGTACTGGAGCGCAAATCGCGACCAGTTTGAGCTGTCGCCGGTGGAGTATCAGTTCGTGGGCGGACGCATGATGATCACGGCCGAGAAGGATAGCTCCTTTGAAGAGGCTGTAAGCCAACTGAAGGCGTTCTACAATGAAGCCGTGAAGTATCAGAAAGATCTGAAGCTGGAAAAGGTAGAGAACACGACCTTTGCCGGCGAGCCGGCTGTCGTCTTTTCCATTCATCAGGTGAAGGACGGCATTCCGTACAGCGCGCGCCAAATCGTTGTGCAGCATAACGGCACAGTGTATACGCTGTCCGCGTCCCTGAATGACGCCAACGCCACCGATATTCAGAAGAAGACACTGGATGAGACGCTGAATTCTTTTACGTTCACGAAAAAAGATGACGTCAAGACCACTGCGGCTGCCGAATAAGGGAGCAAAAAATAAGTTTGACCAGGAACCGGGATAGCCGAAGGCTGTTCCGGTTTTTGTTGTACCGGCTTGATCAGGGATGCGTATGAGGATGTAGATGATCTAATGCCTTGTGATGTGCCTGGCGTCTGCGGTAACGCCTTAGAGGTGCTTTGGTTTTGCTGCATATGGAGTTTTGCACACTATATAATGCTCGCTGGTCCATTCACCTGGTTTGCACCCTACCAATCGCGGATAACCTGATAGTATGCAAATGTGAAAGTTGCTGCCTTCCTATGGGAATCGAGATAATTCGTGGGGATAGTAGAAGGATCGGAAGATGTCTGGTACACTAGATAAGTTAAAGCAGAAGTTGTGCTGGTGATTCTTTTCGTTAGGTCTGCAATGAGTACGAGAATTCTAGAATTTGAACCGGCAGGACCGGTTTGGGAGGATATAGATGAACAAACAGGCATTAAGAAGGGAAGACGTGGAGCTTCTGGCGCCGGCCGGCGACTGGGACTGCATGCGGGCGGCGGTAGCCAACGGAGCAGATGCGATCTTTTTCGGCGTGGAAAAGTTTAACGCCCGTGCCCGGGCGAACAACTTCCGGATGGCGGAGCTGCCGGAGATCATGTCGTTTCTTCACAGCTATGGTGTGAAGGGCTTTTTGACGTTTAACATTTTGGTGTTTGAAAACGAGCTGGAGGATGCCAAGGAACTGATCGACGCCTGTATCGATGCGGGCGTGGATGCTGTGATTGTGCAGGATTTGGGGCTGGTGAAGCTGATCCGGGAAATTTCCCCGGACTTCCCGATTCACGGCTCGACCCAGATGACGATCACTTCACCGGAAGCGGTGGAATTCACCAAGCCGTGGGGCATGGAGCGTGTCGTGCTGGGACGTGAAAACAACCTGAAGCAGATTCAAAAAATCGGGGAACAGGCGAAGCTTCCGATGGAAGTATTCGTTCATGGCGCCCTGTGCGTCTCCTATTCCGGTCAGTGCCTGACGTCGGAAATGTGGGGCGGCCGCTCGGCCAACCGCGGCGAATGCGCACAGGCCTGCCGCTTGCCGTACGACCTGATCGTGGACGGTGAGCAGAAGCCGATGGGCGATGTGGCTTACCTGCTGTCGCCAAAAGATTTGGCGGCCATCGATTTGATGCCTGAGCTGATCGAGGCGGGCGTCACGTCCTTTAAAATCGAAGGGCGGCTGAAGAGCCCCGAGTACGTGGCCAACGTGGTCAGCAAGTACCGCAAGGCGATCGACCGTTACTTTGACGGCGACAATACGCCGCCGAGCGAAGAGGAAATGCGCGAGTTGCAGCAGAGCTTTTCGCGTGGTTTTACGCATGGATTCCTCAAAGGCACGAACAACAAAAAGCTGGTCGACGGCACGTTCCCGAAAAGCCGCGGCGTGTACGTCGGCCGGGTCGAAAAGATCCTGCGCGACGGCGTCGTCTGCAAGATCGAAGCTCCGCTGAAGCGTGGGGACGGCATCGTGTTCGACGCCGGCGACCCGACGAAGCAGGAAGAGGGCGGACGGATTTACGACCTGCGCCGTAAAGGCGTCAAGATTGACGGGGAAGCCGGCGAAGGCTGGATCGTGGACATCGTTCCGGGCCGGAGTGACGTGGACCTGCGGAAGCTGCATGTCGGTGACCGCATCTGGAAAACGAACGATCCGGCGCTCGACAAGCGTCTGCGTCAAACGTTCGAGACGGAGAAGCCGTACCGGGTGTTCCCGGTTCACGTCAAAGCCGTGGGCCATGCCGGCGGCCTCCTGACGACCGTCTGGACCGACGTGCAGAAGGGCACGACGGTGCAGGTGGACTCGGAGATGGAGCTGGAAATCGCCAAGAAGCGGCCGATGGATTACGCTCTGCTCGAGGAGCAGTTCGGCCGCCTGGGCGGCACCGTCTACCAGCTCGAGAAGCTGGACGTCGACCTGCAGGGCGACGTCATCGTGCCGATGCGCGAGCTGAACAATATCCGCCGCCGTGCGGTGGAGCTGCTCGCAGGCGAGCGCCCGAAGCCGCCCGTGTACGTGAAACGGGCTGCAACAGTGTATGGCGATGCCGCGCGTAGCGCATCGCCGGTGGCCCGCGGTGAGGCAAAGCTCACCGCGCTGTGCCGCAGCCTCCCGCAGGTGGAGGCTGCGCTCGAAGCCGGCGTAGAGATGATATACGCCGACTTCGAGTTCATCAAGCAGTTCCCGGCAGCGGTGGAAGCCGTTCATGCCGCCGGCAAACGGATCGCGCTGGCGACGCCGCGCATTCATATGCCGAACGAGAACGGCTACCACAAAAATATTCTGCGCCTCAAGCCGGACGCCGTGCTTGTGCGCAACACCGGGGCGCTGTATTTCTACCTGCGCCACCGGATGGAAAACCCGGATGCCGATCATCCGCAGCTGATTGGCGATTTCTCGCTGAATATCGCCAACCACAAAGCGGTGGATCTGTTCCTCGAAGCCGGCTGTGACCTGGTCACGCCGTCTTACGACCTGAACATCCAGCAGATGGTCGATCTGCTGGAGCGCTCCAAAACGTCGCAGATGGAGATCGTCATCCACCAGCATCTGCCGATGTTCCATACGGAGCACTGCGTATACTGTACCTTCTTGAGCGAAGGCACCGACTTCACGAACTGCGGCCGTCCGTGCGAATCGCACCGGGCGTCCCTGCAGGACCGCATCGGCATGTCGCATCCGGTCCGCGTGGACGAGGGCTGCCGCAACACGGTCTACAACGCCATCGAGCAGTCCGGTGCCGAGTACCTGACGAACTTCATGGACCTCGGCGTCTCGACCTACCGCGTCGAGTTCCTGGAGGAAACGCCTGAACAGGTGCACGAGGTCATCGACCTGTACAACCGTGCCCTGCGCGGCGAAATCAGCGGCACGCAGGTGTGGAAGACGCTGAAGGCGACGAATCAGCTGGGCGTAACTCGTGGGCAGCTGGTGAAGTAAGAAAAAATAAATGAAGGCAGAATCCCGCCATGTCGTGCGGATTCTGCCTTTTTTATGTGCTAATACTTATGATAATGGCTTGTTTTTTTATCTCTAAAATATTCATTTCCTCGTGCTGGATGTATGGTGTATTGTATATATATGGAATTTAGAAGTGTTACTACAGCTTATTCGATTCTCCCCTAAACCTCTCTGGCCCCACTCAATTGAAACAGTTTCCCCTAAGATGATTTATGACTTAAAAAGGGCGGACCAATAGATCACCTTACGGTTTGGTAGCACCATATATTAATAAGAATGAATTCGATTTTGGTTACTTACAAGACTACCATTGGGGGGCCTTCCGTGTGAAAGTGAATCAATTACGCTTGGCAGATGCCGTATGGATTGAACCTGTTGTTCATGGTGACAACCGGGGTTTTTTTATGGAGGGGTATAACGAGGCTGTACTGCGCCAGCAGGGGATTACGCACACATTCGTTCAGGATAATCAATCGCTCTCCGCAGAGGCGGGCGTCATCCGCGGCCTTCATTATCAATTGAACCCCAAAGCCCAGACCAAGCTGGTCCGCGTTCTGAGCGGTGCGATTTATGATGTGATTGTGGATGTCCGGCGGGATTCAGCGACGTTTGGAGAGTGGACCGGCGTGATTCTTAGTGAGTATAACAAGCGGCAGCTGCTTGTCCCCAAAGGGTTCGCCCACGGATTCTGCACGCTGGTTCCGGGTACGCAGGTTCTGTATAAGGTAGATGAATATTATTCTCCTGAACATGACCGGGGCATCTTGTGGAACGACCCTGCGCTTGGCATCGACTGGCCGGTCTCCAGTCCGATCCTGTCGGATAAAGATCAGCGCCATCCTCTGCTGAAGGATGCGGAGCTTAACTTTTGATTACGACCAGGAGGGATCAAACGATGGGAAGGAAAATGCTCGTTACCGGCGGAGCGGGGTTTATCGGAAGTAATTTTATTATATACATGCTGCAAAAGTATCCTGAATTGGAAATCGTCAATATGGATGCACTGACGTATGCCGGCAACCTCGAAAACCTCAGCTCCATCCAGAATCATCCCCATTACACATTTACGGCGACCAACATTACCGATGCGGAGGCTGTGGAATCATGGTTTCAGCAAGGGATCGATATCGTCGTCAACTTTGCGGCTGAATCCCATGTAGACCGGAGCATTCTGGAACCGGATATTTTTGTGAAGACGAATGTGCTGGGGACGCAGGTGCTGCTCGATGCAGCCCGGAAGCATGGGGTGACCAAATTCGTTCAGGTATCCACCGATGAGGTATACGGTACGCTGGGAGATACGGGCCTTTTTACGGAAGAAACACCGCTGGCTCCAAACAGTCCTTACTCCGCGAGCAAAGCCGGAGGAGATCTCATGGTCCGGGCCTATTATGAAACATTTGGACTGCCCGTAAATATCACCCGCTGTTCCAACAATTACGGTCCGTATCAGTTTCCGGAAAAGCTGATCCCACTCGTGATTTCCCGCGCCCTCAACGAGCAGCCGCTGCCTGTTTATGGCGACGGGTTGAATATTCGGGACTGGCTGTATGTCGAAGACCACTGCTCTGCCATCGACCTTGTCATCCATCAGGGCAAGCCGGGCGAGGTGTATAACATTGGCGGCAACAATGAGCGGACGAACCTTCATATTGTCAGAACGATATTGGAGGAACTGGGTAAACCGGAATCATTAATTACGCATGTTCAGGATCGGCCGGGGCATGACCGCCGTTACGGAATCGATCCTGCCAAAATAACGAGGGAACTGGGGTGGAAGCCGAAGTACGATTTTGAATCCGGCATCAAGGAGACGATTCAGTGGTATCTGGATCATAAAGATTGGTGGGCGCGAATTCAGTCCGGTGAGTATCAGGATTATTACAAGAAGCAGTACGGTTCGCGTTTGGGGGACAGCGTATGAAAGTCCTTGTGACAGGAGCCGAAGGACAGCTTGGCCGGGATGTGACCGCCTTGTTTCAGCAAGCGGGGCATCAGGTTCTGGGCTGCGGGCGCTCCATGCTCGATATTACTCGTTGGGATGCGTGCCAGCAGGCCGTTAATGATTTTGGGCCGGACACGATTGTCCACTGCGCGGCCTACACGGCCGTGGATGCGGCAGAAACGGACATTGACGGGGCTTACCGGGTTAATGCGATCGGCACCAGGAATATGACGACGGCAGCGGAGAACTGCGGAGCCAAGCTGGTATACATCAGCACGGATTATGTTTTTAACGGAAGGTCTTCTGTTCCTTACCGGGAATATGACGAGACTGATCCCCAAAGCGTCTACGGCAAAACCAAACGGGCTGGTGAGCAATTCGTGCAGAGCCTGTCTACCAGGTACTTCATTGTCCGCACCTCTTGGGTATATGGTGCGCATGGAGCCAATTTCGTCAAAACGATGCTGCGCCTCGGTCAAGAAAAACCCGTGCTGCAGGTCGTCAACGACCAGCTGGGTTCTCCTACGTTCACAGTAGATTTGTCCCGCTTTCTGCTTGAACTCGTCCAAACGGAGAAATACGGCATTTATCACGCCTCCAATGCGGGGCAGTGTACCTGGTTTGACTTCACCCGGGCTATTTTTGACGAAGCGGGCAAAGCTGGAATCCAGCTGACCGCCCGGCTTGAACCCTGCACAACGGCTCAATTTCCCCGTCCTGCTCCCCGTCCTGCATATTCGGTCATGGATCACATGGCGATTCGGGCAAATGGGCTGACTGATTTGAGGGATTGGCGGGAGGGACTGCATGATTTTATTCACGATCTATCTACCAGAAATCAAGGAATAGAGTAGATTAGAACTCTATAATGAAAAGTTCGATTAGGCACCGGCTGCTGCGGTGCTTTTTTCTTTTCCCATAGGGCATTCCCATCTTTCCCCTACCCCCTCATCGTTTGACACTCCTTCCGTCCGGGTAATCTCTACTAACGAATCTCTTTCTTCGGCTCCCAACGAATCAGACACGCTCCCCTCACGCTTACGCTGGTGAAAAGGATGTGATATCGATGAGGAAATGGGTGGCATTGCTGGCGCTGGTTGTAGCGGCCGGCCTGATGATGTGGGTTCCCCAGGGAAGCTCCAAGGACATCAACAACAATTTTACCGATTATCGGGTCATTTCCCACGCGATGGGCGGGATCCGCGAGCATGCGTACACGAATTCCTATGAGGCGTTTATTGCCAACTACGAAAAAGGAAACCGCGTATTCGAGGTGGATCTGCTTCTGACGGCGGACGGCCATTTGGTGGCCAGGCACGAATGGACGCAGTACATGACCGAGCTGCTGGGGCAAAAGGGTGAGCTTCCGAAGGACAAGCAGTCGGGGAGACTGACCTATAGCGACTTCAAGAACAGTAAAATCCTCGGCACCTACGAGCCGCTGGATTGGTCGGATATTTTGGACCTGATGGAGCATTATCCCGATATTTATATCGTGACGGATACGAAGGAGCAGGAGCCGGCGGATATGCAAAAAGAGCTGGAAATCCTCGTAGATACGGCGAAAAAACGCGATCCCGCGCTGCTGAAAAGGGTCGTGCCGCAAATTTACGATCAGCCGATGCTGGACATGGTGAATGGTATTTATGAGTTTCCGTCCATTATATACACGCTGTATGCGACCAAGGATACGGATCAGGAAGTCATCGATTTTGCTGCCAGCCATTCGATTGAGGCGGTTACGATCCCGGAATCCCGGGCGAAGCCAGACTTTCTGGCCAAGCTGAAAAAAGCGGGAATCACGGCTTATGTGAATACGATTAACGATCCTTCCGAAATTGGCAGGCTGCAGCGAATGGGGGTTACGGGCGTGTATTCCGACTTTGTAACGGAACAAGAGCTCGGTGATACCCGCTGGCTGGTTGCGCTCGGGTGGTAATTGCATCCATATTGTTCACCTGATGAATCGTTTATGACTTGAAAGATATGCTTCTCTACCCGGAGCATATCTTCTTTTTTGTGTACGGCGGATTGGCGAAAAAATGTTCGCATTTTATGCGAACACAAATTGACACTCACCCGGTGCTGACATAGACTAGATTTATGAAGATTTGTCGTGGAGGAATGCCGTTTGATGCAAATGATTATGCCATGGAGGCATGTGTTTAAGCTTGACCCGGATAAGGAGATCTCCGATGAGGCGCTGGATGCGGTGTGCATGTCCGGTACGGACGCCGTCATGGTGGGCGGGTCCAGCGGGGTAACGTTTGATAACACCGTAGAGCTGCTGTCCCGTATTAGGCGATATGAGGTCCCCTGCGTGCTGGAGGTGTCCGACCTGGAGGCGATCGTACCGGGTTTTGATCTGTATATGATCCCCATGGTGCTCAATGCTTCGGATTCGGCATGGCTCGTTGGCCATCATCAGCGGGCGGTAGAGGAATATGGATACATGATCCCGTGGGAGCTGCTCGTTCCCGAAGGATATATCGTCCTGAACGCGGATTCCACGGTTGCCCGCTTGACCGGTGCGCAGACCCAGCTGGATGCGGCCGGAGCAGCGGCGTATGCCCAGGTCGCGGACAAGCTGATGTCTCTGCCGGTTGTCTATGTGGAGTACAGCGGGACGTTCGGGGACATGGAGACCGTGCGTCACATTCACCGCTCGCTTAACGGGGCCAAGCTGTTCTATGGCGGAGGCGTCAAGGATGCCGATTCGGCCCGTCAGGCTGCTGACGTCTGCGACACCATCGTCGTCGGCAACGCCGTTTACGAAGATTTGAAGCAGGCGCTGCTGACGGTTAAGGCTATTAAGGAATAAAAGCAAGTGGATTTAGACTGTTGTCGGTACTACCTCTAATCCCCAAATGCATATAACCGCTAACCGGTATAATAGATGCTGGCCGTTGGGCCACGCCGCATACCGCTTTTATGATGTCCTATCATATTTGTGAATTTCTATAGCAGGAAGGAGCATGCACGCATGCAACCTATTGATATACAACAGGCAATACAACGACTGAACCCGCAGCAGCGCCAAGCCGTGGAAGCCACGGACGGCCCGCTGCTCATCATGGCCGGCGCGGGCAGTGGCAAGACCCGGGTGCTCACACACCGGATCGCTTACCTGATCGCAACCCGCAAAGCTCCGCCTTGGGGCATTCTGGCCATTACGTTTACCAACAAAGCCGCGCGCGAGATGCAGGACCGGGTAGCCAAGCTGGTCGGCAATGAGGGCCGGGACATTTGGGTGTCCACGTTCCACTCGATGTGCGTCCGCATTTTGCGGAGAGATATTGAACGCATCGGATTCACCTCGAACTTTTCCATTCTGGACTCCACAGACCAGCTGTCCGTTATCCGCAACTGCATGAAGGATCTGAACCTCGACACGAAGAAATTCGAGCCGAAAGCGATCCAGTCCGTGATCAGTACGGCGAAGAACGAACTGGTGACGCCGGCGCAGTATGAACAGAAGGCGGGGGACTATTTCGAAGGCCTGGTCGCCAAGGTGTACACGATGTACCAGAAGCGGCTCAAGGCCAACAACTCGCTGGACTTTGACGATTTGATCATGGCTACGATCCAGCTGTTTAAGGAAGTGCCGGAGGTTCTTGATTTTTATCAGAAAAAGTTCCAGTACATTCATGTCGACGAGTACCAGGATACGAACCGGGCGCAGTACATGCTGTGCCGAATGCTGGCTGACAGCCATCACCGGATTTGCGTTGTGGGTGACAGCGACCAGTCCATTTACCGCTGGCGCGGCGCGGACATCAGCAACATTTTGAATTTTGAAGAGGATTATCCGGAAGCGCGCACCATTCTGCTCGAACAGAACTACCGCTCCACCGCGACGATTCTGAACGCAGCGAATGAAGTCATTGGACAGAACACCGGCCGCAAACCGAAGAAGCTGTGGACCGATAAAGGCGAAGGTGCGAAGATTAAAGTGTATCGGGCGGACTCGGAGCATGACGAAGGGTATTTCGTCACCTCGGAAATCAGCAAGAACGTAAATCAGGGCAAGTCGTACCAGGATCATGCCATCCTGTATCGGACCAACGCCCAGTCCCGGGTCATCGAGGAAATTTTGATCAAGTCGGACATTCCGTACCAAATCGTCGGCGGCATCAAGTTCTACGACCGCAAAGAGATCAAGGATATGCTGGCCTATCTGCGCCTGCTCTCCAATCCGGATGACGATATCAGCTTGACGCGGATCATTAACGTTCCCAAACGGAGTATCGGCGATACGACAGTGGCGAAGCTTTCAGCCGCAGCGACGGAGCGGGGAGTGTCCATCTTCCGTGTGCTGGAGTTCGTTGACGATCTCGGCTTTGCCGGACGGACCCGCAACGCACTGGTGGAGTTCTACGATATGATTTCGGCCCTTTACCAGATGGTGGAGTATCTGTCGGTCACTGAGCTGACCGAGAAAATGCTGGAGATGACCCAGTACCGGATCGACCTGCAGCGTGAGAATACGATCGAATCCCGGTCCCGCCTGGAAAATATCGACGAGTTCCTGTCTGTTACGATGGAATTTGAGAAGAATAATGAAGATAAGTCGCTGGTGGCGTTTCTGACCGATTTGGCGCTCATCGCCGACATCGACAGTATGAACGACAGCGAGGAGGACCGCACGGATGCAGTTGTCCTGATGACGATGCACAGCGCCAAGGGGCTGGAATTCCCGGTGGTGTTTATCATCGGCATGGAAGAAGGCGTATTTCCGCACAGCCGGGCCTTCCAGGATAATGAGGAGCTGGAGGAGGAGCGTCGGCTGGCTTACGTCGGGATTACCCGCGCGGAGCAGCAGCTGTTCCTCTCCTGCGCGCAAATGCGCACCTTGTTCGGCCGGACGACGGCGAACCCGCCTTCCCGCTTCCTGGATGAGATCCCGGAAGAGCTGAAGGAAGATACGGTCGTTGCCCGTGACCGCTACCGCCGCGGAGGCAATATTGGCGGTTCTTATGGAGGAAGAGGCTTTGGCAGCGGCGGCAGCAACTTCGGCAGAAGTGCTGCCCCATCCTCGCAGAGCGGTTCCACGGCCACTTCGGTTGGCCGGGAGAGCCGGGTGACGGTGACTACCTCCACTCCGGCCAAAATGGCAGCGGCGAGCAGCACCTCGGACCTCACCGCCCTGAAGGCGGGAGACAAGGTCTCCCACGGCAAATGGGGCATCGGGACGGTCGTTTCGGTGAAAGGCAGCGGCAACGATACGGAGCTGCAGATCGCTTTTCCAGCGCCGGTTGGCGTGAAACGCCTTTTGGCCGGGTTTGCGCCGATCACCAAAGTGGAAAATTAAAATTATGAATCTATAGACGGAGGGATGACCCTGCATGGATCCGAAGTTGACCATGGAGCAGCTCGTAGCCGAGCTGAATAAGCACAATTATCAATACTACACGCTGGATGCGCCTGTCATTAGCGATAAAGAGTACGACGCTTTGTACGACCAGCTCGTTGCATTGGAGAAGGAGACCGGCATGACGCTGCCGGATTCTCCGACACAGCGTGTAGGGGGAGAGCTGCTCAAAGGATTTGTCCAGCATCGTCATCTGGCTCCGCTGTGGAGCCTGGATAAGGCCCAAAATATCGAACAGCTTGGCAGCTGGAACGCAAGGGCTGTAAGGCTGGTTCAAGACTTTAACAAGAAGAACCCGGATAACCCTCTGCCCGAGCTGAGCTATGCGGTGGAGCTGAAGTTTGACGGGCTCACGCTCAATTTGACCTATACCAACGGAAGATTGGTTCAGGCGGCTACGCGTGGAAACGGCGTGGTCGGCGAAGGCATCCTTCCGCAGATCAAGACGATTAAGTCTGTGCCTTTGAGCATTCCATATAAGGACGGAACGATCGAGGTGCAGGGCGAAGGGATTATGAACCTCTCTGTCCTTGAGGAGTACAACAAGACGGCGGCAGAGCCGCTCAAGAACGCCAGGAACGGGGCGGCGGGAGCGCTGCGCAACCTGAATCCGAAGGTTACGGCCGAGCGCCGGTTGAATGCCTATTTCTACAACGTGGGCTATTCGGATAACATCCGGTTCGACAGCCATAAGGAAATGATGGATTTTCTGCGGGAAAATCATTTTAAAGTCAATCCGTACATCACGTATTTCGATAACTTCGACGATGTGATGGAGCAGCTGGCCGAAATTCAGGAGCGCCGTTCCAGCCTGGACTATCTCATTGACGGAGCCGTTATCAAAATCGTCGACATGCGCACGCGCGAGGCGCTCGGGTATACGGACAAATTCCCTCGCTGGGCGGTAGCCTACAAATTCGAGGCGGAAGAGACGACAACCGTGCTGGAGTCCGTCAGCTGGAACGTAGGCCGTACCGGTAAAGTAACTCCGCTCGCCCGGGTAGAAGCGGTGGAGCTGGCAGGCGTTACCGTTCAGAACTGTACGCTGAACAACGTGGGGGACATCGAGCGCAAAAACCTGAAATATGCGCTGGGTACGCGCGTGTTTATCCGCCGTTCCAACGACGTCATTCCGGAGATTTTGGGTAAGGTGACCGAAGAGAACGACGGCGGTGAAATCATTTATCCGGAGCATTGCCCGGCGTGCGGCTTCCCGCTGGAAATGCGCGGCGCCCATCTGTTCTGCAACAACAAGCTGAACTGCAGGCCGCAAATCATCGGGCGGATTACGCATTTCGCTTCCCGTGATGCGATGGACATCGAGACGTTCAGCGATAAGACAGCCGGACAGCTGTATGACGAACTGAACGTGCGCGAAGCGGCAGAGCTGTACGAGCTGACGTTTGAGCAGCTGGTGAAGCTGGATCGTTTTGGCGAGAAAAAGGCGATGAATCTTCTGGAGGCGATTGAGAAAAGCAAGGGAAGGGATCTCGCTTCCTTCCTGTACGCATTGGGTATTCCCAACACCGGCAAATCCACGGCCAAAATGCTGGCGGACCATTACCGGGATCTCCATGCTGTGATGAAAGCCGACATAGAGGAGTTAATCGCTCTTCCGGATGTCGGCGGCATTGTCGCCGAGAGCATCGTGAACTTCTTTGCCGATCCGTTTGTGGTGGCGGGCATCGAGAAAATGCTTTCCCTCGGCGTGCAGGCGAAGGCGCCTGAGGCACCTCAGGCGGTTAAAACCGACTCCTTCTTTAGTGGGAAAACGGTCGTATTGACCGGCACGCTGCACCAAATGACCCGCGACGAGGCGTCGGCGCAGCTGGAGGCGCTGGGAGCGAAAGTGACGGGCAGCGTCTCGGCCAAGACGGACCTGCTCATTGCCGGAGAGAAGGCCGGCAGCAAGCTAGCCAAAGCGAAGCAGCTCGGCATCCAGGTGATCGAGGACGAGGACGAGTTCATTCGTCTTTTGAACGAAGAATCGAACTAGTTATAGGTCGTGACCAACAAGGTCCTGGCTCATTGAAAAATGGGTCCAGGGCTTTTTCTTTTTTCCACATGCTGATGTTGCTGTTTTATCGTCGATGAAACTCGCATGAAGGGGCTCTCTGCATGAAGCCGGATTTCTGCTTGCGGTGGAATTTTAAGGGAATGTTAAGGATTTCGCGGGTGTTTGTTAAGAATTGTCTGGTATCCTTTTGCGCATAGGTGGGTGAATTTTCCGCTTTGCTGAGAGGAGGCCTGAGTTTTGAGAAAATGGTTAACGGTTCGGGCTGCTTATCTGTATACAGTGACGGGCAGCGCTTTATTAAGCGGTATCGTACTTTTTTTGACATACCGTGTCTTTGTGTGGTCCTATGCACATGTTTCGCCCGACTCATTTTTTGCCAGGCTGGCCCGTGGTTTGGTGAACTATATTGGTAGAACGCCGATAGCCGCCGTTGTTTTTTTGATCGTGTTTGCCGGTTTGTTCATGCTTCGCTCGCAAAAACTTGCGGATGATATGAAACAGATCGTGAGAGCGGCGGAGGAGCTGGCAGATCGAGGATCCTTTCGTGAACTGAAAGTTGCCTCCGGTGGTGAGTTAAAAGCATTGGCAAGCCACTTACAAGGCATTCGTAGATGGATGACAACCTCTTCAACCGATCGAATATCCACACCGCCCATCCAAAACGAAACGAGCCCGCTTTTGGACAACGAAGAGGTGATGGCAGTCATTTTGCGAATCAAATCTCTGCTCCGCACATTGGAGGCTGCGGATTTGGACAGTCAGCGGCCGCCAGATTTCGATATGGAATCCGTGAAGCGGGAAGCGCAAGGATTGGAGAGGCTTCTGGAAAGCCTGATGACAGCGTCATGAACAGCCTGCAGGCAAAGGTTTGGCGTAAGGTGATGAGGGGGTTCTACCTCTCATTCGATATAGCGGTCATCGGGGCGGTGATCGTACTGGCTGGTCTGTTTTATGTACATACGTACGGAGGTATCGTCGTGGGGCGTCATCCCGAGAAACTGATATTGCCGGAGTCGAGCATCCTGGTGGCTTCGGATGGGACCAAGCTTCGAAAAATACCACTGCCGGAGTCGGGATACAGGGCCAAGGCGCACCTGGAAGATATGCCAGATTTGCTGCTGGACACTTTTTTGGCGGTGGAGGACCGGAGTTTTTATGGACATCATGGGCTGGACTATAAAGGGATTGCACGTGCGGTATACACCAACTCCATCCATATGCGGATTTCGGAAGGCGGCAGCACCATTACGCAGCAGCTGGCCCGAAATCTGTATCTGAACCGGGATCAAACGCTGCTGCGCAAGCTGAACGAGGCTTCCATCGCTTTGTCGCTGGAGAAACGCTTGTCCAAGCATGACATATTGGAATTGTATTTGAATGAGATTTACATGGGGGATGGGCAATTCGGCATCAAATCTGCGGCGGAGCATTATTTCGGAGTGACGGATCTGAAAAAGCTCAGTGTGGCGCAAATCGCCTCCTTGGCCGCCATACCGAAGGGACCGTCCATTTACAATCCGTTATATAAGGGCGACCTGCCCATACAACGGCGCAACGTAGTGCTTGGCATTATGAAGCGTCAAGGTCTGATTACCCGTGATGACATGATGTCTGCTATGAATACGAAATATCAGCCGCCGGCGAAGGTGAATCCTCCTGTGCTGGGGGCCTCTTATATGGATGCTGCTCTCAAGGAAGCCGCGCTCCGAACAGGCAAAACGTTGGAAGAGTTGAAGACGGGTGGGTATATCATCGTAACGGGAATGAATATGGCTGCACAGGCTGCGCTGGAAGATACGTTTGCCAACCCGGATTTCTTTCCGCCGGACGGCAAGGATCAGCAGGTTGAAGCAGCGATGGTGATTATGGATCATCGGACGGGAGAGGTTGTGGCGCTGACCGGAGGCAGGCATCCGGCTGCAGGCAGCTTGAACCGGGCTGTGGTTGATGCCAGGCAGCCGGGTTCTGCCTTTAAGCCGATTATCGCTTACGGCCCGGCCCTTGAGAGCGGTAAATTTTCGCCGGACAGCATGCTTCAGGATCGCAAGATAGCTTACGGGAGCTACAGGCCTCAGAATTTGGGCGGAGCCTATCAGGGGCAAATGACCATGAGGCAAGCGCTGCAGCAGTCTGTAAATGCTCCGGCCGTATGGCTGCTGCAGCAGGTAGGGATTACAAAGGCGATACAATTCGCGGCGAAGCTGGGCATTTCGCTTACCTCTGAGGATGCTAATCTGTCCATTGCGCTTGGCGGCGTTCATTCCGGCGTCTCTCCCTTGAAAATGGCGCAGGCGTACAGCGTGTTTGCCAGCGGAGGGATTTATCGTGATGCGCATCTCGTACGGCAGGTTACGGATTCAAAAGGTCGGGTGCTGTATGCCTACCGTCCGGATGAGCGCCAAGTCATCTCGCACTCGACGGCGGAAAATATGACGAGCATGCTGCGCGGTGTCGTGAACGAAGGCACAGGGCTGAAAGCGAGGATGAACCGGCCGGTAGCGGGCAAAACCGGCACGACGCAGCTTGGCCTGCCCGGCGTCAGCAGCAAGGGAAACCGCGATCTTTGGTTCGTCGGCTATACGCCGGAATGGACCGGGGCTGTATGGATGGGGTTTGACAGAACGGATGCGGATCATTACATGACCGCAGGCAGCGGGAAGGCCGCCGCCTTGTTTTCAGCGGTCATGAGGAGGGGGCTTGAGCGTTGATTGAAGGGCTGCAAGGAGCGAGTTATGTCCTTTTGGCGTTCGGAAGCCAGGCATTTTTATCGTAACCCCGCTCTTCCCAATAGCCGACATGGTCGCCTTGAATCAATTCAATCCGGTTTAACCATTTGACGGACTTATAAGTATACATTTGGGGAACGATCAGCCGTACCGGACCGCCGAGATCGCTTGGAATGGGCTTGCCGTCGTGCAGAACGGCTACCATAATGTCATCCATGCGAGCCTGTTCCATCGTTATAGAGTCCGTGTAGACCCCATCGCCCGAATAAAACTTCACAGTTTGTGCCGCTGGCTGAACCCCGGCTTCATCCAACAATTTTTTAAGGGGGATGCCTTCCCAAGTGTTATGGTACACCGACCAGCCGGTGACGCAGTGAAAATCGCTCACCTGGACCACACGCTGAAGGTTAACGAATTGTTCCCAGTTCCACTGCAGCCGTTTATTGACGAGCCCATCTACAGTAAAAGACCAGTTGGTATTATCGAATGAGGGAATGGGGGTTACGGTGTAGATGCGAAAATTTCCTTTAGCGCCTCCACCGACTGGAGTGAGGGATTCTGCCGCAGGTGTGGGTGCCGGGACCAGATGGTTGGCATCCCTTTCGAGCAGCTCCTCCATGTTTTGCTGTGACGAACCGATACTGCTGCCCAGCCATTTGATAAAAGAGGGCCCGAACGCTACCGCCATACCTACCCCGATCGCTGATCGGATGAAAGCTCTGCGCGTGTAGAGCGGCTCGTTTGCAGTATTTGCTGCCGCTGGCCGGTCAGCCCCGGACTTTACCGTCCGCCGGTGAGGCTCTTTGAGCCATTGGGTACGGGTAACCGAGTGGTAGATGATATAAGGCAGACCCACCCAAGTAAAGAGGTCGTGAATCGTCAGAGCGGGGTTGGACCATGCCGGGCCGAATGCTCTGAACTGCCACAATACCACCCCGGAAAGGAACCAGCCGGCCAGCAGGAATAGTACGATGATGACATTCCACTTCTGCTTCGGGCGGTCCTTCAGCAGCTTCCAATGCTTGCCCGCCAGAAAGAGGTAGTAGACGATGGGAAGGAGCAGGGCCAAGCCGACACCGATATGAAGCCATTTCAGCCAGACCCTGCCTCCGCCAAGCACCTCGCGCCAGAACCCAAGGGGAAGAATCACTCCGCTAAATGCTAGAAAGACAACCATCCATGCGTTCCAGCGGTGAATGGCGGCCAGCTTCTTGCCGATGCCCTTGCGGATCTTGTTTAACCAATCGCTCATTTGTCAGCCTCCTTGTTTAAGAAAACACAAAGTAACGGTACTGCGAGTATGGCTTCTACTTATGATCCTTTTGAGTAGATAAGCACATGGTAAGAACCAATTACAGCAAGTAAGAACCAATTACAGCAAGAACAGAATTCTAAGACATGCGATCAACGGTTAATGCAAAATAGATACGTCAGTGAAGAAGAGAATTGGCTAACAATAAGTAAGTAAATTTTACCACAACATAAATTTAAAAAAACTGTTGCATAATAGGCGGTATCCGTGATATATTATTTCTTGCCGCTAAACAAGGCGGTGATTCAAATCTTCTCAATGCTTGCTAAATAAGTGTTGACACGATATGAATGACATGATACAATATAATCCTGCGTCGGAATTGAAAATAATGTCGAATGCAGCGATCAAGTTCCTTGAAAACTGAACAAATGGATGATGTTTTAAACTGAGATTAAATCAATCTCGTCAGATTCAAAATGAGCTACAAACTTTCGTTGGAAAGCTACTCCCTTCGGGTGAGCAGATTCTTCCAACTTTCTTGGAGAGTTTGATCCTGGCTCAGGACGAACGCTGGCGGCGTGCCTAATACATGCAAGTCGAGCGGACTTGATGGAGAGCTTGCTCTCCTGATAGTTAGCGGCGGACGGGTGAGTAACACGTAGGCAACCTGCCTGCAAGACCGGGATAACCCACGGAAACGTGAGCTAATACCGGATATCTCATTTCCTCTCCTGAGGGGATGATGAAAGACGGAGCAATCTGTCACTTGCGGATGGGCCTGCGGCGCATT
>NZ_MBRK01000001.1:6971498-7036498 GCF_002224835.1 Paenibacillus sp. SSG-1
GTATGCATCAGGGGTAGGGGAGCGTTGTATACAGCGTTGAAGGTATACCGTAAGGAGTGCTGGAGCGTATACAAGTGAGAATGCCGGTATGAGTAACGAAAAGATCAGTGAGAATCTGATCCGCCGAAAGCCCAAGGTTTCCTGAGGAAGGCTCGTCCGCTCAGGGTAAGTCGGGACCTAAGGTGAGGCCGACAGGCGTAATCGAAGGACAACAGGTTGAAATTCCTGTACCACCGTAAACCGTTATGAGTGATGGGGTGACGCAGGAGGGTAGTGACGCGAGCTGATGGATGCTCGTCCAAGCAGTGAGGCTGGTGTGTAGGCAAATCCGCACACTTTAAGGCTGGGCTGTGATGGGGAGGGAAAATTATAGTACCGAAGGTCATGATCTCACACTGCCAAGAAAAGCCTCTAACCAGGTGAAGGTGCCCGTACCGCAAACCGACACAGGTAGGCGAGAAGAGAATTCTAAGGCGCGCGGAAGAACTCTCGTTAAGGAACTCGGCAAAATGACCCCGTAACTTCGGGAGAAGGGGTGCCCCGGTAGTGTGAATAGCACGAGGGGGCCGCAGTGAAAAGGCCCAAGCGACTGTTTAGCAAAAACACAGGTCTGTGCGAAGCCGCAAGGCGAAGTATACGGGCTGACGCCTGCCCGGTGCTGGAAGGTTAAGGGGAGCGGTTAGGGAGTAATCCCGAAGCTGTGAACCGAAGCCCCAGTAAACGGCGGCCGTAACTATAACGGTCCTAAGGTAGCGAAATTCCTTGTCAGGTAAATTCTGACCCGCACGAATGGCGTAACGACTTGGGCGCTGTCTCAACGAGAGATCCGGTGAAATTTTAATACCTGTGAAGATGCAGGTTACCCGCGACAAGACGGAAAGACCCCATGGAGCTTTACTGCAGCTTGATATTGGATTTGGGTACGATCTGTACAGGATAGGTGGGAGCCTTTGAAACCTGAGCGCCAGCTTGGGTGGAGGCGCCGTTGGGATACCACCCTGATCGTATCTAGGTTCTAACCTGGTACCGTAATCCGGTATGGGGACAGTGTCAGGTGGGCAGTTTGACTGGGGCGGTCGCCTCCTAAAGAGTAACGGAGGCGCCCCAAGGTTCCCTCAGAATGGTTGGAAATCATTCGAAGAGTGCAAAGGCAGAAGGGAGCTTGACTGCGAGACCTACAAGTCGAGCAGGGACGAAAGTCGGGCTTAGTGATCCGGTGGTACCGCATGGAAGGGCCATCGCTCAACGGATAAAAGCTACCCTGGGGATAACAGGCTTATCTCCCCCAAGAGTCCACATCGACGGGGAGGTTTGGCACCTCGATGTCGGCTCATCGCATCCTGGGGCTGAAGTAGGTCCCAAGGGTTGGGCTGTTCGCCCATTAAAGCGGTACGCGAGCTGGGTTCAGAACGTCGTGAGACAGTTCGGTCCCTATCTGTCGTGGGCGTAGGAAATTTGAGAGGAGCTGTCCTTAGTACGAGAGGACCGGGATGGACGTACCGCTGGTGCACCAGTTGTTCCGCCAGGAGCATGGCTGGGTAGCTACGTACGGACGGGATAAGCGCTGAAAGCATCTAAGCGTGAAGCCCCCCTCAAGATGAGATTTCCCAGTATGTAAGACCCCTTGTAGACGACGAGGTAGATAGGTTGGAGGTGGAAGTGCAGCAATGCATGGAGCTGACCAATACTAATCGGTCGAGGGCTTATCCAATAAATATAAAACACAGATTCGTTTCGTATCTAGTTTTCAAGTGATCAAACACTTGAACGTTTGGTGGCGATAGCGGAGGGGTTCCACGCGTACCCATCCCGAACACGACCGTTAAGCCCTCCAGCGCCGATGGTACTTGGACCGAAGGGTCCTGGGAGAGTAGGACGTTGCCAAGCGAAGGACCACTGTTGATGAATATCAACGGTGGTTTTTTTGTTCCCCCGCTCCTGTTGATAAGGGGCTTTTTTCATCCACAGGCTCCAATGTTTTTAACATTTCTTCATCTTAATTATGCACAGATAACGTTTTCGACTCCCCGTTTCGCCAAAAAACCATCCACAAATACACAAAATGATCCCCATAACCCACAGATGATCGTGAATAACCACGACAAGATCCTATTCTTTATATAAGTTGTCCCCAGGTAAACAGGATAGATTGCAGGATGGATTGACTTTGCACACAGGTTTTGCCATACTCGTCTTTGAATTCAATGATTGTCAGGACGATGAGGGTCTGACTGAATTCGCAGGCACATCCTTAATAGGCGAGGTGGAAGCATGGAAATCCGGAATTTACGGGAAGATGAATTTGAGCAAAGCACTCGGCTAAGCGAATATGCTTTTCAATACAAGATGACTCCCGAGCAGAAGCAGCTGGCCAAAGAACGATTTAAACCTGATCAGGTGTGGGGCATTTTTGACGAAGATGAGCAACTGGCGGCTAAGCTGGTGTTAATCCCGTTTACGGTATCGGTTCAAGGTGAGACTTTTCCTATGGGCGGGATTGCGAGCGTTTCCACATGGCCGGAGAACCGCCGGCAGGGTTATATTAAGCATCTGTTGACGCACGCGCTGCAGCAGATGAATGAGAACGGGCAGGTCTTTTCCATGCTGCATCCTTTTTCCTACCCGTTTTACCGGAAATACGGCTGGGAAATGTTCAGTGAGTACAAGAAATATGTCATTTCTACCGATAAATTGCCGGCAAAGGTCACCACTGAAGGTGCAGTTCGGCGGGATATCAAAGACGTGGATGTTCTAGATACGGTCTATGCTGCATTTTCCAAACGTTATAATGGATTAATGGTTCGGACGCGGGAATGGTGGACCCGTTCGGTACTGGACGAGGATGGACATACGGCGGTTTATTATTCGGCTTCAGGTGCGCCGGAGGGATATGTTCTTTATAAGGTGGAAAACAAGGAGTTTACCATCGATGAACTCGTTTATGTCACGGATGAGGCACGCCGTGCGCTATGGACTTATATCGCCAATCACGATTCAATGGTGACACAGGTGATCGTCAATTTCATGCCGATGGATGACAGTCTTACATATCATTTGGCCGATCCACGGATTAACCAGGAAATTATCCCATATGGGATGGCCCGTGTCGTAAATATGAAGAAACTCGTCGAAACGTATCCTTTTACAGCCTCCGGCGAGGGGGGATCCGAGCGTCTAACGATTCAGCTGACGGATATGTATGCACCTTGGAATGAAGGCGTTTGGAGCTGGGCGTTCTCATCGGACGGAACCGCATCGGTCTCTCCCCTGGATTCATCTCAAGAACAGCAGGAAGAGGTCCTTAGCTGCGACATCCAGGCACTGACCGTCCTGCTGACGGGGTTCAAACGGCCGGCTGAACTTTACCAATCCGGGCGAATTGCAGGCAGTGCGAAGGCAGTGAGCATCCTTGAAGCGCGGATCCCCGTCCGACAGACCTTGTTTATGGACTTCTTTTAATTATGGAATAAAATACCTTTCCGAACAATTCTAAAGAGCCGGGATCCGGTCAGAATAATAACCCTCTGCATACGTTGCAGGGGGTTATTTCGTATCGGTGCGGTATAAAAAGAAGGAGAACGTCAAAAATGAAGATACACCCTCTTGGCAAAACGTGAGAATATGTTATAATTTAGATCAAAGAAAGTCAAAGTCAACGTAAATTCAAATGTATGTTTGTTTACGGTTGAACTCACAATAGTGAATGCGCAAGGTTTAGATCAGTTATAACATATTCACCGGGTTAAGATCCAGATTCGAGCCCACGACCATTGGTTAAGTTTAAAGAAGATGGTTTGGGTATGCGAACGGACTAACGAATGACCATGAAGGTCTTGACGTTTTAACGTAATGGAGGATGAACAATGCGTAATATCTCTGATATTATTGAACAATATCTGAAGGGTATTCTGCATGATAGTCCCGAAGGAATGATTGAAATTCAGCGCAACGATCTGGCTGATCAGTTCTCATGCGTTCCATCCCAGATCAACTATGTGATCAGTACACGTTTCACGCTGGAAAAAGGTTATCTTGTGGAAAGCAAGCGCGGTGGCGGAGGGTATATCCGGATTCAACGGATTGAACTCCCGCAATACTCGGCGCTTCATACGCATCTCCACCAAACGATTGGGGAACGCATCGATCAGAACGTGGCCGAAGGGCTGATCTATCAGTTGGAGGAGGCACGCATCCTTAGTAAGCGCGAAGCGAGCATTATGCGCGCCGCGATATCCAGAGAGTGCCTGATGATCAAGCTTCCTTACCGGGATGAGATACGTGCTCGGCTGATGAAGGCGATGCTGATTTCTTTGTTAGGCAAATAGGCTTACGGAGAAAAAGGAGGTACATCGGTATGCTTTGCCAAGAATGTGGTAAGAGACCGGCGACTCTCCATTTTACCAAGATTGTGAATGGTGAGAAGACGGAGTTTCATTTTTGCGAATCCTGTGCCCGGGAGAAAGGGGAAATGATCCCCGGAACCTCTGGCGGATTTTCTATACACAGCCTGCTGTCTGGTCTCATGGACATTGACATGGCCGGCAAGGGGGCGGCAAGCAACGCCAAGGCTGCTCAATCGCTGAGATGTGAAGAGTGCGGGATGACGTACTCGCAGTTTAGTAAGATCGGCCGGTTCGGCTGCAGCTCCTGTTATAAGTACTTCGGCAACCGCCTGGACCCTCTCCTCAAAAGAGTTCACGGCAGTACCGTACATGTCGGCAAGCTGCCCAAGAGAGGCGGCAGCAAAATTCAAGCCAAACGGAAAATCGACGGCTTGAAGCTCGAGCTTCAGCAGCGTATTCACGAAGAGGAATTCGAAGAGGCTGCGAAGCTGCGCGACCAGATCCGTAAGCTTGAGAAAGAATTGTCGGAACAGTAAAGTTCACTCGAAGGAGGAGGAATGCGTGATGCCAAATCTCCGGTTTACCGAGAAAGCGCTGAGCGATTGGATGCGCGGCCAGGCCGATGCTTCCGAAATCGTCATCAGCAGCCGGGTTCGGGTTGCGCGCAACCTGCAGCATCTTCCTTTTCCGCTATTGGCCACCCGCCAGCAGTCGGAGGAAGTGCTCAAACGTCTGACGGGTATTCCCAGTGATCACCTTCAGTCTTTTGGAACTTTTTATACCGTGGAGCTCGACCACATCGATCCGCTGGACAAAAGGGTGCTGGTAGAGAAGCATTTGATCAGCCCTAATTTGGCGAATGAATCCCAGAACGGCGCGGTCATCCTCAGTGAGGACGAATCGGTCAGCATTATGATTAACGAAGAGGACCATCTTCGCATTCAATGTCTATACCCCGGTTTTCAAATCCGCCAAGCCTGGGAGAAGGCCTCGAGCATTGACGATAAATTTGAGGAATACATCGATTACGCCTTTGACGATAAGCACGGGTACTTGACCAGCTGTCCAACCAATGTGGGCACAGGCCTGCGGGCTTCGGTCATGATGCACCTCCCGGCGCTGGTGATGACCCAGCAGATCAACCGGATTTTATCCGCTGTTTCACAAGTTGGGCTCACCGTTAGAGGAATTTACGGGGAAGGCAGCGAAGCAATAGGTAACCTGTTCCAAATCTCGAATCAGATTACCTTGGGACAGACCGAGAATGAAATCATCGACAACCTCCACAGCGTTGTGCTGCAGATTATCGAGCATGAGAAAAATGCACGCACGCGGCTTATGAACGATTCCAGACTCCGCATTACCGACCGCATCAAACGGTCCTATGGGATTTTATCCTACGCGGAAGTGATGGATTCGAAAGAGGCAGGGCAGCGTCTCTCCGACGTGCGCCTTGGAGTGGACCTCGGGATTCTTGAGGGACCGTCTATTTCGATGATGAATGAACTGAATGTGATGACCCAGCCGGGCTTCCTGCAGAAAACTTACGGTCACGAGATGAACACCGAAGAACGCGATATTTACCGGGCGAAGCTCATCCGGGAAACCCTCGGAAAGCGCTGAGCCTTTATGATATACAGCTTTACGATGAAGAACGCAAGTAGAGAAGCGATGATAAAACTCATGGAGGTGCAGGAGATATGATGTTCGGAAGATTTACGGAACGTGCGCAGAAGGTGCTCGCATTGGCACAAGAGGAAGCGGTTCGTTTAGGGCATAACAACATTGGTACGGAGCATATTTTGCTTGGACTGATCCGGGAAGGGGACGGCATAGCCGCTAAAGCTTTAATCGGACTCGGACTTGGCCTTGAAAAAATCCAGGATGAAGTGGAAACGCTCATCGGACGGGGGCAGGAACAGCCGACGAATATCGCTTATACCCCTCGCGCCAAAAAGGTAATTGAGCTGTCCATGGACGAAGCGCGCAAATTGGGTCATACGTATGTGGGCACAGAGCATATCCTGCTCGGCCTCATTCGCGAAGGCGAAGGCGTGGCCGCCCGTGTGTTGAATAATCTCGGCATCAGCCTGAATAAGGCGCGCCAGCAAGTGCTGCAGCTGCTGGGCAGCAGCGAGGCTGTATCCAGCCATCACGGCAACCAATCCAACGTCAGCACGCCGACGCTCGACAGCCTGGCCCGTGACTTGACTGCGATTGCCAAGGAAGGCAACCTGGATCCGGTTATCGGACGCAGCAACGAGATCGAAAGAGTTATCCAGGTCCTCAGCCGCCGGACCAAAAACAATCCGGTGCTGATCGGTGAGCCGGGGGTTGGTAAAACCGCCATCGCCGAAGGCCTGGCGCAAAAAATTATCAACAACGAAATCCCGGAAACGCTGCGTGACAAGCGCGTCATGACGCTGGACATGGGATCGGTTGTAGCCGGTACGAAATACCGCGGCGAATTCGAGGACCGCTTGAAGAAAATCATGGATGAGATCCGCCAAGCGGGCAACATCATCCTCTTTATCGACGAGCTGCACACGCTGATCGGTGCCGGCGGCGCGGAAGGCGCCATCGACGCATCCAACATTCTGAAGCCGTCGCTTGCCCGCGGCGAGCTGCAGTGCATCGGTGCCACCACGCTGGATGAGTACCGCAAATATATCGAGAAAGACGCCGCTCTGGAACGCCGTTTCCAACCGATCACGGTGGATCAGCCGTCTCCGGAAGAGGCGATTCAAATTCTGTTCGGCCTGCGCGACCGCTACGAAGCGCATCACCGTGTGAAGATTACGGATGAGGCGATCGTGGAAGCGGTGAAGCTGTCGGACCGCTACATTTCCGACCGGTTCCTGCCGGATAAAGCGATCGACCTGATCGACGAGGCGGGCTCCAAGGTAAGGCTTCACACGTACACCATTCCGCCGAATCTGAAAGAACTGGAAAGCCGGCTTGAAGATATCCGCAAGGAAAAAGATTCGGCCGTGCAAAGCCAGGAATTCGAGAAAGCGGCCGCCCTTCGCGATACGGAGCAGAAGATCCGCGAAGAGCTCGACGTTACGAAGAACCAATGGAAAGAGAAACAGGGCCGTACGGACTCCGAAGTGACGCCTGAGGATATCGCCCAGGTTGTAGCCAGCTGGACCGGTATTCCGGTCAGCAAGCTGAAGGAAGAAGAAACGGAACGCCTGCTGAATATGGAGACCATTCTCCACGAGCGCGTTATCGGCCAGGAAGAAGCCGTCAAGGCGGTCAGCCGCGCGGTAAGACGTTCCCGTGCCGGTCTGAAGGATCCGAAACGTCCGATTGGATCGTTCATCTTCCTTGGACCTACGGGTGTCGGTAAAACCGAGCTGGCCCGTGCTCTGGCCGAAGCGATGTTCGGCGACGAAAATGCGGTAGTCCGCATCGACATGTCCGAGTACATGGAGAAACACTCCACGTCCCGGCTGGTCGGAGCGCCTCCGGGATACGTCGGCTATGATGAAGGCGGCCAGCTGACCGAAAAAGTACGCCGCAAGCCGTACTCGGTCGTTCTGCTGGACGAAATCGAGAAGGCGCACCCTGAAGTATTCAACATTCTGCTTCAAGTGCTGGAAGACGGCCGTCTGACCGACTCCAAGGGCCGCGTGGTGGACTTCCGCAACACGCTGATCATTCTGACCTCCAACGTCGGTGCGGAAGCGATCAAGCGGAACTCCACGATGGGCTTCACGGCAGCCGCTGACGCGGGGGCCGATTACAACAACATGAAGGATAAAGTGATGGGAGAGCTGAAGAAGAGCTTCCGTCCGGAGTTCCTGAACCGGATCGACGAAATCATCGTCTTCCACTCGCTCGAAGAGAAGCACATCGCCGAAATCGTGACGACGATGACCGAAGAGCTGCGTAAACGCCTGCGCGAATTCAATGTCGACTTTACCCTGACGGATAAAGCCAAGGCATTCCTCGCCAAAGAAGGCTACGACCCGGCATTCGGTGCCCGTCCGCTTCGCCGGGCGATCCAGAAGCATATCGAGGACCGTCTGTCGGAAGAATTGCTCACGGGCCATGTGTCCAAGGGCGACTCGCTGATTATCGATGAAGAGAACGGCGCCCTGACGGTCAGCAAAAACGAAAATGTATCGGCCAATACACAGTCGTAAATGAGCCGGTGACTTCATACGAAGCCTGAAACAACAAGGGATTGCCCCGCCGGTTTTTATGGATCCGGCGGGTCGGTCCCTTTTCTGTTTGTATTGCAGTGATAAATCAATGTAAAGTTTTTGGATAGACTTTACGATAAATCTTAATAAATGGTAAACTTAAAATAATGCCAAAATTCTGAGGTAACGACATAATTAGACAAATTGGCGGCAGCAAAGGAGAGAGCATGGCCAAATCGAAAACGAAATTTTACTGTACCGAGTGCGGCTATGAAGCTGCCAAGTGGTACGGAAAGTGTCCGGGCTGCCAAGCCTGGAACTCGATGGTAGAAGAAACGGAAAGCATCATCAAGACGCAGGGGATGAATTCCCCGCTTTTTCATAGTAAAGAAAAGCCGCTTTCGATCATAAATATAGAGAGCAGCCAGGAAGCAAGGGTGCTGACCGGGATTGGCGAGCTCAACCGCGTTCTGGGCGGCGGGATCGTTCCCGGATCGCTCATTCTTGTCGGGGGCGACCCCGGCATCGGCAAGTCGACCCTGCTCCTGCAAACGTCGCACGCCCTGACGCAGTCCGGCCTGCGCGTGCTGTACGTGTCCGGTGAGGAATCGGTCCGTCAGACCAAGCTCCGGGCGGATCGCCTTGGTGCCCTGTCGCCGGAACTGTACGTTCTGTGCGAGACGAATATGGATCTGATCGAAGAGGCGATCGAGAGTGTAAAGCCTCAGTTTCTGGTGATCGACTCCATCCAGACGGTCTACATTCCCGAGGTGACCAGCGCGCCGGGAAGCGTGGCGCAGGTCCGGGAATGTACGGCCCGGTTTATGCGGGTAGCCAAGGGGCTCGGCATCGCCACCGTCCTTGTGGGGCATGTTACAAAGGAAGGGGCCATCGCCGGACCGAGGCTGCTGGAGCATATGGTGGACTGTGTGCTTTATTTTGAAGGCGAGCGTCATCATACCTACCGGCTGTTAAGAGCCGTTAAGAACCGCTTTGGATCGACAAATGAGATCGGCATTTTTGAGATGAACGAGGTCGGGTTGGTCGAAGTAGGGAACCCGTCGGAGCTGTTTCTGTCCGAACGTCCGCTCGGCGTGGCGGGATCTACGGTCGTGGCCAGCATGGAGGGCACCAGACCCGTCCTGGTCGAGCTTCAGGCCTTGATCTCTTCCACCCATTTTCCGTCACCCCGGCGCATGTGCACCGGGATCGACCATCACCGGATGGGACTGATCATTGCGGTGCTGGAGAAGCGGATGGGCATGTTCCTGCAGAATCAGGATGCGTACCTGAACGTGGCGGGGGGCGTCAAGCTGGACGAACCGGCGGTCGATCTGGCCATCGCCGTCAGCATCGCCTCCAGCTTTCGGGATATTCCGACAAAGCCGTATGACGTCATGTTCGGCGAAGTCGGCCTGACCGGCGAAGTCCGGGGCGTCTCCCGTGTGGAACAGCGCGTCCGGGAAGCGGAGAAGCTGGGGTTCAAGCGGATTATTTTACCGGAGAAAAGTTTGAAAGGATGGAGGCACCCCAAAGGTATTGAAATCATCGGAGTGAGTACCGTTGCAGATGCACTAGCGGTCGCGTTAGATTAGGGGGCAAATGAAGATGAAAGAACCGAGCCAATTGGAGAAAATGAACGATTTATTGAAGCTCGTGGCACCCGGCACGCCGTTTCGCGACGGCCTGGAAAACGTGCTGCGCGCCAAAACCGGGGGACTGCTGGTGGTCGGCTACAGTCCCGAAGTGATGGAGGTTGTGGACGGAGGCTTCTCCATCAACTGCGATTTCTCGCCCAACTACTTATATGAGCTGGCCAAGATGGACGGGGCCATCATTTTGAGTGAAGACCTGAAGCGGATTCTGTATGCCAACACCCAGCTGATTCCGGACTCGTCCATATCTTCGATCGAAACGGGGATTCGGCACCGGACGGCCGAGCGGGTCGCCAAACAGACCGGCAAGCTGGTCGTGTCGATTTCCCAGCGCCGGAACATCATTACCTTGTACCAAGGTACGCTCCGCTACGCGTTGAAAGAGATCGGCGTCATTCTAACCAAAGCCAACCAGGCGCTTCAGACACTGGAGAAGTACCGGGCGGTGCTGAACCAGTCGCTGACAAACCTGTCGGCTTCCGAATTCGAAGAGCTGGTCACCGTTCCCGAAGTAGTCAACGTCATTCAGCGCGTGGAGATGGTTCTGCGCATCAAGATGGAAATCAAGCGCTACATCAACGAGCTGGGGAACGAAGGGCGCCTGATCAGCATGCAGATGGAAGAGCTTGTGAGCAACATGGAGGAAGAAGCCTGGCTCCTGTACAAAGACTATGCCCGTGACGACAACGATGAGAAGATCCGCGAGATGATCGCCGGACTGAAACGGGCGACCGACGACGAGCTGCTCGATATCCACTATGTCGTCCGCCTGCTGGGATATCCGTTGTCGGCGGCAACCTCAGAAGAGTCTGTAGCACCCCGTGGTTACCGGATCCTCAATAAAATTCCACGTCTGCCGAACGTCATCATTCACAACCTGGTGGAACGCTTTGAACGGCTGCCGCATATCATGATGGCTACGATCGAAGAATTGGATGAAGTGGATGGAATTGGCGAAGTCAGAGCCCGCAATATTAAAGAGGGACTGAAACGCTTGCAGGAACAAGTATTCATTGACAGACAAATTTAAATGCCATACAATCAATGGATGACATGGGGGTACTACGATATTTGAGGTGAGAAAATGTTTACGAAATCAATTCCGAACATGTGTACCTTGGGTAACTTGTTTCTCGGAATGGTAGGGATTATGCTGGCCCTCGACAACAAGCTGAGCTTGGCGGCCATCATGATTATCATTGCAATGCTTCTCGACGGATTGGACGGCCGGGTGGCCCGGGCGCTCAATGCACAGAGTGAGTTGGGCAAGGAACTGGACTCCCTCTCGGATGTAATTTCCTTTGGTGTTGCACCCGCTCTTATCATGTACATTTCTTGTTTCCACGATATGCATCATGCGCTGATCTGGACGGTAACCGCCGTATTTCCCATGTGCGGGGCGCTTCGGCTTGCCCGCTTTAACGTCCAATCAGGCAGCCCGGGATACTTTATAGGTCTGCCTATACCGGCAGCGGGCGGTGTGCTTGCAACATTATCTTTGTTCCGTGATGATATTTCCGCCCCCTATATGATCATCGCCATGCTGCTGCTGTCATACCTGATGGTCAGCACGGTCCGGTATCCGAACTTCAAGAAAATCGGTTTTCCGAAGAAAGCGATGATGTACGCGCCGTTCGTCATCCTGGCCGGAGTTGCGGTCGCCGTTACGTTCCTGGATCAGCTCTCCAAGCTGATTTTCCTGCCGCTGGTGTTGTATGCCGCTTACGGTGTGAAGGAGAACGTGAGAAGGTTGTCGCGGAGACGCCGGCGCCATCGCGAGCAGTCCGATAAAGTGTTCAACGACCACTCCTCATAAACGACGTCCTGTTTAATAGAACGGGATGCAAAAATAAAAAGCATTTATTTCCTGCCCGGAGCAGCGAGATAAATGCTTTTTTTGATGTATAAAAAATCTTGTCGTCTATGACATGTTAAACAGACCGAGGGTAGAGCATTTTTGCGATTCCTTCCGGACCACTTCATCCATATTGATATCGAGCAGATTGCACAGCGCCGACATATAGAACAGGTTCCGCCCGAGCTCGGTGCTGATCACCTCGCGGCAGTTCTCGCACAGCTCCCCTTGGACATGGGTCCGTACCGTTTCCTTGGCTTCCTCGAGGTTCAGTCCCGGAGCAAAGGTTTGTTTAGTGGCATGAAGTTCAATACAACCGCAATCGGTAATCGCCTTGGCGACGGACCGGTTAACGGAGGCACTGCTTTGTCCATTCTTTGACAATACATCCAGCAGACTGCGGTGACGGAGCAACAGTTCGGAAACCTGATCTTGAAAGTCTTGTAAACTTGGTGTGCCCATGTAACCTATTCACCTCTAACCTCTAGTTTTTTGAATTGAACTTATTATATTCCAGTCAATTCCCCATTTTCAACCAAAAACGAGACTTCTGTAGGATGGTACAAAAGAAAGGTTCAGCCGTCCAATAAAAATTGGAATATACAGGATTAGGTTGCTGCAAAATGGACCATACTGCTAATGAAATCTGCAACTATTAAAAATATGGATTTAAGGAGGTGAGGGAACTGATGCTGAGGAAATCGATCACGGCATTTGCCGGATTATGCGGGGCATGGATCGGGTACTCGCTGCATCATGCAGCAGGCTGGTCGTTCCCTGGAATTGGAATTGATGATTCGCTGTGGGGCAGCCTGATGTTCGCTGTGGTTGGCGCAATTTTATTTATGTTGATTGGTTCCCTGTGTGCTCAAGCTGTATCGTATCGTCTGCATTCGTTTATCGCTTCGTTCTCGAACACGCCGATGAATGAACTGGCGGCCGGAGCGTCGGGTCTGATCGGAGGACTGCTGCTGGCTCTATTAATCTACCCCAGCCTTGCCTGGATTGGACATGCCGGGGATTTACTGGCTGTCGGCGTGACGTTTGTGTGCGGTTATATGGGACTTCGGATTGGCTTGGAAAAGAAAGAGGAGCTCGCTTCCCTGTGGACTTCCGGCAAATGGAGCCGGGGCGAGCTGCCGGAGGAACGCCGGATTGAGGAGCATAAAATTCTCGATACGAGCGTCATCATCGACGGCCGGATCGCGGACATTTGCAAAACCGGTTTTATCGAAGGAACGATCGTCATTCCCGAATTCGTACTGGAAGAGCTTCAGCATATCGCGGATTCCTCGGACCTCTTGAAGCGGAACCGCGGACGCAGAGGACTCGATATTTTGAACAAGATCCAGAAGGAACTGGACGTCAGGGTGCTGATCTATGAAGGGGATTTCGAAGAAATTTCCGAGGTGGACAGCAAGCTGGTGAAGCTCGCCAAGGTGCTGCAGGGCAAAGTGGTGACCAATGATTTTAACCTGAACAAGGTGTGCGAGCTGCAAGGCGTATCCGTACTGAACATTAACGATTTGGCCAACGCCGTGAAGCCGGTCGTCCTGCCGGGGGAAGAAATTATGGTGCAGGTGATCAAGGACGGCAAAGAGCATGGCCAGGGAGTGGCTTATCTCGACGACGGAACCATGATTGTGGTTGAAGGCGGACGCGACTATATAGGCAATATGATGGAAGTGCTGGTAACGAGCGTGCTGCAGACCTCCGCGGGGCGGATGATCTTCGCCAAACCGAAACTGTTGGAAAAAGCCCAGTAAACGCGGTATGATGGGGGTATACTCTTTTTCGGTCAGTTGTTGAGGAGGCTTTGCATCGACTTGGGCACAGAGAATCAGGTGGGCGTCATTGTGGTATCCGCGGGCCGCGGCTCCCGGATGGGGACGCAGGAAAGCAAGCAGTACCTTATGCTTGAAGACAAGCCCATCATTATGCATACGCTGGACATTTTTGAACAAATGCCGCTGGTGAAAGAAGTGGTCCTGGTCACCGGTGCGGACGATATTCCGCGCTGCGAGCAGTGGATCCGGGATTACGGACTTGGTAAAGTAACCAAGGTCATCGCCGGCGGAAGCGAAAGACAACAATCCGTATACAACGGCTTGATGGAAATTGGCACAGAATGGGTAATGGTTCATGACGGGGTTCGCCCGTTCGTGGAACCTGAACACATTGAGGCCTGCTACCGGAAGGCGCTCCAGGAAGGAGCGGCCGTGCTGGCGGTGCCGGTGAAGGATACCATCAAGCAGGTGAACGATTCGGGGACGATTCTGGCGACCCCTGATCGCCGGAGTCTGTGGGCCATTCACACCCCACAGGCTTTTCGTCTTTCCGATTTGAAAAGGGCTCATGAACGCGCCGCAGCGGACGGCTTCGCCGGCACCGACGACTCCATGCTCGTGGAGCGGCTGGGCATTCCCGTGGCGGTTGTGGAAGGCAGCTATACGAATATCAAAATTACGACGCCGGAAGATTTGGAGTACGCCGCATTTATGCAGAAACGCAAGGGAGAGAAAAAGGGATGATACGTGTAGGACAAGGGTTTGACGTTCACCAGCTGGTGGAGGGCAGGCCGTGCATCATTGGCGGAGTCACGATTCCGTACGAGAAGGGGCTGCTGGGACATTCCGACGCGGACGTGCTGCTGCATGCCGTTGCGGATGCGATTTTGGGTGCGCTTGCGCTGGGGGACATCGGCAAGCATTTTCCCGATACGGATCCGGAATTCAAGGACGCGGACAGTTTGAAGCTGCTGCTGCATGTATGGGACCTCGCCAAGGAGCGGGGGTACCGCCTGGGCAACATCGATTCGACCATTATCGCCCAGCGTCCGAAAATGGCTCCTTATATTCCGCAGATGGCTGAAGTCATCGCCAAGGCACTGGATGCCGACGTGTCACAGGTCAACGTGAAGGCAACTACGACGGAGCAGCTCGGATTCACCGGTCGGGGAGAAGGCATTGCAGCCCAATCGGTTGTATGCTTGATCCAAGATGTGCTATCATCTTGAAGGATTTAAGCTGGAATAGGGTAAAGTATTTCTGAACGGACTTTATTGATCAATGATATGACGGAGGGGATCAGGATGAGCAAAGTGCGCGTACGTTATGCACCGAGTCCAACCGGACATTTACATATTGGCAATGCCAGAACGGCGCTGTTTAACTATTTGTATGCCCGTAACCAGGGCGGAGAGTTTATTATCCGAATCGAAGATACGGACGTGAAGCGGAATATCGAAGGCGGCGAAGAAAGCCAGCTGAAGTATTTGAAATGGCTTGGCATGGACTGGGACGAAAGCGTTGATGTGGGCGGGGCGTATGGCCCTTACCGCCAGACTGAGCGCCTGGACATTTACAAGAAATACTGGCAGGACCTGCTGGACCGCGGCTTGGCTTACCGCTGCTATTGCACCGAGGAAGAGCTGGAGAAGGAACGGGAAGAGCAGATCGCCCGCGGCGAGACGCCGCGCTATTCCGGCAAGCACCGTGACTTGACGCCTGAGCAGTGTCAGGCATTCGAAGCGGAAGGCCGGGTGGCCAGCATTCGCTTCCGGGTACCGGATAATAAGACGTACACGTTCAACGATATGGTCAAAGGCACGATTTCTTTCAATACCCAGGACACCGGTGACTTTGTCATTGTGAAAAAGGACGGCATTCCGACGTACAACTTCGCGGTGGTGCTCGACGACCATCTGATGGAAATTTCCCACGTGCTGCGCGGGGAAGACCATATTTCCAACACGCCGCGCCAGCTGATGATCTACGAGGCGTTCGGCTGGGAGCCGCCGCTGTTCGGTCATATGACGCTGATCGTGAATGAGAACCACAAGAAGCTCAGCAAGCGGGATGAATCGATCATCCAGTTTATCGAGCAATACGACCAGTTGGGTTACCTGCCGGAAGCGATGGTGAATTTTATCGCCCTGCTGGGCTGGTCTCCGGAAGGCGAAGAAGAGATTTACAGCAGAGAAGAGCTGATCAAGATCTTCAATCCGGACCGTCTGTCGAAGAGCCCGGCCGTGTTCGATCAGAACAAGCTGGCTCATCTGAACAATACGTACATTAAGAATGCCGATACCGACCGGATTACGGAGCTGGCGATTCCGCACTTGCAGCGGGCGAGCCGCCTGCCGGCTGAACTGGATGAGGAGCAGAAGGCATGGACGCGCAAGCTGGTCGCCCTCTATCAGGAACAGATGACAGCCGCATCGGATATTGTCGATCTGTCGGAGGTGTTCTTCCGCACTCATCTGGAAATCGATCAGGAAGCCCTGCCGGTGCTGGCTGAGGAGCAGGTACCTACTGTATTGTCGGCGCTGCTGGCGAAGATCGAAGCCTCGGAGGAGTATACCGCTTCGCATATTGCCGCGCTTATTAAAGAGGTTCAGAAGGAGACCGGCGTGAAAGGCAAGCAGCTCTTTATGCCGATCCGCGTCGCGCTGACCGGCCAGATGCATGGCCGCGATCTGAACGAGACGATCTTCCTGCTGGGCCGCGGACGCGTGATCGAGCGGCTGAAATCGCAAATTAAGGGAGCATAAGTGGATTCTTTCTTGTAATCACAGCATATTCTAACCCATAAGCTCCCTGAAACACTTCTTGTCAGTAAGACGACTTATCGGCTATAATTACAAGCAAAATCATTTCGGCCCCGCTGTTACAGGGAGTGCCGAATGATCCAATGTGCGATCAGCGAAGATCAGGAGAAGTACATTGATCACGCCATTGACAGAGAGGGTGACCGCAAGGGAGGCGCAAGCTTCCCTTCAGGCTGGAAGTTACCTATTGGCCGGCAGTGGAAATGCACCTGTGAGCTGCATGGATGAGCGGAGGAGGGTCTCCCCCGTTAGACTGTGCCGGACGTCCGCCGTTATGAGGACAGAAAGTGGGGCTTTTCGTTTGCGATGCAGTCTGCCGGAATTACCGGCGGGCACGTCAGCAGCAAGGCCCAAGCAGAGTGGGACCGCGCGTATAACGTCTCTGCAGCATGATGCTGCAGGGGCGTTTTTTGTTGAAAGAATCTTCGCTGAGCGTGTTGGGCTTCGATGAACAAGCGTCGATGATCGCTTTTGTTGTCAGGACGAGAAGGGGTTGTGCCTCCACGAAACGATGGAGAACAGAAGAAGCAAAGAGGGGAACGGATATGTTCAAGCACATGAAATCGGATATCCAAACCGTATTCGAGAATGATCCGGCGGCCAGAAGTCTGTTCGAGGTCATTTTCACCTATTCCGGGCTGCATGCCATCTGGGCTCATCGGGTTGCGCATGCACTGTACAAACGCCGGTGGTTTACGCTGGCGCGCGTGATTTCCCAGGTCAGCCGCTTCATGACGGGGATCGAGATCCATCCCGGAGCGAAGATCGGCAAGCGCCTGTTCATCGACCATGGCATGGGTGTGGTCATCGGGGAGACTTGTGAGATAGGGGACGACGTCGTCATTTACCAGGGCGTTACCCTCGGGGGCACCGGGAAGGAAAAAGGCAAACGGCATCCGACCATCGGCAACAATGTCGTCATTGCGTCCGGCGCGAAAGTGCTGGGATCGTTTACGGTCGGCGACCAGTGCAACATCGGAGCCAACTCGGTCGTTCTGAAGGAAGTCCCCTCGAACAGCACGGTGGTGGGCATTCCGGGAAGAATCGTGAAGCAGGACGGGCGCCGGGTGGACCGCCTCAGTCACCAGCTGCCTGACCCGATCGTCGATTCGCTGCGCAGCATGCAGCAGGAGATCGAACAGCTTCGCGGTGAATTGGAAAGACTACAAACGGAAAGCAACCGGCTGCAGCAGGAGGAAACCCCGGCTGGAGCACGTTCGAAATAAAGAAGCAGCGAATTTCATGGATGAAAGGAAATGTGGATATGTCCCTTCAAATTTATAATACGATGATCCGGGCGAAAGAAGAGTTTGTGGCGAAGCAGCCGGGAAAGGTGAACATGTACGTGTGCGGTCCGACCGTATACGACTACATTCATATCGGGAATGCGCGTCCGATGATCTTTTTCGACGTCGTTCGCGCGTATCTGGAGCAGATCGGCAACGAAGTCAATTACGTGGTGAACTTCACGGACGTGGACGACAAGCTGATCCGCAAGGCCGAGCAGATGAACAGCACCGTGCCGGTGGTGGCGGATACGTTTATTAAAGCGTACTACGAAGACCTCGACGGGCTGGGCATTCATAAGGCGACGATCAACCCGCGGGTGACGGAGAACATGGATAACATCATCGCCTTTATCAAGGAGCTGGAAGACGAAGGCTTCGCTTACGAAAAAGGGGGCGACGTCTTCTACCGGACCGGCAAATTTGCGGGTTACGGCAAGCTTTCGCATCAGAAGCTGGAGGAGCTGCAGTTCGGCATCCGGATCGGCGTCGACGAGCGGAAGGAAAGCCCGGAAGACTTCGTGCTTTGGAAAGCCGCGAAGCCGGGAGAGATTTACTGGGCAAGCCCTTGGGGCGACGGCCGCCCTGGCTGGCACATCGAATGCTCGGCCATGGCCCGCCGCTACCTTGGCGACACGTTGGATATCCACGGAGGCGGACAGGACCTGCAGTTTCCGCATCACGAGTGCGAAATTGCGCAGTCGGAAGCTTTGACCGGCAAGCCGCTGGCCAACTACTGGATGCATAACGGGTATATCAAGATCAATAACGAGAAAATGTCGAAATCGCTCGGAAACGGCATTTTGGTCAAAGATCTGCGCGCCCAATATAAAAAAGAAGCAATCCGCTACTTCATGCTGTCCACGCATTACCGCAATCCGCTCAACTTCAACAGCGAGACGATGGATCAGGCGATGAACAGCGTGGAGCGGATCGCCAACGCCGTCACGAATATGAAGCACCGCCTGGATACGGTGGCTCCGGACGGAAACGGTCCGGTCCGCGAATCCGTGCAGCAGAAGCTGGATGCGATTCTCGCTTCCTACTATGAAAAAATGAACGATGATTTCAATACGCCGGATGCGATTACCTCCGTATTCGAATGGGTGAGCGAAGCCAATCTGCTGCTTCAGGAGCCTGTGGCGAACCCTGCGGAACTGCGGGCGATGCTGGCGGCTTTTGACGAATTGAACGCGGTGCTGCGGCTCTATTTCGAGGAAAAGGCCGAGCTTCTGGACGAGGAAGTGGAGCAGCTGATCGCCGAGCGTGCCGAAGCCCGGAAGAACAAAAACTGGGGCCGCGCGGATGAAATCCGCGACGAGCTCGCGGCCAAGGGAATTCTGCTGGAGGATACGGCGCAGGGCATGCGCTGGCGCCGCAAATGAGCGGGGCGGACGGCAACGAACTGCTGCCGGAAAGTGCGGGAAGCTGGATGTTCAGCTACCCGCCATCCAAGCCGGCCCGGCTGATTCCGCCGATCGTCTTGGCTTATATTGGCGATGCTATCTATGAGGTGGCCATCCGCCAATATTTGATCTCCAAGACGAATCTGCGGCCCAATCAGCTGCACCGTTCGGCGACCGGACTTGTCTCGGCCAAGGCCCAGAGCCGGATTATCGGCGCGCTGGAGGAGATGCTGACTGAAGAGGAGCGCGACGTAGTCCGCCAAGGCCGCAACGCCAAGTCGGGCACCATTCCGAAAAATGCCGACGTGCTGGAATACCGGCATGCCACCGCTTTCGAGTCCCTGATCGGATACTTGTACTATACCGGGCAGTTCGGGCGCATGCAGGAGTTAATCGACACGGGGATCAAGTTCATAGAGCAGCTGCCCAAGAAGAAATAAGATGGCAGGCCATCACAGGCAATAAGAATCAGGAGGAAAATCGATGGAGGAAGAAATCATTGCCGGGAAGCATTCGGTCACCGAAGCGCTTCGATCCGGGCGGACGATCAATAAAATATGGATTGCGGAAAATGCCCAAAAGCATCTGACGCAGCCGATCATTTTCGAGGCCAAAAAGCTTGGCGTCGTCATTCAGCAGGTGGACAAGCGCAAGCTGGACCAGATGGCGCCGGGCATGCAGCATCAAGGGGTGGTCGCGCAGGCGGCGCCTTATGCCTACGCCGAAGTGGAGGACATCCTGCAGGCAGCGGAAGCCAAGGGGGAGGCGCCGTTCATCTTGCTGTTGGATGAGATCGAAGATCCGCACAACCTCGGCTCCATTCTCCGGACCGCGGACTGCACCGGCGTTCATGGGGTAATCGTGCCGAAACGCCGGTCGGCGCAGGTTACCGCGACCGTGTCCAAGACGTCCGCCGGCGCCGCCGAATACGTCCCGGTCGCACGCGTAACGAACCTGGGGCAGACCATTGAGGAGCTGAAAGAGAGAGGGATTTGGGTCGTCGGTACCGACGTGTCGGCTTCCTCCGAGATGTACGACACGAATGTGTTTGACGGCCCCGTCGCCGTAGTCATCGGTAACGAAGGGAAAGGCATGGGCAGACTGATCCGCGAAAAATGCGATGTTTTGGTGAAACTCCCCATGAAAGGTCAAATCAACTCGCTTAACGCTTCCGTGGCCGCGGGAGTCGTGATGTACGAAGTTCTGCGCCGGCGCCGCACCCAAGGTTAGCCGGAATGGCGGCTTTGCGCGATGTGCTTCTGGTCGATGGCTATAACATGATCGGCGGATGGCCGTCCCTTGCAGAGCTGTCGCAGATCAGCATGCAGGAGGCCAGGGACGAGCTGCTGGCCAGGCTGGCCGATTACCAGGCTTTTTCCGGAAGAAAAGTGATCGCGGTATTTGACGCCTACCGGGTGCCGGGTCTGGGCAAATCCTTTTCGCAGAGCAAGGTCCAGGTGTACTTTACGAAGGAGAAGGAGACGGCGGACGAATGCATTGAGCGTCTTGTTGGAGAGCTGACCCGGCGAAGCAGGCAGATTTATGTGGCGACCAGCGATTTGATCGAACAGCATGTCATCTTCGCGCGGGGAGCGCTTCGCTTGTCCGCCCGGGAGCTGCTGATCGAAGTGGAGAACAGCGAGCAGATGATCCAGAAGCGGATCAAGGAAGATCAGGCCAGATCGACGCGCAATACGCTGGACAGCAAGCTGTCGCCGGACATCCGCGAAATCTTCGAACGATGGCGGCGGGAATAGCCAACTTTTGTATGAAATGACAAATTTGCAGCTCTTGACAATTTTGCTATCGCTGTTCTTTTTTGGATAATCCGTGGTTGACGGCTTGGAGAGCATCATTTATACTGTTCGTATATTTCACGAGTAACGGGTACCTTGCGTTGCAGCCGGGGGGTTTCTTGGTGAGCGTCGACCTTAAAGAGTTAATGTTATCTGATTATGATTACAAGACGGATGAGGACGTAGTCGAATATTTCCGCGAAGGTGACAGTGAAGCGCTGGAGTACTTGATTAACAAGTACCGGAATTTCGTGCGGGCCAAAGCCAGATCTTATTTTCTGATCGGCGCCGACCGCGAGGATATCATCCAGGAAGGCATGATCGGTTTATACAAATCGATCCGTGATTTCAGAGGGGACAAGCAGTCCTCGTTCAAGGCTTTTGCCGAGCTGTGCATTACGAGGCAGATCATTACGGCGATCAAGACCGCGACGAGACAGAAGCATATCCCGCTGAATTCTTACGTGTCATTGGACAAGCCTATCTATGATGAGGACTCCGACCGTACGCTGCTTGACGTGATTTGCGGCTCGCAGGGATGCGATCCGGAAGAGCTGATTATTAACCAGGAAGAGTTCGTCGGACTCGAGGACAAGATGTCCGAGATTCTGAGCGACTTGGAGCGCAAAGTGCTGATGCTGTATTTGGACGGCCGCTCCTATCAGGAAATTGCGGTGGATTTGAAACGGCATGTGAAATCGATCGATAATGCTCTGCAGCGGGTCAAGCGCAAGCTGGAGAGATATTTGGAAGTTCGCGACAATTGAACAGACGCTAAGGTGAAGAAAGGCTCGTAAGGAGTCTTTTTTTATTCACTCGGAAGTGCCGAGGTTTAACCTCTGGACGAATGAATCATACTGGTAAATGAATGCAGGCGGCTTATGATGAGAAAAAAGGCTTGAAACGACAGGGAATCGTGGTTTTTAAACGCGTATTGACAAGGCCATTCTTTCGTTGACATGGTTTGACCCTTGTGATAAAGTGTTTTAGGTAGGCCTAAATTCGCGTGTTTTAATGAATGAGAGAGCAAAGGCTTCGGCACGAGCTTAATCGTTCATTTCGCAGGAACGGTTTTTTTTCTTTTCAGCGATGAAAAGTTTAGGCTGTTTCCTACTAGGGATCAATATTGACTCTTCTGAAATAGAAGGACGTCTTCGGGAGGTGCACAGCATGCGGGTAATTATCACTTTGGCTTGTACGAATTGCAAACAAAGAAACTATACGACTACCAAAAACAAGCGAAATCACCCCGACCGCATGGAGATGAAGAAATTTTGCAAGTTTTGTAACGAGCAAACTCCTCATCGCGAAACCAGATAGTTTTTTGGAGGTGTAGTCGGCGTGAAAGGTTTCAAGTCTCTGTTTTCCTTTTTCTCTGAAAGCTGGGCGGAACTTAAAAAAGTTCGCTGGCCTAATCGTAAAGAGTTGACGAATTACACGCTTATCGTACTTGGCACCATTGCGATCGTCACGATTTATTTTTGGGTTCTAGATATCGGCATTTCCGCTGTGATCGAAGCGATTATTTAAGAAGGGTCCCGGGTGGCTTGATATGGAAAAAAGATGGTACGTAGTTCATACCTACTCTGGGTATGAGAATAAGGTCAAAGCCAATTTGGAAAAACGCGTTGAGTCCATGGGCATGGAAGACAAGATTTTCCGCGTTCTTGTTCCGATGGAAGAAGAAGTGGTAAACAAGGACGGCAAGAAAAAGGTCGTCATGAGAAAGGTTTACCCCGGATATGTCTTGGTGGAAATGATCCAGACTGACGATTCCTGGTACGTTGTACGCAATACGCCAGGGGTTACGGGATTTGTCGGTTCGACGGGTTCGGGTTCCAAGCCGACGCCTTTGCTTCCGGAAGAAGTGGAACAGATTCTGAAGCATATGGGTATGGAAGAGCCGAAGCCGAAGATCGAATTCGATATTAAAGAATCCGTACGTATCAAAGTTGGTCCTTTTGCGAATTTTGTTGGCTCGGTAGAAGAAATTCTCGTCGACAAGAGCAAGCTGAAGGTACACGTCAACATGTTTGGACGGGAAACCCCGCTTGAGCTGGATTATACTCAGGTGGAGAAGATATAATGTTCTTCAGGTTTCTTGTGGGAGGGCCTCGAGGCCCGCTAACCACTTTTGAAGGAGGTGTCTTACATGGCAAAGAAGGTAATCAAGGTTGTTAAACTGCAAATCCCTGCAGGTAAAGCGAATCCGGCGCCGCCAGTAGGTCCAGCATTGGGTCAAGCAGGTGTCAACATCATGGCATTCTGTAAAGAATTCAACGCTCGTACCGCTGATCAAGCTGGTCTGATCATTCCGGTTGAAATTTCGGTATTTGAGGATCGTTCCTTTACGTTCATTACCAAAACTCCACCGGCTGCAGTTCTGCTTCGCGTAGCTGCCAAAATCGAGAAGGGGTCCGGCGAACCTAACAAGAAGAAAGTCGCTACCGTTAAACGCAGCACTGTCCGTGAAATCGCTGAGCAAAAAATGCCTGACCTGAACGCAGCTTCCGTTGAAGCAGCTATGCGTATGGTTGAAGGTACTGCGCGCAGCATGGGTATCACAATCGAAGACTAATCCGGTTTTTCTTGCGACACCCGGCCTATGAGGCCGGCACATGTGGGAGGAATATCCGCTAAAACCACAAAGGAGGAACAAACATGGCTAAACATGGTAAGAAGTATGTTGAAGCTGCCAAGCTGATCGACAGCGAAGCAGTATACGAGCCAGCAGAAGCTGTAGAGCTTGTGAAAAAGGCTGCGACTGCCAAGTTCGACGAAACCGTTGAAGTTGCAGTTCGTTTGGGCGTTGACCCACGTAAACAAGACCAAGCCGTTCGTGGTGTTGTTGTCCTGCCTCATGGCACGGGTAAAACACAACGCGTATTGGTATTTGCGAAAGGTGACAAAGCGAAGGAAGCGGAAGCGGCTGGCGCAGATTTTGTTGGCGATCAAGACATGATCAACAAGATCCAACAAGGCTGGTTCGAATTCGACGTCTGCGTCGCTACACCTGATATGATGAGCGAAGTCGGTAAACTGGGTCGTCTGCTCGGTGGTAAAGGCCTTATGCCTAACCCTAAAGCAGGAACAGTTACGTTCGATGTTGCCAAGGCTGTTCAAGAAATCAAAGCCGGTAAAATCGAATACCGTCTGGACAAAGCAGGTCAAATTCACGCACCGATCGGTAAAGTATCTTTTGATGCGGCCAAACTGAATGAGAACCTCAAATCTCTCATCGACGCACTCAACCGTGCTAAACCAGCTGCTGCAAAAGGTGTTTATCTGAAGGGGATCGCCGTATCCTCGACGATGGGACCAAGCGCACGCGTGAATACAGCAACCTTTAAATAAGTTATCGTTGACTCGTTCTGAGTTATCTGTTACTATATAAAAGTTGTTGTTTAGGTCCTTGTGACCGACCACTAAAGTTGAATATGCTTACCGTAGACAGTAGGTGCCTAAGGGCTTAATTTCCTACCGAGGTGTTGTGATAGAATATATATGATTTTCCTGCGCTTTGCCCGGACAATCATCATTCATCAGGCCTTCGTAAATCTACGGAGGCTTTTTACTTGCCTATGAAATCGGAGAAGCCAAGAGTACTCAGACTCGAAGCGGACTCCGACGTAGATCGAACTGGCGGCCGGCAAGTCCGGCTGGACAGTCATTGAAACTTTCAGGAGGTGTAGACATTGGCAAACGCAAAAGTGATTCAAGCGAAACAAGAAGCTGTAGATGCGGTAACTGCGAAATTGCGCGAAAGTGCAACGACAGTAGTGGCCGACTACCGCGGATTGAACGTTGCCCAAGCTACCGAACTGCGTAAGCAGCTTCGCGAAGCGGGTGTTGAATTCCAAGTGTTGAAGAACACTTTGCTGCGCCGTGCGACTGCCGCTGCTGAGCTGACTGAACTGGACGAAGTATTGACCGGTCCAACAGCTATCGCATTCAGTGCAGAAGACGCCGTAGCACCAGCTAAAATCCTTAACGATTTTGCTAAGAAGAACGAAGCTTTGAAACTGAAAGGTGCCGTGGTTGAAGGCCGTGTAGTCGGCGTTGACCAAATCAAGGCGTTGGCAGAACTGCCATCCCGCGAAGGTCTCCTTTCCATGCTCCTCAGCGTGCTTCAAGCTCCAGTTCGCAACTTCGCGCTTGCAGTTAAGGCTGTGGCTGAGAAAGAAGAACAAGGAGCGTAAGCTTCCCGTTCTGACAGCTTAAAAGTAAACAAAAAATAATTTTATTATAAAATGGAGGTTCAACCATGAGTAAAGAGCAAATCTTGGAATCAATCAAAGGTATGACTGTTTTGGAACTGAACGACCTGGTTAAAGCAATCGAAGAAGAATTCGGCGTAACTGCTGCAGCTCCAGTAGCTGTAGTTGGCGGCGGCGCTGGCGCAGCTGAAGCTGCTGAGCAAACTGAATTCGACGTAATCCTGGCTAACGCTGGTGCTTCCAAAATCAACGTTATCAAAGCCGTTCGCGAAATCACAGGTCTTGGCTTGAAAGAAGCTAAAGAACTCGTTGACAACGCTCCAAAACCACTGAAAGAAAAAGTGGGTAAAGAAGAAGCTGAATCCGTTAAAGCTAAATTGGAAGAAGCAGGCGCTACTGTAGAAGTGAAGTAATTCCTTCTCAGTTGAAGCACATAGCAAACCCCTTGATCATTCAAGGGGTTTGTTTTTGTAAAACCGCATCCCTTGTGACTAAACGACTAGAACCAGGGGATCCTGTGTAATGAAACCAAGGATTCGGAGGGAAAGCATGTCACAGCATTACTATTCCAACCAGCCCGAAGCCGGACATGACCGGCGGAGTCTGGAAGAGCGACTGCGGGGTGCAGTCTACAAGTTCACGAGCGATGCCGGGGTGTTTTCCAAGAAGGGAATTGATTTTGGCAGCAAGGTACTGATCGAAGCGATGGATATTCCGCAGGGGGCCGAGGTTCTGGATGTGGGCTGCGGGTACGGTCCTATCGGACTGGTGGCGGCAAGACTGGCCGGGGATGGGCATGTGACGATGCTGGATGTGAACAGCCGTGCAGTGGAACTCGCCAAGGAAAACGCCAGGCTGAACGGAATTACGAACGTGACGATTCTGGAGAGCGATCTGCTGCAGCAGGTAGAAGGGAAAGCTTTCGATGTCATCCTGACCAATCCGCCGATTCGTGCGGGCAAGGAAACGGTGCATCGGATTTTCGAGCAGGCGTATGAGCATCTTCGTGAAGGTGGAACCTTGTGGATCGTGATTCAGAAGAAGCAGGGGGCACCATCGGCAAAGGCGAAGCTGGAGAGCTTGTTCGCACAGGTGGAGGAAGTCACCAAAGATAAAGGGTACCGGATTTTTAAGGCTACAAAATCTTTTCAATAATATGCAATAGGACTATTGACTTGAAAAATCATGTGTGATATTATTATAAAATGTCAGTATTAGGATAGGCTTCTTGTCTTTAGTTGGCTGAAATGTCAAAAGTTTTTATGCGGAGATATGCATAAAATAGGGCATGTCCACGTATAATATGTACATTTTGGGCAAATCTACTGGATATGAAGTCACTTCTATGTTTAGAAGGCAAGACCATGGATAAGTTGCTCTTTGTTCGAAAGCATTCGGGTAAGGGCTTTTCTTTATTTGTGGATGAATCCTCTGCATGAATCCATTATAAGGTTCCAAACAGAGGTTCGCAATCAATTTTTAAAGTGAGTAGACATGAGGGGTGAGTTAAAGTTGGCAGGACATCTTGTTCAGTATGGTCGACGCACTCGGCGAAGTTATGCACGAATTAATGAAGTACTTGAGATTCCGAACCTGATCGAAATCCAACAGAAATCATATGAATGGTTTTTGGAGGAAGGATTGCGCGAAATGTTCCAGGATATCTCGCCAATTCAGGATTTTACGGGCAATTTGGTGCTGGAGTTCATCGACTACAGCCTGGGCGAACCCAAATACACCGTCGATGACGCGAAAGAGCGTGACGTGACGTATGCGGCGCCGCTTCGGGTGAAAGTACGGCTCATCAACAAAGAAACCGGAGAAGTCAAAGAACAGGAAGTATTCATGGGAGATTTCCCGCTGATGACGGAGACCGGTACATTTATTATCAACGGTGCAGAACGGGTCATTGTCAGCCAGTTGGTACGCTCTCCTAGCGTCTATTTCAGCACGAAAGTCGATAAGAACGGTAAGAAAACCTACACTGCAACAGTGATTCCAAACCGTGGTGCCTGGCTTGAACTGGAGACGGATGCAAAGGACATCATGTATGTCCGGATCGACCGTACCCGTAAAATCCCGGTTACCGTTTTGCTGCGGGCGCTTGGTTTCGGCAGCGACGCCGAAATTTTGGACCTGCTCGGCAACGACGAATACATCCGCAACACGCTGGACAAAGACAACACCGATTCCACGGAAAAAGCGCTCATCGAAATTTACGAACGCCTCCGTCCGGGCGAGCCGCCTACCCTCGACAATGCGAAGAGCTTGCTGGTAGCGCGCTTCTTTGATCCAAAGCGTTATGACCTGGCCAATGTCGGCCGCTATAAAATCAATAAAAAGCTGCATATCAAAAACCGTCTGTTCAACCAGCGTCTTGCTGAATCACTGATCGATACCGATACCGGTGAGATCATTGCCGAAGCCGGACAAATGGTGGACCGCCGTCTCCTTGACGAAATCCTGCCGCACCTGGAGAAGAATGTCGGACACAAGACGTACCATGTTGCCAATGGTGTGCTTGATGCCGATGACATTCCGATGCAGAGCATCGACGTATTCTCCCCGATCGAAGACGGCAAGGTCGTTAAAGTGATTGCGAACGGTAATATTGATAAATCGGTTAAACATATTACGCCTGCTGATATTATTTCCTCGATCAGCTACTTTATTAACCTGCTGCATGGCATCGGCGACACGGACGATATCGACCACCTTGGTAACCGTCGTCTGCGTTCGGTCGGTGAATTGCTGCAGAACCAGTTCCGTATCGGTCTGTCCCGTATGGAACGTGTCGTACGCGAAAGAATGTCCATCCAGGATGCGAATGTCATCACGCCGCAAGCCCTGATCAACATTCGACCGGTTATCGCGTCGATCAAAGAGTTCTTCGGAAGCTCCCAGCTGTCCCAGTTTATGGACCAGACCAACCCGCTTGCTGAACTGACGCACAAACGCCGTCTGTCTGCACTCGGACCCGGCGGTTTGACGCGTGAGCGCGCGGGCTTTGAAGTTCGTGACGTCCATCACAGTCACTACGGCCGGATGTGTCCAATCGAGACGCCGGAAGGTCCGAACATCGGCTTGATCAACTCGTTGTCTACGTTCGCACGGATCAACGAATACGGCTTTATCGAAGCTCCGTACCGTTGGGTCGATCCGAAGACGGGTGTTGTAACCGACCAGATCGACTACCTGACAGCTGACGAGGAAGACAACTATGTGGTCGCACAGGCAAACGCGAAGCTGAATGAAGACGGCACGTTCGCGGAGGATATGGTTATCGTCCGTTACAACAAGCAGTCCGACAACATCTTGCCGATGCCGAGCGATCGCGTGGACTACATGGACGTTTCGCCGAAACAGGTCGTATCGGTCGCAACGGCGCTCATTCCGTTCCTCGAGAACGATGACTCCAACCGCGCCCTGATGGGATCGAACATGCAGCGTCAGGCTGTGCCGCTTCTCGTACCTAAAGCTCCGCTGGTTGGTACAGGAATGGAACACAAGTCTGCGAAGGATTCCGGAGTATGTATCGTTTCCAAATATGACGGTGTAGTTGAACGTTCTTCCGCCAACGAAATCTGGGTGCGCCGCATCGAGACCGTGGACGGCAAAGAAGTCAAAGGCGACATCGTTAAACATAAATTACACAAATTTATGCGTTCGAACCAAGGCACATGCATCAACCAGCGCCCGATCGTGAAGAGAGGCGACGTCATCAAGAAGGGCGACATCCTCGCGGACGGACCTTCGACGGAAATGGGCGAGTTGGCTCTTGGACGTAACGTTGTCGTAGCATTCATGACCTGGGAAGGTTATAACTACGAGGATGCCATCCTCCTCAGCGAGAAGCTGGTGAAGGAAGATGTGTACACTTCGATTCACATCGAGGAATACGAATCCGAAGCGCGCGACACCAAGCTCGGACCGGAAGAAATTACCCGCGATATTCCGAACGTCGGCGAGGAAGCTCTCAAGAACCTCGACGAGCGCGGCATTATCCGGATCGGTGCCGAAATCAGCGCCGGCGACATTCTCGTCGGTAAAGTTACACCGAAAGGCGTAACGGAGCTGACGGCGGAAGAGCGACTGCTGCACGCCATCTTCGGTGAGAAGGCGCGTGAAGTGCGCGACACCTCCCTGCGCGTACCGCATGGTAGTGACGGGATTATCGTGGACGTTAAAGTGTTTACCCGTGAGAACGGCGACGAGCTGCCTCCTGGTGTAAACCAACTGGTTCGGGTGTACATCGCTCAGAAGCGTAAGATTTCTGAAGGTGACAAAATGGCCGGACGTCACGGTAACAAAGGGGTCGTGGCCCGCATTCTGCCGGAAGAAGATATGCCGTTCCTGCCGGACGGTACGCCTGTTCAGGTCGTACTGAACCCGCTGGGGGTACCTTCCCGGATGAATATCGGGCAGGTTCTGGAAGTCCACTTGGGCTTTGCGGCCATGCGTCTTGGTATTCACGTGGCTACGCCGGTATTCGACGGTGCCAATGAATATGACGTATTTGACACCATGGAAGAAGCCGGCATGCAGCGCAACGGTAAGACGCGTCTGTACGACGGCCGCACGGGCGAGATGTTCGAACGTGAAGTTACCGTCGGCGTCATGCACATGATCAAGCTGGCCCACATGGTTGACGATAAAATCCATGCTCGTTCAACTGGACCATACTCGCTCGTTACGCAGCAGCCTCTGGGTGGTAAAGCCCAGTTCGGCGGACAGCGCTTCGGTGAGATGGAAGTTTGGGCGCTGGAAGCATACGGCGCCGCATATACACTGCAAGAGATCCTGACCGTCAAATCCGACGATGTGGTCGGCCGGGTGAAAACCTACGAGTCCATCGTTAAAGGCGAGAACGTTCCGGAACCGGGTGTTCCTGAATCGTTCAAGGTTCTGATCAAAGAGCTTCAATCCCTCGGTATGGATGTTAAGATCCTGAGCGGTGACGAGCAGGAGATCGAGATGAAAGAGCTCGATGATGAAGACGAGGCAGCCGGCGATAAGCTGAGCCTCAACCTGGAAGGCGAAGAAGTCGGAGTGGAATAAAGACCGTGTGAAGGCGGGCGGGAATACCGTCCGTCCTCATTCACGGTTCAAATCATTAGGACTAGGTTAAGGAGGGTTGCTCCTTGTTGGACGTTAACAATTTCGAATTCATGAAGATCGGGCTTGCATCCCCGGAGAAAATTCGTTCATGGTCCCGCGGAGAAGTGAAAAAGCCGGAAACCATCAATTACCGTACGCTCAAACCGGAGAAAGAAGGCCTGTTCTGCGAACGGATTTTTGGACCGCAAAAAGACTGGGAATGCCATTGCGGCAAATATAAGCGTGTCCGTTACAAAGGCGTAGTCTGCGATCGCTGCGGCGTAGAAGTTACCCGCGCGAAGGTGCGCCGCGAACGGATGGGTCATATTGAGCTGGCAGCTCCTGTATCCCATATCTGGTACTTTAAAGGTATTCCGAGCCGTATGGGTCTCGCTTTGGATATGTCGCCAAGATCTCTGGAAGAGATCATTTACTTTGCATCTTATGTAGTAACCGACCCTGGAGATACGCCTCTGGAGAAGAAACAGCTCCTGTCCGAGAAAGAATACCGCAGCTACCGTGAAAAATACGGCTACGGTTTCCAAGCGGGCATGGGTGCTGAAGCGATCAAGAAGCTGCTGCAGGATCTCGATATCGAAAAGGAACTCGAGTTTCTGAAGGAAGAGCTGCGCACGGCTCAAGGCCAACGCCGTAACCGTGCGATCAAGCGTCTGGAAGTCATCGAGGCTTTCCGCAACTCCGGCAACAAGCCAGAGTGGATGATCATGGACGTATTGCCGGTTATCCCTCCGGAACTGCGCCCGATGGTACAGCTGGACGGCGGACGTTTTGCAACGTCTGACCTGAACGACCTGTACCGCCGCGTGATCAACCGGAACAACCGCTTGAAGCGTCTGCTTGACCTGGGAGCTCCGGATATCATCGTTCAGAACGAAAAACGGATGCTGCAGGAAGCGGTTGACGCCCTGATCGACAACGGCCGCCGCGGCCGTCCGGTTACTGGACCAGGCAACCGTCCGCTGAAATCCCTCAGCCACATGCTGAAAGGTAAGCAAGGACGTTTCCGGCAAAACCTGCTCGGTAAACGTGTTGACTATTCCGGCCGTTCCGTTATCGTCGTTGGTCCGTACCTGAAAATGTATCAGTGCGGTCTGCCGAAGAAAATGGCGCTGGAACTGTTCAAGCCGTTTGTCATGAAAGAACTTGTAAACAAGGGCCTCGCCCATAACATTAAGAGCGCCAAACGTAAGGTTGAGCGCGTGAGTCCGGAAGTCTGGGACGTTCTCGAAGAAGTCATTAAAGAGCATCCGGTTCTGCTGAACCGTGCCCCTACGCTTCACCGTCTCGGTATCCAGGCGTTTGAACCGATCCTGGTGGAAGGTCACGCGATCCGTCTGCATCCGCTCGTATGTACGGCTTACAACGCCGACTTCGACGGTGACCAGATGGCGGTTCACGTTCCGCTGTCCGCTGAGGCACAGGCTGAAGCCCGTATCCTCATGCTGGCCTCCGGCAACATTTTGAACCCTAAAGACGGTAAACCTGTCGTAACTCCTTCGCAGGATATGGTTCTCGGATCTTTCTATCTGACCATGGACAACAAGGAAGAGAAAGGTTCCGGTATGATCCTGAGCTCCGTGAACGAAGCCGTATCGGCTTACCAACGCGGAACCGCAGGTCTGCATGCACGGGTAGCCATTCCGGTAAAAGCGCTTGGTAAAACGAGCTTTACCGACAAGCAGCAGGACGCAATGCTCTTGACGACCGTCGGACGCATCATTTTCAACGAAATTTTTCCGAGCAGCTTCCCGTACATTAACGAAGCAACCCGCGACAATCTGTTCAACGGAACGCCGGAAAAATATTTCGTCTATGAAAAAGGCGCGGACATCCGCGAGCGCATGTACGACCTGCCTATAAGCAGCGCTGTTGGTAAAGAGTATCTGGGTCAAATCATTGCCCGCTGCTTCGAGATTTACCACACGACGGAAACTTCCGTTATTCTGGACAAAATCAAGCAGCTCGGCTTCACGTATTCGACGCGTGCCGGCGTAACCGTTGCGGTATCCGACGTTATCGTTCCTGATGAGAAACAGGCGATCCTGAAGGAATCCGACGAGAAGGTTGCAGTCGTTACAAACCAATACCGCCGCGGCTTGATTACGAACGAAGAACGGTACGACCGCGTTATCGATATTTGGTCCAAGGCGAAGGATGACATTACGGACATCCTGATGAAATCCATGGACCGCTTTAACTCCATCATGCTCATGGTTGATTCCAAAGCACGGGGTAACAAATCGCAGATTACTCAGCTCGGCGGCATGCGGGGTCTGATGGCGAACCCATCCGGCCGGATTATCGAACTCCCGATCAAATCCAACTTCCGTGAAGGCCTGACCGTCCTCGAGTACTTCCTGTCGACGCACGGTGCCCGTAAAGGTCTGGCGGATACCGCGCTGCGTACAGCGGACTCCGGTTACCTGACACGCCGTCTGGTAGACGTTGCCCAGGATGTTATCGTCCGCGAAGAAGACTGCGGTACCGATAAAGGCTTTACCGTCAGCCGGATTCAGGATGGTAAAGAAGTTATCGAGGATCTGTATGACCGTATTGAAGGACGCTACTGCTTCGAGACGGTTCGTCATCCGGAAACCAACGAAATTCTGGTTAACCGCAACGAGCTGATCGATTCGGATAAAGCAAACCTGATCGTCAACTCCGGCGTAACAAAACTGCAAATCCGTTCGGTACTCAGCTGCCGTGCCCGTCACGGCGTATGTAAGAAGTGCTACGGACGCAACCTGGCCACAGGCAAATTCGTGGAAATCGGGGAAGCAGTCGGCATCATCGCCGCGCAATCCATCGGTGAACCAGGAACCCAGCTTACCATGCGTACGTTCCATACCGGTGGTGTCGCAGGGGACGATATTACCCAAGGTCTTCCGCGTATTCAGGAGCTTTTCGAAGCCCGGAATCCGAAAGGTCAAGCAACTATCAGTGAAATCGACGGCGTCGTGAAGGAAATCCGCGAAGCGAAAGACCGTCGTGAAATCGAAGTCCAAGGTGAAGCGGAAACGAAAGTGTACTCCGTTACCTACGGTTCCCGTCTGCGCGTAAGCGAAGGTCAGGAAATCGAAGCCGGCGACGAGCTGACAGACGGTTCCATCGACCCGAAAGAAATGCTGCGCATTAAAGGCATCCGCGGGGTGCAGAACTACATTCTGCAGGAAGTACAGCGCGTATACCGTAACCAGGGCGTAGAAATCAACGATAAGCACGTCGAAGTCATGATCAAGCAGATGCTGCGTAAAATCCGTATCGTCGATGCGGGAGATACACCGCTTCTTCCTGGATCATTCACCGACATTCATGAATATGAAGCAGCGAACAAAGAAGCAATCCTGTCCGGAAAAGAGCCTGCGGTGGCTAAACCGGTTCTGCTCGGTATCACCAAGGCTTCCCTGGAGACCGATTCCTTCTTGTCCGCGGCATCCTTCCAAGAGACGACACGCGTTCTTACCGATGCGGCGATCAAAGGCAAGGTTGACCAGCTGCTCGGCCTGAAAGAAAATGTCATCATCGGTAAATTGATCCCTGCAGGTACCGGTATGAACCGTTACCGCAGCGTCAAGTTCGATGATCCGAACGCCGAAGATCAGGACTCCAAAGAGCTTGAAACGGCAACAGTAGAGTAAAAGACTGCTATACAGGCGGTTTTGCGCGGAGGCGGCATGAAAAAGGGCTGCTTCCGCGAAAACTTTCCTGAAACATTCTTGACATCGCCTAATGCAAGTGCTAATATAGCAAAGGTGCGTGAGTAGTTAAGTACCCCTGTGCTTTTGGAGGATATTAAAATGTCTAATGATAAAGGATTACAGGATGCTCATGTCAAGATCGGTGCCAAACAAACGATGAAACTCGTAGAATTGGGCCAAGCCGCCGAAGTGTTTGTGGCGGAAGATGCGGAACACCGGCTCGTTTCAAAGGTTGAAGCTCTTTGCAGTAAGCATGGAGTGAAGATCACCTATGTGGATACTATGCATCATTTGGGTAAAGCATGTGGAATTGAAGTGGGCGCAGCGATGGCTGCCATCGTTAAATCATAGGGTAAGGAACGTTTTTGTTGGAGAAATCAACAGAGTTCTTCCGGCAAAGACTTTTCATTTGTTCTTTTATGAACCGCCTGGGTCTGTGGACTTAAAAAGAGGTTTGTAATGAGGATAAGTATTATGGGAAGGGGGTGGCTAACATGCCAACAATTAACCAGCTAGTTCGCAAAGGACGTCAAGCTAAGATCTACAAGTCGAAGTCCCCTGCATTGCAGAAAGGATACAACGCTCTGAAGCGTGAAGAGACAGGACTTAGCGCTCCTCAAAAACGTGGTGTCTGCACCCGTGTAGGTACAATGACTCCGAAGAAACCGAACTCCGCGCTTCGTAAATATGCCCGTGTTCGCTTGACGAACCGCATCGAGGTGACTGCTTACATTCCGGGGATCGGACACAACCTGCAAGAGCACAGCGTGGTATTGGTTCGCGGTGGACGGGTAAAAGACCTTCCAGGTGTACGTTACCATATCGTTCGCGGTGCGCTTGATACTGCAGGTGTGAACAACCGGATGCAAGCTCGTTCCAAATACGGCGCGAAACGTCCGAAAGCTAAAAAATCGTAATTGATTTCTATAAGAATTCAAAGACTTGAGAAAGGGGGATATCCATGCCACGCAAAGGTCCAGTTAGTAAGAGAGACGTATTGCCGGATCCGGTGTACAACAGCAAACTGGTTACACGCCTTATCAACCGCATCATGCTGGATGGTAAAAGAGGTGTTGCCCAAAGCATCCTTTACAATTCGTTCAACCTGATTCAAGAACGTACGGGTAAAGATCCTATGGAAGTGTTTGAAGCAGCTATCAAAAATATCATGCCAGTACTGGAAGTTAAAGCTCGCCGTGTCGGCGGTGCCAACTACCAGGTGCCGATTGAAGTAAAACCTGAAAGACGTACGTCTTTGGGATTACGTTGGCTCGTGAACTACTCCCGCAACCGCGGTGAGAAGACAATGGAAGAGCGTTTGGCGGCTGAGATCATCGACGCTTCCAACAACACAGGCGCTTCCGTTAAGAAACGCGAGGACACTCACAAAATGGCTGAAGCGAACAAAGCGTTTGCTCACTACCGCTGGTAGGATTCGGCTCAACAAATTACACTTCAATTTTGAAGGGAGACTATTTTCATGGCAAGAGAGTTCTCCTTGAAAAATACACGCAACATCGGGATCATGGCGCATATTGACGCTGGTAAAACGACCACCACAGAGCGGATCTTGTTCTACACAGGCCGTACGCACAAAATCGGTGAAGTTCACGAGGGTGCGGCTACAATGGACTGGATGGAGCAGGAACAGGAGCGCGGGATCACGATTACTTCCGCTGCGACGACCGCTTCGTGGAAAGGTCACCGCGTTAATATCATTGACACCCCAGGGCACGTTGACTTCACGGTTGAAGTTGAACGTTCCCTTCGTGTATTGGATGGGGCAGTAGGTGTTTTCAGTGCGAAAGAGGGCGTTGAGCCTCAGTCTGAAACCGTATGGAGACAGGCTGACCGCTACGGCGTTCCGCGGATCGCATATGTAAACAAAATGGATATTATCGGTGCCGACTATCTGAACGTCGTTAACGACATGCGCGATCGTCTGCAAGCGAACGCAGTAGCGATTCAATTGCCGATCGGTGCGGAGAACGACTTCGTGGGCATCATCGACCTGGTTGAGCAAAAAGCTCATATGTACAAAGACGACCTGGGTCAAAACATTGAGGTGGTCGACGTTCCGGCCGAGTTCCAAGACAAAGTTGAAGAACTTCGCGCTGAACTGATCGAAAAAGTCGCAGAACTCGACGAAGACCTGACAATGAAGTATCTGGAAGGTGAAGAAATCACCATTCCGGAACTGAAAGCAGCCCTCCGCAAAGGGGTTTGCGAAGTTAAGATCTTCCCGGTTATCTGTGGTTCCTCTTACCGCAACAAAGGGGTTCAGCTGATGCTGGACGCTGTTATCGATTATCTGCCAGCTCCAGTTGATGTACCATCGATTCAAGGTCACCTTGAAGACGGTACAGAAGTTGAGCGTCATTCTTCCGATGAAGAACCGTTCGCGGCTCTGGCATTCAAAATCATGACCGACCCTTATGTTGGTAAATTGACGTTCTTCCGCGTATACTCTGGTATCCTTCAATCCGGTTCTTACGTATTGAACGCTACCAAAGGCAAACGCGAACGTATCGGACGTATCCTTCAGATGCACGCGAACAGCCGTCAAGAAATCAGCGAAGTTTACTCCGGTGACATCGCGGCTGCCGTAGGCTTGAAAGATACCGGTACGGGCGACACACTCTGCGACGAGAAAGCTCCGGTTATCCTGGAATCCATGAACTTCCCGGATCCGGTTATCGAAATCGCAGTTGAGCCTAAAACCAAAGCCGACCAAGACAAAATGGGCGTTGCTTTGGGCAAATTGACAGAAGAAGATCCTACGCTGCGTGCTCATACAGATGAAGAGACTGGCCAAACAATTTTGGCTGGTATGGGTGAGCTTCACCTCGACATCATCATTGACCGTATGCGTCGTGAATTCAAGGTAGAAACCAACGTGGGTAAACCACAGGTTGCATACCGTGAAACCTTCCGTCAAGCTGCACGCGTTGAGGGTAAATTCGTTCGTCAGTCCGGTGGTCGTGGTCAATACGGTCACGTCTGGGTTGAGTTTGAACCTCTCGAAGCAGGTACTGGCAGCCAGTTTGACAGCAAGATCGTCGGTGGCTCTGTACCAAGAGAATACATCCAGCCTGCACTGAATGGTATTGAAGAAGCCATGAAGAATGGTGTTCTTGCCGGCTTCCCGCTTGTAGACATCAAAGCTACAATCGTAGACGGTTCTTACCATGATGTCGACTCCAATGAGATGGCGTTTAAGATTGCCGGTTCCATGGCGCTTAAAGCGGCTAAAGACAAGTGTAAACCTGTCCTGCTCGAGCCAATCATGAAAGTCGAAGTTACGGTGCCTGAAGAATACATGGGCGACGTAATGGGTATGCTGAACTCCCGCCGCGGACGTATCGAAGGTATGGATAACCGTTCCGGCGCTCAGATCATCCGTGCGAAAGTGCCTCTTTCCGAAATGTTCGGATACTCGACGACACTTCGTTCCGGTACCCAAGGACGCGGCGTGTTCTCCATGGAACTCTCCCACTACGAAGAAGTTCCTAAGAACATTGCTGAAGAAATTGTTTCGAAGTCCAAAGGATCTGACGAGTAATATCTGCTTTTGAGTTTTAAACCCTGACCGGTACGATTACATCCAGAACTGCTTGCATAAACACCGGTCAGTTCAAACATAAAACCTATATTCAATCCATTTAAGGAGGAATTGTTCAAATGGCAAAGGCTAAGTTTGAACGTACTAAACCGCACGTTAACATCGGTACTATCGGTCACGTCGACCATGGTAAAACTACTCTGACTGCTGCTATCACGACTGTATTGTCCAAAACTTACGGTGGTGCTGCAGTAGCATTCGATCAAATCGACAAAGCTCCAGAAGAGCGCGAACGCGGTATCACAATCTCCACTGCACACGTGGAATACGAAACACCTAACCGTCACTATGCACACGTTGACTGCCCAGGGCACGCCGACTATGTTAAAAACATGATCACTGGTGCTGCTCAAATGGACGGAGCGATCCTGGTTGTATCCGCAGCTGACGGCCCAATGCCGCAAACTCGCGAACACATCCTGCTCTCCCGTCAGGTAGGCGTACCTTACATCGTCGTATTCCTGAACAAATGCGACATGGTTGAAGACGCTGAACTTCTTGAACTGGTTGAAATGGAAGTTCGTGACCTGCTGAACGAATATGAGTTCCCAGGCGACGACACTCCAATCATCCAAGGTTCTGCTCGTGAAGCTCTGCAAAACCCAGACGGCGAGTGGGCACAAAAAATCATCGAAATGTTCAACATCATCGATGAGTACATCCCTCTTCCAGAGCGCGACACTGACAAACCTTTCCTTATGCCAGTCGAGGACGTATTCTCCATCACTGGTCGTGGTACGGTTGCTACAGGCCGTGTAGAACGCGGAACGGTTAAAGTGGGCGACGAAGTTGAAATCGTTGGTATCGCTGAAGAAACTAAGAAATCCGTCGTTACGGGCGTTGAAATGTTCCGTAAATTGCTGGATTCCGCTCAAGCTGGTGACAACATCGGTGCCCTGCTTCGCGGTGTAGACCGTAACCAAATCGAGCGCGGTCAAGTACTTTGCAAACCAGCTTCCGTTAAACCGCATACTGAGTTCACTGCTCAAGTATACGTTTTGACTAAAGAAGAAGGTGGCCGTCATAAGCCTTTCTTCACTGGATACCGTCCACAGTTCTACTTCCGTACAACGGACGTAACTGGTGTGGTTAACCTTCCAGAAGGAACTGAAATGGTTATGCCTGGCGACAACATCACTGTATCCGTTCAACTGATCGCTCCAATCGCGATTGAAGAAGGAACGAAGTTCACGATCCGTGAAGGTGGACGTACAGTAGCTGCTGGTGCCATCGCAACAATCAGCAAATAATTAAAAGGCAAATTGCCTTCTATATAGCAACGATGTGCTGGAACGAGTAACGCTGTGTTGTAAACGCAAGAGATACAGAGGAATCCTCTCCTGGCGGGAGGATTCCTTTCTTTATATATAGGAAGAAAAGAACAACAACACCTTTTCATTAAAAGCTTGCATTATGCCCATTCTTTATATATAATAGTGAATGTTGTTCTGAGACGTTGCGATGATGTGAGAGGTTACTGACACACCCGGCCCCTTTGCCATGGAGCGGTGGGTTAGAAAATTTTCACGGAGTATGTCCGATACCAAATTGGGCGATAGAAGGAGGGACTAAAATGGCAAAGCAAAAAATTCGTATTCGTTTGAAAGCTTACGATCACAGAATTCTTGATCAATCCGCTGAGAAAATCGTTGAAACTGCAAAACGTTCGGGTGCTGGTGTATCTGGACCGATTCCGCTTCCAACTGAGAAACAAATCATTACTATTCTCCGTGCGGTACACAAGTATAAGGATTCTCGGGAGCAATTCGAAATGCGCACACACAAGCGTCTGATCGACATTGTTAACCCAACTCCACAAACTGTGGATGCTCTTATGCGCTTGGACCTGCCGTCCGGTGTAGATATCGAAATCAAATTGTAATTCGAAATGAATTAAGACGGGAAAAGAGGTGTCAACATGAAAGGTATCTTAGGAAAAAAACTCGGAATGACTCAAGTATTTACTCCAGAAGGTAATGTAATTCCTGTGACGGTTATCGAAGCAGGTCCTTGTGTTGTTCTGCAAAAGAAAGATCTTGAGAACGATGGCTACGAAGCTATTCAAATCGGTTTCGCCGATAAGAAGGAGAAGCGTGCAAACAAGCCAGAAGCAGGACATGCTAAAAAAGCTAACACTGCACCTAAGCGCTACGTTCGCGAAATTCGCGGTGTTGACCTCGGAGCTTTCGAGGTTGGCCAAGAACTGAAGGCGGATGTCTTCGCAGAAGGCGAATTTGTTGACGTAACCGGTACTTCCAAAGGTAAAGGCTTCCAAGGCGTTATCAAACGTTGGGGACAAAGCCGCGGACCAATGGCTCACGGCTCGCGTTACCATCGCAGACCGGGTTCCATGGGCTCGATCCAGGCTAACCGTGTTCCTAAAGGAAAGCGTCTGCCAGGTCACATGGGTAATGCTACGGTAACTGTACAAAAACTTGAAGTTGTTAGAGTTGACGTTGAACGCAACGTATTGCTCGTTAAAGGTGCTATTCCTGGACCTAAAAACAGCTTCGTTAAAATTAACGAAACGGTGAAGAAATAATCACCTAAGGAAAGGAGGAACACATAATGCCAAAAGTAACCCTGTTTAATGTCAGCGGTAGCGAAGTAGGAGAATTGGAACTGAACGATGCGGTATTTGGCGTAGAGCCAAACGTACACGTAATGAACCAAGCGGTATTGCTGCAAAGAGCATCTTTGCGTCGTGGTACACACAAAGTGAAGGGCCGTTCTGAAGTACGCGGCGGCGGACGTAAGCCTTGGAAACAAAAAGGAACCGGCCGTGCTCGTCAAGGTTCGATCCGTTCACCACAATGGAAGGGCGGCGGTACTGTATTCGGTCCAACACCACGCAGCTACTCGTTCAAGCTTCCTAAGAAAGTTCGTCGTCTGGCTATTAAATCTGCATTGTCTTCCAAAGTGATCGCTAACAATCTGATCGTTCTGGACCAACTCGCTCTGAACACGCCTAAAACAAAGGAATTCGCAGCGATCCTGAACAATCTGAAAGTAGAACGTAAGGCTCTGATCGTAGCTCCTGGCTATGATGATAATGTGGCTCTTTCCGCACGGAATATTCCTGGCGTGAAATTTGTTGCAGCAGACGGCATTAATGTTCTTGACGTACTTCTGTACGACAAACTGATCATTACGAAAGAAGCAGTTCAGAAGGTAGAGGAGGTGCTCGCGTAATGAAAGATCCTCGTGATATTATCAAACGTCCGGTGATCACTGAACGTACGGCTGAATACATGGGCGACTTGAAGTATGCCTTTGAAGTGGATATCCGTGCGAACAAGACCGAGATCAAACAAGCTGTTGAATCGATCTTTAAAGTGAAAGTAACGAATGTAAATACAATGCGCGTCCCTGCTAAGCCGAAACGTTATGGCCGCTACAACGGTTACACAACCGAGTGGAAAAAAGCCATCGTAACGCTGAGCAAAGACAGCAAAGCGCTCGAGTTTTTTGAATCTGTAGAGTAAGGAGGAAATCACGTGCCTATTAAAAAGTATAAGCCGACATCCCCGGCTAGACGTAACATGTCCGTGTCTACTTTTGAAGAGATCACGACAAATCAGCCGGAGAAATCGTTGCTTGCACCGCTCAGCAAAACAGCTGGCCGCAACAACCAAGGTAAAATTACGGTTCGTCACCACGGCGGCGGACACAAGCGTAAATACCGCATCATCGACTTCAAACGTACGAAAGACGGCATACCAGGTACCGTTGCTACGATCGAGTATGACCCGAACCGTACTTCCAATATTGCTCTGATCCACTACGCAGACGGAGAGAAGCGTTACATCATCGCTCCTAAAGGTCTGAAAGTGGGAGACAAAATTGAATCCGGTCCAAACGCCGACATCAAAATCGGTAACGCACTTCCAATGGAGAACATTCCGGTAGGTACTGTTATCCACAACATCGAACTGCAGCCTGGCAAAGGCGGACAATTGGTTCGCGCAGCCGGTACCGAAGCTCAGCTTCTTGGTAAAGAAGATAAATACGTATCCGTACGTTTGTCTTCGGGCGAAGTTCGCAGACTGCTTAAAGTTTGCCGTGCTACAATCGGTTCCGTTGGTAACGAAGACCACGAGCTGATCAAAATCGGTAAAGCAGGCCGCAGCCGCTGGCTCGGACAACGTCCTGAAGTTCGCGGGGTAGTTATGAACCCTAACGATCACCCTCACGGTGGTGGTGAAGGCCGCGCTCCAATCGGACGTAAATCGCCAATGTCTCCATGGGGCAAACCAACCCTTGGTTACAAAACGCGTAAAAAAGGCAAAGCTTCTGACAAATATATCGTTCGCCGCCGCACAAAATAATGCACGCTGTGCATAACTTTGTGAAGTGCCGAAAGTAACGAGAAGATTGGATGAAGGGAGGATTTTATAGATGAGTCGCAGTTTGAAAAAAGGGCCTTTCATTGACGGGTACCTGCTGAAAAAAGTAGAAGTGATGAACGAATCGAACAAGAAGGCGGTTATCAAAACTTGGTCCCGTCGCTCTACGATTTTCCCACAATTTATCGGTCACACGTTCGGTGTATACGACGGACGCAAGCACGTTCCGGTATACGTAACGGAAGACATGGTAGGACACAAGTTGGGTGAATTCGCTCCAACACGTACCTACAAGGGTCATACGGACGATGACAAGAAAACAAGAAGATAATTTCGAAGCTCTTTGTTTGAGAGGAGGTAAAACAAATGGAAGCAAAAGCACATGCCAGATCTATTCGGATTGCTCCTCGTAAAGTCAAGCTCGTTGTTGACTTGATCCGCGGTAAGCAAGTTGGTGAGGCCATCGCCATTCTCCGCCACACTCCGAAATCGGCTTCCCTGGTTGTGGAGAAGCTGCTGAACTCAGCGATCGCCAATGCTGAGCATAACTACTCGATGGATATTAACAATTTGGTTGTGAGCCAGGTTTTCGTTAACCAAGGCCCAACAATGAAGAGATTCCGTCCACGCGCCATGGGTCGTGCGAGCCGGATCAATAAACGCACCAGCCACATTACTTTGGTGGTATCTGAAAAATAAGGAGGGATAACGTGTGGGCCAAAAGGTAAATCCAGTCGGACTCCGTATCGGGATCATCCGTGATTGGGAATCGAAATGGTATGCTGGCAAAGATTTCGGTAATCTTTTGCTGGAAGATGTCAAAATCCGTGAATACCTGAAAAATAAATTGAAGGATTCTGCTGTTTCTCGCATCGAAATCGAGAGAGCGGCAAATCGTGTGAACGTCACTATCCACACTGCGAAACCAGGCATGGTTATCGGTAAAGGTGGTTCCGAAGTTGAAGTACTTCGCAGCCAAGTTACGAAAATTGCAGGCGGTAAAAAAGTTCACATCAACATCTCTGAAATTAAGCAAGCTGACCTGGACGCAGTCCTGGTTGCAGAAAGCATTGCTCAGCAATTGGAGCGCCGCGTTTCTTTCCGTCGTGCATTGAAACAAGCGATCCAAAGAACGATGCGTGCTGGCGCTAAAGGAATCAAAACTCAAGTGGGCGGACGTCTTGGCGGCGCCGAGATCGCTCGTTCGGAAGGCTACAGTGAAGGAACTGTTCCACTTCATACGCTTCGTGCTGACATCGACTACGGTACGGCTGAGGCACATACAACTTATGGCCGTCTCGGCGTAAAAGTATGGATCTATCGTGGAGAGGTTCTTCCTACGGCTAAGAAACAAGCTGCTCAGGAAGGAGGCAACTAATCATGTTGGTACCAAAACGTGTAAAACACCGCAAGCAACAACGCGGTCACATGAAGGGTATGGCAAAAGGCGGAACTGAACTGAACTTCGGTGAATTCGGTTTGCAAGCTCTGGAGCCAACTTGGATCACGAACCGTCAGATCGAAGCAGCGCGTATTGCGATGACGCGTTACATCAAGCGTGGCGGTAAAGTATGGATTAAGATTTTCCCTGACAAGCCGATCACTCAAAAACCTCTTGAGGTTCGTATGGGTAGCGGTAAAGGTAACGTTGAGAAATGGGTCGCAGTTGTCAAACCAGGCAAGATTATGTTTGAACTTGGAGGCGTGTCTGAGGAAATCGCTCGCGAAGCGATGCGTCTCGCCGCTCACAAGCTGCCGATCAAAACGAAGTTTGTGAAACGTGAAGAATTGGGTGGTGAAGCAAATGAAAGCTAATGATCTGCGTAACTTGACCACTGCAGAAATCGAGCAAAAGATTGCGGGCTTTAAAGAGGAACTCTTTAACCTCCGTTTTCAATTGGCTACCGGACAGCTTGATAACCCAACTCGGATCCGTGATGTACGCAAGGAAATAGCTCGTGCTAAAACCGTCATCCGTGAAAGAGAACTTGGGATTAGTTAATAGATCACAGCCGTGCTCGTCTGTAATCAGGAAGGAGGCTAACTATGAGCGAAGAACGCAATGCTCGTAAAGTGCAAATCGGTAAAGTTGTCAGTGACAAAATGGATAAAACCATTGTTGTAGCCGTTGAAACTTACAAAAAGCATGATCTCTACCACAAGCGCATTAAATACACGAAGAAATTTAAAGCACATGATGAGAACAACACAGCACAAATCGGAGATACCGTTAAAATCATGGAAACTCGTCCACTCTCTAAAGACAAACGTTGGAGACTGGTAGAAGTCGTTGAAAAAGCGGTTATCATCTAAAGATAGAGTTAGTTTTTCCGAAAGGAGGAAATTTCAATGATTCAACCATTTACACGTCTTCAAGTAGCTGACAACTCTGGTGCGAAGGAACTGATGTGTATCCGCGTGCTGGGTGGTACAGGACGTCGTACAGCAGCCATCGGTGATTTGATCGTTTGCTCCGTCAAACAAGCAACACCAGGCGGCGTTGTCAAAAAAGGTGATGTTGTTAAAGCTGTTGTGGTTCGTACGAAGCGTTCTGTACGCCGCAAAGACGGATCTTACATCTCTTTTGACGAAAACGCAGCGGTTGTTGTTAAAGAAGACAAAAGCCCGCGCGGAACTCGTATTTTCGGACCAGTGGCTCGCGAACTTCGCGACAAAGATTTCATGAAAATCGTTTCCTTGGCACCGGAAGTAATCTAATAGCTGATTCCCGGACAGTGAGCTGTTACGGGATCCCGATAAATCGCTGACATGCAGTCATAGGAGGTGTAACAAAATGCCGAAAGTGAAAAAGGTTCTGGAATCGCACAGCAACAAACTGCACGTGAAGAAAGAAGATACGGTTATGGTCATCAGCGGTAAAGACAAAGGCAAAAAAGGCCGTGTCATCGCAGCGTATCCTCGTGAAAACCGTGTGCTTGTCGAAGGCGTGAACATGGTGAAGAAACACCAAAAGCCGAACCAATCCAACCCTCAAGGCGGAATCATCGAGCAGGAAGCACCGATCCATGTATCCAACGTGATGCATATCGATCCGAAGAGCGGCAAAGTAACCCGTATCGGTTACAAAACGCTGGATAACGGTAAAAAGGTCCGTGTTGCGAAGAAGTCCGGAGAGGTTATCGACTAATCGAATCGTTAAGAAAGGAGGTTCATAATTCATGGCAGCAAGAATGAAAGAACGTTTTTTGAATGAAGTTACTCCTGCTTTGATGCAGAAGTTCAGTTATTCTACGGTAATGCAGGTACCTAAAATCGAGAAGGTTGTCATCAACATGGGTGTGGGTGATGCCGTATCCAACTCGAAAGTACTGGATGCCGCAGTTAATGATATGCAGCTGATTGCTGGTCAAAAGCCGGTAATTACTCGTGCTAAAAAATCCATCGCCGGATTCAAACTGCGTGAGAATATGCCGATCGGTGTGAAGGTAACACTGCGCGGAGAGCGTATGTACTACTTCCTGGACAAATTGTTCAACGTTACCCTTCCACGTGTCCGTGACTTCCACGGCGTGTCTACCAAAGCATTTGATGGACGCGGCAACTACACGCTTGGCCTCAAGGAACAGCTGATCTTCCCTGAGATCGAGTATGATAAAGTTGATAAAGTCCGTGGTATGGATATCGTTATCGTAACGACGGCTAAAACTGACGAAGAGTCCCGCGAGCTGCTCGCTCAATTGGGAATGCCTTTTGCGAAGTAATTCGCAAATCCATTTCTCCGAAAATTTTTAGGAGGTGTCAGGCTAAGTGGCAAAAACTTCGATGAAAGTAAAACAACAACGTACGCCTAAGTTTAAAGTGCGTGCTTATACACGCTGCGAACGTTGCGGTCGTCCACATTCGGTACTGCAAAAGTTCAAAATTTGCAGAATTTGTTTCCGTGAATTAGCTTATAAAGGCCAGATCCCTGGCGTGAAAAAAGCAAGCTGGTAAGAAGTTTACAATCGGGAAGGAGGTTCACACAAAATGACTATGTCTGATCCAATTGCAGATATGCTGACTCGTATTCGTAACGCCAACACTGTGCGTCACGAAACGGTTGAAATGCCTGCTTCGACGATGAAAAAACAAATCGCTGACATTTTGAAGCGTGAAGGTTTCATCCGTGATGCAGAATATATCGATGACAACAAACAAGGGATTATCCGTGTTTTCCTGAAATACGGTGCCAACAATGAACGCGTCATCTCCGGTTTGAAGAGAATCAGTAAACCAGGTCTGCGCGTGTACACGAAGAGCAACGAAATTCCTCGTGTCCTCGGCGGTTTGGGTATTGCGATTATCTCCACATCCAAGGGAGTTATGACCGACAAAGAAGCTCGTCAATCCAAAGCTGGCGGAGAAGTTGTCTGCTACGTTTGGTAATACACGTCACAGAACAAGGAGGTGCAACACATGTCCCGTATTGGTCGCAAACCAATCGCAGTACCAAGCGGTGTGGATATCACACTGAACAATTCCGTTATTACGGTTAAAGGACCGAAAGGATCTTTGACTCGTGAACTTCATAAAGACATGAAGGTAACGGTAGAAAACAACGAAATCGTCGTTGAGCGCCCATCCGACAACAAAGCGCATCGTTCGCTTCACGGCACGACCCGCAGCGTTGTCAACAATATGGTGAGCGGAGTAACTGAAGGCTTTTCGAAATCTCTGGAGTTGGTTGGGGTCGGATATCGTGCAAGCAAGTCTGGAGATAAGATCGTCCTGAACGTTGGTTACTCTCATCCGGTAGAAATCACTCCAGAACCAGGTATCGAGTTCGAAGTACCTGCAAATACGAAAATCATCGTTCGCGGTATCGATAAAGAGCGCGTAGGTGCATACGCCGCTAAAATCCGTTCCGTTCGCGAGCCTGAGCCTTACAAAGGTAAAGGGATTAAGTATGAAGGTGAGCGCATTATCCGTAAGGAAGGTAAAGCAGGTAAGAAGAAATAAGCAGTTATTTCTTAAGCCTTCTTTACCCCGTGCGTCTTAAAGTGAAGCTGTCATGGCAAAACTGAAAGGAGTGAAAGGGAAGACATGATTACAAAAGAGGATAAGAACAAAGCTCGTCTCAAACGTCATCTGCGTGTCCGCAAGAAGATCCAAGGTACTGCTGAACGCCCACGTTTGAACGTATTCCGTTCTTCTAAACATATCTACGCTCAACTGATCGACGACGTAGCTGGCGTAACCATCGTTTCTGCGTCTACAGTTGATAAAGAGCTTAGCGGTTCCGTGAAAAACGGCGGCAGCGTTGAGGCTGCTCGTCAAGTCGGCGAACTCGTTGCTAAGCGTGCAAAAGAAAAAGGTCATACTTCGATCGTATTCGACCGCGGAGGATACCTGTACCATGGACGGATTCAAGCTCTGGCTGACGCAGCTCGCGAAGCAGGCTTGGAATTCTAAGAATTTCTAAAAAGGAGGTAAACGACTTGCGTGTAGATCCTAACACTTTGGAACTGACTGAAAGAGTGGTTAATATTAACCGCGTTGCTAAAGTAGTAAAAGGCGGACGCCGTTTCAGCTTCAGCGCGCTGGTAGTTGTCGGTGACGGCAAAGGCTGGGTTGGTGCTGGTATCGGTAAAGCAGGCGAAGTTCCTGACGCCATCCGCAAAGGCATCGAAGATGCTAAGAAAAATCTGATTCACGTTCCTCTCGTTGGAACATCAATTCCTCACCTGGTCACTGGCCACTTTGGTGCTGGACGCGTTCTTTTGAAACCAGCGTCTGAAGGTACTGGAGTTATCGCCGGCGGTCCTGTGCGTGCCGTACTGGAACTGGCAGGTGTAGGTGACATCTTGACAAAATCTTTGGGTTCTTCGAACTCCATGAACATGGTCAACGCGACTTTGGAGGGCTTGTCCCGTCTGAAGCGTGCTGAAGATGTAGCCAAATTGCGTGGCAAATCTGTCGAAGAGCTGCTCGGTTAAGGAGGGAATGTCATGGCTAAACTTCAAATTACCCTCGTCCGCAGTTTGATCGGCCGTCCTGAAACTCAGCGCACGACTGTGAAAACTCTCGGCTTGCGTAAATTAAATTCGACGGTGGTTCATAACGACAATCCTGCAATTCGCGGAATGATCAACAAAGTGAGCCACTTGGTATCTGTTACAGAAATTGAAGGTTAATCTTGCAAAAAGATTAACCTAGAAATATTAAGGAGGTGCAACGAACGATGAAGTTACACGAACTTTCCTCAGCTGCTGGATCCCGCAAAGAACGCAAACGTGTTGGCCGTGGTACAAGTAGCGGTACTGGTAAAACATCTGGCCGTGGTCACAAAGGTCAAAACGCTCGTTCTGGCGGCGGTGTGCGTCCTGGCTTCGAAGGTGGGCAAAACCCATTGTATCGTCGTCTGCCGAAACGTGGATTTGTAAATCCTACGCGGAAAGAGTATGCGATCGTGAACATCGAGGAACTGAACAGCTTTGCAGAGGGTACTGAAGTAACTCCTGAGTTTTTGGTGGAAAGTGGCGTCGTGAAAAACACGAAGAGCGGCATCAAAATTCTTGGTAATGGCGAAGTAACCGTAAAATTGACTGTAAAAGCAAACAAGTTCTCTCAATCTGCGGTAGAGAAAATCGAGGCTGCCGGCGGTAAAACCGAGGTGATCTAATGTTTAAGACCCTGAAGAATATATGGCGGGTTGAGGACCTACGCAAGAGAATCTTGTTCACCTTGTTTGTACTGATCATTTACCGTATCGGTTCATTCGTTCCTGTTCCAGGCGTTGATAAAACGGTCCTGGAGCAAACGAATCAGCAGGGTAGCGAGTTGTTTGGTCTCTTAAACACGTTCTCGGGAGGAGCGCTTCATCAGTTCTCCATCTTTGCCCTCGGGATCGTGCCGTATATTACCTCGTCCATCATCGTGCAGTTGTTGTCGATGGATGTCGTCCCGAAACTTGCCGAATGGGCTAAACAAGGCGAGCACGGGAAGAAGAAATCGGCGCAATTGACACGCTATGGTACGATAGTATTGGGCCTGATTCAGTCGTTTGCGATGGCCATCGGTTTTAACCGGTTGTACGGTACGCAAATGATTCCTAACGCCACCTTCGTGGATTACCTACTCGTTGCGATCGTATTGACCGCAGGTACGGCATTCCTGATGTGGCTTGGTGAACAAATTACTGAAAAAGGAATCGGAAATGGTATTTCCATTCTGATTTTTGCAGGGATTGTCGCTAACATCCCGATGTATATCCGGAGTACAGCGAGCTCCAACTTTATCCAAGATGGTCAGGTATTTATGAATACACTCAAGACGATCATCATACTTATTGTGATCGTGGCGATTATTGCGGGTGTTATCTACATCCAGCAAGCGATTCGTAAAATTCCTGTGCAGTACGCAAAACGTGTGGTAGGCAACAAAATGTACGGCGGACAGAATACACACATTCCGCTCAAGATCAATGCTGCGGGTGTTATTCCGGTCATCTTCGCTGTCTCCTTGCTGCAGTTCCCTACGATTATCGCAGGATTCTTTAACACTTATGCTTGGGCCCAATGGATCCAAACAAACTTGCGATATGATTACCCTCTTGGTATGGTACTGTATGTTCTGATGATCATTGGTTTCACTTTCTTCTACACATTCGTGCAGATGAATCCAAACCAAATGGCTGATAACATGAAGAAAAACGGTGGCTACATTCCTGGCATTCGTCCTGGCAAAGCGACTGAGAAGTACCTGACCCGCGTAATGTCCCGGTTAACGATGACCGGCGCCATCTTCCTGGCCGTTATTTCTCTGCTTCCGATCGGTTTCGGTACGCTTGCCGGTCTGCCGAACTCGGTGAAAATCGGGGGAACTTCACTGCTCATCGTCATCGGTGTGGCACTGGATACAATGAAGACCATCGAAAGTCAATTGATTAAGCGCCATTACAAAGGCTTTATCAATAAATAGTAATAGGTCCCGGTGAAGTCCATTGAACTTCCCGGTGCTTATTGCGTTGTTTCTTGTAACGGTAGTGTTTGGAGGGAGAGAGAAACGTGAACATACTATTCATGGGACCTCCTGGGGCAGGTAAGGGAACACAGGCGGAAGTCATTGTCAATGAATTCGGCATTCCCCATATTTCGACAGGCGATGCATTTCGTTTGGCGATTAAACAGGGAACTCCTATCGGGAAGAAAGCCAAAGAATACATGGATCAAGGACTCCTGGTACCGGATGATGTAACGATCGGCATTGTTGAAGAACGTCTGCAGCAGTCCGATTGCGAAAAAGGTTTTTTATTGGACGGCTTTCCAAGAACCCTTTCGCAAGCGGAAGCGCTGGATGAAATTCTTAGCAGACTGAACACGAAGCTTGATCATGTCATCAACCTGAAAGTAGACCGCGACAAGCTGATGGCGCGCCTTACGGGACGCCGGATCTGCAAGAACTGCGGTGCAACTTATCATGTGATTTTCAACCCGCCAAAACAGGAAGGTGTATGTGATAAATGCGGAGGCGAACTGTATCAGCGCTCGGATGATAACGAAGAGAGCGTAGGTACCCGCCTGGACGAATATATCAACAAAACAGCACCGCTCCTTACGTTTTATGAGAACAAAGGTCTTTTGCGTCAGATCGATGGGGATCAGGAAATCGGTACGGTATCCGATGAAATCGTATCGGTACTGCGAGGTTAATTGTAATGATCATTTGTAAGTCCGAAACGGAACTTGGCTTTATGAGGGAGGCCGGACGGATCGTTGCGGAAACGCATCGCCTTATGGCCAAACACATCGAACCGGGGATCACTACCGGAGAACTTGATCGGATTGCAGACCACTACATTCGCAGTCAACATGCGCTGCCGTCTTTTAAAGGCTACAATGGTTTTCCTGCCAGCATTTGCGCTTCAGTCAATGATCAATTGGTGCACGGATTTCCCGGCAAACGCAAATTAAACGAAGGCGACATTATTACGCTAGACATCGGTGCGCAGTACCGTGGTTACCATGGAGACTCCGCTTGGACCTATCCTGTAGGGAGCATTTCGGAGGAAGCCCAGCGTCTGCTGGACGTCACCGAAAAGTCTTTATATGCAGGCTTAGAGCTTGTCAAACCTGATGTGCGCCTGTTTACGATCTCGCATGCCATTCAACGCGTGATTGAAGATGCCGGCTTCTCGGTTGTCCGGGAGTATGTCGGGCACGGTGTTGGGGCAGAACTGCATGAAGAACCACAAATTCCGAACTTTGGCACGCCGGACCGAGGGCCTCGGCTTAAACCCGGCATGGTGTTGGCGATCGAACCGATGGTCAATGCCGGATCAAGGTATGTTAAGACGCTGGAAGACAACTGGACGGTCGTTACGGTTGACGGCTCCCTGTGTGCCCATTTCGAGCATACGGTGGCTGTGACGCCGGACGGCATGGAGATTTTCACAAAACTGGATGTGTAGGTGATCGTTCTTGAGCAATCAAAGCAGCCCGCAAATCGGTCAAATTGTGAAGATCCTGAAAGGCAAGGATGCCGGACAGCTCGCCGTGGTCGTATCCATAGCTGACAGCAGATTTGTGTATATAGCTGACGGGGACAAACGAAAGTTTGACCAGTGCAAGAAGAAGAATCTATTGCATCTGGAACCCCAAAAGTTTATCAGCAGTGAGGTTGTTGACAGTTTAAAAGAAAGCGGTCGGGTCACAAACGGAAAGCTGCGTTATGCAGTGATGAAGTTTATGAAGTCCACCGAATCCCAAGCTGAAGAGAAAGGAGACTGACTGTGGCCAAAGAAGATGTTATTGAAGTGGAAGGCACGGTTCTTGAACCATTGCCGAATGCAACGTTCAAGGTCGAACTGGAGAACGGTCATCAGATTCTTGCCCATGTTTCCGGTAAGCTGCGGATGCACTTTATCCGTATTCTGACAGGCGACAAAGTGGTCGTTCAGTTATCGCCTTATGATCTAACCAAAGGTCGTATAACTTATCGTAAATAGCAATTCCGTTTCCTTTAGGGGAAACGTTCAGGATGTTAAACATCCCGTTTGCAGCAATTAACGTAGTGAACATTTTATCCGGACCTGGTCCGGTTGACTCCGAGTCATCCTACGAAGAGAGTTTTGCTTGGCAAAACTTTAGGGAGGTAATGAACATGAAGGTAAGACCTTCTGTAAAGCCTATGTGCGAAAAATGCAAAGTCATTCGTCGCAAAGGTACTGTAATGGTTATCTGTGAAAATCCGAAGCACAAACAAAAACAAGGTTAAGAGAAGGGGGTGTAGCGTAAAATGGCTCGTATAGCTGGTGTGGATTTGCCACGTGACAAACGCGTTGAGATCGCCTTGACTTATATTTTCGGAATCGGTAAAACGACTTCCCAGAAAATTCTGAGCGAAACAGGCATCAATCCGGACACTCGTGTTCGTGATTTGACGGAAGATGAAGTCAGCAAATTGCGTGAAACGATCGACAAAGGGGTTAAGGTTGAAGGTGACCTGCGTCGTGAAATTTCCTTAAATATTAAGCGTCTCGTTGAAATCGGATGCTATCGTGGTGTGCGTCATCGCCGCGGTCTGCCGGTTCGTGGACAACGTACTAAAACCAATGCTCGTACACGGAAAGGCCCTCGTCGTACTGTAGCGAACAAGAAGAAATAATAAGGGGGGATAAAAGACAATGGCTAAACCGAAAAAAGTCGTACGTACTAAACGTCGTGACCGTAAAAATATTGAATCTGGCGTGGCTCATATCCGTTCCACGTTCAACAATACGATCGTAACGATCACGGATCCTCACGGTAACGCAATTTCTTGGGCAAGCTCCGGCGGCCTCGGATTCAAAGGTTCCCGTAAATCCACTCCATTTGCTGCGCAAATGGCTGCTGAAACAGCTGCCAAAGCTGCAATGGAACATGGTATGAAGGCAGTTGAGGTTATGGTTAAAGGTCCAGGTGCAGGCCGTGAAGCAGCGATCCGTTCTTTGCAAGCTGCTGGTCTGGAAGTCAACCTGATCAAAGACGTAACTCCAATTCCTCACAACGGTTGCCGCCCGCCAAAACGTCGTCGTGTCTAATTGATAGTCAACCTGGGAATGTGGTATAAAACCGGCACAATCTGCTAATAATGGTTGTTTAGGCATACTACATGGATACACTTGAACAAGGTGACAGTTTCATATAGGAGCGACGTTTGAAGGAGGGGTACTTGCGTGATTGAAATCGAAAAGCCGAAAATTGAGACCGTAGACGTCAGTGAAGACGGAGCCTATGGAAAATTTGTGGTAGAGCCGCTGGAACGAGGATATGGAACGACTCTGGGGAATTCACTTCGCCGGATTCTGCTCTCCTCGCTGCCTGGCGCGGCCGTTACATCTGTTCAGATTGACGGTGTGCTTCATGAATTCTCAACGGTTCCGGGCGTCATGGAAGACGTAACGGAAATTATTCTGAACCTGAAGGCTCTTTCCCTGAAAATTCATTCGGACGAAGAGAAAGTGTTCGAAATCGATGCTGAAGGCGAAGGAGTCGTGACGGCAGGAGACATCCGGGCGGACAGCGATGTGGAAATTCTTAATCCGGACCTGCATATTGCTACACTGGGTCCTGGATCGAGACTCCATATGCGTATTTTTGCTAACCGCGGTCGTGGCTATGTCCAAGCAGATAAGAATAAACGTGATGATCAACCCATTGGCGTCATCCCGGTCGATTCTATCTATACCCCGATTAGCCGCGTGAATTACGGCGTGGAGAATACGCGGGTTGGTCAAGTGACCAACTACGACAAATTGACGCTTGAAGTATGGACTGATGGCAGCATCAGACCAGAAGAGGCGGTTAGCCTCGGCGCCAAAATTTTGACCGAGCATTTGATGCTGTTCGTGGGTCTCACGGACGAAGCGAAAGATGCGGAAATCATGGTCGAAAAAGAAGAAGACAAAAAAGAAAAAGTGCTTGAGATGACAATCGAAGAGCTTGATCTCTCCGTACGTTCTTACAACTGTCTCAAACGTGCCGGTATTAATACGGTGCAAGAGCTGACCACGAAAACCGAAGAAGATATGATGAAAGTCCGCAACCTGGGCCGCAAATCTTTGGAGGAAGTTCAAGAGAAGCTCGAAGAGCTCGGTTTGGGACTCCGTACAGAAGAATAGCATCTTAGGATTGTTAGCGAAGGAGGGGAAAACATGGCATACCAAAAGTTGGGCCGCGATTCCAGCGCACGTAAAGCTTTGTTCCGTGACCTGGTAACCGACCTGTTCTTATACGAGCGTATCCAAACGACAGAAGCGAAAGCGAAAGAAGTTCGCACGATCGCTGAAAAGCTGATCACGAAAGCAAAGAAGGGTGATCTTCATGCCCGTCGCCAAGTGGCAGCATTCGTTCGTCGTGAAACGGTAGATGGGGAGCAAGACGCAATCCAAAAACTGTTCAGCGAGCTGGCTACACGTTACGCTGAGCGTCCAGGCGGATACACACGTATCCTGAAGCTCGGACCTCGTCGCGGTGATTCCGCGCCTATGGTTTATTTGGAACTGGTTGACCGCGCGTAAACTGATGAGGATGAGGAAAGGGTGGAAGGAATCCATGATTCTGATCAAACCCTTTTTTTCACTTCTAGGGACGTGTTTAAGGAGCTCCTGAAGGGAGCTTCTTTTTCTGAAAAGAAGCAGCCGGTTCATCCGAGCCAGAATACAGGAACGGCTCCGCCGTGATATCGCGGTGGGGCCGTTTTTGTGTAAAAACGTACGAATGGATAGGATTCCCCGTTCATCGGGAAACCATGCGGTATCGGATTCAGGAGGTTTAAGAAATGCGCAACCTATGCATGAAGGTCAGTTATGACGGTACAGACTACTGCGGCTTCCAGACCCAGCCGGACGGCAGCACGGTCCAGGATGCCCTGGAGAAGGCGATTAAGCTGCTGACAGGGGAAGAGGTCAAGATCCATGCTTCCGGGCGAACAGACGCCGGTGTGCATGCTCGCGGCCAGGTGTTTAATTTCATCACCTCTTCCGATATTCCCGTCGAGCGCTGGTGCATCGCCCTCAACTCGAGGCTGCCCCAAGACATTATCGTCTGGGAGGCGGCAGAAGTTCCGCTGGAGTTCCACTCCAGAAGGTCAGCCAAAAGGAAGACGTACCGGTATACCATCAATGCCAACCAGTTTCCGGATCTGTTCCAGAGACGAACCCAATTCCATCATCCCGTCAAGCTGGACACTGCGGCCATGGCGGAAGGATTGAAGCATCTGATCGGGACTCATGACTTTACTTCCTTTGCTTCGCGCCATTCTACGAAGCCTTCCCATATCCGGACGCTGTATGAGGCTGAGCTCGTGGTAGATGATTCCATGTGCCGTCCAGGGACTCGGGATCAGGGGCTGATCCATATCTACGTCACAGGGAGCGGCTTTCTTCAGCACATGGTCCGTATTATCGTGGGGACGCTGCTGGAGATCGGGAGAGGCCGCAAGAAGCCCGGAGATATGCCGGCGATCCTCGAAGCCAAAGACCGGTCCAAAGCGGGGCCTACAGCCGTCGCCAAGGGACTGATTTTATGGAACGTCGAGTATGAAGCGGCTGATGAAAATAATTTAAAATCAGCTTGCGATTTGCCTGGGTTTACTGTAAAATAAAAGTTGTGTTTTCTTAATGGCTTTCCCACAGCCCCAGTTAAGAGATTCACATTCCTAACATGAAATTAACTTTTTAACAATGACAATTGAACGAAGATAAATGATTTTCGGACGAAACCAAGGAGGAACTATTCATGCGTACGACCTATATGGCCAAGCCAAATGAAGTAGAGCGCAAATGGCACATCATTGATGCCGAAGGCAAAACGCTCGGACGTCTGGCGAGCGAAACTGCGGCCCTGATCCGCGGTAAACATAAGCCTCAATTCACCCCTCATGTTGACACAGGTGACTTCGTTGTCATCATCAACGCTGAGAAGGTTCACCTGACAGGCAAGAAGCTTCAGAACAAGAAATACTACCGTCACTCCCTGCATCCAGGTGGTTTGAAAGTGACAAACGCTCAGGATCTGCTGAACAGCAAGCCAGAACGTGTATTGGAATCCGCTGTTCACGGTATGCTTCCTAAAACTCGCATGGGCGAGAAAATGAAGCTGAGACTGAAAGTATACGCAGGTACTGAACATCCGCATGCAGCACAAAACCCAGAAGTTTACGAACTTCGCGGCTAATTAAAAGGAGGACAGTTTCATGGCACAAGTACAATACTATGGGACAGGTCGTCGTAAACATTCGGTAGCTCGTGTTCGCCTTGTACCGGGTGAAGGACGCATTGTCATCAATAAACGTGATATCAACGAATACTTCGGTTTGGAAACCCTCAAACTGATCGTAAAACAACCACTGACTTTGACTGAAACGCTGGGACAATACGACGTGCTCGTTATTGCCAACGGCGGCGGCATTTCCGGCCAAGCCGGAGCCATTCGCCACGGGATCTCCCGCGCTCTGCTGAAAGCAGATCCGGAATACCGTCCAGCTCTGAAAAAAGCAGGCTTCCTGACTCGTGACCCACGGATGAAAGAACGTAAAAAATACGGTCTCAAAGCCGCTCGTCGCGCGCCACAGTTCTCGAAACGTTAATATTTACTTTTATGTACAAATCGCCCTGGCCATTACTGGTCTAGGGCGATTTTTTGTTGTCTTTAACGTAAGGAACATCCCGCTTGCGCCCTTAAGTGCTCTCAGCCGTTTTATTGGCTCAGCACGTTAATCGCGTCGTCCAAATTATGAATATCCCCCACGGCCGACTTGTGAAATACCTCGTTGTGACAGGTGGCGCATTCCACATGAATGCTGCAGTAGTCCAGGCCATCATCATTTTTCCCATCCGTCCACCATACATTGAACTGATCGGATAGCTGGCTGCAGGTTTCGCAAAACAGCGGTCCGCTCACATTTTTCAGTTGATGCGAAGATACGATCACCAAGAACACCCCTTCCCAATAATCTAGTGTATATAGCCCAATGTTGCTGTGGCCCGATGCCCTCTATACGTAGCGGCGTATACAGCTTGTCAGCCCCAAATCCTTTTACCGAATTAGTATGTCATCCCCAAAAGTACGTTTATGCATAGGGGAATGCGAAGAAATTGCCATACGAGCCCCTTATTCAAAATCTTTATTCCAAAATGAAAAAAAATACGGCGAAAAGGAATTGACAACCAGCGGTTTTACTTTATACTTGTGATTAATCATATTATTTCAGTAGGGATTATAGTGAATTACAAACGATACTTTTATTCAGAATGGAGGCATCTGGTATGAATTTGCTCGAAAAAGAACAATGGATCCAGAAACAAGCCGAAGAAATGGAACATGCTACGGCTGAAGAATTGATCCGACTTGCGGTGGAGACATTCCCGAACATTACGTTTGCCTGCAGCTTTGGTGCTGAAGACGTCGTGCTCGTTGATATTTTGCAAAAGGTAAGCCCATCGACTGACATCTTTTACCTCGATACCGATTTCCACTTTAAAGAGACGTACGAAACCCGGGACCGCCTAGCCGCCAAATATGGCATTGAGTTCGTAAGAGTATCGCCGAAGCTGACACCCGAAGAGCAGGCGGCTGCCCATGGCGAAGAGCTGTGGAAATCCGACCCTAACGCATGCTGCAACATCCGTAAGGTAGAGCCTTTGACCCGGATCTTGTCCCAGTACGACGCTTGGATTACCGGCATCCGCCGCGATCAGGCGCCTACCCGGGCTAACGCCAAGAAGGTGGAATACGACAACAAATTCGGACTTGTTAAATTCAATCCGCTGGCTGATTGGACCTCCGACGACGTATGGCACTACATTCGTGAAAACCAGGTATTCTACAACCCGCTTCACGACATGAACTTCCCGAGTATCGGATGCATGCACTGCACGCGTGCAGTTGCCCCTGGAGAGGATCCTCGTGCAGGACGCTGGGCAAACAGTGACAAAATTGAATGCGGACTTCATAAGTAATAAATAACGGACCAGAAGAAGGGGAGCGAAAAGATGACAGCGATTCAGCCTCACGGAGGTACCTTGATTAACCGTATTGCTGAAGGCCAGGCCAGAGAAGAGCTGCTGCAGGCTGCGGCCGGTTTTAAACAGATTCCTGTGAATACTTGGACGATTTCGGATATCGATCTGATTGGCGTGGGCGCTTTTTCCCCGTTGACGGGTTTTATGAATGAGCAGGATTACCAGTCGGTCGTCGACCGCATGAGGCTGGCGGACGGCACGGTATGGAGCATTCCGATTACGCTGGCTGTGGACGATGAAAAGGCTGCGGAACTCGCTGTAGGCGACAAGACAGCCCTCGTAGGAGCCGAAGACGGGGTGGTGTATGCCGTCCTTGATATCGAGAGCATTTACAGCGTCGATCAGACCGCTGAAGCGACCAAGGTATTCAAGGCAAGCGATTCCGAGCATCCTGGCGTCAAGAAGCTGTTTGAGCGCCCGTCAAACTATGTGGGCGGAAGCATTCAGGTGCTGAACCGTCCGAAACCGGCCAAGTTTGGCGAGTTTTATTTTGATCCGGCGGAGACGCGCCGTATTTTTGCAGAGAAGGGATGGAAGAAGGTTGTCGGCTTCCAGACCCGCAACCCGGTTCACCGGGCCCACGAGTATATCCAGAAGAGTGCGCTTGAAATCGTCGACGCGCTGTTCCTGAACCCGCTCGTTGGTGAAACCAAGTCGGATGACGTTCCGGCCAACGTCCGGATGAAGAGTTATCTGGTCCTGCTCGAGAACTACTACCCGGCCGATCGTACGTTCCTTGGCGTGTTCCCGGCCGCTATGCGTTATGCCGGCCCGAGAGAAGCCATTTTCCATGCGATGGTCCGCAAAAATTACGGCTGCACCCATTTTATCGTCGGCCGCGACCATGCCGGCGTAGGCGACTACTACGGCACCTATGAAGCCCAGGAAATTTTCTCGAATTTCACGGCGGAAGAACTCGGCATTACCCCGCTGTTTTTCGAACACAGCTTCTTCTGCAAAAAGTGCGGCAATATGGCATCCAGCAAAACCTGCCCGCATCCGAAGGAAGATCATTTGACCTTGTCCGGTACGAAGGTACGCGGTCTTCTGCGGGACGGCGTCTGCCCGCCACCGGAATTTACCCGTCCTGAGGTCGCTAAGATTTTGATCGAAGGGATGTCCGCACAAGTATCTTCATAAAGTACTATTTGTCCACCTCGCCCCATATAGATGTGTAGAGTCGATATGGGGAACGGAGGTGGATTTTTTATGTCCAAGCAGGGACGAAAGAAACAGGTGCTGTGGATCCGGGTAAGCACGGTCAAAAAAGCGCTGATCGGCCTCTGCCTGCTGGTTGTTTTTATTGCGGTGGCCACATACCAAATACCTGCGGCAAAGACGACGGGTTCCTTGGGTCTGCCCCTGTCGGGGAAAGTAATCGCACTGGATGCCGGTCACGGCGGGCCGGACGGAGGGGCCGTCAGCAAGCAGGGCGTGATCGAAAAAGACATTAACCTGGCGATCGCCTTATATCTGCGCGACTATTTGCAGCAGGCGGGTGCGATTGTCGTGATGACGCGAGAAGGCGACTACGACCTGGCCGGCGATACGAGAGGGTACTCTAAACGCAAGACAGAGGATTTGAAGCAGCGGGCCAAGTTCATTGAGGACAAGCATGCGGATCTGTTTTTGAGCATTCACATGAACAGCTTTCCGTCGAACCGATACCGTGGCGCCCAGACGTTTTATTATCCGAATCATCCGGACAACGCAGGACTGGCTGCATTAATTCAGGATGAGATTAAGCGGAACCTCGAAAATACGGACAGGGTGGCCAAAACGGTGAATACGGTATATCTGCTTCAAGCGCTGAAAATGCCTTCGGCTCTGGTGGAGGTCGGATTCCTGTCCCATCCGCAGGAGTCGGAGCTGCTCAGGGATGAGAGCTACCAGCGCAAGGTCGCCGCATCGGTCTACAAGGGGGTTCTCCGGTATTTGTCCGGCGAAAAGGCGAAAGTGTCGTCAGAAAATCCTTGAGAATGGTATAATAGCACCTGAGGCTTTAGATGGAACTTAAGATGAATACTATAAAGCAGAGGTGCTGCCAGCATGTTATCACGTGAGCAAGTGCAACAGCTATTACAGCCAATCGTCGAGCCTGTCACAGGGAAGAGCCTGATTGAGCTGCAAATGATAAGAGATATCGTTGTGAAGGAAAGCCGGATTTCATTGTCGGTCATCACCTTAGACAAGCGTGAGGATTACGCCAAGGCGCTTGAGAGTGACATCCGGGAACGGCTTGGGGACGCAGAGGGTGCGGAGATTCACATCCGGATGCGGGAAGCTAACGAGCTGGAACGCGAGAAAATATTAGGCGAGTCGGCGCGCATGCGCCAGGAGGACGAGGATAAGCTCGTCAAGGGACATGCCGCCGGGCTGGAGCACAACCAGCTGCTGCAGGATCCGAACGTCCATTTTATCGCGGTAGCAAGCGGTAAGGGCGGCGTCGGCAAATCGACGGTGACCGTCAACCTGGCTGCAGCTTTGGCCCGTATGGGCAAGCGCGTAGGGCTTATTGACGCCGACATTTACGGCTTCAGCGTGCCGGATATGATGGGGATTGAAGAGGGGCCGGTGGTAGAGGACAACACCATTATCCCCGTAGAGCGCTTTGGCGTGAAGGTGATGTCGATGGGCTTCTTTATCCGTGAGAACAACCCGGTCATTTGGCGCGGTCCGATGCTCGGCAAAATGCTGCACCAATTTTTCAGCGACGTCGGTTGGGGACAGCTCGATTATATGCTGCTTGACTTGCCGCCGGGAACGGGCGATGTGGCCCTTGACGTTCATCAGATGCTGCCGCAGAGCAAGGAGATCATCGTCACGACACCGCACGCCACTGCTGCTTTCGTAGCCGCTCGTGCCGGAGCGATGGCGCTTCAGACCAATCATGACATTTTGGGCGTCGTCGAAAATATGGCTTATTACGAGTGCTCAGACTGCGGCAAGCGGGATTACGTATTCGGACGAGGCGGTGGCGGACAATTAGCGGAAACGCTTCATACGGAATTGCTGGCGCAGCTGCCGCTTGGAGCGCCGGACAACCATGTCTCCGAACCTGACTTCTCGCCGTCTGTATATAAGGCGGACACGCCGACGGGTCAGATCTACAGTCAATTGGCCGCATCGATTGTTGCCAAGTGCGAGCAATAAACTACACATTTGCTTCATCACACCAAAAAAGCCCCGATCGGGGCTTTTTTTAATGCCGTTAACTTCCTCCACCGCCGCCCTCGCCGTTTTCCTTGCTGCCGCCTTCACTGCTGCCTTGGTCCCCGCCTTCTTGACCTTTACTCCCGCCTTTCTTTTGCGATTTCTCGACTTTAGGCTGGAGTTCTTGAGTCACGACATCCTTCAGCATGTTCATGACTTCTATTCTGAACAACGGGTTCTGCATGGCTTCCTGCATGACGGTCATTGACTGCTTGCGGTATTCAGGGGACTTGGTAATATCCAGGAACATTTTCATGACTTCGGGTGACTTCATAATATCGGCGACGGCTTGCTGATAAGTAGGATCTTTGATCAACTGCATATGCAGCTGCTTGTTCTGCGAGCTGATGGCTTTGGCGAAGTCCCCGGCAAACTGGGGATCCGTCATGATTTTTTCGAACTCTTTCTTGTACTCCGGAGCGGTAATGGTGTCTTTGACGGCCGTCCGGATCTGCTCTCCGGCTTGAAGGGACATCATCTGCATACCGAGCCCCGAACCAGAACCGGAGCCGCTGCTGCCCGAACCGCTGCCACCGCCTTTCAGGGCATCCTCAACGGCTTTCTTGCCTTCATCGCTCTTCAGGATATCGACAACCATCGTTTTCATCTCTTTATAATCGCTCTGGGGCGGGGCGTAGCTCTGTTCCGTTCCACAGCCTGTCAGAGCCGCGGAAATACCGAAAAAAAGCGCACATAAACCGATAACCGGCCACTTCATCTGTGTTGTCCTCCTTTGCTTCAGATCCTGTTTGTAGTATGGCATCCGAAAATTCGAAATATGTCGAGGCATGGATGGTTTTTTATTGTGAACGTTGGTAAAATAAAGTCTTGGGGGTGCAGAATATTTGAACTTAAAAAGATGGATGACATTATTTTGGAAAACGCTGCTTGCCGGCTCCATAGCGGCGATTGTGGCCGGGGTGCTGCTGCAGTTTGGAAGCGGTATAATTAAATTTAAGGGGCCAGCGGATTACTTGTTTTATCTGGTCATTTTATTCGGGTACGGCCTGATGGTCAGCGTCTATTCCCAGCTTGGCTTCTTCGCTTATATGATTTTGAATTACACGGCCATCGGGGTGTTCCCTAAGAAAGTATGGCAGTACATACAGCTTGTCCTCGCGGTTCTGGCACTGCTTGAAGTCATGTTTTTCCGCTCATTTGTCGGGAAGGAGAACAGCCAGATATCCGACTTGGTTGTCGGCATATCGATCCTGGTCGTAGCCATTGTTGTAGCTTATTTTAAGGCGAAAGCGACCAATCCGACGGCTTGGATACCGACAATCTTCTTCATGACCGCGATCACGATCGTGGAGCTGGTGGGAGGACTCAAGATTGGCGTAAACAACGCTACCGTCTTTATTCTGGTTCCGCTGATCGTCTGCAATGCTTACCAAATTTTAATCCTTCATAAAGTGTTGAACGCAAAAAAGAGCTAAGATCCTTAGCTCTTTTTTCTCTGCTTATCATTACATGCCGGCTGCGTCATCAATGGCTTGCTGCATCGCCGCCTGATCGTGGATCTCTTTTCCCTTGGTATCCGCTTGGCTGAGCAGATCGGACACGGTTACGAATTCGTATCCCTGCTTGCGGAGCTCATCAATAATGACCGGGAGCGCTTCATGGGTCTGCTTGACCGAGTCGCTCGCATGGAGAAGCACGATGTCCCCGGGGTGTGCCTTCGACACTACGCGGTTAACGATATTTTGCGCACCGATGTTTTTCCAGTCCTGGGAATCGGTATCCCACTGGATGACCTTATAATTAAGGCTGTCTGCGATCTTCAATACCCGCTTGTCAAAATCCCCGTTGGGGAGGCGGAGGAGATTGGGTTCCTTGCCGGTCAAATCGGTTAATATAGAATTGGCGGTGATCAGCTGCTTGCGAATTTCTTCGTCGCTCAGCGTGCTGTAATTCACGTGCTTGTGGCCGTGGCTTCCGATTTCAAACCCGCTGTTTTTGATGTCATTCACGATATCCGGATGGCTTTTTCCCCAAGGGGAGGATAAAAAGAAAGTAGCCTTCTGCACATTCTTGTCCTTCAGAACCTTCAGAATGGGCTCTGCCCGCTTTTCCCCCCAGCTGATATCAAACGTCAGGGCGATTACTTTCTTCTCGGTAGGGACGCTGTAAATGGCTGCTGGAGCCCCTTCAGAGAATACCGTGATGTTGTCGCTCTCGACATAGATGATACCGATGGCAAATACCGCTGCGGCCAGCACGAGAAACGTGCGTTTTATTTTCCTGCCATTCAGCACATAGAAAAATGAATTCATATGCTCGTAAGCTCCCCTTTCCGTACATCAGCATTTTGCGCTGTCGTCCGTTATAGCAGAGGGTTTTTATAAATAGGCTGTAATGATCCTCCGATAACGAATTTTAGGAAAAATGCTCATGTAAAGCTTGTTTACTTCAATGTATGCTCGTACTTGGGACTTATTACTATGAGGAGGTAATCGTTTGCTTCGTTTGAGTACATTTATAAGAGACTTGATGTCGATCAAAAAAACCTTGTTGTTTGCGGTATTGCTTTTTGCTGCCGGAGTGGCGGCTGGGTGGATCAGTACAGGGGCTTTGGCCGAACTGGTGAACCAGCAGCTAAGCGGGTTGAGGGAGGTCAGCGGTAATCTGCAGAACTCTAAGCATCCGCAGTGGAGCTTCTTCGGATTTATTTTCCTCAATAACAGTATTAAAGGCGTACTGATCATTTACCTGGGTCTTCTGGCGGGAATACTGCCCGTGATGTTTCTGCTGGTTAACGGAATGGTTATAGGTTATTTGGTACATAGTTTAAGCGCCCAAGGAGAGAGTCTAGCCGATCTAGTTATCAGGGGGCTCCTGCCGCATGGAATTATTGAAATACCGGCGATTATCATCGCGTGTGCCTACGGCATCAGAATGGGAAGCTGGGTCATCCGCGGAATCAATCCGAGAAGGAGAGCGTGGGGCAGGGAAGGTGAGGGAGTGCTGCGCAAATCGGTTACAGCAGCCTTTTGGGTCGTCATTCTGCTGTTTGCTGCCGCAATTATTGAAAGCACCGTTACCTATGCCTTGATGCAGAATTAGTATTTTGTAAATTGCGATTCATAAATTTCCCAAAAGTTGTGCATAACAGTAAGACGATAAAACCATTTCCGTTCCGATTATGGACGTTCAGGTATAAATCTACAGGGGGGCCAGTTCTAATATGTTGGGTATGCTATTTAACGAGAAGGAATGTAAGGAATTAGATTATGTGCTGCGGAAGGAGCTGGACGAGATGCTGTTCGACTTAAGCGATCAGCGATTGGATCAGGATATCCGTAATGCCATTGCGAACCGCTACAAGACTGTTTTTCGGATGTATGCCCGATTCGCTCCGCAAAAGGAGCTTTCAAAGTATGCGCGTAACAGCAAGCTATCACAATTTAAACAATAATGCTTGACGGCATTGCCTATCTTATGATAAATTAATTTTCGCTTCAGTTTTGAGTTTTGAAACGAAGCGCAGTGCTTTTGCAAGGTTGATAGAAAGTGGTAAAAAACTTTTTAAAAAAAACTCTTGCAAAACACCGAGTGAGTATGATATATTATAAAAGTCGCCGCTGAGATGTGGTGATGAGAAATGGAAGAGATTTTGATCTTTGAAAACTGAACAACGAGTGAGTATAAACGCGATGGTCTTATGACCGGAGCGATTGAGATT
>NZ_MBRK01000001.1:7038998-7040349 GCF_002224835.1 Paenibacillus sp. SSG-1
TAGAACCTGAAACCGTGTGCTTACAAGAAGTCAGAGCCCTGTTTATGGGTGATGGCGTGCCTTTTGTAGAATGAACCGGCGAGTTACGTTCCCGTGCAAGGTTAAGGTGAGAAGCCGGAGCCGCAGCGAAAGCGAGTCTGAATAGGGCGATTGAGTACGTGGACGTAGACCCGAAACCGTGTGATCTACCCCTGTCCAGGGTGAAGGTGCGGTAACACGCACTGGAGGCCCGAACCCACGAATGTTGAAAAATTCGGGGATGAGGTGGGGGTAGCGGAGAAATTCCAATCGAACTCGGAGATAGCTGGTTCTCCCCGAAATAGCTTTAGGGCTAGCCTCGGTTTTGCAGTCGTGGAGGTAGAGCACTGATTGGGTGCGGGGCCCGCAAGGGTTACCAAGCTCAGTCAAACTCCGAATGCCATCGACTGATCGACCGGGAGTCAGACAGTGAGTGCTAAGATCCATTGTCAAAAGGGAAACAGCCCAGACCATCAGCTAAGGTCCCCAAGTGTGTGTTAAGTGGGAAAGGATGTGGAGTTGCACAGACAACCAGGATGTTGGCTTAGAAGCAGCCACCATTGAAAGAGTGCGTAATAGCTCACTGGTCGAGTGACTCTGCGCCGAAAATGTAACGGGGCTAAACACACCACCGAAGCTATGGCTTGATGTTTGCATCAGGGGTAGGGGAGCGTTGTATACAGCGTTGAAGGTGTACCGTAAGGAGCGCTGGAGCGTATACAAGTGAGAATGCCGGTATGAGTAACGAAAAGATCAGTGAGAATCTGATCCGCCGAAAGCCCAAGGTTTCCTGAGGAAGGCTCGTCCGCTCAGGGTAAGTCGGGACCTAAGGTGAGGCCGACAGGCGTAATCGAAGGACAACAGGTTGAAATTCCTGTACCACCGTAAACCGTTATGAGTGATGGGGTGACGCAGGAGGGTAGTGACGCGAGCTGATGGATGCTCGTCCAAGCAGTGAGGCTGGTGTGTAGGCAAATCCGCACACTTTAAGGCTGGGCTGTGATGGGGAGGGAAAATTATAGTACCGAAGGTCATGATCTCACACTGCCAAGAAAAGCCTCTAACCAGGTGAAGGTGCCCGTACCGCAAACCGACACAGGTAGGCGAGAAGAGAATTCTAAGGCGCGCGGAAGAACTCTCGTTAAGGAACTCGGCAAAATGACCCCGTAACTTCGGGAGAAGGGGTGCCCCGGTAGTGTGAATAGCACGAGGGGGCCGCAGTGAAAAGGCCCAAGCGACTGTTTAGCAAAAACACAGGTCTGTGCGAAGCCGCAAGGCGAAGTATACGGGCTGACGCCTGCCCGGTGCTGGAAGGTTAAGGGGAGCGGTTAGG
>NZ_MBRK01000001.1:7040383-7159992 GCF_002224835.1 Paenibacillus sp. SSG-1
TGAAACCTGAGCGCCAGCTTGGGTGGAGGCGCCGTTGGGATACCACCCTGATCGTATCTAGGTTCTAACCTGGTACCGTAATCCGGTATGGGGACAGTGTCAGGTGGGCAGTTTGACTGGGGCGGTCGCCTCCTAAAGAGTAACGGAGGCGCCCCAAGGTTCCCTCAGAATGGTTGGAAATCATTCGAAGAGTGCAAAGGCAGAAGGGAGCTTGACTGCGAGACCTACAAGTCGAGCAGGGACGAAAGTCGGGCTTAGTGATCCGGTGGTACCGCATGGAAGGGCCATCGCTCAACGGATAAAAGCTACCCTGGGGATAACAGGCTTATCTCCCCCAAGAGTCCACATCGACGGGGAGGTTTGGCACCTCGATGTCGGCTCATCGCATCCTGGGGCTGAAGTAGGTCCCAAGGGTTGGGCTGTTCGCCCATTAAAGCGGTACGCGAGCTGGGTTCAGAACGTCGTGAGACAGTTCGGTCCCTATCTGTCGTGGGCGTAGGAAATTTGAGAGGAGCTGTCCTTAGTACGAGAGGACCGGGATGGACGTACCGCTGGTGCACCAGTTGTTCCGCCAGGAGCATGGCTGGGTAGCTACGTACGGACGGGATAAGCGCTGAAAGCATCTAAGCGTGAAGCCCCCCTCAAGATGAGATTTCCCAGTATGTAAGACCCCTTGTAGACGACGAGGTAGATAGGTTGGAGGTGGAAGTGCAGCAATGCATGGAGCTGACCAATACTAATCGGTCGAGGGCTTATCCAAAAAATATAAAATGTAGATTCGTTTCGTATCTAGTTTTCAAGTGATCAAACACTTGAACGTTTGGTGGCGATAGCGGAGGGGTTCCACGCGTACCCATCCCGAACACGACCGTTAAGCCCTCCAGCGCCGATGGTACTTGGACCGAAGGGTCCTGGGAGAGTAGGACGTTGCCAAGCGGTATATTCCCTGATAGCTCAGTTGGTAGAGCACTCGACTGTTAATCGAGTTGTCACAGGTTCGAGTCCTGTTCGGGGAGCCATTTGCTCTCATAGCTCAGTAGGTAGAGTGCATCCATGGTAAGGATGAGGTCACCGGTTCGATCCCGGTTGAGAGCTCCATAATTGTGGCCCGTTGGTCAAGGGGTTAAGACACCTCCCTTTCACGGAGGTAACATGGGTTCGAATCCCATACGGGTCACTTTCTTGTTTTGTTCCACATAAGGTCTGTCGGATGTACTTTCGTTGGGACAAGCTTTGCTGCCTTTAAACGAAGGAAAGATCCGGACGGGTCATCGTGTGTTTTAATGGATACATAGTTTGCATGGAGGCTTAGCTCAGCTGGGAGAGCATCTGCCTTACAAGCAGAGGGTCGGGGGTTCGATCCCCTCAGCCTCCACCATTCATGATATGAAATACTTGAAATTGGGCAGACTATAGTTATTCGTAACTTTGGGGATTAGCCAAGCGGTAAGGCAACGGACTTTGACTCCGTCATGCATAGGTTCGAATCCTATATCCCCAGCCAGTGAGAGCCATTAGCTCAGTTGGTAGAGCACCTGACTTTTAATCAGGGTGTCGAAGGTTCGAGTCCTTCATGGCTCACCAGTTTTATTTACAGGTTTTGCGCGTGTGGCGGAATTGGCAGACGCACTAGACTTAGGATCTAGCGTCTTTGACGTGGGGGTTCAAGTCCCTCCACGCGCACCACTTTGTTTAATGCGGACGTGGCTCAGCGGTAGAGCATCGCCTTGCCAAGGCGAGGGTCGCGGGTTCGATTCCCGTCGTCCGCTCCATATGCGCCCTTAGCTCAGCTGGATAGAGCGTTTGACTACGAATCAAAAGGTCAGGAGTTCGAATCTCTTAGGGCGCGCCATTTAACTGTTTTACAATAGATATCGGGATGTAGCTCAGCTTGGTAGAGCACCTGGTTTGGGACCAGGGGGTCGCATGTTCGAATCGTGTCATCCCGATACGCATGCACAGCTTCGTGCAAGTCATGATTGTTTCAAGGCTTGCACGGAGATCTGCGGGTGTAGTTCAATGGTAGAACTTCAGCCTTCCAAGCTGATAGCGTGGGTTCGATTCCCATCACCCGCTCCATACATAAAAACATAACGCCGAAAGGCGTTTTTTTGTTTAGAGCGGTTGTGTGGGAGAGAACGTACGCAGCGTGGGTACGACCGTCCGTGCCGGCTTCACTGAAGGAACCCGCTCAGGACGCGCGTCAACATCTACCTCTGTGGCGGGCCGAAGGCACGCTTATTTAATCGAGATGTTGAGTATTCCCATCACCCGCTCCATACATAAAACATAACGCCGAAAGGCGTTTTTTTGTTTAGAGCGGTTGTGTGGGAGAGAACCCACGCAGCGTGGGTACGACCGTCCGCGCTGGCGTCACTGAAGGAACGCTCAACATCCACCTCAATGGCGGGCCGAAGGTCCGCTTATTTAATCGAGATGTTGAGTATTCCCATCACCCGCTCCCTACATAAAACATAACGCCGAAAGGCGTTTTTTTTGTTTGGAGTGGTTGTGTGGGAGAAAACCTACGCAGCGTGGTACGACCGTCCGTGCCGGCACCAATGAAGGAACCCGCTCAGGACGCGCGTCAACATCTACCTCTATGGCGGGCCGAAGGCACACGCTAATAAATTTTAGATGCCTTCAAAGGGCTGTTACGCACGATTACAAGGTTAGCTCTCTGAGGGGTTTACCTGATTGCCTCTATAACCGCCTTATTAGCCCCTCTAGCCCTTTTGATTGGAGGGTTAACAATCACACAATTGCATTTTTAAAAATCTTTAATATACCTAGCTAAGGCAAGCTAAAAACAATCTAATATTTGGTATGCCCAAGATTCCTTAATATGTGTTCTATGTTGATCAATGAACTACCAGTTATGTTAACAAGAGAGCATAGTTAAATCAGCTGCTGTAATGAAAAGGTCCAAAGAGATTTTCCGTTAAACTAACCTCATGTTAAATATTAACGGGATGATTTGTTTAATGAGTTAAGTTATGTGGTAAATAGTGGTTGAAGCGTCTGGGCTATGCATAAATAAACTCAATGCGGTATTTTATTTAGAATGAAAACCGCTGTATTATCCACAACATCTGTTAAACCATATGTCAGGAATTAGGCATGACTGAATGAAAATACATATTTTACATCGTGTTTTTACGCGAAAATCTGCGCTTTATTTAATAAAAGTGCAGATTTTCGATGTGATTTATTGTATGATGTTAAGAAAGTATGAACAAAGAGAAAGCAATACAGACGGGATAGAGACGGGAGGAGTAGCATGACTGAACTTACGGTAACCGCGAACAAAAGCAATTCAAACAACTTGCTGCGGCGTGACGTGCGATTCTTGGGGAACATACTCGGGGAAGTGCTTGTCCATCAAGGGGGCAATGAACTCTTAGATATCGTTGAGAAGATCCGTGAAACAAGCAAATCTTTACGTTCTGTTTTTTTGCCTGAATTGTATGAAGAATTCAAAAAGATGGTTGAAACCCTTGAGCCGGATATTCGCCATCAGGTGATTCGCGCTTTTGCGATTTACTTCCAGCTTGTGAATATCGCCGAGCAAAATCATCGGATCCGCAGAAAACGGGACTATGAGCGCTCTGCTGGAGAAAGTGTTCAGCCCGATTCGATCGAGATGGCCATCAAGGAACTGAAAGAGCGGAACTTTACGGTCGAAGAAGTTCAGGACATTATTGAGAGCCTGTCCTTGGAACTGGTAATGACCGCCCATCCGACGGAAGCCATGCGCAGAGCGATTCTGGATATTCATAAACGGATTTCCGAAGATGTCATGCTGCTGGACAATCCGACTCTTACGTTCCGCGAGCGCGAACAGCTTCGGGAGAAGCTGCTGAACGAAGTCATTACGCTGTGGCAGACGGATGAGCTTAGAGCCCGTAAGCCTACGGTACTGGATGAGGTCCGGAACGGAATGTATTACTTCCATGAGACGCTGTTCCACGTTCTGCCTGACGTCTATCAGGAATTGGAACGCTGCTTGACCAAGTATTATCCGGGACACCTCTGGCACGTGCCTACGTACCTGAAATTCGGCTCATGGATCGGCGGCGACCGTGACGGTAACCCATCTGTGACGGCCGAGATCACTTCGCAGACGCTTCGTATGCAGCGCAAGCTGGCTATTCGGGAATATCAGCGTATTTTAGTTGAATATATGCAGTATTTGAGCTTCAGCACTTCCATAGTAGAAGTTTCCAAGGAACTTCAGGATTCCATTGAACGGGACCGTGCAAATGTAACCGTTACAAAAAGGGATATTTGGAACAATGCGAAGGAACCATACCGTATCAAACTGGTTTACATGATGGAGAAAATTGCGAATGTTCTGGACGACAGTAAAAAAGGAACAGCCGAGTCCTACGCTTCGCCAGCGGAGTTTATCGAAGACCTGAGCATTATTGACCGCAGTCTTCGCTTCCATTTTGCGGACTATGTAGCAGATACTTATATCAAGAAGCTGATTCGTCAGGTGGAACTGTTTGGGTTCCATACGGCGGCGCTGGACATCCGTCAGCACAGCCAGGAACATGAGAATGCGATGAAAGAGGTCCTGGAGAAGAGCAATATTACGCCGGACTATGCTGCGCTTTCCGAAGAGGAGAAGATTGAGCTGCTCACGAAGCTGCTGAGCGAGCCGAGACCGATCTCGTCGGTATATCAGGACTACAGCCCAAGTACTAAAGAGTGCCTGGATGTATTCCGGGTAGTCAAGGAAGCACAGCAGGATTACGGCAAGGATTGCATTACCAGCTACCTGATCAGTATGGCTGAAGGAGCCAGTGACATCATGGAAGTCATGGTCTTCGCCAAAGAAGTCGGGCTGTTCCGGCAAGTTCCGGACGGTACCGTAGAATGTACATTGCAGGCGGTTCCGTTGTTCGAGACCATAGAGGACCTGCACGCCGCTCCGGAAATTATGAGACGGCTTTTCAAACTGCCGATTTATCGTCAGAGCATTACGGCCCGGAACGACCTTCAGGAAATTATGCTGGGTTACTCCGACAGCAACAAGGACGGCGGCGCGGTTACAGCCAACTGGGAACTGCGGGTTGCTCTGAAAGAGCTGACGGCAGTTGCCAGCGAGTTCGGCATCAAGCTGAAATTTTTCCACGGACGCGGCGGATCGTTGGGTCGCGGCGGCATGCCGCTGAACCGCAGCATTCTGGCTCAGCCGGCTTCTACCATCGGAGGAGGCATCAAGATCACCGAGCAGGGTGAGGTCATTTCCTCGCGCTATTCGCTGAAGGGCATTGCTTACCGCAGTTTGGAACAGGCAACATCGGCGCTGGTGACGGCAGCAATCAACGCGCGTTCGCCGGAAGAGGATGACGTAAACGAAGCCCAATGGGATGAGATCGTGCGCGAGATGTCCGAAGTTTCCCGGAACAAGTACCAGGATCTGATCTTCCGTGATCCGGATTTCCTGTCATTCTTCAAGGAATCCACGCCGCTTCCTGAAGTCGGAGAGCTGAACATCGGTTCGCGTCCTTCCAAGCGGAAGAATACCGACCGTTTTGAAGATCTGCGCGCCATTCCGTGGGTGTTCTCGTGGACCCAAAGCCGCTACCTGCTTCCTGCATGGTACGCCGCGGGTACAGGCCTTCAGAGCTTCTATCAGAACAAGGAAGAGAATCTGAAGGTGATGCAGGAGATGTACGAAAAGTTCTCCTTCTTCACTTCATTGATCGATTCCCTTCAAATGGCGATCGCCAAGGCGGATATGGTCATTGCCAAGGAATACGCCGGCATGGCCCGCAACGATGAGGCACGCCGCCGTATCTTCGGACTGATTGAGGAAGAGTTCAAGCTGACATCAGAGCTGATTTTGAAAATTACAGGACAAAAAGAAATTCTGGATAATGTGCCTGTCATTCAGGAATCGATCCGCCTCCGCAATCCTTATGTGGATCCGCTCAGCTATTTGCAGGTACAGCTGCTCAGCGAGCTCCGCGGACTGCGCGAACAGGATGAGGATAATGCAGAATTGCTGCGTGAGGTTCTGCTCACGATCAACGGCATTGCCTCGGGACTCCGGAACACAGGCTGATGATACGATTACTTCAATAAGCATCCCTGAAGCCAGAATAGGAAAGCTCAGTGCCTGAACCCCAGGTGCTGCGGCTTTCCTATTGTTCTGTTATACGGCTTGTCTTGCTTTTTAGAGAGACTTCATTTACGATTTGAATGGAAAAATAAATTGTTGTCGTACCCATCAGCAAGTCTGGGGGAATCTTGATGGAAAATATAGAAAACCGGCTGACAAAACTGGCTCTGAAAGGAGACCAGCGGGCGTTTGCCGAAATTGTGGAACTGTACAAGGACAAAATTTATCATTTGGCTTACAGGATGCTGAACAACCGCCACGAAGCGGAGGACGTCGTTCAGGAGACTTTTTTACGCGTATATAAAAATTTGGACAGGTATGACCAGAATCAGAAATTCTCCACATGGATTTACCGCATCGGAACCAATCTATGCATCGACCGGCTGAGGAAAAGGAAACCGACCTATTCCCTTGATGCTGAGATGAACGACCAGGAAGGTATGGACGGGTATTCGATGATTCCAAGCGATAACCGGACGCCTGAGAGCGAGACGCTGATCTCGGAGACGCAGCAGATCATTTACGAAGCGATCGAGAGCCTTCCGGCGAAGTATAAGTCGGTCATGGTCCTCCGGTATTTGCAGGATTTGTCCTTGCAGGAAATCAGCGATGTGCTGGGAATGCCCGTAACAACGATTAAAACGAGGGTGCACCGGGGTCGCGAATTTTTGCGCAAAAAATTAGAGCCCAAATTATAGAAAACGAGCTTCGGTTTTGAAACTTCTTCAGAACCTGTACGTATTACAAATGAAACTGACCTGTGCCCCTGAACCGGGGAGATTGAATACATTCATATTAATGAAAGGATTGGCTCAGAATGGATTGCAAATTAGCCGTCTCTTTAATGCATGATTATTTAGATGACGACTTGTCCAAGGAGCAGCAGTTGGAGCTTAAGACCCATATGCTGTCCTGCCCTGACTGTCGGATGCAGTTTAAAGAGCTGGAACAGACGGATATGCTGATGTACTCGCTGACGCATCATACGCCGTCTGCATCTCTTGAGCTGACTGAGCGGATCATGAATTCTCTCCCGAAGCAGAAGAAGCAGCAGCTATGGCTTACATGGGTCAAGAGACATCCGGCCATTACAGCCGCGGCTATATTTGTCTTAGTGATGCTGTTTAGTACCGTGAGCTTCTGGGATCAGGATACCCAACTGGTGGTTAAAGGCAGTGATCTGGATCAAGTTGTCATTGAAGGGAACACGGTCATCGTGCCTGAAGGCAAGAGTATTGCGGGCAATTTGACGGTAGAAAATGGAAAGACTCAGATCTATGGTGACGTCCAAGGTAATTTGACGGTCATCGATGGATCGCTGTACCAAGCCTCAACCGCCCATATTTCGGGTCAGGTGAAGAGCATTGATCAGGCGATGGACTGGATATGGTATAAAATCACAAACATGTTCTCTGATGTCGCCTATCGTTAGTAAATCTTGATATTTGTGGATATTGGCGCCTCTTTGGGACAAAGCGGGCGTCTTTTTTGTTGGCAATATTTATAAATGATTCCAATTTGAAACCGCGGCCGCTTGCAACCTGAAGGTGTACGTTATAACCTAGGTAATATAGGGGAAATTAAATGACATAGAGACCCATCATCATGAAGGGGAGTATGGGGGCCTAAGTATGAGTTATTTTGCGGACTTAACGTGGAAAGAGTCCATTAAAGATATCATTGACATCGCCATCGTTACATATATCATTTATCAGGTCATTTTGCTTGTCAGGGGGACCCGGGCGGTTCAGCTGTTGAAAGGGATTTTGTTCCTGGTCATCATCTGGGCGCTCAGTACATGGTTTGATCTGTACACCCTTAAATGGCTTATGAACCAGATATTTAACTTTGGCATTTTGGCGATCTTTATCATCTTCCAACCGGAGCTTCGGAGGGCGCTGGAGCAGTTGGGGCGGGGCAAGCTGTTTGGCCGCTCATCGGCGGAAGATGAACAGCTCAATAAGCTGATCGGCGAAGTCATTAAGGCCGTGAACTATTTGGCGCGCAGAAAGATCGGAGCGTTAATCGTATTTGAACGGGAGACAGGTCTCAATGAATATACGGAGTCCGGGATTCCTATGCAGTCCATGGTGAGCTCCCAGCTGCTCATTAACATTTTTATACCGAATACACCTCTCCATGACGGTGCCGTGATCATTCAGAACCAGCAGATCGCCGCTGCCGCCTGCTATTTGCCGCTGTCCGAGAATCCTTTTATCAGCAAGGAGCTGGGCACCCGGCACCGGGCGGCCATCGGGATCAGTGAAGTAGGGGATGCGGTGTCCATCGTCGTATCGGAGGAAACCGGACAAATATCGTTGGCCATTAACGGTCAGGTCGTTCGTGATATTAAAGAAGAATCCTTAATATCGAAACTGTATGAAGAGCTCCGTCCAAATTCCTCTGCGAAAGAAAAACGTCCTGTTTTCTGGAAGCGGAAGGGGAATGATAATCATGAATAAGTGGATCAATAACAACAATATTTCGAAAGTGCTGGCGCTTGCCGTAAGTATTTTGCTCTGGAGCATGGTTCATTTGAACGATGTGACGCCTACTCCAACCGCTAAAATTGATTCACGGATCATTGATAATGTGAAGGTACAGGCTTTTGGACTGGATGAGAAGAAGTATATTCTGAGCGCCATGGACACGGATCAGGTTCAGCTTGAGGTCAAAGGAAAAAAGTCGGACCTGCTCTCGATGTACTCGGAAGATTATAAAGTAAGGCTGGACCTGAGCAAAGCCAAAGTAGGCACCAGCACGCTGCCGCTGACCGTAGACGTTCCTTCGGGAATTGAGGTGGTCAACGTTCAGCCGTCAACCGTGACTGTCAATATTGAAAAGAGGGATACATCCTCTTTCCCTGTATCGATCGTGACGAGCGGGGAGCCGGCAGCCGGATATCAGATGGGCAGCATTACGATGGAACCGGCTACAGTGTCTGTTACGCTGCCTGAAAGCGACCTGAAAAGGGTCGATAAGATTCAAGGATCGGTATCCATTGATGGAGAAGACGCAACGATTAAGGAAAAGCGGGTGAAGCTGACCGCGTTGGACAAGCAGGGGAAGGAAATTGAGGGGGCGGTAATTGAGCCGTCAACCATCTCCGTGGTCGTACCGATTACGCCGCCCTACAAAGAGGTGCCGATCGAACTGCACTATTCCGGCCAACTGCCTGACGGCCTCGTGATTTCCAAGGCTCAGCCAAGCGTGACTACCGTGAAGCTGTACGGTTCTCAAGATGCGCTTGCGGGAATAAAGTCCTATAATGACGTCGATGTGGATTTGGGGCAGATCAAGGAAGCGGGAACAATGGTACTTCCTGTGGACTTGACGCCGCCGCAGGGTTTTGAGAAAATCGAGCCGAGCTCTATGGAGGTTGAAATCACCACGGTGTCCAACTCTCAGCGGGTGATTGACGACATTCCGATTAAGATCAGCGGGGCCGGCTCTGACGTGCAGGCCGCGATCAAGAGCCCGGCAAGCGGCACCATGTCGCTTAAGCTGAGCGGCGCTCCTGGACTGCTGAACAGCCTGACAAAGGATGACATTCAGCTCATCGCCAGCGTTGGTAACCTGAAGCCCGGTACGCATCAGGTGAACCTGCAGGTGGTCCTCCCACGCTATGTTTCGCGGGTGGATCAGGGAAATGCGCTAACGGCGACCATAGAGATCAAAGATAATGCTGCAGCAACGTCGACCCAGCCGGACTCGAAGCCTGAAGATAACAGCAAGGGAACGACCGACAACGGCAATAAAGGAACAGGCGGCAATTCAGGTTCCGAGACGGATTCGACGAACGTGGATGAGACAGACAACAATGGAACGGCGGGTGACACCACGCCGCCGGAAGGGCAGGAGCCACAGACAGATACCGGCTCACCCTGATCTGAACGAACTCATATAGTAACTAGAGATGCACTCAAAAAGGAGATCAATTATGGGGAAATATTTTGGAACTGATGGAGTACGCGGTGTTGCCAATAAAGAACTGACGGCCGAAATGGCTTACAGCATTGGACGCTGCGGCGGTTATGTGTTGACCGGGGACGTGGAGAAACCTACGGTTGTCATTGGTATGGATACCCGGATTTCGGGAGTTATGCTGGAATCGGCACTGGTTGCGGGTCTGCTGTCCATCGGGGCGCATGTTATCCGTGTAGGTGTTGTATCTACGCCAGCAGTGGCGTATATTACACGGTTGTTAAAGGCGGACGCCGGCGTTATGATTTCGGCTTCCCACAATCCGGTCGAAGATAACGGCATTAAGTTCTTCGGCGGGGATGGCTTCAAGCTGTCCGACGAGACCGAACTGAAAATCGAAGAGTTGATGGACGCAGCCGAAGATACGCTTCCGCGTCCGATTGGCAAGGATCTGGGCAATGTTATTGTCGATAATGAATCGAAATATAAATATTTGGAGTATTTGAAAACGACGATTTCCCACAGCTTTGACGGGCTGAAGATCGTACTCGACTGTGCCAACGGCGCCGCTTACGAGCTGGCTCCTAAGCTGTTTGAGGAACTTGGCGCAGAGGTGGTTACGATCGGCACCGAGCCGAACGGGTTGAACATCAACGACCACTGCGGATCCACCCACCCGGAAAAGCTGAAAGAAGAAGTGCTGAAGGCCAAAGCCGACCTGGGTCTTGCCTTTGATGGAGACGCGGACCGTTTGATCGCGATTGACGATCAGGGCGAGGAAGTCGACGGCGATTTCATCCTCTGTATCTGCGGTGACGCTATGAACAAGCAGGGTAAGCTGAACAACGGCACGATCGTATCGACCGTCATGAGCAACATCGGTTTTTATAAGGCGACCGAGAAGCTGGAGCTGAAAACGGCCAAAACGGCTGTCGGCGACCGCTATGTGATGGAGGAAATGCGTAAAGGCGGCTATAACTTGGGCGGAGAGCAGTCCGGCCACGTTATTTTCCTGGACTACAATACGACCGGTGACGGCATTCTGACCGCGATCCAGCTGGTGGATACGATCCAGGCTTCGGGCAAGAAGCTGAGCGAGCTGAGAACGATGATGCGCAAGTACCCTCAGGTGTTGGTAAACGTACGGGTAGAGGACAAGAGCAAGTATGAAGGCAATGCAGCTATTAAGGATGCTATTCAAGCCGTTGAGGGGATCCTTGGGGATAACGGCCGGGTCTTGGTTCGTCCTTCAGGCACGGAATCGCTGATCCGCGTCATGGCTGAAGGTCCTAATAAGGAGGACCTGGATCAGTATGTCTCCCAAATCGTCGATGTGGTGAAACGGGAACTAGTATAACAGGTAAATGTTGGCTTTTTCTATAAAATAAAGCATAAATGCCATAGGCCGGTGAGACTAGAATTGCGGTTTCATCGGCTTTTTTACAGGGTATATAACGGGGACTCCGATTTGGGGCTATCAGCCCGATTGCAAAACGGAGATGACATGAATATAATTAGTAAATGTCATTACGAAACAGAAAGCGAGGGTCGTGAGGTTAGCAACAATAGCGCCAGAACTTGGGCTTGCGCGGGGAAGAATCTGAAGGAGCACGACGCTTCGGATTCACGGCAGCATCAAGTTGACGAGGTGGAGGTGTTCGAAATGTTCGGCGGGGACCTCCCGGTGATACACCACAGCCGTAAACTCGAAACGGAAAATGAACGGGCGACCGTTCACACAACGTTTCCAGTGGGTGTTAGAAAATAGTGATCATTTTTCATGAGTGTGCGGGCAAGCGCATAAGAGATGCGGCGATGCTAGGATGTACATTCGTGAATGCACCTTGTATAACTGAATACAATGTTCGTTTTCCTGTACATTCTGGCACCATGCTGCACCTTTATGCTCCCGTACGCTTCTAAAACCCAATTTGAAGAAGTGAACGGAGGATATTAACTATGTGTGGTATTGTCGGATATATTGGTAAAAAGGATACGCAAGCGGTATTGATCGAGGGTCTGAAGAAGCTGGAGTACCGCGGGTACGATTCTGCGGGTATTGCCGTGTTCACCAACCAGGGATTGCAAATTGCCAAGGCTCAAGGACGTTTGGCTAATCTGGAGTCCAAGCTGGAAGGGACACCGCTGGTGGGAAGTGCCGGCATCGGGCATACGCGCTGGGCTACTCATGGCAAGCCATCGGACGTAAACTCTCATCCGCATACGGACAACAGCCATAAATTTTCGGTCGTGCATAACGGCATTGTCGAAAATTATCTGGAGCTGAAGGATGAGCTGATCAGCCAGGGACATCATTTCGTGTCGGAAACTGATACGGAGGTGATTTCCCATCTGATTGCCCGCGAATACGACGGCGATATCGTCAAAGCGGTTCAGAAGGCCATCGGTTATATGCGCGGCGCCTTTGCCCTCGGTGTATTGACCGAGTACGAACCGGATAAACTCGTGGCTGTGCGTCAAGCAAGCCCGCTGATTATCGGGATTGGCGAAGGAGAGAACTTCATCGGATCGGATATTCCGGCAATTCTTCAATATACGCGTAAAGTATATATTTTGAATGACGGTGAGATGGCCGTATTGACGCAGGATTCTGTCGAATTGATGACCATTGAGGGGAATTTTATTTCTCGGGAAATGATTCATGTCGACTGGGATGCAGTGACGGCGGAAAAAGGCGGCTTTGAGCACTTCATGCTGAAAGAAATCCACGAGCAGCCGAAAGCTTATCGCGACACGATGCGCGGACGGATCGACGAGTCGGGTAAAAAGGTAGTTCTGCCAGAGCTGAAGCTGACGGCCGATCAGATCAAAAATATCCGCAACATTCAAATCATTGCCTGCGGTACAGCATACCATGCAGGTCTCGTGGGACGCAGCGCGATTGAATCGCTGGTACGCATTCCGGTAGAGACGGACGTAGCGTCGGAATACCGTTACCGCTCTCCAATCGTAACGCCGGAAACGCTGGTCATCGTTGTCAGCCAATCCGGTGAAACGGCGGATACGCTCGCTGCGATGCGTGAAGCCAGAGCGAACGGAGCACACGTACTGGCCATCACCAATGTGGTGGGCAGCTCGATCGCCCGTGACGCCGACGACGTCATCGTGACGCTGGCCGGCCCGGAAATTGCCGTAGCGTCCACTAAGGCGTATACGTCGCAGCTGATCGCGTTCTATCTGCTGGCGCTCTACCTCGCCGAGGTTCGCGGCACGCAGACGCCGGAAGCGGTGGCTCAGATCGTAGCTGCTATGCAGGCTCTGCCGGAGCAGGTGGAGAGCATGCTGGCCAAGCCGGATGCCATTAAAGCCTATGCAGAGCATATTTCCAAGCATGAGCACTTATTCTTTATCGGTCGCGGACTGGACTACGCGGTAGCGCAAGAAGGCTCGCTGAAATTGAAAGAAATCTCTTATATTCACTCTGAAGCGTACGCTGCGGGTGAACTGAAGCACGGTACGCTGGCGCTGATCGAGGAAGGCATTCCGGTTATTGCCCTGGCAACCCAGGAAGCCGTTCTGGAGAAAACGGTCAGCAACATCAAGGAAGTGAATGCACGCGGCGCGGACATCATGGCGATTACCCATGAAGAAAATGTCGCAGGTTTGCTGAAGTCGGTAGACCAGGCGTTTGCGATTCCGAAGACGCTGCCGCTGCTGACGCCGGCTCTGTCGGTTGTGCCGCTGCAGCTGCTGTCCTACTACGCATCGCTTGCCAGAGGCAACGACGTCGACAAGCCGCGGAATTTGGCGAAAAGCGTAACGGTGGAGTAAGGGGAGTAAAAGGATTGTCGACACGACGACCGACAATTTCTGTCTGGTGACATTAAAGTGAGTGCTAGACATTATTGTTGAGCCGTTACACCAGTATTTGTGCAATAGAGTTGGTGTCTCGACATCTTAAGATTATAGCTGAACAAAGCAAAGTTAATGGCTTCGTCCCTTGTTGGGGGCGAAGCCATTAGTTGTTTTAGAGAGTGTGACAACTCGCCATAGACAGGCTGATTTAAGCTCAAGGTCCAAGAGCGCCGATTTGGTGTAGCTTTTGTGCTGTGGCCAACAAAAGTAATAAAAGTAACGGAATGATATTGGTTGTAACTTCTTAACTAAGTACAAAGGAGCCCGGAGTATTAAACAGGGCTCCTTTGTTGTTTCAAGGAAATCAAGGATATAAAGTAAAAAACACTGTGTTTCGGAGGCTATCTCAGGGCCTATGTTACCTCTCAAGGGGCTTTTAACGCTTTCGAAGGAAACGGTGTGCCATTGACACCAAATGATCCTCTTAAGAGCCCTAAACTGGGCTTACGGCCAGCCTAAGATTTTATTATACCTTTCGGGGTTCCCCGGCCACCAACCCTAAAATCTAGTAACCTTCACCTGAAATGTAGCGGATATATTACATGATAGTTTCCTTCATATAATGTTTATTACAGAGAAGTTCAGCAATTACCACGATCACGCTCATGACCACCAGCGGATGAGCACTTCATACGGTAAGCAATAAGTAAGAGTACTGATCAGCAAGGACGGTGTCCGGAAAATCGCCAGGTTAAGAACCGAAGAACAAATTAACAAAGGGGGGATACATTGTGGAATTACGTCAGCTTGAATATTTTATTCAAGTTTGCAAATCTGGAAGTTTGACCAAAGCTAAAGAAGAATTAGGTGTGACTCAGCCTACACTAAGTCAGCAAATTCGGGTTTTGGAAGATGAGTATAATATTCAATTGTTCGATCGGGTAAGTAGAGGAGTTGAGGTAACGGAAGCGGGAAAAATTCTCTTGAATAAGGGCAATGCCATTATGAATCTTCTTGAAGAAGCGCGAAATGAAATCGTTGGCCGAATCAACAAATCCAGAGAAACCATTTCTATTGGATGTTGTCCTGCTGAAATTGAATATCTTGCTCCTTACTTCATGAGATTTCATCAAAAGTACCCGAATATTTTATTAAAAATTATCGATGCAGAGGATGTCGAAAATAAGGTTTTGGAGCAAAGGGTGGACATTGGGATCACTGCATATCCAGTTTCGGATACTTCGCTCATTTCGACTCATTTGTATAGACAAGAAATGGCGCTATTGATTCACTCCGAACATGCTTTGGCTAATAAATCTTCGATTCCTTTTCGATTTTTGAAGCAAATGAACTCGATCATGTTCCGAGAACAAAACAAATCATTGCTTGATATGTATTGTTTCTCTAGTGGGTTTGCCTTGAAGTCGAGCATAGAAACGTCCTCCACTTCAGTATTGATTCACTGGGTTCGTCATGGACTTGGAGCAGCTATTATACCCATATCTTTGCTTGAGAGCCTCAGGGATGATTCTTTGCGTATTGTCAAATTAGAAGGCCATATACCCCGTTGGGATATATCTCTTGTATATCTTCATTCCGTTACGATGAGGCCCATGGCACGTCTATTCATTCAAGAGATGGATTCCTATGTAAGAGAGGTTGAGGTGAATCTTCCATGTTCAGGCAATTAGAATGTTTCATTCAAATCTGCAAAGCAGGAAGCTTTACTAAGGCTGCAGAAGTGTTAATGATTTCTCAACCTACTTTAAGCCAACAAATCCGCTTTTTAGAGGTAGAAGTTGGAACCCCTTTGTTTCAGAGAGTTGGCAGAGGTGTAAAGATTACAGCTGACGGGGAAATACTTTACGAGAAAGCTCTTTCCGTCATGAGGCTCATTGAAGAATCGAAGAAAGAAACTCATGAATTACGTTATGCTCGGGCAAATCAACTTTCGATAGGCATTTCTCCAGTGGACTTTTATGGTTTAATCCCCCGTTTTTTGAAATTCCATGAACAGTATCCTGACATTACATTAAAATTTGCCAGTACAGAAAATACATCACAGCAATTATTGAATCGTCGTATCGATATTGGCATTGCCGACAAATATGATCCAAACAAAGAAATTCATGCGATGCACCTGTATAAAGAAGAACAAGCATTGGTCGTTTATGCGGATCATCCATGGGCAGATCGAACCTTTATTTCTTTTCAAGAGCTAGAAAATTTAGAATCTTCCTTATTTGTTGGCGATAAAAGTTTAATCGAGCATCTTCATACATTCAGCGAGAAAATGAACAAATCTTTACAATCGAAATTTGAGTCCACTTCGACGGCTATTCTTCTTTCTATGGTACTGCAAAAGTTGGGGGTAGCTATTTTGCCTGTTTCATTAATTGAAACATTTTCTGGGCAGCATCTGAAAATGATTCGTTTCGTAGATCTAACGCCTGTACGTGAGATGAAGCTTATTTTTAAAAAGGATCATCACCATAATCCTTCTGTTCAGAAATGTATCGATTTTTTTCTGGAATCATAGATAAGGGAACTACAACATCATAGCTAATGAATGCGAGCCTAGACGAAGGAATATTTCCTGTCTTGCTCGCTTATTCGCGTTAGTCGGTATAGGAAATATCCCAAATATAGTAACCCTGCTTATCCGGTTAGACTCTTTCCTTTGCCTGCTATAACCTTTATACTAGCAATACATTAAGGATTCTGAACGGCAATTGTCTGTTTTTGTGGAAATATATTAAATGATGGGATATTAAAGGCCGAAGGGGAATTTTTGAATGGGGAAAATGCGTAAACCGGCAATGCTGTTACTGGCTCTGATGATGTGTTGGACTTTGGCGTCTTGTTCCGGGAGCACGGACACATCGAGCAAGGGCGCTGCTGATGATACGATTTTCAACGACAGTCTTAAAAAGGCAGATGCTTCTCAAATGAAGCTATCTCCAAATGAGCCCGCTTGGAAGCTGGATACGACACCAATAACGTTTGACTGGTATATCAATTTCGATTGGTTCACCGGTAAGTGGGGGGGCAACGTCGTTTCCGATTATATAACGAAGAAAACGGGTGTCAGTTTGAACTTTATTGTGCCTGCTGGAGACGCCGGGGAGAAGCTCAACACGATGATGTCAGCAAGGTCGCTCCCTGACTTCATCACGCTAGGCTCCTACGAGGATTCCGTACAGAAGATGATCAATGGAGATATGGTGCTTCCATTAAACGAGCTGGCGGAACAATACGATCCTTATTTCTTTAAAGCTGCTGACCCAGAGAAGCTTAACTGGTACACACAGGCTGACGGGAATGTGTACAGCTACCCGAATGCATCTTCATCACCTGCGGATTATCAAAAATACGGCAAGCTTTTTACGTCTAATCAGACCTTCGTTGTTCGGAAAGACATGTATGAAGCCCTCGGGGAGCCGGATATGAGCACGCCGGAAGGGTTTCTCGGCGCGCTGAAGGCTGCGAAGGAAAAGTTTCCGGAAGTAGACGGCAAGCCGCTCATCCCGATTGGCCTTCATGAATTTACGGAAACCGGCAACTATTCGCTGGAAGATTATCTTCAGAACTTCCTAGCCATTCCGAAGCAGAAAAACGGCAAATTGTACGACCGTCGTAGCGACCCGACCTATTTGAAATGGCTGAAGATGTTTCGCCAAGCGAATGAGGACGGACTGATGCCGACAGATGTTTTTCTTGATGAGAAACGAGTGGAAAAGGACGAAAAAATATCGCAAGGGCGTTATTTTGCCATGCTGTATCAGTGGTCCGATTTTTCAGAGATTAATCAGGCGCTGTATCAGAAGGACCCGAATAAGGTCTATATCGCGATTGACGGTCCGGCGAACGATGCGCATGATGCGCCAACCCTTGCAGGAAACGGCATCTCCGGTTGGACCGTGACGCTCATCTCGAAGAACGTCAAAGACAAGAAGAGGGCCATCGCCTTCCTCAGCTATTTGCTCAGCGAAGAGGGAAACAAGGACCTGTTCTTAGGAGAGAAGGGCGTTACCTACGATACGATTGACGGCAAAGATCAGTTCCTGCCGGAGGTCATGCAACTGCTTAATACCGATCGCCAAGCGTTCGATAGCAAATATGGCGGTTCTTATATGTACTGGATGCTAATGGATACGAACATGAATCTAGCATGGATGACGGGGATGGATGCCGAGCCTTCCAAACAAATTGCCGATTGGACTAGGGGCAAGACGGTTAGCACAAGTGAGTTCGAAAACCTGGACCCGGACCCGACAACGAAGGAAGGAATTGCGGTAGGCAAAAATACGCGGCTCTGGGCGGAGACGCTGCCGAAGCTGCTGATGTCGAAATCGAATGCCGAATTCGACCGACTGTTCGCCGAATTCATGAAAGCCACTACCGAGGATCCCGAGTATGAAGCCATCGCAGCAAGCCGCCAGGCGGCTTATGAACGAAATGTACAGAAGCTGAAGTCGTCGCTTAATCAATAGTTCGATAGAGGAAGCAGCAGGATGTGAAATAGGGAATGGGATTCGCGGCAATCCGTTGGTTATTGAAGATACGTGCATTTACGTTTAACCTTTCGCTTCAAGTCAAACTGATTTTGTCCTTTATATTCGTTATTTTTATACCGGTTGTTTTATTCTCTTGGTATACGCTTAATGAAGAGTCCGCCAAGGCAATGAAGGAATTGTTGGAGAACAATAAGAATGTGCTGGAAGTAGAGAAGATCAACATTGAGAATAACGTAGAGCTGATGGGATGGACGGGTCAGCTTGCGTTATCCAATCGGGAAATGAATAATTATCTGCAAATCGAACAATTCCAGGATACGGCGCAAGTTCTTCATATAAAGAAGGACGTGGTCAACAGCTTTCAATATTTTCTGTTTAACAATCCGCGAATCGCGAATGTCCGGCTATTCACGGATAACCGCTATGTGAATGAGATTTGGCCGGTTATCCTGCAGGAATCGCGCATTCAGAGCAAGCCTTGGCATGATGACGTGATGAAGCAAGGCGGTTTACCCTGGTGGGAGATACAGGAGAACGTCGGCCTCACCGGTATGCCTTCCGAACAAATGCCGAACGAGCCCTTCATGACGTACTTACAGGAATTCAAGTATCCGGACAATACTACCCATAACGGGATTCTAGAGATATCGATGCAGTTATCCGATTTCTTCTCCCAAACGTTCAGCAGTGTACAAGATAAAAACTCCCAGCTGATCGTAGTCGCAAGGAACGGACAAGTTTTCAGCTTAAAGGATTCGTCCGTGTTCAAGCAGAACGGCGCGGAGGAATTGATAAGCAGCATAAAGCTGACGAGCCATACGGATTACGAGACGGTGCGGTTCAAGGTTAATGGACATTCCTACTTGGCTTTACAGAGCTACATCCCATCGATTGACGTACATCTGGTCAATATGGCTAGTCTTGAGGAAACCATGGAAGGCATTAACCATTCGAGGGTTCGTTATATCGTGCTCGTTTCATTACTGGCGGCATTTCTCGTTCTGCTGTCTTACTCGATGCAAGCGATCATTTTGCGCAGGCTTAAGGCATTAAGGGAATCGATGCAGCAGGTGAGAAACGGCAACTTCAACGTCGAGCTGCCGCCGATTACCGGTACCGATGAGGTAGGAGAGCTGGGCTTTCATTACCGTAAGCTCATTCTGAAAATTAACGAGCTCATTCAAGACCAGGCAGCTCGGCAGGCGGCAGGCAAAGAAGCTGAGCTTCGGGCGCTGAAGAACCAGATCGATTCCCATTTCCTCTACAATACGCTGGAGAACGTCAAGATGCTGGCGGAGATTGAAGGGCAGTATCTTATATCGGACATCATGACCTCGTTAGGTGGTATGATGCGGTATTCGATGGAATGGAGGCAGGATCACGTGATGCTCAGCGATGAGATCCAGCAGGTCCAGCATTATGTATCCGTCATGAACATCCGTTATGATGGCAGACTTGATCTCCAATTGTCTATTGAACCGGAATGCCTCAAGCAGGAATCGCTTAAAATGTCGCTGCAGCCCGTAGTCGAGAATGCAATCAAGCATGGGATGAGCCGCATGCATTCCAAGGACGGAAATCTTCTCATTACGATCTCTGCCGTCCGGCGTGGTCAAGCTTGTGTCATAGAGATTACGGACAGCGGCCGCGGCATACCGGATGAAACGCTGGGCTTGTTGAATCAAATGTTGCGAATGGAAGAGCATGCTTATCAGGAGGTCCGGCAATTATTCGTTCGTAAGGAGAACGAGGACGGTAATGGAATCGGTCTGCGGAATGTGGACCAACGTTTAGTGATGAGCTATGGGGTGGAATATGGGATTCGGATCGAAAGTCAGGAAGGAAGCTATACACGCATGATCATGACTTTGCCGTACCGGGTCATGGGAGGGGGATAGGACATCTATGATTAGCTTGCTGATCGTCGACGACGAGAAGATCATTCGGAGGGGCTTGCAATCAGTCATTGACAGGCAGTTCCCTGATCTGTTTAAATATCGATTTGCCGAGAATGGAGAAGAGGCGCTGGAGCTGCTGCGCCAGGAGCCTGCGGATATTATGTTTACGGATATCCGAATGCCCATTATGGATGGGATCGAACTGCTTGACCAACTGCAAGACCATCCGGTTAAACCCGAGGTTGTACTGCTGTCTGGCTATAATGACTTCGTATATGCGCAGAAAGGGATCCGCTTTGCTGTGAAGGATTATCTCGTAAAGCCTGTGATTCGGGAGGAGCTGTTTGCCGTCCTGGAGCGATTAATGCTGGATATAAAGAAAAGAGAAGAGCGAGCAGACCAGGCGGGCGAAGATGCCAGCCTTTTTGCTGCCGAGCTGGTTACCCTGCATTTAACCCAGAAGGATGTGGATGATGCGATCACACCGAACAAGCTGAAGCAGGCCGGCTTAAGCTGGTTGGATGCCGGATATACACTGGGCTTGGTTACGCAACGTGGTGGAAGTTCACAGGCAAGCAGTACGGATGCAGCTTCTTTCAGGAATCAAATCGCTGAGCTGTTACAAGGGCATATGAATTGGATGCTGACGCGTGATGGAAAAGGCGGAACGATTATGATAGCAAGCAATCCCGATATGTTCTACCGGTTGGCGGAACAGTGGGGGTTAAGTGAGTATGAGACACAGCTGCGAATTGCGATTAGTGATTCCGTTCAAGGGATTGAGCAGATAAGGTGGGCATACAGTCAGGCGAAGCAAACTATGAAATACGGGATTCTGCTTCCAGATCTCGATGTGCTGGATTACGCTGGCATAAGTGATCGCAATGAGCGGTATGTCGTCCCTATGGAGTTGATTGGGCGGATATTGAATCTCCTTGGAATGGGACGCGGGGATGAAATCAAACAACTTCTGGATCAAATCCTCGATGTTCGCATCATTAGCAGCAGTGAAATCGGCTATCTGGAACGTATTAGTCAGCTGCTGAACGAGGAGCTGTTCGATAAGTTGTTCCGCATCTACGGCTTTAAGGTATTCGGTCTATTAATGAAGTACGCTCCTGTTGGTCACATCGGAAATTTCGATCGATTTGAGGATTATTACAAATCGGTCGAACAGCTTCTCGATCGTCTGGATCGGTTCATCCAAGATCGGAAAGAGCAGGTGCCAACGGAACAAAATACGATGCAAAAAGTACTCACCTACCTGCAGACGCATTATGCCGACAATTTAAACATGGCGGTGGTGTCCAACCATTTCTCACTCAATTACTCGTATTTCAGCCAAGCCTTCCAAGAATTTACCGGTGAGAGCTTCTCGAACTATGTTCGCCGGTTAAGGCTGGATAAGGCGAAGGAACTTCTGGTGCACTCCGATTTGAAGGTGTACGAAATCAGCGATCAGGTTGGATTCGAAAATGTGAAGCATTTTACGAGAATATTCAAGGATACCGAAGGCATCACAGCGCTGGAATTTCGAAGCCAGCGGAGACGGTTTGAAACCGAGTGATGAGAAAGACTAAAACACAAATGACCCATAAGAGGGTCTTTTTTTTGTGAAAAAGCATCCTCTCATGGGTCAAGTTCACACCTTTCAATCATTCAGCATTCAGAAAGTTAATTAAAGCTGTATTGAATTCTTCAGGGTGAGTCGCGTTTAGACCATGAGGTCCCCCTTCGATGACGACGAGCTGACTACCTGGAACCGCTTCGTGGGAAAGTTGACCGCTGACTTCAAGCGACACAATTGCATCGGAATCCCCATGGATAACAAGCAGTGGGATATTAAATTTTGCCAAATCGCCACGGAAATCCGTCCGGCCGAAAGCCTCAACACAATCCAGCGTCCCTTTTGGCGAAGCAGAAGAAGCAATTTCAAGGTTGTAATGGCGGAAAGATTCGCTAACCAGATCGGTTCGATCCCCTGCTTTAAAGAAATTGTGAGTGAAGTCGTCAAGGAAGGCGACACGGTCTTTTTTCAAACCGTCTAGGAAGCCTTGAATCGTGGCTTCATCCAGACCACCTTCCGGATGCTCGGCAGATTTGTAAAAGAACGGTGGAACCGCAGCGGCCAGCACGGCTTTTTTGACACGGCTTGTTCCGTATGTACCGATGTAACGGGCTACCTCTCCGCCACCCATCGAGAATCCGACCAGCGTTACATCCTTAAGGTCCAGCTGTTCGATAAGCTTATGAAGATCCGCTGCAAACGTATCATAGTCATATCCGTTCCACGGTTGGGAGGATTGCCCGAATCCACGGCGGTCATAGGTAATCACGCGGTAACCTGCATTGATGAGCGCCGGAACCTGATTCTCCCAAGAGCGTCCGCTCAGTGGCCAACCATGAATCAAAATGACAGGTTTGCCTGCGCCAACATCCTCAAAATTCAACTGAATAGGGTGCCCATTTTCTTCTCCGACTAATAATTTTGGCATGTTTCATTCTCCTCTGTTTTTTAATGATGATGATTAGTTGTGGCTCCCGCCCTCGTGGCCGCCAAACATCGATTGGGCATATACAATGCCCGCGCCATAAGCACCGGTGTGCTCCTTAGCGATCGACATCACGGCGTCATAGGTTTCCTGGCGAGCCCAATCGCGTTGGTACTCAAGCATAACAGAAACCCAGGTAACCGGGATGGCCCCTGCTTGGATCATCCGTTGAACGGCCATGTTATGCGCTTCCGCAGTCGTCCCGCCTGAAGCATCCGTTACAATGTACACTTCGTATCCGTCTTTAATAGCTCCAATAACAGGAAAGGCAAGGCAAACCTCCGTCCAGAGCGCTGCCATGACCAGCTTTTTACGGCCTGTTTTCTTCACGGCTTGTACCAGGTTGTCGTCTTCCCAAGAGTTCATTGTTGTACGGTCGATCGGTACCTGATCTGGAAATACCTCTTGAATTTGCGGATGAATCGGGCCTGAGAATGATTCTGCAGCCACCGTTGTAAGAATGGTGGGCACATTAAAAACTTTCCCGGTTTTGGCCAATCCAACCGTGTTGTTAATGATGGTTTGACGATCCGCGCTTTGAACACCAAAGATCATTTGAGGCTGATGGTCAATAAGAATAATTGCAGAGTTTTCAGCCGTCAGTAAATCTGTCTTGTCATTAAACATAGAGGATCCTACCTCCTAGATTTTGGTTGCAACAGGGCCCGATCCGTTGGAGTTTCTGCTGCATGTATTCAGTCTATGGAAATACCAATGTGCAAACAATCTTCAGTTTTCTATATTTTTCATAGGAAAATCCTATATACTTCGAAAGTTCTATAAGGAATATACATAAGCAATTCCTATGGCTGTTATAGAAAAAGCCATATTGTTAGTAAAAATGTCGACTTTTAGACTTATGGATAAAGGCAGTCTAGCAAGAACATCACAATTCGTATTAAAGGAGGTATTGACTATGAGCACAGGTTCTATAGGTTCTATGGCCTTAGCTCTTGCCGCAGGTATTGTCATTGGCGTTGTTTTTCAATCGCTTAAAATCCCGTCGCCAGCACCGCCTTTTTTAGGACTGCTCGGTCTCGCCGGAATGTTTGTAGGCCAGCGGTTGATCCCGTGGATCCAGCAATGGCTAAACCACAAATAATGCAATCTAAAAGGAGAGCGGAATCATGTCTAGAAAAACGAAAGATGTTGAGGCCAGTCTAGTCATTCACAATGCCAGCATCGTAACGATGGACGATGTAAATCCTACCGCATCGGCAGTTGCCGTTAAGGACGGCCAGTTTCTGGCTGTGGGTGATGATGCCGAAATCATGAAATATGTCGGATCCTCCACGCAGGTTGTCAACGCCAACAAACGAATGTTGATACCGGGCTTAAACGATTCACATATTCATCTCATTCGCGGTGGTCTCAACTATAACCTTGAACTTCGCTGGGATGGAGTCCCATCCGTAGCGGATGCATTGCGAATGCTGAAAAAGCAGGTTGATCGTACACCAGCACCTCATTGGGTCCGTGTTGTAGGCGGATGGACGGAGTTCCAATTCATCGAACGCCGGATGCCAACTCTGGATGAAATCAATCGAATTGCTCCGGAAACCCCCGTTTTTATCCTTAATCTTTACCGCCAAGCCTTTTTGAATAAAGCTGCCTTACGGGTAATAGGGTATACGAAGGATACGCCTAATCCGCCAGGCGGAGAAATCCAAAGGGACAGCCGGGGCAATCCAACAGGAATGCTCATCGCCAGGCCTAATGCAACGATATTGTACGCCACCTTAGCTAAAGGGCCAAAGCTTTCTTATGAGGACCAAATGAATTCAACCCGACTCTTTATGAGGGAATTGAATCGATTTGGTGTGACAAGCGTGATCGACGCTGGAGGGGGCTTTCAGAACTATCCCGATGACTATCAGGTGTTTGAGGAACTGGATAGACGTGGAGAAATTACGGTTCGCACGGCGTATAATTTATTCACCCAGCATCCCAAAAATGAATTAAACGATTTTAAAGCATGGACCGCTTCATCGCAGCCGTACACGGGCAGTTCTTATTATCGTCATAACGGTGCAGGTGAAATGCTTGTGTACAGCGCAGCAGACTTTGAGGATTTTGTTGAGCCTCGTCCGGAGCTTCCAGCTGTACTCGAAGATGAACTCTTTGAAGTTACCCAACATCTCGTTCAACAACGTTGGCCGTTTCGTCTTCATGCCACTTATGGAGAATCCATAACACGTTTTCTCGATGTTTTTGAACGCGTCAACAAAGAGGTGCCGTTCAAAGACTTGCGCTGGATTTTGGATCATGCTGAAACGATTCATGAGAAGGATTTGGAGCGGGTCGTCGAATTAGGAGGTTCGATCGCGGTTCAAAGCCGAATGGCTTTCCAGGGGGAATATTTTGTCGAAAGATATGGGGCAAAAGCAGCGGAGAATGCTCCTCCGATAACCAAGATGATGAAGTCCGGACTGCGCGTTGGTGTGGGAACGGATGCCACCAGAGTAGCAAGCTATAATCCTTGGGTGGCCTTATATTGGCTAGTGACGGGCAAAACACTGGGAGGATTAAGCCTGTATCCTGCTTCTAATCGTGTAGAGAGACACCAAGCGCTTCGGATGTATACGACGGGGAATGCATGGTTTTCAAAGGAAGAAGATGTGAAAGGGCAGATCAAACCGGGTCAATATGCTGATTTTACGATCCTTTCCGATAATTTCTTTCATGTCTCGGAAGAAGCAATTAAAAAAATTGAATCTGTCTTTACCGTCGTAGGTGGTAAGATTGTCTACGGTACCAGCGAATTTCAGTCTTTGTCGCCTCCAGCTCCCAAAGCCAGCCCAGACTGGTCTCCGCATAATGTCTTTGGCGGCTATTACAAGGGGCCGGAATATGGAGGTGGTGGATCAGGTGCCCATACGCCTAAACAGGTCCATCTTCATCATAAGTGTAACCATCATCACGGCAGCGGTTTCTGCGACTTGGATTGCTTTGTCTTCTAAAAGTAAATAAACCTAAGGCGATCCTAGGTCAGACAAAAGGTACAGTCCCCTCATTGAAAATGGGGGACTGTACCTTTTGATTTAGAAGATTTCATCAGCGGCCCCGATCAAAACAGGAGCCATCTTTTCAATGATGCTCAACGTTAGTTTGATTGGGCGGATGGATTGGGGTGGCGGCGGTTTCCTTTTTCTCCAAGCGAATGAAGAATGGGACAATCGTGCTTAGCAGCAGTAATCCGGCCAACACCTCGAAAGTGAACACATGACCTTTGATGCCGGTCAGATAAACCGAGACGATGGGGCCAAGTGAGGCTCCGATAAATAGCATAAACATATGGAAAGAAAGAGCGCTAGCCCGTAACTCTCCAGCTAAAGTGCCTATTAGAGACAACAAGGCGGGAAGAGCCATAGCTATGCCAGCTGCAAAAACAATACTCGCCAAGATTAAAAACGCAAGGTTCTCCCAGGCGCCTACCAGACCTAGGCCAATACCGGCCAAGATCAGACCGCAACATAGTACATTTTTTACGCCAAACCTAGCAACGAGCTTTCCATCAAACGGGGAAACGAGCATGCCGATGATACCGGCTGCGCGAACCCATAAGATTTCCTGGTGGCTCAGACTGAAGGGAGCGCTGCTTAGATAACTTCCAAGCGTAGAGAAAAAACCGACGAGTGCAATAAAGAGAGTTGAGGAAATGATGTAACAGAAGGGCAGGCTTTTTTTCTTGAAAATACCGCCAATGCGCTTTAACGGAGTAAAGAAATTGCCCTCCGGCTTCTGGATGATATCTTTGGGTATGCATAAGGTAATCAGAAAAAACGAAATAAAATACACGATGCCAAGGATGTAAAATACATATCTCCAGCTTAGTTCCAATATGACGGTGCTGCTATAGATCTGTCCAACGATACTGGCCATCAAAAAGGCGGTGCTTATAAATCCGAGGATCGTTACCCTTTTTTTCGTTGGGAACATCTCTATTGCGTAGGCTAACACAGAAGGGGGAAACATGGATGCTGCCAATCCTTGGATAACCCTCAGCACAATAAGCCACTGAAACTCATGGACCGTTCCAATAAAAGGGGTTGATACCGCGAGCAGGCATAATCCGGATATCATCATTCTTTTCCGTCCGTAGCGGTCGGAAAGCCCCCCGAACAGGAGTCCTCCGCCGGCAAAAGCAAATGAAAAGGCGCTTCCTGCCCAAGCTGCTTTGGAAGATGAAATCTGGAATACGTCCTCAAATAAGGGAAACAGGGGGATCGTTAAATATAGGGATGAGACGACAATTAATGAGCACCAGAATAGAATCAGGGTCGTAAGGTTATAACGTGGTGCCGCTTGCTTTGCTGGATTAATCAATCGTGATTCCCCTTTCTTCTGCAGGCGTCCCTTTTGTTACAGCTGCATTGGTTTCCTTCACATTTAAAAACACGTTGACAGCAAAAACAAGAATGCCGCTTCCGGCAACGGATTCACCTATACGTTTAATCGTTGATAACCATTCCTGATCATAGCCGTTTGCAATAAAGGACAGAGAGACTAACATGATTGGCAAACCTATGCCCTGCAACCAAAAGTGCCATTGGGCCAGACGGGACGCTGCGGCTTTGGGAAAGCGCAGATAAGTAAATCCGCAAAGGGCCAAAGTTGCCCATCCGAAAAGGTTGGTGTGGGCATGAACGCTAGTCAATGCAAAATTCAATGTTGCGCCCATGTAGATTCCAATGCCAATACCGAGAACAATATAAATAACAGCCATTTTTAAAAAACGTACTCCCATCCAAACTCTCCTTTGTATTTTACGAGATTCATTCTCCAGTCAAGGAGTTCTATAGATATTGAATTCCAAGAACCGGATATGTAACACAATCGTATAAACGGATGTTCGCACGATCAATATCGATATTTCTATGTCTCATATAGCTTTTTCTTATAATCATCGCAACGGCTTGGGAAAATCCTCGGCCTTTTGCGTTATGGGTTTTTCGGACAAAAGATATAGTAAATTCGCTATGCAAGTATAGAAATAATGGAATGGTTCGCTGCTGCTCTTTTCTCTATGATTTGAATCAGGAGTACTTTTCAGTTATTAGCAGGATCGAAAATACCTAACAGAAGGAGTCTGGGAAGGATGGGGAATATCATAAAGAAAACGGCAGGCATCCATCATATTACTTGTTTCGTGAAGGACGCGCAGAGAAATGTAGATTTTTATGCTGGAGTTCTAGGTCTTCGTCTTGTGAAAAAAACAATTAACTTTGACGCACCCGAGGTGTACCATTTGTACTTCGGCAATGAAAAAGGCAGCCCCGGAACGATAATGACGTTCTTCCCGCACGAACTTTCCCACAAGGGCCGCATAGGAGGAGGACAAGTAGGTACAACAACGTACGTAGTACCCATAGGCGCAATTGATTTTTGGAAAGCACGCCTCACGGCGTTCGATATTTCCTTCACGGAAAGCACCCGTTTTTCTGAAAACTATATCGAATTTTTAGATCTTGACGGTCTGCAGTTAGAAATTGTTGAACGGGAAGACGGAGCGCTCAATACATGGTCATTCGGAGGTATCCCGGCGGATAAGGCGATCAAAGGATTTGGGGGCGCCGTGCTATACAGTGTTGCATCCACCAAGACCATGCAGGTACTTGAGGACGTTTTAGGTCTTGAAAGGGTAGGGCAGGATGGCGACTTTATTCGCTATAAGGCTGAAGGGGACATCGGCAACCTCATTGATGTGAATGCGGAGCCCATGGAATGGGGGATCCCAGGTAGCGGCACCGTTCACCATATCGCGTGGCGAGCCAAGGATTTTGAAGACCATGATGCCTGGAGAAGCCATGTGGAAAGCAGCGGTTTACAGCCTACACCGATTATTGACCGGCAGTATTTTCATGCGATCTATTTTCGTGAACAAGGCGGCATTTTGTTTGAAATTGCGACGGATCCGCCAGGTTTCGCAAATGATGAGCCTGAGGATCATCTGGGCGAGGCCATCATGCTTCCTTCATGGTATGAAGACAGCCGCGTTGAAATTGAAAAGAACCTGCCACCTATCCAAGTGCGCGAATTGAAGTCAATCAAGCAATGAAACACCCATTTGATAACGTAAAAAGAGCAGTTACACAGGCTATGATTAGCTGTGATAACTGCTTTTTGTTTAATAGGATAAAGTCTCCATATCTCTTAAACCAAGCCCCGTAGCAACCGCATTTCCCCATTCAGGATCGGCTTTATAAAAATGGGCGATTTGACGAAGTTTTATTTCATCCTTTTCAACCGGTTTCATGGCATTCACAATATTATTTACCAAGCGCCGGCGTTCTTCTGCACTAAGTAACCGATACAAGTCACCAGGTTGAGTGTAATGGTCATGATGGTCATAAGGGACACTGTCGGCTGAACCGGATACCTCAAACGTAGCTGTCTTGTATGCTGCAGACTCAGTCGCCCCGTTGTAACTATTCGGTTCATAATACATTGAACTTCCTCCGTTGCGATCATAACGCATTTGACCGTCACGCTGGTTATTATTCACTTCGGTAACGGGTTTATTAATAGGAAGCGTGTTATGATTTGTTCCAACCCGATAGCGGTGTGCATCGGCATAGGCGAATAAACGGCCTTGAAGCATTTTATCCGGAGAAGCTTCAATACCGGGTACGAAGGCTCCAGGAGAGAAAGTTGCTTGTTCGACTTCAGCGAAATAATTCTGGGGATTACGATCGAGGACCATACGTCCAACCTCGATAAGAGGGTAGTCTTTTTGCGACCACACTTTGGTTACATCGAATGGATCGAATCGATAAGTATCCGCATCTTCCAGCGGCATGATTTGAACATACAACTTCCACGCGGGGAAGTCTCCTTTTTCTATAGCTTGAAACAAATCCTCAATGTGATAATCCGGATTTTCGCCGGCCAGTTTAGCAGCTAGTTCGACATCCAGATTTTTAACACCCTGTTCCGTTTTGAAATGGTATTTTACCCAAACTCCTTGTCCATCTGCATTGACCCACTTAAACGTATGGCTTCCATAACCATGCATATGACGTAAAGTAGCAGGGATACCGCGATCAGACATCAAGATGGATACTTGATGCAAGGACTCGGGAGACAATGACCAGAAATCCCATACCGCGTTTGGATTTTTAAGGTGGGTTTGAGGATGCCGTTTCTGAGTATGGATGAAATCCGGGAATTTAATGGCATCTCTTATGAAGAAGACAGGCGTGTTATTTCCTACTAAGTCATAGTTCCCTTCTGCGGTGTAAAACTTGACGGCAAATCCACGAGGGTCACGCACGGTATCTGCAGAGCCAAGTTCGCCTGCAACCGTCGAGAAGCGGATAAATAAGGGCGTGCGTTTACCAACCTCGGATAAAAAGTCGGCTTTGGTATATGAGGACACATCGTGGGTTACTTCAAAATATCCGTGTGCACCGGCACCTTTGGCATGAACAACCCGCTCAGGGACACGTTCACGATTGAAATGGGCCAGCTTTTCAAGAAGATGGACATCTTGAATGAGTGTTGGACCTCGAGAGCCGGCGGTCATGGAATTCTGGTTATCTCCAACCGGGGCTCCCCAACTTGTCGTTAATTGGCCATGCTTGATTTCCAATTTAAATACCCCCAATATGTAAAATTAGTACATTAGGAACATCTTATTATCCATTTTGTATTTTGATCAATATCGGTCTATCTATATTTGACATAGTTATCGTTTATATCATTTTAGAAGTCAGTGTAAGAAGAGGTGAAGGAGCTGAATTCCCCGCAGATATAAGAAATCCCCATGACAGATATTGACAAAGGCTTATTGATAGATACGAGTGGGAGGATTTAAGCTGTTACTACATAGATAAGCAGACAAATGAGAGGTCCATCCTGCGATGCAGGGCGGACCGTTATTTTTAGCTGTTTACATATTTTTCTGCTGAGCGTTTACGAAGGCCGAGGGCGGTAATGCCAATCCCGAGAAGGGAAGCGGCAATCGGAACCATCATCGCTGTGCGATAGCCGTCGAGCAGGGCTTGCGGGGATTTGTCCAAACCTGTAGCGCCAATCTGCACGGCGGTCACAACCGCCAAACCGAGTGCGGCGCCAAATTGGAAGGAGGTATTCAATAAACCGCTGGCGAGCCCTTGCTCTTCTTCCGCTATTCCGTCCGTGGCGGCGATGGTTAAAGGTCCGTAAGTCAGCGAAAAGGCGAGGCCCGTCAGGATCATCGTCGGGAACATCGCTGCATAGGTCCAGTCCAAACCGATGGGAAGAAAAAGGGCGTAGGCTAATGCAGCGAGGCAGAACCCGCCGAAAATCACCGGAATATTGCCGAAACGGTTTACCAGCTTGGGGGTCAGGGTAGGTGCGAGTATGGAATCGACACCGACGGCGAGCAGGGCAAGACCCGTTTCAAGAGATGACCAGCCGCGCAGTTCTTGGAGGTAGAGCACTGTCACGAATTGGAACCCGAAAAAAGAGCCGGCAAACAACATGGCACCCAGGTTCGCGCGCACGAGTGAGCTGGCAGAAAATATGCCAAGGCGTACCAAGGGGGAAGCCGAGCGTCGTTCGATCGTTGCGAAGAGACCAAAAAGCAGGGCACTGCAGGCCAGGATTCCGGCGGTCCAGCTCCAGCCCAGGTTGGAGGATTCCACGACACCGTAAACCAGAAGCAGCATGGCCGCCGTGACGCTGACTGCTCCGGCCAGATCGAAGCCTTTGGAGGAGGCCTCCGGCCGACCAGAGGCCGGTATGAGGCGAATCGCGGCTAGAAGAATCACGAATGCCAATAGAACCGGACCAAAGAAAACCCAACGCCAGTTAATCTCACTTAAGATGCCGCCGACCACAAGACCGAGTGAAAACCCGGCGGCCGCTGTCCCGGCATAAACGAGTAAGGCCTTGTTACGTGCAGTCCCCTCCGCAAAGCTTGTCGTGATGATAGATAAGCCGGCCGGAGTCATGAACGCTGCACTAATGCCTGTAACAAACCGGGCGGTGATCAGCATCCAGCCTTCGGTCGATAATCCGCCTAACCCGGAGAAAGCAAAGAAAACCGTGAGCCATAGCAGAAACATTTTTCGGCGCCCGAACAGGTCGGCTGCCCGGCCTCCCAGCAGCATGAAGCCGCCATACCCGAGTACATAGGCGCTGACTACCCATTGCAGCGAACCGGTCGACATGCCCAGTTCAGCACGGATCGAGGGCAGAGCCACGCCCATCATCGACACGTCGATCCCTTCCAGAAAAATTGCGCCGCACAAAACGAACAATAAGCCCCAGGAAAGCTTGCCGGAACTTTGAGACGTTTGACCGTTTGCCTTCATTCGATATGTCCTCCTCATTATGAATAATCATCCATTTTCGGAACCGGCTCGATCGGGTCTGCCGATTTCCTTATTGGCACAAGGAGATTATGTATCATATAATCGAGGAACAGAAGTACGCACTTTTTTGTGTCATTTTCACCAAAAGGTAATATAGGAACCAAAAAGTACCTATTTTGATCGGGGGAAAAAGTGCCATGAAAACGAGTATGCCGCAAGCTTTTAATATACCTATAGAAGCGACCCTGGAAGTCATCGGGGGGAAATGGAAAACGCTCATTTTATGCCATTTAACCTATGGAGCGAAACGAACGAGCGAGCTGAAAAAGTTGACCCCGGGCATCACGCAAAAAATGCTGACTCAGCAGCTTAGAGAGTTGGAGGAGGATGGGGTCATCATCCGGACGGTATACAACCAGGTCCCGCCGAAAGTCGTTTACGAATTGAGCGAGCTGGGCCAATCCCTTCGGCCGGTCATCGATGTGATGTGCCAGTGGGGAGAGCGGTACATCCAGGGATCAACCGAGAACCAGGCAAGCTCGAACATGTGACGTAAGCCGCGGAGAAACTAAAAAAAGAGCTCAGCAACCAGGCTGAACTCTTTTTTTATTCTATTTTATGATTAGCGAATGTTATGAATCCGACAAACAGGCACACTTAGGATTGATAAAAATACAAAATAATGGCGGCGGCCACAAGCACGCAGAAAAGGGTGAAAAACGTAATTTTCCATCCGCTGCGCGGGACCTTGCCGCTGATGCTGCCCGTCTCTCCGTTGACCATATAGCGATAAACCTTCTGTTTGTACGTGTAAGAGGCATTCCAAAGCGGCAGCAGGATATGCTTGTAGGTCCGCTCGGAGTATTGGGTATCGATGCTGAGGTTGCGCAGTTCGTCCCCGCCGATTTGCCGGCGTATCGAATCTTCCAGGCTGTCGTCCATCCGGGATACCGCGTCGCTCCAACCCTCACGCAGGGGCACGGTATACCTTTCGGCCACAAAACCGCTTAAATATTCAGGCTTGTAGGGTCGGAGGTCCTCCAGGCTGAAATCGTCAAACTGCTCCATCAGGCGGGTGTCGTGCTGTTTGGAAGCAGGAACAAGCACATCGTTGAAAAATCGATCGTACGAGCCGGATGTCCAGTGCCACACGGTGTACCGAACCTGCTCCTCGTACGTCTCTGTTTTCCCGTCAACCGTTCGGGTACGCGTCTCAGTGCGGTAATGATAGGTACCCACCTCTGCCGAATAGTCGGAATCGGTTTGGGCATCAAAGGTCCAGAAGGGGACATAAATGCCGGAAACATTCGAGCGGGTCTGCTGCTTTTTGAAGGCGCCCGGCACGAACCATTTTTTCTTCTTCCACTTCAGGAACAGGGCGTTCGCCTCATCCTTCGAGATGTGAAAGGGGATGATGGATTCGGGCCTTATGCTGTCCGGATCCCCTTGGGGCAGGACCTTGGGGGAACCGCAAAATGCGCATAGAGCCGCCGTCTGCGCGGCAGGCAGGAGCATCTGGGCCCCGCAGTTCTCGCATTGGACCGCCTGCTGCTCGGTCCCCCAGTCTTTCAAGGCCTGGTCTTGTTCATCCGCAAAATCGAGCTCATATTCGGTGGGCTCGGACGGATAACGGGGCTGTTCAATGGGAGCCAGGCTTCCGCAATACGTGCATTTCATCTGCTGGGTTTCGGTATCAAAAATCATTTGCGCCCCGCAGCCCGAGCAGGGGAAGCGGATCGGTGCTTCGACGGACATAAGCGCTCTCCTCTACACTTTATTGCCGCAGCTCGGACAGAACTTCATCGTGCTGCTCAAGCTGCCCCCACACTCCGTGCAAAATTTTTTCTCCGGCCGCGGCGTACCGCATTCCGGGCAAAATTTCTCGGAGGGTTTGAGCCCGTGTCCGCATTGGGCGCAGGGCTCGGTATCAACGGGGGACGCCGGATGGGCAGGAGCGGCAGGCTGGGGCTCCACAGCATCCGCCGAAGGCTTCATCGCTTGATTGAACATTTGCCCCATGGCCATGCCCGCCCCGAGGCTTGCCCCAGCGCCAGCAAGCCCGCTGTCGGGATTGTTGGCTGCATCGCGAAGCGATTCGGCGGCCTGAAACTTCATGTACTGATCGAGATTGCCGGCAATGCTCATGGATGACTTCCGGTCGATCATTTTTTCGACTTCTTCCGGCAAGGAGATGTTTTCGATAAAAAATCCGGACAGGGACAGACCCATGCCATTGAAAATCGGCTCCAGCTTGGTCCGGAGGGCGGAGCTCAGCTCGTCGTACTGCACCGCAATATCCATGATCGGAATTTTGGCCTCGCCAATCAGGTCGCTCACACCAGACACGATCACCGACTTGAGATAACCGCCGATTTGATCCGAACCGAATGAGGACTGGGTCCCGAAGATTTCCTTAAGAAACAAAGCCGGGTCCTGCACGCGGAACGCGTAGCTGCCGAATCCCCGCATCCGGATAGCTCCGAATTCAGGATCCCGCATCATAATGGGGTTGGTCGTTCCCCATTTCTGATCCGTGAAGTTACGTGTGTTTACAAAATACACATCTGCCTTAAACGGCGAATTGAATGCATATTTCCATGATTTTAACGCCGTCAGAACCGGCATGTTCTGCGTGCTTAAGGTATACGTGCCTGGGCCGAATACATCGGCGATCTGGCCCTCGTTCAGAAAAATCGCGGCCTGCGATTCCCGCACCGTCAGCCTCGCGCCCATTTTGATCGCTTTGTCGTAGACCGGAAACTGGTGCACGATTTCATTGGTGTTGTCCGTCCATTCAATAACCTCGATAAATTGGCCTTTAATAAAAGAAAACAAACCCATCGTTCAACCTCCATCTTGATTCCAATTATCTCCATTATACGTGATTCCGGTTTGTCCGTCTCAACGAATCGACGAAGGTTCAGTACCATACGCCACCATTGGACAAAATATGTCGGGGATGATAGGGGAAGTTTACACATTCTTATCTCTAAAAAAAGAACGACCTGTATGGCTTCATCCACACAGGTCGTCTTTATGTTCGCATCCGGAGAACGGGGATAGGCGACTATTCGAGATACATCCGCTTCAGCTTTGCCTGCTCATCTTTGCTTAGCCCCAAGCCCTTTTCCAGGAAGCCCTGGATCGAGCCGTATTTCTTGGCCATTTCGTCGAAAGCAGCGTTGATATATTCCGGGCGGACGTCCATTAACGCTGTGATGACTTCAATCGCATTCTCGTCCGTCAAATTAAACTGCTTCACCATGGCGTCCACAGCCGCCTTGTTGTATGCTTCGCGGTATTTGTTGCTGAGCATGAAATCCTGGACTACGGTTTCTTTCGGAACGCCGAGTGCAAGCAGCATCAAGGCCGAGCCGAGGCCGGTGCGGTCTTTACCTGCGGTGCAGTGCTGTACGAGCGCCGCGGATGCCGGATCCAGCATCATGTCGAACAATTTCACGTAAGCCGAAGGGGAGTCGACCATGTCGCGGTTGGCGGCGGTCAACACGTCGCCGGGCTTGCCCATTTTGTCGAATTCGCCGCTCGCCATGAAGCTCATGATGTCAGTGCCGCTGCCGGATTGGCCGAAGACCGGGTTGCGGACATAGGCAGCGCCGGGAATCGCCGGATCGGGCTTGGATTTCACTTCTTCGTCCGTGCGGTAGTCCACGATCGTCTTCAGGCCGCTCTTTTGCAAATAGGCGATATCGCTTGCCGTGAGGCCGGCGAGCTCGTCCGAGCGGAACAGCTTGCCCCACTTGACCGTTTTGCCGTCCGCCGTTTTGTAGCCGCCGAGATCGCGGAAGTTGGTGGCGCCTTGGAGCGGCAGCAGACGCTCGGCGGTTGTGATGGCGGCACCGCTCGCCGCCTTCACTTTAAAGTAAACCCGGCTGCCCGGATTCGGATCCTTCGTTCGCAGGCCGCCAAACGAGGCGTAGGTACGGGCAAGCTCCTTCCAGCCGCTATCCGGACTCTGGCTCCAGTAAACTTTAACCGGTCCCAGATTGGCGGTGGTCTGCCAGTGCAGCGTCAGCGTACCGTCTTTGGCCCGTTCCACGGCAGCCCCGGTAAAGCTGCCCTGCTTGGCCTTGGCTTGAATGCCGGACGCGGGCGCTTTGCCCGCAGGTGCAGCTGCGCTGGCCGTGGCTGCCGACAGCGGCGCAGCCGAAAGCAGCAGGGCCGTGCCCAGCAAAATCGTTTTTTTCATCATGGTCGTTGTTCTCCCCCTCTGGTCTTAGAAAAATGCATGTTGTCCTCTTTATGATGAGGGAGAAGTGTTGGCATCATGTTATCCGAGCATTAGCGGAAGGTAAAATTGTGTCAGTATTTACATAAATCACGATAAAAGGTGTCAGATTTAAACGAACCATGATACAGAATTCTTGCGGATGTGGGTCAGAGCAGAGGAAATTCGGCATACAGGGAGGGGGTTCCCGACCAGTGTCGAATAGTTACTTGGAAGTAAAAGGAACAGGGGGAATGGAGATGAAAGTAAAACGGATTGTCACGAACATTCATACGGAGGATCTGGCGGCTGCCCGTACTTTTTACGAGGACGTGCTCGGTTTGGAGAAGTGGATGGACCACGGATGGATCGCCACCTATGGGACCGATGCCCGTATGGATGTTCAGGTCAGCGTCGCATCGGAAGGGGGCTCGGGCACCCCGGTGCCGGACCTGTCCATCGAAGTGGATGACGTCGACGAAGCTCTGAACCGTATGAAGCAGGCGGGCTTTCAGATCGAATACGGTCCGGCGGATGAGCCGTGGGGCGTGCGCCGTTTCTATGTACGGGATCCTTTTGGGAAACTGATCAATATCCTGGCCCACAAGCCGTAAAATATCAACAAGGAAGTGTGATACATCCATGATTCGAAGGTTTTTCGCGTACTACAAGCCGTACAAGGGGCTGTTTATCCTTGATTTCGTGTGCGCGGTGTTCGCCGGGCTGCTGGAGCTGGCCTTTCCGCTGGCCGTCAGCCATTTTATCGATAACCTGCTGCCCAGCAAGGACTGGGCGATCATCGTCGTCGCCTGTCTGGCGCTGCTGGCCATTTACGGGCTCAATATGGTACTGCAGTATATCGTGACCTACTGGGGTCATATGCTGGGCATCAACATTGAAACGGATATGCGTAAAAAGCTGTTCGACCATATCCAGAAGCTCTCGTTCCGTTTCTTCGACAATCATAAAACCGGGCATTTGGTCGGGCGGATCACCAATGATCTGAACGACGTCGGCGAGGTGGCCCACCACGGGCCGGAGGATGTCTTTATTGCGGTCATGACGCTGATCGGCTCCTTTGCGCTGATGGCTTCCATTAACATGGAGCTGGCGCTGCTGACCTTTATTATTATTCCGGTCATGGCCTGGGTGATCATTCACTTCGGGGGCCGAATGACCACGACGTACCGGCGGCTGTTCGGGAACGTGGGGAATTTCAACGCCCGGATCGAGGACAACGTCGGCGGAATCCGCGTCGTGCAGTCCTTTGCCAATGAGGAGCATGAGAAGAAGCTGTTTGACGTCGACAACCAGAACTTCCGCCAGACCAAGCTGATGGCTTATAAGACGATGGCGAAAAGCATGTCGGTCACCTACATGATGATGCGGCTCGTCACCGTGTTCGTAATGCTGTGCGGCGCCTGGTTTTTCCTCAGCGGACGGATCGAGCTGGGCGAGTTCATGGCGTTCCTGCTGCTGTCCAACGTCTTTTTCCGTCCGATCGAAAAGATCAATGCGGTCATCGAAAGCTACCCGAAAGGCATCGCGGGCTTTCGGCGGTATTTGGAAATCATGGATACCGAGCCGGATATTGCGGACGCTCCGAATGCAGTGGAATTGGATCGGGTTGTAGGCAATATCCGCTACGAAGGTGTCACCTTCGGTTATGATCCGGCCAAACCGATCCTGAACAACATCGATCTGTCGATACGGGCGGGGGAGACCGTCGCGTTTGTCGGTCCTTCCGGAGCGGGGAAAACGACGATCTGCAGCCTGCTGCCGCGCTTCTATGAGCTGGATGGGGGACGGATTACGATCGACGGCATCGATATCCGGGACATCAAGCTGGATTCGCTGCGGCGGCACATCGGCATCGTGCAGCAGGACGTGTTCCTGTTCTCCGGGACAGTGAAGGAAAATATCGCATACGGCAATTTGAATGCCACCGATGAGGAAATTTGGAAGGCGGCGGAGCGCGCATCGCTGGCCGAAGTGATCCGCTCCATGCCGGAGGGCATGGATACGGTCATCGGCGAGCGGGGCGTGAAGCTGTCGGGCGGACAAAAGCAGCGCTTATCGATCGCCCGGATGTTCCTGAAGAACCCGCCGATCCTTATCCTGGACGAGGCAACATCCGCGCTCGACACCGAGACGGAAGCCGCCATTCAGCAGGCGCTGACCGAGCTGTCGCAGGGGCGCACGACGCTGGTCATCGCTCACCGGCTGACGACGATCCGCAACGCAGACCGGATTATGGTCGTGAATGAACAGGGTATTGCCGAGGAGGGCATGCACCAGGAGCTGATTGCCGCCGGCGGCATATACAGCCGGCTGCACCTGGCTCAATCACAGCATTCGTAATATCGGATTGAACCGCATTTAGCGGAGGCATTGCTTGCGATATAAGGAAGCCAATTCTCCGAAGCGGATACTTTCCTTAAGCATCAAAAAGGAGCTCCACGATTCCCGTGGGGCTCCTTTACTTTATTCATCTTTTTGGGCCAAGCTGACTTTGTGCAGCAGCGAGATCAGCTGATCATGCTCCTCCGGGGTCAGATACCGGGCTAGAGTCCGGTTGGATTCATCCAGGATCGCATGCAGCTGAGGCTGTACTTCCTTGGCTTTGGAGGTGGGAAACAGCAGCTGGGAACGCCGGTCATCCGGGTCCGGCTTGCGCTCGATATAACCTGACGCCTCCAGCTGTTTAATGGAACGGGCCGTGGTGGCCTTGTCGAATTTCAACTGCTGGGTCAGCTGTTCCTGCGTAATTCCCGGTTGATGCAGGATGGCCTTCAGGAAGCTGTGCTGTCCGCCGCCGCCGATGCCGTAAGGAGCCAGTTCCTTGGCGAGCCTTTTCTGGTTCTGGCGATGGATGTAAGAGATCAGCTTGCCAATCGGTTCTTTGTCTGGCATTACATCGGCACCTTCTTTCATCATGAAGTGGAGGGACAACGGGAACGATAAACTCAAGTTCAGCAAATATTTTATCTCAAAATGGTTGCAAGCGCAACTAATATAAGGTACACTGTTACTGCCAATTAGTTGCGCGTGCAACTAATAATGATGAACAGGAGCAGGAGGTACCACATGAGTTCAATACAGCGGACGTATCAAGAGGATGCGAATATCCAGAAGAAGCGCTGGATCATCCTCATTGTTCTGAATTTATTTACATTTATGTCCACACTGGATGGAAGCATCGTCAACATCGCCCTGCCGGTGCTGTCCAAACAGATGGGATTGCCGATCGCCCAGATCGAATGGGTGACGACGGGGTACCTGATGGCGATCTGCGCGGTCATTCTTTTCTTCGGAAAATTGGGCGATATCGCAGGCAAGATCCGTATTTTTAAAATCGGCACGATCATCTTCATTATCGGATCGCTGCTGTGCGGGTTCAGCACAACGCTGCCGTTCCTGATCGTCTCCCGGGTCATTCAGGCGCTTGGAGCGTCGATGACCATGGCGAACAGCCAAGGGATTTTGACTGATATTTTTCCGGCGAAGGAGCGGGGGAGGGCGCTGGGGTTGATCGGCACGTTCGTTTCTCTCGGGAGCATTGCCGGGCCTTCCTTAGGCGGCATCATCATTTCATCGCTTGGGTGGGAGTACATTTTCTGGGTTAACGTACCGATCGGTTTGATCGCGATCATCATGGGGTGGAAGGTGCTGCCGGCGGATTTGATCCGGGTCAAGGCCAAGATCGACGTGCCGGGAAGCTCGCTGTTCGCGGTATTTATCATCACCTTGTTCGCAGGACTGCTGCTCGGCCAGCAGGCCGGATACGGCAACGTCTGGATTCTGCTCGCTCTTGCCGTCGCACTGGTGGCGTTGGTTATCTTCCTTCGCACCGAAGCGGTTCGTAAGGACGCGCTGCTGGATTTGTCACTGTTTAAAAATCCGCTCTTCTCCATCAGCATTCTGTGCGGCTTTCTCGTCTTTACGGCCAATTTCTGCTTCAACATCATCGCGCCGTTTTACGCCCAGAACATGCTGAATTTATCGCCGTTTGCCGCCGGCTTCCTGCTGATGCTCTTCCCGATCTGCATGGTCATCGTGGCGCCGGTGAGCGGCGCTTTGTCGGACAAAATCGGCTCGGAGCTTCTCACCTTTGCCGGCTTGGTCGTGATGGTGATCGCCCAATTCGGCTTGGCCTGGCTGCATGAAGGAAGCCGTCTCGTGCTCGTCGGGCTGTGGATCGCCATGCTCGGCATCGGCAGCGGCCTGTTCCAGTCGCCGAACAACTCGCTCGTCATGTCCCAAGTGCCGCGCACGCAGCTCGGCTCAGCCGGGAGCGTCAACTCCTTGGTGCGGAACGTGGGCATGGTCGTCGGCATCACTGTCGCAACGACGATTTTGTTCCACGTCATGAGCCTCCGCGCCGGCCGGCGGGTGACCGGGCTGGTGCCGGGGCATCCCGACATTTTCTTAAGCGGCATGCACGCCGTGTTCAGCACGTCAGCCTGCATCTGCCTGGTGGCCGCTGCCTTAACGGGTTGGCGCATGTACCGGGCGAAGGCGGGGAAGCGTCGGGAGGTAAAGGCTTAATTTTTAAGATGAAAAAGCCAGTTTAATACTGAAAACAACCGTCCGAAAAAGGACGGTTGTTTTTTAGGTATAGGAAATAGCGCAACAAAAACTTCAGCAAAATGGGTCCCGCATTACCCCGCGTTAACCTCGGACAGCTCACCGGATGCTTTTTTAGCCCGGGTGCTTTTTCCAAGCTTGATCCAGATTACGGCCGCGCAGGCCGCCCATACCGCAATGGTAATGACCCCGCTCTCCCCGGCCACGTAAGACCAGCCCGAAGCTTTATCGAAGAACAGCTGCTCCAGCCAGCTCCGAGACAAATTGATGACCATGTGAATGACAACGACCGGCCAGATACTGCGGCTGCGCCAGCGGACCCAGCCCATAAATACGGATAACGGAAAGATCATGACGGTAAACAGCACCAAGTTGATCCACACATTCCCGTCCGTATTGTATTGGTTCAGATAAAAAGGATAGTGGAAGCAGGCCCACACGGCGGCTGTGATCAGAATGGACTTTCGAATGCTGTAAGCCTCGGTCAGCTTGGGCTGCAGATAGCCGCGCCAGCCGATTTCTTCCCCGAAGGAAAAGATCAGCATGCTGATCAGCATCTGAGGAGCCCAGGAGCTTTTGGTGATATACCAGGCATATTCGGAAACGGTGAAGCGGGCGGTGCCTTGGCTTAGGAATTCGGCTGACGGAAGTTGAACGATCCCGAAAGCCCACGCGGCAAGAAACCCGATTCCAATCGGGACGATGGACAAGATGGCGGCAAAATACCAGCGGAGACCGCCAAACGTGCCGAGCCCCGATGAACGGAGAGAATCTTTTCTTCCGGATACAAAGATCAGCATCAGCAGCACGGTGATCATTGGAGCAAGCTGGCTGATGGCGACGAGATTCATGCTTCCGGACAGATTGGCCAGCAGGGTAAGCAGCAGCACAGTTACACTGAATGCCGCCGCGGAGCGAACAGATGTTATTTTCATGAATAACTTCCTCTCTTGTTGGTTGTTAATGTTAGGGTAAGGGGCAATTATCAAGAATTTATAAAGCTCTGGAGATCATTTGCGGCCTTTTCGAAATACGACATGCTGAGGGAAGACCGGGGTATGCTACAATGGGGTTATACGATACGCGATAGGCTCCAAATAACGGATCGGCGATCCTGGCATAAGGAGAGGTGACTGGGGTGGAACGGGAAGATCAGAACAAAGAAGCGAAAGATCAGGACGAAAAGGCCGAAGCGGAAGACCGCTACCAGAACATGTCCACGCGGTACGGGCTGGTGGAATCGGCTATTGACGATTTTGCGAAGCGGGGCGGGTTTGACGATTTGCCGGGCAAAGGCAAGCCGCATAAGATCGACGACGAAGATGTGTTCAGCAGCATTTTGAAGAAAAACAATTATCAGCCTCCTTGGGCTGAGCTGCGGAAGGAAATCGCCGCGGATTTGAAGCGTCTGGCTGACCATCCCCGCTCGGATCACGAGCTTCGGGCTGAACTCGAAGCGGTTAACGACAAAATCAGAACGTATAACCGGATCGTGCCGCACCCGATGCTGCAGAAGGGGCTGGTGTCCAGGGCGAATTTGGAGAATGCCTACCCCAAATGGGTTTAATGCTATAAAACGTTCATCCATATAGAATGAACTAAAGAAATTGAAGGTTATAGGCCGTATCGGGCCGTTAAAACAGGAAGTTCAAATGCAAAACTTTAGTTCAATCTATCCACTTTATGATTAAGGAGATTTATCATTGCAGACACAGGCGGAATTGAACGACGTGAAAACGGCAAAGCCGGCCGGCCGCAACTATATGCTGCAGCTGGCGACCGTTTTTATCGGGTTCATCATTTTTGGGTTTTCGGAAAATATCAAGGGTCCGGCGATTCCCCGCATCCAGGCGGATTTCGGACTCGATGAGCAGCAGCTTGGAACCCTGCTCTCGCTCAATTCGCTCGGGTATCTGCTGGCCTGTTCCTTCACAGGGTATATTACCCGCAAGATCGGGATCAAATGGGTCAGCATGATCTCGTTCGGATCGATGGTTCTCTCGGGCGTCTTCATCTTATTGTCGCGAACATACACTCTATTTTCGGCGTCCTATTTTTTCATGTACATCGGCAACGGCATGCTGGAAATCGGCCTGGCGATTCTGGGAGCGCGGATTTTCGTGCGCAATACCGGGACGATGATGAACCTGTCTCACTTTTTCTACGGGCTCAGCTCGATCGTGGCGCCGATGATCGCCTCAGGTTTAATGTCCGTTTCGATCTTGGGCGTGACGCTCGGCTGGCGTGAGATGTATATGGTGATGCTTGCGCTGGCGGTGATTCCGATGATCCCGGCGTTGCTCGGCCGGTTTCCGGGCGACGATACCGTCCAGGAGGACCGGATCTCGCTGTGGATGCTGACCAAGGACCGGGCTTTGTGGATGATCGTGCTGCTGCTGACATTCGGGGTCATTTCGGAAATGGCCGTAGGCAGTTGGCTGGTGAATTTTCTGGAGAAAAGCTATCACTGGGACCAGACCGCAGCTTCGGGCATGCTCTCGATCTTTTTCCTGTGTTTCTCACTGGCACGCCTTTTCCTGGGCCCGGTAACGGACCGGATCGGCTTTATTCTGTCGCTGATGATCCTCTCCGGCTTCTCGGGGCTGTGCACGTTCGCTGCCATTGTCAGCGGGGAAGGGGGCGCGTTCCTGTTCGCGGCCGCAGGCATCGGCATTGCTCCGATATATCCAACTGTTATGGCGGTTATCGCCAAGCGTTACGTGAAAGGAAGCGATACGGCCATCACCTTCACCGTCACCCTGATGGGGGTCGGCAGCGTGATCGGCAATTATCTGATCGGCGCCATCACGAGCGGCGTAAAGCATATCTTTGGTGCCGGCACCCCTGAAGGCCTGGTCCGGGGACTGCAGGCCGGATATTCGTTTATCGGCTTATGCGCCCTGATCTGCTCGGCGGTCAGCTTCGTGCTGTACCGGTATTTGAAAAAAAGAAACGAACTGCTGTAGGGAAAGCGTGGGGGTTCCTCACGCTTTTTCCTAACGCTCTCTCAGGAGACGATGAACAATCATGAGTGTGAACCAAACTATAAACGATATACAGTGGCAAGAGCTGATCCGCAGCGTTGCGGAGTATTATAACGACCTGACGATCAAACGCGGATTTCAATATTATAAACAGGGCCGGGTGACGGAGCTGTCGATTGGCGGGGATGGCGAAATTGAGGCCGTGGTGAAGGGCGGGGAGGCTTACCGTGTCCACCTGAATCCCGAGTCGGTTCAGGACAGCCGCTGCAGCTGCCCGGTCGGGGAACGATGCAAGCATTCCATCGCCGCCCTCCTGGAGTATGTCAGCCGGCAGGGCCGGTCCGTGCATGCGATTGTCAATGCGCATACGACCGTCAGGCTCCAGCACCATCTGCCGGAGACGGAAGCTGAAGAAGACCTCGGGCCTGTGCAGCGGGGAAGTGCGGCGGATGCTTTAAGGGAGAAGGCGGCCCATTTGGCGGAGATGAGCCTCTCCGAATGGCATGCCTTCTTCAAGCTGTGCATCACTCCGCTGGAATTTACGAGCCAGAACTCGCACTATGCCCGAAACGCCATACATGCGATCAACGCCGTCAAGCCGGACCTGACTCCGGCCATGGAGCAGCTGTATCAGCTCCATGCCAGGCTGTATATGCTGATCAAGCTGATCAAGCCAATTGTGCCGGGCGGACGGTCTCCGGCATTTTTGGGGTACCACGTGCAGGTGGCCGCGGATGAACTGCGGGGAGGCATGCTGCAGCTGCTTGGCGAAGGGATCGATCTGGCCGCCGAGCCGGATCAGTGGCCGCGCGTGACCAAGACGCTGAACTACCTGCGCCGGCAAATGCTGACGGAAACGGGGCAGCAAGGTTATCTGTTCGATATTTATGACCGGTTCTGGCTGAAATGGATCCATCCGAACGTCACAGACACCCGGATGCATGAGGAAGAGATGCGGAAACTGCAAAGCGTCGAAGAGGAGCTGGGCGATACGCTCTCCCGGCTGCCGTGGATGCTCGCCCAGGCCCGTATTGCGTTCCTGATGGGGGAAGACCGGCAGGCCTGGTCCTGGCTGCAGGCAGCGGACAAGGCTTCCATCATCCCGCACGGCTTCCTGACCTCCTTTCTGGACGAGCTGTCCGCTTCGGAGGATTGGGCCCGCCTGCAGGAATGGCTGGTGCGGCTGGCTCCTCTGTTCAGCAATCACCGGAAAGAGCCTCTGCACGAATATGCCGCCTATTGGAATACCTTTGTCCGGCATGTGCCCGAAGCGGAGGAGTCCATGTGGCATACCCTCGCCGGGATGCTGCCGTATTCCAAGGAAGTTTATGAAGATAACCTGCTGGCTCACGAAAAATGGCGCTTGTGGATGGACGTGCAGCTCAGCTCCGGCAAGGACCCGCTGGAGTTTCGGGTCAGCGTGCTTGCGCCGATCGAGAAGCAGGCGCCTGAGCTGCTGCTGCCCTTCTACCATCAAGGCGTGGAGCGGCATGTCCTCCTGAAGAACCGCTCCGGCTACAAAGCCGCGGTCAAGCTGCTCAAGCGTCTGGCCAAGCTGTACAAAAAATTGAAGCGGGAGGAGCGCTGGGAAGAATTCATCATCGTGTTTTCCAGCCGCCACAGCCGGCTGCGCGCGCTTCAGGAAGAGCTTCGGAAAGGAAAGTTGATCCCATGATTCCATACACCGACACCATCACGATCCACACCCGGCTCAGCGGGTACGGCGACGCGCTCATCTACGGCTCGACGCCAACGCGCCGAACCGTGCCCGGCATCGACCTGAAGCATAGGCTGTTCGCCTGGCATGAAGAGACTTTGTACGGTACGCAGCTGGACGTTCAGCAGGTGCAGGACATCGAGCTGGTCATTCTGCCGGCCGAGTACGTCATCGCGTTCTTCGCTCAGCTGGACCTGCTTGCCCACATCCAGTGGGCGGGAGACGAAGGGACCGAGACGTTGATCCGGCTCGCTCCTGCGCTGATGACCTGCGTTCGTGAAAAACGGTACAACCCGAGCCTGCCCGCGTTTCAGTCCGGCAAGCTTCAGTGGAACTGGGATGAATCCCGCCTGGATGCCGAAGCGCGGGAAGAGATCAGGGACCTGGGACCGGAGTTCGCCGAGGGGCTGCGCGCCGCGTTCTCTTCGCTGGTATTCAGCGAATGCTATGGAACGGAAGCGACGGCTTCCGACCTGCGCCGCGAGTACCCGATGCTCTTCGCGAGAGAGGGGGCCGTCGCCGGCTTGACCGAGCAGGCATGGCTCATCTCGATCGGCTGGAAAGCGGACGCGGCGCCGTTCCGGCCCGTGCTGCAGCTGCTGGAGCCGGACGAAGCCGAGCCCGTCTGGCGCCTTCAGCTTGTGCTGCAGGACAAGCTGGACCCGTCGGTGCTGGTGCCTGTCCGTCTGGATGCGGACGGACAGGCTTCCGGCGTGTGGCCGGACGTCTGGACGGCCCACATCCGCGAGCGCTCCGCCGGGTGGGCGGAGCATCTGCGCGCCAGCCTGCCGGCGAGCGTGCGGGCTGCGGAGCGCAGCGACGTGCTGGGCCAGCCGCTGTCCGACGCGGCGGCGTGGCAGTTTTTGACGGCGGACAGCCGCCGTCTGCTCGATGCGGGCTGGCAGGTGCTGCTGCCCGCGTGGTGGGAAGCCGCCAGCCGGCGGAAGCCGAAGCTGCGGGCCAAGGTCAAGGCCGGCGAGGGCGAGGAGGCCGCCGCCAAAGGGCAGGGCAGCTCACTGTTCGGCCTGGACTCGATCATTCAGTTTGACTGGCGTGTGTCGATTGGCGACCTCCAGATTACGGAGGACGAATTCAAGGAGCTGGTCGCCCGCAACGAGCGGCTGGTTCGCTTCCGCGGCGAATGGATTACGCTCGACCCCAGCCTGATCAAGCAGATCGGCCAGATGATGGAAGGAGTCGACAGCTCGCAGGGCTTGTCCCTTCAGGACGTTCTGCATCTGCATCTCCAGCGGAAGGACGAGGATGCCGGCGCCCGGAAGCGGGAGGACGGCGAGGAAGAAGAGGCGGACGAAGATCCGGATGAAGCGGCTCGGATCGAGCTCGAAGTGGAGCTGAACGAGCATCTTCTGACGCTGATGAACCAGCTCAGCCAGAAGTCGGCCTGGCCGAAGCTGGACGTTCCATCCGGGCTGCAGGCCGAGCTGCGTTCTTACCAGTACGACGGGTTCTCCTGGCTGGCGTTTCTGCGCCGGTTTGGGCTGGGCGCCTGCCTTGCCGACGATATGGGCCTGGGGAAAACCATCCAGTTTATCACGTATTTGCTGCACCTGAAGGAGACGGCGGACGCATCCGGAGAACGGCGCCTGCCTTCGCTGCTGATTTGCCCGACCTCGGTGCTGGGCAACTGGCAGAAGGAGATCAGCCGCTTTGCGCCTTCGCTGAAGGTGCTGCTGCATTACGGCAGCCGCCGGTCAGGAGAAGCGGCGCTCCGCGAAGAACTACGCGAGGCCGATGTAGTCCTGACCTCGTACGCAACCGCGACGCTGGACCAGGACCTGCTGAAGGAGTTCGCCTGGGAATCGCTGTGCCTGGACGAGGCGCAGAACATCAAGAACGCCCAGACGAAGCAGTCGGCCGCCGTGCGCAGCTTCCCGGCCCGGCATCGGATCGCGCTGACCGGAACGCCGATCGAAAACCGGCTTTCCGAGCTGTGGTCGCTGTACGATTTTATGAACCCGGGATATTTGGGCAGCCTGCGCAGCTTCCAGGTCCGCTTTATTCAGCCAATCGAGCGGGATCAGGACGAGCAGCGGACGGCGCAGCTGCAAAAGCTGGTGAAGCCGTTTATGCTGCGGCGGAAGAAGAAGGATCCGCACATCCAGCTGGAGCTGCCGGAAAAAAACGAGATGAAAACCTATATCCACCTGACCGCCGAGCAGAGCGCCCTCTACGATCAGACGGTCAACGACCTGATGAACCGGGTGCAGAAGCTGGAGGGCATTCAGCGGAAGGGGGCCATTCTGTCGGCCCTGACACAGCTCAAGCAGGTCTGCGACCATCCGGTGCTCCTGACCGGGGAATCGGTCGACAACTTTGTGGATCCCGCGGATATTGCCGCGGGATCTGGCACGGCGGGCGCAGCGGCAGGCACGGACGGTGCGGCTGACTCAAGTGTCCTGCTGAGTGATTCAAACGCTCCAGGAGTTTCGGGTAATCTGGAGACTGCCGGAAAGCATGAGACTGAGGGCAGCGAAGCGGCTATAAGTGATCGACGGGCTTCGGCTGGCACAGTTGATGCCGTTGGCTTGGCTGCGGAAACTTCAGCCGATGCAAAGGCGCCAGAGCATGAGGCTGCTGCACGGACAGCTGCTGAATCCTCAGGAGGTCAGCTCGACACAGAACGGCTTATCAGCCGCTCGGCCAAGCTGGAACGGCTGCTGGCCATGGTCAAGGAGCTGCGGGAAGAGGGCGACCGCTGCCTGATTTTTACGCAGTATATCGGCATGGGCGAGATGCTTAAGCGGGTGCTGGGGCAGGAGCTGCAGGAGCCGGTGCTGTATCTGAACGGCAGCACGTCCAAAACCGCGCGGGACCGGATGATCGAACAGTTCCAGTCACAGTCGCTGCCGGCAGCAGAGCAGCCGGGTGTGTTCATCCTGTCGATCAAGGCGGGGGGCGTCGGTCTGAACCTGACTGCGGCCAACCACGTCTTCCACTTCGACCGCTGGTGGAACCCGGCGGTGGAGAACCAGGCAACGGACCGGGCCTACCGGATGGGCCAGACCAAGGACGTGCAGGTGCACAAGTTCATTTCACTCGGCACGCTGGAGGAGCGGATCGACGAGATGCTGGAGAGCAAGCAGCAGCTCAGCGATAATGTCATTTCCAGCACGGAAAGCTGGATTACCGAGCTGTCGACCGAAGCGCTGAAGGACCTGTTTACGCTGCGGCGCGACTGGTAGGGACAGCTGAGGGAGAAGCTGAGGGGAAGCTGGAGGCATGTATCATTAGTTGGGGTGTGAAAAACAGCTGCAGGAAATTGCAGCTGTTTTTTTGCTGTTAGAGTGCCTGACACGCATGATCCTTGATTCCTGTGCTGCCTGTTTTGTTTTGGACTGCCTTCATGCCCAAGTGGCTGACTAAGGTTAAAGCCCAACACACATTATCCTTTGGAGCTCCCAAGCTCCTTGCTCTGATCCGCCCGCACTCCCGGTCGCCGCTTCAGGTTCACACCCATTACGCCGCCGATAATCAGGACAGCTCCCACCCAGTGGTACCAGTCCAGACGCTCGTTCAGCAGCAGCACGCCGCCGGCGATCGTCACAACGGTGGAGAGGCTGCCGAAGACGCTGACGCGGGAGGCCTCCATGCGGGACAGGGCATAGTTGGTCAGAAACGAAGTCACCAGGGAGGACAACACGCCAAGGTACAGCACGGCCAGAAGAAATTTAGGTTCCAGGAACGGCGTGAAATACTGGCTGATCGTTCCTTGAGTTACATGCTTAATCACCGATATGGCGTTGAAAAACACAAAGCCGAAGAAGGTGATGATGTAGGTCATATCCTTTGGACGCCAGGTTTTCGTCATCCTCCGGGCGCCTGTATTATATCCCGCCATGGACAGGGCGGACAGGAGAATCAGCAGAACACCGCCAAGGCTGGCGGAGGAGATGCTGATCCCGGGCACGGCGAAGATCAGAATAACACCGGCCACCGAAACCAGGGTGAACATTTTTTGGGCAAACGTCGTGTGCTCCTTGAGGAAGATCGCAGCCAGAATCATCGTAAACACCGGCACGACCGCCTGGACGATCCCGGCCACCGAGGACGAGGCGTAGAGCAGCCCAAATGCCTGTAAGGCAAAAAACAGCGAAGGGTAAAGAAGGGCCAGCGGAAGCAGCGCGGCTGTCCGGGGCATGACTTCCTTCATTCGGGCCCGTCCGGGAAAGGCGAACAGCGATGCCGCCAGAAAGGACAGCGTGAAGCGATGGGCAAGCGTGTCGAGCGGATCCGATACGCTGAGCGCGATTTTGACGAAAATAAAAGACAATCCGATGATCAAAGCGTTGATGAGCGCGGCCGCGACCGCTTTTTTATTCGAAGAAGCATTCATAAAGTCAGACCTCCCTAATCACTGCGCGCGCTTTATGGACCGGTCCTGTTGATGGTTTCATTTTACGGGGGGCGCGGCTGTGCTACAATATCAATAATCATCATCTGTACCGGTACAAAAGAGCGGGGGAGGAGGCGTTACGATGTATAAATACGCCGAGCTGATCAACGATTTGGAACTGCAAATCTCGGGTGACGCCTATAAGGAGGGGGACAGGCTGCCGTCCATCCGGGAGCTGTCAAAGCGCTATGATTGCAGCAAAAGCACAGTGATCCGCGCGCTGGAGGAGCTGCAGGACAAGCATTTGATTTATGCCGCCCCCAAGAGCGGTTATTACGTGATGAAGCGGTCCGGAAAAAAGCAGAATCCGGGAAACCGGTGGATCGATTTTACGGCGGCTGCGCCTGATCCGGATATTTTTCCGTATCTGGATTTTCAGCATTGTATCAATAAAGCGATCGATATGTACCGCAACGACTTGTTCATTTACGGCACGCCTCAGGGTCTGCCGTCCTTGATCCGCGAGATGCAGCGCCAATTGGCCTCTTACCAGGTGTTCACCGATCAGCGCGGTATCTTCATTACGTCCGGGGTACAGCAGTCGCTGGGGCTGCTGGCGCGTATTCCGTTTCCGAACGGCCGACACCGGGTTTTGGTGGAACAGCCGTGTTATCCGCTGCTGATGGAGTACCTGAGGACGTACGGCATGGAAGCAGAAGGGATCCGGCGGTCGGGCGACGGCATCGATCTGGATGAGCTGGAACGGATGTTTAAGACCAGGGAGATCAAGTGGTTCTATACGGTGCCACGCTTCCACAATCCGCTGGGAGGATCCTATAACCGGTCGCAAAAGAAAGCTATCGCCCGTCTGGCGGCCCAGTACGACGTTTACGTTATCGAGGACGATTACATGGCCGATCTGGAGCAGGATGCCAAAGAGGACCCGATCTATGCGTACGACGATTCCGCACATGTCGTCTATTTAAAGAGTTATTCCAAGATCATATTTCCGGGCCTGCGGATCGGTGTGGCCGTGCTCCCGGAGGCGCTTCGGAACGATTTCAACCAATATAAAAAACTGTCGGACATCGACAGCTCGATGCTCTCCCAGGCGGCCCTGGAGCTGTACCTCAAGAGCGGCATGTTTGAGCGTCACCGCAAAAAAATGCGCAGCTGCTATGGGCGAAGATCTGCCCTGCTGCATGAAACGATCATGTTGCATGCAGGAAGTACGCAATCGTCTCACTTTACCTACCAGCCGGCCCGGCAGCGGGGTGTCCACACCTATCTGAAGCTGGGGGATGCTGCCCGTGCCCGTCAGGTGATTCAGCGGCTGCAGAAAAAGTTCATTCGGGTCGAAACGGCAGACGCAGGTTACCTTGATTCGTTTGTGAAAGAGCCGCTTCTCAAACTGAATGTGTCCAGCGTCAAGGAGCCGGACATCGAGTCCGGCATTGAGCAGGTGATTCGGGAGATCGGGTAGGACGATCCATGATGAAGGGAGAAGACCGATGTTTTTACGAAGCTTGACCATTCTTCGCAATGAACATACCAAGGGGAACGAGTATCCCTTTTCCATCCCGGCGCTGCGGAATTTGGAGTCCCTTTCGTTTCGGGGAAACGTCACCTTTTTTGTCGGGGAAAACGGGTCGGGCAAATCCACGCTGATGGAAGGAATCGCAGACCGTTGCGGATTCAACACGGCCGGCGGGAGCAGAAACAACGCGTATGAGGTGGATGCTTCCCAATCAGCGCTTGGCGACCATATCCGGTTGTCCTGGATGCCCAAAGTGACGAACGGGTTTTTCCTGCGTGCGGAGACGTTTTACCATTTTGCCAGCCATCTGGACACCATGCCTGCCAGCTTACGTTATTACGGGGGACGATCTCTGCATGAGCAGTCGCAGGGGGAGGCCTTTCTGTCGCTGTTCAAGCACCGGTTCGGTAAAAAGGCTATTTACCTGCTGGATGAGCCCGAAGCGGCCTTATCTCCAGCGCGGCAGCTGGCGCTGCTGAAGGTGATCAAGGATTTGGAGAAAGAGGCCCAGTTTATCATCGCGACCCATTCGCCGATCCTGCTGGGCTATCCCGATGCGGATATCATCAATTTTGACGTTCATCCTCCCCAAGAGGTTCAATATGAAGATACGATGCACTATATTATCACCCGCCGTTTTCTTGAAAACCGGAAGCGTGTGCTGAGCGAGCTGTTTGAGGAGGAGGACGGGGACTGAAGCGGATATTCCATGTTAAAAGCCCATTTCGAGGAAATGGGCTTGTTTGCGTGGGCTCGATTGTTGTCATGGATCAAATCTATGCATTCCGCCGGGTTGCCTCGGAGGGTTCCTCCGCCTCTGCCTGCGGCAGCCCCCGCTGCAGAGCCTCATAGAGCCTGGAGGCGGCCAGGCGCGGCGGGTATTCAGCCGACCGGCATACATAACCGCAGGTGATGTTGACGGCATTGCCTTTAAAGGGACGGATTACTGTTCCGGCCGGTGCAGGCTGCAGGACGGTCAGCGGCACGAGGGCAGCGCCCAATCCGCTCTGCACGTAAAATTTCAGCGCAGCCATGCTGCCGATTTCCATCGCATCCATAGGCGGGCCTCCGGGTTCCTGCATGATCATTTCAAGCTTCCGGCGGTAAGGGCAGTCGGCCTGCGTAATCAGCAGGCGATGCCCTCTAAAATCGGCGGGCGTGACGAGCTCCCTGGAAGCCAGCGGATGATCCTCCGGCATGAGGACGACAAAATGTTCGGTCAGCAGCGGTTCATAATAAAGCCCGGCACCGAGCTGGGGAGGAGAACAAATCGTCATGTCCAGATCTCCCCGCAGCACCTGTTCGTTCAGCTGGGGCGAGCTGGCAATCGTCACGGATACCCGAATATTGGGGTAATCGCGCAGAAAAGAAGCGAGGATCGCCGGCAGCCGGTAGCTGGCAATGGGCTCTACGACGCCAAGACGGAGATGGCCTGCTTCCCCAGACAGCAGCTCCTTCATGGTGCCTTGCAGCTGCTCCACATCCTTGACGATATGTGCGCTCTGCTCGTGAAAAAGGCGGCCCGCTTCGGTGAGCTGAAAGGTTTTGCCCCGTTCGATCAACCGGACGCCGAGCTCCGACTCGAGCTTCTGGATTTGCATCGTGACGGTGGATTGGGCGTAATTCAATTCTTCGGCCGCCCGGTTAAAGCCGCCAAGGGCGACGATCCGGTGAAAGGTTTTGACAGCTTTCAGGTCCATGATATGTTTGCCTCCTGCTGTATAGTTCAATATTTTTGAATTCATCGTTTATTTAATTCAATTATACAAATATGATCCCCGGGATTACAATATCATTGCCAGCAGAAAGAAAACGGAAGCTACAGGAGGTTATGGAACATGCCATTTGTGCGGATAGATGTAGGGCAGGGGCCCTCGGAAGAAGAACTGGCTGTGATCAGCCGCTCCATTCATCAGGCGATGGTGGACACGATCGACGTCCCGGAAGACGACTATTTTCAGGTGATTACCCGGCATGGGGCAGGGGAGCTGCTGTACGACCGCAGTTACTTAAACGTAGAACGGTCCGACGGACAGATATTTATACAGATTACGCTGAAAGAGGGGCGGACGCTCGCAAAGAAAAAGGCGCTGTATGCCGCCATCGCGGAAAGGCTGCAGCAATCGGCGGGCATCCGGCCGCAGGACGTCATGATCATTTTAACGGAAAATACGGCGGAAAACTGGTCGTTTGGCAACGGCATCGCGCAGATGGTCCCGTGAATGGATTTCGGAAGGACATCAATGAATTTATGACCCAATTAAGGAATTTGAAAGGAGAGCGATCACATGAACATTCAGCATAAAACAGCGATTGTCACAGGCGGGGGAACCGGAATCGGGAGAGCGGTATCCATTGAGCTGGCGAAGCGGGGAGCCCGCGTGGTCGTCAATTACTCCCGGTCGCGGGAAGACGCGGAGGAAACGGTTCGGACCATTCAGGAGGGCGGCGGCACAGCCGTTGCGGTCCAAGCCAATGTAGCTAAAGAGGCAGAGGTTCAGGCGATGGTAGGCAGAGCCGCCAGGGAGTTCGGTTCGGTCGATATTTTAATTAATAACGCCAGCATTACCCGGTATATTGCCATGAATGACCTGGAATCCGTGACCGACGAGGCGTGGGATGAGCTCTATCAGGTCAACGTGAAAGGGATGTTCTACTGCGCCAGGGCGGCAGCTGCCGAGATGAAAAAGCAAAAACAAGGCGTTATCGTCAACCTGGGGAGCATCGCCGGCATTACGGGCAGCGGCTCTTCGCTGCCGTATGCCGTGTCCAAGGCCGCGGTGCATGGACTGACCCGCTCGCTCGCCCGGGCGCTGGCCCCGGAGATTCGCGTGAGCAGTGTCGCGCCGGGGGCGGTGGCCACCCGATGGTGGGCCGGGCGCGAGCAGCAGATGGAGCAGCTGGCAGGCTCCTTGATGCTGAACCGGATTTCTTCGCCTGAAGATATCGCCCATATGATCTGTGCCGTGGTCGAACAGGATTCGCTGACCGGGCAGGTCATCACGGTGGATGCAGGGCAGACGATGTCATAAGGACATCGCATCGGGCAGAAGGGGCGGCAGAATTGTAAAAGAGGCGAGCGGCCGGCCGTACGTCGCGAAAACAAGGGGATTTCGGGGATCGTAGATGCAAAATCTTCCGCACCTCCGAAGTGTTTCACAACATATCCACATCATATCCACAGTAAATAACAGCATATCCACAGAATATCCATGGTATATCCACAGCATATCCGTTGCGTGAAGGACTCCAAACGAGGTAACCTGATCTTAGCTCCACTTGGAAAAGACGGATTACACCAGCCGCGGTTAATATCCGCGGGGTCAGGAGGGATTGCCCGATGCGCGAATGGATCGGCAAATGCCGCGATTGCGGCAGGGACATTTATTGCGAGAACGGTTTTTTGAATGGCGTGGTGCTGGAGGACCAGTCGTTGAAATGCTTCCCGTGTGCGGAGCAGGGGGATGCGGGAACCGGTGACTCGGAGCGGCAAAGTACAGAAACCGGTGGTTCGGTACAGCATTCGGAGAGAGAACCGGATTAGCGCAGGATATACTTGCAGACCAGGAGTAACTTCCAAGTGGCAGCCTGAACAGGCTGCCTTTTTGCTTTGCATTCTCTGCATCCTTTGCATTCTCTATATCCTTTGCATTCTCTATATCCTTTGCATCCTCTGCATCCTCTGCATCGTCTGCATCGTCAAAAATTTTACCCGTTAGAAATACCCGCCCGGTCCGAAGTTTTTCAGCCGTTCTCAGTCGATCTCATTTCCCCGGCCTGAGCATCCATACCGTCGTTACCCATCCCTTGGACGCCTTGCTTGAGGCCTGCACAGGAGGAAGGCTTGGGATCGGGAGCTTTCTCCGGGGCATGCACCGCTAGGCGATTGTGTCTCTATGGCTGATAATGGTAGGATGAAGAAAATAAGGGTGATATCTCATATGGGGATATCCGACAAGGAGGATGAGCAAGTGGCTGCAGAAGAGTACGACCCGACGCTGATCGCGCGGCTGGAGAGCCCGGAACGCCTGGAGAAGCTTCCCCCGGAGAAGCTGCTGGACCTGCTGGAGTTGTCCGGGCACGAAGACCTGCTGGATGTGGGGGCAGGCAGCGGTTACTTCACGTTTCCGGCGGCGGCACGAACTTCCGGAACGGTCTATGCGCTGGATACCCATCCGCAGATGCTGGACATGCTGAAGACCCGTTCGGAAGAGCGGGGCGTTACGAATATTCGGCTGATTCAGGGAACGGCAGAACAGATTCCGCTAGAGGAAGAAAGCGTGGACGTGATGATCCTGTCCCTCGTCCTGCATATTGCCGAGCCGCATGAGCAGGGATTGAAGGAAGTGCAGCGCGTTCTCAAAAAAGGAGGCAAGGCGCTCTGCGTGGAATGGGCTTATCCGGACAGCGAACCGCCGTCGGATCACCGCATCTCCTCATCGGACATGGCCCGCATGGGAGAGGAGCTTGGCCTCAAGGTGCTCAGCAGACAGCCGTGGTCAGACAAGTATTACAGCATCGTTTTTCAAAAATAACGTGTGTATCGCCCGGCGGAAGCTGTGCAGCGCTAAAAATGCAAACCCATTCACAGGAGAGGTGGCTTGAGAATGAAATACAGACGGCTTGGAAAAACGGAATTGAAGGTATCGGTGGTCGGTGTAGGAACATGGCAGTTCGGGGGAGACTGGGGGAAGGACTTTAACCAGCAGGAGGCAGACGCCATTTTGCATAAGGCGAAGGATTTGGGCATCAACCTGATCGACACGGCGGAATGCTATGGTCCGCATCACCTGTCCGAGAGCCTCATCGGAAACTTTCTGAAGCGGGACCGCCGCGAGGACTGGGTTGTGGCTTCGAAATTCGGCCACCGCTGGCATGATCATTGGGAAAACGCCTGGTCTGCAGATGAAGTTCTCGTCCAGTTGGATGAATCCTTGAAAGCGCTGCAAACGGACTATATCGACCTGTACCAGTTCCACTCGGGCTCGGATGAAGTATTTCACAACGACGATCTGTGGACACTGCTGGACAAGCAGGTGCAGGCCGGGAAAATCCGCAACCTCGGCATTTCCATCGGCAGCAACGATAACCTGGAGCAGACTTCCCGGGCGACGGAGCTGAACGCCAAAGCGATTCAGGTCGTGTACAACCGGCTCGACCGGAAACCGGAAGAGCGTGTCTTTCCGTCCTGCACCGAGCAGGATCTGGGCGTCCTTGCGAGAGTGCCGCTGGCCAGCGGTTATCTAAGCGGCAAGTACAAGCCCGGCGCCGTGTTCCAGGATAACGTGCGCAAACGGCATGAGCGCGACAACATCGATGCCCGCCTCCGCGAGGTGGAGGAAATCCAGCGGACCGAGGTGCCCGAAGGCGTGGGCATGGCCCAGTGGGCCTTGGCATGGTGTCTGCAGAACCCCGCCGTGGACTGCGTGATCCCGGGCTGCAAGAGCCCGGAGCAGGTCGAGGCCAATGCGGCCGCTGCGGACCTCGATATGGTCCAGGATACGCATCCGCGGGCGTGGAAATAAACAGGGAAGCAGGCGTTCGGCACATTCCTGATTAAAGGAGGAGCAGACCGACTTATGTCCAGTAAAACAGGAGAAGGGCGGGAAGAACTGCCCGTGATCTTTTTTGAGAGTCAGCAGGCATGGGAGGAGTGGCTCGAAGCGCATCATGCCGATTCACGCGGCATTCGGCTGCAGATGGCCAAGAAGGGATCCGGCATCCCATCCATCACGTATGACGAAGCATTAGAGATTGCACTCTGCTACGGCTGGATCGACAGCCGCAAGGAGTCCTGGGACGAGACGTATTGGATTCAGCGGTTCGGCCCGCGCGGACCGAGGAGCATCTGGTCCAAGATCAACAAGGAGAAGGCGGAGCGCCTTGTCACAGAAGGCCGGATGAAGCCGGCCGGTCTTGCGGCGATCGAGGAAGCCAAACAAAAAGGCCAGTGGGAGCAGGCCTATGCATCCCAGAGCCGGTCGCAAATTCCCGAGGATCTGGAGCGGAAGTTCGAGGAGCATCCGGATGCGGCAGCCTTTTTTGCGACGCTGGACAGCCGCAACAAATACGCCGTCTTATTCCGGGTCCAGAGCGCCAAGAAGCCCGAAACGAGGGCTAAACGAATCGACCAGTTTATCGACATGCTGGAAAAAGGCGAAAAAATATATCCTTAAATTGTGCATCAGTCCTCAGTCACCATGATCGGCCAAAGCCTCCGTCAACGACGGAGGCTTTGGCCGTTCTTTGACCTGCTGCAGCAGCGCTTTCCTGCCTGAATATTACGGTGCTCTTCCGAATAGGCTGTTTATAGCTGAATCATCGGAAAAAGGCGGAAGGGGCGGGGCGGCCAAACCTGAATAGCCGCATCCAGAAAGGCGGGTTTTGCTTCATGCTGTTAAATATTAGCGTGGTGATGGTTTTGGTGTATACGGCGGTATGTATCGGGTATGTCCAAATTCACCGGCAGCATCTTTTAAACATGACCGGCAACATGGTGGCGATGACGACAGGGCTGATCTCCAACTTGACGATCGGGGTCATCCTGGGCATGATGTTTGCCGGCGACCTCGTACTGTCTACCGGCCTGTCGGTGCTGTTTTGCTTTGCGATTGGCTATTTGGTCGGCAAGCCGCTCCATCTGCTGGCGGTCATTGAGGGCATCGGCGGGGGGATCATGGGCGGACTGCATGGCGCTATGCTCGGCGAGATGATTCCCCGGGCAAGGTGGGACGTCATGCTGTTTATTATGGATGCGCTGTTTATTGCGATGACCGCCATGGTCATGTATTTGATCCATAACCAGAAATACAAAGCCCGGGAGGCTGCGGACGAAGAAGAGCGGACGGAAGGGGCTGGACAGGTGCCCGCTCTGATGCCGATCCGGCTGTCCTTTTGGATGCTGTATATTATCCTGCCGGTCGTGACCCTCTGCGCTGCAGCTATATTCAGCCATTCGGTCCCTGCCGGAGAAGTTCCGGTAACGGGGCATGAGATGCATTCCATGTAAGTCCTTTGCAAAATCGTTCATAAACGGATACAATACAGGTAACGGCTGAATTGTAATGATTTTGGTTACACTTACATCGCCGGGTGTCCGGCAGCCTGCCGGACCGCTGTATACCGACTAATGGACAAAGGGGATAGGATCATGGAACGTATTCAAACGGAAGCCCAATATAACGAACTGATTCAAGGGGACGGCATCACGGTCATCAAGTACGATGCAACCTGGTGCCCGGACTGCAAAACGCTCGATAAATTTATGCCGGACATCATGGCCAAACATCCGGATAAGAAATTTTATGCACTGGATGTAGAGCAGTTGGAGGACGTATCTTCCCAGAACGATGTGCGTGGCATCCCAAGTTTGCTCGTGTACAAGGACGGGAAGAAAATCGCCCATCTGCACAGCAAATTCGCCAAAACGCCTGGTGAAGTATCGGAATACCTTCAAACGCTGGAGTCCAAGCAATAATTTGCAATGAACTGAAGCCATCGGCCAAGCACCCCCGATTCACGGTAGAACGTGAAGACGGAGGGTGCTTTTTCTTTTGGAAAAGCCCGCCCCATCGGGTTATTTGGCATACACCCGTTACGGGATTTTTACAAACATGAAATGAAATGGAGAGCAATACACATAGGGTGAGAACATGATGCCAAGAGAAGGATGTGCAGCCATGGCAACGACAGACGAGATTCTGCAAATGATGGATGAGCACAGCGCCAACAATTACTATCCGCTGCCGATCGTCATTCATAAGGCGGAGGGCGTATGGGTTGAGGATTTGAACGGACATCGGTATATGGATATGCTCAGCGCATATTCCGCCCTCAATCACGGCCACAGGCACCCCAAAATCATGCAGGCGCTGCAGGAACAGGCCGGCAAGGTGACTCTTACATCGCGGGCGTTTCAGAGCGAGGCGTTCGGCATCTTTGTGAGCAAGCTGGCGGCATATACCGGCAAGGACAAGATTCTGGCGATGAACACGGGCGCCGAAGCGGTGGAAACCGCGCTGAAAATGGCTAGGCGATGGGGCTACCGGATCAAGGGCATTCCGGAGAATCAAGCCGAGATCATTGTCTGTACCGGAAACTTTCACGGGCGTACGCTGAGCGTCACCTCGTTCTCCTCCGAAGAGGCGTATAAACGGGATTTCGGGCCGTTCACACCCGGCTTCCAGATCATCCCTTACGGCGATGCTTCCGCGCTGGAGCAGGCTATTACGCCGAACACGGCGGCTTTTCTTGTGGAGCCGATTCAGGGTGAGGCCGGGATCGTGATGCCGCCTGAAGGCTATTTAACCCAGGTGCGGGAGCTGTGCCGCCGTCATCAGGTGCTGCTGATGGCCGACGAAATTCAGACGGGGCTCGGCCGGACGGGACGCCGCTTTGCCTGCGATTGGGAGGGCGTCGTTCCGGACGTGTACATCCTTGGCAAAGCCCTCGGCGGGGGCGTGCTGCCCGTTTCGGCCGTCGCGGCAGACCGGGAGATTATGGACGTGTTTGAACCGGGTTCGCACGGCTCGACCTTTGGCGGCAATCCGCTGGCTTCCACGGTGGCGGCCGCTGCGCTGGAAGTGCTGGAGGAGGAGAAGCTGGCGGAGCGTGCCGAAACGCTTGGGCGCCTGTTTATGAAAAAGCTTACATCGATCTCCCATCCCGATATCGTCTCGGTCCGCGGTCGCGGCCTGCTGATCGGGCTGCAGCTGTCTGTGGCGGCAAGACCTTACTGCGAGGCGCTGGCCCGCATCGGCCTGTTATGCAAGGAAACCCATGATACCACGATCCGGTTTGCGCCGCCGCTCATCCTGTCCGAAGAAGAACTAGAATTTGCGCTCAGCCGAATTCGGGAGGTATTCACCGGTCAAGGGAGGGCGTGAAAACGTATGGGGCAACCAACCATTTCGATTATCAGCGTACCGTTCGGTTACGGGGCGGGACGGCCGGGAAGCGAGCAAGGGCCGGACAGCATCCTGAAGTTCGGTCTGGTCAAAAAGCTGGAGCAGCTCGGCTACGATGTGGACGCCGGGCGGAGGATCCAGCTGCCCACCAGCCTGACGCCCTATCCCACCACGCGTATGAAGCATGTGGACCAGGTCATGGCAGTCTGCTCACAGCTGGCGCGGGAGGCGGCGTCGGCGGCGTCAGCCGGGAGCATTCCCCTCATGCTTGGGGGGGACCACAGCATCGCCATGGGCTCGCTGGCAGGGCTCAGCCGGCATTACCCGAACATGGGCGTCATCTGGGTGGATGCGCATTCGGACCTGAACACCGAGATCACCAGCCCATCCGGGAACATGCACGGCATTCCCCTGGCAGCCGCCCTCGGCTTAACGCAGCTGAAGCTGACGCAGATCCTGCCCGGCGCCGTTCAACTGAAGCCGGAGAACTGCGTCATCATCGGCGCCCGTGATCTGGACCGGGACGAGAAGACGCTCATTCGCTCGCGGGGCATCACCTGCTTCACGATGTACGAGATCGACCGGCTGGGCATCGAGCATGTCGTGCAGGAGGCGCTGCGGATCGCCGGGACCGGCACGGACGGCCTGCACGTCAGCTTTGACATCGACAGTGTCGATCCGTTTGAGGCGCCCGGAACGGGCACGCCGGTCCGCGGCGGGCTCAGCTACCGCGAAGCCCACTTGGCTATGGAGCTGATGAGCGAATCCGGCCTCATCACATCCGTAGATATGGTGGAGGTCAATCCCAGCCTTGACCGGAACAACCAGACGTCGAAGCTGGCGGTGGAGCTGCTCGGCTCCTTGTTCGGCAGCCGGATTTTGTAGGCGAAAGGAGGCGTCTCCTTGGAGAAAGCCATGAAGTCTTTGTTTTTGACGCTGGCCAAAAACCGGGCGGCGAACCGATGGGCCAAACGGTACGGACTCCGGCTCGGGGCCAGGCGCTTCGTTGCGGGCGAATCGATCGAGCATGCGATCGACGCCGTCCGCAAGCTGAACGCCAGCGGGCGGATGGCCACCCTCGATTACCTGGGGGAGTTCACGAGCAGCGAGGAGGAAGTGCGCGAGACGGCCGACATGTGCCTCAAAACGCTGGATGCGATCCATCGGTCCAAGGTGCAGGCCAACCTGTCGCTCAAGCTGACGTCGCTCGGTCTGGATCTGAGCCCGGACTTGTGCTTTGAGCTGATGCGGAGAATTTTGGCCAGGGCGCAGAGCTACCGACTGTTCGTGCGCATCGACATGGAGGACCACGCCCACTGCCAGCCGGCGATCGACATGCTGAAGAAGCTGCGGGGCGGGTATGACAATGTGGGTATCGTTATCCAGTCGTATTTGTACCGGTCGGAGGAGGATGTGAAGGAACTGGGCGCCCAAGGGGTCAATCTGCGCCTGGTGAAAGGGGCGTACAAGGAGCCCGCAAGCGTCGCGTATCCCCGGAAGGAAGACGTGGACGACAATTTGATTCGTCTGATCAAGATGCACCTGCGGTCCGGCAGCTACACGGCGATCGCCAGCCATGACGAGCGGATCCTCAGCGAGGCTAAACGGTTCATCGAAGAGGAGGGGATTCCGCGCTCCCGCTTTGAGTTTCAGATGCTGTACGGCATCTGCGAGGAACTGCAGCTGAAGCTTGTCGAGGAGGGCTACCGGTTCCGGGTATACGTCCCGTTCGGCGTGGACTGGTTCGGGTATTTCATGCGCAGGCTGGCGGAACGGCCGGCCAATGTCTGGTTTGTGCTCAAAAATACTTTTAAGTAAAAAGGGAGTGAGGTAGCCATGAACTCGTTTGCCTGGAGCGCCGCATTTCAAAATGAGCCCTTCACCGATTTTAACCAGCCGGAGCACCGCGAAGCATTTCTGAAAGCTTTGGCCGCCGTGAAAGGGCAGCTGGGACATCGTTATCCTGTCGTGATCGGCGGAAAAGAAGTATACACGGAGCAGGAGCTGGTCTCGCGGAATCCCGGCCATGTGCGGGAGGTGGTCGGCCGGATGAGCCAGGCCGGTACCGACCTTGCGGAGCAGGCGATGCAGCAGGCGCAAAAGTCTTTTGCCACCTGGAAAAGAACGACGGCCACCGAGCGGGCGGCGCTGCTGCTCAAGGCGGCTTCCCTGCTGCGCCAGCGCAAGCACGAGTTTTCCGCCTGGATGGTCGTCGAAGCCGGTAAAAACTGGGCTGAGGCCGATGCGGATACGGCGGAAGCGATCGATTTTATGGAGTATTACGCCAGGGAAGCCGTCCGGCTCAGCGAGACGTCACTGCACCAGCCGCTGCCGCGGGTGCCGGGTGAAGAGAACCGGCTGCAGTACATCCCGCTGGGCGTCGGCATTATTATCCCGCCGTGGAATTTCCCGCTGGCTATATGCGCCGGCATGACGACGGCCGCGGTGGTGACCGGCAACACCGTCCTGCTCAAGCCCGCATCGAACACGTCCGTTATCGCCTACCAGTTCTTCAAGCTGATGAAGGAAGCCGGATTCCCGGACGGGGTCATCAACTTTGTGCCGGGAAGCGGGGCCGTCATCGGCGATTACCTGACGGCGCATCCGCAGACCCGGTTCATCAGCTTCACGGGCTCGAAGGAGGTCGGCCTCCGGATCAACAAGCTGGCCGCGGAGCAGGCTGAGGGGCAGATCTGGATCAAGCGGGTCGTCGCCGAGATGGGCGGCAAAGACGGTATCGTGGTGGACGAGACGGCGGATCTGGAAGCGGCGGCGAAGGCCATCGTGGTCTCGGCCTTTGGCTACCAGGGGCAGAAATGCTCCGCCGGGTCGAGGGCGATCATCGTCGAGTCGGTCTACGATCAGGTGCTTGCCCGCGTGACGGAGCTGACCAACCTGCTGGAGGTGGGATCTCCAGAGGATAATGCGCCGGTCGGACCGGTTATTGATGAGAAGTCGCGGGACAAAATTTTGGAGTACATTGGGATCGGCAGGGAAGAAGGGCGTCTCGTGACCGGTGGGGAACAGGTCGGGGAAGCCGGGTATTATATCCGGCCGGCCATCTTTACCGATGTCCCGGTCAAGGGACGGATCATGCAGGAGGAGATCTTCGGACCGGTGCTGGCGGTCGTATCTGCACGGGATTGGGAGGAAGCGATCGAGATTTATAACGATACGGAGTTCGGATTGACCGGATCGTTCTTTTCGACGGACGAGAACCGGATCTCGGCTGCGCTGGAACGCATGCACTGCGGCAACTTGTATGTCAACCGCAAGTGTACCGGTGCGCTCGTGGGCGGCCAGCCCTTCGGCGGCTTCAACATGTCCGGGACCGACTCGAAAGCCGGCGGGCATGATTACCTGCTGCTGTTCACCCAGGCGAAGGTGACCTCCCGCAAGCTTCCTTGAGCGTGCACTTCCGTGGCGGGTCATGCCTGGATAAATGACAAAGCACCTTGACTTGCCGGCGTTTCGCCGCAATTCAGGGTGCTTTTAATTGGGTTTGTTCTCGAAAGTACAACGCTTCTAGAGCCCGTTCTCTTCGGATTCGAACTCGTTGCTTCGGATCCACTTGATGAGGGGGATCACTGTGCCTGCCGCTCATTCCGCTGCAGCTGAATGAGCTCGCCAAGCTGACGGATGGTGTCCAGCAGATGCTCGGTTTCATCGTCCGTCAAATTTCCCAGTGTCTCGACGATGCGGACGGCGCTCATTTCTGCCAGCTTCTTCAGCAGCGCAGAGCCTTTGTCCGTAATCGAGATGTTAACGAACCGGCGGTCCTGCTCGCTGCGGCTGCGCACGATGAGCTCTTCCTGCTCCAGCTTGTCGCAGATTTGCGTAATGGCGCTGGTGGTCAGGCCGGTGACCTTGACGATGTCCGTTCCGCGCTGGCTGCCGCTATTTTGCAAATATTGAAGTATAAACGATTCTGTCGTGCTTAGCTTCACCTGGCGAACCAGACCTGCATAATCTATAATTCTAGGAAGTCTGTCCATCAATTCAAAATATCGGGTCGCGAGTTCTGTAGATGTAGAATGCAAATTAATCTCCCTCCTGGAGGCAACGGACAAGCCGGCTCGGCTCGAAACGTCCGTTCATGCATTTAATTGGTCCTAATGACATGTTAGTTTGATTTTAAGATACCGTCAACTTTCACCGGATGGGTTCCATGGGGACGGTATGTGCTTGACAAACCGCTTGTGGAAGATATATACTTTTCCATGCACTTATTAAAAGTAAGCTTATATCCAATAAGCTCTTACTTATCAATCGATAGGATTATGTGATCCGAATGTGCAACCATTCATTCGCTTAATTCGACATCGATTACTCTCTTTATAACTCTCAGGATTCCTTTTTTATGGCAGCCGCGACGCGGCTGCTCTTTTTTTTGCCTGCAAGTACAATAAGGCGCCCGGAGACCGTGTCTAGAGGAAGTTTTTCTTGCGGGATCAGGAAGCAGAAGCTCCGAAATTTATACTTTCTGATCTCCTAAAAAAAGGATTGACACAAAAGTAACCGCTGGTTATATTTATAACATACAGATTAAGTAACCGTTGGTTAGTTAAAAAAGACCGAAAGGAACAAACACCCAGATGCCCAGAAAAAAACAAGTTCGATCCGAACAAACCAAGCAGGACATTTTGAATGCGGCCGGCCGGCTTTTCGCGGCCAAAGGGTACGATGCCGTCACCATGAGGGAAGTGGCCAAGGAAGCGGGCTGCTCCCATACAGCGATCTACATTTATTTTGAAGATAAGGAGGCGCTGCTCCACGAACTGTCCATCCCGGCGTTAACGGACTTGCAGCTGCAGATTGAGGAGAAGGTGTCCGGAAAGCTGGAGCCGGAAGAAGCATTGAGGCAAATCAGCCTGGATTTTATCCGCTTTTGCCTGATTCACCGCAATATGCATCGCATCTTTTTTGAGGCACGCTCCGTAAGGGTGGACGAAGCGGAGCCCGAACTTGAGATTAACCGCGTCCGTAACGGGATGTTCCGTCTGCTGATGCAGGCTGTCCGGCAGTGTCTGGATTTACCGGAGGGAAGCGAGCGGCTGCTGTCGGCCACCCGGATTTATTTTTACCTGCTTCATGGCATTGTGGGCACCTATCAGCTGTCCGAAGAATCGGCCGAGGAATTGATGGAGCGTCTGCTTCCCACGTTTCGTGAAGCGATCGAGGTTTTGCTGCTGGGCTTCCGCGCACAACATGCGCCGGATAAATAACGATCCGCAAAGGAGAGGTTGATGGATGAGCTTTATCGTTCTGATGCTTTTGTTTACAGTGGTTTGCGGCTGGCTTGATTCCCGAATCGGCCGGACGACGAAAAAGGAGGGGAAGTAAGATGTTCGCAGGTCATTTTGGACTCGCCGCAGCGGCCAAAGCCGCAAGTCCCAAAACTCCGCTGTGGGCGATCATGCTGGGCACGCAATTGCTTGACGTCATTTTTGTGCCGCTGCTGCTTACGGGAATGGAGACAACCGTGGAAACGGATGGTGGAGGATACGGCGGAGCCGTTATCCATGCAGACTATACGCATTCGCTGGTCAGTGCGCTGATCATCGCCCTGCTTGCCGGCCTTGGGGCCTGGAGGCTATGGGGAAAGCGAAGTGCAGGGGTTATCGGCGGCGTGGTCTTCAGCCACTGGCTGCTCGATCTGCTGGTGCACCGGAGTGACATGCCGATTCTGCCGGGAAATCTGGGCTCATTGCCTTTGATGGGGTTCGGCTTATGGAAATGGCCTTTCATCAGCGGCGCTTTGGAGGTTCTTCTTATTGCCGTGGGTGCAGTCATGTATTATCGGTCAGTGCGATTAAGGGCACGGAACGCGCCGGAAATCGCCGGAGGCGCCTTTTCTGCCAAAGCGGTATGGGCTACTGCGGTCATGGCCGTCCTGCTGATGGGCTCGTTTATATCCGATCTGATCGGGATTTGATCTTCCGGACTTTTGCTGAAATTTGGATGTTCTTGATCAGCCTGTCCATGCGCTGCGTTTGGGTCTCACGTTCTCGGATGTATAATTCCAATAAACTTTATCGGATTTATAATAATTTCCTTCTTTTCAAACCTCACAAAGTATGAGAAAATATGAAAAAAATTCGCGTGTGGAATCATTTTCCACAGTTACATGAAGGAGGATCCACCTATGTCCGAGAAACGCCCATTATCCATTGAAACGCTCGCCGTCCATGCAGGCCAGGAAATCGATCCAGCGACTTTTTCGCGTGCCGTGCCGCTCTATCAAACGACGTCTTACGGATTCAAGGACAGCGATCATGCCGCCAACCTGTTTGCTCTGAAGGAGTTCGGCAACATTTATACCCGCATTATGAACCCGACCACCGACGTATTTGAGCAGCGCGTTGCAGCCCTGGAAGGCGGTGCCGGAGCGTTGGCGGTTTCCTCCGGACAGGCGGCGATCACCTTCTCCATCCTGAATATTGCCGGCGCCGGGGATGAGATCGTCTCGTCCTCAACGCTGTACGGTGGAACCTATAATTTATTTGCCAATACGCTGGCGAAGCTTGGCATTAAAGTGCACTTTGTCGATGCCAGCAACCCGGAAAATTTCCGCGCGGCCATTACGGATAAGACGAAAGCGCTGTACGCCGAAACGATCGGCAACCCGAAAGGGGACGTGCTTGATGTGGAGGCCGTTGCCGCTATCGCCCATGAGAATGGCATCCCGCTGATCGTGGACAATACATTCCCGAGCCCTTATTTGCTGCGTCCGATCGAGCACGGTGCTGACGTCGTCGTTCACTCGGCAACGAAGTTCATCGGCGGCCACGGCACGTCCATCGGCGGCGTGATCGTCGACAGCGGCAAGTTTGACTGGGCGGCCAGCGGCAAGTTCCCGGGACTGACCGAACCGGATCCAAGCTACCACGGCGTCGTGTATACGGAAGCTGTCGGCCCGATCGCCTACATTATCAAGGCGCGTGTACAGCTGCTCCGGGATATGGGATCGGCGATCTCCCCGTTCAACTCGTGGCTGCTGCTTCAAGGTCTGGAAACGCTGCACCTGCGGATGGAGCGGCACAGCGAGAATGCGCTGAAAGTCGCGCAGTTCCTGGAAAGCCACGATGCGGTAGAGTGGGTCAGTTACCCCGGGCTCGCAAGCCATCCTTCGCATGAACTGGCGAAGAAGTACCTGCCGAAGGGACAGGGAGCGATTCTGACGTTCGGCATCAAGGGCGGCACGGAGGCAGGCCGCAAGGTGATCGAGAACGTGAAGCTGTTCTCCCACTTGGCCAATGTCGGCGACTCGAAGTCGCTGATCATCCACCCGGCCAGCACCACGCACCAGCAGCTGTCGGAAGAGGAGCAGGTGGCCGCCGGGGTGAACCCGGAAATGCTGCGGCTGTCGATCGGTACGGAAGCGATTGACGATATTTTGCACGATTTGGAGCAGGCCATTGAGGCCAGCCAGCAAGCCTAAGCCATCCAAAGCTATATAAAGCTATAGAAGTTAAATCCCGTCCTTATCCTGATCAGCCGCCTCGTTTGAGGCGGCTTTTTGTGTTGTGAATCGTAAACTTGCCCAATGGGGGCTCTCCGCCCGCAGGCTTTCCTTGGGAAACCGCGCAAATTCCGTATATTTCGCCCTTTCGGCTAATATTCTGTAGGGTATATAGATTGAACTCAAGTTTCGAATGAAAACCCTCATTGTAACGGCTTATCCAAGTCTTTCAACATGAATTTCTTGAGTTCATTCTGTACAGCAATTTACGCAAGTGGAAGCTCATTTATCTCTGAAGAGAGGGTGGACAGCCAAAAATGAAGGGTGAACGGTGTCAGAACAGCTTCTGCCAATTCGGCTCCTGCCCCGCACCTTGCGGTGTGGAAGCGGTTCACCAGCCGGCATGCGGACAAATGGGCGGGACCGCTCGTGACCGGCGTTCCGGCAGGGAAGAGGAGAACGGCCGCCAGGAATCGGATGCCCCCCACTTGGAAGATGCCGGAGACTATGCAAGGGCGGGCTCCCTTCCCGAGATCGCATCCCTGGTAGAGCTTGCATCCATCGGCTCGATTACGAGGGAGAAGGCGCTTCTGTCCGCGGATTCCGAGCGGATTGGGGAAATCCTTCAGGAAGCGGAGGAATACCGGTCCAAGCCAGAGGAAGGCACGACCCCGGAAATGCTGTTGGATTGGAGTGATTCCATGCGCAGTTTGCGGGTATATACGGAAGAAGCTCCTTACCTGTACCGGCAAAACGAACGCCTGGACGGAGCGGCCGGTTTAGTGCTGCTTCGGGAAGAAGAGTGGCTGAGAACCGGCCATCTGAAGGAAATTTATGCGGAGTGGCTCAATCGGGATCCGGGAGTTGACGGCCGCGAACGGGAGATTCAGGAGAGGCTGATGAACCGGTGGAAGGGGCATCTGGTGAATCTCCTGCACAGCCTGCAGGGAGCGCCGCTGACGGTGGCTCTCGTGTCCGGACGCCTGAAAGACTACCGTAAGCTGAAAGGCGACGCGGCGCTGGACATTGATATGCTCCGGGATATTCAGCTGGAAGCCCTGTTTCGGGCCGCCCAGTCCTGCCAAATGCAAAGGATCGACTGCAGTCTGGAACTGCTGGTTCCTTATCCAGAGGACGGGGAGGCTTTTCATAGGATTCATGAGTTTATCGATCGGGTCGGCGAGGAAACCCTTTGTCACCAGCGCAGATCCTTAAGATACCGGGTCGGAGCGATGCTGGATTGGGACGTTCGCGAAACGGCGGCAGCGGAAATCGCCAGGTTCGCGGATTTCATCGTGATCAACGGGAAGCATGAAGGGGCCTGGCTGATGGAATACCTGGCCAGCGAAGAGGAGAGGGGAAAAGTGCTCAGTGCGGGCATTCCGTACAGCGTGCTGGAGGAGCTGGTGTACAGCATCCGCCGGACGAAGCCGGCCATTCGGATCTGCCTCTCCGGGGCGGTAAAACCGTCGGATCTCGCTTATGTTTATCGTTTGGGGCTGAACGCGGTCAGCACGGTTCCCTCCGAGCTGCCGGGCGTGCGGCTCGCCGCAGCGCAGTGGGAGCTCCTGGAAAGGCAGCACGAACTAAGGCGCAGATCCGCACAGGGAAGAACGTAGCATCGCGCTTTATAGGATAAATAATCAATAGGCTTAATGATTACTGGGGCGGGAAGGCCTGCTTCGGATTCATTAAAGCCTATTTTTTTGCGTAAAAAATAGCATCCCCGTTTACTTTTTATGGGAGGGCGCGTATACTGTAATTAACAAAAAGTTTCCTTAACACAAAATTATTGTATTGACGCAAAAATGATTATCATTCTCATTTAAAAACAACAATCGCGTAGGAAGAAAGGTTCGTCAGAGGCGTTCCGTTTCCATCCGCATACCATGCTGCTCCGGCTAGTCCGGAGCAGCATGTGCCATTTTAAGGGGACTAATAATGCTATTCATTCTCATTAGGAAGGTGATCACTCATGGAAAACATACGAAATGCTCCTGCTCAATCGATTCAGCGTCAGGCCAATCTGAACCGCCCAGGTCCCGGAAAGAAAGGGCGCTTTGATCTACGCTCGCTGATCCGCAATTCGGAAATGCAGGCGGCGCTAGCAAGCGGACTGCTTATGCTGGGCGGCTGGGCAGCCAGCTGGCTGTCCGCCCCGGCCGTCGTATCGATCGTGCTGTATATTCTGTCCTATGCCGCAGGAGGCTGGCTGAAAGCGAAGGAAGGGGTCGAAACGCTGATCCATGAGCGCGATCTGGACGTCAACCTGCTGATGGTGGCTGCCGCGCTGGGTGCCGCAAGCATCGGCTACTGGAACGAAGGCGCCATGCTCATCTTTATCTTCGCCCTGAGCGGAGCATTGGAAAGCTACACTACCGAACGAAGCAAAAAGGATATTTCATCGCTGATGGCGCTGAAGCCGGAAACCGCGCTGCGGATTCAGGACGGGCAGATGAAGCTCGTTCCGATTGGGGAGCTGGCCATCGGCGACCTGGTCCTGGTCAAACCGGGAGAACTGATCCCGGCGGATGGAATCATCCAGAAGGGGAACTCCTCGGCGAACCAATCGTCCATCACCGGCGAATCGGTCCCGGCCGACAAAGCCGCGGGCGACGAGGTGTTTGCCGGAACGCTGAACGGGGAAGGCGTGCTGTACGTGGAGGTGTCTCGTTCCGCGGAATCCACCGTCTTCGCCAAAATCGTAAAGCTCGTGGAGGAAGCCGAGACCGAGGTTCCGGATTCGCAGCGTTTCATGAAGCGGTTTGAAGCCATTTATGCGCGTATCGTGGTGGCGGCGACGCTGGTCCTCATTTTCCTGACTCCGTTTGTGCTGGGCTGGAGCTTTGGAACCTCCTTTTATAAAGCGATGGTGTTCCTGGTGGTAGCTTCGCCGTGCGCACTGGTGTCTTCCATTATGCCGGCGATGCTGTCCGTTATCTCAAACCGGGCACGCCGGGGCATTCTGTTCAAGGGCGGTGCGCATGTAGAGAACATGGCGCTGACGTCCGTGGTCGCTTTTGACAAAACAGGAACGCTGACACTCGGAACGCCGCAGGTAACGGATTTCATTCCGGCGGACGGATACGACCGCCTGGAGCTTCTGGGTATTTGCGCATCCGTGGAACAGCTGTCCGAGCATCCGCTGGCTAAAGCCATCGTGGTGAAAGCCGAGGAAGAGGGAGCGATGCTGCCTTCAGCGGAATCGGTGACCTCGTTGACCGGCTGGGGTATGGAAGGCTGGGTTCAGGGTAGACGCTGGCGCATCGGGAAGGCGGATATGCTGGACCAGGCCGACCCGTCTGGCGAACATGCCGCATGGCTCCGGCTGCGTCAGGAGCTGAACGCGGCCGGCAAAACCGTGTCCGTGATTCTGGACGGGGAGCGGATTGCCGGGTTGGTCGCTCTCGCTGATGTGATCCGCCCACAGGCAGCCGCGGCCGTGAAGCAGCTGCAGTCGATCGGCGTCAAGGTCGCGATGCTGACCGGCGATCACAGCCTGACGGCGAACGCCATCGGCAGCAGCATCGGTGTTGATTACGTCTTTGCCGATTTGCTGCCTGAAGAGAAGGTCAACCATGTGAAACGGCTGCGCGAGCAGTACGGCCACGTGGTGATGGTCGGGGACGGCGTGAATGACGCGCCTGCACTGGCTACGGCCACCGTAGGCATGGGTATGGGGATGAACGGCAGCGGCACCGCGCTCGAGGTGGCGGATGTCGTTCTGATGAACGACAACATTGAGGAGATCGCCTCGACGATTACGCTCGCCCGCCGCGCCCGGCGCATCGTCAAGCAGAACATGGTGTTCGCCGTGTCGGTGATTTTGCTTCTGATGATCAGCAACTTTGCCGCCGGCATCGCCCTTCCGTTCGGCGTGGTCGGCCATGAAGGGAGCACGATCCTTGTCATTTTGAACGGGCTCCGTCTGCTGCGGTAAGTGCGGTGTCGAGACCGAAGCGGCTCATAAATGAAGGAACCTCCGAAAGAGAGTCGGAGGTTCCTTTTTTGCTCGGCAGGAAATTGTTAAACGATTTGTAAAAATTAAATTGTTCACAATTCAGGTGAAAGGCATGTATACTTGATCTATTGACATCTTATGAAAAATGTATGATAATGATTATCAGATAATAATTATTTTAAATTAAATGATAAATAGATCCCGGACGAACCCGCTAAGGGACGATGCACCGGGAACGGGAAGCTTGGAGGGAGATCCTATGTATAAATCCGTAATTATCGGGACAGGACCTGCCGGATTGACGGCAGCGATTTATTTGGCACGGGCCAATATGAGTCCGCTGATTATTGAAGGGCCGCAGCCGGGCGGCCAGCTTACCACGACGACAGAAGTTGAGAACTTTCCGGGATTCCCTGAAGGCGTGATGGGACCGGAACTGATGGATAATATGCGCAAGCAGGCGGAGCGTTTCGGCGCTGAATTCCGCACGGGCTGGGTGAACAACGTAGAGCTGGGCGCGCGTCCGTTCAAGCTTGACGTGGAAGGCATCGGCCATATCGAAACCGAGACGCTGATCCTGTCCACTGGCGCAACCGCCAAATACCTGGGCATTCCCGGGGAGCAGGAGAATGTCGGACGCGGCGTAAGTACCTGTGCGACCTGCGACGGATTCTTCTTCCGCGGTAAAGAAATTATCGTGGTCGGCGGCGGCGACTCTGCGCTCGAAGAAGCCGGCTTCCTGACACGCTTTGCGTCCAAAGTGACGCTGGTACACCGCCGTACTGAGCTGCGCGGCTCCAAGATCATGCAGGATCGCGTGCGTGCCAACGAGAAGGTGGAATGGGCACTTAACCGTACTCCGCTCGAAGTTGTGGCTGACGAACGCGGCGTGAAAGGCCTCAAAGTGCTGAACAACGAGACAGGTGAAGAGGAACTGATCGAAGCAAGCGGCGTGTTTGTTGCCATCGGTCATCACCCGAATACCGGATTTTTGGGCGGCCAAATTACGCTCGACGAGAACGGCTACATCGTTGTGCAGCCGGGAACGACGGAAACGAACATCCCTGGCGTCTTCGCCTGCGGCGACGTTCAGGACACCCGCTACAGACAGGCCATTACGGCAGCCGGAAGCGGATGTATGGCAGCAATCGATTGCGAGAAGTATATTGAAAGTCTGGAGCACAGCGCAGTCGCTCTGTAATGGATGCATGAAGTGGACCGATCAGGCCGGCGCAAGAGCCTGTTGACATACACGACATTTTCACGATACGAGGTGACCTAAAGCGATGGATAAAGTGATTGTATATACCAGCACCAACTGCCCGCACTGCCGTCAGGTGAAAGGATACCTGGCCGACAAGGGCATCGAGTTCGAAGAACGCAACATCGAGCAAAACGATGAGTATGCACAGCAGGTCTGGGACATGGGCGTTCGCGCCGTTCCTTTGACCGTCATTGGCGAGAACCGCGTGCTGGGCATGAACACAACCCAGTTTGAGAAGTTTTTGAATCAACAATAATTTTCTGTTCATTCTATAACCGCTAAATTAGAGGTCGTCCCTTGGAGCAAAGATGCTTCCGCCGGGGCGGCCTTTTTTTCGTAGGCGCAAAAAATAAGGGATGACCGCCAAAAGCAGGCCGCGATCCGGGCCGCTCTGGGGTATCCCTAGGCTTTTTTACTTTTAAAACGCTGTCAAAAGAACAGTTTCCCGACCAGCTGCAGCACGAAGTAGATGATAATGCCCGTCGCGATGAGCGTGAATCCGGCCTTGGGACGGCCCTGAAAAAAACGCAGAATGGCCAGGCTGAACAGCGGGGCGATAATCAGCAGAAACAGCAGCACGGTCACGAATACCTCGACCGATATATTGGAAATATCCACGTAAGTCACGGACAATCTCTCCATTCCTAAGGTAAAATCATCGGGTTTACCAACGTCCACAAACAATCATTTCTATACAACATTCCTATTATATACGAAACCCGGCCTGCATTTCCGTAGATTCGGGGGAAAAATACGTCGATTTTTCGTCAAATCCTGTGCCAAGGACGAAATAAACGGAAGCATGAGAGATCCTGCCGAATTGACATGTCCGGGAAGGAAAACGCCTGTAAAGTCCGAATATACTAAGAAAAATAGATTCGGAAGGAATGAAACGCATGCATACATCACAAGCAATGCAGGAACTGCTGTCCGCAAGAATGGTTGCGATCGTCCGGGGGATCACCCGGGATCAGGCCAGGACGGCAGGTGAGGGACTGATCGCCGGAGGCGTCCGGCTTATGGAAGTTACGCTGAATACCGATGGGGCGCTGCACATGATCGAAGGCTGGCGCTCGGCATACGACGGACGAGCCTATGTAGGCGCTGGAACCGTATTGAACCTGGCCATGGCCAAGGAGGCGGTTCAGGCTGGAGCGCAGTTTCTGATCTCGCCCAATGTCGATCAAGCCGTCATCTCCTTTGCTCTGGAGCAGGGCATCGACGTATGGCCTGGTGCCATGACGCCGACTGAGATTGTGGCCGCTTACGAGGCCGGTGCCAGCGCAGTGAAACTGTTCCCGATGGGCAGCCTCGGAATTGGCTATTTGAAAGAGATCCGTGCGCCGTTGGATCATATACCTCTGATGGCTACAGGCGGGGTGACGATCGGCAATATTGCCGATTATTTCGAAGCAGGGGCGTGCGCGGTCGGGATCGGCAGCTCGCTGCTGCCGAAGGCGGAGCTGGAGTCGGGAAATGTCGAGGCCGTCCAGGAACGGGCCGCGGCGTTTGTTCAGGCGGCTGCCCGAACAGAAACGGATAAGTAATGGAGCGGCAAGAGGTGCTTTAAGCCAGCAGGAGGCAGCAGGTGTGCTGCATGGAATCGTTCGTTAGCCGGTCACAAACCGCCTCAGATGGTCGTTCGCAAAGCAGCAAAGAAGCGTTGTGTCATAACTTGCCCATAGCTGGAATAGAGTCATTTGGAAGGGCCATTTTCATGTACGGGTAGGCTCGTTCGGCCATGGGATGACAAAAGCGGTACAGGTGTGGACCGGCATGATGGTCAGGAAGGGAGGGGGCCATATGATTGTAAAGCGCTTCTCGCTCGTTTCGTTGCTGCTCTTTGGAACGGTGGTTGCCGCCGCCGTTTCCCCGAGCATTGATTGGCAAAGGGTATATGCGGCCGCGACCTCTCCGGCGAATGTGGTCACGACCGTGGACGGGATTCAGGCGAAGCTGCTGGCCGCCATGAATCAGCGCCTGGAGAAGATTCAGTTTGTGTACCAGGGCAAGACGTCGGCCCTCAAGAGCCAGCTGAAGAGCGCCCTCGAACAGGCGCTGGAGAGCGATCCCTACATCAATTACACGATCGAAAGCTATGGTTACTCCTACAGCGGCAGCTCGAAATCGGCCACGGTGAGTGTGCAGCTCCGCTACCGGGAAACGGCCGCGCAGACGGCTTACGTCGACCAGCGGGTGAAGGCGGTACTCGGCAGCCTGATCCGGCCTGGCATGAACGATCATGAGAAGATCAAGGCGATCCACGACTGGGTGATACTCCATTTGAAATACGATAGGACCCTTCAGAAATATACCGCGTATGACGGACTCAGCTCGGGCAGCACGGTCTGCCAGGGATATTCGCTGCTGACTTACAAAATGCTGAAGGAAGCCGGAATTCCGAATAAAATTGTGGAAGGCACCGCCGCCCCGAGAGATACGGGCGTGAGTCAGCTGCATGCCTGGAATCTGGTGCTTCTTGACGGCAAATGGTACCACTTGGACACGACCTGGGATGATCCCGCTCCGGACAAGGCCGGTGAGGTCGGTACGGGCTATTACCTGCGCACGGACGCGCAGATGAGGAAGGACCATGCATGGACCAAAGCTTATCCCGCTGCCATGACCTTGTATCGCGATACGCTGTCCGGCCTGATCCGGCAGGGAGGAAGCCATTTGGCGTTTTACCAGAAGCTGCAGGAACAGCTTGAGTACCAGCTGTATGATCCGGCGCAGATCGTATCGACATCCGCCCAGCTCAGTGCCAAGGCCAAACCAGTGGTCGCTGCGGGAGGGCACTCGCTGCTTTTCCGGTTCCACGGGGACAAGGAGCAGCTGCTCGGCGCCCTGCAGGATTTGTACCGGCTTGGGGTGAGCTCGATCTCATACACGCAAAGCCCGCTGGATGAGACGGAGGATTTGAGAATTTACGTCACTTGGAAATAGGCAAAGCGTGTATTGGCGGGCAAAAGGTCGTCGGAGCAGCAGAAAGCCCCCTCACTGCGAAGCCCAGGAGCTTGGCAGGAGAGGGCTTTTTGGCCATCTGGTATTTTGGGAAAGCCATCAGCACACAAAAAAGGAGACTCACATGTTCATCTGTGAGTCTCCTTTTTAACGTTACCGAGGATCGTGGGTGGTCAGGTCGCACTGCTCCAGCGGGGTCAGCTTGGTTTTCTTTTTCCACTTGTAGCCGAACCATACGGCCAGGAATAGCGGAATGCTGACATACGTCACGAGAATGCCGTACCAGTCGATTTTGCTGCCGGTAAACGCTCCGGTGTTCTGTCCCAGGATCGCGATAATGCACAGGATAAAGGCAAAGATCGGTCCGAACGGGAACCAGCGCGCCCGGTAGGGCAGCTCGTCCAGGGAATGTCCCTGGGCGAGGAAAGCCCGCCGGAAACGGTAATGGCAGACGGCGATGCCGAGCCAGTTAATAAAGCCGCACATGCCGGAGGCGTTCAGCAGCCAGTTGTACACGACCCCGTCGCCGAACAGGGAGGCCAGAAACGCCAGCATACCGATCGCCGTGGTGATCAGGAGCGCGTATACGGGAACGCCGCGGCTGTTCAGCCGGCTCAAAAATTTAGGTGCCAGGCCGTCCTTGGCCATGGCATACAGTACGCGGGTGGAGGCGTACATGCCGGAGTTGCCCGCCGACAGCACGGAGCTCAGAATGACCGCGTTCATGACGGACGCCGCAAAGGCCAGACCCGCCTTTTGGAATACGAGGGTGAACGGGCTGACGCCGATATTGTTCAGATCGGTCTTCAGCAGGTTCGGATTCGTATAAGGAATCAGGAAGCCGATGACGATGATCGCCAAAATGTAGAAGATCAGGATCCGCCAAAATACCTGCTTGATGGCGCGCGGCACGTTCTGGCGAGGATTTTCGCTCTCCCCTGCGGCGACCCCGATCAGCTCGGTTCCTTGGAAGGAGAAGCCCGCCGCCATAAAGACGCCGACGAAAGCAAAGAATCCGCCATGGAAGGAGCTGCCGCCCAGGTTGAAGTTCTCGAAGCCGACCGGCTTGCCCCCCATGATCCCGAAGATCATCAGAATGCCGACAATCAGGAAAATAATGACGACCGCGATTTTAATAATGGCAAACCAGTATTCGGATTCGCCGTAGCCCTTGGCTGATAGAATATTGAGGGCAAACATGATAGCGAGAAACAGCAGACTCCACAAAAAGGAGGGAGAGTCCGGAAACCAATATTTGATAATGACCGTCGCCGCAGACAGCTCGGCCGCGATCGTGATCGCCCAGTTGTACCAGAAGTTCCAGCCGACGGCAAATCCGAAGGCCGGGCTGACGAAGCGGGTGCCGTAGGTGCTGAACGAGCCGGAATCCGGCATGTAGGTAGCCATTTCTCCCAGGCTTGTCATCAGAAAATATACCATCAGGCCGACGGCGGCATAGGCCAGAATCGCTCCGCCCGGTCCGGAGGAGGAGATGGCGCTGCCGCTTGCCAGAAAGAGCCCGGTGCCGATAGAGCCGCCGAGGGCGATCATCGTCATGTGCCGGGATTTCAGGCTCTGTTTGAGTGCCGTTGCCGGTGTTTTTAAACGCATAAAAAGAAATCATCCCTTCAAATATGAATATGACTTCATGGAGTGGAAGGGGAACAACCAAAAGGGACCCCAGGTATGAAGTACCCGCGGTCCCGATAAATGACGCTATGGCTTCCGCACCCGTGCTTCCATGAAAGATAGCTCATCACGGCGCTTGAATCTTCCTGCAGGAGGAAGGAACACCGCGACAGTTCTGTCCCTTTCGGAGAACAGACCCAGCATGCCAACCGTAGAGCGGGTTCGCACACTTCGGCGGAAGGCGCCCTTCGCTGTCGTCACCGGCGGCTCTTACGCCTCGGAACAGCTACTCATCGCTTCCGCAACCTCTACCTCACCTTGGACGGATGAGGTTATCTTTTACATATTTCTTTGTATTGATGTATTGAACACGTAACATCGTAACGTATTACGCCGGGAAAAGGCAATGGTTAAAGCTGGAACTCCGGAAGAGCCGTTCCCTGCAGTCTTCAGGAGCGGCTCCGCTTGGCCATCTGCTGCCACACGGTGCCTGCGGCCTGCTCGCCGGATTCGATGCGTTCCAAGGCCATCCGTGCCTGCAGGCTCACTTCGAACTCGGGATCGTTTACCGCTTCCTCCAGGGCATCGCGCGCTTCTTCCGTCCCCACTTCGTACAGGAAGCGGGCGGCGCGCCAGCGGACGATCTTGCTGCTGTCCTTCAGCGTCGCCTGCATCGCCGGCGTGGCCGCCGGGTCGCCGATGTCAGACAGCGTGTCGCCCGCCGTCCGGCGGACGGTCGGCGAGCTGTCCTTCAGCGCCTCGTACAGCAGCTCCATCGCTTCCGGTGTGCGCAGATCGCCGAGGTAGACGACCGCCAGGCGGCGGGTCTGCATCTTCTCGTCATGCAGCGCCTGACGGATGATCGGCAGCCGCTCTTCGGTCGGCTGCATGCCGTCCAGGGCGGCATAGCGAACCTTCCAGTCGACGCTCTGCATCGCCTCGGCGAGCTCGGCGTCGCTCAGCTCGCGCCGCTCCTCTTCAAACTCGCTCTCGCTGGCGCCATGGGCGATCGCCTGCTCGATGACCTGCTTCAGCCGATCCTCGGGAAACGCCGCTTCAAGCTCCTGCTCGACCTCACCGGCGATATCCTCCAGCTCCCCGTAGCGGACGCCGTAATCCTTCAGCTTGCGCTCCTTGATCATCGTCGCCGCGGTGACTTCCATTACGGCTTTCGTGAAGCGGTCGGACAGCGCCCGGCGAACCTCCTGAGCGCCCGATTTCACGCGGATCTGCATCGGGATGCCCCGGAAAAACTGAACGAACACTTCCGCCTCGCCGTAGTGGCTGCCGGCTTCCGCGTCTTCTTCCGTGAACTGGCTTGTCAGGCCCTCCTGGCCGAACCGCTCCTGCACTTCGCCAAGGATGGCGGACCAGTCCGCGCTGCCCTGGCGTTCCAAGGCGACAAAGTCAAGGGTATGGAACACGCTCTTGACCCCTTGGATATGCAGCATCTCCCGGATCCAAGCCGGGGCGGAGCGTTCATTGTCAAGCGTATATGTTTTGCGGATACCGGGCTCCAGACTCTCATCCAGGTGCAGCTTCATAGAGTTCGGACTCGGCGTTGGCTCGATAAATTTGATCTTCACAGATAAAGACCTCCTTCTTCTTCAATACCTTTTACTATTGAAAAAAATGATACAACTCATTCCTATATAGATGAAACCACCATCTAAACTACAGTTTACCTCACTTTGCCCCCAAACATAAACCTTTTGCCGCGGATAGAAAACGGATGGAAGGACGACAATGACTAAGAGGTTACCAAGCTGCATAGAAGGAGCTGTACTGCCGAGTGATATTCACCATTTATTTCGCGCCGATGCTGATTGTCGTCGTGACGATGATGCTTTTGGCGCTGTACGTCATTCATTACTCCGACCTGCATGACGAATAATTCATAGACTTAGCGGTAAGCAAGCTTGGGAAAGAGGGATGCATTCGAGCGTCAGCGCTAGTGGTACACAGGCTTTCGGATCGGGTAAAATGGAATAAACAGCGATTACACCCGGGAAGGAGGGGGACTCTTGCCGAAGATCCGCTACAATAACATGGATAATGTCAGTACGGATAAAACGTTGAAGCAGTTTAGACAGTGGCGCCAGGAGCGGCGGCAGAAGAAAAAGGACTACAGCTTCCAAATCCCGAATATGCCGCCGGATCTGGAGTATCTGCACGGCAACCGACAGGATACGTCGATTACCTGGATCGGCCACTCCACTTTTTTCATCCAGTATGAGGGCCTCAACATTTTGACGGACCCGGTCTGGGCCAAAAGAATGGGTTTTGAGCGGCGCCTCGGTGCGCCCGGCCTCCTGATCGATGATGTGCCGCCGGTGGACATCATTCTCATATCGCACTCCCACTATGACCATATGCACATGGCTTCCATCCGGAAGCTGTACCGGGCGGGCACGACGCTGATCGTTCCGGTCGGCCTCCGCGCGAAGATGGTCCGCAAAGGGTTCCACAATTGCCGGGAGCTGAAGTGGTGGGAGCATGTAGTCATCGGCCAGGTGAAGATCAGCTTCGTCCCGACGCAGCATTGGACGCGCCGCACGCCGTTTGACACCAACACCTCGCACTGGGGCGGCTTTGTGCTGGAGCCGCATGAGACAGGGGAAGCCGGTAACGCCGAAGCGGAAGACGGCACCAGGATGCTGCCGCCCAACGTCTATTTTGCGGGGGACAGCGGGTATTTTGCCGGCTTCAAAGAGATTGGCCGGCGCTTCAACCTACACGTGGCGCTGATGCCGATCGGGGCGTATGAGCCCGAGTGGTTTATGACGTCGCAGCACGTTAATCCCGAAGAGGCGCTGCAGGCTTTTCTGGATGTGGGGGCCGATATGATGATCCCGATGCATTACGGCACGTTCCGCCTGGCCGATGATACGGCCCGGGAGGCGCTGGACCGGATGGAGGCGGAGCGGGTCCGGCTCGGTCTGAGTGAGGAGCGGATTAAAGTGATGCATTACGGGGAGACGCTGACGATCCACCCGGAGCGGAGGTAGTTCCGGATACCGAACAGGAATCGGATACGCCGATAGATCCATACGAAACACCGGAAAGGCCGCCGGGCGGCTTCTTTCCGGTGTTTTTGCATGGACCCTTATACCATGGTGAATTCGAGCGGTTTGGACAACGCCCCCCATCCTTTCATGTTGGGGTCCTTTTGATTATCTCTTAGCGCGAGCGGGAATAGAAATAGATAAAAACGATTATATTGATAGAGATAGGCAATGATAGGACAAACGTCCGGGTAGGGGAAGGAATATCCGGGCTCGGCCGAATCCGCGGGCTATACTTTGTTCCTTCTATTATGAAATGGGCTTCGAACGCACGTTGATTTATGCTATAATGTGCTGAAGCCTACTAGCGAAAGGAATGGTAATACTTCATGATCAGTACAAGCGGCGTGACACTCCGTTACGGAAAACGCGCACTTTTTGAAGATGTAAATATAAAATTTACGCCAGGCAACTGCTACGGTTTGATCGGCGCCAACGGAGCCGGCAAATCGACGTTCCTCAAGATCCTCTCCGGCGAAATCGAGCCGAACCAGGGCGAGGTTCACATGACACCGGGCGAACGCCTTGCGGTGCTGAAGCAGAACCATTTTGAATACGACGAGTATCCGGTTTTGGAAACCGTCATCATGGGTCACAGCCGTCTGTATACCATTATGAAGGAAAAGGATGCGCTGTATGCGAAAGCGGACTTTTCCGAGGAAGACGGACTTCGTGCGGGTGAGCTTGAAGGCGAATTCGCCGAACTGAACGGATGGGACGCCGAGCCTGACGCGGCTGCGCTCCTGATCGGCCTTGGCATTCCGCGCGAGCTGCACGACAAGAAGATGGTGGAGCTCTCCGGCAATGAGAAGGTCCGCGTCCTGCTGGCGCAGGCGCTGTTCGGCCGTCCGAACAATCTGCTGCTCGACGAGCCTACCAACCACTTGGACCTCGAATCGATTCAGTGGCTCGAGAACTTCCTGATGGACTATGAAGGCACTGTCATCGTCGTATCCCACGACCGTCACTTCCTGAACAAGGTATGTACGCATATCGCGGATATCGATTTCGGCAAAATCCAGCTGTACGTGGGTAACTATGACTTCTGGTACGAATCCAGTAAATTGGCGCTGGAGCTCCAGCGCGAGTCCAACAAGAAGAAGGAAGAGAAGATCAAGGAGCTGCAGGCATTTATTCAGCGGTTCTCCGCGAATGCTTCCAAATCCAAGCAGGCGACTTCCCGGAAGAAGCAGCTGGATAAAATTACGCTGGACGATATCCGGCCTTCCAACCGGAAATATCCGTTCCTTCATTTCAAGCCGGAGCGTGAAGCAGGCAAGCAATTGCTGACGGTAGACCGCCTCACGAAGACCGTTGAAGGCGAGAAGGTACTGGATGAGCTGAGCTTCGTCGTAAACAAAGGCGACAAGATCGCTTTTGTCGGCCCGAACGGACTGCCGAAGTCGATGCTGTTCGAAGTGCTGATGGGCAAGGCGGAGCCGGACGCGGGCGAGTTCTCCTGGGGCGTTACGACGACACAGGCGTACTTCCCGAAAGACAACTCCGAATATTTTGACGGGGTGGACCTGAACCTGGTGGAATGGCTTCGCCAATTCTCCAAGGATCAGGACGAGACGTTCCTGCGCGGCTTCCTGGGCCGGATGCTGTTCTCCGGCGAAGAAGCGTTGAAGAAGGCGAGCGTTCTCTCCGGGGGAGAGAAGGTGCGCTGTATGCTGGCCAAGATGATGCTGAACGGCGCGAACGTGCTGCTCCTCGACGAGCCGACGAACCACTTGGACCTCGAGTCCATCACCGCGCTGAACAACGGGCTGATCGACTTCGACGGGACGATCCTGTTCACATCGCATGACCATCAGTTCATTCAGACGATCGCCAACCGGATCATCGAAATTACGCCGAACGGCATCATTGACAAAGTCATGACATACGACGAGTATCTGGAGAACGATGAAATCAAGGCGCTGCGCGAGCAGATGTATCCGCAGGAAGTTTAACGCTTCAAGCCATGAAAAAAAGCTGCCATTCCCTTAAGCGGGGGTGGCAGCTTTTCTGTGTTGTCCGTAAAGCTCGTGGCTTGTTTAGGACCCGCCAGTGCGGCGGCGCTGATTGTTGGGCTTTTTCGTGTTTTGGCTCTTCATCGCGTGCGGGGCATTGCTTTGGAAGCCGCCGGGCTTACCGCCCTTGTTCTGCTGCTTCTTCTGCTCCAGCTTCGCGCGGATGGCGTCGGCCAAATTGACCTTTTTGGCGTCCTGATTATCCGTCATGGGTAGGGTTCCTCCCTTTGGGGTTGTGTCCTTATTCTAGCTGTTTTTGCGGCTCCCCACAAGAGATGGGAGAGACAAAACCTCTTGAACATAAGCAACTATGTTTCTCTAGACCCACACGACTTTCGTTTGCTAGGATAAAAAAGTGCCTTTGGGCATGAAACGGTGAAAAGGGGCCAACGAACTTGGATCATATCTATGAAGATATCCGAAAAGGGGAACGCGGCGCCTGGATCAGCATTGCGGCGTATTTGATCCTCTCCGCGGGCAAGCTGGTCGGCGGTTACTTCTTTGCGTCAAGCGCCCTGCTTGCAGACGGGTTTAACAATCTGACCGATATCGTGGCGTCGGCCGCCGTGCTGATCGGCCTGCGGATATCGCAGAAACCGCCGGACTCAGACCACCCGTACGGTCATTTCCGTGCGGAGACGGTAGCATCGCTGATCGCTTCGTTTATTATGGGCATGGTCGGTATTCAGGTGCTGGTGGAGGCGGTCAAATCCCTGTTTATGGGCAAAGAAGCCTCGCCGGATTTATGGTCGGCCGGCGTGGCGGCTGTCTGCGCTGTATGCATGCTGTTCGTCTATTTATATAATAGAAAGCTGGCCAAGGAGATTAAGAGCCAGGCCTTGATGGCGGCCGCCAAAGACAATCTGTCCGATGCGCTGGTCAGTATCGGGGCGGCGGTCGGGATTGTCGGGGCACAGTTCGGCCTGCCATGGCTGGATGTGGTGGCGGCATTTGCCGTAGGTCTGCTGATCTGCAAGACGGCCTGGGATATTTTCCGCGATTCCACCTACCGCTTGACTGACGGGTTCGATCAGGAGGAACTCCGCGATCTGCGGGGCACCATTGCCAAAACCCCCGGCGTTGAAGGCATCAACGATGTGAAGGCCAGGGTTCACGGCAATCATGTCCTGGTCGATGTCGTCATTGTGGTTGACCCCACCCTCAGCCTGATCGAAGGGCATGCCATCAGCGACAAGATCGAAGAGCGGATGAAGAGAATTCATAATATTATGAACGTCCACGTCCATGTGGAGCCTCGGGAGAAAAGCTTGTGAAGGCCGGTTCCTTTGAAAAGCCCCCGTGTTCTTGATCAGCTTCAGTGAACAGCCGCAGTGCATACGCATTGTGGCTGTTTTTGCGTTCGCCCGTAGCCTTTCGGAGAAATGGTCTCAGCAATGGGTCTGACGAAGCGTGAAAATTAAAATTGGAAAACGGTTCCAACGTAGCAGGTAATTATGAAGTTTGTGGGATATCCAGTTGGAGAAATTCGATGAATAATGACATAGATGGAGGGATTTTACAAATTCCTGTCTCAAATCATGCTTACGATGGAAAGGAGTAAAGGCTGTGAACAGAACGTTTTGGCGATTGTGGACTGCTTGCACTGCCGGATTGCTGGTGATGGTTGGGATGTGGCCCGGATTCAGCCTTGCGGCTGCCGAGCCGACGCGGTCGGCGATTGAATGGTCCAAGGATTACGGAAGGCAGTCCGGCGGAGAGGGGGTCATCCCTACATCAGACGGTGGCTATCTAGCCCTGGGCGACATCTATGACTCGTATCGAAAGGCCTATGTGGTAAAGCTGGATGGAGAAGGGCAGGTGGAATGGGAGCAGAAGCTGGCTTATTATGACTGGGGGTCCAGTACGGCATACCGGGCCATTGAGACCAAGGACGGGGGTTATCTCATTGCAGGGAACACGGGTGAAGAGTTTGAGCCGATTCGGCAGCTGTTCCTGATCAGGCTGGATGCATCGGGGAATGTGGTGTGGCAGAAGGTCCTGGATGCACAAGGGTATGATCAAAACCCGAAAGCCATTGTCGAGACGGAGGACGGCAGCTTTTTGATCGCCGGAAGCGGGATCGTCCACTGGGTTGCTTATGACAGAGCTTATATCGCCAAGATCGATCAAAATGGGAATACGCTGTGGTACAACCAGTACAGTTTTTCGGGGAGCGACTATTTAACCGATCTGATTCCCGCGAGCGACGGGGGTTACATCGCTGTCGGCCACGCAGGTATGGTGGAATATGAATCGAGAGAACATGATGCGATGCTGGTAATGAAGATCGATGATCAAGGCAAAGAGGTGTGGTCGAAGCAAACGGTCGAGCCGCGCAGCGGCTGGACAGCCTACTCGGTCATTCCGGCCGAGGACGGAGGCTATATGATCTTGAGCCGTAAATCCGTTAACGGCAACGGCGTGCCGGTACTTACCAAGACGGACCTGACCGGACAGGTGCAATGGGAAAAGACATACCCGGATGGTGCCAATTCGCAGAATTTCAATCGTCTGGTCCAGACGGAAGAGGGCTACGCGTTGCTGGGGGAACATGTTACATACTTGGACTGGAGCTCAGAGTGGAAGCATCAATACAGCGTGTTAAGCGTCGATCGGAGCGGGGGGCTGATCAGCAGGGAATTGTTCAAGGGGCCTCCGATCTACAGGGTCGGTACCGCATCGGGAACTCCGGACGGAGGTTATATTTTCCCTGGAACCGTTCAGCGGGGAGACAGCGCGAAATTTCAGCTGATGAAGCTCACGCCGCCGGCGGACCAGCCGCCTGTTGAGCGAACACTAACAGGCATCGCATTTTTGGAAAAGGAAAAGAAACTGAAAACAGGTTCAAGCGTCTCCACGGTGCTGCAAGCGGTATATGATGACGGAACCCGAAGCGATTTGTCCAACGCCGCAGTCTACGTTTCGGGGGACGCTGCGATTGCCGAAGTCGACGCATTAGGCCGAATCACGGGAAAGGAGCCGGGAGACACCTATGTGGAAGCATCTTACGAGGGTTATACAGCAAGATTGATCGTGACTGTACTGCCGGAAGATACGGGCGAGTATGATCCCCTGAACGGCTATCTCGAGCTGGATTCGTCCCAATACTCGCTTTCGGAAGGTTCGACGCTGGATATCAAGGTTTTTTTGTATGACTATTCGACACAGACGAGATCGGATATTACCAAGCAGGTTCAATTCAGCAGCAGTCATCCGGACGTTGCCGAAGTGGACGGGGAAGGAAATCTGATCGGTCATAAGCCGGGCTTGACCCAGATCTCTGCTCAATATAAGGGAGGCCGGACGATGGCCTCGGTTCAGGTCGTCCGCGCCGCTGCTCCAATCGGCACTGACCTTCCGGATCAAGGCGGGACGGATAACGGGGAGGATCTGGAGAATTCATTAGTGGAATAATCGTGTAAAGTTTCGTCTGATGAAAACATGGATGAACAAGGCTGGCCTGAACAGGGCCGGCTTTGTTCTACTATTTGGCCGCTGCAGGCATTTCCTTAATGTTCCCTGATTTCCAGGGACCAGGTGTATTTAAGACCATAGACCTGTTTACTACCAACATTTGGAGTGTTTATTTGTGTAAAAAGGGCCATGCGGTTTCTCGATCCTCCTGCCTATAATGAGAGCAAGCGCTAAGCGGGCCGGCGTTCCCCGGTTTCTACAAGCGACTCAGACATCTCAAGGAGGAATGAAATGATTAACATCAAGAAAAGCTTACTCGGATGCCTGCTACTATCCGCTGCCATTTCTGCAGCCGTCATCATCCCGACCGGACATGAGGCTCAAGCGGCATCGGCATCCAGCCAGGTTCAGGCACAGAGCCAGGTCGGCGTTATCCAGGCCTCGGTGAATCTTCGGGACAAGCCTTCCCTGTCCAGCAACGTGCTCGGTTATGTGAAAAAAGGAGAGACCGTGCAGATTTTGGAGAAAAGCACGGCTTATTATTATAAAGTGAAAACTTCGTCGGGCAAGGTTGGCTACGTCAGCACCCGCGAAAAATACATAGCCGTTAAGGGCACCGGTTCGGCATCCCAGCCGAGTACCGGATCCTCTGAAGCGGCACCACCCGTCTCCGCGGAAAATACGAATGCCATGATCGAAAAGGTGATCCAGACCGGCATGAAGTATTTGGGAACCCCTTACGAGTTTGGTTCCAACCGGAATACGACGACCACGTTCGACTGTTCGGATTTTACCCGCCAAATCTTCAAAGAGGCTGCAGGCGTTGTGCTTCCGGCAGATTCCAGACAGCAGGGATCCTGGGTGAAGGAAAACAGCGGAGCTGTATACAGCACGGACCAGCTGAAGCGGGGAGATCTCGTGTTCTTTATGAGTTACCGCGGATCCAGCGCTTCCGCCTATCAAGGCGTTGATAAGTCCAGCCAGCGGATTACCCATGTGGCGGTGTATCTGGGCGACGGCAAGCTGCTGCATACCTACTCCAATCAAGCCGGCGGCGTTACGGTATCCGATTTCAGCAACTCTTGGAAGCTGAGATTTCTGTATGGAGGCAGCGTTCTGAAATAAAGGTCGCGTAAATGCAAAGGACCGGAGAATTCTCCGGTCCTTTGTTGTCCCCCGCAAAGTTTTCGCTGTGCGGGAGGTTTGATGATATTCTATGTAGAAGGAACTAAATGACGCCGACACCCGTTAGTAAAACCCTTAGTTCATTCTAGTACTGGCATGTTGCTTTTTGGATGTCTTATTTTACGAGAATCCAGGCCGTTCCGAGCCACGTGTACACTTCCACCCACTCGCCGAGGAGCGATCCAACGCGGTTGCCCGTAGTGTCCACGACTTGCGGAGCAAGGACGCTTGCGACTTTACCGCCGGGCTCAAAGTAGAACGGTGTATTTACCGTCAGGATGAGAGGCACCGTAGGATTCGTTACTTCTTCTCCTGCCGAGATGATCGGCTCAGGTACCAGCTTGGTAGGTTCGGCAACGGTCTCCGACGAGCCTGTGGCCGAAGTCGTGGTGGACGGAGTGCTGTTCGTTGGAGACGTTGTGGATGCGCTGTCCGCGAACGCTGCGGTTCCCATGGAAGCCATTAATCCGAGTGCTGCTGCAATAGTGATGATTTTTTTCATAGACTGTGTTCCTCCTTGGAATAGTATGCTTCTACACTATCCAAATAACCCTCTTACAGACAATTGAACCAAGTTATCTAGTATCGTAGAAAAAAAGATTGTTTTAGTTTACCATAAATATGGTAGAAGCGTCAGGGAGGATGGTACCAAATATCCCGGCTGCCTGTTTTTGAAATAGGCCAAAAATAAAACTTTAGAAATGCGCCGAATGGTGGAGTGAACTTGCTTTTCGGCAGAAAGGGGGCGGACATGCGCCTTGGGAAATTTTTGTTTCGGTTCATCATAACGATCATCATCGTGGTCATTATCGCCGCCGGCGTGCTGATCTGGTACATCGCTCCGGACCACAAGCTGAATTTGAACTATACGGATCTGAATATCCAGGATAAAGCGATGCAGATGCTGAAGACGAAGAAACCGGAAATTACGCTGAACAGCGAAGAGTTGAACGAGCTGGCCAAGAAAGAGCTCATCAAGCACATGGGTGATATGCCCCCGCAGGTTACCGTTACCGGAGCCGAGTTCCAGTTCCATGGGCAGGAGGTTACGGCAGATATTAACGGCAAGTGGGAGTTTATCCCTTTTGGTGCTGAGCTGACCTTCACGATGGATGCCGACGGCAGCGTCATTGTGCTGAAGCATGAATCTACGAGGATCAAGTCGATCCGCGTCCCGGCGGAGACCTGGGGGCTAGGCACCCTTTCCGTGCCGCTCAAGGAGCACTTGCCGGACATCCTTAGAGTGGACGATGTTCAGTTCTTGGATGACGGCGTCAAGCTGACGTTCAAGCTGAACTGGCTGGATCTGCCGTCGCTCTTTTAATGAAACAAAAGATTGCGGGCATTAAAAAAACCAAGCGCCTTCTATCCGAAGGACCGCTTGGTTTTTTTGCTCATTCTAACCTTTTTCTTATCTCTTTGGGCTTGTTCGTCTTCTCGTATCAGCTGCCCTTATACCGTTAAGGCGTTCGGCTGCGGCCGGTAAACAGGGAGATGATAAAGAGAACCAGGAAAATGAAGAACAGCACCTTGGCAATCGTAGCCGCCGCAGATACGATTCCGAAGAATCCGAAGATTCCGGCGACGATCGCAATAATTAAGAAGATAATCGACCATTTCAACATCTTGCTCACCTTTCTTTCCTGTAGAGTTTGGGCGATATAATGACTGGACATACGCCGATAAACCAGCGGGTCCCGTTCACCCTCGTAGTCATACTTAACCGGGCCCAAGGGGAATGAAACAAGCCCTGACTTTGGTAAAAAGCGGCGCTGTTTCGTCATTTGGGCGATAGGGTAACTAACGCTTAAGTGAGCCTTACAGGAAGCATGGAAGGCATCTTGAAGAGACAAGAAAGAGAGGTTATGCACATGATTATGTCGCTCAGTGTCGCGTTAATCGCGGTCGCTTTTGCGGTCCTGGTCGTTTATCTCATTAAAACGCTGCTGGCCGCGAAAAGTTCGCTCGAGAAGACGACGCAAACTCTGCAGGAGGTTCAGCAGACGATCGACGAACTCAGCTATGAGATCAAGCAAATCGTTCGGCACGCCAACGATATTACGGCGGATGTCGAGCATAAGATGAAACAGATTGATCCGGTCATGAATTCGGTGAAAAATTTGGGTGAAGTGCTCAGCGAGTTAACCCTGGCTGCGAAACAGGCTTCCACAACCTTGATTCACAAGTTTAAGCAGCCCAAGCACCAGGTAGAGTCCCGTCCGCGGCACATGCTTGCCTCCGCGTCGACGCCGGAGGAGCGCACGTTTGAGTCCTATTCGGCTGTATATGAAACGGGAGCAAAGGCCAAGCCTGCGGCTAACGTGGTGAAGTGGATCGACACCGCCGCGACGGTCTGGCAGAGACTGCGCCGGTAGGACCTATGGCTCAGGCTGGACCCATTGACAACAGAAAGGATGAGAATCATGTTGAAAATGATTACGCTGCTGCTTGGAATACTGTCACCCTTGTCCTTCGTGTCCGCTGCCCAGCCTGACCCGGGCCATACGGCGAATGCCCAGGCTGTCCGGCAGACCGTCCAGCAAACCCCTGATCGCTTTACCGCGTTTGATACGATGAACGGGGTTTCACTGAACGATACCAAGCAGGAGGTCCTCGCTCACAAGGGCAAGCCGCTGAAAGTGACGCCCGATCCGTTCACCGGCTGCTCGGCTTACGTCTACCAGGACGCGGCCGTCGTGCTCTGCGACGGCATCGTGGACTACGTTCATGTGGGAGCGGCTGCAGGGAAGATGCAAATCAACGGTTCCTGGATCCCTTTGAGCAAATACCGGGTTGCCGATGCTTTAGGTCAGCCGCAGTTCCGTGCGGAGGATGGTGACGTCTATCTTCGCGGACACCATGCCGTCAAGGTTTACACGGATCCGGAAACGGGAAGGCTCGCGGGAGTCGACTTTTTTGACCAAGCGAGTGAATAACCTGCCGTTTCCTGGAAACGGCGTTTCAACTAAACCCGCAGAGGTTAATTAGAACATGTACGGGATCAACAAAGAATAGGAGAGTGAGAACGATGAATTCATCAACCAATACCAAATCATTTGCGAAAGTTGTGGAAAACGGCGTCCAAGCGGTGGAAGAAGTCAATCAGCTGCGCAGCGCGGGTTATGTGTACGATGATATTTTCGTACTGGCCCATGACGGCGACCGGACCGACCGGATTGCGGACACGGCAGGGGCAAGTGAAGTTGGCATTAAAGAAGAAGGCATGTTTGATGCTCTTGCTAATCTGTTCCGTTCACGCGGAGACGAGCTCCGGGCCAAAATCACGTCGCTGGGCTTCACGGAGGCTGAGGCTCAATTTTATGAAAAGGAACTGGATCTGGGCAAGGTGCTGGTAGTTGCTAAAAAGGCATGAGACCGGTATTTCCCGCATACAGCGCATGTCAAAAACATAGATAAGGAATGGGATAACGCTTCCCATTCCTTATCTATGTTTTTGGAACAAGTGGGATATCATGCCCCGAGTTCCAACGACTGATAGACCTTAGATGCTGAAATATTCACACGGTATGGTATATAGTATATAAATAGAGATTTCAACAATTTCATAGGATCGTAAGGAGAGGGTTATGAGAATATTAATTGTTGATGACAATCCGACTAACGTCATAATCATCCGGGAGATTTTAAAGAAAGAAAACTACCGGGATATCGATAAAGCCGCATCGGCAAGAGAAATGTTTGAAATCTTGGGGGCTGACGGCTATGCCAAAGAAGGTCAGCCGAAGGCGTCCGATTTTGACTTGATTTTGCTCGATATGATGATGCCTGAAATGGATGGGATCGAAGCCTGTCAGGTGATCCAGAAAAACGAGCATCTCAAGGATATACCGATCATCATGGTCACGGCGGTGGGAGATTCCAAAAAGTTAGCCGAGGCGCTGGATGCCGGAGCGGTCGACTATGTGACCAAACCGATCAACAAAGTGGAGCTGATGGCCCGGATCCGCCTGGCACTCCGTCTCAAACATGAGAAGGACTGGCATAAGGAGCGCGATCAGCGGATTCAGGAGGAGCTGAGATTGGCTGCGCTTGTTCAGAACGCGGTGCTCAGTCCCGCTATTGAGGACGAGCTGTTTGAGGTCCACGCCATTTATCAGCCTTCCGCTGAGCTTGCCGGTGATCTGTATGCCTGGTATTCCCTCGGCAACGGCCGATACGGTGTCATTCTTTTGGATATGATGGGCCATGGCATCTCGTCGTCCCTGTTTACGATGTTCATCGCGTCGGTCCTGAAGGATACGGTAACGACTTATGTGGAGCCGGAGAAAGTGATCCAGGAGCTGAACCGCCGGTTCAACCAGCTTCACATCGAAAATCAGCTTGTCCAATATTATTTTACGGCGATTTATTTAGTTGTTGATACCTCGATGAAACGGATTGACTACGTCAACGCCGGGCATCCCCCGGCTTTATTTTTCCAACAGAACGGAGACATGCTGCTGCTTGACCAGGCATGCTGTCCGGTCGGCCTATTCGACAAGATGGACATCGATCCGCAGAGCTTGTCTTACGAAGGGGAAGGCCATATTGCGCTGTACACCGACGGCTTGCTGGAACTGGTCCAGGGCGATCATGACGAACAGGTCGACTTTTTGGTCAGCCACCTGAAGCATTCGCATGAATGGAATGAAGAGAAGATGTACCAGGCATTTTTTGAAGACCACGGAACCCAGGAGCGGGAAGACGATAAATGTCTCGTCTGGATTTCGTTAAAAGAGGGAGCGAATGAAGAATGAAACTGAAGACTAAGCTGGTGATCGGCTTCGGTTCGCTCATGCTCATTTTGATTGCTTTGACGGTGGTCGGCTACGACCGCATGAATTATATGAACAAGCAAATGGATCGTATCTATGAGGACCGGTATTTGAAAGTGCGGTATTCCACCGGGGTCCGGAGCGAAGTGAACGATATGTCCAGGTTCGTTATGAGTATGATGCTGAATCACAGCGTGGCGACAGATAACAGCACTTCCCAGATCAACGATATGATCGCCAAGGGCGAACAAAGTTTGCAGAAGCTGAATGCAACCACCACCTCTCCTGAGGAGAAACAAATGCTCAACCGCGTTCAGAAGGCGTGGTCGGATTACAAGGAATATATCAACAAGCAGTCCGCTTTGTTATCCAAAGGGATGATGGACGAAGCCAACACCTATCGAAATGGGAGTGGAACCCCGATCCAGCAGGAAGCGATAGACAGCATCAATGCGCTGTCCGAATATCAGGATCTGCTGGTCGATCAGCAGATCAGTAATGCCAAAGCGGCCTACAACCGGTCCGTTCAAATCACGACCGCCATTATGATTGCCGGTCTGCTGCTTGGACTTGCCGTTATTCTGTGGGTCATCTCCACCATCACGAGGGGACTCGGCGTCGTGAACATGATGATCAACAGCTTTGCCAAAGGCCGGATCCAGGCCATCCGCCGGATTAAGGTGACCTCAAGAGATGAAATCGGCCAGGTGGCCCATGTGTTCAAGGAGATCGCCGAAGACCTGGAAGAGAAGCAGGAGCTGGAGCAGAACTACCTCCAGGCCCAGAAGGACCAGAACTGGCTTAATTCCAATGCGAGCCGGGTTACCGAGCTTCTTCGCGGCATCAATTCCAGCAAGCAGGTGTCCCAAATGTTCATCAGCGAGTTTACGCCGATCATCGGGGCGGCCTATGGGGCTATATATATTCAGGACGATGATAAAAATCCGAATATGCTGTCTCTTGGCGGAACATACGCCGGCCAGGGAGAACGCTCGCCGAGAGGCAGAGTTGAAATCGGAGAAGGGCTGGTCGGGCAGAGCGCTTTGGACCGCAAACCGATTATCACCGAGCTGCCGGAAGAATACCTGTCAGTGGACTCGGCCTTTGGTTCGGCGAAGCCGGCTCATCTGCTGATCTATCCGGTCGTGTTTGAAGACGAGCTGCTCGGCGTCGTTGAAATGGCGTCGTTCGAGCCGTTCAGTGAGCTGTCCAGACAGCTCTTGTCCCAACTCACCGTGAGTCTGGGCGTCATTATTAATAACATTAACCGCCGCGTTCGCGTCGAGGAGCTTCTGCGTGAATCGCAGGCGCTGACCGAGGAGCTGCAGTGCCAATCCGAGGAGCTGCAGACCCAGCAGGAGGAGCTGCGCCGCTCCAACGAAAATCTGGAGGAGCAGACCGAAGCGCTCAAGCGCTCCGAGGATTTGCTGCAGCGCCAGCAGGAGGAACTCGAGCATTACAATACCGAGCTGATCGGCAAGACGCGCGCGCTGGAAGAGCAGATGCAGCAGCTTGAGGAGAAGAACATCGAGGTTGAAGATGCGAAGGCCAGACTGGAGCAGCAGGCGATGCAGCTGGCGGTGACCAGCAAATATAAGTCGGAGTTCCTGGCGAATATGTCCCACGAGCTACGCACGCCGCTCAACAGTCTGCTGATCCTGTCGCAGCTCCTGTCCGAGAATAAGGAAGGAAACCTGAGCGATAAGCAGAAGGAATATGCTCATACGATCTACATGTCGGGCGCCGATCTGCTCAAGATGATCGACGAAATTCTGGATTTGTCCAAGGTCGATGCCGGCAAAATGGAGATCAACTCCGAAACCGTGCCGATCGAGGAATGGCAGACCTTCGTCAACCAGAATTTCAAGCCGCTGGCCAATTCGAAGCAGGTTGCGCTCCACGTTCACGTGGACAACGATGTGCCGGATTCCGTCGTTACCGACGGATACCGGGTCAAGCAGATCCTGCGCAACCTGTTGTCCAATGCGTTTAAATTCACCAGCCAGGGTTCGGTCGTGTTCACGGTCCGCCGGGCGGATCCGGAAGCCCTGCCGGCTTATCTGGACCGGAACAAGGAATATATCGCGGCGGCCGTCAAGGATACGGGCATCGGTATACCGAAAGATAAGACCGACCTGATCTTTGAGGCGTTCCAGCAGGTGGACGGTACGACCAGCCGCAAGTATGGCGGTACCGGACTTGGCCTTTCCATCAGCCGTGAGCTGTCCCGCCTGCTTGGCGGGGGAATTGAAGTCGAATCGGTCGAAGGGCATGGCAGCTGCTTTACGCTGTATCTGCCGGTCACGGAGGAGAAGCCGGAGGCGTCTTCTTCCGCTCAGGACGAGGCTGCCGTTTCCAGCGAGCTGATGCTGCCCAAGCCGGCGCAGAACATGGTGGATGAAGAGGAATCCGCCATCAACGCGGCGGAGCCTCTCGAAGACGACCGCGAGCGGATTGCCGATAAAGATAAGGTACTGCTCATCATTGAGGATGACATCAAATTTGCCCGTATTCTGATGGATATGGCGCGGGGGAGAGGCTTTAAGGCCCTCGCGGCGATGCAGGGCGATATCGGCCTCGATATGGCGAAGACTTACCTGCCGGATGCGATCATCCTGGACATCCAGCTTCCGGTCATGGACGGCTGGGCGATCCTGGGCGAGCTGAAGGGGGATTCGGCAACCCGCCATATCCCGGTTCACATCATTTCGGTATCGGATGAAGTGAAGCAAGGGCTGAAAATGGGGGCTATCGCCTACTTGAAGAAGCCTTCGACCAAAGCGTCCCTGGAGCATGCCTTCTCACATATTGAGTCGTATACCGAGCAGTCGCTGAAGCATCTCCTCATCGTTGAGGACGATGACATCCAGCGCCGTTCGATTATTGAGCTTATCGATCACGATGACGTGGCCATTACCGCTGTGTCCACTGGCAAGGAGGCGCTCAGCGAGCTGCGGAAGAAACGCTACGACAGCATGGTGCTCGATTTGATGCTGAGCGATATGACCGGCTTCGAGCTGCTGGATCAGATCCAGCAGGACGAGAACCTGGGCTACCTTCCGATCATTGTGTACACCGGCAAAGATCTCGACAGCAAGGAAGAAATGCGCCTGCGCCAATACACCGAGTCCATTATTATCAAGGACGTGAAATCGCCTGAGCGCCTTCTGGACGAAACTACCTTGTTCCTGCACCGGGTGGAAGCCAATCTGCCTGAGGACAAGCGTCAAATTTTGCAGAAGCTTCATAACAGGGAAGCGCTGTTCGAAGGGAAGAAAATCCTCCTCGTCGACGACGATATCCGGAACGTCTTTGCGCTATCGAGTGTTCTGGAGAATTATGGCATGGAGGTGACCTTCGCCGAGAACGGACGCGAGGCGATCGATATCCTGACCGGAGGCCAGCCGTTCGATTTGGTGCTGATGGATATGATGATGCCGGAGATGGACGGCTACGAGGCGATGCGGCAGATTCGCCAGATACCTCAGTTCCATAAGCTTCCGATTATTGCCTTGACCGCCAAGGCGATGAAAGAAGACCGCTCCAAGTGTATCGAGGCCGGTGCTTCCGATTACGTGAAGAAGCCGATCCAAACGGAACAGTTATTATCCCTGATGAGGGTTTGGTTGTATTCGTAAGGGCAATAACGGGGTAATAGGTAATAGCATTACATTTTCATCATTGAAGCAAACGTAAGCAGGAGGAAAGAGAATGGATTTGGGGCATACAGATCAGGACATCCCCGTAAAGGATGAGACGGAACGGGAAGATATCGAGCTTGAGCTTCTTCTGGAAGGCATTCACCGTTTATATGGTTACGATTTCCGCAATTATGCGATTCCGTCGCTCCGGCGCCGGATATGGCATTTTATACGCGCGGAAAGTTTAAGCAATATTTCCCAGCTGCAGGAGAAGGTGCTGCATCACCGGCCCGTTTTTGAGCGGCTGGTTCATAATCTGTCGATTCCCGTCACAGAGATGTTTCGCGATCCGAACCTCTTTCTGACTTTTCGAAAAAAGATCGTCCCCCTGCTGAGAACCTATCCGTATATCCGCATCTGGCATGCAGGATGCTCCACCGGAGAAGAAGTCTACTCCATGGCGATTCTGCTGCATGAAGAGGGACTTCTGGACAAGGCGAGGATTTACGCCACGGATATGAACGACCGTTCCCTGGAGCAGGCGAAGCAGGGGATCTTCGGGATTGAGAAAATGAAGCTGTATACGAAAAATTACATTGAGGCGGGCGGAACCCGTTCCTTTTCCGAGTATTATACCGCTAAGTATAACTCGGTGATTTTCCAGCCCTTTCTAAGCAAAAATATGATCTTTGCGGAGCATAATCTGGCAACGGACCGCTCCTTCAACGAGTTTAACGTTATATTTTGCCGTAATGTGATGATCTACTTTAACGACACGCTCCGGGATCATGTCCACGGCCTGTTTTATGAAAGCTTAAGCCGTTTCGGAATTCTGGTTCTTGGAGCAAAAGAGTCGATACAGTTTACAGAATACAGTGATTCTTACGAACCGCTGGATCGTGTGGAGAAAATCTACAGGAAGATTAACTAGAGAAGTGGGAGGATTCCATGGGGTCTCAAGAACCGATTCATATTCTGCTGGTTGATGACCGTCCGGAGAACTTACTCGCCCTTGAAGCAGTGCTGGAGAGTGAGCAATATAATCTTGTGAAGGCGACCTCCGGTGAGGAAGCGCTCCGGTGCCTGCTGAAGGATGAGTTTGCTGTGATCATACTGGATGTTCAAATGCCAGGTATGGACGGGATTGAAACAGCCAAATTGATCAAGGCAAGGGATAAAACGAAGGACATTCCGATCATCTTCATTTCAGCGAACAGTAAAGAAGCCGAGCATTTATTCGCAGGTTATTCAGCCGGTGCGATTGATTATATGGTGAAGCCGTTTATCCCGCAAATCCTGAAGTCCAAAATTGAAGGCTTTGTGGAAATGTACTTGACCAACAAAAAGCATAAAACCCAGTCCATGCTGCTGCAGCAAAAAACGCAGGAACTGGAAAAAGCCAATCAGGAGCTCATTAAAGCCAAAGAGGCGGCTGAAATCGCGGCCAAGGCCAAAACCGAATTTTTGGCGATGATGAGCCATGAAATCCGCACGCCGATGAACGGCGTGATCGGTATGGTGGATCTGCTGATGGAAACCGAGCTTAAGGAAGAGCAGCTGGAATATACGGAGATTATCCGCAAAAGCGCCGACGCACTGGTCACGGTGATCAACGACATCCTCGATTTTACCAAGATGGAATCCGGGAAAATGGAGATGGAGGAGCATCCGTTTGAGCTGCAAAACTGCATCAAGGAAGTATTCAGCCTCTTTTCTATGGAAGCAGGGAAAAAGGACCTGGAGCTGGTGTACTTTATCGATGAAGCCATCCCGCCCATCATTTACGGGGATATGGCCCGCCTGCGTCAGGTGCTGATCAATCTGATCTCCAATGCGGTGAAGTTTACGCATCAGGGCGGAGTCTATCTGATGGTGTCACTACGGGAAAGAGCCGAAGACGGCAGCCTCATGATCGAATTTGCGGTAAAGGATACGGGTATCGGCATTACGCCGGATAAGCAAAACCGCTTGTTCCAGCCGTTCTCCCAGCTGGATTCTTCGATGACCCGGAAATACGGGGGCACGGGGCTGGGACTGGCCATCTGCAAATCGCTCGTTGAAATGATGGGCGGCAGCATTAAGGTGGAATCGACCGAGGAGAAGGGCGCCACGTTTATCTTTACGATCCAGACGAGCGAGCCTGAATCGGATGACGGCATGATGGGCATGGGCGACGACCTGCTTGTTTCCCTGCCGTCTGCAAAAGACGAAGAACCGCTGATCCTCGTGGTAGACGACCATCCGGTCAACCAGAAGCTGATGGTGAGCATGCTGGGCAAGCTGGGATTGAGAGCAGAAGTGGCCGAGGACGGGCGGCAGGCGGTGGATAAAATCCGCGCCAATCCGGTGTACCGGCTGATCTTCATGGATTTGCAAATGCCGGTCATGGACGGTCTGGAGGCCACGGCCCTTATCCGCGAGATGCAGCCTCAGGGATACCGGCCGGTTATCATCGCCATGACCGCCAATGTGATGGAAGGCATCCGAAGCCGGTGCAGAGAAGCCGGGATGGACGATTATATCAGCAAGCCGGTCAATATGAAATCGGTGAAGGAGATTCTGATGAAGCATCCCGTGCCTGCACAAAGCAAAGGCTTGCAGACCTCCGATGCCAACTCCATGTGACGGGGCCCAAATATTGCCAGGCATAAGCTTGCGTACAGGCTGATTCAAACGGGGGAATTTAGGGTTAACTGTTCTTATACAAGAAAAACAAAAAATTCGGGAGAGAATGTCTATGAATACGAATAAGAACGAAAAATTCAATGCAACGACAGAACGCCATGAAGGTTCCTGCACGGTGTACCTGAGCGGGGAACTGGATTTATCGGTGGCGCCCGACTTCAGGCTTGTCATGGAACCGCTAGTTGGGGATTCCGAAATCGATCTAGTGATTAACTTGAAGGATCTGAAATATATCGATAGCACAGGGATCGGCATTCTATTGTCTATATTGAAGGCCAGACATGGGATGGATGCCCGTTTTGTCGTGGAAGAGGTTCCTTCCCAAATCCAAAGGCTGTTTGACATGACGGGTATTGCGAAGTTTTTTGCCGCCAGTAGGAATTCCCAATAGGAAAGGATCGAAGACAGTATGAATGCTGAAGTTCAAAAAGTCGTGATAACATTACCGGCCAATGCTGATTTTGTAGATATCGTAAGATTGAACTTGTATGGAATCGCATCGAAGATGGGTTTTTCTTATGAGGACATTGAAGATATGAAGGTAGCCGTATCGGAAGCTTGTAACAACTCCGTTTTGTATGCTTATGGTCAGGAAGGCGGCATGGTGGAAGTAACGTTCGAAATCGGCAATGACCAATTGTCCATCAAGGTCAAGGACGACGGGGAGAGCTTTGACCGGATGAACCGTACCGAAAACACCGTGACATTGCATGACAAAGACCTTCATGATGTGGAAATCGGGGGACTCGGCTTCTACTTGATGGAGGCGCTCATGGACGATGTGATGGTAGATAATGAGGCCGGACGCGGCACCCAGGTGGTTATGACCAAACGGCTCATGAGAAGTGAGGAGAAAGTATGAATGATAAGGTGACTCCCCCCGAGTCCATGAGCGAGGCGGTCGGTCTGATCTGGGAATACCAGCAGACGAAAGACAACGATATCGCCACCGTGCTTATCCAAAAATATGAACCGATGGTCAAGATGGCCGCGGGTAAAATCGCCCGTAACCGCCCGGACCTCTATGAGGACTTGTACCAAGTCGGCCAGATGGCTCTGATCCGGCTGCTGCAGCAGTATGACATCAGCTTGGGCATTCCGTTTGAACCGTATGCCATGAAGAGCATGATCGGGCATATGAAAAACTTTTTGCGGGATAAGTCCTGGTATATCCAGGTTCCAAGAAGGATCAAAGAGAAAGGCGCACTCGTCCAGCAGGCTATTGATGAGTTAACCGTCAAGCTGGAGCGCTCGCCGGACGTCCGCGAAATCGCCGAATTCCTGGATCTCTCGGTGGAAGAAACGGTAGAGGTCCTGGCAGGACGCGAATGCTACCACTATGTTTCACTGGACTCTCCGCTGTCCCAGGAAGAAACGGGTGCAACGCTCGGTGAACTGATCAGTTCGGACGTCAACGACTATGATTCGGTGGAAAAACGGATGGACCTCCAGCAGGCGATGAGCCAGCTGAAGGAACAGGAACAGAAAGTGCTGCTGCTTGCCTTCCAGGATGGTGAATCCCAGCGCTCAATCGCCCAGAAGCTGGGGGTTTCCCAGATGAGTGTCTCGCGGATTCAGAAGCGTGCAACAGAAAAGCTGAAAGAAATCATGTCTAATTCATACCAATGACGGACAAGCTTATGTTATGTTTCGACTCAACCGGAAGTTCGTAAGGACACGCCAGTTCTCCCTTGAGAATATACGGCGTGTCCTTTTTGGTGAACAAAGATATGGATGGTGAGATAGAGGAGGCGGGGTCATATGGTGGCTGAGGTTTCAAGCAATATATTATCTTTTGCGGGTCACTGGACATGGCATGATCTGGTGGTGGAGGATTGGTCATCGGAAGACTTCAGGCAGCTGCAGGAAGCGTGCCCTTTGATCGAGGAATGGCTGGAAGTCATCCCGAACATCGCACAGAACTATATGTCCGTCCGGTTTCCCAACGGCGTGGATGCCGTTATGTTCGGCACGCTGCCCTACTCGGTCAAAGCGGAAGTGGAGGACAGCGCGCACGTGGACCGGGTTCACTTTTACGTTCAGCGCGACAAGCTGATTACGATCAACCTGGATCAGAATACCCGCGAAATCATGGCTACCGAAGAACGTACGGCCATGCTGCACCAATGCCACAGTGCGGTAGATGGTATGTTCGTGCTGGCCCGGACGATTCTGCACTATTTTCATCTCGGACTGGATCATTTCGAAGCGAACCTCCGCAAGCTGGAGCATGCGATGGAGATGGATAACCAGCGGTATTTGATGGACAAAATCCTGAACTCGCGGTTTGCTTTGCTGTATTGGAGCAATCTGTTCACGCCGTTTCAAGAGCTGATCGCGGCTGCCAGAGAGGGGTATTTGGACAAGCTGGAGAACAGCCGGCCGTTCATGCAGCTGCTGCACCGGATCGAGCGGATGGACCGGGCGTTCCGCCATTACGAAGATGAGATTGATACACTGATATCCATCGATGATGCCATTTCGGCGTTCCGCGGCAATGAAATCATGAAGACGCTGACGATCCTGACGGCGATTTTTACTCCGGCCACCGTAGCAGGCGCGATCTGGGGGATGAACTTCGAGAACCTGCCGGGCATCAAGGTACCATGGGGGTTCGTCGGGATCATGCTGATCACGTTCCTCAGCACCGCCATCATGTACCTTTGGATGCACCGGAAGGGATGGACTGGCGATTTGCTCAAGGTCAAATCCAAAAAATCGAAGATTTAGCATCCCGCCGAATATCAAAAACAGGACTCGAGTTAATCGGTGAATCCCGCACGACGGATAGATCCCCTGCAAGCAAACAAGTGCTGAGTTAGTGCACAGCCGTATGCTAGGAGGGGATCTTTCATTTAACGCCATTACCAGCGGCCGATAACGACTATGATTGCCAGCACCAGAAACACGATATTGATGCCAATCTCTTTATATTCCTTCCGACTCACATGGAAAGCGGCGCCGAGCAGTACCGTCACGGCCAGGCCGAGTGCAGCGATCGGTGTTAATATTGGTGCGATCCCCGTGGCCAAAGGCAAAATCACCCCGAGAACCCCGGCCAATTCCAACAATCCGATCCCCCAAACGAGCGTTTTAGGTACGTCTCCAACCCACGGCCAGGCCGTTCGCGCTTGTTCATGCTGAAACGCCTTCATCCAACCGGAATATAGGAATCCGGCTCCCAAGATTCCTTGCACAATCCAAAGTACAACGTTCATGTCTTCACTGCTCCTTATCCTGGCTCTGTTTCGTCTTTAACCATGGATATATAATAGGGAGTAAGGGTGGGATGATGGAAGTAGGCACTTTAAATAAACGTAGTATCGAAAAATATACCTTAAGCCAATCAAGGGATAGGAGGATGTGCGTGAATACTTATTGTAAGTTTGAAACGGCGCTGGATATTCTGATCGGGAAATGGAAGCCCGTGATTTTGCTCCGTCTGTTGAACCATGGAACGTTGCGGTTCAGCGAGCTTCAGAAATCGATCCCGGACATCACGAAGAAAATGCTGACCCAACAGTTAAGGGAACTGGAGTATCACGATATCGTGCATCGTGAGGTCTATAAGGAGATCCCGCCAAGGGTCGAATATTCCATTACAGACTACGGCCAACGCATGACGCCATTGCTCCAGGCGATGAATGATTGGGGAGTCAATCACATTGCTCACCTGACGGAGCTTTATGGGGAAGAGCGGGCAGAGTGACGGGGCATTTTCTGCATGCGGCATCGTTCAAGGGAGCATTTCACGTAACGTAAGCCGGCAGCCGCCGGCTTTGTTTGTTTTGGATTAAGTCAAGAATGATTTATCGAGAGAATGCTATACGATGGTAATCGAATAGAACGAAAACAGGAAACGCCTAAAATGAAACAGCCTTAGTCCGGTGGAGTACCGTACTAAGGCTGCCTGGTTTATTCCTATAGCTGTCTACTTCGATGGGCGGAACACCAGTCCCGACCTTACGCTTGTCATTGCTTAAAGCTTCGTGTTCGCCGTGTTCGCGGCAACCGTCTCTCCGGGAAAGCACTCCATCTCGGTCAAATAGGTCACTTGGGGCTCCAGATCCTTCCTGCGGATCATTTCGATCATCCGGTTAACCGCCAGCTCACGGCTCGCAGGGGCGACGTAAAAGGTGGTCAGCGGCGGCTTGCTCAGCTTCGCCAGCTCCGAGAAGCCGTAACCGACGAGGCTGACCTCGCCGGGAACCTGCACGCCATGCTCCTTCAGCCACTGCAGGGCACCGAACTGAATAACCGTATTGACGGAAAATACCGCCGTATAGCCGATATCGAGCACATTCATCCGGGCGCACAGCTCGTAGCCGTCTTCGCCGCTGCTGGCCTGGACCAGCGATTTGTCCAGTGGAATCCCGGCTTCCTCCAGCGCGCGGTAGTAGCCGTTCAGGTTTTTCTGATGAATGGGAATGTTCAAATTCCCGCTGAAGAAGGCGATCCGTTTGTGCCCGAACGACAGCAGATACTTCACGGCCTCGTAAGCCCCTTTTTCATGATCCATCACGATGCTGTTCGTGCCTTCACGGGGGATGCCCCCGTAGAAAAGATAGGGTACCTTGGCTTCGGTAATCAGGTCGATCGCTTTATCGTCCAGATCGCCGGTCACGAAGTAGCCCTCCGCCTCCTTGCTCAGGACCGCCTTGCGCATCTTTTCGAGCCCCTCGGCATCCGCCTGCACGTTCATAAACAGCAGCGAAAAATGGTGGCGGCTTGCCGCCTGCTCAATCGTCGCGAGGTCGTACATGTACCTGGGGTCGTCGGGGGCGCGTCCGTACAAAATAAAGCACAGCTTCGGCGTGACATCCGCCCCGTCGTATCCGAGTTCCCTGGCGGCCTGAAGGATCCTTTGGCGCGTCTTTTCCGAAATCGTGCTGCCCGGCGCGTTATTGAGAACGAGGGAAACCGCGGAGCGGGACACGCCGAGGTACTCGGCAATTTCTTTTTTTGTAACGGACATGCGTATTACACTCTCCTTGTAACCGTGGCGGCGAGACATGGGCTGCCTTGCGGGCTGTTCTTTGCTGTATTATAGCATAGGTCGATTTCCGTTGAAAAAAGTTGCCTATTCCTTCTTGTACCGTTCGTAAGCTTGGTTATAGATGTCCATGTATTCGTCCAGCCCCATTTTTTTGAGCGTGGCCACGTAATTGTCCCATTCGGAGAACGGGGCATCCCCCGTCACGAATTTGGTCGTCATTTCTTCGACATAGGCGCTGATGTCGGTTTCAAGCGAGGTGAAGCGGGCCACCTCATCCTGGGTATAGGTGAATGGAGGCCATACCTCTTCCGGATAGTAAGGCTCGATTTTTTTGGCAGCCTCCAGGTTCGCCGGCGAGCTCTCGCCGCCCTTAAACGTCTTGGCTGTCAGCATCGCCGGATAATATCCGCCGGCCCAGGTGACGTACTTTTTCCCGAATTCCGGATCGGCCTTGTATTCGTCGGTGTAGTCCACGGAGCCGTCCGGTTTGACGACATAGCTTTTGTCCTTGATGCCCATGAAGAACATCGTGCTGCCTTCCTCACTGTAGAAGTAATCCGCCCACCGCATCGTCGCTTCCGGGTACTTGTTGCTGCTGGTGATGGCGAAGGCGCCGGCATCCACGAGCGGGGAGCGTGCCCGGGAGAACAGCCGCTCCCCACCCGGGCCGGTCAAGGCGTTTGCGCCCGTATAATCGTCTTTATGGTCGCCGAACGTATCGGCATTGGTGTACATAAAGGAGCCGTACAGGCCGTCCTTGCCTTTGGCGAGCACCTCATTGCCTTTGATCGTCAGAATTTCAGGAATGAACAGGTTCTCCTTATACAGCCGGTTCACATACTGCAAAAGCTCCTTGTACTTCGGATCCGCCGGAATAAATCTCAGCTTGCCGGTATCCGGGTCCATATCTACTCGGGGGTGGGTGTTCCCCCGGTTGCCGAGACCCCAAGAGCCCTTCAGCTGATCGAGCAGTCCTCCGACTCCGCTGGCTGCGTACGGAATTTCGTCGTTCTTGCCGTTACCGTTCGGGTCACCTGTCTTCACAGCCTTCAGATACTGATAGAACTCCTCAGTCGTGGTCGGTTCTTTCATTCCGAGTGCGCTAAGGAATTTTTTGTTGATCCACAGCTCCGAGCCGATGACGACGGATTTGAAATCGGGATCGTAGAAGGTGGGGAGGGAGTAGATGTTGCCGTCGGGCATCGTCAGTCCTTTCTTGATTTCCGGATGCTTTTCCATCAGCGCCTTAAAGTTAGGGGCGTATTGGTCAATCAGGTCGTTCAGCGGGATCAAGAGCCCCTGAGCACCGTAGTTGGCCAGATCGACGCTGGTAAACCTCGCCGTATGGAAGGCGTCGGGCAGATCCCCGCCCGCCAGCAGCAGGTTGCGTTTTTCGGTCAGGCTGTCCACAGGCGTAAGCTGCCAGTTGACGTTGACGTTCGTCTTTGCCGCATATTCCTTCCAAATCTCGACCTTGTTCCAGTCCGGGGGCGCGCTGGCCGCCTGCCCGGCAAAGAAGTTCAGCGTAATCGGCTGCTGCACGATAGGAAACCCGGTTGCACTAACGGATGATTTACCGCTGCTTTCACCGCCGGGCTTTTCCTCCGCCTGCCCGTTTCCAGAACCCCCGCTGCAGCCTGCGAGGATCCCGGTCACCATCAAAACCGTAGTCAGCAGCTGCGCGCCTTTTTTCCATTTCATACGGATAAGACCTCCCTGAACACATCAAATTTATCGACAAGAGCGGATTAGCCCTTTATCGCGCCGATCATAATGCCTTTGACGAAGTACTTTTGCAGGAACGGATACAGCAGAAAAATGGGAACATTAGCGACAACCACCATGGCGTATTTAATAATCTCGGCATCCAGAATCTGCTGGTCCTGGCCGATCATGGCCGCTCCGCCCTGAACCATGTTGTCGACTTCCCCCTTGACGAGGATTTCGCGGAGAAACAGCTGAAGCGGAAACTTGCTGCGCTCGGACAGATAAATGAGGGCATTGAAGTAAGAGTTCCAGTGTCCAACGCTGTAAAAGAGCACCATGACCGCAAGAATGGGCATCGACAGCGGAAGGACGATCCGCCACAGCGTCTGCAGATTGCCGCAGCCGTCGATCGCTGCCGCTTCCTGAAGCTCCGGCGGGATGCTCATTTGAAAGAAGGTGCGCATGATAATGATGTTATAGACCGACACGGCACCCGGAAGAATGAGCGCCCAGATGGTGTTGATCATATGAAGGCTTTTGATGAGCAGGTATGTAGGGATCAGGCCGCCGCTGAAGAACATGGTGAACACAAGGATGGCGGTAATGACACCGCGTCCTGCAAAGTCCTTCCGGGACAGCGGGTAGGCCGCGGCGGTCGTCATGAACAGGTTGATGGCCGTCCCGACCACGGTGTAGAGAATCGTATTGCGGTAGCCGATCAGCACTTCCTCGTTGTGGAAGATTTTGTTGTATCCGGTAAACGTCAAGTCGACGGGAAACAGCCACATTCGGCCCTCGATCACGGCGGAAGGCTCACTGACCGATGCACTCAGTACATAAATGAGCGGATAAAGCACAAGAACCAGAATGACGGCCAAGGCGGCGTAAATCAATGCCCCCGAAATGCGGTCGCCGATCGTTGGATGATCCACGGTAATCCCTCCTCACCAAAGGCTGGTTTCGTTCAGCCTGCGCGCGGCGGCGTTGACGATCACCAGCAGAATAAAGTTCACCACCGAATTGAATAATCCGACTGCGGCCGAGAAGCTGTATTGGGAACCGAGGATGCCGCTTTGATAGACATAGGTGGCAATGACGTCGGAGCTTTCTTTATTCAGACTGTTTTGCATCAGATAGACCTTCTCGAAGCCAACCCCCATCAGGCTGCCGAGGTTCAGGATCAGCAGGATCACGACGGTTGGCATGATTCCGGGGAGGTTAATGTGCCAAATCCGGCGCAGGCGGCTGGCTCCGTCAATGATAGCGGCTTCATGAAGGCCCGGATCAATGCCGGCGAGCGCGGCCAGATAGATGATGGAACCCCAGCCTGCAGACTGCCAGACGCCCGAGAGTACATACACCGTCTTGAACCATTCGGGTTCAGTCAGGAAGGAGATCGGCTCGCCGCCGAACCAGGTTATGAGATGATTGACGACGCCCTTTTGCGGCGACAGAAACATCAGGACCATGCCGACCAGAACGACCATGGACAGGAAATGCGGCGCATAGGTGACGGTTTGGACAAATTTGCGGAAAGAGCGGTGACGGACTTCGTGAATCATCAGCGCGAGGAGAAGAGGGGCCGGAAAACCGACGGCCAGCTCATACAAGCTGATGCCCAGCGTATTGCGGATGAGGCGCCAGAAGTAATAACTGTCGAAGAAGCGCTGGAAGTGGTCGAGTCCGGTCCATGGACTGCCCCAAATGCCTTTGACGGCGACAAAATTCTTGAAGGCAATCTGTAGGCCGAACATCGGATAGTAGTGGAAGACGAGCACATACACCAAGACGGGAAGGATGAGCAGATATAAATCCCAGTATTTCCTGAACACTCTCATAGCGGCGCCTCCAAACAAATTTAATAACGCGTTATAAAAATGAGCCTGTTTTTAATTCCACATTTTTAGGGCACGGGACTTAAAAGTCAAGCGTTTTTTTGAAATTTAACATAGAAATTACAGTCTGAATAAGGAGTTTCAAAAGGATTGACCCCAGGGATTTATCATGTTATATTCTACCTGCCATAATCAGGAAAAATAACGTTCGTTACTTTTTGTGTTCAAAAGTATTTCGGAGAAAAACATAGACAGGAGGTGCATTTATAATAAATACTGCTATCGAAACCAATTGGAGTTTACATAACACGTTATAAACTTTTGTAGGTTGCGGGACCTTGTCGTCCGGCTGACTGGGAGATGATAGGCCTGCCCAAAGAAGGATCATCATTATGGCTTAAGGAGGCTGTTTGGATGAAAAGGAAAGGGATGATGGCGGTATCTGCCGCCATGCTGCTTGCCGGGATGCAGCTGGGTACAGGCTGGTGGGGCCCGGCGGCTGCGCGGGCTGAGAGCTCCCCGCTGTTTGCGGTGTACGTTCCGACGAACATGGATAAAATTCTCCGGGACGATCCGGTGCCGCAGCAGGCGGCGCCTGTACTTCAGATGGCGGCGGCGCGTAACGAATACGAAGGCGGACAGGTGATCGTTCACGCCGGGGATCAAGCTCTCAGCCGCCTTCAGGTCAGCATCAGCGAGCTGAAGCAGGAGGGGGGCAGCGCCAAGATCGGCAAGGATCAGATCGAGCTGTTCACAGAGCATTACATACAAGTCACGAAGCCGACGACCGGCGCGTATCCTGCCGGCTGGTACCCTGATGCGCTTGTCCCTCTGAACGGGACGCTGCAGGTCGAAGCCGGACGAAATCAGGGGATATACGTTAAAGTGCATGTGCCGAAAGGGCTGCCCGCCGGAAACTACACGGGGGAGATCATGCTGCACGAGACGGGAAACCCGGTACGGATACCGATCTCGTTTACGGTATGGGACTTCGAGCTGACCGATGAAAGCCATGCGGAAACAGCGTTTACCCTATGGGGGGACCAGGTTGCCGCCGCGCACGGAGGAGTCGAAGGGGAAGCTTATTGGAGCCTGCTGGATAAGTATTACTGGGCATCGGTCGAGGAGAGGCTGACCCCGAGCTACCTCCCGGTGCCGACCGGCGATGTGGAGGAATTCGTCCGGAGAGCCGAGCCTTATATTAAGAATCCCAAGGTATCCGCTTACCGGCTGCCGGTGTATACCAAAACCGACGGGTCGATAGATGTACCGAAAATCAAAGCCTTGGTCGACCTGCTCCGCTCCAAGGGGCTGCTGGACAAAGCCTACTTCTACCCGAGCATGGTGGATGAACCGGGACCGGCGAGGTATCCTCAGGTCGTCAGCATCGCCGAGCAGCTGAGGGAGGCGGCACCGGACGTGCGCAGCTTTAACACGACGCAGCCGGTCGATGAGCTGACGGGCAGCGTTCATTCGTGGGTGGCGCTCGTCAATAAATACGACGAGAGCTTCGCGCATCAGCTTCAGGCAAGCGGGGATCATGTATGGTGGTATACGAGCGTCGTGCCGAAGGATCCGTTCCCGACCTACCATACCGACGACGATCTGCTGGGCAGCCGGCTGCTGTCCTGGGAGCAGAAGGATTATGGCGTGGAAGGGACGCTGTACTGGTCGACGACCATTTTTCAGAAATGGAACGGCCAGAAGTACGTCCCCCGGGACGTATGGACCGATCCGATCGCCTTCCCTGGAGCGAATGGCGACGGTTATTTGTTCTATCCCGGTTATGATCTGGGCATCGACGGACCGGTACCGACGCTGCGGCTGGAGAATCTCCGCGAAGGCGCGGAGGATTACGAATATTTGTGGCGGCTGGAGCAGCTTGTGAAGCAATCGGCTGCATCCTTGGGCCTGGGAGACGAATTCGCTTCGCATGACGTGCTTCAGCCGTTCTTCGACGAGCTGTACACGAGTATGCGGGATTATCCGGAGGAGCCGGAACGTCTGCTGGAAGTACGCAAAGAGGTGGCGGGCCTCATTGCGCAGCTCGCAGATGATCCCCAAGGCGTCCCGCTGGTCACGGTCCGCAAGCCGGACGAATCGAGCCGGACGCTCTCCGTTTATACGGCTAAGGGAGCGCAAGTGCAGATTGACGGAGAGCCTCTGGAGGCATCCGATACCGGTGCAGGCTACGACAAATTTGAGCGGACTTTAACGCTTGAGCCGGGGATGCACGAGGTAGAGATAGCGGTAACGAAGAATGGAGAGACGAAGACTTCCGTACGCAAACTGCAGGTAGCTGAGAGTTATCCGTACGCGGCTCCGCTGAACGAGGCGGATTCGGAAGCCGATGTGTCCCGCTGGACCAAGACAGGCGTAACGCTTCACCTGACAGATGCCTTCTCGACCAGCGGCGGTCAAGGGCTGCAGGCCGATTTTTCCTCGGGCGTAAAGTTCCCGAACATCCGCCTGTTTGGCGCGGGTACCGGGTTTGCGACCGCCGACTGGTCTTCCTATGGCGCGCTGCAGTTTGACGTCCGGAATCCGAATCCTGACCGGACCGCAGTCTTCTATGTCAAATTTCATCAAAAGAACGGCAGCTCGGATGATACACACTTCGTCTCGGTGCCGGCGGGACAGACACGGACGATCACCGTGCCGCTGCGGGAAGTGCAGCTGGATTTGACGCAGATGAAAGGCATCGAGCTGTGGATGTTCCAGCTGGAGCAGCCGTTTAGGCTGTACTTTGACAGCTTCCGGCTCACCTCGAAAACTCCAGGTGGCACGATGGTTCCTGGTTCGGAACAGGGAGCTGGATGATGCGGCTCGGCGTGATCGGCTACGGGTTTCGGATCAGCTTGATGATCCGCGAAATGGAAGCGTTCGTCCCTGGACTGCAAGTTGCCGCTGTGACCGACGTTGATCCGGATCGGGTGAGGCACCGAATGGGACCGCTTGCTGCAGCCAAGTGGGACCCGCGGTTTTACGCGAAGGCTGACGACATGCTGGAGAGGGAAGCACTGGATGCCGTTCTGATCGGCACCCGCTGCAGCCTGCATGCGGAAATGGCAGTCAAGGTGCTCGCCCGGGGCATTCCGCTTTTTCTTGAAAAGCCCGTGGCCACCCAAATGGCCGACTGGACCAGGCTCCACGAGGCTGCCCGCCAATCCGCGTCGCCGGTCGTCGTCTCGTTCCCGCTCCGGATGTCGGGGATCGTTCAGCTGGTGAAGGAAATCGTCGATTCTGGCAAAATCGGCACGGTGGAGCATGTTCAGGCGGTGAACAACGTCCCCTACGGCGGGGTCTATTTCCACGACTGGTACCGTGACGAGCAGGAGACGGGCGGTTTGTTCCTGCAGAAGGCTACACATGATTTTGACTATATTCACCATATCATCGGCGGGACTCCTGTCCGGATCGGGGCCATGACCTCTAAGAGGGTATTCCGGGGCGACAAGCCGGCCGGTCTGCGCTGCTCCGCGTGCAAGGAGGCGGACTGTGCCGAAAGAGTAACTGCCGATGATTCCGGCTTCGAGATTCAGGATTACTGCTGTTTCGCCAGGGACACGGGCAACGAGGATTCGGGAAGCGCCATGCTCATGTACGACAGCGGTATGCACGTGAGCTATTCGCAGAACTTCTTCGCCCGCCGGGGTGCGGCAAGGCGCGGCGCCCGGCTGCTGGGCTACAAAGGGACGCTCGAGTTTGATTTTTATACGCAAACGGTTCGGGTCGATCTGCATCATACGCCACAAGTCGAGACATACCAGCTTGAGGCGAATGGCCGCCATTTTGGCGGGGACGCCGCGCTGGCTGGCCACTTCGTCGAAAGGTTAGCCGGCCAGGCTGCGGCAGGCCCGGATCTCGAAGCCGGTCTGCGGAGCGCCCTGATCTGCCTGAAGGCGAGGGAGTCGGCTGAGACGAGCGCCTTTCTGGAGATCGAACCGGTCACCCTCGCGATGGACGGAGAACCGGCACCTTCATAACGCCAAAACGGATGGCCCGGGATTCCCCGGAACCATCCGTTTCTTTTTAAATGAATCGTCGACTGACGTTCTTCTTATCCCTTAAACTGATCATCCAAAGATCCGTTACTGCGATTTGTATTGGGTGATGTAATCCTGCAGGTTGGCAATGTATTGGCCGATCACCGGCATATCGACAAACAAGCTTAAGACGTATCCGAGCAGGCCAAGCACCACAAAGGTTCCAAGAGACAGGCCAAGCCCGCGGGACAAGCCGGCCGTAAAGTTGGTGATCAGCCGCTTCTTGGTGTTTGTATAGTTCTCGATCATATCTTGAAGCTCGGACCGCTCCAGGGAATCGGCAATCTGGTCAAGGCGGTTGTTCAGCCTCTTCACTTCGTGCCTTAGCTCAAAAGGATGTTCATCCACGTCATAAGGATTGGCTTTGCTCATCAGAATCCCTTCCTTCTTCAGCCGGTATTCCGGCTTTAATGATCACGGACCTGTGCACGAAAATAGCCAGCTGGTCAGCTGGCTATCGGGTGAATCGGCAGCTTAGTAAGAAGTCTTATTAAGCTCCCGGCGGATATCGCTGGATGCATCGGCTGATTTGTCCATGACATCCTTCGAAGCGCTTTTGACATCGTCTGCAACGTCGCCGGATGCGCTCTTCATGTCATCCGCCACGTCGGCCGAAGCCTGCTTGACGCTTTCCATAATCGTATTTTTGCTTTCATTGACGGATTTGGCGAGATCGGTCGTCTTGGACGATACCGTCTTAGCCAGATCCGTTGCCTTTTCTGTCACGACAGAGGCCACTTCCTTCGTCTTGTCGGTAACGACGCTCAGCTTGTCGGAGAGATCCCCGCGCAGCTCGCGTCCGGCCTTCGGCGCAAACAGCAGCGCCGCCGCCGCCCCCAGCAAGCCTCCGATAAATACGCCCTTGAAGAAGTTGCTTCCACTTTGAACCGGATATTCCGTCTCTGCTTTATTCATACCAATCACTCCTTAATTTATTATTAGTGTATATCAATTTAGGTGGTACGCGAGAACAAGCGGCTGATCAGGCCAAGGATAAAGACGAAGATCGCCGTCCCGAGAATCGCCGGAATTACGGCGAAGTTACCGATGACAGGACCCCAGTCGCCGAACAGCCAAGCTCCAACCCATGCGCCTACAAAGCCAGCGATCATGGCGCCGATCACGCCTCCCGGCATGTTGTGTCCTGCGATGGCATCACCGATAATCCCGATAATGATGGCCATGACGATACTGATGATAATACCCCACATGACGATCGCCTCCTTTTTATAAGGTTTGATAAAATTCTCTAAATGCGGCATAACCTGCTGTGACATGGTGTCAACGCGTCGATCTTACTTCGTATATAAACGGTGAGAAATGGTGTGAAACAACAGAGGTAAAAAAGGAAGATAATCAGCGAAATATGGGGAATGCTTTCGAATACATGGGATATTATTAATGAATCGGCCATTTAAGTGGCTTTACAAATATCGTGGAGTGTCCATCTTTTTTTAAACCGGAAATGAGTCTGTAGGCAATCAACTTTATTATGCTGTGAATAAGTTGTATCATAGGTAGGCAACCAGAAAAGGAGAGAGGCTGTATGGACGCTTTATTGGTGAAAGAGTATCGGGCCGGAATCGTGGAAAGTACCCATTATGGACATATATGTATCGTAAATGATCAAGGCGAGGTGTACGCGTCGGCGGGAGATCCCCATTTTGTCACCTTTACGCGTTCGGCGGCCAAGCCGCTGCAGGCCATTCCCGGGATCCGGGCGGGGATCGCGGATTATTACGGGCTGACTGAAGAGGAAATCGCCATTATGGCCGCTTCCCATTTGGCAGAACCCCGGCATATCGAAGTGCTGGAGAACATTCAGCGGAAAATCGGGGTGGACGAGGAGCAGATGGTGTGTGCGCCGACATATCCTCTAAGTGAAGACAGCAAGGAGCACACCATTCGCGAACAAGGACGCAAGCGGCGTCTGTACCACAATTGTTCCGGAAAGCATTTGGGTGTGCTGGGCTACAGCCGGATGCGGCATAACCCGGAGGAGACCTATGCGGAACCGGATCATCCTGCGCAGCGGGAAATTCTGGATGTGATTGCGATGATGAGCGGCATGGAAACGGAACGGATTGGACTGGGAACGGACGGCTGCGGCTTTCCGGTTTTTGCGCTGCCTTTGTCCGCCATGGCTAACGCTTATGTGAAGCTGGCCTGCCCGGACCTCATTCCGGACGAACCGACGCGGACGGCCGTGAGAACGATCACAGCAGCCATGAACCATTATCCGGCCATGGTCGGCGGAACCCGCCGGGTGGACACGTTTATTTTGCAGGACCCGAACATTGTCGCCAAAGGCGGCTTCAAAGGCGTGTATTGTTTCGGTCTGAAAAAGGAGCGGCTCGGCATCGCCCTGAAAATACTGGACGGATCGGAAGAAGAATGGGGCTGGGTGGTCGAATCCATTCTCGAGCAGATCGGGTATGATAACCGCCGTCTTTTGGAGGGCTTGCGATCCGAATTTACCAAAGACATCTACAATGATGCCGGCCGGAAGGTGGGTCACGCCGAAACCGTATTTACGCTGGAGCGGTCCCGCTAGAGGCAGAGGTGCCTGTCTGGATTGATATATAGAAGTAAATGAATGCTCTTGGAGGAAATCCTTGGCCCCCGCTGCGCGCAGTGAGGGGCTTTTTCATGCCCATGCCGTCTTTAACGGCTAGAACGAGGGTGGGCTGATTAGCCCTTCGAAGTTGGGGGTAAGAATTACATATTCCAATAACATATGCAGTTCATGGAGGTGGATGGAAATGATTAAAGTAGTGACTTCAGCGGAGCGCCATACGTCGGAGCGGGGATGGATCCACAGCGAATTCAGCTTTTCGTTTGCCGATTATGATGATCCGAGCAATGCGCATTTTGGCTGCTTATTGGCCCATAACGACAATCAGCTAAGTCCGAAACAAGGCTTTAAGAAACATCCTCATCATGATTTGGAAATCGTCAGCTACGTCATCTCCGGCACGCTTGAACATAGTGACGACATGGGAAATCAGGTTCAGCTGCCGGCGGGGACCGTTCAAGCCATGAGCGCAGGGTCCGGTGTTATGCACTCTGAGACCAATCCGTCGGAAGAGGAGCCGGTCCGCTTTCTGCAAATGTGGTTCCTGCCGTCCACACCAGGCCACAGGCCCGCATGGAAAGCTCACCATTTTCCGAGGCAGGACAGGCTTAACAAGCTGGTTCCGCTTGTCAGCGGATCGGCGGAAGGACTGCCGAAATCTCCGGATGCGCTTCAGATCCATGCCGACGTGTCCATCTGTTTTCCGATCCTGGAGACCGGGCAGGAATTGGTGTTCCCGCAAAAAGAGGACCGCAGGACGTTTCTGTTCCTGATTTCGGGTCACCTGGAAATCGGCTGCGACGACGGGACATTCCATCTGGAGCCCGGAGACTCGGCCAGGGTAAAAAAATCATGCGATCTTCATATTAAAGGAACAAGCAGCGAAGGAGAGTCTGAATTTGTACTGGTGGATATACCTTAATTGCTGTCCCTTGACGGAAAAGCCCCCGGATGTTCCGGGAATCGACTGATTACAGCGGTTCCGGACATCAGGGGGCTTTCGAAATGTAAAGGGGAGCCTTACGCTTTACGCAGACGTCCCAGCTCGGAGACCAGCGCTTCCACCTCAGAAATACTCAGATTGTCCTTGGACATCACCAGGTCGTAGACGTCCTGGATGTCCTCATACCGGTCGACGGAGAACGCCGATGCATTCATGGCTGCGCCGCTGGCCATTCTCAGCTTCGTTTTAATGCCTTCAATCATATACTCTATATTTTCAGGTGTCTTTTGGGATAAATCCATGTCAAGCGCCCATCCTTTCCTGTGCCTAAGCTTGTGTTCTATTGTAGCATGTCTTTACGTCCGTTACTCTGTTTTTTTGTCCCATCCAGAAGCTCCCGTTTTCCAACCGGATCATTTTGCAGTAAAATCATTCTATCGAATGAAGAATGAACGAAGCAGGGAGGAGGCCGGACATGTCATTTCAAGATCCCCACCATATCCGCGGCACCAAGCGCAGCAAGCAGATGAACGCGCAGGGGCTGACCGCGTTTTTCAGGCAGATCCATGAACGCCATCCGCTGGATAAAATCACTTTTGTGTGTATCGGCACCGACCGGTCCACCGGGGATGCCCTCGGCCCGCTGACGGGAAGCGAACTGGTCCTATACGGCGTCCCGAATGTCATCGGCACGCTGTCCTCTCCTTGCGACGCGCACAATTTGGAATCGGCCATCGCAGAGATACCGGCGGACCATACCGTTGTCGCGGTGGACGCCTGTCTGGGACATCCGGGTTCGGTCGGAAGCTACTTGCTGTCGGACGAGCCGCTGCTCCCCGCCAGATCGGTGGGCCGTATGCTGCCGGCCGTCGGGCATTACAGCGTGGCAGCCGTCGTCAATGTCAACGGGCCGCGGCCGTATTCGACGCTGCAGATGACCTCGCTGTACCAGGTCATGTCGATGGCCAGCCAGATCGCGTCTGCCGCGGCGGAAGGATTCGGACTCAGCGGGGCGGAGGCAGAGGCCCGTTTCAAGTTATGGCCTTTGGCTTAATAATATACATAATTAATATATGCTTCATTTTTGCAAATCTATTACGATCATACCGGCGAAATTCAAGCTGATATAGAAAGAAGGATGTCATCATGGAAAAATTGATTTGTGACGGTCATACCCTTTGTTACACCGATCATGGCCAAGGTGAGCCGATTGTGCTGCTCCACGGCTTCTGCGGAAGCTCCGAATACTGGGATCTTTTGGTTCCGCTGCTGTCGGGCAGCCACCGGTGCATCGCGGTCGATCTGCGCGGCCATGGGCACTCGGACGCCCCGCTCGGCGCCTACTCGCTGGAGCAGATGGCGGATGACGTCCTGAAGTTGCTGGACGAGCTCGACCTGCCGAAGGTGACGCTGCTCGGCCACTCGATGGGCGGGTATGTGACGCTATCCTTCGCACAGCGTTACGCATCGCGGCTGAACGGATTCGGCCTCATCCATTCGACGGGCTATCCGGATACCGAGGAAGGCAAGGAGAAGCGCCTGAAGGCAGTCAGCACGATCCAATCGGAAGGCGTTACTGCATTTATCGACGGGTTGATCCCCGGGCTGTTTGCACCCGATGCAGACCAGACTCATCCTGAGCTCATCCAACGGGCCAAGGAAATCGGTTATTTGACACCGCCGCAGGGAGCGGCTGGGGCCGCCCTCGCCATGCGGGAGCGCCCGGACCGGCGGGACGTTATGTCAGCGACGGTGCTGCCGCTGCTGCTGGTTGCCGGAGAATATGACAGCGTCGCGCCGCCGGAGAAGGTGTTCACGGTGGATAAGCCGAACGTGACCCAAGCCGTGATCCAAGGGGCGGGCCACATGAGTATGATGGAAGCCCCGAAGGAACTGGCGCGGGTCATCCTTCAATTTATGCAGCAGACGAAGAACGCATAATCCGTATGACTCAACCGGAAGCCGGACCCAGGCTTCCGGCTTTTTCTTTTCCCCGGGTCTACTCTATGCCGGCTCCGGTCTGGCTCTTCCCCTTTTTCTGATGAGTCCTGCAAGAACTGGCTTTGGCCTCCCGAATGCCTTACAATCAAAGGGAAGCTGACAAGCTGATCTGAAGGAAGGACGGAGGACGATCCATGTTCCGCAAAGATTACCTCGTACAGATGGTTGAAGATATGGTCGAAATGGTTGGTAAAGTGTTCGGATTGAAACAGCAGAAGAAATATGCCGAAGCCCTATGGGAAATCGACGATCTGCTCAGCAAGAACTTCCGTCTCAATACCCGTCTGTTAAATTCCTTATCCGTAGAAGATATTATTGATATGTTTCGCCTGGGCGGCGGCGTGGAGGCTGACAAGCTGCAGACCGTAGCCCGGCTCCTGCAGGAGGAAGGCGGCGTGTACAAAGACATGGGAGAGGCGGATGAGGCGCTCAGACGTTTCATGAAATCGCTCCACCTCTATCTATACGCCGATCTGAACGGGGCCCAGCGCTCCATGCTGCAGCTGCAGGACCGCGTGGCGGAGCTGAAGGACGAAGTGAAGGGATACCGTCTTCCGGTCAAGACCGAGAAGATTCTGCTGTCCTACGAGGAGAAGGAAGGCCGGTTCGACGAAGCAGAGAACGTGCTCTTCCGGCTGCTCGATCAGCGGGAAATCACGGAAGAAGAAGGTGTTTCCTTCTATGAAAGGCTGCTTGAACGGGACGACGAAGCCCTGAATCAAGGAGGGCTCCCGCGCAGCGAAGTGCTGGAAGGCATGGAGACGCTGCGGCGCAGAATCAATGCCTGAAGCGAGCCTTATCTTAAGTTGAAAGCGAGATGTACTCTCTTGGAAGCATTACGCAAATTGATTCACGACATCATCGGGGAGTCGACTTTGATTACTGCGACGTTAAGCCAGCTTCGCAAACGTGAGGGAATTTCTTTCACCAAAGTCCAGATCAAACCCGTGGAATTAAAGAAAAAAGTGCATTACCAGCTGGCTTATGTTCATCCCAACAAAGTGGTGCATCAGAATCTGACGGCCGCTGAGGCCGAGCAGACGATCATAGAGCTGTTCGAGCAGACCTTCCGGCAGGCGCTGATCTGCACGCCCGAGGCGGATTACCAGATTCTGATCAGCAAAAAATATAAAGTATCGATCCTGACCAAGTCCCCGACCAAAACGACGGCGGATCTGGCGCATAACCGCAAGAAGCAGTACGTGCTGGAAGAAGGGGAACCCGTACCCTTTCTGGTCGAGCTCGGCATCATGAACGAGCAGGGCAAGGTGCTTGCCCGCAAATACGATAAGTTCAAACAGATCAACCGCTTCTTGGAAATGGTCGAGGACATCCTTCCCTCTCTTCCTGACAGCCGCCCGATCACCATCGTGGATTTTGGCTGCGGCAAATCGTACCTGACCTTCGCCCTCTATCACTATTTGGCGGTCCAGGAGCGAAGGGTGTTGAATGTTGTCGGATTGGATCTGAAGGCGGATGTCATCGAACACTGCAGTACGCTGGCGAAAAAGCTCGAATATCAAAATTTGCGGTTTCTGGTCGGTGACATTGCGGATTATGACGAACTGGAGCAGGTCGATATGGTTGTCACGCTGCATGCCTGCGACACGGCGACCGATGCCGCGCTCGAGAAGGCGGTCCGCTGGAACGCCCAGGTGATCTTGTCGGTTCCGTGCTGCCAGCATGAGCTGTTCTCCCAGGTGAAGAACGACGCTCTGTCACCGCTCCTGTCCCACGGCATCCTGAAAGAACGCTTCTCGGCGCTCGCGACCGATGCCATCCGGGCCAAACTGCTGGACTTGATGGGATATAAGACGCAGCTTCTGGAATTCATCGATCTGGAGCATACGCCCAAGAACATTTTGATCCGCGCGGTCAAAGGCAGTAGCGGCAACCGGGATCAATTGTGGCAGGAGTATACCGCGTTCCGCGATTTGCTCAGCGCTTCTCCTTATCTGGAGAAGGCATGCGCCGATTTGCTGCCCGAAGGCTCACTCCGGCAGGAGCAGGAAGAGAATGGCACCCGCCAATCGTAAACAAAAATGCAGTTCAAATAGGCAGACGATATGAAGCGCAGCTTCCATAATCGCAGTGCACAGGACGAAGGCTCGGCTTTTGGGCTGCCCGTTTCGGCAAGTTAGCTTGGGGAAATACTGGCTAACAGAACGAGTGAACGGGAGCGTGAAATGTAGAGCATGAAAGAGTGTGCACGGTGGATGATGGGGGCTGCGCTGTTTGCCGTGATGGCGGCTGCGGTCTGGCGTTCCGGCTTGTATTTTTCGGCGGATCTATACCCGGTTTGGCTCGTCTTTGGCCTGTTTTGCGCCGGGGCGGGCGGATGGGGGCTGTACCGGTTTAGCCGGGGCCAGACAGCCGCATGGCAACGGCTGAACCGAGTGGCCGAAGCGCCGCCGCTTGTGGGCTGGGTGCTGTGCAGCCCGTTTTTGATGATGCTTCTCTATGCCGTTCATGGGGCGATCGGTTCCGTATCCGTGCTCGGGGACGGGAATCAGGCGCTGCGCTGGGCGCTGTATGGGTCGTTCGTGGTGTTGGCCTGGGTGCAAGGTTCGGACAAAAGGGGAAGGCTTGTGCTTGCGGCGGTATGGCATATGACCGGAGGTCTTCTTGCTATGACGGCGCTGCTTTCGGTGTACGGATGGTTCCCGCTGCCTTATGCCATCGCCTATACGGCGGATCCCGAAGTGAGCGCCACCGGCGCGCGGCTGGCAGGCATGCTGCAGTATCCCAACACGTTCGGCGCCGTGATGGCGTTGTTTCTGCTCGAGCGGCTGTTCGCGCTCGGCCCGCTGCTGCAGCGGCATCCGGGAGTACCGCCCGGCCGCGTGCTCCTCGGCAGCCTGCCGCTGCTGCCGTACGCCGCCGCGCTCCTCCTCAGCGAGTCGCGCGGCGCCTGGCTGGCGGCCGGCGCGGCATGCGCCGCCGGCCTGCTGATGGAGCGGCGGCTCATGGCCGCGCCGCTCGTGCTCGCCGCCGCGC
>NZ_MBRK01000001.1:7160028-7175028 GCF_002224835.1 Paenibacillus sp. SSG-1
CCGTGGCCCGGCCTGCTCGCGCTGGCCGGGCTGTGGGCCGGCAGCATGCTTGCCGGCCGATGGCTCCTGCGCCTGCGCGGCGAAGCCGCAGGCGCGTGGCGCCGCCGCCTGGGCACGGCGGCAGGCGGCGCGCTGCTGGCCGCTGGTGCCGCCGTGGTCTTCGGCACCGTGCGGGAGCGCATCGTGCACAAGTTCGGCACGATGTCTGCCCGCCAGGCGATGGTCCAAGACGCCTGGGCGCTGGTGAAGGAGGCCCCCTTGCTGGGCCAAGGGGGCGATACGTGGCGCTTGTCCTACCGCGCAGTTCAATCGTCTCCCTATGTCGGGAGCCAAATGCACAGCGGGTACGTGGATGTGCTGCTGAACACAGGGCTCGTCGGACTCGTCCTGCTGACCTCCGTGCTGGCCGCCGCCGGACTGCTGATCTTCAGGAGATGCCGCCGCCTGCTGCCTTCCTACATCGTGTTCCTCCTGCACGGCGCAGTCGATATCGATTGGAGCTACGGGATGGTGTGGCTGCTGTTTTTCCTGCTTGCTGCCCAGGCTGCGGCGGAGCATTCCCCCGTGGGAAAGAAGACCGACGGCGTTCCAGCTTCACCGCCGGAGCGCATCCGCAGGCGCGTCCCCGCGCTGCTGTCCCTCTGGATTGTCATCGCTTTAGGGAGCTCCTGCCTGGCGTACCGCGGCTATATGGGCCACGCCGAGCATATGCAGGCGCTGAGAAGCCGCGACAACCAGGCAGCAGCCCGCCTTGCCTCATCGCTGCGGTGGAATCCGGCGGACTATTCGGCCGCCCTGGATTTGGCCGGGCTTGTCCCGCCGCCTGCAGCCGAGGTCATCCTCCGCCGCAGCCTCGCCTATGCGCCGCATCATCCCGGGCTGCTGTGGGCTCTGGCCGACAATGCCGGCCGGCGGGGCGATGCGGAAGAGGCTATTTATTGGACCGGCGCTGCGCTCCGCCGGGATAAATACAATGCAGGGGAGCGGACGCGCAGCTTGGAGTGCCTGCTGCAGCTCGCGCGGGCCGAGTATACCGCCGGGCATGAAACGGAGGCCCGGCGCATCGCCCGCTATGGCTTCGGGCTGTACCACGATTACGCCCGCGCTGCGGAGGACACCCGGCTCCGGGTCATTCGTAATGACCGGGAGTTTGCCCTAACGTTCGAGGCCAGGGAATGGGGCAGGCAGCTTGCGGCTTTGTCCGGCGTGAGGGCTCGGTGGACGGTGGAATGACAGTATGCGGGGAGCCGGATGCAAACGGTTCGGACGCTTCCTGGTTTGTGTCACTGATTTGCCTTTTCCTGGCGTGCGTAGGTGTTATTCCTTTTGGCGCTGAAAGGGGGGGACAGCCGTAATGAAGCCCGGCTGCCCCGATGGTGCGCGTTGCCCCAATGGCTGTTAGGCGGGTGGACCTAACGTTACCCGCCGTAAGCATCACGGAACGCGCTGCTGAGCCTGCCCGGATCCAGCTGCCACAGCTCGGCGAGCTCCGGACAGACTTCTTTGTCCCACCAGTCGCACTGCACCTTGCGGTTGCTCCGGTTTTCATGAATCCATATGAGGTTGCCTACTACTTTGCGGTAGTACATCGCTTCCCCCTGTTTGACCAGATCTGCCGGAATATGCACCTTCATTCGCTTGATCGCCCGGTAGAGCTCATTGCTGCATTTCCTGCGGATGCCGCGAGCCGTTGGCAGGGCGGCCTTTTTGTTTTGCGGGATCTGGGGCATCTGACTCACTCCTTTACCCACACCATATGCTGCTTTTTCCCGTGAAGACACCGGCGGGAGCAGATTGGGCACCAAGTAGAAGTCATGTCCATCCCTGTGCTAGAATAGCTTTGAAGTAGAAGAGTACATTGGGGAAGTGGGGGCCGGCGTGCATTTTATATCGGATATCATTAATCAGTTATTTGACTGGATTCAAAGTCTGGGCTATTTCGGAATTATGCTGGGTCTGATGATCGAGGTTATTCCCAGCGAGATTGTGCTGGCGTACGGAGGGTTTCTGGTGTCGTCGGGCCATATCAACTATATCGGCGCGGTTGTTTTTGGAACGGTTGGCGGCGTGATCGCGCAGCTGTTCATCTATTGGATCGGCCGCTACGGAGGACGCCCGGTGCTGGAGAAGTACGGGAAATACATTTTCATTCATAAAAAACATATCGATTACGCGGAGGAATGGTTCAACAAATACGGGACAGGCGTTATTTTCACGGCCCGGTTCATCCCGGTGGCAAGGCATGCCATTTCCATCCCTGCGGGTATCTCCCGGATGAATCTCGGACGGTTTACGCTGCTGACCACCCTGGCTGTCATTCCTTGGTCCGCATTGTTTGTATATCTTGGTTACCTGCTCGGAGACCAGTGGAAAAATATCGATGAGAAGGCGGCTCCATACATAACGCCGATTCTGCTCATTGCGCTGGCGCTGCTGATCGTGTATTTTCTGATTAAATGGATCAATAACAGAAGGAAGAGAGGCGTTCACTAATGGCTAAAAATGTGGCGGATTATTTGAATCGCGGGATTTCCCCCGAACAGTTCGTGAGCGGCATGCAGAAAAACCAGGAGGCTTTCAAGAACGGTTACGAGCAGTTTGCGTGGAGCGATGAAGGCGACAGGGAGTTTTTTGAAAGCCTGAAGTTCCGCGACGACCTCCGCGTGCTGATCCTGGCTGCCGATTGGTGTGGTGACGTTGTTCGCAACGTTCCGGTCGTATTCCGGGCGCTGGAAGCGGCGGAAATTCCGGTCGAGGTGTTTATTCTGGAAGAGAATTTTGATTTGATGGACCAGTATTTGACGATGGGCGGCCGGAGTGTGCCTGTGGTCATTTTTGCGGATACGGGCGGATACGTCTTGGGCACCTGGGGGCCGCGTCCGGCTCACGTTCAAAAGTTCATGGTCGAATTCAAACAGAACAATCCGGACCGGGAAGCTGCCGACTATCAGGACAACCTGGCGGTTACCCGCAAACAGATCGTCGAAGCTTACGGGGAAGGAACGGGCTTTCACGCCTCGATCATCAAAGAGCTGCGTGAACTGATTTCCGGATTTTGATCTGAGGCCATGCTGAACATCCGATCCTTTAGCCTCGGACCGCTGGAAACCAATTGTTATGTCCTGACCGGCGACGATCCCGGCCGCGCGATCATCATTGATCCCGGCATGAATCCCGCTCCGCTGATCCGGCACATTGAGGGTCTCGAGATCGAAGCCATTCTGCTGACCCATGCCCATTTCGACCATATGGGCGGCGTCGACGAAGTACGCAAGCTGACCAAGGCGCCGGTATACCTTCATGACCTGGAAAGCGAATGGCTGGTGAACCCGAAGATGAACGGTTCGCAGAACTGGCCGCAGGTAACTCCGCCGCTGGCGACCGATCCCGCGGAATACAGCCTGGATGAAGGCCAGCAGCTGCAGCTGATCGGCCGCACGTTTACCGTCTACCATACGCCTGGACATTCGCCTGGAAGCGTCAGCTTCCTCTGCGGAAACGACCTTTTTTCCGGCGACGTCCTGTTCAAGCTTGGCGTTGGACGGACCGATTTGTACGGGGGAAGAGAAAGGGACCTGCTTGACTCCATCCAAAATACGCTGTTCACGTTCCCGGACGACGTGAAGGTGTATCCCGGCCATGGCCCTAAAACCTCGATTGGTTATGAGCGGGCGAACAATCCCTATGTCCGTTAAGGATAGATTTCGATAGGGAGTCAGCATTTCCGACAATTTCTGAGCAAATTTGTCTGGACAAGCGGTTACAAGATTGATACAATGTGATTAATTTGATGAACCTTGTTACTTTCGCGAAGCACGCAAGCTGTGGCCCGATCCCGGTTTGCGTTCTTTTATTTTTGGGAGATTTAATCTCACTTTATTTTTCTCCATATATATTTTTTCTTCAGCTTTACATGTCTATGTTTTTCTAGTAGACTATACAGACAAATGAAAGACATACATCTAGGAGGTAGACGATGCTGCAATTAGGGGAGAAAATTGTAATCGTCGCGGACGCCTTTGAGCAGAACCTTCCTATTGGGGAATACGGTTATCTGATTGCCTATGACCGGAACCCGGATAATGCTTTTGATTACGTAATTCGGGTACCGAAGATTAATCGTAACTTTTTCGTGCCATCGAGTGATGTTGAGCCAGAAGAGTTGCTCATACAGCATGAAGTTGAGATGACCACGCGGGAAGCGCTGATCGATTACGCCCTTGCGACATATAACGAGAAGCTGTTTCATCAGATTATGAACGGCGAGCTTGAGCAAGATGAGAAGGAAGAAGAGACTGCGCCTGAAGTGCTCTCCCAGGCGGAATTTATCAAACAGGTAAATCTCCGCGCCTGGATTTAGAGGAGTCGGCTTATTAGCCGGCTCTTTTTTGCGTTTTAAGATATATAGCTAAGCTGAAAGCTGTTCACTCATTTATTTCGGCTTCTAACTTCGGAGATACGACATCCTTATCCGCAAGAAATCTTCCGCCTAGTGCGGTTTGTCTTCTTCGAATGTACGACGATAGACGTTTAAGTGAAAGGTATATCGGCAGGGGCTTCAGCCAAGGAATGATATAAGGCGCCAGCCGGCAACATATCGGTGCGTTTCAATTTGACCGGGTGCATTGAATCTTCCCCGGTTCTACAATATAATTAGAAACGTTATCCTGAGGCTTTAATCCTTTAAACACCAGCAGTCTGCAAGGGCATATCCATGCGTTTTTGCGGCTATGGAGCCGCGAATTCCGGGCTGCTTCAGGACAAGCTGCTTCGCTGAATCGGATCCGGATGGAATGCCGCAGGGATGCTTAGATAAGAAGGAACAAGGAGGAACCGCTGATGAGTATTACCAATCAAGACGTTCAGCATGTGGCCAAGCTGGCCCGGCTCAATTTCACACCCGAAGAAGAGCAGATGCTGACCGAGCAGCTGAACGCCATTTTACAATATGCCGAGAAATTGAATGAACTCGATACCGACGGTGTGGAGCCGACGACGCATGTGCTGCATCTCAGCAATGTGATGCGCGAGGATGAAGCGAAAGACAGTCTGCCGATCGAGAAAGTTATGGTCAACGCGCCTGAAGAGGAAGACGGACAATTTAAAGTGCCAGCTGTCTTGGATTAGCGGCTAATCATTGAAGGGAGGAGTATTCATTTGAGCCTGTTTAACCATACATTGCAAGAATTACATAACAAGCTGCATGCTAAGGAGCTGTCCGTGCAGGAGCTTGTTGACCAGTCATTTCAGGTCATCGCCGAGCGGGACGAACGCATCGGGGCTTTTTTGACGTTGAATGAGGAGGAGGCACGGAACACAGCCCGCCGGCTCGACGACAAACTGGCGTCCGGTCAGCCGCGGGGCCTGCTCTTCGGCCTGCCTGCCGGAATTAAGGATAATATCGTGACGGAAGGCTTGCGCACGACTTGTGCCAGCCAGTTCCTGGCGAATTTCACCCCGGTCTATGATGCAACCGTGACGCGCAAGCTGCGTGAGGCGGATGCGGTTACGCTGGGCAAACTGAATATGGACGAGTTCGCCATGGGCGGCTCGAACGAAAATTCCAGCTTCCGGCCGGTCCGCAATCCGTGGGACCTGGACCGCGTGCCTGGCGGATCCAGCGGCGGCTCGGCCGCGGCGGTGGCCGCTGGCGAAGCTTACTTTACGCTCGGATCGGACACCGGAGGATCGATCCGCCAGCCTGCGTCCTACTGCGGCATAGTCGGATTGAAGCCGACTTACGGCCTTGTTTCCCGCTTCGGGCTTGTGGCTTTCGCGTCCTCGCTGGACCAGATCGGCCCGCTGACCAAGAACGTGGAGGACTCCGCTTACGTCCTCCAGGCCATCGCCGGCCATGACCATATGGATTCGACATCAGCAAATGTCGATATTCCGGACTATCTGAGCGCATTGACCGGAGATGTCCGCGGCCTGCGCATCGCGGTGCCGAAGGAGTATATGGGCGAAGGGATCGACCCGGCCGTGAAAGAAAAAATTCTGGCCGCATTGAAGGTGCTGGAAGATCTCGGAGCCGTGTGGGAGGAAGTGTCCCTGCCGCATACCGAATACGCGGTGGCAACGTATTATCTTCTCGCCTCGTCGGAGGCGTCTTCCAACCTCGCGCGTTTCGACGGCGTCCGCTACGGCACCCGTGCCGACCATGCTGGCAGCCTGATCGATTTGTACCACGAGTCGAGAAGCAAAGGCTTCGGTCCGGAAGTCAAGCGCCGGATTATGCTCGGCACCTACGCGCTGAGCTCGGGTTACTATGACGCCTATTACCTGAAGGCTCAAAAAGCCCGTACGCTTATTAAGCAGGACTTCGACAACGTCTTTGAGAACTACGACATTATTATCGGACCAACCGCACCGACGACGGCGTTCAAGCTGGGGTCCCAGGTGGATGATCCGCTGACGATGTATCTGAACGATATTTTGACCATTCCGGTCAGCCTCGCCGGCGTCCCCGCGATCAGCGTTCCTTGCGGACTGGCGGACGGGCTGCCGGTCGGCCTGCAGATCATCGGCAAAGCCTTTGACGAATCGACGGTGCTGCGCGTCGCCCACGCGTATGAGCAGAACACCGAACATCATAAGCTGCAGCCGAAGCTGTAATCTCAGGCGGGACCAGGAGGGAGCAAGAACAATATGTCATCAACCAAATACGAAACTGTCATTGGACTGGAAGTCCATGTCGAACTGCATACCAAGTCGAAAATTTTCTGCGGCTGCTCCACCGAATTCGGCGCGCCGCCCAACACGCATACGTGCCCGATTTGCCTCGGACATCCCGGCGTACTGCCTGTTCTGAACCGTCAGGCTGTCGACTACGCGATGAAAGCAGCCATGGCGCTGAACTGCACGATCGCCGATGTGAGCAAATTCGACCGTAAAAACTACTTCTATCCCGATTCGCCCAAGGCTTATCAGATTTCCCAGTACGACCAGCCGATCGGCGAGAACGGCTGGATCGACATCGAAGTCGACGGCCGGACCAAACGGATCGGCATTACCCGCCTTCACCTGGAAGAAGATGCGGGCAAGCTGACGCACGTCGACGGAGGATTTGCGTCACTGGTCGACTTTAACCGCGTCGGAACGCCGCTTGTCGAAATCGTGTCCGAACCTGACATTTCGTCGCCGGAAGAGGCGAGAGCCTACCTGGAGAAGCTCCGCGCGATTATGCAGTACTGCGAGGTTTCCGACGTGAAGATGGAGGAAGGCTCCATGCGCTGCGACGCGAATATCAGTATCCGTCCGGTGGGGCAAAAGGAATTCGGCACCCGCGCGGAGCTGAAGAACATGAACTCCTTCCGCGGCGTTCAGCGGGGCCTGGAGTACGAGGAGTACCGCCAGGCGGAAATTTTGGACGACGGCGGCAAAGTTGTGCAGGAGACACGCCGCTGGGACGAGGCCGCCGGCAAGACGCTGTCGATGCGCAGCAAGGAAGAAGCGCATGACTACCGCTATTTCCCGGATCCCGACCTCGTCAGACTTCATATCGATGAAGCCTGGAAGGAGCGCATCCGCGCGACGATTCCCGAGCTTCCGGATGCCCGGCAGGCGCGCTATACTTCCGAATACGGCCTCCCGAGCTATGATGCGGGCGTCATTACATCTTCGAAGCCGCTGGCGGACTTTTTCGAGGACAGCCTGAACTATACAAAGGATGCCAAAGCGGTTTCCAACTGGATTATGGGCGACCTCCTCGGATACTTGAACAGTACCGGCCTGGAGTTGCCGGCCCTCAAAATTACCGGCCGCGGTCTCGGTGAAATGATCGGATTGATCGAGAAGGGCACGATCAGCAGCAAAATCGCCAAAACGGTATTCAAGGAAATGCTCGAATCCGGCAAGCTGCCACAGCAGATCGTCGAGGAAAAAGGACTTGTGCAGATCAGCGACGAAGGCGCGATCAAAACGATCGTCGAGCAGGTTGTCGCGGCAAATCCGCAATCCGTTGAGGACTTCAAGGCAGGCAAGCAGAAAGCGATCGGCTTCCTGGTCGGCCAGGTCATGAAGGAGAGCAAGGGCAAAGCCAACCCTGCGCTTGTCAACAAGCTGCTGGCCGAAATATTGAGCCAATAAAAGCTTGAGCTTCCCTTGGGGCTTGTCCGTGTGACAAGCCCCTTTGATTTAGCATTCATTTTCATTTTCGCGCATGCGCTCGAGGTGGTTCCGAATATGATAAACAGACTGTTTCTTGATGACGAGGACATGGTCGATCAGATCTGGCGTCTGCAGCATATGGCTTACCGGCTGGAGGCGGAGCGGATCGGGTTCCGCGATATTCCGCCGCTGATGGATACCCATGAAACGATACGTAAGTGTAAAGAGGATTTTTACGGATGCCTAAATGAGGACGGAGAACTTATCGGAGCGGTAGCAACGGAGCAGGAAGTGCCGGATACGATTACGATCAGCCGGATGATGGTTCATCCCGATCATTTCCGCAAGGGGATTGCGGGCAGCTTGATTCAACACGTGCTGGATCTTCATCCGGATGTTCCCTTGTTCATCGTGTCCACGGGAACCAAAAACACGCCGGCTGTGGCGCTGTACACCAAATACGGCTTTGTTCCTTTTGACCGGTACGAGGTAGCCCCGGGCGTGGAACTGACGACCTTTCACAGAACGTCCGAATCGTCACAATAAATACCTCAGCAGAATGGGAGAGGTTGACCCTTGCAGGATCCATGGTATATCGATAATGTGCATATTTTGCTGCGTTTGCTGCTGTCTATGCTGCTCGGCGGATTGGTCGGTCTGGAGCGTGAGCGGTCCAACCACGCGGCTGGACTCCGAACTCATATTTTAGTGTGCATGGGATCGGCGTTAATTATTATGCTGTCTATTTACGGCTTCTCCGAATTTGTTCACGAGGTGAACATCCGGATCGACCCTGCCCGTTTGGCATCGGCTGTCATTACGGGGATCGGATTCCTGGGAGCCGGAACGATTCTGTTTACCGGTAAATCCATTACCGGTTTAACGACGGCGGCTTCCGTGTGGGTCGTCGCTGCGGTCGGCTTGTCTGTCGGCGCCGGATTTTATTTCGCGTCCGTCGCTGCCACGCTGCTTATATTACTGACGCTCGTGGTATTTAATAAGCTGGAGCAGCGTTATATCAAAGGGAGCAAGCTCCACCTGTTCACGTTCCACGCCGTTTCGGTTCCGGGGCTGCTTGAATCGATCTCGGAATTGGTGCAGGCGGAAGGTATCGCCGTGAAAAAATTGATTATTAATGAACGGAGTGCAGCCGCGCCCTTTGAGCTGGAGCCTCCCTCCACCACGCTTGAGATCTCGATGCACGTCTTGATCAAGCATTCCTTTGATCCGCTGCAGCTGGCTTCGCAAATCCGGAAGCTGGAAGGAATTACACTGGTGTCCCTAGACTGACAAAAACGCCGAAAGCTCCCGGGTGACCGGGGGTTTTTGCTTTGACAGGCCGGATAATCCAGATATTGACCTGTTAATTAGGGGACAGAATAGGGTACTATCAGGAAAAAGGACTCGGCCAGACCATTTAAAGAAAGGAGCTGCAAGCATGCATTCTGCCGGACGTCACTCAACAAAGTCAGCGGACGAACCGCAGAAAGGTAAACGGCGGTTACGCATTTATTCCAAGGCGGAGCGGGGAGTCCGCAAGCGCCGGCTGTATTCCCGCAAGCGCAAATTTACCGCAGGGCTTCTTGCAGCGATTTGTCCGGGACTCGGCCATATTTATCTGGGATTGTACCGTAAAGGGATTTCTCTTATATTCGCATTGATGCTAGATGCGTCGGCGCTGCTCTATTTTTCTTCCATCGGCATCCAGATCAACGTGCCATTGCTTATTTTGCTCGCGCTTTTATTTCCTGTCGCTTATTTTTATAGCGTTTATGATGTGCTTCAAGCTGCGGATTATGTGATTTATCATCGGAGAAGGGCTGGGCTTGAGCTGCCGGATGAAGAGGAGACGGAACGGGCGCATCCCTTTGCCTTGGAACGCAGCATCGCTTTCGGCGTATATCTGGTTGCCGGCGGGCTGCTGATGATCGCCTTTTATCAGAAGCCCAAATGGCTTGGCATGTTTATTGAACAGTACGGACAAACCGTGGCTGCGGTCGTTTTGATCGTCCTTGGTTTGTTTTTCGGGCTTCGGGAGACGCTCCTGTTTTTAAACCAAAGACGTGGAAGATGAACCGCTGCACCATAGCCTGATTTTATGGCCGTGCTGCAGCGTGGAAAGAGGTGATCGACAACGTGAACCGAAAACCCAAATTGCGGGTGGGGCGTTTTACTGCCGTGCTGCTGCTGGTTGTGACCGGTGCACTGCTGTTGACGGATGCGGTTCAAGGGACCGAATACATGCTGCTCCTGCTAAAATGGTGGCCGCTGCTGGCCGTCCTGTGGGGTGCTGAATATATTGTGCTGTACTGGTTTATGCGGAAATCGCGAACACCCGGCTGGGGGCGTTTCCGGCTGGATATCCGCGGAGTGCTGGTGGCCGTACTGCTGTCGGCTTCCGTCTTTGTCGTCACCGAACAAGACCACTACCTTCACTTGTGGAATAAGGTCAGTTTGAATTTGACGGCGGCTGGTGTGGACTATAGTGAGGCTAAGGGTAAGCGGTTTGATAAGGACCCGATTTCGATTCCTGTCGCCTTCGAGACCCAAGCGGTGAATGTCGACAATATTAATGGCGATATTCTGCTGCAGCGGGGACCTGTGGACGACATTCGGGTGGACACCGAGATGTGGGTGGATCAGATTACGGGGCCGGAAGCGGATGTGATCGGGCAGGAATCCACGGTTGATGTCAGCGACGGAACCACCGTTACGATCCAAACCAAAGGCAAGGCTTACGGGCAATCCGGCAAAAGGCAGCCGCGGATGAACCTGACCATTACGCTGCCGGAAGACCGCCGCTTTAATTTTTCCGTCCGGACGATGAACGGCGGTATTACTTTGAATAATGTTGAGGCCATTGAGCAAATTACGCTGGAAAGTGCAAATGGCGAACTTAAGCTGAACCATATTCTTGGGCAGGTTAAAGGAAAAACGCTGAACGGGGCCGTTCAGGCCGCGAACGTTACCGGCTCGGTTGATCTCACGACCAACCGGGGGAATATGGAGGCGATCGATGTTTCCGATTCTGTTGCGCTGACATCCCAGGTCGGGAATCTGTCGGTTATTCGGGCCCAGGGAAGAATCAACGTAAGCACCAAGAACGGCAACATTTATGTGGATGACATCAAATCGGATTTGACGGCAGAGTCGCTCAACGGCGATATTACGGCAAGATCGAACTCCGTCGGCGGAAACTGGGACATCTACAGCGCTGTCGGGGAGCTTATCCTTGATTTGCCTGGGGAAGGCAACTACGCTATTGACGGGACGATCAGCTATGGCGATATTCATAATATGTTCCCCGAGTTTGTCGTGGACAAGAAGAGCATTACCGGCGAGATCGGCACCGGTGACTATACGATTCATGTCGAAGGCAATAGCGAACTAAATGTGAATAAATATTAGAAAAGGATGAACATGGAAGCTTTAACGGCTTCTGTGGGGCGGGGTCCGTTGACAAAGCTCAAAAGATAAACGTACAATAAAGTTATTAACGACTATGTTAAAACATTAAAGGCGGTGGGAATCATGTCTACGCGAGTCCAACATGCACTAGAACAACTGAAGGCAACAGGTGTTCGGATTACGCCCCAACGTCATGCGATTTTGGCCTATTTGATGGAGTCCATGAACCATCCGACGGCGGATGAGATATACCGCGCACTCGAGCCCAAGTTTCCGAGCATGAGCGTCGCGACCGTATATAACAATTTGAAGATGTTTATGGAAGCGGGAATGGTCCATGAGCTGACCTATGGAGATAATTCGAGCCGCTTTGATGCCAACGTGTCGGATCACTTCCACGTGATCTGCGAGAAATGCGGCAAAATTGAAGATTTCATGTATCCTTCCCTGAAGGATGTGGAGCATACAGCGGAACAGAGCACTGGATTCAAGGTCAAGGACTTGAGGATGGAGCTTTATGGGATATGCAGTTCTTGCAAAGAACAATGATTTTTGAAACGTGCGGACTCCTGCAAAGGATTCTTCACGTTTTTGTTTTTCAGGCAGCACTTTCCGATCATCCGGAACCTACCGGAAGGCATAATTTGAATAAAATGACGGAGGATTAGCGAGTGAACAGAAGAAGACGCAGACGCCGCCCCTCAGCGGGGAGGCGCTTTACGATATTCCTGGGCTTGTGCCTGATCATTGCCGGGGCCTATCTGACGGTGACCGAAATTCTACCGAATCCTTTGCATGAAAAACCGGATTGGCGCGGCATGGACAAGCCTATTTTCGTGGAAGGGAAGCTTCAGGCAGAACCAGCCGAAGGAGCCGGTGAACAGCTGATGCTTCCGCTGCCGGTACTGCAGAAGGTGGTGGATCCGACGATTCGATATGAATCAGGGACCCAGTCCATCATTTTGACGACGCCAGTACGGGTCATGCGGCTGCAGACAGGACAGAAAAAAGCGCAGCTGAACAACAAGCCGGTTGAGCTCCGGTTTGCTCCGGAGGAAAAGGACGGCGTGCCGTACATGCCGATTCAGCCGCTTAAGGAACTGTACGGGGTTAACATCCATGAGGATGCCGCTACGGGTGCCGTCATTTTGATGAAAGCCGGGGATACCATCCAGATGGGGGCGGCCAAAGGCCAGCCTGACGATAAGGTGAAGCTCAGACAAGGGGATTCCATTCACTCGCCGATTCTGGCTGACATGAAGGGTGGTACCCCTCTGCGGATTTGGGATTCGAAGGGATCCTGGTATTTCGCCCAGATGGATAACGGCTACAGCGGGTATGTCCGCAAGGATGAAGTCTCACTTGGGGACACAAAGACGATCGAAATTCCGCCTATCCCGCCAACCCGGGCGGAGCGCAGCTGGAAAGGCAAGCCCGTCAACCTGGCGTGGGAAGCAGTCTATCAGAACAAACCCGATCCGGCCGTATTGGACGGACTGAACGGTGTCAACGTCGTCAGCCCGACCTGGTTCAGCATTATCGACGGCAAGGGCAACGTGCGCAGCAATGCGGATATGGCCTATGTGAATAAAGCCCACGCCCGCAAGATGGAGGTATGGGGGCTGATCAATAACAGCTTCGATGCGGACATAACTACGAGCGCGATGGCCACCTACGAAACGCGGCTGAATACGATCAGCCAGCTGCTGGAGCTGGCGCAGATGTATCATCTGGACGGGATCAACATCGATTTTGAAAATGTAAAAACGAAGGACGGCCCCAATATTACGCAGTTTGTGCGTGAATTGAAGCCGCTGGCACAGGATCGAGGACTGATCTTATCGGTTGACGTCACGCCGAAATCAAGCAGCGAGCTGTGGTCTAAATTTCTGGACCGCAGTGCACTGAGCGAAGCCGCGGATTTTATTATGCTGATGGCTTACGATGAGCATTGGGCATCAAGTCCGGAAGCCGGCTCGGTTTCTTCCCTCCCTTGGGCGGAAGCGGCTGCGCGAAAGATCCTGGATGAGGACGACGTGCCGCCACAGAAGTTGATACTGGCCGTGCCGTTGTATACGCGGATCTGGTCGGAAGCGAGCAAGAACGGGAAAGTCGAAGTGTCCTCCAAAGCGGTCGGCATGAAGACCGTCAAAGATATTTTGGCCGAAAAGAAACTGAAGCCGAAGTATCTGGAAGACGTGAAGCAGCATTATGTGGAGTATAAGGAAGACGGAGTCCTGAAAAAAATATGGATTGAAGACGCGGTATCCCTGCAGGCGAGAGTGGACTTGGCCAAGTCGCTCAAATTGGGCGGCGTTGCGGCATGGACGCGAAGCTTCGGGACGGAGGATGCCTGGAAAGTGTTAAAAGGAATACAGCAGTAATTACCTTATTGAATCAGCACTTATACTTTATGTAATAAAAAACCGGTACAGCCTGTGATCAGGTCGTACCGGTTTTTTTTGTATTTAATGATGATGCGGCGTTGCTTGGGCTCCCTGGCCTTGCTGAGCGGCTTGCAGCTCTTCAGGAGTAATATTCGCCTGGTTAGGATCCAGCGTCAGGATCGTGCGGCAGAACATGCAGCGGTCGGTTTTTCCGAGCATTTTGGTCAATTTGTGACATTCCGGACATTCGAGCTGCAGCGCGCTGGTTGACAGCATGCCGGCCCAGAAATATATGCCGAGGCTGCCCATCATGGAAATCAGGCCAATCACAAGACCGATGGCTGCGAACACCTTACCGGCATGTCCCCAAAATACGATACCGGCCGTCCCCAGAACCATCAGACCCATACCCAGCATCGTCAGCAGCAGGCCCCAAAGACGAAAAGCGTTAATTTTCGCTTGATTGAAAATCATGAATCTTTAGCTCCTATCATCAAATTTGTTGTATTTACAAAAAGAAGGAACTGACATGGACATGTAGAAGTATATTATAACTGAATTGGCTCATTTTCGCCAAGGAATGCATGGAGGGAGACGTGAATTTGTCCAATTTGTCCTTTTTTTATGGAGAGTCGGTTTATGTCGATGCCATGGGAACTATTATTTTTCGCCAAGAGGGTCATAAATTTGATGGATCGCTGCTGCATGACTTTGATCTTATTATACTAATCGTTCGCGAACAAGAAGATAAACCGTTAACCGTAGAACATACGATGGCAGGGGAACTGCGCTGCCAAGTGCTGCATGTCAGTTTGGGCTCGCTTCGGCGTTGGCTGGTGGCCGGCGAGAAGGGGGACCTGGTGAAATGTTTCATGGAGGGAGAGATCGTTCACGATCCGTATGCCCGGCTGGCGCAGCTTCGCCAAGATTTCATTGAATTCAGGCAGCCGCTAAGGGACCGGAAGATGCTGTATGAATTTTCACATTTTCTATGGATGTACGTGGAAGCCAAACGTTATATGCAGGAAGGCTTTTACACGGATGCTTACCACAGTGTGCTGAATTCGTTGAAGCATTGGGCCAAGATCGAGCTGAT
>NZ_MBRK01000001.1:7180028-7550220 GCF_002224835.1 Paenibacillus sp. SSG-1
GGATAGGTGGGAGCCTTTGAAACCTGAGCGCCAGCTTGGGTGGAGGCGCCGTTGGGATACCACCCTGATCGTATCTAGGTTCTAACCTGGTACCGTAATCCGGTATGGGGACAGTGTCAGGTGGGCAGTTTGACTGGGGCGGTCGCCTCCTAAAGAGTAACGGAGGCGCCCCAAGGTTCCCTCAGAATGGTTGGAAATCATTCGAAGAGTGCAAAGGCAGAAGGGAGCTTGACTGCGAGACCTACAAGTCGAGCAGGGACGAAAGTCGGGCTTAGTGATCCGGTGGTACCGCATGGAAGGGCCATCGCTCAACGGATAAAAGCTACCCTGGGGATAACAGGCTTATCTCCCCCAAGAGTCCACATCGACGGGGAGGTTTGGCACCTCGATGTCGGCTCATCGCATCCTGGGGCTGAAGTAGGTCCCAAGGGTTGGGCTGTTCGCCCATTAAAGCGGTACGCGAGCTGGGTTCAGAACGTCGTGAGACAGTTCGGTCCCTATCTGTCGTGGGCGTAGGAAATTTGAGAGGAGCTGTCCTTAGTACGAGAGGACCGGGATGGACGTACCGCTGGTGCACCAGTTGTTCCGCCAGGAGCATGGCTGGGTAGCTACGTACGGACGGGATAAGCGCTGAAAGCATCTAAGCGTGAAGCCCCCCTCAAGATGAGATTTCCCAGTATGTAAGACCCCTTGTAGACGACGAGGTAGATAGGTTGGAGGTGGAAGTGCAGCAATGCATGGAGCTGACCAATACTAATCGGTCGAGGGCTTATCCTAAAAGCTTTCTGAAAGAAAGCTTGCTACGGAAGCATATGCTTATTAATTCGCAGATTCGTTTCGTATCTAGTTTTCAAGTGATCAAACACTTGAATTAAATATTGTTCCCTGATAGCTCAGTTGGTAGAGCACTCGACTGTTAATCGAGTTGTCACAGGTTCGAGTCCTGTTCGGGGAGCCATTATGGAGAGGTGTCCGAGTTGGCCGAAGGAGCACGATTGGAAATCGTGTAGGCGCCAAAAGCGTCTCGAGGGTTCGAATCCCTCTCTCTCCGCCATTATAGTTTGGCCCGTTGGTCAAGGGGTTAAGACACCTCCCTTTCACGGAGGTAACATGGGTTCGAATCCCATACGGGTCACCACTTTTATTGCTTGCATCAGGGATGAGAATCCAAAAAGGGTTCGTCGGAGCGTTACTTCGATAGCATATGCATCGCAGTCTCGAACGAAGTGAGAGTATCCCATACAGGTCACCACTTTAATTATTAGCTTCAGGGATGAGAATCCAAAGAAAAAATGCTTGCCTTTTTAGTGGTTTATCTGCTAAGATATTAAAAGTGTTTCTTATGGAGGCTTAGCTCAGCTGGGAGAGCATCTGCCTTACAAGCAGAGGGTCGGGGGTTCGATCCCCTCAGCCTCCACCATGTATACTTTAAAGAAAATAAATATTTTTTAATGACGCGGGGTGGAGCAGTCCGGTAGCTCGTCGGGCTCATAACCCGAAGGTCGCAGGTTCAAATCCTGCCCCCGCAATTTATCTCCTTATTTATGGAGATACATAATTGGCCGTGGAACCGTGGTGTAGAGGCCTAACATGCCTGCCTGTCACGCAGGAGATCGCGGGTTCGAATCCCGTCGGTTCCGCCATTTATTTTCTTGAGAGTTTAGTTTGTTGCAATAATACTCTTGATAGAAACAAAATTAGGCTCGGTAGCTCAGTCGGTAGAGCAGAGGACTGAAAATCCTCGTGTCGGCGGTTCGATTCCGTCCCGAGCCACCATGAATTTAATAATAAGCATAAAAGCCGGTGTAGCTCAATTGGTAGAGCAACTGACTTGTAATCAGTAGGTTGGGGGTTCAAGTCCTCTCGCCGGCACCATATGGAGGCTTAGCGAAGTGGCCAAACGCAGCAGACTGTAAATCTGTTCTCGTACGAGTTCGGTGGTTCGAATCCATCAGCCTCCACCAGTTTTATTATAGGGGCATAGTTTAAAGGTAGAACAGCGGTCTCCAAAACCGTTAGTGTGGGTTCAATTCCTGCTGCCCCTGCCATTCGAAATACAGCTTCATATCTTTTATTATGGCGGTCGTGGCGAAGGGGTTAACGCACCGGATTGTGGCTCCGGCATTCGTGGGTTCAAGTCCCATCGATCGCCCCATAACTTATAATGACAATCTTGTTGGGGATTAGCCAAGCGGTAAGGCAACGGACTTTGACTCCGTCATGCATAGGTTCGAATCCTATATCCCCAGCCAGTTTAAGCGGACGTGGCTCAGCGGTAGAGCATCGCCTTGCCAAGGCGAGGGTCGCGGGTTCGATTCCCGTCGTCCGCTCCATTTGATTTCGGCGCCATAGCCAAGTGGTAAGGCACAGCTCTGCAAAAGCTTTATCCCCAGTTCGAATCTGGGTGGCGCCTCCATTAACTTCATATGCGCCCTTAGCTCAGCTGGATAGAGCGTTTGACTACGAATCAAAAGGTCAGGAGTTCGAATCTCTTAGGGCGCGCCATTTTTTTAACTGAATATGCCGGTGTGGCGGAATTGGCAGACGCGCGCGACTCAAAATCGTGAGGGAAACCGTGGGGGTTCGAGTCCCTTCACCGGCATCATAGAGAAAAGCCTTGGAAAATATCCAAGGCTTTTTCTTGTATAGACTAACATTGTACACCGAGCCATCGTTCGTCGTTCGTTAATCCCTCATCCTGCTGTACACTTGCACTTCTCCTTCTAATCAGCCACCTGATGATATCCCGCAGAAAGGCAGCCATATTAATTCGTATTGCGTTTATTTGTATGACTGTATGGTATTTAAAGATCCTCTGATCAATCCGTTCGTTATACCATTACTCCCTTTGAACGTTTTCCCCATCCTTGATTAAAGTTGATAAACCATTCCAGCCGGCTTTACCTGGGCTAAGCAGGCTCAATGTTTCTTTAGCTAAGTGCTAAATCCCTTGCTCAGAGCCTCCAACGACTCCCTATCCCAAGCATTGTATAAGTAAACTGCTCATTGAAGTTCCATAGCGTGTTGATCATGCCCTATAAACGGGCAATTGGAGCTGCCAGTGGAGGATGTGGCTGCCGCGTTACATGCAGAAAAGCTTGCTTCGTCTAAGGTCCGAGCCTTCCCCCGACTTAGGTCTAGGATTAAAAACCGTCTTGGGTCCGTTTTGGAAAACCCGGATTGAACCTAAAATAGAGTCATAAGGTTGATACAAACGAAAGGCGGTGACAATGCATGAGAACAAATAAAACTTCTGGTTGGGCGATCGTATTGATCGCAATCGGGGCACTGATGCTCCTGGGAGTATTCGCTCCATTATTCGGCAGGCTGATCGGATTGATCTTCCCGATCCTGATGATCGTGCTCGGCTATTATGGAATTCGCAGAGGTAAGGTGGTCATCGGTACGATTATCCTCGCATTCGGTGTCATGGGACTTCTGGCGAAGCTGTCCTGGATCATCGGACCGCTGCTGGGAATTGCCCTGGTAGTGTTCGGGATTATGCTGCTGAAAGGTAAGAAGTCGTCGAAGTGGATGTAACGGTAACAAAGAATTACCTTTAATAAATACAATCAAACGAATAGGCGATCACAGCTTATAAGGAGGGAGCAAAAACAGATGAGCGTATTTCGCAGGGTACGGGATATCACCGTAGCGACATTAAATGAACGTTTGGAACAAAGTCAGGACCCGGTACGGTTGATCGATCAGTTTTTGGCATCAACGCGTGACGATATTATGGAAGCCGAGAAGCTCGTTCAGCAGTACTCCGCTCACGTGAGACAGCTGAAGCAGCAAGTGGATCAGGCATCCAACATGAAGGAAAAGCGTGAGGAGCAGGCGCTGCTGGCTCTGAAGGCCGGCGAGGATCATCTAGCCAAGCTCGCACTGCAGGAAAAAATAATCTATGAAGAAAAGCTCGAGCAATACGGAGGACTGCTGGATACAACCCGCCAGTCGCTCACCGAGCTGGAAAATCAACTGAACGACCTGAAATTGGAGTACCAAACCGTGTACAGCAAACGTCAATACTACGCGGCACGGATGGAAACCCTCAGACTTCAGCAGCGGATGAATCAGCGCATGGAAGGTTTTGGCGGACAGGATGTTCCCAAGATGTTCAACCGTCTGGAAGACCGCATTTCCGATTGGGAATTTGAAGCACGCAGTCTGCGCGACCTGCGCCGCGGCGGTCAGGAACTGTTCGAGCAAGCCAGCGGAACGGTATCCAGCGTGCTGGAAAGGGAGCTGGCCCGCCTGAAGGAAAAGCTGAACAACAGCGGAAAGGAGTAACGTCATGAGCAAGCTATACCGATCGACCCGCGATAAAATGGTCACCGGTTTGTGCGGCGGTCTGTCCGATACCTTTGGCATCGATTCCACGCTGCTGCGGATCCTGTTTTTGATCAGTATCCCATTTACCGGCGGGACCACGCTGTTCATCTACTTTATCGCGGCTTTGGTCATCCCTAAAGAACCTACGACACCTTTTAATCCATATGGACCGGGACCGGGGGCAGCTGGGGGCGGATACTACGGCAATAGTATGGGGTCCGGCAGCTACTACGGCAACGGTCAGCAAGGCAACGGCGCTTATGGTGCCCAATCTTTTGACCCTAGAGCCAAATACAACGGTTCGCCTTACGGCGGAGGCAGACCGGGCGGATACAGCTCGTCCGCATCCGACCTGGACGCCATGATGGAAGATATCGAGAAGAAAGCCATGAAGAAAGAGCTTGAGGAATTGAAAAAAAAATTATCTAAGTACGAGAAGGGAGAAGTGTAAAACATGGGAGTATTTAAAAGAATTAAGGATATGACGAAAGCATCGGTGAACGAGGTATTGGATAAAGTTGAAGATCCGGTAATTATGCTGAACCAGTATCTGCGCGATATGGAGGCAGAAATCCATGACGCGGAAGTTACAGTAGCGAAGCAAATGGCCAATGAACGCCGCATGAAGCAGCGCGTGGAAGAAGCCGTGAAGATGGCCGGCCAACGTGAGGCACAAGCTGAACTGGCACTTCGTAACGGCCAGGAAGAAGTAGCGCGCAAGCTGCTCGAGGAAAAGATTTATTTTGACCAAAAACTGTCCGAGTACCAAGAACTGCACGCTCAATCCGAGGCACAAGCTAAAGAACTGGTACAGCAGCTCCATGACATGAAAGACGAGTTCTACAAAATGCGCAACAAGCGCAATGAGCTCGTAGCCCGTGCGCAAATGGCGAAAGCCAAAAAGCAAATGTCTCAAATCAGCAGCCTGCATACGATCGAAAGCGGCAGCGCGTCCCTTGGATTCCACCGCATGGAAGAAAAGATCATGCAAATGGAAGCTGAAGCCGATGTGATGCGTGCCCCTTACCGTCCGGAAACAACATCCGCTTTCACCAGCCCGGTCGATGCGGAGAAGCAGCTGAAGGTGGAAGAACAGCTCAGCGCGCTGAAAAGCAAGCTGAACCCGCCGGCTGCCGCTCCTTCCAAATCGAATAAAGAATAAGTATTCAATTTTGCGGACAATATGATATGCTAGGAAGAATGGAATAAGGGCGCGAGACCTCATTCACATCTTCCTGGATCCCGGTGAAGCCATAAGGAGTGTGCCCGTCACAATCCTATGGCTTTTCCGGTCTTACTTTTCCGATAAACCAAGACATCATAAGGAGGTGCGGCATGGAAAAAAGAAATCGCTTCATTGCGCTGATTCTCATCGGGATCGGCCTCCTCATGCTCTTCGGCAGGTGGGTCGGCTTTTTTACCATCGTCGCCCTCTTATTCATTCTTATGGGAATTTATACGATTCGCGGCGGAAAAGTGAAGAGGGGCTACCGTCTCGTTGCGGTGGGCGCCATCCTGCTGCTGATTGATCATTTGCTGATCGTGCTGGGGATTGCGCTAATCTCCCTGGGATGGTTTTTTGTAAAGGCAAGGAAAGTACAAAACCGGGACGGGTACCTGCAGAAGCAGGGATTTTCGGGTCATTACAATTGGGACCAGGTCCCTTGGGCTATGAGAAGCCAGAGCGTCTGGCATGTCATCAACGAAGCCGATCTGGATTTGTCGCTTGCGATCCCCGAGGAACACCGTACGGTGATGATGTTTCAAGGCATCATGGGGGATACGGACATCAAAATTCCGGAGTATTACGGGGTGGAGCTTGAAGTGTTCGTCCTGTTCGGTGCGATCGATTTCAGAGGGCACCGGGATAACGGTTTGATGAACCGTTTGAACTGGAAATCCCCTAATTATGAGACCAGCGAATACAAAGTTAAATTCCATATTTCCTACCTGGTAGGAGATGTTGATATTGATCTGTCATAGGAGGAGGGTTCCCTGATGAAAACCAGAAAACCGGCTAATATGGTCTCCCGGAGCATGGGCGAGGGGGCCCTTCTTTCTTTTGTTATGCTCCTGATCATTTTTTACGTACTTTATACATATGGTTATTTGGCCCCGTTTGATTCTTGGCAAAAAACGCTGCAGGCCGGTGCTACGCTGATCCTGGTTCCGATCGGTCTGGGAGCTATCTTCGGGTTCTATCAGAGCTACCGGGTAAAATTGAAGCTGGAACGGCTGCGGGAAACGCTGCTCTCCTGGGAAAAAGGGAACGTCGCCCGCTCCGTACCGGAGCTTGGCAGCGACGAGGTCGGGCGCCTTGGCGAGCAGCTTGGACGCATCAGCAAAAAGTGGGAGGAGCAGGTCAACTCCCTTCAGCGCTTATCCACGAATAATGCCCAGCTGGCCGAGCAGGCGCGGATATCGGCGATCGTAGAAGAGCGCCAGCGGCTGGCGCGGGAGCTGCATGATGCGGTATCCCAGCAGCTGTTTGCGATATCGATGACGGCGACGGCCGTGGGGAGGACGCTTGAGAAGGATTTTGACAAGGCCCAGCGCCAGGTGGCGCTCATCGAAGAAATGGCCGCCGTGGCCCAATCGGAAATGAGAGCGCTGCTGCTGCATCTCCGGCCGGTCTATCTGGAGGGCAAGCCGCTGGAGCAAGGCCTCGGTGAGCTGATCAAAGAGCTCAAAGTGAAGGTTCCGATGGAAATCGTGTTTGAAATGGACAAAGGCATCCACCTGGTAAAAGGAATCGAAAACCATCTGTTCCGCATCATCCAGGAGGCGATGTCTAACACGCTCCGGCATGCCAAAGCGGATAAGATGGAAATCCGGATTCACCAAAAGAAAGACATGGTCTGGGTCATGCTGCGTGACGACGGCCAGGGCTTTGAACTAAACGAGACAAAACAGGCCTCTTACGGCCTTTCCAATATGCAGGAACGCGTCAATGAAATCGGCGGATCGATCCAAATTATTACGGCGCCCGGTAAGGGAACGCGAATCGAAATTACCGTGCCGATTGTATCTGAAGACAAAGCAGGGAGTGAGGATCTTGGAAATGGAAACACCCATGATTAAAGTGCTGCTCGTCGATGACCACGAGATGGTACGGATCGGTCTGGCAGCCGTGCTGGGGACCGAGGACGGCATCGAAGTCGTCGGCGAAGCAGGCAGCGGGGAGGAAGGCATCCGCCTTGCCCGGGAATACAAACCCGACGTCGTCCTGATGGACCTGGTGATGGAGGGCATGGACGGGATTGAGGCGACGCGTCAGCTGCTGAAGCTGTACCCGGACTGCAAGGTGATCGTGCTGACAAGCTATTTGGACGACGAGAAAATGTACCCGGTTATCGAGGCCGGCGCATTCAGCTACCTGCTAAAGACGTCGCGCGCAAGCGAAATCGCCGACGCCATCCGCGCCGCGGCGCGCGGCCAATCGGTCTTGGAATCGCAGGTCGCCTCCAAAATGATGAACCGGTTCCGCCATCCGGAGGTGGAGGCCCCGGCGCACAAGGAGCTGACCGACCGCGAAATGGATGTGCTCCGCCTATTGGCGCAGGGCAAGTCCAACCAGGAAATCGCCGATGACCTCATCATTGGAATCAAAACGGTCAAGTTCCATGTGACGAACATCCTGGCGAAACTGGGCGTAGACGACCGCACGCAGGCGGCGATCTACGCTTACAAGAACGGTCTGGCGGAATAGTTAGGTTGAATCCAAAGCAAATTAGTCCATAGCAGATGAAAAGCCCCTGAGGAGCGGATAGCTTCCAGGGGCTTTTTTAGATCATAATGTGTAAGTTTTGAAGACCGCTAAATCAAAAACAGCAGCCCGAGAGTGGCCAGACTTAGCGCCAGGCCAGCTCCAAAGCCGAATCCATAGCCATACGGATAATAAGGATAGAAGGCGCGGACGGTGGCTTTTTCCGGAGCTTTGGCTACAGGCCCCTTTGCGCGTTTTTTATAGCCGCCCTTTACTTTGGCGCCGTGCAGCTGGGTGCCTTCCGGCCCGTTCAGAATAATATGGCCGTCTTTGCACTCCGTCAGCTTTCCGGTATATACTCTGCCGTCATACATACAGGCGGCGACCATTTTGCCGCAGTGCTGCCGAATATTTTCTTCTGTTAATGGGTAAATAGGGATCATGGAAGTGTGCGAACCTCCCTTATCATTTTTATTAACCAGTGTATTCATGGCCCATGGACGCGGCTATGGTCATTCACCCAATTTCGCCTATCGTTCGGCTTTAGGTATAATCGCCCCGGAAACGGACATCCTTTTAGTAGATTGATAGATTTCCTGGTGAAGGGATGTATGAGGGATGATGGCAGTCCGGAGATGGGCAGGTTTAGGTTTGGCGGTATGCATAGCGGCTTTGGTATGGATGGGGTATTTGTGGTACAGCGCGAATCAGACGTCGGCGCCGTCCCATCAGGATCCGGAAGAATTGCGCACCCTCTTGAAGCTGGGAAATGAAGTGGTAGACGTGCCGCAGCGTCTGGTTGTGAAGTGGCAGGGAGACTGGGAAGCCAACGGAAATCAGGATGCGTACGAGGCGGCCGAGGGGCTGTCCCAATCACTGAATCTTCCGGGAGTACAGCGGCTGACGGAAGGCGGTCACTTGACGTACCGGGTCGTGGATACGAAAAATGGCGTTAACGTGCGGTTTAACTGGCAGGAGATTTCAGAGGATCGCAGTTATATTATTATTCAACTGGAGGCGGCTGGTGATGAGCAGCTGAGCGCCTTGACTGAACTCCAGTCGGAATACGGACAGGCATTGCACGAAAACGGCATCGATGCTGAATGGAATGCTTCTTTGCAGGGAACGGTTAAAGGGGAGCATACTGCCGGTTCGACCATGAAAGCGGTAGAGGATGGCATTTTCAGAAATATGGCGGCGACAAAAGCGGAATCCTACGAGGATGCGACTACGGTCAGCAACGCTTACGAGGTGCCTTCATTGCGGTCAGGCATCCAAAGCGGAGGGAAGGTTCTGAACATGCAGGTGGCGGTTCATGAGGATCAATCGACCGGCAGCAGCCGGGTGACGATCGGGCTTCCGGTCATTACGATTGAGTATTAGACCTGCCCAGCACGCAGAAAGAAATTTTTGATTTACCACGAAGTTAAACGGATAGCATCATGCTGATGAATGTGCTAAAATGACATCAATCATTTTATGCCACCAAATTATGGTGTAAAATCGGGATTTTGAAGAGACCAAAATACGACATAGAAAGAATGAGGAGCCATGACTGAAAATCAAAATCTTGAAGCACTCAAAACACCTGGTGCTGTATTTTTTATTTTCGGGGCAACCGGGGATTTGGCCAAACGCAAACTGTTTCCTGCCATTTATAGTTTGTACCGTGAAGGTAAATTAGCCGAGGATTTTGCGGTCATCGGCGTCGCGCGGCGTCCGCGTACCCAGGAGGAGTTCCGTGAGGACATCTTCCAGTCGATTCAGGAATTTTGCCGTTACAAGGCGGAGGACAACGACAATTGGAAGACGTTTGCGCAGCATTTTGAATATAAGTCCCTCGATATCAACAACGTCGACGGATTCCGTGAATTAAACGAACAGACAGTGAAGCTGGAGAAGCAGTTCGGCATTCCGGGCAACCGCCTGTTCTATCTGGCCCTGGCGCCGGAGCTGTTCGGCAGCGTATCGTTTAACCTGCAAAAGGGCGGCATGCTGGATGCCGAAGGCTGGAACCGTCTCGTCATCGAGAAGCCGTTCGGCTACGATCTGAAATCGGCTGAAGAGCTGAACGAACAGATTCGCCAGGTCTTTAAAGAAGAAGAAATATACCGCATCGACCACTACCTGGGCAAGGAAATGGTGCAGAATATCGAAGTCATCCGCTTTGCCAACGCGTTTTTTGAGCCGCTGTGGAACAACAAGCATATTGCCAACGTGCAGATTACGCTGAGCGAAACCGTCGGTGTTGAAGAGCGCGGAGGGTACTACGACCATGCCGGCGCACTCCGGGATATGGGACAAAACCATATGCTGCAGATGCTGACGATGATCGCGATGGAGCCGCCTAGCCGCCTGCTGCCGGAGGACATTCGTGACGAGAAGGTGAAGGTGCTCCGTTCGCTCCGGCCTTACGAGACAGCGGAAGAAGTGAAGAAGAACGTCATCCGCGGCCAGTACATCAAGGGCTCTGCCCGTGGTAAGGACCTGCCAGCCTATCGTGAGGAGGACAAGGTCGACCCGAATTCCAATACGGAAACGTATTTTGCAGCGCGGCTGTTCGTGGATAATTTCCGGTGGGCGGGCGTACCGTTCTATATCCGGACAGGCAAACGCCTCCCGGTCAAAACGACGGAAATCGTCGTGGAATTCAAGAGCATGCCGAACAACGTGTATTTGGGAAAAAAATACAAGCTCGAACCGAACCTGCTGGTCATCCGGGTGAACCCGATGGAAGGCATCTACGTAAAGATCAACGCGAAGAAGCCGGGCTCCGAAAACGAAATCGAGCCGCTCGCGATGGACTTCTGCCAGAGCTGCATGGTCGGCATCAACTCGCCTGAAGCGTATGAGCGCCTGCTGCATGATGCAGCCCGCGGCGAATCGACGTATTTCACCCGCTGGGATGAAGTGGCGTCGGCATGGTCCTTCGTCGATAAAATCGCCGAAGCCTGGGCGCAAAATCAGGGCGATATCTCTTATTATCCTGCCGGGTCCTGGGGACCGAAGGAAACGGACGAACTGCTGAAAGCGGACGGCTTCCACTGGTGGCCGGTGAACGGCCAGGAAGAGGACAACGTCGTGTGGCAAATTGGCAAATAAAACCGTTGTGCCGGTGCTTGCCTTATGTTTCACTAAAGACATAGCCTGAAATGAAATCATCCTCATGCAGCCTCTGCATGGGGGTGATTTGCGTAGAGAATGTGATACAATAATAGACATGACTTTAGTGATGAAGGGAATAGTGAAATGAGCAAAGCGATAGATGATACGCTGCAGCAGGAAGTGGAGAAGCGTCGGACGTTCGCGATTATCTCCCACCCGGACGCAGGTAAAACAACATTAACGGAGAAGCTGCTCCTGTTCGGCGGCGCGATCCGGCTGGCTGGTACGGTCAAAGCGCGCAAAGCGAGCAAGCACGCGACCAGTGACTGGATGGAAATCGAGAAGCAGCGGGGGATTTCGGTTACTTCGTCGGTGATGCAGTTCGACTATAACGGACATCGGGTCAACATTCTGGACACCCCGGGTCACCAGGACTTCAGTGAAGATACGTACCGTACGCTGACCGCTGCCGACAGCGCCGTCATGCTGATCGACGTGGCCAAAGGGGTCGAGGCCCAGACGATCAAGCTGTTCCAGGTTTGCGCGAAGCGGGGCATTCCGATTTTTACGTTTATTAACAAGCTCGACCGTGAAGGCCGGAGTCCGTTCGACCTGATGGAGGAGCTGGAGCAGGTGCTTGGCATCCGCTCCGTGCCGATGAACTGGCCGATCGGGACCGGACGCGAGCTGTGCGGTGTCTACGACCGCATGAAGAATCAGGTCGAGCTGTTCCAGGGGAACGACCACTCGACCATTCAGGTACAGAAGGTGGAGGACTATAACGATCCGGTTATCCGTGAGATGGCGGGGGATTACCTGCACGATCAGCTGTGCCAGGACCTGGAGCTGCTGGACGTAGCGGGGGACCAATTTGACCTGGAAAAGGTACAAAAGGGCGAACTGACGCCGCTGTTCTTCGGCAGTGCGATCAACAACTTCGGGGTGCAGACGTTCCTGGAGAACTTCCTGCAGCTGGCCCCGCCGCCGGAGCCGCGCCGCAGCACGGCTGGGTTGATCGAGCCGACGAACGAGAAGTTCTCGGGATACATTTTCAAAATCCAGGCGAACATGAACCCGGCCCACCGGGACCGCATCGCTTTCATGCGGATCGTGTCCGGCAAGTTCCAGCGCGGCATGACCGTCAAGCATGTGCGGGTCGGCAAGGACATCAAGCTGTCGCAGCCGCAGCAGTTCCTGGCACAGGACCGCGACATCGTCGATGAGGCGTATCCTGGCGATATCGTAGGGCTGTTTGACCCGGGCATTTTCCGGATCGGCGACTCGCTGAGCCAAGGCAGCGAAATCGTCTTTGACGAGCTGCCGACGTTCTCGCCGGAGATTTTCTCCAAGGTAACGGTCAAGAACGCCCTGAAGCATAAGCAGTATCAGAAGGGCATCGACCAGCTGACGGAGGAAGGGACCATTCAGGTGTTCCATACGGTCAGCTTCGACGATACGATTCTCGGCGTTGTCGGCCAGCTGCAGTTCGAAGTATTCGAATACCGGATGAAAGGCGAGTACGGCGTGGATGTGCAGCTGCAGCGGATGCCGTACCAGTTCGCCCGCTGGATCGTGGATGACCAGATCGATCCGAGCAAATTCCGCATCAACTCGACGCTGGTGAAGGATAAGAAGGGCAACTATGTCGTGCTGTTCGAAAACGAATATGCGATGCGGACCGCGATGGAAAAAAATCCGACCGCGAAGTTTTTGGAGACGGCTCCTTAAGTCTGCTGAAGCTTCTATAATAGGAAATACCCCTCAGCTGTTTCCCAGCGGAGGGGTATTTGTCGTTGCGGTAAACGCACCGGCGTCTTTGTTAAGTCAGTGGACCCGGCTTAATCGTCTTGAGGTGCTCATGAGCCACGTGGACGAGCTCGTTCTGCTGCTTCGTGTCGATATTTTTCCACATCATCTCAAAGATCGCTCCGAGGCCAGGGAGCGCCTGCTCCGGACCGTCGACGGATCCTTCAATCATTTCACGAAGCTCGGCTTCATTGGAATCATGGACCTTATGGACAATGGCTTGGCGCAGGTCGAGAAGAATTGACATGATCGTTTTCCCTCCAGGCTAAAAAGTATGAACCCTTCACGTCAGAGCCGCCCGCTCCATATATCGGTGCGAACGACGTCCCGCTTCCCAGGGCTCAGTCTGAATTGTAATGATATTCTTTAGTAATGTGCCCCGAGGCAGGTGGCAAAATTCAAGTTTTTCACCTGCTGTGATATAATAATCAGGATAGACTTCTTATAGTCGTGGAGGTTAACATATGGCGAAAAAGCAGTACGCCGTCATCGGTATGGGGCGCTTTGGCTCCAGTGTTGCGAACACTCTGAGCGAGATGGGGTTTGACGTGCTTGCCATCGATTCGGATGAACAGCGCACCCAGGCGGTATCGAATATGGTTACGCATGCCGTATCAGCGGATTCAACGGATGAAGAGGCGCTTCGTGCACTGGGCATCCGCAATTTTGACGTGGTGGTTGTCGCCATTGGCGAAGACATCCAATCCAGTATTTTGACGACGCTCATCCTGAAGGATCTTGGGGTCGGAACGATTATCGTCAAGGCGCAAAATGAACTGCACGGCAAGGTTTTGCAAAAAATCGGCGCCGATAAAGTGATTTTTCCGGAGCGGGATATGGGCATGCGCGTCGCCCACCATCTCACTTCGCCGAATATTTTGGATTACATCGAGATTTCCGAAGACTACAGCATTTTGGAATTAAAGGCTTCGCAGGACATGGTCGGCAAAAACTTGAGGGAGCTCGACATTCGCGCCCGCTTCGGCTGCAACGTCATGGCGATCAAGCACGGTACGAAGATGGATATCTCGCCGTATGCCGATGCCCCGCTGAGCGAAGACGACGTTCTCGTTATCGTCGGCGAGAAAAGCGATTTGACCAAGCTGGAGCTGGCTTATCCGAAATGATCCAATCCTTAGCGCGAAAACCTCGTGCTGGGGCAGAGGAGCAGTTTGACAGATGAATCATGAGAAGGACGGTTAAGGATGGACATCATTTCACCGCAAAATCCCCGGGTCAAGGAATGGGCACAGCTGCTCGAGAAGAAGCACCGGGACAAGCAGCATAAATATATCATCGAGGGCATTCATCTCGTGCAGGAGGCGCTGACGGCCGGGGCAGACCTGGAATGCGTCGCGTTTGACCTGGAGCAGGGGATTCCGTCCGAGCTTGCCCACCTGGCCGGCGGGGAATCTGCGGAGTGGATCGGCGTATCGCCTGCGGTAATCGCGAAGTGTACGGATACCAAGACGCCGCAGCCGGTTTTCGCCGTTGCCCGGAAGGCCAAGACCGCAGCAGGGCTTGACGCTTTGATGAGCCGGGAAAGCAGCCTGGTCATCGTCCTGGACGGTGTGCAGGACCCCGGCAATGTTGGGACGATCATCCGCAGTGCCGATGCGGCGGGAGCGGACGGGGTCATTCTGGGGCGCGGGTCGGCTGACCTGTACAATCCGAAGACGATCCGCTCGACCATGGGGTCGCTGTTCCATTTACCCGTGGTGGAGGGTGATTTGATGGAGATCCTGCCGGAGGCAAAGCGGAGCGGCGCGCGGGTGATCAGCACCAGCCTGCAGGCGCAGGACACGTGCTACAGCTACGATTTCCGGCAGGGCTCCTGCTGGCTGCTCGTCGGCAACGAAGCCAAAGGGGTGTCGGAGCAGGCGCAGCAGCTGGTGGATGACGCGCTCATCATTCCGATGCGGGGGCAGGCAGAGTCGCTCAACGTGGCGATGGCTTCGACGCTGATGCTGTTCGAGGCGATGCGGCAGCGGCATTTTGCTTGAACCTGCCTGCTCGTGAATATCAAAATAAAAGGCAATTCCGATCGGTATGCGATGCGGAGCTGCCTTTTTTGCGTTTCGTTACACGCCCGAATAGGCCATAAATCCGCCGTCAACGGGCACCACCGTGCCGGTGACAAAGCCCGAGGTGGTGTCGTCCACCAGCCAGAGCAGGGTGCCCAGCAGATCTTCCGGAACGCCGAACCGGCGCATCGGCGTGTGGCTGATGATTTTATGGGAACGTTCGGTCAGGGACCCGTCCTCGTTCGTCAGCAGTTTCCGGTTCTGTTCTGTCAGGAAAAAGCCGGGGGCAATGGCGTTGACCCGGATGCCCGATTCGGCCAGATGGACCGCCAGCCACTGAGTAAAGTTGTTAATCGCGGCTTTGGCTGCGCTGTACGCGGGCACCTTGGTCATAGGACTCGGTGCGCTCATGGAGGATATGTTCAGCACAACCGCGCCGGGACGGCCGATCATCTGCCCCGCAAAGACCTGGGTAGGAATGAGGGTGCCGATCATATTGAGGCCGAGCACGTTCTGGAATCCCTGGATGCTGAGATCAAAAAACGTCGTGATCCCTGGCTGTCCAAGGTGTTCCGGCTTATAGATCTCTTCCGTCGTGTTGGCACTGGGATGATTTCCGCCCGCTCCGTTAATCAGGATGTCGCACGGGCCGAAGGCCTCGCGGACCTGGCGCTCCGCCGCCTGCACGCTGCCGGGCTCCATCACGTCGCAGGCCACGGCAAGCGCCTGGCCGCCCGCCTCGCGGATTTGCCGGGCAACGGCTTCGCCCTTTTCCGCCGTCCGGTTCAAAATCGCGACCTTTACCCCTTGGCGTCCGAGCTCCAGCGCCATCGCGCTGCAGAGAACCCCGGATCCGCCGGTAACAACAGCTGTTTTTCCGTGCAGGGCAGGGTGGTTAGGCAATGCTTTCATGCGTATCCCTCTTTTCTGCGGTAGGTTGAAGCTTCTGGTAGGCGTCCCACAGCCCCCAGAGATACATAATACCCATGGCGCGGTCATACAGGCCGTATCCCGGCCGGCACTGCTCGCCCCATAAATGTCTGCCGTGGTCCGGGCGGGCGTAACCAGTAAATCCGGTGTCATGATATGCCTTGACGATGCCCGCGATATCGACGGTGCCATCCTGCGTCCGGTGCGAAGTCTCGATAAAGTCGCCGTTCTCATACACGCGCACATTGCGGATATGGGCAAAAGGAATCCGGTCCGCAAACTCATGGATCATGGCGATGATGTCGTTGTCCGGATTGGCCCCAAGGGAGCCGCTGCACAGCGTAATGCTATTGGACGGGCTGTCCACAAGGGAGAGCAGACGCCGCAGGCTGTCCTGGCCGGTAATAATACGCGGCAGCCCGAAAATCGGCCATGGCGGATCGTCCGGGTGAATGGCCATCGTAATGCCGCATCGCTCCGCGGTTGGAATGACCGCCTCCAGGAAATAGGCGAGATGGTCCCATAGGTCCTCTGACGTCACATTCCGATAGGCCTCAAACAGGGAGGTCAGATGCGCAAGACGTTCGGGTTCCCAGCCGGGCATCGTCAGGGAGCTGTTCTGGTTGATCGTCTGCACAAGGTCGAACGGGTCAATGCCGTGGATTTTGGATTTTTCAAAAAAGAGTGCCGTGGAGCCGTCCTCCAGCTGCTTGTAGAGTTCCGTCCGGGCCCAGTCGAACACCGGCATAAAGTTGTAGCAAATCACTTTCACGCCGACCTGCGCCAGCTTTTCGATCGTTTTGACGTAATTGCTGATATACTTGTCCCGGGTCGGCAGGCCCAGCTTAATATCCTCATGGACGTTAACGCTTTCCACCACGTCAATATGAAGGTGATGTGCTGCAGCTTGATCCCGAACAGCGATGATCTTCTCCATCGGCCATTCGTCTCCGGCCGGGACGTTATGAAGCGCCCACACGATCCCTTCGACACCGGGAATTTGTTTGATATGATCCAGCGAAACCGTATCATTGCCTTCGCCGAACCAACGGAATACCATACGCAATCCCATACACCGCCTTGTCATTATGTTGTTTTGCAGAAAGAAGCTGCTGCCATTTCATCGGCACCATTGCCGGTACCGATATGGAATTGGCATGCTCCGGCGGCCTTGCTACACAGGCCAGCATGACTTACTTGAAATATTCCGGGTAGCGCTGTTTCAGGACCGGGAGGTTCGAAATGCTGAGGGTTAGATGCTCCTTCATGATCCGTTCGGCGAGGTCCGCATTCCGGCTGCGGATGGCTTGGATCATTTCCCGGTGCTGCTCAAACAGGTTCCCCCAGTGCGGATCCAACGACAGCCATAACACGCGGGTGCGGTTCAGATGCGCGTTCATCTGCTGAATGACGTTCCATGTGCCCATTTTCCGGACGCCCTCAAACAGGATTCGGTGAAAAGCCTCGTCGAGCTCAAACATTCGCTTGCCGTCAAGCTGCTTCATGCTCTCCTGCTGCATCACGAGATTGTTCTCCATCTCCTGCAGCTTGTCTGCGGGAAAGGACTCGCAGGCGAGACGGATGACGGCCTTCTCCAGCTGCTCGCGCATGAACCGGGCTTCCTCCACCATGTCCGGATCGATCAGCGAGACACGGGTTCCCCTTTGAGGCAGCACCAGCAGCAAGCCTTCCTGGGCCAGGCGTACGAAGCTCTCCCGAACCGGCGTCCGGCTGACGTGGAAGGTCAGGGACGTTTCTTTCTCGGACAGGGCCGTACCCGGGGGAAGCTCCAGGCTGACAATTTGCTGCTTGAGCTGTTGGTACACGAGATTTCCGGCTGAACCGGATTGGAGCATAATTTCATCCATTTCATGGATACCTCCTGACACTTCCATACTACCATACAAGTATGGTAGACGAAATGAAAATTTGCAGCTGACTGGCCTGGATATTTGAATGTAAAGCCAATATAATGCAGGACCATAGGATTCGGCAGGTTCTACAAGCTCTGAAAACCCGTCATAGTACAGGTTTGAGAGGCGGGTATAGGACAGAAAAAAGCCGGCGGACAAGTCCGTCGGCTTTTTAATCTGGCAGAGCGCTGCAACGATCGTGCGGGCATGAATCTTCTGTGTACATGGTGGTAGTTCGGCTAGCCGCAGTTTTCCGGAGTTACAGCGTTCGGTTATTTTACCGGCTGCGTAATGATCCGGTCCACGATGCCGTATTCCAGCGCTTCCTGGGCGGTGAGGAAGAAGTCGCGATTGGTATCCTTCTCAATGCGTTCGAGCGGCTGTCCGGTTCTCTCCGCGATAAAATCGTTGATCTTGCTTCGCAGCTTCAATATCCGGCGCGCCGTGATATCGATATCGGCAGCGGGGCCTTGGGCTCCGCCGAGCGGCTGATGCAGCATGAACTCGCTGTTGGGGAGGGCATAACGCATGCCCTTTTCCCCGGCAAGGAAGAGCACCGCACCCATGGATGCGGCAAGGCCCATGCAGATCGTGGTGACCTTCGGCTTGATGTAGTCCATCGTGTCCAAAATGGCATAGCCTGCCGAGGTAGAGCCCCCTGGGCTGTTGATATACAGGGAAATATCCTTCTCCGGATCGTCGGCGGCCAGGAACAGCAGCTGTGCGATGATGCTGTTGGCCACCACGTCGTTCACTTCGGAACCGAGAAAAATAATCCGGTCCTTCAAAAGGCGCGAATAAATATCATAGGAACGCTCGCCAAGCCGGCTTTGTTCCACAACGTAAGGAATTGTGTTCATGTTCATGGCCTCCTTTATATGGGAAGGCACAAGGATCTACGCCGCACAGCGCAGGGACATACCCGTTCCGGAGGACATCCGTGTCCGGCCGAAACCGACCACTGGGGCCCGGTCCGTTGCCGGCTGCAGAGCTTCCATTAGGCGCTGGAGCAGCTCAGGCTTCTCCTGCCGGATGGCGGTCAGCAGGATATGGCGAAACTCCTCCTGCTCGACGTCCTTCCAGTGCGGGTCCGGTGAAATGGCTTCGCCGGTGTCTCCGCTGAGGTTGCGGCGCGCCCTGTGCAGTAGTGATTTGACTGTCGTTTCATTCAGTTCCAGCATGCTGGCGATATCCGACACCCGGCTCTCAAACACGTCCTTCAGCACGAACACCAGCAGCTGTTTTGGCGTCAGCTTCTCCATTAAGGTGTCGAGCCCGGACAGAAGCGTATCGATCGGGTGATCGGTTGATTGCTGCTCAACGATCGGTTCGGCTGACTCACGCGACCTTTTACGGACGAGATCGATCCAATGGTTGCGTGCAATGGTCATCATAAGCGGCAGGCTGGGCTGCCGCGGAGAAGACGGGTCTTTCAGGCAGAAGCGCAGCGTTTTATCGATGGTGTCATGTGCCAGATCTTCGGCATCCCAGCGGTTGCGGGTGACGCTCAGGCAGAATTTTTTCAAACTTGGGTACAGCTCCGAAATATCCTCGCGATGATATCCGGTGTCATGGAATTGACGGATTAACATGTTAATCACACTCCTGTAGAGGCCTCTATAGAGATAACGTTTGAACAGGGGGAAAAGGATACGGGATGCTCATTTTTATAAAAAATAACATGTTGAAAGGGGATTACGATCATCCTCTATTGTTGATACCAGTATAACAAAATACGAAAGTGGCTGCTCCCTGGCAGGAGTGGGGCTTGCTCTTCTTTTTTGCCAAGCCTGGGCATATGCTGATAAGGTAACCTACGGCTTCGAAGGAGGGGTTCCGGCATGAAAAGAAGGGCCAGATGGCGCAGCAGAGGGGCGAGCAGGCCCCGGAGCCGGCGGAGGGTATGGCTGATCGGTGCATTGGTTTTCCTCATTCTTATGCTCCAGGGCTTCGCCTATGTCGAAAATCATCTGAAGCCGCCCATCATGTACCTGGCCAAAATCCGCATGAAGCAGATTGCGACCGACGCCATTAACGAAGCGGTGGCTGCGCAGGTGGCGGAGGGCGAGAACGCGGATGACCTGATCGATTGGAAAATGGATACGTCCGGCAAAGTGTCCGGCTTTATGCTGAATTACGCAGAGCATATGAAAATTACCTCCAGCACCTTTAAGGTGGTCCAGTCCACGCTGGAGGACAAACATAAGCTGGCCGAGAGCATCCCGCTGGGCCAGGCGCTCGGCAGCCCGATCATTGCATCCTTCGGCCCCAATATTCCGATTCGGGTCGAGCCTCAAGGTGCGGTCAAAGTAGATCTGAAAACGAGAGAAAAAGATGCGGGGATCAATATGGTGCTCGTGGAGATTTACATTCATGTAACGGTCGAAGTGGGAGTCGTCGTGCCGTTCGACATGGAGCCGGAAATCGTCGATACGGAAATCCCGGTCTCTTACCTGATGGTCGTCGGCAACGTGCCGATGTATTATTACGATAGCAAGGGCACGCCGGTCGGGGAGAACGGGGCCGCGGCGCCAAGCATCGCGCTGCCCGGAGCCGGAGCGCAAAGCCAGCAAGGCGGAAGCCCGGCGGCCGTTACCCCGCCCAGCATCCATCCGGGAGGGGAAAACCCCGGAACAACGGATTCGACGAGCGGGGTCACGGGGGAGGCAGGGAAGCAGTAAACGGCCCTGGTATAGCGATATGAAAAAGGGACCTCCCGAACACGCGGTTCAGGAGGATCCCTTTTTCTGTTTCAGCGCTTTGCGCTCTTCCATTTCCCAGTGGCGGAGGGATGGATAAGGGTCGAACGACCATTCGACCAGGCCGCTGTCACGGTAGATGCCGTAGTGCAGATGCGGAGGGAATTTACCTTGCGTGCCGGGTTTCCCGTAGCCGGAGCTGCCGACCCAGCCGATCGTTTGTCCTGGTGTGACGATATCCCCCTGTTTGATGGACTTTTCAAACCCCTGCAGATGAGCGTAGTAATGGTAATGGTTGTCCAGATCCCGGATGCCGATGCGCCAACCACCGAACGGGTTCCACCCCTTGAGCTCAACTACGCCATAGCAGGTGCTTCGTACGGGAACGCCGTAGTTCGCAAAGATGTCCGTGCCTTCATGGATCCGGTAACCTCCCCAGCTCCGCCCGCTTCCCCAGGTGCTCCGGTACGAATAGCTGCTGCCGATGGGGAGAGGGAAGGCATGCCCGGATAAATCCAGCGTGCCGAATTTTTCATACAGCTTGGAGAATTGTTCGATCCGTTGAACCGAGCGGCTGTTATGGTAATATTCCCACATCGCGATGTTGAAATCTTCCTGTGATTTGCCGTACCGTTGCAAATAATTCGCCATGCTGTACAGCACATCAAGGTCGTTGTCGGGATCTGCCCGCCCGTCGCCGGAGCCGTCGCGGCCGTACCCGTTGAAGATGGAAATGGACCGCGGGTTATGATCGTTCAATTCCGGATTGAACACTCCCGACCAGGCCGGTTCCGTAATGAGGATGCCGGTGAGGCGCTCCGGGTGCTTGCGATCCTTTGGATGGGCTTTGGTCAAGGTCCGTTCGTACTGGTCGATCGCGGCAATTCTGTACCAAGGGATGTTGGTGGCCTTGCTGATCTTCGCATAAAGTGCCTTTCTGGACTCCAGGATTTCTGTCCGGCTCAGCTGGTCCAGCGACTTGGCGGCTTGGTTAGGATCCGGAGCCGCCGGCTCCGCGTCCACCTTGCCGGTAAGGTGAAAGCAGCCCAGCAGCAGCGCCGATGCGAGTACACCTGTCAGCGAACGTTTGAGCCACCGTGTGTGCGGAACAATGTATTTCATCGGTTCTCTACCTCCTGCCAGTTTGATGCAGTCCTCGCTCAATATTCGGACTGGACCGACATAGCCTTAGAGTGAATCAAGAACCTCGAATTTATCCGTGCTTGGAAATGGAAGTATTTTGGCTGATTTCATGATATAATATGGAACATGCAGCAGCTAACCATGATAGCGAAAGAAGGTCAGAACATTGCCTACGAATACCATCAAGGAGCCAAAGCCGGATTGGATTCGCATCAAACTGACAACCGGTGACAATTACCAGGAAATCAAGAGCATGATGCGCTCTAAGACCCTTCACACGGTATGTGAAGAAGCACGTTGCCCTAACATATATGAATGCTGGGCCAATCGTACCGCCACGTTTATGATTCTCGGCGATATTTGTACGCGGGCCTGCCGTTTTTGTGCAGTCAATACAGGAAAACCGACGGAGCTGGATCTCCAGGAACCGGAACGAGTCGCTGAAGCGGCGGAGAACATGGGTCTGCGCCACTGCGTCATCACCAGTGTGGCCCGGGACGATCTGTCCGACGGCGGTGCGTCTATTTTCGCAGAGTCGATCAAGGCTGTCCGAAAGCGTCTGCCGCTGTGCAGCGTGGAGGTGCTGATTCCGGACTTTATGGGCAATTGGGACGCCCTGAAGACCGTAATGGACGCGAAGCCGGATATTTTGAACCATAACATTGAAACGGTGGAGCGCATGTCGAATCGGGTGCGCGCCAAAGCGAAGTATGACCGCTCCCTTGAGCTGCTGCGCAGAGCGAAGGAAATGCAGCCGAACATTCCGACGAAGTCCAGCATCATGTTGGGAGTCGGCGAAGAATGGGATGAAATTTTGCAGGCGATGGACGACCTTCGCGCCGTGGATTGCAACATTATGACGATCGGACAATATTTGCAGCCTTCTCCGCAGCATTTAAATGTGGTTAAATATTATCATCCGGATGAGTTTGCCGCTCTGAAGGAAGAAGGCATGAAGCGGGGATTCAGCCACGTGGAATCCGGACCGCTTGTGCGCAGCTCATACCATGCCCATGAGCAGGTACAATCCGCTGCACAGCATAAATAGGCGCCATTATACGATAACCTCAGGCAGAAAGGCAGGGGTAGTTCATTGATTCTGATCGGCGGAAAAAATTATGAGGTGCTTAAAGATCATAAAGACGGTTGGAACCTTGAAGCCTTTCGTGAACGATACAGTGAAGTGCTGGACCGCTACGACTATATTGTCGGCGATTGGGGCTACAGTCAGCTCCGGCTTAAAGGGTTTTACCGGGATAAGCATCCCAAAGCAACCAAAGACACAGCCATTTCCGGCATGATGGATTACATTAACGAATACTGCAACTTCGGCTGCGCGTACTTTGTACTGCAGAAGAGCCGGGAGTCGCAGCCCAAAGAGAAAACAAAAAGCGGTTCCGTATAGGAGCCGCTTTTTGTTTTGCAATATAAAGTTCTTGACGCTGATTTATCCCAGAAAAGCTTCCCGTACCCGGTTCCAGAACGGGAACGGGCGGTATCTCGCAAAGCTGACCTTCTCCTTGGCGACCTGGCAGCGAACCGAGATGAGGTCGTCCACCTGCAGGTTGACATGATCGATGTAGAGTAAGAGCCGCTGCTCTTTGCGGGAGAAAATGTCGCAGTGATGGTGCTTGGGCAGCAGTAGGGGCGAGCCCATCGTCCGGAAGACGCGGTTGTTGATCGAGGCGATCTCCGCGATCTGCAGCGCCTCGATAGTCGGGTGCACCATGGCGCCGCCAAGACTTTTATTATATGCCGTGCTTCCGGATGGCGTGGAGACGCAGATCCCGTCGCCGCGGAACATTTCAAAGGTTTGGTCGTTGATGTCCACCTGGGCCACTACCGTTCCGTCGACGCCTTTCAGAGTGAACTCGTTCAAGGCGATATAGGAAGCGTTGCCCGATTTTCTATGAATTTCAAGTTCAAGCAGCGGATATTTGACGATTCGCGGACGAATGGAGCCCGAATTGGCCGCAGAGCTCATCAGTTCGATCAGCTGCGGCAGCTCGTCCGCTTTCCAGTCCGCATAGAATCCCAGATGTCCGGTGTGAACCCCTACGAAGGCAATGTCAGGAATATGGTCAATAAACGTATGAAAGGCATGAAGCATGGTGCCGTCCCCGCCGATGGAAATGACAATCTCCGGCGATTCGGCATCCAGCTGAAATCCCCGTTGCGCCGCAAGCTTATGGAACTGCTCGCTTAAATCCACGGATAACTGATCCCCGCGATCCAGAACATAGTATCTCAAGGGTGTAAGCTCCTTTGTAATGGGTTTATAAGAATCATAAACAATATCGGAGGATAACACAACGTCCATTTCATGTTCCGTGATCAGGAGGTCCGGCGAACGCCGCGCCACAAGGATTGAATCCAGCTGATCAGAAGGGAGAGCACCGTCATCCCGGCCAGGAGGATGCACAACAGGACGAGGCAGTCCCGGATGCCTTGGGCCGAGGCCAGAAAGCCGAAGTTTTGGCTTGCGAAAGCAGGCGCATCGGTATAACGTCCCATCACCGGTTCCCATAAAAACAGAACGAGGAAAGCAGCCACAAAACCATGGATCAAGCGCGCCATCATGAACGGCAAATAGCGCAGATTGGTGGCGTGCAGAATGCTCGCGATCTGGGCGTGCACGGAGAGCCCTCCCCAGGACAGGATAAAGGCTGCTGCAGCTGCTTTAAAGGGCAGCGGAACGGAGGAGGCGGCTTCACCCGCCGAACGGGCGCCCAGGGTAACCTCAAATAAGCCTCCAACGAGCGCTTCCGAGAGGGATGGAGGGAATTGGAGGGCCGTGAGGCCATTTTCCAGCAGACGATAGAAGAACGCCATAACCCCCGCTTCGGTAAGTATCTCTAAAAATACAGAGAAGAATACAACCAGTCCGCCCACGACAATAATAAGCTTCAGCGAAGATTCGACCGCCTGCTGGAGCAGCTCGCCCACGCTTCGGCCGTCGTTCATTCTGGCTTCATGCATAGCGTTGAACGCCCGCCGCAGCCGGCTGCCGCGAACCGGGGCTCCGGAAGCCGGAATTTCGGTCACCGAGCCCCGTTTGCCGTGGAAACGCATGAGGAGGCCGATCAGAAAACCGCCGCCGTAATGGGAAAGCGCCAGAATGGTCGCGATTTTGGGATAATGAAAAAAACCGACCGATACGGCGCCGATCAGAAAAATCGGGTCTGACGACGTTGTAAAGGCCACCAGCCGCTCGCCTTCCTCCCGGTTGAGCATTTTCTGTTCCCACAGCTTGGCCGTCAGCTTGGCCCCGATGGGATAGCCTGACACATACCCCATCGCGGCTACGAATCCTCCGCTTCCGGGAATGCGGAACAGCGGCTTCATCAGCGGATCGAGCAGCGTGCCGAACAAGTGAACGATGCCGAAGCCCAGCATCATTTCGGAAATGATGAAGAAGGGAAATAACGACGGAAACAGGACGTCCCACCAAATGGCCAAGCCCCGCAGGGCGGATTCCAAATAAGGGCCGGGGTAACACAGCATCAGCACTAACAATCCGGCCATAGACGCAATCATGAGCGGTAAACCCAGCCTTTTTACGGACAAATTCGCAGCCTCCCTTCTGAATATGGGACATGAGAATCACACCTATGTTCCTAGATATTATGAATGTCATCGGACAAACAGTACAAAAAAGTTGGGAAAGCGTTTACAATAAGTGCTGTATTTTTGGTGGAGATATGGTAAAATATACAGTACAACAACTAACTTCATTTCAAGTTTAAAATATATGGATGGAGTGATGAGAACATGAGTATTGTCGCCGGTCTCCTTGTCTGCGCCTTCGTGTATGTCATTCGCGAATCACTGGTCCATCCCGGCGAAGAGGATTGGAGCAGTTACTGAACATGTCCTAAGGTGCTAAACTTACGTTTAGCGCCTTTTTTTGTGCATAGGGACTTGTCCTTCCGCGAGGCTCATGCAGAGGATTTGAGACCCTAATTTAAAGCTCAGATCCCACTTTGTGGGGTTATTTTGTTTTTGGTTTTTGATATAATGGAAACCATATGTACTTTGCATGTTGATGATTTATTCGAGTAAGCAGCGGCGTAAGGCCCGGAAAGAGACAAGCAGCGATGAGGACACTGGGCATGAAAGGAATGTATGGATGTGGCATTGGAACCTCTTTACTCCATTAATGTAGTATGCTGTAATTGCGAGCATCAATTTTCCACGTCACGGGTGCGTCCGAGCTTTAAGAAGGCCGTGCGTACGGATGCGGATTTTTGTGCTTATTATAACAACGAGAATCCCGACTATTATGTGGTCAGGGTATGCCCGAAGTGCGGTTTTGCGTCTACGGAGCATTCAACGGAACGGCTGAGCGATATGCAGAAGAAGCAGTTTGCCGAGAAAATCGGCAAGCGCTGGATCGAGCGGGACTACAGCGGACACCGGGATTGGGAAATTGCGCTTGAGACCTACAAGCTCGCCTTGTTGTGCGCACAGACGATCGGAGAGAAGGATCGGATTATCGCAAGCCTTCTGCACCATATTGCCTGGCTCTACCGGTATAAGGGCGACGAGGAGCAGGAGCAGCGCTTTCTGAAATACTGCCTGGATTCTTATATCCGGGTGTATGAGCTGGAAGGCGTAGGAGCGAACAACGCGCGCTTGCTTTATTTGATTGGGGAACTGTATCGCCGGACAGGCGATTACCATCAGGCGATCAAGTGGTTCTCCAGAGTCATCAATGATAAACATATCGTGGATTCAGCCATGATTCACGCTTCACGCGAGCAGTGGGGCGTGCTGCGGCAAGAGATGCTGGACAAGCGAATGGAGCTGCCGGGCGAGATGAATCCCGCCTGAACGTAAAAACACGCCAAGGAGACCGTGTTCATCACGGCATGCCTTTGCGTGTTTTCTTTCCGGAGCAGATCAGCCGGTTCGATCAGCGAATATCCTGGTCGAACAGCAAATAATCGTTGTCCGTGTCAATGATATGGAGTCTGTTGTTGCAGCAGGGAAAGACGAGCAGCTTTTTCTTTCCTTCATGAATGCTGCGAAGCTCAGCCGGCTTAAGGGGCAGCCTCACATTGTTCGTTCCACAGAACGGACATTCATGTACATAGATATCGCCCATCACTTTGTCGTAAGGCCAGGTTCTCGAGAACGGAATCATGATTTGGTTCCTTCATCGCCGTCCTGCTTGCCGGCCTCTTCCTTGGCGAGCTCCGCCAGCTTCTGCAGCAGGATATGCTGCGGCATATGCAGCAGGTGTTCCAGGGGAACCCCCAGCTTCTCGGATAGTTTCACGGCGGTCTCCGGTGAAATTTGCAATGGTCTCATGGTGAGTATCCCTCCTCTGTATGAATAAGCCCGTTTTGCCGGGCAGAAACATAAGGGTTTCGTCTTTATAGTTATACACCTTACCATGAGGCCAATCAAATAAAATAAAAATGATGATGAGAAAGGTGATTCGAACATGAACAAAGACCTGAAATTAACTTGGAATCTTGAATCCGTATTTCCGGGCGGCTCCGCTTCCGCCGAGTTCGATACCTTCCTTCACTCCCTGGAGCAGGACCTGAAGAGCCTTCAGGGCGAAATCAAGGCAGCCAAGGCGCCGGCGAGCCCAAAAGAGACCGAGTCGTTTGACGGATTTATTGAAGCGCTGCAGGGCACGATTGCCCGCTTCTCCGAAGCCAGCGCGTTCGTCAGCTGCCTGCAGGCACAGAACCAGCAGGATAAGAAAGCCGTTCAGCTGGGCGGCCGCCTGGCGACCCTTCGGGCGCTCATTAGTGGAATCATGACCGACTTTGACCACATTCTCCGCTCGACCGATGACGAGACGTTCGCGCAGTGGATCGGCCGGGATCAGGTGCGGCAGCTGGCCTTCGTCCTTAGCGAAAGCCGCGACCAAGCCCGCGAAATGATGAGTCCGGACATGGAGAGCCTCGCGCTCGATCTGGCCATTGATGGATATCATGGCTGGAGCAGCATGTATGATACGATCGTCAGCCATATCCAAATTCCGTTTGAAGAAAACGGCGAGACCGTGTCGTTGTCGGCCGGGCAGGCGGCCAATAAGCTGGACAGTCCGGACAAGGAGACCCGCGAGTCGATGTTCGTAAAGTGGGAACAGGCATGGTCGGACAAAGCTGACTTCTGCGGGGATACGCTGAATCACCTCGGCGGATTCCGCCTGAAGCTGTACGGACGCCGCGGCTGGGACGAAGTGCTGAAGGAGCCGCTTGAAATCAACCGCATGTCGCGTGAGACGCTGGACGCTATGTGGAATGTCATACAGGACAACAAACAGATGCTGCTGCAGTATATGGAGCGCAAGGCCAAGCTGCTCGGCCAGGACCGTCTGAGCTGGGTGGACGTGGAAGCGCCGATCAGCAAGTCTTCGGGCACCATTTCTTACCAGGAGGCGGCGGAAACGATCGTGGAGCAGTTCCGCAAGTTCAGCCCGCGCATGGCTGATTTTGCCGAGATGGCCTTCGACAAGTCCTGGATCGAGGCGGAAGACCGTCCTGGCAAGCGTCCTGGCGGGTTCTGCACCTCGCTGAAACTCAGCAAGGAGACGCGGATCTTTATGACGTTCAGCGGAACCGCTTCGAACGTCTCGACGCTGGCGCATGAGCTAGGACACGGCTATCACCAACACCTGATGAACGAGCTGCCGATTTTGAACCAGCGGTATGCAATGAACGTTGCAGAGACGGCATCTACCTTCGCGGAGATGATCGTATCGGACGCGATGGTAAAATCGGCTGCCGATGAGCAGGAGCAGCTGGCTCTGCTTGAAGACAAAATCCAGCGGAGCGTCGCGTTCTACATGAACATCCATGCCCGCTTCCTGTTCGAGACCCGTTTCTATGAGAAACGGAAGAGCGGTCTGCTCAGCGTTCAGGAGCTGAACACGCTGATGGAAGAAGCGCAGAAGGAAGCGTACTGCGACGCCCTGTCGTCTTACCATCCGCATTTCTGGGCGTCGAAGCTGCATTTTTATATTACGGGCGTGCCGTTCTACAACTTCCCGTATACTTTCGGCTACATGTTCAGCACCGGCATCTATGCTCGCGCGCTGCAGGAAGGCGCGGGCTTTGCCGATAAATACGACGCCCTGCTGCGCGATACAGGCGTCATGACGGTGGAGGAACTGGCGAAGAAGCACCTGAACGCCGACTTGACGGGCCGCGATTTCTGGCAGAGCGCGGCGGATCTGACGGCAGAGGATGTCAAGCAGTTCTTGGCCATGACCGACCATCTGGTGTAATCCAGCCGGACGGTTCGAACAAATGTAATAGAGTACGCCACACAAAAAGCAGTCCCCTGGGGTTCATTACGCCCCAAAGGGACTGCTTTTTTGATGATACATTAGTTTGGGAGACGCGGACTTGTTATATCGCATCGCAAGAAGACGACTGCTAAATGCACTCTTATGCACCTGGAAAAGCAACATGGAATCGCTTTGTCAGATGTCCGCCCTCCGCAAAGTGCATCAAGCGGGGCATAGAGTTAGGAACGTCCGCGGATTTCCTGACGCAGGAACATGACGTACGAGATCGCAAAGCAGACCAGCGTCAGGGCGATCAGCCCGGTGACCTGCGGCCAGATCAGCAGCAGGCTCTGCCCGAAGGGGAGCGGGCTGTCAATCGCGCCGTAGGCCTGCTCCGTCGTGAGCGGACCCAGTGTACGCACCGTCGGCATCAGCAGCGTCGAGGTCGCCTCATTGAACAGCGTATACGGTGAAATCCGGCTCAGCCCGAGCATAAAGCTGACATGGTGGACCATGTCGTCCACCGAAGCCGTGTCGCTGTTAGGCACAAGGCCCGAGGAGATCAAATTCAGGATCATATCGTAAAAGAAGCTGAAGAACAGCCAGACGGCGATGCCTGACAGCGCCGATGTGGCGGGCTGGCGGAATTTTACCGAGAACAGGATGGATAAGTTCAGCCAGAACCCAATATAGACGATCGTGACGACCAGGAAGCTGAGGATTCTCAGCAGCTCCTCGAATGACGGCGGCAGTCCGACGATCAGAAAACCGAGGGCCATCACGAGCAGCCCGAGGGAGAGAAACATGAAGCCGATGATGGTGAGCGATGCGATAAATTTGGCGTTCAGCAAATCGTCACGGTGAATCGGCTGCGCCATGATGCGGCTCAGGGTGCCTTTGTTCCGCTCGCTGTTGACGGCGTCGAAGCCGAGGCCGATGCCAAGCAGCGGGCCCAGGAAGCCGATGAATCCGATAAACGACGGCAGGGTGCCGTCGGAGGTGGTGAACAGCTTCAGGATGACGAAATCGCTGTAGCCGTCCGTGGATTTGATAGCGTCCTGCAGGCTGTTCAGCGCCGTATACAGCGAGGCGACGCAGGTCAGAAAGATGATCGCCAGGAGCAGCAGGAAGCGCCAGCTCCGGACATGATCGGAAATTTCCTTGCGAACCAGGACGCGGAATGCCGCCGGGTTCGCATTTGCCCGGCTGAACCGCTCCCGGTCGGAGGGAGCAGTGCCCCTCAGCCGGCCGATGCCGTCCTTAAACGGGGTGCTGACCGTGTCCCAGGCTTTATTTAGCTGCTCTTTTAGAACGCTTGCTTCCAAGTTCCTCACCTCCCGCAAAATATCGCCGGTAGATTTCATCCAGGCCGTATTCCTTGCGCTGCAGCCCGTAAAGGGCCGCTCCCGACGCGACGACCGTCCGGGCGATCTCCGGACTGCAGTCGGCGTTGACGCCGATCTCCAGGCGCGTCCGGTCTTCCACCGGTCTCATCGAGTCCTGATCCCCGCTCGCGATCCGGACGGAGCTTACCCCTTCCACGCTTTGAAGGTCAGTCAGCAGCGCATCATCCGCCCGGTCCACCTCGGCGGTGATCAAAAGCGGCGTGTCGGTCAGCAGGACGCGGGACAGCGTCTCCAGGTTTCCTTCCGCCAGCAGCCTGCCGCTGACGAACAGACCGACGCGGTCGCAGATTTGCTGTACCTGGTGAAGCTGGTGCGAGGAGAGCAGTACCGTCAAGCCCTGGTCCCGGCTGAGGCCATGGATCAGGCCGAGGAGCTCATCGATCCCTTTGGGGTCGATGCCGAGCGTCGGCTCGTCGAGGATGATGATTTCCGGCCGCTTGATCAGAACGTCCGCAAGTCCGAGCCGCTGCCGCATACCGCGGGAGTAATTCCCGGCCTTCTTGTGGGCGGCATCCTGCAGCCCTACCTCCTTCAGCAGATCAAGCGAACGATCCTCCGCCTCTTTGTCGGAAATGCCGTTAAGGCGGGCGGTCAGCTTTAAGTTCTCGAGGCCGGTCCAGTCTTCGTAAAAACCGACGTCGTCCGGCAGGTAACCGACGCGGCGTTTGACTTCAATCGGCCGCCGCGTCGGATCCAGCCCCAGCACGTTGATGCTTCCGCCGTCCGGTTCGCTAAGGCCGAGAAGCATCAGAATGGTGGTCGATTTGCCTGCGCCGTTTGGGCCGAGCAGGCCGAAGATTTCCCCGCGGCGGATTTGAAGGGACAGATGGTCCACGGCTTTATGGGTGCCGTAGCTTTTGGTCAACTGCTGAATGTCGATGACTGTCTCCGCCAACGTTATCTCCTCCCGTATTTACGAATGAGTACATAGATGCCGCCCAAAATGACCAGGATGATCAGCACGCCGATCCAGCCCCACAGGACGGAGCCTTTGACAGCGACCCGGAAAGAGGCGTTGGATGAAGATTCCGCAGCTTGGGCGGTAATATCGGTTACATAATCCCCGGCGATGGCTTTGTCGCTTGCGGTCAATTTGGCTTCCACCGTGGTGGACTTGCCGGCGGCGAGCTTATCGACCGTTTTGGGATTAAAGCTGACTTCCCAGTTGGTTGGCGCCGTGGAGGTGAAGTTAATGTTGGTCAGGTCGGCGGTACCGGTATTTTTAATCAGCAGCTCCACGGTCTTATCTCCGCCTGCCTTAATGTCGGTGCTTAACAATCCGCTTGGCGTCGTCAGTTCCATGCTGTATTTGCCGGTAATGACGGCTTCGAGCTCCAGCTCGGAATTCGTTGTCTGGTTGGAAGCGCGGATCGGTATTTTAAAGGTACCCTGCGTCACGTTTTCAGCCGGTTTTACATCAACGGTAATGGATTTGTCAGCCCCCGGGTCCACTTCGACAGAAGAGACCTGTTTGCTGTCGGCCGTAAATGTTACGTCCCATCCCTTCTCCGCCTGGGCGGTTAACGCATACGTCTGCTTTTCCGCGGTGCGGTTGGACAGATTCACCGAATAGGTAAAGGTCGCGTCGGAGTGTCCCTCCAGGTTGGCCTGATCGGTCGTCAGTTCGGTTTGATACGTGCCCTTTTCCGTGATGTTGACCGAAAGGGGCAGAGACGCGAGGCTGCCCGCCGACAGCGTAAAGCGATAGGTTCCCTTGTCGATTTGCATCGGAACCGTCACGTCCAGGGAGATCGTTTGCGATGAATCCGGCATGACCGAAATTTCGTTCAGGTCCCAGCCGCCGCCTGAAATTTTAGCCGTCCAGCCTTCGGGCAGATCGGTAACGGATATCGGGGCTGTAATGACGCTGCCGGAGTTGTTTTTCAGCTCCACGCTGTAATTCAGCGATTCTCCGGGAGGCACGGAAATGGAAGTGTAGGTAGTGTACAGCGTCAGACCTCCGGCTGCATGGACCGGACTTCCCGTGCTGGCGATCAGAAAGCCGATGCAGAGCATCAGCGCCAGGCCGGCATGTGTGATGATCCTTAAGAAACGTGTCATGAAACAGAACCCTCCTCAAGTGTGTTGGTGATCATCTGGAATACGAATGAAGAGCCGCCACCGGATTTACCGGAAGATTAAAAGAAGATAAAAATTTGCTTAAAAAGGGATAAAATCACGGAAGAGGGGAGTCCGAACGCGAAATTCTTTTGCTAGAATGTTGCTGTAAAAATGGCGGCCAGCGCTCTCTTCGAGACCTTGGATGCAGGGGGCAAGGCCGGATCAAGGGAATGAAGAGAATAAGGGGGGATACTCCATCATGCAGGACCGTCCTGAAGCGTGGTTGAAGGAAATTGCAGAGGGCTCGGCTCCGGCTTTCGACCGGTTCTATGATGCGTTTGCTCCGATGGTTTACCGGCTTGCGGAATACTGGATGAAGGACCGGGTGGAAGCGGAAGATGTCTGTCAGGAAATTTTTATCGAAGTGATGGAAAAAGCGGCGCACTACGATCCCGAAAGGGGCAGCGTGGAAGCGTGGCTGGCGGTTCGTGTCCGAAGCAGGGCCATGGACCGCCTCCGGCAAAAGCAGCGAATGGCCGCCCTGCAGCGGACGCAGGAAGAGTCGGCCGTTATGCGCTGGCAGCGGACGCTAGAATCGGCGGAACTCGAAGCGTTCCGGCATCTGGATCAGGAGCAGGTGAGGGCGGCGCTGCGCAGCATCCCGCCCATGCAGCGAATGGCGCTCTACGGGAGCTATATGATGGAGCTGACGCACCGCGAGCTGGCTGAGAAGATGCAGAAGCCGGTCGGAACCGTGAAGTCGCTGATCCGCTACGGCATCCGGAATTTGCGCAGCAGATTGGAGCAGGGCCAGGTTACCCAGGCCGGCGAGGGAGGTGAACCGCATGCGGTTGTCCATTCGGGAAAATGGGAGCAATAATCCTGAAGGCTGTGCGGAGCTGCCCGAGGAAAAGCTGGTCGATTACGCGATGAAACAGCTGGAAGAGCCGGAGCGTCTCCGCGTCGAGGAGCATGCCGCCGCTTGTCCCCACTGCAGGGAGCGCCTTGCCGAGTGGGAGACAGTGATGCAATCCGTTGAGCTGGTCGGCTCAGTAATGCGCGAGCCAGCCTCGGCTTTGGAGAGCCGGCCAACCGCTGCAGCGTTGAGCACGCCGCTGCCCGAACAGCCGACACGGGCCGTGAGTGCCGGAGAGAAAACCGCATCAGAGGCGGATTGGCAGGCCTCCAGCGCCGTAGCTGGCCCGCTCGCGGCCTCTTCCGCAGCTCCTGGCCCGTCCGCCCGTCTGGGCCGCAAAATGCGGCTTCTGGCCCGGCTCCGTTCCCTGGAAAAAGGATTTGTCCGCCGGCGGCGTTACCTTGTACCTGCCGCAGCAGCAGCGATTGTTGCGGGCTGCGTCGTTGCCGGGCTGTTCTCCTTCAAGCATCGGGAGATGCCGTCCGCCGATTCTATCGATCAAGCTTTTACATCCAAAATCGCTGTGATGCAGTCGGCTAATTACGATCAGTACCGGATTCCGCCGGTTCCACCGCTTCACGGATCGGGCGGCGTGTGGATCGACCGGGATTCGGGTGAGATGCTGATCGTGATCGAAGGTCTTCAGCCACCGGAGGAAAAGGCCTACCAAGTATGGCTGCAGCATGAGCAGCGGTCGGTCAGTATGGGAATGCTGATGACGGGTATGCCCGAGGGTAAAGGTTATTATTACGGGTACGGGACCATGGACCCGGACCAAATTGTGATCAGTCTGGAACCTAAGGGCGGGAGCCGGGTTCCGACCGGACCCGAAGCACTAAGGGTGTCTGTCGATGATAACAGGGAGTAGCGCCAGCCCGGGGAAGCTCAAATGCCCCCGGGCTTTTTTTCTTTTCAGGTTTTATGTTAGCCCGGGATAGTCGCTTTAAGCCGACTGGTTTTAGGGTGATGGGATTATCGAAATGGATTTGGGGTAGTGTTCAATGGAGTTGATTCGTGGTTTTTCGCGCTCTTCTTGGAATATCCTTGGGGAAATCACATTTTGTCAAAATAACCAGAAATATAGCGATTTGTTGCCGAAAATAAAATTGCTTTAACGAAAATAATAGGAATTATTACCCAATTATGTTTGATGTTGTTGTATGATACTACATGCTGTCTTATAATGAGTCATAAGCCCTATGAGTTTTGGCGAATTTTGGAGAGGGGGAAAAAGATGATCAAAACCGAGCAGTTATCTTTGGCAAGGCAATTGGATTTAGTGTTTAAGGAACTGGAAGAAGAGCTGTCAGGACTATCATCCGGCACGGTGTTTGTGCAAATACGAAATAATGTCATTGGTAAATTTGGTATCCGGCATCATCCGCTGGAAGGACGGAACGGGGAAATTCATTCCCAGGATTCCGGACTGACTCCAGTACAGTACTCGTCTTTTCGTCTCATGGCTTTAGAAAGTTTAAAATACAAGCGCCACTGGACTCACGGTGAAATCAGCTACGAATTTACGATCCGGCAGGGGCTCATTGCGGTGGATGCCATCTTGGAATCCAACTATAACATGGCTAACCTGATGATCCGGTATCCGAGACATACATATCCTGAAACAGTAACAGAATTGTCGTAGTTCGGCGTGGACTTATTTTTATCATCCCTTCTTGCTTTTGTAGTATGACTTAATCCATGAATATCCGAATAGTTTGATTAGCACAGAAGACAGACCAGGCTTAGCGGAAGTTTTTATTGCGATTATTGAATGGTTAGCACCGCTGAAAATTTTATAAATCTATAATTGGAAAAAGGCAGCCCTTGGAATAATCCAGAGGCTGCCTTTTGTAGGCGGGGACGGCTCGCGCCGGGCCCGGCATCATGATATCAACGTATACAAATGCAGATTATTGGCCGGAACGACCCGATAATTGCTGCTCTGCCAGTTGTACCAGACGTTTTGTGATGTAACCTCCCAAAGAACCAGTCTCACGGGAAGTGTAGTTGCCCATGTATCCGTCTTGTGGCATTTGAACGCCAAGCTCTTGTGCAGCTTCAAGTTTCAGTTGTTGAAGAGCAGCGTTAGCTTGTGGAACCACCAGGTTGTTCGAGCGGCTTCCGCGTCCTTGGTTTTGACCTTGACCCATACCCATGTTTGTCACCTCCTTTGAACTTTATGGTGTTATTATGGTGCGAAAGATTTGAAAACATGCAGCAAGAAGGGAGATATAAATTGGTAAATAGAGGATAACGCAAAAAGGGCCGCATGCTTCAAGCAGCATGCAGCCCTGTTATTTTGTAAATTTGAAAATCCGCGTTTTCCTATGCCTGATTCTAAGGAATCGGCTTAATGGTCTTCAGAAGGATAGATCATGTCCAGCGTCAGATCCATCTCGACCGATGCCTTCGGCTCGATCCGGATCAGTCCCGTCAGGTCCGGTCCCGCGGCAAGATTGGGCGCATCCGGCAGCCAGGTATATGGCTCGATGCACAAAAATTCGTCCGCTTCGCCTTTCGTATAGAGAACCCAATGCTTATAGTAATTCGGATCCGCCGAATACTTCAGTCCGTACCCGTCACTGCGCATCAGCAGGGCTTCCGCAGGCTGTCCTTCCCCGATCCGGAGCGGCGTGTCGAAGTTGGTCCCGGCCAGATTGAGTCCTTGATTGAGCTGATCGAGCGGTCCAAGCGGGAGGAGCTCGCCGGTCGTAATTAAATCCTTATCCAGCGCATATTCCGCGCTTACAGGCAGGGTAAGCGTCCACTCTCCCGGCTGCCCGTCAAGCAAAAACCATGTATGAAAACCGATGCCGAAAGGTATCGGATGGTCCCCCAGGTGGGTAACCTTTAAGTGTTGGGTCAGTTTGGACCCTTGAAGGCGAAGCGTCATTTCCAGCTTCAGCGGTGCGGGAAACTGCTCCATCCAGTGTGGATCGTCTGAGGTCAGGAACTCCGAGGTCACTGCACAGCCTTCTTCGTCTTCTTCGATATCGCTGACTCTCCAGGACTGTGTCCGGTGGAGACCGTGAATATGGTTGTCTCCGGCAGTGTTCCGGTCGAACTGATACGATCTGCCTTCGTATTCAAAATGGCCGCCGCGGATCCGTCCCGGGGGAATCAGCATCGGCATGCCAAAATGGTAAGGTTTTTGCAGGTAGAATTCCAGATCGTTGTCATCAGGTCTCCGAACGACCTGCCGATTTAGGGTATGGTCCAAAATGGAAATGACATTGTTTCCAAGCGATGGCAGCAGTGTGACTTCAAGCTCACGGCTATGCAGGATATAGGTATCGTATCCGTTCCATTGCCCTTTGGTCACTTGTTTCATATCGTTGCTCCTTTTTCCTCTAAATTCATTTAGCCTTCAAATATCTAACCCATATCATAACAGATTTGATGGCGTTTCGTAAAAAAAGGGGTTTGACAATTCGACGATCTGAGCTTTATCATAGGCATTGCAAAAGGCTTTCAATGATTATGTAAACACGATGACAGGGACAAGTAAGCAAAGACGGCGTAACCTTCAGAAAGCCGGTGGTTGATGCGAACCGGTGGAGCCGATTTTGCCGAATGGACCCTTGAGTGCCGCGTTGAACGGAAGCAACCATGACTTCCTGCGTAGACCGGCCGGCGATTCCACGTTACGGAAGCAGAAAGGCTGACAGTTGTCGCTTCCACATGGGCGGCTTGCAGCAAATAAGGGTGGCACCACGGTCTCACGTCCCTTTCGGGCGTGGGGCCTTTTTTGTTTTTACCATTTTTAAAGTTGGAGGGATTGTTGATGAAAACCGTACTTTCCGGCATTCAACCCAGCGGCAAACTGACGCTCGGCAACTATATCGGAGCCATGAAAAATTTTGTAAAACTGCAGAACGACTATCAGTGCAATTTTATGGTCGTCGATCTCCACGCGATTACGGTACCCCAGGAACCCGAGGCGCTCCGGGAGCAGTCCGAGGCGGTAGCCGCCTTGTTCATCGCAGCGGGTATTGATCCAAATAAGGCGAACGTGTATATGCAATCGCATGTTCCGCCGCATGCCGAGCTGGGATGGCTGCTGACGACGCTCACCTCGATGGGCGAGCTTGAACGTATGACCCAGTTTAAAGACAAATCGGCCGGCAAGGATTCCGTAGGAGCCGGATTGTTTGTCTATCCCGCGCTGATGGCGGCAGACATTCTGGTGTACAATGCGGATCTGGTTCCCGTAGGCGAAGACCAGAAGCAGCACTTGGAACTTGCCCGCGACCTGGCGGGACGCTTTAATCACCGCTTCGGCGACTATTTTACCATTCCGGAACCGTACATCCCCGAAGTGGGCGCGCGGATTATGTCGCTGGACGACGCTTCGAAAAAAATGAGCAAAAGCAATCCGAACCCGGGAAGCTATATCGCCCTCTTGGATCCGCCGGATGTCATCCGCAAAAAGATCAGCCGGGCCACGACCGATTCGGGAAAAGAAATCCGCTATGCACCGGATGAAAAACCGGAAATCAGCAATTTGATGAGTATTTACTCGCAATGCTCCGGCATGTCGCTGCAGGAAATTCAAGATAAATACGAAGGTCAAATGTACGGCGGATTTAAAAAGGACCTGGGAGAAGTCATCGTAGCGACGCTCGAGCCGCTTCAGCAAAAATATGACGAAATCCGCAAGTCCGGTCAAATTCATGATATTTTGGCGCAGGGCGCAGACAAAGCCATGGAGAAGGCTTCCCGCACCGTGGCCGAAGTCAAAGAAAGAATGGGATTTCTCCCGGCCAAGAAATAATTTCCCCGGCGGCAGCGATGACTAGCCGCTTTACCGGTGATCGGGCTGCTGCAGCCGGTTCTTGCGGGCTTTGACCACAAAGCCCCACCCGATATTGAGAATTGCGAGAATGCCGAGCAGCACGGCTACCCAGCCGTTATAGCTGATGGAGACGGCGCATGCCATCAGAAGCAGGATGGACGAGGCAGCAAACCATAAAGACAAGCCTTTACTCATTGGCAAAAACCTCCATTTCATATATAGAAACTTTCTTGTATAACTGTGTCGCTGCGAGCCATACTAAGCTTGCAAGCTTGCATTTCAATAAGACGCAGAATTGAAGGGAGACTCTTATAATGGCTAGATCTCGTTCCAACAATCTGGTGGTACCTCAAGCAAACGCTGCACTGCAGCAATTGAAAATGGAAGCGGCTCAGGAGCTCGGCGTTCAAATGCCGCAAGACGGATACATGGGCAACTACACTTCCCGTGAAACCGGTTCTCTCGGGGGATACATTACGAAACGTCTGGTTCAATTGGCTGAGCAACAACTTTCCGGCCAAGGCAGATAGTTCCATACAGGAAAGTATTTCGGGTCCGGAGCGCCGACAGGTGCTTCGGTCTTTGTCTTGGCAACTACCGTGATTCTCTCTTATCCGGCAGCATCCGTCAAGAGGCAGGCTGTTTCCCGAACGCGGGGCGGCTGAAAAACATTACGACGGAAGGATAAAAGGCGTTACGGTAAAAAAGGGGTCTGCGGAATTTTTCCGCAGACCCCTTTTTATTATGCAATCCCCGCGGCACTCAGCCTGAATTGATGGAGAGCCGCTTGTTCATCTTCTTGGAGCTCAGCCAGCCAACGTAAGTATTGATCGGCTGATAATTTTTATCCATGACGAGCACAGCGACGAACGGATACTGTCTCCGGTGCCGGTAGCGCACATCTGCCCAGCGGACCACATAGCCCCAGGGAAGCGGCTCGACTTCGGCCACCGCGAAGGAAGAGAAGTACAGGAAAGCTTCCACATCGGGATGCTTCCGCGAATGCTCGACCGCCGGATGGGACTCGGTGACGGCATGCTTTCTCCATTCGAGGGTATGCCCGTTCAGTACGCCGATCTGATAGCTGCCGTCCGGATGGGACTTGACGACATGCCACTTATTATAGGAAATGGTCGGAATGACGAAGTAACGTTCTCCCGGCTTACGGCTCTCATCCAGCCGCATCACTTCCCGGGTGCGCATCGAATGGGCGCCGGTCCGCCAAATATAATAAAACACCGTCAGGATATATACGACAGTGAACAGAGGTGCAGGATGAACCGCTCCTGTACTCCAGAGCAGAACAGCCATGGCGTGCAGCGTGAAAATAAACGGATCAAAAATATGAATGATGTTCCACGAAATCCACTTTTCCGTCACGGGCCTGAAGGCCTGGGTTCCGTACGTGTTGAACAGATCGCTGAACACGTGCAGACAGACGGCGATGCCGGTCCAGAGCACAATATGCCCGGATGGGACACCGCTGAACAGAAGGGACAGGATTCCGCTGATCAGAGCGGTCCAGATGACGAGAAACGGCAGGGAATGAGTAATTCCCCGGTGATTTTTAACATAGAGGGCATTGCTTTTGAACCGCAGCAGGCCGTCGAAATCCGGAGCCTGCGAACCGATGACAGTGCCCAGCAGCACCGCGGCGGCAAGCGTGGGACTCGCGGCAACCGCCGGATCGACGTAGGCGAGACCGGCCAGGCTGAGTCCAATCACAAAATGTGTGGCAGTATCCATTTACCATGTCTCCTTCTTGTTGTTCTTTATTCTATTGTAACAAACCCGGAAGCTGATTTCCTTTCCGGCAGAATGCCTCACTATAGTTACTACCCAATATTGGATGAATTTATTAGTGTTTGACCATACTATTACGTGTCGCTAATACGTGTCACTAAATTGTCAAAATGGTGAATGATTTTGGAGAGGATTGTCAAACACTTTTACCTTTTGATATGATAAACTTTATAGCGGAGGGCAAGTTCCTCCATAATGACAGAACTAAGGAGGATCTTAAGGCGTGGATAATCACTTGACTTACCAAGCTCCTTCGGATTCCGCAGCGCTTTCCATCAATCAAACGCCACCCAATCCATCGGCAACTTGGAAAGATTTTATCACATTAACTAAACCCGGTATTCTCCGGTCTAACTTAATTGCTGCATTTGCAGGTTTCTGGGTCGCATCCCAATGGGATATTCATATAGGCAAGATGATTCTGACTCTACTGGGAACTATGCTGGTTATGGCTTCCGCCTGTGTCTATAACAATTATTATGATCGTGAACTGGATATGAAGATGGAACGGACGCGTAAACGTACGCTTCCGGCCGGCCGCATAAAGCCAGCAGTTGTACTCTGGTATGCCTTTATTCTAGGTGTGCTGGGACTCGCTGACCTTTTTATTTTTTCAGGGGTTATGGCCGGCATCTTCGGGGTTATCGGTATGTTCGTCTATGGAGTCGTTTATACGATGTGGCTGAAACGGACGTCCACCTGGAGTACTTCCGTCGGCGCGATTTCGGGGGCTATGCCGCCGGTAATCGGTTATGTTGCCGTAACGGGTACGGTCGATATGGGCGCTGTTCTGCTGTTTGCGATGCTGTTCTTGTGGCAGCCGCCTCACTTCTGGGCTCTCGCCATCCGGCGTGTCGAAGAATACAGAGTGGCGGGATTCCCGCTGCTGCCGGTCGTCAAAGGCGTTAAGCGTACCAAGATTCAATGTATTCCTTACCTGGTATTGCTGGTTCCGGTACCGGTATTAATGTATGCATACGGCTATGTGGGCATTTACTTCATGATCATTTCGCTCTTGCTGTCCCTGATCTGGCTGTATTATGGCTTGAAGGGATTTACCGCCAAAGACGATGAAGCATGGGCTAAGAAAACGTTCTTCTTCTCGATAAACTACTTGACCTTGAGCTTGATCGCAATGATTTTGAACACAACTCACTAAGTTCTTACCCAGAATCCCATGGAATCATGGGATTCTTTTAAAAGGAAGAAATGAAAGCCTGTTCACCCGGGCTCAAGCGGGTCACCCGGCCGTCAGGGCGGATGGGCCGCGTCAGTGTTACATAACAAACTACTGCCTGTAGTCCTGGGGAGGCAGGGCGGTATCAAGATGTCCGCCGGCATAAGGGACAGCAGGAATCGTGATTAGGGAGAGGGGAACGAATTCGATGTTGAAGCGCTACAAATGGACATGGATTTTGCTGGTGGTGATCGTGATTGGAGCAGGGTACCTGGTATATAACGCCATGGGATTCGGCAAAGAGAAGCTGCCGGTTATCAGCCAGGTCGGAGATTTTTCGTTTGAAAATGTGGATGGCAAAACGGTAAGCCTGGACGATACCAAAGGCAAGGTCAGATTGTTCTACTTCTTCTACACCAGCTGCCCGGACGTATGCCCGGTAACGACCTTCATGCTGTCGCAGACGCAGAAGCAGCTCGTCAAGGACGGAACCTTCGGCAAAGACGCCGAGTTCGTCTCGATCTCCTTCGATCCGAAGGTAGATACCCGGGAGAAGATCAAAGAGTTCGGGGACAAGTTTAATGTCGATTACAACGGCTGGTACTTCCTGAGAGGCGAAGATCAGCAGATCCGCGATCTGGCCGAAAAGTCGTTCAAAATCGCCATTATGGGAGACAACAAGGACAACTTCTCCCATGCGAACATTATTGCCCTTGTCGACCGGGACAATCAGGTCCGCAAGCTGTATAACGCCAACAATACGGATGAGGTTACGGCAGAATCCCTTGCCAAGGACGTTGAGGCGTTGGCCAAGGAATAATCAAACAGGAAGGCGCCAGATCCCCGGCATGCTCCGGATGGGTAGGCGCCTTTTTTTAATCTTTGGACCATACGGTGTAGGAATCGGGATAAACGATAAATTCCTCAAGCCCCGCTTTTTCTAGCTGGGAAATGATATATTCATCCGGTGTGCCCTCAACTCCCCGGTATCCCCGTCTTGTGTAGATGTGGCCTGCATCCGGGAAGGCATCCCGGAGAACGCCGCGAATCCTCTTGCCGGAGCTGTCGTTGTCCATAAACAGATAAACCTCGCTGTCCTTAATTTCTTTGCGCAAAGACTCGAGCCTTGTCGTGTTTAACGTTCCGTATGTGCACACAATTTGAATTTCGGGATCCAGCAGGCGGCGGACCTTACTGCGGTCGTTTTTTCCCTCGACAATAATATAAATCGGCATGATGGCTCACCTCGGACTAAGAGAAGGATGTTTGTCTCGAAATTCCCCGGGAAATGTTGAAGCTTAGGTCCGGGTAATTCTAGTGTAGCTTGTTTTCGGCAAGCCATGCAAAAAAAAGTAAAACGATCTGTCCAGCAGGGTAGACAGACCGTTTAATATGGGAAGATCGCCGTTCTAGCACCAGAATGCACGCAAAATGATGACAAGCAGGATAAACAGTACCAGTACGACGCCTACGTTACTGTAAGGCACACACGGAGCTGCCGCCACGGGAGCTACCTTGGTTGCAGGTGCGGCCACCGGTGCTACTACAGGACCACAGCCGCAGTGAGAATACAGACCCATCGAGATCACCTCTCTTTCTTCCTGGTCGGTTAACACAATCCATCTTATGTGGGTGAGTGCAGGAATTATTGTGCAGGGGCCTATCTCTCGATTTTTAGGCTTATGTCTACACCGGATTCTCGTTCATATGGGGATGAAGCGCAGATCCCTTGCGGTTGATGGGGATCATCATAAGTCCCGCCATGAGGAGGACAAAAGCGATGTAGTACGGCGACACGGATCCTCTCAGCTGGCCGGCGGCGATCGGACCGATAAAGGAGCCGATGGACATGGCGATGGACTGGAGCGAAAAGATCCTCCCCAGCTTGCTGCCGCCGCTGAGCTGAATAAACATGGAGGCAAGTCCAGGGAAGATGATGCCTTTTGCCGAACCGAGAATAAACAGGATAACGACCAGCGGCACATGAGGAAACGCGGCCATGCCAAAGAAGCAAAGAGCCATCAATAGAACGCCTGCAATGACCCTTTTGTAGGGTGAATAGCGGTTGATAAACAGCATGCTCAGCGTAACCAGGGCGCCGATGCTCAGGACGGAAAACAGGATGCCGGTCGATTTAATGCCTTCCACCCCGGTATCGCGCAATGGCAGCTCGAAGAACAGGATCCCTTGGGAACAGGAAACGACAAAGGGGAGGATAAAATAGCGCCAGGATACGCTGGGGGCAGGGGATGACAGCGCAGCTTCTTCATTACTGCCATGGGCATCTGTCATCGCCTTGACCGGTTTCGGGACGCTGAAGACCGCCATGACGCCGGTTGCAATCAGCAGCCACCCGAGACCCTGGAACGTTGTCGAATAACCGGTATGTGCCACGATAAAGGCACCCGCAGCCGGCGACACGACCGAGGCCAGGGTATGCACTACGCCATGACCGGACATATATTTGCCCTGGGTCACCTCGTTTTTGGACAGGGAAGCGAGCAGGGCAAGGCAGGCTGGCGACAAGAAGGCCAGCACAAAGCCGCTGATCGACCGCAGGACCAGCAGCTGCCAAGGGTACTGCACATGCGCCTGCAGCAGGAGGACGATGCCGGCCGATACGAGGCTGAAAATGATATAGCGCCGGCTGCCGTGCTTGTCGATGACCGTACCTGCAATCAAATTGCCGGGCAAATGGGTGAGTGCGTAAATGCCCATCATCCACCCGATAAAGACCGGCGCTGCTCCCAAGGAGACCGCGAATGGCGTGAGTATGGGGTACTGGGCGTGAAGATCGAAGAAGGCGAGAAACAAAAACATGTACAGCCAAATAGCAGTTTTCACGTGAGCAGCTCCTTTTTCGCAGATTCATCATCTGTACGTTCGGTGTGGAACGGGTTGGCCCGCGGATGAGACAACCATTCGTTCATCAATCTACATGTACGTTTCTACTTGGCGGCTTAGACCCTCTTTTTTGGGACGGGCAAATTGATAGCTTTGCAGGTTACGTAAGACTGGACTGCTGTATGCCGGGCAGATTGTGGATTTCTTGATATTGGAGGCACCTACGCCCCGGGAACGACGGAAAGCCCCGTCTAAGGGCTGGCTGACAGCCGATGTCCGGATCATGTATAATCGAATGGAAGTTTCTAAATCACTTGATAGGGTGGCTTAAGCCCTTCAGGTCGATGGGAGTGTGTTTTTGAAATGGATATGCAGGTATGGTCCGATTTTCTGCAGCAAAACTGGCTGGTGATCGTGATTGCCCTTGTCGTGCTGTTTATCGTCCTGAATGTGGTCAAGACGATGGTCAAATGGGCGCTTGTCATCATCATCGTGCTGGCGCTTGTCGTATACAGCGGCATTTCCCTGGAGCAGATCAATCAGGTCGTAACGACGGTGAAGGACGAGACCGTAGATACGCTGAAGAACGAAGCTATGGATGTCATGATGAAGGAAGCCAAGGATGCCAAATATGCAGACAACGGGGACGGAACGTTTACGATCACGACGCCGAACCTGGAGATGAAGGGAACCACGGGCAGCGACAAAGTGGATGTCACGTTCCGCGGCGTGCCCCTCGGTCAGTGGAAGATCAACGACACGGTCAAATCGTTTATCTCTGAATCCCAGAGCCAGGCGGGCGGTTCAAATGGAAAATAAAGGACTTAATCCATGCACCAACGTGGAGGGGGTCATCTTATGCTGCAATCATGGATAGAAAGTCTTAAGGAATTTAACATCATCAGCATCCTGCTGCTGCTGATCCTGCTGGTGTCCCTGCTTCAGGGCTGGAGCCGGGGCGCATCCCGCTCTGCGGGAAGGCTGCTGTCCCTGCTGAGGGAAAGCGTCTTTATTCTGCTGGGGCTGGTGCTTGCGGTTCCTTTTACCTTGTGGGTATCACCCAGAGTTCAAGAATGGCTCGCCGATTATGCCAGCCAGCTTCCGAACCGGGATTTGAAAATGTGGGAGCAGATTTACTATACGTTCATTACGGCGATGGCCGATTTTCCGCTGATGCGGTTCGCCGTCATCTTTATCGTGAGCTACAGCATCATCCGTTTCCTGATCCGTTGGTTAACGGTGCTGATCTTCGGCGGGAGCAGCGCGCTCTTTAACCCGGGCGGGAAGTCCTCCGCTTCGCTGCTGAGCCGTCTGGCCGGTGCGTGCATCGGCCTCTTGATCGGGGCAGGACGGTGTATCGTCGTCGTCGCGCTGCTGTTCGTGTACGTATCGCTGTATCCGCACACCTCGTTTACCCAATATGTGGAGGCGTCGCCGATCTATAAAGAAGGGGCGCAGCGGGTCATCGAGCCGTTGTCGGGTCACTTGGTAAAAGACAAGCTTCCGGTATTCACGAAAGCTGTCGAAAAAGAGCTGAACGGCATCATGCAGCGCAAATACGAGGTGATCGACCATGCGATTCCTTCGGATATCGAGGCGGCCGCCGCCGAGATCGTCAAGGGCGCGGATACCGACGAGGAAAAGGCGCGTAAATTGTATGACTGGGTCGGCACCCGGGTGCAGTACGATTACGGCAAGGTAGATGATTACGAGCAGCGGGGCATTTGGCATGAACAGACGCCGCAGGATACGTTCAACACGAAGAAGGGCGTCTGCATCGATTATGCCAGACTGTATGCAGTGATGGCCCGGTCCCAGGGCTTGCAGGTGAAGGTGGTCACCGGTCAGGGCTATGATGGCCAGGGCGGATATGGACCGCATGCCTGGAATGAAGTGTATTTGCCTGAAAAGAACAAGTGGGTGCCGCTGGATCCGACATGGGCACAGAGCGGCGACTGGTTTAATCCTCCGAAATTTGCGGAGACGCATATTAAGGAGCAGATGCTGTAATTCAAGCTGGAATATCTGATGGTATAGGATCATTAACAAAATCCCCTTGCCCGGTTGTCTGGGCAAGGGGATTTTGTTCTTTGATAGATGATGCTTTGAAGCCGGATGCTGGGCTTCATTCCCGAGTTTCGCAGCTTCCTTAAGGTTGCCGTCAAGGTTTACGCAGGCAGCTTGATTTGCTGACCGGGATAAATCCGGTTGGCGTTCTTGATATGATTCAGGTCACGCAGCGTCTGCCAGGTCGTATGGTATTTCAGCGAGATGCTGTACAGCGTATCGCCTTTCTTCACGACATACACCTCTGCAGCTGATGGAGCAGGGGCCGGTTTGACCTCAGGCTGCGGCTTGGCTGGCGCTGCCGGCTTCGAAGGCGCCGACGTTTCCGGTTTGGCCGGCGTTGGCGCAGGTTCGGACGGTGTCGGCGCTGTCGTTGCCGCAGGGGCAGGGCCTTCGGTAATCCGACCGGCCGGTCCTTCCGGAATCGGCTTGCCCTGCTGGATATAGTTGATCAGGGCTTCGTCCAGGGCGCCGTACATGCCGGCTTGCGGATACTTCGTGAACATCGTGTATTCGTCGCCGCCGACAGCCATAAAGTCATTGGTCGCGAGCGAATACGTGGCGTCCGGATCGAGCGCTTTATCGCCGATCTTCACGGAGTGAACACGGCTCCCTTTCGGCTTGGACGTATCAATCTTAAACGTCACCCCCGAAACCTGGGAGAAGCCTCCCTTGGACTGCGGATAATCGGATACACCGTTCTCGAGAGCCGCTTTAATATCAGAGCCTTTGACCTTCAACTGCACGATTTGGTTGCCGAACGGCAGAACCGTAACGATGTCGCCTTTGGTGATGGTGCCGGCTTCGATCGACGCACGGATGCCTCCGCCGTTCGTGATGGCCACATCCGATTGGCTCACATCGCGCATCGCGTCGGCCAGCAGGTCACCGAGGTTAGTTTCGCCGGTGCGCGCTTTCTCACGGGAACCCTCCAGCTTCACAGGCGTTTCGCCGACTTTTTCCTTCAGAATCGGTTCCTGCTCCTTCTGGATGGAAGCGACCAGATCGGCGACCTTCGGGTCGGCCTTGATATCGGCAGCTTCCTTCTCATCGATCAGCGTGGCTTCTTTCTTCACCACTTTATGGTTGTCGACCCACAGATCGACGACGCCGACATATTTCGTGTATTCGCCGGCGCTGGCGATCAACGTGTTGTTGTCGGCCATCAGGCCGTTTTCCAGAACCGTATGGCTGTGTCCGTCGATGAAAATGTCGATGCCGGGCACTTCCTTAACGACCTTAAGGCTGGTGTCGACACTCGACTTGTCCTGACCGAGATGGCCAACTACGACAACGACGTCGACCTGCCCGCGGATTTCGTTCACCCATTTCTTGGCTTCGGCCGATGGATCGGCGAACTTCAGCCCGGTGACGTTGGTCGGGTTCGTCTTATATGCGGTCTCCGGCGTGCTCAGGCCGATAATGCCGAACTTGACGCCGTCGACTTCCTTGATTATGTAAGGCTTGAAGAGGGTAGTGCCGTCAGACTGGATGACGTTCGCGCTCAGCATCGGGAACTTCAACTCCTTGGAGAGTTCGACGAGATGCTTCCAGCCGTAGTTGAATTCGTGATTGCCCGGAACCATGGCGTCATAACCCATTTCATTCATGACCTTCACGATGCTCTCGCCTTGAACGAGTGTGGCAAATGGCGTACCATGAACGGCATCGCCTGCATCAAGAACGAGCGTATCCGGATTTTTGCTGCGGTATTGGTTAAAGATTCCTGTGACCTTGGCAAATCCCATTTCAGGGGATGCTTCTACCGCACGGCCGTGCATATCATTTGTGTGCAGAATCGTAATATGCTTGCCGGACGGGGCGGATGGCTCCGGGGTGCTCCCGGTCGTACCCTCTGCCGCCGCTGCCATCTGGGCCGAACCAGCCAACAGCACCGCGCTGAACAGAAGGGAGGTGAACCATTTCCTTGTGATCATGAATCTCATAACCTCCTAAATCGTATTAGATAAATTTTCCTTCCCTATTATTCTAATAAACTATCGGAATGGTGAAATAAGACTTATGAATCATTTATTGGCCTAAGGTTGAATATAAGTGTGCATTTCCGGCGGAATGCCGACACGCTTGCAGTAGGTTTCAGCCGTTTCGCCCTGCAGTATCGCCGTCCCAGCGGACAGAAGGCCGACGGCAAACCGGTTGGCCTGCCGCTCCAGCTTGCCGGGGGCAAAGTAGGAATGCTCCTCCAGAAAAAAACGGTTGATCCCCTTATGGAGCCGGTCATGGCCGAGCTCATGCGCGCAGACAAACCGCTGCCACTCGGGGGACAGCTCGCTGTGAATCACAATGAACCGCCGTCTCAGTTTCCGGTAATAGAGTCCCTTGGTGGATTTGCCGAGATCGAGGTAGCGGATATGAATGCCAAGGGACCGGGAAAGTTCGAAAGGGCAGCTGGTCTTATATTTTCGGATTAGCTTTCGAATCATTTCATCCATAGGATTCACCTGCAAGTTGTGGATTGTTCGTCCCACCCATCACGAAGAAGAGGGGCTGTCCGGAGAACCTGGCTCCTTCTTCTTCCGCTTATTCATCTGCTTCGCTTCCCAGAACAGCCCGGTGAGGACATCCTTGATGCGCTGCTTGTCCTCGGCGTCCAGCGGAATTCCGTCGAACATCAGCTCTCCGTCTTCCTCGAGCATTTTCTTGAAATCCCGCTTGTCCTTATAGGTCGCCCATGCCGGCGCTTCCTCCCGCAATCCTTTGGCAGCTCCGTCTGCATCCCAAAACCCTGCGGCGCTCATCAGTTCGCCGTAAGGAACTTCCAGCGCGTCCGCAAGCTTCCGGATGGTCGGCGGTTTAGGCACGCCCCGAATCCCGTTCTCCATGCGGGAAATTTGCGAATTGCTGATGCCCGATGCTTCGGCAAGCTGGTTGATCGTCATGCCCTTCTGCTCGCGCAGCCGCTTAAGCACGGCTCCGAATTCTTTTTCCACGGTTTAGCCACTCCCTCTATGACGTTGATCTATTTCTATCCGTTACTATAATCCAAGGTTGCCAAAAGGTAAAGAAAAATGATGTTATAATTACCAAATGGCATGAAAGAAAAAGGAATCCGGAGCGAAATGGTGGTTAAGGCGGGATTTCCGGGTTTTACGGGATACCCAAAAAGTGGTATGTTAACATCATTATACGAACAAAAATGCGAACAAGCCACAGTTTTTTTTAGGTGAACATCCATGAAGGAGCGTGTTTGAATATGGATCAAATGCTGCCGCAGCTGGACCGCCGCAAGACCCAGGCCGCCGTTGAAGCGATTTTGGAGAAATACCGGATCTATAAAACGATTACGTTTGAAGTCAGGGAAGCGAGCGTTACCGCCTCTTATACAGAACGGTTTCACGGACCGACCAACGTGACCTCGGACCAGACGGCGCAGGTCGCCGTCTACAATGTGGACGCGCCTGCGGCCCGCCAGGAATACTGCCGGATGATCGAGTCGATCGTGGAACGGCTGGGCAAACGGGAACAGACGCTGATCCGAGAACGGTATATGAAGGAAGATGACGTTTTCGACTATAAAGTCTACAATTACGTGCTCGACCCGCCGGTCAGTAAGGACACGTACACGAAAATACGAACGCGAGCCTTCTATAAAATGGCGCTGGCGTTTGCGGACCGCGGGCTGTTGACGTTATCCGAGCTTCAAAAAGCCAAAGCATGCAATTCCAAATAAAGCCTGCTCATAAGCGGGACAAGCCGGGGACCGGAGAGGTCTTCGGCTTTTTTCTTTATCCAATGGGAAGCGGGAGTTTCGGGGGATGAATCGGCCGCAGAAGTGCTGATCCTAACCATTTCTATTTGGAATAAAAAGGATGAAAAAATACGAACATATATTCGTGCTATTTTCCGCCGATAACCGTCCGAATAGCCGTCAGCGTTTTCGGATCCGGGGTGTAAGATTATATCATCGGGAATGAAGCAAAGGGACATACCGAACACAATCAGTGGATGTTAAGCCGGCCGGAAGGGCCGGTTTTTTTGCGGACGTGTGACGCTTCATTGCCCGGTAAGCCTTGATCAGAGAGAAAGGAGGGGGCCGAGTTGATACAAATTCTGCGGACACAAAAGAATGGAAGGGGCTGTGACGCAAAAGAAACGGTTCGGCGAGTAGTATGAGGGAAACCGTTAAACAGGCAGTCGCTGCCTTGATTCCCGAGCTGGAAGGCCGGATCTACGATGTGCAGCCACCGGCCGGAGGGGACGACGGGCCATACGCTGTTCTCACCCTTGGCGAGGAGATTTGGAAGTCGGCTTGGGCGGGTTACAGGCAGGTGGTGCGCGTGAAGCTGTACAGCGGCACTGCCGGGATATCCCGGCTGGATGCCTGGGCACAGCAGCTGGTTCGGGGGCTGCAGCGCCAAAAAATAGCAGGTCCGGATAAGGGAGCGATCCTGCTGCACTATTTGGGCGTTCCGGAAGCGGACGCGCTTGATCCAGCCTCCGGCGGCATCATCCGGTGCCTCAGGTTCGGTGCGTATCTGCCGGAGGCTTCGGGAGCCGAAGCGCCTGCTCCGCCGGATGCATGGCTCAGCGCCCTGGCGGAATGGACACGGGGTAAGCTGGCTGACCTGTGGCAGGTCTACGAAACGTCCTGGCCCGGGGACCGGGACGAGCATGCCATATTGTGGCGCCTTGCCGGCTGTGAGACGAAGATGGCGGGGGCTTCGATGTACGAGATCCGCAAAACATTTGTGGGACATTTGGCGGCGCCGTTCCCGGAGACCGAGCATCATGCCTCGGTCGCGTTGGTGGAGGAGCTGGGGGCGCAAACCCAGCTGCCGCTTGGTGACGGGGAACGCCGCTACCTGTCCGTAGCGGAAGTTTCCGCAAATATGCAGGCCGACGCCATACTGGATGGACAGCTTAAGCTGACCCTGGTGCAGCGGCGGATGCGTCCTGCGGAGGAAGCGGCGCTGATCCGCCGCGTTGCCGTTCAACCTATCATGAAATGAGGTGGCCCGATATGGGCGGAAAGAAAATTTCGAAAACTCCGGAAGCCGGAAGCGGCATGCCGAGGTATGAGCTGAAGGAATTGAAAGCGCAGGCCAAGGAGCTGTTCGGGGTCCGGGCAGAGGTCGTGGCAGGTGCTATGCATGACACGGACGGTCAGCATTTTTCGATCGCCGAGGTACAGGGAAAGATCCAACAATTCATGAAAGCGAAGGTGGTCTAACTTATGGCAGGTGGAACTTGGGAAAGCACAAATCAACCGGTGCTGCCGGGATTGTATATGAACTTTAAAGCAGCGGCAACGTCGGCCATTCAAGGCGGCAGCCGCGGAACGGTGATCGTGCCGGTCAAAGCTAATTGGGGTCCGGTCCGCGAGTTCGTGGAGATCGGCAGCGAGCAGGCGATTGCTGCGATGTTTGCCGCGGATAGCGAAAATGGGGCGACCGCCTACCCGGCCCTCTATCTGGCGCTGCTCGGCGGTCCGAAGAAGCTGCTGGCCTACCGCCTGGCGGACGATACGGCCCAGGCGGCGGCCGTGACGCTGCAGAGCGGCGATGCTTCGCCGGCCGCCGTCTTGAAGCTGACGGCGAAGCACCCGGGCAGCCGCGGCAACGGCTTCACCGTGACGGTGCAGCCTGCGCTCGGCAATCCGGCCGCAAAGGAGCTGCGCCTGTATGAAGGCGCCAAGCTGCTCGGCACCTTCATCGGCGCGGACGGCACGGCCGCTTCCTTGGCCGCGAGCATCAACGGCGGCAATGACTGGGTCACTGCCGAGGCCGTGGATGGCGGCGGTGTACCGGCCGACGTCAGCGGACTGGCGCTGACCGGCGGCGCGAGCGGCATCGGCGGCCTGACGAACGCCGATTACGTCGCCATGCAGGAGGCCGCCGAAGGCCAGGACTTCGACCTGCTGGCGCTTGACTATGCCGCCGACATGGCGCTGCTGCAGAGCTTTGCCGCCTGGATCAAGCGGCTGCGCGGCGAAGGCCGCGGCGTCATGGCCGTCTTCGGAGGCAGCGCCGCCGATGACGTGTCGAAGGATGCGGCCGATCTGGCTGCGGCCCGCTCCCTGGCCTTGAACCACGAGGGCATCATCAACGTGGGCACCGGCGTCCGTCTGTCGGGGACGGACTACAGCTCCGCGCAGACGGCCGCCTATGTGGCCGGCCTGATCGCGGGCCAGCGCTTGAACCAGTCCGCGACGTACGCGGTCACGCCGTTCGAGGACGTTACCCGGCGCTGGACGCGCTCCGAGCAGGAGCAGGCCGTGAAGAGCGGCGTGTTCCTGCTCTTCTTTGACGGCCGTCAGGTGAAGGCGCTGCGCGGCATTAACACGCTGGCGACGCCGGCCGAGGGCCAGAGCAGCGCCTGGAAGAAGATCCGCTCCATCCGCGTCATGGACGCGATCAACGCGGATCTGCAGCGGGCGGCGGAGCAGACGTACATCGGCCGCGTGAACAACACGGAAGAAGGCCGCCTCGCCTTGATCGGCGCGGTCAAGGAATACCTCGGCCAGCTGTCGCTGAGCAGCGTCATTGAGCCGGATGGCTATGACGTCATCCTCGATCCGGCCTACTACGGCGATTCCGCGGTGATGCAGCCGGAGCCGGATCAGGTGTTCCTGCAGTGGAACGTGAAGCTGACGGACGTGATGGAGCAGCTGTTCGGCACCTTCTACGTGCAGTGATGGAAGAGCCGCGGTCTTTTTTTACTCATGCAAGCTATGAAAAAAACTATGAATAACTCTGAGGAGGAACCCCTATGTTGGATGCTTCAAAAGTCATTCTCGGCACGTACGGACAGGCCTATATCGACGGTGTATGGCAGACGCACATTAATAAGCTCGAAGCCAGCGTCGAAATCGAGAAACGCGAGCTCAAGCTGGTGGGCAGCGACTGGACGGTCCACAAAAGCGGCAGCAAAAAAGGAACCGGCACGATGAGCGGTTACAAAGTGACCTCGGACATGATCAACCGCGGCTTCACGAAGTTTGAAATCATCTCCAAACTGGACGATCCCGAGTCCTACGGACACGAGCGCGTCCGCCTGATCCGCTGCATGCCGGACAAAATCCAGCTGGCCAACTGGACCGCCGGCGAGGAAGTGCAGGAGGAAACGACGTTTACCTTTGAAGGGTACGAGCTGCTGGACCCGATCACGGCAGACTAAGGAGCTCGGAGAAATAGCTGCCAAACTGCAAAAGTGTAATTCATCCAGCCGAAGTCACCATTTTAGAAGAAGATAGAAGCAAAGGTGCACTGATTTCTGGTGGAATTCGCGAAATGGCGGGTTGGCCGGAAATGAAGCTGCACTTTTGCTTTTAATCGTGCCTTAGGTGTGATTTCCCGGAAAATAGCCGCACTTTTGCGCTTGTGGGTGTTCTTTTCGTGAACCGGAACTGGCGCACCTATTGTACGACCTGACAGGATAAGCAAAAGGGCTGAGTAAGTACTCTTTTCAAGAAGTAAAACTCTCAACATCATCCCTTTAGGGACATAAACCATTCATGAAATGAAGGAGAGGAAGACGCATGAGCTTGCAGGATAACTGGAGCGAGGAACAAATTTTGGACAGCCTGTTTGAGGCGGCGGAGAAGCTGCCGGAGGAGACTGTGCGCATCAAGCGCCTGGATATGCAGATCGTACTGCACGGCCTGACCTCGAGCAAGGTGGACAGCATCCGTGAGCGGTGTACGGTCCGCCGGACGGTGAAGGGGGCGGTGGACGAAAAGGTCGATACCGAAACGTTCAACGCGCTGCTAATCTCCGAAGCTACCGGCAAGCTGGAAGTGAAGGGGCTTACGCTAAACGGCTGGGGCGATTCGCGGATTACAAGCCGATTGAAGCTGTCGGGCGGGGAGCAGGCGGTGCGCCGCATGCTGCTGGCCGGGGAGCTGGACGCCGTCGGCGACAAGGTGCTGGAGTTGTCCGGTTTCGGGGTCGAGATCGCTGACCTAAAAAACTGATCGGCTCCGGGGGAATGACGACGATGCTGTACCACCTGTGGGCCCGGCATCACCTTCGTCCCGGAGAGTTTTGGCGGCTCCCGCGCGGGGAGCGGCTGCTGCTGCTCGCTTTTTCCCAGGAAGAAATCGAACAGATGGCAGCCATCAATCCAAGTTAAGGAGGTGAAGAATTCATGGCAGAAACGTTAAATTACCGGCTGAATCTCGTCATTGATCCGAAAAACGTGATCAAGGCGAACCGGGAACTGCGGGCGATGGAGCGGTATTTTGAACGGATTCAGGGGCGGGTGCTGAAGATCGGGAGAACCCGTATGGTTCCCGAAATCGCACTGAAGGACAGTGCCTCGAAAGGGCTGGACAGCCTGCTGGAAAAAATCAATCGCGTGAAATCGCAGGTTATCCGGGCGACGGCGACTGTAGATGTTGCAGTAGGTGGGGGAGCGCTAGGCGGAAAGATTGATTTTTCCACTCTCGTTACAGCGCTTCAGGAAAACTCGGCCGCCGTCAAAAAGCTCACGGAGACCATCGGAGGGCTGAAAATCGGAGGGGAGAAGAAGGACGAGCCGAAGTCCACTTCTGACAAAATCAAGGATGTATTTTCTGCACTTAAAAACTTTGGCGGAGGGTTGAAAAGCGCGGGGGAAATCCCGGATAAAGGCAAAGCCATCAAAAAGGCATGGAAAGGCGAGGACAAGGATAAGGAAAAAAAGGACCTGGCGGCCGATCCTGACGCTGCCAAAAGGGAAACTCCTCTAAGGACTGAAACTTATAAACGGAAAAAGACCTTGGGCCGAGCGTGGAAAACGATGGGCGCAGCGGGTGATTTCATCGGTACCATTGGTTCTGCTGGTGAAGGCGTTATCGGCGGAATACAGGGGTTGTGGAAAAGTGGAAAGGATTTCTTCGGTGGCGGTAAAAGCAGCGCGATCGCCAATTCAGCCACAAAAGCTGCCCAGAGCAGCGGGATCGCTGCTCCTACCGTAAAATCCATCGGAAGCAGTGGAATGATGACTTCAGCCGCTAAGGGTATAGGCAAAAATCTGCCAGGGGTCCTTGGATTCGCAGCCGATGCCATATCCATTATGACCGCAAAGACCGGGAATGAGCGGGCTCAAGCCATCGGGTCCTCCGTCGGGAGCGGCGTCGGAACGGTTTTGGGAGGCTTTTTAGGATCGGTTATTCCTGGTGGAGGAACGGCGGTCGGAGCAATGCTGGGTGGTGCAGCCGGAGGTTATATAGGAGAGAAGGTCGGCGGCTGGGTCTCGGGTCTGTTCTCGAAAAAGAAGAAAAAGGACAAGCCGGCTCCCGTAAAACCTGAATCCAGCATAGGATCTGCACCAGCTGTTTCTACAGGATTGCCGTACGGACAATATGCTTCACCTGCATGGACAGCCCAAAAAGGGTTACCGGGAATGATCTACCCGAATAGGTATGTGCCCCCACTCTCCCCCCTCCCACTAACCAGCAAAGCTTACGGCCCCTCCCTGCCCGGAGCCCAAGGTCCGGCCGGTCCGATGGGAACAGGCCCACGGCTGCAGGCCGCAACCGGAGGCGGGAAGCCGGGAATCGGGGGCAACGGGGGCGGCAAAACGACGCCGCAGCTCGTGCAGATCAGTCCGGAGCAGATGTCGGCGCTGTCGGGGTTTCTGAAGGATTTTAAAACGGAAACCAACTACAATCTCCCGGCGGGTGCAGTGCAGGTGACTGTGCATGAAGAGACGCCGATAGATGTGGAGGGCCTGATCCTGCAGATCGGGCAGCGCCTACGTTCGGAGTTTGCCAAAGCTGCGCAGAACCGCAAGCCGGGGGCGAAAGCATATGTGTAACGACGTTTCCAGAGAGGAGGAACTGCTGTGGATTTGGTGTTAATGACCGGGAAGGGTGAACGATTCACGTTTCCGGTCAATCCGGAGGAAGTGATCATTTCCAGGCAAAAGGGCTACGATACCGCCAACATTCTCTCGTCCGGGGAGTTCGATTTTCCGCAGGGGGACCGGATTAAGGAAATCTCGTTTTCCTCCTTTTTTCCGAAAGTGTACGATGAGTCCTTCTGCAAAGGGGGAAAAGGCGAGCTGCCTGATCCGCAGGTGGCGATGAACAAACTGAACGATTTTTTGGTCATGAAAACCCCGCTCCGGTTTGTCATCAGCGAAGCCGGGATCAATGTGCCCGTGTTTGTGGCCTCCCATCAAACGACGTTCCGGGGCGGGGAGCCGGGGGACGTGTATTTCGACATCACGCTCCGCACGTGGAGAGAGCTTAAGGTGGCGAAAACGGCTGGCAGCGGCACTGGCGGCGGGACGGCAGTCAACAAAAAGCAGCGCACCGACATGAAGGAGAACAACAAAACCTACACGGTCAAGGCGGGGGACTCCCTTTCCAAAATCGCCAAACTGGAGCTCGGTGACAGCTCAAAATGGAACCAGATCTACAAGCTGAACCAGAAGGTAATCGGCAAGGATCCGAACGCCATTAAGCCGGGGCAGAAGCTGGTGCTGTCATGAGTTACAAGGTGATTTTGCAGGACAAATACGATTTGACCCCCTTGGTGGAGGCAATCAACCTGCGCGATTCGCTGGAGCAGATCGCTTACCAGGGCACGGTCAACTTGGTGGTGACGCCGGATTTGCCCCCGATCTCGCCGGGCATGGCGATCCGCATCAGCGGTATTCCTTACGGGAAAAAGGATTACGTCACCCTGCTGCATCCTGCGGTCGTGTGGGAGGTCGAGACGACGAACAACGGCATGAAGCGGATGACTATAACACTGTACGACCGCACAGTCTACTTGGACAAATCGGAGGACGAGTATTTGTTCCCGGCGAAGCAGACGGCGACGCAGCGTTTTAAAAAATATGCCTCCGACTGGAATTTGAAAATCGCCAAGCTGCCGGATACCGGCAAGGAGCTGGGCCGGGCCGTGTACCGGACGCAGTCGCTGTATGCGAGCATGTTTGCTGATTTGCGGGCGACCGCCAAAGCTGGCGGCAAGCTGTATCATCCCCGGATGATCGCCTCCGGCTTGGAGCTGTACGAGCTGGGTACGAACCCGGACGTCTACGTTCTTGAGGCAGTAACGGATACGATGCAGACGCGCACGCTGGAAGGGGCGGCGACGAAGGTGAAGGTGCTGGCGACCGCGGCGAGCGAGACAGGCAAAGAGGTTCCCTCCAAAGTCCTCGCCATTGAAGAAAAGGACGTAGCCAAGTACGGGCAGCTCCAGGCGATTATCCAGGACGACGAGGTGAAAAATGGAGCAGCCGCCCGCGAGCTCGCCCGCAGCAAGCTGCGCGGTATCCAGGAGACGATCACTGTGAACGCTCCGGATATCAATACGATTCGGGCGGGGGATGCGGTTAAGTTGGGCCAAGTGCAGCTGCTCGTCATCTCGGTCAGCCGCGAACTGGGCAACCCGGGAAGCATGTCGCTGGAGCTCGGAACCTACGACGACGTCAAAAGGAGGTTTTACCTTGAATAAAGACCCGTATGGACAGTTTGCATCCTCTTTGTACGCTTCGGTCGGCAAGCACACGCGCCAGGCGCTCGGCGGCGTCGGGGCGGTGCTGGGGACGATCACGTCGACGGGGCTGAAGCTGGACGATTTCAAGCACGAAATGCAGGACTATATGGTGGCGGAGCTGCCCGGGCTGCTTGCGCTGCCGCGTTATATGGCGGTTGGAGCGTCCGGGACGCGAACGGATACCCCGAATTGGGGGAGCGTGGCGATGGATAAGACGTTTTATTTTGACGAAACCGAGGTTCCGGATGCTGCGCTGAAGCTGGGTGCCGGGCTTAAGCCTGGGGATCGGGTGCTGGCCGTCCGCGTAAATGGCGGGGATGACGTGGTCGTTGTCTGCAGGGTGGTGAGCGGCCGTGGCTAGTTTGTTTCCAGAGACGGAAGACATGGTCTGGACCGAGGATGCGGAGACGGAACTACTAGAGGGGAGCGGGGCGGTGTTTGGGAGGAGCTGGCGGTTCGATTTTGACGCCGGGGAATTCGTCATGTCCCCGACCCGTAAAATCGCCGTCGCGGACGAAAGGGAAGCCTGGGTAACCTGGTGCGAAAAAGCGATCCGTACCCCGCGCTACCGCCATCTCATCTATTCCAGGGACTACGGCAGCGAGCTGGAGGATCTGGTCGGCAGCGGCTACGATCACGCTCTGCTCGAGAGCGAAATCCGGCGCATGGTTTCCGAGGCGCTCCTGGCGGATGCGCGGACCGAGAGCGTGGATCAGTTCGTGTTTGCGTGGGAAGGTGAGGCCTGCCGCTTCAGCTGCCGCATCCAGAGCGTCCGGGACGAGGTTGAAATCATAGAAAGCGTGGTGATCTGATGGCGGACTTGCCGCTTTTTTTGCAGGATCAGACGGAAGAGAACATTATGAACCGCATGCTGGCGAAGGTACCTTCGGATATCGACAAGTCCGAGGGCTCGTTTATTTGGGACGCGCAGGCGCCGGTGGCGTTCATGCTGTCCGAGGCGGCGCTGTGGGCGCAGGAGGTGTTGAGGCGGGGGTTTGCGAGTACGGCTTTCGGTGAGTACCTGACCTTAAGAACGGCGGAGCGCGGGGTGAACCGGAGAGCAGCGGTGCCTGCGACCGGGACCGTGAAGTTTGTGGGGCAGCCTGGAAAAAAACTGGCGAAGGGAACTTTGATTGCCACGCCGGCTGACGAGATTACAGGAGAGTCCAGCATTGAGTACCAAACAACCGCGGACGTGACGCTGGATAGCAACGGTGAGGGAGTGGCACCCATCACGGCCTTGATTGCAGGCAGCCAGGGGAACGTCCCGGCAGGCGTCATTGAGGTGTTGTTGGTTCCAACCAGCGGCATCATTTCGGTGAGCAATCCGGCAGCAGTAACCGGCGGAGCCGATGAAGAGTCGGATGAGTCGTTGTTGGAACGGTACTATGCGGAAATCCGAAACCAGGGGACCAGCGGCAACAAAGCGCAATATATCCAGTGGGCCAATGAGGTTCCCGGCGTGGGAGGAGTGCAGGTCGCTCCGTTATGGCAAGGTCCGGGGACCGTAGGCATTTATTTGGTCGATATGGATAAAAGGGCAGCCAGCCCAACGATCGTTGAAGCTGTTCAGCAGTATATTGATCCGACGATGGACGGTCAAGGAGAAGGAAAAGCTCCAGCTGGACCGGTTGTAACGGTGATGCCCGCAAAAGAGGTGCCGATCGATATCTCAGTCCAGCTCACTTTGGCAGACGGTGCAACTTTAGACATGGTCAAAGAGCAGATGATCGGTGGCATTACCGCCTATTTGAAACAGCTGGCTTTTGCCGATCCGCTTGTCCGCTTTACCCGAATTGCTGCCATTCTGCTGGATATCCCGCCGATCATCGATTATTCCAATCTGACGGTCAACGGTTCCGCGGATACGAATATCCAAATCAGTCCTGGGGAAGTGGCCGTATTGGGGGCGGTGGACGTCCATGAGTGACGCTGCATTTACAAGCTCTCGTGGTGCCGAACTGTTCTCTTATCTGCCAGCTTACTACGAATTCAGCCGGGTCATTCGAGCTGATGTGGATGCCAAGGGCGCGGAGTTGGATGCTCTTTATGCTGCGCTGAATGAGACGCTGGAGCAGTTTTTTGTGAAGACGGCTTCGTGGGGGTTGGATCGGTGGGAGGCGGAGCTGGGGATACCCACAGATAAAACTAAGCCAATTGACCAAAGACGCTCTTATGTTGAATCCAAGCTGAGAGGCAGCGGTAAGGTTTCGGGTTCCATGATCAAAAACGTGGCGCAGGCTTACGACGGCGGGGAAGTTAGTGTATTGATCTCGCCGGGTGAGTATAAAATTACCGTTACTTTTATTGGTACGCGAGGTATTCCAGCGAATTTAGAAGATTTAAAGGCAGTCATGGAGGAAGTTAAGCCGGCTCATATGTCGTTGGAGTATAAATTTACTTATTTGACGTGGGATGAGCTGGACAAAGCGAAGAAGTCCTGGGATCAAACAGGTGCGCTCAATCTTACCTGGGATGAATGGGAGAAATATAGACCGTAAAGGAGGGATATGGTATGTCTACAAAGTTGCAAACCGGAGTTAACCTGCCGGACGGTTCTGACACTAACAATCGCGCAGCCTATAACGAAAATCTGCTTTTTATGGATATTTGGATTAGGCCGTACCGCATCTCACTGCAAAACTGGGATGCAGATGCCCAGGTATACACCAAGGTTTTATACGTTAAGCCTGAGGACAACGCTACAGCCATTGACTGCACTCTGACCAACAAGACCAACGGGAGATACACGACGGATACCTGGGTCCTTCAAAATCAGCCAGATGGGATGACGAGAAAGATCGTGTGGACGCTCACCTATGACAGCAACGGAAATGTTATCGACAGAACATACACGAATCAATGAGAGGAGTCTTAAAATGTTGGGAGGTTTCGTTGATCCGCTAAAAGTGCGAGGCGTTGGCGGCGGTGTTGGAATCAGCCAGACGGATCTACAAAGTTTGATCGATATTGCAAACACTGCAGAAGCCAATAATGACTCGATCAAAACAGATGTCGTAAACAAACTTAAGGCAGTTAACCCGACTCTGAATATAAGTACGTCATCGACGTGGACTTCGATCCGAGAAGCCATTACGGGGATGCAATATAATGGTGCGGTGACGATTACACCAGGGGCATCGGATGTTGTGATTCCTGCGGGGTACCATAACGGGAGTGGGAAGGTTTCTGGGGTTTCGGTACCAGTAGCGAATGTACTGGCAGGTACGACGATTGCGGGGCAAGAGGGAACGATGCCGAATAAGGGGGCGATTACGCTGAATCCAGGATCTTCAGATGTAGCAATTCCTACTGGGTATCATAACGGCAATGGGAAAGTTTCTGGGGTTCCGGTGCCTGTAGCGAATGTACTGGTGGGTACGACGATTGCGGGGCAGGCAGGAACAATGCCGAATAAGGGGGCGGTTACGCTGATCCCGGGATCTTCAGATGTGACTATTCCTGCTGGGTACCATAACGGTAATGGGAAGGTTTCAGCAGTTGCCGACTTAATAGCCTCAAATATAATCGAAGGTGCAAAAGTTGGAGGTGTGTTAGGAACTGCTGCAAAATACAAATTTGTATCTGGGACAGTGATAAGTTCTACGGAATTTAAAACCTTTGTTAGGCTCGACGCTGGCACTGTAAATCATTATTATGTACAAGTTTCGTATGCTTTTGGTTGGAGCCCAAAACTGATATTACTGTATAAGACTTCTTATGGCTCCACTGATTTTAAACCTACAATATATTGTTCACAAGATGGTGGGTTTATTAGTTTGGCCTATGACAGCGTCAATATGTCACCAAACGCGGTGAATGGAGCAGCATATGTTAATTCAAACGGTTTCTTATTTCCTGTAGAAGGTTACTATGCGAATTATAATTGGCTGGTATTTGGTTAAAATGGAGGTTAACACATGCAATTACCAAGTAACGCGAAACTGAGTGAAGTTATCGCTAAGCTGCAGGCCCTGACGGGAATTAACCAAATCCCCGATCTGAAAGAAGCGCTACAGGCGAAGAAAATCTCGCTTACGGGTAACGAGACAATGGTCGACCTGGTACAGATCGTGAAGGACAACAACTTTGCGTACACAGCAGATGCTACAGCTACAGCTTCGGACATCTATCCAGGGAAGACCGCCTACGTCAAGGGCCAGAAGGTCACCGGAACCATGCCGAACAAGGGCGCGGTTACGATCACCCCAACAGCTGCAGACCAGGCGATCCCTGCAGGCTACCACAACGGCAGCGGAATCGTTAAAGGGGTGACCGTGCCGACGGTCAAACTGGTCGAAGGAAACACTGTAGCAGGACAGGCGGGGACGCTGAAAGACTACTCCAGGGCGATGCTGACAGCAGGGGGCAGCAATAACACCTATGTTACAGCGGTAGGCTCAAAGGGCAACACTTCGAACGGAGATATTATTATTCAGCCTCAGACAGGGTACTACGACGATGGGGTCAACGTCGGAGGGGAGGGGTCTATTAGGATCAACGACCCTAACTTAAACCCCGCGAACATTCTATCTGGAAAGTCTATTTTCGGGGTTGTAGGTAATGTGCTGCCATACAAATACGGCTTTGGATCGGCAGTCCCTGAGATATCCAGCACGACGTACAAATACAAAGACAGCGGCACTAAGACCGCCTATAAGACCACCGTCACGCATAACTTAGGCTGGACACCTGCGTTTATTATCCTCTTCTATTACAGCAGCGCGAGAGATGTAGATAGAGAGTTTACAATATGGATGCGGTGGGACAGCTACCCGGTATTCAATGACGTCCCGTGGTTATACATCACGGACGGCACGGCACGGCTGGATCCGAACGACCCGAATGTATATGTAAATAGTACTGGCTTTTCCTTGCCGTACACGTCTAACACTCGGGGCACGATCTACTGGAAGGCTTATGGGAACGGGCAATCCTGACCACTAGAACAAATACACATGGATTCCAAGGGGGATAAAAGAAAAATGAAAATTGACCTGTACAACATGAAAAAATATTCCGCACCAGAAACACCAGAGGAAAATACTACAATCCCAGAAGGGAATTAACCAGCAGCGCCGCAAGGCGTATTTTTTATGCCCTCGGAGGTGGTCCGGGGGCATCTCATTTTATCAGTTCAAAGGAGGGGAACGCCGTGCCACACGAAAGGGTGAGTGACGTGGAGGATGCGACCAAAGCTTTGGTGGAGATTCAAATTCAACTCGCACGTATTGAAAAAACCTTGGAGCAAGTGCCGACGCTGGCCGCCACGATTGAGACAACCAAGGAACTCGCCCGGGAAGCCATGCAGTCGGTAAAGTCAGCGCATCAACGGCTGGACCGGATCGAGGACGGCCAAAAATGGCTGTGGCGGACGGTCAGCGGCGCGGCCATCACGATCGTGATGGGTGCCATTGCAGCCGCCATTCAGCTTGCAGGACATTAACTATTACCAGAAAGGTGGATGAAACATGGATTGGGATATGATTTGGCAGTTGATCGACCCGAAGCTGTTGATTGTGGTGGCCGCGTGCTGGGTTTTGGGATATGTCATGAAGCAGACGCCGTCGGTGCCGGATTGGAGCATTGTGTACATGGTGGTCATCGCCGCTGTGTTACTTACGGTTTGGATGCATGGCTGGAACGCGGAGACGTTCATCCAGGGGATTTTGGCGGGAGCTTTTGCAGTATTCGGCCACCAGGTTGTGAAGCAGACGAAGAAAGTAGGGGACTCGGATTGAATCCAACCGAATTCATCGCCACCCTCGCCCCCTGCGCCATCGCTGACATGCAGGCCACCGGTGTTCCAGCTTCCTTAACCATCGCCCAGGCCATACTGGAATCCAACTGGGGGACAAGCGGGCTCGCCCGGCAGGCAAACAACCTGTTCGGCATCAAAGGCAAGGGCACAGCGGGAAGCGTAGAAATGCCCACCACAGAGTATGTCAACGGCAAGGCGGTGAAGGTGGCGGCATCTTTTCGCAAATATCACTCCTGGACGGAGTCCATTACCGATCATTCCAAGCTTTTGCTGAACGGCACGAAGGACAAGCCGACTCGGTACCACGGCGTGCTGCGCGCAGATTACCGGCAGGCGGCCGAAGCAGTTGGGAAAGGCGGCTACGCGACAGATCCGAAATACCCGTCCAAGCTAATCGCGATCATGGAGCAGTATGGACTGCCTCAATATGACACATGGAAAGGAGATCACACCGAAATGAGTGTTAACATTACTGAGCTGGCACAGCAGCTGGATGACTTGAAGAAAAAAGCGGAACTCCTGACCCAACTTGAGATCCTTCTGCAAAAGGTGGGGCAGCGGATCTCCGCGCTGGAGGCGCGGCAGCAGATGGAGGTTCCGGCTTGGGCGGAATCCGCGGTAAAAGCTGCGGTTGAGGCGAAGATCATCAGCAACCCGGTGAATGGAAGCTACGATCTGTACAGGGTGCTGACGATTTTACAGCGGCTAAAGGTGCTCTAACGAAAACGCGAGTACCTACCATAGATAGAGACAAGTCAGGCAGGAGGGAAATCATAATTTTTTTCATACTAAAAGGGAGGCATCCGCGTATGCTGATTTATGAATACCAACCGACTATCCAGACGTTTTCGCTGCTTGAGCCGCTGCTGCCGGGATGCGTGCGGGAACGCATCAAGACGATTATGGACGCCGCCCCGGAAGCAGTGTTTTTTTGCAAAATCGAGGACCTGAACCCGAGCATCCGCGTGTATCTCCTGGAACACGATCCGGCGGACGACTATACAGAGTGCCATCTGCTGTCATGCGACCGGATCGGTCAGGACTATGAATACCTGAGTCTTTCCGTGGAACAGGCCCGTTCCGTGGAAAGGTTCGCAGCCCAGATCCCCGCTATTTCCCGGAGTTAGCGGAAGTTTGCTCGCGTTTGACCCGCTCGTATTCTTCCTCGATCGTTTTGGACAGCAGCTCCGTGGCGGTCATGTTCAGCTTCTTGGCCGCTTCGGCAAGCTGCTTTTTGATGTAAGCAGGCACGTCGTAATGAAATTTAACTTTGTTGCCGTATGGCATAACCAAAACCCCCTTTACCCCATAACTTCCTGGTATTTACGCTCGATAATCCGAATCAGCAGCTGGGTTGCGGACATGTCCTGCAGCGCCGCCGCTTCGATCAGCTTCTCTTTGATTTCCGGCTGGAATTCGTAAGGCAGCTTGAGCTTCGGTTCGGACATGTGGCCTTCCATCGTTTTTTCAGCATCAATTGCGAGCTTCACCAGCTCGTCCAACGTCGAAGCCTGAGATGCTTCGCGGCCGTATTTTGGCAGCACCCGGATCAAATACTGCTTCAGCGACTTCTGGTCTTCCTCAGCGATGTCCAGCTGCAGCCGGTCTTCTTCGACGTTCAGCTTGCAGTCCACGTGGTAGCCGAACAGGTTAATCGAATAGTTCATGCAAAAGACCCTCCTTGGATATTTGTTGTTTATTATATAGTGTATCGATACGCATTACAATATAATAATTTTATCCGTTTGATATATCTTCCACTCCTCTGTAATGGATCCTCACAATGTCCTTATTATGTCATCGTCATATCCCACAATGTCTCCATTCGTCATCGTCAGGTCCTCGCCACGTCTCACAATGTCTCCACATCGTCATCGTCGAGTCTTCGCCACGTCTCACAATGTCTCCACATCGTCATCGTCGAGTCTTCGCCACGTCTCACAATGTCTCAACTTCGTCATCGTCAAGTCCTCGCCACGTCCCCACGATGTTCTCCGTTTCGTCTTCACAATGTTCTCCGCTTCGTCCTCACAATGTCCCCACAATGTCTCCGCTGCGTAAAGTCCTCACAATGTCTTCAGAATGCCTCACTACGTCATCGCCAATCCCTCACAATGTCCCCACTAGGTCGCTACCACGTCCTCATCCTGTCCTAAATTCCTCCTTTACCGCTCCCTTTTGCGCCCTTCAATTCTCCCCAAGCACCTCATCAGTCCCATCATCTGTACTCCGCCATTTCCTTCGCCAATCTTCGATTTTGTTAACCCGAACCCGCTCCAAATATAGTATGATGTCACTAAGGAAAACCATGTAAACGTCACCAAGCGACATGGTTTGTCTTTCTTAAGAGATCAGAAAGTATAAGTTTCGGAGCCTCCGCTTCCTGATCTCGCAAGAAAAACTTCCGCTAAACGCGGTCTGTCTCCTTTGAAGGGACGTCGATAGACGTTTTTCTTAGCGGATATACATCCAGCAACATCCCGAATGTGCACAACCACAACGAGCGCATCGTTCGCTGACGGAGCAGGGAGGGTTTTATGGAAAAATACATTTTATCACTGGACCAGGGGACGACGAGTTCCCGGGCTATCTTATTTAATGAAAAAGGAGAAGCCGTACATACGGCCCAGCGGGAGATAACGCAGCATTTTCCCCATCCGGGCTGGGTGGAGCATAACGCCAACGAGATTTGGGGTTCGGTCCTGTCAGTGATCGCGTCCGTGCTGTCGGAATCGGGCGTGAAGCCCGAGCAGATCGCGGCGATCGGCATCACGAACCAGCGGGAGACCGCGGTGGTGTGGGATAAGGAAACGGGCGATCCCGTGTACCATGCGATTGTGTGGCAGTCGCGGCAGACGAGCGGCATTTGCGAAGAACTCAAGGCCCAAGGGCTAGACGACACCATCCGCGCCAAAACAGGGCTTCTGATCGATCCGTACTTTTCCGGTACGAAGGTCAAGTGGATTCTGGACGAAGTCGAAGGCGCCCGGGAGAAGGCGGAGCAGGGCAAGCTGCTGTTCGGCACGATCGATACGTGGCTCATTTGGAAATTTACCGGCGGCCGCGCGCATGTGACCGATTATTCAAACGCATCGCGCACGCTGATGTATAACATTTACGAGTTAAAATGGGACGACGAGCTGCTGGAGATTTTGGGGGTTCCGGCCTCCATGCTGCCGCAGGTGCGCCCGTCCTCCGAGGTATACGGCCTGACGGTGCCGTACCATTTCTTCGGCACAGAGGTGCCGATCGCCGGCGTTGCGGGCGACCAGCAGGCGGCTCTGTTCGGGCAGGCGTGCTACAGCAAAGGCATGGCCAAGAACACCTACGGCACCGGCTGTTTTATGCTGATGAATACGGGCGAAACGGCGGTCCGCTCGGAGCACGGCCTGCTGACGACGCTCGCATGGGGCATCAACGGCAAAGTGGAATATGCGCTGGAAGGCAGCATTTTCGTGGCGGGCTCGGCCATCCAGTGGTTGCGCGACGGGCTGCGGATGCTGAAGGAGTCGAAGGAGAGCGAAACGTACGCCTCACGCGTGGCTTCAACGGACGGCGTGTACGTCGTTCCCGCCTTCGTGGGGCTCGGCACCCCGTACTGGGACAGCGATGTGCGCGGAGCGGTGTTCGGCCTGACGCGCGGCACGTCCAAGGAGCATTTTATCCGGGCGACGCTGGAATCGCTGGCCTACCAGACGAAGGATGTGCTGTCCGCGATGGAGGCCGACTCGGGCATCGAGCTGACCACGCTGCGCGTCGACGGCGGTGCCGTGCACAACGATTTTCTGATGCAGTTCCAGAGCGACGTGCTCGGCGTCTCGGTCGAACGGCCTGTCATTAATGAGACGACGGCGTTAGGCGCTGCATATTTGGCGGGGCTTGCCGTTGGCTACTGGAAGAGCCAGGACGACATCTCCGGACAGTGGGCGATCGAGCGCGAGTTCCAGCCGGTGATGGAAGAGAAGGAGCGAACCGGGCTGTACGAAGGCTGGAAGAAGGCCGTACATGCAGCCATGGCTTTTAAATAAACACAGAAACATATCTTGGGGGGTCTCTTTTTCGATCTGGAGGGAGATAAGCACAGATGATATGGTCCAATACGAATCGCGAACAAATTAAGGAGAGCTTGAAGCAGGAAAAGTTTGACGTCCTGATCATCGGCGGCGGTATTACCGGGGCAGGCATCGCGCTGGACGCGACGACCCGCGGGATGAAGACGGCGCTGGTGGAAATGCAGGATTTTGCCGCAGGCACATCCAGCCGCTCGACGAAGCTGGTGCACGGCGGGCTCCGCTACCTGAAGCAGTTTGAGGTCAAAATGGTCGCCGAGGTCGGCAAGGAGCGGGCGGTCGTGTACGAGAACGGTCCGCATGTCACCACGCCGGAGTGGATGCTGCTGCCGATCCACAAGGGCGGCACGTTCGGCAAGTTCAGCACGTCCTTCGGACTAAGGGTGTACGACTATTTGGCCGGCGTCAAAAAAGCGGAGCGCCGCATGATGCTCTCCCCGCAGCAGACGCTGGCGAAGGAGCCGCTCATCAAGAAGGAGGGGCTGAAGGGCGGCGGGTACTACGTGGAGTATCGCACCGATGACGCCCGCCTGACGATCGAAGTGATGAAAGCGGCCGTGGCGCACGGGGCTGCGGCGCTCAATTACAGCAAGGTCGAGGAGCTGCTGTATGACGCCCGGAATAACGTGCGCGGCGCGGTGGTCCACGACCAGCTGACCGGGGACACCTATGAAATCCACGCCGCCAAGGTCATTAACGCCGCAGGGCCGTGGGTTGACCGCATCCGCGAGAAGGATGCGTCGAAGGAGGGCAAAACGCTGCGCCTCACCAAAGGCGTCCACCTGGTCATCGACCAATCCCGGTTTCCGCTGGAGCAGGCGGTGTACTTCGACACGCCGGATAAAAGAATGGTGTTCGCCATTCCCCGCGACGGCAAGGCGTATGTGGGAACGACGGATACTTTCTTCGACCGGGATACGGCGCATCCCCGGATGACGTACCAAGACCGCGACTATATTATTAACGCGATCAATTATATGTTTCCCGAGCTGCAAATTACGGCGGAGGATGTGGAGTCCAGCTGGGCCGGGGTCCGGCCGCTCATTCTTGAACAGGGCAAGGATCCGTCGGAAATATCCCGCAAGGACGAGATCTGGGAGTCCGGCTCGGGGCTGCTGACGATCGCCGGGGGCAAGCTGACGGGCTACCGGAAGATGGCCGAGACGATTGTGGACGTGCTGTCCCGGGAGCTGACTGAACAAACAGGGCGCCCGTTTAAAGCATGCCAGACGAAGCATCTGCCGATTTCGGGCGGGGACTTCGGCGGATCGGCGCAGTATGAACCTTTCGTGCGGAAGACCGCCCAGACCGGAATCGAGGCGGGTCTGGCCCCGGATGAAGCCCTCGCGATCGCCGGCAAATACGGCACGAATGCATCCGGCGTCTTCCGGCTGATCCAGAGCCACCGGGCGGAGGCGGAAGCGCACGGGCTGCCGCTGATGCTGTTCGGCCAGCTGGCCTATGCGCTGGAAGCGGAGATGGCGGCGACGCCGGTGGACTTTTTTACCCGCCGGCTCGGCGCGACGCTGTTCGATATTCAGCTCGTGCGCACCTGGAAGGCGCCGGTCATCGAATATATGGGCAGCGTGCTGAACTGGAGCCCGGCGGCGAAGGACGCGTACGCGGCCGATCTCGATCGCGCGCTGCTGGAGGCCGTGGAGCCGGCGGAATCCGATTGAGCATTATAATGCAATCGAATGAAGTATTTCTATCAGGAACCTTTCATCCCCAGGATGAAGGGTTCCTTTTTGGCTTGGGATGATACCCACCAAAACCCGCAGGCTCCCAGTCTCGACAATGGTGAATCAATGAGCAAACGATGCCTTCCTGTCAATCCACTGTCAGTGATGTTGACACCAACTGTTCGGATATTTGCGATAAGCTTTTCATTTTTATGGAAAATAGACACTCACCCGCGTCCCATGTTAGTACACCTCCGGCAAAATCGCTTATAATAAAAAAACCATACTGCCCGAGAGAGGAGTGCTGTACATGAACATTAAAGAAAAAAGAGAGCATCGGCAGTACCCCGAACAAGTGAAATCCGACGCGTCCCGCGCGCCATATGAGCGGGATTATTCGCGGCTGATCCATTCGCCGACGTTCCGGAGGCTGCAGGGCAAATCCCAAGTGTTCGGCGCGGGTACGGGGGACTATTACCGGACGCGGCTGACCCACTCGCTTGAGGTGGCGCAAATCGCCCGGGAAGCAGCGCGCAGCCTGCTGCGGGCGCATCCCGAGGTCAGCGACGAGCAGGCGGACAATCCGGGGCTCGTGATCGATCCGGAGGTGGTGGAATGCGCGGCGATCGCGCATGACTTCGGCCATCCTCCTTTTGGACATAAAGGGGAAGAGGTGCTGGACGGCATTCTGGATCAGCTGATCCGGGACCGGACGAAAGAAGCCGTGAAGGGGCTGCATCTGTCCCCGGATGAAGTGAACGACGTCCGCGCTAGGCTGCGGAAAAAATACGAGCATTTCGAAGGCAACGCGCACAACTTCCGGCTGATCATGTTTTTGGAGAAGCGGGAAAATGTGGACGGTCTGAACCTGTCTGACGCGATTCTGCTTGGCATCAATAAATATCCGTATCCCGGCACCCTGCTCAAAAAGGGGCTGTACCAGCACGAATGGGGCTATATTTCGCAGATCCGCCAGGACTGGGGCATTCCTGCAGGCAAAAAGACGCTCGAAGCCCAGCTGATGGACTTATGCGACGATATCGCCTATTCGGCCCATGACCTCGAAGACGGCATCAAGGCCGGGAAAATCGAAGTGCACGAGCATTTTCTGAAAGATCCGCATATTTTGCGCCTGATCGTCGAGAAAGTCATGACGCTGGAGGACGCGTTCTGGGATAACTGCCCGGAAGAGCATATCCGCTACAAGGTGGAGGAAGTGCTGACGTCCTTTTTAAAAGTGTGGAATGAGAAGCTACCGTACTGCGAGTTTGACTACTCCCGTACCCGCCGCGAGGTCAAGGCTTACTGGGTAAGCCTGTTCGTCAGCAGCCTCGGCGTCATTGACGACGGGGACTGGAAGAAGGTGACCTTCGTCAAGGAAGGCCAGGAGGATCAGGATATGCTCCGAACCGTCAGCGTGCTGAAAAGCTTCGCTTGGGTCACGATGATCCGTGACCTGCGGGTGCAGCGGCTGCAGAAGCGCAGCGAGTGGATGATCCAGCGGCTGTGGGACGCTTTTCTCGATCCGGTCGCCTCCAAATCGATTATCCCCTCCGACTGGCTGCAGCGGTTCGAGAAGGATCAGGCCGGACCGAATCCGATCTGGACGTGGGAGCACATGGTGATCGACTATATTGCGGGCATGACGGATGCGTTTGCTGAAAAAATTTACAATGAGCTGTACGGATTGAAGGTAGGTTCCATTTACGACCTGGATTAGGCAGCCATAGAAGGGAAGGAAAGACCGGATGGGCGCTCTTAAACTTAGCGTGCTGGATCTTGTACCAAAAATAGGAGAGGCGTCCTTTGAGGAAGCACTGCAGGAAGCGGCCAGCCTGGCCCGCCATGCAGAACAATGGGGTTACACCCGGTATTGGGCGGCGGAGCACCACGACCTGGTGAACCTGTCCTGCGCCGCGCCGGAAGTGCTGCTGGCGCATATCGGAGCCCGGACCGAGCGGATCCGCATCGGGTCGGGGGCGGTCCTGCTGCCGCATTACAGCCCGCTGAAGGTCGCGGAGAACTTCCGCATGCTGGCTGCGCTCTACCCCGGCCGCGTCGATCTTGGCATCGGCCGGGCGCCCGGCGGCTCGGCGCATGCCTCGATGGCGCTGAGCGGCAATTATTTGCAGCATGTGGCCGAGATGCCGGCGCGGGTCCGCTCGCTGATCGAGCTGCTGGAGGACCGCTATGCGTACGAAGACGTGCCGGTCGCGGCCAAGCCTGTCCCGCGGATCCAGCCGGAGCTGTGGATGCTCGGGACGAACAACAAAAGCGCCGGCTTCGCGGCGGAGAACGGGACGGGCTACGTGTTCGGCCAGTTCATGAGCGACCGCGACGGCGCCGAGGTGCTGGCGGCCTACCGGGAGGGCTTCAAGCCGTCGGCGCTGCTGGAGCGGCCGAGAAGCATCGCGGCCATCGGCGTCATTTGCGCCGCGACCGAGCAGGAGGCACTGGCGCTGTCCCGCCGGTCAGCCCTGCCGGAAGTCGAGCGGCCGGGAGCTGAGGCCAGCGAGCCGCAGCCGCAGGCGACCCGGCTGATCACCGGGTCGCCGAAGCAGGTGAAGTCGAAGCTGCTGGAGCTGGCGGATTCCTTCGGGTGCGACGAGTTCCTGGTCACCACGCCGGTGATGAGTTATGCCGAGCGGCTGGAATCTTACCGGCTGCTGGCGTCGGTGTGCTTATAAAAGGGAGCCAGACAAGCTCGCCTGTCATTCTGCAGACGCGGATCTTGATTGGGAATGGGAATTCGGTAATGTAGAATAAGGGCGGTGCTGAACGGTTAGACCGCAATGGAGCCGGAAGATAGGAAGAACGAACGGAGGAACGATGGAATTGACATCCGAACCATCGGAGTTTATTTATATGTACGCCAGCCACGAGTCGGAAACGGAGCTGTGCCGGATGGAGCTGAATGCTCTGCTCGGGCAGGCGAAACCCTTGAAAGGGAGAGGCCCAATGCTGCGCAGCTCCCGGTTGCTTGACCCGGACCGCAGTCCGTATGTGTCGATGCGTCTGGACGTGCTGATGCATGGCTACTCGGTCGAAGAAATTGCTCGGCAGGCTTCGGAGTTAGAGCTTGGGGACGCCACATTCAAAGTAACGTACGTCAAATCCGGCGATCCCTGCTCCTACGAGGACCAGCGGATGCTAGAACGCCGCGTCGGCAGCAGCATACGGGGAAAGGCGGAGATGAAGCATCCGGACGTGCAGTTCGGCCTTCTGTCCGCCGAGGGACAGTGGATGCTCGGATGGTGCCGGTATCCCGAACGCGCTTGGCGGCTGCACAAGGACAAGCCGCACAATTATTCCACCGGGCTCAGCGTCACGACCGCCCGTTCGCTCGTGAACATCCTTGTGCCGGAGCCCGCGGGTGTCCGGGCAGCCGATCCCTGCTGCGGCATGGGGAACGTGCTGATCGAAGCCCTGTCGATGGGCATCGACATTCGGGGCTGGGACATCAATCCGCTGGCCATCCGGGGGGCCGGGGCCAACCTGAAGCACTTCGGCTATCCGGAGGTGGTGACGCTCGGAGATATGACGCAGGTGACGGATCGCTTCGATGCGGCTGTCCTGGACATGCCGTACAACCTGTGCTCGGTGCTCAGCACGGATCAGCGGCTCGTTATGCTGCAGAGCCTGCGCCGTATGGCGAAACGGGCTGTCATTGTATCGACGGAGGAAGCGGCGGAATCGATTCAGCAGGCGGGCTTTGCCATTCTGGACAGCGCCCGGGTATGGAAGGGCGGCTTTGTCCGGAACGTCTGGCTTTGCGGGTGACGGAGGCGGTAAGCCATCCGGCATGCGATTACTTTCTACTATATAATAGAAGAAAGTTTCTCATCCTATTAGTAGTAGAAGTTTCTCATCCTATTAGTAGTAGAAGTTTCTCATTATAATAGAAGAAGATTACCAACATGAGTTGAAGTCAAGTCAATCATCTCAGTGCTCATCACGAGTATCAAGCGAAAAAAAGGCTGCCTCACGATCCGGTCTGAATCGACCGGTTACGCGGGACAGCCTTTTTTCATGCTCCGAATATATCAGGACGCTCTCATAGCATCCGGAAAATTTCCGAGGCAAAACTCCACCTTGCGGGGACAGCTGCTGAGAGATGTCCGTATTAATAAGCACGCTCATAATTGACGAGATTACGCGGAAGCTCTTTTCCCTGCACGTAGGCCTTCAGGTTTTCGACAAAAATATCGATGACCCGTTCGGTATACCGGTCAGTGCTTCCGGAAACATGCGGTGTAATGATGACCTGCTCCATGTCCCACAACGGGTGGTCCTCAGGGAGCGGCTCCTTCTCAAACACGTCGAGCCCGGCGCAGCTGATCTGCCCGCTGCGGAGCGCGCCCAGCAGGGATGCCGTATCCACCGTCGGCCCGCGGCCCGCATTGATGAAGCAGGCGCCCGGCTTGGCCGCCGCCCAGGCATCCGCATTCAGCAGGTGATGCGTCTCATCGGTAAGCGGCAGCACGCTGATGATGTAATCGCCTTGGCTCAGCGCCTTGTGGAGCCCGTCCATGGTGAACATCTCGTCCACGTGAGGATCGGCTTTGCCGGAACGGCGGACGCCGACGGTGCGCATCCCGAATGCCTTGGCCAGGCGAGCTGTCTCGCTGCCGATCTCGCCGACGCCGACGATGACGGCCGTTCGGCCATGCAGCTCGGACAAGGTGTCCCGTCCCGGCGCGGCCAGTTTCGTCTCCCAGCTGTGCTTGAGCTGATTGCGGACCGAGACGTGCAGCTGACGTGAGAAGGAGAGCATCATACCAAGGATCGTCTCCGAGATCGGAATCGCATGGACGCCGCTGGAATTCGTCAGCAGCACGCCTTTCTGTTCGAGCTTGTCCAGCGGAAGCGTGTCCACGCCGGCCGACCAGGTCTGCAGCCATTTCAGCCGGCTGTCTTGATTCAGCACCTGATCGGCAATCTGCCTGGACCAGCCGACCAATATTTCCGCTTCGTTCACGAGTGCGGGATCCGCATCGGTGCTTTTGACGACGGTCAGCTTATAGCCGGGGGCGGCTTGTTCAATCAATCGGGTCTGCTCCGGAGTCAGGGAATGCAGACAAACAATTTGCTTCATACCGTTTCAGCCTCCTTCATGTATGTACCCTTGATGTGGCGTTTCTGCTACTCTAAATAGAATGAACTAATGAAATGTTACAGGCCGTATGGGGCTGCTATAACAGGAAGCTTAATGCAAATCATTAGTTCAGTCTATATATTATGAATATATTCAGGATAACAGATTTGAAACGATATACAACAGGGTCCCCCGAGGCCAAGTGAATGAAAGGGAGCAGCGGTCAAGTAAACGCCCTCCTAAGAGTATGCTTTTGCGTAACTCTGCTGCATGACAATGGGCCCGAAAGGTGAAACTATATTAATGAAGGAATTCATGCGAATTATACCTTCGGTACCAATTTTTACAGGATCATTTTATGCGGCGCAAAGGGGAAGAAAGGAGAAGTACTTGCATGGAAATGAAAGAGAAACAAGTTCAAGATAAGCCTTTAAGGCTATTCGTTGCGGTCCGGATACCGGAATCGATCCGATCATTACTGGAAGAATGGAGGCACCGGAACGAGAAGGAGCTCGCTTTTAAAAAATGGACGCACCGGGAGGATTACCATATTACCGTCCAATTTCTGGGAGACGCTGAGGCTGGAAGAGTGCCGGAAATCACGGCTGCCTTAAAAAGGGCTTCCTTGAAAATCAACCCATTTCAACTGGAATTTGGAGCGTTCGGCACCTTCGGGTCAGCGGAGTCTCCCCGGGTGTTATGGGCTGGAGTAATTGACCAATCCGGCGGCCTGGACAAGCTCTATGAAGCGGTCACTTCCGAGATGGGGGAACTGGGGTTCGCAAAAGAGGCGAGACCTTACCGTCCCCATGTCACGATTGCCCGTAAATACGGGGGAAAATCGCCTTTTGCAGGCTCCAATTTACCGTCTTTGGCAGTGGAAAAATCCGGTCCTGAAGGAAAAAATCAGCCTCTGATTTGGGAGGTCGATGAATTTGTACTTTTTTCCACGCATTTGCACGAAAAGCCAATGTATGAGATACTAGAGGCCGTTCAAATGAAAGATTCGTAGATTGGAAATAAATAGCAATAGAAATCGAATATATTTTTCCGCACATGATCGAATATCGAGTTCCCTTTGTTGCCGTATCCTGTGAAGTAAATTTGTGCCGTTCCTAAGCAACATGTGTTGTAAAGACTGTCCTGTTTGTCAGTTATTGTACGATCTCGGATACAGCAATTGACTGAAAATGTTTCCAAAGGTTATTCAAAACCTGTATTTTTGGTTACTTAAAGAGGGAATGTGCCGGAAATATAGGAGGAGAAACATGTACACATTACGTCAAAACCGCTGGATGGCACTGCTGATCGGTGTGCTTCTGGTGTGTTTCTCTGCAATTTGCATGCTGCTGCAAAACGAGCAGATGCATAAAATGCAGTATAACGACAGCACGAATCAACTGGGGGCCGTAACATACAGCAAGAACGATAAAGCAGGCGCAAGCCCGCAGCATTTATCTATACAGGGGGCAAAACACCCGTTAACCGCGGAAAACTCCGTGCAGCTTTTGAATGTAAAATTATTGAAAAAATGGAATGTTAAGCATCATCCCCTTTTTGTCGAAGGGATTTCAGCACAAACACCGGCGCCCGCCAAAAAGGCCCAAGCTGTGCAAGCGAAGCCTAAGGCGAAGAAAGCTGTAGCTGTTGCAGCAAAGCCGAAGCTGGATCCAAAACTGAATCCCCCCACCACGTTATTCTTCAGCCGGACCAAACTGCTCAGTCCTTCCCAGAAGTCGGAAGCGACCAAACAGTACAAGGTAACCGCTGAGGACGTGCTTCTGCTCCGTAGAATCGTGATGGCAGAAGCCGAAGGCGAACCGTACAAAGGCAAAGTGGCTGTGGCCAATGTTGTCTTGAACCGGCTGCGGTCAGCCAATTTTCCCGATACGATTAGAAAAGTCATTTACCAGAGATATCAGTTCAGTCCTGTGGCGAACGGCCGTTTTGACCGTGTGAAGCCGAACGAGGATTCGATTCATGCCGTCAATGAGGCGCTTAACGGACGCAAGGAAGTCTCGGATGATACGTATTATTTTCTGTCGCTGAAGCTGGCCGACGACCTGACGGTTCACCATACGCGGACCTTGGCCAAGACGATCGGCAACCACTCCTTTTACAAATAAATCCCGTAAGTTTAAAATGTTTATGGGTAAAGGATAATGAGGAGGTGGCGTTCATATGAAAATTACGTATTATGGTCATTCCTGTGTGGTGGTGGAGGAAAGCGGCCGGAGCGTGATCATCGATCCGTTTCTCTCGGGCAATCCGGCATCGGGTATTGCGCCTGCGGATATCCGTGTGGATGCGGTGCTGCTCACCCATGGGCACTCCGACCACTTTGGCGATGCGCTGGAGATTGCCAAAGCGAATGATTGTCCGATTGTCGCCGTGTTCGAGCTGGCGGAGTTCTGCCGCAAGAAGGGTGCGAAAACCTTTGCCATGAACATCGGGGGGCAGCAGCAGTTTGACGGATTCAAGGTCAAATATACGCTGGCTTTCCACAGCTCTGCGGTTCAGGACGGCGACGCGCTGATCTATGCCGGAGAACCGGCGGGCATCCTGCTGACCATGGGCGGCAAAACGTTCTTCCATGCGGGAGATACGGCGCTGTTCGGCGACATGCGGCTTATCGGTGAAATGAATCAGATCGTTGCTGCCGCGCTGCCGATTGGCGACGTGCTGACGATGGGACCGGACGATGCGCTGCTGGCGGCCAAATGGCTGCGGGCGGACCGCGTCATTCCGGTGCATTACAACACTTTCCCTGCCATTAACCAGAACAGTACGCTCTTTTGCGACCGTCTTCATCAGGAAGGCATTGAAGGACACGCGCTCAAGCCGGGAGAGAGCATTGAGATCTGACCGCTGATGAAGCGGTGGCTTTGACAAATGGCACCCCCCGCCGTATCCGGGCATACAGTATCGTAACATTAGCCTATCGGAAAGGCGGGGGTTGATTGTTTTACCGAACTAGTGAACATAACGGGTATTTGCCGGCCGGCGAGCTGCAGAAAGCCATACAGGGCGAGTACGAAGCGATCCGTAAGGGACGAAGGCTTCAGGAGCTGGCTCCCCCGGACCACCGGATCTATTTCAGCCGCGTGGTCGAAGAGGAGCGGCAGGGCCGTCTCGCCGAGCTGACCCGTATCTATTATGAGCATACCGGCTGCTACCCGGTCTTCAGCAAGGTTGAAACGCCGAGGGCGTATGTAACCGGACTGAAAACGACCGTCGATGACGCACTCGAAGCCGCGTGGAATTATTCGGACCTGATGCTGACGGCGACGGACCCGAAGGTCCAGAAGCTGATGCTGCGCGCGATGAACAGCGAAATGCGCTGGGTCAGCCGGCTGCAGTTTTTGTACAGCAATTATTTCCACGAAAACGGCGACATGAAGCACAAGGGCACCATTGGCATCGCCGACAAACAGCTTCCCTCTTAAGTTGGGGGAGGCTGTTTTTCTGTATATTGGAAAAAACCTGGTTGAAATGAATAATCATACGCTTTTCAGGTTAATTACAACATGCCGCTTTAATGCTTCAATGCAAAACATTTCTTATCACATTCATAAAAAGTTTAAATTGCGCAGAGGTTTAGTGGGTGTTAAAATAATATAACCAATTCATTTTGAATAATTATCGACGTTTTATAACAAAAAGAAAACCATTCCCCCATGCAACGAGGATTTCCGCCGTTGTCGCATACCCCATTCCCCTAGTGAGCATGAAGTATTATTCTTGTAGCCAATGTCGTCTTCGTACTGGTTTATTTTGATGTATCTGGATTTACTTGCATTTATTTATTCTGAAGATAGAAAGGTTGCTTTCCATGAGACATACGGTACTTCCCCCTAAGCAGGGACTTTATGATCCGCAGTTTGAAAAAGACGCCTGCGGCATGGGCTTCGTCGCTCATATCAAAGGCCGGGCTTCCCATGAGATCGTAGGCCAGGCTCTGACGATGCTCGAGAATATGGAGCACCGCGGCGGACAGGGCAGCGAGCCCAATTCCGGTGACGGCGCCGGGATCATGCTGCAAATTCCTCACCGCTTCTTTGCGGAAGAAGCGGCCCGGATCGGCTTTGAGCTGCCTGAACCGGGGCAATACGGCGTAGGCATGCTGTTCCTTTCCCACGACGAAGCCGTTCGGGAGGCTCATGAGAGCCGGCTCGTCGAAATCATCCGGGAAGAAGGACAGCAGTTCCTGGGCTTCCGCGACGTTCCGACCTATGACGAGATGCTGGGCAAATCCGCGAAGGAAGCCAAGCCGTACGTGCGGCAGATTTTCATCGGACGCAGCATCGATGTGAAGGACGAAATGGACTTCGAGCGCAAGCTGTACATCATCCGCAGACGCGCCGAGCTGGCCATCCGTTATGGCGACGCTCCGCAGGCGGACTCCTTCTATATTTCCAGCCTTTCGTGCCGGAAAATCGTATACAAAGGGATGCTGACCACCAATCAGGTGGGGCAGTTCTATCTGGACCTGAGAAACGAGCTGGTAGAGACAGCGATCGCCCTCGTTCACTCGCGTTTCAGCACGAACACCTTCCCGAGCTGGGAACGGGCGCACCCGTACCGCTTCATGATTCACAACGGGGAGATCAACACGCTCCGCGGCAACGTGAACTGGATGCATGCGCGCCAGTCGCTGTTTAAGAGCGATATTTTTGGCGATGACCTGGAGAAGGTCAAGCCGGTCATCAATCCGGACGGTTCGGATACCGCCATGTTCGATAACACGTTTGAGTTCCTGTACCTGAGTGGACGTTCCCTGCCACACGTCGCCATGATGATGGTGCCAGAGCCTTGGAACAACCATGAAAGCATGGACGAAACGAAAAAAGCGTTCTACGAATACCACAGCACGCTGATGGAACCGTGGGACGGACCAGCGGCTATGGCGTTCACCGACGGCGTGCAGATCGGCGCCATCCTTGACCGGAACGGACTCCGTCCGTCCCGTTATTACGTGACGAAGGACGACCTGATTATTCTTTCTTCGGAAGCCGGCGTGCTCGACATTCCAGCTGAGGATGTCCTGTACAAGGACCGTCTCCGTCCGGGCAGAATGCTGCTCGTAGATACGAAGGAAGGACGGATCATCTCCGACGAGGAAGTGAAAGCCCAGATCGCTGCCGAGCAGCCGTACCGCGAGTGGCTCGACGAGCATCTGGTCAATCTGGATGAGCTTCCGGACGCGCCGGAACTGCCGAATCCGAAGCATGACAACGTGCAGCAGCTGCAGCTCTCCTTCGGCTATACGTTCGAAGATCTGCGCAAAGTGCTGGAACCGATGGCTTCGACCGGCCAGGAAGCGGTAGCCTCGATGGGCTACGACGCGCCGCTGGCGGTGCTGTCCGACAAGCCGCAGCGCCTGTACAACTACTTTAAGCAAATGTTCGCGCAGGTGACCAACCCGCCGATCGACGCGATCCGCGAAGAGATTATCACCGCGACCGGAACGACGATCGGACCGGAGCGCAACCTGCTGCATCCGGAGCCTGAGAGCTGCCGCCAGATCCGTCTGGACACGCCGGTTCTCTCGAATGAGGACTTCGCGAAGATCCGCCACGTGCACCGTCCCGGCTTCAAGTCGATGACGATTCCGATCTTCTTCCCGGCTGAGGAGGGGGCGGAAGGCCTGCGTAAGGCGCTTGACGGATTGTGCGAAGCGGCCGACCGCGTAATCAAGAAAGGCCACAACATCCTGATCCTGTCCGACCGCGGCGTGGACAAAGAAAATGCGGCGATTCCGGCGCTTCTTGCCGTATCCTGCCTGCATCATCATTTGATCCGCCAAGGAACGCGGACGAAAGTCAGCATTTTGCTCGAATCCGGCGAACCTCGTGAAGTGCATCATTACGCGCTGCTGCTCGGTTACGGCGTGAGTGCCGTCAACCCTTACCTGGCGTTCGAAACGCTGGACGACATGATCCAGCAGGGGCTGCTGCGCGGCGTGACGCACGAGAAAGCCGTTAAAAACTATATCAAAGCCGCGACGAAGAGCGTGGTGAAAATTTTGTCCAAAATGGGCATCTCGACAATCCAGTCCTACCGCGGCGCGCAAATCTTTGAAGCCGTCGGCCTGAAAGAGGATTTTGTCGAGAAGTACTTTACCCGTACGCCGTCCCGCATCGGCGGCATCGGCCTGGAAGAAGTGGCGGCCGAAGCGCTGGCCCACCACAACCGCGCCTTTACCGACAAGGACGGAAGCGACAAGGTGCTCGATTCCGGCGGTGACTACCAATGGCGCAAAGACGGGGAGGAGCATCTGTTCAACCCGCAGACGATCCACCTGCTTCAGCAGGCCGTACGCACCGGCGATTACCAGGTGTACAAAAAGTACGCGAAGCTGGTTCAGGGTGAAAACGAGAAGCATCTGACGATCCGCTCGCTGCTGAAGCTGAAACCGGTAGGAGCTCCGGTTCCGATTGAGGAAGTCGAGCCGATCGAGTCCATTATGAGACGCTTCAAGACCGGTGCCATGTCCTTCGGCTCCATCAGTAAGGAAGCGCATGAAAGCCTCGCAATTGCAATGAACCGCATCGGCGGCAAGAGCAACACCGGTGAGGGCGGCGAAGATCCGGCGCGCTATATTCCGGATGCAAACGGCGATTCCCGCCGCAGCGCAATCAAGCAGGTGGCGTCCGGCCGGTTCGGCGTGACGTCGAACTACCTGGTGAACGCGGACGAAATTCAAATCAAGATGGCGCAGGGAGCGAAGCCGGGTGAAGGCGGACAGCTTCCGGGCCGTAAAGTATATCCTTGGGTTGCCGAAGTGCGCGGTTCTACGCCGGGCGTGGGCTTGATTTCTCCGCCGCCGCATCATGACATTTACTCGATCGAAGATTTGGCGGAGCTGATTTATGATCTGAAGAACTCCAATCCGCGCGCGAACATCAACGTGAAGCTCGTGTCCGAGGTTGGCGTCGGAACGATCGCGGCCGGGGTGGCCAAAGGCCGTGCCGACATTATCCTCGTCAGCGGATATGACGGTGGTACCGGCGCATCGCCGCAGGGCTCCATCCGCCATGCGGGTCTTCCTTGGGAGCTTGGGGTTGCGGAAACGCACCAGACGCTCATCCTGAATAACCTGCGCGACCGCGTCGTCCTGGAAACGGACGGCAAAATGCTGAACGGACGCGATCTGGCCGTCGCAGCGCTGCTGGGTGCCGAAGAGTATGGCTTCTCTACGGCTCCGCTCGTGGCACTTGGCTGTATCATGATGCGCGTCTGCCAGATGGACACCTGTCCGGTGGGGGTAGCTACCCAGAATCCGGAACTGCGCAAGAACTTCATGGGCGATCCGGCGCATGTCGTTAACTTCATGAGATTCGTGGCTGAAGATATGCGTGAAATTATGGCGGAGCTCGGCTTCCGTACGATCCAAGAGATGATCGGACGCACGGACTGCCTGGATGCCGAAGAGGCGAACGGACATTGGAAGAAGCAAGGCATCGATCTGTCCGTTCTGCTGCACACACCGGAGCTTCCGGAAGGAAGCACGCGCTACCGCACGAAGACCCAGAACCACGGTCTCGAAGAGACGCTGGATATGCGCGAGCTGTTGAAGCTGGCAGCACCGGCGCTGGAAGATGGAACGCCGGTTACCGGCGAGCTTTCGATCACGAACGTAGACCGCGCCGTCGGCACGATTCTCGGCAGCGAAGTCACGCGGAAGTACGGGGCAGCCGGCCTGCCGGAAGATACGATTTCGCTGACCTTTACAGGAACGGCCGGCCAGAGCTTGGGCGCCTTCGTTCCGAAGGGCATCACACTGACCGTGGTTGGCGACGCGAATGACTACACCGGCAAAGGGTTGTCCGGCGGGAAGCTGATCGTGAAGCCGTCGCCGAAATCGACGTTCAAGGCCGAAGAGAACATCATTATCGGCAACACGGCTTTCTATGGCGCGACAAGCGGCGAGGCGTACATCCGCGGCATCGCCGGCGAACGCTTTGCGGTCCGCAACTCCGGCGTGAATGTCGTCGTTGAAGGCGTTGGCGATCACGGATGCGAATATATGACAGGCGGCCGCGTCGTCATCCTTGGGGAGACGGGACGTAACTTTGGCGCCGGTATGTCGGGCGGCATTGCCTACGTCTATGATCCGCAGGGTTCGTTTATCGACCGCTGCAACCTGGAGATGATTCTTCTGGAGCGCGTTGAAGATGCAGAGGAAGCCCAGGAACTGAAGAGCATGATCGAGAAGCATGTCAACTACACGGAGAGTGCTGTCGGCGAGCGTGTGCTGGAAGACTGGGAGAACAGCCTCGGCCAGTTTGTCCGCGTCATTCCGAAGGATTACAAACGGATGACACAGCAAATCCGCAAGGTTCAGGAGAATGGACTGAGCGGCGAAGCTGCCCTGCTGGCCGCCTTCGAAGCCAACATGCGCGAGCTCGCGAGAGCGGGAAACAACTAATTCTTCCAAACCGGATGTTATAAAGAAAGAATTCCTATCAACAAGGTTGAAATTTTCATATTTGCGCAATAATTGCTGGAAAGGGCATACGAAATGTTTTCAATTGGAGACATAAATCGTATGCCCATTTTTTTCGACAAAAATAGAACCTGCTTCAAAAAGCAATTGTCCCATTAGACGACAACATCCAGAAGAGGCTTGGGATATAATAAAAAAGACCTAGTCACTTGGCTGATTCTTGACATTCATACTTGGAACAGACGTTGTATTTGTCAACAAAAGAGTAGCCGTGGAAATCATTTTGGATAATATGTTGAGTGGAGCGAGGGTATCTTCGATGAGAGATGAGAGAAAGTTCGGTGCCGAGGCCCGGTCCAACCAAGAACTTCCGGAGCAAACCCAATTAGACATCATGAAAGTGTTGGAGCAATGCGGGATTCATCCTGATAACTGGAAGCGCTTTGTTCAAAAGATGGAGAAGGGGACGGATTAGCGGAAATTTCGCAGATCGTGTCCGGGGGGTTCACATAAAACGACAAGGAGGGACAGAAAACGTTTTATCATTCCGATTTTAGACAGGGAGGACACCCTGCAGCAGTTGTCTTCCATATACTCCAAAAGGGGACCCCGTCGAATTACGGTAACCGAACCTATAAAAACCTCAGCCCTCCTAAGTTCAAGGAAAGCTGAGGTTTTTCATTATTTCATGGACCGTTCCATCCGTACAAAAGCGATAAAACGTTTGGCTTCTTCCTCAGACAAGCGGCGGCCGTCAATCGTCAAATTGAACTTTTCCAGCAAGTCCTCGTCCGAAAGCTCCAGTTGATCGACAAAATCCCGGACCTCCGGATCCATGACAATCTTCGGCTGGTTCGTACGGCCGATCAGATAATCGATGGAAACGTCAAATTTGTCAGCCAGTTTGGTCAGAATCTCAAAATCAGGTTTACGGCGGTTCTTTTCATAGTGGGATAGTGCGGCTCGCGTAATGCCTATGGATTGGGCCAATTCCTCCTGGGTCCAGCCGCGTTGGTCCCGCAATTCTGCGATGCGATTACCATGATTCATGAATTAACCTCCTCCGAATACCTGAAAAAATACATAAAATTAGAAACAAATTGTCGCAAAAATAGATTCATATAGGAAATAAGTATTGACTAGTTACAAAATGTATCGTAAAGTGAAAATTGGAAATGATACCATTTGTATCAATTGTTGAGACGAATCGTATCCTTTAGCCAGTATAAGGCGTTATCCCGATTTTCATACCATGAGGCAGGAATAATCCGATGAATATGTTAACAGCACATGGCATACATCTTCAAACGTATATGTATATCCATCAGGTCGGGAACCAGACGGTTTTTCTGCATCGGACCCGTCCTGTCATCTTATGGGAATACGAGCCAAGCCGAATGGTAATCATCAGCGACTTGGATCTCCCCGTTGTGCCCGAGCTCAGGCTGGGGTTCATAATCCACGTTCCAAATGCCCCTGCCCGTCAGGTGTACGGCACCGTGGCTTGGAAAGAAAGCAGCATCTCCTTTAAGGCCCACCAATACGGCATTCGTATTGAATCCCCGCAGCAGGAGCCGGAGCGCATGACAAAACACCACAACCGCCCGCAACGAGGCGGCCGAGCGGCCTCCACACCGTATGAAAGTCCCTGTGACCACGATTCTTTCCCCGGCCCAGGACACCATTTTGATATCAAAGCATAAAAATCTTACGTTTTTTCGTAATGGGATACAGACATTTTACACTATTTATCAAAGGGCTGCATAGTGCTTTGCTTTAAAAAGGCTGAAGTATAAGCCTGTCATATGATCGTCCGGTTGGACTTATATTGAGAGCGGGGGATGGATCAGTCATGGGACGTACGTTGACCTTGGATTTCCTGATGCAGATGCTTCAAAGGGACGAGGATGTTCAATTATGAGCAGCATGAATCCGCTGAACAAAACGGTGGACGTCGGCAAGCCCCTTCCGATCACTCCCCGGAAAGACAGGATGTTGTACCTTTGGGCCAAGCGAACCCTGGATATTAGCTTATCGCTGATAGGGCTGATTTTTTTATGTCCGGTATTCCTAGCTGTTGCCTTGCTTATCAAGCTGGAGGATCCAAAAGGCTCGGTGTTTTTCTCCCAGGTCCGCGTCGGACGTGGAGGGGCACCATTTAAGATGTACAAATTCCGGTCGATGGTCAGCGGAGCCGAGCTGATGCTCGGCAATTTGATCCAGCAAAGCGATGTGACCGGCGCGATGTTCAAAATGAAAAACGATCCGCGGGTCACCCGGGTCGGCCGGTTCATCCGCAAAACGAGCATTGATGAGCTGCCCCAGCTTATGAATGTGCTGAAAGGGAATATGAGCCTGGTCGGGCCAAGACCGCCTTTGCCGCGGGAGGTAAGCGACTATACTTCTTACGATATGCAGAGGCTGCTCGTTGTCCCGGGGTGCACAGGTTTGTGGCAGGTCAGCGGAAGGAACCATGTGGGATTTCAGGAAATGGTCGAGCTGGACCTCAAATACATAAACGAACAGTCGATATGGATGGATATGATCATCATTTGTAAAACGGTCAAAGTGCTGTTCGGCGCGGATAATGCGTACTAATCGCTGCGTGTCCAAGTGCGCAGGACGCAGCTGTGTCCATTAGGAAGGTGGCAGAGGCATCATGAAAAAATGGGTCGTTTCGACCATCGCCGTCGTATCGGTGCTGGTGGTCGGTGTCGCGGGATACGGATTGTATATTTACAATTCGGTCAAAGCGACGGCTAACGAAATATATGAAAAGCGGGAACCGTCGGTTGTACCGGTAACCGTCAGCTCGGATGGCAAGACAGGCGGCCAGGCGGATACGTCCAAGAGTGCCGAAAACCCGCCGGCGGTTCATCTGAATGAAAGGGAGCCGTTTACCGTTCTGGTCATGGGTGTGGATCAGCGCGAGGACGACCCGGGCCGCTCCGACTCGATGATCCTGCTGACGGTAAATCCGGCCAAGCAGAGTATCCTGATGTTCAACATCCCGCGTGACACGAGAACCGAAATCGTCGGCCACGGGACGACGGACAAGATCAACCATGCTTACGCCTTTGGCGGCGTAAACATGTCGGTCGCGACGGTAGAGCACTTCCTCGGTTATCCGGTCAACTATTACATCAAGGTCAATATGGAGGGCTTCGCCAAAATCATTGATTTGCTCGGCGGGGTGGAAGTGAATAATCCGTTTGCCTTTCAATATGAAGGATACGATTTCAAACAGGGCGACTTGAAGCTGGACGGCTCTGAGGCGCTGGCCTTCTCTCGGATGCGGTATGACGATCCGCGTGGAGATTTGGGGCGTAATGCACGGCAGCGGGAAATTTTGGAGCAGGTGATCAATAATGCGCTCAAAATATCGAATGTCGTAAAAATCGAATCCCTACTGAACCAGGTAGGCGACAGTGTCAGGACGGACATCACTTTCGACAATATGAAGACCTTCGTGACCGATTACCGGTCCGACCTGAAGACCATCGAGCAGGTAGAGATCAAGGGCCAGGGCAAGAAGATCAACGGAATTTGGTATTACATGGTCAGCGATGAGGAGCGGCAGCGCATCCATAATGTCATTAAAGAGCATTTACAATAAGAGGCAGGCGTGGCTTGATGTCACGCTTGCTTTTTCATTTCCGGCGTCTTTTGCAGCATCTCTGAACCCGGATTGATTCATAAGCCCCACGTTGTGGGGTTATTTTTCGACGAAAACCGTCAGTTTCCTTGACAAAGGATGCAGATTCATGTAGATTTCTTGGTGTGCATGTTACAGAATGTATCTATAATAAGTCGTTGGTCATAATTTTAAGCGCAAAGACACACTTCATGGAAGGGAAGTCGATTCTCTTGAACAGTCAGCTATCCGTATTCTGCTTGCGATGTGAGCAGGTCATCCCTATGTCGGACACGGCACTTGTGTTCCGGACGGGATTTTACCGCACAGTGATTCCCCTGGGCTGCTGTACCCTATGTTATTCGCAGACACAATCAGAGGCAGATTTCCCATATGATGGGCATCTGCAAGGCGAATATGCTACAATGGGGCCAGACTTGGGCAGAAGGGGTGATAGAAATGCAGCAGGAACCGGTGGTTCGGCTGGAAGGTGTCACGAAGAAAGTCTCATCCAAAACATTGGTTGAGGATGTTACGCTGGACATCCCTCCCGGGCAGGTCTTTGGTTTTCTCGGTCCGAACGGGGCCGGAAAAACGACGACTATCCGCATGATGGTCGGGCTGACCAAGATCACCAAGGGAGATATTAAAATTTGCGGTTACAGCATCAAGGATCATTTTGAGCAGGCCATCGTCCACGTGGGGGCGATCGTGGAAAACCCGGAAATGTATAAGTTTTTGACGGGGTATGAAAACCTCCGGCACTTTGCCCGGATGATGTCAGGGATTACCGAGGAGCGCATTCGGGAAGTGGTTCAGCTCGTAGGGCTGAGCAACCGGATTCAGGATCCGGTGCGGACGTATTCACTGGGCATGCGGCAGCGCCTGGGCGTAGCTCAGGCGATTTTGCACCGTCCGAAGCTGCTGATCCTGGACGAGCCCACCAACGGGCTGGACCCGCAGGGAATCCGCGAACTGAGGGACTACCTGCGCCGGCTGTGCAGGGAAGAGGGGACGACGGTATTCGTCTCCAGCCATCTGCTGTCCGAGATGGAGCTGATGTGCGACGCCGTGGCGATCATCCAGAACGGACGGTTGATTGATGTACGCACACTGGCCGGTGTTGAGGGAGCGCAGGAGACGACCGTGGAAACGGCATTTGCGCTGGACCGTCCGGAGCAGGCGCAGGAGCTGCTTGGGGGAGGTACGGTACGCGATGGACTGCTGATCGTCCGGCTCGACCGAAATGGCATTGCCGACACGAATGCCCGGCTCGTCCAGAGCGGATTCAAGGTGTACGGGATTCAGAAGGTAACCCGGTCGCTGGAGGACCAATTCTTGGAAATGACGGGAAGTGATCAGATTGGGTAGCTTTATCCATCTCGTGCAGAACGAGAATATGAAGATATACCGGAGAGCCCGGACGTGGATCATGCTGTCGATCCTGGCCATCGTCAACATTCTGATGCCGCTCCTGTTTCATTTGGCGGATGGCGGGGGCAATATCAGCTTATGGGAAAGCGTGCTTCAGACCGGGGCGTTTACGTTTTTTCTGTGCACCATATTTTCGGTTGTGGTCGCGTCGGACTCCGTTGCAGGTGAATTCTCCTGGGGGACCATCAAGCTGCTGCTGATCCGCCCATGGAGCCGATCGAAGATTCTGCTCTCCAAATATATTGCCGTTGTGTTGTTCAGCCTGCTGTGCACGGTTCTGCTGATGGCCGTGTCATACGGAGTCTCCGCGATCTTCTTCTCGGGAGGAGCGGGCGGGTCCCTTATGGGCGAGCGCATCGGGCCGCGTCATTACTTTCTGATTATGCTTTGCGATTATGTAGACCTATTCATGACCGTGGCGCTGGCCTTCATGCTCTCGGCCGTGTTCCGGGCAAGCGGGCTCGCCATCGGGCTGTCCCTGTTCATCATGTTCGCGAAGGGCATCTTTAATATGCTGTTCAATCCTGAGCGCTACAGCTGGGCGAAGTTTTTGCCGTTTATGCACATGGATCTGTCGCAGTATCTGGCCTCTTCGGTGGGACCTGGGGGTGTGACGCTTGGGTTCTCGATTCTGATTCTGGCCATCTACTACGTCTTGTTTCTGGTCATCGCCTGGACCGTGTTCGGCAAACGGGACGTCGCGGCCTGACCTGTCACGATTTTAAAAGCCAAAAAACGCAGTGCATGTGGACGTGATCCGTTCACTTGCGACTGCGTTTTTTGCAAAGATAAGAAAGCAGAAGCTTCGGGCCGCATCAGCCGGCTTCCGATTCCAAATACCGCGGGGTGGAGGCGGTCTCCTGCGCCATTTCCTCCGGGGCGTCCTTCAGCTCCATTTTGCTGGATCCGTGGAGGATGCCGCCCTCGGTAATGACCAGCGACGTTGCCCCCAGCACGTCCCCGAACATCTGCCCGGTCGCCGTGATGGTCAGCCGGCCGAGCGTTGTCACATCGCCGTACACTTTTCCGGCAATGATGACCTCTTTGGCATGAATGTGTGATCTGGCCACCGCATGCTCCCCGACAATGACGCTGCCTTTGCTCTCAATAACACCGTTAAATTTGCCTTCGATGCGCAGGTTGGCCTCACAGGCCAGCGTCCCTTCGATTTCTGTCCCTTTGCCGATCAAAGTGTCCGTTGCGCTCTGGTGCCGGCTCGCTTTGGATCTGCTCATGTTTGAAATCCCTCCTTTTTAAGATTATAGAATTTATAAAATTCAGCGAAGCTGAACCATTCTATAATCGCAAGAAAAACTTCAGCTAAACGCGGTCTGTCTTCTTTGAAGGTACGTCGATAGACGTTTTTCTTACGATCAAACCCTACTACTGAATATAAGGCAGCGGGTTAACAGGCTTATCCTTCTTCACGACCTGAAAATGAAGATGGGGGCCAGTGCTTCGCCCGGTCGAGCCGAGCTCGGCGATCTGTTCGCCTTTGTCGACGGTTTGGCCGACATGGGCCTGGATTTTGCTGAGGTGCATATACCAGGTTTGCAGGCCGTTCGGATGCTCAATGACGATATACCGTCCCCGCGCACCGCCGCTGTTCTCAGCCGTCACGATCGTACCCGCTCCCGCCGCATATACGGGGCTTCCGTTATCCCCGGCAATATCGATCCCCGCATGGAAGGACGCTCTTCCGGTAAAAGGGTCCGTCCGGTAGCCGAAGCTTGAGGTCGTCACCCGGGACTCGGTCGGCCACAGGTCGGGCTGCCCGGAGATCCGATCCTGCGTTTCCTCGGCTTTTTTCAAGGTCGAAGGGATTTGGTTCTCCATGGACCGCAGCAGTGTCTGCATCTCCTGAAAGTCATCTTTCGTCTCCTGGGCCAGGTCCAGCATATCGTTCTCATGCACAGCGATATATTCGCCACCGACATGCTGCGAGGCATCCCAGGACAGGGAAGACGCTTTGGCCCCGGAAGCAGGCTCGGCCATACTGGTGGTCCCGTGCTTGTCAATGAACTGCTGCAGCTGGTTCTCCAGTTCATCCACGCGGTCCATCCTCTGCTTCATATCTTTGGCTTGGCTCGACAGGTTGACGATTTCGTTCTGCAGGCGCTCGATGGACTGCTCCCGGCTGTTCACCGTCCGCTGCATCTGGACGTTCTTCAGGCTTTCGGCGGTGACCTTTTGCTCCAGCTGGGAGATCACCTGGGACGAGTGGGCCTGCAGCGCAAGAACGAGTCCGGACAGCGACAGAACGGCCACGGCGGGGACGGCCATCATCAAGGGCTTGGAGAGATGCAGCTGTTTGACGGAATGCTGGGCGTCCCGCATGACCAGGAGCGTCACCCGCCCATTGCCTTTGGCATTTTTCATGGCGGCTCCTTTCCTCGGCTTAATTGTACTTGTCTTATCTTCTATGTATTCTCTGATCTCTTAAAACATGTCAAAAATGTGATCTTTGCCGCCGCTGCGTCTGCATGAGGCCGATCCGGGTAAATACTGAATAAAGCAGGTTGAAAGTGGTCAATCCTGAACATACAGATTGCTTTTGACCCGCAAGGAGGCTGACGTATGCTGTGGCTGCTTATCGCACTACTCGTTTTTATTTTTCAAACGGCAACGATTCTGCTTCTGGAATTCCGCAATCCTTACAAGACGGTCGCCTGGCTGTTTATATTGTTTTGCTGCCCGTTGATCGGCTTTGTGGTCTATTATTTTGTGGCCCAGGACTATAAAGCGAGGAAGATGGTCCGTACGCAGGGTTCGCGCCTGTTTCAAGAGATCCGTCCCTTGATATGGAGTCAGGCGTCCTTGGTAAAGCGTGCCGGGGATATGCACAGCAAGGATTTTCAGCATCAGGAGCGCTTGTTTAATTTGCTGTCCCATCTGTCCGAGAGCCCGATTACCGGCTGCAACAAGAGCAGGGTGCTGACCGACGGGGAGGAAACCTTTGGCGCGATGCTCGCCGCCATGGACAAAGCAGAAGATCACTTACATATTCAATTTTATATTTTCCGGGACGACGATATCGGGAACCGGTTCAAGGACATCATGGTCCGGAAGGCGAAAGCCGGGGTCAAGGTGAGGCTGCTCTGCGACGGATTTGGAAGCTACAGGCTTGGCCGCAGGCACGGGTTCATCCAGGAACTGAAGGAAGCGGGCGTGGAGTTCCACTTCTTCCTGCCGCCGCTTCTGGCCATGATCGACCGCAGGATCAACTACCGCAACCACCGCAAAATTATTGTCGTCGATGGAACCAAAGGCTTTGTCGGCGGGCTGAATGTCGGCGATGACTATTTGGGGAAATATCAGAAAATGGGGTATTGGCGCGACACGCACCTGGAGATCGAGGGAGATGCCGTTTATTTTTTGCAAAATGTGTTTTTGAGCGACTGGAAGCTCGCTTCAGGCGAGCGGCTGTCGGACCCTGCGCTGTTTCCCAAGCATCAATGCGAAGCCGATGAACAGGTTCAAATCGTCAGCAGCGGACCCGATCAGGATTGGAATGCCATCCAGGAGATGTGCTTTGGCGCGATTACGGTCGCGAAAAAAAGGATTTGGATCACCTCGCCCTACTTTATTCCCGATCAGGGCATCTATGAAGGACTCAAAACCGCTGCGGTCAGCGGAGTGGACGTGCGGATCATCATTCCGTTGAAAGCCGATTCCAGACTGGTGCACCTGGCTTCGCTCTCTTATGTTGAAGACCTCCTGCTGGCCGGAGTGAAGTTCTATGAATATCAGAAAGGCTTTATTCATGCCAAGGTCATGATCGTCGACGATCTGATGGCCTCGGTAGGTACCGCTAATATGGACATGAGGAGCTTTTTCTGCAATTTCGAGCTGACGGCAGCGCTGTTCGAGCAGTCCTCGATCGACCGGCTGGTGAAAGATTTCAAGGAAGATATGAGCCAGAGTCATCAAATCGTAACCGAGGAGTTTCAGGCCCGGCCGTTTCTGCATAAGCTGGCGGAAGTGCTGTGCCGGATGCTGTCCCCGCTGTTATGACTGCGTGGCCCGGAATCTGCTGCTGCCAAGCCTAGTGCCGTGGAGCCCAAAGAATGACGGATACGCCGGCCATGCACAGAGCCGCTCCGATCCAGTCGTAGACGTCGGGCGTGTTTTTGTCGATCCACCAGCCCCACAGCAGGGCAAGGACGATAAAAATGCCCCCGTATGCGGCATAAACCCGGCCGAAGGAAGGATAATTCTGCAGGGTGGGAATGATCCCGTACAGGATCAGGAGCAGGCTGCCCGCCGCGCCGAACCACCAGGGCTTCGCGTCCTTGATCCACAGCCATACCAGGTAACCGCCGCCGATCTCGGCCAGCCCGGCCGCTATAAATAATAATAAGGATTTCATGACAGAAAAACTCCCATCCTGATAATATACAGCTAAAAACTATGATATAATAAAGTAAGGGAATAATCACGGAAGTCCAGATTTCTTAGGCTGTACACGATGCTACCCGGGCGTTTCATGTCCCTTTATGCTACAACAATCTATAGAATCGGGGGGATTCGATGGCTGTACCTTCAAACCCGCAATCCACGGATAGGCCAAACCTGCCGCAGGATTTGCAGCCGCTCAAGGCGCCGACCTCGAAAGCCAGAGTGTTCATGCGCATCCTGGTCATGCTGATCGGAGCCGGATTGGTCTCTGTTGCACTGGAAGTATTCCTCGTAAACAATAACATCATTGACGGCGGGATTACCGGCATTTCCATTATGCTGTCCCACCTTTTTCATCTGCCGCTCGGCATTTTTCTTACGGTTCTCAATATTCCTTTCTTGTTTCTGGGTTACAAGCAAATCGGCAAGACGTTTGCCTTCTCCACACTGGCAGCCGTCCTGGTGATGTCGATTGGCACCGCGCTGCTGGAACCCGTTAAACCCATTACGTTCGATCCGCTGCTGGCAGCCATCTTCGGAGGCGTGATTCTCGGTGCGGGCGTCGGCCTGGTCATCCGGGCAGGGGGTTCCACGGACGGCAGCGAAATCGTCGCGATTCTCATCAACAAAAAGACACCGTTCTCTGTCGGGGAGATCATCATGTTCATCAACTTCTTTATCCTGACGAGCGCGGGCTTCGTATTCGGTTGGAATAACGCGATGTATTCGCTGATCGCCTACTTTATCGCCTTTAAAGTGATTGATATCACCAACGAAGGGATCGACCAGTCCAAATCGGTATGGATCATCAGTGAGAAATACAAGGACATCGGCGATGCCCTCACCCAGCGCCTGGGACGCGGCGTCACGTATTTGGAAGGGGAAGGAGCCTACTCCGGAGACAGCAAGAAAGTGATTTTCGTGGTCATCACCCGTCTGGAAGAGGCCAAGCTGAAGGCCATCGTCGGTGATTGGGATCCGGATGCCTTCCTTGCGGTTGGTAATATCCATGACGTTAAGGGCGGCCGTTTCAAGAAAAAAGATATCCATTAGCGGGGCAGCGAAGCTGGACTGACCCGTGAAATGCTTCAAAGCCCGGAAGGTTACCTTCCGGGCTTTGCTGCGCTTAAATGGCGGATCACCTGCTCGATTGGCTGCGGGGCGAGCGCGGCGATCAGGTCGCCGTGGCGGGCAAGCCGCTCCTCGATGTTAAGCAGGTGAAAATCGGTCGGGGCAACGTTGCTGTCCACTTCCTCCCAGTGCAGCGGGGTTGACACCGTCGCGCCTGGACGTGCCCGGGGGGTGTAAGGAGCGGCGAGTGTTTTCCCTTGATAGTGCTGGAGGTAATCGAAGTAGATTTTATCGCCGCGGTTTTTCTTGAGCCGCTCCAGGGTGAACAGTTCCGGGTGCTTCTCCGTCACAAACATGCCGACGAAATGCCCCACGGTGCGCAGCTCGTCGAACGTGATCCCTTCATTGATCGGCACGATGATCTGAATACCCGTCGCCCCGGACGTCTTCGGCACCGACTGCAGTCCGAGCGAGCGCAGCACCTTGCCGACGATGGACGCGGCCTCCATGATCCGCGGTTCGACCTCCCGCGACGGGTCGAGGTCAATCATCCATTCACAGGGCAGCGTGCTCCCTGCGTAATGGAGGGACGGGTGAAACTCCAGCGCGGCCAGGTTGCCCAGCCACAGCAGCTCGGGCAGGCCGTTCAGCAGGATGTAATTGATCCCGTCTTTCTCGGCCGTCTGGACGTAGGGAGGGAGCGGCTCCGGCGCATTTTTTTGATAAAAAAATTCGCCAGGCACCCCATGCGGATAGCGGATCGTCGTGAGCAGCCGGTTCCGGCAGTACTTCAGCAAATAAGGAGCGAGCGCCGCGAGCTTTTGCAAATAAATGGCCTTGGTAATGCCCATTTCCGGCCACAGTGGCTTATCGGGATTGGTAATGGGAATGTCTTGTCCCTCGATCGAAATCGTGCCTTTCACGGTTCGCGGCATACGGATACCTCCAATCATTTTAGGCGGGATGCCATTTCTGAGCTGCATGATGGAACGTCACGGCCATAGATCCTCGCCGTGATCCTTTGGAAGCTACGGATCCAACCGGCAGTCCGCGGGAGAAACATCGACAAACGCCTGAATACTGGGCTGGCGCAGGGTGCCGCCGGGCGTCCATTCCAGGAAATTCACCTTGACCACCCACTCGGGACGGATCCATACCGCCCCTTTGTGCCGCTCCGGCTGGTTGACGAAGGGACGGTCCTTCACCGCCATGTCCGCGACCCGCTCGGTGATGCTGCGCCAGTCGGCCACCTTCAGCTTGCCCGTTCCGGCATGGCCGATATAGACCAGCCTCCCGTCCTCGGCGTACAGGCCGAGCAGCAGCGCATTCACGATGCCGTCCCGGAACGTCACCCCGCCGACTACAGCGTTCACGTCCTGGATGTTCTTCCGCTTCTGCCACCGCTTGTCCTTGCCGCCCAGGGCATAGACGCTGTTAACGTCTTTGACAACGATGCCTTCAAGCCGGTGCTGGACCGACACGTCATGCAGCAGCGGGATGTCCGTATAGCTCGGCACAAGCTGGACGTGCCCGCTGGGGATCACAGTTTCCGTCAGGAGCTGCTGCCGCTCGCGCAGCGGCCGTCCCGTTACCCATTCGCCGTTATAATACAGGATGTCGAAGATCATATAGACGATCGGAACCTGCTGGACGCGGGCTTTGATTTGCTGCTCTACGCGGAGGCTGTCCCGTTTCATGACCTGATGAAAGGAAGGCACCCCGTCTACCAGCGCGATGATTTCGCCGTCCAGAATGACCGAATCGGCACGGCAGTAAGAAGCGATATCCAGCAGCTCTGGATACTGACGCGTCCGGTTGTTCCCCTTGCGGTTCACAAGCTGGACCTCCCCGCCGTCGTAATAGGTGATCATCCGGACACCGTCCCATTTGATCTGGGCGATCCACTGCTCTCCGGAAGGGAGGAGGTCTGTCATGATGGGTTCGAAAGGGACGATCGGGGTAAGCGGCATCGATGATCCTCCGATCTAACCGTTACGAGACGGTTTCGTTTTTCTTGGCCGTCTTGCGGCGTTTCGGCTTGGGCCCTTCGCCGGCAGCGGCGGCAGGTTCCGCCGGCTTGGCTTTGGCTTTGCCCTTGGCGGTCTTCTTGGCCGGACCCGGGTCGGTCGCCACCGGCTTGGCCGCTTCGATGCTGGCCTGCAGGGCGGCCATCAAGTCGATGACATTCGTCTCCTGCTTCGCCGGAGCGATCTTGATCTCTTCGCCGGCCACCTTGTGCTCGATCAGATCGAGCAGGCGTTCGCGGTAGTCGTCCCCGTATTTTTTCGGCTCAAACGGCGTGGAGAGCTGCTCAATCAGCATTTGCGCCATGCCAAGCTCCTTATCGTTGACCTGGATATTTTCCGGAAGGTTCGGCACTTGGGAGACCGGGCGGATTTCGTCCGGGTAGAACATCGTTTCGATCGCAAGGCACTCATCCAGCACGCGGATCGCCGCGAGGCTGCTCTTGGAGCGGATGGAGATTTTGGCGATCCCGATCTTGCCGCTCTGCTGCATCGCCTCTTTCAGCAGCTGGTAAGCGTTGCCCCCGGCCTGATCCGGAGCGAGGTAATACGTCTTCTGGAAGTAGATCGGATCGATTTCGGACAGATCGACAAAGTCGAGGATGGCAATCGCCTTGTTGGCCTGCTCGGTAATCTGCTCGAGCTCCTCTTTTTCAAACAAAACGAACTTTCCTTTCTCGTATTCATAGCCCTTTGCGATTTCTTCCCAGCCCACTTCCTCGTCACAGACCGGGCATTTGCGGACGTAGGAGAGGGGGCTGCCGCACTCTTTATGGACGTACCTCATGGAAATATCTTTGTCCTCCGTAGCGGAGAACATTTTCACCGGGACGTGGACCAGGCCGAAGCTGATCGCTCCCTTCCAGACGGTATGCATAGTTATCGCTCCTTTAACGCTTTTTTCCTACTAGTATGGGGAAAATATCCCGTTTCTATAAGGCCCGCCGCCGATTTGGCCCAGGAAAAAATGAATGGTTTGGCCGCCTGCAGGGCATATTGAACCCATGACTACATGCATGCTGCAGCGAGGAGGGAGCAAGGTTGAAGGACAGAAGACAGGACCCGGACGACGACAAGGAGCTGACGCTGGAAGCGCTCGAAAATTACGAGGCGGCCAGAGATACGATCGAATCTTCGGATTATATCGATGCGGACAACGTCAACTGGCATAACGTAACCTCGCCGGATGAGGATATATCGTTGGATACCCATATGCTCGATATCGACCGGATGGTCAATGAGGGACTAGGCGGCGGCAACATTACGGCAGACAACGGCTACATCGGGGCGAGCACGACCGACACGATCGTCGTTGAGCCGGGCATGATCGGTCCCGCGCAAGAGGGAGATCCCGAGGAAGGCTGATAGCCCGGGAATGCTGAAATGTACAAGCAATTAAAATTTTCAAAGTAAACGCAGAAGAGCGGCAGGCCTCTAGCGAAGAATGCTAGGTTCTGCGCACAATGATAGCTTATGATTCTATTACACAGGAGGCTGAAACCAACATGGATGCTCAGCGCGCGCTGGATATTTATCAGGCAAAGGACACCATTCCCGTAAACCTGGAAGGGGTACCGGTATGGATCGAAAAGGTGGACGTGGACAACGGGGTGGCCACGGTTCAGGTCGGCACCCGGCCTACCGACACCCAGACGGTGAATGTGGAACGTCTACAGGAAGGATAAACCTGACCTGATTTCCTTCATCCTCACGGGATGAAGGAGATAAGCAAGCTGCTCGGGCTGCGGAGAGTATACTGCCGCCCTGGCGGCTTTTTTGAAAAGATCAGAAAGTATAAGTTTCGGAGCTTCTGCTTCCTGATCTCGCAAGAGAAACTTCCTCTATACGCGGTCTGTCTTCTTTGAAAGTACGTCGATAGACGTTTTTCTTACGTCTGCTGCTGATGGGAGCACGAATACGGCGAAGTGCAAAATCCCCGTATCCATCTCTATAGGGGATAAGGTACAATGGACCTGCAAGCGGCCCATGTTCATCAGTTTTTGGGAAAGGGAGCAGGGCGGCAGAGAGGAGCTGTGTACATATGGGGGGAAGTCCGGTGGTCGCTGCCGGCAGAACGGCGGAGATTCTGTCCTATCAGCCAGGCCAGGTACTGAAGCTGTACCGGGAAGGCATGCCGCGCGGCATGGCGGAAGAGGAATATCAAATCAGTTTGAAGGTGTATAACACGGGAGTGACGACACCCCAGCCGGTTCGGCTTGCGGAGCACGGCTCCCGCTTCGGGGTGGTCTACGAGCTGGCATCCGGCATCACCATGCTCCAGTCCATTTCCGTTAATCCGGACATTCTGCACGAAGAAGCTGCCCGGATGGCCAGGCTTCATCTGGAGCTGCATGCCCGGGACATTCAAGGTCTGCCGGAGCAGAAGACGGTTCTGAAAAACCGTATTCAGCATGCGCCTTCCTTGGGGGAAGAGGAGAAGGAGCGGATTGTTGACTATCTGATGCAGCTTCCGGAAGGATCGAAGCTGTGTCATGGGGATTTTCATCCGGACAACATCATTCTCGGAGAGAAGGAATGGGTCATTGACTGGATGACGGGCATGCGCGGCAATCCGGCCGGAGACGTCGCCCGAACTTTGGTGCTGCTCCAAATGGGCACCATGCCCGACGGCACGCCGGATGAGGCTGTGAAGAAGTTTGCCCGGATGAGGGAGGAGCTCGTGAAGGAGTATACCCGGCAGTACTTCGGAGGCGGGAGCCTCAGCCAAACGGATGTGGATGCCTGGCGGCTGCCGGTAGCGGCGGCCCGGCTGACAGAATGGATTCCCGAAGCCGAGAAGGCCAATCTGCTCGCTTTGGTGCGCGAGGCATTGGACGGATCTGTGACATAAATTCAGTTGGACAAAAGTGGCATACAGCAGCAAGGGCGGTTCCGGCTTCAGCCGGACCGCCTTTCGTATTTTCTATGGAAGTATGGAAGCGATGCGGGCTATACCACGTTCTGAAGGAGCAGGGAACCGGGAACGTCGATCCGGTATCCTTTGACCAGCGTCTCTCCATTAGTCGTATCGGTCTCGTAATGCCGCTGGAACCCGAGCTTCTCATACAGCTTCACGGCCGAGGCCATCATGTCGGAAGTGTGGAGATTCAGCGTCGTGGCTCCAAGCTCCAGCGCACGGCGTGCCGCTTCCCGGATGAGCGCGGTGGCCACCCCGCGTCCTCTCGCGGAAGGATGAACGGCCAGGAGGCGGATGATCGGCGAGTGAATCCCCATCTCCGGATTGCCGTAAGCGGCTTCCGAGGAGAGGAACATCTGGACGCTTCCGACGATCCGGCCGTCGATTTCGGCAACGATTCGGGCATAGGGGGCATTTCCATACACGGAATTCCGGATGGAGTCCCGGTACTGCTCCCACCGTTCCTGGGGCATATCAAAGGCATACTGCTGATAGGATTCCAGCATCACTTCGGCAATCAATTCGCGTTCGGAATCCTTGGCGTCCCGGAGGATCAATTCTTCTGGATTCATCGCTTTCACTCCTTTTGGAAGGGATTCAGGTAATTTGGTGTGAGCTAAGTATAGCAGGTAATACCTACTATTCGCATCGGAAAATAAAATAATTAATTCGGATATTAAAAAAATCTATAAGCTTTCAGGCGTCACCATGGCCGCTAGAGCAGACCCGAGTACTTCCCTTCGTGCCCGAAAATGGGCGTCATTTCGGCCTTTTTTCAACCTGGAGGAACAGCCTGTTACGAAAATAAACTTATTGACAATAATTTGCCAACTGCCTAAGATAAGGATAATTTATACCCTTTTTCAGCTTTAAAACCACCTAAATTCATTGGAATAGTGAGTGATAAAACTTCGGGGGTGTTACCTTGAACATCGAAAACATTGAGGCTTTTGTGTACATCAACCATTACGGCAGCTTCAACAAGGCGGCGGATGTCCTGTTCCTGTCGCAGCCCACAGTCACCGCGCGCATTCAATCGCTCGAACGCGAGCTCGACTGCCGACTGTTCGACCGTCTGGGCAAACAGATCCATCTGACGGAAAAAGGCAAGCAGTTTCTCCCCTATGCCCAGCAAATTCTCCAGACCTACCAGAAGGGCAAGCATCACCTCCAATCCAAACGGGCCATGCCCAACGAACTGCGGATCGGCAGCACCGTCTCTGTATCCAATTATTTGATGCCCCATCTGCTGATGGGACTGACCCGTCGTTTTCCCGAAATCAAATTCAAGCTGACCACGGCGCCGACCGACGAGCTGGCCGCCAAGCTGTCTGCGGGGGAGCTCGACCTGGCCTTCGTTCGCAAAATGATGAATCCGGCATTCCAGTCCTATCCTTTTTACGAAGACCCCATTCGCCTGTATGTCTACCCCGATCACCGTCTCGCCTCGGCCGGCAGGGCGTCGATCCGGGAAATCCGTCACGAAACGCTGGTGTTTTTCGAGTGCGGTTCCCTGGACTGGCTGCGGATTCACCGGGTGTTCGAAAGCCTGGATCAGCCGCCGAACATCGTCTATCAGGTCGACAACTCCGAGACGGCGAAGAAGCTCGTTCTGGAGCGGGCGGGCATCTGCTTTCTTCCCGGCCTCTGCACAAGGCAGGAGGAGGAGATGGGCAGCCTCGTTCCCGTGGACATCACCGAAACGGCAGGCGTTTCCCTGCAGACTAACCTGATTTCGCTCACCGGCGAGAACACGGATATCCTTGAATTTTTGCTGGATTTGAAGCAGTCATCCGTCCCATTAATGAATTACATGATCGGATAGAAAAACTCTATTAGACGCGTTGTGCAAATCGCGGTAAAGTTAGTGACAACATAATCCTTACTAAATCTATAGGAATTATCAATCAAGGAAAAATGGGAGCCATATGAAAGGGGATGAGGTCGTGAGAAAAACATTAGCAGTCGTTGCAGGGATCATGCTGGCAGGGGTGATTGCCGGGTGCGGATCCGGATCGAAGGGCGGGGAAACGTCCGCGGATACGGCGGCGAACGCCGCAGGAGGAGCTGTCAAAAAAATCGTCGTAGGCACAGGCACGGCCTTTCCGAAAATTTGCTTTATCGATGAGAACGGAAAGCTGACCGGCTTCGACGTAGAGCTGGTGCGCGAGATCGACAAGCGCCTGCCGGACTACGAGTTCGATATCCAGACGCAGGAATTTTCCAATCTGCTGCTCAGCCTGGAGACGAAGAAGATCGATTTTGTAGCGCATGAAATGGAGAAAAACCCGGAGCGGACGGAAAAATATCTTTTTAACAAAGAGCCGTACGCCCACTGGAGAAACAAGATCATCGTCGCCAAGGACAACGATTCGATCCACTCGCTGGACGACTTGAAGGGCAAGAAGGTGTTAACCGGCGCGACAAGCGCGGAAGCCCAAATTCTCGAGAACTACAATAAGGAACATGATAATGCAATCCAAATCGTCTATCAAAACGGCGCCGCCAACGATACCGTGAATCAGATTACGACCGGACGGGTGGACGCGACGATCGGAGCGGACTTCTCGCTGCCGCTGATCGACCCGCAGGGCAAGCTCAAAGTCACTGGTGACGATCTGTCCGAGCATGACATTCTGTTCGTCTTCCGCAAGGACGATCCGGAAGAGCAGAAGCTGGCCGATGCGGTCGACGGGGCGATCAAGGAGCTGAAGCAGGACGGAACGCTTGGCAAGCTGAGCAAAGAATGGCTCGGCAGTGACTTTACAGCGGATAAATAGTCCGGATTAAACCAGGAAGGGGGCAGGTTGTAATATGGGTGCACCGTTCGATTTCTCATTTGTGTTCAGCTTTTTTCCGAAGCTGGCATCGACGCTGGGCATCACCTTGCTGATCGTCGCAGGCTCGCTGGTGGTGGGAATGATTGTCGGTTTTCTGATCGCCCTTCCCCGGCTGTACCGGATACCGGCGCTGCGCACGTTCTCCCAGGTGTACGTCTCGTTCTTTCGGGGTACGCCGATTCTGATCCAGCTGTTCCTGTTCTACTACGGACTGCCGGAGATCCTGAAGCTCATCGGAATCGACATGTCAAAAGCGCCTGTGCTCGTGTTTGTCATCCTGACGTACGGTCTTCACACCGGGGCCTTCATGTCGGAGATGATCCGGGCGTCGGTCATGGCGGTGGACCGGGGGCAGCTTGAGGCGGCTTATGCCGTGGGGATGACAGGCCGTCAGGCGTTTACCCGGATCGTTCTGCCCCAGGCGCTGGCGATCGCCGTCCCGGTATTCTCGAACCTGGTGATTGCTCTGCTGAAAGATACGTCGCTGGCCTTCACGCTCGGTGTGATGGAGATGACGGGAAAAGCGCAGACGCTCGGTTCGGTCACCCAGCATTTTATCGAGTCCTACATCGCTTTGGCGCTCATCTACCTGGTTGTGAGCTTTACGCTGGAGAAGGTGCTCAAAGCCGCGGAGGTCCGCCTCTTGCGGCATGAGCTTCCGGATACGCCGGCACGCACCGGCTTCCGGATCCAAAAGAAAGGGTCCTACCGGCGCGTAGTCGCAGGGATCGGAACGGAAAAAGGAGGCGCTGAGCTGTGAAAATCGACGTTACGTTTATTTGGACCGCCTTTGTCCACCTGCTGTCCGCCATACCAACCACCCTTCTCATTACCGCCGTCTCTGTGACGGCCGGTTTTATCATCGGGCTGATCGGAGCCGTGGTGCGCATCTACAAAGTCCCGGTGCTCAGCCAGATTGCCACGGCTTATGTGACCTTCATCCGCGGTACGCCGATGCTCACGCACCTGCTGCTCATCTATTTCGGGCTGCCGGTCATCGTTGACGCGGTATCCGCCGCTCTTGGCCTGGGTTTCAAGTCCTCATCCATTCCGATGATCGGCTTTGCCTTCATCTCATTCTCCATCACGGCGGGGGCCTATATGTCCGAGGTGATTCGCTCCGGCCTGCTCGCCGTAAACCGCGGCCAGCTGGAGGCCGCCTATTCCATCGGCATGACGACGCCGCAGGCGCTGCGCCGCATCGTGCTGCCTCAAGCGCTGGCCGTCAGCCTGCCGAACCTGTCGAACTCGGTGATCGGAATGCTGCATGGCTCGACGCTCGCTTTTACCGTATCCGTCGTGGACATTAACGCCAAAGCGCAAATTGTGGCGTCGACCAACTGGAAGTTCTTTGAGGCGTACCTGGCGGCTGCGGCTATTTTCTGGGGGCTGACGCTTCTGATCGAAAGGCTGACGGCGCTGCTGGAGAAACGCATCAATCTGTACAATCGGGGGGGAGTGGCATGATCAAGCTGACGAATATATCGAAGTCTTTCGGCCGAAACCCGGTGCTGAAATCGATTGATTTGACCGTGAACAAAGGGGAAGTCGTCGTCATTCTGGGGCCGAGCGGCTCCGGCAAAACGACGCTGCTGCGGTGCGTGAACTACCTGGAGAAGCCGAGCGGCGGAGAGATTGCCATCGGCGACTTCCGGATGAACGCGGAGCATGCGGCAAAGAAGGACATTCACGCGCTCCGGCAAAAAACGGCGATGGTATTCCAGCAGTACAATCTGTTCAAGCATAAGACGGCGATCGAGAACGTGATGGAGGGACTCGTCATCGTCAAAAAAATACCGAAGGACGAAGCGCGCAAACGCAGTGCGGCACTTCTGGAGAAGGTCGGGCTGGCGGGCAAGCTGGACGCCTATCCGAGCCAGCTGTCGGGCGGGCAGCAGCAGCGCGTCGGCATCGCCCGGGCGCTGGCGTTGGAACCGGAGGTCATTCTGTTCGACGAGCCGACATCGGCGCTGGATCCCGAGCTCGTCGGCGAAGTGCTGGAGGTCATCCGCAAAATTGCCAAGGAAGGCATCACCATGATCGTCGTGACGCATGAAATGGGCTTCGCCCGGGATGTGGCGAACCACGTCGTGTTCATGGACGGGGGAGTCATCGTGGAGGAAGGGCCGCCGGCCGAGCTGTTCAACCATCCCCGCGAGGAACGGACCAAGCAGTTTCTGAAGCGGATTACGCCGGAACTGAACTACAGCATTTAGGAGGAGAGCCATATGAGCATTAAGATTAGCGTTCTGGATCAAAGCCCGGTTTATCCCGGAGAGACTTCAGCGGAGGCGTTCGAGCATACGATACGGCTGGCCCAGAAATCCGAGGCGCTCGGGTTCCGGCGGTTCTGGGTGTCGGAGCATCACGACTCCGATCATGTGGCCGGCTCTTCGCCGGAGGTGCTGATTTCTTACCTGCTGGCCAAAACCGAAACGATCCGCATCGGATCGGGCGGCGTGATGCTGCAGCATTACAGCCCGTATAAGGTGGCGGAGAACTTCAACGTGCTGGCGTCCCTGGCGCCGGGTCGGGTCGATCTCGGCATCGGCCGCGCGCCTGGAGGGCTGCCGCGGAGCACACAGGCGCTGCAGCGCGGAGCCGGGGATTCCGCTTCCCTGACGGATAAAATCGTGGAGCTGGGCAAGTACATCCACAACCGGCTGGAAGCGGACCATCCGCTGCACGGGCTGCGCGCCACGCCGCTGCCGGAGACGGCTCCCGAACTGTACGTGCTGGGCGCCAGCGTAGGCAGCGCAGAGATCGCAGCCGGCTTGGGGCTGCCTTATGTATTCTCCCTGTTCATCAACGGGGATGAAGCGACCGCGCTGGCGGCCATCCGCGCCTACCGGGACGCATTTGACGATTCGCACGGAACCCGGCCGCAGGTCATCGTAGCGTTGTCCGTCGTCGTGGCGGACAGCGTGGAAGAAGCTGCCGAGCTGGCCGGATCCCACAAGCTGGTGAAGATTCACCTCGCCAGCGGCCGTACGCTGACGGTCGGTACGCTGGAGCAGGCCGAGGAATTCGGCCGCCAGGCCAATGAGCCGTATACGGTCGAGGAGCAAGAGCCTTCGGTGCTGAAGGGCACGAAGGAAACCGTCCGCGAGAAGCTGCTTGAGCTTCAACAGGCGTCGGGGATCGATGAGTTCGTCGTCACGACCAACATCCAGCCTTTCGACAAGCGGCTCCGTTCGTTTGAACTGTTGGCGGAAGCGCTGGCCGAGGTGCCGGCGGAGGCTTGAGGCCATGAGCGGGGAAGGGTGCGAGTTGAATCCGCCTAAGTACCCATAGACACAAGTAAAAGGAGGATGGCGACATGCCAAGCGATGCTGTACGGATCCCCTCAGCCGCGGGGGTGGACCGCTTGATCGAAATCCGCCGGGAGCTGCACCGCTTCCCGGAGCTGTCCGGCGAGGAGCATGAAACGACGCGCCGGATCCGGGGCTGGCTGAGCGAAGCAGGCATCCAGATCCTGGACCTTCCGCTGGCCACCGGCGTGGTGGCCGAGGTCGGCGGCCTGCAGCCCGGTCCGGTCATCGCGATTCGCGCGGACATCGACGCGCTTCCGATTCAGGAAGAGACGGGACTGCCGTTCGCGTCCGAGATTGAAGGCAGAATGCATGCCTGCGGGCATGATTTTCATACCGCCGCCCTGATCGGGACGGCGTACGCGCTGAAAGCCCGTGAAGACAGGCTTCGCGGCACGATCCGGCTGATCTTCCAGCCGGCCGAAGAGAAGGCGAAGGGCGCGAAGCAGGTCATCGGGAGCGGCGCGCTGGAAGGAGTGCAGGCCATCTTCGGCATGCACAACAAGCCCGATCTTCCTGTTGGGACGATCGGTATCAAGGAAGGGCCGCTGATGGCGGCGGCCGACGGCTTCGTCGTCGAAGTCGCCGGGAAGGGCTCGCATGCGGCCGTTCCGGAGGCCGGGCTGGACCCGATCGTGACGGCTTCGCATATCATTACGGCGCTGCAGTCGGTGGTGAGCCGAAACATCAGCTCCCTGAGCAGCGCGGTGATCAGCGTCACGAAGCTGCACAGCGGAACGGCGTGGAACGTTATTCCGGAGCAGGCGCTCCTGGAAGGCACGATCCGCACGTTTGACCAGCAGGTGCGCGAGCAGGTGCTGGCGCGGTTCGAGCAGGTCGTCCGGGGCGTGGCAGAAGCTTTCGGCACCACGGCCGCGGTCCGCTGGATCGAAGGGCCGCCGCCGGTGGACAACGACCCTGCTCTGGCCGAGCTTGGCACAGCCGCAGCCGAGGCGGCGGGATATCGGGCGATCGTGCCGGTTCCTTCGCCCGCCGGGGAAGATTTTGCCGTCTACCAGCAAGCCGTTCCCGGGTTGTTCGTCTTCATGGGGACGAACGGCAAGCAGGAATGGCATCACCCCGCCTTTGACCTGGATGAGAATGCGCTCCCGGTCAGCGTCGCCTTTTTTACGCAGTTAGCCGAAGACGCCCTGGCGCATTTCGGCCACGGGGGTGCGTCGAAGTAGCCATGGGAAAATGGTATGACGTCATTGTCGTAGGGGCGGGCTCGGTCGGCATGAGCGCTGGGTATTACCTGGCCCGCCGCGGAGTGAAGACGCTGCTGATCGATGCGTTTGACCCGCCGCATCAGGAGGGGAGCCACCACGGAGAACCGCGCCTGATCCGGCACGCTTACAGCGGCGATCCGGTTTATACGGAAATGGCGATCCGCGCGCACCGACTCTGGAACGAAGTCGAGGACCTGACCGAGACGAAGCTGCTCGTCCAGTCCGGCGTGCTGAACCTCGCCGACAGCGGCCTGTATTCTTACAGGGAGCGGATCGAGCTGGCCAAGCGGCACGGGATTCATCCCGAGTGGCTGGATGCGGCGGAGATCCGCAGACGCTGGCCCGAGCTGCGCGTACCGGATTCGTTCGAGGCGATGTATGAGCCGGCCGCCGGATATCTGCACAGCGAGCGCTGCGTCGGAGCTTACCGCAAGCTGGCTCTCTCCAAAGGGGCGGAGCTGCTGACTTACGCGAAGGTCCGGGGCATCGAAGCGCATCAGGACGGGGTCACGGTGTCGACAAAGGAAGGCACTTACCATGCTTCGTTCGCGGTTCTGAGCGCCGGCGCCTGGTTCGGCACGCTGTCCCCGTTCGTGAACCTTCCGGTTCGAGCCGTCCGCAAAACGGTGGGCTGGTTCGAGACGAACACCCCTGCCTTCGATAACGGACGGTTCCCCGGGTTTACGCTGAATGCGCCGGAGGGCTCTTATTACGGCTTTCCGAGCATTGGCGGGGCCGGACTCAAAATCGGCCGGCACGACACCGGGCATGCCTGGCAGCCGGGCGAGGAGCTGGCACCCTTTGGCTCGCTCCCCGAGGACGAAGGCGACTTGAGACGCGCCTTGGATGCCTACATGCCGGGAGCTTCGGGCCGGTTGAAGCGGGGAGTGGTATGTAAATACGAAATGTCGCCCGACGAGGGCTTTATCATTGACCGGCATCCAGAGCACCCGCAAGTGTGGGCAGCGGGCGGATTTTCGGGGCATGGCTTTAAATTTTCGAGCGCGGTCGGCAGCCTTCTGGCAGACCTGATCTTGGACGGCCACAGTCCGCACAATATCGCGCCGTTCTCCCTGTCCCGGTTTCATCCATCGCCCGCCGACACGCCAACATCACCCGTATCCTAATCAGTTGGAAGGAGCGTTCATATGAGCGAGGTTCAAATTGACAAATTCAGCGGCACACACCGTCAACTGCTCGCAGCCATTGAAGGTCTGAGCGAGGAGCAGCTGACCTGGAAGCGGGCGCCGGAAGTATGGAGCGTGCAGGAGGTCCTCTCGCACCTGACCGATCACAGCATCGTGACCTCGTTTCGCATCCGCGACATTCTTGCGGGCACGACGGCACAGCTGCCAGCGTTCGAACAGGACGCCTGGGTCAGCGGCCAGCATGCCAATCAAGGCGGCACGCCGGACATCCTCGATGCTTTCCACGCGCTGCTCACGTACAATACGCTGCTGCTCCAGCGGCTTACGCCCGAAGACCTGGCGAAAACCGGCGTGAACCCTAGAGGTCAAACCGTCAGCGTCGCCGATCTGGTCAACGGATTTATCCGGCACGTGGAGAATCACCTTGGGCAAATCGAGCGCATTAAGCAGGCGGCAGCATTGGTCTAAGCCCTTTTCAGGCGGGGAGAACTGAATTTTTATCCATAATAGAATCGCTTTTTAAATAAGGAGGATGGAAGAGATGGCCAAGAAAAGACAGTTGAAACTCGGCGCGCTGCTGCACGGTGTCGGAGGAGGAACCTCCATGTGGCGCCATCCGGATGCCCAGCCCGACGCCAGCGTCAATTTTGAGATTTACAAACGGTGGATCCAAAAAGCCGAGGAAGGGAAGATGGACCTCATCTTTATCGCGGACGGCTTGTATATTAACGAAAAATCGATCCCGCATTTTCTGAACCGTTTTGAGCCGATCACGATTCTGAGCGCGCTCGCGTCCGTCAGCAAGAACATCGGGCTTGTCGGCACGTTATCCACCTCCTACAGCGAGCCCTTTACCGTATCCCGCCAGTTCGCTTCGCTCGATATGATCAGCGGCGGGCGCGCCGGCTGGAACATCGTGACGTCCCCGCTGGAAGGGTCGGCACTGAACTACAGCAAGAAGGAGCATCCCGAACACGATAAGCGTTACCGGATCGCGACCGAATTTCTGGAAGTGGCCCGGGGGCTGTGGGATTCGTGGGAGGACGACGCGTTTGTGCGGAACAAGGAAACCGGGGTATTTTTCGATCCGGAGAAAATGCACACCTTGAACCATGAAGGCGAGTTTTTCTCGGTCAAAGGACCGCTGAACATCGCCCGCTCCAAGCAGGGGCAGCCGGTTATCTTTCAGGCAGGGTCGTCCGAGGTCGGCAAAAACTACGCATCGAAGGAAGCGGACGCCGTCTTTACGGGGCACGAAACGCTGGCGGATGCAAAAGCCTTTTATCAGGATGTCAAAACCCGAGCCGCCTCTTTTGGACGCAATCCGGACGACGTGCTGATCTTCCCGGGCATCAGCCCGATTATCGGCAGCACACCGGAGGAAGCCGAGCGGAAATATCAGGAGGTTGCCAGCCTGGTGACGATCGAAAATGCGCTGAACTACCTCGGCCGGTTTTTCGAGCATCACGACTTTTCCCAGTATCCGCTTGACGAGCCGTTCCCGGATCTCGGTGATCTCGGCAAGAACAGCTTCCAGAGCGGTACGGACAAAATCAAAAAGGATGCCAAGGAAAAAGGCCTGACGCTCCGGCAGGTGGCGCTGCAGTCGGCCACACCGCGCGGCAATTTTATCGGAACCGCGGAGCAGGTTGCGGACCGAATTCAGGAGTGGTACGAGGAAGGCGGGGCCGACGGCTTCATGATTACGGCCGCGGTGCCGAAAGGGCTGGAGGAATTCGTGGACCAGGTGGTACCGATTCTGCAGGAACGCGGTATTTACCGGACCGAATACGAGAGCGACACGCTGCGCGGCAATCTCGGGCTGGCGGTGCCGGAGAACCGGTATGCCGGAGCCAAGGCCGCAGCCGGACGTTCTTAAAGGAGCGGACGATGATCGGGCTGACACAGGCGGATGAACTGATGGAATTTGCCGGAGGGCTCCGCGAGGAGCTCGTCCGGATTCGCCGGGACCTGCACCGCCATCCTGAGCTGCTGTACGATGTGGCCCGCACCTCGGGCATCGTGGCCGGCCTGCTGGAATCCTGGGGGATCGAGGTCAGGCGCGGCGTCGGCAAGCACTTTGGCATGGGGGTCGTCGGGACGCTGCACGGTACCGGCGGCAGCGGCCCGACCCTGCTGCTTCGCGCCGACATGGATGCCCTTCCGATCCAAGAGGAGAATGACGCCGAGTACCGCTCGATCCATGAAGGCTTCATGCATGCCTGCGGCCATGACGCCCACACGGCGATGCTGCTCGGCGCGGCACGGACACTGGCGGCGCACCGACACCGGATCCGGGGCACGATCCGGTTCGTGTTTCAGCCGGCGGAGGAAGGAGCGCTGCGAAGCCCGCTGGACGGGCGGCTGCTGTCGGGCGGCCGCGACATGATCGAGGACGGTGTGCTGGACGGCGTCGACCAATGCTTTGCGCTGCATGTCATGCCGGAGCTGCCCGTCGGCACGCTGGGCGTGCATCCGCGCGAAGCAATGGCGGCTTCCAGCCATTTTACCGTCCGGTTTCAGGGCGCGTCCGGGCATCACAGCGCCCCGCACCAGGCGGTGGACGCGCTGCAGATGGCGGCGCGGTTCGTTACCGAGGTGAACGGCCTGATGGCGAACCGGGTCAATCCCGCGGAAGCGGCCGTTCTCGCCTTCGGTACGCTGCATGCCGGGTCGGCCGTGAACGTCATTGCAGCCGACAGCGAGCTGAGAGGGACCTTCCGGGCCTTCCGGAAGGAAACCGTTGCGGCGATCACGGAAGGGCTTCGGCGTCTGGCCGCCACCATCGCGGAAGCGGCTGGCGGAAGTTACGCCATGGAGCTGCGCGAGGGCATCGCCGTCGTGAATGACGAGGCCGCCGTCCGGCGGATCATGGCTGCGGCGCGGCAGGTGCTCGGCGAGGGGCGGGTGAGCTACCTCGATCCGCCCAGCCTGGCCGGCGAAGATTTCGGCTGGTACCTGGACCGCGTTCCCGGCGCTTTCGCCTTTATCGGCTGCGGGAACAAGGAAGCGGGAATTGTGCATGCGATCCACCAGCCCCGGTTTGACCTCGACGAGGATGTCCTGGTGCACGGGGTCCGGATATTTGTGAAGTTGGCAGTCTCAACCCCATCTCATGAGGAGGAATGATGATGACGAAAATAGCATTTATTGTGGGGAGCCCGACGCATGGGTCCCGCCTGTTCGCTTTAACCCAGTTTTTCGAGGATCGGCTGGCGCTGGCCGGATACGGGATCGATTTCATCTCGGCGGCGGATTTGCCGGCAGAGGATTTGCTCCGCGCAGATTTCAACAGTCCGGTGATCCGGCAGGTGATTGCGGCCGTGGAAGAAGCGGACGCAGTCATTATCGCAAGCCCGGTATTTAAAGCTTCCTACTCGGGGGCGCTGAAGACGATTCTGGACGTCATCCCGCAGAAAGGCCTGCAGGGCAAACTGGTGCTGCCGCTGTTTATCGGGGGCACGATCGCCCATCTTCTGGCCGTGGATTATGCCCTGAAGCCGGTGGTAGCCGCACTGGGAGGCACGCATATTCTTGGCGGGGTATTCGCCGTAGACGGATGGATCACGCGCCTGGAGAACGGTGGTTTCGAGATCAAGGAAGAGCTGAGAGATCGCCTGGAATCCGCTTTAGCCGAGCTTCGCAGCGAGCTTACCCGTTACGCCGTATTAACGCCGGCTGAAGAGCAGGCAGTCTGACCTCTATTTCATACCCCCTGTACTCCACATATAATACAGAGCTGTCCGAAACAACCCTGAGAACCGCGGTCCGCCAAGCACGGATCGGGGTTTTTCACATACCCGGAAAAGCCCGCAGTTAAAGCCTTATAGAGAATGGAAAAGCCTGAATAGAAGATTTTAATACGGTATTGTAGCCCGAAAGGCATAGATGGTACAGTATCAGCAATAATCCCGACTATACTCATTGGAAAAATAATATTGAAACCGTCGAGGGTCATCTTTGGAGTCATTTCAAGCATCAACCCAAATTAAAAAAAGATGGAGTGAGTGAACTATGGGCAAAAACAGACAGCTTCGACTGGGGGCCACCATACACGGCGTGGGCAGCAGCCACACCGCCTGGAGACATCCGCAAATTCCTTCGGATGCGAGCGTAAACATTTCGTTCTATACACGGCAGGCACAGAAGGCGGAAGAGGGCAAGTTCGATTTTGTTTTCATTGCCGACGGCCTGTATATCAACGAAAAGTCGATCCCGCACTTTTTGAACCGGTTTGAGCCGATTACGATCTTATCCGCACTCGGAGCAGCCACTTCCCGGATCGGGCTTGTCGGCACACTGTCGACCTCTTACAGTGAACCGTTTACGGTCGCCAGGCAGTTCGCCTCCATCGACCACATCAGCGGCGGGCGCGCAGGATGGAACGTGGTGACTTCACCACTGGAGGGGACCGCGCTGAATTTCGGCGGCCGGCCGCATCCGGCCCATTCCGAGCGGTACCGGATCGCGGAAGAGTATCTTGAGGTGGTCAAAGGGCTGTGGGACTCTTGGGAAGACGATGCCTTTGTGCGGGATAAGGAGAGCGGGGTGTTCTTCGATCCGGACAAATTGCACCGGCTGAACCATGAAGGGGAGTTCTTCTCTGTGCAGGGGCCGCTGAACATTGCGCGCTCCCGGCAGGGGCAGCCGGTCGTGTTCCAGGCGGGCTCCTCGGACAGCGGCCGCAGCCTGGCGGCGAAAACGGCGGACGCCGTGTTCACCGGCCCGGAGACGATCGAGGAGGCCAAGGCCTTTTACCGGGACGTGAAGCAGCGGGCAGCCGCACTCGGGCGCGCTCCGGAGGAAATTCTGATCTTTCCGGGAATCGGGCCGATCGTGGGCCGCACAGAGGAGGAAGCCGAGCGCAAATACCAGGAAATCGCCGGGCTGGTGACGATTGAGAAGGCTTTGGAATACCTTGGACGCTACTTCGAGCATCACGACTTTTCCCAATACCCGCTGGATGAGCCGTTTCCCGACCTGGGTGACTTTGGCTCGAACAGCTTCCGCAGCACGACCGACCGTATCAAGAGACGCGCCAAAGAGGAGAACTTGACGCTGCGCGAAATAGCGCTGCAGGAAGCGACGCCGCGGACGGTGTTTATCGGGACGCCGGAGAAGGTGGCGGATGTGGTGCAGAAGTGGTTTGAGGAAGAGGCTGCCGACGGCTTCATTATCGGATCGGGCGTGCCGGGCGGATTGGACGATTTTGTCGAGCTGGTGGTGCCGATTCTGCGCGAGCGGGGGTTGTTCCGCACGGAATACGAGGGCGATACGCTGCGGGGAAATCTGGGTCTGCCGGTGCCGGAGAACCGCTATACAAAGCAAAAAGCGCTGTCCTAAACGGGACGGGGTCTCTGCCAGCGAAGTCCCTGCACCCTGCATGCAAACGATATTTGGATCGAAGGGAGTCTGAGAGAGATGAAGTTTTATTCGAAAAACAGGCGTAAATCGGCAGCTGCCGCTCTGCTGGTCATCGTTATGCTGCTGTCCGCTTGCGGAGGCAAGCAGACGGCCTCCCAAGGGCAGACGGATAGCGGGGCGGCACCGGCCGTACAGGGAGCATCCGCCAAGGGCGGGGAGCTCACATACGCTCTGGCGACGTCGCCGGATACGCTGGACCCGCATCGCAGCGGCCTGGCCGTCGCGGTCCGCGTCATCCGCACCATCTACGACAGTCTGGTCGTTCAGCTGCCGGACAATACGATCAAGCCGTGGCTGGCGACGGAATGGACCATTTCAGACGATGGGCTTAGCTACACGTTTAAGCTGCGGAAGGACGTCAAGTTCCAGGACGGAACGCCGTTTAACGCCGAGGCGGTCAAGTTCAACTTCGATCGGATTCTGGACCCCGCCACCAAGGCGGCGAATGCGGCCGCCCTGCTTCAGCCCTACAAGTCTTCCGAGGTCATCGACGAGTACACGATCAAGCTGAATTTGTCGACGCCCTCACGGGCTTTTCTGGGCAACCTGAGCCAGGCGCTGCTTGGCATTGTGTCGCCGACTGCAGCCAAGCAATACGGGGATCAGCTGGGGCAGCATCCGGTCGGCACGGGGCCGTTCAAATTCGTCAAGTGGGATGAGAATGCCGACATCAAGGTCGAGCGCAATCCCGACTACGCTTGGGCGCCGGAGATCGTGACCAATACGGGGGCGCCTTACCTGGACGGTATCGATTTTAAAATCGTACCCGAAGAGGCCACCCGGATCGGCAGCGTGCAGAGCAAGCAGGTGCTGGCCGCCGAGACGGTGCCGCCTCAGAACATCCTGACCTTGAAAAAGGATCCGAATTTCCAGCTGCTGCAGGCAAATACGCTCGGCCTGCCGTACACGCTGTTCTTCAACCAGGAGCGCGCGCCGTGGAACGAGCTGAAGGCAAGGCAGGCGGTGCAGCTGGCCGTGGACGTGGACGCCATCGTCAAAACGCTGTACCTGGGCACGTACGAGCGGGCTTGGTCTCCGCTGACCCCGGGCACCTTCGGTTATGACCCGTCGCTGGAAAACTCGGTCAAACCGGATATCACCAAAGCCAATCAGCTGCTTGACGAGCTGGGATGGGTCAAGGGAGCGGACGGCGTCCGGACCAAGGACGGGAAGAAACTGACTCTGCACTACGTCGACGGCACGCCAAACCGGGAGAAACGCAACGACATCGCGGTCATGGTGCAGCAGCAGCTGAAGCAGATCGGCGTGGACGTTGAGGTCGAGATTACGAAGGATGTCCGCACCGTGGTCTACACCAACGGAAAATATGATTTGTACGGCAACAGCCAGGTCAACTCCGATCCGAACGCGCTGTACTCTTTCTACCATTCCTATGATCCAAAGAGCCGGCCGACACTGCCGAGACTCGCCAGTCCGGAAGTCGACAAGTGGCTGGAAGAGGGACGGGTCGAGAAGGACGATGCCAAGCGCGAGGAGCTGTACCAAAAAATTCAGCATTATATCATCGACAATGCGGTCATTCTGCCGATTTACGTCTTCCCGTATACGGTGGCCGCTTCCAAATCGGTACAGGGACTTACCTTCGATTCCCTCGGGTATCCGCTGTTCAACGACGTATCTTTGCAAAAATAGAAAGGAGGCTTGAGGCGGCATGCTGTGGATGGTAACCCGGCGCCTTTTAACGTCGCTCCTCGTCATTATCGGCTCGCTCGTTTTGGTGTTCACGATCCTCTACGTTCTTCCCGGGGATCCGACCGACAACATGGTTGACCCCTCAATGGCGACGCCGGAGGTCATTGCGAACTTAAGGCATCAGCTGGGTGTGGACCAGCCGTTTCACATCCAGCTGCTCCATTATTTCGGGAGCATCCTGCAGGGGGATTTCGGCAAATCCCTGCTGAATTCCGATCCGGTGCTGCCCAAAATCGCCGAAAGCTTCCCCGCCACCCTGGCCCTGACCGGAGCCAGCGTGCTGGTGTCCGTGACCGTGGGTCTGCTGCTGGGTGTCCTGTCTGCCATTCACCGGAACGGGGCGATTGACATCATCGCCCGCGTCATCGGGCTGTTCGGCATCTCCATGCCAACCTTCTGGTCGGGCATCCTGCTCATCCTGATTTTCTCCATTACGCTGGGCTGGTTTCCGGCGATGGGATCGGACGGGTGGCGGACGCTGGTTCTGCCCGCACTGGCGCTCGGCACGGTCGGGAGCGGCTTTATTATCCGGATGGTCCGCAACAGCATGCTGGAGGTCATCAGCGAACAGTTCATCGTGACGCTTCGTTCCAAGGGCTTGGCGGAGCGGGCGGTCATGTACCGTCACGCGCTGCGCAATGCGCTGATACCGGCCGTCACGATGACGGGCATGCTAATCGGTGACATGCTGGCCGGCACGGTTGTCGTCGAGACGGTGTTTTCCCGCCAGGGCATCGGCCGGATCATTTCGGATGCGATCATGGCCAAGGATCTCCCGGTGGTCCAGGGCGTCATTTTGTTCTCAGCCATCATCTATACGCTGGTTAACCTGCTGGTGGATCTGTCCTATACGCTGATCGATCCGCGCGTGAGACGTTCAACTTAAACCTTGGGAGGGAGCAGTTATGAGGGAGGCGGTATCCGCCAAGACGGTCTGGCGCGAGCGGAAGCTCGCGGCCGCGGCCGCACCGAAAATCCGTAAGTTTACGGCAAGCGACCTGTTCCTGGTGGCGGCCGGATTAATCATTCTGTTTGTGGCGGCCTGTGCCATCGTGCCGCAGTGGATTGCGCCCTACGCCCCGACGGAGATGCGGACGGACAGCATCATGCAGGCGCCAAGCGGGGCGCATCTGTTCGGCACCGACTATTTCGGCCGGGATATTTTCAGCGTGGTCGTGTACGGGAGCCGGGACTCGCTCTTTATCGGCTTTGCTTCCGTTCTCGTCGGCGGCCTGCTTGGGGGAACGATCGGGGCGCTGTCCGGTTATGCGGGCGGCTGGATCGACACGGCGATCATGCGTCTCAATGACGTGCTGATGACGATCCCGGGCATCCTGCTGGCGCTGGCCATCGCCGGTGCGCTCGGCCCGAGCCTGTTTAACATCGTGCTGGCGGTAGCCGTATCCTCTGTGCCGGGTTATGCCCGGGTTATGCGGGCGCAGGTGCTGAGCATAAAGAGCCGGACGTTCGTCAAAGCGTCGGTATCCATCGGCGCTTCGCCGCTGCGCGTGTTCTGGAAGCATGTGCTGCCAAACAGCCTGTCTCCGCTGCTGGTTATGGCGGCTATCGGTATCGGTACGTCCATTCTGACGGGATCGGGCCTGAGCTTTCTGGGCCTCGGGGTTCTGCGCGAGGTTCCGGACTGGGGGACGCTGCTCTCCCAAGGCAGAGGCTATTTGACCGCGGCCTGGTGGATCTGCACCTTCCCGGGATTGGCCATCACCGCATTCGTGTTGTCCGTCAACATTATCGGCGACCGGCTCCGAGACCATTTCGATCCGAAGAAAGTCACCCAGCGCTAAAGGAGGGAAGCATCAATGAGCACATTGCTTGATATCCGGGAGCTGTCCGTCGATTTTACGACCCGAAAAGGAACGCTGCAGGCGATCCGGGACGTGACGCTGTCGATCGAAGCCGGGGAAACCGTCTGCCTCGTCGGGGAGTCGGGAAGCGGCAAGACGGTGGCCTCCAAAGCGATCATGCGTCTGATCGACCATGAGAACGGGCGCATCAGCGGAGGAAGCCTTCTTCTGGACGGGACGGACCTGGCAGGCCTGCCGGAGGCCGAACTGCGCCGGATCCGCGGCAAACGGATGGCGATGGTGTTCCAGGAGCCGATGGCGGCCTTCGACCCGGTCTTTACGATCGGGCAGCAAATTCAGGAGACCATCTTGCAGCATGAGAAAGTTTCCAAGCGGGAGGCCGGAGAGCGCGCCGTCCGGCTGCTGAAGCGGGTCGGTATTCCGGAGCCGGAGCTGCGGCTGAAGCAGTATCCGGGCGAGCTGTCCGGCGGGATGCTGCAGCGGGCCATGATCGCCATGGCGCTGTCCTGCGGGCCGGACCTGCTCATCGCGGATGAGCCGACCACCGCGCTGGACGTCACGATCCAGGCGCAAATTTTGCGCCTGCTGAAAGAGCTGCAGGCCGAGCTCGGCATGTCGATCCTGCTGATCACCCATGATCTCGGGATCGCCGCCGAAATTGCCGACCGGGTGGTTGTCATGTATGCCGGCGAAATCGTCGAGGAGGCGCCGGCTTCCGAGCTGTTTCGCCTTCCGCGCCACCCGTATACGCGGGGCCTGCTCCGTTCCGTCGCGACGCTGGACACGGTCCGCGGCACGAAGCTGCACTCCATCGAAGGTTCGATCCCGAGCCTGGCCGCACTTCCGCAGGGCTGCCGCTTTCACCCGCGCTGCCCCTTTGCCACGGAGCGCTGCATGCAGGAAGCGCCGGTCCTAACCGGATCCGGCGAGCGCCGGAGCGCCTGCTGGCATGCGGAGGAGCTGGTTCAGTCGGAGGGCTGGATGGCCCCCGCCGAGCCGGCGGGCTCCGGTGCAGCTGAGGGTTCCGGTACAGCTGAAGGTTTCGGTGCGGTGGCAGCATCCAATGCGATGGCTGTTCCGGGTGCAGCTGCAGGTTCTGGCGACCCGGCGGCTTCCAGCGTGACGGCTGCTTTACGCGTTACACGGGAAGGCGGCGCAAAAGAGAACATTGAAGGACGCGGCGAAGCCGGCTCCGCCGGGGCAGCGGAAGAAGCGGCGGACGCTTTGTTTACCGTAGATCACCTGAAAAAGTATTACCCGGTGCATGGCGGAGGCATCGGCAAAGCGAAGAAGCTGATCCGCGCCGTGGACGACGTCAGCTTTACGATCCGCAAGCGCGAAACCTTCGGCCTGGTCGGCGAGTCCGGCAGCGGAAAGTCGACGCTGGGCCGGGTGCTGCTTCAGATGGAGCGTGCCACGTCAGGGACGGTTCTTTTTGACGGCAAGGACCTGACGAACCTGGGAGGGCGTGAACTGCGCGCCGCCCGCCAGCATATGCAGACGATCTTCCAGGATCCGTACGGATCGCTGGATCCGCGCTGGAAGATCGGCGACAGCATCGCCGAGCCGCTTAAGGTGCACGGTCAGGGGCAGCGCTCCCCCGCTGACATCAGCCGCCGCGTCAGCGAGCTGCTGGAGCTGGTGGGGCTCGACCCATCGTGGGCGCAGCGGTATCCGCACGAGTTCTCCGGCGGGCAGCGGCAGCGGATCGGCATCGCCCGGGCGATCGCCTTGAACCCGCGGTTCATTCTTGCCGACGAAGCCGTATCTGCGCTGGACGTATCGGTTCAGGCCCAGATCATCAATTTGCTGCAGGACCTACAGCAAAAGCTGGGGCTGACCTACCTGTTCATCGCCCATGGCCTGCAGGTCGTCCGGCATCTGTCGGACCGGATCGGCGTGATGTACCTCGGGAAGCTCGTGGAGATCGCACCGAGCGAGTCGCTGTTTCTCGCCCCGGCCCACCCGTATACCCAGGCTCTGATCGAGGCCATACCGCAGACCACGCCCCGCCAAGGCCAGCCGACCGGAAGCCTGGAAGGGGAAATTCCCTCACCGGCCAATCCGCCCTCGGGCTGCCGGTTTCATACCCGGTGTCCGTTTGCGACAGACCGCTGCCGGCAGGAGGAGCCGGCGCTGCGCCAACTGGACAGCGGTCACCACGCGGCCTGCCATTATGCGCTGTGACGGGATGGCCGCCACCTGAACGGGAGGTTATGAATTGTCAGTCACGATGAATGCTGCCGCGGCAAAGGCCGAAGAAGGGCAGGGCAGTCTGCCGTTTTGGCCGGTTCTGCTCACCCTGTTCTGCGGTTCCTTTGTGGGCATGTACCCCATGGTTTCCTTAAACGTTTCGCTGCCCGGCTTTATCGGCATCTTTCACACCGGCCTCGGGACGGTGCAGTGGATCATTACGGGCTTTACGCTGGCCTTCGGCATGATTGCTCCCGTCAGCGGCTATCTCTCCAGCCGTTTCGGCGGCAGGCGGATGTTTCTGCTGTCGCTGGCCGGAATCACCGTCAGTTCCGTGATGTGTTCCCTGTCCTGGAATATTCATGCGCTGATTTTCTTCCGCATCTTGCAGGGCTTATGGTGCGGACTGATTCAGCCCGTGTCCCTGGCCATGATTTATCAGACGCTGCCGCGAGGAAGACAGCCTCTAGCGGTCAGCGTCTGGTCGTTTTCGACGGTGCTTGGCACGGCGGTGGGCCCCTCGGTTAGCGGGTGGCTTCAGCAGCACGACTGGCACCTGATTTTTCTCGTGACGCTGCCGGCCGGCATTCTGGCCTGGTTGGCGGGCCGTATCCTGCTCCCGAAGGACGTTCGGGGTCCGCAAAAGCGTCTGGATGCCGCCGGACTCCTGCTGGCCACTGTGGGCAGCCTTGCCATTCTGCTGCTGTTCGGCAATCTGCACGCCTGGGGCATGACGTCGGCCTGGACGTGGGGCTGCCTCCTGATCGGCGGCGCTTGCACCGCTCTTTTCATCCGGCTCGAGCTGCGCGCGAAGGAGCCGCTGCTGAACCTCAGGCTGTTCGGCAATTTCACGTTCGCCGCGAGCCTCGGTGTATCGCTGATCCTGTCCTTTGCCCTCTACTCCGGCGTATACTTTGTCCCGCTGTTCCTGGAAGAAGTTCAAGGGCTGTCGTCTTTTCAAGTCGGGCTGCTCTTTCTTCCCGCGGCCGCGTGTCTGACCTTGGCCACGTTCCTGTCAGGTAAAGGATACCGCACATTTGGGCCGGCAGCGCTGATTGCCCTGGGCAGCCTGATCCTGCTGGTGACGACTTTTCGTTTCAGCCGGCTCGGCACGGAAACGACGCTCGTCTCCGTCATGATCTGGCTGGCGATCCGCAACGTCGGTACGGGGCTGTCACTGACACCGGCGACCAGCGCGGCGATGGCGGCGGTTCCGCAGTCCGAATCGGGCCATGCGTCGGCCCTGATCAACTGGCTGCGGCAGCTATTCAGCGCGGGAGCGCTCGGCATGTTTACGTCGGTGTTTTATGCGCGGATGAGCGTGCACGAGTCCCATCTGCACGCTAACTATGCGGCGCAGGGCACGGAGTGGATACGCCGCGAGGCATATACGCGGAGCATCGACGATGCGTTTTTGTTCGCGAGCGCGCTGGTGGCGCTGGCCATTCCGCTGGCGCTCCTTCTGCGCAAACGGAAGGAAGCGGCAGGTGCCGGACCACGCCTGGAGCAGCCGACCGAACTTAACTGATTTTGAATGGATAGGAGGCCAGATTCCATATGAAAGTGGCTGTATTTAGCCTTATGATGAATCTTCCCAATGCAGTAACAGGGGAGTCCTTGACCGCGCAGCAAAAGTTCCACAACGTCATCTCGCAGGCGGTCCTCGCCGAGACGCTCGGCTTTGACGCTTACGGTGTGGGAGAACGGCACGGAGCTCCCTTCCTGTCCTCGGCGCCGCCCGTGGTGCTGACCGCCATCGCATCCCGCACGACCCGCATCCGCCTGCTGACGACGGTGACCGTGCTGAGCGTGCTGGATCCGGTGCGGGTGGCTGAGGATTATGCCACACTGGACCATTTGTCCGGCGGCCGGCTGGAGATGATCATCGGCAAAGGAAACGACCCCCGGCATTATCCGCTGTTCGGCATTACGGAGGAAGAGCAGTGGGATTCGATGGAAGAGCGGTACAGGCTGCTGAAACAATTGTGGACTGAAGAAAACGTCACTTGGGAAGGAAAGTACCGGCCGCCGCTGCGGGAAGTGACGACGTTCCCCCGTCCATATCAGGCCTCCATTCCGGTTTGGCACGGCAGCGCCTCAAGTACGCGCTCGACCGAGCTGGCGGCCAAGTTCGGGGAGCCGATTTTTTCCTCCAACGCCTTCCATCCGCAGGCCAAGTATAAAGCGCTGATCGATCATTACCGCGAACGTCTTGCCTATTACGGCCATGATCCCGCCAAAGCGGTCGTCGGCGCGGGCTCCGGGAGCCTGTACTTGGGAAATACGACCGAGGAAGCGATCCGGCGGTACCGGCCGTATTATACGGCCTTCAGCGCAACGGAATCGGCAAAGCATAACCAATCGCCTTTTCACAGCCTGGAGGATCAGATCGAGAACGGCCCGGCGCTGATCGGCAGCCCTGAAAAGGTCATCGAGAAAATAATGAATTACCATGAGGCGTTTGGCCATACGGTGCTGAGCATCGGCGTGGATGGGTTGACCGAGTCGGAGCAGCAAGAGCAGCTGCAGCGGTTCGCGGAGGAAGTGCTGCCGGTACTCAGGCGCGAAATTCCGAGTCGGGTATGGGAGAGCGGACCGGTGCTGGCCGGGGAAGAGACAGCGGTTTTGTCCGAATCTTGAGCGGGTTGATCGGCAGTCCATAGACCCCGGGAAAAGAGATAGAAAAAAGTGCGTGAGGTGATTACGCACTTTTTTTATTTTGATATTCAGTTGGTCATCACAAAGATCGGACGGAGGCAGGACATACGGTATGTCGCAGCGAATGTAGTGCACCAAAATCATCGGAAGTCAGGAGTGATAACCGTGCCAAAGCCGTCCAGCGAGCATGTGGAGAATTTTCTGAAACAGCTGGATCATCCGCTTAAGCCTGAAATGGAGGAAGTTCGGAAAATCATATTGAATACGGATAAAGGGCTCTCCGAGCATATCAAGTGGAACGCCCCAAGCTTTCTCTTCCAAAATGACGACAGGGTGACCTTTAATCTGCATGGAAAAGGATTTTTCAGGCTGGTGCTGCATCGCGGGGCGAAGTCAAAAGATCCTGTCGACCTTAGGCCGTTTTTCGAACATGCGCAGGAGCTGCTGGAATGGTCTGCGCCTGACCGGGCAACGATCCGATTTACCGGTATGAATGACGTCGAGTCCAAGCGGGATGTGCTTCAGGCCGTCATCCGCAAATGGCTGGAGGTCTCCGGGTAACAAGTAAAAAAAAAGAAAGAGGGCACTCCTCTTTCAATAATTCATACAGGGGTACCCGGCAGGCTGCCCGTTACCCTGCCGCGGACACCGAGGTACCAAACTTTTGGATCAGCTGACGCAGCTCATCCGGGTGGCTCAGCATGGGCATATGGCCGGACTCAAGTCGTTCGACGCGGGCGCCCAAATTTCCGGCCATCTTGTCCTGCAGACCTGGCTTCAGCTCCTGATCCTGTCCAAGCTTGATGTACAGCGAAGGGACCTGAAGCCGGGAAGCAGCCTCTACCCGGTCCGTGTAGACCCGGATCGATTCGGGGGTAAATCGGCGGACGATTTCGTCGGCCTGCTCCTCGGTGAGATCGCTGCAGAGCCCGCGGCGGATGGCTTGTTCCGGAGGCTTGGTCCCGAACAAGCGCATCATCAGGGGCAGCAGGAGCCGCTGCCCTGAAGGGAAGGCGGACGTGAACGATCCCCCGCTTGCCGGGATCACCGCTCCGATGGCGGCAAAACCGGCGACCCGGTCCGCCATTTCGTCGGCGATGCTCAGACCGAGTACACCGCCGAGAGAATGAGTGACCAGAATGAATTTTTCCACATCCCAGCTGCGGATCTGCTCCTTTACATGTGCACAATAATCCTTTAAGGACAGCCTGCTTGTTCCTCCGTTATTCGTTCCTCTGCCCGGATAGTCCACCGTCAGGCAAGGCGCCGGCAGCTCCCCTGCCACCCTGTCCCATATTTGGGCGTCCAGTCCCGCCCCGGGAATGAATACATATCCGATTGGTTTGCGATCCTTGAGAGATTTTTCCATTTGAATCTCCTCCATGTTCATTTTTTAATGTAAAGCCGGCAGACGATGCTGTCAGCGCATTGGCAAATTTGCGGGCTGTTTGCCCTTCAACCCCATCATACCCCCACTTCACTGACAACTCCGGTCAGTGGAGATTTGTCGAATGGCCGTTTTCCTAAAATGATTGTCGATTCTGCGGCTTCCCTGATTCGTCATGTTCCGCGGCTGCTGGGGCTTGCCGCCAAATTTCACGGATTGCGTACATCGTTGTCACAGGTTTGCAATCTCCGGCCGGTAGGATAGGACTTATGGCCTGACTCCGAAAGTTGCGGGCTTGGGGAAAGGGAGGAGGACAAATGTGAAGAAAATGAGCGCACCCGCCATGAAATGGCTGAAGATCATGCATATCGTATTGGTGTCCTTGTTTTTTGGCGGCATTCTGAGCTCGGTGACCGTCAACTTTGCGCTGGGGTTAAACAGCTATGAAGATACGCTGAAATCTTATAAAGTCATCGTGCTCATCAGCGACGGTGTGATCCGGACGGGGGCCGTGGGGACGCTGGCGGTCGCCTTCGTGTACGGCTTTTTTACGCCATGGGGCTTCTTCAGGCACCGCTGGCTGGCCGTGAAATGGATTTTGTTTCTGCTGCAGACGTTCATCGGCATTTTCGTCGTGGATAAGCTGATGCTTGCCAATCTCTATTTGCTGGAGACGATGGGGCCGGAGGCGCTTGAAGACCCTGGATTTCTCCGTAACCACGGTCTCAGAAATACGTTCGTCTTCATTCAGATCGTTCTGACGCTGGTCATATTCGTCATTTCGGTCATCAAGCCGTGGAAAAAGAAACGAAAATAGTGTTCGATACGATCATTCACGCCTTACGCGCGAAATATAACCCCTGTCCCTTCAAGCACAGGGGCTTTGCTCGTTGGCAGGAAGCCCAGGGAGTCCGCTGTCGCTTTTCTCCCCCAACAGTACTTCTGTGATTCCGTGATATAATGAAGGAACACGGCGGATGAGCCGCCAAAGGGATTGGAGGATGCGTATGTCCTACGAAGAACGTTTACGGCAGTATATCCTGGAAAATGATCTTTTAATGAAAGATCTGGAACGGGTACGGGAGTTGGGGCTTCCGCAGTGCTACATCGCGGCCGGGTACGTCAGGGGGACGGTGTGGGACCGGCTGCACGGATTTACGAACCAGGCGGCCCATACCGATATTGACGTTATTTTCTATGATCCGGGAGATCTGTCGGAGGAACGCGAATGGCTGCTGGAGCAGAGGCTGATCGAACAAACCGGGAATGATAAATGGTCTGTTAAAAATCAGGCGCGCATGCATATCCGCAACGGCAATCCGCCTTACGTTTCCTCGGAGGACGCGGTCAGCTGGTGGCCGGAGACAGCGACCGCAGTCGGCGCACGCCTGGATTCCGGGAACAGGCTGGAGATCTTGGCCCCTTACGGGCTGGACGATCTGTTCGGCCTCGTCGTACGCAGAAGTCCCCGGTTTGAAGATAAAGCCTACTATATCAGCCGGGTACGGTCGAAAAACTGGAAGCGGCAGTGGCCGCAGCTGACCATCCTCGAGGATTAGGGATAAGGCTGCCCGGAACACACGGCCCCCAGTCCTTGCGGGTGTCAGGGTTGACCGATATAATTAAGGGCAAGTTGCATTCAAGGATTTGGAAGGAGAAGGTGGAATCCCATCGTGAAAAGCAATCATAACGGGAAACCGTTCATCTATTCCTCCCGCAGCCCCGAGGATACGGAGGCGCTGGCCGCATGGCTGGCAGGCGTAGCGGAGCCGGGGACCGTGATCGGCCTGGACGGCGATCTTGGGGCGGGAAAGACCGCCTTTTCGCAGGCGTTCGCCAGGCATTTTGGGGTGCAGGACGTTGTAAACAGCCCCACATTCACCATTATTAAGGAATACGAAGGGCGGCTGCCCTTTTACCATATGGATGTCTACCGGGTGTCTCTGGAGGAGGCCGAGGATCTGGGACTGGACGAGTACTTCTTCGGAAACGGCGTCAGCCTGGTCGAATGGTCGCAAATCATCGAAGAACTGCTGCCGGACCGGCATTTGCATATCTACATCGAGACTGTCGGCCTCACGGAGCGAAGCATTACGGTCCGGGGATATGGACAGCCTTATGAAGAATGGGTCGGCAGTTTGAACAGAAATGGAGTCGTATCAACATGAATAACGAGAATTCACAGCCGCTGCGGCGGTTTTTGGCGCTGGACACCTCGACGGCCTGCCTGGCGCTGGCGGTCATGGAGAACGACCGCGTGCTCCATACGATCGAGGCTTCAGGCGAGCGGAATCATTCGGTCCATCTGCTGCCTTTGATCCAGAAAGGCCTCCGGGAAGCCGGCGTGGAAGCATCCCAAGTCGACGGCGTCGCTGTGGGCGTTGGCCCGGGTTCTTATACCGGAACCCGGATTGCCGTCACGGCCGCCAAGACGCTGGCCTGGGCCTGGAACGTGCCGGTCGCCGGCATTTCCAGCCTGCATGCGCTGGCCTGGAGCGGACTGATGGCCGGCCCGGACTCACGGGCCCCAGGCGGAACGAGCTGGGTCATTCCGCTCGTGGACGCCAGAAGAGGCCAGGCGTATACGGCCTTGTTTGCGGCCGGGCAGGCGGGCATCCCGCAGCGGAAGAAGGACGATGCCATCCGGCTGATGCAGCCGTGGGTGGAGGAGCTGGAGCAGCTCCTCTTGTCGATGCCGGAGGAAGAATGGCCGGCTGCCGTCCATTTTGTCGGCGAGATCGGCAATCACCAGGAGTCGGCGCTGCGGCTGCATTCCATGCTGGGAGACCGGCTTCATCTGACTTCCTGCGATATGAAAGGGGAGCCGGTAGGAAAGCTTGGTGCGGACCGCCTCCTCCAGGGAGAGCGGGATGAGCTGCACGCCCTGGTGCCAAACTATACGCAGCTTGCCGAAGCTGAAAAGCTCCTGCGCAAGCCGTGAAGGGAGTCTTTTGACAATCATGGAGCAGGAGATCAAACAGGACGCGGAAGGATTAACTTTCCGTCCGATGACATTAGAGGATATACCCGCCGTGATGGTGATCGAGCATGACGCATTCACTCTTCCCTGGACGGAGGAAGCGTTCCGGAACGAGCTGACGCATAATCATTTTGCGCGTTATATGATGATGGAATGGAACGGGGAACCTGTCGGATATGCGGGGATGTGGACGGTCATTGACGAAGCGCATGTGACGAATATTGCTGTTCTGTCCCCGTACCGCGGCCGCAAATGGGGAGAGCGCCTGCTGCTTGAACTGATGAAGACAGCCTCGCAGCTTGGCATGAAACGGATGACACTCGAAGTCCGGGTCTCTAACCGGGTGGCGCAAAATTTATATATGAAAATGGGATTCGAGCCGGCCGGACTCCGAAAAGGGTATTATTCGGACAACCAGGAGGACGCGATGATCATGTGGGCCGAGCTGTTTCCGGACCGCAGTCAGAACGCCCGCGGCTAGGAAGGAAAGTACACAAATGAATCAAGCCAACATACAATCACAACCATGCTATATTCTGGCGGTGGAAACGAGCTGTGACGAAACGTCCGCCGCGGTGGTCAAAGACGGCAAAGAGGTGCTCAGCAACCTGATCGCCAGCCAGATCGAAACCCACAAGGCGTTCGGCGGGGTCGTGCCGGAGGTCGCTTCCCGCAAGCATGTCGAGAATATTACGCTGATGCTTCAGGAAGCGGTGCAGGCCGCGGGCATCACCCCGCAGGACTTGTCGGCCATTGCCGTCACCCAGGGCCCCGGCCTCGTCGGGGCTTTGCTTGTGGGCGTCGTCGCGGCGACCAGTCTGGCGTTTGCACTCTCGAAGCCGCTCATCGGCACGCATCATATTGCCGGCCATATTTACGCCAACAACCTAGTGGCCGACCTGAAGTACCCGTGTATGGCGCTGGTGACTTCCGGCGGGCATACGGAGCTGGTCTACCTGGAAAAGGAGGGCCACTTCGAAGTCATCGGGCGCACGAGGGATGACGCGGTCGGCGAGGCGTACGACAAAGTGGCGCGGGCGCTCGGCTTCCCGTATCCGGGCGGCCCACACGTGGACCGTCTGGCGCTGGAGTCCGAAGAAGCCATTCCGCTTCCGCGGGTCTGGCTTGAGCCGGACAGCTACGATTTCAGCTTCAGCGGCTTGAAGTCGGCGGTGCTGAACGTGGTGAACCAGCGCAAGATGCGCGGGGAGCCGGCCGCGGAGGGTGCGATTGCGCGCGGCTTCCAGGAATCCGTCGTGGAAGTGCTCGTCACGAAGTCGATCCGCGCGGTGAAGTCTTATCATGCGAAGCAGCTGCTGCTGTGCGGGGGCGTGGCGGCGAACAAGGGCCTACGGGCGGAGCTGTCCCGCCAGTGCGAGCAGGAAGGCATCGAGCTGATTATCCCGCCGTTCAAATACTGCACGGATAATGCGGCCATGATCGGTGCTGCTGCTTATTTGAAATGGAAGGAGCAGCAGTTCGCCGGTTTGGACCTGCGGGCGATGCCGCAATTTTCGCTGGAGGAATGGTCCGTCCGCGCTTGAAAGCCGAGCCGGCCGTACGTTTTCCCGATCATGAGTTCCGGCCTGAGCCGGAGGGAAATCAGTAACATAAACCTTGTGAATTATGAACAGCCTGTTGTCTCGTTGATGAGACGGCAGGCTGTTTTGCATCTTTGACGGTTATGACGGTTGTTGTCCAACGATAGGGGACGAAAAAGCCGTTATGCCGTCGAAGTTTCTTGTCATTCTGTCGGAAGAAACGGAAAATCGGCTTGGATAGGACCTACTTTGGAGCTATATCTTAGGACCTGGTCCTTGTCAAGATGTGGACAAGGTTATCCACATATTCCACCGAAATTGTGCACAACCACCTGTTTCTTAATGAAATCGCTGGTTTATAGGGGGGTGAAAATAGGGGATAGGTTTTTCACAGGTTTCCTGTGGGAACTGTGGATAATGTGGATAATTTGGTGGATAAAGATGGATATTTTACAAAGAGGCGCATTTGCTCAACAAAAAATGGCCCTTAAGGCCATCCTTTGTTGGAAGTTATGCACTTTTTTTGGGGATAAGGCTGTGAATAAGTGGAATCTTAACGTCAAAACTTTTTTTGTAAATTTGACAAAAGTTCGAACATTGGAGCTTCCGCCGGCTCCATTTGCGGAAAATCGGCTTACTCCGCGGCCAATGTTTCCCATTCGGCATAAATCGTTTCCAGCTGGTTTTTCTTTTCCTCCTGCTGCTGCTGATGCTCCTGCAGGGCGACGTAGTCCTGGTAAACCTCCGGCTTGGCCATTTCCGCCTCAAGTTCCGAAATTTCCTCTTCCAGGCTCTGGATCTGCTCCTCCAGTGCGGCAAGCCTGCGCTGACGATTTCGCTCCTCGCGTTTGGCCTGCTTGTCGGCCTCGAACGAAGATACGCCGGATTTATCGCCGTTATCGTTTGCTGCCTCCGGTTTGGAGGGGCTGTTCTTCGCTCCGGCTCCACCTACCTGTTCAAGCGCTTCTTGGCTGAGTTCCTCCAGCTCCTGCTTTTTCGCCACATAGTCGTCATAGTTGCCGAGGTAATGCTCGGTCCCTTCGGGATGAAGCTCAATAATGCGTTCGGCCATTTTGTTCAAGAAGTACCGGTCGTGCGAAATAAACAGCAGGGTGCCTTCGTAATCGATCAGAGCCGACTCCAGCACTTCCTTGCTGAAGAGATCCAAATGGTTGGTCGGCTCGTCCAGTATAAGCATATTGGCTTCCAGCAGCATCAGCTTGGCCAGCGATACTCTAGCCTTCTCGCCGCCGCTGAGCGCAGCGATTTTCTTGAGCACGTCCTCGCCGCTGAACAGGAAGTTGCCGAGTACGGTGCGAATCCGGGCCTCCTCCATGTGCGGGTAGGCGCTCCAAAGCTCCTCAAGCACGGTATTGGAAGGATTAAGGTTGGTCTGCTCCTGGTCGTAATACCCGATTTTGACCTTGGTCCCCCAGTGGATCGCTCCGGTCTGCGGCTGGCTGGTTCCGATCAGGCACTTGAGCAGGGTCGATTTGCCGATCCCGTTTGGCCCGATGAGCGCGACCGTTTCCCCGCGCCGCAGGTCGAAGGATACGTCCTTAAACAGCGCCTTCGGCGGCTGGAACGACACGGACAAGTCCCGCACCTGCAGCACTTCCTTGCCGGACATGTACTCGACCTCGAAGGAGAAGTGGGCTTTCTTCAAATCGCCGAGCGGCTTGTCCATCCGGTCCATTTTCTCGAGGGCTTTGCGCCGGCTCTGGGCCCGTTTGGTGGTCGATGCGCGGACGATGTTGCGCTGGATAAAAGCTTCCATTTTGGCGATCTCGTCCTGCTGTTTCTCATACTGCTTCATCTGGGATTCGTACTCGGCCGCCTTGAGCTCCATATACCGGCTGTAATTGCCCGTATATCGCTTGGATTGATGCCGCTCGATCTCGACGATGGTCGTCACGAGGCGGTCCAGAAAATACCGGTCATGGGATACGACCAGCAGCGATCCGGAATACGCGCGCAAATAATCCTCGAGCCAGGTCAGCGTCGCGATGTCCAGGTGGTTGGTCGGCTCGTCGAGCATGAGCAGATCCGGGGCCTGCAGCAGGATGCGCGCCAGCGCAAGCCGCGTCTTCTGCCCGCCGCTGAGCGTGGCGATCGGTGTCTCCGGTGCAAAGCTGCCAAAGCCCATGCCGTGCAGCACGCTGCGGATCCGCGTTTCCATTTCGTAGCCTCCGTGGTCCTTGAACCAATCCGAACGGGAAGCATAACGGTCCAGCAGATCCTGGTATTTCTTCGGATTATCCATGACCGCCGGATCGGCAATCTGCTGCTCCATCACCCGGAGCTCTTTTTCCGTCTCAATTAAAGTGGTGAACACATCCAGCATTTCTTCCCAAATGGTACGGTCGGATTGCAGCCCGCTGTTCTGGGCGAGATACCCGATTGTCGTTTCCTTCGATTTATAAATTTGCCCGCCGTCATAGGACATTTCCCCTGCCAAAATTTGCAGAAGGGTCGACTTGCCCGCGCCGTTGACGCCGACGAGGCCGATACGTTCCCTCTCATGAACCTGCAGGTTGATGCCTTCCAGCACGGGAGTGATACCGAATAATTTTTTGATTCCGCTCGCTTGAAGAAGCATGTGACGTTGCAACCTCCATCTATCATCTTAATAAGATCAGTTTACATGAAATACTGAGAATGCGCGACTTGCAGTGCAGGACTTCGGGACAATCTTGGCGAAAGAGAAGCAACAGTGGTAAGATAAGAGCAAATCTACGGATGCAGGACTGAAAATCGAAAGCGTCGTTGGATGCCACAGGGGGCGGCTTGGATGAAAGAAGAGAAGGCGCGTCTTCGCTTTGCCATGCGGCAGGTGCGGGATGGTCTGCCGGAAGAGGAGCGGAGACGCGCTTCCGATCAGGCCTGCCGTCATGCATCGGCGTGGATGGAAGCGGCTGGATGCCGGAGCGTGATGGTGTACGTTCCGTTCCGCAGCGAGCTGGACACGCGGCCGCTGATCGAGCGGGCCTGGCTTCGGGGCGTGGATGTGTATGTCCCGCGCTGCCATCCAGGGGATCGTTCCATGACGATTCACCGGCTGCGGCGGTGGGACGAGCTTCAGGCCGGCGCATACGGCATCCTGGAGCCGGACCCCGAGCGGGTGCAGGCCGAGCAGGACGGGATGCTGCCGGATGCGGTGCTGGTGCCCGGTCTCGCTTTCGATCTCGAAGGTGGAAGACTCGGGTACGGTGCGGGTTACTACGACAGGCTTTACGAACGATGGAGCGTTGCGGCCGGGGACGGTGCCATGCCTCTGTGGGCCGGGATCGGTTTTGCGCCGCAGGTCGTGGACCGCGTCCCCATGGACGAGAACGACGCCCGTCTTCAGGTCCTCATAACCGACCAAGGGATATACACGATGAACAAGGGGGCTGACGATGGATCTGACGCATTTTAACGAACAAGGCCGGGCCAAAATGGTAGACGTCTCGGAGAAGGACGTCACCTCGCGTACGGCGGTGGCCCGCACGACGGTCACGATGGCGCCGGAAACGCTGGCGCGCATCAAGGAAGGGCGGATCGGCAAAGGAGACGTACTCGCCGTCGCTTCCGTTGCCGGCGTCATGGCGGCGAAGAAAACGTCGGATATCATTCCGATGTGCCACCCACTGCCGCTGACAGGCATTGATATTCATTTCAGCGATAACGGAAATGATGAACTTTATATAGAAGGAACTGTGAAGACTACGGGCAAGACCGGTGTCGAAATGGAGGCGCTGACCGCCGTATCGGCTGCCGCTCTGACGGTCTACGACATGTGCAAGGCGCTGCAGAAGGATATGGTCATCGGTCCGACCCGGCTGGAATCCAAGACCGGGGGCAAGAGCGGCGACTACAGCCGCGAAGCTTGAGTATAGTCGAAGAAGGACCTGCTCGGATCAGACGGTTCACAAGGATAAGAACTTAGGGTTAAAGGAGGAGGGGTGATCTTATGGTGTGGAGAACAGCGATCCTGACGGCAAGCGATAAGGGAGCCCGAGGTGAACGTGAAGATACGAGCGCACAGGTCATCCGGGAGCTGGTGGAGGAGGAATTGGGCGGGGAGATCGTGGAATACCGCATCGTTCCCGACGAGCAGGATGATATTATCGCGTCGCTCATTGAGTTAACCGATTATTTCCAGGCGGACCTGGTGCTCACGACCGGAGGTACGGAGCTGGCGATCCGGGACGTAACGCCGGAGGCCACCCGCCGGGTCATCGAGCGGGAGGTGCCGGGCATCGCGGAGGCGATGAGGGCAACCGTCATGCAGAAGAACCGCGCGGCGATGCTGTTCCGCGGCATTGTCGGCATCCGCGGACGGACGCTGATCGTCAACCTGCCGGGCTCGCCCAAGGGCGTGCACGAGCACTTGGCGGCCATTATGGACCAGCTGCCGGAAGCGCTGCTGATGGTGACCGGGCAATACCGCCAATAATCCAGCATTTACCTGACTTTTTTCAAAATTGTCACACTTATTTGATATTGTAATGATCCGTGATATGGTATGATGGCGATGTGGCAATTTTATGTCATAGCTGTGAACAAGCCCAATCGACATGCAAACATCCATCAATGATCTGCTTTACTCGGACACGGTGTGTTACATATCCGGATTTTGGTTAAGAGTAAAGTACAGAGAGGAGAATACCATATGCTGAGTGGAATCGGTGTGCCAGGCATTATTTTGCTGGTCATTTTGGCATTGCTGCTGTTTGGACCCAACAAGCTCCCTGAACTCGGACGGGCCGTCGGCCGCACATTCCGCGAGTTCAAGGACGGTGCCCGCGATATCATCGGCGAAGACGATCAGGCGCCGCGCAAGAGCGAGCCTAAGCCGCTGGCCGCAAGCGAAACGCAGCCTGCACCTGTGCAGAGCAGCGCTGCCCAAGATAAGCGCCTGCCGGAGTGACTTCAGGGAGAAGTCCAGGCAGTCCATATCCATCCCTTCCTTGCGGGGAGGGATTTTGTTTTGTCCGGAAGGCTTAAAGCGAAGGAAGGTGACCTCATCGTGGAAAAACAGGAAGAAATGTCGATCGTCGAGCATTTGGGCGAGCTGCGCAAACGGATCATTTACGTCCTCGTTGTGCTCGTGCTCGGGCTTGTGGTCGGCCTGGTCTGCGCCAATCCCATCTACCAGTACCTGATCAGCGTCGACTCGGCCAAGGATTTCGAGCTGCACGCATTTTCCTTCTGGGACGGGATCGGCATGTACATGAAGATCGCCATGATCGTATCGCTTGTGGCGACGATTCCGTTTACGGCGTACCAGCTGTGGGCCTTCGTCAGCCCGGGGCTCCGCGAAGTGGAACGCAAGGCCGCGCTGCGCTATGTGCCTTACGTATTTCTGCTGTTTCTGGCCGGACTTGCCTTCGGCTATTACGTTGTATTCCCGATGGCGCTGGGCTTTACGACCCAGGTGACCGAGTCGATGGGACTGAAGGAGACGTACGGCATCTCCCAATACTTCAGCTTTTTGTTTACGCTGGTCGTACCGGTGGCGCTGCTGTTCGAGCTGCCGATCATCGTCATGTTTCTGACCAAGCTGCGGATCCTGAACCCGCTGCGGCTGCGGAAAATGCGGAAGGTCGCCTATTTCGCCCTCGTATTTATCGCGATCGTCATTACGCCGCCGGATTTCATCTCGGATTTTCTCGTGACGATTCCGCTGCTCGTGCTGTATGAGTTCAGCGTGTTTTTATCCTCCGTCGTGTACCGCAAGCAGCTGGCCGCGGATGCGGCGGTGGAGGCCAGATACCGGTTCCCGGCCGAACCGCAATAAGAGGACACAGGCATTCTTTTTCTGGACGGAAAAAGGATGCTTTTTTCTTTTCTTCGAAAACGGCATTTCTTTTTCAGAAATCACGGAAGACGGCATATTTCGGATTCCGGTGGATACAATGATGGAGGGTGTCTTATTCGCTGCGGAGGCCTGTGACAGGCTTGTCCGGTGCAGGATGGGACGGGTTCGGCGGACGTGCTATGAAAAGTGTAAAGTTCTTAGAAAAATGCTTCAAAGAGGACTTGAAATCTGTTCCCAAGTTGAGTATCATAAAAGTGGTTGTTAGCACTGAACGTTGTCGAGTGCTAACAAGAATCGTCAACCAGACTTTAACCGCAGCACAACATACTAAATAAGGAGGCTATTTTTCATGATCAAACCTTTGGGTGACCGCGTTTTGGTAGAACCAATCCAACAAGAGGAAACAACTTCGTTCGGGATTGTCCTTCCGGACTCCGCCAAGGAAAAGCCGCAAGAAGGCAAAATTATCGCTGTTGGCAGCGGAGCCGTTAAAGATGGGGCACGCGTTCCTTTGGAAGTCAAAGAAGGCGACCGTGTGTTGTTCTCCAAATATGCCGGAACAGAAATCAAATATGAAGGTAAAGAATATTTGATTATGAAAGAAAGCGACATACATGCAATCGTAGGCTAAGCGACTTTTTGATCCGGCGAGGATTGAATTTTCGGCGAAGAGCCTGAACATATGAGCAACATCTATATCATTTATGGGAGGTTTTTATCAACATGGCAAAAGATATCCGTTTCAGTGAAGACGCACGCCGCTCCATGCTGCGTGGTGTAGACGCTTTGGCTAACGCTGTAAAAGTGACGCTCGGACCTAAAGGCCGCAACGTCGTTCTGGAGAAAAAATTCGGCAGCCCGCTCATTACCAATGACGGTGTGACGATCGCTAAAGAAATCGAACTGGAAGACGCTTTTGAAAACATGGGCGCTCAGCTCGTTAAAGAAGTAGCAACCAAAACCAACGATGTAGCCGGTGACGGTACGACGACCGCTACGGTTCTGGCTCAAGCCATGATCCGCGAGGGTCTGAAGAACGTAACTGCAGGCGCTAACCCAATGGTTGTCCGCAAAGGGATCGACAAAGCGGTTAAAGCGGCAGTTGCCGAGCTGAAGAACATCGCAAACGAAGTTAAAGGGAAACAAGAAATCGCTCAAGTTGCTTCCATTTCCGCAGCTGACGAAGAAGTGGGCCAACTGATCGCCGAAGCGATGGAAAAAGTGGGCAAGGACGGCGTAATCACCGTTGAAGAATCCCGCGGATTCGCTACAGAGCTTGAAGTCGTGGAAGGTATGCAGTTCGACCGCGGCTACATTTCCCCATACATGATCACTGATACGGATAAAATGGAAGCTGTGCTTGAAAATCCATACATCCTGATCACTGACAAGAAAATCAGCAACACGCAGGAAATCCTGCCGCTGCTTGAAAAAATCGTTCAACAAGCAAGACCGCTTGTGATCATCGCCGAAGACATCGAAGGCGAAGCTCAAGCGATGCTGATCGTGAACAAACTGCGCGGCACGTTCAACGCGGTAGCTGTTAAAGCTCCTGGCTTCGGCGATCGTCGCGAAGCGATGCTGCAGGATATCGCTGCCCTGACTGGCGGCCAAGTGATCACCGAGAAGCTCGGCCTGGATCTGAAGAGCACATCCATCGAGCAACTGGGTAACGCCCGTCAAGTGCGCGTAACGAAAGAAAACACAACCATCGTTGACGGAAGCGGCGAGAAGAGCGACATCAACGCTCGTATCTCCCAAATCCGTTCGCAGCTGGAAGAAACCACTTCCGAGTTCGACAAAGAGAAACTGCAAGAGCGTCTGGCTAAACTGGCCGGCGGCGTAGCCGTTATCAAAGTCGGTGCTGCAACCGAAACCGAACTGAAAGAGCGCAAACTGCGCATCGAAGACGCCCTGAACGCAACCCGCGCTGCGGTTGAAGAAGGTATCGTATCCGGTGGCGGTACAGCTCTCGTGAACGTATACCATGCAGTAGCTGCCGTAGACGTGGCTGGCGACGAGAAGACAGGCGTGAACATCGTTCTGCGCGCTCTCGAAGAGCCAATCCGCACGATCGCTGCCAACGCTGGTCAAGAAGGTTCCGTGATCGTGGACCGCTTGAAGAAAGAAAAAGTGGGCATCGGCTACAACGCAGCTACGGACGAGTGGGTGAACATGTTCGAAGCAGGTATCGTTGACCCTGCCAAAGTAACGCGTTCCGCGCTGCAAAACGCAGCTTCCGTTGCGGCTATGTTCCTGACAACAGAAGCCGTAATCGCCGACAAGCCTGAACCTGAGAAGGCTGCTGCTCCAGACATGGGCGGCATGGGCGGAATGGGCGGCATGATGTAATATAAGGCTCCCAAAGCCTGAATATATTAGTAAAGAGAAAGGCTCCCGCGAGGGAGCCTTTTCTCGTAAAATCACGAAAAAAATCACATTTCTTGCAAAAATCACGGCGTTGGGTTCTTGTCGCGATCAAACTTGAAATTCAGGATGTCACCGAAATGGACCCTTATCTTCTCGTTGGCATCCTTTTTCATCTTCTCTGTGACGTGTGTACACGTTACCGAAATGGTAAGGAACGCTATTTTAATGCCCTCGTGAGTGTTTGGGGCTTTATTTTTCGAATCAAGAGCCCAAGGGAGAAGGGCATGGATGAGCGGATCAGTTTGCTCTTAAAAACAGTATCCACAGCGCTGAGGGAGTAACCCTAACCGTGTATGACCCATTTGATATTTGAATCTTACTGGATTCGTGGTGGTAATAAATACGTCCGCAATGAGGTTGAATTTACCCTTTTTTGTTTCTAGAAGTTGCGTTCATTGCATTCTCCGTTATTTAGCCGTTCAACTATCTGTGTTAATTATTAATAATTTTGAAATTGAAAAAAGCATCCGAATAACGAATCCTTTTTCATGCGTTTGTTGCTATGATTTTTTAAAAATGCAGACCACCGTTAAGAATGAGATTTGAAGCGAGATCGTAATTAATAATGAAACAATAAGGCCAGTATCACCTGCACCGCTTACTGCTGCCAGGGTATAGCAAACAATTACGCTAATTATTACGCTAAGTAAGAACGTAGCAAATCTTCTCATCAAATCAAAACACTCCTTATGTGTAGCAACAAAAGTAAAAGAGCGGATTTTTTACATACTATATCATAAAAGTAAAACCACAGAGTCACAAACACCTGTAGGCTTATTTTTACATTGACTTACGAACAATTCTAATATTTTTTGACCTAGCGATACACCTGCTCATCTTATAAAATGGTCTGTAATAGCATTTATTGGATTATATGTAAAGGATGGAATCGTTCTGCTCGTATTTAAACCAGCAAATTAACATCATAGGAGACCTGAAAATGAAACTCATAGGGTTGATATTATTAGGTTGTGCAATTTCTTGCATTTTAGTATGGTTGGGGCAAGTAGGATTTATCATAGGGGTGGGACTGTTCATTGGTTTCTTCCTTAGATTATATCTGATGTTTTTAGAGATACGTAAAGAAATTTCTAAGCCCAATAATAATAGCTAGGTGTTGTTTGCTTCCTTGTTGTACCACTAATGGTACTGCAAGGAGGCATTTTTATTTAACCATGAAGAGTGGACACGTTCTCTTTTATAGCAGCAAGCCTATTAAAAAAGCTGCCTAGCGGCAGCCCTTCGATCCTCAACATAGCGTTTAACCTTCCCCTTTTTGAATCCACTCCCCGAACTGTTTCATGGCTTTCTCACTGTGCACGTATTTGTACTTTTTGCCGTCGTCGTAATGGAAAATCGCCGCACTGTCCTCGTCGCCTTCGATTTCGGACGTGATCGAAAGTATACGCTGGGTGTCGAGCAGCTTGAAATTACCTTGGTCGTCTTCGGCGGGAATCGCCTGTTGCTTTGGTTCTTCTTCCATATTCATCGTTGCAGCCTCCATAGGTCGTTTGTTTTTATTGTACCCGAATGGAAAGCGATTTGCATTTTTCTATGATGCAGCCATCGTTGTGCCATAAAATATAAGACCTTTCGCAAATGATGGAAACGGAAGGTTTTTTAGCTTCGGCCATTTCCCATCGATCCGAGCAGCAGCTGTTTGAAATTCCGGGCCGCTGCCGAGAGATATTGCCCCTTCAGCGTGACGATGGCGGTATCGGATTCAATGGGCGGATCAATTTCGGCATGCCTTATTTGATCCAGGCGGAGCAGCAGAGCCGAGCGGGGAACGACGGCAATCCCGATGCCGGATTCGGCGAGGAGCATTAGCGTTGATACGTCGGGGCTCTCGCATACTATGTTTGGTTTCAGCCCCCTGATTTTGCAAATGTCCATAAACCGGTGGTAAACTCCGTAGTCCCCCTGTCCGCGCAAAATCAGCAGTGGATGGCAGCATAACTCCTCGACCGCGAGGGTCGGTCCATCCAGCGCTATGGAGACCGGCGGAATCGCTACCAAGGGTTCGGTATGCAGCCGGTCAATCGATACCTCCGGCGTATAGGCGCCTAAATCGGACTGCAGGGGAAGCCTGACGAGCCCCAGTTCGATTCTTTTTTGCTGAAGCAGCTCTTCCACCCGATAGGAATCATCCTCCCATAATCGGAAGGTCACCCGGGGATAAGTTTGCTGGAACTGTTTGACGACGGAAGGCAGGTAGGGAACGCAGGACATGACCGTACCGATGGATAGCGTGCCGCGCATACCTTGTTCCTGATCATGAATTTCCGCCACCATCCCGTCAATCGAGTGGAGCACCTCTTTAGCTCGTTTATACAGCGTCCATCCGGCCGGGGTAATCTCAAATTTTTTGTTTTCACGTTCGATCAGGGTCACACCCAGATCTTCCTCCAGGGATTTGAGCTGAAGGCTCAATGGAGGCTGGGCGATGTGCAGCCGCTGCGCGGCGCGGGTAATTTGTCCTTCTTCGACGATCGTCACGAAATAGGCCAATTTTTTTAAATCCATATTCTCGTCCCTCTTCACTGGCATATATTTTTTATATTGTAAACCACTTTAATATATATTTTACATATAAAGAAGCTCGGATGTAAGCTTTGTATGCAGACATTTTTAAGTACTCGGGAGGTTAGGCAATGAAAACATTTCATGCAGCCGGCATCGATTTTCGGGAATATATCGAGGCCTTGGAGCAATACGGCGATATGATCAAGATCGAACAGGAGGTGGATTGGAATCTGGAAATGGGAGCGATGATCCGTTACGCCTATGAACGGCCGGCCCCGGCGCCGCTGTTTTGCAAGATCAAGGACAGCGCCCCTGGATTTCGCGTGCTGGGTGCACCAGTCGGTCTCAGTCCGAATGAACGTCATCCTTTTTTGCGGATCGCGCTTTCGCTGGGGCTCCCCGCCGAGACGGGTATTGCGGAGCTGGTTGAGGCTTGGTCCCATCTCCCCGAAGCCAAACCGCTGCCGCCGCAGGAAGTGCCGGACGGGCCGTGCAAGGAGAAGAAACTGTTCGGGGAGGACATCGATCTGACGAGCCTTCCGATTCCGTACCTGCATGTCGGCGACGGCGGCCGCTACATCAACACATACGGCATTTTGATCGTACGCTCGCCTGACGGATCCTGGGTGAACTGGTCGATTACGCGGGTCATGCTGCATGGCAAAAGGACGATGGCCGGCGTTATCGTGCCAACCCAGCATATCGGCAAAATATACGAGCAGTGGAAGGAGATCGGCCAGGACATGCCGTATGCGCTTTGTCTTGGCGTGGATCCGGGCATCGCCATGATCGCCGGATATCCTCTGCCTGACGGCGCGAACGAAGCCGATTTGCTGGGCGGATGGTACGGCAAACCGCTTCAAGTCGTCGGCTGCGAAAGCCATGATCTTAAGGTACCGGCAAGCAGCGAAATCGTCATTGAAGGCTTTGTATCCTTGAATGAGACCGTACCTGAAGGTCCGATGGGGGAGTATGCGGGATATACGTGGGTAGGGCACGAGAAAGAAGTGCCGTGTTTCCGCGTTACGGCGATGACTCACCGTCTTGACCCGATCATGCCGGCGGTGGCTGCAGGGTTGCCGCCCGAAGAGAATCATACCAACTGGGGCGTCGCAATCGCCGCAAGCATTCAGCATGAACTGCGGCGCCATCGCTTGCCTGTCCGCAGCTGCTTCATCCCGTTCGAATCCGCGGTCCATTGGCTTGTCGTGACGGTAGATTCCTCGGGGGCATATGCCGATTCGAAGGAACTCGCCCGCCGAATCGGAGAGGTAGTGTTCGCCTGCCGCGGCGGCTCCTACATTCCGAAAATCATCGTCGTGAACGATGATATCGATCCCAGCCGGATTGATCAGGTCGTCTGGGCGGCGGCCACCCGCTGCCATCCGGACAGAATCCTGCATTTTGCTGATCAGCCGGTCCTGCCGCTTGTCGCTTACCTGGATCAGGAGGAAAAACGAAAGGCTGCGACGACAAAGATCGTATACAATTGCCTTTCTCCGAATGAATGGCCGGATGGCTATGCACCGCTTCAAGCCTCCTTCGCCGGTTATCCGGAGGAAATACGCAAGCTCGCCATTCGTTTGTTTGCTGCCGCCGATGGAACTTCAGCACCATGACTCATCAAAAGAAATAAGTGAAACTTGCATTTGCGGATGCGAAGGAGAGAGGGCTTATGAAAATCATCGTGGGCATGTCCGGAGCGACGGGCGCGATATTCGGCATCAGGCTGCTTCAAGCGTTAAAGGAGGCGGGCGTCGAAACGCATGCCGTAGTCTCTCCATGGGCAGCTGCAAATATCCGGTATGAAACCCCCTACACGGTCAAAGAAGTCGAGAAACTTGCAGATCAAGTGTACGGTTACAAAGATTTGGGAGCAGCTATTTCAAGCGGATCATTCCAGATGGACGGCATGATCGTAGCGCCCTGCAGCATGAAGACGCTCGCCTCCATCCGCATGGGATTAAGCGACAACTTGCTCACCCGGGCAGCCGACGTCATTTTGAAGGAACGAAAAAAATTGATCCTGCTTACGCGCGAAACGCCGCTGAACGATATCCATCTGGAGCATATGCTGGCGCTGTCCCGCATGGGCACGACGATTATGCCTCCCGTGCCAGCCTTTTATAACCATCCGGCGGCCATTGAGGACCTGATCATGCATATCGTGGTCCGGACGGTGGACCAGCTGGGCCTATCTTTACCGCAAGGGAAAAGGTGGCAGGGAATGAGAGAGAGGTAATACTGAAGAAGGCGAATAGTCCACTCCCATGATGTGCATTGGACATATACTTATGTCATATACACATATTCCTAATATTTTTAAGGGAAGGGTGCTGCCAATGGGAAAAGGAGGAAAAACGAAGCGCACATATGTAAAGAAGAAAATAAAATGCATCGGCGCGAAAAGAACCAAAAGGGCCGTCGTTTGCAAAAAGGTAAACCCTAAAAGAAAACGGAAGATCCGACATTTGATGGATCAGCATGCCTTACAAGCGGCAATCGAGGAAGCCAAGGCACAAATCAAAGCAGAGCTGGCGCTGTTGACCGGAATGCAGGGCGATCATGGGCTTCAGGGGGAACGGGGAACGGATGGTACGGCAGGACTGCCCGGGATTCCCGTACCGCAAGGCCTACAGGGGGTGCAGGGCCCTCCCGGGACGTCAGGTCTGCGCGTGCCGGAGGGGCCGCAAGGTGTACAGGGTCTCCCCGGACAACCGGGTGGCCCTGGCCCTCAAGGGGTACCAGGGATGCAAGGGGCACCAGGCGCACCGGGCATTCAAGGGCCGGCTGGACCGGAAGGACCCGAAGGTCCGCAGGGCCCGCCTGGACCCGTCGTTATACCAGGAGTAACTGTGCTGCCGACGGCTGCCCGTTATTTTTATGAGCCGGAGACCGATCTGGATTTAACCGCGTCAGCCGCGGTTGCGGCGAGCCAATTCACGAATGATGAAGGCGATGCGGTTGCCGATTTTTCGACGCTTGGTCCCAATAGTTTCAGCAACCTCTATATCAATGGGATCATCCAGCCGGGGAATTCGTACAGCATCAATCCGTTGGAACTATATTTTCCACCGCAAAGCACGACGATATATGCGGGGACTCCCATTGTTTTGGAAACGGTGCAGTTAACGGCGAATATTACAGTCTAGCACCTTTTCGTATTTTCTCCCAAGCCAATCCTATCCTTCTTGCATTTAATAGGGTAGAGGATCCGATGGTTTTCAAAGATTTTGGTGTGAAAACCTATATGATCCTCAACCAAGAAGGGAGGGGAGAATATGCCCATCGTTACCCCATATCAGAACAGCGTGAGATTCACTTCGACCATTGGTGCAGGTACAGGAACCGGAGCGACCTTCGCTATAGCCGCAACGGCCTTCACCAATGACGCTGGAGTGGCTGCTACGGCATTTCCGGGGACGTTCAACTACTACAACCTTTATTTGAATGGTTTGATGCAGACGGCCGACGTTTCGTCAGTGACAACAACGACGCTTACCATTCCTGGAGGCGATGTGTTGGACCCCGGTACCCCGGTTGTCGTTCAGTTTGTTGTTTCTTGATCAGACGAGGACTAACGGATGACCCGGAGGTCCTCTTTTGCATTTTCATTTGGAATTCAGGGCGATTTTCTCAATCAATTTTTCACCTTCGTTCCGTACATTTCCGACCGACCTCGACACGGGATAGGAGTACATGTCCTCTGCCTCGTAAGGCCGCAGCAGCCCCTGCAGCAAGTCCTTATCGGACACGCTGGGATCCAGCCAGATGTTCAGCTCTTCCTCACCAAGAATAACGGGCATACGGTCGTGCACCTTCTTCGTAAGGGAAATCGGTTTTGTCGTTATGATGGTGCAGCTCGTGATCAGCTCGCCCTCAGGGCTTTTCCAATCATCGTACAGGCCGGCAAAAGCAAACACGTCTCTCGATTTCACCCGGAACCGGTAGGGCTGCTTATGCTCGCCTTCATGAGTCCACTCGTAGAATCCGTCTGCCAACACAACCATTCGTTTCTCAGGAAAAGCTGACCGAAATGCCGGCTTGCTGTCAATCGACTCCGCACGGGCATTAAACGTACGGTAGGCCATCTTTTTCGTCTTGGCCCAGAACGGAAGCAGCCCCCAGTGAAACCCCTGCAAGATCCGCTTTCCGTGATCGCTTCGAACGCCAGCAACCGTTTGGGTCGGGGCTATATTATACCGAGGAGTCATCTCATACTGGACATCATCGATGCCAAATGGCTGGACGAGATCCTCTTCTTCAACCGCCAATGTATACCGTCCGCACATGTCATGTCCTCCTTATATCATCTCAAGCGTTTCTTTTTATTACCCAAAAATGAGTACGGAGCAAAATGAAACGAAGATACAGCGTTCGCGTATTATAGATCATTCAAACAGAAACGAGGTTAACGCCAATGCGTTATTTATTATGCTTTCTTCCGCCGCTGGCCGTTCTGAGCTGCGGTAAATTGGGACAGTTCATCTTAAGCATCATCCTTACATGTATCGGCTACATTCCGGGCGTCATTCATGCGATGCTTGTGGTTCATTCATACAAAGAAGATCAACGGGCGGATCGGATCGTACGGGCGATTCGGGAGCAGCATCGGTAAAACGAGGGTCATTCATATAATATAGAACTGGCGTCTGATATCAATTAAAGGTTCCCAAAGGTGGGGGCCTTTTCCTTTATATAGGATTCAACTATGTTATCTTCACTGAGGCGTTTTTGATTGCAACAAAAATTAACATACAGCTCACTTTCCTGTATAATTAAGGGAAAATTGCGAGGTGGAACCCATGAAGCTTTTTTCCTTAGGGGATAAGATCCTCATTTTTTTCCTGCTCGGGTTGGCGGCGCTGTTTATCATCAGTTTCTTTGTGGTGCGTTACATCATCCGGCATGTGTCGTTTGCTCCGTAAGCAGGCAGCCATTGATTTAAAGGGAGTGGCCCTATGAAAAATTTGAGGTACAATCCAATCGAACGTTATGCGGATAGATCCGCCTGGTTTTTGGATGTGCGGCTGTATTTCCCTCGGTTACTTATCAAATTGCTCAGCTGACTTGCTTATCTCGTAGCGGCGGCTGCGTGATCCCGTTCAATCCATAAAGGAGTCGATACATATGCCGGTGCTGATCATGGGAATCGTGCTTACTGCGATGGGCTGGTTTGCCAGAAAAAAGCCGGAGTTGTGGTGGCTTTTGAAGATTCAGCGAGGATTGGGATGCGGAGCTTAGCGAGGATCGGCGGTGGTACCTGAGCTTTGCCGGCATGATTCTTATGATCTTCGGTGGACTGCTGTGTTTGGCAGGTGTGTTCAGTATTTGAGAATGACAAAAACCCTCTCTGATTCCAGAGAGGGTTTTCCTCGTAAGCTAAGCCGCTTACAGTGTCAGGCCGCCATCCACAAGGACTATGGAGCCAACCATATAGCTTGACCGGTCGGAGGCGAGGAAGGAGACCATTTCGGCCAATTCCTCCGGCTGCGCGTAGCGTCCGATCCGCATGTTGCTGACTTCTTCGGGCATATAGCCGCCCGCTTTGAACTGTTCTTCCACGCTTTGGGTCAGCGAGGTCTGCACGCCGCCAGGGCAGATGGCGTTGACCCGGATGCCCTTTTTCACGTATTCCATGGCTGCCGACTTTGTCAATCCGATCACGGCATGCTTGGTTGCCGAGTACACGGACACGCTGTGCTCGCTGCGGATGCCGGCTGTCGACGCCGTATTGATAATCGAGCCGCTGCCTTGCTTCTCCATCACTTTAAGCACATATTTCAGCCCCAGGAAGGCACCCTTCATGTTAACGGCAACGAGGCGGTCGAACTCCGCTTCTTCCACGTCGGCCAGCAGTGAAAATTTCTGGATGATGCCGGCATTGTTGAAAAAGGCGTCGATCCGGCCGTAGGTGTCCACGGCGGCATTGACGTAACGCTGCACATCTTCGCTCTTGGATACGTCCGCCTGAACGAAAATGCCTTCGCCGCCCTGGTCCTGGACCATCCGCAGCGTTTCTTCGCCGGTTTCGCGGTTAAAATCGACCAGCACAACTTTGGCCCCATTGGCGGCCATTTTTAAACTGCTGGCTCTGCCGATGCCGCTTCCGGCGCCGGTGACCAGCACGAATTTATTTTCCAATTCCATCGTACATTCCCCCTAATCGTTGATCTTGATCTGTTTATTGACCATTGTACGAGGGTTTGATCGGCAATTATTGTACTTTTCTACGCTTAATTGTATTATTTTAATGTAAAGAAACCGTTATCATTTATGCCGGCAAAAGGGGGGGAGCGTCATGCGGTTCGCATTGGAAGAAATGAAATACGTGTGCCACCATCTGCATGAGGCCCATGGCGTGTCTGTTTTTTACGTCAATACCCGCGGGCAATTTGCATATGAAAGTCCCGCTGCGAGCATCCGCCAGAGCCCGTATTATGTTCCGCTTCAGGAGCAGATCAGGGAACATGCGGTAAACGGCGGGCAGAAGAAGATGCCGACCTTTTTTTCCATCAACAGGCTGCATTTTTTTCGAATCGGCCTGCAGCATGAAGAAGCAGCCTTGGGGCAAATGGTGATTGGGCCCTGTCTCGACGCCGGGCTGGACGAAACGCAAATCGATTACATCACGGAGCTGATGCACGAATTTTCCAATGTCCGGGTGCTGATTGAGTTTTACCAATCCCTGCCCGTTATTAGTCCGGAGCGTTTTCGTTCCATGAGCCTGTTGGTTTACAGCCTGCTCTACCAGGAACGGTTGGACCCGGCACAGATCGTTGAGACCAGCGGTGAGCAGCTACCGAAGAATCAGCAGCCGCATACGCCGGATCTGGAAATTTCGCGGGAACGGATGAACCTGATTTCCCATACCAACCTTTCGCATGAGCGGGTGCTGCTGGATTATGTCCGCAAGGGACGCATCGAGAAGGTCCAGGACGTCGTCCGTTATTCGCTGATCGGCGAAGACGAGCTGGGCAAGCTGTCCAGGCGCAGCCGGATCCGCAGCGAGAAAAACCTGATGATCACTGGCGTGGCCCTGATTTGCCGGGCGGCGATTGAAGGCGGGCTGAACGAGGAGACGGCCTTTACGCTGAGCGATTACTATATTCAGCAGCTGGAGGAGCAGGAAAGCCTGCAGGCGATATCCAAGGTGATGACCGAGGCGGTTTTCGCGTTTACGGAACGGGTGTCCAAGGTTAAGGAGCAGCAGTATTCGTCGACGATTACGGCCTGCCAGCACTATATTTCCGACCACCTCTACGACGACATTACACTCGAGCAGCTGGCGAAGCTGACCTATTTGAGTCCCAACTACTTATCCAGCCTGTTCAAGAAAAAAGTAGGTGTCTCCATCAGCGAATATATCCAGCGCGAAAGAATTGACGAGGCGAAAAAGCTGCTGATGCTGACGAAATACAAGGTTTCGGACATCTGCTCATGGTTGAACTTTAACGATCAGAGTTACTTCAACAGGGTGTTTAAAAAAATGACCGGCGTGACGCCAAAACGGTACCGGGAGGAGGGCTCAGCCGGGCGATCGGCGGAAAATCGAGAAGAACCAGAAGAACCGAAAGAACCAAAAGAACCAAAAGAACCAAAACCGGAATAACCAGAGGAACCGAAGTCCCCTGTTTAACACGGATACCCGAATCTCCAGTTCCTTTGGCGATTCATAAGCTGCTGTCTAAGGACAACAATGAAAAGATAAACAAGCTTCCAGCAGGCGCGTCCTGCAGGAGGCTTGTTTTAATATTCCATGATTTGGCGGTTTGACAATTCGCTGCTTCCATCCTAGAATTATACCCATAGGGGTATACGTATAATACCTCGATCAATGAGCACCACACATCCGGATCTTACTTTATAAGGGAGGTTTACAAGCATGGCGGATATATCGGTAAATGTCACTTTGGACTGCAAAGGTTTGTCCTGCCCGATGCCTATCGTCCGAACCAAAAAAGCAATGGACCAGCTTGAAGCGGGGCAGGTCATCGAGGTGTTGGCCACGGACCGGGGGTCTTTGGCGGACATGCATGGCTGGGCCAAAAATACGGGCCACCAGTACCTGGGGACGCTCGAAGACGGGGATGTGCTGAAGCATTACCTGCGCAAATCCCGGCCGGAAGAGTTGAAGGAAGCGGCGAATTACCCGCACACCGCTACCAATGAAGAGCTTCAAAGCAAGCTCGCAGCGAGTGAGGACTTAGTCATTCTCGACGTGCGGGAGCCGGCTGAATACGCGTTCGGCCACATACCCGGGGCGGTATCCATTCCGCTGGGAGACCTGGAGGCGCGCCTTTCGGAGTTGGATCCTGAAGACAGCATTCATGTGGTATGCCGCACAGGATCGCGCAGCGATCTGGCATGTCATCTTCTCGCCGAACATGGATTTCAGCATGTAAGCAACGTCGTGCCCGGCATGTCCGCATGGACGGGACCGATTGAAAATCAATAGAACCAAAACCAAAAACCAAATTCAATATTTTACGGAGGTATGATCCATGAGTACAAAAGTAGCGATTATCGCCAGCAACGGCGGACTGTTCGATGCCTATAAAGTGTTTAACATTGCCACGGCGGCTGCAGCCACCGAGGCGGAGGTAGCCATCTTCTTTACTTTCGAAGGCTTGAATCTGATTCACAAGCAGGCCCACCAACAGCTGCCGCTGCCGGCCGGGCGCGAGCATTTCGCCGAAGGATTCCAGAAGGCTAACGTTCCGGGCATTCCGGAACTGGTCGCGATGGCGCAGGAGCTTGGCGTCCGGATGATCGGCTGCCAAATGACGATGGACGTCATGAATTTGACGAAGGATGATTTTATCGACGGGATTGAAGTCGGGGGAGCGGTGACCTTTCTCGACTTTGCCAAGGATGCCAACGTCACCTTATCTTTCTGACAAGGAGGAATCTTTGATATGACAGCTTCAGTGAATACGAATCCGGGCGTCATGACGGCCAAGGAGCTGACACGGCGGATTTTGGCCAAGGAAGAACTGTTGATTTTGGACGTGCGCAATGAGAGTGACTTTAACGACTGGAAGATCGAAGGGGAGCGGGTAGAAATCGTCAACATCCCGTACTTCGATCTGCTGGACGGTGTTGATGAAGCCCTTGCCCGGCTGCCTGAAGGCAAAGAGGTTCTCGTCGTGTGCGCCAAGGAGGGATCCTCCCAATTCGTCGCTGAACAGCTGGCTGAAGCGGGCAGAACCGGCGTGTCCTACCTGGAAGGCGGCATGAAATCCTGGAGCGAGCATTTGGAACCAGTCCAGATCGCCGAATTGAACGGCGGGGGTGCGCTGTATCAGTTCGTGCGGACCGGAAAAGGCTGCCTGTCTTATATGGTGGTCTCCGGCGGCGAAGCTGCCGTTATCGATACGCCGCGCATGACGGGCATTCTGGAAAGCTTTGCAGGCGAACAGGGTGCGGTGATCAAGCATACGCTGGATACGCATCTGCATGCCGACCACATTTCCGGCGGAAAAGCGTTAGCGGAACGCACCGGAGCGGCCTACTGGCTCCCGCCGAAAGATGCGGAGGAAGTTACCTTCTCCTATGAGCGTCTGGAGGAAGGCCGGGAAATTAACGTAGGAAGCACCACTATCGCAATCGAGCCGGTGTATTCCCCGGGGCACACGATTGGAAGCACGTCGCTGATTATCGATGGGAAGTATCTGCTGACCGGCGATATTTTATTCGTCGAATCCATCGGCCGACCAGACCTAGCGGGCCAGGCGGAGGATTGGGTGGACGACCTGCGGAGCACGCTGTATAGCCGGTACAAAGGGCTGTCCGAGGACTTGATCGTCCTGCCGGCGCATTTCGGCAAAATCTCCGAGCTTGGAGAAGACGGGAAGGTCATGGCCCGGCTGGCGGACCTGTTCCGTCACAATCCGGGGCTGAACATACAGGACGAGGAATCGTTCCGGCGCACCGTTACGGAAAATCTCCCGCCGCAGCCTCATGCATACCAGGAGATCCGGCAGGCAAACATGGGCAAAATCCATCCGACCGAGGAGGAGCAGCGTGAGATGGAGATCGGGCCGAACCGCTGTGCGGTTCATGACAAGTAACCAGCGTATGAAATGCGCTACAGCCTGTTTTCACTAAGGATGCTTAGGGAGGAGAAAGGAGGGAGGACGCCATGGCGGATATGATGCTCTACGCTGTCATGCTGCTGCTGGGTCTCGTCGGATCGTTCTTCTCCGGACTGCTCGGCATCGGCGGGGCGATCATCAATTTTCCCTTGCTGCTGTATGTTCCGCCTATGCTGGGATTGCCGTCGTTCTCCGCGCACGAGGTTTCCGCGATCAGCATGTTCCAGGTTTTCTTCTCTTCACTGGCCGGCGTGCTGGCATACCGGTCGAAGCCTGATCCGAAAGGAGGGGCGGTGCACAAAGGCCTCGTCATGTATATGGGGGGAGGCATTCTGGCCGGCAGCCTGATCGGCGGATTGGCCTCCGGAACGATGGATGGGACGGTTATCAACGTGATTTACGGCATTTTGGCGGTACTTGCCGTCGTCCTCATGCTCATTCCGAACCGGGGAACGGAGAGCCGGTCTGAACCGCTGACGTTTAACAAAACCGTAGCCGTCATTGCGGCTTTTCTGGTCGGTGCTGTTTCCGGCATCGTGGGTGCGGGCGGATCGTTTATTCTGATTCCGATCATGCTGACGGTGCTGCGCATTCCAACCCGGACGACGATCGCTTCCTCGCTGGCCATCGTGCTGATTTCGGCGGTCGGCGGGGTCATCGGCAAAATCGCTGGCGGGGGCATTCCGCTCGGACCGACCGTCTTTACCGTCCTTGGCAGCCTGATCGGGGCTCCGCTCGGATCGAGAATCAGCTCCAGGATGAACGTGACATTTTTACGGTATGCGCTGGTAGTGTTAATCGCCTTCACAGCTGTGAAAATATGGGCGTCCCTGCTGTGAGAAAGATCGGGTGGAATAAATTTCAGTGCGGCAGCGGGATCCGTACCCGTGTAGTTTTGTTTTTTTTGCTCTATAATATACCCATACCGGTATATCGTTAGAAAAGGTGGGATCCTGACATGGATTACAATTACACGGATGAAATGAAAACACGTCTGCGCCGCATCGAAGGGCAGATCCGGGGCGTTCTGCGCCTCATGGATGAAGGAAAATCATGCAAGGAGGTCGTCTCCCAATTGTCCGCTGTGCGCAACGCCTCGGATAAAGCGATCGCCCAGATCGTTGCAGAGAATCTGCAGCAGTGCATTTTGGCGGAGCAGGCGGCCGGGAATATGGACACCGGAAAAATGGTGAAGGAAGCCGTGGAGCTGCTGGTGAAAAGCCGGTAAACCCTGGCATTTGACAACCCCGGAGGAAATCAATATACTTTGCTTATCCATTTGAATATTCGGAATATACGCGGAAAGAGCGAAGTAGCGGGAAGTCCCTGTTCTCAGAAAGCCGGGGGTCGATGCGACCCGGCAGCACACGGTCCTGACGAATTACACTCTGGAGTATCTTGGGTAATGCCAAGCGGAATGGCCAACGTTATTTGCGCCGTCGAGTGGTGCAGCATGCCTTGAATGAGGCGGCCCTGCGCAATGTGGGTGGTAACACGGTTATTACAATCGTCCCTTAGGTCTGTTTCAGGCCGGGGGGCGATTTTTTGCGTTTTCCGGCTTCATGAGGAATTCTTGCATCCGGGAGAAACAAGCCCGCCTCGATCCATGTATAACCGATTTTTAGCCCCATATATCATGAACAAGCAAAGGAGCTGGACAAGGAAATGAACATTATTGACGAACTGGAATGGCGCGAGGCCATTAACCAACAGACGGACGCGAAGGGACTCCGCCAATTGACGGAGGAGAAATCGATCTCCCTGTACTGCGGCGTCGACCCGACCGGGGACAGCATGCACATCGGGCACCTGATCCCGTTCATGATGCTGAAACGGTTCCAGCTGGCCGGACACCGGCCGGTCATTCTGATCGGCGGCGCCACCGGAACCATCGGTGATCCGAGCGGACGCCAGTCCGAACGCACGCTGCAGACGATGGAACAGGTGCAGGCGAACGTGGACGCCCTGACCGCCCAAATGAAGAAGCTGTTCCTGACCGAAGGCGACAACCAGCTGCGCATGGTGAATAACTACGACTGGACGCATCAGCTGAACGTCATTGATTTTCTCCGCGATTACGGGAAAAATTTCAGCATTAACACGATGCTGGCCAAGGATATCGTCGCCAACCGGCTCGAAACCGGTATTTCGTACACGGAATTTTCCTACCAAATTCTGCAGTCGATGGACTTCCTGCACCTGTACCGGGAAGAGGACGTCCAGCTGCAGATCGGCGGCTCCGACCAATGGGGCAACATTACGAGCGGCCTGGATCTGATCCGGAAAAAGGAAGGCCCGGAAGCGAAAGCATTCGGCCTGACCATTCCGCTCATGCTGAAAGCGGACGGTACGAAATTCGGTAAAACCGCCGGCGGCGCGATTTGGCTCGATCCGAAGAAAACGACGCCGTACGAGTTCTACCAGTTCTGGGCGAACACCGACGACCGCGACGTCGTCAAGTACCTGAAGTACTTCACCTTCCTGGACAAAGAAGCGATCGACGCTTTGGCGGAAAAGGTGCAGACCGAGCCGCACAAACGCGAAGCACAGATTACGCTGGCCGAGGAAATGACCCGGTTCGTCCATGGCGAAGAAATGCTGGCCCAAGCTAAAAAGATCACCGCTGCGCTCTTCAGCGGCGACATCAAGTCGCTCACCGCGGACGAAATCGAGCAGGGCTTCAAGGAAATGCCAACGTTTGAAGCTTCGAAGGAGTCCAAGAACATCATCGACTGGCTCGTCGAGATCGGCATCGAGCCGTCCAAGCGCCAAGCGCGCGAGGATCTGAATTCGGGAGCCATCTCCATGAACGGTGAGCGCGTCACCGACACAGAACTTGAAGTAAGCGCCGACCATGCCATCGAAGGCCGGTTCATCATCATCCGCAAAGGCAAGAAAAAATACCATCTCGTGAAGCTGTCCTAGTCTCCGGACGCTTTTGTCGGAGTCAGAACTGTATTAGAACGTCAAACGGGATCTATCACAAAAAAGGCTTTCCTGCCGTCCATGGGGACGAAGGGAAAGCCTTTTTGCCGTACATTCCGAACTACGTGAACGGGAGTCGCCGTAAGCGGCAGAGGGGCTGGGTTATGCTTTTTCCTCAACCGGACGCTCAACGTGAAGCGGTGGAGGAACGAGCCAGCCCTTTTCCTTGTTCATGCGCAAAATCCGCACGCCGAGGGCGGTCTTAGTCGTATGGTATTTGGCGAATAATGCGCCGATATCCTCGCGGATGGACATGCCCATAATCGCGCTGCAGGCAGCCAGTCCCGCAGCGGTGTCGGCTGCCAGCTTGGCGCCGATTTCCTGGTCCATAAAGCGGGCCCCTGGCGGTATGTCTTCCAGATTGACGGCCGGTCTGTCGGCCATAATCGGCGCCGGGACGACGCCGTTGTCGGTCAGCAGCTTGTCGCATTCCTTGATTTCGGTCTTGGCTTGGTCGATCAGGTCCTCAAGAATTTGTTTGAGGTCTTTGTCTCCGGCATGGTTCAGATATACCTGATAGCAGGAAACGAGTCCTTTGGCCATCATGGAAACTTCCCATAAATTGAAGACTTCGCCATAATGCATCGGCTGGTGTTTCGGATTTCCGTCGAGAATACCCATCGATTTCATTCTCTCCTTAGTTTTAGGTAGGGCAGTACCGTTACATTATGAGCAATTCCCTTCGGTTTCATGTACGCAGCCGAAGCTTGCAGCTCCGCTATAGATTGCATATCACGAGTTGCCGGACCGCGTTCCGATGACCGACTGGCACGATACCGAACCGACCGGCAGATGAGTTTTCAGCACGGAGCGTCGTTGGCAGATTGTATATCAAGCAGCTGAAGGATCAGGGGGGTTCGCGCTAACTTTTCGGCCAAATTGAGTGTAAGCCCTTTAATTATGTGTGCTCCCATTGTAAAATGGTGGACAAAACCATATGACAAGGGGACGATCGTATGAGCACAGCAGCAAGCAGACTGCCTGACAGCAAGCAGCGCATACCACTATGGGAGGATGTTCCGCTGGGACAAAGCGGGCCGGAGAACGAGGGCTGCCCCAGCATTACGCCTTACCTGCTTGAAGGAGAGGGCCCTTTCCCGATGATGGTGGTATGCCCGGGAGGCGGATATGTCATGCGCGCAGACCATGAAGGCGAACCGATCGCCTTGTGGCTGAACAGCATTGGGGTGTCGGCGGTGGTCCTGAACTACCGCGTGTCGCCGAACCGCCACCCGGTTCCGCTGGGAGACGCCCAGCGGGCGATCCGCACCGTGCGAAGCCTCGCGGGGGATTGGAACATCCATCCGGCGCGGGTAGGCATTTTGGGCTTTTCCGCCGGTGGGCACTTGGCGTCCACCGCTGGTACCCATTTTGATGCAGGCCAGGCGGATGCGGAAGATCCGGTCGAGCGCGAGAGCAGCCGTCCCGACCTGCAGGTGCTGTGTTATCCGGTCATCAGCTTCGGGCCATATACCCACGAAGGCAGCAAGTATTCGCTGCTCGGGGAAGAGCCGGACGCGGAACTGGTCCAGTATTTGTCCAATGAGACGCGGGTCACGCCGGATACGCCGCCGGCCTTTATTTGGCATACGGCTGATGACGGGGCCGTTCCTGCGGAGAACAGCCTGCTCTTCGCCCTTGCTTTAAGCCGCGAGAAGATTCCTTATGCGCTGCACGTGTTCGAGGCCGGACGCCACGGACTTGGGCTCGCGGAGGAAGAAGAGGCCGTCAAGGCATGGCCGGACCTGTGCGCGACCTGGCTGAGAGAACGGCAATTCATACAATAATGCTATCACCTGAAAGAAAGGGACGACGCTTATGGAGCGGACGTCCCTTCTTGCCGTTAAGGAGGGGATAAGCACTTCCATCCCCTCCAAGGCATACGCTGGTTACGAACGAGTTGAATTGAAAACCCCCAGGAGGATGATACAGAAGTGATGACCCGTACTTTTGGCATCGGAAACTCAGGCAGGGGATGGGTATGAACACCACGCTCGGCCTAATGTCTGCCAAGACGGCCGGAAGGTCCCATTTTCTTCCTTACGTTGAGGCAGCGAATGAGGCAGGTTTCAAACGGTTGATTCTTTTTGCGCCTGAAGATGTGAACCTGGCCCGGCGAAAAATTACCGGTTACACTTATCAAAAGCATAAATGGGTGCGTACGGTACAGGGATTTCCGGATCTCATTTATGATATAGGCCATTACAGGACGATCCGCGGTTACCAGCAAGCGGAAGAAATCAAATCCTTCAGCCGGCTGCCCTTTCTTGGGGACTGGCTTGGCAATAAGTGGGTTGTCTATCAGGGACTGAAGGCGTCTCCGGAAATCGCGGAGCATTTGGTGGAGACGGAGCTGCTGATTCGGGCGGCCGACGGGATTTCCATGCTGGAGCAGCACAAAGCACTCATGCTGAAACCGGTCAGCGGAGAATCGGGTACCGGGATCAAACGGATCAGTCTTCGCAAGGACATGCTGATTATTGAGGAAGACGGGGGCGTATGCCGCGGCATCAAGGTGGAATCGGCAGGGAGATATTTAGATCAGCTGGCCGCCAAAGGTTATATGATGCAGCCGGCGCTCGATTTGCGCGTGAACAGCCGAAGCCCCTGGGACTGTCGTGCGCTGATTCAGAAAGATGGGCTGGGCAGCTGGAGCTTTACCGGGCTCGTCGTCCATGTAGGACAGACAAGCCGTCTGACGACGCATCCGGAGCACGGCGGGCAAACGTTGGAGGGGCATCCCTTTTTAGCCAAAAGATTTGGGGAGGAGGAAGCGAAGAGGCTGTACGAACAGATAAGGGACCTGTCACGGCGGGTAGCGGAGCAGCTGGAGCTATACTACAACCGGAGCTTTGCCGAATTGGGCGTCGACTTGGCCATAGGCGAAGATCGGTCCCTCTATATTCTGGAAGTGAACCATAAGCCGGGCAAGCCGTTCATGCGAACGGGGCGTGACCTCGAACTCTATTTGAAAAGCATCCGGGTGCCGTTCCAATACGCAGCTTATCTGGCTCATACGCAAGCTGCGGTTATTCCGGCGGCACCTCCATGGTCGCGGGATACGTCCGGATGCTCCAGAGCGGAGCTCATCGAACAGATCATCCAAGACGGCATGGCATTCTACCGGACTCCATACCGGTTCGGAGCGGTGCCCTGGTCCATCGACGCGTTCGATTGCAGCTCGTTCATGCAATTTATTTTTGCCAGAAACGGTCTGCTGCTGCCGCGTACGTCCAGACAACAAAGCCTTCTGGGATATGACGTGGCCAGAAAGAACCTGCAGCGGGGCGATCTGCTGTTCTTTTCCGTCCACTCCCGGACGCATAAAAAAGGGCTGGAACGAATCGGCCATGTCGGCATTTATCTTGGCGGCGGCCGGTTCCTTCATTCCTGCAAAGCGGGCGGCGTCGTGGTCACGGAGCTTTCGGATCCGTATTGGAATCGGCTGTATATTAAGGGCCGCCGGGTGATTGAAGAGGATGGCTGCTCGTAGGCGGTGTTAGAGCATCATTTTTCGGCATGTCCTTATCAATCGCAGAGGCGTGGGATATAATGGATTGTGCATGTCCCATATGATAAAGGAGGACTACCCAAATGAGTGTAAAGATATCGCCTTACATTGTAATGAATGGCAATTGTGCCGAGGCCGTTGCGTTTTATGAAAAAGTGCTGCAGGCCAAAAACCTGGGATTGTCCCGCTTCAGCGATATGCCGGATCCGGATCATCCGCTGCCGGATGAAGCCAAAGATCGCGTACTGCACGCCGCACTTGAATTTGACGGCAACACGCTGCTCTTCTCCGATACGTTTCCGGGAAATCCTTATCAGCTTGGGGATCAGTTGAGCATCGCCATTACATCAAATGACAGCGAGCGTCTCCAATCGGTCTTCGCCGGATTGTCGGATGGGGGACAGGTGCTGATGGAACTGCAGAAGACGTTCTGGAGCCCGGCCTTCGGCATGGTCCGGGACAAGTTCGGCATTACGTGGCAAGTCAGCACAGAGCAATAGGAATTAGGTCAGGCAGGTCGGTACGGACTGCGGATCCAGGCTGGCGCTACTAAGACAATCTACCAGTTGATTCTCGTCAATCAGAAACAAGCCACGGCACAACCGGAACGCTCCCTTCTTCATTCGAAGGGCAGCGGGAAAGAGGGCGAGCCGTGGCTTTTTTGGCTTGGTCTGAAACCTGACATCGCGTGGAATCTTCCTGATTTATACATTCCGATGACAACATCCGCGAAAGTGTGATATCCTTGTGAAGGATGATACAAACCTGCTTTCCTGTATGTCGTTAACGATATCCATCATGGGAAAGTTTGTGAAAAATATCATTTGTTTGGCAATACGGCGTTTTCGCCCGAAAATTATACGAACCCATTTTTCATGGGCACATTATAAGGAAGGGAGCATGGTGCATGCTCAAACAGTTCATGAAAGCCTCACGCTTCGGAGTTGTACCGGTCATGCTGATTCCGGTCGCGCTGGGAGCGTTGGGGGCTTTTGTATGGAACGGCGTTTTTAACGTCTGGCTGTTTCTGATTACGCTCGTCGGTGCGGCGTCGGCCCACCTGTTCTCCAACATGGTGAACGACCTGTGGGATTACAAGAGCGGGACCGATACGGCTGCCAAAGAGGCCGTGGATGCGGTCTCCACGAACTCGGGCTTTTTGACGGGCGGCGTATGGAGCTTTCGCAAGTTTGCGGCGGTCACTTGGGCGCTGTTTGGCGTTGCCGCGGCTTGCGGAATTATATTGGCCGTATTCTCAGGGCTGTGGGCTTTCATTTTCGGCGCACTCGGCGGCTTGATCGCATACTTCTATGTGGCGCCGCCACTGAAGTTCGGATACCGGGGCAAAGGCTACTCGGAAGTCGCAATCCTGCTCTCGTTCGGCGTTCTCCCGGTCATGGGGGCCTATTATGTGCAAACCTCGCATTTGGATCTGCGGGCGCTGCTCCTGTCCCTGCCGATCGGCCTGTTAACTACGCTGATTCTGTTCAACCATCACTTTTTACACTGGCAGGCGGACCGCCAGGCCGGCAAACGCACGCTGGTCGTCGTGTGGGGCGAGCAAAGAGCGCTTGGCTTCTCCCGGTTCCTGCTGTTTCTGTCCGCGCTGATGCTCGTGGTCAGCGTCATTGCCGGGGCGCTTCCGGTGTACGGACTGCTGGCCCTGCCGGGCATGATTCCGCTGTACCAGGTGTACGGCAAGCTGAAGTCTCATAATAACAGCCATGCCTATATTCCGCTGATGGGAGCTTCGGTGAAATCGACCCAGCGGAGCGGGATCATTATGATTATATGTTTGCTGATACAAGGTTTGATCTGACCTTACGGCCATATTGAGTTAAGCGAGAAAGGAAGTTCGATGCTATATGGTACAACAACGCGTTTTTGGGGATTTTCATACGATTCTGTCGGAGGGCGAGGTTTGGAAAATCGGCGGCTTTCCGCTGCCGGACGGTACGTTCTGGGAATACCGGGAGCCTGATGCAGTAGTCATTGTCCGCAACGGCATTCTGTACGTCCGTGCTCCATTGAGCCGGCAAAACGACCAAATTCAAATTTTGGACAACGCGAAGCATATGTATTATTCAGTGGAAACAGTCAAAGTACCGGAGCACGGAGTGGTCGACTTCGAACTGCAGATCCGCGCCCGCTCGGCCAATACCGTGCCGAACGATCTGTACGACGGTTACGTATCGCTTAACCTGCTGGATTTCACGACCGGAGCGGCGCTGGATTTCTTTGCCGGCAACGACAAATATGCCAGCGTGTACGCTGTTCTTCCTTTCCCGGGGGTAGAGGTTCCGCCATCGGACAAGACCCGGTACTTCTGCATCTTTAAAGAAGACACCAACTTTAAGCCACGTGAATTCAACACCTACAAAATTACGTATGACCGCGGAAATGACGAAGCAGTGTTCTATTTGAACGGCACGGAAATCCGCCGGGAGAAGAACATCCCGATCAAGTTCAACGAGTTTACGATCGCGCTCGGCATCATGACTGAGAAGGACATCTCGCCGGAAGGCAGCGTGTCCGTTCATGGGCAGGTTGTGACGGCCGAGTATTCGCCGGTGACCGTGACGATCGACGATCGTTCGGAGAATAAGCGGGCTGTTGAAGAAGAGTAAACGTCAAAGTGAAGAGGCGCGCAACAGAGCCATTCTATAGAATGGCTGCACCGGTTCGGTGTCTGGATGACGGACCCGATTCCTCTTCCAGCAAAAAAAGGGCTGGGTCCCCAGGTAGAACAATCTACCGGGGCCCAGCCCTTTTTCCTTTTCATATGAACCTATAGAGAATGAATTGAATTATTTCTTCAGGTCTTCGATGGACTTAACGTCAACGTAGGACGGCACGACCAGGCCGGTTTTGACGCCGGTCATATTAGCGCCCAGATCATCGATCTGATCCTTGAATTTGGCGAGGTAATCGGCGTGGGTCAGCGGCAGCCAGGCTGCGGCCGATGCGTCCACGTCCCCGTTGGCGACGCCGGTCCACATCGGTCCTGCCTCAACCTGCAGGGCGGTTACCTTGTAGCCCAGTTTCTCCTGAAGGATGTACTGCAGCAGGTTGGTGCTGGCGATTTCCGAATCCCAGGCAACATAGCTCAGCTTCAGCGGGTTGCCGTTAACAGGCTTCAGGTCCTTGATCCATTCATTGACCCGGTCGGCGTGGCTGTCAGCCCATGCCTTGGCGGCCTCTTCCGGCTTCTTGCCATCCTGGATCGCCGTCATGATCTCGCCCATTTCATCGGAGGACCATTCAAACCGGTCCAGGAATGCGTAAGCGGTCGGCTCATCCTGCTCCAGACCTTTGCGGGCAATCGTATGGATTTCCTCGGCTTCGCCGTATACTTTCTTCGGATCATCCAGATACTTCAGGTCATATTTGGAGAACATCCAGTGTGGTGTCCATCCGGTAATGACGATCGGCTTTTTGGCCTTAATGTCTTTGGCCAGCGTCGCCGTCATCGCCGCGCCGGAGCCTTCAATCAGTTTCCAGTCGGACAGGCCGTATTCTTCGATGGCTTTGTTGGTCGCCTTCATGATTCCGGCACCGGGGTCGATACCGATAATTTCGTAGTTGACCTGTTTACCGAAGGAATCAGCGCTGCCTTCTCCGCTTGCCGACCCGCCAGAGCCGTTTTGGCCGCAGGCGGACAGCATCAGTGCGCCGGCCAGACCGAGGCTGGCCAGGATCGTCCATTTTTTCTGTTTTTTCATGTTATGCACCCCTTTTTTTGGATTTAAATAGGTTTTGCGTAAAGCGGTCGAGCACGATGGCGAGAATAACCACCGCAAGACCGGCTTCGAAGCCTTTCCCGATTTGGAGCTGGGTTACCGCGCGGTATACCTCGGCTCCGATGCCCTGGGCGCCGATCATCGAAGCGATGACGACCATGGACAGCGACAGCATGATGGTCTGGTTGATGCCGGCCATCAGCGTCGGCATGGCCAACGGCAGCTGCACCTTGAAGAGCTTCTGCGGTCCGGTGGACCCGAAGGCATCGGCTGCTTCCGTGAGCTCGCCCGATACCTGCTGAATGCCGAGCAGGGTCAGGCGGATCGTCGGCGGAATCGCGAAGATAACCGAAGCGATGACCCCCGGCACGACGCCCAGGCTGAAGAAGGTAACGGCCGGCAGCAGATAGACGAAGGCCGGCATCGTCTGCATGAAATCGAGTATCGGCGTAATGATACGGGAAGCTCCTCTGCTGTAAGCACACCAGATGCCGATCGGAACGCCTAAGACGACCGAGATCAGGGCGGAGGTAATGACGAGACTGAGAGTGTCCATCGTCTGCGGCCAGTACCCCAGGTTATAGATCAGCAGAAATCCGATCACCGAGAACAGCGTCAGGGATATCCGCCCGACCAGGAAGGCAAGAATACCGAGTATGACGATAAACAGGAACGGATGCGGCAGCATGAACAGCCAGGTAAATCCGTTAACGATGCCTTCGATGACGCTCGAAATGAAGTCAAACAGGACCGTCAGATGGTCTCCCATCCAGCCGACCAACGCTTCAATCCACTCATCCAGCGGTATTTTCGGCATTTGGTCTCACCTCCTTCGAACTGTTCTCCCCGGCGAGCGCCCCAAGCAGGGCACCCCGTACGATCACGCCAGCAAGACGGTCGTTGTCGTCGACAACGGCCAGCGGCACCTTGGACATGCTGGTGATTTCAAACAGCTCGTTGATCAGGACGTCCGGATGCACTCTTGGACCATCCGTGATCAGAATGTCCGCGAGCGTTTTACCGCTGCGCATCGCTTCCGAGGCATCCTCCGCCGTGATGACGCCGAGCAGCCGCTTGCCGCGGTCGATGACGAACAGGTTGGAGATGCCGCGCTCGCGCATCAGCTCGAGCGCCACACGCGGCCCCCGGTCCGGCATAATCGTCTCCGGACGGCGCATGACATGGGCGGCGGTCAGCACCTTGGACAGGTCGACGTCCTCGACGAACCGCTCCACATAGGCGTTGGCCGGCTGCGTCAGAATTTCTTCCGGCGTGCCCACCTGCACGACGGCGCCATCCTTCATGAGCGCAATCCGGTCGCCGATCCGCAGCGCTTCGTCCAGATCGTGCGTGATGAAGATAATTGTTTTCTTCATCGTCTCTTGCAGTTCGAGCAGCTCATCCTGCATGTCACGGCGGATCAGCGGATCAAGCGCGCTGAAGGCTTCGTCCATCAGCAGAATTTCCGGGTCATTCGCCAGCGCCCGCGCCAGACCGACGCGCTGCTGCATGCCGCCGCTCAGCTCGTCGGGAGATTTGTTTTCCCAGCCCTTGAGGCCGACCAGCTCGAGCGACTTCATCGCTTTCTCCGTGCGCTCCGGCTTTTTGACCTTTTGAATCTCAAGCCCGTATTCCACGTTTTCCAGTACGGTCCGGTGCGGAAACAGCGCGAACTTCTGAAAGACCATACTGATCGTCTGGCGCCGTACCTTACGGAGCTGCTCCTTATTCATTTTTCTTAAATCCTGCCCGTGAACGAGGATTCCCCCCGCCGTAGGCTCAATCAGCCGGTTCAGCATCCGGACGAGGGTGGATTTGCCGCTGCCGGACAGCCCCATAATGACGAAAATTTCGCCAGCTTCAATACTGAGGTTGACCCGGTTCACCCCGACGGTCACGGATTTTTCCTTCGCCAGCTTCTCCTTGTTCCAGCCTTGTTCGAGCAGCCCGACGCTCTGCTCCGCCTGGGCTCCGAACAATTTGCTGACTTGTTTAAGCTGCAAAATAGACAACTGTGATACCCCCTTATTGCTTCTCTATCGTTGATAAGTGCGAACACGATGCTGCGTAAATAACCAACGGGTAACAGTGTAACAATTAATATATATAGTATCAAACGTTTTAACCGTACGTAAAGAACGTACAGAAAAAACTGTACGAAATTTACTGCCGAATGCTCCCATATCCGCCGTTTTCCTGACGGATCGGTTTCTTTACAATTAAAATACGTTTACATACAATAGACGATGAAGGTTTGGTCTTCTCCATACTTTTTCACTTACAAACACGGGCAACACAAGCGGATTCCGGACCTTGTTCAGGCTTATGGGCCGGGGATTCTGCGGAGAATGGTTGAACAAATAAGGAGGTTGCAAGCATGAGCTTGGACCAATTCGAAGATGAACGCGACGCAGCAATCCACAAGGTACGCAAGCGCGTCATTGAAACGATCGGAAGAAACATGGACTTATATGGAATCTCCCAGTCCACCGGACATTTATACGGGCTGCTTTTTTTTGCAGACAAGCCGATGACCCTGGATGAAATGGGACGGGAAATGAAAATGAGCAAGACCAGCATGAGCACGGGCGTCCGGACCCTGCTGGACTTGAAGATGGTCAATAAAGTATGGGAGAAGGGCTCCCGCAAGGACTTATATGAAGTGGAATACGACTGGTATCAGACATTTACCGACTTTTTCGATATCAAGTGGAGAAAATCGGTAGAGAGCAATATCCAGATTCTGAGCAAGTCCATCGACGAGATGGGCAGGCTGCTGGCGGCGTACGAGCATGATCCCGAGTTCACCGAGCTGCTGCGCAAGGATATCGCCAAGCTGCATGAGGCGGTTGCCTATTACGGCTGGCTGGACCGGCTCATCGATACGTTTGAGAGCGGAGAGATCTTCAAGCTGGTCCCGAAGGAGCCTCCAACCCCACACAGCTAAACATAAAAAGCACCGGAACCGGGCTGCGTTACAGCAGTCCGGTTTTTTTGGATTTTCATGACGCCAGGTGTGGTGATTTTTGTAGTTGACATCTGCCTGCTTTCGGTCATATGGTGTAATTTAGTAAAAGTTAGACGAAGAGCTGAGCGAGGAGAGATGAAGATGGTTACGGGTTATGCCGGATGGCAGGAAGATGAGTTAAGGCAGGAGCAAGCCCGGCTGCAAGCTGAATACGAGGCATACCGGAGTCTTAATTTGAAGCTGGATATGTCCCGGGGCAAGCCGTGCCCGGAGCAGCTGCAGCTTTCGAACGAAATGCTGGACATTCTGCCGTCCGGGGAAGAACTTCGGGCGGAGGATGGGACGGACTGCCGCAATTACGGCGGCCTTGACGGGCTCCCGGAGGCGAAGCGTTTTTTTGCCGAGATGCTTGGGGTTCAGTCTTCCGAAGTGATTGTTCAAGGCAACTCCAGCCTAAACTTGATGTATGATGCGCTGGCACGGGCGATGCTGTTCGGGGTGCTTGGCAGTGAGCAGCCGTGGAGCAGGCTCCCGTCCGTCCAATTCCTGTGTCCAAGCCCTGGGTATGACCGCCATTTTGCGATCTGTGAGCAGCTGAATATCGAAATGATCACCGTAGATATGACGCCGGAAGGGCCGGATATGGACGCAGTTGAGAGGCTTGTCGCCGAAGATGACTCCATCAAGGGGATTTGGTGTGTGCCGAAGTACAGCAACCCCGGCGGTATCACCTATTCCGACGAAACGGTGGAACGGCTGGCCCGGATGAAGACGAAGGCGGGCGATTTCCGCATTTTCTGGGATGACGCTTATACGGTTCATCATCTGACTTCAAGGCATGACGAGCTGAAAAATATGCTGGAAGCCTGCTCGAACGCCGGCCATCCTGACCGTGTATTCATCTTTGCATCCACTTCCAAGGTGACTTTTCCGGGTTCCGGCGTAGCGGCCTTGGCGGCGAGCAGGGACAACCTCAGCCATTTGAAAAAACAGCTGTCCGTGCAGACGATCGGCCCGGATAAAGTGAACCAGCTGCGGCACATCCGCTTTCTGAAGGATATGGAGCACCTGGGCCGCCACATGGAAAAGCATGCCGCGATCATCAAGCCGAAATTCGACTTGGTACTGAGCAAGCTGGAATCCGGGCTCGGCTCTAAAGATATCGCTTCATGGAGTAAGCCCAGCGGCGGTTATTTTATCAGCCTGGATACGATGGACGGCTGCGCACGGGAAGTCGTGCAGCGTGCAGCCGAGGCCGGGGTGACACTAACGCCTGCCGGAGCCACTTATCCGTACGGGCGCGATCCGCGGGACCGCAATATCCGTATTGCGCCAACCTATCCATCGCTCGAAGAGCTTGCGCAGGCCATCGATATTTTGTGCGTATGCGTGCAGCTGGTATCGATCGACCGCATTTTGGCGGATCAATAGAGCAGCAGCATTTTTTAAGACAGGCAGGTCAGGAGGGATGGGTCGGAAGCGGTACCGCAGGGGCGGTATCCCGGCCCAGCCTCCGGCCTGCTGTTTCTTTTTGCCGAATGACTGGAACATAAGCGGCCTTCCCCCGATAACGGAATCCGGGCATGTTGCCAGGCGGCACCGCGGAAACGTCTTGTTCCACGAGGAACGTTTCGTGGTCAGTGCCAATCATGCAAATATCTTTTTTTGGATGATTTGCATGGATTCCCTCATTTGAACCGTCAAACTGAATAGAACGAACTTAATAGAGAAGAGATGTGATGATATTGATCAAAACGACGGCTTTGAAGACGGGAGTCCAGACGGCATGGATGAAATGGGAGGGCTTGATCGACCGGATCACGCGGCTGCGGAGCAAGCGGGTGCTGAGTTACGGAATTTGCAAGCTGGTGGTTCGGCCTTTTCACGGGCAAAGCATCCGCAGTGACAGCGGGCAGTGGCTTCATGCCGGCGACTGGATCGGGGAGCTTCATTTGGATAACGGGCAGGTGCTGGAGCTGTCGCGGAGCCTTGGGCCGGACAGGGCGGCGCTGAAAACCGCCAGGCTCCTGAAGCAATCGCTCAGACAGATCCGTGAAGCGATGGACCAGGTTCCCGAACTGGCCGAGGTCAAAGCGCTGACCGGAATTACGCTGCTTCACCGGGGGCTGACCCACGGGCTGGGCTTCGAACAGCACCAGCTGAAGGCCGGGTGGTTCCGGCTGCTGACGACGATCTATTTAAGGTTTCTGCTGCGAATGCTTCATCCCGCCGGGCAAAAACGCGTGAAGCACAGCGCTCCCAAGCTGGTTCCGCAGATGCTGCTCATGACAAGGCAAGCGTTCATGGAGCGGTACCGCCGCGAGTCACCTTTATATAACGTCGTATAACAACGAACTATTAACATTAAATTCAGCAACACGGATTCGGTATCAGGCTTGTCATGCTAGTCTGCATAATGTGACCAAGTCCCTCATAGACATGTATCAATCAGTTCAAACCAAGTGCTAAGGGGGATGATGTCATGCGCCGGATTTCATGGATGCTCGCCATGATCTTGTGCGTTACGGTTGTGTTGGCAGGCTGTGGTGGCAAAAAGGATGCCGCTTCCGTTGTCAAAGACTTGAACAACGTGGTCGATACACTGCAAAGCAAGGATGGCTCTTACAAAGGAACGGGAAAAATGACGCTGTATACCGGGGAAAAGCCGCAGGAATACCAGGTGGAGGTGTGGTACCAGAATCCAAACTACTACCGCATCAGCCTGACGAACGCCCAGAAGGACGTTACGCAAATCGTTCTCCGCAACGACGACGGGGTATTCGTGCTGACGCCAAGCCTGAACAAAAGCTTCCGGTTTAAAAGCGACTGGCCGGACAACCAGGGGCAAGTCTATTTATACCAAACGCTCGTCCGGGGCATCTTAAGCGATAACACCCGGCAGTTTGCCGCAGACAAGGACAGCTATGTCTTCGATGTTGCGGCCAACTATCACAGCCAGTCTCTCGTCCGCCAGAAAATTTGGCTCAGCAAGGACAATTACGCGCCAAAACAAGTACAAGTCTCCGACTCTGACGCCCATGTCGTCGTTGAGGTCAAGTTCGATCAGTTCCAGTTCGATGCGAAATTCGACAAGGACTCTTTTGACATGAAGCGCAACATGACCGTGCAAAGCGATCCGTCTGTCGGAACGGTGGCCGAAGTCGACGAGAACGGCAATCCGGTCGCATCCCAGGACCAGCCGCAGGGCGATAACGGGGAAGCGGCGCAGGAAGTCACCAAGGAACTTGGCGACTTTGGCATGATTATTCCGGATTACCTGCCTGAAGGCGTTACGCTCAAGGACAGCAACAAGTTGGACAACAGTGACAACCATGCGCTGCTGCTTCGGTATGACGGTACATACCAGTTCACGATCATGGAATCCCGTCCGCAGGACCGTGCCGTGTCCCTGATGTCGGGTGAAGTGGTGGACCTTGGATTTACGGCGGGCCTCCTGGCTGGCGATGAGCAGCAGACGCTGACCTGGATGAATGGGGACGGCGTGGAATTCCGGATTACAAGCGCAAACCTGCCGGTGGACGAAATGATACAGATTGCAGCGTCTTTACAGGAACAATCGGGTAAATAATACGCAGACAGGCGGACCCTTCGGGCCGGCGGGGCATGATTCCACCGGCGCAACGAAGGGGCTTTCGCCTATCCATCTTCGAAAACCGCTGTGGTACGGTAAACCAGCCGGATTCAGCCGGGGCGTGGTTCATTGACAGTCACCTTCCTGAACATTACGATTACATAGGATAAACGAAAGGTAAATAACAACTGATTTTCGATCCGATCTATCTATGTCCATAGACTGATCGAACGAAAATGACAACTCTCCTTTCAATGACTGTATGTAATGAGTGTGTTAATTCTTAGAGAAGGTGACGAATGAATGCAGCAACAATATAGAGCAACTAGAGCGGAAATCAATCTGGACCATCTTCAAGCGAACGTTACGGCATTTCGCCGGGCTCTGCCCGAAGGCATGAAATTTCTGGCCTGCGTCAAGGCGGATGCGTACGGTCATGGTGCCGTGCAGGTGGCGCGGGAGCTTGCGAGCATCGGGGTGGACTATTTAAGCGTCGCTTTCCTGGATGAAGCGATCGAACTGCGGCATGCCGGCTTGACGCTGCCCATCCTGGTGCTTGGCTACACGCCTCCGGAAGGCATAAGAACGGCGTGGGAGAATAACATAACAGTGACGGTGTTCAGCCCGGAGGTACGGGAAGCGATCCGGCAGCTCCCGGCGGACGCCGAGTCCAGACCGCTGAAGGTGCACATTAAGATCGACAGCGGAATGGGCAGACTGGGACTTCTTCCCGGCCCGGACGCCATTTCGTTTATCGAGTCGCTCTATGCCCTTTCGCAGGCTGAGGTTGAAGGCTTGTTTACCCATTTTTCCAAAGCGGACGAAGAAGATAAAAGCTATACACTGGAGCAGTACCGGCGTTTCGAGAGCGTGGTGGCCTCGCTCGGGGAGAAAGGATTCAGCCCTCCTCTTATACATACGGGCAACAGCGCCACAGCGATTGATACCCCTCAGCTATCCTACAATATGGTCCGCGTCGGCATCAGCCTGTACGGATTGTATCCATCGGATGAGGTGAATCATCAGACTGTCGCACTTTCCCCGGTATTGACGCTGAAGACAGAGCTTGTATATGTCAAAACCCTTCCGCCGCATTGGGGCGTCAGCTACGGCGCCAAATATGTGACGGATCAAGATGAAGTCATTGGAACGCTGCCGATCGGCTATGCCGACGGGTACTCGCGGATGCTGAGCGGTAAAGCGGAAGTCCTGATCCGCGGCCGCCGCGTTCCCGTTGTCGGAACGATCTGTATGGACCAGTGTATGGTAACACTTCAATCTTTTGTCGAAGAGGCAGAAGAAATTCATGCGGGCGAGGAGGTTGTGCTCATCGGTCAGCAGTCTGGCCAGTGTATTACGGCAGATGAGCTGGCTTCTCAGCTGGGTACCATCCACTATGAGGTCATCTGTATGATTTCCCACCGGGTACCTCGTGTTTACACGAAGCACGGGGCGCTGTACAACCGGGTCAACCCACTGCTCACCTAATGCGAAGAAAGGCGGAATTTCAGCCTTTTTGCTGGAAATGAAGGAATACGGCACAAGCATCCCGAATAAAGGTAATGACGGAATGACTGTACGTAAATGCCGAGTCTAGTTTATAATGTATGCAGCATACCTGGTATATCTTCGGCATATATATTCCTTTGTATAAATTTCCTTGATTCAAGTTATACTGGGCACAAGGGTGAGAAGGTATTGTGGGGGTGGAACAGAAGGTGGCTAATATGCAGAATACCAAACGAATTATGATCAGCTTGCCGGATCATCTTTTGCAGGAAGTGGATGGCATCGTTGCGATGGAGAATTCGAACCGCAGTGAACTCATCAGGCAAGCCATGAAACTGTATTTAACGGAGCGGAAGAAACGTTATATACGGGAGTCAATGCAGCGCGGCTATATGGAAATGGCCAAGATCAATTTGACGATGGCATCGGAGGCCTTTCACGCGGAAGAAGATGCAGACAGCACTCTAGGCCGCTTAGTGAGCGGGGTGTAGACATTGATCGTAAAACGCGGCGACGTTTTTTTTGCGGATCTTTCACCCGTAGTCGGTTCTGAGCAAGGTGGAGTCAGGCCCGTTCTGATTATTCAGAACGATATCGGCAACCGTTTTAGTCCTACGGTCATCGTGGCGGCCATTACCGCCCAGATTCAAAAGGCAAAGCTGCCGACCCATGTGGAAATCGATGCGGTTTCGCATGGTTTTGACAGGGATTCGGTCATTTTGCTGGAGCAAATCCGAACCATTGATAAGCAGAGGCTGACGGACAAAATTACCCACCTGGATGAAGAAACGATGAAAAAGGTGGATGATTCGCTGCAAATCAGTCTCAGCCTGATCGATTTTTAAGCGTTGAACCATAAGGTTGATGATATGGTTGTGAAGGATAAGGCGTACCCGGAAGGGGCGCCTTTTTCTTGTTTTTGAACTTGTTTTTAAGTCACATAAGTCCATTGTAAGGGGTTACGCATCCGCTATAATGAATTGTATCCAACGTATGAGCGGGCAGGTGAGTACTGCATCTGCGTCTATCCGCTTGTGATATCAGGGAGGGAATTATGGCGATTCATATCGATACCAAGCAGCAATTATTTCATCTTCAGACCCGCAGTTCAAGCTACGTATTTCAGATTCTTCCGTCCGGCTATGCCGCCCATCTCTATTACGGGAAAAGGCTGCGCGACGCTGACCTGAGCTGGCTGCTCGTGACGACCGAGCGGGCTTCCTTCAGCCCGAATCCGGTGCCGGAGGATCGTACGATCTCCCTGGACACGCTGCCGCAGGAGCTTCCGGTGTACGGAACGAGCGATTTCCGTCACCCGCTGGTACAGTTCCGGCTGCCTGACGGCTCAACCGTCACCGAATTCAAGTACGTGTCGCATCGGGTAGAGCAGGGGAAGCCTCGGATGGAGGGACTTCCTTCGACATATGTGGAGAGCGAGTCCGAAGCCGAAACGCTGTTTGTGAATATGCAGGATCCCGTGTCGGGGCTGCATGTGGAGCTGCAGTACACGGTGATGGAAGCTTATGACGCGCTGACCCGCTCGTTAAAAATCGTGAACGACAGCACCGAACCGGTGGAACTGCTGAGAGCCCTCAGCGCAAGCGTGGACTTCCCGCGCGCCGACTACGAGTGGCTGCAGCTGTCCGGCGCCTGGACCCGGGAACGCGACGTTGTTCGCCGTCCGGTCGCCTATGGCATGCAGGCGGTGGAGAGCCGCCGCGGGGCCAGCAGCCACCAGCAGAACCCGTTTGCGGCGCTGCTGTCTCCGGGGGCGGATGAAGACCACGGCGAGGTCTACGGCTTCAGCTTGGTATACAGCGGAAGCTTTATCGCCCAAGCCGAGGTGGACCAGTTCCGGACGACCCGTCTGTCGATCGGAATCAATCCGTTCGATTTCACCTGGCTGCTGGAGCCGGGAGCCGCATTCCAGACGCCGGAGGCCGTCATGGTCTATTCCTCCGAAGGCCTGGGAGGCATGTCGCGGACCTATCACCGGCTGTACCGCGAGCGCCTGGCCCGCGGCCAGTTCCGGGACAAGGAGCGCCCGATCCTCGTCAACAACTGGGAGGCGACTTACTTCCAGTTCAATGCGGATAAAATCGTCGACATCGCCAAGGCCGGCAAAGAGCTTGGGATCGAGCTGTTCGTCCTGGACGACGGTTGGTTCGGCCATCGCGACAGCGACAATTCCTCGCTTGGCGACTGGGTGGTAGATAAGAACAAGCTGCCGGGAGGACTGGAAGACCTGGTGAACCGCGTGACGGGCATGGGAATGCAGTTTGGCCTCTGGTTCGAGCCGGAGATGATTTCACCGGACAGCGACCTGTACCGCAAGCACCCGGACTGGTGCCTGCATGTACCGGACCGGCGCCGTACGGAAGGCCGCCAGCAGCTGATCCTCGACTTCTCGCGGCAGGATGTGCGCGAGGAGATTGTACGGATGCTGACGGAGGTGCTGAGCAGCGCGTCGATTACGTACGTGAAGTGGGACATGAACCGCAACATGACGGAAATCGGTTCGGCGCTGCTGCCGCCGGAGCGTCAGCGGGAGACGGCGCACCGCTACATGCTCGGCCTCTACGAAGTGATGGAACGGATCACGTCGGCGTTCCCGCACATCCTGTTCGAGAGCTGCTCCGGCGGAGGCGGTCGCTTCGATCCCGGCCTGCTCTATTACATGCCGCAGACGTGGACGAGCGATAACACCGATGCGGTGTCCCGCCTGCGCATCCAGTACGGCACGAGCATCGTTTACCCGGTAAGCGCCATGGGCTCGCATATTTCCGCCGTTCCGAACCACCAGGTGGGACGGTCTACGCCGCTCGACATGCGCGGCTACGTCGCCATGTCAGGCAACTTTGGCTACGAGCTCGACTTGACGAAGTTCACCGAAGAAGAGAAGGAAGTCGTCAAGCGGCAGGTAGCGCTGTATAAGGAAATCCGCGGGCTCGTCCAGACCGGCGAGATGTACCGGCTCCTCAGCCCGTTTGAAGGCAATGAGACCGCCTGGATGTTCGTGGCGGAAGACGGCAGCGAGGCCGCGGTCTTCTATTTCCGGGTGCTGGCCGAATCCAACGCGCCGCTGAACCGCCTCAAGCTGAAGGGGCTCGATCCGGCCGCAGATTATGCGCTGGTGGGCACAAGCGAGGTGTACACTGGCGACGCCCTGATGTATGCGGGCATCGCGGTAGGCGCTGAGCGCGGGGATTACCACAGCGAGTTTTTCCGCTTCCGGCGCGTATAAGCCCCGGCCCCTTCCAGAATTAACCGGCCTCCGGCCTGCGTAAAGGTCTATACAGATGGAAGCCGCAGCAGTATGATGAACCTTGCCCTGTTTATGGGGTAAGGTTCTTTTTGCTTTTTCAGGGGAAATCTACCGTGGTATGGAAGCTTTCTCCTGCCAAACATGACCGCTGGAAAAATGGTTAAAAGTTTGTGATAATAAGATATGAAAACTTTGTAGATTTGCCTAAAGTTTTGGTTTGATCTCACAGTTTTCCATAGAGGCTGTCCGCCCGTTAATCGGACTGGCCGCCAGGCAAGCTGACACTGATACCTATAACGCCGCAGGAAGCCGCCCTGCTGATATGAAATTTTCGGTACGACGGTTTGCGGCAGCAGGCGTTTATAAACCAGACCAACCCGATTTTTCGACTCGGACAAGTCTGTGACCAATCACATGATGACGAATGAATGTTTTAATGACGACGATGATGAGAGAACGTTTGAATACATGGAAACGCAAGTACGAATGGGAAAGAGGGATTTCTTTTGACGGAAAAGGAAATGGTTATCGAACAGAATGGTGAAGTACTGAAGGCACAGGAAAAGGAGCGGATCGTGCAGCAGATTGCCAAGGAGCTGCAGCTGTCCCTGAAGCAGATTCGGACGACGGTGGGACTGCTGGATGAGGGCAACACGATTCCGTTTATCGCCCGTTACCGTAAGGAAATGACCGGGGAATTGGATGAGAACCAGCTGCGCGGAATCGAAGAGCGCGTGACTTATCTGCGGAATTTGGAAGAGCGCAAGCGCGAGGTCATCCGGATTATCGACGAGCAGGGGAAATTGACCGGGGAGCTCAAGACGGCAATCGAGAAGGCGGCCAAGCTCCAGGAAGTGGAAGATTTGTACCGTCCGTACCGGCAGAAGCGCAAAACCCGTGCCAGCGTCGCCAAAGAGAAGGGACTTGAGCCGCTCTCCGAGTGGATCATGGCTCAGCCAAAGCAGGGGGATGTGCACAAGGAAGCCGCCAAATACGTCGATGCGGAAAAGGGTGTGGAAACGGCGGACGATGCGATTTCCGGCGCGATGGACATACTGGCGGAGAACCTGGCCGACGATGCGACCATCCGGGCCTGGGTGCGGCGTTATACGATGGACCATGGAATGCTGACCTCGGAAGCGAAGGATCCCGAGCAGGAGTCCGTGTACGAGAACTATTACAACTACCGGGAGCTGGCGAAAAAGATGCCGCCTCACCGCATTTTGGCCATTAACCGCGGAGAACGCGAAAATATTCTTAAAGTCGGCCTCGACGTGCAGCCTGAGTCGATCCACAATTTTATGGCGCGTCAGGTCATCAAGGGCAGCTCGGCGGTGCAGCCGATCCTCACGGCCGTTATTGAAGATGCTTACAAACGGCTGATCGCCCCTTCCATCGAACGCGAAATCCGCGCTGAGCTGACCGAGAAGGGGGAGAATCAGGCGATTTCGATCTTCTCCGGCAACCTGCGCAGCCTGCTGCTGCAGCCGCCGGTCAAGGGCCGCTGTGTTCTCGGGGTGGATCCGGCCTACCGGACAGGCTGCAAGCTCGCCGTCGTGGACGATACCGGCAAGCTGCTCGAGGTGGCAGTGACGTACCCAACGCCGCCGAACAACAAAAAGAAAGAAGCCGCCGCAAAGTTCAACGAGCTGATTAAGAAATACAGCATCCAGCTGATCGTGATCGGCAACGGTACGGCTTCGCGCGAGACGGAACAGTTCGTGGCAGAAGTAATCAGCGACATTGGCGTTCCGGACCTTGCTTACCTGATCGTCAACGAGGCCGGAGCGAGCGTGTATTCGGCGTCCAAACTGGCCCAGGAGGAATTCCCGGATCTTGACGTTGCGGAGCGCAGCGCCGTGTCCATCGCCCGCCGCGTGCAGGACCCACTGGCTGAGCTTGTAAAGATCGAGCCGAAGGCGATCGGTGTCGGCCAATACCAGCATGACGTCTCCCAGAAGCATTTGGACGAGAGTCTGAAGACCGTCGTCGAATCGGCCGTCAACCATGTCGGTGTCGACGTGAATACCGCTTCGCCGTCGCTGCTGTCCTATGTGTCCGGCGTCAACGCGACGACCGCCAAAAACATCGTGAAATACCGCGATTCCAACGGTAAGTTTTTGAGCCGTAAAGAACTGCAGAATGTGCCGCGGCTGGGAGCCAAAACCTACGAGCAGTGCATCGGATTTATGCGCATCTCCGAGGGCGATAACCCCCTCGACCGCACGCCAATCCATCCGGAATCGTACAAGGTGGTGGACCGTCTGTTCCGCGAGCTTGGTGTCGGCATGGAGAAGCTGGGAACGCCTGAGCTGTCCGAGCTGCTGGGGCGTCAGGACGTGGAGAAGCTGGCGGAGGTGCTGGAAGTTGGCGTGCCTACGCTGCGCGACATTCTGGAGAGCCTTCAGCGCCCGGGGCGCGACCCGCGGGAGGAGCTGCCGCTGCCTATTTTCCGGACGGACGTGCTGAAGATCGAGGATTTGACCCCAGGCATGGAGCTGCAGGGCACCGTACGCAACGTCATCGACTTCGGGGCTTTTGTGGACATCGGGATCAAAAGCGACGGTCTCGTCCACATTTCGCAGCTCAGCAGCGGCTATGTCAAGCATCCGATGGACGTGGTGTCCGTCGGCGATAACGTGACAGTATGGGTGCTGAACGTCGATTTGAAAAAAGGCCGTGTCGGCCTGACGATGCGCAACCCGCATCAGGGAGAATAATCTTATCTCAAGACTGTAAGTAAACAAGATCGGATTATAACCAGATCAGGATTTAAAGGATTTTATAAGATAGGTATATATGGAGTTCCGGCCAACATGGCGTTCTTTAGCTGGTTCATGATCGCTGCCGGACTCCTTCCCATAGCCCACCCGAAGAATGGAAAAAAATGTTTCCAGTCTTCGGGATTTTGGTGTGTTCGGGTTTAGGTTTGGTTATGGTCGTGGTCGTGGTCGTGGCCGTGGTCGTGCTGGGTCGCTTTCTTACGTGCCCGGAATCGTCGAACCTTCATCAAATTCCCGCACATTTTGTCATCGCAGTAGCGTTTGGAACGGTTGCGGGTATCGTCATAATACACCCAGAGGCAGTCCGGATTGTCACAGATCCGGATTCTTGCCGTTTCGCCATTGGCGATCGTCTCGGCGAAAGACGCGGCGATCTCCGACATGACCTGCTGCCAGTCCCAGCGGACCGGTTTGTTCCCAGTAGACAAGCTGTCTTCGCGGTAGAACAGCTCCCGAATGACGGGGCCGGCGGACATGACCGCATTTAGCCTGCCGATCGCCTCGGCTTCAAGGGAAACACCCTGGACGATGGAGGTGACCATGCCATGAATCAAGGAGCGGAGCTCTTTCAGCTGCTGCAGCTCGTGGGGGTTCGGTTCATCGAGTAACGGCAGCTGCTGCTCCTGCAGCCATGCCCGCAGCCATCCGGGCCGGTCCAACCGGTCCTCGGACTTGCCGCTGCCCCGCCAATCATGCCAGTCACTGTTCAAAAAATCATCCCAAAGCATACGTTATCCTTCCTTTCAGGTCCATTGTAACAACTAAATAATTATTTTGCTAGTTACTTGACCGGCAGAAATAGACTGTGTTAATTTATGGATGTAACTAATAAATTGATTTTAGTTCGTTACAAAAAACCGGACAGGGAGGATTTGTAGATGGGCCAAACTCAAGAGCAGCTGCTAAGATGGGATGAATGTTTTGATCATGAAGGCTGGTATCCGCCGCTTGTACCTGCATTGGACGGTGTAACCGCTGAGGAAGCGGTATGGAAGCCGGAAGGGGAAGCCATCAACACGATCTGGGAGAACGTAAACCACCTGCTTTATTACAAGGAATATTACCTGCAGCGGATGCGCGGCGAGGAACCGGACGGCAAGGCGTCCAGCAACGATGAGACGTTCAGGAACGTCGAAGATGGAGATGAGGCCTGGCAGAAGACGGTTGATCGGCTCAAAAGGATCCATCTCGAGATCCGTAGCTTCCTGTCCGGTTTGAGTGACAGCGAGCTGAACGCGCCGTTTCGGGACAGGCCGCTTTCCGGCTTGATTCACAGCCTGATGATGCATGACGCCTATCATACGGGTCAGATCATTTTGCTTCGCAAGCTGAAAGGGAGCTGGCCGGCTTCGAGAAGCTTTGAGTAGGTAACAAGGAGCACACTGACTATTGAAATCGTCTAAACCAAACGCAAAAAACAGGCGGGTACACGGTACCGGCCTGTTTGCATGGAGCGGGCTCATTTCTAAATATTTATCGGGCGTCCGAGTTTTCTTCCGGGGCGTTTCGGTAGAAGAACCAGCATTCGTTGAGCAGTTTGATCTGGCGTCTGTCTTTTTTGTGAAACGCCTTCCTCAGCTGATTACAGAGCCATTGCGGCAAGGGTGATCTCCTCCTCTTGCATTCCGTCTCTACGGTCAGCATATGGGGAGAACGCCCAAAGCGTGCAGGTCTCATTTGAATTTCCCGGGTTCTGCAAGGGGACGGGATTGTATTTTATAAACGCATCCCATTATGCATTCCTTCACGATTCTCTTCGCTGTGATCCCGGTTCAGTTCATGGCTATTTCCGTAATAACGCTGCGGCGGCCTAGCCCTCCGCTTCCTCCTCATACCACTGTTCCAGTTGGGCTTGAAGGGCACGGATTTCGGTCAGCAGGGCGATGAGGGGATAGCTCTGTTCATCAATCGAAGCAAAGGACTGCTCCAATGCGTTGATGTAGGCAAGTCCATCCTGAATTTGCAGATGTTCCTGCAGCAGATCCAACTGATCGCATTCCGCCACGGCGAGCGGCAGCTCCGGGACGACGGAGGCGGTCAATTTGTCTATTTCCTTATTGAGGCGCAGGTTCAGCGCGCTGAGCTGGTAAGCGTAATCGGCGGGCATTTCCACAAAAAAGAGGTCGGCATTTTTCTGTAAAATTACATATCTCATCTTCGGCATAAGGCGCAAAAATCTCCCTCCATAACATTCTACTTGTCAGTGTAGCGTATGGGGAAGTTATAATTCAAGAGAATGTTTCTTTCGGGACAACCGCCCCGAAGACCGTCAAATTCAGTCAGAGGAGGACCTCATGGACGTCATGAGCAATGAAGAGCTGCAAGCTTGGGTGGAGCGGATTTCGGAGGAAAGCTTCGGCCTGCCTTTCAGGCATCGGGCCACGTTCAACCGGAGATTATCCACAACGGGCGGGCGCTATTTTATGAAAAGCCATCATATCGAAATCAATCCCCATCAGCTCGAAGCGAACGGGCGGGAGGAAGTGGAAAAGATCATCAAGCATGAGCTGTGCCATTACCATTTGCACCTGACGGGAAGGGGCTACAAACACCGGGATCCGGATTTTAAAATGCTGCTGCAGCAGGTCGGGGGAAGCCGATACTGCCAGTCGCTGCCTTCGGCGCGTGAGCGTAAGGTTCAGCCTTACCGGTACCAGCTGGTGTGCCGCCAGTGCGGGATGGTGTACCTGCGCAAACGCAAGGTCGATCCCCGCCGTTACCGGTGCGGGAAATGCGCTGGAAATCTTCGTTTGAACAAGCTTGACTCCGCTACAAAATCATGATAAATTATTTGGTGTTACCATATAACAACGTTCCCTGATAGCTCAGTTGGTAGAGCACTCGACTGTTAATCGAGTTGTCACAGGTTCGAGTCCTGTTCGGGGAGCCAGTTTCTTGGAGAGATACCCAAGTGGCTATAAGGGGACCCTCTGCTAAGGGGTTAGACTGCGTAAGCGGTGCGAGGGTTCGAATCCCTCTCTCTCCGTTTTGAAATACTTCGTAAGAAAGCTCCCACCGCCTTTGCGGCTGGGGGCTTTTTGGTGTAAAGGGATGAGGACCCTCGGGGGAGGGTTCGTCGGAGCAAAAGCTTCGGGAGGATCGGCACCGCAGTCTCGAACGAAGTGAGAGTATCCCTCTCTCTCCGGTTTGAAATACTTCGTAAGAAAGCTCCCACCGCTTTTGCGGCTGGGGGCTTTTTGGTGTAAAAGGGATGAGAACCCTCGGGGGAGGGGGCGTCGGAGCATAAGCTTCGGGAGGATCGGCATCGCAGTCTCGAACGAAGTGAGAGTATCCCTCTATCTCCGTTTTGGAATACTTCGTAAGAAAGCTCCCACCGCTTTTGCGGCTGGGGGCTTTTTGGTGTAAAGGGATGAGAACCCTCGGGGGAGGGGGCGTCGGAGCAACAAAACAACCCCCATTCATCATTGGACAGGGGGCTGTTTGGGCGAATCCTTAAAGCTTTATTTTTCGTCTTCGTACTCTTCCCGCATGCCTTCAATTGCTCTTTCGCGCTTGGCGTTTTTGTGCTGAAGGTTGTGAACTTCCTGACCAGAAATTTCCTCGGCGTGTTCGGCCAAATAATCGTTGGTTTCGTTAATGTTGTCCTGCGTGTTGATAATGGCGGTTTTGATCTTTTCCGCGTTATCAGAACGGTCGTCTGGTTTAGCCATTGATTTTTGTCTCCTTGTCGTGTGTTGATGTCATTGACGTGTATAGGATGCCAAATAAGGGATGATTTTATGCCCGGGAATAGGAGAGAAGTGGCAGCGACACTTTTTTAAAAATATTACAAAAAGGGCTTGCCAAGCTTTTTTGTTCTATGCTATACTCAGTCTTGTCGTCAAGAAAGTGATGTTACGATATGGCCCGTTGGTCAAGGGGTTAAGACACCTCCCTTTCACGGAGGTAACATGGGTTCGAATCCCATACGGGTCACCACTTTCATTGCTTGCAACAGGGGATGAAAACCCAAGGCGGGTTCGTCGAAGCGCTGCATCGTTAGGATCAGCTTCGCAGTCTCGAACGAAGTGAGAGTATCCCATACGGGTCACCACTTTCATTGCTTGCAGCAGAATAAGAATTCCAATATCTGTACCATCTATGCTTATGGGCGCGCAGGTTGTGGATCATCGAGAGCCATTAGCTCAGTTGGTAGAGCACCTGACTTTTAATCAGGGTGTCGAAGGTTCGAGTCCTTCATGGCTCACCAGTTTTTTAAAATAGCAGTTCCCTTTAAACGTGCGGTAGTGGTGGAATGGCAGACACGCTATCTTGAGGGGGTAGTGGGCGTACGCCCGTGGAGGTTCGAGTCCTCTCTACCGCACCATAATTTGATTAATGACAATCCTTGCGAATGAGCAAGGATTTTTTTGTTATATCCGCATTCTGCATGATCGGACCTGGAACCGGGTTGCGTGGCAAGCGGGTTTCTGGAATACTGGGAGTAATATACTTTGCAAACGCTGTCAAAGGAGGGGAACATCGTGAACATACTCGTATTATGCGACGATCAATGGCATCCGGCCGATGTAGTGAAGGGTGGCTTGGAGCCGCTTCGGGCAGGCGGGTTCAATTTTCACTACATTTTGGAAACCGACGCCGAATGGCAGGACTCGCTGGAAAGGTTGCTTACGGAATATGACTTGCTGATCTTGGCGAAATCCAATCGGGTCTCCGCGGTAAAAGAGCAACCGTGGCTCACAGCCCAAACCGGTGGTCTGCTGCAGCGTTACGTCAGCGCGGGTGGCGGTCTTCTCGTCCTGCACTCCGGTACGATAGGTTACCGGGACATAGAGGACGTGCGCGGGCTGGTCGGAGGAGTCTTTCATCACCATCCGGAGCAGTGTCCGGTCACGGTCGAACCGGTACAAGACACGGAGATTACCCGGGGAGTCCAAGCCTTCACGTTGCAAGACGAGCACTATTTCATGGATATGACTGACCAGAGTGAAGTGAATATATTTATGGTGACCCGGTCGGAATATGGGGAGCAGCCGGGCGGATGGACCCGAACGGAAGGCGAGGGAAGGGTTTGCGTGCTGACACCCGGCCACAATTTGGCGGTTTGGCTGCATCCGGGCTACCAGCAGCTGCTGCGGCAAGCATTGACGTGGACCGCATCAGCGCCGAAAGGAGAATGAATCATGGACCAGGTTGTTTTGATTACGGAAGTTCACCGTCCGTGGGAATGCGCACTAGTTCAGGAATTCGCTAAAAAGGGTTGGCGCGTCATGGGGTGCAGTCCCGTTCCCGAAGAGGAATTTCAGGACGCCTTGGATACGGATAAAATACATATCTTTACGATGGATACAAGGTCCAGAGAATCGGTGCAGCAGGCAGTCTGGCGGATTCAAGAGCATACCAGCCGGGTGGATCTGCTCGTTTGCGGAACGGCATCCAGCCTGGGGAGGGAGGCGGCCGGAATCGCCAATATGTCGGCGGATCTCGTATTGGAAGATTACCAGGCGAATACGCTAGGTCCGATTCGTGTCATCGAGGCGTGCCTGCCTCTTATGGATAACGGGCTGCGAAGAATCGCGCTGCTGTCCGATGTCCAAGGCAGTTTGGGGCTTGGCCTTTCGGGGGCAGGGACAGGATATGCGATGTCCAAAGCTGCGCTGCATATGGCGTACACCATGCTGCATGGGGATCTGAGCGGCAAGGGGTTCACGTTCCGGCTGTTTGAGCCTGGATCGGAGCATGAAACGGGGGCTTCGGCTGAAGCGGCTGCTGCTTATTTTACCGGGGCCAGGGAAGATGAAGAGCGGGTAGTTATGCTGGATTGGCGGGGACAGTAGGAGGTGCTTACGGATGAGCAGGAGCAGAGTTGCCGTTGTTACAGGCGCGGACCGGGGGTTGGGACTTGGCATAACAAAAAGGCTGCTGGAGCTGGGCTGGGACGTTTTTGCCGGGAGTTACCTGGCGGATTGGCCGGAACTGACGGAGCTTAGACAGAAAGAGCCGGAGCGGCTGTATGTCATTCCGCTGGACGTAGCCAGCGATGAGAGCGTTCAGGCGGCCAGCCGGGCGGTTGGGAGCAAGACTGATCGGGTGGATGTGCTGATCAATAATGCGGGGATCGCCACACGTTACCCCAGAACGATTCATGAAGAGCAGGTCGAGGAGGAGTTGCTGCGAATTTACAACGTTAACGCGGTTGGACCCATGCGGATGGCGCAGGCGTTTGTGCCGCTGCTGAGAGCGGGGTCCGGAAAGCGCATGTGCTTCGTGTCCTCGGAAGCGGGGAGTATCAACCGCAGCTTTCGCGATAACTGGTACGGGTACTGTATGTCCAAAACCGCGCTGAACCGGGGAGTTCAATGCCTGTTTGAAGAACTCCGTCCCGAAGGCTTTACCTTTCGTCTGTACCATCCGGGCTGGGTCAGATCCTATATGTCGGGTGAGCTGAATACCGAAGGTGACCTGGATGCCGATGATGCGGCGCGCATGGCGGTGGCCTATTTTCTGCGGGACCGCTATGAAGGACCAGGGATTCAGGAGGAGGACCGGTTGGTCATGAGGGACTGGCTGGGCCGGGAGTGGCCGTGGTAGGAAGCTGATATGGAAAAAGGAAAAAGCGCACCTTGCGGCACGCTGAAAGGGTCGGACCTGATTAGGGTGTCCGCCCGGACAGGCAGCCGGGGGTGCGCTTTTTGAAAATGATTTTTAGAAGGTACGTCGGATAGATGATTTTCTTGGGTGTCCTTAAGGCGTCGTCTGCGGTGCCACGCGGTGATGAGTGTGCTGCTCAAAGCTGTACGCCAGCTTGATCAGCTCCGGCTCGCTGAAGGCTCTGCCGAAGAAGTCGATGCCGACCGGCAGATGGTCGCTGGTGAAGCCAGCCGGTACGGTGACCGTCGGCCAGCCGGTGAAGGAGCTTAGTTTGAAGGCGTCGCCCGCCACCTGCTCCTGGCCGATTTTCACGGCTGTTTTGGAGGAGGTCGGGAAGATAAGGGCATCCAGATGGTTGTCCGCCATCATTTTGAGGACCGCTTCCTGTACGTATTTGGTGCGGAACAGGACGATGTCCTTGTACTCCTGGGCATCCAGCGATTCACGGTTGTTGCGGTCGATCAGGGCTTTTTCAATCGACGGGTCGTATTTGCCCGAAGCGATCAGCTCGTCCAAAGACTTGTAAGGCGTAGCATCGCCGAGGGACTTCAGGTAGTCGTTGAATTGGAACTTGAATTCCCAGGCGCTTAGGCTTCCATATTTGTTGATGAGATCGAAGTTCGGAATTTTGACGTTTTCCACCAACGTCGCCCCGGCCGCTTTCATCTCTTCGATAGCCTGGGACACGACTGCGTTGACCTGGGCGTCGTCTCCGAATACTTCGCGGACAATGCCGATTCTTGCTCCTTTGAGGCCGTCCTTATCGAGATAATCCGTATAATCCTTCGGCACGAAACCGACGCTCTTCGCGGTTGCGATGTCTTTCGGGTCATAGCCGGCCGTCGCGTTCAATATGAATGCGGCGTCTTCCACGGTACGGGCGATTGGGCCGCCGGTATCCTGCGTCAGGGCAAGCGGAGCGATGCCGTAGCGGCTCGACAAGCCGACCGTCGGACGAATGCCGACCAGGCTGTTGAACGAGGAAGGAATCCGGATCGATCCGCCGGTGTCGGTACCCATGCCTACGGCTGCCAGATTGGCGGCTACCGCGGCTGCGGTTCCGCCGCTGGATCCGCCGGGCACGCGGGTCGGGTCATAAGGGTTCAGCGTCTGCCCGCCCAATGAGCTGACGGTTGTATAGCCAAAAGCGAACTCATGCAGGTTAGCTTTGCCGATAATGATTGCCCCAGCATCGCGCAGCTCCTTGACTTGTGTGGCATCCTCCGGAGGGATGACATCCTTTAAGCCGATATTCCCGGAAGAGGTCGGCATGTCGGAAGTGTTGTAGTTGTCTTTGACGATCACCGGAATCCCGTGCAGCGGGCTGCGTTCCCCTTTGGCTGCGCGTTCGGCGTCCAGCTGCTTCGCCGTTTCCAGCGCTTTATCGTTCAAGGTGATGATGCTGTTCAGCTTCGGGCCCTGATCATCGTACTTCGCGATCCGGTCCAAATACTGCTGGACAAGTTCCTCTGAGGTCAGCCGGCCGGTTTCCATCGCCTTTTGCATCTCCCCAATGGTCGCTTCCGTCAGCTTGAACGGCTGCAAATATTGATACAGGCGGTAGATGATCGTGGCGGCTTCCCGGTGCGTCAGCGGCTTGCCGTATCCGAAAGTTTGGGAGGAGCTGCCCTGCATGAGGCCGGCGGTATAGACATTGGCGATGGCTTTGCTGTAAGGGCTGCCTCCGGCAATGTCTTGGTAGCCTGCGGAAGCGGCGTAAGGGACATGGATGACGGAATCCAGCAGTACGGCGGCCTTTTCGCGTGTCAATGCACCGCTAATATTGGAACCGGATGGGCTTACCGTCCTCCCGGCTTCTTCTGCAGCGAGTTTCATCGCTTCGGCAAACTCTGCGGCAGTAATCGGTTTGCTGCTGGCGGTAAGGGAGGTCAGAGATTTGGGCATCCAGCTCTGGGACAGTGCATCGGCCGTCTCACCGCTTAGAGCTGCCGTGGAAGCGGCTGGTGAGGCAAAGGCCAGCGTCGGGGTCAGCGATAAAGCTGAAACGATTAAAACCGTGAATAGATTGCTCTTAAAACTCTTCAAGTCGTTCTCCTCCAATACAGCGTTATGTATTCTGACTTTGTGGCGGAAGGAAGGCATCGTTTGAAATTTCCGCGGGAGAAACTTCGCAGGATGGAGGACGAACCCGCAGAAACTGGGGATAAACGAATGCCTTCACTCCGTCATTGGAGTCTATTATATTGAAGAAGAGTTAACATGAATTGTATAAAACGGAATTTGTGTCAGGAAAGTTTACGCAACAATAACTGGATTACGATTTCCGCAGGAGCTGCACCATCCAGTGGGTTGGGCATTCGCTGCTGAATTTTTTGAACTCGTGGATAAAGTGGGCCTGGTCGTAATAGCCGTACTCTGAAATAATGTCGTTAAAAGCCGCCCGCGACGGATGCAGCAGTCTGCCCACGGCCGATTGATACCGGATGATCTGGCAGAACAGCTTGGGAGAGAGGCCTATATACGCCTCGAACAGGGATCGAAAACTCCGTGTTGAACAGTCCATAGCTGTAGAGAGCTCGGTTATGCTGATATTGCCGCAGGACTGAAAAATAAGCCGGATGGCCTGATAAAAGTATGGCGGTACAGAAGCGGCAGTGCATGGCCCGGAATGAAGCAGCTTACGGAGGCCGCTGTGGAAACTGGATATTCTGCGATGGAATGAGGCGTCCTCCGCCTGGATTTGCTGTATGGCGGCGGCTGGAATAGATAAAGCGCGATCCAGCGGCGTGGATCGGTCCGCCAATTCTTTTAGCGGAATTTTAAAAGCAGGAGCGAGGGGGACGGGAAGCAGCCGGACACCGAAGTATAACGTGCCTGGACGAAACGGCACCTCCCGGCGGCAAAGGACGCTGCCGAGAAGCAAGGAATCGGTAGGAAAGCCTCCGACCGGGAACAACATATCGACATGTCCCCCGGGCAGCACGGGGCAGCGTCCTGAGTGGCCACGTGGGACCGAGAATTGGTAGAACAGAACAGGCAGCGGAGTGTCTGGTAATAAGTCGCAATGCTCTGTGTAATCGGTAAAATGCTTGGCAAAGCCCGGCTGAACGGGCATAAACGTCTCGAAGGCAGTGGATGCGGCCGGCATGTTCATCGTAATCTCTCCCCCGGAATTGGAATAGAAATATGGCTTATGGTAGATAATATGACTATTTTACTCCTTGATTGATAGATTTGAAAGTATATTTAACATTTTAAGTTATAAAATATGACATTTATTTATGTAGTAATGTTCATTGATGCATTGGGAGAGCCACTAGTGGAACCAGGGTAACTACAGGGAGTAGGTGATGTGTGGGGCCGGGGGCATATGGCTGTGATTGTAAAAGAAATAAAAAGCACCCTTCTGCCAGGTACAGAAAGGTGCTGAATCGATCAAGCCCAAGGGGCTTTAGACGGTTGTGGACGTTCCGGTATCGCGGTTTGGCATGTTGTTGTTCTTGGCCCGTTTCGCAAGATAGAACGCGTATACCATGATGAACAGGACGAGGAACAAGGATGCATAACGGTACATTGCCCCGTAAGTCGAGTATTGGGCGATCTGGCCCAAAATCATGGCTCCAACGGCGATGCCAAGGTCCAGTGAGTTGAAATACATACTGTTGGCGAGTCCCTGCTTTTGTGGAGGAACCTGCTGCAGCATCCAGGATTGAAGGGTCGGTTGAACCGTGCCGAATCCGAGGCCGTAGCAGAGGGCGGCAAGGGCTAAAAATCCGGTGGTATGGGCATAAGATAACAGCCATAGCCCTCCAATGAGCAGCACCGCCGACGGAATGAGCAGGGCGATATGCCCCTTGCGGTCGTAAATTTTGCCCGAGATGGGCCGAATCAGCACGACGGCGGCCGCATTGAACAGAAAGAACAGCGATGCGTTCGCGAGGCTGGCCTCTTTTCCGAACAAATTAATAAAACTGAGCAGTCCGCCATAGGTAATGGACATCAGCAGGTTCATCAGGCTGGGCAGAAGGAGCGCTTTCGGAAAGCCCTGCTTCTGGGGCACCGCCGTAAATTCTTTTGGAATGGCCGGGGCGGCCGGCTTTACCTTTTTGGTCAGTGGAATGACCAGTGGGAAGATCAGGGCAATAACGATTAGTGTAGCGTATACCAGCGTGTCGAACCCTTTGTTCTCCAGAAGCGCCGTCCCGATGACAGGTCCAAGCGAAAGGGCGATGCTTGTCGACAGTCCGAAATAGCCCATGCCCTCGCCCAGCCTGCGGACCGGTATAATACCGGATGCCATCGTAGGCAGCGTCGTGCTGCCCATGCCGAAACCCACCCCGAACACGATCCGCATCAGCAGCAGCAGCGCCATCGTGCCGCTCCACAGGTAACCGAAGGTGGCGAGCAGCGCTAAGGCAAGGCCGATATATAAGATTTGATTGCGGATGCCTCTCTCCAAAGCCTTGGCAGAATACAGGCGCGCCGCGATCGCAGCCAGCGAGAACAGGGTCGTAAACATGCTGACCATGAAGGCGCTGGCGTGAAAATGTTCTTTTACATAGCCGGACAGAGGGGATACGATCATTTGCAAATTTAAAAATAACAGCAGGTTGCACAGCGTAAGCATAATAAACTCACGTGTCCACAGTTTCTCTCGGGTGTCGTTCATAGGTGACTCCTACTCCATTAAAATTCGATCTATATTTTTATTGATTTGATCCATGATGCGGTTCAGTGACTCCAATTGCTCGTCCGTAATGCCGGCGATCAGCTCGTCATTAAGCTTCAGCTCCATCGGGATCGTTTCTTTCATCAGCTCCTGCACGGCTGGCGTGGCGTAGATTAAATAAGCCCGGCGGTCGGCCGGATCCGGCTTGCGCTGAATCAGTTCTTTCTTGTCCAGCACATCGAGAATGCGGGTGATGGAGGGCTGGTCTTTGCCGGAGCGAAGCGCGAGTTCCTTCTGGTTAATGCCTTCCTGGAGGTGAACCTGGTACAGTACGGACCATTGCTCGGGTGTGATGCCGTAAGGTTTAAGCAGGCCTGCAAAAATAGAAGACATTCTGCGGGACATATTTCCGTATCGGAAACCGATCGTTTGGGACGAAGATGAGAAGCGGGTCAGGGAAAACACTCCTTCAAAATATAATTGTCATAACAATTATATGGATATGAACAAAGAACGTCAACGAAAAAAAGCTGCAGTGCGTTGACGATGATTTTGAAGAAGTGTTTGGTTGGGGTAGAGACTGGTGGTGGGGCAGCTACTGGTGAGTAGGCGTGTCCAATATGGACGAGTACTTGGGATACAGCCGCCGTATGCAGTCCGGGCAAATATCGTGCGTGAATTCGGTGTGGGCATGCTTTTGCAAAAAACTCTCGATGGAATTCCACAAGTCATCGTCATCGCGGATTCGTTTGCAGACGGCGCAGATGGGCAGCAATCCGCGTAGAGTGCGGATCTGGGACAAGGCGGTCATCAAGTCGTTCTCGAGCTGCTTGCTTCGGCTGATATCCGACAGGCAGACGATCATTCCCCGAGGTTCCTCCCTGGCGCCGTTCCGGAGCGGGAAAGCCTCGATTTGAAACCAGCGGGAGGGCTGGATGCAGCTCGACCGGAATTCGTTCCTGTAGTATGTAGAAATACCCTGCAAAACCGCCTGGAGTCTGTCCATGTCTTGTTCGTCTTCTCCCGAAAGGGCGTCGGCGATTTGCATAAAATTAATACCAACCCAGTTAAAGGATTGGGGGACGCCTTCGTCATACGCGCTTTGAATCCAGGCGTGGTTCACTGAAATGATAACTCCTCCGGCATCCACGACGGCAATACATTGCCTCATGGCATGGATCAATTCATGATAAGAAATGTCGAGTGTGTGCAAAAGCGGTCGCTCCCTGTCTTGGTATTGGTCATAAGCGGGCCCGAATCGCGTTGGAAAGGTAATGTCAGATATGAAGTGAATGATTGCAGGGCGGTTGGATTAGAAAAGGGACTAATGATACAATAAGAGCCATAGGTATGGAAATTCCTAATATAAAGAATACTATACACGTTTTTGCGTCATATTGCAAGCATGAAATTACTTAAATGCGTCGTTTTTTTGCGACATGACTGGAAGGCGGTTTTTTATGCAATCCATTTACGGACGTATTGAGGCATTGATTAAGCAGAAGGGGATGACCAAAAAGTCGTTTTGCGAGCAGCTTAATATCAGCACGGGGAATTTCGGAGATTGGAAAAGGGGGAAGTCCACCCCGAGCACCAATAAATTGATCGAAATTTCGAGCTTTTTCGGCGTCAGCCTTGACTGGCTGATTCTGGGCAAGGAACCGGGGCCGTATATGGTGAAAGAGCAGCAGGATCCTTATTTGTGGGAAAACGGAAGGCAGTTAAACGAAATGCCGCTATCCGATCACGAGAAGGAGTTTATCAAGGAGTACATCAAGTTTGTGGAATACCGGAAGAACCAGTCCCGCGATCAGTAAGATGAAGATCAATTACATACATGGGAACAGAAAAGGCACTTCGCTGCAGCAGGGCAGAGCGGAGTGCCTTTGTGGTGTTGTTAAAGAGATCACGAGGCGATATGGGAGTCGTTCTCCTGGATATTGAAAAGGTCTGTGGGCAGGGAGTCTTTCTCCGCTGTCCATGCGCGCTCCATTTCAGCCGTCCATTTGCCGGCCAACGCTTTGGCGTCGTGAGGCGGGATGCTCAGCGAGCGGGCGGCGAGCTGGATGCATGTGCAGACCGCAGATTGCATATAGCCATAAACGGTGTGGTCGCGGCTGGATCCGAGCTGATAGTTGACATAGGCATGCGCCGTGGCCAGGCAGACGGGAGACAGCTCCTTCTGCGCGAGTTCGTCAAGAACCTTCAGATTGAGCCAGGGGTACAGGGCCTGGGCCAGTTTCAAAAGTCTTCTGCCCCGTTGGCGCACCGCTTCATCATTTTCATGTGCAGCGATTCCTCCGAGGATGTACCGGTCAATTCGGGCGATCTGACGGATATCCCGTTGGTCGGCAGCTGCGTAAATCGCCTGAATGGCCGCGCCGTCTTGGCGGACCAAGCGACTCATCATCGGATGAAGGATGAACCCTTCCAGCTCTTCCTGGCTCTGGATGCGCCCTTCTGCAATTCGGGTTTGGAGGTCAAACACATGGCTGAAGCCTCCGACCGACAAGTCGTTATCCAGCGTTTGCACGTAATCGAGCAGTTTGGTGCTTTTGTCGTTCAACGCGGTCACCTCCATATTATTGTGGTAATAAATATTACATGAATTACGAAGTAAAATCATCGATCACTATTATTTGTAAGTTAATATTACATAAATATTGTGATTTGTCAATGTTAGGGCGACTTAATCACTGTTTTTGTTGTTTTATGTGTTATATAATATTACATGGATGGTGTTTTAATGTATTTCCCTTTACAATTCGGATGATTTTGTGTATAATAAAAAAGTTCGCTAAATGAACTTTGGATATTATGCGGTAGTGGTGGAATGGCAGACACGCTATCTTGAGGGGGTAGTGGGCGTACGCCCGTGGAGGTTCGAGTCCTCTCTACCGCATCTATGAACACAGAAAGAAGCTTCCTTGGAGAAATCCAGGGGAGCTTCTTTTTTTTGCTTATTGCATTTTCGTATATTTCGGGGTCCCGCAAAGCTAGTGAATTCGGATCGCAGCAAGTAGCGTTATTTTGTAGGGCTGATTTGCCTATTCGCTTTTTCCGGATGCAAGCAGCTTGCGGATGTCGTTTTCGATTTTGTCCGGTGTCGTTTTGGGCGCGTAACGCTTGATGACCCTTCCTTTGGAATCGACCAGGAACTTGGTAAAGTTCCACTTGACCGCTTTCGATCCGAGCACGCCCGGCGCTTCCCTGGTCAGGTATTGGAACAGTGGGTGGGCGTTGCTGCCCTTGACGTCGATCTTCTCAAACATCGGGAACGTGACCCCGTAATTCATCTGGCAGAATTCGCCGATCTCCTCGCTGGTACCCGGCTCCTGATTGGCAAACTGGTTGCTCGGAAAGCCGAGAATTTGAAAATGATGGTCACGGAACTCGTCGTACAGCTCCTGCAGCCCGCGAAACTGCGGCGTAAATCCGCATTTGCTGGCCGTGTTCACGATCAGCAGCACGTCACCCTCATATTCCTTTAACGATACCTCTTTGCCGCGCAGCGTGTTCACTTGAAAATCATAGACGCTCACTGCCATCCTCCTCCTTTTGTGCTTCAATGAATGATCATCCAGCCGAAACATTTACCAATCACACAATTTAATTTTAAACGATTGAACTGGAAAGTCAATGCGGGTATTCCTGCGAGCCAGTGTCCCCGATTGTCCTGGTTTCCATAAATGCGCCAAATCGGGAGCATGAAAGAGGTAGAAGTCAAAAAGCCAAAATGTAAGCGCTAATAAGAGCCTGAATGTTCCAAAATTCGCGGTTCATGATTTTTAGACTGCCTTTACAGCTTGGAAGGAGCGGGTGTATGATTCAGAGCGTATTCAATACAGTTTCCATTACTAATCGCTGAGTTTCCGCAAAAAAGCGCGGAAATCGGGGGAACCAAACGCGTGCCATGGAGCAGCGAACCGGTGTGAGAGTCGGGGGTCTGCTGCCAGCCGCAGGGGTGAATCCCGGCTACGGATGCCATGGATCCGGCCGGGTAGAGCGACTCTCACCGCTCGAATCCGTCAGCTAACCTCGTAAGCGTCGTTTGAGAGAGGAATGATGAAACTTGCGACCCGAATAAACTTTCGGATCACAGGGGGATCAGCTGGCCTCTGTGTTTTTTTTACCCTTTTTTAGCTTACTGGAACAAAAGAGAGCATTCATCACAATCACATACACTTATCAATAACGCTTAATTTCGGCCGGAAACGGCCGGGAGCGGGGGAACCACAGCGGCCGCCTGGAATGGAAGCCGCCGGGGTGAATCTTTCCGGTACGGTAAGTACCGGAAGGTAGGGCGACTCTCACGCCCGAATCCGACAGCTAACCTCGTCAGCGTAACGGGAGAGGCAGCACTTGTCGTGCGCATTTTGAATAAAGGACGATCCTTCATAGTTCGTCTAAATTCAAGAAGCCGCGGGAAAGGTCCTTCTTTCCCTGCGGCTTCTTTTGCGTATTCGCGGCTGCCGCATAGGAGGAGCCTTTGAAATGGACAACGTCGTCATCGTGACCGCGCCGAACGAGGCGGGACGCAATTTTATCAAGCTGCTGATGTATTGGAAGAGGCCCTTTGCCGTTCTGACCAACAGTGCCCGGGAGGAACGCCTCTTGAGAAAAATGGGGGTGCAGCGGATCATCCGGTTGAATACGAATCACGCGGAGGATTGGGTGGTGCCCGAAATAGAGGTCGGCAAAATCTTTCTGTTTGAAAGCAGCCTCAACCTGACCTGCCGCTATTTGCAAATCTGCCGTCCCTGGACGTCGGAACCGGTATATGTCATTACGCAGAGGGGCAACTCACCCGGCATTTACCGGGGGCTTGGTGCCGATCACATCATTTATACCTTAAACGGCGAAGTCGGATTTTTACTGAAATAAAGATGATTCTAACCATGCAAAGGAGAGACCGGAAACGATGATGGATGTATATATGATACTTGCGCTCGCTGCAACTTTTGGCGTGTTCTTGTTATTTCTTCATTGGTGCGGCCGAGTGGTGGAAGAAGGGGGCAAAGACCAATGATTGTCGTTGGGGCATTCGCCGTGCTTGTCTTTATCTATTTGGTTTACGCCTTGATCCATCCGGAAAAATTTTGACGGGGAATTTTAAATCTGTAAGCCTCAAGGGGCCAAAGCAGAACATGCTCGTAAGAGGGGGAAGCCAGCCTTGGATATTTTGCAAATTTGTATCGTCATTTTCGTGCTCCTGCTGCTCGTGAAGCCGGTAGGCACTTACGTATATCATATGTTCTCCAATGAACCGAACCGGACGGACCGGATTTTCGGCGGCGTGGAAAGAGTTCTATACCGGATCATCGGGCTGAAGCAGCGGGGCAGCATGAATTGGAAAAAGTACGCGCTCAGCATGATCGCAACCAATATCTTTCTGGTAGCGATCAGCTATATATTGCTGCGAACGATGGGCGCCCTTCCGGGCAACCCGAACGGCATCGGCAATATGGAGGCGAGCCTGTCCTTCAACACGGTCATCAGCTTTATGACGAACACGAACCTCCAGCATTACAGCGGAGAGAGCGGCATGTCTTATTTTGGCCAAATGATCGTCATCACGATGATGATGTTTACCTCGGCAGCCTCGGGCCTGGCTATCGCGATTGCTTTTATGCGCGGCATCACCCGCAGGGGTGAAGGGCTCGGGAACTTCTTCGAGGATTTTATCAAGGCGCATGTCCGTCTGTTCGTGCCGCTTGCCCTCATCGTAACCCTGGTGCTGGTCGGGCTCAAAGTGCCGCAGACGCTGGAGCCGATGCGGGCCGTGCAAACGCTGGGAGGCGGCGTGCAGCAGATTCCGCTGGGTCCTGTGGCCTCACTGGAATCGATCAAGCACCTCGGAACGAACGGGGGAGGTTTCTTCGGTGTCAACTCGGCCCATCCGTTCGAGAACCCAAGCCCGCTGACCAACGTAATCGAAATTCTCAGCATGTGGACGATTTCGGCGTCACTGCCTTACACGTTCGGACGGTTCGCCCGGAACAAGAAGCAGGGCTGGATGATTTTCAGCGTCATGATGACGCTGTTCGTAGCGTTCCTGTGCCTGACGTATTTCTCGGAAAAAGCCGGCAACCCGCTGATCAACCAATTGGGAATCAACAGCACGGCCGGCAGCATGGAAGGCAAGGAGGTGCGCTTTGGCATCGCGCAGTCCGCGTTGTTCACAACCGTCACCACCGCCGCCACGACGGGGTCGGTCAACAACATGCATGATACGCTGACGCCGCTGGGAGGGCTTGCGCCCTTGGCCGAAATGATGCTGAACGTCGTGTTCGGCGGCAAGGGGGTCGGTTTCGTCAATATGATCATGTATGCAATCCTCGGCGTATTTATCTGCGGCCTGATGGTTGGCCGGACGCCGGAATTTCTGGGCCGGAAGATCGAAGCCCGGGAGATGAAGCTGATCGCGGTGGCGATTCTGATGCATCCCTTCATTATTCTTGCGCCGACGGCGATTTCGTTTATGACGCACCTGGGAACCGACGCCTTCTCCAATCCTTCGTATCACAGCTTGAGCCAGTCGCTCTATGAGTTCACCTCCTCGGCGGCGAATAACGGCTCCGGGTTCGAGGGATTGGCAGACAATACCGTATTCTGGAACGTCAGCACCGGTCTGGTGATGCTCCTCGGCCGATATATTTCGATTATTGCGCTGCTCGCCGTTGCAGGTTCGCTGGCGGTGAAGCAGAAGGTCGCCGAGACTCAGGGCACCTTCCGGACCGACAACAAGCTGTTCGCCGGCATTTTGACCGGAACCGTGCTGCTGATCGGAGCGCTGACGTTCCTTCCGGTCCTCGTTTTGGGGCCGGTCGCCGAATTTTTAACACTTAACTAAAGAGGTGGAGCAAGTCATGAGCGGACAACGCAAAAGTATGCTGTCTGGCGGTATTGCCAAACAGGCGCTGAAAGACAGCTTTATGAAACTGAACCCGGCCGTAATGATGAAAAATCCGGTTATGTTCGTTGTGGAGGTCGGCACCTTCGTGGTGCTGCTGATGGTTCTTTTTCCCTCTTATTTTCACACCGAGGGACGGATAGGGTTTAATCTGACCGTGTTTCTGATATTGCTCTTCACCGTCCTGTTCGCGAATTTCGCGGAGGCGCTGGCGGAAGGCCGGGGCAAGGCCCAGGCCGATACGCTCAAGAAGAGCAAAAAAGACACGACGGCGAACAAAATCGTGGGCGGCGAGATCAAGGTCGTCAGTTCGGCCGAGCTGCGCAAAGGCGATGTCGTCATCGTCTCCCAGGGAGAGATGATCCCGGGTGACGGGGAAGTCATCGAAGGCCTTGCATCGGTGGACGAATCGGCGATTACCGGCGAATCGGCACCGGTGATCAAAGAAGCCGGCGGCGATTTCAGCTCGGTCACCGGGGGAACCCGCGTCGTCAGCGACCAGATCAAGGTGATGATCAAAAGCGATCCGGGCGAATCGTTCCTGGACCGGATGATATCCCTGGTCGAAGGGGCGGCGCGCCAGAAAACACCTAACGAAATTGCTCTTAACACGCTGCTTACAACACTAACGTTGATATTTCTGATTGTGGTCGTCACGTTAGCGCCAATTGCCAAGCATTTCGGCATTTCGCTGGATATCCCGGTGCTGATCTCCCTGCTCGTGTGCCTCATTCCGACGACGATCGGCGGGCTGCTGTCCGCCATCGGCATCGCGGGCATGGACCGGGTTACGCAGTTCAACGTGCTGGCCATGTCGGGGAAAGCCGTCGAGGCATCCGGCGACATCAACACGATCATTTTGGATAAAACGGGTACGATTACCTTCGGTAACCGGATGGCGAGCCAGTTCATTCCGGTGGGGGACGCGGATTATGCGGAAACCGCCTATTGGGCGGCCGTCAGCTCGGTTAAAGACGAGACGCCGGAAGGCCGCTCCGTGCTGGAACTGGTGAAGAAGCAGTCGATAGAGGTTCATCCGGAGGCGGCCGCCGCTGGAGAGTTTATCGAATTCAAGGCGGAGACGCGGATGAGCGGCATCGACCTGGTGGATGGGCGGCATGTCCGTAAAGGGGCGGTGGACGCGGTGAAGCGATGGGTGCAGGCCCAAGGCGGAAGTATTCCGGCGGATCTGGATATGGAATCCGATAAAATCGCGTCGGAAGGCGGTACGCCGCTGGCTGTCGCTGTGGACAGCCGTATTTACGGGTTGATTCACCTAAAGGATACGGTCAAACCCGGCATGAAGGAACGCTTTGACCAGCTCCGGCAGATGGGGATCAAGACGATCATGTGTACCGGCGACAACCCGCTGACTGCGGCTACGATCGCCCGGGAGGCGGGCGTCGATGACTTTATCGCCGAGAGCAAGCCGGAGGACAAAATCGCGGTCATCCGCCGCGAGCAGGCCGAAGGGAAGCTGGTCGCCATGACCGGCGACGGCACGAACGACGCGCCGGCGCTGGCTCAGGCCGACGTCGGGCTCGCGATGAACAGCGGCACGGCGGCCGCGAAGGAAGCGGCCAACATGGTCGACCTCGATTCCGATCCGACGAAGATCATCGAGGTCGTGGCCATCGGCAAGCAGCTGCTGATGACCCGCGGCGCGCTTACCACGTTCAGCATCGCGAATGACGTGGCCAAATATTTTGCCATCATTCCCGCCATGTTCATGGCCGCCATCCCGGAAATGAACGTGCTCAACGTCATGAAGCTCGGCTCGCCGCTTTCGGCGATCTTAAGCGCCCTGATTTTCAATGCGGTCATTATCCCGCTGCTCATCCCGCTGGCGATGAAAGGGGTGGCCTACAAGCCGATAAGCTCGTCGCGCCTGCTCAGCCGCAACCTGCTGATCTTTGGTCTTGGCGGCGTGATTGCGCCTTTTATCGGCATCAAGCTGATTGATCTGGTGGTTCATTTGTGGATTTAAATAGAACGAACTAAAGAAATGGATAAGCGATAGATTATGAAAAAGGGATGATACGATATGAAAACGACGGTGACGACGGCGGTCGGCGAAGAAAAGTGGAACGGTTCCTTGTGGGGTGTCGCACTGCGCACGAGTCTGGTGCTGATCGTCCTATGCGGGATTGCGTATCCGCTGGTGAGCACCGGACTGGCCCAGCTGATTTTCCCAAGCCAGGCGAGCGGCAGCATGCTAAAGGACAGCACGGGAAAGGTCGTGGGTTCCGAGCTGATTGGCCAATCCTTTACGGACCCTTCCTTCTTCCAGGGGCGGGTTTCCAGCATTGATTACAAGGCAGAGGGTTCGGGATCGAACAACTATGCCCCGTCCAATCCCGAGCTGCTGAAGCGGGTTCAAGCCTCGATCGCGGATTGGCAAAAGAACAACCCTGATGTGCCGGTCAGCGAGCTTCCGGTGGACCTGATCACCAACTCGGGCTCCGGGCTGGATCCCCATATTACACCCAAATCAGCGAAAGCCCAGGTACCGCGGATCAGCAAGCTGCGCGGCGTTTCGGCCGATGAGCTGGACCGTCTCGTTGAGCAGAACACAGAGGGCCGGGACCTCGGCGTATTCGGCGAGAAGCGGGTCAATGTGCTGAAGCTGAACCTGGCCCTGAGCGAGCTCGGCAAGTCCTGATATTTTAAAAAAGCCCCGTATCCATGGAATCCATGAGATACGGGGCTTTTATTTTGTCCGTTATTATTAACCGAAAATGGTCTGAACCAGAAGGTACACGTTCAGGACAATGATAAATGCCGCCACGACCCAGGCCAATATTTTGACCCAAACCGGATTGACGAATTTGCCCATAAGCTTCTTGTCGCTAGTAAACTTGACCAGCGGAACCACCGCAAACGGCAGCTGGAGGGACAGGATGACCTGGCTCAGAATAAGCAGATCCTCGGTGCCGCTCTCGCCGTAGATGGCCGTCACGATGACCGCCGGGATGATGGCGATCATCCGGGTGATCAGCCGGCGCAGCCAGGACGGCAGCCGCAGGTTCAGGAAGCCCTCCATGACGATCTGTCCGGCGAGCGTGCCGGTCAGCGTCGAGTTCTGGCCCGATGCCAGCAGGGCGACGGCGAACAAAATGCTTCCGAGCGTCGTTCCGAGCAGCGGCGTCAGCAGATGGTACGCATCGCTGATGTCGGCGACCGTAGTCATCCCCGCCTTGTGGAATGTCGCCGCCGAGACGATCAGGATCGCCGCGTTGATGAACAGGGCAAGCGTCAGCGCGATCGTCGAATCCCACACGGAAAATTTGATGGCTTCCCGTTTGCCCTTGTCGGTGTTTTCGTACTGCCGGGTCTGCACGATCGATGAGTGAAGGTACAGGTTATGCGGCATAACGGTCGCGCCCAGGATGCCGATGGCGATATAGAGCTTCTGATGATCGGTCACCAGATCGGCCGTCGGGATGAACCCGGTGAAGATGCTGGCGGCATCCGGCTTGGAGAGCCACAGATCGATCCCGAAGCACAGTCCGATCGTCACGATCAGCACGATGACGAGCGTCTCGATCGCCCGAAAGCCCTTGTGCTGCAGCAGCAGCACGAGCAGGACGTCGAGGGCGGTGATCAGCACGCCGTACAGGATCGGGATCCCGAACAGCAGCTTCAGGGCGATCGCCGAACCGATGACCTCGGCCAGATCGCAGGCTGCGATGGCCAGTTCACACAGCACCCACAGACCGATGCTGACCGGCTTGCTGTAATGGCTGCGGCACGCCTGCGCCAGGTCGTGGCCTGTAACGATGCCGAGCTTGCTGCACAGCGACTGGAGCAGGACGGCCATCAGGTTCGACAGCAGGATCACGGCCAGCAGGGAATAGCCGAACCGGGATCCCCCGGCGATGTCCGTCGCCCAGTTTCCGGGATCCATATAGCCTACAGCAACCAGATATCCGGGGCCGACAAAGGCCAGAAATTTGCGAAAAGTCGAGGCGTTCACCGGGACTTTCATAGATTGGTTTACGTCAGACAGCGAAGTTCGTTCCTTCGGTTTCTCCCACGTATTGGACTTGGAAGGATGTATAATTTCGGTGTCTTTCATATGCATCACACCTTATTAAAATTATTGTAATGTAATAAATGTTCTACTATTCATTGTACTCATACAAATTTGTTTGTCTAGGGAAACTTTTGTGTGGTTGTACAATTATTTTTGGGACACACAAGAATGGGATGCACACCTCTTCTGAATAGCCATTACCCGAAGGATCCCGTTTCAATTTGGAAGGATCGCTTTAATTAATGAGGGTAGGGTCAAATTTCAGGAAAAGGAGTCGATGAAGATGAAAGCTCTATATACGGCAACGGCAACGGTCCATGGCGGCCGGGAGGGTTCGGTCGCATCCTCCGATGGTGTCCTGAAGCATGAACTCAGTATGCCCAAAGAATTAGGCGGAGCCGGCGGGAATGGAACCAACCCCGAGCAGCTGTTTGCAGCCGGGTACGGTGCCTGCTACGAAAGCGCACTGGCCAATGTGGCCCGCCAGGCCGGCGTGAAGCTGAATGATGTGGAAGTCACTTCCAACGTCATGATCGGCAAAGACGAGAGCGACGGCGGTTTCCGCCTTGCGGCCCGTCTCGATATCAAGCTGCCCGGAATCGAACGCGAACAAGCGGAAGAGCTTGCGAAAAAGGCGCATGAATTCTGCCCGTATTCCAAAGCCACGCGGGGGAATATCGATGTCGAGCTGAACGTTATTTAAATAACGTCAGGATGTATCCGAACGTCTATCGACGTACCTTCATAGAAAACTGGCCGCTTTTCGCGGAAGTTTTCCGTGCGATGATGGAATGGTTTTAGCTCCGCTGAATTTTATCATCGTAACAAAAGCCGGGGGCTCACCACGCGGTGGCGGCTGCTTCCGGCTTTTTGTCGTATCCTTTTTCGGCATAACCATATCCCTGGAACGATTTCCACCGCCCTGGCGTAAAATAGTTAGGCACCAAAGGAAAGGGGAGATCAGCTTGAGCATTAAGGACATCATTGAGGATCGTTTTGTATGCGTTAAGTGCAAGGGGCGGATCTGCGACATCCGTGAGGTTTCCATGACGGGAGCCGGCCTCAGCAAGATGTTTGATATCCAGCATATCCATTATTTATTTGTTTCCTGCAAGCATTGCGGGAATGTCGAGGTGCTTAATCCCGATATTTTGGAAGGGAAAAAGAAAGATCAGCTTGGCACGATTCTGGATATTTTCTTTGGGAGTTAGGCATCCTTTATATTGAAGGGAAGCAAAAGAGATCGGTACTGTAGAGACATATTGGGGCCAAATACATGAATTACATACCCTTCTTTGTTGACATGATATATAAAATTCATTTAATATGTCTAAGTACTTGTTACGTACTATTTGTCCGAGGCAAGAAAACTAAATAAACGGGTGATGCATATGTCTTACAGACCGATCATTACGAACGTCAGAGAAGCCAGCAGCAATGAAAAAAGCGGATTGTACGAATTCATTATCAACCTGGCTGACGGAACAGAGTGCCGTGCGTTCTATAACCGTTTTCCGGAATGGAAAATGACTAACATCAGCCGATTGCAGAAAACTCCTTGTCCTGTATGCCGCAAAGACTTTATTTGCAAGTGCATGGAGAGCTTTACAGGCGAGCTGGAACAGCAAATCGTTGAGAACCAATGGATTGATAAGGCGCTTGCCCATTAATATCATCCAGGAGATACAGGTGCGGGATTATGAATCCCGTGCTTTTTTCTATTTTCGGGGAGTAATAAGGTGGCTTGATTTACGAGGCAATAAGGAAGATACTGGAGGTAAGGGAGGGCTCGCCGATGACCATGCAGCAAGGAAGCACAGGTAAGCCAAATGCCATTGTTCTGATTGACGGCGTCTGTCATTTATGCCAGGGGCTGACCAAGTTCATTCTCCAACGGGATCCGGCAGGAATATTCCATTTTGCCTCACTCCAGTCCGAGATTGGAGAGAAGCTGCTCCGGGAGGGCGGCTTGCCAGTCGGAACCCTAAATACCGTCGTTCTGATTGAAAACGGACGCTATTATACGGAATCTGCTGCGGCTTTGCGGATTGTGCGGCGTTTAAAGCAGCCTTGGCCGCTTCTGTATGCTTTCATCGCTGTGCCTGCGCCGCTCCGGAACGTGATCTATCGCTGGGTCGCGCGCAACCGGTACCGCTGGTTTGGCAAGGAGGAAGCCTGCCTGCTGCCCACGCCAGAGATTAGGAACCGTTTTCTGTGAAAAATGAACCGTTACCGGATCGATTTTTTCATGTCAAAGTGTATTGTGTTTCCGGACCGGATGTGATAAATTCTAAATTAAGTAAATACTTACCAATAACGGAAGCACCGTTTAACACCCGCCAGGCGGGTTGTTGGACGGTGCTTTTTTGCTGTCTGAAACGAGGAGGGATCATTCGTGATGGTACCATACCGAATTACGCTCGCGGTCAAGGAGGCGCAGTATCTGGAGGGTATCCTGCACTATGTTCACAGCAGCGAGTTTGGGGACAAGCTGCACATATCCGGATTCACTAAATTGGACGCTTTTATGAAGTATATGGACGGCGAGGAGCTGCCCGACGCCGTCGTTGGGGAGGCCGCTTTCCTGGAGCCCTGGCTTGCCGGGAAGAACGGCGATATACCGAACTGGATTTTGCTCGGACATGGGGAGGCTGCCTCTATACAAGGACCGGTGCTCCCCAAATATCAGCCCCTTCCGGAGCTGATGGCTTCCATCCTCGGCTTATGCCGGAGGGAAGGTCAGCGCCGTACACTGCCGGTGGCGGACGGAGAGGCCGTGACGATCGGCTTCGTCTCCGTCGTGGGCGGGAGCGGGAAGACGACCGCTGCCGTTAATATGGCCAAACAGCTGGGGGCGGCCGGCCTGTCGGTATTTTATTTGAACCTCGAAACCGTGAACAGCAGCGGAATTTTTCCCAGACAGGGGGGCGGTGCGGAGAGTGCCGAGGGGCTGCCCGGGATGCTGTATGAGCTGAAAGCGGCCCAGGAGGAGAAGCATGTGCAGACGATGGTATCTCCGGACCCGTACACCGTCCATCATCCGGGAATTCGTGCGGATTGGTTCAAACCCGTCACCAATTTGAAAGAGCTGGTTCAATTGGGGAAAGCCGATACACGGAAGCTGCTGCAGAGCATCGCGGCAAGCGGCCGGTACGACGTGGTGATCGCCGACACAGATTCCGGGACGAACGAACGCCTGGCCGCCGTCCTGGAAGGATGCCGCCACCTGGTCTGGCTGATGCTGGACGATATCACCAATCTGTACAAAAACGGCCAGTGGTTTGCGTTTATGGAGCGGAGCCAGCCGGAGCTGTTCGCCGAGCTTGCGGGAAAGAGCCGGTACGTGGTCAACCGGTTCACCGGGCAGCTGGCCAATCCGCTGCCCGCGTGCATTCCGGAGGTGGACGGCGTTCTGCCGTATATCCCTTCCTGGAAGCAGAACAGCAACGAAGAGCTGCTGCTCAGCTCGCCGATCTACCAGCGGGATATCCTCAAGCTGTGCAAGTCCCTCTTGGGGGACTCATTCGTCAGTGGTTCAGGGGTGAGGGGATATGGATGAAGGGCTGTTCCGCGAGCTTCGTCAAGAAATCCGGTCCGGACTGGACGTGACTTCTGCGCTGGGCAACCGGGAGCTGATGCAGTATATCGAGCGGACGGTGTTCAGGAGACCTGAGCTTCGCGAGCTGACCGCGCAGGAGAAGCGCAGCCTGATCCGGCGGATCTTCGATTCGTTCCGCGGGCTCGACATTTTGCAGCCTTTAGTGGACAATCCTGCGATTACCGAAATTATGATCAACAGCCACGAGGATATTTTTATCGAGCAGGACGGCGTGGTGTCCCGGCTGCCGCTGAAGTTCGAATCGAGGTCGAGGCTTGAAGACATTATCCAGTCGATCGTTGCCGGCGTGAACCGCGTCGTCAACGAGTCTTCGCCGATCGTGGACGCCAGGCTGAAGGACGGCTCGCGGGTCAACATCGTCCTGCCGCCGGTTGCGCTGAAGGGGCCGACGATGACGATCCGGAAGTTCCCCGAATCGCCGATGACGATGCAGGACTTGATCGTCCGGAGAGCGCTGAGTCCGGAGGCGGCTGAGTTTCTGCAGCAGCTGGTGGTGGGGAAATACAACATCTTTATCAGCGGCGGGACGGGCTCAGGCAAAACGACGTTCCTCAATGCACTGTCACAATTCATCCCGCCGGACGAACGGGTGATCACGATTGAGGATTCGGCTGAGCTTCAGATTGTCACGGTCCCCAATCTGGTCGCTCTGGAGACCCGTAACGCCAACACGGAGGGGAGAGGGGAAATCGCCATCCGGGATCTGATCCGCTCCTCCCTTCGGATGCGTCCCAATCGGATCGTGGTCGGCGAGGTTCGGGGGAGCGAGGCGCTCGATATGCTGCAGGCGATGAACACCGGCCATGATGGAAGTCCATCGTGGGTATTGTGGTAGTGAATTAGACATGGAGTCGTTAGTTGAACGAGATCTCTTGGATGTAAGCATCAAAAAACTTGTTTTTCACACCTTTAATTTTTCGTAAGTCGGTGTTTACTACAATCTTATCAAAGACAGTATGAATAATTTCTTTTTTCTCTTGATCATCGAAATACGCCCAGCCTTCTGCTAGTCCAACCAGTTCCTCAATTCGAGGTATGCCAGAAAAAGCCTTTTGTTCTTGTGCAATCCGTTGGCGAATCTCCTTCTCACGCTTATCCTCTTCAGCCATTCTCTTACGGATTTCCTGCTTCCCAATCAAGCCTTCAACAAACATGTACTGCCACTTTTCCCTACGTTCAGCTACCTTTGAAAGCTCGCGTTTGGCGCTGTCGATTGCACTTTTCTTTTTTCCTTCATCAGCAAATATTTTCATAGCCTCTTCATTAAGTTTTTCCATATCTTCTTGAATTTGATTAATGTACTGGAACACCAAATGTTCGATGTGTGTCTGGCGAAAGATAGGGAGATCACACGTCTTACTGTGATGACGGTTAGAGCAAATATAGTATTGAGTACGGACAATCCCTTTGGTTGTTGTTCTTTTTGTTGTCAATCGTCCAAACATAGCTGCTCCACAACGACCACAACGTAAAACGCCACTAAACCAGTATTCACCAACTTTGCTGAATCCGCCTTGAGATTTCCGTTTCATGTATTTCTTGAGTTCTTCATACTCCTCTTGAGTAAAAATAGGTTCATGTGATCCTTTACCATATACGCACTTTACCCTCTCATCTCGTTTGCTGTTAACGTATGTACCAGCAGGGGTCTTTGAACCAATCCTAATGATACCTGCGTAATATGGGTTCTCTAATGTGTAGGCAACGGTAGCATCAGTCCACTCTCGCCCTCTTCGAAGCTTACCCGAGCGATTCATAATCATAGCCACAGATTTATAACCTTTACCACTCATATACAAATCTCTGACTTCACGAATCAGTGCAGCCTCTTCAGGAATGAGTTGCTCGTCCTGCGTGTATCCATAGGGCACTACGCCACCTGGACGTCGCCCCTCCGCAACCATTTGCTCGACTCCGAAGCGTACACGCTCTGAGATCGTCCCACGCTCCCACTCAGCCATTGCACCGACAAGGGTGATAAAGAACCTCCCCATTGCTGTCGTCGTCTCAAAAATCTCTGTAGCGCTCTTAAACTTCACGCCATAAAGATCAAATGTTTTAAGTAGGGAGTGTAGGTCGCCTACGGAACGAGTAAGGCGGTCGAGTTTGTAAACGAGAACAACATCAAACAGTTTCTTCTCCATATCTTCCAACATACGCTGCATATCTGGGCGTTTTAAGTCTTTTGCTGAATAGCCATCATCAACGTAAAAGTCGTGTATGACCCAATCCTGTGATTCTGCAAAGCTGATTAAACGACTACGTTGCCCCTCAATGCTAAAACCTTCTTCTGCTTGCATGTCTGTTGATACACGAATATAGATAGCAACACGCATTTATACATCGCTTCCTTAAGCATTAATGTTTTGTGCATTCCAGGCTTCCCATCTATTTTTGGCTAAGTCGAGTGGAACGACAAATTCTTCAGCAATCCAGCGAATACCTTCATCAAGGTAATTGATGTGTGCAATATCGTCATGATTGATCATGTGAAGGGGTACAAGCAGATACTCTGCGAAATGTGCTGCTTGTATTTCGTGGCGCTGGATATGTAAGTTCGATATTTCTAAGTGGGAGGCTACATGTAGAACATGATGACACAACTCATGGGCTACGGTCTGTCGCCATTCAGGCAGAGATAACTGATCGTTGATATATAAACCGCTCCATCCTATTTTTGTGGGATGGGCGATACAATGACTGCGGATTGAAGTTGGAAAGACTTCGGCTTTACAAGCATAAGCGATGGCTTCGATGTCGATTTCGTGTGGGTAGTGGATATTGAGATAATTCAAGAGTTTATTCACTTGCTGCTCTAAGTTTAAGTTCATGAAACATCGTCCTTTTTCTTGGTGATTATGGTGTTCTAAGCTTTGAAAACACGTTTAAACGGAACGTATGTTCTGTTTAAACTGTAAAAGAAAAGCCCTAAAGGGCTATAGAATTATTTATCTTTCAAATCCCAAGCGGATTCGTCAGTGTCTTTTTCTGTAGGAGGTACTTTCTTTTTCTTTTTGATTTCTTCATGCCAGTAGCGAATAATTTCTTCCTTTTCTTCGTTTGAAGCCTCTAAAAAACCATCGAAAAAAATTTGTTCAAGAAGTGGTGGCTTTGGAGAATTAGTGATTGAATTCTTCAAGACTTGTCCGGAAATAATGGGTGAATCAACAGAACGTACATCTGATTTTCCTACGAGATAATCGATAGACACATTAAAGACGTTTGATATTTTTATGAGGGTGTCCATGTCAGGAGTTCTATTTCCATTTTCATAACCTGAAATGGAAACTTTAGTTAGGTTCAGTTTTGCACCTAGCTCTTCTTGTGTCCACTTATGCTCTTTTCTAAGTTGCTTTAAACGATAGGGAAAAGACAATTTAATCACTCCAGAACAAGTTCAATTAACTTAATAATAAGTTAACGAGCGGCTAACTTCAATGTAGTTAACTAAATAGAAATTATTCATTGACAATTCACTAAACGCTAACATATACTGGGTATAGTTCACTAATGGTTTATTCAAGGAGGTGCTGCATAGTGCTCTTGACTTTAAAGCAAATAAGAAAAAATAATAATAAAACTTGTCAGGAAGTCGCTGATGCTGTAGGGATAAGTAAGGTTTACTACTGGCAAATCGAGAACGGTAAAAGGAAACTTTACTATGATCTTGCAGTAAAAATAGCAGCATTTTTTAATATGTATCCTGATGATATTTTTTTACCTCAAAAGTAAACTAAATGAAAACATAATTTCAAAAAAGTATTCTTTATAGAAACTTTGTTGGAGGCGATTATTAGAATGCAAATCTCAAAACCATATAACCCTGGTTTATCTGAAAAAGCTTGGAATAAGCTGCACAAAATGCTGGCAGCTTTAAATATCAAATACGCTGCTGAGATTCAAGCTAGCCGAAAAGCAAAGCAAGAAAAAGCTATGTAGTGAGTAAAACGATGAAGGAGGTACTCTGATGGGAGCTGCATTTGCAATACAGGTTATGACTGGTAAAGAGAACAATGTTAAAAAGCTGATGGAGTGGGCGTTTGCTCGAAATGAATCCGCTCAAAATTGGATCAAGGCAGTACATACATTTACAACAACTACTCGACGATTGCTCGGTCAGGGAAAGCTTGGAAAAGAGATTAAACGTGCTATTATGCCCGGTTATATTTTTATTGAAATGAATTACTCAGTCGATGAAAATAATTGCTCGGCGCATTTACCTGCCGATGTGTGGCATCTCATCAAGAGTATCCCCGGAGTAATAAAACAATTTACTGGCTCTGGACAAGTTATCGGAGCCGAAGAGTTTCAAAAGATGTTAGGGCTTGAGCCAGAGGAACAACAAGTTGAAGTTGCAGTGCCTATTCAAGAGCAAGAGGCACCTGGATCTACGGAAGAAAAGGTTCAAGTCGATGAAGTTGAGAAAAATATGAAGAATGCTCTGCATGAGGTCAATATGGCCAAGACTAAGGAAGAGCGCGTACAAGCACTAAAAGCTTTGGATGTTGCAATTTCAGCCATCCACAAACTCACAATGAGTGCGATACAACAGCTTGAAAAGGGGGCTGAAGAGCCGGTTGGAGTAGTGGCAAGGGAACTGAAAAGCATTCAGCAACATAAGAACCGAATGGCTGAAAGGGTACGAGCATTTGTAAGAAATAACAAAGAAATTGTGAGTTTTCCAAGAACCTTTTTGGACAAAATTATATACTCTGTTGATCTTCAAAGCAAATGGCTGCAATCACCGCGATCATTGATAACTTTATTGTTTAAATATCTTCGTGAGTCAGGTGTTAGCTGATGGAAGCACCATTACTAGAAACGAGCACAGGCCATGTGGTGTACTTCATCCATCCACGTAACGGTAGTTTGAGTGAGGAGGATACCTTTGGTGTAGCGCGTTGGCAGCCGGAAAACGGCGGTGAACCCTTTGCCATTAAAGGCAATCTTTACGGAGTAAACAAAGGGGAGCGGATTACTGTTCATGGTAAGTGGGAGACTCACCCCAAATATGGACTACAGTTTGCTGTAGATCACTGGGAGCGGCCTTTGCCTAAAACCAAGGACCAGATTATTTCCTTCCTCAGTTCTAAATTCGTCAAAGGGTGCGGAGTGAAAACTGCTGAATTGATCGTTCAAAAGCTCGGTGATCGAGCACTGGAACGAATTATGCATGAGGGTGCCGCTTGTCTAATGGGTATTAAGGGGATTGGCACGAAAAGTGCAGTGAAAATTGCAGATAGCATTAAAAGCAATTTTGAAATTCAGCAGATTATGATGACGCTGTTGCCCTACGGAATTTCTGCGGATACTGTAACGAAAATGTATAAGCAATGGGGGAACGAGTGCGTTGATATTGTGCGGCGCAACCCATATCGACTCACGGAGATTCATCTAATCGGGTTTCTTAAGGCTGATGAGATAGCTATGACAATAGGCATTAGTATGGACTCACCGTATCGCTTAAATGCAGCGTTACAGCATGTTCTTAACGAGACGTGCTATAAGGGTGGTCATTGCTTTGTCTTTGAACACGAACTAATTGATCGGACTAAAGAGCTTTTACGAGGCGTTTCAGAACAGGATATTGAAACAGAGCTTCAGTTAATGGCAGCTCACGAACAAGTAATATGGGAAGAAGATAAGATTTATCCGAAGCACCTGTATATCTATGAGAATAAACTTGCTCATAAGCTGGCTTGCATGGCAACCCGGAGTGGCGGAGCTATGCCTTCTATAGAAAATTCAATCAAACAGTATCAGATGAAGCATGGTATAGTTTTGGCTGATAAGCAACGTGAAGCCATTAGAGAAATGTTTCGTCAGCAGATTCTAATTGTTACAGGGAATCCAGGCACCGGCAAAACAACTGTGGTAAAGGCTATGATCGACATATATGAGCGTTTTGCAGTAATCTGAGGCCTTGAGCCGTAAGGATTTTCGGACATAAAAAAGGGACTTCACCCCAACTTGGAGAAGTTTTCAAGTGACCAAACCCAAAAACCTCAAGGATGGAGGAAGTCACTTTGTATATTCTCCAAGAATGTCTGTTTTCCTTCGAAGAACTTTTAAAAATTCAACCCAAGGAGAGATTGCCGATCTTCTTCAGTTCTCTCGATCTGAGACCGTATGCCAAGGAACTGAGAAGCCGTTCACCCCGAGGCGCTGAGGGATACTGCAGACAAGGTATTCTACGAGCACTCTTGGCTGCGCCGCTTGAAGGAATAAGTACCTTTTCAGGGTTGCATAAGCGTTTGGATACGGATCTCCGGTTTCGTTATCAGTGTGGTCTTCCGCTGGATCGAGAAGCTCCTTCCATATCCACATTAAGCCGAGTTTTCTCAGAACTGACGAGAAAGGACTTGGCAAAACGGCTTTTTGAGGATTTGGTCACACGCTGTCAGCAGGAAGGTATCATAGAAGGCAGTAACGTCGCCATAGACAGCGCCGCTCTCCGCGCTTACGAGAAAAAGCAGCCCAAACGCAAAAGCGAGCAAACGGGTAATGCGAACTGGGGCGCAAAAATTGATTCCTTCGGCAATAAAATCACATGGTTTGGTTACAAAATTCATCTGGCGGTCGATACGAAAAGTGAATTGCCGATCGCCTTGGAAGTAACGCCGGCGCATGTCAATGATGGAGAAATGGCGCCGGGCCTGATCGAGAAAACAGCGTCCAGGACGAGCACACGATTTTTCATACTCGATGCGGGCTACGACCAAATGAAAGTTTATGAGGCCGCCCGCAACGTCAAGGCACAAGCCATCATTCCCCTTAATCTTCGGGGGGAGAAGGAACCGCCTGCTGGCATGACCTCGAACGGAACACCGTGCTGTTCCATGGGTTATGCGATGACATACTGGGGAGTTGACGGCGATATGCATAAATTTCGCTGCCCGCATGCCACGGGTAAAGTCGACTGTCCGCTTGGCATGGCTGCCTGCTCGTCTTCAAACTATGGAATGGTCGTCAAAGTAAATGCGAAGGATGATCTCCGGCGATACAGCATCCCTCATCGGGATACAAAGCGTTGGAAGGAACTTTACAATGAACGAACCAGCGTAGAACGCTGCAACTCCCGATTGAAAACCTATTTGACGGCAGACGCCGCACATGTCCGGGGCATTCAGAAAGTCACAACTCACCAGTATTTGAATGCCATTGTTCTGCTTGCATCTGCGCTCGCCGTTTCTCATCATTCAAAACGGGCTGCCGCTTAAAAAACGAGCTGTTCTAAAATTCTGCAAGTCTGCCCTTTTCTTCATCCATATAATACCATTTTCGAAAATTACCCCTTAACGACAGTGAATATGCTATCGCTTCTTCTCTGAAACGGAATTATGCAAAACACTCAATTAAATAAAAGGTGAGGAAAAATATTTATGTATATTACTCAGGATATGCTTATCGAGGAAATAATACAAATTAGGACCGAAATAGAAAATGGGGTGAAGCCTTATAATCTAAAAGCCATAAGGCGTTGTGAAAAAATAGAGAGAGAGCTTAACTCCAAGGAATTCGATGCAAGATCTTTAATTAAAGAAAAATATAAGATACTAAAGATAAAGAAAATTATTGATTCAGCAGAAAAAAGGCAAAATAATAAAATAATTACATTATCGATTTACTTAATCTTAGGCTTCGAATTGATGTTAATCTTTTATAAATTCGCTTCACCAGCTAATAATTTCTTGTATAATCTTTTTTTCTTTATGTCACTTGCAGTACTTGGTTATTTAGGGGCATTAACGCATCTATATACAAAAGTTTTTAGAGCTACAAATTCTTTTGAACTCCGTGCCTTACTTGCATTGATCTTCCCTATAATATTTTTGAATATTTGTAAGATTGAAAACGAGCAGATTACTGGAGTATATCTGGTGAATTTAATTATTTTTATTGGAGGTTATAATACGGAAGTAATATTTGGTGTTTTAAATAAACTAGTTGATATGGCAAAAAAAGCAGTCAATATTCCTGATAAAGATGCTGGAATTGGATTAAGGAGTAATGAACATGAGAAGAATCTTTAAGAACTTAGTTGAAGACGAAGAGTTTTTAACCGCTGCGATACATCAAGTCAGGGTTTTTGTTGTAGAAAACCATGAAGGACGTAAACGGGTAGTGGATTATGGTGGGCCAATTCAGAAATACACGCCAGAGTTTGTCAAGGTATCGGATACATATTACAACAGAGCTATTCATGAGTTTAAAGTACAAAAAGAATAAAGTATTTTGAGCGAGTTTATTGGGGGAGAACCAGAATAGTCAGACAAAGAGCATACCTTTTAAATTAGAACTTTATATGGATAGAGATTACATTTTAAAACGAAATTCATAGATTTCCTTGATCATAGAGGATGATTACAGTGTGGGATCAAGTTTGGGACGTTGGAAAATATATAGGTTTGATTGCTTCATCACTGTTATTTTTAATATTGCTTATTCTTCTTATTTGGTCTGCTTTCTGGGATAAATTTAATGATTTTGGCTATCTTCTAAAAGGTACGGTGTTTTGGGGATTTGTTACCGTTGCCTTTTACTACTCTATTTTTCCTCAATGGCAGCCAGACGTTCCAGCTACCCGCTCTACCAGTAACACGTTAAGTACAGGAGGAATATTACTCGGAAATTCCATCACCAAGCCAGCTGATGATACAGCCCAGGTCAAAGACTCTAATGGCAAAATGGGCTTTGGCAACGTAGGAGCAAGCGGATTGGATAGTCCCAATGAGGATAGTGTAGCAGATAAGGATGATCTACCGACTCTTTCGTTCAGCATTTCATCTATTAATGCTCATTATTTCTTTCCGAACAGCGGTGCCAATGGATATTTTGCGATAGCTTCTGGCGATCGGGTTGAAACATCCATCGGTGAGCAAATAAATATAGATTTCGAAGTCCCTTATGAAGCAGATCCTCTAATACAACTTAATGATATAACGATAGATGGTCGGCCGACTGCATCCAACCCTAACATTACTTGGATCTCATTTTTCACTGTCAAGGGAGAGAACAAAATAAGCATTGAAGTTGATGGTTCTACTTGTTACTATTTCTTTTATGCTGAATAACAGTCCATAGTTTACTTGGTGTTTTAACCGCTTGATTGATAGGAAATACGAAGTGTAGTCTTGAACAAAAAAAAATTGATGAAAAGTTGTTGCTTAAATTGGGGATCAGGATTGACTTGCATGGAAAAATAATGGATGTTGTGATTTATTATCCTATAGAGATTTGTTATTATTCGTTGAATTAGTGACAAGCCACGGACCCGTTGATGGTAAACGGCATGAGGAGTATGCACGGTTGTTTCAAACCGTCCCATTTAATTCACTTTAGTGGTGTAAGATTTTTAGAACCATATTGATTAATTTGCAGAAGATGATTCTTGTATTGCACAGGAATCATCTTCTTGTCTGTCACCTGACTCTTGTAATCATACTTGACGAGAGGAGCAGTTTAAATCGGTCTCATTTCCATTATTGTTGTCACCAAAGCACTAAATGTCGTTATCTAAAATGGATATTCATGTTGCTAGCCAATGATTTTTTGAAGTGGTTCAATTCGTTTCTTGAAATTTGAGTCATCTTTCATTCTGTGAAGCGGACCGTTATATTTTTCAATTTGATCAATCAACTCCTTAACCGCATGTGCAGAAACTTTAGTTTTCATCATTTCAAGAAGTAATTTATATTGACTTTCGCATAGCGAGAATTGCAGTCTACTAGATATGGTTGAGTTGCTGAATGACAAAATGGCTAAGAGAGCTTGATTGGAATCAAATTGGTCAATTAAACGAGTGTAAATTGGCTCTGCATCCCAACACTTCCCATTACCATTAGTAATAAATACTTCAACTAATGTTGTTACATATTCCTTTTCAATTTGATTAGGTAGCCTACCATGTGAACCAACGAGTTTCTCCAATTCTCTAGCAAATGGCGGTTCGTTATAGTAATTATTCCACGAGCGGTGTGCATAACGTAAGTTCTGAAGAGCTGTGTCTATCTCTGTTGCTCTAAGATCATCCGGGATATACGATTCTGCTTGAACGACTTCAAGGAATTGTCTTGCGAGTTGTTTTTCAGTTTGTTCATTATTTGCAACGAATCTCCCGTATCTTATACCAAACCCCTTTTTTACATCTTCGTCTACACTCCCCCATAGAAATGGAAGCAGCAGATGTATGTTTTCTCTCGTTTTTGATGTCGTATCTTGGCGAGTGTAGATACCAAAAAAGCCTTGTGCTAGATTGTTACTTTGTTCGCTTGTTAGATGCAAGAAAAAAGATGCAATTTGTTTAGCATCATGTGATGTTATCGCATCTTCTTTTATATTTCTAAGTAAACGTTTTATTTCAATTGCGACGTTAGAGATTGGTAACGATATAACTTCCTTAATGCATGTTTCCAGCCAAGAAAGAAGCTGGAATCCGGTTATTTGATTCTGGAGGCAGTGGTGGAGTTGACAAGGTCGCCATCCCGGCATTTCAAGCAATAGCCGAGGTGGAATTGGAACGGCTCCACGAAGAACTGAAGCAGGGTACGTACCGACCGATGCCGGTCAAACGGATTTTCATTCCCAAGAAGGGGAAGCTAAACGAGAAGCGTCCACTCGGCATTCCGGCGATACGGGACAGGGTAAGTCAGCAAGCGCTGAAAAACAGACTGGAACCTATCTTCGAACCCCTGATTATTTCTGTTCAGCGAGAATATGACAGAGGGGATCAGTCTTACGCGTTGCTCAGACAGCAAATGAGCTCTGCATGGACCAATCAAACTGCAGGCAGCGATGATGGAGCCTCATTCTCAGCTGCTCCTGATGAAAAGGTCGATTTTGCCGCATTTCGTCAAGTCAATTAAGAAGTTGTGGCCTGGCTGGCTGCGGAGGATACGGTGATTGATTACCCTGTAGTGAAGGGGCAAGATAATGCGGTTCTATTTGAATCATTTGTTTACGGGCGAACAGAACAGGCTTGGAAGTCTATTTGTCGATTATAGAGTAGCTGGCGATTTTTCTGACAGGAACACCATAATTTATGGACATAATATGAAGGATGGATCGATGTTCTCATCCTTGGCCCAATACAGGAACCCGGCTTATTATGAGACGCATTCATATCTAAGCCTCTATCTGCCGAACAAAGAATATATAATTGAGATATTCGCCGGTATCATCGCTGACGGGGATATGGAGTTTGTTCGTTATGAATTCGATGATGATGATTTTCTTGCCTATATAGATGAACTAAGAGCAGCTTCAACCTTCGGGAGCGAGGTGGCAGTGACAGGGGAGGATCGCATTGTCTCGCTGGTTACTTGCACCTACGAGTTTGATAACGCCCGTTATGCGTTATTTGGCAAGCTCGTCGAGGGGTAGGAGTCTGTAACAAGGAGGAGTCATGAGTAATTTAATCTTTTTTCAGCAATCTACTTGATTTCTGCATCCATGAGCTTGAGTATGGACTTGTACACCTTGAGACTTGTGGCAAAAGCACTGAAGCGAAGAGGGGGATGTCAATACAGGCAGGAACCCAGGAACGATACTATATCGTTTTAGGGTTCTGCCTTTTTATTCTGATTCATTTTCGGCGAAATATTGCACCGCCTCAACAGGTAGAGGACGAAGCGTTTTCCAGTGGAGTCATGGGGCCAGGTATAGCTATCCGACCCGAAATGGGTAAGGTATTCTCAGCCCTTTCTATTATGCAGCATTTTAAATCTTAATCACTCCTGATTGAATTGAAGCTCATCGAAGGTAACTATTTCCTGTTTATAGTTACCGATATGTTTAACGGGTTTTTTCTCCGTCCGGTCAACGGTCAGTGAGAGGAATCCCGGAGTGGAGTAATGCCCGGCGGAATCGATCAGGAACTTGCCTGGAATGATCTGTTCAAGGTCAATATCCGCATAAGTAATGCCTTCTTCGTCATGGGCTAACGGAGTGCCGATTTCCTCGCCGTTAGGGCCGATGATTCTGGCAAAGCCGTGGCCAACTGCCATGAAATTTCGCTGCTCTTCCGTCTCGCAGATTCGATCTCGCTGTTCTTCCGTCCAGATCTGTGAGGAGAGCAAGCAGAACACTTGGTTCGTGATGGCATAGTATTTCGTGGCGATTAAGCATTGCTCGGCTCCAAACAAATGGCCCTCTTGCGGAAGACCGATCGGCCATGAAGCCACATGCACCTGTTCATTCAAGGAAGTCATGGCTGCAAGATTTAGCGGCAGGAAGTGCTCCCAGCATTGCAAGCCGCCGAGGTTGCCGAATTCCGTCTCAAACACCGGCATCATGCTTCCATCTCCGTCTCCCCAGATTACTTTCTCTGCGTTCGTAGCCTTGAATTTGCGATGCTTGCCGATAAGATCACCGCGAGGATCAAACCACAGTTGTGTCAGATACAAAGATCCGCCATCCTTCTCGGTAACGGATACGCAGAAGTATACTTGGTTGCGCTTGGCTGCTGTGCTAAGCTTCTGCACAGCTAGGCTGGGAATTTCTACTGCGTTCTTATACAGATCAATGTAATATTTCATGCCATAGTCAGCATTTCCAAGCCAAATCCACCAAGGGTAACCCGGGATATATGCCTCCGGGAAGGCAATCACTTTTGCGCCATTTGATGCCGCTTCATCGACTAGCCGGCAAGTCTTTTCAATGGTGGCATCCAGATCCAATAGGATAGGCGATGCTTGGACGGCTGCAACTCGAAAATTTGGAAAATGAGACATGGTATAAATCACTCCTCGATGAGTTATATTTTCTTACATAAACATTTTATCCTCTTTAAATTTGAGTTTATTTACTGTGAGAGAAGAGGAATTTGCCGATTTGTGCACTTATCATCAAATATTGTTGATTATATGGCAGAAAATATGACATAATGATGGGGTGAGATCAAGTGATAGGAGGAGATTCCATATGCGAACTATCTTGTCAACGGAGCAAGTAACTGAAAAGGAAAGTTTTTCCTACTGGCGGGAGAAAATTTGCGATGTTTTTGTACAATTGGATGCTTCTCAGCTCTCCCGTCAAACGTTCATGGGGAAATTAGAAACTGGGGATTTAGACAAAATTCAAATTTCGGTTGTGTCAGCAGATCCCCAGCATGTGGTTCGTTCGCGAAGTCAAATCGCCAAGTCTTTGGACGATTTTTTTCTGTTGAGTTTGCAACTCCAGGGAGAGGGATATACCGAGCAGGAAAAACGCGAAGCTTATCTTCATCCGGGTGACTTCGTTTTGTACGATAGCACGAGACCCTATGTTTTGCATTTCGAACACCCCTTTAAACAGGTCGTGTTTCGATTCCCTCGTTCCTTGCTTTTGTCCCGTTATAAACAAGCTGAACAATTGACATCTATCAGGATTCCCGGGATAGAAAACCCGGTCGGGAATATGGCCTCTACTTTATTGAGGAATGTTGCCGCCAACTATCCATATCTTGATGAGGCCACCGGGATGCGAATAGTTGAGAACTCTTTGGATCTGCTGGCAACTGCGCTTCGCGCCGTATCCGGTTATAATCATCACGAAGCTACTTCGCTTGCTTATATGCAAAGAGCGAAGGCACGGGCGTTCATTTCGAACAATCTCGCCAACCCTAACCTATCCCCGTCTATGGTTGCAAATAATCTAGGAATATCAATCCGCTACTTACACAAACTGTTTGAACAGGAAGGCCTGACCGTTGCCTCCTTTATTCGTGACCGTAGGTTGGAGTTCTGTCGACGGGATCTGGGAGATGCCAGCCAAATTCACCGTACTGTACTTGATATCGCTTTGAATTGGGGGTTTAATAATGCCGCTCATTTCAGCCGAATTTTCAAAAATCAGTACGGGGTAAGCCCGACCGATTATCGTGCTAATCGGAACATAGATTTCTGACATAATAAACAATCAGCAGCAGCAGAGGAATAACAAAAGCAACGGTAATATCCCAGTCTAGCCAATAGGGTGGGATTTTTTTCATGTAAAAAATAATATCCTTGGATAACAGTTGCGAAAGTCCAAACGAGAGGAACGCAACCGGAAAAATCAAGGAACGGAAATTTTTCAGATTAACCAATTGGGCGGTACCGAGCGTAAAGCCGTAGAAATACAGTGCCGTTTTGAAATAGGTGGTGATTATCCACACGATGGCCATAAGCGCTTCGATTCGCTGCAGGAAGTTGCCGATATTGATTTTTTTGGGCCAGAATATAGGTGGCGTAAAAATGATGCTCGGTTAGATAAGCTCCAGAACGGTAAGGGAAAGAAATAAAATCAGATTAAGGATGGCGGCTCCGATTATCATGGAGAGAAAAATATCCCGGTTGGTAGTCCTGCTCTGCTTGACGTACGGATGCACCATCAGAAATACAATCATCTTGCCAAACGGATAACTGATGCCAAACAACACGGAGTGCAGCAATTTGGGCAAAGGCGTATTCATGATCGGGAACAGATTTTCCAATTGGACCTGCGGAGGCAGCAGAATCATCAATGAAGCGAAAAACAGAATGAACAGCGGCAAAAATATTTCAGCGGCCCTGCCAAGCGTCTCGAGACCAAGGCGGAGGCCGTATATCACCAGGAAAAAGGTCATGAAACGAAAACGCCTCCTGGAGTCTTTTCAAAAATTTGCGTGCACATGAAATCCTCGATTGCACGAAGGTAGATAGATGTTGCCATCAGAAAGAAAAACAAGTAGAACAGGTTGACTGCGGTTCCGGCCCATTTTCCCAGTATTTTATTAATGCTTTCGATAAGGTTCATCTGAGGATAAAAATAATGTACTTTAAGTGGAATCAACATGCCGGCGAGCCCCAGCGGCAAGCTGATTAAACCGGCTATCCAGGCGTCCTGATGCGAATCGGTCACCATGGTTAAGGGATAAACCAGCACCATGTCGCCAACAAACACAAACAGGGAAAGCACAGTCAGCTGTCTTGAAGATAAGCGTCCTTTTTTCAAACTCATGTCCCATACATCCTTTCCGACCTGCTCCCTGATTTAAGCGCCGTTTATCAAATTAGTCAATGTTGAAACAACGGATGCAGAAATTGAAAATAAAGGATCAATCTTGAATCGCGTAATTGCAACCATGTCTGCTGTTTTTGCACCTTTTGTATATATTTTAGCGGCATCTGGGCTTTTGCAGAGTGCATTGATTTTACTTAAACCTGAATTTCGAAAGCGCATAAGATCAATGCAAGATGCTGAAGCAATGACGACTTGTGATGTAAAAATGCAGGAATTTTCCATGCCCAATGGAGACGGGAGCTTGTAGCGGATGGTCTTTCCCCCTCCCCAATGAAGAGGCAGTCCTGATTTCCATGTAAAATTTTGCTTATCATTATTCTAACTGCGCCACTCGAACCTCGATTCGTTTCCAGACATAACGGCTGGGAAAGTCCCTCGCAAGCTTGAGTAGGATAGAGCGGCCATGCCGAATGAGCGTCGCGGCGCAATGAAAGAATTCCAAGCGGAACCGGGCAATCGTATAACCTTGATGCACTGGCTCACAGCAGTCGCGTTTGAAGCGCTCGAACAAATTGTAGGCGAGCAGCTTGATCAACAGATCCAGTTCGTTGGCTTTAAAATCGCCTGTCGCAATGCGATCGATGGAAAACCCGTTCTTGGCTTCCTTAATGTAATTTTCCATGCAGCAGCGCTGATTGTAGAATCGCCACAAATCGATCGGTTCCCATTCCAGATTAGTCACCATGGCTTCGTACTGCCAGTCCGAATCGAATACAATGCGGCCTTGGCCCTCCTCGAACACTTGCGCCTTACGGATGATCGCTACACGACGCGCCTTGTTCCAGGAGGTCGCTTGGTAGATCAAGCAAATACCTTCGATGATCCACTCTTCGTCGACATATCGCGTCCAGTAACGACAAGCCCCAACTTCCTTGGCCAGCCGCTGGGTCCATTTCAGCTTGCCGACATAGCCGATGTGGTGCTGCTCCCACAAGCTGTAAAAATCTTCACCGCCAAAGCCTTTGTCGAACCTTGCGTACTTCACTTTGTGTTCGTCGAGCAGTCTAAAGGTTTGCCGCAGGAAGTCGGCCGCATCGGTGGAAGAGTGCGTATTGCCCGGTCGAAGCACGGCGTTCAAGTTTAGTCGGCTCTGGCCTTCAAAGGCAAGCAGGGGATGATAGCTCTTACGCCCGGGCTTGTGTGGATTTGTGCCTTTGGCCGCGCCGGACTGATCGCCATACACGGTCTCTACCGTGGAATCCAGATCGAGAATCAGCTCAGGTGGCAAGCAGGGTCGAATGATCTCTTGATTCAGCCTCCGCAGTTCGTTAACCAGAGAGGGACAGAAACGACCAAGCCGGATCAATTCCTTGTACAACAGACTGTGATGCGGGCAGCGGCCGCCGAGAAAGCGCCTCAGCAGCACGTCGCTTTGCAAACGACGGAAATGAAAAATCCGTTCGCAGCCAAGCATCCAGCCAACGATGAGATAGAGCAGAATACGGTAAACGGGGAAGAGGGAGTTGCGCGCTTTGCCGCCGGAGAGGCTGCACATCGCCTCCGGCAGTTTGATTTTTTCGAGAAAGGCCAGGAAGATTTTGATGCCGCCGCAGCTCGTTGCGTTTTGTAGTGAAAATTCTGTTTTAATTTTGCTGATCGTTGTGGTAGACTTCACCTATAAGGTGCTCCTCTCTTTGGGTGTAGTGTTCCAAGTAAACACCATTCTACCAAAGATTCGGAGCCCTTTTCATATTTTCAAGAAGCGATACTTTCGAAATTCAGGATTATACTTCATTAAGTCCTTCTTTAGTGATTAAAGTCCTTCTACTATAAGGAGGTGGGAGTTTTATGCAGACAAACGATGCAGTCTTTGCGAAAGAGTTTAGGGATATGATGAATGGTCGTAGAAGCATGGCACATTCCTTTAAGATTACGGATTTACCATTACCTCGATTGGATACCATGATTAACGGCATTCCTAAGGGTCGTATGGCTTTCATTAAAGGGGTAACGGAGATGTTTTTTGACCGTTTGAATGAGCAAGAAGTTCAGTTAGTCGGTCGGACGACTCTGAAGAAGCGTCAAGTTCTTTCGGATGGGTCATTTCGTCGGGATAGTTCGGGTAATTATGTTTACGATCAAATCCCGGTTAGTCATGATTGTGTAGCGGTGGTGAGTAAGATTTCGATTGGTTTGAGAAGGTTTGTGGATGGTAGGGAGCATAAGCCATCTGAGGGGTTTAAGTACGTGGATTACATTGATACCGGTTTCGGACGTAAGTACATCTATATTCTCCCGAGAAAACATGTTTACCGTCTAAACATGTGTGCTTTGATTTTGACTCCGAACAAGCGTAGGGTCTATTTCAAGGGTTGTAAGTTAGCCTTGCAAAATGGTAACTACGTGTATCTTTACGTGATTCCCTACACGTATAGGGAGAACCTTGATGTTCGAGTCCTTGGGGTAAAGTCCTCTTATAATTTCGATAAAGAGGTCACAGCAATATTGAATTACTGGGTGGAACAAGGGGTTATTTTCCATCCAAGTCTAACGGCTCTCGAAAGTCAAGTGAATGGGCAAACGAATCTTGGCATTATTGACCTAGAGGGAACCATTATTTATGATGAATATCGCCGTTATGGAGTATCAATGGCGGAAGAGCGAGAGGAAGAGTTTATGGAGTCTTTTGAGGAAGTTTGATTTTTCTATGGGGTTCGGGCAGGGGAATGAACCCCTGCTTTTTGTTTGAAAATCTATGGAGACATCCATACATCTTGATTCTGTTGTATTGGTTTTAATCGAGGAGTAACCAAGGTTCATCATGTCTTATCCCCCATATGGGGTCGACTTCGTATTCAGGGGTCGACCTTTTTACTTTTTGGAGCCGGATCGCCATCAGATTTATATAGGTATATCAAAAATCAGGAGGCGATCTAATGCTTCAGCTTTCAACAGAAGATATGATTTTGTTGGTAAACAAGTGGCAAGGGAGAACCATATTATTCTTGTTTTTAAAGGGTATCACAATGGTCAATACGGCAGCTACACGAAGAATCCTGGCTTCTACAAGAGCATTCGATTTCAAAAAGATGACCTTGATGTCTACATCGATTACGATGATGAAGATGAAAGTGGGCTGTTTAAAGTCACTATTCTAAATGATGTTGTTGGCGAGCAATTGAAGTGGGCTAATCCGACTTCCCTATCTAAATTGAAAGAGCTTCTTGGGATGATGAAGCAACCGCCCGCCGCGCTTATTAATTACATCAACGAGCAAGCATCTTTGGTAGACCGCTAATCTCAATTTATAGCCGTTCCCTCCCCCTCAGGGGTATCGAACGGCTTTTTCTATTCCCCTACCTATTCCCCTCCCCTATCCATCAATCATAAAGCTCCTTGCAATTACTAAATAATTAGGGCTTGCTGAACGCCCCGAAAAGATGTAAAAAACCGCATAATAACAAGGGATTTGGGATGTGTTTGTCGAAATCATATGCAAAGGAATCTTCGGAAAACAGACCAAAATCCTTGCAGATGGAGTGACGAAATTGTTCAAGCCAACCGCGCATCTCGACAATCAATTGATCCTTCCTGGCGATTTCTTTCTTCCCTTCGGCGGAAAACTCGATGAAAAGAATCGTTGGGTTCAGTTGGCACAGTTGGTGCCGTGGGCGGCAGCTGAACAGAAATACGGTCGTTTCTTCAAAGACACCTTCCGCGGTCAGCAAACGATCAGCCTGCGGATGGGGCTCGGCGCGCTGATCATTCAGGAACGCATGCAGTTGAGCGATAGAGAAACCCTGGCGTCAATCAGCGAGAACCCCTATATGCAATACTTCATCGGTTTGCCCGGATTTGTGATGAAGCCGCCGTTCCATCATTCGATGATGACGCATTTCCGTAAACGTTTGACCGACGTACTGGCCGAGTTGAACGAGATCGTCGCCATCGAGGGTGCGAAGGAAACGAAAGACGATAACAACGATCCGGGCAGTGGAAGCGGTGGCGGGAAAAGAAAGCGGTCAACGCCTCGCGCCGCTGCAACCGAAACCGAATTTGAACAGCAAGCGCTGTTCGAGGAAACGCTAGTGGAATCGGCAGCGCAAACGCCTGCGGCGGTGCCGCCTGAAGCGTCCGACAAGGCCATCGATTCCACCGCGGCGCCGGAAACGCCAGAACAACCGAATCAAGGGACATTGCTGGTGGACGCCACCTGCGCCCCGTCGGATGTGGCGTATCCGACCGATCTGAATCTGTTGAATGAAGCGCGGGAGAAGCTCGAAGCGATCATCGATACGCTGCATGAGCCGGTCATCGGACAAATGGCGAAACCGCGCACGTACCGGGAAAAAGCGCGCAAACAGTTTCTGGCCGTTTCCAAGCAACGCAGACCGGGGCCGAAAGTGATTCGCAAAGCGATCAGGAGGCAACTCGGTTACGTTGGACGGAACCTCTCCATCATCGCCGAGCAAGCCAAGTCGCAACCGCTCACGCTACTTGGCCGCAAAGCCTATCGCGACCTGCTGGTGATTCACGAACTGTACCGTCAGCAGCTTCACATGTACAACGAGCGTTCCCACCAGATGGAAGACCGGGTCGTCAGCATTCATCAGCCGCATGTCAGGCCGATCGTGCGCGGGAAAGCCAAGGCGCGCGTGAGTTCGGAGCCAAGATCGCGGTAAGCATGACGAAGGGCTACGCGTTCCTTGATCGGCTATCTTGGGATAACTTCAACGAGAGCACGACGCTCATGGACGTGATCGAGAAGTATCGCAGCCGCATGGGATTCTATCCGGCTGTCGTCCAAGCGGATCAGATCTACCGCACACGCGAAAACCGGAGATTCTGCAAACAGCATGGGATTCGGCTCAGCGGACCGGCACTGGGACGCAAGCCGAAAAACGGCCCGACAAGCGAAGATAGGCAAGTGGCCAAACAGGATACCGGAGAACGAAACGCAATCGAAGGCAAGTTCGGAGAAGGCAAGCGCAAGTACGGGCTTGGCTGTATTCGAGCACGCCTCGCAAAGACAAGTGAATCCGTGATTACGCTGCAACTTCTGGTGATGAACCTGGAGCGCAGGCTCCGCGTTCTTTTTTGCCTCATTTTTACGCTGCTATCTCGCAGTCGCCTAGCCATGAGTTTCGGTTAAAGAATCGTTCAGCAAGCCCTAATTAGACAGACCAGTTCGCGAACTGGTCTGTTAGTGTAAATGTTATAGAACTTCACATTCCTCCGTGATGATCCATTAGGTGAATAATTGGCGGAGAAAAAAGAACAATTAACGAGAGACTAGACATAAATAGTACTGCCAGTTTTCTTTTCATTATTATACACCTCTGTAATTATTTTTTGGTAGGCTTCTATTAAGGCTTTATCGCACTTTTCACGTAAGCTTTCAAATAGGCCTACACACTTAATTATACAGGTTTTTTCATTAATAGATGCTGATTTATTCAAGCTATTCATTAAGTGCTTAAAACCATCCTTATAAAGGCCTTTGCTTAGATGATAGTCAGCTAATTCAAAATAAAAACGTGCAAGACGTTCTTCAATAGTCTGTTTAGTATAAACATCATTTGAATGTTCTGCTTTGACTATTGAAGAAATATCAAATCTTTCAAGAATGCTATCAACATTATAATGATAACGATTGGCCGCTTCGATGATATTCAATAAAGATAGCAATCGTTCGTCTTTGTTGGATTCAAGATACTGGATGTATTCTGGTAGTACGCTAAAATCTCCAGCTGACAACTTGGTGACCATTGTATTCATCTTAGCCCAAGCATAGAATTTTTCTTTCCAAATAAGCGTATCCTTATCATCTTCTCTTACCCAATCTAAGTTTGCATACAATGAGATGTATTGCATGGCTCGTTCATAGTCTTTCTTGATTTCAAAAACGCTGCCTAATAGTAGATTTGAGTAAGCTATATATGTGAAAAGTGGTGTTGTTAGTTTATAGTCTTGATGATTATATTTTGTAGTTCTTTGATATAGGATTTCAGCCTTGTTTTTGAGTTTTTCAGCCGTTTCCTCTACTTTGTCCCACCGGCGTAATGAACGGTATGTATTCGCTAAATCCTTCAATGCTTCCAACTGATCGTACTCATCCAAGCGATCAACGAATAATTCAAATTGTATTGCTGACTGATAATTTTTTTCTTGATCCTTTCCAAGTTTGCACATAAACAGGCGATATTGGCAAAGGGCCAAACGTTCTGAATGCTGACTTCTTTCACTGAGAGCAACATTTTCATATAAAATGATAGCAGCTTCTTTTTTACCGATTGTATAGAAATCTTCTGCCACTTCAAAGAGGTGTGGAGAATATAACAAGTTGTCGAGCAGCAATTGAACGGCTTTATGAATCAAGTCCCAATTTCCAATCTCTGCACACCCATAAATAAAAGGTTTAATTCTGCGCCAATTGGGAGTAGATTCTGCTAGAACTTCTTCAAAATACTGAATATAGAAATAACCTTTTGCTAAACCCATACATTCAGTGATAATGTCCAATTGTTCAATACTCAAGGTTCGGTTTCCACTTAGAATAGAACTTAATGTTCCGATATTTATACCTATTTTTTGAGCAAATTGACTTAAGCTTAATCCCTCCTGCTTCATAAAATCATTAAGTCTTGTAGTAATCGTGGTTGCAGAATCCATACTAACCACCGCCTAGATAAGATTTTCCAATATTTCAATAATATCCAATATTTGAATGATGGTCAATTTTACAAAATCAGCAGTTGGCTGAAAAATATCTTCACTTTGCTTAATTTTAGGGCTATACTTTGGGTATAGCAACGTACAACAGTATACAACTGTGAGCATAAAATAATTATTAGAGGAAATAATTTAAAGAGGATAAGAATGAATAAGCTGCAAAATGTCATGATCTATTTCATAAAAAACTTTCCTCAAAGCTTGGGTAGAACAAAGCTGATAAAAGCAATTTATCTTTTGGATTGTGAGTGGTACAAAATATACGGTTCCACATTTACAGGAATGACTTACTTAAGGGATAATAATGGACCATTTGATACTGCATTCTACGATGCTAAAGATTATTTGCTTATCCAAGGTATTATTGAGGAAATACCTTATTCTTTTGCTGGTGGTCACGGGTTCGAGTTTCACATCGGAAAGAACTTCCCTGAGGAAATTGAACTGGATGGCTTTGTTCGGTATCTTGCCGATGACATTATCAATGATCTTGGAAATTCAGACCTCAATGGTTTTTTGGCTAAGGCATATTCTACAGAACCAATGATTGCTGTGCAGAATAAAGAAAAGCAAGAGGGTAAAAAATGTTATGGGGAGGTATTGGATATGAGTAAATTAAAGGATTCCCCAAAGCCCTTATTCTCGCTCGGACAAATTAAGGAGGTTGCAAAAAATCTCGATCTTTCAAGTCGAGGTTCGGATGAAGAATACGCAAGTGTGGTTAATAAAGAAATTGAAGAATTAAGACTATTTCGGGAGAGAGTAGCTGAGTCATGGAAACTAATCCAATAGATAGTCCTATTGATATTCGGATATTTAACTACGGAGAAATATATATGATCAAAGATAAATTAGTATCGTTTCCCGAATCAAGATACACTAGTGGACGAACTCTACATGATAAAAGGATGGTATGTATTATCCACCACTGTGAATCCAATGGGAATAAACACATTTGGACGGTAAATGCCGCTCCATTATCAACAAGAACTGATATGAAAAGAGATACAGATTTAGAATTAGAACCAGAAGAAGGGAACTATTTCAACAGAAAGAGTTTGATTCGGTTGGGTGCAGCCCAACCATTTTTGAAAGTAGATTTAGAAGGGCCGGTTGGAAAACTGAACACCGGGCAGCTTATGTTACTATCTGCACTTCAACTTAAACTAGCTGGTATTGATATTTGAATATAAGTTAGCAATGGTCAACAAGTGATGAATGATACTTTACCCAGTCAAAAACGATGTTCTGATTATGTCTCTATGTACGAACAAACGCTCTTGCATTCTTTCTGCACAAGGTATATAATGGATTTAATCAAGTAGCGAAGCTATAAACTAAAAAAATGTAAAAATATTACATTTACAAATCAACTCCACTAACTTTAATGTTGGTGGAGTTTTTCGCATTTTATAGAGGCTGAAATATAGAGGAGGGAGAAATAATTGAAGGGTAATTGAGTGAAAACAGTGCTTGGATTATAATGGAATCTATGTTGTGTATTCGGAAGTTTGAAGGCTTTTAGAAATCAATAGGGTATGCGAATACCCCACTAATTCAGAAAAGGGAGTTGTAGAAATATGTTTAAGAAATTAGGACTTGCTTTAATGTCCACAGTCATGTTGCTAGGGATGGCCTTGGGATCGGCTTCGGCGGCGCAAACAGTTTATGTTCAGGTTGATGGGAAGAACGTGACGTTCCCTGATGCGAAGCCTTATATCGAGAAGAATAGAGTGTTGATTCCTGTGCGGTTTGTATCTGAATCGCTGGGTGCGAAGGTGGATTATAAGAAGGAGACGGTTGGTAAGAGAGTAAGCCGGACGGTGTACGTAACTTTGGGTGAAAAGAATATCAGTCTGGAGGTCAACAGTAACAAGGTGCTGGTGGATGGCAATATCGTTACCTTAGATGTTCCAGCCCGGGTTAAGCAGGAGCGTGTGTTTGTACCGCTGCGGTTCGTGAGTGAAGCGCTTGGGGCTACAGTGGAATGGAAGTCCAGTCAAAGCCTTGTAAGTATCAGTACAGGCAAGGAAGTGACGGAGCCTGATCCGGTTCCGAGTGATGATAATATGTACAGCACGGATTTTCAGTGGAAGGCTGGGTATACGGAGTTGGCTAAGGAATTGTTCGTTGACAATATGAAAGTGAGCAACGGCAAGCTGACGTTTACCCTTCCCCAAGGGGCTAAAGCTCAATATTATGCAGAAGATGGCGCTTCTACTGATCTTACACCAGGAAAAACCTATACCTACCCTATTGGGAAGGGTAACGGCTTTGTTTCTTTTGCGAAGGTTTATCCTGGGAGAGCTGAACAGGAAGGGTATACGGTGAATTTAGATGGTGCATTCAACGAATATTTGCTGGAACTATTCGGCGAAACTGATGAAGTAATTGTGATTAACTCTGGTAATTTCTCAGCATCGCTGTTACCTGAAGTGATTTCATTTGCAAAGGAACTGTAATTTAATTTATTTTCGAGAGTCTGCGGTATGCTCGCAGGCTCTTTTTGCTTTTCAATTTTTTGGGGGGAGGAACAGGAGTGAAAAGGAAAGTAGCCGTGGTGTTCGTGATGGTATTCATGCTGGTTTCTATGGTGGTATCTGCTGCAGGGATACCGATGCTAAATGGATATGTAAAGTGGGAATATGGTGAAACAGGGGATCATTTCGTAGGCTATATCCCTGCATTAGGAGAAAAGGTGTCTGATAATCCGTGGAAACTGTATCAATGGCAAGGGGTATTTACCTTTGCTGATGGTCAGAAGCAGATTATAGACAATTACGACGTGTTTGCTGTGAAGGAAAGACCGGGCGATCCGGTATTTTCAGATCAAAATGGATTTGGTCTTACCTATAAGAGTAAGGAAGCTGTAGGGGATTTATTTGACGCTGTATGGTCAGGACACATGCAAAATGTCTCTCAGAAGCAAAAACAATATTTCCGAGATACTTTTATTGTTCGCGGGATATATTATGATTCTGATCATGACTACTTCTATACGCTAAATACTCGGCATTTCTTTCTCCGAACATCCGGCATCGTCAGCCGAATGGGTATCCAGTTTGACCGAACCCAAAAGATTGACGGCAAGGGTCATGCTTACTTCAAAGTAACAGCCTGGCCAACTTTGAAAGTCACACAAGGCGAACAACTCACGGTGAGCTTTACAACTGCTGGGGTTAATAATAGCTTGCGTCAAGTGGATGTCTATGCGTTGCCCAAAGGAGCATTCCCTGACATGACTAAGCGTGTCAAATTAACCTCTGTAACTACGGAGGATGCTGAGTATAGCAATACTGTCAAGATCGCCAGCAAAGACTTGTCGCGTGTATTAGGCAAAGACGTAGATGTTATCGTAGATGACGGCTACGGACGTACTCAGATAGAGAGTGTGACATTAGCAGATGATCTGAATATGGATTACGTCCCAACAAAACTGACGCTAACCGAAGGGGGTCAGCTTTGGGTTAAGTTCCGTTATGACGGTGATGAAGACATTATTACCGGGGATTATGTAAATAAACGGGGTATGCCCATGACGGCGGCGGTGAAGATAGGGGGAGCAGTGACGACCCAGTTTTCGCTTCCATCCATGAATAATAAGCTGCCCGATATGATTGAAAAAGGGCAGGAAATCAGCTATATGTTGGGCAAGATCGAAATCAGCGATTCACCGGGGAAATATTATATCAAGGTGGATGCCACAATTAATAATCCAGATCATCCGGATCGAGCATTGGAATCACCTACGGAAGCCTATAGGAACAACGTGATTCATGGTGAATGGCTGATTGAGCGAAAAGCTCCGGAGAACGATCTGATCGCCCAATCCATTACCGCCAGCCCATCGGCGCTGACTGTAGGTCAATCGTCTACCGTGACAGCAAAGGTGAAGAATGTAGGGACTACGGATGTTTCCAATGTCCTGATACGCTTCATGGAAGATGGCAAGAAGACCATCTATGAAACCAGAAAGAACATGCCTGCTAATACGCCGATTACTGTAGGCGGCTTCAAGTGGACAGGAAATACGGGTATCCATACCTTAAGCGTTCATGTAGACCCCGAGAAGGAAAAACAAGATAAAGATCGTTCTAATAACGTAGCCGTTACTGGTTGCTCTGTAACCAAGAATGGCGGCGATGCTTATTGTGATACCACGAAGCCGGAGGCAACGTGGGATGTGACATATCCATTGATTACAGGCTATCCAACCAAGACCAGAACGGTGTCTTGGACGGACTCAGAAGGTAAACGACATACTTCTACGGAAAGCTACACGGATTACAGCGACCCGATTTGGGAGAATCGAAAAGTAACCTATAATGAAAAGCTTACCGTTTCGGCTGAACTGAATACAAAGCAGGGAATTCCTACAGCCCCGCCTTGGAAGCCGGAAGAAGAGAAGGAATCAGATCGTGAAAGCCGAGGTTCGTGGGAAATCATTCCTTGGGCTGAGGAAAATGGCTTGAATCCAAATGAGGTTACGCGTGCCGGTTATGGTGTAGAGATCAAAGCAACGACAAAATACACCACAGATTGGGAAACCAAAGTCCCTAAAGGCTTAGAAGGGACGGCTAAACCCATTGGGGGTGAGCTAAAAGGGCCTACTGAGGTTAGGGTCTATATTTGGGACACCAACGGTGATTATGTGACCAGCATTGGTCTAGTTAAGACAGGTGGAGATGATAAAACAGCAACATGGGAGCTTCCAGAAGAGCATTTCAAATCGAAGTTTCTTGACATCTATGAACGAAAATTTTATACGGATGTCAAAGCTCCCGATGGAGAGTATACGTTTAAAATTGTAGCCATGCACGCTGGACAGAATGACTTATCCTCTTGCATCATCAAGAAAATAACCATTTACGGTAGCATGTATGATGATTGGCAGACGAAGCGAGATACATCGGAGTGGTACAAATAAGGGCATTGCATGTATGTAATTTCAGATTTATAATAAAAATAAGAAAGGGGCGGCGGTAACCGTCCCCTGCAACAGCCGCTTTTAAGGGCGGTTCGGCATTAAGAAAAGATAATGCTTATTAAGGAATAAGACCGAAACCTTTTCTCAGGAGGGGCGGTCTATTTCTTTTGGTTAAGGATCGCTAAAACAATTGTAACTACCAGCGTCAGTAGCGCGATAATTAGCGAACTGAAACCGATCATAATTGTTAAAGCGTCTTTAACTTCCATGGCATCACCTCCCTTCCGAGAGGTTAGCCGACCGCCCATATAGCCTTTCTGTTGCAGTTTTAATTATATCATAGACGACCTCAAGCAGTCTCTTCGGAGGCTGCTTTTTCTATTAGTAGAGGGTTAGGTAGTAGAGGGTTAGGAGGAAGAACATGAACAATTTACTGGAGTCGATTCCGCTGATAATTCTGTTAGGGGTAGCCACGTATACAGATTTGCAGTATAGAATCATACCTGATTGGTTGAGTGGTATAGGGATTGGATATTTCCTTATATTTCGGCTATTCCATAATGAACAACCTTTTTATTATTTGCTAGGTGTTTTAATTGGAGCAGGCTTGCTTTATGTATTTGCTGTCTTAAAACCTGATTCATTTGGTGGTGGAGATATTAAGCTAATGGCAGTGGTAGGTATGGCTCTTGGCTGGCGGCAAGCAATGTTATTTTTGATTATTATGCTCACGTTTGCTTGGTTATTTGCTATAGCTTTCAAATGGGCTAGGGATGGAAGAAAAAAACTTCCATTAGCACCGTTCTATTTAACGGCATATTTTCTATTTATAATTGGAGGAATATGAGTTATTGAAAAAAATAGAAGAACTTTGGATGTATTTTTTAGTAGATGAAAATGATCGTGTAGTAGAGCAAACCATGCGCAAAATGTTAGAAGAGCAACGTAGAAGATTGATAAGAAGATGAACAAATACCGTTCAATAGCCTCTACCCTCAATTGGGTAGGGGCTTTTTTTGTTTTGCTAAAGGTTGAAGGGAGGTAGACGATCTTGATGAGCAGAGAAGCCATTTTGGATGCGCTACTATCGGCTACTGCTGAGAACGAAAATATGATGTGGATGTTGGCAGCACTTAGAATGGCAGAACGACCTGTACAGAAGGAGCAGCTAAGGGATGTAACCAACGCCTTGTACAAAAAGATACATCCTGATGTAGAGCAGGAGAAGTTGCCGATTAGATCAAGGCATTTGCTGGATGAAGCGGCAGCGATGTTAGAAGGAGCATCGCTGGTTCAGGTAGCTGAAGTAGCAAAATCCAAGCGATACACATTATCCCCATTAGGGGAAGAACTACTCAACTATAGGCAATATAAGCTGATGCAAGAACGAATCAAACGAAAGGGAGCGGAGCAATGAATATCAGTTTGAAGTATGGTTTTCTGGGGTTAGGGATGGGAGGAACTTCAATTGCTCATGCATGTGCTGGGATGCGGTTATCTGCCAAAAGTGAGCAGCGTCCTTATACGGCCTTATTGATTAACAGTAATGAGATGGATCTTCTCAAACTGCCAGATTATCCGAATATTAAGAAAATCAAGCTTCCAGGATTTGAACGTGGGGTAGGTCGGGATATTCAGCTTGGGCAGGAAGCATTCAATGTTCACAAGGAAATTATTGCAAAGACACTGCAGAGCTACTTTAATGACCGGGATTACATTTTCATCTGCTGTGGTTTAGGCGGTGGTACAGGAACAGGTGCGGTTATTGAAGCTGTTCGTCTGCTTCATGGAAAGGGCTTTGCAGGGCGATTTGGTTTGTTGCTTACGTTGCCACGTCGAGACGAAGGTCGGAAGGTTCTAGACAATGCCTTGCAACGTCTGCAAGTGATTAAGCGGGCGATGCAAGGCTTAGGAGCGATTGTTGTAGTGGACAATGAAAAGCTGTTCCAAACTGGCTTGAATAAAAATCAGAGTGTGGAGGATTTCATGAAATCATGTAATCGCCATGTGGCACGGCTGCTCCACGATCTGAACACAGTCACAGCCAGCTACAAGCCATATGGTAGCTATCACTTTGATGCTTCGGAATGGTTGAACATGCTTAAGACAGGTGGCTGCTTACACATTGGTAAGTGCGTTCTTTCCGCTCAGGCTGTTGACCTGGCTTCTCCAGTAACCTATATGGAAGCGATCAAGCAGAGTGTGCTAAACGGGGAGTTGTCAGCCGGTTACGATCTTCAAGACGCAACAAGCAGCGCAGTTAGTATTGTAGCCGATAGTTCTACGGCAAGGCGCTTGTTCACTCATGCTTTTGTGGAGCAGATTCAATCATTCCTGCACGAGAGTACCCCGATTTTGGATGAGAACCCTGTGGCTACCTATGTTGGAGATCAGCCTGGGCAAGTAACAGTGTATAGTGTGTTTGCAGGGTTAAATTTTCCCGACAGCGTGAAAACATTGACGGAAGAGCTGGCCGAACTGGAGCGCAGAGCGGAAGAACGAAGCCAGAAGACAGATACCATTGCAGAGGCGCTAGCACGAGTCAAGCCTAGGGATAAGAAGGCAGCTGTCGATCTGGAGGCGTTGCTTGAAGATGATCCTGCACCAAAAACAGCCCAAGAGAAATCTGATCCCTTTGATTTTCTAAACAGTCTGAAGTGATACGCTTCAGATAAGCCTTTGTACAGCGGATAATGCGGCAGATAAAAGTGACAAGTGATGCACATATAAATTAAAACCAAAATGGAGAGTGAATCAGATGTCGTTTTGGGAGCAGCGTACTCGAAAAAGAACTGAAGAGTTGGAGGAGATGTACAAACAGGCAGTAGAGCTTTCTTTCAAATTAGGAACGGCTTTATCAGAATGGAGGACGATGCTGCCAGAAAGTACCTCTCCTGATCCGAAGGCGTATCCACCATGTATCTATAGAACGTACATGCTGGGAGATAATCCAGTTTATCAATTCTCGTATCAAGGGATGTTGCCTCTTTATCTGAGAGACAAGCATTACGGCAATCAAATTAAGGACTACTACACTCAAGCTACTATTCAGGCCACAATGGAAGCAGTAGCGGCTTCCCAAACAGAAACTCCTGTTCTGAGTTCGGCCTTTATTTATATCTGTCATTTTTTTGAGGATTTATTGATCCGTGATCTGGACAATCGTAACCGTAGCGCAATAATAAACGCGATTCGATATGCTGGATTGATCAAAGATGATTCGTGGAAGGAAGTGGAAATTATGGAATCTGGATTCTTGGATGTTAATCGTAAAAACCATGTTCAAGTCTTTGTTACACCTTCCCAAAATGCTTTGAAAATGATTGAAAATATTCGTAAAAAGTACCGGGCCGGCCATGATTTTTCGGGTATGTTTGAACCCGATAAACACCCCCTATGAGTTGAACCCGTTATTTTCGGAAAGAACTTTTTAAAAATACGTGCTGGATATTGGATTGTACCCGAAACGAAATTAAGGCTAGAGCGGAAAGGTGGGAAGAGGCTACCGCGAAACGCAGTTGAGCGATAGACTCTGACCACCCCGTCCTACGCCCCCCGTCCATTAACCCATAAACCGTCCCTGACAAGACGATGTATCTTAGAATGCGGGGCAGTAAATTTCCAGCAGAAAGGAGGTAAACATGCCAAGACAACGTGAATGGACAGACCGGGACCTGAGTATATTGCAGGAACTGTATATACTACGGGAAATGACGAAGAAGCAAATTACGATGAAGCATTTTGCCAGTGAGAAGTACGCACATAAACGGTTATATATCATGAAGAAGGAAGGACTCATAACTACGAATGTGTTTGGTAAGAGAACCGCAGGTCGAACAGTCACGGCGGCTTATGTTCGATTAACCGAAGCAGGGATGGACTTGTTAATTGAACGTGGCTTATTGGACGGCAAGAACTATCGTGCACGGGATTTGGGGCTGTCAATTCAACAGCGGCAGTACATTACGGATGCGAACGAGCTATTCGTGCAGATCCCCGAAGTGCCGTATATGGACTCTCGCCAGATCAAACGCAAATACAATCTCAACCGTGGTAATCTAACGGTCGGTGGATTCAGAAGTGACAAAGGGGATTATATGATCTACATCCTGATGCCCGATGCCAAGGAACAAACGCTAGTGAAGATCATCAACGAGATCAAGAAGCACATGAAACTACGAGGATTTCTGGTGTATTACAAGAGCCAGTCCGTTAAACGCACTTTTGAAACCATGAGTGAGAAGATGAACTTGGTAACAGGCGGTATCCCGGTTCACTTGCTGCCGTTTAATGAGTTAGGGATTCAAATCACAAGGGAATACATCCTGACAAACACGTTTTTGAAGCTACAGAAAGTACTTAAACCGTATGGAGAACTGAAAGAAGTGGGAAATTCCAGCAAATACGGATTTGAATACGGTCTGGTGCAAAAAGAACGGATGGGACCGTGGAAAGACCCCTATGTCATCGAACTCCTAACGATGAACATGATGACTTTGAAACGATGTTTAACCAACTACTCCATAGGAGTAAGCCAGACAGTAGGACGAAGAGTCCTCCTTTTTTGTTATGAGGATGAAGTTGAACACTACAAGCAGGAGTTATCAACCGCAGCACATGTGGATATTGTGGGTATTTCAAAGAATTCCCTTTGAATTCATTTGAACGAAGATTTGAAAGGAAACTTATATGCCATGATCAGATTCGTAAGCTTATTGCTCACTCTTGGCGGGTGGGCTTATTTGTATTGGCGCTTACCGGGTTGGCCGTTATTTATTCCTTGGTCACTTAGCATCGTCGGTTTAATCATCTATTTATACGGCTGGGTGTTAGAACGGGAGAATAAGCTAATTTACTTCTTCACCAGCCTGCTTTGGATTGGGATAGCGTTGTGTCTCAGACTGAAAGAGGAGATTATAGCGACTCTATCCTTTCCGTTTTCGATAACAGGAACGGTGCACACAGCCTTTATAGCAGCACTCATTTTGTCCTCGTTCCTTACATTTACCAATTACAGACTCGAACACAATTTGAAAAACCGTCGAGGCAATGTGAACAAGCAACAACTTGTTCATGTCAAACCTACGGCGGCTGATCGTTGGAAAAGGTTTAAACGTCTATTTATTTCCTCCAAGACAGAGATTCGGCTGAATTTGGGTGAAGAAATACCTATGAAGGATTGAGGTCATAAACCACACGGCTAAAGCCGTGAGCTTGCAGCTAGAATAAATCTGCCGCGTTTGGCTATATGACAGTAGCCCTGCTCGCAATGATACGAGCAGCCACATTGTCGGCTGGAGCAGCGTACCCACAGCATTGACAATGGAATGTATCTCTGGTCGCTCGGTTCTTTTTGTCGATCAGTCCGCATTCCGGACATGTTCGGGATGTGTTGCGCGGATCAACCAAAACCACTGGTACACCAGCCAGTCTAGCCTTGTACTCGATAAACTGGCGAAGCTGATAGAACGCCCAAGAAGAATGTTTCGCACGCTGAGCCTTTTTAACCGTCTTCTCCGTCCGTTCCCGAATACCTTTGAGGTCTTCGAGAGCAATCATAGACCGAGTGCCTTTGGCTTTCTCAACAATCTTCTTGGAAATGCAGTGGTTTATATCGCGTACAAAACGCTGTTCTTTGCGGCGACGCTTTTTAAGCAAGCGTTTAGCAGATTTGGTGCCTTTCGCTTGCAATTTCTTTCGCAAACGACGATGACGAGCGCGAATGCTGTTAACCTTTGAACCAGAAAATACTTCGCTCGTGGAATCAACAGCGATATTCGCAATACCAAGGTCAACGCCAATTACGCCTTCTGGCTCAAACGGTGTTCCGTCCGGCAAATCAACCACAAGGAGGAGATAAAATGATCCGTCTTGTAAAATCAAGTCGGCTTGCCCGCGAACCCTGCGGCCCTGCAATACGCCTTTGTGGTAGGCGCTAATAATCATAGGGACGTCAATGCGTCCTTCAAGTGTAAGTATAGATGCGTACTCCAGCCCTTTGAAGGACAGAATACGCTGGTCATACACGACGGCCCCAAATTCGCGGAAGGCATGGACGGACTTGCGTTCAGTTTTGTAACTTTCTGCAACCTTTCCGATAGAGCGGACAACCAACTGCGCCGACAGACCGAAGCGCTCGCGGACGTCGTAATAACAAAGCTTTTGGATACCAATTTTACCGAACGTTTTGGATTCAAAAGAAACTTTGCTGATGTAGTTACACGCTTCATTGAATCGTTTCATGGTGTCCAATAACTTTCGATGTTGTTCACTATCCGTCAACAGTTTGATCTTCATCGTGCAAAGCAAGGAAATCACCCCCCTTTGCAATCTATTATACCACAATTATTGAATAAATTAATCAATAGAAAGGAAGGTGAGAGCATGATTCAATGGGGAGGCAGTGATATGTTCACGCATATGCTTGTTGTTGGCCCTACCCGCTGTGGAAAGACAGCCACTTTACTCAAGCCAATGATTTATCAGTTGCTGCTTCTGAAGAAGAAGGGGGTTCCACTAGGACTTTCTGTTGTGGAGCCTAAAGGTGATGTTGCGGCAATGGTGGCAGAAATGTGTGATGCAATGGATATGCCCTGTGTCCATGTTGATCCCACCATAACTCATAGCGCGAGGTTTCCTGTGATGAAAGGAGATGAGGACGACGTAGCTGAAGCTACGGTAACCGTCTTAAAGTCGATGTTCGGGAAACAGGAAGCATTCTTCGCTACGGTTCAGGAGCTTGCCGGACGCAATATCACCAAGCTTTTAAAACGTCTTTACTTGGATGATGTTAACCTGGGCGATGTACTCCGAACGATGCGAGATCAACGAATGCTGGAGGATAAGGTACAGGAACTTCGTTTTAAAGAGGGTGAATCCGATCTGGTTCAGTTTTTCCAATCGGAACTGCTTGGGGCACAGAAGGAAAAATATCAGCAGTTTGTTATCGGGCTTCGCGCCCAGCTTGAGAACTTAACGTCTAACCGGCATTTGGAGCCAATCTTGACCGGACAATCCGATTTCGACATGGACAAGCATTTTGCTTCTGGCGGTGTATTAGCTGTAAATACGGCCATGGGTAAATTGCGGAAAGCCGGGGATGCCTTTGGTCAGTTCGTCGTGATGCATTTGCAGAGCGGAACATTCCGCAGGCCGGGCACAGAGCGCACGCGCATCCCTCATTTTATGATCGTGGATGAGTATTCCAGATATATTAATCCCGATGTGGAGTTGTTCTTATCCATTGCAGCGGAGTATCGAACAGCCGGAATATTTGCTATCCAGTCTTTGGGGCAGCTAGAAGTTGAATCTGGCAAGATCAACGCGAAGGCCATGAAGCAATCCATTATGACGAGTTGCCGTAACAAAATCGCTTTTGGCGGGCTATCTTATCAAGATGCTGTTGAATTTAGCCGGGAGTTCGGCAAAAAGCAGATCATCAGCAGACAAAGCACGTTTAAACAGCAATTGTTATTGCCTAATCTATTGCCGGAAAACTATCGTGATACGGAAATAGAAGAGGATCGCATTTTCTATACGCAAATGATGGACGGTTTGCCAAAGTTTCATTACGTGGCGAAGCTGCTGGACGATGGCACACCTTTACCGCCGAAAATAGGCAAAGGTTCATTTATTCCGAGGGACTGGAAAGAACGGCGGGAATGGGAAGTAAAGCGGCAGTGGTGGAAAGGATTTAGTATCGTAATCAAGGGCAAAGGCGCTAAGGCTGTACAGGAAAATTTGGCACTAGATGAGCAGCCTGATGTAGAAACGACTACATCCCGCTTGAAATTTATATCTGAACCTATCGAAAACGAGCCGATTGTAGACGAAGGTGATTTAGATACCGTAACGACAGAAAGAGAAGAAGATCCATTTGAGTAAGTCCCTCAGCGCAAATACGTTGAGGTTTTTTCATATATCAAAAAAACAAATTTCTGGAGGTAATGAACATGAGTGAAGAGTTGAAAAGAGTTTTGATCGAAGGTTATAACGAGGACAAGTTGGAACAAAGCAGCTATGATGAAGGCTGGGCGCAGATTTATAGTGCAAGACAGAATGATCTAGTCTTGCAAGCTGAATTAATTGGCCTTGAACCAAAGCTGAACAAGCTGTGTGGCGTGGTTTTGGTTGGTGGGGTAAGAGGCTATATTCCTCAAGAATTCTCTGGTACAAAGGATGCCCATGAATTTCGGCGGTTACTTGGAGAACCCGTTGCCTTTAAGATCTTGAGCTATGATCGTGAAGGAGATACCTTCATCGCATCCCGTCAAGCAGCCCTGGAACATATGGAAGGTTTGACGTGGAAATGGCTGGAGCAAGATGCGGTAATCACAGCGGTAGTTCGTAATGTTACGCCCAAGGTATTGATGCTAGATATTGGCGGTATTACAACGGAGTTGCCGGTTCAGGAATATGGTTATGGATGGGTAGATGATCTTCGTGAAGAAATAAGTGCTGGGGATCACCTCAAAGTAAAGGTGGTAGAACTGGATAAAGAAAATAAAATCGTGAAGGTTAGCAAGAAGGCAACAGAGAAAAGTCCATGGCCGGATTGCGCAAAACGTTATGTATCCAAAGGAACATACAAAGGTAAGGTCTCCGGTGTAATGGAATATGGCATCTTTGTTAATCTTGAGCGCGGAGTCGATGCTCTGGTTCCGCATATCCGGTTCGGAAAAGTGAAGCGGGGCGACACGGTTTATATTCGGGTCCGCGGAGTTGACCCTAAGCAAGAACGGATTTATGGGCGGATTATTCCCAAAAAGTGAAAGGGGCGATTCTCGCCTCTTTCCTTACTTCAGTTTTAGAAAGGAGCTTTGTATGAAAACATCACCCTTCTCTATTACGCATGAATGGACGTTTAAACCTGCTTCATTTCCGGAAGAGCTTGAACCGGGATATGCTCCATTACGAGCGGCTACCGAAGCAGATGGACTCAGATCGCTTGGTTTGATCGGCTGTATGGGAAGTGTTCAGATGGGGCGTCTATTCCAGTGGAAACGACATCAAGTCCGGCGCATGTTAGCTGAGAAGAAGCTGATTCAGCACCTACTTCTCAAGAACAAGAACACGATACCCGTCTATACGATTGGCCCGCGAGCTGCGCAATTACTCAACTTGGAATGGTCACATGAGTTCTGGAGAACATGGACAATGGAACAGATTTTGTCCCATTTAGTGTTTTTTCAGTTTTGCTGTGCCATGCGGGATAAACAAAAAGCGTTTCAAATTCATGCCGCTCCTTATCCCTTTACGGGGAGAGTTGAGATTGGATCTGAATCCAGAAATGTATTGGTGATCCGTGGTGATACCAGTCACTTGCATGCATCATTACGGCACTCGTCGTATCCCATTATCGCAATATCAGAATCTCTTGAAGCAGTTATGCCGTTGAATGAACTTTTGAAGGAAGCGAAGTTACTACTGGACGCTGACCTGAAACAAGAATATCGTTTCTACAGGCAGATCAAGGGAGAATGGGTAATTAAGTAAATGTCTTGGGAAAAATCTCCTTTCCTATTGAAATACGAACATATGTGTGGTAAATTGTTCCTATAAAAAGGAACATACATTCGTATTATAGGGAGGAGTTTTGGACTATGGACAACCAAGAAAACAGACAAGCGGCACTAGAAAAGGCTTTGAAGGAAATTGAGAAGTCTTATGGGAAAGGGGCTGTCATGAAATTAGGGGAGGCAGCTCATGTCCAAGTTGAAACCGTTTCGAGCGGCAATCTTGCTCTTGATATAGCTTTAGGTGTAGGAGGTTTTCCAAGAGGACGAATTATTGAGGTTTATGGTCCAGAATCCTCCGGTAAAACAACAGTGGCACTACACGCGATTGCTGAAGTACAGAAGTTAGGAGGACAAGCTGCTTTCATTGACGCCGAACATGCACTTGATCCACTTTACGCGAAGAATATAGGCGTTAACATTGATGAATTACTGTTGTCCCAGCCCGATACCGGTGAACAGGCGCTTGAAATTGCAGATGCGCTGGTGAGAACAGGAGCGGTAGATATTATCGTAATTGACTCTGTAGCGGCCCTTGTTCCTAAAGCAGAGATCGAGGGAGAGATGGGGGATTCTCATGTAGGACTTCAAGCCCGACTCATGTCTCAAGCGATGCGAAAATTATCCGGTTCGCTTAGCAAATCCAAGACGATAGCTATCTTTATTAATCAACTCCGGGAGAAAGTCGGTGTATCGTTTGGAAGTCCGGAAGTAACTCCTGGGGGCCGTGCATTGAAATTCTATTCATCGGTTCGTCTTGATGTACGTCGTATGGAGACGATCAAATTAGGTAATGAGATGGTGGGAAGCCGGACACGTATTAAGGTCGTTAAGAATAAGGTTGCACCACCGTTTAAGCAGGTTGAGGTTGATATGATGTATGGTGAAGGCATTTCGAAAGAAGCAACCCTTCTTGATCTCGGAGTTGAACTGAATGTAGTTGAAAAATCAGGTTCGTGGTTTTCTTATGCCGGTGATCGTTTAGGGCAAGGCAGGGAGAATGCCAAGCAGTTCTTAAAGGAACATCCGGAGGTAGCTTTCAAAATCGACAGTGAGATCCGCGGATCTGAGGTAGAGCTGAAACCGGTACTGGAAGAAGCGGAAGATCGGGAATTTGCAGCCGGATAAAATGAGAACGTATGATTGCACTTTTATAATCACAATGCTATAATATTCCTGTAATTATCTTTACCTCTACACTCCCGTTTGCCGGAGACAAGAGTTGCCTGTATAGGCGATAAGTGCTGTACCTCCCCTACAAAGCTTTATAGCTGAGGATTAAAGTAGGATAAAGTCATTACCCCCCGAAATCTCCTGTGCTGAGAACAAGGGAAGAAGAGTACCGAAAGGCTCTGATAAAGGTTAAACCGCACCCGCATGTGTAATTTAAAGTATTGATAATGAATTAAAGCCGATTTTTGCATGGATTCGTCCGTGCAGAAATCGGCTTTTTTATTTTCAAAAAAAATGAAAGGGTGATCGAAGCATGTTTAAACACTGGTTCAAAAAGGACAAACGTCAAGATTCATCAGTTTCACATTATAACCCGGTTCTTCCCAATGAGAGTGAGTGGACTAAGCTCAAGCTAATGTGGGAGAAATCCAGAAATAAGCATAGCCCTTTAGAGCAAAGTCTTATTCAGGAAGAAGCAGAAGCTTTTGAACGAGTAAGGGGGATGCTTGAGGAGGCTCTTTCGCTATTGGATGATGCCTGCATTGAATCAGAAGGAATGCTCAAGGTGAGGCTTCGACAAATCTGGACTGATCTGGATGAGCTTGTGAAGACCTATACGCTTGAATAATAAAAATGTGAATGAACGTTATTTCTCTCAAAGAGAAAGGACGTTTTTTTATTTTACCTTTCTGTGCGGGTATAAATAGCACAGACGTCAAATGACGGGTGGAGGTTAAAAAATGGACTTGTCGATTATGGAAAAGGTAGTAGTTCAAGGTGATCTTTCTTCATTGAAACCCGAGGAACGTTTGATCTACTACACGAAAGTTTGTGAGAGCCTTGGACTTAACCCCCTCACCAAGCCGTTTGATTATCTGAAACTGGATGGAAAGTTAGTGCTTTATGCTAAGCGCGATGCTACGGATCAGCTTCGTAAAATTCACAAAATCAGTATCACAATAACCAGCCGTGAACGCATTGGTGATGTTTACTGTGTGACAGCTCGTGGAACGACTCAAGACGGTCGTGCTGATGAATCCATAGGTGCTGTTTCCTTAATGAAAGAGGAGAAGATCTGGGACGAGATGCGTAGATGCAAAGTCCCTACAGGAAAGATTCTCCCGTTGACAGCAGATGAACTTGCCAATGCCATTATGAAAGCCGAAACAAAAGCGAAGCGTCGGGTAACGCTGTCACTATCCGGCCTTGGAATGATGGACGAAAGTGAGATTGAAACCATTGAAGGTGCAGAACGGATTGAAGTGGGTGAGCTTGCTCAAACGAATAATCAAGTTCCGAAAAAGTTGTCTTCTGATAGCACTGCATCCAGTTCTGATCCTAAGACTACTGAAAGTAAAGGTAAGAAAAACAATTCGGGTGGAAAGCCTTCAAACTCGAATCCAAAGAACTCGGGAGAAGTATACAAGATGCTGGATATGGCAACAGGAACCTCTCCGGGCGGAGTAACATTCGCCAAGTTGAAAGTAGTCAATGTAGGGACGGGTGAAGAATCCATTGTGCTTGCCAATACAGCTGAAACGCTTGATCAGGTCAATGCGATTTCAAATAACATGCAATTTAAACTTGATTTTGAAATGAGCAATGGATTCAAAATTGTGAAATCGATTCAGTTAGTGGGTGAAGCTGCATGAGTCTGACAACCTTTACGGATGGGAAGGCACTAATCTGTGCGTTCCCATCCAGTAAGCAAAATGGCGTGTATCTCGTGAAAGTGGAGCCTCATTACAACGATTTGATTATTACGCATGACTGCCCTGCATGTCATTTCGGACACAAGCAATGCAAGCATGTTCAAATGGCTGCGGAAGTTTACGAGCGTTGGCAGTGGTGGGAACCTAAAAAGCAGATTCACACGGTTACGCGCAAAATTGTTCTTTCGTCGGAGTGGGAGCAGATACAACTTCCTCCCAGCCAAGAAGAACAATTAAGGGCAGTGATCGACCATGCTTCCTGACATTCTGGACGTTGCAGACCAGAACGGACTCATTATTAAGCCTTCCTCACAATCGAGGGAGGAAGTTCTCTGTAAATGTCCATTTTGCCATGAGGATTCTAAACCGGGAAAAAAGCGAAGATACTACCTTTCTCTTAACACCAAAGACCAGGTGTTCAAATGCTGGTTTTGTGGGGAGAGTGGGGGAGTGCTTCGCTTTATTTCTCTTTTGGAGGGAGTTCCGGAAGAACAGGTGCGGCAGAGATATCGTAAGCGGAAAATTGTGCATCCAGCTGAACGACTCAGCCGAAATCAACGAAAGTTATTGAGGCAACACACAGGAGGCAAAGAGCCTAATTGGAAGCTGATGAGAGAAAGAGATTTTGCCTATTACATGCGTTCTATGGATCTTCTTTGGGAGCAGTGGAATGAGTTTCTGGAAACAGAACGGCAAGGTGCTTATCTCTGGCTGATCATCGGGATAAAGAACTTTAAATATCAAAAGTACATTGAGCGTATCCGACAACGCGAGAAAGAAATTGAAGCTCCCTTATTGGACGATGTGCTCCAAATTTATTCATGTTCAGTACGTCCTAAGTGGACGGAAGACGCGGAAAGATTTGTTTGCAATTTTAAATCTGTAAGTCCTGAGCCTGAAAGGGCAGGCATGAAGACGGAGGATAAAAAATGAGCTTGAACCAAGCAGTATTAATCGGAAGACTGACAAAGGACCCTGAGTTACGTTATACACCTTCTGGTGTAGCAGTGGCACAATTCACATTGGCTGTAGATCGTCCCTTTACGAATCAAAATGGAGAACGAGAAGCGGACTTCATTCCTATTGTGGTCTGGAAGGCAGTCGCTGAAAATGTAGCTAACTATGTGAAGAAAGGCCACCAGGTTGCAGTTACAGGACGAATTCAGGTTCGCAACTATGAGAACAATGAAGGGCGCCGTGTATATGTAACGGAGGTAGTTGGACAGTATGTTCAATTCCTTACTAACACATCTAACGGGACTTCTCAAACCGGCGATCGTCAAAATTCGACAAATAATCAAGGGACCAATTCAGCCGGAGATGGATGGAACATCTCTGATGAAGATTTGCCATTCTAATGCTGTACTCTTATTCCCGGCTCTCGCTTTATGAAACTTGCCCTTATCGATTTTACCAAAAGTACATTTTAGGTAAAAAAGAGCCAGTTACCAAACCACTAGCTCTTGGAAAAGCAGTTCATAAAGCGATTGAGCTAAAGATCAATGGAGTATCTGAGCATGAAGCCATTATAGAGGCAATTATTGAATCAGATTTTCATCCCGAAGTGACTTATGAAGAGATTGCTTCATTGGTGCAGCGTGCTCCGGAAGTCAGGGGACAAACGGAAGTTCATTTTGTACTTCCACTTGGAGATAGCATTCAATTTCAAGGCTACATTGATCTTCTGGAAGAAGAACGATTTTGGGATTGGAAATCGAATTGGCGACTGTACCGAGCAAATGATACAAGGCAGCTTGCATTGTATGCTTGGGCAATTATGAAAAGAAGAGGGCTTCGGCAAGTCATGGGGACATTGTATTTTCTACGCTTCAGGAAAGCAGAATCGTTTGTATATAACGAGTCTGACGCGAATGAAGCTAGAAAATGGGCGCATGGTTTGGCGGAAGAGATTGAAATGAAGAAGTCTTGTCTGGAATCATTCCCGGATATGGCTTCTTCTTTGTTTCCACCTACACCAGGCGGCCATTGTAAGCATTGTCCGTTTGTGATGGAGTGTTATCAAAAATCGAAAAATTAAGTTGAAAGGATGACATAAATGAGTCATTTTACAGTTGCGGTGATTACAGAGTCATTGGACAAAGTTGATGAATTGTTGGCTCCTTATCAAGAAAACAACATGGGAGATTGTCCGAAAGAGTACCTAGAATTTTATGATGTTGAAGAAGAGTACCGCAAGATTTATGAAAATGAGTCTTCAGTACGAATTCAATTAGAAGACGGGCGTATTGTATCGCCATATGATAAGGTATTCAGAAAAGTAACTCCAAGTGGCAGTGTAATCGGATATGAAGTACCTGATCACTTAAAACGAGTTCAAATTCGGCATACGGAAGTGTATCCTTCTTTTGATGATTTCATGGTCGAATACGGAGGATACACATCACGTGATGAAGAAACAGGAAAGTACGGTTACTGGGAGAATCCTAATGCTAAATGGGACTGGTATTCCATTGGTGGCAGATGGTCAGGTTCACTTTTGCTGAAGTCGGGAGAACGAGCGGATGCTGCTCAAATTAAGGATATCTTCTTTATTGAGCAAACCGATCATGAGGGCCTCACCGTAGAGGTTGAGGGGTATCAAGTACCAGCATCTCTTGCACCAAAATTCGAAATTATGGTGGCTGAGGCAACTAAAGCTTGGGAAGAAATGCTGGCTGGAAAAAGCCTTTACCGTCCGGAATATATCTTTGAAAGATACGGAGATAAGCAATCTTATATTCGTGAAATGTTGAGTTTTTCAACCTACGCGGTGATTACACCGGATGGAGAGTGGCATGCCAAAGGGGATATGGGATGGTTTGGTATGGGTTCTGAAACGCCAGAAGAAGCGCGCAATTTCAACAAGTCATACTATGAAACGTTTATTAAATCCTCTAATCCTAACCACTATCTGGTCGTAGTGGATTGCCACATTTAATTACTGATACATTGATGTTCTCCTTCCGTTTGGTTACAATGAGCTTAACAATACCGAGCGGAAGGAGGATCGTCATGAACAAGGAGGAAAAGTCAGTGGAGAACACGGGCAACGTTGCTAAGAAAAGTGCACCTATTCCGAAAGATGTCACTGTATTAGGACCAGGCTATGAGTGGTGGTTTGAAAATACTGAGGACGATGTTTATGACGAGAAGTATCGGGACTAGGTATTGTCGTGGAGATATTTGGGTGGCTAAGTTTTCGTACTATGAAGATCCAACTCAATATAAAATGAGACCTGTAATTATCATTTCAAACGATATGCTAAATGAATCGGACGATGTTATTATTTTAGCGCCGATCACCAGTGCGCGTCCTCGAAATGATTATGATGTTGTTATAGATTATTGGGAAGACGCTGGCTTGGATCGTCGCCTCCCCGTTATTTGGCAGTTTGTCGGACAAGCACGGCTCCTTGCCTCTGTTGACGGCCGGATTGTTGGCGATGTCCGGGACGTTAGTTGCTTTAGGTTTTCTTTCCTCCTCGTATCCGATGTTTCTATTAATTACATTGATTGTTTTGCTGGGTGTATCCATGGGGATGATCACTTCGCCCAATACGAGCCTGGTGATGGGCCGTGTGGATCCAAGCCACTTGGGGTTAATCAGCAGTTTACTCGCGTTGTCGCGGAATCTTGGCATGATGTTCGGCACTGCGGCAGGCGGCGCGTTCATAGCCGGCGCAGACGGTTATCGGATGGTTTTCGTCCTCTGTCTTGCGTTGGTGTTCGGTTCCTTAGTTCTCCTGCTTGTTACTGTTCGTCAAGCGCGGCACCGTCGTCGCCATGAGGAGACGGTATTGCCATCCTAAAAAAGCCATTGCCTGGACGTTAACGTCCAGGCAATGGCTTTTTGGCGTGATTCGCTTACAATGTGACTCCCGTTTTGAAAATAGCCAGCTCGCGGACCTCGTTCTGCTGTTCCGGGTGGGTTGACCGCTGGCTACCGCGATAACGTAATGGAAAAACTGCTCCAGCACTTCTTCTATCGCGTATCCAGCAAGACCCCGGCGTTGAAGTCCATCCAGTGCTGTTTCCGGGCGAACAGTTCGTTGTTCGTGGCGACCTTGACCGTGGGGACGAAGCTGCCAAACGGAGTCCCGCGGCCGGTTGTGAAAAGGACCAGCTGGCAGTCGGCGGCGGCCAGCGCAGAGGAGGCGACCAGGTCATTTCCTGGTGTTTGCAGCAGGCTAAGGCCTTTCTTGCGCAGCTTCTCGCCGTATTTCAGGACGTCGACCACCGGGGCGGTCCCGGCTTTTTGCGTGCAGCCCAGCGATTTGTCCTCCAGCGTACTAATGCCGCCGGCTTTATTGCCGGGCGAGGGATTTTCATAGACAGGCTCGCCGTAGAACAGGAAATATTGCTTAAAATCGTTGATGAGAACAACAATTTGCTCGAACACCTCTTGACTCTCCGCGCGGGCCATCAGCATCTTCTCGGCCCCAAACATCTCGGGAACTTCTGTTAGAATCGTAGAGCCGCCCTGCGAAATGAGAAAATCGGAAAAAGCGCCGAGCAGCGGGTTGGCCGTAATGCCGGAGAAACTGTCCGAGCCGCCACACTTAAGCCCAACGTTCATCTCGCTGAGCGGCACCGGCTCCCGGCGATCGTTGCGCGCCGCTTCAACCAGCTCTTCCAGCAGTGCCAGACCGGCTTCCAGCTCATCCTCGACCTCCTGAGCCACCAGAAATTTGACGCGTTGCTCATCGTAATGGCCCAGCCGCTCCCGGAACTCGGAAACGACGTTATTCTCGCAGCCTAGTCCAAATACGAGAACGCCGCCTGCATTGGGGTGAAGCACGGTATCAGCGAGAATGCTGCGCGTCATGAGATGGTCTTCCCCAAGCTGCGAGCAGCCATAGGGGTGACTCAGCACAGTAATGTTATCGAAGGGACCGAGATCCGGGTGCTCCGCTTTAAAAGCGCGGATCATTTGCTCCGCGATTCCGTTCACGCAGCCGACCGTGGGCACGATGTACAGATCGTTGCGTATGCCGGTTTTTCCATTGGCCCGCCGGTATCCTTGAAAGGTGAAGGAACGCTTCGGATAAATGACGGGGTGCAGGTTCGGTTGATACACGTATTGCTCCTCGCCGGCGAGGTTGGTTCTGATGTTATGCGTATGCACCCACTCGCCAGGAGCGATCGCGGTGACCACATGGCCAATTGAGTAGCCGTATTTTGTAACGGACGAACCGGCGGGGATGGCGGTGAGTGCGATTTTATGGCCTTGAGGAATGTCCTGCGCCGCACGAACAGACTCCTCGTTAAGCTGGAGTTCTTCACCGGCTGTAATTGGCTGTAATGCTACCCCTACATTGTCACGCGGGTTCATTTTCATTAATCGTCGCATAAGCTGCCGCCTCCCAACCATTGTAATGTCGCTCGGGCGCCAAAAGCGTCCAGCTTCCGCACATATTGCTCCAGGGTTCCCGCCAGTTCGGGAACGCTGGATAAATCCTGCCCCCACAGCTCCGTTTCCCGTAACAGGACCGGGATCACTTCAGCGGGCTGTGACCAAGCTTGATCAAAGAGGGCCAGCACCTCCGGGCTGTCCTTTCGCGCAAGCCGATCCCCCCGATAACCAACCAGCAAGGCGGCGAAGGCCAGCGTGATTGGCTTTGGCAGCTCGCCCCGTTCCCGCTGGTAGCGCAGGAGCACAGGCAGCAGCCGGGTTTGGAACTTGGCGATGCTGTTTAGTGAGATCGAAGCCAGCTCGTGGCGGATAAACGGGTTCATGAAGCGCTCACGTACAGCCTCGGCATAAGACAGCAGTCCGGCTCTAGGCAGATCAAGCATCGGAACGATCTCCTGCTCCAGCAGTTCCTTGACGAACACAGAGAGATCCTCGTCGTTCATCACATCTTCGACCGTTGTTAGCCCGGCAAGCAAGCCCGACGCGGCCATGGTCGTGTGGGGGCCGTTTAACAGATGAACCTTCTGCTTGTGGTACGGACGCAGGTCTTCAGTAAAGATGACGTTTAACCCCGCTTCGGTTAATGGCAGCCGTTCAGGCAGCCAGGCAGGGCCATCAATCACCCACAGCTGGTAAGGCTCGGCGGTTACCATCAAATGGTCTTGATGACCGAGCTCTTGCGCCAGTTGCTCTGCTTGCTGCTGCGGGTATCCGGGAACGATCCGGTCTACGAGGCTGCAGCAAAAGGTGTTCTCCTGTTCAAGCCATTGGATGAACCCATCTTGCTAGTTGCGGGTCGAAGTCGACCCTATAGTGTAATGACTAACAGTCAGTAAGCATGATTCACTGTTCCAGATTAGATCAGGAGATCTTGGCCACGGACTGTCGAATCACCAATGCCGTTGGGACGAACAAGGTCTCGCTGGATGGTTCAGTTGGTTGTTCCTGATCCGATGCTCCTGGGCCAGCAGGCTGCATTAGCTCGATCAGCTTGCGGGTTCCGAGTTCGCTGATATCGGCGACCGGCTTACGGATGGTCGTCAAGGCGGGGTTGGTGTATCCAGCGAACACAATATCGTCGAACCCGATCAGCGACACCTGATTCGGCACGTTCACCCCCCCGGGCGAAGCAGACGTTCATCGCCCCGATCGCCATATCGTCGTTCGCGCAAAATACCAACGTTGGCGGCTCCTTCAGATCCAGCAGCGCGTTCATCATCCGGTACCCGCTATCGATGCTGTAATCGCCGGCAACTTGATATTCAGCAGGGAGGGAAAGACCGTGGGCGAGCAAGCTTTCCAGGAAGCCTTGCTTCCGTTCTGTCGCAGACCGAAAGCCTGCTTTGCTTTCCATGATGGCCAGCCGCCGGTGGCCTTGATCGATGCTGGAGAAGAACAGTCCGATCGTGTACGTCCTTTTCAGTTGGGACGATCTAATCGTGCCTTCTTGCTGGCAAACGAATGGGTATGATCAGCTGCATTATACGAACGTCAACTATCCGATTCCCTACGATCCGTCGTTTGTGCCGGATGACAATCCTGCGGGAACTTATGTAAGGGATTTCAATCTGACCGAAGCATGGACGAAGAAACAGACGCGGATCGTATTTGAAGGGGTGAACGCTTGCTTTTACTTGTGTGTGAACGGTCATTTCGTTGGTTACAGCCAAGGCAGCCGGATTCCGGCGGAGTTTGATCTCACGCCGTTTGTAGCTGCAGGCCGCAACCGTCTCGCCGTGCTGGTGTTGAAATGGTGCGACGGCACTTATTTGGAGGACCAGGATGTCTGGCGGTTTTCCGGAATTTATCGCGATGTCTATTTGCTGTCCCGAGATAATACACACATCCGTGACGTGTTTAATCAACCGTTGCTGCCTTCCGACCTATCCGAAGGCAAGCTGCGGTCAGAGATCGAAACGACGGGCAGCCTGACGGTGCAAGCGGAATTGCGGGATCCGGCGGGTAAGCTGATCGGACGTCATGAGGCACAAATCGACGGCAAAGAGGCGATTGAGCTGGACGTGCCGCAGCCTCAATTGTGGAATGCTGAGCAACCCCGGTTGTATGAGCTGATTCTGACAGCGGGTCAAGAAGTGCTGCGTTTTCGGGTTGGCTTCAAAAAGGTGGAGATCACAGATGGCATCTTCCGCATCAACGGCCGCGCCGTGAAGCTGAAGGGAGTGAACCGCCACGATTCCCATCCGGAGCTGGGGCAGACCATTCCGGTGAACCATATGATTGCAGACCTGAAGCTCATGAAGCGGCATAACATTAACACGATCCGGACCTCGCATTATCCGAATGACCCGAAGTTTCTTGATCTATGTGATGAATTCGGGGTTTACGTCATTGATGAGCGGATCTGGAGTGCCATGGTGTGACCAGAACCGGTGAACTCGAAGCAGGGGCTTTCCATAAGTTGTCGAACAATCCGGATTGGAAAGAAGCGTTCGTGGAACGGGCGGTTCGCATGGTCGAACGGGATAAAAAACCATGCCTCCGTCATCATCTGGTCCATGGGCAATGAATCCGGATACGGGGATAACCATATCGTCATGGCGGAATGGACAAAAGCGCGGGACGCCTCACGTTTAGTGCATTACGAAGGAGCGGATCCCCGGTATTACAGCAATTCGGACACGTCCTGCCTGGATTTGGACAGCCGCATGTACCCTTCAGTGAAGGAGATCGAGCGGTATGCCCTCGATGAGAACAGCACCAAACCGTTGTTCCTTTGCGAATATAGCCATGCGATGGGTAACGTTATTTTGAGCGGCGCCGGCTCCGGCTCCTGCGGCCCGCAGCTCGCAGAGCCTTACCGTTTTGCCGAGGAGTCGTTCGATTTTGAGCTAACCATCCAGCCGATATTTAAGGAAGAAGAATAGAGATAGCGTATAGTTGGTGTAAATAACCGTTCCCTGGCCAAGCGGCTGGGTGAGCGGTTATTTCTTGCTGCGGGGGAGGAGGAAGAGTTGGTCTATCCGATCCCCCTTTTTGAAGGATTATCCCGTTGCATCAGGTGGTGAATAAAGAGAAGGAGTAACCGTAAGTAAAATTAAAAAAAGAAAAAGCAAAGAAGAGTAAGATGCCCCAAAGTTAAAATTTAAAAGGAGTAGATATAAAGAAGTAGGTATATAGAAAAGGAGTAGATATTGATATTGGTATTTTTGTATATAAAAACATGGATCTAAAAGTAGATTTCGATATAGATCATAATATATATGAAAAATATATATTAAAGTAAATATTTAGAAATGGTTAATCAGATATAGATTCGAGTGCAAATCTGCATGCTGAATTATGGATTCTCCCGATGCCTGTTGTGCCGAGAGATTAAGCAGCCGTTGCAAGATGGATTAAGCTGCGGTTGCAATGGACGGATGGTTCCGATGATGTGCGATTAACTGGCGGTAAGGGATGGCGGGAATGGACAAGCACATTTGCAGCAGGTTTTGGCGCATCTCTTCCTCGGAACAAGTCATGCGCAGGTAACGGCGGACGGTGTACTCATTCAAATACGCCTGCAAATGCGTTGTTCCCAAGGCGACATACGTGCGTCGGATTGAGTCTCTTGCTTGTCTCACGACTCTCCGCAAGGGCAGATACATCCGATAAGCGAAAGGAAACCACCGCTTGGTTGAGGTATGTTGTCCATCGACATACTTGTTGATGAATGCCTCAAGATCGCTCCGGTCAGCCTGTTGCTCGCCCCCTCTTTTATGCGGAATCAGTTGAATCTTCACTCGCTCGGGCTCGCCAGTCTCCGTGACCGTGCAGCCGGTGACGACGGCAGTGGCATAAGGCTGAAAAGCTGGATGAAAGCGTTTGGGATCCGTCCCATACTGATCGCGGCTCACCTTTACTTCTCCAGAGAGCAAAACCTTCGCCTCACATTCGCCAAGGGTATGACGGATTTTGTGCAGCATGAGCCAAGCGGTCTTGTAGGTCACTTGGATTACCTGACTCAACCGCAGCGCCGAGATGCCATCCGGAAGCAGAAACAGTTCCAGTGCTTGGAACCACTTCACCAAAGGCAAATGGGTTCTTTCAAATATCGTACCCACCAACGGCGAGGCTTGATAGCCGCATTTTCCACATTCAAATAAAGGAATATGTCGAGTGGACAGACGGGTGCAGTCGGTATAAGCACAGCGCGGGCAGACAAAGCCATTTGGCCACTTCATCGCGATGATCGCCTCGATACAGTCGTCTTCGCTTCGAAAACGGCTGCTAAAAGATTGGAGCTCTGAACTCGTACTGATCTCCATGTCCGATCCCTCCACAATCAGAAATGCGCACATTTGTTCTTTTTTATTATTATACCAAACGCATGTTCGTTCATCAAGAAAAATATTCCAACCCCCATCTTTTTCTAAAAGGTCGGATGAAATGATCCCCTATAAATTAAATGAATAAATCCCCAATTACTGAACGAAAGGGATAATGGTGCAAAAGGGGGGCGCAAAGGAAGGGACAGGGTATACAACATTTTTCATTTTGTGTTGCCCAAAAGTATATTTAGACGAAAGCTTGACGCGAAAATTATTAAGGAGTATATTATTAACCGCTAAAATATTTAAGTAGTAAAGTAATTAAATTATGAAATGAATCGAATCGAACGGCTCAAGGCAGGAAGGAGGAGAGACACGTTGGTGAAAAAAGAAGAGCTGTTCGAAGTTACCTCGATGTTTCGAATGCTGTTCAAGGCGATCACCCAGGAGTGGAACAAGCGCGGGGGCGAGTTTAACCTTAGTTTTCCGCAATATAAGATGCTCTACATGCTCAATACTTCCGGGACGCATACCGTATCACAGATTGCAGAGAGCTTGGGGATTACCTCCGCAGCCATCACGGGAATTACGGACCGGCTGGTCACGGAAGGATATGTGAACCGTGAACGCGGGGAGAACGACCGCCGGGTTGTCAACATCTCGATTACCGATCGGGGGAGAGAAATCATGAATCAGATCACCGAGCGGCAGAAGGAGATGCTCGAGGGGATTTTTGATCAGTTGCATGAGGAAGATCTACAGCATTTGCGGCGAATTCTTGGCGTGGTGCTTGCAAATATAGAAAATAAATCATAACGGAGATGGAGAAACTTCATGGAACATTTATCACTTAAACGTAAAGTTTCGATCATGATCGCCATCATGGCCGCGATGTTCTTCGCCGCCATTAACCAGACGATCGTGAGCACAGCCATGCCGCGAATCATTTCGATTCTGGACGGCATGGACTATTATACTTGGACGATTAACATTTACTTGCTGACGTCCACAATTGCTACTGTCTTGGTCGGCAAGTTGTCCGATATGTACGGGCGGAAGCCGTTCCTATTGATTGGGATATTGCTCTTTATGGTGGGCGCATTTATGACGGGGACGTCTTCGAACGTGTTCCAGTTCATCGCCTACCGCGGGATTCAAGGAATCGGTGCCGGTGGCCGTGACGAAGTTCGGCGCCCAGGCAGGCATGCCAACGGTTGACGAAGTGCGGCATGGGCAGATCCGGGTCAAACGGATCTACGAACCACCGGCTCCCGAAGACGGATATCGCATCCTGGTGGATCGTCTGTGGCCGCGCGGGATGAGCAAGGCCGATGCGGCGATTGACGAGTGGATGAAGGGGATCGCCCCGAGCCCGGAGCTGCGCAAGGAATTCGCGCACCGAATGGAACGGTACGCGGAATTTAGCGCCAATTATCTGCGGGAATTGAGTAGCCGCCCGGAATGTGCCGTACTCGCGGACCGGATCCGCGATATCGCACGTGAACGTCCGGTCACCTTGCTGTATGCCGCCAAGGACCCGGTGTATAATCACGCGAACGTGCTGCGGCGTTGGCTGTTAGATGAGTAAAGCAAAAAGCTGCTCCCTCGCTATAGAAGCGAAGAAGCAGCTTTTTTTCGCACGAAAGGAATTGCTGCTAGGCGACCGCCGCGCTGTCAGCTCTCCTGCAAAAACCGTAACCCCTTGTGAACTCCATCCCCGGCATAGATCACCGGATTTAGCTTGTCAATTAGCAAACGTCCCTCCGCGCTCAAATAGTCCTTGGCCACAGAGCGGCTGACGATTCGTCCAAAAATATGGGTCAGGCCCGGGAACTGTTCGCTTTCGACAACTTCAACGACCCGACAAGCGATGGAGATCGGGCATTCCTGGATCGACGGGGCGTGGACATGCTCCGAAGCTACCGGTGTCAAACCGGCTGCGGCGAATTTGCTGCCCTCTGCACCGGAACGGGAACCGCAGTAGTTAATCGACTCCTGCAGGGAGAGATCCGGTAGGTTCACCACGAAGTCGGCTCCCGCTTTGAGATGCTGCGCGGCATAGCCCTTGCTGTTGTAGCCCAGAACAATCAGGTCCTTCAGTGAGTAAGAGGACGAAGACGGCGTCACGTGTGCAACTCCATGTTCATCGTAAAAGCTGGTTAGAATGACCGGAAAACCATAGTACATTTTTTCAAAATTAACCTCGATTTTCTCCATGTTGCATCCTCCTAATCCTATATTTCTTATCAAATCCCTCTCTATTTGAAGATAACGCTGTGAAAAGAGCGACAAGGTGATTCCGGTCACATGCCGATAACGCGGAATGAAGGAGGATGGACAACTTCAAAGCAAACTAAAAAGCTCCTGGACACAATCGTCCAAGAGCTGATTTTGCTTTTTTTTTCGATGTCGACCTTATCCGCTTAACGCTTCACCCAAGCTAACTCCAAATCCATCTCCCGGATGCATTCATCGGAATCGTACCGGTTGTTGTCGATCGGCGGCGTCACGGGGTAGGCCTGCATCTCCTCTGCTGCATGTGGCCGCAGGATCGGGTCCAGCGCGTCGAGATCACTAATTCCTTCATCCAGCCACCGGGTCATGTCCTCGGGGGACAAAATCGCCGGCATCCGGCTCTCAAATTCTCCGATCAGCGGGTTCGCCTCCGTCATGACGAGGGTACAGGTGCGAAGCGGCTCGCCGCGCGTATCCCGCCAAACTTCGTACAGACCAGCGACCCCAAAGATACCGCGGTTTTTGAGCACAACGCGCACGGGATATTCCTTCTTGCCGTCTTCTTCCAATAATAAAGCCATTGCAGGGGATCACGCAACGCTGCGTGCTGATGAGCCGATCGTGGATGAAGGAACTTCAGAGGCAATGTGCCAAAACCGATGTGATCTTCGGCATCGAGCCGACCGGACGCTACTGGTTCCCGCTGGCGGAATTTCTGCAGCATGAAGGCATTAAAGCGATTGTCGTTAATCCCCACCATGTGAATAAGAGCAAAGAGCTTGAGGATAATTCACCGACGAAAAACGATTACAAAGATGCCAAAGTGATCGCGGATTTGATCCGAAACGGAAAGTACACCGAACCGAAATTCCCAAAGAGCGTCTATGCGGACTTACGCATCCTGATGAATCTGAGGGAAAAAGTGATGGTGAATTTCGGGCAAGTCCAAAGGCGGATTCAAAACTGGCTTGACCGCTTCTTTCCGGAATACCAACAGGTGTTTAAAGACTGGGAAGGCAAAGCATCGCTTATCACACTGTCTGAGTTTCCGACGCCACAAGACATCGTATCTCTAGGCGCCTATACGATTCTGAAGCGTTGGAAGCAAGACGTGAAACGTGCTGTAGGGATGAAGAGAGTGGAGCAATTGGTTCAAGCCGCCAAATCCTCCATCGGACTAACCGAAGGTATCGTCGCAGCCAAGATGGAGTTGAAGGCTTTATTGGAGCAATACGAATTATTCGCCCGGCAACTTGAAGACATCATGCAACAGGTGGAACAACTGCTTGGGTAAGTTCCCGGTTCCGAAGAAATGCTGACGGTACCAAGGGTCGGAGTCGTCACGCTGGCCGGATTTATGGCGGAAGTCGGAGATCTACGAGGCTACGATCACGGTCAACAAATCATACGTCTTGCCGGATTCAACCTGAAAGAAAACAGCTCCGGCAAGAGGAAGGGCAAGTCCACAATCACCAAACGTGGACGATCCCGCCTTCGGGCATTGTTGTTCCGGGCGGTACTGCCGATGGTAGCGAAAAACGCTGAGTTTAAAGCATTGCATGAATATTACACAAAACGTGCAAACAATCCATTAAAAAAGAAGCAGTCCATCGTCGCCCTATGTGGAAAACTCATTCGAGTGTTATACACGTTGGGGACAAAACAAATTCGTTACAACCCTATCGATGTTTTGGGGCCGTTACGCCAGTCCCAGCTTCAGATGGCAGCATAATAGAAGGTTCAAACATCAACATAGAAGGTTCAAACATCAACAGTTGCATCACTTAGGTTTTCAATCACGACAACAGAAGCATGGAGTAGCCACAGAAACAATTTCCATAAGGGCAACGACCCAGTAAAGGAGCAAGAAGCGGCGTCCACCCCTTGAGAGGCAGGACGAAGGAATGTGAGGGCTTAGACCCAGTGTGACATGGGAGGGGAGATTAATGAATAAAAAATATTAGCGGTAATAGGGTGTCCGACAGGGATTGCCCACACTTATATGTCGGCTGAAGCTTTAGAGCAATCAGCCAAAGAGATGAATATTTCTTTGAAGGTTGAAAAGTGGGAGGCAATGGGAGTCGAGGGCGGTATTACGGAGGAAGAAATTGAAGCTGCACATGCGATTATTATTGCTGCAGATACGGATGTTCAGGAGGCGCGTTTTGAAGGAAAGCCGATCGTTAAAATTTCCTGTGGCGGAGGCCATTCGGAATCCAAAGGGATTGCTGGAGGAAGCATTGGCGAAGGAAGCGGCACCAAACAAATAGGAGACAAAACAAGAGACACAAACAAGAAAGCCGCAGCGTAACGGGATTTATAAGCACCTGATGACAGGGGTTTCCAATATGCTTCCGCTTGTCGTTGCCGGTGGATTACTCATTATGAATAATATTTCGCTACTGGATTATCATGCATAACAGAGACTATAGCAGCCTGCAGAACTTGCGATATTCGCCTGGAGGCATACCCTCCCATTTGTGGAATATCCGAACGAAGTAATGCACGTCGGAGTAGCCGATCGTATGGCCGATCCATTCGATAGTGCCATCTGTATCGCGGAGCAGGCGCTTCGCCTCAGTATGACGGATCTGCTGGACAAATTTATTTGGGCTGACGCCCATACATTTTTTGAACAGACGTCCCATATAATCCACGTTGATGTTTAGCATGTCCGCCATCTTCTCGTTGGACCATCGATCCCCCACATTCTGCTCAATAGCAGAGGCAAGTTCGGCGATTGCCAGCTGCATGCCTGCACTGGCATTCGCCCGATGCTGGTGATGCCGGAATGTTCTTGACAAATGAGAGAACAGCTGCAGCAGCAGGCCTTGGCAACACATCATGTACCCGGCGGGCCGATGAGTGAATTCATGGATGATGGATTCCAGCACGCTGTATACCTCGGAGGTTGTATGCATGCTGCCGGTGGTCATCCATTCATGGAACTCCGCCATATCCGGCATAGTGCAATAATAATCATCGTCTTCATGATCAACGGAAACAATGATGTCCTCATCCTTAGTGATACGAAGCTCGTCGTAAAAATCGAAGTGAACGCCTAGAAACAGCGCATCCGGATCCGATAGGACCTCTACCCGGTGCTTGAGTTTTGCGGGCAGCAGGAAGAACTGACCAGGTTGAACTAAATACGAAGGCTCCGATTCGATCTGTACCTCGACTTCACCATGTTCCAGCAGCAGGATCTCAAAATCCCGAATACGCCGTTCAATGACGCGTTCCTTGGCTTGTCTATGTTGCTGTGCCCAATGCACAACCGGGTTTAATTGTTTGGCTTGCGATGATGACTGCACTATAATTTCCCTCCTGTTTAATAAGTCGGTAAAGTACAACTATTGACCTCAATAGTTCAATTACAAAGAAGTATGGACATGATAACATAAGGGATATCAAGAGTCAAAAACATTTCGAGGAGTGAATAGGGATGTCGGATTTGAATAATCTACCAGAGCTTTCAAGTGATTATCAGCTTTCCAAGGAGCAAATTCAACAGTTTCAAGAAAAGGGACATATCAAGCTGAATCAGGTAGCTTCGAGCGATGAGGTTGCCGTATACCGTTCTATCATCGGGGAGAAAGTGAAAGAGCTTAATTATCATGATAAGCCGATAGAAGAGCGAGATACTTATGGCAAAGCTTTTATCCAAATATCTAATATTTGGGAAAAATCCGCTGAAATCCAACGCTTCGTATTTGCGCGCCGGTTCGCCAAGATTGCAGCCGAGCTGATGGGGGTAGATGCGGTTCGAATTTATCATGACCAGGCGCTGTTCAAGGAGCCGGGAGGCGGAATCACGCCTTGGCATCAGGACCAAATCTATTGGCCTGTAGATACGGATAACTTCATCACGATGTGGATGCCGTTGGTTCCAGTCTCTGAGGATGTGGGCTCGATGAACTTTGCGAACGGCTCCCATAAATTTGGTTATATTAGCAAGCTGGCTATTTCTGATGAATCACAAAAAACGTTGGGTCAATATATCGAGGCCAAAGGTCTTGAGGTTGAAAATTATGGTGCACTGGCAGCGGGTGACGCAACCTGGCATTACGGCTGGACGCTGCACAGCGCACCTGGCAATCCGACCAACACTATGCGCGAGGTCATGACAGTTATCTATTACGCAGATGGCGCAAAGGTCATTGAGCCGGATACGAATGCCCGCAAGAAAGACCTGCAAAAGTGGCTTCCAGGCCTAGCTCCTGGCGATCTGGCGGCAAGCAAGCTTAATCCTATTGTCTATAAGAAGGATGTATAAGATCACAATTGGCGAACCCCAGTCTGCATGCAGGCTGGGGTTCTTTCTTGAATTGTATTCTTCCACATATTCTTGACCAAAATAGAATAGAGAGTTATAATCTAAATGTCAAACAAAACGAAATGTATTCCGAAATTTATATTTAATTTATAGTAGAATGGTTTTATATCTTATAAAATTCAAGAGAGAGGGTATGGGAATGAAAAAAGAAAGCGCTGCAACAATTCGAGCCAAACAATATACAAAAAATGCTGACTGGTTCTGTGAGTTTAAGTATGAGCCTGTCGAAGGCTTGGGGTATGAAGAGGGAATTCATCGCCGTGATCCGAGTAGTGTAATTAAGGTAGGAGACTTATATTATGTATGGTATACGAAGTCGGTAGGAGAAGCCGTTGGTTTTAACACAGGCGATCCGGATAGTAAGGTGTTCCCGTGGGATCAATCCGATGTGTGGTATGCCACCTCTCCAGATGGCACAACCTGGACTGAACGTGGAATGGCAGTCGGACGGGGGCCGAAGGGGTCCTACGATGACCGAAGTGTGTTCACGCCGGAAATTCTGCATCATGATGGCAAGTTTTATCTTGTGTATCAAGTCATTGAAGGACAATATCTACTTAGAAAGTATGAGAATATTGCAATGGCAGTAGCGGAATCTCCAGAAGGTCCGTGGCGTAAGCTCGATGCTCCTATTCTTCGTCCTGCAATGAACGGCGAATGGTTCGGTGATGATGATAATCGCTTGACGGTGAAGCATAAAGGCGATTTCGACAGTTTGAAGGTGCATGATCCTGTTCTGTTCTATTATAATAATCAGTTCTGGTTGTATTATAAAGGTGAGCAGAAGGGTGAAGAGATGAACTTTGGCGGACGGACAACCAAATGGGGGGTAGCGATCTCAGATCATCCTGAGGGTCCATACGTGAAATCGGAATATAATCCGGTTACCAATAGCGGTCACGAAACCTTGCTTTGGCACTATCGAGGCGGCATGGCTGCACTTCTCTCGACAGATGGCCCGGAGAAAAATACGATTCAATATGCACCTGACGGCATTAACTTCGAAATTGAAGCCGTTATCAAGAATCCACCTGAAGCGGCAGGACCATTTCGGACAGAGGATACAGATCGTAGTCCGTTGGAGGGCATTCGTTGGGGCTTGTGCCATAATGTTCACACGAAATGGAATCATATTCTCAAATTCAGAACGGTTGAGGATTATAAGCATTATTATGCGAACAAGATTAATCCGGAGGTTCTCTGGTTAGGGAAGAAAGCGAAACAAAAGAAGGATTAAGAGGGATGAGCCGAGTTGTCTGCAAGGACGCTCGGCTTCTTGTATGCACACAATAAATAAGGACTCTGGCTCAAGAGCCAACGTCCTTTGTAGAAGTTAGGAAAGGTAGATGGAGCGCATGGAAGGCACGAAACCTAGTCGTTTGGAGATAAGAGAGGACTTCTCCTTGACATACGATTCCAGTTCATCCTGCTTTTCAAATATGCGAGCGGTTGGCCCGGCTACACTGATGGCTGCAATGACCTTGCCTGTATAATTAAAGATGGGTCCAGCGATGGAGCTTAATCCATCATCGTATTCCTCGCGATTGATGGCAATGCCCGATTGTCGGATCTTGCTCAGCTCTTGAAGAAATTGCTGATGGTCTGTTATCGTCGTTGGCGTATATTGCTTGAGCCCTTTTTCGTTGATAATCTTGTCGACAGCCTCAAGCGAGAAGTACGCCATAATGGCTTTCCCGAGACCTGTACAATGAACGGGGTTTCTTGAACCGAGAATCGCATTCATAATGACGGATGCGCTTCCGTCTACTTTATAAATGTAGATTACTTCACCTTCATTATAGACGGCGAGAAACGCAGTTTGGCCTGTTTGCTCAGCCAAGTCCTGTAAATGAGGAATCGCAGCTTCTACCAGATCAATGTTATGAAGTCCTGCCATACCGATTTCTATGGCCTTCAGTCCCACAAAATATTTCTCCGTTGACGGTTCCTGCATCACAAACCCAGCCTTCATAAGTGTCTCCAGTATGCGATGTGTTGTGCTCTTGGGCAACTGAGTCGCTTCCGATAATTCACCGATTCCGGATCCGCCTTTATTTAATGACAGCTGCTCAAGCAGAAATAATGCACGTTCTAACGTAGAATTTGTTTTATTCGCTTCAATTTTCAAAGAAAGCACCTTCTTTCATTTCATCTCTATTCCGTTATTTTAATTAATGTTTTGATATGAGTCAATCTTATTTATAAAATGGTACGTTGTTCTGATTTTATATTGACTAAACGCATTGTGTGTAATAACATTTAATTAATTGGAACGATTGGTTTCTGATCAATGATAATAAAGGGTGAACACAATGGCTAAAAGAAAGAGAATTACTGATATTCAAACCGACTATTTCCTCGTACCTTTGGTGGAGCAACTAGGAGATGCACGACATGGCATTCATTCTCACTTCGAATTGATTACCGTCACGATTGTGTTGGAGAATGGCAGTGAGGGGGTTGGATATACCTATACCGGAGGTGTTGGTGGAAGGGCGATCTGTCAGATGATCGAGCATGATCTGAAGCCATTTTTGCTTGGGAAGGACGCCAGCTGCATCGAGAAGCATTGGGAAGAGATGAATTGGAAGATTCATTATGTCGGTCGTGGAGGAATCGCCTCGTTCGCGATCTCGGCTATCGATATTGCCCTATGGGATCTTCGTGGGAAGAGCAGTGACGAGCCTTTATGGAAACTGCTTGGCGGTCATGCTTCTTCTACAAAAGCCTATGCGGGTGCGATCGATCTAAATTTCACTAAGGATAAGCTGCTGGACAATATTAAGGGTTATTTGGACAAGGGGTTCCAGGCAGTCAAGATCAAGCTGGGTCAAGAACGATTAGTTGAGGATATTGAACGAGTGGCAGCTGTCAGAGAGTTGATTGGACCAGATCGGATATTTATGGTTGACGCTAACATGAAATGGTCAGTCGAGACCTCTATTAAAGCAGCACAACTGTTAGCACCATATAATATCTTTTGGCTGGAAGAGCCGACGATTCCCGATGATTATGATGGGTATCGTCGTATCGGTGCAGAGGGAGGCTTACCTATTGCGGCAGGAGAGAATTTTCATACCGTCTATGAATTTGTAAATATGATTACTCGGGGCAAGATTGATTTCCCTCAGCCGGATGCTTCTAATATTGGTGGTGTTACAGGCTGGTTGAAGATTGCGAATCTGGCATATGCTTATAACTTGCCAGTTTGCACACATGGCATGCAGGAGCTCCATGTCAGTCTGATGTCAGCTATGCCGAATGCTTCTTATCTGGAAGTGCACAGTTTCCCGATCGATCAATATACGAAACGACCGCTTGTCATTCAAGATGGAAGAGCTGTAGCGCCAGATGTACCAGGTACTGGTGTGGAATTCCGATGGGAGCTATTACAGCCTTATAAGCAAATATTTTAATGATATAACAGGGAGTGAACAGAATGAAAGCTGCATTTTATGAGGGAAATAAAAACATTGTAGTCGGAGCTGGATCGCGCAAAGAACCAGGACCTGGTGAGGTTGAAATAAAGGTGGCCTATGCAGGCATATGCGGTACGGATTTGCATATTTATCACGGGCATATGGATCATCGTGTAACGCTGCCGCAAGTGATGGGTCACGAGATGTCGGGAGTAATCGAGCGTGTCGGCAAGGAGGTGACATCCTATAAGCCGGGAGACAGAGTAACTGTAAGGCCGCTAGGGCCATGCGGTGAATGTCCTGCTTGTCAGGATGGATGCAGTCATATCTGTCATCGTCTTAAGTTTATGGGAATCGAGACAGACGGTGCTTTCCAATCATATTGGACTGTACCGGCCAGCACACTGCATATGCTGCCTGATGATCTCAGCTTGCAGCATGGTGCAATGATTGAGCCGTTGGCAGTAGCGTGTCATGACGTTCGATTGGGTAAGGTGGCGCCTGGAGAGTATGTTGTTGTAATTGGTGGAGGACCGATTGGTACGTTGATCGCACTCGTTGCCCGTGCCGCTGGTGCCAGAGTTGTCGTTGCGGAGATTAATCCATACCGGCTCCAACTGCTGTCTGAGATGGGCTTTGAAATCTGTAACTCGAATGAGCAGGATCTGGCGGAATACGTTCAGGAGGCTACAGGCGGCAAAGGGGCTGATGTTGTGTTCGAGGTAACCTCATCGCTCGCTGGCGCCGAGGTTATGACCAAGCTGCCTAAGGTAAGAGGACGAATTGTAATCGTAGGTATCTTCAGTAAGCCTGTTCCAGTGGATTTGCATCGTTTCTTCTGGAGAGAGATTCAGCTACTAGGCGCACGTGTGTACGAACATGAGGACTTCGAGCAAGCGATTCAGCTTGCGGCGAGCGGTGAGCTCCAGCTTGAGCGTATTATCAGCAAGATTTACCCGATTGAGCAGATTCAAGAGGGCTTCGAGCAGATGGAATCAGGAAGCGGTGTTATGAAGATTCTTATCCAATGCAATTAAGTGGGAGGTAGCAAGATGGATATTTTGGAATTATTCTCATTGCGTGGCAAGAAAGCATTAGTGACAGGCTGCAAGCGAGGCATTGGCAAGTCGATGGCAGTTGCGCTTGCACAAGCTGGAGCGGATATTGTCGGAGTCAGTGCAACACTGGAGGAGTCAGGTAGCGAAGTGGAGCAAGAGGTTCGCAATGAAGGGCGAAGCTTCACCGGATATGCCTGCGACTTCAGTGACCGTAAAGCTTTGTATGCTTTCATCGCCAAGGTGAAGGAAGAGCATGCTGATATTGATATTTTGTTGAATAATGCCGGTACGATTATGCGCAAGCCGGCAGCGGAACATCCAGATGATTATTGGGATCACGTCGTCGAGGTGAACTTAAACTCCCAGTTTATATTGGCGAGGGAGATGGGGCAAGGAATGCTGGAGCGAGGTGCGGGCAAAATCATATTCACCGCTTCTTTGCTTACGTATCAGGGTGGAATCAACGTACCGGGATATGCGGCAAGTAAGGGCGGTATCGGACAGTTGACCAAGGCACTGGCTAATGAATGGTCCTCGCGGGGGGTTCAGGTGAATGCGATTGCACCTGGTTATATCGAGACTGATAATACCGAGCAGCTGCGACAAGACCCTGACCGCTACAAGGCGATCCTAGATCGAATTCCTGCAGCTCGCTGGGGAAGACCAGAGGATCTGAACGGGGCAGCTATTTACCTGGCTTCCTCTGCTTCAGACTATGTGACCGGAACTATTGTAACGGTGGATGGCGGTTGGATGGGCAGATAGCACTCTTAACGGGGGAAGGCGTTGGCATCACCGTGTCGTATGATTGCCATTTACGACCCGATTAGTGAGGAACGGGTGTTTGAGCTCGATTAGTATAAGTTGCATATGCATAGCTCGAAAAAAGGAGATATTCATGAAACTACAGTTATATAAAGCATTATGGGGAATGGAAGGCACGTATCGTGACCAATTCAAGCGGGCAGCGGATGCGGGTTATACCGGCATTGAAGCGCCTATGCCTCTGCCTGAGCAGGAGGAAGAATTCCGTGAAGCGCTTCAAGCCTACTCACTTTCTTATATAGCCCAGATCTTCACAGACGGTGAAGATCATATTCAATCTTTTAAGAAGCAAGTGGAGAGAGCTATCGGTTTCCAGCCGCAGTTTATCGTTTCGCACAGCGCTCGAGATCGCATGAGCGACAGTGAGCAGGATCGTTTCTTTGACGCGGCGCTGCGTATAGAGTCTGACAATGCCATTGTGGTTGCACATGAGACACACAGGCATCGGGCAATGTTTTCGCCATGGACAACAGCAAGGCTGTTGAACAAGTTCCCGCAATTACGCATTACCGCGGATTTTAGCCATTGGACGAATGTGTGTGAATCACTCCTTGAAGATATGGAGGAGGAGATCGCCCTGGCCATTACTCATACGCATCATATTCATGGCAGAATTGGCTTCTCGCAAGGTCCTCAGGTTCCGCATCCCGGAGCGCCGGAATGGACAGCGGAACGAGAACGCTTTGAGGGCTGGTGGAAGCGCATATTCAGCTACCGACTTTCTCAAGGCGAATCCGTCAGCACGATGACACCGGAATTCGGACCTGTTCCTTATATGCCGACACTTGCTTATACAAAACAGCCTGTAGCGGATCTATGGGATGTTAATGAATGGATCGCGACCAGGGTGAAAGCGAATTATCAGGTTTGGATATCTTGAGGAGGCAATAAATATTTGAGAGCACTTGGATCCCTTTGGAAACGAGTGCTCTTCGTATCATCTGTACATTTAACACTTACAATAATATAGGAGTGATAACGTTGTTGAAGATCGATAAATATTGGGAAGACCCCCATACCTTGCACATAAATCGTGAAAAGCCAAGGGCCTATTACATTCCGTATGCGAATGCAGAGACTGCTGCTTCGCGAAAGAGGGGAAGATCTCCCTATTATCAAACCTTGAACGGTGCATGGAAATTTCAATATCATTCCAGCGTAGAGGATGTGTGTGAAAGCTTTTACGAAGCCAACTTTGATGCAGAAGACTGGTCTTCTTTATTAGTTCCTTCCTGTTGGCAGAACAACGGATATGATCAAATGCATTATTCGAATCTCAATTATACGATACCGTGCGATCCGCCATTTGTGCCGGATGATAATCCAGCAGGACTGTATATTCGAGACTTTCACATCTCGTCGGAATGGAGTAACAAAGAAAAATATGTCGTGTTCGAGGGAGTGAATGCATGCTTCTATGTATGGGTTAATGGGAATTTTGTCGGATATAGCCAGGGAAGTCGAATTCCCGCAGAATTTCGCATCAGCGATCACCTCGTTCCAGGCGTTAACCGAATGGCGGTTATGGTACTGAAATATTGTGACGGCACTTATTTGGAGGATCAGGATTTATGGAGATACACCGGCATATTCCGTGATGTATATATGCTGGCGCGGGATAAGGTGCATATTCGCGACGTGTTCGTTCGTACTTCGCTGTTGAACGACGACAAGGAAGCGAAGCTGAATATAGAGATAGAGATGACTGGTGAAGCTGTTGTACATGCTGTTCTGAGAGATCCAAGCGGCAATGTAATAGTAGAGATGCAAGAAGAAGTTAGACAGACAGGTCAGCTTCAGATGCAGGTTACTGAGCCTAAGCTTTGGAATGCCGAGCAGCCGGTACTATATGAACTTCTTCTATCCTCGGGAGAAGAGATTATTCGCTTCAACGTTGGTTTCCGCCGTGTTGAGATTCGAGAGGGCGTCTTTCAGATCAATGGCGTTCCCGTTAAACTGAAGGGTGTCAATCGCCATGATTCTCATCCGAGCCTTGGTCAGACAATTCCGCTGCAGCATATGATTAATGATCTTCAATTGATGAAGCAGCACAATATTAATACTATACGAGCTTCACATTATCCGAATGATCCTAGATTTCTTGAACTGTGTAATGAATACGGTTTCTATGTTGTGGATGAAGCAGATCTAGAATGTCATGGTTTAGCAATAGCTGAGACCTGGGACAACATGGCGAAGGGACTTGGCATGCAATCGTATCCTGCATTTCATGAGTTGTCGAACAATCCGGATTGGGAGGAAGCATTCGTCGATCGGGCGATTAGGATGGTGGAACGAGATAAGAATAATCCTTGTGTAGTGATCTGGTCGATGGGCAATGAGTCAGGCTATGGTCATAATCACATTGCCATGGCGAAGTGGACGAGGGAGAGAGACAACTCCAGACTGATTCATTATGAGGGAGCAGCATCCCTATATCTCGGTAATCCGGATGTAAGCGTGCTGGATATGGAAAGTCGTATGTATGCATCCGTTCCGGAGATTGAGGCTTATGCAAAAGATAAGTCAAATGACAAGCCGTTGTTTTTGTGCGAATACAGTCATGCTATGGGCAATAGCCCTGGAGATCTGCTGGATTATTGGAACGTGATCTATGCCGAGCCTAAGCTAATGGGTGGTTGTGTGTGGGAGTGGTGCGATCACGGCATCGAGAGGACGACCGAGCATGGAGAAGTGTATTATGCCTACGGCGGTGATTTCGGTGACAAGCCGAATGACGGGAATTTCTGCATCGATGGACTTGTTGCTCCAGATCGTACACCGCATACCGGTTTGCTTGAACTAAAGCAGGTGATAGCACCTGTTCGAATTGAAGCGATTGAGCTTGAGAAGGGACGGCTGTTCATTCGAAACCTGTATGACTTCATTGACCTATCCCATTTGGTGTTTTACTGGAAGGTGGAGCGAGAGGGCGTCCTCTTAGAAGAAGGCGAGCTGCGCGGACTGCGAACGCCTCCTCATTCCGGAGAAGAAGTACAGCTAGCATTTCAATCGGATAAAAGCGCGATTGGGACGATCTGCTTGACTATATCCTGCTGCTTAGAGAAGCAGAATATATGGGCGGAGCGTGGTCATGAGATCATGTTCCAACAATTTGAATATACGGCGAGTGAAGAAAGCTTGGCTCTTAATTCATATAAAAACAAAGCTTCTCATGTATCTATCCAAGTGCTTGAACAAGATCGCATGCTTCGTATAGATGGCTTCGACTTCAGTCACTCCTTTGATTTACGCAGAGGTGTGCCGAATCAGTTGACCAGACATGGCGTGCAGTTGTTGGAGCATCCTCTATCCTTCAATATGTGGCGAGCTCCACTTGATAACGATAGGGTGATAGCCTCTAGATGGGAATATGAAGGGCTAGAGCATGCCAGTATGAAAGTCTATCATTGCGATTGGGAGCAACCAAGCGAGGAAGAGGTTATTGTTACAACAGAATTTTCTTTAGGCATCTACACACGCAAGCCGATTGTGCGGGGTGTTGCTAAGTGGCATGTAGATGCTCAAGGTGCGATAACGGTGAAGACAAGTGTACAGGTGAAGGAAGAGATTGACTTCCTGCCTCGTTTTGGTCTGCAGCTTAGAATGCCTGCAGCAATGAATACGGTGGATTACGTCGGGTACGGACCGCATGAGAGCTATATAGATAAGCGTCAGAGCGTACGCAAAGGTAGATATTTGCAGCGTGTAGATCAGATGAGCGAGTGTTACATTATGCCGCAGGAGAATGGCTCTAGATGGGGCACGGAATGGGTCATCGTATCCAATGAGCTTGGCATGGGCATGTTGATGGATAGCACTGCATCTTTCTCGTTTAATGTTTCGAATTATTTGCCTCAGGATCTTACGGCAGCCAAGCACACGTATGAGCTGCGGAAGAGGAAGGAAACGATTGTTCAGCTCGATTACAAGATGAGTGGTGTCGGCTCGAACTCCTGTGGCCCTAAATTGATGGAGAAGTATCAGTTGAATGAGAAGCAGTTCGACTTCCAATTTACCTTAAGACCTGTATTTAAAGAAGATGAATGAAAACAGTATTGACGCAAAGTACAACCAAATGTATAATCGTTTAAAACGGAACAACGTTTCGAAAATTAGTTATAATTTATTATTTTTGGGTTGTTGTTCTGTAAAAATGCGATTGCAGTACTGGAGGTTCTGGAATGTCGAGAGTAGTGAAGGATTTAAGCGGAAAGCTCTGGCAGATGGAGAAGATGAGAGTAGGCGAAGGAGAACGAGAGGGATTCCATATCCTTCCTGCAGAGCGTCAAGGTGTAATCTTTAGCTGGAATTACGCATCTGTTCCAGGAGATGTATATACCGATCTTCAGCGTGCTGGCGAATTAGAGGACCCTTATTTTGGACGTAATATGCACAAGGCCAAGTGGGTGCAAGAATACGAATGGTGGTATATTCGGAGATTCAACGTCTCTGAAGAGATGAAAGGCAAGAAGATTCATCTGGAATTTGAAGGTGTCGATTATAGCTGTACCGTGTGGCTAAACGGCCAACTGCTGGGTAGTCATGAGGGTATGTTCTCTCCTTTTTCCTTTGAGGTCAGTCAATATTTGAACTTCGATAATTGGGCTGGTGGTTCGAATCAGCTGGCTGTCAAGCTTGATCCGCCGCCAAAGAACTTCCGCAATGTTGGAGGCAAGAAGGTGAACTTCTCCGGCGATTATTTCACTGGCTTGGTGCCATTCGGCATATGGCGTCCGGTACGCTTGGTTGCAACGGAGGATGTGCGAATTATTAATTATCGTTCAGAATCCGAGCTTAAGGAGGAAGGCGCTGTAGTCCATCTGCAAGTGGAACTCGACAACATGGCTGCAGAGAATCAAAGCATTCAACTTCAGATTGCGATGAAGGGCCACAACTTCACATCGGAGACAATCACTCGTACAGTGGAGGCTGATGTTCGATCAGGCAACGGTCTCGTAGAAGTAAGTGTAGAGGTTCCGGACGCAAAACTGTGGTGGCCTTGGGACATGGGAACTCCACATCTGTATGATCTGGAAATTACAGTTGCAAAGAATCGTTCTGAATTGGATCGTGTACAGGACAGAATCGGTATTCGTACGATTCAGATGGAGAAAAATCCGGGATTTACAGAAGAAGAATGCGAATATCCATGGACCTTCGTTATTAATGGTAAACGTCAATTCCTGCGCTCCGCATGTTGGGGAGGCCAGCCATCTTTCTTATATGGAAGGAACAGCACGAAGAAGTATGAACATCTGCTGTCACTGGTGAAGGAATGCAATATTAACAATTTGCGAATTTTTGGCTGGCATCCGCCGGAGATACCAACCTTCTACCGCCTATGCGATGAGCTTGGTATTACAGTATGGACAAACTTCACGTTCTCCACACAAGCCTTCTCCAATGATCCAGCTTTTGTGGAATCCGTGTCGAAGGAATGTATTGAAATTGTGAAACTTCGCCGCAATCATCCATCCAATATTTATTGGATGGGCGGAGAAGAAGTATTCTTTACGGATGCACATGTAGAGAGCGGCAATAAAGAGCTTATGGAAGCGATCGGTGTAGCAATTGGAGCATATACGTCTGTTCCATACGGATTGGCATCACCGCTTAGCAATGAGTTCGGTCAGAGTATGGGATTCAAACCTAAGGAGTCCCAGCACGCTAATGAGCATTATTACGGCGGTGGTGGCACCTTCATGGAGGAATATTACCCTTCGCTTGATTGCTCGATCATTCCTGAATTAACCGCGGCGTCAGCTCCTTCGATTGAAAGCTTGAAGAAGTTTATTCCGGAGAATGAGCTATGGCCTATGGGACCAAGCTGGGGTTATCATTGGGCAGATATCCACATTCTCCAAGGATTGAACATTGAAGTGTTCGGCGATAAGAGAATGGATTCACTGGAGCAATTCGTAGAATCGACTCAGATTGCGCACGGCACAATTCTACAGTTTGCACTTGAATTGTACCGGAGACGGAAACCGCGGATGAGCGGTGTGTCACTTTGTCACTTCATTACGCATTGGCCCGACATTAAATGGGGACTCGTCGATTATTATGGCTTGAAGAAAATTAGTTTCGACTACGTAAAGACAAGTTATCAGCCGCTTCTGCCAAGCTTGGCATTTGAGAAAAGAAGATGGAATCCGGGAGAGACGTTCCAAGGCGAACTGTGGATTGTCAACGATTATCATAAGGAGTATGCGGATACGGTACTGGAGTGGACGCTTTGCAATCATAAGGACGAGGTCGTTCACAGCGGAGCAATAGCTGCACAGATCGCTTCGAATAGCGCCGCAAAATTTAGCGATATTGCATGGAAGGTTGATGCCGATGCCACAGGCCAGTTCACAGTCACGCTCAATCTGAAGCAAGCAGGCAGTGTTCTGGCAAGCAATGAATACAAGCTGCTCATTGGCGATCAAGCTGAGGCGAAGCGCATATGCAACGAGCATCTCGATGAAAGTAGGAAGCTGCGTGATGAATACGGTAGCAGCTATTACCGCTACAACCCAGAGCTCTGGGAGCTTGAGTAATCTAGAATATTTGGCACGAAGTTAACCATTCTTGATGCTGGAGGGGATGAACATACGCTCACGTTTGTTCGATCCCTTTCCCTGCTTTGAAGTCTGTTATGTCCATCGCTTAGGAGGGGTAGCTTGCTTCCGTTAGAGGGTTTGTTCGTTGTGGAATTCAGTACGCAGATTGCTGGTCCGTTCGCCGGGTTAAGACTGGCTGATCTTGGGGCACGTGTCGTCAGGATAGAGCAGATTGAGGATGAGCAGCTGCCGCTCAGCAGCTTGTACCGCAATAAAGAAAGATTGTTATTCAACCTCACTAGAGATCAAGATGTAGAGAAACTGCACAAGCTTATTGCTGAAGCAGACGTTCTAATAGAAGGTTTTCCTGTTGATTCCCCCCAGGCGGCCATGCTTCCTTATGAGAAAACGCAGGTGCTAAATCCTTCGTTGATTCATGCCAACATTACCGGTTACGGACGAGAGGGAGCATGGCGGAAGAAGCCATATAGTGACTTGTTCGTCCAGGCGCTTACAGGTATACCCTGGTTGAATGGGAATGCGGATGATCCGCCAATTCCGTTCCCACTTTCGACTGTGGAAATGTTTGCAAGTGCCAACCTTGTTCAAGGTATTCTAGCTGCGCTTGTACAACGTTCCAAAGCGGGAGTTGGAATGCTGGTAGAAGTTAGTCTGCTGGAATCGGCGATTGATTATCAATTCGAGGTGCTGACCACTCATCTTAATGATGGAGGAAAGCTGCCGCAGAGAAGCTTGAGCCATAATGCGCATGCTTATCTTCCAGCACCATATGGTATTTACGAGACGGCGAGCGGATATCTGGCTCTTGCGATGGGGTCAGTGCTTGAACTGGGAAAGCTGCTGCAATGCCGCGCCTTAGCTTCCTATACAGATCCTGCTAGTTGGTTCTTGAAGAGGGATGAAATTAAGCAGTTGATTGCTGATCATCTGAGGAGCAAGCCGGCAGCTGTCTGGGTGAACGATTTGGAAGAAGGCGGATACTGGTGTGCCGAGGTGCAGACCGTAGACGATCTTCTTCGGCATGAAGGGTTTGTTGCCTTGCGTAATGTACAGAGCGTGCAAGTGGAGGAGCAAGGATTGTTCTTAACTACTTGTTGTCCTATTCGTATCGACGGTAAACATATGAGGAGTCGTCGAGGAATTGTACGAGCGGGCGAGGACAACTTCAGGATTGAGGAGGAATTCCAGTTGCTCTAGGCGTCATTGTTAAAGATTAAGTCGAAGTGCGAGTGAAATGTCATGATACCGAGACCGTTGGAAGGCTTATTAGTTCTTGATTTCAGTCAATTCCTGTCCGGTCCGTATGCCGGCTTGCGATTAGCAGATTTGGGAGCAAGAGTCATTAAGATTGAACGACTGGACGGTGGGGATATATGCAGAAGACTCTATATATCTAATATGGAGCTGGACGGGGACAGTACGCTGTTTCATTCGATTAATCGGAACAAGGAAAGTTATGCTGTCGACTTGAAATCGGAATCGGACAGACATAAGGTGAGGAAATTGTTAAGCCATGCGGATATTATGATCCAGAACTTTCGACCGGGTGTCATTGAGAAGCTTGGATTCGGATATGAAGAGGTAAAGGCGATCAATCCGTTTCTCATCTATGGTTCTATTAGCGGATATGGATGGGATACTCCTCTTCGAGGGAGACCAGGACAGGATTTGCTTATGCAGGCGTTTACTGGTCTATCCTGGCTGAATCGCGACGATGCGATACACAGGCCTATACCATTCGGTCTTGCCATCGCAGATATGATGACCGGTGCCCATCTTGTGCAAGGTATTCTGGCAGCTCTTGTGCGTCGATCTGTACAAGGGACAGGCGCACTGGTGGAGGTTAATATGCTGGAATCTACCTTGGACGTCATGCAAGAGATTTGGGATGAGAAGTGGATGCCGGACAGGTGCTCTAACGAGGGTGCTGGAGAAGCTGAATCCAGCCGATGGTTGAAAGGCCTGTATCCTACAGCTACGGGATATATAGCGCTAGAAGAAATGTCTCTGTACGAATTGAAGAAAGCGTTAGAAGCACACTTCTCTTCGGCAACAATCAACGAAGTGACAGCTGACAGCATACAACAATTATTACTAACAAAGCCTGCAGACTACTGGTGCATTCAACTGAGGAAAGCCGGCATTGCTTGTGAGGAGTTGCTTAACTGGGAACAACTTCTGGGGCAGGAGGCGTTCCGCGATCTGAATATCACACAGAATATTTATAGAAGTAATGGTGCTCGATTGACTGCGCTTTCTTGTCCCATTCGTTTGAATGGCTACCGGCTGCAATCTTCGAGAGGAGCACCTTACATCGGTGAGCATAATGGTGCAATCGAATTGGAATGGCTGTCTCACTCGTAGTTGTACATTTATGATTAAACGTTGAAGAGATGGTGATAAAATTGAAATTGAAAGGAATGACCTGGTCTCATGAGCGAGGCTTGAACCCATTGGTAGCCGCCTCAGAGGCATTTCGCAAGCTGGAGCCAGATGTCGAGATTGAATGGGATGCGCGTTCTCTGTCGGATTTCGAGCTTTATCCGCTTGAGCTGCTTGCAGATAAGTATGATTTCATTATGATTGATCACCCTCATATTGGAACTGCGGTAGCGAAGCAGCTGCTGCTGCCCTTGAATGGTCTAGTAGAGGAAGCATTCCTGCAGGATCAGGAGTTTCATTCGACAGGTCTGAGCTATGCCAGTTATACGTATGAAGGGAAACAGTGGGCGTTGCCTGTGGATGCAGCAGCTCAAGTCAGCGCATACCGGCAGGATTTGCTGGATCAGGCTGGACTGCAGCCTGCCCGGAGCTGGAGCGATGTGCTGTCGATTGCCAAGAAGCTGCCGAAGGGACAGTATATTGGTCTTCCGTTGGTTCCAGTACATGCCTATTCGACCTTCTTTACTTTATGTGCACAGCTGTCAAACCGGGCTTACTGGAGTGAAGGCATTGATCTTCCTATGGAGGTAGGGGAGCAGGCGCTCGCGCTAATGGAAGGCTTGATGCCGTATCTTCATTCGGAATCGGTTCATCATGATCCCATTCAAATGCTGGATCTTATGGGAACCAGCAATGAAATTGCGTACGTCCCGCTTATTTACGGCTATTCCAATTATGCAAGAGAAGGTTTTAGACCATTCGTCACGAGTTTCGGCAATATTCCGTCTGACAGCGGAGTGCCAAGCGGAAGCATGATTGGCGGCGTGGGACTTGCAATCTCGTCGAAATGTCGGTATGTCGATATAGCTGCGAAGTTTGCAGTTATGGTGGCTTCTCCTTCCTTCCAACGAACGTCGTTTTTCTTGAATGATGGTCAGCCTGGTCATCGGGAAGCGTGGCTGGATCCTGAGGTGAATCGTATGTCCGGAGGTTTCTTCGAGCGTACATTGGAGACATTGATGCATGGCTCGCTGAGACCTCGATTCCATGGCTATATCAGCTTCCAGGAGCAGGCGGGTAATCTGATTCGTTATCGATTAATGAGTCAAACACCTGAACGACAAACGGTCATTCAAACCTTAAATGAAATGTATATGCATATTAGGCGTGAATATCAGGAAGCAGGGAGGTGAACAGGATGAAGCTATTAGAGGATATCGTTGTATTGGATTTCAGTCAATATTTGGCAGGGCCTGTATCTGCGCTTCGGCTAGCTGATCTGGGGGCTCGAGTTATCAAGATTGAACGACCGAATGCGGGTGATGGAAGCCGTCAATTAACCTTATCTAATCTTCGGGTCGATGGGGAGAGTACCGTATTCCAATCGATGAATCGGAACAAAGAGAGCTATGCTGCCAACCTGAAGGATCCGGCCGATCTCGTTAGAGTCAAACAGCTGATACAGAAGGCGGATGTAGTCATAGAAAATTTCCGTCCCGGCACGATGCAGAAGCTAGGTCTGGACTATGAGTCAGTTAAGGAGCTGAATCCTGGCATCATATACGGCAGTATTACCGGCTATGGTGTGGAAGGTCCCTGGAAGAACAAACCGGGACAGGATTTGCTCGTGCAATCATTGTCCGGTCTCGCATGGCTGAACGGCGATGCCGAACAGCCACCGGTCCCCTTCGGACTGGCAACAATCGATTTGCATACAAGCTCGATATTTGTTCAGGCCTTACTTGGCTTGCTGTATAAGCGGGAGAAAACAGGCGTCGGAGGGTTTGTAGAAATTAGTCTGATGGAGGCAGCGCTAGACTTTCAATTTGAAGTGCTGAGTGCTTATATGAACAAGGAGCCTAGAGAACTTCCCAAGCGGAGTGGGTTCCACAATGCGCATGCCTATTTAGGCGCACCGTATGGCATCTATGAAACAAAGGATGGGTATATCGCTTTGGCTATGGGCTCCATTCTTACGCTAGGAAAGCTGCTACAGTGCGAAGAGCTGCTCCAATATACAGAGCAGGAGTCCTGGTTCGATGAGCGCGATACCATTAAGCAATTATTGAATTGTCATCTGAAGACGAGGTCGACAAAGCACTGGCTCGATATTTTGGAGCGGGCTGATTATTGGTGCGCAGAGGTGTTTGATTGGGAGCAAGCTCTCCAGCATGAAGGAATTAAAGTACTGGATATGTTCCAGGAGGTCGTAAGGCCAAGTGGAGCTGTGTTCAAGACGACCCGATATCCGGCTAGGGTGAACGGCCAACTTCTTAAACATGTAAAGGGAGCGCCTCCTGTCGGCGAACATACTGCACAAATTAATAAGGATTTCGGGCTCGAGGCTTCCAAAGTAAACGATGATAGGGGGTTGATCGATGGAGAATAATGATATTCGGTATGAGGTTGACAACTATATCGGGACGATTACCCTATCCAGGCCAGACAAACTGAATACTGTCACTCGTGCGATGGGTGAGAGGTTGAGTCTTCTTTGTCAGGAAATTAATAGGGACAAAAGGATAAGGGTCGTCGTTTTGACTGGCGAGGGTGAGAAAAGCTTCTCGGCTGGAAGTGATATTGAGGTATTGGACGATTACGGAAGTCCATGGGATCTGCGTAACCGCGACGATTATTGTATGGCGATTCGCAGCATTCGCAAGCCTGTAATTGCAATGGTCAATGGCTATGCAATTGGTGGGGGACTCGAGCTTGCCTTGCATGCAGATATTCGCATAGCTTCTTCCAATGCTAAGTTTGGCGCAGGTGAAATAAAGCTGGGCTGGATCGGAGGCAGCGGCAGCACACAGCTACTGCCGAGAGTGGTAGGCGCAGGGAAGGCTGCAGAGATGGTCTTAACGGGCAGACTATTGACGGCAGAAGAGGCTTTGCGTTGTGGATTGGTAGAGCAGGTCGTTGAGTTAGATCAGTTGAAAAAGCTTGTCTACGAGACAGCGCACACAATTGCCGGATACAGTCCAATCGCTGTAGAGAACGCTAAGCTTGCGCTTCGTGCGGCTATGAATATGCCGCTTGATGCAGGCTTGCAATACGAGAACAGTTTGTTCTCCTTCTGTTTCACAACCAGGGATGCGCAAGAGGGAAAGGCAGCTTTTAAGGAGAAGAGAGCTCCAGAATTCAAGGGGATGTAAAGTTCGTAGAAGAAAGCCCTGTTAGAAAATTTTTATTCTTACTACCTCACTATAATAATTAAAGGAGATGGGTATACATGATGAAGGGCAATCGCAATGGACAGGAATATTATCGTTTATATATTGACGGTGAATGGGTGGATTCTGCCTCGGATCGACTAATTGAGGTGCAGAATCCAGCGAATGAAGAAGTGATTGGGCTTGTGAGCGATGCTACTGCCAAGGATGTACAGAGGGCACTGGAATCATCTGAGCGGGCTCAACAGGCTTGGCAAGCGCTCCCTTCTGTGAAGCGCGCGTCTTATTTGGTGAAGTTGGTTGAGAAGGTGAAGGAGAAGCGAGAGTTTCTTGCCAAGCTTCTTGTGATGGAGCAGGGCAAGACGTACCGTGAAGCGCTTGGTGAAGTGGACGATACGATGGCTTATATGATGTACGCGGTGGAATCAGCCAACAAAATTAAAGGAGATATCCTTCCGTCCAATAAGGAAGGAGAAATGCTGCAAATTCGCAAGGTTCCTTACGGTGTCACTATTGGCTTATGTGCGTGGAACTATCCGTTAGCCTTGATCGGCAGAAAGCTTGGCCCGGCACTGGTGACAGGCAATACTATGATTATTAAACCACATGAGCTGACGCCGATCGCATCGGCTGAATTTTTCAACCTGATTCATGAGGTAGGCTTCCCTCCAGGAGTAGCGAACTTCGTGACGGGCACAGGAGCTGAGGTAGGACAGCTTCTGGTAAGCAGTCCGATTACAAAGCTGGTAACTGTTACCGGCAGTGTACGGGCAGGTCAACAAATTTACAAGGCCGCTTCCGATAACATTACAGCTTTGTCACTGGAGCTCGGCGGAAAAGCTCCGTTCATCGTTCTGGAGGATGCGGATATTGACCAGGCGGCGGCAGCAGCAGTTTCCGCAAGATTCGCGAACTGCGGACAGGTATGTGTGTGCAATGAGCTGGTGCTGGTTCACGAACAGGTGGCCGAAGCTTTCACAGCCAAGCTGCTGGAGCATATGAAATCGATTAAAGTTGGAGATCCCTTCGATAGCAGTGTAACGATGGGGCCAAAAGCGAATGGCAATGATCTGAAGAAGATCGAAGAAATTGTTCAAGAAACGGTCGCACAAGGCGCCAAAGTAGCGGCAGGGGGCAAACGTCCAACTGGCGGCATTTTCGATAAAGGCTACTGGTACGAGCCAACTGTGCTTGTTGATGTGAAACCGGATATGGCTGCAGCACAGAAGGAAATATTCGGTCCGGTGTTACCGATTGTAAAAATCTCCAGCTTCGAAGAAGCGATTGAAATTACCAACTCAAGTGAGCTGGGCTTGTCTGCTTACTTGTTCACAAGCGATATGAAGAAGATGATGCACGGTACGGACGTGCTTCAGGTTGGCACCGTGTTCGTCAATCAAGGTATGTCCGGCTGTATGCAAGGTTATCATAGCGGACATAAGCTGAGCGGTCTGGGCGGCGAGGATGGCGAATACGGACTGGAAGGCTACATGCAGAAGCGTGTTGTCTACTTGAATTATAAGTAATGAGACTGGCCTGCGGTTTACCGACCGCAGGCTGATTCCCTATTAGGATGGGGTGCCGAAGGAGACGACATTTTTCTTTACATTGATCCAATGGACGAATTTATGATTTATCAATCAGAAGAATCGCATAATGGCGCACGAGGAACGAGTCTGCTATGTGTCGAGTGCCGCGTTTATAGATGAGGATGGACGAAGGGAGAGTTTAGAGATGAGAGGTATTCCTTTTATTCAGGACTGGAAGTTTATGTTGGGGGAGCCAGAGGCTCCGCACTTGCTGGCGACCGATGACTCCTCGTGGAGAACATTAAGTTTACCCCATGATTGGAGTGTGGAATTTCCTTTTGATCAAGAGAAGGGGGAAGCTTGCACGGGTTATCTACCAGGGGGTATTGGTTGGTATAGAAAGCGCTTTACGACAACGCCTGAGATGGACCAAAGCAAGGTAATTATTAACTTTGACGGCATATATAATCGAGCAAGCATATACTGTAATGGTGAACTTGTACGGTTCCACCCTTACGGTTATTCGCCATGTCTGGTGGATGTAACCGATTACCTGAATGACATAGGTGAAGAAAATATCATTGCCGTGAAGGTTGATCATTCCCGATATGCGGACAGTAGGTGGTATACGGGCTCAGGCATTTATCGGAAGGTAGCCCTTCATATTGTTCCGAAGCTGCATATCCCCGTATGGGGCACCTATTATACGACGCCGATAGTGAGTGACTCGTCAGCAATTGTGCAAGGCAGAATAACGTTGCAGAATGATGAAGCTGTTAGCAAGCAAGCCGAAATTATCGGCAAAATATTTGGCCCTGATAATCAGCTTGTGGCCAAGCAAGTCAAGACTTGCTCCCTAGCAGCGAATCAATCGGAGGAGCTTTCATTAGAATGGACGATCCCAAATCCGCAGAGATGGGAGATTCATGCAGCCAAGCTGTACCGTGTAAGTGTTGAAGTTGTAACAAGCGGGCGAATCATTCAGACTGTAGAGGACACTATAGGGATTCGAGAGTTCAGATTTGATCCGGACAAAGGTTTCTTTTTCAATGGACGGAATACCTTGATCAAGGGTGTAAATCTCCATCATGATGGTGGGTTGGTAGGAGCAGCTGTTCCTCTGGATGTATGGAGACGCAGATTGGAGAAGCTGAAGGAATGCGGATGCAATGCGATCAGAACGGCCCATAACCCTGCATCGGAGGATTTCCTGGATTTATGTGACGAGATGGGCTTTCTGGTCCAAGAGGAGTTCTTCGATGAATGGGATAATCCGAAAGATAAGCGAAGCAATGGCGGGGAACAGAAGGTTGATTATATTACTCGTGGACATGCTGAATACTTCCGCGAATATGCCAAACAGGACCTTCAGAATACTGTAGTGCGGGATCGCAACCATCCTTGCATATTCCAGTGGAGCATTGGCAATGAAATTGAGTGGACGTATCCGAAATATAATGAGGCAACAGGATATTTTGGCATGAATGCATCAGGCAATTATTTCTGGACACTGCCGCCTAACGGGAAGGATAAAATACGTGAGATCATTCAGCAGCTGCCAAGAGATGCGTATGATATTGACAAAACAGCCCGGCTCTTGACTCGCTGGACCAAGGAGCTGGATACAACAAGACCTGTTACAGCAAATTGCATCCTGCCTAGCGCCAGCTACGAATCGGGATTTATCGACGAATTGGATATAGCAGGGTACAGCTATCGCAGAGTTATCTATGATTATGGGCACCATCATTATCCGGACAAGCCGATTATGGGAACAGAGAATGTGGCCCAGTGGCATGAATGGAAGGCAGTTCTGGAGAGAGAATATATTCCGGGAATTTTCCTCTGGACGGGCATTGATCATATTGGAGAAGCTATTCAGAAGCCTTGGCCTCGGAAAGGGTCGAATCTCGGTCTTCTGGACTTTGCTGGATTCGAGAAGCCTTCTTATCATATGTTCAAGAGCCTATGGAATGAAGAACCGCATCTTCATCTGGCAACGCAGGTTCTGGAGAAATCCTTGTACAGGCTAGATGAATCCGGTGAGCTGGTAGAGAAGAATCCGGGTGGCTGGCAGCAGCGGGTTTGGTTCTGGCACGACGTGAATTCGCATTGGAACTATCGGGATGGGGAGATCGTTGTAGTCGAGGTTTATTCGAACTGTGAGGAGGTATCGTTGTATCTGAATGATTCGCTGCTTGCTACGAAGCGTCTTGAACAATTTGAGGATCATATCTACAAGTGGGCTGTGCCTTATGGCGCTGGAGAATTGAAAGCCATTGGCAAACAAGGCGGAAAGGTAGTTGATTCGAAGCTTTATACGGTAGGGCCTGTGCATTCTATCAAGCTGCTAGCAGATAAGGATACGATTAAAATTGATTCAGACAGTGTCGTTCATGTAACCGTGCAGTTAGTGGATGCCAAGGGGCATGCTATTACAAACCAGAATGTAGAGCTTGAATTTGAGGTGGAGGGCGAATGCCGAATTCTTGGGGTGGACAATGGAAGCTCCGATAACGTACAACCTTATCAGAGCACTCGCCTTATGACGGAGCTGGGCAGAGGACTGCTCATTGTGCAAGGCTCTGTGCCAGGAAATCTCATGATCCGGGCTGTATGCACTCATATTCATAGCGTATCCAATACGTGTAATGTAAGCGTTATCGAGTAGTAATCCATTTCAAGGGAGATCATCCGATTGAACTGACATGCTTTTCTCCTGTTGTTCATTATAATCTGATCTTCTCCTTACCTGGACGCCGTAAGGCGTCATTGTAGTTTATAGAATGGATAGTCAGGTATGGCTGAAGGATGGAAACATCGTTACTGTAAAGATTGAGAAGCTTGGCTCTCTGACCAATGTCATGAAGAAATGTTGCTCGTAGAATGTCTTGATTATCCGCAATCCTCAATATATGCAATTGGAAGAGAACCGTATTTTAAAGGAGGTTCATATTATGAAAATTAAAGCTGTGGAATTATTCCAGATCGAGCCTAGATGGTTGTTCGTGAAGATTAGCACCGATATGGGCTTTGAAGGCTGGGGAGAGCCTATTTTGGAGGGAAGAGCTTCTACCATTAGGGCAGCAGTCGAGGAGTTGAAGGACTATCTGATAGGGAAGGATCCGCTCAAGATCGAGGACCACTTTCAGGTCATGTACCGCGGCGGCTTCTACCGGGGAGGTCCCGTTCTCATGAGTGCGATTTCCGGCATTGAGCAAGCGTTATGGGACATTAAAGGCAAATATTATGACGCACCTATCTACGATCTTCTTGGCGGATCGGTTCGCGATAAAATCAAAGTATACGCCTGGATTGGAGGAGACAGGCCAAGTGATGTGAGCAGTCATGCTCAGAAGCAGGTAGCTCTTGGCTTCAAGGCGCTAAAAATGAATGTGACGGATGAGCTTCATTATTTAGATGAATATAGGAAAATTGATCAGGCAGTGGAACGAATGCAGGCAGTACGGGATGCTGTCGGGCCAGACGTGGGAATTGCGGTTGATTTTCACGGCCGTGTTCATAAGACTATGGCCAAGATTCTAGTGAAGGAGCTGGAGGCATACAGGCCAATGTTTATTGAGGAGCCTGTGTTGCCGGAGCATAATGAGGCACTTAGGGAGATTGCAAGAATGACGAATACACCTATTGCAACGGGCGAGCGAATGTACACACGCTGGGGCTTTAAACAGCTGTTGCAGGATGGTTACGTAGATATCATACAACCGGATCTCTCTCATGCTGGCGGTATTTTGGAAACGAAGAAGATCGCAGCTATGGCGGAATCTTATGATGTTAGTCTGGCGCCGCATTGCCCGCTTGGACCGATTGCACTGGCTTCCTGCTTCCAGGTCGATTATTGCACGCCGAATTTCGTTATTCAGGAACAAGGGCTAGGTATTCAATATAATCAAGGTAGCGATGTTCCGGGTTACTTAATAGATCCGGACATATTCCAATATGAAGCCGGTTATGTTCGTGTGTCTGACAAGCCTGGTCTTGGTATTGCCATTAATGAGGAGGCTGTTAGAGAAGCTGCGAAAAAAGGCCATAATTGGCATTCACCTATTTGGCGCAATGAAGACGGATCCTATGCAGAATGGTAAAAAAGGTATTCGGATAAGGGGAATGTGCAGGAAACCGCTGTCTAATGGTGGCATTTGGCATATTGTTGTCATGGGCTTGAATTCGGATCAGCTATACATTGTCAGAACAATAGAGTTCTTGCTGTCCTCTGGTCAACGGGGCGTTCGTGAAGCAGGCCTGGATAGTGCATGAGTCATTGGATAATATTAAGGCTTGCTTCGACAAAGCACTGAGCGCTCCTGGTATCTTAGTGGTAATGTGATGAAAGAATGAATGGAGGAATATAGATGAAGCCTAACTTTCTTATATTTGTTGCAGATCAGATGCAAGCTCGTACACTGTCACTGCATGGACATCCCGATGTGCGAACGCCGAATCTGGATCAGTTGGGACGTGAAGGCGTTTCCTTCGCTAGAGCATATTGCAACAATCCAGTGTGTATGCCGTCGCGTGCGACATTGCTGACGGGGTTGACTCCCAGACAGCACGGCTGCTTGACGAATGGCAACGCCGTCCCCGAGCAGTTGCCTACACTGCCAGGGGTACTCGCTGAGGCAGGATATCGGACGCATGCCGTCGGTAAGCTGCATCATCAGCCGATCGGCTCTGTAAGTAATGGAGAGGAGATGGCCTTCTCCTGGGAGAGCAGGGAACGGTGGGAATCCGGGGAAATTACAGCATTGCCAAGTGGTTATTATGGCTACCAAACGACAGAGTGTGTAGGCGGACATGTAGACTGCTACGGTGATTATTTGACATGGCTTGAACAAGAGCTACCGGGAGGGAGACAGCAGCTACTGCGGGCAGGAGCCTATGAGAAGAATCTTTTATACGAGCAAAACTGGAAGATTGATCTGCCTGAATCGCTGCACTACAACCGGTGGATTGCAAACCGCTCTGTGGCTTTCCTTGAGAACCTTCAGCCGGAAGAGTCCTTCTATCTTTGGTGCTCCTTCCCCGATCCGCATCATCCTTTCGCGGCATGCCGTCCTTATAGTGAAATGTATGACCCACAGTCGCTGACATTGCCGGAGGGCTGGGAGAATGAAGCGGATTCGATCGATTGGCTAAAGGGATTACGGAAGGTTCATCCTGGTCATACACAGTTCGATGAAACGACCTTAAGGGAAGTATTGGCACAAACGTACGGCATGATTACGCATATGGACAGCTGTATAGGAGAGGTGTTGGAAAAGCTGAAGGAATTAGGGCTATACGATAACACCGTTATCGTATTTATGGCTGATCATGGAGAATATTTGGGCTCCCATCGTCTATTGACCAAGGCGGAGTGGCCTTGGGAGGAACTACTGAATGTCCCGTATATATGGAAAGCCCCCCAAGCCGCTAAACAGGGCGTCTATCGTGACCGCGTAGTGAGCCTGCTTGACTTTGTGCCGACTATTCTTGATTTTGCGGGTATCGATCAGGCTGTAATGGATACTCGAGGCGTATACAGCGCACCTCCTTTAGGCTTGCCAGGACGTAGTCTGCGTGAAGCTGTTCAAGCGGGCAAGGAGCTGTCTGCTCGACCAGCATTGATTGAATATGATGAGGATTGGTATGCTCCAGAGACGACCCGTATGCGAACTCTGGTTGCAGAGCAATTTAAATTAACGTTGTTTATCAATTCGGAAGAGGGGCTATTGTTTGATCTTGTGGCAGACCCTCACGAGCATAACAATCTATGGAACGAACCGGAATACGCGCACGTCCGGCATACGATGACGGAGCAGTTGTTGCGGGAGCTGATTCGTACCGATCGATTTGATACGATTAGAATAACAGGAGCATAAGCAACTTGCCTAAGGCTGTCTAGGAGAGTGATTTTTTTACTTCCCTAGACAGCTTTTCTTTTTGTTCCATTTTATGAGGCGTGTTGACAATGATTGTTGGTTTGAATACAATAAAAACGAAACAAGTTTCGATTAGTTATTTAGGGCTTGCTGAACGATTCTTTAACCGAAACTCATGGCTAGGCGACTGCGAGATAGCAGCGTAAAAATGAGGCAAAAAAGAACGCGGAGCCTGCGCTCCAGGTTCATCACCAGAAGTTGCAGCGTAATCACGGATTCACTTGTCTTTGCGAGGCGTGCTCGAATACAGCCAAGCCCGTACTTGCGCTTGCCTTCTCCGAACTTGCCTTCGATTGCGTTTCGTTCTCCGGTATCCTGTTTGGCCACTTGCCTATCTTCGCTTGTCGGGCCGTTTTTCGGCTTGCGTCCCAGTGCCGGTCCGCTGAGCCGAATCCCATGCTGTTTGCAGAATCTCCGGTTTTCGCGTGTGCGGTAGATCTGATCCGCTTGGACGACAGCCGGATAGAATCCCATGCGGCTGCGATACTTCTCGATCACGTCCATGAGCGTCGTGCTCTCGTTGAAGTTATCCCAAGATAGCCGATCAAGGAACGCGTAGCCCTTCGTCATGCTTACCGCGATCTTGGCTCCGAACTCACGCGCGCCTTGGCTTTCCCGCGCACGATCGGCCTGACATGCGGCTGATGAATGCTGACGACCCGGTCTTCCATCTGGTGGGAACGCTCGTTGTACATGTGAAGCTGCTGACGGTACAGTTCGTGAATCACCAGCAGGTCGCGATAGGCTTTGCGGCCAAGTAGCGTGAGCGGTTGCGACTTGGCTTGCTCGGCGATGATGGAGAGGTTCCGTCCAACGTAACCGAGTTGCCTCCTGATCGCTTTGCGAATCACTTTCGGCCCCGGTCTGCGTTGCTTGGAAACGGCCAGAAACTGTTTGCGCGCTTTTTCCCGGTACGTGCGCGGTTTCGCCATTTGTCCGATGACCGGCTCATGCAGCGTATCGATGATCGCTTCGAGCTTCTCCCGCGCTTCATTCAACAGATTCAGATCGGTCGGATACGCCACATCCGCCGGCGCACAGGTGGCATCCACCAGCACGGTCCCTTGATTCGGCTGCTCAGGGGCTTCCCATTCTGCGGTCGATTTCGGATGCGCTTCGCAAACAAGTTTATTCGTTTCAGGAACCTCTGACTCTGTAGCCATCGACTCCACGGGAGACGCTGCTTCTGACGATGCGACTTGCGATTGTGCAAACATGGTTTGCTGCTCGACTTCTTCATCAGAGGCGCGCTTCTTCGAGCGCTTCCCTTGGCCTTTACCGCCGCCGGTCGCGTCGTTGCTGTCATCATCATCTTTCGTTTCCTTCGCACCTTCGGTGGCGACGATCTCATTCAACTCTGCCAGCACGTCCGTCAGACGCTTGCGGAAATGCGTCATCATGGAGTGATGGAACGGTGGCTTCATGACGAATCCAGGCAGACCAATGAAGTATTGCATGTAAGGATTTTCGCTGATCGACTCCAACGTTTCTCTGTCGGTCAGTTGCATTCGCTCCTGAATGATGAGCGCACCGAGCCCCATCCGAAGACTGATCGTTTGCTGGCCGCGAAAGGTGTCTTTGAAAAATTGACCGTATGTTTTCTCAGCCTCCGCCCACGGCACCAACCGCGCCAACTGGACCCAGCGATTGTCCTCGTCCAGCTTTCCGCCAAAGGGCAGAAAGAAATCGCCGGGCAGGATCAATTGATTATCGAGGTGCGCGGTCGGCTTAAACATCTTCGTCACTCCATCTGCAAAGGTTTTAGGTGGTTTTCAAACATTTCCTTTGCATATGATTTCGACAAATGGGCCTTAGAATCCTTGTTGTTATGCGGTTTTTGTTGTTTTTTTTAAGTGTTCAGCAAGCCCTATTTAATAATAAAAATATTGATGTTATGTTTCGTTAATATTTTATTAACAAATTGTAAACGTTTTCTAAGGAGGAATGAATTTAAGGATTACAGGCTTACTAGAGAAGGAGTGCTTTTTGTGGAAAATGTAAAAGAAGTCCAGCAGTTGAATATTCCCGACATTAAGCGCAAGATGCCTTTCAAACAAAAGGTTTCGAGGCTGATGAAGAGTTACCAGTTATACTTGTTTGTGCTTCCTGTCGTACTGTATTATGTGCTGTTCCATTACGTACCGTTATATGGTATTCAGATTGCCTTCAAAAACTATCTAGCCTTTAAAGGGATAGCAGATAGCCCCTGGGTTGGATTCGAGCATTTCGAACGATTCTTCAATTCCTTTGAGTTTGAGAGAATTATTCTGAATACAATCAAGCTCAGCGTCCTGCAGCTTGTAGTGGGCTTCCCGGCTCCCATTTTGCTCGCGTTGATGCTCAATCAGTTAATGAACAAGAAATTCAAAAAATTTGTGCAGACCGTTATTTATGCACCTCACTTTATCTCGACGGTTGTTATTGCAGGCATGCTGTTTTTATTTTTATCGCCAGATACAGGCTTGATCAACAAAATCATTGAGGCGTTTGGCGGAGAACCCGTATTTTTTATGGGGGACCCGGATTGGTTCAGACCGGTATATGTGCTGTCGGAGATTTGGCAGAATACCGGCTGGGGAACGATTATTTATTTGGCAGCGCTTACGGCGATCAGTCCCGAGCTTCATGAATCTGCTGTTGTGGACGGCGCGAATAAATTTCAGCGGATCTTGCATATTGATATTCCCGGGATTATGCCGACAGCAGTCATTCTGCTGATTCTGAGTACAGGCAATATTATGAGTCTTGGTTTTGAAAAGGTATATCTTCTGCAAACATCTCTCAATCTTCCTTCATCAGAGATTATTTCAACTTATGTGTACAAAACAGGATTGGTCGGAGCCCAATACAGCTTCTCGACTGCTGTAGGACTATTCAACTCCATTATTAATTTCATTATTCTTTTAACGGTTAATCAAATAGCAAAAAAAGCTTCAAATATATCGTTATGGTAATAAGCGGGGAGGGTCAACATGTTTAAACGCAGTCTAGCAGATATCTGGTTCGATCGAGTGAATATGCTGTTGATTTTGACAGGACTGGCCATCATTATCTATCCCCTCTACTTCGTAGTATTGGCCTCTGTTACGGATCCCGGAGCAGTTCAAATGACATTGTTCTGGCCGGAGAAGTTCAGCTTAGAGGGATACAAAAAAATATTAGATAGCGACAATCTATGGATTGGCTATAAAAACTCTTTTGTATACGCAATATTAGGTACCTTTATTAATTTATGCCTCACTCTCCCTGCGGCCTATGCTTTGTCGCGGAAGGATATGAAGGGGCGCAACTCGATTATGCTTTTCATTACATTCACGATGTTTTTCAGTGGAGGTCTCATTCCAACTTACTTGACAGTCAAGGAACTGGGTTTGGTGAATTCGGTATGGGCGATGGTCATTCCCAATGCCGTGGGTGCATGGAATCTCATTATTGCTCGAACGTTCTTCCAATCTACAATTCCAGATGAGCTTCTAGAAGCAGCGAAAATCGACGGCTGCTCGGATGCCAAGTTTTTCTGGAAGATGGTGCTGCCTCTTTCTCAGGCGCTCATCGCGATCATGATTTTGTTCTATGGTATTGCTCACTGGAACTCCTACTTCAATGCATTAATCTATCTGCGTGATCAAGAGTTATTCCCGCTGCAGCTCGTACTTCGTTCCATTCTGGTCGAGAATCAGATCCAAAGTGACATGATAACAGATCAATCTACAATGGGGGATCAGCTTCGAACGGCGGAGCTCATCAAATACGGCATGATCATTATTGCGGCGCTGCCGCCGCTGATCCTGTATCCTTTCCTGCAGAACTACTTCGTCAAAGGCGTTATGATCGGAAGCATTAAAGGGTAATTCAGAAGATCAAACGTTATTATGAAAGGGAGGTGGGCGCCTGGAAGTAACGAGATTTGCAACTGCATTAAGCGTATATTTGCAATCTAGGAGCTTGGAAATACAGCAGGGGTGTTAGTTCGAAATAAGGGGGCGATATGGAGGTGGCGTCGATGAAAGGGCATGCATGAAATTGTAATCGTTTTCGAAGATTGATGGGACGTTCCAGACTGGCTCGTAATGAATAATAGTTTTTACTTTTCAGCTGGATCCTGAGGCTTGTAGCCTCTGGGATAGGAAGCGTAAGCCGAATGCATTAAGGAAGCGGTGGCGGACAGATTAATCGGCGTGATTCAGAAGATCAGGTCGTTGTAAAAGTTCCGCAAAACAGCAACTCTTCCAGTGAGTCGTACTTCTTATGAGATTGTTGGATTACGAATGTCAAGTAGTCCTGGCGAGAACGAGATATAACTTTCAAAACAATCTCCAATTTCGTGAGAGATTGAAAAAATTCCTTATCAGCGATTATTGGGGCGTTCTGAAAAGTTCAGAGGACAGTTTGTTCACATTCCTGTTTTGGGATGAAAGAAGAAAAGCCTCTGGACGTCATGTCGGAGCCGATGCGGAAAATTTAATTCCGGGAGGCTTAACAATAAATTGGGGGGGCGTCGAATTGGAAAATCGAAATAAAAAGTTGTTAGCTTTATTTATTTCAGTAGTTTTGATCATGAGTGTGTTATCCGCTTGTGGAGGGAATAACACAAATGAAAATGTACCGACTTCGAATGAACCGGATCAATCAGAAGCTTCGCAATCGCCTGAAGCAACGGATGGAGACGCAGAGAAGAGTGTATTCCCACTGGATGAGAAAGTTACGTTGGAGATGGTAGCTTGTAAGCATCCAAATAATGGACCGTTCAATGAAATGGACTTTTTTAAGCAATATGAAGAGAAAACAAACGTGCATATTGATTGGACGGACATCGAATTCTCACAATGTGAGGAGCAACGCAATCTGATTCTTGCCAGCGGAGAGCTGCCTGATGCCTTCTACGGAACGCTTGCGCTGACAGGCAACGATGTCATCAACTATGGCGGTCAGGGCATGCTGGTGCCTCTAGAGCAATACATTACGAAGGAAACAATGCCGAATCTGTCAGCGTTGATCGAGCAGAATCCAAAATATAAAGCCATGTTGACGGCGCCGGACGGACATATCTATTCATTACCGAGCATCCGTGAACTGATGCTGTGGCTCTCTCCCGACATGATGTATCTAAACAAAGAATGGTTGGATAATCTAGGACTTGAAGTGCCAACAACAATGGAAGAGCTACGGAACGTTCTGGAAGCGTTCAAGACGCAGGACCCGAACGGTAATGGCAAAAATGATGAAATTCCGTTCTCCTTCCTGTGGGATTTTGCGAACTACAATGTAAATGGCATCGGCTCTTTGTTCGGAGCCTTCGGCAGAGCGGACTCCGCTACCCATATCTTCGTCGAGGATGGCAAGGTGGTCTTCTCCGCGAAGGAGCCGGAGTACAAAGAAGCAATTCAATATTTCCATACCTTCTTCGAGGACGGATTATTTGATAAAGAGAGCCTTGCTCAAGACCGTAATCAACTGCTTGGTAAAGGAAGTGGAACGGAACAGCGTCTGGGTGGCTTCTTCGCTTGGAATGCTTTCTCTATAGTCGGCGTCGACAACGATCCGAAATATGTTGTTGTTCCGGCTCTGAAAGGACCGAACGGGGATCAAGTGTGGAGAAAATCACTGAATAATAACCAGGGCGTTAATCCGTTTGCCTTCTCGATGACAGTCGAAAATCAGCATCCAGAGCTTACAATGCAATGGATCGATCTGTCCTACGCAACGGATACCTCCATCGAAGCAGGTTGGGGCCCAATTGGAACGACATTGGAAGACAAGGATGGTACTTTGACGCTCAAGGATGCACCAGACGGCTTGACAACTGACCAATATGTATTTAAGACGGCACCAGTAGAAGCTCCTTATGCGATTCTAGAGAATACGTATGGTACTCGACTGGCAATGGCTGAAAAGGATAAAGTCAAGATTGACGGTATCAAAGAAAATTATTTGCCTTACATGACTTCGGAAACGTTCCCTGGCGTGATGTTCACTGCTGAGGAGTCCCAAAGAATTAAAACGCTGGACACCGATTTGAACAGCTACATTAATCAAACGAGTGCCAAGTGGCTGCTTGAAGGCGGGGTAGAAGAGGAATGGGATAACTACCTGGACGATCTGAATAAGATGAAGGTTGACGAGTTAATCAGTATTTATCAGACAGCATACGACCGCTTCATCAGCGCCCAATCATAATTGCTTTCACAAGGAGAAGTCCCTCTGGAACACTGTTGCCAGAGGGAGTTCTCTATGTAAAACGCAAACAAAAATTAAGATGGGATGGTGTGCAAAAGTTGAAATCTTATTTAAAGATTAAACGAATATTGGCTGTATTATTATGTGCGGTATTGCTGATTGTATCTTGTCTCGCAGGCCCGACAACTATAAGCTATGCGGTTGAGGCAAGCGACGAGCTTCCAGAAAATATTAGAGTCGATAAAGCTGATTTCGATACGATTCCTGATGTTGCCGAGCATTACAAGCAACTGTTCGGTGATAATGCGGTATCCTATTTCAAAAGTATAAACGGAGAGAGCCGTATTCAGCGTATTAATTTTCTGCAATATCCAGAAGGCGAATACCTGGAGGTTAATGGGCAGGTGACAATTGACATTCCTGCGATGGATGCGAGAGTATGGCGTCTGTTTGGTGATGTGCGATTCGAGGGTTCCGTTGCACAAACGATGGAGCTTTATGTCATTGACCCAAATGGCGTTGAGACTCAGTGGACGGTATTCAAAAATGGTGGCTGGAAAGACGGTGTCACAGGATTATATACGAACTATACGAAGATGGGATTCCAGGAATCCAACCCAACGGAAGGAATTACGCATCCTTGGTTAATTAAGGATGAAAACGGCGACGTCATTTATGACGGTTATAAAATGAAAATCGTCGGTAATGGTACGCTTCGAAGTGTTTATCATTGGGAGGAGGAAGGCGTACCGTTGGAATTCGATACATCCGCATGGACTGTTCTCGGAGGAGACAAGGAGATTCTAGATGTATCCGTTAATGTGGATGCGCTTACAAATTTAAGTATGAACGGTGTCAACAAGCTTCCTGAAGAGGTGTTCAAGCGCTATCATGTGAATAGCGGTCCGATCGGCGTGGAGCAAGCAGACGGTGAAATCACAGTGCTGGACGAGGCCTATCACAAGACAACCAATGATTATGGGTTTATTCCTGGCCGCGGCGCGTTTCATTACACACTGATGACAAGCTGGGCTGGTCTTAAGGAAGATTCGGAGCGTCCTGGCTATGCGGACTTTACAACGACGAAAGAGATTTATGCGAAGAGTCAGCCAGCTATTGATAAATTCGAAAGCTTATATCCATCAATTGGCAAAGATTATGTGCTTACACTTGATGGATGGCCGAAGTGGATGTGGGAGAACCCGAATTCCGGTCAATCCGAGCATTTCGGCACACCGTCTTACTCGAACTTTGATGCTGCAGCGGATGCAGCTGCCCAGTTAATCAAGAGCATCGATACCAGATTCGATGGACTTGGTCCCAAGTACGTGGAAGTCAAAAATGAATCGACCATCCCGCAGGAATGGTGGTTCTTCCAGTCAGATCCACAGCATGCATGGAGCTATTTGTCCGAGTTCCATAACAAGGTAGCTGAGGCAGTTAAGGCGGAAAATCCAGATGTATTAGTCGGCGGTCCGTCAAGCGCATTCATGTATTTGGAGAAAAATGATTTTGACGAGGCGCGTGCCCAGTTGAAATTTATGGATGAAACAAAAGATTCTCTGGACTGGTACTCTCACCACTTCTATGAAAATTCGAACTTGTTTATTCACGACAGAGAGAACAATTCGGATGGCTTCCTAAGCGGACGAATGGAAGCGGTGCTCGATTTGCTCAATGCCCACATGGTGAATACGGATAATGTGAAGCCCATCTATATTACAGAGGAAGGTACTTATAACACAGCCGGTAGTGACGCAGACTACTTCCAGAAGCTGGTTGCTCATAATGGCTACATGCTGCGCTTCATGAACTATTCCGATACGATCGGCATGCTGGTTCCATACTTGTATCCTATTATTAACTGGCGCCCTAACTCCAACGATACATTCTATAAATATAATGAAACGATGAACGGGTTAATGGAAGAGATGACGCCACTGGAAGCTTATTTGGACATGTGGAAGGATTATCGGGGAGCGTTCCTGCCTTCAGAAGCAGATCAGGAGAGGGTCTACACGAATGCGGTTCGCTACAATGACAAGGTATATGTGGCCGTTCACAATCTCAACACGCAGCGTGTCAATCTTGATCTGAATGTTTTCACAGGAGATGCCAATATTGCAAGCGTGACACGGAAGCACTTCTTCCTTGAGAAGGGGAAGCTGACCTATGAGGAAGAGAATGTTGCAGATTTGGATAACGTGTACATGAGAGTGCAGGAGATGAGTGTTTTCGAGATCACGCTTGATTCCAATCCGTCGTTCACGAAAACGTGGGAGAGACAGTTTGCGTATGCTCCTGAGGAGCTTGTGCCTACAAGCCCAAATGCCCCTGCTGTGTTTAAGATTGAAAGTTTGCCGACAACTCTAGCTAAAGCGACGCTTCGCATAGGCTTTGGCAAAACAGGCAGCGGATTTACGACGGACATGTCCGTTGTTGTCAATCCGGACAATCCGGCAAATACGCAAAACTTCAGTAAGGATCTGGAGTACACGAACAAGCCGGGTGATTTGCTAACCTTTGCCGAATTCGAACTGGATGCGAGTAAGCTGCTGGCGGACAACACCATTCACATTATGATTCCGGAAGATGGCGGCTATATTACAAGCGTACAAATGATTCAGTACGATGAACAGGAAGCTCCAACAGGCGTGGCTACTGATGCGCTTACTGCTTCTATCGCGGATGCCAAGTCGAAGCTTTCGTCAACTGTTGTATCATCTACGGGAAATGAAGTTGAACAAGGAAATAAATGGGTGGAAAAACATATTCACGATACGCTTAACATTGAAGTGATGAAAGCGGAGGTTGTTGCACAGGATGCTTTGGCCACAGACAGTGAAATTAATACAGCGCTAGAAGATCTGACCAAGGCGATGGGGATCTTTGATCAATATACGAAAACGAAGGAAACCCCTACAGGTAATCGTGGAGCTAAAATCTCTTTTGAAGACGGAGAAGCAGTAGATTATACGTACAATGTCGATACCGTGACGACAACGACAGACTCACAAGGCGCGACTGACGGCAGCAAAGCGCTTCATACAGAATTTACATCCTTCACCTCCTATGCATGGGATACAACAGGCACATACTCAGGCAGCCTTGATTTCACAGCGCCAGAGGAAGGCTGGAGTCTGGGAGAGGATCCATTCACATTCGACGTTACGAATCTGAGAAATTACAAGATACAGCTGCGCGTAGAAATTTCGGACACATCGGACATTAAAGGTACTTATTATTATGCATTAGGAGCAAACGCTTCGCGGAGCATCAGCATTGAAGATTTCGGCGTTGCGGGAGGAACCTGGCTTGCAGATGGCAATTTCCCAAGAAATACGGCAATTGATACCGAGAATATAAAGTCCATTCGATTTTATGTATTTTCTCCAACAGAAGAACCTATTACAAACGCAGCACTTGCCTTTGACAGAATAATTATAGGCAATGTTCCGAACGAGCACACTGAGGAGCAGCTAGCAGCCGAAGCGGCGGATGCGTTGTCGGCAGACTCCTTAATCTTTGCAGAGGGAGATACGGCACAAGCTGTAACGAATCACATTTCGCTGCCATCCGTCGGATTGCATAATGCAAGCATTACATGGATATCCAGCCATCCGTCGATAGTGACGAATGACGGGACGGTTTCGCGACCTGAGTATGGGAGCGGGAATCAAACTGTAACGCTGACTGCAACCATCACGATTGGAGCGGCAAGCACAACCAAGGATATTGAAGTAACGGTGCTTCAAAAGGCTGCTACTCCTACTTCACCTGGAGGCAATAACAGTCCGATTAATCCTATGCCAAGTATTCCACAGACGACTAACGTAGATGTTCTGGTGGATGGCAAGAAGCATGACAATATTGCCAAATCGGTTACAACAAAAGAGGGAGATCGTACGGTTACAACGATTACTGTCGATCAGCAGCTCTTGAAGAACAGTCTGGGCAATATGGATAATGACGCCATCATTGCGATTGTTGTTGCCAATAGCTCCGATGTTGTGTACGGCAAGCTTAATGGTCAGAGTGTGAAGGATTTGGAGCAGAAAAATGCTGTTATTGAACTACGGACCGATACTTTCTCATATAAGCTTCCTGTTCAGCAGATCAATATGAACGAATTAGTTCAAGAACTGGGCTCGGATGTAAAGCTTGAGGATATATCCATTGATATGAAAATTAGTTCAGCGGATGCCGATGCCAAGAAGGCACTGGAAAGCTCAGCAGTGAAGGGCGGATTCACGGTTGTGTCCCCACCTGTGGATTTCCATATCACTTACACTTATGAGGAGAAAACAATAGAAGTCCGTACATTCGATACGTTTGTTGAGAGATCCATCGTCATTCCAGAAGATGTTAACCAGACTCAAATTACAACAGGGGTAGTGGTGGAAGAGGACGGAACAGTGAAACCGATTCCAACTAGATTTGTCAAACAGGATGGCAGCTATTATGCAATTATGAACAGTCTGACGAATGGCACTTACGCCGTCATTTGGAACCCTGTCAATTTTCAGGATATGTCTGGACATTGGGCAGAGAACACTGTGAATGACTTGGGATCCAGATTGATAATATCCGGTGTTGACGGCACTCGCTTCGAGCCTGATCGCTCGATTACTCGTGCCGAGTTTACTGCTATTGTAATAAGAGCTTTTGGCTTAAATGCAGAGGAAGGCGAATCGTCATACAGCGACATTGCTAGAGACAGCTGGTATGAAGCTTATTTGAATACTGCAACAACGTACGGCTTGATCAATGGCTATGCGAATGGTCAATTCGGACCGAATGAACTGATCACACGCGAACAGGTTATGAGTATCATGGAAAGAGCAATGGAGATTACTGGTTATGAGGCTGTTGCCGACATGAGCGAAGTGGATGAGATTCTGACAAAATTCAAGGATAGAACCGAAGCGGCAGCATATGCAAAAAGCGGTATTGCAGCCAGCATTAAGGCAGGTCTTGTTATGGGCAGAAGCGCGGATGTACTTGCGCCCAAGGCAGCCATCACAAGAGCGGAAGTAGCTGAGATCGTTCGTAGATTGCTTGTCAATTCTGATTTAATCTAGTTTGGTATAAAAGATGCGTGAGAGACTTCTCTATGGAGGTCTCTTGCGCGTTATTTTTTGCGGGAATGAGAAATTTGTGTTGTATGCTCATTCTTGTTGCCTTCTCGCATCGCTCGGCGATATACCGTAATATCGGGAGAACGCCCGCGTGAAGGTGAACAGATCTGGATATCCGACAGTGAGTGCGATCTCGTGAATGGGCGCTTCTCGGTCTGTTGTGACGAGCTCGTGTGCTTTTGTCATTCGAAGCTTTGTCAAGTAGGCTTTAGGCGGCATCCCAAAGCGCTCACGGAAGGCAAATGAGAAGTGAGAACGGTGAACACTTACCTCGGCAGCAAGGTTGTCAATCCGCAGCGGCTCTGCATAATGCAGCTGCATGTAGCGTGCGCAATAGTCGAGCCAGAGTGCTTGGACGGACGTTTCTCCCTTGTGTTGCTCCACTTCAGTTATTGGCTCCTTATGCGGCATGTGCCCGTTTTTTTGGGGGTTTACTGCGGACATTGTTAGCTGGTGTCCGGACGATTGCTCACATCCGAGCAGCAACAAATCCAATAGTGCGTATACGTTGCTGAGTTGCTGATACGGTCGTCCGCCCATGGAGGTATGGATGCGTCGTAACAAGATACGCAGCTCTGCATTGAACCGTATGGACATGGACGGCCGACTTTGTGTCAGTCCCAGTGCTTCCACTGCAGCTGAAGTCTGCGGCCCTCCCATTGCAATCCAGCTGAGGGACAGTTCTGGACTGCTTTCTGCCTTGTAGTACCTGTAGGAGACATGGGGGAACAGGACGAACAGCTGTCCCTCCTGCAGCTCGTGTGAGTTTTCTTCATCCTCTAGGCACAGCTTTCCTTTCAGTATGAAGTGGAAGCTGTAACATTCAATTCGCTTCGGCCCGACATCATAGCCCGGCTTCGCGCGGTTGAAACCGGAGCGGAGCACATAGAGACCAGCACTTCGCTGTAGGTCGCTCGGCACCTGCATGCGGATGTCCGCGTACTCGTGGGTGTATTCCTTCATGTGTCACCAACCTCTGATCTAACATTTTGTTAAACAGTATAACATTATGATATGTAGCCTGTGTACATATTTTGATAACATATCAATAATATCAAATATTTATAGAAGAGAAGGAGTTGGCGAACGATGAAAAAACCGAACATTTTACTAATTACGAGCGACCAGCAGCATTGGAATACGATCGGTGCCTTCAATCCGGAGCTGTCGACACCGAATCTGGACCGTCTTGTGCAAGAAGGGACGACCTTCACGAGGGCGTATTGCCCAAATCCGACATGCACGCCGACCCGCGCTTCCATCATCACTGGACTATATCCGAGTCAGCATGGGGCGTGGACGCTTGGTACGAAGCTACTGGAGGATCGGCCCGTTGTCGGGACTAATTTCAAGGAGGCAGGCTATCGTACGGCTCTGGTCGGCAAGGCACATTTTCAACCTTTAATGGGGAATGAGGAATATCCATCGCTGGAGTCATATCCGCTGCTGCAGGATCTTGACTACTGGCGTCAGTTCAGTGACAGCTTCTATGGCTTCGACCATGTCGAGCTTGCACGCAATCATACGAACGAGGCTCATGTTGGGCAACATTATGCGATTTGGATGGAGGAGAAGGGCTGTACAAACTGGCGCGATTATTTCTTGCCGCCGACGGGTACGATGAGTCCGAAGCAACTGCATCGATGGGACTTGCCTGAAGAGTACCATTACAATACATGGATTGCGGAGCGTACGAATGCGTTGCTTGAGCAGTATAAGAACAATAACGAGAGCTTCTTCTTGTGGGCCAGCTTCTTCGATCCGCATCCGCCGTATCTCGTGTCCGAGCCGTGGGATACGATGTATGATCCCGAGTCGCTGACCATTCCTGAAGTATCTCCTGGTGAGCATGATAACAACCCGCCACATTTCGGGATGACGCAGCAGAAGAGTCCGGACTTCTCGGCTTGGAAGGAGACTGGGCAGGCTATTCATGGCTACCACTCCCACTTGATGCCTGAGTCGGAGCGCAAACAGCTTGTTGCAACGTATTACGGCATGATCAGTATGATGGATAAGTACATCGGACGTATTCTGGATCGTTTGGATGAACTCGGTCTTGCCGAGGATACGATTGTAGTGTTTACAACAGATCACGGCCATTTCTTCGGTCAGCATGGGCTGCAGGCGAAAGGTGGCTTCATGTACGAGGACTTGATCAAGTTGCCGTTCATCGTCCGTTATCCGGGCAAGGTGCCAGCGAATGTACAATCGGATGCGCTCGTGTCGCTTGTCGATCTCGCACCGACGTTTTTGTCATTTGCAGGGCTGCCAATTCCGGTCTGGATGACTGGCGTTGATCAGTCTGCAGTATGGACGGGTAGCAAGAGCAGTGCGCGCGACCATATCATCTGCGAATTCCGACATGAACCGACGACGATTCATCAGCGTACGTATGTCGATCAGCGCTACAAGCTGACGGTTTATTACAATCAGCCATACGGCGAACTGTTCGATCTTCAGGAGGACCCTGGCGAGTTGAATAATCGATGGAATGATCCGTCCTACGCAAACTTGAAGTCGGAGCTTCTGCTGAAGTATGTATGGGCCGAGCTTGGCAAGGAACCGCTAGCGATGCCAAGAATATATCACGCTTAGAAACAGATACACCAGAACCTGAGGTTTCAAAGTGGATAGGGGTTGTTCCCAATAATCGACAGACCATTGAGTCAGACATTGTTTTTTTAAATGTTTGGCTCGATGGTCTTTTTTTTGAACGGAACGCTCAGCGAATCGCCTCTTCTAGGTGATGTAAGTCCAGTCGCGGGGAGTGCCAAGCCTCCAGCCAGCGTGAGGGAGATTAATAATAAAATCATGCAAAAATATAGTAAGGAATGACTGAAATGCTGATGTCTCAACTAAACAAAGCACTTGAGTAGGCAAAGATTTCAAGCTGCATTATTTATGCCAAAAGCAAGCTTATTTATCATGAACGTGCTAGCAGACGGAGTCTTGCGTCGCATGCTGAGTAATATTTGTTTCATTAGGTGTGTTATATAATTGAGTTCAGCGAGCTTGTAACAGCGCTCATTTCTATTTTTGATTCCAAGCATTCATCTTGCAATAGGTTAGTGAAACCATGTAAGATCGCATTAACCGGATGAATAGATAGCAAGGATGGTGAAACTGGATTGCGGTCGTTCTTAAGAAAGATTTCGCTTTACCGTTATATCGGAAAGTCCTTATATCGCAAGGTGCTTTTTTCTTTTACATTCATTATTGCACTTATTATCTTCATTCTTGTATATGACTTCTATACACGAACAGCTGCTGATTTAAGATTGCAGGCTGTTGATATGCGTGTGAGTATGACGCAGCAATCGGCCTCGACACTTAACGCGTATCTATCGAATGTAAAGAGTTTTGCCTGGAATTATTTTGGCGATTCCGACTTTCATCAATTTGTACGGGGAATGGAAACAGATCCCGAAGGCCAAAGCTCCTATAGAAGCAAAATTTCCAACTTTTTATATAATCACCCCATTGTGTCTAATGTAGTCATATCGCAGCTGGATGGAGTCTCAATGAGAGTCGGCGGCATGATCAATACCTCTATTTCTGAGGATGAGATGCGTCGATTGAATAGTATTGCTATAGAAGGAAATGGAAGGGGAGAGTGGATCTCTACACATATGTATAGCGTCAGTTCCAATCAGCTGGATTATACACTATCGTATGTGCAGGCTATTCGTAATATTTCTCTGACCTCTCCTGGTCCTATTATTGGTGTAATGATCTATATGCTCTCCCCTGAATTCTTGAAGCAATGGTTGATGGAAATCGAGAGAGATGGTACGAATCGCACATATATCATCGATAAGCAGAACGGAACGATTGTTTACTCTACCATGATGGATGAGAGAAGCAGTCAGGTTCTATCTGCAGAGGAGCTGGATATGATACGTACAGTAGACAAAGGATATTATTACCGGACAAGCTTCTCTGAAGATCAGCTTATTGTCTTCGAGAGTCTTGGTCAAACAGGCTGGCTCCTTGTATCTGAAGTGCCTGATCGGTTGTTGACGAATTCAGTGAATGACTTGACAAAGCGCACGATGTGGATTGGCGGTTTCACTTTAATGGTCTCCATGCTGTTGGCTGGCTGGATTTCGTCGCGTACCATAACCCCGCTCAAGGAACTGAGCAAAGGGATGAAAGCGATTGAGAAGGGGAATTATTCTGTTACTCTTCCGGTACGAACAGAGGATGAGATCGGCTATTTGAGTACATCCTTCAATCGAATGACACGAGAAATAAATCGTCTGATCAGCAAAGTGTATGAATCGGAAATTGTGAAAAAAAATGCTGAAATCAAATCGTTACAATCTCAGATTAATCCGCATTTTCTCTATAATACACTTGGCATCATCGACAGTATTGCTTCTGTGAATGGAGACGATCGGGTGTCAACGATCAGCAGGTCGTTGGCCAAGATGTTCAGATACAATATTAATGGCAATGATGTATCCAATCTAGCAGCAGAATTTCAACAAATACGACTGTATCTGTCGATACAGAAGATACGATTCGATAGTCGTTTGGACTACTCCATATATCTGGAGCCGGGACTTGAGAAGGTGCCTGTTCCGAAGTTGCTATTCCAGCCGGTTGTAGAAAATAGCGTGAATCATGGCATTAGTCCCAGTATTGAAGGAGGAACCGTTCGAGTCGAGGCGGAGCGTATTGATGATGACAGCTTGCAGGTGAGGATATGGAATAACGGAGCTATTATGAATGAGGAGCGTCAGCGTTGGCTTCATCATCTGCTGCACGACGGTTCAATTGATGATGAAGGCAAGAGTAGTCACTCTTCAATAGGCTTGAGAAACGTAAAAGCTCGTATACGAATGCTATATGGTTCTCCATATGGTCTTTCATTTAGCAGTGATGAGGAATACGGCACAACCTTTACTATAACGATCAAAATGAGCTTGCCAGAGCAGGAAGGAGAGCAGGATGAACATTATCGTTCTTGATGATGAGCCGATTATCCGTCAGGGTATTGTTCACAAGATTCGACAAATTCAATTGCCCGTTGCAGTTATCGCTGAGGGTGGTGATGGTGTTAAGGGGCTTGAGCTTATAAAGGAATATCGACCGGATGTTATTATTACAGATATTCATATGCCGGGAATGGATGGCTTGAGCTTTATTCGACAGGCGATAGAGCTCGATCCAAAAGTGAAGTTTGTTATCGTTACCGGATATGACCAGTTCGAATATGCTCGTCAGGCGATTCGCCTTGGGGTATGCAATTATCTTGTCAAGCCGGTTGAAGACGAAGAGCTGTACACGACACTCACTACTCTGCTTGAACAGAAGGAATCCGAGATGCAGACTAATCATATGATCAAGGAGCTGAAGATAGTAGCCGAGGTCAGTCAAGAAGCTGCGAAGCAGCAGGCGTTGACTCAATTTCTTCAAGAAGAGGACTTTTCTGTTGCCGTTGAAGAATTAGACGAATTGGCTGCTTATGCGAATAGGTTCACAGCGATCGTTATCCAACTGGAGCCGTTCAAGATGCCGCATGAATCCTTCGGAGTTGAGGAGGAGGAACTCTTGTGGTTCGCTATCAAAAATATTGTAACAGAACGATTTTTAACGAATCGATTACAAGGAATATTTGTCCACCATTCCTTGAGACGTTATGAGCTTGTATACGTGTTGGGTCTTAAAGATGGACAAGATGCAGCGGTTGTAGTCTCAACACTGGAATCTATATCTTTCGGTATTCGCAAATATTTGAAACTAAGCGTTACAATCGGTGTTGGCCCTTATCAGATAGAAATTGCCAAGGTGCAGGAGAGCTATCGGGAGGCGAAGCAACTTGTTCGGAATGCCATTCTACATGGCAGCAATCGCATTTATCAGTTTAATCAAGTGATGGAGTCCTCTCATAATACCCAGCGCAAATCGTTTATCGGGAATGAGGATGCGAAGCTGCTGGGAGAATGGATTAACAAATTGGATACTGATAAAGTACATCGTTGGATAGAACGCCGACTTGGAGCGATCGTACAAGATCCAAGCTCTACTTATCTAATGGTAGAATGGTTCTGTGTGGACTTGTACCTATACCTCAACAAATATTTGCTAGCCAATGCTACCGATTCCAAATGGGCAATCGGAGAATTAGCGGATCTACAGCGCGAACTCCAGCAATCGACCACATGGTCTGACATTATCGATCGAATGAAGCGGCTTGTTACCAATATGATTGCTTTATTATCCAAGCATAGTAGTCTGGAGGGAAAGGAAATTATGGAAGCTGTGCGACTATACCTGGAGCAGCATTATGCCGAGCCGATTCAGTTGCAGATGATAGCGGAACGTTTCTTCATACATCCGAACTACTTCTCGAAGCGCTTCAAAGAAAAGTATGGGGAGTCTTTTGTCGATTACTTGAACAGTATTCGAATGAAGGAGGCTGCAGCCCTGTTGGGTGAAACGAATTTGAAAATTCGTGAAATAAGCGAGCGTGTTGGATTCGAGGATGCGGCCTACTTCAGTAGTGTGTTTCGCAAGTGGTACGGTGAAACGCCAAAACAGTACAGGGAGAGACAGTTGAAAAAATAAATTTTATATGTGGAAGTGGGTGTGACGATGAGGAGCTACAGGCAATGGAGAGCGGCTGTCGTACTTTCCTTATTTTTCTTGTCTTTACTCACAGCATGCTCCAAGCAAGAGACTTTGCACCTCAAAGGAGATTCCTCTCAGCAGGTTGTTGAAATTGTAGTGTGGGATAAGCCTTTTTCAGGTCAAGCAGATAAACCTTATTTCGATCGAATGTTCAAGGAATTCGAAAAGTTGTATCCGAACATACGGGTTATTCATTTGGAAGCGGCGTATGAGAAGGAAAGAGAGCAATTTATGACAGCGGTTGCAGGAGGCGAGCAGCCGGATCTGTTCAATGCGGCTTTTCCGGATATGGAATCTTATATCGATCAAGGCATACCGGCAGATATTACGGAGATGTGGGAAGCGTATGAGGATAAGGATCAATTCTCGTCTATTGCGATGAGTGTGGCGACTAAGGATAATCGAGTTTATGGCATTCCTAATTTTATGTATGTGACAAGCCTACTTTATAACAAGAGAATATTCGAGGAGCAGGGATTGAATCCAGATGAAGCGTTCCGCGATTGGGAAGCCTTTGCATTGGCTGCTCAGACTGTCACAGACAGAAAGGATGATCGTTATGGATATGCCATTCTCGGAACAGAGTGGGCGGATTGGTTTTTTGAATATTATGTATGGCAGGCAGGCGGAGATCTTACAAGCAAGAATGATGACGGTACAGTCGAGCTGACCTTTACTTCTGAGGCGGCAGTGAAGGCTCTTCAATACTACAAGGATCTTCGGTTTCGCTATATGGCTACACAGCCGAATGTTCTTCAAAGTTTAGACGATAACAAAAAGGATTTCTACGCGGGTAGAGCGGCCACAATGATCACGACATCGAATTGGTTCGGTGAAATGATAGCAGCAGGTTTAAATATGGATGACATTGGTGCAACTATGCTACCCGCAGGTCCATCAGGTGATTCCCTTGCCCAGATAGGAGGAGGAATATGGATTCTGAATCCGAATGCCTCCGAGGAGAAGCAGAAGGCTGCATTCATCTATGCAACTTTTATTATGTCCAAGTATGCAGTGGAACAACTATTGCTATTCCAGAAGGATAATTCCAGTATGCCGAATTTATTATCAGTTCGTACAGATGTCGATCCCTTCTCTTATGTGGAGGAGATGCCGGAACATCTGATTCATACTATTCAGGATGCGGTAGGTGAAAGTCGCCTCGAGTATTTCCTTAAGGCAAGGCTAAGCCCATATGTTGCCAAAGCCGTTCAGCAGGTGCTGCTGGACGAAGAAGCAGATCCCTTCGAGGTGCTGAGTGAGGCTCAGGAGCTTGCTCAGCGCGAGGTTGTGGACCCCTATAACAGTGAGATAAGGATGCAGACGAGCGGAGCTCCCAGGTAAGGGAGCCGCTCGTTTTTTTTATTGGCTACTTGTATGCGAAAGTTAAGATATTCATATGAACAGCTTAATATTTTCTTACAGTTCCATATCATTGTCTCTTTATAATAAGAGTTGTAAAGAAAAACACATTATTCGAATGGGGGGTTCATCAGTGAAAAATAAGGCAAAACTAATGGCTGTTCTTGCTCTGACTCTCGTTGTATCGCTGTTCATGTCAGCGTGTTCCGGCAATAATGGAAGCGGTAACAATATAAGTGGAGGGGATTCGGCTTCAACATCGTCTGAGAGTGATGATATTGTCGAGATCGTGGCATGGGACTTGCCACAGGATGGCGACCCGGCAAAGCCTTATTGGGAGCAAGTCCACAAGGATTTCGCCGAGAAGTATCCGAACATTAAAGTTGAGCATGTAATGCAGACGCTGACAAAGGAAAGAGAGCAGTTCATGACAGCAGTCGTGGGCGGTGAGCAGCCTGATCTATATGCGAATGCGTTCCCGGATATGGAGTCTTATATTGATCAAGGTATTACGGCTGATATTACTGAGTTGTGGAACAACTATGCCGAGAAAGATATGTTCTTGCCTTCAGCAACACAGGCAGCAACAAGAGATGGAAAAATTTATGGTATCCCGAATTTTATGTATGTAACGGGACTTGCTTATAACAAACAAATGTTTGCCGATGCAGGACTGGATCCAGCGGAAGCGCTGAAGAATTGGGAATCATTTGGTGAAGCGGCTCAGAAGTTGACTGATTCATCTAAAAATCAATATGGCTATGCCTTGCTGGGCATGGACTGGGCCGACTGGTTCTTTGAATACTATGTATGGCAAGCTGGTGGAGATCTGACAGAGCTGCAGGAAGATGGTACGGTAGAGCTGACATTCACATCTGAGCCTGCTGTGCAAGCACTGCAATATTATCAGGATCTTAAGTTCAAATATAATGCGACGCAAAAGAATGTTGTACAGAGTCTGGATGAGAACTCCAATGATTTCTATCAAGGTCGCGCGGCATCTATGATTGCGGCATCCAACTGGTTCGGCGCAATGGTATCCTCAGGAATGGATATTGAAAACATCGGGTTCTCTGTATTACCGCCGGGACCTGGCGGCACATCGCCAGCACAAGTAGGCGGCGCGGTGTGGATCTTCAATCCGAAGGCAACTCCTGAGAAGCAGCAAGCGGCGTTTACTTATGCAACGTACCTGATGTCCAAGGAGGTACAGGACGGCTTACTGCAGTATCAGATGGATAACGGTATCTTCCCGAATTTGCTAAGCGTAAGAACCGATGTGGATCCGTCGCAATTTGTAGAAGGCATGCCTCAGGATTTGATTGAGAGCGTGCGAGCGGCAGCAGGCGAAGGTCGTATGGAATACTTCCTGAAGAGTCGTCTGAGTCCTTACGTTGTAAAGGCCATTCAAGAAGTTTTGATGGATGAGAATGCTGATCCGCTGGTGGTTATGCAGGAAGCTCAAGACTTGGCACAACGTGAAGTCGTAGACAAATACAACGAAGAAGTTAAAAAATAATAGCCATTGGGATTCTCCTTATTGGGAGGGTCCCGATAGCCATTCTTGGGGTGAGGGAGACATATGTTGCGTAAATTAAACATTCGCTGGGTGCCTGTTCTGTTTCTGTTGCCTTCCGTGATTTGTTATTTACTCTTTAAGTATTATCCATTATTGAATATGGCATATATCAGTTTTTTTGACTACAGCATCGTTAATCCGCCTGGCAAATTTATCGGCTTTGACAACTACATCGAATTTTTGAAATCAGCTACGTTCTGGCAAGCAATTTCAAATACATTTATCTTTTTCGTTTTATATTTAACTTTGACGTTCTGGATTCCTATTGTTCAGGCATTGTTTCTATATGATATTAAGAAGGGCAACGCGTTCTTCCGCTTCATGTATCAAATGCCGACCATCATGCCGCTTGTAGGCGGGGTACTCGTCTGGAAATGGATGTATAACCCGGATTTTGGTTTGCTGAACTATTGGCTTGATTTCATAGGATTAGGTCCTTACTTATGGTTGAATGATGCAACAATGACGAAGCTTGCGATTGTCTTGCCTGCTGTATTCGCCGGTAACGGTATTTCCCTGCTGTTGTATTATTCTGCTTTGAAGTCGATTCCAACTGAAATATTGGAGGCGGCCAAGATGGATGGAGCAGGTTCTTGGAGAAGGATGTGGACGATGCTTCTGCCAAATATCAAATTTATTATTATTATTCAATTTATTGCTTTTATGTCAAGCGTACTGCTCGCTTATGACAATATTTATATTATGACACAAGGCGGACCGGCAGGAAGCACGACCGTAGTGTCCATGCTTGTTGTTAATTCCGCATTCCAGCAATCCCGATTCGGCGTATCCGGGGCTATATCTGTGTTCATGTTTATTGTGATTGCGGTATTGACCATCATTCAGAATAAAATTTCTGCAGAAAAGGATTGATCATATGGAACGTACACGCATAAGGGAAAAAGGGGAAAGATCACTCAAGATTACAGCTTATGTTGTGACGATATCGTTCGTAATCTTTGCGTTGATCCCTATTCTGTGGATGTTCGCTTCTTCACTCAAGACCGAAAAGGATATTAATTCCTATCCGCCCAAGTGGCTTCCGACGATTCCCCAATCTATTCAAGTAACGATTGACTACACGGGAATAGAGGAGACCGATCCGGAGTTCTATGAGAAAGACGCCATGAGAGCGATGTGGTATCCATGGATGAAAAATATCCGTGAGAGCATCGGAGATGTGACTGTCACAGGCGTGAAGGATGGTCACAGGATTTATACGGCAGAGACTATCTCCTCCATGTTCTTCGTAGGACAGCAGAAGGTAGTGCCAACAACGATCTTCAACGATAAGATGATGGATAACAAGTTGCCTATCATCCGGGAGAACAAGTATTCCAAGTTCAAATGGGAGGGTGACAAGGGCGAGAGCATTCAGGTATCTCCAGCTATTGAAGATTCTGATTTGTCAGGACGCTTTTTCGAATTCTATCAATCCAATGATTTGGTCAAAGGTCAAGTTGTTACAATTAGCGAGGAATCCAACTGGATTCGCATCTTTAGCAGCTATACGGCGTTGAATAAGATAGCGCAGGATACGGCTGGCTCACTGGGCTTCGCTCAATACTTCTTGAACAGTGCGATTATTACGGTAGCGAGTGTCCTTGTGCAGATGGTACTGGGGGGACTTGCGGGTTATGCGCTTGCTCATCTTATCGAGAGCAAGAGATGGAAGTTTTTCTGGATCATGTTCTTCTTGGCAACAATTATGATTCCTGATATTTCTTTGCTACTTCCGTTATATCTGCTTATGAAAGACTTAAATCTTGTCAATTCCCTGCTTGCCGTTATCTTGCCTCATACCGCTTGGGGGATTGTCATCTTTCTGTTCAAAGGCTTTTTTGACCAAGTATCCAAGGAGCTTCTGCAGGCGGCCAGGGTTGATGGTGCTTCCGAGTTTAGAACGTTTCTGCAGATTGTTACACCGCTGTCTATTCCTATCTTTACAACCGTTGGTGTTATGACCTTTATTCCAGTATGGAATGAGTTTCTTTGGCCGCTTGTTGTTAACAGCTCGCCGAAATATTGGACCTTTACAGTTGCGCTCAACGACCTGCAGAATCAGCCAAGCGTGCTGCAGAACATGTTGATGGCCAGCGCGTTCATATCCATGTTCCCGCTGTTGCTTATTTTCCTGTTTGCACAGAAGTATATCGAGAAGGGCGTTGCGTTCTCAGGCGTGAAAGGTTAATTGTTAATCGTTCGATGCACCGCGGAAAGTGAATCTCAGAGCCAGGAGGCAGGTTTGCGATATGAAAGGGAAGATTGCGATCGTGACAGGTGCTGCTGGTGGCATAGGCAGGGGCGTCGTTGAAGTGCTACTGCGTGAGGGATGTCGAGTTGCTATGCTGGATTGGAATGAGGCTGCCGGTCATGCTGCCATGCGGGAACTGACTGCTGCAGGCGGAGAAGCTTTCTTTGTCCGCGCAGATGTATCCAGTAAGGCGGATATAGAGAAGGCGGTCAAGCAGACCGCCTCACAGCTTGGAGACATCGATATTCTGGTCAACAATGTAGGCACGCATTATTACAGGCAGGTGGATCAGATTCCTTTTGAGGACTTGGATCGGGTGTTCCGAACGGATCTGAAGGGGCAGTTTCTGCTTATTCAACAAGTGCTTCCTTACATGAAACGAAACCAGTCCGGCGCCATTATCAATATTGCATCCGTGCATGCCCAGGTCACACTTCCAGGCTTCAGCTCTTATGCTGCAATCAAGGGCGGAGTTGCGGCCATGTCAAGGAGTCTGGCACTGGAGCTGGCGCCATTCGGCATTCGAGTCAATTGTGTTCTGCCTGGATTGACTCGGAATATTGGAATGGAGCGATACCTGCGTTCCATTGCTCCTGAGGAACGAGTGAGCAAGGAAGCTGAGCTGACTCGTAACATTCCGATAGGAAGAATGGCAGAGCCCGCCGAAATTGGCGAGCTAGTTGCCTTTCTTGCAAGTGAGAAATCATCGTATATGACGGGTTCTTCTATTGTCATTGACGGAGGAGTTTCAGTTCGGTTGCACAATGATTACTAAACTACGATACAAGACACTTCAGTGCTGTGTGCTGGAGTGTATTATTTTACGAAACATAATTTATATATAAAATTATATTTGACATAAAAAACTGATGAAATATAATTGAAGTAATTCAACGCAAGGGGGAATGCAGGATGCGTATAACAAATGTTCAGGTGCATGTCATGAAGTCGCTGCTGGAAGAACCTTTTTATTTCTCTCAAGGATGGGTGAAGCAACGTTCATCAGTACTCGTAGAAGTGGAGACGGATGAGGGTATTACAGGATGGGGGGAGTGCTTATGTCACGGCTTGCAGCCGCCGGAGATCGCTGCAGCATTTATTCGGCATGCCTATGTCCCCCTGCTAATCGGAAGAGATCCATATGATACGGATGTGTTGTGGGAGGAAATGTACAATTTATCTCGTCCTTACGGTCAAGGCGGGTCAGCCGTTAATGCGATAAGCGGCATTGATATTGCTCTCTGGGATATTAAGGGCAAGAGCTGCGGTCTTCCTGTCAGCAAGCTGCTCGGAGGCACGTTCCGTACGCAGGTCATGCCGTATGCGACGGGCTTCTACCGGACGGAGAAAGGGAATTATCCAGCTGATGGCGTGAAAGAGGCCTTGCAGCATAAGGCGAATGGACTTCGTGCCATGAAGCTTAAGATTGGATTTGGCATTGAAGAGGATCTGACTTTGATTCGCTCCATTAGGGAAGCAGTTGGAGAGGACATTCTGCTAATGGCAGATGCCAACGGTGCTTATAACGCCGGATTAGCTAGAAGATTACTGTTGGAGTCTGCGTCATCAAACCTTTATTTTATGGAAGAATTGCTTGCCCCTGAAGACATAGAAGGCTACAAAGCGATCCGACATTTGACAGGAACACTAATTGCTTCGGGTGAAAATCTGTTTGGAAAGATTGGGTACCGAAACTGGATTGCGCAAGGCGCGCTTGATATCGTGCAGCCTGATCTGTGTTCCTCTGGAGGATTCACCGAATGCAAGAAGATCGCAACACTAGCTCAGGCTTGGAATACGATGATGATTCCGCATGTATGGGGCTCAGGAGTTGGTCTTGCGGCATCGCTTCAGTTTATTGCTTCCTTAGCTCCTGCACCTTTGGGTCTTTTTCCGGAAGAACCGATGCTGGAATACGATCAATCCTCCCATCCATTCCGAGCGGATTTAATCGGACATGCCATTACCATGCAAGATGGAATGGTATCAATACCCGATGGACCTGGCATCGGAGTGGAAATTAATCGTGAGATTGTTGAGAAATATGCTGTGAAGGTTTGAAATGAGCAATGAATTCGAGAAGTTTGAAGGGAGGCATAGAATGAAACTGATTGTTATTGATTGCGGCACAACCAATTGCCGCATGAGACTGATGGATGGGGATACACTGCTAGCGAGTATTACGAAGCAAGTAGGGGCAGGAGATACAGCACAATCTGGCAGCAACAATGGATTGAAGCGGGCATTGAAGGAAAGCTACGAAGAGCTTGCAGCTGCTGAGCCGGAGGCTATAAGGGAGGTCCACGACATTGTAGCTTCGGGGATGATAACCTCAAGCGCGGGGTTGATGGAGATCGAACATCTTCCAGGACCGATTAAGCTGTCTGATTTTATAGGTTCGATTAGGCGATTCGCATTCCCGGAATTGTTCCCTCAGCCTGTATTGTTCATACCTGGCGTAAGATTTAAGGGGGAAGAAGAGACGGATCGCGATATGATTCGCGGCGAGGAGACCGAACTGTATGGTTATATGGAGCATATAGCACCGGAGGAGATGGGGATTAAGGGACGTCTGTTCATGCATTATGGTTCTCACCACAAGTGGATCAAAACTTGGGAACGATCCATTGTGAGCTGCAGTACGTCTATATCGGGCGAACTGATGATGGCTGTCATGCAGCATACGCTTCTGAAGGACAATACGTTACCGCTTGACGAAGTGGTGCCAGATCCGGAATGGGTACGGAAAGGGCTGGAGACGGCTAGGCAATACGGTACTGGTCGCGCTCTCTTTCAAGTGCGAACGCTGAACGTGCTGGATAAACATGACAAACAGGTTTCGACTAGCTTTCTGCTCGGGGTTATTGTTGCCCAGGATCTGACAATGCTGACGGAGGAGATGCTGAGTGGTGTCGAGGTTATCGTCTTATATGGAAGACGTTTGTTTCCTTCCATCGTTGTACCCATTTTACAAGAATTTTACCCGAGCATTGCCATTCGGGTTGTGCCAGAGGAAGAGTCTAGCCGGTTAAGTGTTCGCGGTGCGGCGAGTTTATATCGGCAGTATAAAGAGGAGATGAGCATATGTTAACTGTACAGCAACAAATCGAAACGAGTAAAGTAGTTGCCATTCTTCGAAATGTACCGCTAGACAGATTGCCGAGAGTTATGGAAGCACTCTATGAGGGTGGTATTCGTGTAGCCGAAATTACGTTAAATTCGGAAGGTGCCCTTGATGGCATTCGTATGATGAGGAAAACATACGAGGGAAAGATGGCGATTGGTGCTGGGACCGTTGTATCGATGGAGAACGTTAAGCAAGCCATTGACGCAGGTGCTGAATTTCTGATTTCCCCCCACACAGACGAGCGAGTTATAGAAGCAGCACTATCTTACTCCAGTATTCCTATTCCCGGAGCAATGACACCGACTGAGATTGTTCGCGCCACTGGAGCTGGGGCGCCGTTTGTGAAGCTGTACCCATGCACTTCCTTCGGTCCAAGCTATATGAAGGAGCTTATGGCGCCCTTGAATACCGTCAAATTTATCCCGGTCGGCGGCATAACTGCCGATCTCGCAGCTTCATATATTAAAGCTGGAGCTGTTGCGGTCGGAGCCGGAAGTGGTTTGGTTTCACATGGTGATGTGATGTCACATAACTATGCCGCCATCACATCAAATGCACAGCAACTTGTTCACAATATTGAATCTCTGGATTGAACAATGGTAGGATAAATATATGCAACGTATGGAGGAATCGTTCACGCGATTCCTCTTTTGACATGAATGGGACAAGAGGAGGTGTTGCTGCTCATGCAGCATAGCGTCATATTCCGAACGGATCGAGTGCCTTTCGTAGACAATGTAGGTTTGTTCAGGACGAATGCGTTATGGGCTCATATGGACCGTGTGCTGCCTCACGACGTCATGATTTTTGTCAGAGAAGGGCTTGTTCACATTATTGAAGATGATATTGAGTACTCTATATCTCCTGGAGAGGTTTTTTTGATGAAAAGGGGAATCCGTCATTATGGCTTAAGAAAAACGTTGCCAGGTTCGGAGTGGTATTGGATCACGTTCGGCACTCCTGAGACGGAGGAGACAGGCTTGGAGAATGTAGATATACGGGGGGAAAGCCTAATGATTGGCCATCTGCCTCAAGCCATAGAACTGAAATGGTTGAAGGTAAGCGATTTTCAGGGCACCTGTGTCCGGCTGAACAAGCTTCTTCATCACTACACGATGGGAACAGTCTATGACAAGCTGAAGTTGAATATTGGCACCCTTGATTTGCTTCTAGAATTATACCGGGATGTAACCGATTCCAATAAGAAGCGACATAAACTGCTTGACGATGTTAAAACGTTCGTGTATCGGCATCTCCACGAAGATATTCGCTCCGAGCAACTAGCAGAGTCTTTGCAAATGAACTATTCGTATATGAGCAGAGTGTTCTCCAAAGAAGCAGGCATGTCCATCCGAAAATTCATTATGGAAGCGAAAGTGAAGGAAGCGATTCGCTTGTTCAGTGAAAGCAACCTCAGTATCTCTCAGATCAGCGAAAAGCTAGGTTACAACAATCCGTATTATTTTACTCGGATATTCAAGCAGGTGACGGGATATAGCCCCACGGATTATCTTAAGAAGGGGTATTACGACAAAGGGATCTTTCAATAAACTTGGGTCTGTCCAAAAAGTCAATGGAGATTTGAACTGCTACCCGTCAAATCGACAATACAAAAATTAAAAGTCAGATAAACGGCCTTGATCCTGAATTCCATCGGACTGAGGCCGTTTAGTTTAGCTTGTAGTCATTCGTAGAGCCGATATGACCAGCTTCGATCTCATGAATAATGGCAACTTTCTCTGAGGCTATATGCTCTTTTTTGGACGTAGAAATGCTCCCTAACAGCAACAGGTTTTATTATTTTACCTGTCTACCGTATGGGGAGCATGTCAGATTGTTGGATATCCTCAGTTTTCTGTTGCAATTAAAGGATTAATTGAGCATCCACAGCATATTGAACCTCATTAAATGAGAGGAAGCCAGACGGACATGTCGGTTTGTCCACGATTATTCCATGCATAATAAGGAACAAGCGTTATTTCGATCTCCGTCATATCAAGTGACTCAAAAGGAGTGTAGAGTGTATTAGAATAATCCTTTTGTGCGATCTTCAAGGCAGTACCCTGCAATCGAGTGATGCCTCCAAGCAGTTCACGATCATAGCAAGCCTCGAATTGTGTGCTGATCGGTATGCGAATTTGATCGATGGCAACATCTTCAGGCAGATCTATACTTTCCAGGCAGTAGACAAATGGTCCATACATGAAGGCAACCTGTCCGCGATCTTCCTCTACCATCGGATTGGCTGCAATTCGTTTCACTCGCATAGGCAGTAGAAGCTCAATCTGATCATTGGCCTGCCACTTGCGTTTCAATTCGTGATAGGTGCCAGCTTCTACATCTCCCTGTTGAACACCATTGACCTTCACCGTTGCACCATCAGCCCACTGTGGAATGCGGAGATGGATGGACGTTTCAGTGTTCAGTGAGTTGTTAATCGTAATCGAAATCGTCTCCTCTGCAGGGAAGTCAGATTTCATCGTCAGGCTTAGTGTTTCACCGGAGGACAGTGTTGTATTCAACTCATTACCACTATACAGATGAATATATAAACCATCGTTCGATTGTCCGTAAGCCCATTGATGGAGTCTGGCTATCGTACGAAGCACCTGTGGAGGGCAGCAATAACAGGTGTGTGTGAACCATCTTGCAGTTCTGAAATGTTGAGTTTGTGGTGAATGATGGTTGAATAGCTTGCCGCCTCTTGTCTCCAACGGATTTGTATAACAGAAATGATGGCCGTCAAGTGTCATGGAGCCTAGCAGGCTATTGTATACAACCTTCTCGAACGCATCCATATACTTCGGCTCCTGCGTTAGATTGAACATACGCATCGCCCACATAGCATTACCGATATTCGCACACGTCTCTGTATAAGCAGAGCGGTTGGGCAGATGATAGTCGGTGCCGAATGCTTCCCATATCTTGTCCCCATTTGGAGACAAACCATTGTAGATAGAACCGATACCGCCCGTAAGATACATCTTCTTGGTGTACATGTTGTTCCATATCTTTTCCAGAGCGCGCATAACTGCTTCTTCGCCCGTGTGAGAATATACATCTGCAGCGCCAGCGTACAGATAGACGGCTGTTACAGCATGCCCAGTTGCTTCTGTCTCTTCCCGTAGTGGAGTGCGATCCTGATTTTGATCCTCGCCGCCGTAACCTGCGCCTCTCATGGTCATAAAGATATCAGCGAGCTTAAGATACGTCTCATTGCCCGTAATGCGATAAAGATCTACAAGTCCCATAATATTGGAAGGATTCCAGCCATAATGGATGAGATGCTTCGGACACGGATTGAAGATTTCATTCAAATAATTGGCGGCCTTCACCGCAACATCTAGAAAGTTCGACTTGCCGGTTGCTGTGTGATGAACGCATGCGGCAGTTAGCAAATGACCAAAGTTATAATCTTCATGGTAGATGCGCTGTCCCCAGCGCTTCTTATGGCTCAATTGAATGTTGGTGCTGATATAGCCGTCGGGATCTTGTGCCTTGGCGATAAAGCCAATGTATTTATCCATTTTTTGATCCAACGCAGCATCCTTCGTAATGGAATAAACATGTGCGCAAGCTTCAAGGAATTTATAGCAATCCCCATCGGACCAATCCTCGCCGTAATGCCGGTCTGATTTGAGTCCAGCAGCTACCTCAAAGTTAGGCAAATATGCGCCGTTTCCCTTGACATGAAGGGCCTTCTCCATGGATTCAATCATCTCTTCATGGCATAGATGGAAGCGATCCGCCCAGAACCCTGTGGTCCATTTGACATCGGTCATATTTAATGGTTTTACTCTTCTCATATCCTTTTCCACGATATAACCTCCTGTTAAATTTGAATTGTCGTTCTGTCTTCATTTTATCGATATTTTGCTACAAACAGCCATACATTATACCATACAATTCTAGTACTTCTTTTACTACTTGAAAGGGGATGGCGTTGATTCATTTCGGCAGTTGTTACCTTCGGCCAATTATCACGCATCACATGAATTCACTAGTTCTATTAAAGAGAAAACGTGGGGACTATTAGTATTTGCCATGCTCGGACCAGCTATTGTGCTTTACCGCAAACTCTAGTGTGCTATAAAAAACGTTGACATCCTCAAGTGACACAGATATCATTTAAATATATATTATCATTTTATAAATGAAACGGAGCTGGAGGAAGCGTGTACAAACATTATATTGGTGGTAGCTTGGTCGAAGGGCTTGGTTTGACATTAACTGTACAGAATCCGGCAACTGAGCAAAAAGTGGGTACTCTGCTTAAAGCAACGGGGGAGCAAGCGCAAGCGGCACTCGAAGCAGCTCAGCAAGCCTTTCCTATATGGTCCGGTTATTCGCTTAAGCAGCGTGGAGAATGGATGGAACGTCTGGCTAGGGCTATAGAGGATAATCGAGAGAAGATTCTGGATGTGCTCATGAATGAGACGGGTAAGCCGCTTGCTCAAGCAATCGAGGATATGGAAATGCTACCTAGATGCTTGAGGTATTACTATGAGGAAGCAAAACGATTGCATGGCCGTATTATCGAAGATGAGGATCGAGGCTTCATGAGCTTGATGAACAGGCAGCCTGTGGGCGTTGTCGTCGGCTATTTGGCCTGGAATTTCCCGCTGCTTAATCTGGGCTATAAGCTTGGACCTGTGCTTGCATCAGGCTGTACCTGTGTCATTAAGCCATCTCCGTTGACACCGCTTACAACTCTGCTGATCGGACAAATCGCGGAAGAAATTGGATTTCCTGCAGGTGTTATTAATCTGATTACGGGCGATACTATTGAACTGTCGTCAGTGATGAACACGAGCACTATCCCCCGCATGCTCACTTTAATCGGATCGACGTCAGCTGGCAAAGCGGTAGTGGGTCAATCTGCGACATCAATTAAACGATTCTCCCTGGAGCTCGGAGGCAATGCGCCTGCCATTGTTCTTGCTGATGCGGATGTGGAAGCGGCAAGCGAACAATTGATTAATTTGAAATTCGGCAATGCCGGTCAGATCTGTGTGTCGCCAAACAGAGTATTTGTACATGAATCCATATATGAGGCATTCGTGGCGAAGGCCGTCGAGAAGGCTAACAAGTTTACACTTGGATGGGGACGTGATCCTAAGGCGATGATGGGACCGATGATAACGGAGGATCATCGATCCAGAGTTCAGGAACTGCTGGCAAGCGCAATTGCTGAAGGAGCAACGATTGTAGCAGGTGGGGGGATTCCTGCGGGATTTAGTAAAGGATTCTATTTGGAGCCGACCATAATTACCAATGTGACGCCGGCTATGCGAATCTGTCAAGAGGAAATCTTTGGCCCAGTTATGCCTATCATGCCGTTTAATAATCGTGATCAGGTTATTCAAGAGGCGAATAATACCGAATTTGGTCTTGCATCCTATGTATTCGGCACAGATATTAATGATATTCTTTATATAGCCGAATCGCTCGAGGTTGGCACCGTGTGCGTGAATGGACCGCATTACTCGGTGGAGCTTCCTCATGGCGGCGTGAAAGAAAGCGGAATTGGCAAGGACTGCTCTGTTTACAGCTTGGAAGAATATTATTCGGTGAAACGAATTACGATTCGGAAGGAGAAAGTGTAATGTCTGAGAGTAACAAACCGAATATTCTGTTTCTAATGACCGATCAGCAACGGAATGATACCTTTTCATGCATCAATCCGGAGGTCGTGACGCCACATATGGATCAACTAATTGCAGACAGTGTGTTTTTCTCTAATGCTCGCTGTGCAAATCCATCGTGTGTGCCATCCAGAGCGGCTATCATGACGGGAAAATTTCCTTCGGAGTGCGAGTGTCCGACCTTTATCACTCACCTTCCGGCTCACGAGACAACCTTTATGTCACGTTTGCAGGAAGCGGGCTATCATACGGCAGTTATTGGCAAACAGCATTTTGCTGGCTCGCCCATTAAGCGGGGATATGATGAAGAGATGATTATTGACGGACATAGCGCCTTGTACCCGGATGATACGATTCAGCCATATTTAGATTATTTGACAGAGAATGGAATTGATAGAAAGCATGTGATGAGCAAAACGTTAATTAGCGGAGGCACGTGGGAGGTGGATACCAAGTATCATCTGGATGATTATATTGGTGAACTTGGCAAGGCATGGATGAAGAAGAAGGGTGCTGCCAAGGATGAGTGCGACAAGCCGTGGTTCCTCACCTTATCGTTCTCCGGACCACATCATCCTTACGACTGCGAAGGAACAGAATTTGCGGAGCTCTATGATTACGAGAAGCTTTCGGTTCCTAAAACGAGCTACGCTGATTTGGATGAGAAGCCGCCGCACTTTAAGCAGATGGGTTCTTATGCAGATATTTATCTCAAGCATTTCTCTGAAGAGACATTCAAGAAGACAAAACGCTCCTATTATGCAAATATAAGCTTGATCGATCAAAAAGTTGGAGAGCTTATCCGCATTATGAAGGAAAACCATTTATATGACAATACGTTAATCATCTATACTTCTGATCATGGGGATTTCATGGGGGACTTCGGCATGGTGGAGAAATTGCAATGTCTCTCTGATAGCTTGATGCGCGTACCACTCTTCATAAAACCACCGATTCAAGGATTTTCTGGTTTTGAAGTGAAGGATGATGTGTTGAATATCGACATAGCGGCAACTTGTCTTGAGGTTGCGGGGGCAGAAGTGCCCGCAAGCCTCTCCAATTATCCGTATACTTGCTACTGGGACGATAGTAAACAGAAGAAGGTGCGGGATGCGATCTACATGGAGGCTGGTTCCATTAGAGGGTGTATCCATCAAGGAATCAAAACGGTTCATTATTTGGATCGCAGCTACGGCGAGCTGTACGATTTGAACAAGGATCCTCAAGAGAGCCACAACCTGTGGAATGATCCGGAGTATACCGAGCACAAGCTCGAAGGCTATCGCATCATTGTTAATCATATGTACCGGGCCATACCGAAATCTGATATTCCATGGAATGTGGGGACGCCAGACATTTAGCTTATTTTGTAGGACCAATAGGTAAGAAAGACATCATATCCAGTAAGAGGGTTTCCCTCATTGGATATGATTGTTTCTAAGGGATACCTGAATCCGTGATCCCTAAAATCGAAATAACGAGATAATTGAAGTAAATCAATGATCGATGGAGAAAAAGTAGGATTATCGTAAAATTCTACTTTTAACCATCGAGGTACATGCATGAAAATCCAATTTGTACGATCCCAAGAACTCATTCTCACCACTCATGCAGGGCTGGCTACCGTCGGTGCCCTGCTTGCTCATACAAAATTAACGAAACGATTGAATCATACGGTGATTAAAGATTGTGAACACCCGTATCACTCCCATGCGGATGTGATGAAAAGCTACCTGGGACTTCTCTGCCAAGGCAAGAGTGACTTCGACCACATCGAACCCTTCCGGAAGGATGATGTCTTCTCCATCTGTATGCAACTAAAAAAAGTACCATCAAGCCCTACACTCCGCCAGCGTATGGATGCTGCCGCTGCGTCTGAAAAAGCGGACTGGAACCGGATCTTGCTCGAGGAATCTGCCGATCTCCTCCGTCATATCCAGGCTCCGTTAACCGGTCTGCTTGCAGGCGGAGAGAGCTATATCCCTCTCGATCTGGATGTCTCTCCGTTCGACAATTCGGGTACCAAGAAGGAAGGCGTATCTCGCACCTATAGAGGTACGGACGGCTATGCCCCCCTCTTCGCCTACCTCGGCCAAGAGGGGCATGGCATCAACGTGGAACTGCGGGAAGGCAAAACCGAGTATGTTGGCGCGATCGAGTTTGCGCAAAAAGGCTTCAAATCCAAACTGCGACAAGTCTTTCACGTCATCGAACGGACGATGGAGCCGGATGGTCAATTGCTTCTCGTTCCGAAGATTGAAGTGCATGTTGTACTGGACATCATTGCGATGTGCGCCTTGGCGCGTTATTGAACTCTATCGCGACCATGGCACAAGCGAACAATTTCACAGCGAAATCAAAACCGATCTGGACCTGGAACGCCTTCCGGCCGGAACATTCGCAACGAATGATCTGGTGCTGCATGCTGGAGTGTTTGCTTACAACCTCTTGCGCATCATGGGTCAAGAAAGTCTGCGAGAAGACGATGCGTCAATCCGCAGCAACGTAAAGCGCAGACGGATTCGCACCGTCATTCAGAACATTGTTTACATGGCGGCACGATACGTCCGTCATGCAGGCAGAATCGCTTTCAACTTCGGCAGCAATAGTCCATGGTTTCTCACTGCACGACGCCTATACCAAGCATTTGCTTGAACAAACGAAAGAAACGTCCTCTCCACAGCTGAACACCTGCAGAAAGACAGGCTTATTGGGCATGCATAAAAACGAAAATGCATAGCTTACTGATACGAATTGGATTGTTGGAACGACACACTTTCTCAAGGTTAGGCTCATTCTACCCTGAATTATACCAATACAGGAATGTGGTCTACTGTAAGATCACGGATTCAGGGGATATTGTGCGAATGCAAAATAATTATGTAAAATTACTAGAACCGCTCTCGAATCGATACTTGTGATTCAAGTTTTCAAGTAAAGGAGCAGCAATAGTATGAGAATGAAGCTGGGTAAGTTGTCCTTGTTCTACAGATATTTGTTTTCCTACGCACTCTTACTTATACTTCCCATTCTTGTTACCGGTTTTTTTGTTTATCAATACTTTGTGGGGATGCTTCAGTCGCAAGTGCTCCAATCCAATCATAGCATGCTGGAGCAGGTCAGAGATACGATGGATAATCAGCTGTTGGAAATGAGGAATATTGCCATCCAACTGTCGACCAAACGGGAATTCGATCCGGATCAGCTTGGGCAAGCTTATGCTGTCTATGAGGCGAAAGAGAAGATCAGTCTTTACGCTGAAGCGAACACTTTTTTCTCCGAGGTCGCATATAAGGCACATGGGGTACCATTGCTCATTTCGTCGAAGAGCACATATCTCTTACCTGTGTTCCATCAGATATATTTGATGAACCAAATGGATTACGGACACTTTGAGGAGATGCTGAAGAAATCTGAGATTCATGTTCAGGCTATTGGCTCCATGGAAGGGGAACTTGATGTATCCAAGGACCTGTATATTTCCTATACCGTGCCAGTTCCGAAGGGTGGTTCTTTCAATGAAACGAAGGGCATGCTGATCTATCTCATCAAAGAGAAGGAAATGAGACGGATGCTGGAGCCTTTCCTCCCTTATGAGAAAAGTAATGTATATATTGTGGACCAGTATGGCCAGCTTATCACTTCGTTGTCCAACAAGCTGGATTTGCCGGAGGAGCTGCTGCATTCAGAGTTGGAGTTAAACGGGATCAGACAACTTGGTGGTGAACCCTATTATGTATCGAGGATCACATCCCCTTCCAGCGGTTGGACGTATATAACCGTCGTTTCGGAAACACAGCTTATGAAACCTGTTAATGAACTGAAATATAAAGCGACGATTGTATTGCTGCTTATTCTAATTATTGGCTCCAGTATCATCTATATCAACATGCATGTTCATTATAATCCGTTGCGCAGATTGATTGGCATTGTGGACGAGAAGTTACGTTTGACGGAGTGGAATTCATATCAAGGACTCGACAAGCTTCGGTCGGCATTCGATTATATGAGCAATCGGAGTCTTACCTTAGAGAAGGAGGTAGAGCTAAGCAAAGCAGCGCGCAGACAGCAATTGCTGACCCAACTGCTGCAAGGACAGACGGGAAATGAGGAGGATTTTCGTCAAGCTTGTGAGGAGTTAGGGATTCGTCTCCGTGGAGAGTACAGAGTCGTCTGTATGGAAGCGCATCCATGTGATAGAACTGATTCAACGAATGCCTTGGCAGCCTTGTCATGCCCATGGAGAATGATTGTTTCTGATGAGATTGACATGTATCAGGTTGAGACCATACATCTTCATCGCTGGATATGGATTCAAGCAGTGAGTGAACATGAGGCTTGGTCTGTATGGCATAAGCAACTGGATGATGCGACAGGCATGGCCTGGACCATTGGAGTCGGTGAGGTATGCAATGAACTTATCGATCTACCAAAATCCTATATTAACGCTCTGACAGCGCTTCAATTTCATCTAATAGTAGGGAGCGATCGCGTCATTTTGCCAGATCAACTGACGTCCAGAGAGGATAAATTCTCCGCATACCCTGCGAGAGAGCTGGAGATGCTCAGCTTCCATATACGCGAAGGAGACCTCGAGCAGGTAAGATGCTATCTGGGAGGTATGCTGAAGCAGATCCGAGAGCGAAGTAAGTCCTTGCTGTCCGCCAAATATATCTATTTCGACCTTATTCATACCATTCTCAAAGCCGTCTCCAATGAAAACATTCATCAGGGCGTATCAATTTCATATCCCGATATTATTGAGCTTACCCAATGCACTTCATATCGGCAGATGGATGCGATTGTATGGACAATACTAGATGAGATCACCCCGATGCTTGAGAAAGAAAAGAAGCTGGAGGACAACGTGTTGCTTCACCAAATTATAGAGCTGCTGCATGACAAGTATTCGGATTCACAATTCAGCATTCAAAGCATGGCCAATCATTTCTCGCAATCGTCATCCTATCTTTCTCGGTATTTCAAGGAGCACACTGGTCGAACGGTATTGGAATATTTGAATGGTATTCGAATTGATGAAGCGAAGCGGCTATTAATTGAGACGAAGCTCACGGTAACGGAGATTGTTCAACGTATAGGCTATAGCGATCCATCAAGCTTCATTCGAAAGTTCAAGTCGGAGTTTCAATTAACGCCAGGAGAGTATCGAAAGCGTATGCAGAAACAGCACGAAAGACTGCCGCAATAAGCGAAAAATGCCCGAAACCATTGGAGTAAAAGCGAATTCGGACGTTTTTTATATTTAGCATATGGGTACAAAACTCGCTGATTGTACTCAAGGATTTCGCTTTATAAGATTAATGAGCACCTAGGTGAAAGCGTTTTATAGTATTGGGATTTTTAAAAAGAGGGGGGGAATTGAGACGCTGGCTCCTATTGAGCTTGACTTGGGTGAGAAGAACGGTTTCTACGTAATTAATTTTGCGCATTTTGTGATAAATGGCTTATCACATGAGCATTGGAAAAACTATATCGCTCAACTGAAGAAGATGAACATTGGTAAGTATGTAGCTATTTATCAAAAGTATTATGATTTTTGCCAGACAAAGTAAAAGTTAGTGTGGATGAATAGTAACCTAGAGTTTGTATCCAGGTTACATTTATAACAGGTGTATTTCAAGATTCAAATGAGGTGGAAAAGCCATGTTGCAAATAACGAAATATTGGGACGATCTTGATGTCCTGCATGTGAATCGAGAGGAGCCGCGTGCTCATTATATTCCATATGCCGATGATCGCTCGGCGAAGTTGGCCAAGCGCGCACACTCGCCCTTCTATCAAACGTTAAACGGACAATGGAAATTTCGCTATTACAAGAGCGTACATGAGGTGAAGGAAGCTTTCTATGAAGACGGTGTCGATGTCAGCGACTGGGATGATCTGATTGTACCTTCCTGCTGGCAGACGAATGGCTACGATCAGATGCATTATTCCAATGTCAATTATCCTTTCCCTTGTGACCCTCCATTCGTACCCGATCGCAATCCGGCAGGTTTGTATATCCGGGACTTCCAGGTTCGCGAGGAGTGGGTGGATAAGAAGAAGTACGTGGTTTTCGAGGGTGTCAATTCTTGCTTTTATTTGTGGGTGAATGGTTCCTTCGTTGGGTATAGTCAAGGAAGCCGTATGCCTGCAGAGTTCGATCTATCGCCCTATCTCCGCAGTGGAAGCAATAGAATGGCTGTTATGGTACTGAAGTGGTCTGATGGTTCCTATCTGGAGGATCAAGACGCATGGCGGTATTCGGGCATATTCCGGGATGTTTATTTGCTGGCACGCAGCGAGTGTAGAATTCGTGATGTATTCTATCAGACAGAACTGTCGGACAGTTTCGATAAGTCCGTGCTGCAATGTACGATTGACACGGTCGGTTCCGTAGAGGTATCGATTCAGTTGGTAGACGCTGACGGGGTGAAGCGGGGAGAAGCTTCGGGGACAATTGATGGTTCCGCCACGTTCAATCTAGCTGTCGAGCAACCAAAGCTTTGGAATGCTGAACGTCCTTACCTTTACAGTTTGTTTGTCTGCGGCGGCGGTGAGGTACTGCATTTCAGAGTTGGTATGCGGAAAATAGAGGTTCAGGACGGCGTGTTCCTTATAAACGGGCAAGCGGTGAAGCTGAAGGGTGTAAACCGTCATGATTCGCATCCTGAGCTTGGACAGACGATACCTCTCAATCATATGATTCAGGATCTGTATCTGATGAAGCGTCACAATGTGAACACGATCAGAACATCACATTATCCGAATGATCCCCGCTTCCTTGATCTATGCGATGAACTGGGCTTCTATGTCATAGATGAGGCGGATCTGGAGTCTCATGGTGTACTGCATGCGGGAGACTATCATATGCTGGCTAAAAATCCGACTTGGGAGAAAGCTTTCTTGGAGCGTGCGATAAGGATGGTCGAACGAGATAAAAACCATGCGAGCGTTATCATGTGGTCCTTGGGCAATGAATCAGGCTATGGCATCAACCACATTACGATGGCTAGATGGACCAAAGAAAGGGATTCGTCCAGATTGATTCATTATGAAGGGGCAGCACTAAAGTATAACGGGCATCCCGATACGGATTGCCTTGATGTCAACAGCCGAATGTATGCAACGGTTCAGGAGCTTCTGGACTATGCTACCGATAAGAGTCTGAATAAACCTCTGCTCCTGTGTGAATACAGCCATGCCATGGGCAATAGCTGTGGAGACTTGCAAGACTACTGGGATGTCATCTACAAGTATTCGAAGCTTATGGGTGGCTGCGTATGGGAATGGTGTGATCATGGGATTAAGAGTGTGTCTTCAGAGGGAGAGATCTTCTTCGCCTATGGCGGGGATTTTGGCGATATGCCGAATGACGGGAACTTCTGTATCGATGGACTTGTCAGCCCTGACCGTATTCCGCATACCAATCTGCTGGAGCTGAAAAAGGTGATTGCACCTGTGCTGCTGGAGGCGGAGGATGTGTCGAAGGGGCTGCTTCGTGTCACCAATAGGTATGATTTCGTGGACCTGTCCGAATGTGTCATTGCTTGGAAAGTTGAATGTGACGGCGAAACGATCGAGCAGGGGCAGTTGCCTCTCCTTCATACCGCTCCCAAGCAGTCTGAGATCATTGAGGTGCCTTATTCATCTCCAGCTGCCAGCGGACGTTGGTTCTTGCATGTAACGGTTATGCAGCGAAACGATACACGCTGGGCGGCTGCTGGTTATGAGATAACTAGCGAGCAGTTCGAGCTGCCAGCCGCTCACTTGTGTGCGAATCAAGAGTCAACTGTTGCATGGAAATCAACTCTGACGGTCAAAACATATGGAGCGGAAGTGTGGATAGAAGGTTTCGATTTCCTCCATGTGTTCGATCTGCAGGCGGGCGCGTTCACACAAGTGACCAAACATGGAGTACCTCTGTTGCAAGGCATGCCGAAATTTCATATCTGGCGAGCTCCTGTAGATAACGATCGCAAGATCAAGATGTTATGGAAACAGGAAGGCTATGATCGTATTGAAACAAAGATTTACCGCTCCGAGATGACACAAGCTTCAATTGACAAGGTTAGATTCGAAGTAGAATTCTCTCTTGGCGGTTACATTAAGCTTCCGATCTTGAGAGGACTTGCGATATGGGAGGTTGATGGAGAAGGTGTCATCACGGTTGCAACCGAAATGAAGGTTCGTGAGGAGCTGCCTTATCTGCCGCGTATCGGTTTGCAGTGGATTATGCCGTCAGGCAATGAGGAGGTAGAGTACTTCGGTTACGGTCCACATGAGAGCTACATCGATAAGCGTCGAAGTGTAAGGAAAGGGAAGTATGCCCTGACCGTGGATGAGATGTATCACTCCTATGTTGTGCCGCAAGAGAACGGTTCGCGTTATGGTACAGAGTGGGCTACGGTAAGTAATGCGCTTGGCATGGGGTTAAGGTTTACGAGCCCAGGGAGCGAATATTCCTTCCAAGCCTTGCATTATACACCGGAGGATTTGACTTCAGCTATGCATACACATGAGCTGAAGCGGAGAAAAGAGACGATTGTTCATCTCGATCATCGCATGAACGGCATTGGCTCTAGCTCCTGTGGAACAGATCTGTTGGAACCCTATCAGCTGAGTGACAAACAGTTTGCCTTCAAGCTGCAGATTGCTCCAATTATGAAAGAAGACGAATAATAAATGGAAGTGGAGATTCAACAAAAATTAAGTTGGCAGATGCTAATACAATGGTTCAAGTGAGTACTTCCGTTACCTTTGATAAATCCTTTGTAATTCCAAGCGGAATAAAGCTTCAGAGCTTCGTCACGCTAACTATTCAGAGCTCTATCCATGTATACGGCAAGCTGGATTATGCAAGAAGAAGTGTGCATGAAGGAATGTTGGTTGCTGAAATGAAGTATCCAGTATTTATACCGGCTGTGCGCAAGAAGCGATTGGCGTCATTTTCGAATAATCACAGATGGATGTAACGCAAGGAAGCTCGAATTATTCCTCAGGGCTTCCTTGCGTTTGGTTGTGGTGTACGGTTTTGTGGAGTATAAACATAAGCTCAAGTAATAGCAGGATGGACGATCCTCCCCGTTATCCATTAGGGCCTCCTGTAGCCAAGCTGCTCGGAGATGACTTGGGAATACTGCAAGGCGAGCTGAATATACCGGTCGATCGTCTTCTTTGACATGCGGAAGATTGGACCGGACACACCGATAGCTCCTTCAAGCTGGCCGGTCGCATTTATAATAGGCACACCGATGCAACGTAGTCCTTCACAAGACTCTTCCATATCAAGAGCGTAGCCCTGTATTCGAATCTGTGCAATTTCATCTCTAAGCTTCGATGGGTCGGTTATAGAAGCGGACGTTGCGGGCTGGAGATCGTGATGAGCCAGATAAAGCTCCAGTTGGTCCGGACTAAAAGCCAGCATCGCTTTGCCTAAGGCTGAGGTATGGGAGGGGTATTCCAACCCGACAGTTGAAAGAAACTTGATAGGTTCCAGACTTTCAAGTTGGTCGAGCACAAGCGTTGTGCCAAACGATCCAGGTTTCGTTAGCAGGGTCGTTTCCCTTGTCTCGTCTCGAAGGGCGCGCATTGAAGGCTCTGCAACCTGTTTTAGTGTAATCCTGTTGGCGATAGAGCTGCCAAGATAGTACAGCTTGCCAGTTAATTGATAAGTGCTGTCCGTTTCCTTCTTCTGAATATACCTTTTTTCTTCAAGCTCCTTCAATATCCGAAAGACGGAATTTGTCGTAATAGATAACGTATTGCTGATCTCGGTGACCGAGAACGGCTTATTCTCTCTGGCCATAAGTTCTAAAATATCCAGCACCTTCTCGGCTGCGGGAGCTCTGTACTTTTTGTTTTTCATGACTATGAAATATCCTCCAAACTAAAGTGGATTAATAGTTCTATAGTATGTCTTTTTATTGGAAGGTTCAAGTAGAAGGAATAGACGATGTTGTCTGACACAGTCACCGTATCATATTCAGGTCGGAATAATTCAACTATTAGACTTGAAAGTTCAAATACAGAAGCATAAATATCACGCATTATAAGCAATATTAAATAACTTTTAATGGAATAGGTGATGTGAAAATGTCGGATACAACCAATGTGTTGGAGGAGAACTTCAAAAAGTCCATGGATAAAACTCATAAATGCGCTAGGACAACTTGCGTGCGATATGTCCGTCTGCTCAGCGTTGTCATGGGTCGAGAGCAATTGAGAGGGAACGAACGGTAATTGATAGAATCGCATCAACTACAAGGGAAAATACTGTAGTTTAATACCGAGCCGACTATGCTGTATTGAATCAGAAATGCATTTGTTGATGGGCGACATTTGATTCCCAAAGAGTTTACATTCGGTAATGTGATCCTTGCATAGAACGTGGCGAAGTTTGATGTGTTTTTTCTGAACACTACAATTGTAATCTTAACGGTTGTATTGTTGGTATTGCTCATTTCTGCTCCCGAACTAAGAATGTTTGAACTTGGCATGTATGCCTTTTTCGGAGAGTATTCCTCTGATCGGACTGCACTGGCTGCGGGTGCTATGATTACATTAGTGCCAATCATTATTGTTTTCTTATTTTGCCAGAGATATTTTAACGAGGACCATTCCGACGCAGTGAAAGGTTAATGATGGGAAAGGAATGAATGCAGGATGAAAATTACAGCGGTAAATGTGTTACATGTAAAGCCAAGATTCACCTTTGTAAAAATAGCAACAGATGAAGGGATCACCGGTTGGGGAGAAGCCGTTGTGGAAGGAATGTCTCGTACGGTAGAGACGGCGCTTCAAGAGTTGAAGGAGTTTTTAATCGGGGAGGATCCAACAAGGATTGAATTTTTGTGGCAAGCGATGTACCGAGGTTTGTTCTATCGGGGCGGTCCTGTTCTGTGCAGCGCGATAAGCGGTGTGGATCAGGCACTGTGGGACATACTAGGCAAGTCGTTAAACGTGCCAGTCTATCAACTTCTTGGCGGTTCCGTGCGAAGTCGCATACGCATGTATAAGCATGTGATTGGGGATACAACGGAAGAAGCGGTGCAAAGCGCCAAACAGGCAGTGGCAGAAGGATTCACGATGGTCAAAGCAGGTTTAGAAGCCAAGCCGCGTTTTGTGGAAGGTCCGGCATTTATTGCTGCTCAAGTAGAACGGATGGAAGCCATTCGTGAGGCGATTGGTCCGCATATCGACTTTGCCATTGATTTCCATGGGAGGGTTAGTCCGACATTTGCGATCCAACTGGCCAAACGGTTTGAGAAGCTTGATCTATTGTTTATTGAAGAGCCTTGTTTGCCTGAAAATGTGGACGCGATGGTAACTGTTGCTCGTTCTACATCCATTCCGATTGCAACAGGCGAACGTTTATATACGAAATGGGAATTTCGGGAATTACTGGAAAAACAAGCTGCGGCAATCGTGCAGCCTGATCTTGCACATTGCGGAGGCATTTCCGAGGGAAGACGCATTGCAGCGATGGCGGAAGTGTATTATGCCGGTTTTGCGCCGCACAATCCGTTAGGCCCGATCAACCTGGCAGCCAGTCTTCAGGTTTCCGCTCATGCCGCCAACTTCGTGGCTCAGGAGCATGTGACATTAGGGGAGGGGTACTTGAAGAAGCCGTTTGAGGTCAACGAAGGATATATTGAACTGTCAGATCAGCCAGGACTAGGGATTGAAGTGGATGAAATTCAGTTGAAAGACATGATGTATGAAGGGAATTGGCGCTCCCCTCGATGGTTCCACGACGATGACGGCTCAGTAGCAGATTGGTAGATAGGAGGAGGGGAAATGATAAGATGAACAAAACAGAGAGACCGAATATTTTATTTATTCATACAGATCAACAGCGGGCAGATTCGTTAGGATGTTATGGAAATACAGTGATACGAACGCCGAATCTGGATCAGCTGGCTGCATCGGGTACGTTGTTTGAAAATGCTCACTGTACACATCCGCTGTGTATGCCTTCACGTGCAACACTGCTTACGGGCAGATACATGCACGCCCACCGTTTATATCGCAATGGGATCCCGCTAAGCCAGCAAGAGCAGACCATTGCCCATTTATTAAGTAAGTCCGGGTACGCAACAGGTTTGATTGGTAAAGCTCACTTTACGCCATACAAAGGAGATCCCAAAGTCAATCCGGAGTCGGTGCAAATCAATAATGGTGTTGCACCAGAGGAATGCTGGGCGTACTGGCGGCAATTTGAGGGGCCTTATTACGGATTTGATCATGTACAGATGAGTATGGGACACGGTGATTACGGGATGAAGGGCGGCCATTACGGTTTATGGGTTCATGAGCAGCATCCAGACAAGGTGCCTCTCTTTGATCAGGACATTCATGGAGAGCCATCTGATGGTGTATATCGTAGCTGGAAGTCGGCTGTGCCGCTGGAGATTCATTCGTCCACATGGACGACAAACAAAGCGATCGAGTTCATCAAACAAAACAAGGATCGTCCGTTCTATGCGTGGATTGGATATCAGGAACCGCATGAGCCGTTTAATCCGCCAAGACCATATTGTGATATGTACGACCCACAGGAGATTCTCTTGCCTGTGGGTCGTGATGGAGAGTGGGGAAGTGAACCGCCAGAGCATGTACAATATTATTTGAATCGAGGAAAATGGAAGGATATTCGTGAGGAGAAGGTTCGGGAAATTATTGCGCATTATTATGGCTGCGTTAGTATGATCGATGATTGTATTGGTCGCTTGATGAAGACACTGGAGGAAGAGGGGCTGGCAGACAACACGATTATCATATTTACTTCTGATCATGGGGAGTGGCTTGGTGATCATGGACTATGGTTGAAGGGAGCGGTCCATGCAAGAGGGTTAACGCGCATTCCTTTGATGATCAAGTGGCCGGGTACGGCAGTAAGTGGCAGACGTGTGTCCAATGTGGCCAGTCTAATTGATGTTATGCCGACATTGCTTGATGCAGCAGGGGCAGAAATTCCATATGGTGTGCAAGGAACGTCGTTGCGCAGTGTTTTGGCAGGTGAACAAGACAAAGTGAGGGATTATGCTCTGATTGAACATCGGCACGAACCGTATCATCTCAACATTCAACTTGAGAAAGAAGAGTTGGTCATCAATAAAGGAACAGAAGAATGGCATATGAAAACGATTGTGACCGACCGCTACAGGTTGAGCTACATTCCGTCAGCCCAATACGGTGAGTTGTACGATCATCAAACAGATCCGGATGAGCTGATTAACTTATGGGATAAGTTTCCGGAATTGCGTGTTCAGCTGCAGCTGCAACTGTTGGATAGCTTGATCGAAACCGAAGAAGTATTGCCAAGGCGCATCTGGCAAGTTTAATGAGGAGCATTGAACAAGCTAGGAAAATTAAAATTGAGGCTGAGACAAAACCTACCTAAACCAAAAATTCCGAGTGTTCTACGAAAGTAGGACACTCGGAGTTAATTTTTTATGGAGGATTATCAAAAAACAAGGCGTTACTTGTATGCTTTTGGGGTACATTAAATTAATGGATAAAATGTCAAGAAGCTTAGCAACGTCAGGAGATGCACAAAAGGAGAAAGTCGTTTGCTGGACCTTCTCCTTTACATCATTTCATCCTATTTCCATATTATTATTGTTGTCGCGTACATTGCGTGATTCCCCCATCAGCTTGAAGTGTATCGGCAACCTTACTCCAATTGTCAGCTTGATCGAGGATGAATTTATAGACTTGATTCATATTCGCTTGCTTTAATCCGCGATAGTCAGCAAGCGCTCCCAAACTCTGCTTCCAACTTTCAAGCTTGGACAGCATTTCTTCCTTCTGAGCGGCATACTTCGGATTATCGAACAGATTATGCTGCTCGTAAGGGTCGCTGAGCAAATCGTAAAGCTCTCCTTCTACTAGTGGCAGGTCGAAGAACGGTGAGTATTTCAAGTAATGGTCTCCATAAAGCTTCTCATGGATCGATTCTTGCTCCGGATAGATTGTCAGCTTCCATTGGTGATCGCGGATCATGAGTGCTGGCTCTCTGTGAAGAGAACCACAGAAGTATTGGCTATGGGCTTCTGTTCGATGCTCCTTCGATTCACCGCGGCATACGGGCAGCAAGCTTTTTCCCTGGACTTCTTCCGGTACTGCAATTCCTGCAGCATCCAATATAGTAGGCAGAATATCTATAATTTCTGCAAACGTATCGAGTCGCATGCCGCCGTTTACATTTTGTGGCAGCTTTACTAATAACGGAATTCGAACGACAGGCTCATACATGTGTCCCCATTTCTCCACGAAACCATGCTCCCCCATCATCGAGCCATGATCTGAGGTGAAGATAATCAAGGAGTCATCATAAAGCTCCAGTTCCTTCAATCTGGCGATCACTTTTCCAATGCGATCATCAACATGGGTGACCAATCCATAATAGCTGGCTAAGCTTTTACGGTAATCTTCTTCGGTCAGTTTGTCAAAGCCACGCACTTTGTGAAAATACCGATGGGTGATCGGTTTATCATCGAGTGATCTGCCTGCGTTTGGCGGAAGCGGCATTTGTGCTGGATCATACATTTCAGAGTATGGTTTTGTTGGCATGTATGGTGTATGTGGGTCATGCAAGGATAGATGATGGAATATCGGTTTATCACTTCCCGGAATTTCTGATATGCGACGAATATAATCTTCTGTTAAGCGGGAGCATGGTGTTTGATCGGGATGGGTCGGGCTTTCTCCGTGGATGACTAAAGGAATATCGCCTTCATTTTTTTTGTAGCTGGACTTTTTTCGCATTTCGGGATCTTTAATGCCGAGAAAACTTGTATAAGGATCGCCATATCCACTTTGAAATTCCTCGAACCCAATTTCTTCAGCGGAGCGATGAACATGAAGCTTACCAAAGAGCGTTGTTGTATAACCGTTTTGGCGAAGTAAATCAGGGAGAGGCTTTTCATCGTCAATCATAAGCATCGCATTATCCAAAACACCATTGCTGATCGGATTTCTGCCTGTCATCATGCTTGCTCTGGCAGGTACGCACATCGGGCAATTGGTATAGGCGTTCTCAAATATGACGGCATCTTTAGACAGGTTGTCAAGATGAGGGGTTTTCACAATGGAGTTTCCCATATAACCAAGACTGTCTGCTCTGAGCTCATCGCACATTAGAAAAAAAACGTGTGGTCGTTTGTTTGTTTGCAAGTGAATCACTCCTTATTTAAATAGTATTACATTAAACATACATCCGATTTTAAATATAGTCAATTATTATATATATAGTATTGTATAAAAACAATTGACAATGTAAGCGCTGTCGTTTATTGTTTAAATACAAAACATTGTTATATATATAGTTAAATAGGAGGTGCAAACATAATATTAACGGTTTTTAAGGCGCGACTAGGAATGATGATGACAGCAACAGCAAATGTTGTCGAATGTTCGTTCCATACAAGGCATGTGTATGCAGATGTTTGTGCAACCGCCGATCAAATGCTGTAAAGGGTTTCAGGTGCCGATGAAGTCAACGATATCGATAGTGTTGAAACTTATCTGGAAGCGGCGCAGGATCCAATTCCAGCGAAAATATGAAAGCAAGGTATATTAACGGGGAGATTCGATGCGGAGTCAAAACGGTTCATTATATAAATAATGAATATGGTGAATAATATGGCTTGAATCACGATCCGGAGGAAAAATGTCTGGGACCATTAAGCTTACGAGAAGTATAAGCTGGAAGGCTATCGCGACATTGTTAATCATATGTATCGTGTGATTACTAAATCAAATATTCATTGGAACATCGGTACACCGGAGATTTAAGCTCTTGTTGAAGAAAAAAGGGAGGAGAATATGAAAACAAAAAGAAAGATCACGCTTAGAGACAATTTGGTCGGGTATTCCTTTATTTTGCCTGCATTAATCGGATTCATGTTATTTATGGCTTATCCACTGTTTAACTCTTTATATATAAGCTTCATGGATTGGAACATGTTCAAAGGGGCTGAAGGATCTACATTTATTGGTCTTGAAAATTATAAAGAGGCTTTTGATAATGAATATTTTCGAATAGGTTTTGTCAACAACATCTTGATTGTGATCATGGCAGTCCCAATTTTATTGTTTCTGGCTTTGGTAATCGCTTCTTTGCTCAATACGAAAATCATGGGTAGAGGTGTGCTGAGAGCGATGTACTTTGTGCCGTATATCACGACAATTACTGCAGCAGCTTTAGTTTTTTCGGCTATCTTTCATCCCGAATTTGGACCAGTCAATGCATTATTGCAATCCCTTGGTGTCGATCCAGTACCTGGATGGTCAACTAGCGTGAAATGGGCCTTGCCTACGATTGCATTATTCTGGATCTGGAAAAATGTTGGCTACTGTATCGTGATCTTTTTGGCTGGGCTACAAGGGATTTCCCGCACTTATTATGAGGCGGCATCCATCGACGGCGCCAATAAACTGCAACAGTTTTTCAAGATCACCGTGCCCATGATTTCACCTACTACATTTTTCCTGGTGATTACTTCTGTGATTTCTTCATTCCAGATTTTCGCTGAAGTAATGGTGATGACTAATGGCGGACCGGGTACTTCAACGGTGACTATGGTCTTTCATATTTATGATACCGCATTCAAACAATACAATATGGGCTATGCTTCAGCGGTATCTTGGTTGTTCTTCATTATGGTTGTCATCATTACGATGCTTCAGTGGATTGGGCAAAAATACTGGGTGAAATATGTGTAGGGAGGGAAGGTCATGAATATTCGCAGGGAAGGGCTTTCCATGCTCATTTTAACGTTAATGTTAGCTGTGTTTGGTGTCTTGATGGTTTTTCCATTGGCTTGGATGATGTCAGCTTCGCTAAAGTACGAAAGTGAAGTGTTCAAAATGCCAATTGAATGGATACCCTCCAAGATTAATGTAAGCAATTATATCACGGCGATGACAGAATTTCCATTTCTGAATTGGTATATGAATACGGCCTTGGTTACCTTGTATATTGTTTGTCTCGTTTTATCTGTAAGCACCATTGCCGGATATGCATTTGCAAAGCTGGAGTTTAAAGGGAAAGATGTAATTTTTATGATATTTATCGCTACGATGATGATACCAGTCGAAGTGCGGATCATTCCACAGTTTATGATCTTTAAGTCACTCGGTCTGATCAATAATGTGATAAGTGTCGCATTACCATGGATGTTTAATGCTTTTTCTATCTTCTTGATGCGTCAATTTTTCACATCCATTCCTAATGATCTGCTTCAGGCAGCAAGAATCGATGGTTGTAATGAGTATAGTACTTTTTTTCGGATTGTGTTGCCACTAGCCAAGTCACAGATTACCGCATTATTTATTTTGGCATTTACGTGGGGATGGAACGAATATTTAAGCCCGTTGATTTATATCAGTGATGTGAACAATCAAGTGCTGAGTGTAGGGATTGCCAGTTTCAAGGGAGAGTATTCTACGAACTTCGCTGTACAGATGGCTGGTGCAACAATGGCGTTAGTTCCGATTATCATTGTGTATTTGTTTGCCCAGAGACATTTTGTTGAAGGGATCGCCCTCTCTGGCGTGAAAGGGTAATTTTCGCTATGTGATGTGGTTATTAAGCGGGCAAAGCTGCTTAATGATAAATATGATAAAAGGGGAGAATGAAAATGAAAAGAGGCATGACGTTGTTCTTGGTGTTGTCAATGCTCCTGTTCATCATGGCGGCTTGTGGCAACAATAATTCAGTCAATGATGGCAACGCAGGTCAGAACGATAACAAAGCTGCGAGCAATCAAGGTGGGCAAAAAACAGATGACCAGTCCGAGAAGAAGGAACCGATCAAGATGGTTATTCATCTAAGTGGCATTGATGAAGATATTAAAATGCAGGAAGCGATGAAAGAAATTCAAACGTTGGACAAATATAGTCATGTAGAGTTTGAATTTCATGGCAGGGAAGCAGATTACCTTACGTCTGTTCCGATTGCCATAGCTGGTGGCAGTCAGGTCGATATTATGATTGTTCCCAATCCGATGATTCAGCAGCAATGGGCTGATGCAGGCACGATCGTCCCGCTGGATGATCTCGCGAAGGAAATCGGTGTCGATTTCGATAAGGAATTTGGACCATACGTAGAGAATGCTTCTAATAATGGTGAAATTTTCATTGTTCCACATAACATTACCAGATGGGCGCTTTATTACAACAAAGATATTTTTGATCAGGCTGGTGTGCCGTATCCAGATGATAAAGTACCGATGACTTGGGATGAGTACCGTGAAGTGGCTAAACAGCTGACAAGCGGTGAAGGCTCTGATAAAGTGTATGGCGCATTTTATCTGCCATGGGGAACATTCTGGTATGGCGATGCGATCATGGAACTTGGTGGCGGCGAACACTTCTATAACGAGGAAGGATTGTCCAATATCGAACAACCGGCCTTCGCAAGAGGATTGGAACGCGTCTACAACATGATGCATGTGGATAAAAGTATGCCGACCCATGCGAATACTGCAACTTCAAAAATTGATCCTCCAGCGTTTATGAATGGTCAATACGGTATGAATATTCAAGGTGGTTGGGTGTTGCCATGGGCGGCTGACAAGGATAATTTCCCTCGTGACTGGAAAATCGGCGTTGCTCCAATGCCAGTGGACAGTGGTGAGAAGATGAAAACGTGGGGAATCGTGAACGGTTTTGGTATTTCCCCTACTTCTGCAGATCCGGAGCTTGCTTTGGAAATTGCCATTGATTTGAGCAGACTTTCAGCTAAATATGCGGTATCTTCAGAATCAGCCAACCGTACGGTTGCACAAGACAACTTGTTTAATCAATTTGGTGAGTTGTTGGCAGATGATGATATTACGGTAGACCATCTCAAATATATTTTCACAAGTCCAGAAGCTGAGTTTGTAGGTGAAAAAGTAATGGGACCAAACAATGTCCAATATGAGAAGGTTATTACCGAAGAAGTTGAAAAATATCTGGTCAAAGAGCAAGATCTGGAATCCACGATTCAAAACATCAAAGAACGCGGCGATAAGGCGATTCAAGATAAATAGATTGAGAAATATTTCGATTCAGCTGTCTATGCGAAGTGAATTAAATCCCGATTCAATCTGCGTCTGCAAAGGACAAGGGACTCTGGTCGACATGGCATAGAAAACTCGTTAAGCTGACGAAAATGTCTTGGACTGAAGCCTCTCACTTCTTTATGATAAAAGTCAATAAAGCCTGAAATCCCTTGATACGGCAGGGATTTTAGGCTTTATTTTTTCCGCATATGATTCCGAATTTCACCGATTGCAAGCAAGGAAATGAGTTGCTAAGATTACGATGCATGCGACATTCTGAAAGCGCTTAAGAATTGGAGAGCTTGTGGAGAGTACAGTTCAACAACAAGTTTAGAAGATAAGACTGGAGGGGAAGAAATTGCTAGCAAGATGGAAACGATATTATGATTTATACTTATTGCTTCTGCCGACGCTTCTTTATTTTGCAATTTTCGAATATGGTCCGATTTATGGTTTACAAATTGCGTTCAAAAACTTTTTGCCGTTCAAAGGAATATTGGATAGTCCCTGGGTTGGATTTGATAATTTTCAGCGTTTTATAGAAAATTACAAATTCTGGGAAATATTACTTAATACTATAACGATTAGTATTTACGAGCTAGTTCTTTTTCCAATACCAATTATATTGGCATTGCTGATCAATCAGCTTACAAGCCGGAAGTTTAAAAGGATTGTACAAACTGTCACCTACGCACCACATTTTATTTCCACAGTCGTCATTGTGGGTATGCTTTACTTATTTACGAATCCAAGAAATGGTATTATAAACCAACTATTAGAGGGATTGGGATTTCATAGTATATATTTCATGGCCAAAGCGGAATGGTTTACCTCCATCTTTGTTTGGTCCGGTGTCTGGCAAAATGCAGGTTGGGGAACGATTATATATTTGGCAGCACTCACATCAATTAATCCAGAGTTGCATGAATCGGCTGTTGTAGATGGAGCAAGTAAAATAAAGCGAATTTGGCATATAGATTTGCCAGGAATTATGCAGACAGTGATTGTATTGCTTATTCTGAGTATCGGCAATTTTATGTCAGTTGGTTTTGAGAAGGTGTATTTGATGCAGAATCCATTGAATATTTCTACAGCTGAAATTATTCAGACTTATGTCTACAAGAGTGGGCTGTTAAATGCACAGTATAGCTATTCTGCAGCAATTGGCATGTTTAATTCAGTTATCAATTGTATCTTGCTAGTCAGTGTGAATTTTATTGCCAAGCGTTTCTCGCAAACAAGTCTGTGGTAGGGGGACAGCACATGGATACTTTGAGTAAAAGTAAATCGGATAAATTATTTGATGTGATGAATGTCATATTTTTCTGTGGGGTTTTGTTTATTGTTATGTACCCTTTGTACTTTATTATCATTGCTTCTATCAGCGATCCGGACCTAGTGAATGCAGGACAAATCCGATTTTGGCCCCAGGACATTACATGGATAGGCTATGAGCGCATTTTGAGCGATGATGAGATATGGAGAGGGTACTATAATACGGTGTTCTATGCAGTGTTTGGCACAATATTTCGAGTTAGTCTTATTATCACAGGGGGCTATGCTCTTTCACGGAAGGATTTGCCGCTATCAGGTCTTTTTATGATTTTGATTTTGTTTACGATGTTTTTTAACGGTGGATTGATTCCGACCTATTTGTTGGTCAAAAACCTTGGGATGGTTAATACTGTGTGGGCGATGATTGTTCCTGGTGCAGTGAGTGTCTATCAATTGATCATTGTCAAAACTTTTTTCCAGAGTACGATACCCAAAGAGATGCTGGAGGCGGCGATGATGGATGGGTGTGGTAATATTAAATTTTTTACGAAAATGGTTCTACCACTTTCTTTGCCGATCATAGCTGTTATGGTGCTGTTTAACGTAGTTGCAATGTGGAATTCCTACTTTCAGGCACTTATTTACTTGAATGATGTAAATCTTCAGCCGTTGCAAGTGATATTGCGCAAGATTTTGATTGTTAGTGAGGCGCAGCTGAATATGATTAATGATTCAAACGATGCAGTAGAGGAACAGAAGGTTGCAGGTCTTGTGAAGTACGGAATGGTGGTTGTTTCAAGTCTTCCTGTTCTTGTCTTGTATCCATTCCTGCAACGATATTTTGTCAAGGGTGTCATGATTGGTTCGGTGAAAGGTTAACCGGACTTTCATGAATAAATCAAAAATTTCTTAAGGAGGTCACAGAAGTGAGAAGAAAATGGTTGCTTTCATGTGTGTATGTGGTGGTCATTGTAGCGTTATTGGTTAGTGGATGTTCAAGAGGGGGGAACAACGAACCAGGCAATGGTAATCAATCTACCGGGCCGGGGAGCTCCAGTAATAATGAAATGAACGATCAGCAGAAGGATACGGCAGATCGAATTCAGTTTCCATTACAAGAACCTGTAAAATTAGAGATTTTTGCGAATACCGCACCGCAGGTGAAGAAGGATTATAACGAGCTGCAAATGTTTAAAGAGTTGAAGGAGCTTACCAATGTCGATGTAGAGTGGACTCAGGTTAGCTGGGAGCATCTTGGTGAGAAGAAGAATATCCTGCTTGCCAGTGGAGATTTACCGGATGTGTTTTATGGGAGAGCTGTATTAAGTGATGCAGAAATCGTGAAATTAGGTAGTCAAGGGGCGATTATCCCGTTGGAAGGGTTGATTGAGCAATATGCACCGAATTTGCAAAAAGTTTTTGAACAGCGTCCTGAATTCAAAAAGATGCTTACAGCTCCGGATGGTCATATCTACTCACTTCCCACTATTGTAGAACGGGATTTTAACGAAATCGCACCAGTTCTGTTTATCAACAAGAAATGGCTCGATAATCTTGGATTGTCGGTTCCAACCACCATTGATGAATTTTACACGACGCTAAAAGCGTTTAAGGAAGACGATCCAAATGGAAACGGACAACAAGATGAAATTCCATTATCCTTCCAGTTTAACAATGCTGCCAATGGAGCGAATTCTTTGGCAGGGTCATTCGGAATCAAGTTGGATGATCCGCGTAACAATCTGTATGTCGATAACGGAGAAGTAAGATATGCTCCAGAGCAACCGGAATATAAAGCATATCTGCAATATATGAGCAAATTATTCAAGGAAGGGCTTATTGATCCGGAAGTATTCACACATGATGAGAATACTTACGTGACCAAGGTTCGAAATGCAGATGTACCGGTTGGTGCCTTTTTCGGATACTCACAGCGTAGTGTATTTGGGAATGTGAATGAAGATTACGTGCCTGTTATGCCGCTTAAGGGCGCGAATGGAGAACAAGGATGGCTGCGCATGCCGGTTGCGCTCAATAAGGGTGCATTTGCCATTACGTCAGTTAATAAATATCCAGAGATCACTATGCAATGGATGGACACCATGTATGATGAATTGCTAAGCTTCCAATTTGAGATTGGACCAATTGGGGTGACAGTGAAAGAAAATGAGGATGGCACATTTGACAAGCAAGAGATTCCCGAAGGCATGAATTCAGGCGATTTCAAGCATTCGGAAGCTCCGGGTAATGGTGCGACTGTCATCGTGTTGAAAGAGATGGTTGAACGTTTGATTGATGAACAAGCGGATGAAAAGAGAGCGTATTACAATATGTATCTTCCTTACACAACGGATGAACTCATATATGATATGCTTTGGAGCACGGAGGACGCAGAAAAGCTGGCTGAAATCAATCTTGACTTGAACGGTAAAAATGGCTACTACGCCAGCACCTACGCTAAATTTGTAATGAATGGTTTTACAGATGAAGACTGGAACAACCATCTTGAGCAGTTAAAGAAGCTGAGAGTTGATGAATATAAAGCACTGTATCAAAAATATTATGATTCTTATGTAGGGAAGTAATCAACAATACATTGGATAGTGAATTAGAGGAATCCCTCTGGTTCACTATTTCTGTTAAATGAATTGACAGTTAATTGTTGCATTATAGCTTTAATTGAATGCGCTTACATGGGAGTTGATTGCACATTTACTGAATCAAAAATTATTGTTGAACAATTTAGGGAAGTGCAAATGACTATAAGTAGAGGAGGACCATAATGAAAAAAATTATATCAACTCTATTGTGTGTGGTATTGCTTGCTTCGATGGCTTTTCCGGTAGATGCCATAGAGGAACCAACAATTACCGATGCACAGCAATTGGCGGATTATTTGAGAACGAAGATAACCCCGGGGGGAGATGCTGCGAAGATAAAGACGGCTGACGGTGGCAATACCGTTCAAGTAAGCACGCCTGTGACGCTAGATGTACCGTTTACTATTCCGAGCGGCGTGAAGCTGCAACAATTTGTGAAGATGAATATTAACGAAACGATTATTGTCCAAGGGAAAATTCAAGACAGTCGGGGAGCAGAATACCGAGCTGATGGGTTGGTCGGCACTGGTACAGGAACTGTTGTGATTGACACTTATGGAAGCTACTTTCAGCAAGGCATTGAGGTAGTAGGATCCAATGGATTGTTTGTTTTGGACTCGGACTCCAGTGTCACATTGCTGTCGAACAACCGATTAGAAATCACAACAGGTACAGTTACGGTACCAGCAGGAAAGAGCATTACATCAGATATATTGAAAGGCATTATTGTAGCTCCTGGAGCAAATTTCAACATCAACGGGACAGTGGAAGTACCAATAGATTGGGGCGATACGGGGGTTGATAAAACAGCTTTAATCGAAGCGATTGCTGATGCGAATAACTTCAAAGCATCTGTCAAAGTCAGTGTAGATAGTTCAGATGTTTCGAATTCCAAAAAATGGGTTACACAGGATGTCATGGACAGTTATAGTCATGCGATATCTTTGGCGTTAGAAGTAAGGAATGATTCTGCAGCGACACAATCTGACGTAGATAACGCCATTGATGTGCTTGAAGCTGCGACGGATGTTTTTCTTGCCGCCATGCAAGATGGCACAAATGATGAAGCAGCGGTTGAGATTGAGACTGTAGCGGATTTAGCAGAATTTTTGAAAACGATTACTGTAGACGATTCCAAGGTAATGATCAGTGGGAATGCTGCACTGCTTTATGAAGACATCGAAATAAACAGGGACTTTATCATCCCGAGTGGTGTGAAATTACAAACATTTGCAAATATCAAAACAGACGCAACGATTACAGTATATGGTACGGTGCAGGACAGTCGAACTCCAGAGAACAGGACAGATGGTTTGATAGAAACAGGCTCGGGATCATTCGTTTTTCATACCGGGGGAAGTTACTATCAGCAAGGTACAGAAGTTATTGGACCAAACGGTATTTTCAAGCTGGGATCGGACGCCAGTTTGACGCTGTTCAAGAACAATCATGCTGAGATTACATCCGGATCGGTAACGCTTGCCAAGCAGATCAATAGTGGGGTGATTGAGAAGATAACAGTTGCCGTTGGAGCAATTTTCCATGCTGATTCCAGTAAAATCGGTGAAGGAGTCATTTATATTCCTGTTGGAGTCAATCAAACAAAACTAGGCGAGACAATCAAATTGGCTGAAGCCAATCTTAATGCAACATTAGTGAGCAATGATGGAGCCGACATTGATGCTGATATGTATTGGGTTACACAGTTGGATCATGATACTTTTGCGCTAGCAATTCAACAGGCGAAGGCTACCAAAAACGGTCCCGATGCAACAGAAGAAGAGCTTGGTTTGGCATTGGACGATCTTGGAGCTGCTATGGATCATTTTATAGCTGCAAAGAAGCAAGGCTTGATACCGGTTGCTGAGATTACGACAGCTGAACAATTGCTTTCTGTCATCAACAGTTTTAAGGAAGGGGAGGAGGATGTAGCTCGACAATTAAGCGATGAAGTAGTCAATGGTGTTACGTTGGATGTTATCGAAGTATTCAAACCTGTTACCATAAAGAGAAATATTACTGTTCCAGAAAATGTGAGGCTGAGATTCACCGCACAAATGACAGTGAATGCTAAGATTACTGTTAAGGGACAGCTTCAGGATTTTCGCGATGAGGGTTTTATTATCGGCAATGGAATTGTGGGTGCAGCGGGGGTTGGCTCTGTAGTATTTGAACCAGGGAGCGCATTGTATATTAAAGGGAAAGGCGAAACGATAGGCAATACAGGTATCTTGAAGATTGAGGATGGTTCAACTGTTACTTTGTTTGCCAAAAACCGCATGGAAATTACAAAAGGTTCAGCAATTGTGCTAAAGTCTTTAATTACTTCTTTAACAAATGAGCTTACGGTAGGAGCTAGTGCAGTATTAACAGTCATCGGATCAATTCCTAAAGAGATAGCTGTTCGATCAGAAGGGACTTATATCGACGCAAGCATCTTAAATACGGAAGAGAAGCTTGGCATCGAAGGCACAACAGTAACTTCTTCTGATGAAACTATCGTAACCGCTTCCGTTCAAAATGGTCGGATTAATTTACTTGTAAACACGAAGGATGAAGGCAATGCGGTTGTTACTGTTTCGACTGCAGATAACAAGACGGCCAGCATACAAATCAGTGTTAATCATGGAGCCATTGAGGAAAAGACAATAAAGAAATATGGAGCATTGTCTACTAGTGAACTGAAAGCGATGATCCAGTATAAGATCAGCGAACTGGAAACATTAATTTCACAAGCGGAATCAAAAAAATTGGATGCGGAACGGGAGAAGGGAGCGCTGTGGTTTGCAAAAGAATTTGATAAATATGCGGATTGGGATGAACAGAATATTAGTGTGAACCAAAAAATGTTTGATAACATTTCATGGTATAGACCTGGTGGAAAAACTGCTGAAGAACTCGCCAAAGAGCTCCCTGAATTTGAGCGGATGGAAATCATTGCGATGCTCGACACGGCGATTGCCGAGTTGACAGAGGTGATCAACGGTACAATGGTTCGTAGGCCGGTTCGTCTTGTGGATTGGAACGGAATTTCTTTGCAGGGCAGCAATTTTTATAGCAATGGTAAGCCAGTATTTTTGCATGATTATTTCTCTAAGCCATTGGATGTGCCAACAGACGATCAGATGCTATACAACCATTACCTAGGCAATATTGATCATCCGGAATCGCTTAATCCGAGTCTTATCTCTGACAGTAACGGCACACCGACTTTAGGCAAGTACGACAGTCTGATGAATCGTCCGACGAATAGCATGGGCTATACGATTTTGTGGCACGAACCTGCTCCAGACTGGGCGGTGGCACAATATGGTGAGACATTGAGGGACGGAATTACGACGTTTACGAAGTATGATATCAATAATCCTGAAATTCGAAATATTTGGGAGAAAGTGTTGGGAAATACAGGTCCAATCACTTCTGGTAAGCCATATACAGAGCTTGGGTATTTACTTGCGAACGAGCCGCACTGGTTCCTTGAAAAAGGGCATTGGGCTGTTCCCAAGAAGGTTAACGGTCAGGAGGGGATTTCTGATCTCGCTCTTCAAGCGTTTGCTCAATGGCTAAGTGAACGTCATGGAACGGTAAGCCAGATGAATGCAATCTGGGGAACGACTTTCTCCAGCTTCAATGAGGCAGCCGCCACGGTCATACCGCTGGAAAAATCGTATAAAGGGACGCCGATTGGATACGATGTAAGCCTGTTCAATATGGAGAGAGGAACAGAGTGGCTGACTTTCCTACATGATCAGGTGAAATTGAATGATCCGGGAGCGAAAACACATATCAAGATCATGCCGGACTTGTTTGCCGAAGGGAACAGGACGCATGGAATTGATTTTGAGAAACTTACCGAGATGGTTGAAATCATTGGTGATGATGCGAAAACGCGCAAACTGAATGTCAGAGCAACAGGATCTTCAGAGGATTGGGCCGATCACTATGCCTATTATTGGAAAGAGCTTGGCATGTCGTATGACTTCATGCATTCGGTCAGCCCGGATAAAGCACATGTGAATTCGGAAGTACATTTTCTTTCCACTACGGCATATCGAGATTTATATATGAAGCCCGAATATGTTCGGTCAACGTATTGGTTGGCAACGATTCTAGGGATGGATGCAGGTTTTACCTGGTTTTGGGGGAGAAATCCCGATGGTTCCATCGAGAATCGCTTGATGACCACCAGCGTGCAAGGATTGTTGGAATCTTATCCGGGTTCCGTTGCCCAGCAGCCTCGCGTAGCTAATGAATTGAGCAAGACGATGATGGACTTGAATGCATTCTCTGAGGAAATTGTGAAGTTTCAAACTCAGAAAAAGCCGATTCGGATATTCTACTCTGAAACGTCGGCGATCAATGATGAACATTACATGGATGATTTATTCGACTTGTATGAGTCAATGTACTTTGACGGAGTTCCGATTGGTTTTGCAACAAAGAATATAATAAAGAAACAGCCAAATTCTGATTGGGATGTCATCGTTGTTTACGAGACGCAGGAGGTAACTGACGAAGAATTTGACGTTTTGCAGGATTACCTTGATCAGGGTGGGACAGTGATTATCGATAACGCCAGCTTGAAGTTCAATGAGTATAAACAACCACGTGCAGCGTCACTGAAGGCAAGCAATGGTACATTGATTGTGAAAGCAGACCATGATGTGCAAAGCATGGCAACGAGCGCGTTCGGGATCGTGTCTGCCAATGGGCATATGCCTCCTGTTGTTGTCACAGAAACGAATGGGAACACGAAGAAGGGAGCGATGTGGCGCGTTGTCCCGAACGGAGAGAATCGTTATGTCATGACTATTTTGAATCTTGGGAAAAATCAGGCAACTCTTGATGTGTCGATGGTTAATGGCATGAATATAACAGTTACTGATTTGTTGACTGGAAAGCGGATGGGCAATTCGTTTTCATTGGACCCTGAAGGTGTAATGCTGCTAGAAATCAAAGCGCTTCCTCGGACAAACCACGGGCATGAACCTGGCGCAGATACTTCAAATTCTTCTGAAGTGGAGGTTGTCAATAAGCCTGTAGTGAATGAGGGAAAGATTGAAGTTTCAGTCGATAAAGGAAAGAATAAATTGATATTACCAGCAAACGCTAAAGAAATAAATGGAACAAACATGCTGCAATTGACAAATGAAAGCTTTAAGGTGATCATACCAGCGAATGTGCTTGAATCGTTAAAATTGAAGGCAACAGAAGACATGCTTATTAATGCGGGCATCACATTTGAATTCAAACCGATGGATGAAGCAGAGAAGAGAACGCTCTTAACAAATGCTTCAAAAAAGAATCATGTTAACCTGAACCCCGTGACAGGGATATATCATTTTTCTTTATCTCTAAACGATCAGAAAGGAGATTTGATCTCATCAGCAACTATCGAAGAACCGATACGCATTGAGTTGGTGGTTTCCCCGAAAGCAGACTCGAATTTACTGGGGATGTACTTTGTTGGTGAAGATGGTACCTTGGAGTACGTTGGAGGAGAGATCATCGATGGGAAATTGGTGGCTAAAGTCAACCGTTTAGGCAAATATGTAGGTTTGGAGTACAAAAAAGTATACACAGACGTAAGTGAAACATACTGGGCTGCAGATGCAATTCAGAGTGTGACAGCTAAGCATATCATTATCGGAGTTGAAGATGACAAATATGAGCCACATCGTAGCGTGACACGAGCGGAATTTGCAGCAATGCTTGTCCGTATGTTAGGTTTATCCGTACAGTATACAGCATCATCGTCTCCATTCCAAGATGTCAGTGAAACAGATTGGTTTGCAGATGAAGTTGCAGCAGCCTATGCAACAGGCATTGTTCATGGTAAAAATGATGGAATTTTTATGCCAAATGCCGCCATCACGAGACAGGAGATGGCTGTTATGATCATTCGTGCTTATGAAGTTGCACATTCGACAGGAGTCTCAACAGAAAATCTGGAGTTCAGCTTTGCAGATATGGACCAAATTAACGAATGGACAAAGCCATCCATCGCTGCTGCCATTGAGCTTGGATTGTTGCGAGGTCGAACGAATAATCTGTTTGCCCCGCTCGACGAAACTACTAGAGCGGAAAGTGCACAAGTAATTGCTAGGCTACTTATGTTTTTGTAAGTATGCTATGAATGAGAAGTTAACTGATAGAATACCGTCGGGAATTCACATCCTGACGGTTTTTTGTGGAAAGCAAGGATCTTCATGCAAGAAAACTATCGAATCGTGGTAGACATCGACATGGAGAAGTTCTTCGACCGAATCGATCACAGCTGCCTAATGGAAAAAGTCGTGCTGAAACGTGCATAGGTCTACTCTATTTGGCAACCGGGCATTTTGTTCCGAAGTTGCGGCGAAGCTGGATCTCAGATCATTATCGATAAAGCTGCTGTCTGTATTCTTTGGGAGAGAGTCCTGTTACTTGCTTGAACACCCGACTGAAATAATAAGGATTCGGGTATTGAAGCATTTCGCTGATCTGTGAAATATTCAGTGAATCTGATTGCATGAGTTCGATGGCTTTTTGTACCTTCAATTTTTTGTAATATTGGTTGATTGTTGTGCCTGTTGTGGATTTAAACAATCGTCCCAAGTACGTATAGTTCATATTGAGTTCATCTGCAATGGCTTGGCTGTCGAAGGGACGATCCAGCTGGGACTGCAGACAACGGACGATGCTGGTGACGATCATATTCGAACGATGTTCGATATTGGCACTCAGGTGCTGGTACATTAGATCACAAAGAAGTCCGTACAAGTGTCCATTGATTCGTTCTTGATATAAAGGTTCTGCGGACTGATAGATCCGGTGCATTTTATTTAAGGTATGTGTCAATTGTTCAGGTGCAGCGACTGTTACATGCTTAGGGAGAAAAAGCTGGTTCTCTGAGTGCTTGAACTCAGAGGGAGCAAAGGAAACCCAGAACCATTTTGATCCAGGTGGCGTTACTTTTTTCCCCCATTGATGACATCCATTTTTGAGAAAAAAAATCTGGTTTTTCGTTACAGTATAGTCGATATCCTCCTCACATATTTCAACCTTCCCTTGTAACACAAAAATCATCGTGTTGATGTTCAATATGCGATCCACATGATACCAAGGCTGTTTTGTTTCAAAAATCCCGATTGTAAGCAGCGTAGGAAGCTCATTTCGATTGATAAAAATTTGATGCTCCATGAACAACACTCCATTTTTCCCATCTTATAAACAGTATACCAAAATAGTTGAAATAAGATATGTATTTTGCATTTATATGTATTTCATAAGTCTTTTGTAAAGGATATCTTATTGATATAAGACAAGAAGGTATTTTCGATAAAATTGAAAGGAAGAAATATTATGGAGTTCAAGAAAACGGTGGTCAAGTATGATCTGACAATTATAGGCGGAGGAATGCCCGGGGTTTGTGCTGCTGTGCAGGCTGCCCGACTAGGTTTGAAAGTTGCGCTCATTAATAACCGTGGTTATCTCGGAGGCAACGCAAGTCCTGAGAATCGAATTAACGTTGCAGGAGCAGATGGCGCGCAGGAATTTAATTTCTACGCCAGAGAATCAGGCATTATGGAAGAGCTTCGCTTGGAAAATTTATATCGAAATCCGCAAGGCAACGCCTATTTATGGGAAACGATACTACTCGATTTTGTCATGAAGGAAAAAAATATTGATTTGTATCTGAACACGAATATCGATAAGGTCGAAACCGATGGAGAAGGCAAAATCGTGTATGTATCAGGCTCGCAATCCGGGTCTGAAAAACGATTTGATTTTTATAGTCCTTATTTTCTCGATGATACGGGGGACGGGACTGTGGGCTATTTGGCGGGAGCGGAATATCGAACTGGACGGGAAGCAAAGTCGGAGTTCGGAGAGCGCATCGCGCCGGATGAAGCAGACGATCATGTTTTGCTTAGTACATTGTCTTGGTATACCAAGGATACTGGTCGCAAAGCGCGGTTTGTGATGCCCGAGTTTGCCAAGAGCCTGAAGGTGGAAGAAGCGCTGCAGCATCGGGAAATACCGGAAAGAAATCCAAACAGTACGCGATATGAAGGATATCGCATGCAATGGTTTTATGAAATTGGACATGGCAAGGATCAAATCGAGCAAAGTGAGGAAGTGATGCAAAACCATAGAGAACTCGTTTACGGCATTTGGAATCATATCAAAAATAGCGGCAACTATGACTCTGACACGTTCGATCTGGAATATGTCAGCAGCATTCCGGGCAAGCGGGAATCAAGAAGATTGATTGGCGATTACATCCTGACAGAACAAGATGTCGTGGAGCAGCATGATTTTGAGGATGCCATCGGCTATGGCGGATGGTCGATTGATCTTCATGCAATCGAAGGCTTTTTCTCCAAGGACATGACAACTAGACATTTCGTGCTGCAGGGTGTATATCCGATCCCATATCGGAGCTGTTATTCGAAAAATGTCAACAATCTGTTCGTAGCCAGCCGTTGTATGTCCACTTCCCATGTTGCTTTTGGCTCAACGCGGGTCATGGCAACCTTGGCGGTGCTTGGCCAATCGTGTGCGGCTGCGGCTTATCTTTGCAAAAAATATCAAGTTCAACCAAGAGATATTTATGAGCACCACATGCATGAGCTTCAACAATTGCTTTTGAAAAATGACCAGTATATTATTGGCAAGAAAAATGAAGACCCAGAGGATGTATGCCGAACAGCACGTTTTTCAGCAAGCTCAGTGCAACGCTGCAGTTTAGAGAACATGGATCGCGCTGTGACATTGCAAGAAAGTCTCGCATTGATTGTTCCGGTCAAGGATTCGCTTGAGTATATAGCTCTGCGTCTTCATAGTGAGACGGATACTAGCTTGCGTTACACTGTGTACACTGCAGCCAAGCAACAAAACTATGGACCACAGCAAAAGTTATTCGAGGGGTCTGTAGCGATTTCGGCAGGCAACAATTTTAACTGGGTTCAATTACCAGTACCTTGCAAAACAGAGTCTGGAAAGCTGTTTATTGAGTTCGAGGTCAATGATGCGCTCCAACTGGGTCTAAGTAATGATGATATCAATGGCTTGTTTTTCTTGAAAAAAATATTATTGAATAGACGAACGACATTTTGCGATATTAATACGTTGGAAGTAAAGAAGGAAATGTGGAGTAGAGATAGTGGACTGCCGTGCTTCCTGCTTGGACCTGAGCAAGATATTTATGGCGCTGAAAATTTGAACAATGGATACGCCCGGAACCACGGGTTGCCGAATTTGTGGCTGTCTGCTGTTACGACTGGCGAGGAAACCGTGCATGTACGTTTTGATGGCGAGAAAAAGCTGAGCAAGCTGCAAATCGTATTTGACTCCAATTTGAATTTTCATTACGACAATCTTGAGATTTATCACGATTTTACAGTGTTCCCGACTCTGATTCGAGACTATACAGTGTATGCGAAAGGGAAAAATGGCTTTGAAGAAATTGTCCAGGTTACAGGAAATCACCAAAGAGTCAACAAGTTGACATTTGATGTGATTACGACAAATGAACTTAAGCTTGTGTTCCACCGAACGAATGGAGCGAAACGGATCGGTGTGTATGAGATCAGAGCCTATGCATAATCTATGAAAGGAGAATGAATCCATGATGCCCCGAAAACCACCTGTATTTTTTATTATGACAGATGAATTGCGAGCAGATACGTTTGGGTTCAGAGGCCATCCGATCGTGAGAACGCCTCACCTGGATGCCCTTGCGAAGGATGCGGCTGTTTTTACGAATGCATATACGAATTGTCCGATGTGTGCGCCTGCTCGAGTGAGCTTGGCTACGGGGAGATACGGATTAAGCCATGGTGTGCTGGACAACGCTTTTGCACCAGTCGAAGATGAGGTTTCTTTATACCAAACGATGCATGACCATGGTTATCGCACGATCAACTATGGCAAAACACATTTTAATACGCCCGGCAGCTTCGGCTTTGAGGAAAATTATCCGCGTGGTTTATTTGACGATGGCGGTGTCAGTGTGTTCGGAGTAACGGATCGCGAGCTGTTAAATCGAAGTGTTTACAAGAAGAATGAGGGAGAGGTTTCCTTGATCATCCATGGAAAAAATCCACAGAAGCCGGAGGAAACAGCCGATTCTCGTGTTACCAGAGCATATATAGACAGATTGGATGAATTGAAAGACAGTGAGCGACCATTATTTTACCGATTGTCGATCATCGATCCTCACACGCCGTATTTTCCAACGGAACCGTATGCCTCGATGTATCACCCTGACGATATGCCTTTGCCTGCGACATGGAACGAAGATTTGACGTCGAAGCCGCTCATGCATCGTTATTATTACCGTGCACGGGGGTTCGATCGTTTGACAGAGGAAGATTATCGTAAAAGTATAGCCAGCTATTACGGCTTGATTACCCATGTGGATGATCGGGTGGGGCAAGTCATCGCTCGCTTAAAGGAGCTAGATCTTTATGATAATTCTATCATTGTTTTTACCTCCGATCATGGCTCAATGATGGGCGAACATGGCTTTATCGAGAAGTGGGGCATTATGTATGAAGAAGTGTGCAGAATCCCCTTGATGATCAAGTTTCCCAGATCGAAGTATCAAGGAAGTTACGACAGCTTTGCTGAAATTGTGGATATTATGCCTACGATTATGGATGCAACAGGTATTGAAGTGCCAGCATGCGTGCAGGGGACATCCTTGATGCCGTTGCTGAGGGGGGACGAAGTTGCTGTCAAAACGGAGGTATTCGGACACATCTTCACTGGTGGTTTGCAGGATGAACCTGCTCTGATGATTCGAAGCGGGCAATGGAAGCTAACTTTGTATCCTGGTCAAGAACAGCTGCATGATAAGCTGCTGAATGACCATTATTTGAAATATACGCCAATGTTTCTTGAGGATGTCGTGGAGGGCGAGCTGTATCATCTGGAGGATGATGCCCAGGAAGTTCACAACCTGTTCCATGACCCGGCATATCGAAAGATTCGGGATCAGCTGATCTCCCGGCTGGACAGCTGGCGAAATGAGCTCGGGAGAATTGCTAATTATCGCGGGATGGAACGATCGGAAAAAAATACGGTAAACAGTTATCATTTGATGCAGGCGGACAATCTTGCCAAGATGCAGCGCTTGATGAGCGCCGAGGGGACGATTACGCAGTTGAACAGGTAAAATCTTTGAATGCTTCTTAAATAAGGCAGGCAGCTCGCCAGTATTACGTTCAGCAAGCAAGATGATGGGGTATTTTCGTTTATTACCACTTAAATTTGATTTTGAAAGTTGATAGTATCTACGACGTATCACCCTACGAATAGAGATTATTGGAGTCGGGCGGAATCACTACCCTATATCTGAAAATCTTCTACCATGATTCTGATGATTATCCCTTTAACCCAAACTGAAGATCTAGACAACAATTATCATTGTAGAACATAAAAGGGAGGTTTATAAGAGAGATGAAGAAAATAAAAAATTCGCATTTTTACTCGCAGCTTTTGCTCTTTTCCTTACTGCCTGCGGTAACAACGGTTCCAACAATGGAGGAAACGAGAATGCATCTGAGGATCAAGTAACGATTTCGATTTGGCATAACTGGGCTGGTCAGGATGCAAAAGCAATTGCGATGAGAGGCATTCTTGATCAATTTAGTCAGGATCATCCGAATATTAATTTGGAAATCGAAGGGCTGCCAACAGACGGCTTGAAGACTCGCCTAAGAACAGCTGCTGCAGCTAACGAAATGCCTGATTTGTTCGTAATGTGGCCAGATGCAATGACGAAGGAATTCGTAAAAGTAGATTTATTGCAGCCAATTAATGATTTCCTTGATAGTAATGCCGATTGGAGAGATAATTTTAATTTTCAGCTTCGATGAGCATCGCTAGCGGTTGAAGGAAGCCAAGAGCGGCATTGCGGGTTTCTCGGTCAACCCGATCGTGGAGGGTGCGAAGTTGTGATTCGCCCATACGAATGTCGGGAGCGTCGCCGGTTTGAACGGCAGCGCAACATTGGTAACGCTTGTGTTTGAACGAATTCGTCCGGGTGAAGCCGTTGTTGTGCTCGAGAGTGCCGAATTGGTGGATGCCAGTCTCGTTATGATCGCTTACGCGCGGGGCCAACAGGTTGTGGCAGTCAGTAAGTACGACGGGATGGGCTTTGTCGATACCGCCGTTCATTGGGCGGAATACGAAATTAATCACGCAATATCGCTTGGTTTCATCCACGGCTACGGCGACCGTACGTTCCGTCCGCAGCGTCAAGTCACTCGTGCGGAATTCGCGGCTATGCTCGTACGCGCGCTGCAGCTGCCATCGGCGGCTGACTCCGAAGACGAAGCGGACGCTTACGTCGATCACGACTAGATCGCCGCATGGGCGCAACCGCATGTATATGCAGCGGGCAAGGTTGATTTGTTAGTCGGTTACTGCGACGGCACATTCCGCGCAGACCGTTTGGTGACGCGAGCGGAGATGGCCGTCATAGCTGCGCGATCATTGCGGTTGCCTCTTGCAGCCGAATCGAATCCGCCGTTTAACGATGCGGATCATATCCCCGCATGGGCAAGCTCGAGCGTGACAGCTGCCGCGGAAGCGGGATTGATTAAGTGCCGCAGCGGACATTTGTTCGCTCCGGGCGACTATTTGACTCGCGCGGAGGCGGTTACTGTTTTGTTGAATATACTTCTTTATTTCTTTAGACATGACCTATGCAGTTCAATCCATTAGCTGGTAATTCTATCGCGCCAAAATTGTCATAAATAGTTCAATGAAGATCCGTGAAAAGTGCTTGACTTTTTCGAAGGACCCCCATAATCGCGAAGGATACCTTTTTCAAAGGTATATCTTCTAGATTATAGGTGGTTTTCCAATGTCAGCGTTGCAAAAACCAAGGTTCAAAGAACTGAATCACAGCGAATGCGCCGGAGCACCCATTCTGAAAAGCCTTTGGGAGCGATTTGACTTCTCTCTGTTGCTCACTCAATCCGGCATTATGAAACGAAGTGGCGCTCCGTCGTGGTTACTTTGTTTTCTCTACGTTGTCGGTCTCGTTTCCAACTGCTCCTCTGTCGTCCAGATGGCGCAGTTAGCCGACAAAGACGCTTTACTGAAGGCGATGTTCCAGCCTTGGAAGCTTGCTCAGTACACCTTAAGTCGCTTCTTTACGAAAGGCTTTGCTTGGACGACTTTTGGGAAAAAGCGTGTCGCGCGCTTGCAGCAAGATCCTTTGACGGCGATTACCGATGGGGATGTCGTGAATCTCGATGACACGCACAGCGCACATCCCTTTGCCAAACATCTTCCATTTTTGAACTGGCTCTTTGATCATTCCGCTAAAGCCTATGTCTGGGCAACGAATCTGGTGGTCCTGCAGGCCGTTCTGAAAAGCGGATTGGAGTATCCGTTGTTTTACCGGATCTGGCACAAGCCCGAAACGAAAGGAGAAGGTCTTACCAAAATCGATTTAGCCAAGCAGATGCTGCTCATGCTGCGCGAATCCGTTACGTGCCGGTTGTGGGTAGCCTTGGATCGCTGGTACCTGTGCAAGCATTTCTTCTCGTTCCTTGAAGAGAATAACTTTGATTGGGTCACCAAGGCCAAACGCAACACGGCTTTGTTCCGTAAAGTCATCGAACCTGGCACTCGCCGGGAACGTTACGTGCCGCTGACTCCGGTCATGCTGATCCGTGAAGTCTTTAAGGAACTGACACGTCAAGCAACATCCGGTTTGAGTTCTATTTCGATACCGGGCATCTACATGAAGCGTCCATACATCACGGTGAATCGGAAAGGAAAGCAAGTGACCAAGCAACGCTATGTTCTGGTGGCTGCGGTTGTTGCCATGCGATTGAAGGAAGATGAGCTCACGGAATCGGACTCGATTCAAACTGAACAAGAAGAAGAGCCGGCCACTTATAAAGGTGCATATTTGTTGATCAGCAATCGCCATGATGTTCCGAAAGACGTGGTACAAACCTATGCCAAGCGCTGGCGCATCGAAGTGTTCTTCCGCGCCGCCAAACAGGAACTGGCTTTTGAGAAATGCCATTCCGAATCCGAAGCGCATCACCATGCCCATTTCGAGCTATTGTTTGCCGCTGAAACCTTGTTGGCTGTGGCGCTCTTTGAACTGAACAAAGAAAAAACGAGTGATGATGAAGGCTACACCCACGGCGAAATGGTTCGTGGCCTCTTCCACACTCGTTGTCAGATTCGCGTGAAAAACCACAGGGGCATTCAGCGAATCTCTATTGATTGTGACACACAAGTGCGGCAGTTTGCAAGACTTATTGACCTTTTTTGGCCGGAGCATTATTTAATGCTTCTTTGGGCTACCCCCAAACCGGAAATTTACCAAGGATTACCTCGAACTGCATAGGTCATGTCTTTAGAGTAAAATTTGCCAAAAACACACCAAAAAGGAGGAGGCTCCTGTGCAGCACTTTAGCACAATCATTCCGACAATGAAAGAGCTTGAAGAGTGGATGTTCAGAAAGATGCAGGATCTGTTCACCGCCGCGATGAGAACCGCGCTGGAGAAGTTGGATGAGATCATTCTGGAGCAACGGGATCGGGAGCGGTATCGCGTCAAGGCCGAACGGGAGACCAGCATGAACACCGTATTTGGCAACATCCGCTTCAAGCGAAGGTTGTACATGGATCGCCAAACCGGCAAATACGTGTACCTGCTCGACCAGCACTTGCGATTTGAAGGGCGAGGGAAAGTCAGTCCGCATCTGCTGGAACCAGCTATTGCCTTTGCGGCGGAGGGGCCGGTGAAGGCTGTGGAACAGCGCAAGGCCAGGGTGCTGTTCGTGGAAGTGGATGGCCTGTACACGAAAACTGCAGCGGCGGAAGCGGCACGGGATGGAGCATGTGATCGCCGTGGTGCATGAGGGATGGGAGCAGGTCGGCAAGCGTGTGCGGCTTACGAACAAGCAGCATTACCTGCATCGGAGCGAGGGTGACTTTTGGGAAGGGTTCGGCGACTTTCTGACCGAACAGTACGCGATCTGAAGCGGTTTGTGGGACACCTGCCGAAGATATGGAAAGCCGTCAGACAGGCGTTGGCCAGACAGGATCCGGCGGCACCGCAAACATCTGGAAGATTACCGGAAGACACTTGAAGCAAACGGAGCCAATGGCAAAGCCGCGGCTCTTTTTCGCATGATCCATCATCCCCCAAAAAAGTGCCCACACTGACTTGACTCAGACGAGCTTCGCCTTCACTTGCGGCGGCATACAAGTAGGACGCATAATAAAAGTTGTCGCGTATATCGCCGTGAAACCATAGACCGCTCGGCAGCAAGGGCTGCTCGCAAGCCCGCTTGGCCACCAGCCTGCGAATGTCACGCTGGCGCTGACTGAAATCGTTCATGAATGGATTCATCTTCTCTTAACCGGTTCTTTTCCTATTATACCATTCACACCCAAAGGAGCTTAAGCATATGTCACCAATTCAACCGACGAATAACATTCGAGAGCAAGTCCGCTCGACCACACTTCCAGAGGATGCGATTGCAGTATGGTCGCTTGGCCAGGAAGGTTTTCTTGTCAAATGGAATGATAAAACCGTCTTGTTCGATCCTTATTTGTCAAACTGGGTTTATGAGCTCGCGGGCGAGCCTTGGCAGCGCGCCTTCGAATCGCCGCTTCAACCTTCGGACTGCCGCGCTGTCGATTAGTAGGAATGAAATCGACACAAAAGAGGGGAACACGTTCATGAGAGTATTGCTGCTTGATTTGGATTCAATGCGCCCGGATCACCTTGGCTGCTACGGCTATGCAAGAAACACGTCGCCCCATATTGACCGTATTGCCGCCGAAGGAATCAAGTTTGATAACTACTACACATCGGACGCGCCTTGTTTTCCTTCGCGCACAGCGTTGATGACGGGCAGATTCGGCATACACAACGGCGTAGTAGGTCACGGCGGGCGATGTTCTGGAAGCGCACATGCGGAAGACGGGGCCGCATAGCGCAAGCGATATCAACATGTATGCCAACCGGACCAATCCCGAATATCCAAGACATCCGGGAGAGATTCGCAACAAGGAAGAACTGCGATTTATGATCGACGGCTACGATTGCGGCGTCCGCCATATGGACGAACGTATCGGCTCTATCTTCAAGCCGCTCGAAGAGAAGGGGGTAATGGATGATTTGGTCGTTATTATAACGGCAGGCCACGGCGAAAATATGGGCGAGCTCGGCATCTATGGCGAACACGGAACTTCCGATCAGGCGACTTGCCGTATTCCGATGATTATCCGTTGGCCCGGAATGACCCACGGCACTTCAGACAGCGGACTGCATTATCATCTGGATCTGCTCCCTACAATGGCCGAGACTATCTGGTTGTATCCCAGTGCGCGCATGTATGCCAGCGGAGCGTTCGATTCGAAGATTGGCTGTATATGCGGACGGACCTACCATGACGGTTATCATTTGTTTGACAAGGAGATGCTCTTCAATCTGAAGGACGACCCGTTCGAGCAGCGCAATCTGGCGGCGGAAATGCCTCATGTGTGCAAGGATGCCATTTACATTCTGAATGATTGGCATGACGAGATGATGTCTTCGATGAAATACGATGTTGATCCGCTATGGACGGTAATGAAGGAAGGGGGGGCGTATCATGCCAAAGGGAATTTGCCCCGCTATCTGGAACGGCTTAAGGAAAGCGGCCGAAGCGATGCGGTTCCGGAACTGATAAGACGCCACCCGATTGAGTTGACCCGATAGCAGAGGAAGAAAAAAACACGTTGTCACTGTCGAGCTTACATCGGCTCGGATGGACAACGTGTTTTTTGCATTTTGAACGGATCGCCGTTTAGACAGGCATCGCCTTCCATACCATAAGAGCCGCACCGGTCGCGACGGCGTCTTCCTTCAGAACGCCCTTGGAGAACACGGGGACGTATTCGGGATAATAATACGCGTTGCTCTTCGCCACTTCGGTTGCCGTCTGGAAGAACCGGTTATGCGAATTGACCAGCGTGCCGCCGAGAATTATCGTCTGCGGATGGAACAGATTGATAACGTTGGACAAGCCGATGCCGAAGTAACACGCTGCCCGCAGGAACAGCTCGGATACATAGGCGTTGTCGCGCGCTAACTCCCTGAGCAGAATATCATAGCTGATCTGTTCCGCCGACATATGGTAAGCGGTCGTCAGATCGCCGCGGCCCATCTTGGCATCGGAGCGCGCCTGCTTCTCGAGAGCCTGAATCGAGACATACGCTTCGAGTGCGCCGTAATTGCCTTCCTCGTGGAGACGAGGGCCGTCGGATTGGATAATCATTTGACCGATCGAACCTTCCATATCTACCGAGCCATAAATAATCCGGCCGTGAGACATCATTGCGGAGCGCATGCTCATTCCCGCATGGACGTAGACCATATGCTCGATGCCTTCATGTCTAAGCGCCCAATGCTCGCCGATCAGCGCCGTATTGGCGCCGTTGTCCAGCTTCGCTTGAATACCGGTTGCCGCCTCGATCCGCTCGCAGATCCGCACATTGTTCCAGCCGCTCGCCGGGAAGTAGAGCGGGTTCAGAATTAACCCTTCATCGCGGTTCAGCGGCCCGACAGCGCCGATCCCGATCCCTATGACTTGAGATTCGGTCAGCCCGTGATCGGCGAGCAGATTCCGAATTTGCCCGGCGACATAAGCAACGAAGTGATCGGGCGTCATATCCTGATCCATCCGCCACCTCACGGACGACTTTGCATTCATGCCCATGTCGAACAAACCTAACGTCGAATAAAACCGCGATATTTCAAGTCCGAAGACATAGCCGTACGCTTCATTGATTTTGTACAGGATCGGCTTGCGGCCGCCGTTCGAAGGTCCGAAGCCGGATTCCACGATTAGCCCGTCGCCAAGCAGCTCGTCCAGCAAACGATTCATCGTGCTGGACGTAAGCGAGTAGCTGGGGAGCAGATCGGCTTTTGATACGACGCCTTGATGCGCTATATGCTGGTACACCGTTTTTTTGACGGATTGTTTGGTAGCAAGCTGGTCCATCCTCATCCCTACTTTTCCTATTAACTTTAAGACCTTTATCCTTTATCATATCCTAAATGCGGCGTAATTAGCTAGACTGAGATAACATATGTGCCACTTATTTGCAAAATGGCAAAAACGAATCATATCCCAGTTAAACCATTCGAATAGGACCTATATATTTAGGCGGAATATTTGACTTATGACTTCTATAATGATTTATTATAGCCCTTTTTTAATAAAGTTAATTTCAAAATGAAAAAAAGGTGGTATACTACTCATAGAGATAGAAATCGGAAAGGGAGAGATCGACATGAAGGGAACGGGGAAGCTCATCTGGCAATTGTTCATGACGTTTCTCGGAATTAGCCCAACTACGTTCGGCGGCGGCTTTGCGGTTATGCCGGCCATTGAGCGGGAAGTCGTAGAGAAACGGAAGTGGATGGAAGGCGAAGATATTGCTGATGTTTTCGCCGTTGCTCAATCGGTTCCGGGCGCGATCGCGATTAATTCCGCGACGTTCATCGGTTATCGTGTTGCCGGCATTCGCGGCGCGATCGCTGCGATGGCGGGGATGCTGCTTCCGACCTTCTCTATTATAGTAGCTTTGTCGTTCATTTTCCTTCAAGTAAAGGATAATCCCAAGGTCGAAGCGGCTTTTCTGTCGATCAGGGCAACGATCGTGGCGTTGATCGCGTATGCCGGCATCAAATACGGCAAAAAAGCGCTTGTCGATAAAACCTCTGCAGTGCTCATCGTTGTAACGTTGCTGCTGCTATTGGTAGGTCAGGCATATATCCATCCTATGCTGCTTATTATTGGAGGCGCGGCAGCGGGAATCGCCATTCAAATGGTGAAGGCTAAGCGGGGGCAAGGGCAGGCGCGGGAGAGGCTGAATCAGAAGACGCCCAAGCCGCAGGAGCAAGTGTTTGATTATATGATCTAATTCAGATTGAATATGAAGGAGGTGCGCCCAATGATTCTGCTCGAGCTGTTCCTGACGTTTCTGATGATCGGATTCGTCGCTTTCGGCGGCGGCTACGCGATGATTCCGCTTATTCAGCAGGAGGTTGTCGAGCGGCACGGCTGGATGACACTTTCCGAATTCACGGATATGATCGGCGTCGCGGGCATGTCGCCCGGTCCGATCGCAACGAATATGGCGATATTCGTCGGCATGCACCAGGCGGGACTAGCAGGCGCGGTTGCTGCCGCCATCGGCATGGTGCTGCCTTCGCTAGTGATTATCGTGGCGGTCGGCATGGTATTTTTCAAAATCCATCAAAACAAGTGGATGCAATCGTCGCTCTATGGGTTGCGTTCGGTCATTACAGGTCTTATTCTATATGCAGCGGTTGTGTTTGCGATTAGGAACGGACTTGTCGCGTCTTTGTCATGGTTCACGTTAAGCCAGGTGCTTATCTTTGCGGGGTCGCTGGCTGCGCTGCTCCTGTTCCGCAAACATCCGTTATCGATATTGGTCATATCCGGACTTATTGGTATTGCGATATATAGTTAGAAGCTTTCAAAGGAAAGCTAAGGGGGATGGACATGTTGAACGAGGACAAGCTGCCGCCGTGCTGCTCGGCATCCCGCGCCGATACGAAGCCGGACCTTGCCGCTGGAAGCAGCTTCGTGACTTTGGAACGAAGGCTGCCGCGCAAGGCGGAGAAGGCGATGCACAGCGATATGGTGACTATACCGGACGGGACATTCCTGATGGGCACGAACACGAATGAAGGCTTTCCGAAGGATGGGGAGGGGCCGGCGCGCGAAGTGCGGGTTCGGGGCTTCCAGATGTCGCCGTATCCCGTGACGAATGAGCAGTTCAAGATGTTCGTGGATGCAACGGGGTATCGAACGGAAGCCGAGTCCTTCGGCTGGTCGTTCGTCTTCCATCTGCTGGCGTCGGAGGAGACGAAGCGGCGGGTTAAGGACGTGCCTCAGGGCGTTCCCTGGTGGCTGGTTGTCGAAGGCGCCTACTGGGCTGCCCCGGAAGGACCCGATTCTTCGATCGAAGATCGAATGGATCATCCGGTCGTCCATGTGTCATGGAACGATGCGGAAGCCTATTGCCGCTGGGCCGGCGTTCGGCTGCCGACGGAGGCGGAGTGGGAATATGCCGCGAGAGGCGGCTTGGAAGGCAAGACCTATCCATGGGGCGATCTGCTGAAGCTGGACGGCGAACATCAATGCAATATATGGCAGGGCAAGTTCCCGGTGAAAAATAACGCAAGCGACGGTTATGTCGGCACAGCGCCTGTCCAGACCTACAAGCCGAACGGCTATGGTCTCTATCAGATGTCGGGCAATGTGTGGGAATGGTGCGCGGATTGGTTCTCGCCGGACTACCACCGGACGATGCCGGCCGATAACCCCGTCTATACGGCGCCAACCGGCAGCCGATCGATGCGCGGAGGCTCCTATCTCTGCCATCGTTCTTATTGCAACCGATACAGGGTGGCGGCGCGCAGCTCCAATACGCCCGACAGCTCGACGGGCAACTGCGGCTTTCGCGTCGTGCGCGACGCGTGAACGATCGGGGATTGAAGAACTGCCTCATCATATAGAAGGTACTCACTGTATTACAAAGCTGAGGCCGCCCTCTAAAGTCATCATGTGACTTTGGAGGGCGGCCATCTTTATGTTTTCCGGCGATAGTCCGTCGGGCTCATTCCGTAAAAGGCGGTGAATTGCTTCGTGAAATAAAACGGGCTTTGAAAGCCGGCGAGTCCGGCGATCTCGGACACAAGCAGCGTCGTATGCTTCAGCAGACGGGCAGCGTGCTTAAGCCTCAGCTTCAGCAGCGTCTCCATCACGGAATCGCCGGTCTGCCCCTTGAACAGATGGGAGAAGCGGGAGGGAGACAGCGACACGCGCCGCGCAAGCTCGGCAATCGTATGCGGTGCGTCAAGATGGTCGGTTATATAGATTAGCGTATCGGCAATACGAGGGTCGAGGCTCACGCTAACCGCTGCGAACTGCGCTAAATGAATAAGCGCCTCCTCCAGCGCGTTAAGCGACAGCAGCTCGGCGTAACGGTCCGTATGGCGTTTCTCGCGAACGAGCCGCTCGAAGGCGAGGACCATCCGCTCGAAGGCGGCCGACTTTCCTAGCTGGAGGGTAATAGGGCCGTTGTTGTCCTGTCCGATGGGGAGCAGATCCAGCCAGCGCACCTCCGGGATGAAATGCGCCCAGACGAACTCCCAAAGGCTGCCCTCCGACGTGTAATAATGATGAGGAATCCCCGGTGGGAACAGGACGATTTCGCCTTCCGTGCAGCTGAACTTCTCTTCCGATCGTTAAGGTTATTGGCCATTCCGAGCATTCCCCCTTATGGTTCCAAATTCTATAATGAAACCAAGAAGAAAGCAATCATAGATGGGTATCATCATAAGTCCAGCGGTATGATGTCAAGTGCTAGATTCGAGTAAATTGGAAATTTTCAAGTGAAAAGTGCTTTGAGTCTGGAAAAATGACAATATCAAACTAAGCCCAGTCAAAATCGAGGAAAACTCCATATTTTTACTGGGAATAGTAAAGGGCTTGGGCAAAGGTGGCGTCAATCCTTCGCAGTCGTTACCTTCTTCCGTGGCGTATAGAGTTGGCCGCCCGGCAGCAGCACATCGACCAGACGCACAAGTTTTCTTGCCGTTAAGACGAGGGCGCGTTTGTGTTGGTACTTAGGAACTTCCTGGTACTTCTTCCGGTAATACTCACCGAATTCCTCATCGCGGTTTTTCACCGAGTTGGCAGCTTCAACCAGGTAATAGCGAAGGAATCGGTTGCCGGATTTAATGCGTGCGGTGTCCTCTGCCTCGAAGACGCCGTTAAGGGATCAAGTTCACGGATTCAGGTAGTATATTAAATTACCATATTTATACATATAAGTGTTTACAATATATAGGATTAATAGTATGATTTAACAGATACTAACTTAGCTAAAAATTTCCTGGCCAGGAAAAAATGAAATCAAGGGATGGTGATGAAAATGAAGATAAACAAAATATTAAAGACCATGTTAGTCTCCGTATTTATGCTTAGTTCTAAATTGATGAAGATAAATATAAGTATACCGAGACGTTTCAATTAATTGATATCGTTTTTAGTGAACATAAGCCGCATATGGGGTCAATAGTTTATACTACAATAAATAATGGGAAACCTGTCCTAAAGATACTTGGAATCATTCAAATTTTGGGGGATTTTGATAAAGTGAGTATTTCGGTAAATGAGAATCTTGGGCCAGATACAAATTATCCAACCGATATAAAGATTATTGCGCCTTCACAAAATTATAACGAAGCAGTGTCTATAAACCAATTGTTCGAAGTTGACAGCAATCATAGCCAGTGAATACTAGTACGAGATTACTTGATAGTATATACGTGAGGATAAAGAGTTGGCAATAAGCATGGTTAGCCCCGAAAAATATTCAATTTTTGATTCAGGATAGGATCATCGTTAATTTAAGAAAGACTTATACAAAAAAGAAGCCGCATAAAATGCGATTTCTTCATGGTTTGTATTGAGCGTAGTTTAATTGATACGAAGAATGATCTTCCTGAATTATGTTTGGTTTATATATAGCTAAAGCTTCATTAACTTTGTTCCAATCCCAAATGGAATCGATGATTGACTTCAAACATTCGTCCATAAATCGAGGCATTGCGAATTCGCTGAATTGCTTGGTTTGCTTGATTATTCTCCTATATGATTGTGATACCATCTGTAATGATCACATGGAGTCTCTTCTTCGGGTCTGTCAAGTATTTTGTGTAAACTCATTTAAAAGATTTAATGCATGTAGGGGGTGACACGCTCCCCGAAGTGAATGGACAACTGTAGGAGGATTTGTCCCCAGCCGAGGATCCGACCAGTCCATTTCTTCATGACATCCATTGTGGATAAATATAGCATTTTCAAAAGAGCATCATCGCTTGGAAATATCGTCTTGCCCTTCGTCACTTTACGAAGTTGGCGATGGTAGCCTTCGATCACGTTAGTCGTGTAGATGATCTTCCGCAGCTCTTGCGGATACTGGAAGAACGCTGTAAGTTCGGTCCAGTTGGAGCGCCAGGAACGTACGATGTGTGGATATTTCTTGCCCCACACAGCTTCGAATTCATCCATAGCAGCCGCAGCGGCCTGCTCATTGACAGCCTTGTATATCGGCTTAAGCGCAGCCGCAACGGCCTTCATATCCTTGTATGGCACGTACTTCATAGAGTTGCGGATTTGATGCACAATGCATTTCTGAACGTCTGTCTGTGGATAGACGGCTGCGATCGCCTCGCTGAAGCCGTTCAGGTTGTCCACACAATTGATCAGGATGTCTTTGACACCGCGGCTCTTTAGGTCATTCAGAACACCAAGCCAGAACTTGGACGATTCATGTTCGCCGATCCATATGCCCAGAACGTCTTTATGTCCTTCCAGATCGATGCCAATGACCATGTAAGCCGCCTTGTTTATAATTGCCTTGTCTTGCCGAACCTTGTAGTGAATGGCATCCATAAATACAACGGCATAAACCTGCTGCAGCGGCCGGTTCTGCCATTGCTCAATTAGCGGCAGGATGCGGTCAGTGATATTGGAGACGAGCGTCGGGGATAAGTCAACGCCATACACCTGGTTGTAGTACGCCTGAATATCCCGTGTGGACATTCCTTTTGCGTACATCGATATAATCTGGTTTGCTATGCCCGATACGTCATTCTGATGCTTCTTGACGATTTGCGGCTCGAACAGATTTTTAACGCATTCTGCACATCTCCGGCAGTCTGGATGTGGTTCTCGCTGATGAACTGTCTCAATTGCTCTTTGGTAAACATGCCCATTGTGTTCTCCGTCTCCCGTCTCGTATTGTCTACTGCTAGAGTAACTTGGTTTAGGAGTTTACACAAATGATTTTACAGTCTCTATGAATTAAACCTTGCGCTCCTCCCTCAGTGCTATATTTCTTCTTTAGTCGAATGATTTGCCGTTCGGTCAGCCCTAGGGCTACTGCTCCTTCTCTGTTCGTCATATGTCCCCCGAGGACTTTCTCCACCACAACTACCTTCTTTAAGTTGTATATAGTAGTCTAAACGTTCTGGGATCGTCTGGTCATTCTGAACGGCCACCACCAGAAGATTCGGGAAGTCCCCAGACCTTACACGGGGCGAACTGCGGACGTTCCGTGGTCGAAAGTGTTTACCGGATGGTTGAGAAAACCGCGCAGTGTTACACACTCACAATTTCTCCGCATGTTGCCGGAAACATTGCAAGCGTATGTGACGGTGAAAGATCTGGCCGAGCGAAAAGAACGTCTTCAGGCGCTGTCGCATTGGAGCGGTGTGTACACCATAGAACAGATCCAAGAAGCGATCGCGTTGCTAGGGCAGGATACGGCGGTCGACCGCATCACGGCGGTCCTTGGCATGAAACATGGAAACCGGGACTTGCCGGTTACGTGGGAAGAGACGCTGTCGCCACCGGGGACCCGTTCAGATGGCTCCCTCGAACACTACGACCAACTTGTGGGGGTGAGCTAACATGGCGACAGAACTGGCGGATATGTGTCGGCAGCTACGATTGGCGCATGTCATGGACTATGTATCGCTTCAGCAGAACGAAGAGATTCAAAGCATGGTGGAACAAATTCTTAATGCGGAACTGGACGGCCGCCGACGTGCCAAGTTAGGAAAACTGGTCCAGCAGGCTGGATTTCCGCATATAAAGACCTTTGAAGGGTATGTGTATGACCATATCACTTTTCCGAACGGCAGCAGTCCAGAGAAAATCCAAGGATTAGAATGGTTAGAACGCAAGGAGAATTTGCTCTTGATGGGTGCCGTAGGCACGGGCAAGACGCATATGGCAACGGCATTGGGTGTGGAGGCTTGTCGCCGAGGCAAAGCGGTGCAGTTTTACCGAGCCTCCGATCTGGTCGCCGTGCTTCAGGAGAAATTTGCGGCGGGTACACTCAGCCGATTTCGAGATAAGTTGAGAAAGGTTGATTTGCTCATCCTCGATGAGGTTGGTTACGTCCCATTCAGCCAAACCGGATCTGAGCTATTATTTAACGTAATTGCGGATTGCTATGAGCAAAAGAGTGTGATCGTTACATCCAATTTGGAGTTTGGTCAATGGACATCGATATTTGGCGATACCAAACTTACATCAGCTCTCGTCGATCGTCTGGTGCACCATGCTCATATCCTCTCCTTCACAGGTGAGAGTTTCCGCTTCAAACAAGCAATGGAACGAATTCCTATTTAACTTCGATGCTGGCAAGTGGGCTTGGCACTTTTGGCTGCAAATCTAAGCATTTTCTACTTGCAAAACACAACAATATGAAGTTACTTTTGGGGACGATTATAAACTTATTCATAAACCATCTAAAGAACGAACACTTGTTATTAGTTCAGAATATCGTTTAAAACTGCTTAATGATCTTAAACAAGAATCGTCTAATGATTTTACAAAATACTTTGTATTTCCACGGATTGAAAGTGCTGAATTATCAACTGGCCAAAGTAATGAATTCTTAACAGATGAAGAATTCGTAAATGAGATATTAACTAAGAAGAAAGTAATGATTTATGGACAGTACAATACTGGGAAAACTACGCTATTAAAATGGTTGTTTCTATCTTTATCCGAAAAAGGATATACACCGGTGTTTTGCGGTACAGAGAATTTGAGGGGAAATCCTAGACGGATTTTGAAAAACTGCTTTGTGGATATTTACGGTGAAAATCCATCTGATTTTCAAAGATTCCAGCAGTCACCTACTGAAAAAAAGGTATTTATAATTGATGATGTTGATCTTCTTGCGCCGGACCATTTTGAAAGACTAATTGAGGCAGTACAAAATGAGTTTACTTATTTCATTTTTTCTTCGAAAAAAAACTACAACTTAGATGTTATTGAGCAAATGAAAGAGTTTTTGAAAACATCTGATTCTATTTTTAAATATGAATTAACAATGTTTTATGCAGATAAGAGAACTGAATTAATAGAAAAATCAGTGGCTTGTCACATTACAGAACCTACATTAAAAAATAAAATAGTCCGTAGCATTTCTGATACAGTAAACTCTCAAAAAAGACTTATCAGACTGGATCCCGATTTTATATTAAAATATGTGTCATATTATTGTAAGAATGTTGGAGACGCTGCTTCTCGAACTACAAATATTTTTAGTAAGGTATTTGAGGCTAATTTGGTAAATGCACTTAGTAGATTTAAGGCAAAAATTTCTGTTGAAAAAGCATTTATGTTGTTATCGGCAATAGCATATAATGTTCATTTTCAAAAACAATATCCAATACCAAGCGAAATGATCTTTAGATGCATTGAAAACTATAATCAAGAATATGGTACTAATGTAAATGTAAATGAAGCACTTGATTTGTTTATCAAATCACAGATATTAACGCCTCTAGTTGATGATGAAAATTCATATGTATTTTCCAATAATAGTTATATAGCTTTTTTTGTAGCACGTCATTTAAATATTCAGTATCACGAAACAGGTGATGATAGAGATTTACAATACATTATTAAGAATGCTTGTTTCGGAATGAACGGTGACATATTATTGTTCTTAACCTTGATCACAGATAATGTTCGTATTCTTAGATTCATATTAGAAATGGCTAATAATTTTACCGAAAGTTGGATCGAATTCAGATTAGATAACATCCCTGACTTTATGAAGTGGAGTAAAGATCATAAAGTAGAGCTTCCTGCCGCTGATGCAACCACACAACACGAAAAGTCTGTAATTAAGGATGAAAAATCAGCGCTGAACGATATTGAAGTATTAAATATATATGATTATTCCGAAGAGGAAGCAGAAGAGTTTGGAAATAAATTGATAAGAGCTATCCAATTGTTGTCTATTGTTGCAAGATGCCTTCCAATTTTTGAACATCTGATGAGAAAAGAGGAAAAGGAAAGTTTTGTTAAGCAGATCTATGAATTACCTAATAAGATATTCCATGTTTGGGTAACTAAAATAGACGAAGAAGCTGAGAATTATGTAAACTATTTCAAATACCATTCTGATAAGCAATATATTAAACAAAAGCCTGCAAAAACTAAGGATCTTATTCAAGGTCTTCAGTGGATAGCTATGTCTTTCTTATTGGAGTTATACAAAGTATCAATGAAACAAGCTGTTAAGGAGCACACATTTAGTTATATTGCTAATTATCCGGAAAGATGTGAGACTAACCAACTGTATGATTTACAAAAACTTTTTGCATTAGAGTTTGAGGGAAGTGCTAACGATTTTGTAAATGCTGCGATAAAAATGAATGATGCTGCTAAGGAGCCCATACTTAAAGTTATGATAAAACGTCTTGTTGCGAATGCAGCCATCTTTAAAGAAATGGATTATAAAGAAACCCAGAGACTTAACGAGGCATTTTTTAAAAACAATCCTGCTTACCGTACAAAATCGATAATAAGCCGTCAAAGATACAGAAAAAGAAGGGGTGAATAACATGTTGGTCCTGCCCCAACTGGTCGTTCCCCGTTGTAAAAACGACCTATTTACAACGGGGGGGAAGGCATGTCATCTAGCCACGCTGATGTTATTCACCAATTTATATTATTCACTTCAGCATGTACCTTATACACAGAAATCAATTTCACATTCATCCTCGGTTCAAATAAGCGAACAAATGATCTTGCATTTTCTCCTCATAAGGTATATAATGGAATCAACTTAATAGCGAAGCTTTAAATTAAAATATGGAATTATTTAACAGTTCTAATATCCTCTTTTAAGAGGGTATTTTCTTTTAGCGACTAAATGGTGATACAATGAGCGAGATGTTAAGTAATGAAAGGAGAGGACTACGGTGGCTCGCAAATTAATTGAACATCTGAATGAGCGAGATTAGAACACTGCATATGATTTCCTTCGATACCTAATTGACCGTTCTGAGAAAAAGATGGGCTGGGATGAAATAAGCAGCCTGGAACCAGATAATGAACCGTTGAGCGACGAAGAACTGAGACAACTAAAAGCTCCGACCGAGTTTGTTTCAGGGGGGAAGCTAAGCGTGAGTTCGGACTACAAGTTGACTTACCATAAAGAAGCAATCAAGTATCTCTGTAAGCAGGAAACGGCGGTACGGTAGCGCATTACTCAAGGCCTAAATGATCAAGAAGAGATTATTTTTATAAGAGCGATAGATCGCGGCGATATATACAAAGATTTGTTTTAGCTCCACTAATTTCGGTTGGTGGGGCTTTTTGCATTTTATAGAAGCAAAGTAAAGGGGGGAGAATCAATTGAGTGAAAAGGATGCTTGGATTATAATGGAACTTATGTTGTGAACCGGATTTCTAGTATATAAAAAGGGCATGCGTGTGCCCCTAGATGTGAAAAGGAGATGATGATTTTGAAAAAGAGATTATCTTTATTATTGATGAGTGTTCTTATGGTATTTAGTTTTGCTGTATCCTATGTATCAGCAGCTAAAGTAGGGCTTGCTGAACAAGATTCGTTCCATTTACACCCAACGTAAGTCTCTAAACCCAAGCAGTCTGAAAAAATGCAAAAAGAGAACCCGCAGTCGCCGCTCCAGATTCATGACCAGAAACTGAAGGGCGATGACGGTCAAACTGGTTTCGGCGCCACGCGCCCGAATGCGACCTAGGCCCAATTTGCGCTTGCCTTCTCCAAATTTTCCTTCGATCGCATTACGCTGTACAGCGTCCTGGCGCTCTTGCCGACGATCGGCGACTTCACTTTGCTCTTTCGAGGGTCTGCCGAGCTTCGGGCCACTAAGGCGAATCCCTAGCGTTTTGCAATAGTTCAGGTTGTCTCGATTGCGGTAGATTTTATCGGCTAGAATGACGGCGGGATAATACCCGAATCGTTGTTTGTACGCTTCCACCGATGCTTGCAGCGTGGTTGCCTCGTTGAAGCTGTCCCATTGTGCCGTTTCGATCCAGGCGTAACCGTCCACCAGACTGGCGGCGATTTTGGCGCCGAACTCCACGTTCGCTCCAGCTTTGCCTCGAACCATCGGACGTACATGCGGCTGTTCGATACTCACGATGCGATCGGCGACGATATGTGTTTTCTTCTCCATCATTTCGCGCTGCTGACGGTAGAGCTCCGAGATGATCAGAAGCTGGCGATAGTGTCTTTTGCTCAGTTCCGTGAGAGGCGTATACTTCACGAGGGCTTCAATAATCCGCAGATTCCGTCCCACGTAGCCAAGTTGATTTTTGATCGCTTTGCGGATCACCTTGCCCGATGCCTTGCGTTGCTTGGAAACACTCAGGTACGATTTTCTGGCTTTCTCGCGGTACGTGCGCGGCTTCTCCATCGCTCCGACATGGGGACGGTGCAGCACGTCGATGATGTCTTCCAGGATTTCACGGGCATGATTCAGCAGCCCCAAGTCAGTCGGATACTTGATGTCCGCAGGCGCGCATGTCGCATCCAGCATGAGGGTGCCCTTGTTCATGACTTCCGCTGTCGGTGCGGCTGTAGATGGCAGGACGTGTAGCTTTTTCGCCATGTTGCGGGGTTTCTTCGCCACAACAGGGGGCTCCTCGGGAATAGAGAAAGCGTCCCCTACCTCCATGGTGAGCTGCGAGCCGCCCGCGTCGTTGTCATCGTCATCGCGATCTCGCTTGGACGATTTCGGTTTCGCCTCGACCTCTCGCTCTGCTTGCAGCGCGGCTTGGGCGATCCAGTCGTTGACTTCAGCTAGGATTTCCAAGCCGAGCCGTTCCCGAAAATGCGTGAGCAGGGAGTGATGAAACGGCACTTCATCGACATACGCGGTGTAGCCCAAGAAGAACTGTAAATATGGATTTTCCTGGATTTGTAAGGTGGTCTCGCGGTCACTTAAACCAAGGCGCTCCTTGATGATGAGCGAGCCGAGGGCGATACGTGCCGAGTACGCCTTTTGGCCGATGGCTGGGGACTTGAACGAGCTCACATATTTCTCTTCTACTTTGTCCCAAGGGATGATCGCCGCAAGCTGCACCCACCGATTGGTTGGATTTAATTTTCCGCCAAAGGGCAAATAGAAGTTTTCCAACAAGTCTGCCATATCTCGATTCAGCACGAACACTTTCGCTCACTCCATCTGCAAGGTTTTTTACCGATTTTCCGTGTTTTCTTTGCAGATGAATTCGACAAAAGTGTCTCTAAACCCTTGTGAGATAAGGATTTTTTGATTATTCAGCAAGCCCTAAAGTAAATGTAACCGTGCAGATTGACGGAAAGACAGTAAAGTTTCCGGACGAAAAGCCTTATTTTGAAAATAATCGAGTGCTGATCCCAATCCGTTTTGTATCTGAGGCATTAGGTGCAAAAGTTGACTACAAAAAGGAGACAACAGGTAGTCGGGTAGAGCGAGTGGTTTACGTTGAACTTAACGGAAAGATGATTCGCATGCCGGTTAATTCCGATACCGTATTGGTTGGAGACACAATCGTTAAATTGGATGTACCAGCCCGGCTTCAAGGTTCTCGGGTATTTGTACCGCTTCGCTTTGTCAGTGAAGCACTTGGTGCCACGGTTAATTGGAATCAAAGTAATAAGTTGGTTAGCATTAGTACAGGAAAAGAAGTGACCGATCCAGATCCGGTTCCGAGTGACGATAACATGTACAGCACGGACTTTAAGTGGAAGGCCGGATATACAGAGCTAGCAAAAGAGTTGTTTATTGATAATATGAAGGTCGAGAATGGAAAGCTGACTTTTACCCTTCCACAAGGAGCGCAAGGATATGCGGGGAAGACTAAATTTCTTCCTGGGAAAACGTATTCCTTTGATATTGGAAAAGGGAAGGGATACATTATGCTTACAAAAATATATCCGGGCAGAGATGAAAAAGAAGGATATATGATAAGTTTAGATAGTAGCGGAAACGAAGATTTGGAGGCATTGTTCAGTAATGTCAACGATGCCATTGTAGTAAATACTGGTGATGGTTCTGCGGCGCCATTGACCGAAGTACAGAAGCTTGCGCAGAAATTAGAATAAGCTAAACGAATCAATTTACATTTTGAGTCTGCGATTAAAAGTCGTAGGCTCTTTTTCTTTCAGTTTTTGGTAGGGGGAATGTGAATGAAGAAAAAAGTAAGCATTGTATTACTACTAATGAGTATGCTGATATCAACAATGGTCTACGCTGCCGGAATCCCAATGTTACAAAAGCATGTAAATGACGCCTTTGGATTATGGGAATACGGTAAAACCGGAGATAGTTTTGTGGGGTTTGTTCCGGCATTGGGTAGAGATGCAAAAGATAACCTTTGGAAACTTTATCAATGGCAAGCTGTTTTTAATTTTGCAAACGGTAAAGTGAAAACTATAGATAATTACGATGTATTCGCGGTAAAAGAAAAGCCAGGAGATCCTGAATTCTCGGATAAAAACGGCTTTGGCTTAACATACAAAAGTAAAGCTGCTGTAGGTGAACTATTCGATGCTGTCTGGTCAGGTCACATGAATGTATCTCAGAAGCAACAACAGTATTTTCGAGAAACTTTTACTGTGCGCGGAACGGATTATGATTCTGATCATGATTACTACTATGTTTTGGAATGGAATTACAGGTTCCTGCGCACCTCCGGTATCGTCAGCCGAATGGGTGTCCAGTTTGACCGCACCCAAAAAGTTGATGGAAAAGGTCATGCCTATTTCAACGTTACTGCTTGGCCGACCTTGAAAGTCACGCAAGGTGAGGAACTTACAGTGAGCTTTACAACTGCTGGGGTTAATAACAGCTTGCGTCAAGTGGATGTCTATGCGTTACCCAAAGGTGCATTCCCTGACATGACTAAGCGTGTTAAGCTTACCTCAATCACTACAACCGATACAGAATACAGCAATACCGTTAAGATCGCTAGTAAAGAGCTGTCACGTGTACTTGGAAAAGAGGTAGACATTATCGTAGACGATGGCTACGGACGTACTCAGATAGAGAGTGTGACATTAGCAGATGATCTGAATATGGATTACGTCCCAACAAAACTGACGCTAACTGAAGGTGGTCAGCTTTGGGTTAAGTTCCGTTATGACGGTGATGAAGACATTATCTCCAGTGACTATGCAAGTGAACGCGGAATGCCGATGATAGCAAAGGTTACAATCGGCGGTGCGGTTTCTACTAGCTTTAACCTCTCATCCATGTACAAGGATCTGCCAAAGCAGTTTACTGTGGGTAAAGAGTACAGTTACATGCTTGGCGAGATTGAAATCAGTGATGATCCAGGCACGTATTACATCAAAGCAGATGTCACGATAAACAATCCTAATCATCCAGATAGGGCGCTGGAATCACCGAATGAAGCATACTATAATAACGAGATCAAAGGTGGCTGGACAATCGAGCGTAAGGGGGCAGAGAACGATCTGATCGCCCAATCCATTACCGCCAGCCCAGCGGCGCTGACTGTAGGTCAATCGTCTACGGTTACAGCAAAAGTGAAGAACGTTGGGGCTACGGATGTTTCCAATGTCCTGATCCGCTTCATGGCTGATGGTAAGAAGACCATCTATGAAACCAGAAAGAACATGCCAGCTAATACGCCTATTACTGTAGGCGGCTTCAAGTGGACAGGGAATGTGGGTATCCACAACTTAAGCGTCCATGTTGATCCAGATAAAGAAAAGCTGGATAAAGATCGTTCAAACAACGTAGCCGTTACGGGTTGCACTGTAACCAAAAATGGCGGCGATGCTTATTGTGATACCACGAAGCCAGAAGCTAAGTGGGATGTGACATATCCATTGATTACAGGCTATCCAACCAAGACAAGAACGGTGTCTTGGACGGACTCAGAAGGTAAACGACATACTTCTACGGAAAGCTACACGGATTACAGCGACCCGATTTGGGAGAATCGAAAAGTAACCTATAATGAAAAGCTTACCGTTTCGGCTGAACTGAATACAAAGCAGGGAATTCCTACAGCCCCGCCTTGGAAGCCGGAAGAAGAGAAGGAATCAGATCGTGAAAGCCGAGGTTCGTGGGAAATCATTCCTTGGGCTGAGGAAAATGGCTTGAATCCAAATGAAGTTACTCGTGCCGGTTATGGTGTAGAGATCAAGGCAACGACAAAATACACCACAGATTGGGAAACCAAAGTCCCTAAAGGCTTGGAAGGAACGGCTAAACCCATTGGGGGTGAGCTGAAAGGACCGACTGAGGTTAGGGTGTATATTTGGGACACCAACGGTGATTATGTGACCAGCATTGGCCTAGTTAAGACAGGTGGAAATGATAAAACAGCAACATGGGAGCTTCCAGAAGAACATTTCAAATCGAAGTTTCTTGACATCTACGAACGAAAATTCTATACGGATGTCGAAGCCCCGGATGGAGAGTACACGTTTAAAATTGTAGCCATGCACGCCGGACAGAATGACTTATCCTCTTGCATCATCAAGAAAATCACCATTTACGGTAGCATGTATGATGATTGGCAAACGAAGCGGGATACATCGGAGTGGTACAAATAAGGGCATTGCATGTATGTAATTTCAGATTTATAATAAAAATAAGAAAGGGGCGGCGGTAACCGTCCCCTGCAACAGCCGCTTTTAAGGGCGGTTCGGCATTAAGAAAAGATAATGCTTATTAAGGAATAAGACCGAAACCTTTTCTCAGGAGGGGCGGTCTATTTCTTTTGGTTAAGGATCGCTAAAACAATTGTAACTACCAGCGTCAGTAGCGCGATAATTAGCGAACTGAAACCGATCATAATTGTTAAAGCGTCTTTAACTTCCATGGCATCACCTCCCTTCCGAGAGGTTAGCCGACCGCCCATATAGCCTTTCTGTTGCAGTTTTAATTATATCATAGACGACCTCAAGCAGTCTCTTCGGAGGCTGCTTTTTCTATTAGTAGAGGGTTAGGTAGTAGAGGGTTAGGAGGAAGAACATGAACAATTTACTGGAGTCGATTCCGCTGATAATTCTGTTAGGGGTAGCCACGTATACAGATTTGCAGTATAGAATCATACCTGATTGGTTGAGTGGTATAGGGATTGGATATTTCCTTATATTTCGGCTATTCCATAATGAACAACCTTTTTATTATTTGCTAGGTGTTTTAATTGCAGCATGCTTGCTTTATGTATTTGCTGTCTTAAAACCTGATTCATTTGGTGGTGGAGATATTAAGCTAATGGCAGTGGTAGGTATGGCTCTTGGCTGGCAGCAAGCAATATTATTTTTGATTATTATGCTCACGTTTGCTTGGCTATTTTCTGTAGCTTTTAAGTGGGCTGGGTATGGATTGGAAATGCTTCCGTTAGCCCCATTCTATTTAATGGCATATTTAGTGTTATTGATGTTTTGAGGGGTATGAAAGTCATACTCAATATGGAGTGTGTATTGAAATGCTTCTTGCTTGTTAATCTTCTGAATTTGTCGCGCTCCTTGTGAGTGCGTGGATCGAAATGGGTAGGGTTTTTTTGGTTTTTGCTAATAGGTGAAGGGAGGTGAACAATCTTGATGAGCAGAGAAGCCATTTTGGATGCGCTGCTATCGGCTACTGCTGAGAATGAAAACATGATGTGGATGTTGGCGGCACTTAGGATGGCAGAACGACCTGTACAGAAGGAGCAGCTAAGGGATGTAACCAACGCCTTGTACAAACAGATACATCCTGATGTGGGGCAAGAGCAGTTGCCGATTAGATCAAGACATTTGCTGGATGAAGCGGCAGCGATGTTAGAAGGAGCATCGCTGGTCAAGGTAGCTGAAGTAGCAAAATCCAAGCGGTACACATTATCCCCATTAGGGGAAGAACTACTCAACTATAGGCAATATAAGCTGATACAAGAACGAATCAAACGAAAGGGAGCGGAGCAATGAATATCAGTTTGAAGTATGGTTTTCTGGGGTTAGGGATGGGAGGAACTTCTATTGCTCATGCATGTGCTGGAATGCGGTTATCTGCCAAAAGTGAGCAGCGTCCTTATACGGCCTTATTGATTAACAGTAATGAGATGGATCTTCTCAAACTGCCAGATTATCCGAATATTAAGAAAATCAAGCTTCCAGGATTTGAACGTGGGGTAGGTCGGGATATTCAGCTTGGGCAGGAAGCATTCAATGTTCACAAGGAAACTATTGCAGAGACTGTGCAGAGCTACTTTAATGACCGGGATTACATTTTCATCTGCTGTGGTTTAGGCGGCGGTACAGGAACAGGTGCGGTTATTGAAGCTATTCGCCTGCTTCACGGAAAGGGCTTTGCAGGGCGGTTTGGTTTGTTGCTTACGTTGCCACGTCGAGACGAAGGCCGGAAGGTTCTAGACAATACCTTGCAACGTCTGCAAGTGATTAAGCGGGCGATGCAAGGCTTGGGAGCGATTGTTGTAGTGGACAATGAAAAGCTGTTCCAAACTGGCTTGAATAAAAATCAGAGCGTGGAGGATTTCATGAATTCATGTAATCGCCATGTGGCACGGCTGCTCCACGATCTGAACACTGTCACAGCCAGCTACAAGCCATATGGTAGCTATCACTTTGATGCTTCGGAATGGTTGAACATGCTTAAGACAGGTGGCTGCTTACACATTGGTAAGTGCATTCTTTCCGCTCAGTCTGTTGACCTGGCTTCTCCAGTAACCTATATGGAAGCCATCAAGCAAAGTGTGCTAAACGGGGAGTTATCAGCCGGTTACGATCTTCAGGACGCAACAAGCAGCGCAGTTAGTATTGTAGCCGATAGTTCTACGGCAAAGCGCTTGTTCACTCATGCTTTTGTGGAGCAGATTCAATCGTTCCTGCACGAGAGTACTCCGATTTTGGATGAGAACCCTGTGGCTACCTATGTTGGAGATCAGACTGGGCAAGTAACAGTGTATAGTGTTTTTGCAGGGTTGAATTTTCCCGACAGCGTGAAAACACTGACGGAAGAGCTGGCCGAACTGGAGCGCAGAGCGGAAGAACGTAGCCAGAAGACGGATACCATTGCAGAGGCGCTAGCACGAGTCAAATCTAGGGAGAAGAAGGCGGCTGTCGATCTGGAGGCGTTGCTTGAAGAAGAACCTGCACCCAAAACAGCCCAAGAGAAATCTGATCCCTTTGATTTTCTAAACAGCCTGAAGTGATACGCTTCAGATAAGCCTTTGTAGAGCGGATAATGCGGCAGATAAAAGTGACAAGTGATGCACATATAACTTAAAACCAAAATGGAGAGTGAATCAGATGTCGTTTTGGGAGCAGCGTACTCGAAAAAGAACTGATGAGTTGGAGGAGATGTACAAACAAGCGGTAGAGCTTTCTTTCAAATTAGGAACGACTTTATCAGAATGGAGGACGATGCTGCCAGAAAGTACCTCTCCTGATCCGAAGGCGTATCCACCCTGTATCTATAGAACGTACATGCTGGGAGATTATCCAGTTTATCAATTCTCGTATCAAGGGATGCTGCCGCTATACCTGAAAGACAAGCATTACGGCAATCAAATTAAGGATTACTACACTCAAGCTACTATTCAGGCCACACTGGAAGCAGTGGCGGCATCCCAACCAGAAACTCCTGTTTTGAGTTCGGCCTTTATTTATATCTGTCATTTTTTTGAGGATTTATTGATTCGTGACCTGGACAATCGTAACCGTAGCGCAATCATAAACGCGATTCGATATGCTGGATTCATCAAAGATGACTCGTGGAAGGAAATAGAAATTATGGAATCAGGGTTCTTGGATGTGAATCGTAAAAACCATGTTCAAGTCTTTGTCACACCTTCCCAAAATGCTTTGAAAATGATTGAAAATATCCGTGAAAAGTATCGGGCCGGCCATGATTTTTCGGGTATGTTTGAACCCGATAAACACCCCCTATGAGTTGAACCCGTTATTTTCGGAAAGAACTTTTTAAAAATACGTGCTGGATATTGGATTGTACCCGAAACGAAATTAAGGCTAGAGCGGAAAGGTGGGAAGAGGCTACCGCGAAACGCAGTTGAGCGTTAGACTCTGAGCACCCCGTCCTACGCCCCCCGTCAATTAACCCATAAACCGTAACTAACAAGACAATGTGCCTTAGAAAGTGGGGACAGTAAATTTCCAGCAGAAAGGAGGATAAATGCCAAGACAACGTGAATGGACAGACCGAGACCTGAGTATATTGCAGGAACTGTATGAACTACGGGAAATGACGAAGAAGCAAATTACGATGAAGCATTTTACAAGTGAGAAGTATGCACATAAGCGGTTGTATGTCATGAAAAAGGAAGGGCTTATAACTACGAACGTGTATGGTAAGAGAACGGCAGGTCGAACAGTCACGGCGGCGTATGTCCGATTAACCGAAGCGGGAATGGATTTGTTAATAGAACGTGGCTTGTTGGATAGCAAGAACTATCGTGCAAGGGATTTGGGGCTGTCAATCCAACAGCGGCAGTATATTACCGACGCGAACGAGCTGTTTGTACAGATACCCGAAGTGCCGTATATGGACTCTCGCCAGATTAAGCGTAAATACAATCTCAACCGTGGTAATCTAACGGTCGGTGGGTTCAGAAGTGACAAAGGGGATTATATGATCTACATCCTAATGCCCGATGCCAGGGAACAAACGCTAATCAAGATCATCAACGAGATCAAGAAGCATATGAAACTAAGAGGATTCCTGGTTTATTACAAGAGCGAGTCCGTTAAACATGCTTTTGAAACCATGAGTGAGAAGCTAAATTTAGTTACAGGTGGTATCCCGGTTCACTTGCTGCCGTTCAATGAATGGGGGATTCAAATCACGAGGGAATACATCCTGACAAACACGTTTTTAAAGCTACAGAAATTGCTTGAACCATATGGAGAACTGAAAGAAGTGGGAAATTCCAGCAAATACGGATTTGAATACGGTCTGGTGCAAAAAGAACGGATGGGACCGTGGAAAGACCCCTATGTCATCGAACTCCTAACGATGAACATGATGACTTTG
>NZ_MBRK01000001.1:7550230-7556382 GCF_002224835.1 Paenibacillus sp. SSG-1
TATGGAGAACTGAAAGAAGTGGGAAATTCCAGCAAATACGGATTTGAATACGGTCTGGTGCAAAAAGAACGGATGGGACCGTGGAAAGACCCCTATGTCATCGAACTCCTAACGATGAACATGATGACTTTGAAACGATGTTTAACCAACTACTCCATAGGAGTAAGCCAGACAGTAGGACGAAGAGTCCTCCTTTTTTGTTATGAGGATGAAGTTGAACACTACAAGCAGGAGTTATCAACCGCAGCACATGTGGATATTGTGGGTATTTCAAAGAATTCCCTTTGAATTCATTTGAACGAAGATTTGAAAGGAAACTTATATGCCATGATCAGATTCGTAAGCTTATTGCTCACTCTTGGCGGGTGGGCTTATTTGTATTGGCGCTTACCGGGTTGGCCGTTATTTATTCCTTGGTCACTTAGCATCGTCGGTTTAATCATCTATTTATACGGCTGGGTGTTAGAACGGGAGAATAAGCTAATTTACTTCTTCACCAGCCTGCTTTGGATTGGGATAGCGTTGTGTCTCAGACTGAAAGAGGAGATTATAGCGACTCTATCCTTTCCGTTTTCGATAACAGGAACGGTGCACACAGCCTTTATAGCAGCACTCATTTTGTCCTCGTTCCTTACATTTACCAATTACAGACTCGAACACAATTTGAAAAACCGTCGAGGCAATGTGAACAAGCAACAACTTGTTCATGTCAAACCTACGGCGGCTGATCGTTGGAAAAGGTTTAAACGTCTATTTATTTCCTCCAAGACAGAGATTCGGCTGAATTTGGGTGAAGAAATACCTATGAAGGATTGAGGTCATAAACCACACGGCTAAAGCCGTGAGCTTGCAGCTAGAATAAATCTGCCGCGTTTGGCTATATGACAGTAGCCCTGCTCGCAATGATACGAGCAGCCACATTGTCGGCTGGAGCAGCGTACCCACAGCATTGACAATGGAATGTATCTCTGGTCGCTCGGTTCTTTTTGTCGATCAGTCCGCATTCCGGACATGTTCGGGATGTGTTGCGCGGATCAACCAAAACCACTGGTACACCAGCCAGTCTAGCCTTGTACTCGATAAACTGGCGAAGCTGATAGAACGCCCAAGAAGAATGTTTCGCACGCTGAGCCTTTTTAACCGTCTTCTCCGTCCGTTCCCGAATACCTTTGAGGTCTTCGAGAGCAATCATAGACCGAGTGCCTTTGGCTTTCTCAACAATCTTCTTGGAAATGCAGTGGTTTATATCGCGTACAAAACGCTGTTCTTTGCGGCGACGCTTTTTAAGCAAGCGTTTAGCAGATTTGGTGCCTTTCGCTTGCAATTTCTTTCGCAAACGACGATGACGAGCGCGAATGCTGTTAACCTTTGAACCAGAAAATACTTCGCTCGTGGAATCAACAGCGATATTCGCAATACCAAGGTCAACGCCAATTACGCCTTCTGGCTCAAACGGTGTTCCGTCCGGCAAATCAACCACAAGGAGGAGATAAAATGATCCGTCTTGTAAAATCAAGTCGGCTTGCCCGCGAACCCTGCGGCCCTGCAATACGCCTTTGTGGTAGGCGCTAATAATCATAGGGACGTCAATGCGTCCTTCAAGTGTAAGTATAGATGCGTACTCCAGCCCTTTGAAGGACAGAATACGCTGGTCATACACGACGGCCCCAAATTCGCGGAAGGCATGGACGGACTTGCGTTCAGTTTTGTAACTTTCTGCAACCTTTCCGATAGAGCGGACAACCAACTGCGCCGACAGACCGAAGCGCTCGCGGACGTCGTAATAACAAAGCTTTTGGATACCAATTTTACCGAACGTTTTGGATTCAAAAGAAACTTTGCTGATGTAGTTACACGCTTCATTGAATCGTTTCATGGTGTCCAATAACTTTCGATGTTGTTCACTATCCGTCAACAGTTTGATCTTCATCGTGCAAAGCAAGGAAATCACCCCCCTTTGCAATCTATTATACCACAATTATTGAATAAATTAATCAATAGAAAGGAAGGTGAGAGCATGATTCAATGGGGAGGCAGTGATATGTTCACGCATATGCTTGTTGTTGGCCCTACCCGCTGTGGAAAGACAGCCACTTTACTCAAGCCAATGATTTATCAGTTGCTGCTTCTGAAGAAGAAGGGGGTTCCACTAGGACTTTCTGTTGTGGAGCCTAAAGGTGATGTTGCGGCAATGGTGGCAGAAATGTGTGATGCAATGGATATGCCCTGTGTCCATGTTGATCCCACCATAACTCATAGCGCGAGGTTTCCTGTGATGAAAGGAGATGAGGACGACGTAGCTGAAGCTACGGTAACCGTCTTAAAGTCGATGTTCGGGAAACAGGAAGCATTCTTCGCTACGGTTCAGGAGCTTGCCGGACGCAATATCACCAAGCTTTTAAAACGTCTTTACTTGGATGATGTTAACCTGGGCGATGTACTCCGAACGATGCGAGATCAACGAATGCTGGAGGATAAGGTACAGGAACTTCGTTTTAAAGAGGGTGAATCCGATCTGGTTCAGTTTTTCCAATCGGAACTGCTTGGGGCACAGAAGGAAAAATATCAGCAGTTTGTTATCGGGCTTCGCGCCCAGCTTGAGAACTTAACGTCTAACCGGCATTTGGAGCCAATCTTGACCGGACAATCCGATTTCGACATGGACAAGCATTTTGCTTCTGGCGGTGTATTAGCTGTAAATACGGCCATGGGTAAATTGCGGAAAGCCGGGGATGCCTTTGGTCAGTTCGTCGTGATGCATTTGCAGAGCGGAACATTCCGCAGGCCGGGCACAGAGCGCACGCGCATCCCTCATTTTATGATCGTGGATGAGTATTCCAGATATATTAATCCCGATGTGGAGTTGTTCTTATCCATTGCAGCGGAGTATCGAACAGCCGGAATATTTGCTATCCAGTCTTTGGGGCAGCTAGAAGTTGAATCTGGCAAGATCAACGCGAAGGCCATGAAGCAATCCATTATGACGAGTTGCCGTAACAAAATCGCTTTTGGCGGGCTATCTTATCAAGATGCTGTTGAATTTAGCCGGGAGTTCGGCAAAAAGCAGATCATCAGCAGACAAAGCACGTTTAAACAGCAATTGTTATTGCCTAATCTATTGCCGGAAAACTATCGTGATACGGAAATAGAAGAGGATCGCATTTTCTATACGCAAATGATGGACGGTTTGCCAAAGTTTCATTACGTGGCGAAGCTGCTGGACGATGGCACACCTTTACCGCCGAAAATAGGCAAAGGTTCATTTATTCCGAGGGACTGGAAAGAACGGCGGGAATGGGAAGTAAAGCGGCAGTGGTGGAAAGGATTTAGTATCGTAATCAAGGGCAAAGGCGCTAAGGCTGTACAGGAAAATTTGGCACTAGATGAGCAGCCTGATGTAGAAACGACTACATCCCGCTTGAAATTTATATCTGAACCTATCGAAAACGAGCCGATTGTAGACGAAGGTGATTTAGATACCGTAACGACAGAAAGAGAAGAAGATCCATTTGAGTAAGTCCCTCAGCGCAAATACGTTGAGGTTTTTTCATATATCAAAAAAACAAATTTCTGGAGGTAATGAACATGAGTGAAGAGTTGAAAAGAGTTTTGATCGAAGGTTATAACGAGGACAAGTTGGAACAAAGCAGCTATGATGAAGGCTGGGCGCAGATTTATAGTGCAAGACAGAATGATCTAGTCTTGCAAGCTGAATTAATTGGCCTTGAACCAAAGCTGAACAAGCTGTGTGGCGTGGTTTTGGTTGGTGGGGTAAGAGGCTATATTCCTCAAGAATTCTCTGGTACAAAGGATGCCCATGAATTTCGGCGGTTACTTGGAGAACCCGTTGCCTTTAAGATCTTGAGCTATGATCGTGAAGGAGATACCTTCATCGCATCCCGTCAAGCAGCCCTGGAACATATGGAAGGTTTGACGTGGAAATGGCTGGAGCAAGATGCGGTAATCACAGCGGTAGTTCGTAATGTTACGCCCAAGGTATTGATGCTAGATATTGGCGGTATTACAACGGAGTTGCCGGTTCAGGAATATGGTTATGGATGGGTAGATGATCTTCGTGAAGAAATAAGTGCTGGGGATCACCTCAAAGTAAAGGTGGTAGAACTGGATAAAGAAAATAAAATCGTGAAGGTTAGCAAGAAGGCAACAGAGAAAAGTCCATGGCCGGATTGCGCAAAACGTTATGTATCCAAAGGAACATACAAAGGTAAGGTCTCCGGTGTAATGGAATATGGCATCTTTGTTAATCTTGAGCGCGGAGTCGATGCTCTGGTTCCGCATATCCGGTTCGGAAAAGTGAAGCGGGGCGACACGGTTTATATTCGGGTCCGCGGAGTTGACCCTAAGCAAGAACGGATTTATGGGCGGATTATTCCCAAAAAGTGAAAGGGGCGATTCTCGCCTCTTTCCTTACTTCAGTTTTAGAAAGGAGCTTTGTATGAAAACATCACCCTTCTCTATTACGCATGAATGGACGTTTAAACCTGCTTCATTTCCGGAAGAGCTTGAACCGGGATATGCTCCATTACGAGCGGCTACCGAAGCAGATGGACTCAGATCGCTTGGTTTGATCGGCTGTATGGGAAGTGTTCAGATGGGGCGTCTATTCCAGTGGAAACGACATCAAGTCCGGCGCATGTTAGCTGAGAAGAAGCTGATTCAGCACCTACTTCTCAAGAACAAGAACACGATACCCGTCTATACGATTGGCCCGCGAGCTGCGCAATTACTCAACTTGGAATGGTCACATGAGTTCTGGAGAACATGGACAATGGAACAGATTTTGTCCCATTTAGTGTTTTTTCAGTTTTGCTGTGCCATGCGGGATAAACAAAAAGCGTTTCAAATTCATGCCGCTCCTTATCCCTTTACGGGGAGAGTTGAGATTGGATCTGAATCCAGAAATGTATTGGTGATCCGTGGTGATACCAGTCACTTGCATGCATCATTACGGCACTCGTCGTATCCCATTATCGCAATATCAGAATCTCTTGAAGCAGTTATGCCGTTGAATGAACTTTTGAAGGAAGCGAAGTTACTACTGGACGCTGACCTGAAACAAGAATATCGTTTCTACAGGCAGATCAAGGGAGAATGGGTAATTAAGTAAATGTCTTGGGAAAAATCTCCTTTCCTATTGAAATACGAACATATGTGTGGTAAATTGTTCCTATAAAAAGGAACATACATTCGTATTATAGGGAGGAGTTTTGGACTATGGACAACCAAGAAAACAGACAAGCGGCACTAGAAAAGGCTTTGAAGGAAATTGAGAAGTCTTATGGGAAAGGGGCTGTCATGAAATTAGGGGAGGCAGCTCATGTCCAAGTTGAAACCGTTTCGAGCGGCAATCTTGCTCTTGATATAGCTTTAGGTGTAGGAGGTTTTCCAAGAGGACGAATTATTGAGGTTTATGGTCCAGAATCCTCCGGTAAAACAACAGTGGCACTACACGCGATTGCTGAAGTACAGAAGTTAGGAGGACAAGCTGCTTTCATTGACGCCGAACATGCACTTGATCCACTTTACGCGAAGAATATAGGCGTTAACATTGATGAATTACTGTTGTCCCAGCCCGATACCGGTGAACAGGCGCTTGAAATTGCAGATGCGCTGGTGAGAACAGGAGCGGTAGATATTATCGTAATTGACTCTGTAGCGGCCCTTGTTCCTAAAGCAGAGATCGAGGGAGAGATGGGGGATTCTCATGTAGGACTTCAAGCCCGACTCATGTCTCAAGCGATGCGAAAATTATCCGGTTCGCTTAGCAAATCCAAGACGATAGCTATCTTTATTAATCAACTCCGGGAGAAAGTCGGTGTATCGTTTGGAAGTCCGGAAGTAACTCCTGGGGGCCGTGCATTGAAATTCTATTCATCGGTTCGTCTTGATGTACGTCGTATGGAGACGATCAAATTAGGTAATGAGATGGTGGGAAGCCGGACACGTATTAAGGTCGTTAAGAATAAGGTTGCACCACCGTTTAAGCAGGTTGAGGTTGATATGATGTATGGTGAAGGCATTTCGAAAGAAGCAACCCTTCTTGATCTCGGAGTTGAACTGAATGTAGTTGAAAAATCAGGTTCGTGGTTTTCTTATGCCGGTGATCGTTTAGGGCAAGGCAGGGAGAATGC
>NZ_MBRK01000002.1:0-1630 GCF_002224835.1 Paenibacillus sp. SSG-1
CTAGTTTCCCCTGAAAAAGTCAGGGTGTTTTGAGCATAATTAAAAGGAATTCAGCACCTCAAAATGGAAATTGTTATTGACGAGATAACAAAGTTCCACACCCCGAGGGAAGAATTCCTTTGCTATAGGAGTTCAACAGAAGCCCTCGGGAATCCTTCCAAGAGGTGAAGAAAATGTTGAAACTTCGAGACGAGCAATTGACCATCTGGGATGCCATTCTCCCGGAATCTGTTAGAAAGTTGCCGGTCGAGCTTGCAATCATAGATCAATTACTGGACGACGACCGTTTTCTTCAACCGTTTACTGAGTTGCACCCGAAAGGCAAGAAAAGCGGCCGTCCTACGCTTGCAATTGAAAAGTACATCCGTCTTATGGTCCTGAAGCATAAATACAATTTGGGCTACGAGTCACTCGTGAAGGAAGTCGGTGACAGCATCACATGGCGAATGTTCTGCCGGTTTGCCATCGACGAACCGATGCCCGACCCGTCTACGCTCATCTATGCCCGCAAACGCTACGGCGACAAGATCGTCGAAGACATCAATGCCGCACTCGTAAAGCAGTGTGAGGAAAAAGCCGTTCTGAAAACCCGCAAATTGCGCACGGATACGACGGTTGTGGAATCCGACATCCATCACCCGACAGACGCTACGCTGTTGCAAGATGGCGTAAAAGTCATCACTCGAACGATTCAGAAAATCCGGAAAGTCGCCTCCCACACTGTTCAAGGCTTTGAAGATCGTACGGCAGAAATCAAGGAAAAGATTCTGTCCATCGCGAAAGTTCTACGTCGCCGCACCCGTGAATCTTGGGAAGAAGTTGACCGGATCACTGGGAGCGTAATCGAAGTAGCCGAGAACGTTGTGAACAAGGCGCAAGCCGTTATCGAGAAACTGCAAGACAAGGGCAAAGCTGCTCTTCGACAAAGTAAAACCAAACTGACCGAGGCGGTCACGCTAACCGGCAAGTTGTTGGAACAAGCCAAACAGGTCGTTTCCGGCAATCGAATCATCGCAGATCGGATCGTCAGTTTCTTTGACCCGGAAGCAAGACCGATTAAGAAAGGTAAGCTGGCCAAAGGAACTGAGTTCGGCTACAAGGTGCGAATCGACGAGACGGAAAGCGGCTTTGTGACCGGCTACGCTGTCTACGAGGGGAACCCCTCGGATGATGAACTGCTCGTTCCCGCTGTACAGGCGCATATCAAGCAATTCGGCAAAGCGCCGCAAGCTGTAGCGACCGACCGCGGTTTCTCAAGCAAGAAGAACGAAACGGCCATTACCGAACTTGGTGTGAAGCGAGCTAGCTTGCCGCGAAAGGGCAAAAAAGGCATTGCCCGATCCGAGTACGAAAACGAATTATGGTTCAAAGACTTGCAGCGTTACCGTGCAGCTGGAGAAGCGAAGATTAGTCTTCTCAAGCGGAAGTACGGTTTGAACCGCAGCAGGTATCGGGGCTTTGTCGGCTCAAAATGCTGGGTCGGCTTCGGGATTCTGACCCACAACCTGCAAAGAGCGGCAAAAATGCTCCAAAACTAACATGGAAACCGATCATTAGGGAAAGTTCCCCCTCACAACCCAGCCAGCAACCCGAAACTATTTTTGAAAATCGACTTTTTCAGGAGCAACTA
>NZ_MBRK01000003.1:0-1356 GCF_002224835.1 Paenibacillus sp. SSG-1
CGAACAGGACTCGAACCTGTGACAACTCGATTAACAGTCGAGTGCTCTACCAACTGAGCTATCAGGGAACGTTGTTATATGGTAACACCAAATAATTTATCATGATTTTGTAGCGGAGTCAAGCTTGTTCAAACGAAGATTTCCAGCGCATTTCCCGCACCGGTAACGGCGGGGATCGACCTTGCGTTTGCGCAGGTACACCATCCCGCACTGGCGGCACACCAGCTGGTACCGGTAAGGCTGAACCTTACGCTCACGCGCCGAAGGCAGCGACTGGCAGTATCGGCTTCCCCCGACCTGCTGCAGCAGCATTTTAAAATCCGGATCCCGGTGTTTGTAGCCCCTTCCCGTCAGGTGCAAATGGTAATGGCACAGCTCATGCTTGATGATCTTTTCCACTTCCTCCCGCCCGTTCGCTTCGAGCTGATGGGGATTGATTTCGATATGATGGCTTTTCATAAAATAGCGCCCGCCCGTTGTGGATAATCTCCGGTTGAACGTGGCCCGATGCCTGAAAGGCAGGCCGAAGCTTTCCTCCGAAATCCGCTCCACCCAAGCTTGCAGCTCTTCATTGCTCATGACGTCCATGAGGTCCTCCTCTGACTGAATTTGACGGTCTTCGGGGCGGTTGTCCCGAAAGAAACATTCTCTTGAATTATAACTTCCCCATACGCTACACTGACAAGTAGAATGTTATGGAGGGAGATTTTTGCGCCTTATGCCGAAGATGAGATATGTAATTTTACAGAAAAATGCCGACCTCTTTTTTGTGGAAATGCCCGCCGATTACGCTTACCAGCTCAGCGCGCTGAACCTGCGCCTCAATAAGGAAATAGACAAATTGACCGCCTCCGTCGTCCCGGAGCTGCCGCTCGCCGTGGCGGAATGCGATCAGTTGGATCTGCTGCAGGAACATCTGCAAATTCAGGATGGACTTGCCTACATCAACGCATTGGAGCAGTCCTTTGCTTCGATTGATGAACAGAGCTATCCCCTCATCGCCCTGCTGACCGAAATCCGTGCCCTTCAAGCCCAACTGGAACAGTGGTATGAGGAGGAAGCGGAGGGCTAGGCCGCCGCAGCGTTATTACGGAAATAGCCATGAACTGAACCGGGATCACAGCGAAGAGAATCGTGAAGGAATGCATAATGGGATGCGTTTATAAAATACAATCCCGTCCCCTTGCAGAACCCGGGAAATTCAAATGAGACCTGCACGCTTTGGGCGTTCTCCCCATATGCTGACCGTAGAGACGGAATGCAAGAGGAGGAGATCACCCTTGCCGCAATGGCTCTGTAATCAGCTGAGGAAGGCGTTTCACAAAAAAGACAGACGCCAGATCAAACTGCTCAACG
>NZ_MBRK01000004.1:0-1033 GCF_002224835.1 Paenibacillus sp. SSG-1
AAAAACATCGTGACCATGAACATGCCCATAAAGAAGTTGCGGCCGACAAAGTCCTTGCGGCTCAGCGCATACGCCGCCGGCAGCGTCACGAGCAGGTTGATCGCGGTCCCGACCACGGTGTACAGAATTGTGTTGCCATACCCCGTCCAGATGCTTGTGTTCTCGAACACCCGCTTGTAGCCGTCAAACGTAATGCCTTTCGGCCACAGCCACATCTCCCCCGACCCGACCGCTTTCGGGTCGCTGATGGAGGCGCTGACCATGTACACCAGCGGGTAGAACACGATTAGAAACGCCAGAAACACATACAGGTAATTGAAGGCGAGAAAAACTTTATCCCGCCGGGTTTCTCTGACTCCGGATAACATCGAAGCCCCTCCTCTCTACCACAAACTGTTCTCGCTCGTACGGCGGACGATCTGATTGACGACGATGAGCAATACCGCATTGATGACCGAGTTGAACAGGCCGATGGCGGTCGAGAAGCTGTACTGCGCATCCACCAGACCCGAGCGGTAGACGAAGGTGGAAATGACGTCCGACGAGCTCATGTTGAGCGGGTTTTGCAGCAGCAGGATTTTCTCAAAGCCGACCCCGAGCAGGCTGCCCATATTCAGGATGAGCAGGATGGTCATCGTCGGGACCAGCACCGGGATGTTGATGTGCCGCAAGCGCTGGAAGCGCGAGGCCCCGTCGATAATCGCCGCCTCATGCAGCCCCGGATCAACGCCCGAGAGCGCGGCGAGATAGATGATCGTGCCCCAGCCGGCGCTCTGCCACACGTCCGAGAAGACGTACATCGTCTTGAACCAGCGCGGGTCGGTGAGGAAGTCCGGTGATTTCAGGCCCAGACCCTCGATCATGTGGGTGACGATCCCCGTCGACGGCGAAAGGAACGTGATAATCATCCCGGCCATAACGACCATGGAAATGAAGTGCGGTGCGTACGTCACCGTCTGGGACAGCTTCTTGAAGAAGCCGTTTCGGACCTCGTTGAAGGCCAGCGCCAGAATGATCGGGATCGGAAACCCGA
>NZ_MBRK01000005.1:0-291 GCF_002224835.1 Paenibacillus sp. SSG-1
CACGTCCTTCATCGGCTCCTAGCGCCTAGGCATCCTCCGTGTGCTCTTAGTAGCTTAACCATTTGACTCCTGTTTTGTCCGATTCGTTTTCTTGTTTTGCGCAAGCGCAAAGCCAAAGGCTCTCATCGTTCAAAACACTCGTCTGCTACTTTTTTCTTCTTGGTCTTTCAATGAAGACACAAGCAGCTAAAAGGATATTTCTAAAACGCAGATTCGTTTCGTTATCTAGTTTTCAAGGATCAAATCATCCAGTCTCGCGACCGGACTTATATCATACCAAATCCCGAATCG
>NZ_MBRK01000005.1:301-762 GCF_002224835.1 Paenibacillus sp. SSG-1
GCGGGATCGAACCGCTGACCTCCTGCTTGCAAGGCAGGCGCTCTCCCAGCTGAGCTATAGCCCCATAAATAACCCCAATAAGTGATTTACACTTGAATGAAGTTTATATGGTGGGCCCTAGTGGACTCGAACCACCGACCTCACCCTTATCAGGGGTGCGCTCTAACCAACTGAGCTAAGGGCCCATATCGTGTATGGGAATTATTCATTTGAAACCCATAAGGGTTTGCGCTTGGCAACGTCCTACTCTCCCAGGACCCTTCGGTCCAAGTACCATCGGCGCTGGAGGGCTTAACGGTCGTGTTCGGGATGGGTACGCGTGGAACCCCTCCGCTATCGCCACCAAACGCGTTTTGAAAGAGGTTTGCTCTCTCAAAACTGAGCAACGAGTGAGTAACTAGCCGACCTGGCTAGATTTGTATTTGAATGCTTCCGTTGCAGGAAGCGATTCTCCATAGAAA
>NZ_MBRK01000006.1:0-708 GCF_002224835.1 Paenibacillus sp. SSG-1
TACCAGGGGAACTGAAACATCTAAGTACCCTGAGGAAGAGAAAACAAGAGTGATTCCGTCAGTAGCGGCGAGCGAACGCGGAACAGCCTAAACCGGTCAGCTTGCTGGCCGGGGTTGTGGGACGTCTCACATGGAGTTACAAAGGAATTGGTTAGGCGAAGAGGTCTGGAAAGGCCCGGCATAGAAGGTAAAAGCCCTGTAGCCGAAAGTCAGTTCCCTCCGAGACGGATCCCGAGTAGTGCGGGGCACGTGAAACCCCGTATGAATCTGGCAGGACCATCTGCTAAGGCTAAATACTCCCTAGCGACCGATAGTGAAACAGTACCGTGAGGGAAAGGTGAAAAGCACCCCGGAAGGGGAGTGAAATAGAACCTGAAACCGTGTGCTTACAAGAAGTCAGAGCCCTGTTTATGGGTGATGGCGTGCCTTTTGTAGAATGAACCGGCGAGTTACGTTCCCGTGCAAGGTTAAGGTGAGAAGCCGGAGCCGCAGCGAAAGCGAGTCTGAATAGGGCGAATGAGTACGTGGACGTAGACCCGAAACCGTGTGATCTACCCCTGTCCAGGGTGAAGGTGCGGTAACACGCACTGGAGGCCCGAACCCACGAATGTTGAAAAATTCGGGGATGAGGTGGGGGTAGCGGAGAAATTCCAATCGAACTCGGAGATAGCTGGTTCTCCCCGAAATAGCTTTAGGGCTAGCCTCGGT
>NZ_MBRK01000007.1:0-697 GCF_002224835.1 Paenibacillus sp. SSG-1
CTAAAGGGCTATGCTTATTTCTGGATTTCTCCCACATTAGCTTGAGCTTAGTCCACTCACTCTCATTGGGAAGAACCAGCTTATGACGTGAAACTAATGAATCTTGACGCTTGCCCTTTTTGAACCAGTGCATAAACATGCTTCGATCACCCTTTCATTTTTTTGAAAATAAAAAAAGCCGATCTCTGCACGGACGAATCCATGCAAAAATCGGCTTTAATTCATTATCAGTACATTAAATTACACATGTGCGTGCGGTTTGACCTTTATCAGAGCCTTTCGGTACTCTTCTTCCCTTGTTCTCAGCACTGGAGATGTCGGGGGTAATGACTTTATCCTACTTTAATCCTCAGCTATAAAGCTTTGTAGGGGAGGTACAACAATTATAGCCTATACAGGCAACTCTTCTCTCCGGCAAACGGGAGTGTAGAGGTAAAGATAATTACAGGAATATTATAGCATTGTGATTTTTAAAATGCAATCATACGTTCCCATGTTATCCGGCTGCAAATTCCCGATCTTCCGCTTCTTCCATAACCGGTTTCAGCTTTACCTCAGATCCGCGGATCTCACTGTCGATTTTGGAAGCTATCTCCGGATGTTCCTTTAAGAACTGCTTAGCATTCTCCCTGCCTTGCCCTAAACGATCACCGGCATAAGAAAACCACGAACCTGATTTTTCAACTACATTCAGTTC
>NZ_MBRK01000008.1:0-600 GCF_002224835.1 Paenibacillus sp. SSG-1
AAACCACTAGCTCTTGGAAAAGCAGTTCATAAAGCGATTGAGCTAAAGATCAATGGAGTATCTGAGCATGAAGCCATTATAGAGGCAATTATTGAATCAGATTTTCATCCCGAAGTGACTTATGAAGAGATTGCTTCATTGGTGCAGCGTGCTCCGGAAGTCAGGGGACAAACGGAAGTTCATTTTGTACTTCCACTTGGAGACGGTATTCAACTTCAAGGCTACATTGATCTTCTGGAAGAGGAACGATTTTGGGATTGGAAATCGAATTGGCGGCCGTACCGAGCAAATGATACAAGGCAGCTTGCATTATATGCTTGGGCAATTATGAAAATGAGAGGACTCCGGCAAGTCATGGGGACATTGTACTTTCTACGCTTCAGGAAAGCAGAATCGTTTGTATATAACGAGTCTGATGCCAATGAAGCTAGAGAATGGGCGCGTGGTTTGGCGGAAGAAATTGAAATGAAGAAGTCTTGTCTGGAATCATTCCCGGATATGGCTTCTTCTTTGTTTCCGCCTACTCCAGGCAGCCAATGTAAGCATTGTCCGTTTGTGCTGGAGTGTTATCAAAATTCGAAAAATTAAGTTGAGAGGATG